>NZ_CP084996.1:0-3559037 GCF_044794305.1 Microbacterium lacus
CAATCAAGCGAACACCGTCCTCAAAGAGGTTCGGTTCCGACTGAAGATCGAAGCTCACGACTACATAACCAAACTGAAGCGTGCCGAGGGGTTCCTTCAGGCGGGCGACAAGGTCAAGGCCATGATCCTGTTCCGCGGTCGCGAGCAGTCGCGTCCAGAGCAGGGCGTCAGGCTTCTCCGCAAGTTCGCCGAAGATGTTGCCGAGTTCGGCACCGTGGAGTCCAACCCCACGATCGACGGTCGCAACATGGTGATGGTGGTTGCCCCCCACAAGAACAAGTCCGAGGTCAAGACCGAGCAGAACGCCCAGCGTGCTGCCACGAAGGAAGCGGCTCGCGCCGCCCGTACCGGCACCTCGGAATCCGAAGCGGCTGACGCCGAGTAGGACCCACGATCTCTCGCTCCGGCGAGATACCAGCTCCCGCCCCGCGGGAAACACAACGAAGGAAGAGAAATGCCGAAGCAGAAGACCCACTCGGGCGCCAAGAAGCGCTTCAAGGTAACCGGCAGCGGAAAGCTCATGAAGCAGCAGGCCGGTATGCGCCACAACCTCGAGGGCAAGTCCAGCCGCCGCACGCGCCGCCTCAACCAGGAGCAGGTCCTGGCTCCGGGTGACGCCAAGCAGGCCAAGAAGCTGCTCGGCATCTGAGCATCGACGCACGTTAGGAAACAGAAGAAATGGCAAGAGTAAAGCGGGCAGTAAACGCCCACAAGAAGCGTCGCGTCATCCTCGAGCGCGCCTCCGGCTACCGCGGACAGCGTTCGCGTCTCTACCGCAAGGCCAAGGAGCAGGTCACCCACTCCCTCGTCTACGCATACCGTGACCGCCGCAAGCGCAAGGGCGACTTCCGCCGCCTCTGGATCCAGCGCATCAACGCTGCCAGCCGCGCGAACGGCCTCACGTACAACCGCTTCATTCAGGGCCTCGGGCTTGCCGGCGTCCAGGTTGACCGGCGCATGCTCGCTGAGCTTGCAGTCAACGAGCCCAAGACGTTCGCGTCGCTCGTTGAGACGGCAAAGAAGGCACTCCCCGAGAACGTCAACGCTCCCAAGGCGTAGTCGAACTCATTCCGCAAAGGCGTCCTCCTCAGAGGGCGCCTTTGCTGTCTCTAGACTGAACTCGTGCTTGAGAACCCCCGCTCACCACGCGTCCGCGCTGTGGCGAAGCTCACCAAACGAAGTGCGCGTCAAGAGACCGGGCTCTATTTGCTCGAGGGCCCGCAGGCTGCCCGCGAAGTGCTCGCCTACCGCCCTGAGTCGGTGATCGAGATCTTCGCGACGCCGACCGCGATGGAGCGGCATCCCGATGTGCGGGACGCCGCTCGCGATGCCGGCTTCGAGGTCATCTTCACGAGCGAGGCCGTGCTCGACGCGATGGCTGACACCGTCACGCCTCAGGGCATCGTCGCGGTCGCCCGCCAAACTCCCACCTCGGTGCGTGACGTGTTCGCGGACTCGCCCAAGCTCGTGGTGATCTGCGAAGAGGTGCGCGACCCCGGCAATCTCGGAACCATCATCCGTGCCGCCGACGCGACGGGGGCGGATGCTGTGGTCCTCACTGGCCGGACGGTAGATCCGTACAACCCCAAGGTTGTGCGCGCCTCGACCGGATCCCTCTTCCACCTTCCCGTCGCGGTCGGCGTGGATCTCGCCTCTACGGTCGACCGCGCGCGGTCGGCAGGGCTCCGCGTCATCGCAGCAGACGTCGAGGGAGAAGACTTTCTCGCCTCGCGCGCACTGCTGGCAGAACCCACCGCCTGGCTGTTCGGAAACGAGGCGCGCGGGCTCGAATCAGAGGCGCTGGAACTTGCCGATCTGGCGTTGCGTCTGCCGATCTATGGCCGGGCCGAATCGCTCAATCTCGCCACCGCGGCGAGCGTGTGCCTGTACGAAAGTGCCTTCGCTCAGCGCGCGACACCGTGACCGCTGTCATTCCGAACGCGTTACAACTCGGTAAAGGTGTCGACAACCTCCGTGCGCCGGAGGCCACGTCCCCCTAGCGTGGGGGCATGGCGACACCGGATGACACTGCGGCTGCGCCGCGGACCTCGAACATCAACGTCCGCAGGGGCGAACCGCTGGTGGTAATCGAGAAGGTCGACAAGCACTTCGGCGAACTCCATGTGTTGCGCGACATCAATACCGTTGTGACTCGCGGTGAGGTTGTCGTCGTGATCGGTCCCTCAGGATCCGGCAAGTCGACCCTGTGCCGCGCCATCAATCGTCTCGAGACGATCGACTCCGGTTCGATCACGATCGACGGTGTTCCGTTGCCTGAAGAGGGCAAGGGTCTGGCAACTCTGCGCGCCGACGTCGGCATGGTGTTTCAGTCGTTCAACCTCTTCGCGCACAAGACGGTACTCGAGAACGTCACACTCGGCCCGATCAAGGTCCGCGGCATGAAAAAGAAGGCTGCCGACGAGAAGGCGATGGCGCTCCTCGACCGTGTCGGTGTCGCCAACCAGGCATCGAAGATGCCCGCGCAGCTCTCGGGGGGCCAGCAACAGCGCGTCGCGATCGCCCGATCGCTCGCCATGGACCCGAAGCTGATCCTGATGGATGAGCCCACCAGCGCGCTGGACCCCGAGATGATCAACGAGGTCCTCGATGTCATGATCGGTCTCGCCGCCGAGGGCATGACGATGATCGTCGTCACCCACGAAATGGGGTTCGCCCGCAAGGCTGCCGACCGCGTGCTCTTCATGGACGGCGGCGCCGTCGTCGAAGAGGCCAAGCCCGAAGACTTCTTCACCAATCCGCAGAGCGACAGAGCGAAGGACTTCCTCTCGAAGATCCTCGAGCACTGAGCGCTTCGCCCACCAAACCTTGGCCGCCGCACCGCGGCCAGGAAACCGGAAATGAGGGGTCGCCTACGAAGCGACCCGACACAGCAAAGGACAGGCAGGACATGAAGAAAACACGCATCAGTCTTCTCGCATTCGCAGCGGTCGGAGCGCTTGCGCTCGCCGGATGCGCGTCCGGAGGCGACGCCGGTGGCGACGAGTCCATGGCTCCGGAGCCCGAAGAGGTCAGCTTCGAGGCGGGAACCACCATGGCCGCGCTCAACGAGGCCGGCAGCATCACCATCGGCACGAAGTTCGACCAGCCGCTGTTCGGCCTCAACGGTCCCAACGGTCCCGAGGGCTTCGATGTCGAGATCGGCAAGATCATCGCGTCCGAGCTCGGTATTGCCGAAGACGACATCAACTGGGTAGAGGCCGTATCGGCCAACCGTGAACCGTTCATCGAGAGCGGCGAGGTCGACGTCGTCATCGCGACCTACACGATCAACGACGCCCGCAAGGAAGTTGTTTCGTTCGCCGGTCCGTACTACATGGCTGGCCAGTCCATCCTCGTGCTCGCCGACAACGAAGACATCGCGGACGAAGACGACCTGGTCGGGCAGCCCGTCTGTTCGGTGACCGGTTCGACGCCTGCGGCGAACCTCGAGGCGCTGGGTGCAGATGTCATCCTCACCGATACCTACTCCAACTGCCTCGAGCCGCTTCGCAACGGCAACGTTGTCGCCGTCTCGACTGACAACGTCATCCTTGCTGGGCTCGCCGCTCAGAACGAGGGCGAGTTCAAGGTCGTCGGAGAGCCCTTCACCGATGAGCCGTACGGCATCGGTCTCGCACTCGATGACACCGACTTCCGCATGTGGATCAACGACGTGCTCGAAGCCGCCGCCGAAGACGGTCGCTACCAGGACGCGTGGGACGCGACGGCAGGAACCGTTCTTCCGTTCATCGATGCGCCCGCTGTCGACCGCTACTGAGTAATCGGGACGGATGCCTCGGCCCGATCACTCGGGCCGAGGCATCCGGCTCCCGCAAGAACTGCACGACCCACCAACTGATCTGAGAGGAGGCGGAATGGAACAGCTGTGGTCTTTGATGCCCATCTTCATGGAGGGTTTCGGGGTGACCCTCCTCCTGCTGGCGGTCTCTGGCGTCGCGTCGCTCATCCTGGGCACCCTGATCGCAGCGATGCGAATTTCGCCCGTGGCATCGCTACGCGGATTCGCCGCCTTCTGGGTAGAAGTCGCGCGCAACACGCCCCTGACTCTCGTCTTCATCTTCACGGCCTTCGTTTTGCCGATGTTGGGTGTGCGCGCACCGTACCTCTTCCTCGCCTTCCTCGCGTTGACCTACTACACGTCGCCCTTCATCGCTGAGGCGCTGCGTTCGGGAATCAACGGCGTGCCGATCGGGCAGGCAGAAGCCGCCCGCAGCGTCGGCCTAGGCTTTGGCCAGACCGTTTCGTTGGTCGTCCTCCCGCAGGCATTCCGGATGACCGTGCCGCCGCTGATCAACGTCTTCATCGCGCTGACGAAGAACACCTCCGTCGCCGGTGGCTTCTTCGTTGTCGAGCTCTTCGCCACCACCCGGCAATTGGCCAACGACAACGGAAACATCGTGCTTGAGATTCTGCTCACCGCTGCCGCACTGTACTTGGTCGTCACCATCCCGCTCGGGATCTTCGCCGGCAGACTTGAGAAGCGATGGGTGGTCAGCCGATGACCGGCACAAGCGTCCTCTTCGATGCGCCCGGCCCCCGGGCGCGCCGATTCTCTATGATCGCGTCCGTCGTGGCATTGCTGCTCATTCTTGCGGGTGGATTCTGGATCTACACACTGCTCGCCGCGCCCCGCGACTCGGGCGGTATCACACTGCCCGGCATGTTCGACGCATCCCGGTGGGACATCTTCGCTGACCCGCAGGTGTGGAGGTTCATCGGTGAGGGCGTGGTCGCGACGTTGCAGGCCGCGGCTGTAGCTGGCGTGGGTGCGATCGCCCTCGGCATCGGCCTGTCGCTCATGCGGAGCTCGACCATTGCATGGGTGCGCATCCCGACCGGCTGGCTCATCGAGTTCCTTCGTGGCATGCCTGTGCTGCTGATGATGCTGTTCATCCTGCTCATCGCCTCCACGGGGGCGTTCTGGGCAGTCGTCGTCGCGCTCATTCTCTACAACGGCACCCTGATCGGTGAGATTCTTCGCGCCGGCCTCGTCGCTTTGCCCCGTGGACAGCGGGAAGCTGCGCTGAGCGTGGGCATGCGCGAGTTCCAGTCCAAGATGCTCGTGGAATTTCCCCAGGCTTTCAGGCAGATGCTGCCGATCATCATCGCGCAACTTGTCGTGCTGTTGAAGGACACGTCGCTCGGGTACATCGTCGGCTACAACGAGATCATCCGCACGAACATCAACAATCTCGGAAGCTTCTACGGCAACCGCTATTTGTTCTCACTGTTCATCGTCACGCTCGCGATCTACCTCGCGATCAACCTGTCGCTCTCATGGGTGGCGCGGTATGTGTCACGTCGGACGGCGAGTGGTGGCGGACGCGTGAAGAAGGGCAAGGGGCCGCAAAAGCCTCTCGATCCCGATCAGACGATTCTTCTCGCGGAGGCAAACGCGGCGGCCAGGCAGTCGGCGAGCCAAGCCCCGAGATGACGAACGGCGGCGGCTGTGTCCGTCGGTAGACTCGTCTCTCGTGTCTGACACTCCCGAGATTTCTCCCGAGGCGGTGGATGCTGCGGTCCACGCGGCACTTGCCGCTATCGCCGCTGCCTCCTCGACGACCGAGCTCAAGGCCGCACGTTCGGCGCACTCCGCCGAAGCCTCGCCGCTCGCGCAGCTCAATGCGCAGCTGCGCAACGTGCCGAACGACCGCAAGGCCGAGTTCGGCAAGCTCATGGGCCAGGCCCGCGGCCGGGTAGGCCAGGCGCTCGCCGCACGTGAAGCAGAACTCGCCGAGTCAGAGACCGCCGCGAAGCTCGAAGCCGAGCGCATCGACATCACGGCCGTGGGCTCGCGCGCACGCGTCGGGGCGCGGCATCCGATCTCGCTCCTTCAAGAGCAGGTCGCCGACATCTTCGTCGGCATGGGGTGGGAGATCGCCGAAGGCCCTGAACTCGAGCACGAGTGGTTCAACTTCGACGCCCTGAACTTCGACGTCGATCACCCGGCGCGCCAGATGCAAGACACGTTCTTCGTCGACCCCGTGGAGCGTCACCTCGTCATGCGCACCCATACGAGCCCCGTCCAGGTGCGCTCGATGCTCGAGCGCGAGATTCCGATCTACGTGCTGTGCCCCGGCCGCGTGTACCGCACCGACGAGTTCGATGCGACGCACCTCCCCGTCTTCACGCAGTTCGAAGGCCTCGTCGTTGACAAGGGCATCACGATGGCTCACCTCAAGGGCACCCTCGACCACGCCGCCAGGGTGCTGTTCGGGCCCGAGGCCAAGACGCGCTTCCGCTCGAACTTCTTCCCCTTCACCGAGCCGTCGGCAGAGCTTGACCTGTGGCATCCGACTTTCAAGGGCGGCGCGCGCTGGATCGAGTGGGGCGGCTGCGGAATGATCAACGCCAACGTGTTGCGCGCTGCCGGCATCGATCCCGAGGAGTACTCGGGCTTCGCGTTCGGCATGGGAATCGAGCGGACCCTGATGTTCCGCTCTGACGTGCAAGACATGCGCGATATGGCCGAGGGCGATATCCGCTTCAGCGAGCAGTTCGGGATGGTGGTCTGATGCGCGTCCCGTTGTCGTGGTTGCGTGAGTTCGTCGATGTGCCGGCGGATGCTTCGCCTGAAGACGTGCTCGCCGCTCTCGTGCGCGTCGGATTCGAAGAAGAAGACGTGCACCGCTTCGAGTTGCAGGGTCCGATCGTCGTGGGCGAGGTGCTCGAGTTCGTCGAGGAACCCCAGTCCAACGGCAAGACGATCCGGTGGTGCCAGGTGCGCGTCGCGCCGGACGGCCAGCTCGCGGCCGACGGCGGACCGGCGATCCACGGCATCGTGTGTGGGGCGTCGAACTTCTTCGTCGGCGACAAGGTTCCGGTGACGCTGCCCGGCGCCGTACTCCCGGGACCCTTCCCGATCGCCGCGCGCAAGACGTACGGCCACGTGTCGGACGGCATGATCGCCTCCGCCAAAGAACTCGGCCTGGGCGACGAGCACAACGGCATCCTGCGACTGGTCGAACTCGGCCTCGATGCGCCCGTCGGCACCGACGCGATCGCGCTTCTCGGCCTTGACGACGTCGCGATCGACATCAACGTCACGCCCGACCGCGGCTACGCACTGTCGGTCCGCGGAGTCGCGCGTGAGTACTCCCACGCGACCGGTGCGGCCTTCCGCGACCCGGGCCTGCGCGAATGGGACGAACTGCAGCAGCCGATGTCGGGATTCGCGGTGGCCGTCGACGATGTGGCGCCGATCCGCGGACGGGCCGGGGCATCCGAGTTCGTCGCGCGCGTCGTGCGCGATGTCGACCCGACCAAGCCCACGCCTGCGTGGATGGTCGCGCGGCTCACTCTCGCGGGTATTCGCTCGCTGGGTGTCCTCATCGACATCACCAACTACGTCATGGTTGAGCTCGGTCAGCCGCTGCACGGCTACGACCTCGACAAGCTCACCGGTGGCATCACCGTGCGTCGCGCCACGCCGGGCGAGACGCTCGAGACCCTCGACGGCAAGGTGCGCGCCCTCGACCCCGAAGATCTGCTCATCACCGATGGATCGGGCCCCATTGGCCTTGCCGGCGTCATGGGAGGTCTCGCGACCGAGATGACCGACTCGACGCGCAATGTGCTCATCGAGGCGGCGACCTTCGACACGGTGACCATCGCGCGCTCGGCGCGCCGACACAAGCTGCCGTCCGAGGCATCCCGCCGTTTCGAACGCGGAGTCGACCCCCACATTCCGTTCGTGGCTGCCCGCCGTGTGGCAGACCTGATGGCCGAATACGCCGGCGGCACCGTCGACACATCCGTCGGGGGAGCGCTCTTCTCCGAAACCTTCATCGCCGGCATCACCCTGCCCGTGGGGTTCGTAGAGGGCATCATCGGAGTCGACTACACGTCCGAAGAGATCGTCGGCGCTCTCGAGATGATCGGGTGCGAGGTTATCCCCGACCCGGCCGGCTGGAACCTCATTCCGCCGTCGTGGCGCCCAGACCTCACCGACAAGTGGACGCTGGCCGAAGAAGTCGCCCGTATTCACGGGCTCGATCGCATCCCGTCGATTCTTCCGACCCCTCCGTCGGGCCGTGGGCTGACCGCTGCCCAGCAGGGCCGCCGTCGCGTGTCCAACGCGCTCGCCGCTGCGGGCTTCGTTGAGACTCCGTCGTTCGGCTTCACGACTGAAGAGGCCAACGACCTGCACGGGTCGGTTTCCGGGGTACACCTGCCGTCGATCAGGCTGGCCAACCCGCTGGACGGCCAGTCGCCGTTCCTGCGCCGCACGCTGATTCCCGGGCTGATCCAGGTCGCTCACCGCAACCAGTCGCGCGGGCTCACCGACCTCGCCCTGTTCGAGACGGGCGTGGTCTTCCTCCCGAAGCCGGGTGTCACCTACGGCACGTCGTACGTTCCGCCGCTGGCGGTCAGGCCGGATGCTTCGACCCTCGCTGAGCTCGATGCCTCGATCCCTCCCCAGCACCGCTTCGTCGCTCTCTTGCTCGTAGGCCTGACCGTCGCAAAGCAGCCGGGGCAGGCGGCCGTTGCCGCCGATATCGCGGATGCCCTCGACGCGGTGCGCACGATCGCCGCGGCCGCCGGTGTCACGATCGATGTCGCTCAGGGCCAGCGCGTGGCGCTGCACCCCGGCCGCACCGGAGTGCTGTCGGTGGGCTCGGTCGAGGTGGGCTACGTCGGAGAGTTGCTTCCCGCGGTGGCCGAGGCATCCGACCTGCACGGTCGCGTGATCGTCGCAGAGCTTGACCTTGATCTCGTGCTTTCGCTCGCGAGCGAGAAGGTCGTCGCTGGGTCGCTGTCGGGCTATCCCGCGGCCACGCAGGATGTCTCTCTCGTGGTCGGGGCCGATGTTCCGGCGTCAGAGGTGCGCTCTGCTCTCGTCGTGGGCGCAGGCGCTCTGCTCGAGTCACTGCGCCTGGTCGATGATTATCGTGGCCACGGCCTTGCCGAGGGCACGAAGAGCTTGACGTTCGCGCTGCGCTTCCGCGCGCCCGACCGTACGCTGACCGCAGCCGAAGCGACCGAGGCGAAGCTTGCCGGGGTAGCAGTGGCCGCAGAGCGCTTCGGCGCGACCATTCGCGACTGACGCGCAGGATCGTGTACGCCCCCCGCGAACCAGAAGGGGGCTTCGGGCCGTCTCCTGGTGGGATGGAACGATGACAGACGTTCTGATTCTCGGAGGAACCGGCTGGCTCAGCGGCCAGATTGCACGCGGATGGGTGGATGCCGGCGCCCGCGTCACGTGTCTGGCTCGCGGTGAGCGGCCTGCGCCCGAAGGCGCCGTGCTCGTCGCCGGCGATCGGGCAGAGCCCGGCGTGTACGACACTCTCGCCGAGCATGACTGGGACGAGATCGTAGAGATCTCGTCCATCCCTGCGCACGTCGCTGCCGCGGTGGCTGCGCTTGCACCGCGCGCGAAGCACTGGACCTACATCTCGTCCGTGTCGGTCTACGCGGCCAACAACCACGAGGGCGACGACGAGTCCGCAGAGCTCTCACTCGCCGCCGAGCCCGGAGACGAGTACGACTACAGTCGGGCGAAGGTCGCGGCCGAGGAATCCGTTCTGGACGCCCTGGGCGACCGTGCCGCGATCGTGCGTCCGGGCCTCATTGTGGGAGCCGGTGACCCGACCGATCGCTTCGGGTACTGGGTGTCACGATTTGCGCTCGCGGGGTCCGAGCCGGTGCTCGTGCCCGACGCCGAGGGCCGTCGCGCGCAGGTGATCGACGTGCGCGATCTGGCGGAGTTCGTCATCGCGGTCGGACACAAACGTTGGACCGGCACAGCGAACGCGGTTGGGCCGTCGCTCGACCTCGGTGAGGTGCTCCAACAGGCGGCCGCAACCGCTGGCTACACGGGAGTGCGCATCGCAGCGACCGACGACGACCTCGCCGCGCACGAGGTGGCCCACTGGGCGGGACCACGGTCGCTGCCGCTGTGGCTTCCGGCTGATCTTCCCGGCTTCTCGACCCGATCGCATGCCGCGTACACGGCCGCGGGCGGCCGCCACCGCGACCTCAACGACACGCTCACCGACACCCTGGCCGACGAGCGCGCGCGGGGCCTTGCCCGTGAGCGCCGGTCGGGGCTCACGCGGCCCGACGAGCTGTCGATCCTCGCCGCCCTCGCCTGATCTGCCCGATTCTGCTCGATGACTTTTCGGGTTCGGGCGCCAATCGTGCGCAACACGTCGATGCCGCAGGCGTGTCGCGTACGACTCACGCCCCGAACCCGCGATCACCCGCGATTTGCGGATGCTACGGCCCGGCCGCTAGTGTCGCGGCATGCCTTCGGCCACCCAGGAACTCTCGACGCTCGTTCTGAGCGCCGTTCCTGCACGCCGACGTCTGGCAGGCCGCCGACTTTAGGCGACCCCGCAGAACGTCCTGTCATGGACATGAGTGGGTGTCGCCGTCACAGGCCCCGACCCCAGACTCTCTAAGGTGGAACCCATGACATATTCGGTCGCCGTCTCCGGCGCATCCGGCTATGCGGGCGGCGAGATCCTACGGATCCTCGCTGCACATCCCGACGTCGAGATCCGCACCGTCACCGCGCATTCGAACGCGGGACAGCCGCTCATTCAGCACCAACCGCACCTGCGCTCGCTCGCGCACCTGACGTTGCAAGAAACGACTGCCGAAACCCTCGCGGGCCATGACATCGTGTTCCTTGCGCTCCCGCACGGGCAGTCCGGACAGTACACCGATGCGCTCGCCGAGACGCCTCTCGTGATCGACGCCGGCGCCGACCACAGGCTTGAGTCCGAGCAATCGTGGGCTCAGTTCTACGGTGGCCACTTCCACGAACCGTGGACGTATGGTGTTCCTGAGCTGCTCGTCGGCGACCAGAAGCAGCGCGAACGGTTGATCGGGGCATCCCGCATCGCCGCTCCCGGGTGCAACGCAAGCACCGTGAGCCTGAGCCTCGCACCGGGTGTCGCCGCAGGTGTCATCGACCCGAGCGACATCGTCACTGTCCTCGCGGTCGGGCCCAGCGGCGCCGGCAAGGCGCTCAAGACCAACCTCCTCGCGAGCGAGATCCTCGGCAGCGCCAATCCCTACGCCGTCGGCGGCACTCACCGGCACATTCCCGAGATCCGGCAGGCGCTCGCGGCTGCCGGGGCTGACCCCGAGACGACGCGCATCTCGTTCACACCCGTCCTCGTGCCGATGGCGCGGGGCATACTCGCCACCACGACTGCACGTATCAAGAATGATGCGACGGATGCCGAGATCCGGGCCGTATGGGAGTCCGCGTACGGCGACGAAACCTTCGTGCAGTTGCTTCCTGAAGGGGAGTTTCCGCGCACCGCGGACGTCGTCGGCGCGAACACCGCGCTGATGGGGCTCGCGATCGATCGCCCAGCGAATCGGGTGGTCATCGTCGCCGCGGTTGACAATCTCGTCAAGGGCACCGCGGGCGCTGCCATTCAATCCATGAACATCGCGCTGGCCCTTCCCGAAGGCACGGCACTCAGTATGAACGGAGTCTCGCCGTGAGCGTCACCGCGCCGAAGGGTTTCGAGGCCGCGGGCGTTGCGGTCGGCCTCAAGTCGAGCGGCAAAGAGGATGTCGCCGTCGTCATCAACCGCGGACCGCTCAAGGTCGGTGCCGCCGTGTTCACGAGCAACCGTGCGAAGGCGAACCCGATCATCTGGTCGCAGCAGGTCATCCAAGACGGCACCGTCGAGGCGATCGTCCTCAACTCCGGGGGAGCGAACTGCTTCACGGGCTCGTTCGGGTTCCAGACTACGCATCAGACGGCCGAGAAGGCCGCTGAACTCCTGGGCGTCAGCGCGGGTGATGTCCTCATCTGCTCGACCGGCCTTATCGGCATGGGCGACGAGGTGTTCCGCGCGAAGGTCCTCACCGGCACTGAGCAGGCCATCGCACAGGCCGGCGGAGACGGCGGGGTGGCGGCATCCGAAGCCATCATGACCACCGACTCGAAAGCGAAACGCTCGATCGTCACCCGTGACGGATGGTCGATCGGTGCAATGGCAAAGGGCGCCGGGATGCTTGCACCCGGCCTCGCGACCATGCTCGTGGTCATCACCACTGACGCAGTGCTCGACGCCGCCGAGGCCGACGCCGCGCTCCGGGCCTCCACGAACAGGAGCTTCGATCGGCTCGACTCGGACGGTTGCATGTCGACGAACGATCAGGTCACCCTGATGGTCAGCGGGGCCAGCGGTATCACCCCCACCGCTGAGGACTTCACCGAAGCTCTCGCCGAGGTCTGCCTCGACTTGGCGCGGCAGTTGCAGGCGGATGCCGAGGGGGCGAGCCACGACGTCACGATTGAGGTCGTGCACGCGGCATCCGAAGATGACGCCGTCGAGGTAGGGCGCTCAGTCGCCCGCAACAACCTCTTCAAGGCGGCGATCTTCGGCAACGACCCGAACTGGGGGCGGGTGCTTGCGGCGATCGGTACGACCGACGCAGCCTTCGACCCGTACGACGTCGACGTCTGGATGAATGGCGTGCGTGTCTGCACCGCCGGCGGGCCTGATGCCCCGCGCGAAGCGGTCGACCTGACCCCGCGCGCGACGCATTTGCTCATCGACCTCAAGGTCGGAGACGCCACCGCGACGATCCTCACGAATGACCTGACGCACGACTACGTCCACGAGAACAGCGCATACTCCTCATGACCGAGATTCAGCAGACCGATCCGAACGAGGCGTCCGTCAAGGCCGCCACTCTCATCGAATCGCTCCCGTGGCTACGGCGCTTCCGCGATCAGATCATCGTGATCAAGTACGGCGGCAACGCCATGATCTCCGACGAGCTGCAGGATGCCTTCGCCGCCGACATCGCCTACCTCCGCTACGTCGGCGCGAAGCCGGTCGTGGTGCACGGTGGAGGTCCGCAGATCTCGTCGATGCTCGACCGCCTCGCGATCCCGAGCGAGTTCAAGGGCGGGTACCGGGTCACCTCGACCGAAGCGATCAGCGTCGTGCGGATGGTGCTGACCGGTCAGATCAACCCGCAGTTGGTCGCCAAGATCAACGCGCACGGCCCGTTGGCCGCGGGCCTGAGCGGAGAAGACGCCGGCCTGTTCGGCGGCCGGCGCCGCGGTGTGGTCCTCGAGGGCGTCGAGCACGACCTCGGACGCGTCGGCGATGTCGTCGAGGTCGATCCGCAGCCTGTGCTGGACTACCTCGCCGCGGGGCGCATCCCCGTGGTCTCGAGCATCGCGCCCGACCTTGACCACCCCGGACATTCACTCAACGTGAATGCGGATGCCGCGGCATCCGCTCTCGCCGTTGCCCTGGGCGCTGCGAAACTCGTCGTCCTCACCGACGTCGCTGGACTCTATGCTGACTGGCCGAATGCTAAGTCTCTCGTGTCGCACCTCACTTCGAGCGAGCTGCGTGAACTTCTTCCGACACTGGAGTCGGGCATGATCCCCAAAATGCAGGCGTGCCTGGAGGCCGTCGAAGGGGGAGTGGAGACCGCGGCGATCATCGATGGCCGCGTGCCGCACTCCGTGCTCGTGGAGATCTTCACCAGCAAAGGAATCGGAACAGAGGTGGTGCTCGGATGACATGGCAACTCGATGCGGGGCGCGACCTCGTGAAATCGTTCGGTGACCGGATGGCGCTGTTCGTCCGCGGTGAGGGCGCATACCTGTGGGATGGCGAGGGCACCCGCTACCTCGACTTCCTCGCCGGAATCGCCGTCAACTCGCTGGGTCACGCGCATCCCGCGTTCGTCGCCGCGATCTCGGAGCAGGCGGCGACCGTGGCGCACGTCTCGAACTACTTCGCGACCTTGCCGCAGCTCGAGCTCGCCGCGCGACTGAAGCGCCTCGCCGGCACCGGCGATACCGGCCGGGTGTACTTCGGCAACTCCGGGGCTGAGGCCAATGAGGCCGCCTTCAAGCTGGCGCGGCTCCACGGTGGTGCCGAACGTCCCCGCATTCTCGCGCTCACCGACGCGTTCCACGGGCGCACGATGGGCACACTCGCCCTCACCGGTAAGCCCTACATGCAAGAGCCCTTCCTGCCGATGGTGCCGGGTGTGGAGTTCATCGACTCCACGATCGAGGCGCTCGAAGCGGCGCTCGATGACCGTGTTGCGGCCCTCTTCGTCGAGCCCATCAAGGGCGAGGCCGGCGTGATCGACCTGCCCGAGGGCTACCTCGCGGCTGCGCGCGAGCTCACCGAGCGCCACGGTGCGCTGTTGATCATGGATGAGATCCAGACCGGCGCGGGGCGCACGGGCGAGTGGTTCGCCTTCCAACATGAGGGCATCACGCCCGACGCGATCACGGTCGCCAAGGGCATCGGCGGCGGCTACCCGATCGGCGCGCTCATCACCTTCGGCACGGCGAGCGATCTGTTCTACCCCGGCACCCACGGGTCCACGTTCGGGGGCAACGCGCTGGGCACGGCGGTCGCGGGCGCGGTGCTCGCAGAGATCGAACGAGCCGGGCTCGTGCAGAACGCCGCCGAGCGGGGTGTGCAGATCCGTGCGGTGATCGAGGGCCTCGGTTCGCCGTTGATCGACGGATGCCGCGGCCAGGGCTTGCTCATCGGCATCGGGCTGAAGCATCCCGTCGCGAAAGCGGTTGTCGCAGCCGCGCAGGAACGCGGGCTCATCATCAACGCCCCCAACGATGCGACCATCCGTCTTGTGCCCGCACTCAATATCGGCGATGTCGAGATCGACGAGTTTGCCGCGCTGTTCGCAGCGGCGCTCGCCGATGTCGAAGCCACCCTCTCGGAAGGAGTCGTGGCATGACCCGTCACCTGCTGCGCGACGATGACCTGACCGCCTCCGAACAGGCCGAGATCATCGACCTCGCGATCGAACTCAAGAAAGATCGCTGGGCAGACAAGTCCCTCGCGGGGCCGCAGACCGTTGCGGTGATCTTCGACAAGTCTTCAACGCGCACCCGTGTGTCGTTTGCCGTCGGAATCGCCGATCTGGGCGGATCGCCGCTGATCATTTCGACGGCGAACAGCCAACTCGGCGGCAAAGAGACCCCGGCCGACACCGCGCGTGTGCTCGAGCGCCAGGTCGCTGCCATCGTGTGGCGCACCTACGCGCAGGCGGGACTGGAAGAGATGGCCAGGGGAACGCGTGTGCCCGTCGTCAACGCACTGTCGGATGACTTCCATCCCTGCCAGCTCCTCGCCGACCTGCTGACGATCAAAGAGCACAAGGGCGATCTCGCAGGTCTGACACTCGCCTTCTTCGGCGACGGCATGTCGAACATGGCGCACTCCTACGTGCTGGCCGGGGTGACTGCCGGAATGCACGTACGGGTGGCGTCGCCCGAGGCGTACGCCCCGCGCGAAGACGTCATCGCCGATGCGGATCGTCGCGCCGCTGAGACAGGCGGATCCGTCACGCTCATGACTGACGCGCTCGAAGCGGCGGCGGGGGCAGATGTGATCGTCACCGATACCTGGGTCTCGATGGGCAAAGAAGAGGAGAAGCTCGCGCGACTGCGTGACCTCGGCGCGTACAAGGTCACCGAGGAGCTCATGTCGATCGCGAAGCGCGATGCGATCTTTATCCACTGCCTGCCTGCAGACCGCGGCTATGAAGTCGAGGCCGAGGTCATCGACGGACCCCAGAGCGTCGTGTGGGATGAAGCCGAGAACCGTCTCCATGCCCAGAAGGCGCTGCTGGTGTGGTTGCTGCGCCAGCAGTAAAGCGCCCGGGCTGGTTCGCGTCCCGGTGGGATCGACTGAACGGTCCCACACGAATCACGGGAATCGATCTCGCTCGCGGACTGGCCGTGATCGGCATGCTCGCCGCCCACCTGCTGTGGATTCGCGAAGACTTCTCGTGGACTGACCCCTCCACGTGGATGGACGTCGTCGACGGGCGGTCGTCGATTCTGTTCGCCACCCTCGCCGGGGTCTCGATCGGTCTCGTGACGGGCGGCACGACGCCGTTGCGGGGTGAGCGGCTGGCGCTGGCGCGCGTGCGACTCGTCCTCCGCGCGTGCATGCTCTGGGCGCTGGGCATTCTGCTGATCCTGACCGGGGTCCCGGTGTATGTGATCCTTCCCGCCTACGCGATCCTGTTCATCCTCACGCTCCCGCTGTTGCGGCTCCACGCCGGGGCGCTGTTCGCACTCGCCGCCGGTCTGGGTCTGGTCATGCCGTTCGTGCAGGGCTGGCTCGACTCCTTTGCGTTCTGGCGGACCGCGGCCGGAACCGATCTTTCGATCGTCCTCGGCTGGAACTATCCGTTCCCGGTGTGGATCGCCTTCGTCGTGGCGGGGCTGGGACTCGCCCGCGCGGGTGTCCGCCGGCTCGTCGTGCAGGTGTGGGCGCTCGGCGCTGGTGCGGCCCTGGCCGTGCTCGGGTATGGACTCGATGCCGCCTTCGGCGCAGCATCCGTCGCCATCAGTCCCGGTGAAGTGTGGACTGCAGCGTCGCACTCGAGCGGTCTTTTCGAAGTAGTCGGCTCGGGCGGGTTCGCGCTCGCGGTGATCGGAGGGTGCCTGCTGGTCTGCCGGACGGCAATCGTGTGGGTGGTGTTGCCGATTCGCGCAGTCGGGGCCATGCCCCTCACCGCGTACACCGTGCAGCTCGTGGCGTGGGCGATCATCGCGACCGTCGTCCTCGGAAATCCGGGTGATCTCGCCGGGTTCCGCGATCTGCTGCCGTTCTGGCCGATGACCGTGTGGCTCGTGGTGGGGTGCACGGCGTGGGCGCTCCTGATCGGGCGTGGTCCGCTCGAATGGATCCTCGACAGGGTGACCAACCTGAGCTCCTCCCGGCGCCGGGGCACCCCGCGACGCGTCGATAGGCTGGAGTCATGAGCGAAACCAAGGGCGAAGGCACCAACGAGGGCGCGCTGTGGGGAGCCCGGTTCGCGACGGGGCCCTCGCCCGAGCTGGTGACGCTGAGCCGCTCGACACACTTCGACTGGGACCTCGCGCTCTATGACATCGCCGGTTCACATGCCCACGCGAAGGCACTGGCGAAGGCGGGTTACCTCACGCCTGATGACGAGCAGGGGATGCATGCGGGGTTGGATGCTGTCGCCCGCGCAATCACCGAAGGAACGCTGGTCCCCACTCCGGGCGACGAAGACGTGCACGGAGCGCTCGAACAGGCGCTCATCGCCGAGGTCGGGGCCGAACTGGGCGGAAAGCTCCGCGCCGGACGAAGCCGCAACGACCAGATCGCGACCCTGGTGCGGATGTACTTGCTCGACCACTCGCTCACGATCGCCCGCGACATTCTGCGTGTGATCGACGCGATCGTGGCGCAGTCCGAGGCGCACGCCGGGGCCATCATGCCGGGTCGCACCCACCTCCAGCACGCGCAACCGGTCCTGCTCGCACACCACCTGCAGGCGCACGCGTGGCCGCTCGTGCGAGACCTCGAACGCTTGCGCGACTGGGCAGAGCGTGCGCGCGTCTCGCCGTACGGCGGGGGAGCCCTCGCAGGATCCACACTCGGTCTTGACCCGCAGCTCATCGCCGGAGAGTTGGGATTGAGCCGCCCCGCGGAGAACTCGATCGATGGCACGTCGGCCCGCGACGTGGTGGCGGAGTTCGCGTTCATCACCGCGATGATCGGTATCGACCTCTCGCGTTTCGCAGAAGAGGTCATCATCTGGAACACCCGCGAGTTCGGCTTCGTCCGCCTCGATGACGGGTATTCGACAGGCTCGAGCATCATGCCGCAGAAGAAGAACCCTGACATCGCTGAACTTGCCCGCGGCAAGGCAGGGCGACTGATCGGCAATCTCACCGGACTGCTCGCGACGCTGAAGGGCCTGCCCCTGGCTTACAACCGTGATCTTCAAGAAGACAAAGAGCCGGTGTTCGACTCGGTCCGCACGCTCGAGATCGTCCTCCCCGCCTTCGCGGGCATGCTCGCGACGATGCGATTCGATACCGAACGGATGGCAGTGCTCGCGCCGCAGGGGTTCTCCCTGGCGACGGACGTCGCGGAGTGGCTCGTCAAGCGCGGCATCCCGTTCCGCGATGCCCATGAGATCTCCGGCGCGCTCGTGCGTGCCTGCGAGGACCGGGGGATCGGGTTGGAGGATGCCTCTGACGAGGTACTCGCCCAGGTTTCTGCGCAGCTGACCCCCGACGTGCGCGAGGTGCTCACGATCGAAGGGTCGGTTGCCAGTCGGTCCGGTGTCGGCGGTACCGCCCCCGTGCGGGTGGCCGAGCAGAGGGCGGAGCTCATCGCACGCAGTCAGGCAGCTGCGCACGCGCTGGGGCTGTGAGGACTAATGTCCTCAGAATATGAGCCTAGGACTTATATTCTTCAATAATAAGCAATATGCTTATCTGATGACCATCGCAGTGACCGCTGACATCGTCGGCTCGCGACAGCTCGTCAACCGCGACCACGCCCAGGCGCAGATCGAGGCTGTCATCCGTCGCGTCGCGGAAGACGTTCCCGGCGTGGCGCGTCCGCTTGAGCCCGTGGTCGGCGACGAACTCCAGGGGGAGTTCGAGACGCTCTCGCGCGCGCTCGCGAGCATTCTTCTCATCCGCCTCGGGTTGCCCGACGGCATCGATTTGCGATTCGGTGTAGGGAGCGGGGAGTCCTTCGGCGTCGAATCCGCGCGCGGTGTACTCCCGGAGGGACCAGCGTGGTGGGCGGCGCGTGAAGCGATCGAGCGCGTACACGCGCTTGAGCAGCGGGCCGTTCCGCGAGCACGCACCTGGCTCGTGGCGCACAACGATTCCACCGGCACGGTCCCGGTCACGAATGCGTACCTTCTCGCCCGCGACGAGATCGTCGGTGCGATGAGTGAACGCGCTCGCCGCCTCACCTACGGTCGATGCCTCGACGTCAGCCAGCGCGAATTGGCCGAGCGAGAGGGGATAACTCAGTCGGCGGTTTCGCAGCTTCTCGCTGCCGCCGGAGCATCCAGCATCGTCGAAGGCTTCCGCTCACTCCGTGCGACAGAGAACTGAACGAATCACCAGATGGCGAGCCGCACCAGGGCGCCGACCACGCATGCCCAGAGCAGGCTCGACATCGTGCCGATGATGAAACGCTCGCGCGCTTCGGGTCGGGCGAGCTCAGAGAACCGTCCGATGCCCTTCACCGCCACGACGACCGCGAGCGCTTCCGGAAATCCGGCGAGAATTGCCACGACCACCGAGATCCGCTCCAGATAGCCAATGGTCGCGCCGCCGCGCATGACCTCCTCCAGATGTGGCGACGAACCGGCGAGGGCCGCAGCATCCTGATCCGAATCTGCGACCAGGATGCCTCCGGCCGATCCGTCTCGGACACTGCCGTGCGTGGCGATCGTGAGGATGCGCCGGGTGATCGGATCCCCGCCGAGGACGGCGAGTGCCGTGGCGAGTAGTGCGAGGATGAGCCCGAAAAGCGTGGGGACGTTCACCGGCGTGACGGCGACCACAACAACCGCAAGCACCACTAGCCCTGCCGCCACCAGCAGCGGCAGGTTCGACGGCGCGCGCAGGCTGATCACGACCAGCACCAGTGCGGCGAGGAGTGCGAGGAAGAGGTAAATCGACAGAATCGCGATGATCAGCACGTCGGGGGATGCCATGCGCGCCAGTCTTCCATGGGGTTCCCCCAAACCCTTCTGCACAGCGCCGGATAGTGACACGGTAGAGGCATGGCAAAGATCGAGCACTTCGAGATTCCCGCTGACGACATCGCTCGAGCGCAGGCGTTCTATGCAGACGTCCTGGGGTTCGCCTACGAGCCATGGGGCGACGAAATGGGGATCCTGCGGCAACCCGATGGCGAGGGCATCAACGGTGACCTGCACCTGCGCGGCGCAACACCCCATCCGACCGTTGTGTTCACGGTCGACCGCATCGAAGACACTGTGGCGCTCGCCGTCGCGAACGGCGGATCCCAGCTCGGAGACATTCAGCCGCTCGACGAGAACTCGCGCTGGGTCTACATCAAGGATTCCGAGGGGAACATCGTCGGGCTGTACGACCAAGTCGCCGCGAGCTGACGCGGGCACGAAGCATCCATCGCCCCGCTGATACTCTCGAACGCGTGTCTGAAACCCCCGTGAGCGCGACTGCGCCCGCCAACGACCCGGCGTTCGAAAATGTCTGGGATGAACTCGTCTGGCGTGGACTCGTGCATGTGTCCACCGATCAGGAGGCGCTGCGCGCCCTTCTCGGCGGAGACCCCATCACGTATTACTGCGGGTTCGACCCGACCGCGCCGAGCCTGCACCTCGGCAATCTCGTGCAGTTGCTCACGATGCGTCGCATGCAGCTCGCCGGCCACCGGCCGCTCGGTCTGGTCGGCGGATCCACTGGGCTAATCGGCGACCCGCGCCCGACGGCCGAACGTTCGCTCAACGATCGCGCCACGATCGTCGAGTGGGTCGGCTACCTGCGTGCGCAGATCGAACGGTTCCTGAGCTTCGAGGGCGACAACGCTGCGCGCATCGTCAACAATCTCGACTGGACGGCGCCGCTCAGCGCGATCGACTTTCTGCGTGAGATCGGTAAGCACTACCGCGTCGGCACGATGATCAAGAAAGATGCCGTGAGCGCGCGGCTCAATTCCGACGCGGGCATCAGCTACACGGAGTTCAGCTACCAGATCCTGCAGGGGCTCGACTTCCGCGAGCTGTACCTGCAGTACGGCTGCGTCCTGCAGACGGGCGGCAGCGACCAGTGGGGCAATCTCACGAGCGGGGTCGACCTCATCCATCGCACCGAGGGCGTCAGTGTGCACGCGATCGGCACGCCGCTGATCACCAATAGCGACGGAACGAAGTTCGGCAAGAGCGAGGGCAACGCGATCTGGCTGGATGCCGCGATGTGCAGCCCTTACGCGTTCTACCAGTTCTGGCTCAACAGCGACGATGCCGACGTGATCACGCGGCTCAAGGTCTTCACGTTCCTGACGCGCGCCGAGATCGAAGTGTACGAAGGTCTCGTCGCTTCCGAGCCGTTCCGCCGCGAGGCGCAGCGCCGTCTCGCGCGCGAGGTCACCGCGTTTGTTCACGGTCCGGATGCTACCGCCGCCGTGATTGCGGCCTCCGAGGCACTCTTCGGCCAGGGCGATCTGACCTCGCTCGATGCCGAAACCCTGCGTTCCGCGCTCGACGAACTCCCGCACGCGACCGTTCCGACCGGATCGACGGTGCTCCAGGCACTCGTCGACACCGGTCTGGTCGCGAGCCTCAGTGAGGGTCGGCGCGCGATCGCGCAAGGTGGGGTGTCGATCGACGGCGCCAAGGTTGACGTTGACGACGCCGTGGTGGCGGGGTCATTGCCCGGGGGAGTGTCCGTGCTTCGTCGCGGCAAGAAGACACTCGCCGGACTCTTCGTTACGCCCTAGCGGATGCCCTTCACTCCGGCCCACGCGGTTGTTGCGCTGCCCTTCGTGCGCACACCGCTGGTTGCGGCGGCGGTCGCCGTGGGAGCAATGGCCCCCGACCTCCCGCTGTTCACCCGCGGGTTTCCCCTCGCATATGGACGAACTCATGATCTCGCCTGGCTTCCCGCCAGCGTGATGCTCGCCCTCGTTCTGCTGCTGGTGTGGCGATGCCTTCTGCGTCCGGCCGCCCGGGAGCTGTCGCCGGACTGGCTCGCGCGCCGGCTTCCCTCGGAATGGGACCGCACTGCGCCCGGCGCGTTCCGCGACACGGTGGGGATCACGGCCGAGCGCCTTCCCGGAGTGCGCCAACGATGGCGTGTGTCGACCACGCGTGTGGGGCTGCTCGTTCTTTCGTTGCTCGTCGGTGTGGTCTCGCACATCCTGTGGGACCTCTTCACCCACGAAGGACGCGGGGGAGTGCAGGCGCTCCCGGTGCTCAACGAACAGTGGGGTCCGCTCACCGGCTACAAGTGGGTGCAGCACGGATCCAGCGTGATCGGTCTCGTGATTCTGGCGGTGTGGGCGCTGTTGTGGCTTCGTCGACGGGATGCTGCGGCATCCCTCTCTCGCGCAATTCCAGAGTGGGCCCGTTGGGCGTGGTGGGTGTCGCTACCGCTCGTGCTCATCGCTGCGTGGATCATCGGGATGGCGCAGTACGGCCCGATCACCGAAGAGTGGACGATCGCCCACCTCGCGTACCGAGTACTTCCTCCGGCGTGTGCGGTTTGGGGTGTCGCGACCCTCGCCCTGTGCCTGATCGTGCAGTCTTCGAGCCGTCGGTCGTGAGACCGCGGAATTACGCGGAAGTTGTCGGCGACACGCCCGGGATGCGGGCTGGATTTGCCCGTTCTCCAGAAGCCACGTAACTTATTACTTGTTCGCCCCACAGGGATGCGGAGAGGCCAAGAGCCTCAACCCCCTCAAGCGGAGAACCACCCCCCACCTTGCGAACTCTCATTGAGAGATCAGTCCCATTGGGACTAAGGTGGAGGTTCCCACTCTCGAAGATGTCAGAGAGTGCTGTCCACAGACGCCAAATTGTCACGGACAGCCGATTTGACAGGCCGACGGAGAGGGATAAGATAGAGAAGTTGCCCAGCGGGCCGGCTTGAAGCCGAAGCGCAGGGCGCCTGATCTAGCTTCGTGAGATGTCATCACTGACAGCTGCTCCCGACTTCGAGTCGAGAAACGCCGATTTGACACGACGACAACGAAGTGTAGGATAGAGAAGTTGCCCTGCCGGGCCGGCTGAGAAGCTGGAAGCAGGAGCATCCGATCCTTGAGAACTCAACAGTGTGCACTTGTCAAATGCCAAAAAACCTCGCGGTCAGCTTGTCTGGCCGATGAGATTCTTTTGAGATTAAACGAGATGTCAGCAATGACATCCGATCGTCAGATCAAACTCGCTCGGTGCGACCCATTCCGGTCTCATCGCAGCAAAATTCTTTCACGGAGAGTTTGATCCTGGCTCAGGATGAACGCTGGCGGCGTGCTTAACACATGCAAGTCGAACGGTGAAAGAGAGCTTGCTCTCTGGATCAGTGGCGAACGGGTGAGTAACACGTGAGCAATCTGCCCTTGACTCTGGGATAAGCGCTGGAAACGGCGTCTAATACCGGATACGAGCTGTGAAGGCATCTTCAACAGCTGGAAAGAACTTCGGTCAAGGATGAGCTCGCGGCCTATCAGCTAGTTGGTGAGGTAATGGCTCACCAAGGCGTCGACGGGTAGCCGGCCTGAGAGGGTGACCGGCCACACTGGGACTGAGACACGGCCCAGACTCCTACGGGAGGCAGCAGTGGGGAATATTGCACAATGGGCGCAAGCCTGATGCAGCAACGCCGCGTGAGGGACGACGGCCTTCGGGTTGTAAACCTCTTTTAGCAGGGAAGAAGCGAAAGTGACGGTACCTGCAGAAAAAGCACCGGCTAACTACGTGCCAGCAGCCGCGGTAATACGTAGGGTGCAAGCGTTATCCGGAATTATTGGGCGTAAAGAGCTCGTAGGCGGTTTGTCGCGTCTGCTGTGAAAACTGGGGGCTCAACCCCCAGCCTGCAGTGGGTACGGGCAGACTAGAGTGCGGTAGGGGAGATTGGAATTCCTGGTGTAGCGGTGGAATGCGCAGATATCAGGAGGAACACCGATGGCGAAGGCAGATCTCTGGGCCGTAACTGACGCTGAGGAGCGAAAGGGTGGGGAGCAAACAGGCTTAGATACCCTGGTAGTCCACCCCGTAAACGTTGGGAACTAGTTGTGGGGACCATTCCACGGTCTCCGTGACGCAGCTAACGCATTAAGTTCCCCGCCTGGGGAGTACGGCCGCAAGGCTAAAACTCAAAGGAATTGACGGGGACCCGCACAAGCGGCGGAGCATGCGGATTAATTCGATGCAACGCGAAGAACCTTACCAAGGCTTGACATATACGAGAACGGGCTAGAAATAGTCAACTCTTTGGACACTCGTAAACAGGTGGTGCATGGTTGTCGTCAGCTCGTGTCGTGAGATGTTGGGTTAAGTCCCGCAACGAGCGCAACCCTCGTTCTATGTTGCCAGCACGTAATGGTGGGAACTCATGGGATACTGCCGGGGTCAACTCGGAGGAAGGTGGGGATGACGTCAAATCATCATGCCCCTTATGTCTTGGGCTTCACGCATGCTACAATGGCCGGTACAAAGGGCTGCAATACCGTAAGGTGGAGCGAATCCCAAAAAGCCGGTCCCAGTTCGGATTGAGGTCTGCAACTCGACCTCATGAAGTCGGAGTCGCTAGTAATCGCAGATCAGCAACGCTGCGGTGAATACGTTCCCGGGTCTTGTACACACCGCCCGTCAAGTCATGAAAGTCGGTAACACCTGAAGCCGGTGGCCCAACCCTTGTGGAGGGAGCCGTCGAAGGTGGGATCGGTAATTAGGACTAAGTCGTAACAAGGTAGCCGTACCGGAAGGTGCGGCTGGATCACCTCCTTTCTAAGGAGCATCTGGCACTCTTCGGAGTGTCCAGGCGCCAGATCACCACCGAATGTGTGGTGCTGGTAGCTCATGGGTGGAACATTTGACAAGGTGCGAAGGATGAAGATCCTCACTTAGTACGCTGCTTGCAGCCGGAACCGTGTAGATCATCGGATATCGCACATGCACGCTGTTGGGTCCTGAGGGACCGGATGCGCTCGACCTTCGGGTTGAGCCAGACGAAACTCAGGACCTTTTGTGATGTCGGCAGAGCCGGCAGAGCGGAAGGTACCGCCCGTACTTTGAGAACTACACAGTGGACGCGAGCATCTTCGAGACGATCTTTGATCGTTTCGTAATAGATGATCTTAAAGATCATTAGTCAATTTCATGTCGGACTTCGGTCCGATGTCGATTCTGATAAAACTCATGTGAATCAAGTCTTTAAGAGCAAACGGTGGATGCCTTGGCATCTGGAGCCGAAGAAGGACGTAGCAATCTGCGATAAGCCTCGGGGAGTGGATAAGCACACTTTGATCCGAGGGTGTCCGAATGGGGAAACCCCGCTGGGCGGCGTGCCGACCCAGTGACTCCCGCCTGAATATATAGGGCGGGTAGAGGGAACGTGGGGAAGTGAAACATCTCAGTACCCACAGGAAGAGAAAGCAACCGCGATTCCGTTAGTAGTGGCGAGCGAAACCGGAACAGGCTAAACCGAGTACGTGTGATATCCGGCAGGAGTTGCGTATTCGGGGTTGTGGGACTTTTCAGGCTGCTCTGCCGAGCAGCCGGCGTTACAAGAAGGTATAGACGAATGGCTTTGAACGGCCAGTCAGAGAGGGTGCGAACCCCGTAGTCGAAATGCCTCCCTTGGCGCGAAGAGTATCCCAAGTAGCTCGGGGCCCGAGAAATCCCGTGTGAATCTGTCAGGACCACCTGATAAGCCTAAATACTCCCAGATGACCGATAGCGGACAAGTACCGTGAGGGAAAGGTGAAAAGTACCCCGGGAGGGGAGTGAAATAGTACCTGAAACCGTTTGCTTACAAACCGTTGGAGCCTCCTTAGTAGGGGTGACAGCGTGCCTTTTGAAGAATGAGCCTGCGAGTTAGCGATATGTGGCGAGGTTAACCCGAGTGGGGTAGCCGTAGCGAAAGCGAGTCTGAATAGGGCGATTCAGTCGCATGTCCTAGACCCGAAGCGAAGTGATCTATCCATGGCCAGGTTGAAGCGAAGGTAAGACTTCGTGGAGGACCGAACCCACTTAGGTTGAAAACTGAGGGGATGAGCTGTGGATAGGGGTGAAAGGCCAATCAAACTTCGTGATAGCTGGTTCTCTCCGAAATGCATTTAGGTGCAGCGTTGCGTGTTTCTTGCCGGAGGTAGAGCTACTGGATGGCCGATGGGCCCTACAAGGTTACTGACGTCAGCCAAACTCCGAATGCCGGTAAGTGAGAGCGCAGCAGTGAGACTGTGGGGGATAAGCTTCATAGTCGAGAGGGAAACAACCCAGACCACCATCTAAGGTCCCTAAGCGCGTGCTAAGTGGGAAAGGATGTGGAGTTGCTTAGACAACCAGGAGGTTGGCTTAGAAGCAGCCACCCTTGAAAGAGTGCGTAATAGCTCACTGGTCAAGTGATTCCGCGCCGACAATGTAACGGGGCTCAAGCACGCCACCGAAGCTGTGGCATTGATATTATTGGTAGGCCTTCGTGGTCCAGCCGTATTGATGGGTAGGAGAGCGTCGTGTGGCCAGCGAAGCGGCGGTGTGAACCAGCCGTGGAGGCTACACGAGTGAGAATGCAGGCATGAGTAGCGAATGACATGTGAGAAACATGTCCTCCGAAAGACCAAGGGTTCCAGGGTCAAGCTAATCTTCCCTGGGTAAGTCGGGACCTAAGGCGAGGCCGACAGGCGTAGTCGATGGACAACGGGTTGATATTCCCGTACCGGCGAAGAACCGCCCAAACCAATCCAGTAATGCTAAGTGTCTGAATCCCAGTGACTGATCCCTTCGGGGTGACGCTCTGGGCCTAGCGCACGACCCTATGCTGAGGCGGTTAGCGTATTAACAGGTGTGACGCAGGAAGGTAGCCCAAGCCAGGCGATGGTAGTCCTGGTGCAAGTGCGTAGGCCGAGTGGTAGGCAAATCCGCCACTCATACAGGCTGAGACACGATGCGGATAAAAAGTGGGTGATCCTATGCTGCCAAGAAAAGCATCGACGCGAGGTTCAAGCCGCCCGTACCCCAAACCGACTCAGGTGGTCAGGTAGAGAATACCAAGGAGATCGAGAGAATCGTGGTTAAGGAACTCGGCAAAATGCCCCCGTAACTTCGGGAGAAGGGGGGCCTTCGGCGTATAGGGATTTACTCCCAAAAGCGTTTGGAGGCCGCAGAGACTAGTGGGTAGCGACTGTTTACTAAAAACACAGGTCCGTGCCAAGTCGCAAGACGATGTATACGGACTGACGCCTGCCCGGTGCTGGAAGGTTAAGAGGACCGGTTAGCCGCAAGGCGAAGCTGAGAATTTAAGCCCCAGTAAACGGCGGTGGTAACTATAACCATCCTAAGGTAGCGAAATTCCTTGTCGGGTAAGTTCCGACCTGCACGAATGGCGTAACGACTTCCCAACTGTCTCAACCGCGAACTCGGCGAAATTGCATTACGAGTAAAGATGCTCGTTACGCGCAGCAGGACGGAAAGACCCCGTGACCTTTACTACAGCTTGGTATTGGTGTTCGGTGTGGCTTGTGTAGGATAGGTGGGAGACTTTGAAGCGTGGACGCCAGTTCATGTGGAGTCATTGTTGAAATACCACTCTGGTCACTCTGGATATCTAACTTCGAACCGTAATCCGGTTCAGGAACAGTGCCTGGTGGGTAGTTTAACTGGGGCGGTTGCCTCCCAAAAAGTAACGGAGGCGCCCAAAGGTTCCCTCAACCTGGTTGGCAATCAGGTGGCGAGTGTAAGTGCACAAGGGAGCTTGACTGTGAGACTGACAGGTCGAGCAGGGACGAAAGTCGGGACTAGTGATCCGGCAGTGGCTTGTGGAAGCGCTGTCGCTCAACGGATAAAAGGTACCTCGGGGATAACAGGCTGATCTTGCCCAAGAGTCCATATCGACGGCATGGTTTGGCACCTCGATGTCGGCTCGTCGCATCCTGGGGCTGGAGTAGGTCCCAAGGGTTGGGCTGTTCGCCCATTAAAGCGGTACGCGAGCTGGGTTTAGAACGTCGTGAGACAGTTCGGTCCCTATCCGCTGCGCGCGCAGGAAATTTGAGAGGATCTGACCCTAGTACGAGAGGACCGGGTTGGACGAACCTCTGGTGTGTCAGTTGTTCCGCCAGGAGCACCGCTGATTAGCTACGTTCGGGATGGATAACCGCTGAAAGCATCTAAGCGGGAAGCCGGCCTCAAGATGAGATTTCCATGCCTTCGGGCGAGAGGCTCCCAGCCAGATTACTGGGTTGATAGGCCGGATGTGGAAGCGCGGTAACGCGTGAAGCTGACCGGTACTAATAAGCCGATGACTTGATAACACACCGTTTTTGGTGCTTGCGTCCACTGAGTGGTTCTCGATGTACGGTCGAGAACCGCATGACAATGACTTTGTTATGCAGATTGAAACATCAATAGTGTTTCGGCGGCCATAGCGTGAGGGAAACGCCCGGTTACATTCCGAACCCGGAAGCTAAGCCTCACAGCGCCGATGGTACTGCAGGGGGGACCCTGTGGGAGAGTAGGACACCGCCGGACTTCTTTCGAGAAATGGCCACCCATCGCTGGGTGGCCATTTCGCGTTAACGCGACATCCGCCATGATTTGGTGAGAGTGCAGGGGAGAATCCATGGCCGACGACAGGCGCGATCGCGACGAGCAGCGACCGCAGAACTCCGGACGTGGGGACAACAACTCCTCTCGAGCTGCCGGCAACGGCAGCCGCCCGCCCGCCAGCGGCGGAGGCAAAAAGCCCTACGTCAAGCGTGATGGGGAGCGTAAGTCGTATCCTCCTCGCGATGGGGAGCGTAAGTCGTATCCTCCTCGCGATGGGGAGCGTAAGTCGTATCCTCCCCGCGATGGCGACCGCAAACCTTATGCCTCGCGTGATGGGGAGCGTAAGTCGTATCCTCCTCGCGATGGGGAGCGTAAGTCGTACCCGCCCCGCGATGGCGACCGCAAACCTTATGCCTCGCGTGATGGGGAGCGTAAGTCGTACCCGCCCCGCGATGGCGACCGCAAACCTTATGCCTCGCGTGATGGGGAGCGTAAGTCGTACCCGCCCCGCGATGGGGAGCGTAAGTCGTACCCGCCCCGCGATGGCGACCGGCGCCAGCACGCACCGCGGGCGGGCGCCGAGCGTCCGCCGCGCGATCCGATGCAGGACGCGCTGCGGCCGGTGCGGTCGCACCACGACGACCCGTTCCTTCCGGACGAGGTCACGCCGCAGGATCTCAATGCGGGTGCCCGCAACGAACTGAAGACTCTGACCAAGGAGAACGCGGAATGGGTGGCACGTCACCTTGCGATGGCCTCTTCGCTGATTGAAGAGAACCCTGAACTCGCGCATCAGCACGCGGTGTCAGCATCCCGTCGCGCTGGACGCATCGCGATTGTGCGTGAGACGCTGGCCATCACCGCCTACGCGACCGGTGACTATGCGCTTGCGCTACGCGAACTGCGCACCTACCGCCGAATCTCGGGCAAGGACGATCAGATTGCTCTGATGGTCGACAGCGAACGCGGAGTCGGACGCGCGGATCGCGCGCTCGAGGCCGGCCGCGCGGTCGACCGCTCGACGCTCCCTGCCGCCGTGCGTGTGGAGCTCGCGATCGCGATGTCGGGCGCCCGTCTCGACCTCGGCGACCCACAGCGCGCGCTGAGCGAGCTCGACATTCCCGAGCTCGATCCGAACCGCGCTTTCGAGTGGAGCCCGTCCCTCTTCGCAGCGCGTGCTGCTGTGCTCGAAGAGCTCGGTCAAGACGAAGAAGCGCAGATCTGGCAGCGCCGAGCACTTGTCGCCGCCGACGCGCTCGATGCCGCCAGCGGCGAGGGCGATCTCGAGACCATCGAGGTCGAGGAGGTCTTCGAGATCGAGGATGACCTCGACGATGACCTCGACGACGATTCGGAAGAAGACGACGATGACCTCGACGTCGACGCCAAGTATGGAGACGACAACGCGTCGGCACCGCGAGCAGACGATGAGCCGACATCGGACGACGGTCGGGACGCGTAGTGGCGCTGTTCTCGGGGCGTCGCCCTTCGGCGACCCCTCTTTCGACCCCATTGGACGGGGTTGACGTCCTGCTCGCTGACCTCGACGGTGTCGTCTACGCCGGCGCGGGTGCGCTCCCGCACGCGGTGGAGAGCCTCAACGCTGCGCGCGATGGCCGCCGGCTCGCATACATCACGAACAACGCCTCGCGCACGGATGCTTCGGTCGCCGCACACTTGTCTGACCTGGGGTTGGCAACGGCACCCGATGAAGTCGTCACGAGTCCCCAGGCGGCCATGCGATTGCTTGTCGAGCGGATCCCGCCAGGCTCCACGGTGCTCGTGGTTGGCGGCGACGGCCTCGTCACGGAGGTCGAGAAGGCCGGATTCATCGTGACGCGCAGCGCTGAGGAGTCGCCAGCCGCTGTCGTGCAAGGCTTTGCGCCGGAAGTGGGCTGGTTTCAGCTCGCCGAGGCGGCGTATGCGCTGGCGTTGCCCGAGGATCAGGGCGGAATCCCGTGGATCGCCACGAACACGGACTGGACGATCCCGCAGGCGCGTGGAATCGCTCCAGGAAACGGGACGCTCGTATCTGCTGTCCACACCGCCGTCGGGCGACTCGCTACAGTCGCGGGCAAGCCGGAGGTTCCGATCTTCCAGGAGGCGGTAGCTCGGTTCGGGGCGAAGCATCCGCTCTTCCTCGGTGATCGCCTCGATACCGACATCCTCGGAGCGAACCGCGCCGGAATTCCGTCGGCGCTCGTGCTCACCGGGATCGATCGGCCCAAGCACGTGCTGGCAGCCCCGCCCGGATCGCAGCCGACGTTCATCCTCGGCGATTTGCGCGAACTGCACGAGCCCTACCCCGAAGCGACGGTGCGTGATGGCGTCGTCACTGTGCGTGGCGCGCGCGTACGGATCGATGGCCCGGATGTTCAGATTCTCGCAGCGGGCGAAAGCCCCGTCGACTTGTTGCGCGCGAGCGCGAAGGCGATCTGGGATACGGGCCGGGCGATCTTCGGCTTCCGAGTGCCCGAACAGCTCTACGCGGATCCGTTCCACCGGCCCTGACAGCCGGCGGCGTCGGGGATGGGACGTATTGTGGGGTTCATGGATCACACAGCACGCGATGAAGGCGCTGACGATCTCGTATCGGCTCTCGAAGTGATCGAGGCGCAACCGCTGGCGACGCGTGCGGCAGCCTACGAATCTCTGCACGACTCGCTCGTGCGCAAGCTCGACGCGGATCCGTCCGCGCCGACGCCATCCTCCTGATCTTGCGATGACCCAGCGATTGGACGCAGCGCTCGCTGCGCGAGGGCTCGCGCGCTCGCGCAGCCATGCAGCGACCCTCATCGCCGACGGACTCGTCAGCGTGCGGGGCAAACCGGTGGTCAAGGCATCCACGCCCGTCGCCGACGCCGACCCGATCGAGGTTGCCGGTTCCGACCACTACGTCAGTCGTGCGGCGCACAAGTTGATCACGGGGCTCGACGCGTTCGATATCGATGTCTCCGGACGACTGGCACTCGATATGGGGGCCTCGACCGGGGGATTCACTCAGGTGTTGCGCGAACGAGGCGCCGATCCGGTGATCGCTGTGGATGTCGGTCACGGGCAGCTTGCAGCATCCGTCGCTGACGATTCTTCGGTCATCTCTGTCGAAGGGTTCAACGTCCGCTACATGACCCCCGAATCGCTCGCGGAAGCCAGCAGCCTCGACGAACTGCCGACCATCATCACCGGTGATCTCTCCTTCATCTCGCTCGACCTCGTGCTTCCTGCCGTGCGCGGCGTGTGCGGAGTGGACGCCGATGTCGTCCTGCTCATCAAGCCGCAATTCGAAGTCGGCCGCACCGCGGTCAAGGGCGGCCTCGTCACCAACCCCGTCCTGCGCGCCGACGCCGTGGCGCGCGTGCTGTGGACTGCATGGGATGCCGGGCTCGGTGTGCTCGGTCTCGTGCCGTCGCCGATCCTGGGAACGCACGGCAATTCTGAGTACATCGCTCATCTCGCCCCGGGGCGTGGAAGCAATCCGACAGAATGGTTGAGCACCGTGAATCGACTGGCGGGGAGCCAATGACACAGCCGCACCGCAACATCCTCGTCGTCGCGCACGCCCATCGCGAAGATACCGTCCAGGCAGCCGACCGCGTAATTTCGGCGCTGCGGGTTGCGGGCGCGACTCCGGTGCTCGCCGCAGATGACCACGCTGACCTCATCGCCGCGCTGCCCGAGCTCGCGGATGTCGCCACCCTCGACGTCGAGGTTTCGGTGGCCGCGATCGAGTTGGCTATCGTGCTCGGCGGTGACGGCACGATTCTGCGCGCGGCCGAACTCGTCCGCGAGGGCACCGCGCCCGTGCTGGGCATCAACATGGGGCACGTAGGGTTTCTCGCTGAGATCGAACGCGACGAGCTCGACGACGCTGTCCGTCGCGTCATCGCGCGGGACTATTTCGTTGAAGATCGTCTCGCGTTGCACGTGCGGGTGAAGGACTCGATCGACGCGGTGATGTACGAGACCTGGGCGCTCAATGAAGCGACGGTCGAGAAGGCGAGCCGAGAGCGGATGCTCGAGGTCGTCATCGAAATCGATGGTCGCCCGCTGTCATCCTTCGGCTGCGACGGTGTCGTCGTGTCGACCCCGACAGGGTCAACCGCGTATAACTTCTCCGCCGGCGGTCCGGTGATCTGGCCCACGGTCGAGGCGATCGCCGTCGTTCCACTGTCGGCACACGCCCTGTTCGCGAAGCCCCTCGTAGTCGGGCCCGAGCATGCTGTCGCCATCGAGGTTCTCGAGCGCACGAACGGTGTCGGCATACTCTGGTGCGACGGTCGTCGGTCGCACGAACTGCCGCCGGGTGCGCGCGTGGTCGTGCGCCGTTCGGACCGACCCGTGCGCTTGGCTCGGCTGCATCCGTCCGCCTTCACAGACCGTCTCGTGCGCAAGTTCCAGTTGCCCGTCGAGGGATGGCGCGGACCCGTCGTTCAGGATTCGCCGGCTGTGGGATCTGGTTCGTGATCGAAGAAATGCGCTTGCGCGATCTCGGCGTGATCGCCGAGGCGACGCTGCCGATGGGCCCGGGCTTCACCGCGATCACTGGTGAGACCGGCGCGGGCAAAACCATGGTCGTCACCGGGCTCGGACTGCTTCTCGGGCAGCGCGCGGACTCGGGCGCTGTCCGTGCGGGTGCGGCCCAGGCGTCCGTCGACGGTATCTGGATCGTGCCCGAGCAGGGTGCCGTCGCAGACCGCGTGCGGGAAGCCGGCGGAGACGTCGAGCCGATCGGAAACGGCATGGCCGAATTGGTCGTCGGTCGCTCCATCTCGAGCGAGGGGCGGGGGCGCGCATCGGTCGGGGGACGTGCGGCACCGGCCGGGGTGCTGGCCGACCTCGCCGACGAGCTCGTCGTGGTGCACGGGCAGTCCGACCAGCTGCGCTTGCGCACGGCATCAGCACAGCGCGACGCCCTCGACAGATTCGGTGGGATGCCGCTGCAATCCGCTCTCGCCGGATACCGCGACGCCTACGAACGATGGAAAGAGCTCGACCAGACCCTGACCTCGCTCGTGGCCGAACAGGACGCTCGCGCGCTCGAGGCCGAGCACCTGCGGGCACAACTCGCAGAAATCGAACAGCTGCAGCCCCAGCCGGGCGAGGACACCGAACTCGCGGTGCGGGCCGAGCGCCTCGGCAACGCTGAGGAACTGCGCCTCGCAGCCGCGACCTCGCACGGGCTCCTCTCCGGCGACGGCGACCAGCCCGACGCCTCCGCGCTTCTCGCCGAGGCGCGCAGGGCTCTCGAGCGTGCACACGACCCCGCTCTCGAAGAAGTGGCGGACCAGCTGGCCGACCTCGGCTATCGAACGGCCGATGTGGCGGCATCCCTCTCGACATTCCTCGCCGATCTCGACGAGTCCGGCCCGCACGAACTCGCCGCGGTCGAAGAACGCCGGGCCGCGCTGGGCGCGCTCGTCCGCACGCACGGCACGCTCGATGCGGCCATCGAGCTGCTCGAATCGGGCTCCGCACGCCTCGCCGAACTCGATGATGACGGTGATCGCGTCGAGCGACTGACGGTCGAGCGCGAAGCCGCAGCATCCGCCCTCGACGAAAGCGCCGCAGCGCTCACCATTGCGCGCGTCGACGCCGCCGGCCGTCTTGCGTCTGCCGTGACGATCGAGCTCCGCGAGCTCGCGATGCCCGATGCGCGGCTTGAGATCGCCGTGACCCCCAGCCAGCCCTCGGTGTTCGGGCGTGACGACGTGGCGATCCTTTTGGCCCCGCATCCCGGTGCTGAGCCGCGCTCTGTCGCGCGGAGCGCCTCGGGTGGTGAGCTCAGCCGCGTGATGCTCGCGATCGAGGTCGTCATCGCTTCGGTCGACCCCGTGCCCACCTTTGTCTTCGACGAAGTGGATGCCGGAATCGGTGGCGCGGCCGCCATCGAAGTCGGCCGGCGCCTAGCGCGGCTGGCGCGGTCATCTCAGGTCATCGCGGTGACCCACCTCGCGCAGGTAGCTGCCTTTGCGAGCAACCATCTTTCGGTGGTCAAGGCGCACGACGGCTCGGTCACGGCCTCTGACGTGAAACGACTGGACGGCGCGGAACGCGAGGCCGAGATGGCTCGATTGCTTTCTGGAATGCCCGATTCTGACGCAGCGCTGACTCACGCCCGTGAGTTGCTCAGCTTGCGGACCGACGACCGCTGATAGGATCAAAGCCCGTGATGCAGACTTCTGGCGCAGGACCTCTTTCCACGGAAAATTCGAACACGGTTGCTTCAAACACAGTGACCAAGCACATCTTTGTGACCGGTGGTGTCGTTTCTTCATTGGGCAAGGGACTCACGGCCGCGAGCTTGGGCAACCTGCTCACCGCGCGCGGTCTGCACGTCGTCATGCAGAAGCTGGATCCGTACCTCAACGTCGACCCGGGCACGATGAACCCCTTCCAGCACGGCGAGGTTTTCGTCACCGATGACGGTGCAGAAACAGACCTCGACATCGGTCACTACGAACGTTTTCTCGACATCGATCTGAGCCAGGCGGCCAACGTCACTACGGGCCAGATCTATTCGCAGGTCATCGCGAAGGAGCGCCGCGGCGAGTACCTCGGCGACACCGTGCAGGTCATTCCGCACATCACAGACGAGATCAAGCGCCGCATGCGTCTGCAGGCGGACGAGACTCCGAAGCCCGACGTCATCATCACCGAGATCGGTGGCACCGTCGGTGACATCGAGTCGCAGCCGTTCATCGAATCGGCGCGTCAGATTCGCCACGAACTGGGTCGCGCGAACGTGTTCTTCGTGCACGTGTCGCTGGTGCCGTTCATGGGTGCCTCGGGTGAGCAGAAGACCAAGCCCACGCAGCATTCCGTCGCCACCCTGCGCTCGATCGGTATTCAGCCAGACGCGCTTGTGCTGCGTAGCGACCGTCCGGTCACCGAAGCCAACAAGCGCAAGATTGCCCTCATGTGCGACGTCGATGAGGGCGCGGTCGTCAACGCGATCGACGTGCCGAGCATCTACGACATTCCCACGATGCTCAACGACCAGGGGCTGGACGAGTACATCGTGCGTACGCTCGGGCTCGCCAAGGCGGCCGAGGTCGACTGGACGCGCTGGAACAAGGTCATGCAGGCCGTGCACAACCCCAAGCACGAGGTGACGATCGGTCTGGTCGGCAAGTACATCGATCTGCCGGATGCCTATCTCAGCGTCACCGAGGCCCTCAAGGCCGGAGGGTTCGCGCAGGAGACCGCGGTGAAGATCACCTGGATTCCGTCGGACCAGTGTGAGACACCGGAGGGGGCGGAAAAGGCTCTGGGAGCGCTCGATGGAATCGTCGTACCCGGTGGCTTCGGCATCCGTGGCATCGAAGGCAAGCTCGGAGCCCTGCGGTTCGCCCGTGAACAGGGGATTCCCACGCTCGGGCTCTGCCTGGGGCTGCAGTGCATGGTGATCGAGTACGCCCGCACGATGGCAGGCATCGAGGGAGCGTCTTCGAGCGAGTTCGACCCCGAGAGCCCGCACCCGGTCATCGCGACGATGGCTGAGCAGGTCGACATCCTCGAGAGCGGCGACCTCGGTGGCACCATGCGTCTGGGGCTGTATCCCGCTGATCTCGGCGAGGGCACGATCGCTGCGGAAGTGTACGGCGCGACCCGTATTGAAGAGCGTCACCGCCACCGGTACGAGGTGAACAACCGCTACCGCGACCAGCTCGCCGCGGCGGGACTCGTCTTCTCGGGCCTGAATCCCGACCTTGATCTCGTGGAGTTCGTCGAGCTGCCGCGCGATGTGCACCCGTATTACATCGCCACGCAGGCGCACCCCGAACTTCGTTCGCGTCCGACCGAGGCGCACCCGCTGTTCCGTGGGCTCGTGGCCGCTGCGCTCGAGCGTCACAGCGCGAGCGAACTGTTCGAGGTTGAGGATGATTGACCACTCGGACACAGGCAACCACGACGACATCCGCGACGAGCCGGTCGAGGTCGACATTGTCGAGAGCGAGCTCGTCTACGAGGGTCGTGTGTGGGACGTCCGGAGTGACACCCTGCGCTACGGAGACGCCGAAATCGTCCGCCAGTACGTCGCGCACCCCGGGGCCGCCGCGATCGTTGCGATCGATGACCATGACCGGGTGCTGCTGATCCAGCAGTACCGGCATCCGATTCGCCATCGTGACTGGGAGATCCCTGCGGGGCTGCTCGACGTCGCGGGGGAGTCACCGCTGCAGTCCGCGGTCCGCGAGCTGGCCGAGGAGGCAGATCTCGAGGCTGCGCAGTGGGATGAGCTGGTGAGCATCTTCACGACTCCCGGCGGCAACGACGAGGTCGTGCACCTGTTTCTCGCGCGCGGGTTGACCTCGATCGCTGAGGCGCACGTGCGCGAAGACGAAGAGGCCGACATTCGGATCGAGTGGATGCCGCTTGCCGAGGCCGTGTCGGCGGTGCTCGCTGGGCGCCTGCGCAACGGAATCCTCGCGGTCGGCGTGCTGGCGGCGGCCGAACGGCTACGCGCTCAGGCCTAGGAGAGAGCCGCTGTGGACCTCGATCGCGCGGTGGAGGCGTATCTGCGCCATACCGCGATCGAGCGCGGACTCTCCGATCACACTGTGTCGGCATATCGACGCGACCTGGCCGGCTACCGAACCTGGCTGGCCGAGCACGCCGTCACCGACACGAGCGAAATCACTGCGGCGCTCGTGACATCGTTCGCGGCTGAGCGAGCGTCGGCCGTGCCGGAGGTAGCGGCATCCTCCCTCGCTCGTCTGCAATCTTCGGTGCGCGGTCTGCATCGCTTTCTCGCGCGCGAGGGAATCGAGCAGGACGATCCCACGCTGCGGCTCCGGCCGCCGAAGCAGGCGCAGCGACTGCCCAAAGCGCTGACGATCGATCAGGTCGAGCAGTTGCTCGATGCGTCAGGACCTGCACCGGGTGATGCGAAGCCGGGCGACCTCGTCGGCCTGCGCGACCGCGCGCTGGTCGAACTGCTGTACGCCACCGGTGCGCGGGTGTCAGAGATCGTGCACCTGGACGTCGATGACCTCGCGCACGGCGACGTCGTGCGCGTCCGCGGCAAGGGGTCGAAAGAGCGCATCGTGCCGGTGGGGTCGTACGCCCGCGCATCGATCGAGGCGTATCTCACCCGCGCACGCCCCGAGCTTTCGCGTCGCGGTCGGTCGACGCCCCGCCTGTTTCTGGGGGCGCGGGGCGCTCCGCTGTCACGCCAGAGCGTGTGGCTCGTGATTCAGGATGCCGCGACCCGCGCGAAGCTCACCGCACACGTGTCTCCGCACACGCTGCGGCACTCCTTCGCCACGCATCTGCTGCAGGGCGGGGCCGATGTGCGGGTCGTTCAAGAGCTGCTCGGCCACGCTTCGGTGGCCACGACCCAGATCTACACGCACGTCACGGTCGATACGCTGCGCGATGTGTACGTCACGGCGCATCCGCGCGCGCGCTGAGGGCACGCGGAGTAGTGTCGAGGGTCGCTGAACCGCGGGCCGCATCACGGCGAGACGCGCTCCCGTGGCTAGAATCGAGCGAACAAGCAGTGAATGGGAGCATCCGTGGCGAAGAAGGACGACGACACTCCGATCGGTCCCACCGGGCGTCCCTACCGCGGATTCCCGACACCACCCAAACTCGACACCCATGGCCCTGCGCGCATCATTTCGCTGTGCAACCAGAAGGGCGGCGTCGGTAAGACGACGACGACGATCAACCTGGCCGCATCGCTCGCGAGCTACGGCCGCAAGGTGCTCGCCGTCGACTTCGACCCGCAAGGCGCGCTGTCGGCCGGGCTGGGCATCCAGACGCATGAGTCGCCGACGATCTACGATCTTTTGCTCGACACCAAGCGTGATCCCGCCGACGTGATCGTGCATACGGCCACAGAGAACCTCGATGTCATCCCCGCGAACATCGACCTCTCGGCCGCCGAGGTGCACCTCGTCAACGAGGTCGCCCGCGAGACGATCCTGTCCCGCGTGCTGCGCAAGGTCGCACCGCACTACGACGTGATCCTGATCGACTGCCAGCCCTCACTGGGCCTGCTTACGGTGAACGCCTTGACGGCGAGCCACGGCGTGCTCATCCCGCTCGAGTGCGAGTTCTTCGCCCTCCGCGGTGTCGCGATGCTCATCGAGACGATCGACAAGGTGCGCGACCGCCTGAACCCGACCATCGAGCTCGACGGCGTGCTCGCCACGATGTACGACCCGCGCACCCTTCACTCGCGCGAAGTGCTCGAGCGGGTCGTCGAAGCATTCGGTGATGATGTTCTCGAGACGGTCATCGGTCGGACGGTGAAGTTTCCGGATGCCTCGGTCTCGGGCATGCCCATCACCGAGTTCGCGCCCCAGCATGCGGCCGCTCAGGCCTACCTGCGCCTGGCGCGGGAGCTGATCGCCCGTGGCGCCGTCGCCTGAGGACGATCAGGCGCGGCAGTCCGTGGACATCGTTGAGTCAGCGGAGGCAGAGGAGGCGGCGGAGCCCGGGTTCCGGGTCACCCTGGGAGTGTTCGACGGTCCGTTCGACCTGCTGCTGACACTGCTTTCCAAGCACGAGCTCGACATCACCGATGTCGCACTGTCGACCGTGACCGCAGAGTTCATCGCTTATCTGCGCCAGCTCGGGCCCGATGAAGAGCTGGAAGAGGCATCCGAATTCCTCGTCGTTGCGGCGACTCTGCTCGACATGAAGGTCGCCGGACTCTTGCCGCAGGGCGAGCTGGTCGATGCCGAGTCGGTCGCGCTGCTCGAAGCCCGCGACCTACTGTTCGCACGTTTGTTGCAGTACCGCGCTTTCAAGCAGGTCTCGACATGGTTTGCCACACGGCTTCAGGCCGAAGACCGCCGCCACACGCGTGCCGTGCGGCTTGATGAGCAGTACCGCAAGGCGGTGCCCGAGCTCGTCTGGACCCTGACCCCGGACGACTTCGCTGCGCTCGCTCTGCTGGCGATGACGCCGCGAGAGATTCCGCACGTCGGCCTCGACCACCTGCACGCTCCACTGGTGAGCATCCGCGAGCAAGCTGCCGTCGTTGTGACGCTCCTGCGCGCGGCCGGTGCGCTGTCGTTTCGCGAACTCGTGAGTGGCGTGACGCAGCAGGGCGTCGTGGTTGCTCGCTTTCTTTCAGTCCTCGAGCTCTACCGCCACGCGGCCCTGTCCTTCGAGCAGGTGGAGCCCCTCGGCGAACTGACTTTGCGCTGGACCGCCGAACGGTGGTCTGACGAGAACCTTGCGACTCTAGGAGCCGACTATGACCGATGACCCGCAGGTGGGTACCGAGACGATGAACGATCCCGTTCCCGCGGTGATGAGCGATGTGCAGAGCCGCCTCGAGGCGATTCTGCTGATCGTTGAAGAACCGCAGAGCCTGGTGGCGCTCGCCGCGGCGGTCTCGGCACCCGTTCCTGCGGTGCGCCAGGCGATCGAGACGCTCGTAGCCGACTACGACGGACTGCGCTCGGGTCCGCGGCGCGGCTTCGAGCTGCGCGAAGTCGGCGGCGGCTGGCGGCTCTATGTGCGCGCCGACCATGACGATCTCGTGACTGAGTTCGTCAACTCCCAAGCACCGTCGCGTCTGTCGCAGGCGGCGCTCGAAACCTTGGCCGTGATCGCCTACAAGCAGCCGGTCACGCGCGGGCAAGTAGCATCCATTCGCGCCGTCAATGTCGACTCTGTCGTGCGCACGTTGCTCGCGCGAGGGCTCATCACCGAGCTGTTCACCGACTCCGAGACCGGAGCAATCAATTACGGCACGACCGACGCGTTGCTGGTGAATCTCGGCATCAACTCGCTCGACGAGCTTCCGCACATTTCGCCGCTGCTCGACGACGGCGCCGATGGATTCGACAGTGAGGCAACACGATGAACGACATCCGCAGTGAAGCAAGCGAAGAGGGCATCCGGCTGCAGAAGGTTCTCGCGAACGCGGGTGTCGCTTCGCGGCGCGTCGCCGAGAACATGATCGTCGCAGGGCGCGTGCGTGTCAACGGTGAGGTCGTCACCGAACTGGGCAACCGCATCCATCCCGAAGTAGACCTGGTCGACGTTGACGGCACCGCGATCCAGCTCGATCAGTCAAAGCGCTACGTCATGCTCAACAAGCCCACCGGGGTGGTGAGCTCGCTCGCCGACGATCGAGGCCGCGCCGACCTGCGGCAGTACACGCGGGAGTACGAAGAGCGCCTCTTCAACGTGGGGCGATTGGATGCGGAAACCAGCGGCCTGCTTATCCTCACCAACGACGGCGACCTCGCGCACGTCCTCTCGCATCCCTCCTTCGGGGTCGACAAGGTCTACATCGCGAAGGTCGAAGGCCGTGTGCTGCCGCAAACCATCGCGCGGCTCACCAAGGGCGTCGACCTCGAGGATGGTCCGATCGCGGCCGATAAGGCCCGGCTGTTGGATGCGGGTACCCGGGCGTCGCTGGTCGAAATCACCCTGCACTCCGGCCGCAACCGCATCGTGCGCCGGATGCTTGCCGAGGTTGGGTTTCCGGTCATCGATCTCGTCCGTCGCCAATTCGGCCCGCTGCACCTGGGAACCCTCCCAGTGGGCAAGGCACGCGAGTTGACTAAAGTAGAGCGGGGCGCGCTGCTGACTTTGTCGCGCGAGGCCTCCGCAGAATCTGACGGGGGTGACCCCCAGGGGCATCAGGAGACCGAGTGAGCGATTCGACCGCAGCGTCCGCGCGCGTCGTCGCGCCCGGGAAGCCCGCCGCGCCCCTGAAAAGCCCCGGGATACCCGCCGCGCCCCTGAAAAGCACAGTGCCGCTGGCGTCGCGCGTTCACGGCACGGTCCGCATCGTCGGCGCCGGTCTGCTCGGCTCGAGCATCGGCCATGCGCTCTCGGCCAAGGGCGTGGATGTTGCGCTCGCCGATGCCTCGCCTGCCCAGTTGCGCCTTGCGATCGACTACGGCGCGGGGCGTGCCTCTGAAGGTACGGATGACCCCTCGATCGTCGTAGTGGCGGTTCCGCCGGATGTCACGGCTGAGGTCATCGAGCGTGAGCTCGCCGCCTACCCGCGTGCGGTCGTCACCGATGTCGCGAGCGTCAAGCTCGAGCCCCTCCGCGCCCTGCGCGAGCGCGGTGTCGACCTCACCCACTACATCGGCTCGCACCCGCTTGCCGGGAGAGAGCGTGGGGGAGCAATCTCGGCGCGCGCCGACATCTTCGTCGGGCGTCCGTGGGTGGTGTGCCGCGACGAAGAGACCACGTCAGCTGACCTGGCCCTCGTCGAGGGCCTCGCCCTCGAACTCGGCGCGATGCCGCTGGAGATGACCCCCGAAGAGCACGACCAGTCGGTCGCGCTCGTCTCGCACGTTCCGCAGTTGATCGCGAGCCTGCTCGCCGGGCGCTTCGTCGACGCGCCGGACGGTTCGCTGCGGCTCGCCGGTCAGGGCGTGCGCGATACGACGCGGATCGCAGCATCCGCCCCCGAATTATGGGTGCAGATCCTCGGCGCGAACTCGGCGCCCGTGGTGGATGTGCTCGATGCGCTGACCGCTGACCTCACCGCGGTGGCTGATGCTTTGCGCGCACCGGGAGCGCCGGGAGCGCGCCGTGCCGTGGCCGACACGATCCGTCGCGGTAACGACGGCGTCGAGCGCCTGCCCGGAAAGCACGGGCAGAATCGACGCTTCGAATCGGTCGTCGTGATGGTTGATGACACACCCGGTCAGTTGGGCCGGCTTTTCGGTGAACTCGGCGAGCTCGAGGTGAACGTCGAAGACCTGCGGCTCGAGCACTCGCCCGGCGCGCAGTTCGGTCTCGCTGAGATCAGTGTGGTCCCGAGCGCGGTGCGCCGCGCGATCGAGGGCCTCGAGGCGCGTGGCTGGAAGATTGCGAGTATGACCAATGACTGACTCCGTACGCACGATCGCCATCGACGGGCCCGCCGGGAGCGGTAAGTCGAGCGTGTCGAAAGAGGTCGCCCGCCGACTCGGCTACGGCTACCTCGACACCGGTGCCGCCTACCGCGGCCTCGCGTGGCACGCGCTTGAGCACGGTATCGACACGTCCGATTCGTCGGCGGTGCTCGACGTCGTCGGCGACTTCGACTACGCGATTTCGCTCGACCCTGACGACTACTGGGTGCGTGTGGGTTCGACGGATGTGACTGAGGCGATCCGTGAGCCGCGCGTGGCCGATGCCGTCAGCGGTGTCGCTCGGGTGCCCGCTGTGCGGGCTTCGGTCACGGCGCTGTTCCGGGCTCTGGTGGCAGCATCCACTCGCGCCGCCGTCGTCGTCGAAGGACGCGACATCACCACCGTCGTCGCGCCCGACGCCCCCGTACGTATTCTGCTGACCGCCGCGCCCGAAGTGCGGGCTGTGCGACGCAGCAAAGAAGTAGCGACGCAGGATGCCGCGGCCGTCGCGGCAGCGCTGCACAAGCGTGACGCCTCGGACGCGAAGGTGGTCGATTTTCTGACCGCCGCGCCCGGCGTCACGGTGGTCGATTCGACCGATCTGGATTTTGAGGAGACCGTGGAGGCCGTGCTCGCCGTCGTGCGCGCAGGACTCGACGAGCCCCAGCTGGAGGCAGGAGCCGAACATGAGTAACGAACGCGCACCCGAGGACGAGTACGAAGCGGGCGACGACAACCTCGTCGAAACCCTGGCGGACCTCGACGACGTACTCGCCGAGTCGCGTGCCACCGCGCTGCGGGCGAGCCTGACCGACTACGACCTCGACGACGAAGACGCCGCGCTGCTGGCGGGCGTCGAGCTTGGCGAAGATGGCATCCAGTACTTGCCGCCGCTGCCGGTCGTCGCGATCGTCGGCCGACCTAACGTCGGCAAATCGGCGCTCGTCAACCGCATCCTTGGTCGCCGCGAGGCGGTCGTCGAAGACACCCCCGGCGTCACGCGTGACCGCGTGACCTACAAAGCCGAGTGGATGGACCGCCGCTTCTCAGTCGTCGACACCGGCGGGTGGGAGCCCGACGCCAAGGGCATCGACGCGTCGGTCGCAGCCCAGGCTGAGATCGCGATCGACCTCTGCGATGTCGTGCTATTCGTCGTCGATGCGATGGTCGGGGCCACCTCGACCGATGAGCGCGTCGTGCGCATGCTGCGCAAGTCGGGCAAGCCGGTCTTCCTCGTCGCGAACAAGATCGACGACGCGCGACACGAGCCCGAAGCCGCGGCGCTGTGGAACCTCGGACTCGGCGAACCGTACCCGGTCTCGGCGATTCACGGCCGCGGCGTTGCCGACCTGCTCGACGAGGTAATGAAGGTGCTCCCCGAGGTCTCCGCCGTCGCAGGCTACGAGATCGGCGGCCCGCGCCGCGTCGCGATCCTCGGTCGCCCCAACGTCGGCAAGTCCTCACTCCTCAACCGCGCTGCGGGCTCGGAGCGTGTGGTCGTCAACGAACTCGCGGGCACCACGCGTGACCCGGTCGATGAGATCGTCGACCTCGGGGGAAAGCTGTGGCGCTTTGTCGACACCGCCGGCATCCGTCGTCGCGTGCACCTGCAACAGGGCGCCGACTTCTACGCATCGCTGCGCACCTCCGCCGCCCTCGAGAAGGCCGAAGTCGCCGTCGTCGTGCTCGATGTGAGCCAGCCGCTCAGTGAACAGGACGTACGCATCATCGACCTCGTGCTCGAGTCGGGCCGTGCGCTCGTGCTCGCGTTCAACAAGTGGGATCGACTGAACGACGACGACATGGAGAACGCGGACCGTCGCCGGTACCTCGAGCGTGAGATCGAGCAGGACCTCGCGCACGTCGCGTGGGCACCGCGCGTAAACATCTCAGCGAAGACCGGGCGAAACCTCGAGAAGCTCGTGCCGGCCCTCGAGAGATCACTCGACTCGTGGGATACCCGCATCCCGACCGGAAAGTTCAATGCGTTCCTGTCCGAACTCGTCGCCGAGCACCCGCACCCGCTCCGCGGTGGCAAGCAGCCGCGAATCCTGTTCGGCACTCAGGCGTCGACGCGCCCGCCGACGTTCGTGCTGTTCACGACCGGATTCCTCGACCCGGGCTACCGCCGCTTCATCCAGCGTCGCCTGCGCGAGATCTGGGGCTTCGAGGGCACGCCGATCGTCGTCAACATGCGCGTGCGCGAGAAGCGCCAGCGCTGAGTCGGTCGCTCCGCTGTCACAAGTGCGCGTTCGATCTGCGCTCTGCGACAGCGGAGCGGTGTGCGGTGTGTGCCGAGACTCCGCGGCGGTCAGCCGATAGACGGCTTCGCCGCCGGGCGCACCATCGCGGTCGTGTCGGGGGCGGCGAAGCCGAACTGCTCATAGAGTCCGTGCGCGTCGGCGGTGAAGAGTACCCAGCGAAACTCCCGCCCCGGTCCGTCCTCGATCATCGCCTGCATCAGGCGCTTGCCGAGCCCACGACCCTGGTGATCGGGGTGGATGAAGACGTCGGCGAGGTACGCGAACCCCACGCCGTCCGATGTCGCGCGGGCAAAGCCCACAAGATCGTTCGTTCCGGCGCGATAGACACCGACGACTCGCCATGAGCTGTCGATCTGAGCATCGACATCTGCTCGGGTGCGCCATCGGCCCCAGTACGCCTCGGCGTCGAGCCTCGCCCAGACGGCATCGCGCGAGATGCGCGTGGGGTCGTCGTCGATGTCGTAAGCGTCGGTAGTCATCCACTCATTCTTGTGCGCATCGGTGACTTCGGCTGGCGCCGAAGGCGGGCTGATCGTGATCTCCTGGCATGTGCGTGTGACAGGCTGGCACGGTGACGATCGAGCCCCCCGCATCCGAGGAGCCGCGCCGCCCGCATGGGCCGCGTGACCCCGGTGACGCCTGGGTCGTCGCGCCGACGGGGGAGCGGTACTGGGGAGTGTTTGGCGCCGCTGGGTTGCTCGCCCTGGACCCCCACCGCGGAGTGCTGCTGCAACACCGCGTGTCGTGGAGTCACTTCGGTGACACCTGGGCACTGCCCGGGGGCGCACGCCACGAGGGCGAGTCGGCGGTCGACGGCGCGGTGCGCGAAGCGCAGGAAGAGGCGGGGGTTCCGGATGCAGCGACCCGCACACGGTTCCTCAGCACGCTCGATCTCGGCTATTGGAGCTACACCACGGTGGTCGCGGACGTCGTGCGGCCCTTCGAGCCGGTGATCGCCGACCCCGAAAGCCGAGCGCTCGAGTGGGTCGCGGTGGACGAGGTCGACAGCAAGCCCCTGCATCCGGGATTTGCAGATTCGTGGAAACAGTTGCGTCCGCTCCTGTGCGTGCGGCCGGCAATAGTGGTCGATGGGGCGAACGTTGTGGGCTCGGTGCCCGACGGGTGGTGGAAAGACCGCGCGGGAGCGGCGTCACGCCTGATCCGGAAGGTGAGCGCGCTCGCGGCTTCCGGGGTGCCGGGGTCAGTGCTCGGGCTCGGTACGGATCAGTGGTTCGCCGAGTGGGTCGTGGTGGTCGAAGGTCAGGCGCGTGGTGCGTCCGATGGCACGGCGGGTGTCGCGGTCGTTCGGGCCGAGGCGTCCGGTGATGACGCGATTGTTGGGGCGGCTTCGCGGTTCGTCGGTGAGGGCCGGACGGTGACGGTCGTCACAAGCGATCGCGGGCTGGCCGCGCGGGTGACGGATGCTGGAGCCGCCGTGCTGGGTGCGCGCTGGCTGCTCGAACAGGTGTGGTGAAGCGCGCTACTCCTCTTCTCGGCCGCGAAGCTTGTCGATGTCGCGCCGCTCGCGCTTGGTCGGACGCCCGGCACCCCGGTCGCGGCGCGGGAGGAACGCGGTCAGCTCGCGCGGGGGTGGCGGGGGAGTCTGGTCGTCGACCGACTCGGCCACGAGTGCTGCGCCCACGCGCTTTGTGATGGTCTTGCGGACGACCAGCATCCGGTCGAACCCGCCGATGCGCACGCGCACCTCATCGCCCGGTCGCACGGGTTGCGCGGCCTTGGCTCGCTCGCCGTTGACACGTACATGCCCGGCACGGCATGCGGTCGTGGCGGCGGAGCGCGTCTTGTAGATGCGGACCGCCCAAAGCCACGCGTCGACGCGGGCTGAGGCATCCGTCATCATGTTTCGTCCTGCGCGATGGTGCGATCACGGTCCGAAATGACGACGCCCGCGGCGATGAGACCCTGACCGAGGCAGTACGTGAGCATGACCATGCCGCTGGTCCAGTCGGGCATGGCCTCGGGGGTGAAAAGACGGAACGCGAGGATCGTGTCGGAGGCGAGGAAGAAGGCTCCACCCCAGGCGATGACTGGGTGACAGCGAGCAGCGGTGGCGGCAGTGGCGCCGAGCACGATGCCGTACAGCGATACGGCGATGGCCATCGGGCCTCCGCCGATCTGGCTGAGGATGACCGGCACCAAGACGGCAACGAGGGCGATCCACCAGACGACGTAGACCAGCGACCACCGCGGGACGGTGCGGATGGGCAGGCGCTTTGTGAACAGCCAGATATAGCAGAGGTGTGCGAGTCCGAAGAAGACCAGCATGATCGGCAGAGTGGGCGCGCCCGGGAAGAACGCGCCAGCACCGTCGCCAATCCACGAGAGGGCGATCGCGAGGAACAGGAGTGTGTAGGTCGTGCTCCACGTCGACCCGCGCCCCGCCCACAGCACGGCGACTGTCAGTGCGGGCATGAGCGCCAGCTTGGTCGGGCCCGAGATGACTTCGGACCCGATGAAGAGCGCGCCGATGTGGACCACTGAGATCGCTGTATAGAGCGCGAACCCCCACCACCAGTTCGGGGGCAATGAGGTGGCGACCGTGCGATCGGTCGAGCGTGGGGCGACGTACGACACAGCACTCCTTCGTGGGGGACCGGTCTATCGTATGGCGCGGGTCATTCAGTGAGTGCGAGCGAGACCACGACCCGGTCTGGTTTGGGGCGCGCGATCTCTGTGAATCCCTGCCGCTCGAACACCGAGAGCGTTCCGTGAAACAGCTCGTTGGATGAGTGCTTCTTAGCGGACGTGTCGATCGGGTAACCCTCGACAACGCGCGCCCCGCGATCGCGGGCGAAGTCGACCGCCGCATCTAGAAGCTGAGTGTTTAGACCCTGGCTTCGGAACTCTCGACGCACGACGAAGCAACTGATCGCCCAGATCTCTTCATCGTCGAGCGGACCCTGCATTCCGCTTGCGATCGCGCGCGTCCGAGCAAGGCGTGGCTGTGCCACCCGGGGACCCACGCGCACCCACCCCGCGGCTTCGCCGTCGACGTAGGCGATGAGAGCCGGGGGGACCTCTCTGCGCGTCTCATCCCGAAGCAAGTCGCGCCGCTCTTCTTTGGTCGTGCTCTGGAACTGCGCGTTGGTGAGCGTCCACCACGCACACTGACACCCTGCGCCGTCGCCCCCACCCGTCAGAGCGTGCTGAGCGTCGTCGAAGCGGTCGGCTGTGGCGGGGCGGATGACGATCTCGGTCATTCCCGCACGCTACCGACGGTCTCCGACACTGGCAAGACGTGAGTCTCCGCTCGTTCACAGGCACTCCATCGAGCGGGTAGGATAGTGGAGTTGTCCGCGCTCCGGCGGGGTCAACGGGATGTGGCGCAGCTTGGTAGCGCACTTGACTGGGGGTCAAGGGGTCGCAGGTTCAAATCCTGTCATCCCGACCAGAAGGTCCCGGGAACTCAAGGGTTTCCGGGACCTTTTTCGGTCCGGCTCATGCGCGGAATCACCCCGGCGACGAGCGGGTCCACGTTCCGAGTCCGTTGGTGTCGAAGAAGTCGAGTGTCATCGTTTCGCCCCCCGCTCCAATCGCGAACGTCGCCGAGGAGATCGAGCCTTCGGGTGCGTTCTCGCCGGAAGGGACGAAACTGAAGACATCGCCGTCCCAGTGTGTGAGGTCGAGTTCGTAGCTGCCGTCCGGTCCGAGTCGAGCGAGAAGCCCGTCGCCGGCCACCTCGACTACGGCGGCGCCGAAGTACGCGTTCGACCAACTGCCGGCGTACTCCTCGAGTGGGCGTGGCGGCGCGGGCGAGGCGGGGGCCTCCTCATCGACAAGGTCGCCTGCCGGAGCGTGGTAGTGACCGAGGGCGAGACCATAGTCGGCAAGCCAGTCGCGCGTTGCGTCACCGAACTGCACCCGATCGAGGAACTCGGCAACAATCGCCTCGGCCGCGCCAACCGGTCCGCCATTCGTGATGGCGGCGATACCGAGCCCGAGTTCGGGCACGATCACGAAGTTCGTCGCCGCGCCAAGCACGAACGCGCCCGAGTGGCTTATGGTCACCCGGCCGCTGGGTTGCACACCGACGTTGAAGCCATACCCGTAATTCCCGGCACGCATATCGGCAAAGGCCGGGTGGCCCGAGACGATCTGCGGCGAGATGGCCGGTAGCAATGCCTCCGGAGTGGCGATCTCATCGCCGGAGAAGGTGCCTTGGCCGATCACCATCGACATCCACTTCGCCAGGTCCACGGCATTCGTGGTCACACCGCCCGCAGGGGACTGCGCATCCGGCATCCGCTCATACAACGGTTCGAACCCGTCGCCCACTCGCGTGTGCAGCGCGGCCCGGTTCTCGTGCTCGAGGAAGTCGGCGTACCGCGAACTCGTCGAGGCCATGCCGAGCGGTTCGTATAGTGCCTGCTCCGAGAGTGTGGCCCAGTCGACACCGGCTGCCACGGAAACGGCTTCGGCGCCGGTCGTCATGCCGAAGTTCGCATAGTTGTACGTGATGCGGAACGGGTCGAGCGGCTGCATCCGCAGGTGGTCGATGATGTATTCGCGGTCGTAGCCGATGTCTTCGAGATCATCGCCGGCGGCCAGCGGTAGCCCTGATCGGTGCGCATAGAGGTCGCCGATGGTGAGGTGTTCGGTGACCCACGGATCGGCGAGCGCGAAGCCCTCGAGGTGCTCCACGACCGGAGTCTCCCAGGAGACGACCCCCTCGGTGACCTGGCTGGCGACGACCGTGGCTCCAATGGGCTTCGACATCGAGGCGATCTGGAATACCGTCTCAGCATCGATCTCGGCATCCTCCCCGCTCCTTCGTACGCCGAAGCCTTCGGCAAGCAGCACTTCCTCATCGCGGACGACCGTAACGGCGGCGCCCGGAATGCCTGATTCGTCGAGAATCCGGGCGACGATGTTCGGCAGTTCCTCGACAGCGACGTCGACGCTTCCCTCGGGTAACTCCACCACGTCTTGACTCGGGATCGGGAAGTTCACGGCGCGCGGCGCGTACTCAGAGGCCGCCGTGCAACCGGCAAGCGCGAGGATGGTGATGCCACCGACGATGACCGACAGGGGTGCGTGGCCGCGTTTCATGAGCGGGCCTCCAAGGATGGGGAGGGGCACAGCGCTGATCGCGCCGTCACCTCGGGTGCTTTTTCAGTGTCGACACTACTCCCGCGCGGTTTTCCGGGATGGGATGTGAGGTCGTCGATGGCGCAACCGGCCGACGACACCGCGCAGAGTGCGGAGCGCCTACGCAAGATGAAGCCACTTTCTCGCTCAGGGTCGCGGTGTGCGAACAGCGATGTACAGATCGACCAGTCGATCGCCGAGGGCCGTGCGCAGCATCCGCGATGACGAGAGTTCATCGAGCGCGTCCTCGAGCGTCGCAGGCAGAGACCGGATGCCTCGCGCTTCGCGTTCCTCGGCGCTCAGTCGCATCGGGCTCACCTCGATCGGAGCAGTGGGAGTCGCGTCGCGCGCGAGGCCGTCCGACACGGCCGCTAGCAGCGCGGCGACCGCGAGGTAAGGGTTGGCGGTCGCGTCGCCCGGCTTGACCTCGATGTTCGCGCCGTGGTGTCCGGCGGCCGCCGTTGCGGGCACATAGCGCACGGCCGCTTCCCGATTGCCGGCGCCCCAGCACAGCGACGCGCCCGCCCATCTGCCGGGTCTAAGCCGCTGGTAGCTCGCCTCGCTGCCCGCGAGCAGCGCCGTTGCGGCAGGCAGGGCGTCGATAATGCCTGCAATGACCGAGGCGCCTTGCCGCGTGAGCCCGCCGGAAACCGCGGGGGCGAGCAGGTTGAGCTCTCCTTTCCAGACGGACAGGTGGATGTGCATGCCGTTCGAGGCGGCACCGACGGTGGGAACGGGCGCGAACTGGGCGGTCAGGCCCTGACGGATGCTCGTGCGTTCGATCACCAGACGCGCGAGCAGGTAGTCGTCGCACGCATCGATCGGGTCGCGTGCCGCGAGGGCGATTTCAAACTGGCCGTGACCGTGCTCGGCGTGCAACTGGAGGACGGGCACACCGGCGAGCTCCAGGTCGTCGAAGAGTGCCGAGATGAAGTCCTCGTTTTGCAGGAGCGGCCGCTGGCCGTACGCAGGCCCCTCGTGCGCCGCTCTGAGCTCACCTCCGTCGCTCGCATGGATCAGGCTGAACTCGACTTCGAACCCCACGCGAAACTGCAAGCCACGGTCGGCGAGCGTGGTGCTCGTACGTCGCACGGCATCCCGACCGCAGGCGAAGAACGGGTCCGTGTCGTCCGGCTGCCGCAGATCGGCCGGAGCCCAGACGAGACCCTCCCTGTCAAGGTTCGCTAGTCGTGCGGCGTCTGGGCGAACGAGCAGGTCTCCGATGACCGCGTCCAACCCAGACGCATCGATGGGCTCGTCTGCCGGTGTGAACATCGCGACGCTGCTGAGCGACGCGTGGAGGCCGTGCTGGAGCGCCGAGGCGACATTGTCACGGGGAACAACTCGGGAACGCTCCCGCCCGGCCGCGTCGACCGAGGTGATCAAGAGCCGGCGGATCTCCTGCCCGCCTGGCGGCTCTGGCTTGATGATTCCGTTCATGTCCACGTTCCCCTCGCGGTAGCGGCACCACACCCGTCACACATTGTCCCGTCGGCTGACGGTATCGTCCAGACAGGTGACATTGCGCGCACTCGGCGAAATCGCACAGAAAGGACGAAGTGATTACACTCGATCGGCCCGGGCGGCGGATGTCCCTGGCAGCGCTTGTCGCACTCACGATGCTGACCCTCTCCTCCTGCAGCGGGACGCAGCCACTCGCTGCACAGACTTCGGCGACCTCTACCCCTTCGCCCACGGCATCTGACGAACCACCCGTGCGCGCTGTCGACGTGGCCGCCGGCGAACAGGATGACGCTGTCGAAGTCTTCGTCGACGGCGGTGCGGACGGCGTCGGGGTCACGTTCCGTGAGATCACGATTGAACCCGGCGCGGGCACCGGAGAGCATTGTCACTACGGCCAGTTGATCGCTGTCGTCCAAGAGGGCGCGTTGACCCACTATTCAGCGACTCACCCCGGCGGAGTGCGGGTCTATTCGGCCGGTGAGTCGATCATCGAGGGTGCGGGATACCCCCACGAGGGCCGGAACGAGGGAGACACCGACGTCGTGCTTTGGGTTACCTACGTCATTCCCGACGGGAAACCGCTGGCTGAGACCGACCTGGCTCTCTGCGAAGAGTGACGCAGGAGTGTACAGCGAACTCTCCGGTGCATCTCCGTCGATTGTGCGGCCGCGCGCAGGAGCGTACGATGAGCCCTAGGCCCTAGACCCAGGTTCACTGTCATGTCTCACGCACGACACGGACCGGGAGATCACCATGGGCACTCTGGAGTACGTCACCGCGCACCACATCGCCGAGATAGACGATCGCACCCTCGCGCATCTGCAGATTGTGATCTGCAGCAAGCTCCGCCGCGATGAGAAGTTCACGCTGAGGCTCGCGCCCGCAGACGGGTTTAGCGGTCCCGTGACCGTTCTGTGGCTTTCTTCGTCGCTTCCTCTCTGTTTTCAGTACTCGCTCCCGACCCATCACGAGATCAACGGGGCGTGGTTACGACTTCTTGCCGATGCCGCGTCGAGCAACGCCGGGCTGTGGATCATGCCCGAACCGGCGGTCGCTGCCCCGGCCGTGCAGCATCCGACACCGCGCGAACTCGCTCGGATGTGATCGCTATCGCCAAGGCAATCCGTCTCCGGCAGAGAACTCGTCGATGGAGGCAGCCCAGGGCGGCTCGCCCTGAGAGCTGATCGGCTGGCTGAGCGAATCGATCTGAGCTTGCATCGCCTTCACCGCTTCATCATTGTTGGGCGCCACGGTGGCGGAGTTGGTGGATTCGATGACAAGAACCGTGTTGGAGTTCAGAAGAAAGGACGCCTCGACCGTGTTGCCATCCGGACTGATGGCGTTCAGCGTCACCGAGTCAGCGTGTCGGGCGTCGGCGATCAGTCTCGCGTACTCAAGAAGAGTGTCCGCCGCCTGATCGCCCATCAGGAGGGACCTGTCTGAAAAGGTAACGTGCTTCATGCCGCCACGATAGGTCGGCGATGAACGACGACTCAGGCCATTGACTTTTCGCCAGAGCACGCGATCGTTCTCACAAGGAGAAGTCCAGTCGGCGTGCAACGACCTCGCGGGCGACCTCTCCCACGCTGAGACCAGACGAAAAGGCACGCCCGCGCAAGACGAGCAACGCGTCGTCGACACCGATCGAGAGTTGAGCGGCGATCATCCCCGAAGCCTGATGCATTTCACGCCGAGAGTAGGGGCCTTCGGCGATGCCGTGCTCGTCGTTGTCCAGATCGTCGAGAGCATGGCGAAGCAGGTGTCGGGAGGCGACCGCCGCCAGTACGGTGACGTCGTCGATTGCCCGCTGTGACAGGGGGCGCGATTCGTCCGAGTAGAGGTCGACAGAACCGACGTTGAGGTCGCCGACGAACAGCGGGAAGGCATAGAGCGATCCGATATCGAGCGCGCGCAGCGCCTCTCGGGCGCCCGGCCATCCCGTACCGCCCCGCTGAAGGTCCGGTTCGAGTACCGGAAGCCGGGTGCGCAGTGCTTGCCAGCAGGGGCCCTCACCGAGATCGATCTGTATCTCATCGATCCGAGCGGCCACCGGACTCGAGGCACAGACTGTCTGGCTGCCGAGGGGCTCGCCGAGTGTGGAGATGGCCGCACCCGAAACAGCTGCCGCGCCGACGAAGGGCCCGCACAGGTCATCGCCACGATGTGCCGTGGTCAGGCGGGCGAGCGCTCGGGCGAAATCGCCACGATCATCGCCGGGCAACGTTGCATTCATCGGTTCCGCCCTGCTCGTCAGATGACGAGGCGCGTGGTCGCGAGGCCGTCACTCCCACGCTATCACCCGGTCCTTCGCTCACACCGCTGAGCACCGATGTCAGTCTCTGCCGCGCACTCAGAACGCTTGTCGCTGAGCTACGAGGGGGCAGTCGAAGGGGTCGCGCTCGCCGAGACCCACGCGGTTGATGTACCTCAGGACGATGCCGTACGAGGCGAGCAGACTCGTCTCGGTGTAGGGGATGCCCATCCGCTCGCAGTAGGCGCGGACGATGGGTGCCGCTCGGCGAAGGTGCGGCCGGGGCATCGAGGGAAACAAGTGGTGCTCGACCTGATAGTTGAGGCCACCCATCGCGGTGTCGATGAAGCGACCTCCGCGAATGTTGCGACTCATCAATACCTGGCGGCGCAGAAAGTCGAGCTTCAGCGTGGCGGCGACCAGCGGCATCCCTTTGTGGTTGGGCGCAAAGGACGCACCCATGTAGAGACCGAAGAGCCCGAGTTGCACGGCGAGGAAAGCGGCCGCGAGCCCGGGAGAGAGAACGATGAAGACGAGGGCGAGGAACCCCCCGATACGCACAGTGAGGAACGTGATCTCGACCCAGCGCCGGTCGACGTGTTCGCGCTTGAGCACTCGGGCGATTCCCGAGGCATGCAGCGAAATGCCCTCAAGCAGAAGAACAGGAAAGAAGAACGCTCCTTGGTGGCTGATGAGCCACGACGTCACGGTGTTGCGGCGCCGACTCACTTGCGCCGGAGTCAGCGAGAGTACAGGCATGTCGATGTCGGGGTCGGAGCCGACCTTGTTGGGGTTGGCGTGGTGGCGGGTGTGCTTGTGTCGCCACCATCCGTAGCTGAGCCCCACGAAGAGGTCGGCGATGATCAGGCTCATCCAGTCGTTCCAACGCCCCGACGAGAAGATCTGCCGGTGCGCAGCGTCGTGCCCGAGAAACGCGATCTGTGTGAGGATGACGGCGAACACTGCGGCGGTGACCAGCTGCCACCAGCTCTCGCCGATCCAGATGAATGCGAGGATCGCGACGACGAGGGTCAGGGGCAGCAGGATGAGTTTTGCCCAGTAGTACCCGTACCGACGGCGCAACAGGCCAGCGTCCTGCACCATCGCCGAGAGTGCTGTGAAGTCACTCGGCGTCGTTGTCCGCACTCGGGTGGTGGTCGACATCAGATTGCTCCAGTCCCGCGCTGTGCACGCATCCGTAACGGGGGCGTCGACGAGGTCTGGGGCAACTCTGTGAATTTTATGCCGGGATCCGCGCGCGGGACACCCCCTTGACTTCTGAGGAGTAGCTGATCTCTGCGCGATACCGCCGTAGACTCGCGCTATGCGTACCCGGGAAGATCAGTTGTTGCAGACAATGGCGACGCTGGCGGACTCGCTGGTGGATGACTTCGACGTGGTCGATCTGCTACAGCTCCTGGTCGAAGATTCCGCTCACCTTTTCGACGCCGTTGCCGCCGGTATTCTGCTCCTCAGCCCGTCGGGCCACCTCGAGGTGATCGCATCCACCAGCGATCGCAGCGAGTTCGTCGAACTGATGCAGTTGCGTGCCGGCCAGGGGCCGTGCGTCGAGGCTGTAGAAACGGGTCGGGTGGTTTCGGTCGAAGACCTCAGCGATGTCGCCGATCGTTGGCCGAAGTTCGCAGCCGATGCTCGTGAGTCAGGGTTCGCGTCCTTGCACGCGATCCCGATGCGGCTCCGCGACTCGATCATCGGGTCGCTCAACCTCTTTCGTGACCGCATCGGCAAGCTCAATGAACCCGATGCGATGGCCGCGAAAACCCTCGCAGACATCGCGACGATCAGCATCCTGCAACAGCGCCTTGTCGAAGAATCGCTGCTGACGCAGGGTCAACTGCAACGGGCGCTCGACAGTCGGGTCGTCATCGAGCAGGCAAAGGGCTACGTCGCGCAGCGTCATGAGCTCGATATGGATGCCGCGTTCCAGCTCATCCGAAACCATGCGCGATCCACCCAGACGCGGCTCAGCGATATCGCATCCGACATCACCGCCGGCAGGCTCGTCCTCTAGCCGAGGCCAGCCCGAGACTACTGGTCGGGTTCGCAACGGGCTATCATGAAGGAACACCCCAGAACACCGGTGCCAGCCACATTCGTCGAGCGGCAGGGGTATCTGATGGGCAAGTTCACCTACGACCAAGAGGTTCGGGTCGACATCGATGATCGATTGTTGTTGCATCTGCAGATTGTCATCGGCAACAAACTCCGCCGCGGTGAGAGCTTCTACTTCTCGTGGCGGCTGGACCCCAGCCTTGGGCACGGGCGCCGTTCAGTGTGGATTCACCCCTACGCGGCGCTCACCTTCACTTTTGGCGAATCCCGCACCACCCAGATGAGCAGGGCATGGATCGAGGCGCTCGCGACGACGGCGAACTCGCAACGGGGTCTGTACGCGGTGCCGGAACCCGCGCCCGACGCGGTCGGCGACGGTGAGATCCGCGAGCTCATGGACGCCTGACTGCCGATTCAGACGCCTGACTGCCGATTCAGCGGCCGAGCCCGACTCGGTCGATGCGACGGTGGTAGCGCATGCCGGTCATGCCGCCGAGTACGGCACCGACCAGTGCGACGACGGCTGCGCCGATGGCGGTCAGGATGCCGGTTGCCGTCGCTGTTTCGGGGGTGACCGGAATGCGCGGCAGACCATCGACGTTCGCGAGGATGTCCCACTGGCTGCCTGCGAGTGCTGTCACGATGGCGATGACGATGGCGATGACGATCGCCCACAGCCAGACCGCCACACCCTGTGCGATTCCGCTGAACCGAGCCATCCGACCGGCGACATATCCGCCGGCGAAGTACGAGATGAGCAACACCAGGCCGATGACGATGGCACTCACGATGCCGACCATCGTGGAGTTCTCGGTGACGGCTTCGGTGGCACTCTCGGCCGTGACCTCTGACCCGGATCCCAACCCGATTCCCGCGCCGATTGCGGCAACCAGAGCGGTCAAGAGCACGGCGGTGCCGGTGGCAGTGAGCCAACCGAAGAAAGCGGCTCCGACCTTGACGCCACCGAATTCTCGCTTCTCGCGCTCGAGCACGTCGTGGTGGAGGGTGTTCCCCTCGTGCGATACATCTGAATCTCGACGGGTGTCGTCGTGTTCGGCAACGACGGGCTCGCGGCGAGAGTTGTCGTACTCTGGGTCAGTTGTCGGGGTGCTCATGCCCCCCAGTAAGCCATCCCGGCGCCGATTTCGTCTGGGCATTGCCATCGGCGGAATCTGAGCGTACTCTGCGGCGCCGGACGACGTTCACCGCGTCAGGGGAGCCGGCCGAATGTGGCGTCGATGTCGGCCATCTCCATCGCGGCCGTCGCCGCGATCAGGGCGATCAGCTCTTTGTCTGCGCCGGGGGCGAACTCTTCGTAACGCTCGCGCGAGATCGGCGCGGGTGCGCCTTCGGGGGCCTGCTCGCTAGCGTCCAGGTCGGTGCCGTCCTGTGACGGTGAGAGCCCTTGGAAGATTCTGCCGGCCTCAGACTCCGCTGTCAGATCGAAGGAGTACTGCTTGCTCTGTAGGCCGAGATCGAGAAGGCGCGCCACTTCAGGAAAGCTCTCGGCGTTTGTCTTCGGAATCGGGAGCGTTGCCGACCAGTTGACACCGAGGGTTTCGAGAGCCTTCGCGTAAGCGTTTTCGTGAGCCTGGTCGCGCACGATCAGATACGCGATCGTGGACCGCGCGGTCTTGTTCTGCGTCATCTCGTACATGCGGCACTTCTGTAGGCGTCCGGTGGATTCAAGCATCAGATTGTAGAGCAGGTCGAGCACCAGGTTGCCCGAGTTGTAGACATACGCACCGCTCCACGGATTGCCGACCGCGTCGACCGGCAGAGCACCTTGGGCGCCCACCAGGTAGTGGTGGATATTGCCGGTGTCGAGGGCGATGCTCAAGGGAGTCGCTCCTCCCGCACCGGGAGCATCCACCGGGTCGGTCTTTTTGCCTTGATAGCGCGGTGAACCATCGAGCAGTCGGGAGATGGTGGTGCCGATGAGTTCGACGTGGCTGATCTCTTCCGTTCCGATGCCCTGGATCAGATCGCGATAGGGCTTGGCTGTCGGACCACGGAAGTTGATGCTCTGGAAGAGGTATTGCATCATCGTGCGCATCTCGCCGAACTGACCGCCGAGACCCTCCTGCAAGGCGTTGGCCGCCGCGGGGTCCGGCTCATCCTGCTCGATGTCGTTGATCAGTCGTTGCACGTGAAAGTACATCTCTGCCTCCTGTGTCGTCGTGGGGCAGCCAGTCTCGTGTGAGAGGGCCACACGACAGACACCATCGACAGCGTCGCTGATTCTCGCTACTATCCGCGCTCGGTGATCCTGCGCGCTTGCAGCGACACCGGCCCCCGCCTCCGGAATGCCCGGCGAGTCCAGCGAAGCGGAGGGAACTGCCCGGGCCAGTGCGTCGTGACGGTGTGAAAACCGCGCTGCAACCGCAGACCGAACGCCGACAGGCTGTCGAACGGGCGGCCCGAAATGCCCATTGACAGCGACCGCACGTACCGGATCCGGTGGCGTTCGCCAAGGTGAAACGCCACCTCTAGATCGTCATGCACGAAAGGGTCGTGCCTGTGTACATCCGCGCTGACGGCGGTCCAGGCATCCCGCCGCATTGCCATGTTCGACCCGAACAGCGGCACGTGGCCGAGCGCCGGAAAGAGGCTTGCGTAGTAGGCCGCAAGGTACGCGCGGGCAAGCATCGTTCGCGATCGCAGCGGCCCGTCCACGAAGCGCGCGGGGCCGGTCACCGCCGCCAGAGCAGCGTCTTTCTCGAACGCGGCGACGACGCGCGACAGCCATTCCGCAGCGGGAACGCAATCGGCGTCGATGCGGGCGATGATGTCGCCTTCCGCAGCGTCATAGCCCCTTGCGCTCGCCGCCAGAATGCCGGGTTCGGGTTGCACAAGGACCCATGCACCGGCGTCGCATGCCACCGCGACTGTGTGGTCGCGTGATCCATTGTCGACCACGATGATCTCGTGGGCGGGCAAAGTTTGGTGACTCAATGCCGCCAGGCATCGCCGTAGCATCTCGGCATCGTTCTTCGCGGGTATGACCACACTCACCCTGAGCCGACTTTGCAATGTGACCATGAATGATCTTCGTCACGTGGACGCATATGCGCCGAGGGGGTCGCGCCCGCGGCTGCGGTGGCGTACCCTCCTTCGCCCGAAACAGCTGGCTCGGCGAGCGGTGGTGCTCGGCTGCGGACTGCATAACTCACGGCCACGCGGTTTGCAAGGGGGTCAGTGGGGTGGGCCGGTCGGGCGTAGACATGGCCACTCACCCGGTCCCCTCGGCCGGCACTCGAAAGGGAGAACCATGTCGAACAGCTATGACACTCACGTGTCGAGCGAACCCGGATCCGCGCAGGTGGACTCGCCGGGCACGCTGGAGACAGCCAAAGAAGAAGCGACCGAACTCACCGCCACTGCCGCCGCTCAAGCAATGTCGGTCGGCTCCACCGCCAAGACCGAAGCATCCTCAGTTCTCGGCGAGGCGAAGGTGCAGGCCAAGGACCTTTACGCCCAGACTCAGCGCGAGTTGAAGGATCAGGCGCAGACTCAGCAGCAGCGGGTCGCTCTTGGCTTGCGCGCAGTCAGCGGCGAACTGGACGCGATGGCCTCGAACTCCTCGTCGTCGGGGTTGGCGTCCGATGTCGTACAGCAGGTCTCGGATCGCCTGTCAGCTGCGTCGACGTGGCTCGGAGACCGCGACCCCGGATCGGTGCTGCAAGAGGTCAAGGGCTTCGCGCGCCGCCAGCCCGCCGTCTTCATCTTCGCCGCGGTGGCGATCGGTGTCGCGGCCGGACGTCTCACCCGCGCGCTGGCACAGAATGCATCCGACGACAATGTGGCGGATGCTGCCGCCCAGACTGGTGACGCACCGCGCGCTTCTCAGCCCGAAATGTGGTCGCCCTCCTCGAACGCGGGAGTCCCTGTGGCAGACCCGGACGTCGATACCGCAGTGGATACACCCATCTACGCGCAGTCGTCGTCCGAGTGGGCCGACGCGCTCAGCACGGAGGACGGCGATGTCCGACGCGACTCCGTCTGAAGAGAAGGCCGCCACGACGTCGCTCGGAGATCTGCTCAGCGAGGTCACGCGTGACATCTCGACGCTGATGCAACAGGAGGTCGAACTGGCCAAGGCTGAGTTGAAGCAGTCCGCGAGCAAGTCGGCAAAGGGCCTGGGCAGTCTCGGCGGTGCTGCATACAGCGGCATGATGGCGATCTTCTTCCTCTCGCTCGCGCTGTGGTGGGCATTGTCCACACAGATCGGCGGCGGGTGGGCGGGCGTCATCGTCGCCGTGATCTGGGCCGTCATCGGACTGGTGCTGTATCGCATGGGACGAGCCCAGATGAAAGAAGTACAGGGCGCTCCGCAAACCGTGGCGACGCTCAAAGAAATCCCCGAAACGCTGAAAAGGAATGAGGAGAACCGATGACTGAATCAACGGACGTGATCCGCGCACGAATCGAAGAGACCAGACGAGAGCTGGGCGGCGACGTCGACGCACTCGCTGACAAAGTGTCGCCGAGCAAGATGGTGGAGCGCCAGACCGATAAGGTCAAGGACGCGCTCGGATCGGTACGCGATCGCGTCATGGGGGCAGCCGATGATGCGGGCTCCGCGGTGTCAGGCGCGGGCTCTTCGGCGGCCGACGGCATCGGCGATGCGAAAGACCGCGTCGTCGCCAAGGCCCAGGGTAATCCCATCGCCGTGGGCCTGATCGCGTTCGGAGCAGGTCTGCTCATCTCCTCTATGTTCCCGGCGTCATCGCGCGAGAAAGACATCGCCGCCGACGTGAAAGACAAGGCGCAGCCTCTCCTTGACGAAGTCACCGAGGTCGCCAAGGACGTCGGCACACACTTGAAGGACCCCGCACAGCAGGCCGCGACAGCCGTCAAGGATGCTGCGGCGGATTCGGTCGAGACGGTGAAAGCTCGCAGCGAGGATGCCGTCGATGAAGTGAAAGATCAGGCGCACACCTCGGCCGAGCACGTCGCAGGGCGATAGTCGAAGTGAGACGCGTGTCCCCAGCGCGCAGCAGGGGGTCGGCCGTTCGGTCGGCCCCTGTGTTCGCGGGGCCGTGTGCCCGGATGCGCGATATTCACGCGATGGTGACCTGGCGGATTTGCACGTCGACGCGGAGCGGATGACCATGGACTCATGAGTATCGAGCCACAGCCTGCGCCGTCGGTCTGGCGCGCGCGTTTGTGGTGGATCGGAGGCGCGCTCGCCGCAGGCGCTGTCGCGGGGTTGGTGATCGCGTGGATGCTGCAATCCAGCGACACTCCAGCATCCGCCCCCTCTTCGACTCAGACGGCCACCCCGACGGTGACGCAGACCTCGACACCCGCGCCCACACCGACCGAGACCGGCTTTCCGGTCAACACGGCGTCGTACGACACCGGCGGCATGCCCGAGGTGAACGTGTTCGCGGTTGTGGCGCCGCTGCCGGTGGATGCCGCCACCGCCGAGCCCTTCACCGGCGAGCTCGCGTCGCCGATCGGTGCTGCTGCGCCTGTGTGGGCCGACCCCACGGGCGAGCCCGTCGCCTACTTGCCGAGCCAGTATCAGCACGGAGGCACGACGGTTCCGGTCATCGAGCGGCAAGAGCACTGGGTGCACGTCCTGCTGCCCGGACGCCAGGCTGTGCCCTCGCAGGGCAATCCGGCCCAGGTGACGGGGTGGATGCGCGTGGCCGACGTCGCCCTCACCGGCACGCCGACCGTAGTCGAGGTCAGCATTTCAGGCCGCACCGTCGACATCGTCGAGTCCGGAGTGTCGAACCGGATCGCGACAGACTTCGCCTGGGGAACCGAGCAGACTCCGACACCCGTCGGGCGCACCTTCATCATGACCACCGCCGTCGTGCCCGAGTACGGCTACACCCGCGGCTACCCGATCGTGTACCTCGGCGTGCAGTCCCCGACCCTCGACGGCTTCGGGGGAGCGAGCGTCGCGGTGACGGCGTTCCACTATCACGATGCCCGTTCGGGGGCGGTTTCGAACGGATGCCTCCGCCTCGACGAGTCCGCGATCGAAGCGCTCGCCGCGCTTCCAATGGGCACGCCCGTTATCGTCCGGCCCTAAGCCCAGGCGATTGCGCCTGCTCGGCCCTCGAGCTCGCCCCGGATGGCATGCTGGGAAACGGTCGCCCATCGGCGGGCGAGCGCGAAGGGAACATCATGCAGCAGCGTCCGTTGGGCCGCACCGGCCGTGACGTATCGGCCATCGGCCTCGGAACCTGGCAGCTCGGAGCCGACTGGGGCAACGTGAGTGAGGATGACGCGATCGCGGTGCTCGCAGCATCCGCAGATCGTGGCGTGACGCTGTTCGACACCGCTGATGTGTATGGCGACGGGCGGAGCGAGCGTTTGATCGGCCGGTTCCTTGGCGAGCGCCCCGGGCACGGCGTCACCGTCGCGACCAAGATGGGCCGCCGCATGGAGCAGGACCCTCAGAACTACACGCCCGAGAACTTCCGCGTGTGGACTGATCGTTCGCGCACGAACCTCGGCGTCGACACGCTCGATCTCCTGCAGCTGCACTGTCCGCCGACGGCTGTGATCGAGGCCGATGCGACGTATGACGCGCTCGACGCGCTGGTCGCTGACGGCACGATCGGCGCGTACGGAGTCTCGGTCGAGACGTGCGCGCAGGCGCTCGCCGCGATCGCGCGTCCGAACGTGAACAACATTCAGATCATCTTCAACCCGTTCCGGCTGAAGCCGCTCGACGAAGTTCTGCCTGCCGCCGAGGCGGCGCAGGTCGCGATCTTCGCGCGTGTGCCGCTCGCATCGGGACTGCTGTCGGGCAAGTACTCGGCATCTACGACGTTCGCCGACAACGACCACCGCACCTACAACCGCGAGGGCGAGGCATTCGACAAGGGCGAGACGTTCTCGGGAGTCGACTTCGCGACCGGTCTCGACGCGGTCGCTGCGCTGTCGGGCGCTCTGCCCGAGGGTGTGTCGTTGCCAGCAGCGACGTTGGCGTGGATTGCCTCGCAGCCGGGTGTCACCACGGTGATTCCGGGCGCGCGTTCGGTCGCGCAGGCGGAGTCGAATGCGGATGCTGGAGCCTTGCTCGACGGTGCAGTTTCAGCAGCAGGGTTCGATGTCGCCGCATTCGGTGTCGTGGTGCGCGAGGTCTACGACCGGCTGTTGAAGGACTCCATCCACCCCCAGTGGTGAGGAGCGCCTGCCACGGCCTACAGAGCGAGCCGCATCACCACGCGCCGCTTGGTGGGGTGTGAGACCTCGGTGAACCCGGCCGCGACGAAGGGTCCAAGCGGGCCGATGCTGAGTTCGTCCCAGGTGACCTTGCTCCCGGCCGTCAGCAGGGGATACCCCTCGATCGCCGATGCCCCCCGCGCACGCGCGTGCTCGACGGCCGCCGCAACGAGCGGGTAGGTCAACCCGCGACCGCGAAACCCTCGCCGGACGACCAGGCATGCGATCGCCCAGACCGTCGGGTCGTCCATGTCTTCGTTGCGGTCTGTCCAGGGAACGGGGGAGCCGCGCAGGCGTCCGTAGACTCCGCGTCGGTCGACGGCGCACCAGCCGGCGGGCTCGTCATCGAGGTACGCGACGATGCCGATCGTCTCGGTCGCGCGCGGGTCATCACAATGTGTCTCGGCCAAGAGAATCGCAGAGCGCTCTTGCTGAGGCAGCCGGAACCAATCGTGGTCTCCGAGACGTTGCCGCTGGCATTGGCAGCGGCCAGCTGAGCCGGTGAGGATCGCCTGGAGGTCATCCCACGAGGCTTCGTTGGCCGGGATGATGCGCAGTCCACTCAGGTCGGGCGTCGACATACGACCAACCTACTCACGCCGCCGACACGGGCGGCGGTAGGAACGCCCCCGTTAACGCCGAAAGGGAGAGGCGCCGAATGAACGGCGGCTCTCCCTCTCGGGTCTAAGGAAGATCAGACGAGACGGATGTTCTCGGCCTGCATGCCCTTGGGGCCCTTGGCGAGGTCGAATTCGACCTTCTGGTTCTCTTCAAGTGTGCGGTAGCCACCCGTGGTGATCGCGCTGTAGTGGGCGAAGACGTCGGCCGAGCCGTCGTCCGGCGCAATGAAGCCGAAGCCCTTGTCAGCGTTGAACCACTTAACTGTTCCGGTGGTCATGGTGTTTCCTTACTTTCTTTGGGGCCATATTGCGACCCCGGCAATGCCGCGCAACTCGCACGGACGAGGTTTTCCGCGATGATCGGATGATCTGCGGAAGAAATAGGGGAGACGAATCTCGGACTTACCGCCGGCAGAGTGCCGATGAAGCGAGTAGCAGAACGCTGTCGCTTCTTCAACCATAGCCCTAAACGCCGACATGAGACTGGCAAAGGCCTGTACTGGTTGCCGAATGTTCATATCGGACGCCTGCGCTACGGTGTTCGCGTGATCATCGAGTTCGACGCCGAGGTCTTCATCTGGGATGCCCCCGAGAAGGCGACCTTCTATCTCACGGCCGTGCCGCCCGAGCTGAGCGAAGAGATCCGCGAGATTCCGCGTATGCCGCGGGGGTTCGGCTCCGTGCGTGTGCGTGCGACGATCGGCGGCTCGACGTTTCAGACGTCGGTCTTTCCTGATTCGAAATCGGGTTCCTACGTGCTGCCGCTTAAGAAAGCGGTGCGGGATGCCGAGTCCCTCGCCGACGGCAACCCCGTGCACGTGCGGCTCGAGGTTCTCGACGGTTGACCCCAAGACCCGGCACGTACGCTTGAACTATGCGCTACCCAAAGCCCTTCACCGCGCTCACGCTCGCCGCAGCCCTCGCGCTCACCGGGTGCGCAGCATCCGACACCGCCGACAATCCACTCTCCGACATCGTTGACCTGGTGCCCTGGGCGCAAGAGATCGCCGACAACGCGTCCGTCGACCAGGTCACGGAGCGAATCGAAGAGCTGAAGTCAAGCCTGCCGGATCTCGACATTTCTGAAGAGACGAAGGCCGAGATCGAGCTTCGAATCGAGCAGCTTGTCGCCGACCTGCAGGAAGACTCATCACGCCTGCCCGAGCACATCGCCGAGCTGCAGAAGATCGTCGAAGACCTCACATCCGCGGCGCAGTAGGGCTCGGGTCGGGATGCATCGAGGCTCGGACTAGCCGCAACGCGTACTCGCGCTGAGCTTTTCCTTGACAAACCCTGCGCTCAGGGTTATTGACGCCACGGAGCGGTACCACCACGCTTGTAGGTGGGAGGGGATATACGCGCGCCTTGCGTGCGTCTCGACCGGGCTTTGGTCGTAACTGAAGATACGTTACTGAGCAGACATGAGCCGGTGCGGCGTGCACCAATTGGTCGAAGCCGACTTCATCACTTCAATTCAGGGAGACAGCGCACATGCGTGCATTCATCAAGAACTACATTGCGGCCGGGAAGGTTCGCCGCGAAGAAGAGGGTCGCGACGCTGGCTTCTCGCTCATCGAGCTCATTGTGGTCATCGTCATTCTTGGCATCCTCATTGCTATCGCAATTCCCGTCTTCCTTGGAGTGCAGGACTCGGCACGCGAAAATGCGGTGAAGACGGCTGCAGCGAACGGTGCGACCGTTGCGGCTGCGGAAATCGCGCAGAACGATACCGCAGCTGGCGCGGACTTCTCATCACTGGAGAATGGCGACATCACGTTGGTCGCGGTTGTCGAGGGCGAGACATCGCTGACCGCTCTTTGCGTTGGGGCTAGGGGCTTCACCAACGTAGTTCACTACGCTGGGCCCGGATCAAGGACCGCGGAAAATGGAACGACATCTTGCGTTGGTGGCGCGGCACTTCCCGCAGCGCCGGCTGCTGGGTAGAAGGTCTCGAAGCGAGGCGGTGATCTCGCGCAACGGTGGCGAAGAGAGAAGAGGCGTTGGCGTTCAGCTCGACAAAGGGTTCAGCATCGTCGAGATGATCATCGCGATGTTCCTCCTTGCCGTGCTTGCGCTCGCCGTCCTTCCGCTCCTGATCGGCGCGACGCAGGCCAGCTCGGTGAACAAGTCGCTCAATGCAGCGACGACGTTCGCCGGTGCTCAACTTGCGCCGATTAGGGCGGACTTTCCCGCTCAAGGCACCAACTCGTGCGCGGCAGTTCACGCCACCGCCGGTTCTGCTGAAGACCTCGCGAACGGCCTTGAATCAACCGTCGTCGTGGGGACGTGTCCAGGTGTCTATCCAGGCACCGTCACGGTCACGGTCACGGTCTACCGGGCGGGCGAACCGTCCTCACCGCTCATCACCATTCCGACCAGGGTCTTAGTGTCAGGTTCATGAATCGCCGAGCAGATGACGAGACCGGCATCACGCTGGTGGAGCTCATCATCTATGTTCTGCTCGCCGCACTTTTTCTGGGACTGATGGCGATTCTCTTCGCGAACGGCTGGCGGTCGCAGACGGCTACGACCGAGCGCGACTCGGCAACGGGTCGAGCAGCGGTGATCAGCAACTCTCTGCAGACGTCGATCCGCAACGCGGACTCCTTTTTGCTGGAGGCGGGAGGTACTGTCCTGCGGGCGAAAGTCGCGGTCGGATCGTCGGGGGTGGAGTGTCGCGCCTGGGCCATCGTCGGCGGTAACCTGACCTACACATCGACGCCAACGATCGGCCCGCTCGACATCACGTCTCCGGCAACGTGGACACCTCTCGCAGAGGGCGTTACGGGAACATTCGCTGCGACACCGGCCGCCACGGGACCCCGTCTTGACTACAACCTCACGCTGACAGTCGCCGATCAAACAGTCCCCGTCGCCGGCGGCGTCACGAGGCAAGCAAAAATCGAAGGGGAGGGGTCATGTTGGCCCTAAGGCAGGCTCACCCGGCTGAGCCAGACGACCGCGGCTCCACGCTCGTGGTCGTGCTCGTTGTGATGCTAGTGCTCACGACCCTTGGCCTCACCGTCGCCGCGATCGTCACGAACACGACCGGAATGCTGGTCGACAACCGCACTACCGCCGAGTCGCGCGCGGCTGCCGATGCGGGCCTTGCCGAAGCAGTGGCTGAAGCCAAGCGCACGAACGAGTTCTGTGACCTCGCGCTGAGCGGATCCTCTCCGACGTTCGAAGTGACGAGCACGTGTCCGGAAGGTGAGGACACGGTGGTCTTCACCTCGGTTGGCCACGGCGCGGCAGCTGGCGTCACCACGGTCGAGGCTCGTTTCGAGTACGCCACAGAGAGCTCAGGTCTTGCTGGTGCGGCCGAGCTCGTCTTCTTCAACTCCTCTGGGTCGAACGTCTACTTCACCAATCACGTGCTCGCACACGCCGATTCCAGTCTTGCCACCGTGCTTTTCCCGGGTGGCGGAGGGCTCGAATGCAAGACCGTTGTTCCTGCAAACGTGCTGATCGTCGGTCCCTTCAGAGGACAGGCAGGGTGCACCATAGAGGGCTCCGTGTTCGCGGGTGGCGCGGGAACCCCGCCCCAGACGGTCAAGGAGAAGGGGACGAGTTACCCCGTGGCAGCGTTCCTGAACAACTCAGATGTCATCGAGGGCGATCTCGTTGCTCGCGGGAATGTTCACCTCGGCGGAACCTCGCGAATTGATGGCACGGTGACGATGCCCACCGGTTCGCTCCTTTTTGTGAATGGCGCGAGCCAGGGAAGCCCGACGAGCAACTCGCGTGTGTCGGGTGGTGCGGGAGGCAGCATTCTCTACGATCCCGCCCTGGTCGCACCCGATTTCCCGACCTGGTACGAGTTCGCCTACAGCTCGGCAACAGACTGGCCGGGGTACGACAAGCTCGTCCTGAGCGCCACGTCGACCCCGTATACCTGCTCGACGTTCAAGGGCAGCGGAACCACGTTCTGGACGTCCTACGTCAACGGGCTGACCAAGAACACCGTAGTGGATGCGCGTGCGTGTGCCGGTGGGTGGGATACAGATCAAGGTGCAACCTCGACAGCGTCGCTCGGCGTGGATCTCGTGCTTCTTGGGAACGCCTTCACCTTGGGCAAGCTGACTCTGACGCCGAAGTCGGGAACTTCACCGAGAGCATGGTTCGTTATACCCGACGCAACCAACGACGGAAAGGCGACATGCCCGGCCGCTGACTCTACGAGCAACTGGGACTACAAGATCGAGACCGACGCGACCATCAATGTGACCGTCGAGTCAATGATGTACACACCGTGCACCATCCGAGTCGGCGCGGGGGGCACATGGACGGGCGCGATGTACGCCGGTGATCTTGATGACGGCGGTGATGTCAATATCTACCCCGCACTCATGGCATTGCCCGGTCAGTGGGGTAGCGGTTCGAACGGTGGTTCTGGCGGCGGGTCAGGTACGGGAGTAACAACCCTCGGCAACCTGGTTTCGCAGCGTGATGTTCCATGACGGGAATCGCTCCCGCCACTCTTGTCGCGTACTTCGTCTTCGCTGGACTGCTCGGTCTCGTCGTCGGCTCTTTTCTCAACGTTGTCATCTCCCGCGTGCCCGCGGGCATCTCGCTGGTGCGCCAGAGTCAGTGCCCGCATTGTGAGGCACCGGTCAAGCCGTGGCAGAACGTTCCCGTTGTGTCGTGGATCGCACTGCGAGCGAAGTGCGCGTCATGCGGCGAACGCATCTCGGTGCGCTACCCGCTGGTCGAGCTCGCCACAGCTGGGGCCTTTGTCGCTGTCGTCGCCTGGGCACTGAACACGGCGACACCCGGTAGCAACGAGTGGTCGGTGGGTGTGCTCATCGTCGCTTACCTCTACTTCGCGGCGATGTCGATTGCGCTGACCATGATCGACCTCGATACGCACCGGTTACCGAACGCGATCGTGCTTCCGAGTTACGCCATCGGCGGCATCCTGCTCACCGTCGTCTCGCTCCTGAGCGGTGACTGGGGTGCCCTCGTGCGCGCGTCGATCGGCATGGCCGGGCTCTATGCGTTCTACTTCGTGCTGCGGTCGGTTCGCCCCGACGGTATGGGCGGCGGTGACGTCAAGCTCGCCGGCGTGATCGGCATGTACTTGGCCTACCTCGGCTGGGGCGTGCTCGCGGTGGGTGCGTTCGCGGCCTTCCTCTGGGGGGGCATCTTCGGCATCGGACTTCTCCTCGTCGGCAGGGCAGGACGCAAATCGGCCATCCCGTTCGGACCCTGGATGATCGCGGGCGCCTGGACGGGTATCTTCACGGGTGAGGCTCTCGCTCGCTGGTATCTAGGACTTTTCGTCACGGTCTAGCGCACGCGCTCGGCTGGGATGATCTGGGGGAAGGGAAGGAGCAGTCATGGCGAAGTCCGTTGTCGGCCTGGAAATCACTGAAGAGAGTGTGCGAGCGGTCGAAGTCACGACCGGCCGCACGCCGACCATGATCGCGGCAGGGGAGGTGCCGTTGCCTGCGGGCGCGGCGAAAGACTCCGAGGTACTCGATCAAGATGCCGTCGTCCTCTCGCTGAAGCAGCTATGGACACGCTCGGGGATCAAGGGGCGCAAAGTGGTGCTCGGTATCGGCAGTCGCCGCATCCTCGTCCGCGAATACACGACACAGGCACTCCGTCCTGACATCCTCAAGCAGGCCCTGCCGTTCCAGGTTCAGGACCTGCTGCCGGTGCCGGTAAACCAGGCCGTTCTCGACTTCTATCCCGTTTCGCAGGTCGGCGACCAGGTCAGCGGTCTGCTCGTCGCCGCGGTCTCTGAGACCGTCGAAGCGCTGATCGCCACCCTCAGAAAAGCCAAACTCCAGGTCGATGCGGTCGACCTCGTACCGTTCGGCCTGGCGCGCGTCGCTCGCCGGCTGGGTGCCCCGGGCGAGACCGTCGCGATGGTGCACGTCGGCGATCACACGAGCTACGTCGTTGTCGTGCTCGACGGCATCCCGCGCTTCGTGCGCATCATTCCCATCGATGTTCCTACTGGTGCGGTGCGGATGCGGGAGCAGACGCAGCTGTCGGCGGAGTCGCTTGACCCGGCGTTGGTGACGGTTCCGCCGCAGGCGCCGCGCGGGCGCGCCGCCATCCGCACCGGTAACGCCGCCGATCCCACGATCGCCGACCTGGTGTCGCGGTTGCGCAGCACGATCTCGTTCTATTCCAACCGGCCAGATGCGGCACCGGTCACGTCGGTGTTTCTCAGCGGTGCCGGAGCAGTCGAGCCCGAAGTGCTGACGGCGCTGAATCACGCGCTCGACTCCACCGTGCGGGTGGTGTCGGCGTCGGACGTCGTCAAGACTTCGGACGACGTCGTCGACGAGTTTCGCCTCAATGCTGTCTCTACGATCGGTGTGACCCTGGAAGGCGGCTACTGATGGCACGCTCAGTCATCGGACTTCCCCTCTCGGGCGTACCCCGTGTCAACCTCATTCCGCGGAGCGAAATCGAGCGCCGCGACCGCGCAGCCACCCTGCGCGGTTGGGGCTGGGGCATCGTTGCCACACTGCTCGCACTCATGCTCATCATCGCTGGGGCGATTGCGCTCAATTGGCTCGCACAGCAGCGGCTGGTCGGCGAACAGGCGCGTACCAACACGCTGTTGACTGAGCTGGCCTCGCTTTCCGAGGTGAGCGTGGCGCTGTCGACCCAGACCGATCTCAAGTCATTCCGGGCTGCGGCAATGGCCTCTGACCTCGAGTGGACCGGCGTCTACTCGACTCTCACCGGCGCGCTCCCGGCGGGAGTGACCCTCACCGGTTTCAACCTCATCACAGGTCCCGTGCCCGTCGAGGGGGTCGAAGTCACCGAGCAGGTCGGACTCGACGGAGGGCTGACCTTCTCGAGCCCCGGCCCGATCGAGATGGCTACGCTGATTCGCGCTTACCGCGCACTGCCCGGGGTGATTGACGCGGACGGTTGGCAGGTGGCGTCGTCGACGGATACAGGGGATACCGCGGCGGCCTACACCTACGAACTCACCATCACCTTTGACCAGTCGCTGTACACAGGTGCTTACGCGGGGGAGGAGGACTGATGCCTCGCCAACTCATCAACGTGATCGGAGCGATCGCCGTCATTGCGATCCTCGCGATCGGTGCCCTTGTCATCGCGCTGCCGCTGTACCTCCAATCGCTCACCACCTCGGCGCAGGCAATGCAAGTGGCGCAGACCAACTCGCTGTACCAAGTGCAAGTAGATGGGCTACGCGCGGAAGAGGAGCGCTTCGATGAGATCGAGGCGGATGTCGCCGACTTGCGGATGCAGATTCCCGCGACCACACGCGCCGATGACGTGTTTGAGATCGTGGCGAACGCCGCGACCGCGACCGGAGTGACAATTGACAGCATCGTCGCGAGCGACGCACTCGGCTGGGTTCCGCGCACCGACATCGTCGTCCCACCTCCGGGAGTCGACGGCGGGGCGACCGAGGACCAAACCACCGAAGAGACAACGGACGGCACAGGGACGCCCGACGCCGCTGCCGATACGCCGACGTCGCCACAGCTCAGTGTGCCGTTCAGCATCGCGGTCACCGCGGCGGACGCTGCCCAGGCAGTCGCCTTCCTCGATGCTCTCGGCACCGGCCCCCGCCTCATCGCGATTTCAAGCTCGACAATTGCCCTCAGCGATGGGTCGTACGGGCTCACGGTTGAAGCGCTCGCGTTCGTCGAATCGGAGGACTGAGATGAACCCGATGTTCGATCACACCACGCTGGATCGCTTGTTGTCACTCGCGGCTGATGCCGGGGCATCCGATGTGCATCTCACCAGCGACTACCCGCCCCAGATGCGCCTCGACGGCGACCTCACGCCGATGCCGGGCCACAGCGACCCGCTCTCGGCCGTGTGGGTCGAAGGCGCGGTGCTCAGTCTGATGTCGCCCGGACAGCGGGACGAGTTCCACGCGAAGGGCGAAGTGGACCTCTCGCACACGGTCACGGGTATCGGACGCTTTCGCATCAATGTGTTCCGTCAGCTCGGCGAAATCGCCGCGGCGCTCCGTCTCGTTCCCTCGCGGGTTTTCTCGCTCGAGGAGTTGGGCGCGCCCGCGATCGCCCGCGATCTGGCGCTTCGGCCGCGCGGGCTCGTGCTCATGACCGGTCCCACCGGATCAGGCAAGTCCACGACGCTCACGGCGATGGTCGACATCATCAACCACACGCTCCCGGCGCACGTGATCACGATCGAAGACCCCATCGAGTTTCAGCACGAGAGCGCGAAGGCGCTCATCCATCAGCGAGAGATCGGCACCGATACCGCCTCGTTCGCAGAGGCCCTGCGCCGCATTCTCCGCCAAGACCCCGATGTGATCCTCATCGGCGAACTCCGCGATCAGGAGTCCATCCGGGCCGCGCTGTCGGCCGCCGAGACCGGACACCTTGTGCTCTCGACGTTGCATACCCAGGGCGCCGCCAAGAGTATCAACCGCATAGTCGATGTCTTTCCCGCAGACCAGCAGGGGCAGATCCGCAGTCAGTTGGGCGACACGTTGCAGGGCGTCATCAGTCAGACTCTGCTGCCCCTCGCGCAGAGTGAGGGGCGCACGATCGCGACCGAGGTGCTCATCAATACGCCCGCCGTGGCAAACCTCATCAGAGAGGGCGAAATCGCCCAGTTGTACTCGATGATGCAGGCGGGGCAGTCGGTCGGCATGCACACTCTCGACCAAGACCTCAAGCGTTTGGTCTCTGAGGGGCGAGTCGCTCAGCACGTGGCTCGCATGTTCGCGGACGACCCGGGGTATCTCGACAACGTGCGCGTACGCCCACAAGAACTCGATGCCGAAGCGTGGAGCATGCACGCCGGTGAACGCCAGTACCTGACGGAGGGATGAGCGGATGCCGTTGATTCAGGAGTACTCCTATCGCGCGATCGACCCCACCGGCGGCGGGGTCGTCAAGGGAACGATCGAGGCGGCGGGTGAGAACGCGGTCACCAGCAAGCTGAGGGCTCAGGGTCTCACCCCGCTCGAGATTCAGCTGCAGTCCAAGTCGGGCCTGAACACCGAGGTCACGATTCCGGGCTTCGAGAAACAGGTCAAAGCGAAGTCGCTCGCGGTGTTCGCTAAGCAGATGGCGGGCCTCATCAACGCCGGCCTTCCGCTGTTGCGCACACTCACGATTCTGAGCGAGCAAACCGACGATAGGAGGCTGCAGGCCGCGATCATCAGCGTGCACGCCGAGGTCGAATCGGGTGCCGCGTTCTCTGCGGCGCTCGAGAAGCATGGTGACGTGTTCCCCCCGTTGATGGTGAATGTCATTCGTGTGGGAGAGACCGGCGGATTTCTCGGTGGCGCCCTGGACTCGGTGGCGAGGACGTATTCCAACGAGGCCGAGCTGCGCAACAAGATTCGTGCGGCGGTGACCTATCCGATCATCGTGCTGATCATCGCGATCCTCGGTGTGGTTGCAATGGTCACCTTCATCGTGCCGGTGTTCGCGGGCATGTTCACCAGCCTCGGTTCGCAGTTGCCCCTACCGACGCAGATCCTTGTCACGATCTCACAGAACATGTGGTGGATTCTGCCGCTGCTCTTCGTGGTTGTCGCGGTTGGTTGGCTGCTGTGGACGCAGAACAAGAACACGGAGGGCTACCGCAAGGTCGTCGACCCGTTCAAGCTCAAGATGCCCATCTTCGGCCCGCTCGTCACGAAGATCGCGGTCGCTCGTTTCGCGCGCAACCTCGCGATGATGCTCGATGCCGGTGTGCCGCTCATTCAAGCTCTCGATGTCGTAGGTAAGGCATCCAGCAACTGGGCCGTTGAAAACGCCGTCCGTGAGATTCAGGAGTCGATCCGCGAAGGGAAGTCGTTCTCGGCGCCGCTGGCCAAAGCGGGAGTGTTCCCACCCATGGTGGCCCAGATGGTGTCGGTTGGCGAAGAGTCGGGCACGCTCGCGCAGATGCTCGGCAGCATCGCCGACTTCTACGAGAACGAGGTCGAGACAGCGACCGAGCAACTGACCTCGACGATCGAGCCGATTCTGATCGTGCTGATCGGTATCGTGATCGGTGGCATGGTGATCACTCTCTATTTGCCGATCTTCTCGATCTACGGCGAACTGTCCAACCAGTAGAAGTCATACCGCGACGCGGAGAACTTCTTCGATCGTCGTCAATCCCTGTGCGACTTTTGACCATCCGTCGTCGCGCAGTGTGGTCATGCTCTGCTCGAGTGCGAGCGCGCGCATGGCCGTGCCGGTTGCCCGAGTCACGACGAGCTGCTCCATCTCGTCGGTCATGGTCATGACTTCGTGCAGGCCGAGACGACCGCGATACCCCGTACCAGAGCATGCTGCACAGCCCTTTGCGTGGAAGAGCTCGGGAACATCATCGGGGTCATGTGGAAAGCCCAGGGCTTGCAAGACCGCGGTCGGCTCTGTGTACGCCTCACGGCAGCGCAGGCAGAGGCGCCGCGCCAGGCGCTGAGCGACCACGGCCGACAGCGCCGTCGCGACGAGGAACGGCTCGGTGCCGATTTCGGTGAGGCGCGTGAGCGCCGAGGGCGCGTCGTTGGTGTGCAGAGTCGAGAGCACGAGGTGGCCGGTGAGAGCAGCTTCGATCGAGATCACCGCAGTCTCCTTGTCGCGGATCTCGCCGACCAAGAGCACATCAGGGTCGCTGCGCAGGATCGATCGCAATGCGTTGGCGAACGTGAGACCGGCCCGGTTGTTCACCTGAACCTGGTTGATGCCCGGGATGCGGTACTCCACTGGGTCTTCAACCGTGATGACGTTGATCCGGGGGTTTGCGATGGTACGCAACGCGGTGTACAGCGTTGTCGACTTGCCCGAACCGGTCGGCCCGGTGACGAGGATCATGCCGTGTGGACGCGAAACTGCCGCACGGAACCGCTTTTCGTTCTGCGCCGAGAACCGCAGGTCGCCCATCGCCATGACTTGGCCAGAGTTGTCGAGGATACGCATGACGATTTTCTCACCCCACACCGTGGGCAGAGTCGCGATGCGAACGTCAATCTGCCGGCCCTCGTGCGACACCGAAAGGCGTCCGTCCTGGGGGCGTCGGCGTTCGGCGATGTCGATCGCCGACATGATCTTCAGTCGCGAGATCACCCCGTCCTGGATGGATCGATCCGCTCGCTGCATCTCGTGCAGCACGCCGTCGATGCGGAACCGCACGGTGAGCTGATGCTCCCCGGGCTCGATGTGGATGTCGCTCGCGCGATCATTGATCGCCTGGGTGATGAGCAGATTGACGAAACGGACAACGGGGGCATCGGCATCCCCTTCCTCCAGCGTTTCGGTGAAGGTGACGCCGGGGGAGGAGGTCGCCGACTCGCCAATCTGTTCCGACAGGTCGCTGAGTTCTTCGTCGGAGCGGAGGTAGCGCTCAAAGACCTGGCGGAGCGCGTCGGCGGCGACGACGACGGGTTCGACCTGCAGATCGGTGATGCTCGTGATGTCGTCGATCGCGATGATGTCGGTCGGGTCGAGCATGCCCACCACGACCTTGTTTCGCGACCGGTCGAGCGGAACCAGCTGGTAGCGGCGGCAGAGATGTCCTGGGACGAGAGCCAGGATCTCGGGCGAAATCTCTACCTCGCCCATGTCGTAATACCGGTGCCCCGTGTGCAGAGCCACGGCCTCGGCGATCTGCGCCTCAGTCACGATGTTCGAGCTGACGAGGTGCTGTTGCAGCTCTGGCCCTTCGCCCACCTGCGCCATCGCTGCCGACATCTCAGCCGCGCGCACCGCCCCGGTCAGCACAAGCGTCTGCGCGAGTCCTCGCATGGTTTTTCCCATCCCCATCGGGAGTGTCAACCCCCCACGCACATCTTATGGCGCGGGTTAGCCTTGCGGGATGGCGAAGCCTCCGGCATCCACTTCACCCAACCTCATCGCTCGCTTGACCGCGTGGGCCCTCACTCTGCGTGCCGTCCGCGCGTTCTTGCACTACAGCGAACGCCGCGGCCCGATGCTCGCCGACAGCGTCACGTACCGCACGCTGTTCAGCGTCTTCGCGGGCGTACTGCTGGGCTTCTCGCTCGCGTCGATCTGGTTGCGCGACAATCCGGTCGCGTGGGAGGCATTGATCGCTGCGGTGGATGCTGCGATCCCCGGCATCTTCGACATCGTCGACCCCACAGAGATTGCGCTGGAGGCCAACCTCACCGTGCCGTTCGTGCTCTCGCTCGTCGGCCTGGTCGGCGCCGCCATCGGGGCGATCGGGTCGACCCGGTCGGCCATGATGACCCTCGCTGACCGCGTGCACGACGACGTGTTCTGGGTCTGGGTGATGGTGCGCAACCTCATCCTCGCGGCCATCATCGGCGCGGCCTTCGTGCTCGCGGCGATCGCCACCTTTTACGCCACTGCCGGAATCGGAGCGTTGACCGAGTGGTTCGGCCTCTCATCCGAAGACCCGGGCGCGATCATCGCCCCGCGCATCGCGGGCATCGTGGTGGTGTTCCTGCTCGATGCGTCGATGGTTGCTCTGTTGTTCGGAGTCTTGACGGGGATGAAGGTCGGCTGGAAGGCACTGCTGGGCGGAGCGATCATCGGGGGAGTAGGGCTCAGCGTGCTGCAGCAGCTGTCATCCCTCTTCGTGCGGGGAGCCACGGCCAATCCCCTCCTGGCCACATTCGCATCGCTGATCGCCCTGCTGCTATGGCTGAACCTGTCAGCGCAGGTGATTCTCATCGCCTCGTCGTTCATCATCGTCACCCACAATGAGCATCACGACCGCGTGCGAGCCAAGTACGGTGCCTCAACTTTCGCCCTGCGCCGTCTGCAGAAGGCCGAAGATGGGTTGCGCGTTGCAACGGTCGAGGTGCGGCTCGCAAAGGCTGATGTGAAGAAGGAACGAGAAGCTGCTCGCAGTTGAAAGTTTCTACACTCGGCCCCGGCGGTACACGGTGGCGCCAGAGCGACCGACGGCCGCGATGCGCCCGGTCTTCAGGCCCTCCGACACGAGCGACGCACCGTTCTAGTCAAAACCCACCCGTTTTCGGACACGATCTGGGCTCGCTGTCACATGAAGATCATGTAAACGTCCGCCCCGATACCCACCTCGAATGTGCGTTCAGACGAATACGACGGTAGTTTCAAGCGGTGAACGAACAGTCAGCGCCCACGCCCGAAGCGTCGCTCGAATCAGCACCCGCACTCACCTCGACGCATCCGCTGGCACTCGCGCCAGTAACTGCGCCACCGGCGAGCGTCGACGGGTTCGTCAAGCAGTTCCTCGAGAACCTCAACCTCGAGCGCGGCGTCATGCTCTCGTCCTCCAGTGCGAACGACCAGTACATGGCCCTTGCCAACACCGTGCGCGACTACCTCATCGCCCGCTGGCTCGAAGACCAGCGCCGCCAGAAGGTCGCCCAGGCCAAGGGTGTCTGTTACCTCTCGGCCGAGTACCTTCTCGGCCGTCAACTCGACAACAATCTGCTCGCCACGCGCCTCACCGAGATCGCCACCGACGCTCTCGCCCAGTGCGGCATCGACCTCGACGAACTCCGCCAGCAAGAAGTCGAGCCGGGTCTGGGCAACGGGGGACTCGGACGCCTCGCGGCCTGCTTCATCGACTCGCTGGCCACCCTGAGCGTGCCGAGCATCGGTTACGGCATCCGATATGAGTACGGCATCTTCCGCCAGACGTTCGAAAACGGCGAGCAGATCGAGCAGCCCGACGCATGGCTCACGCTCGGGTCGCCGTGGGAGTTCCCGCACCCCGAGAATGCCCAGACCGTCTCGTTCGGTGGCCACACCGAAACCTACGAAGTGGACCACGAAGGCGAAAAGGTCACCCGCAGCCGCTGGATCCCGTCCTGGAACGTGCAGGCGGTGCCCTACAACTACATGGTTCCCGGCTATCACAACGGCCGCGTCAACACTCTGCGCCTCTGGCGTTCGGTAGCCACGAACAGCTTCGACCTGAGCGGGTTCAACTCGGGCGACTACGAAGAGGCCGTGCGCGCCCAGACCTACGCCGAGACCATCTCGAAGGTGCTCTACCCCGAAGACTCCACGCCCCAGGGTAAGGAGCTGCGTCTGCAGCAGCAGTACTTCTTCGTCGCAGCATCCATCGGTGACTTCCTCGATCACATGCTCGCTCCGGGCTACGATCTCACCAACCTGCCCAACCGGGTGATCTTCCAGCTCAACGACACCCACCCGGTGATCGCGGTGCCCGAACTCATGCGCGTGCTGGTCGACGAAAAGGGCATGGAATGGGATGCTGCGTGGGCGATCACGCAGCAATGCTTCGCGTACACCTGCCACACCCTGCTTCCCGAAGCCCTCGAAGTGTGGTCGGTCGACCTGCTCGGCCGCCTACTGCCCCGACACCTCGAGATCATCTACCGCATCAACGACGAGTTCCTGCTCGCGGTGCGCAAGCGCTTCGGTGACGATGAGATGCGCATCCGCAACATGTCGATCATCAGCGAGCACCCCAACCGCTCGGTGCGCATGGCCTACCTCGCCACGGTCGCGGGCGCCAAGGTCAACGGCGTTGCCGAGCTGCACTCGCAGCTGCTGCGCGAGCGCGTGCTGCCCGATTTCGACGAGTTCTACCCGGGCAAGTTCACCAATGTCACGAACGGCGTCACCCCGCGCCGATTCATCCGCCTGGCGAACCCCGGCCTGGCGAACCTCATCACCGAAGCCCTCGGCGCCGGCTGGACCGTCGACCTCGAGCGTCTGCGCGGTCTCGAAGCCTTCGCCGAAGATCCCGAGTTCCGCGCCCAGTTCGCCGAAGTGAAGGCCGCAAACAAGCGCGTGCTCAGCGAGGTGCTACTTGCACGCGACGGCTTCGAGCTCTCAGAGGACCACCTCCTCGACGTGATGGTCAAGCGCCTCCACGAGTACAAGCGGCAGATGCTCAAGGTGCTCCACATCGTGACGTCGTACGAGAGCATCGTCTCGGGCCGGGTCAAGGCATCCGACATGCAAGCGCGTACGTTCATCTTCGGAGCCAAGGCCGCCCCCGGCTACGCGATGGCCAAGCGCATCATCCACCTCATCAACGCCGTCGGGTCGGTGGTCAACAACGACCCGCGCGTCGAGGGCAAGCTGAAGGTGATCTTCCCGCCGAACTACAACGTGACGCTCGCCGAGCGGGTGGTTCCGGCCGCCGACCTGTCGGAGCAGATCTCGCTCGCAGGTAAGGAGGCATCCGGCACCGGAAACATGAAGTTCGCCCTCAACGGCGCGCTCACGATCGGCACGGACGACGGCGCGAACGTCGAAATCCGACAGCTCGTCGGTGACGACAACTTCTTCCTGTTCGGCATGGCCGAGCCCGAGGTCGAAGCACTCTGGGCGAAGGGGTACAAGCCCGCCGAGTTCTACCAGGCGGATGAGAGTCTGCGCCGCGCGCTCGACCTGATCGCCTCGGGCGCGTTCTCGGGCGGCGACCGTTCGGTGTTCGAGCCCATCGTGTCGAACCTGCTCTATGACGACCGCTTCATGGTGCTCGCCGACTATGCGACCTACATCGAGGCGCAGGCGAAGGTCGACCTGGCGTACGCGGATCAGGATGCCTGGACGAAGGCGGCGATCCTCAACGTCGCGCGCTCGGGCTTTTTCTCGTCCGACCGCTCGATCCGCGACTACATCGAACGCATCTGGCACACGCCGCCAGCGCTGTAAACACGGCTCTAATCTCGCGCGTACCTCTGCGCGAAGCGGCGGAGAAGCTCGCCGGTCTCGGTGACGGGCGCGCTGCGCACAGCGGCAAGGGTGTCTTCGAGCTCGTGTGGCGCGAAGTAGCCGTGGTCGGCGTACGCGTGGATTCGCGTGGTGATGCCCTCGACGTCGAGTTCGGGGTGGAACTGCGTCGCGTAGACGTTCTCACCGACCCGGAACATCTGCACCGGGCATCGCGGAGACGACGCGAGCAGCGTCACAGTGTGTAGACCGCCGGCCGGCAGTGAGCTGATCGCCTCTTTGTGTCCGACGAAAGCGTTGAAGGTGTCCGGCAGTCCGTTGAGGAGCGGGTCGGATGCTGCGCCCTCCGCGAGCGACACGGGCACCACGCTGATCGGCTCGGAGTAGGTGCGGTCGATCGTGGCGCCCTGGTGCGTTCCGAGTGTACCGATGCCGTAGCAGGCGCCGAAGAACGGGAAGTCCTGGGCGACCACCTCATCGAGCAGCGCCGTGAACTCGGCCTCGACCCGGCGCTGGACGGGCGACTTCTTCTCGGTCGGGTCAGAGGCGTTGAACGGCCCACCGCCCACGAAGATGCCCGAGATCTCGTCGAGTCGAAGCTCAGGCATGGGCGCCGCTTCGAGGCGCACTCTGAGAAGTTCGTGCGGCTGCAGGCCGGTGAAGCGCAGGAACAGCGCATATTCTTCATCGGCAGGCCGGTCTTCGGCCCGCGTCGCCAGCAGCACGAACGGTTTCACCGGTTCAGCCTACGGGGGTGAGAGACTCAACAAATGACGGACTCTCGCTCTCGCACTTTCGACTGGTCTGACCCCGCCGAGGCGCTCACGCAGTTACGCAATACCGGCACGGGGCTGGAGAGCCTGCAGGCCATGATCGACGGGAGGATCCCGCCGCCGCCGATCTCGCGGACCATGGGATTCACTCTCGTGGAGGTCCGCGACGCCTTCGCGGTCTTCGAGTGCGTACCCGCCGAGTTTCACTACAATCCGATCGGCGCGGTGCACGGAGGACTGGCGTGCACCCTCCTCGACTCGGCGCTCGGCTGCGCCGCGCACACGACGCTTCCGGCGGGTGTGGGGTACACCTCGATCGATCTCAACGTGCGCTACGTGCGTCCGATCACTCACGCCTCGGGCGTGTTGCGGGCGACGGGGCGGGTGATCAAGCCGGGGCGAAGAGTCATCTTCACCGAGGGCGAGGTGACGGATGCCTCGGGCAGGGTCGTCGCGACGGCCACGAGTTCTCTGCTCGTGCTCGCGAGCTCCGAGTAGTCTCGAGGTATGGCTATTGCGCGACTTCACGGAGGCCCGCTCGACGGGCAGGTAATTCCCCTCGACGAGTCGGTCACCGACTCCTACATCGTCCCCTACGGTGAGGGGCAGCTCGTCTATCACCGCGAGGGAGAGCTCGAGAACACCGGCGAGGGCGATGGCCCGACCGAGGCGCGTTTCGTCTACATCGAGGCGACCGAAGACATCAACCCGGACGCCGACGGGCGTGACGACTGAGGCTGTGTCTTCTCACGACGCTGCGAGTTCTCACGAACCTTCCCGCTCGGTCGAGATCGAGCTGAAGTTCGACGTCGACGACGGCGTGGCGGTGCCTGATTGGTCAGGCGTCCCTGGCGTCGCGTCGGTCAGCGCCGGAGAAGAGCGCGAGCTCGACGCGACCTATCTCGATGACCCCGCGCTGACACTCGCCCGCGCGGGGTACGCCCTGCGCCGCCGCACGGGAGGCCCCGACGCCGGGTGGCACATCAAGGGTCCGCGCCTGCCTGACGGCGGGCGGGTCGAGTTGCAGTGGCCGCTGGGCGAGCCCGGCGTCATTCCCGAGGCTGTCGCAAAGGAGCTTTCTGCGGTGGCGGATGCTGCGACCTTCACCCCGCTCGCCAAGATTCAGAACACCCGCATCGCGTACTACCTGCTGTCGCAGGCCGGAGACGTCGTCGCCGAATTCGCCGACGACCACGTCCGGACCCTCGACGAGCGCACGGGCGCGGAGCGCTCCTGGCACGAATGGGAGATCGAGCTGGGGCCTGCCGGCCCGGTCTCGGTGAGCGAGCGCCAGGCGTTCTTCGCCGCGGTCGAGCGGGCAGCACTCACGGCGGGAGCTCGTGCTGCGGCATCCGCCTCGAAACTGGCCCGCGCGCTCGGCTACTGACACGCAAGACAGCTGCTGACAGCACGACAGACGAAGGGCTCCGGATGCAGCATCCGGAGCCCTTCGTCAGTTGACGCGAGGTCAGAGGTTGATCATGTGCCCCGCAAGGCCGTGGAAGGCCTCTTGCACAGCTTCCGACAGCGTCGGGTGGGTGTGCACGTTGCGCGCGGCCTCGAGGGCCGTGAGGTCCCACTTCTGAGCCAGGGTGAGTTCGGGCAGAAGCTCTGACACATCGGGGCCGATGAGGTGGCCACCGAGCAGTTCGAGGTGCTCGCCATCGGCGATGAGCTTGACGAAACCGATGGGCTCGCCGAGGCCGTTGGCCTTGCCGTTGGCCGAGAACGGGAACTTCGCGACCTTGACGTCGTAGCCGGCGTCGCGCGCCTGCTGCTCGGTGAGTCCGAACGACGCCACCTGCGGCGAGCAGAACGTCGCGCGCGGCATCATGCGGTAATCGCCCAGCGCCATCGTCTCGGCCTTGCCGATCGTCTCGGCGGCGACGACGGCCTGCGCCTCGGCAACGTGTGCGAGCTGGAGCTTGGCCGTCACATCGCCGATGGCGTAGATGTGGGGGACCGACGTGTGCATGAAGTCGTCGATCTCGATCGCGCCACGGTCAGTGAGCTTCACGCCGGTCTTGTCGAGCCCGAAGCCCTCGATGTTCGGCGCGAAACCGATCGACATGAGCACCTTGTCGGTGTCGATCGACTTCGTCTCGCCGCCCGCGTTGGGCGTGTAGGTGACGGTGACGTGGTCGCCGTGGTCGGTGACCGTCTCGACCTTGGTGGAGGTGAGGATCTCGACGCCGTACTTCTTGTACTGGCGGGCGATCTCTTTCGAGACGTCGGCGTCTTCGTTCGGCAGCGCACGATCGAGGAATTCGATGATCGTGACTTTGACGCCGTAGTTGACGAGCACGAAGGCGAACTCCATGCCGATCGCGCCCGCGCCGACGATGACAATCGAGCCGGGCAGGTCGCGCGTGAGGATCTGCTCTTCGTACGTGACGACGTTTTCGCTCAGGGTCACACCCGGCAGAAGGCGAACCTTCGAGCCGGTCGAGATGATCGCGTTGTCGAACGTCAGCTCTTCGGTGGCGCCGTCGGCCTTGGTCACCGTGATCGCGTTCGGGCCGGTGAACGACCCGCGACCCTCGTACTCGGTGACCTTGTTCTTCTTCATCAGGTAGTGGATGCCCTCGACGTGGGTGTCAGCCACCGTGCGGCTGCGGTCCCATGCCTTGCCGAAGTCGAAGTGCACCTCGCCCGACATGCCGAACAGATCGGCCTTGTGGTGGAAGGTGTGCGCGAGATCCGCGTTCTTCAGAAGCGCCTTGGAGGGGATGCAACCCACGTTCAGGCAGACACCGCCCCAGTACTTCTCTTCAATGATGGCGACCGAGAGGCCCAGCTGTGCGCTGCGGACGGCTGCGACATACCCGCCGGGGCCCGCGCCAAGGATGACGACATCGTAGTGAGGCATACGAAAATCCTATCGTTCAGCGGGCGAGTCGGAGTCTGGGGTGCCGAGCGCGCGGGCGCGGTTCTCGGCGAGGGCCTTGTCGCGACGCACGCGCGACACGAGCAGGTAGAGCACGGCGCCGCCGACGGCTGCGAAGAGGACGAGGCCGACGATCCACGGCCACACCTCAGCGAACGTCGAATCCTCGTCTGCCGGGGGAGTGACCTCGGTCTCGCTGGGTTCGGGCGTTGCTGAGGGGTCAGCCGTCTCGCTCGGTTCGGCGCTCGCGGTCTCGCTCGGCGTCGCGGTGGGGGCGGGCGCGGGGGCGGTCACGGTGAAGCCGAACTCGCCCGCGATGGGGTGTCCGTCGCTCGAGACGACCTTCCACAAGACGGTGATTGCTCCGGATGCTTCGTCACCCGCAGCATCGATCGGCACCGTCAGCACATTGTCGAGCACCGAGGGGGTGCCGGCGAGAGCCGTGCCTGAGGCATCCGTCACCTGCACTTCTGTAGCGGTGGGCTCGGCGTTGATGTTCGCGCTGAAGGTCAGGGTGAGCGCCTCCGGCGCAACATCGAGCGTCGCACCGTTCGCAGGATCGGAGCTGACGAGCTCGTCGTGCGCGCTCGCGGGTGCGGCGATGGCAATGCCACCAGCAGACAGCAGAAGTACAGCGAGAGCAGCGCCGACGGCGCGCGAAATCTTGAGAGTCATCTCCTCCAGGCTACGCCGAGCAGAGGGGGTGAAATTCACCCCCTCGCGGAGTAGCGTGCGAAGCAGGCGGGCACGGTGCGCGCCGACGATCAACCAACGACGACGCGAGGTGCGTAATGGACTCGATGATGATGGACGCGATGATGGCGAATTCCATGCCGAAAGAAATGAACATGGACATGTCGCTCATGCAGGCCTGTATGGATGCCTGCTCGGCATGCGAGCAGGCGTGCGTGGTGTGCTCCACCCAGATGATGTCGTGCAGCCCCGCCTGCATGAACTGCGCCGACATGTGCAACACGATGATGCGCTCCATGATGCGGATGCAGGGCATGACTCCGGCCGCCATGATGGCCATGCTCGACGCGTGCATCGCGATGTGCCAGGTCTGCATGGACGAGTGCATGGATCACGCCGACGACAGTGACGTCTGCAAGATGTGCGCTCAGGCCTGCAAGGCATGCATGGACGCCTGCATGGCGATGAAGAACTCGATGATGATGGCCTGAGGGCCAGGTCTGTCAGCCTGTCAAGACATTGAACCGCTCGCGGCCCACCGCGAGCACGTCGTAGCGCGCGTGCAGTGCGACCGGCGCTCCGGACTCGACGACTACCGCCGCGCCCGCGCCGCTCCAGAGCCGGATCGCCTCGCCGTCGAAGGTGCGCACGACGATCTCGCCCGAGGTGCGATCCACGGATTCGACGAACGCGTCTGACCACTCCGACGGAGTGGCCGAGGCCAACCGCGCCTGGATCAGGTGCAGGGCGTGTCCGGGTGCGAACGAGGAGCAGGAACCACCGACCGAGCACATGCAGGCCGCACGCTCACGCACCGAAAAGGGCGGGATGTGGGTCTGAGGACTCGACACGGGACTCTCCTGTCAGTAGGTTCGAACACCAGTCAGGCTAGGACGGTCCCGATGAGGACGCACCTTGCTCGACACACGACGAAACACTGAGCGAACACAGTGGATGGGTGTCCGATCCCCGAACTCCGCCCCATCGTCGTCGTGTCGATCGGCTAGGCTGGCAAACGAAAAGGAGGACACGTGGAGGAGAACCGCCGACCTGGTTCGGACGAGATCCGACGGACGTCCGGATCGGATGCGGCTGCGGCCGATACCGATCGCGGCACCGACGCCACGCAGACCTTCGGGCACAATTCCGATCTGTCCTTCGTGCCGTTCGGCAGCGACCTGTCAGAGGCCGAACTCGACGCGATCGAGGCGCTGCCCACCCGTGCCGCTCTGCTCGTCGTCCGCTCAGGCCCGACCGCTGGTGCGCGCTACTTGCTCGACACGGACGTCACCACGGTGGGTCGTCACCCCGAAGCCGACATCTTCTTCGACGATGTGACCGTCTCGCGTCGACATGCCGAGATCACGCGCGACGCGACATCCTTCGAGCTCGTCGACCAGCGTTCGCTGAACGGCACATACGTCGACGGCGAACGAGTCGACCGCGCGATCCTGCGTAACGGCGCCGAGGTGCGCGTCGGCAAGTTCCGACTCAACTTCTTCGTTTCTCCCGCTGATCTGCCCCACGGGCACGGTAACGACGGGCACAGTCACGAACAGGGCCCGGACGCCTGATGCCCGCCGCATCCGCCCGCGAACGATCATCGTCCGCGGGGCTTCTGAGTATTGGCCAGGTGCTGGCGCGCCTCTCGCCGGAGTTCTCTGATCTGTCAGCCAGCAAGCTCCGTTTTCTCGAAGGTCAGGGCATCGTCACGCCCACTCGCACCGAGTCGGGCTACCGCAAGTTCTCGCCTGCCGACCTCGAGCGACTGCGCCTCGCGCTGACCCTGCAGCGTGACCACTACCTGCCGCTCGTCGTGATCCGCGACTATCTCGCAGACGTCGATGCAGGACGCGAACCGGCCACTCCGACGGCCGTGCCGTCGATTGTGCCGGCGCCACGTCGGTATCGCCGCGAAGAATTGCTCGCAGCATCCGGAGCCGCCCCGCAACTGCTCAACGACGCGATCAGTACGGGTGTGCTGGTGGCGACGGATGCCTACACCGACCAGTCCGTCGCGCTGCTGCGAGCCCTGGTCGCGCTTGACCGACACGGCATCGAGCCGCGTCACGTGCGCACGCTGCGACAGGGCGCTGAGCGCGATGTGACTCTGATCGAGTCGGCTCTCTCGCCGTTGCTTCGTCGGACGGATGCCTCGTCCCGAGGCCGTGCTGGCGAGATTGCGCCCGAGTTGGCCAAACGTCTCGAAGATATCCGCGGGATCTTCATCCGCGCCGCGCTGGATCGTCTGCTTTCGTAGCGACCCAGTACTTCGTCCGCAACGACACGCGGAGCCGATGTCGTTGCCGCAGGGCCGCGCCTGGCCTAGTTTTGATACATCGGATCCGGAGGGGGATGCGCATGACCGCTCGCGATGTCCCGGACGTCACCGCTGAACAGACGTACGCCGCTGACCTTCTTTTCACCGACGGACTCCCCGAGATGGAAGACGAGGTCGGCTACCGCGGTGCGGTTGCCGCCCGCGCGGCAGGTATCACCTACCGTCAGCTCGACTACTGGGCACGCACCGAACTGGTCGAACCGACCGTTCGCGGTGCCTCAGGTTCTGGCTCGCAGCGTCTCTACGGTTTCCGCGACATCCTCGTGCTGAAGCTCGTCAAGCGACTTCTCGACACCGGAATCTCGTTGCAGCAGATCCGCACGGCGGTCGAGCAGTTGCGCGCCTCGGGCATCCGCGATCTTGCCGGCACGACGCTCATGAGCGACGGTGCATCGGTCTATCTCTGCACGTCCAACGACGAGGTCATCGACCTCGTAAGCCGCGGCCAAGGCGTCTTCGGCATCGCCGTGGGCAAGGTCCTGCGGGAGGTCGAGTCCGAGCTCGTGTCGTTCGAGGCTCAGGCACCCGACGTCATGGACGAGCTGTCGGCACGTCGCGCCGCCCGCACTGCCTGAAACTCGGCTGAGCGTTACTCGCCCGCGACGGGGATTCGTCCGGTGCGGATGACGCGGTCAAGCAGCGCGTCGAAGTCGGCCGCGAGTTCTTGCGCCGAGTCGCCGGGCCAGATGTGCAGCGGCTTCGCCGCACCTTGAGCCTGCTGCAGAGACGTGCGCTCGGGCAGCTGGGGTGCCAGCACGAGCGGGCCGAACATGTCGCGCAGCTCTTTGATGCGGAACTGGTGCTCTATCGACTGCGGGCGCACGCGGTTGACCACGATGCCCAGCGGCTGAAGGCGAGGAGAGAGGCCGCGGCGAATCTCTTCGATCGCGCGCAGGGCACGATCAGCGGCGGCGACCGAGAACAGTCCGGGCTCGGTAACGACGATGACCCGATCAGAGGCCGCCCACGCGGTGCGTGTGAGGGCGTTGAGCGACGGAGCGCAGTCGATCAGCACGAGGTCGTAGTCGGCCTCGATCGTGGCGAGTGCTTCTTCCATCTTCCAGACGTCGCGCACCGAAGGATGCGGTCCGTCGAAGTTGATCGCCGACGGGCTGCCGATCATCACATCGATTGTGCCCGGGTGCACTTTGGCCCACCCACTGGAGGTGATCGCCTGGCGAACGGTCTTTTCTTTGGGGTTGGCGAGGACGTCGGCGACATTGAGCCGGCCTGCGACCTGGATATCCATACCGGTCGAGACGTCGGACTGAGGGTCGAGATCAACCACGAGCGTGCGAACGCCCCGCGCAAATGCGGCGGAAGCGAGTCCCAGCGTCACGGTTGTCTTACCGACCCCGCCCTTGAGTGAGCTGACGGAGAGTACGTGCACAATCGTCCACGTTACCTTCCCCTAGGCTGAGAGCACACTCCGCCCACTTCGGGCACTGCTCTGCGAGGTGTCAATGTTCCGCAAGATACTGGTCGCCAACCGCGGTGAAATCGCCATCCGTGCGTTTCGTGCCGCGTTCGAATTGGGAGCCCGCACGGTCGCGGTCTACCCCTACGAGGACCGTGGCTCGATCCATCGCCAGAAGGCGGACGAGTCGTATGTGATCGGCGAGCCGGGGCATCCCGTGCGCGCCTATCTCGATGTCGACGAGATCATCCGCGTTGCGCTCGCCTGTGGAGCGGACGCCATCTACCCTGGCTACGGCTTTCTCTCGGAGAATCCCGAGCTCGCCGCGCGCGCGGCGGAGAACGGCATCACGTTTATCGGGCCGCCCGCATTGGCGCTTGAGATGGCCGGCAACAAGGTCACCGCGAAGCACTACGCGATCGCCGCGGGGGTTCCCGTGCTGCGCTCGACCGAAGCGTCCGAAGATGTCGACGAACTCGTCGCTCAAGCGGCCGACATCGGCTTCCCGATTTTCGTGAAGGCAGTGGCAGGTGGCGGCGGCCGCGGCATGCGGCGCGTTGAGACCCCCGGCGCGCTCCCGCCAGCGATCGCAGAGGCGATGCGCGAAGCCGGAGCGGCTTTCGGCGATGCACGCGTGTTCCTCGAGCAGGCCGTCGTGCGTCCGCGTCACATCGAGGTGCAGATCCTCGCGGATGCGACGGGCCACACCGTCCACCTATTCGAGCGCGACTGCTCGGTGCAGCGGCGGCACCAGAAAGTCATCGAGATCGCGCCGGCACCGAACATCTCGGACGAGTTGCGCGCCGCCCTCCATCGCGACGCGGTGGCATTCGCCGAATCGATCGGCTACGTGAACGCCGGAACCGTCGAATTCCTCGTCGACACGGCGGGTGAGCGAGCGGGCGAGCACGTCTTCATCGAGATGAATCCGCGTATCCAGGTCGAGCACACGGTCACCGAGGAGGTCACCGACGTCGATCTCGTGCAGTCCCAGATGCGTATCGCCGCCGGCGAGACCCTCGCAGACCTCGGCCTCGCCCAGGAGAACATCGTTCTGCGCGGTGCGGCCCTGCAATGCCGTATCACGACCGAAGACCCCTCGCAGGGCTTCCGCCCCGACACCGGGCGCATCACGACCTACCGGTCGCCCGGCGGTGCCGGCATCCGACTCGACGGTGGGACGACCGCGGCGGGCTCGCAGATCAGTCCGCACTTCGACTCGATGCTCGCCAAGCTGACCTGCCGCGCACGCGACTTCCCGTCGGCCGTCGCTCGGGCCAAGCGCGCGCTGGCGGAGTTCCGCATCCGCGGCGTTGCCACCAACATCCCGTTCCTCCGTGCTGTGCTGGACGACCCTGCCTTTGTCGCGGGCGACCTCAGCACCGCGTTCATCGAAGAGCGCCCCGCGCTGCTGACCGTCAACCAGTCGCGCGACCGCGCCACGAAGCTCCTCAGCTGGCTGGGTGACGTCACCGTCAACCGTCCCTATGGCGAGAAGCCTGTGTCGGTTTCGCCTGGCAGCAAGCTCCCCGCGATCGATCTGTCGGTCACTCCTCCGTCGGGCACGCTCGATCGCCTCCGCGAGCTCGGACCGAGCGGTTTCGCCGCGGCGCTGCGTGAGCAGGTGCCGCTCGCGGTCACCGAGACGACCTTCCGCGACGCGCACCAGTCGCTGCTCGCCACGCGCGTGCGCACCCGCGACCTCGTCCGCGTCGGACCCCACGTGGCACGCATGACACCGGGGCTGCTGTCGGTCGAGGCCTGGGGCGGCGCGACCTATGACGTTGCGCTGCGCTTTCTCGCCGAAGACCCATGGGAGCGCCTGGCCGCGGTCCGCGAGGCAATCCCGAACGTCCCGATCCAGATGCTGCTGCGCGGCCGCAACACCGTCGGCTACACGCCGCGGCCCGACGACGTCGCCCACGCGTTCGTGCGCGAGGCCGCCGACACGGGTGTCGACATCTTCCGCATCTTCGACGCCCTCAACGACGTCAGCCAGATGCGTCCCGCGATCGACGCCGTGCTCGAGACCGGCACGGCGGTCGCCGAAGTAGCGCTCTGCTACACGGCCGATCTGCTCGATCCCGCAGAGACCCTTTACACGCTCGACTACTACCTGCGCCTCGCAGACAGCATCGTCGAGTCGGGCGCGCACATCCTCGCGATCAAGGACATGGCCGGATTGCTCCGGCCGGCCGCCGCGGCGAAGCTCGTCACGGCGCTGCGCGAGCGATTCGACCTCCCCGTGCACCTGCACACGCACGACACCGCGGGCGGGCAGCTCGCGACGTTGCTGGCGGCCAGCGCCGCCGGGGTGGATGCAGTGGATGCTGCGGCCGCGCCGCTGTCGGGAACGACCAGCCAGCCGTCTCTGTCGGCGCTGGTGGCATCCCTGGCCCACACGGAGCGCGACACCGGCATCTCGCTCGATGCCGTGGGTGATCTCGAACCGTACTGGGAGGGTGTCCGCAACCTCTACAGCCCGTTCGAGTCTGGTCTCCCGGGCCCCACGGGTCGCGTGTACCACCACGAGATCCCCGGTGGTCAGCTGTCGAACCTCCGCCAGCAGGCGATCGCCCTCGGCATGGCCGATGACTTCGAGCGCATCGAAGACATGTATGCCGCCGCCGACCGCATCCTCGGGCGCATTCCGAAGGTGACGCCGTCGTCGAAGGTCGTCGGCGACCTCGCCCTGGCGCTGGTTGCAGCCAATGCTGATCCCGCCGACTTCGCAGAGAACCCCCAGAACTACGACATCCCCGATTCGGTGGTCGGCTTCATGGCGGGTGAGCTGGGTGACCTGCCCGGCGGCTGGCCGGAGCCGTTCCGCACCAAGGTGCTCGCCGGCAAGCAGATCTCCATCGATGTGCCACCGCTCACCGATGAAGAGCGCGACGGATTGGCCGGCGATGCCGCCGCGCGCCGCCGCACGCTGAACCGCCTACTCTTCCCCGGACCCGCGAAAGACTTCGAGACCAACCGTGAGAGCTACGGTGACCTCTCAGCCCTCGGAACGCCGGACTACCTGTACGGCTTGACGCCCGGTGAAGAGCACATCGCAGAGATCGACCCCGGCGTGCAGCTCTATGTGGGGCTCGAGGCCATCGGTGAGGCGGATGCCAAGGGCATCCGCACAGTGATGACGACGCTCAACGGGCAACTGCGCCCGGTCTATGTGCGCGACCGCAGCATCAAGGTGGACGTCCGTCAAGCCGAGCGGGCTGACACCTCCAAGTCCGGTCAAGTCGCCGCACCCTTCTCGGGAGTGGTGACGCTCAAGGCCGAGGTCGGCGACACCGTTTCTGCCGGACAGCCGGTGGCCTCGATCGAGGCCATGAAGATGGAGGCGGCGATCACCGCGCCCATCGACGGAGTCATCGAACGCGTGGCGATCAGTGCCACCGCACAGGTGGAAGCGGGTGACCTTTTGGTCGTCATCCGTCCAGCAAAGTAACCTGGGGAAGGCATTTGCCGTTCCACCCGCCTTTTGGAGTACCCCGCAGTGACGCCTGATCGACCCGACTCGATGCCGCACGACAGCGAATCCGAGAACGGTGTACTCTCTGACACCGCCAACCTCGACACCACCGCGATCAACATTCTCGGCGGTTCTACTTTGGGGTCCACCGAGCAGGTGAGCGTGTCTATGGCACCCGAATCGGACGAGGAGTTCACCGACGATGACGTGATCGGCGACGAGGTTTCGTACTTCGAGGCCGACGAAGATTTCGTCTCGACGGAAACCGCCGAGACCGAGATCGTGGACGACGAGATCGTGAATGACGAGATCGTGAATGACACTGTCGAGAACCCGTCCGAGTGGGTGGAGTCCGGTGCGATCGTGATCAACGTCGCTGATGACGTGCCCGCGCAAGAGGTGCACGCAGACGCTGACGACAGCTCTGACGACAGTTCTGACGATTCCGACGACGCCGAGCTTTCCAAAGACGCTGACAATGTCGAGGACGCTGACGTTGTCGAGGTGGACCCCGACGCGCAACTGGTCGCCGAACTCGCCGCTTCCTCGTTCGTGCGTGATGGCGTCGAGGCTGATCGCGCCGTGTCCGCGACGTCCGCTGAGCCGGGCGACGACCTCGCGGTGGCGAAGAGCACGTGGGATGCTGCGGCCGAGGCCGCGGGTTTCGACGCGGTCCAGAGCCCGACCCCGCCTCAGAACGCCGTGGTTCCGCCCGCCCGCCTCGAGCGCCGCCGGCTTCGTCAGGACGTCACGCTGACTTCGAAGCGCCTGGGCGAGTTCGATGCGGGACGCGAGACCTCTGATCTGCTCACGGCAGACCGGCTACTCGACCCGAACCAGGTCGTGAAGTCCGAGCCCGAGGGTGCGTGGCAGCACTTCGTCTATTCGATCTCGGGTCACCGCATCAACCTCGGCGACGGCAAGCGTGCCCGCGCGCGCAAGGCCCTCGATCACCGTATCGCTGCTCCGTTGAGCAGTCACGCGATGTTCGTTCCGGTGCTGTCCCGCAAGGGAGGCGTCGGCAAGACCACCGTCACCACCCTGCTGGGCATGGCGCTCGCTGATGCGCGCGACGACCGGATCATCGCGGTGGATGCCAACCCCGACCGCGGCACGCTCGCCGAGCGCATTTCGCGCTCCAGCGGCAAGACCGTTCGTGACCTGGTGCGCGCTCGTGCCGATGTCGTCGGCTACAACGACCTGTCCTCGATCGTCGCGCGCGACGAGACCCGCCTCGACGTGCTGGCATCAGACACTGATCCCCACGTGTCCGAGGCCTTCAGCGATCGTGACTACCACGATGTCGCCTCGCTCGCGGCTCACTACTACTCGATCGTGCTCACCGACACCGGGACCGGCATCGTCCACTCGGTCATGGGAGCGACGCTCGATCTCGCCGACCAACTGGTCGTCGTGTCGGGACTGAGTGTGGATGAAGCCCGACTCGCATCAGAGACCCTCACGTGGCTCGAGACGAACGGCTACGCCGAGCAGGTGCGCGGCGCAATCGTCGTGCTCAACAACTCGCGACCCGGCACGCCTCTCGTGCGTCCCGAAGAACTCGAAGCGCACTTCCGCACCCGCGTGCGTGCTGTCGTGCGGCTTCCGTACGACCCGCACATCGCCGCAGGCAGCGCGATCACGTTCCGTGACCTGCGGCCCGAGACCATGCTCGCCGCGCGCGAGTTGGCCGCCACTCTTGTCGAGGGTCTGCGCGCACTGCCCTCCGCCACGGCGGCCTGAGCGCAATGGCTGTTCGGCCCATTCGCATCTTCGGCGACCCCGTCCTTCGCGCGGTGAGCGCCCCGGTCGGACCGGTGGACGAAGGCGTGCACGCACTCGTGCAGGATCTTCTTGACACCGTCGCCCTCCCCGGCCGTGCCGGCGTCGCCGCCCCGCAAATCGGCGTCGGTCTGCGCGCATTCAGCTACAACATCGACGGTGACATCGGCTACATCCTCAACCCTGTGCTCGTTGAAGTAAGCGGCGAGCCGGAAGAGATCGGCGAGGGATGCTTGTCGGTTCCAGGTCTCTGGCACGATGCCATCCGCTATCCGTGGGCGAAAGTCACGGGTACCGACCTCGACGGCAACGAGATCGTGCTCGAGGGCGACGGACTACTCGCCCAGGCTCTGCAGCACGAGACCGACCACCTGGACGGAACGCTGTATCTGTCTCGCTTGTCGCCAGCGAATCGGAAGATCGCTATGCGCGAAGTGCGCGAGTCAGACTGGTTTTGACCCGGGTCAAGATCGAGTAGCGAGCGCCGACGAGCGTATCGAGATCCCACCTTCGAGCAACCACGACACAGCCCCGCACCTCTGAAGAGGCGCGGGGCTGTGGCATCCGTGGATCAGCTGATGGATGTGTTTGTGGTGTTGACCGGCTGGCTGTAGATCTCGGTGATGTCGGTGGCGAAGTCATCCATGATGACGTTGCGCTTGATGCTCATCTTCGGCGTGAGATGTCCGCTGGCCTCGGTCCACTCAGTCGGGAGGATCGTGAACTTGCGGATCGACTCGGCGCGGGAGACGTTCTTGTTCGCGATATCGATCGCTCGCTGGATCTCGGCACGCACGGTCGGGTTCTTCGCCGCATCGTCGAGCGACATGTCGCCGGCGAGCTCGTTGTTGGCGAGCCAGGTCGGCAGCATCTCGGAGTCGAGGGTGATCAGGGCGGAGATGAACGGCTTCTGGTCGCCGACGACGACGACCTGGCCGACGATCGGGTTGGCGCGGATCGGGTCTTCGAGCGCGGCGGGAGCGACGTTCTTGCCGCCCGCCGTAACGATGATCTCCTTCTTGCGGCCCGTGATCTTGAGGAAGCCCTCTTGATCGAACGTGCCGATGTCGCCGGTCTTGAACCAGTCACCATCGAACGTCGCGGCGGTGGCCTCGGGGTTGCGCCAGTATTCCTTGAAGACGTTGATACCGCGAACCTCGATCTCGCCGTCGTCCGCGAGGCGGACGCCGACACCCGGGAGCACCGGACCGACCGTGCCGATCTTCGACTTGGTCGCGAGGTTGACCGTCGCGGGCGCCGTGGTCTCGGTGAGGCCGTAGCCCTCGAGGATCACGACGCCGAGGCTGTGGAAGAAGTGGCCGAGACGTGGGCCGAGCGGAGCGGAGCCCGATACGGCGTACACGACACGGCCACCCATGGCTGCGCGCAGCTTGCTGTAGACGAGTCGGTCGAACACCGAGAACTTGATCTTGGTGAGGAACGGAACCTTCTTCCCCTCTTCGAGAAGCTTCGAGTGCTCGATAGCGGTGTGCGCTGCGGCGCGGAAGATCTTTCCCTTCCCGCCGGCCTCAGCCTTCTGCTCGGCCGAGTTGTAGACCTTTTCGAACACGCGGGGAACCGCGAGCAGGAAGGTCGGCTTGAACGAGCCGAGCGCCGGAAGAAGCTGCTTGGTGTCGGGCTGGTGACCGGTCTTGACACCCGCGTGGATGTCGAGGATCGAGATGAAACGGGCGAAGATGTGCGCGGTCGTGATGAACAACAGGGTCGAGGAATTCGGTACGGAAAGTACTTCGTGCAGCGCAACCGACGAGTTGCGAACGAGCTCGACGAAGTTGCTGTGCGTCAGCACGCAGCCCTTGGGGCGACCGGTCGAACCCGACGTGTAGATGAGCGTCGCGATGTCGGCGCCATTGGCGATGTTGCGGCGGCGCTCGATCTCCTCGTCGGTGACGCTTGCGCCCTGCTCGCGGAGCTTGTCGAGCTCTCCGGCGTGCATCGACCACACCGAACGCAGCAGCGGAAGCTCGGCGCGCACCTCGTCGAGGCGTGCGGAGTGGTCGAGAGACTCGGTGATGCACGCGATGGCGCCGGAGTCGGCGATGTTCCACGCGATCTGGGCGGGGGAGCTGGTCTCGTAGATCGGGACCATCACTGCGCCGGCGAAGAACAGCGCGAAGTCGACGAGCGTCCAGTCGTAGGTGGTGCGGGCGATGAACCCGACCTTGTCACCGGGCTCGATGCCGCCGGCGACGAAGCCCTTCGCGAGGGCGATCACCTGGCGGTGGAACTCGGCCGCCGTGATATCACGCCATTCTGCGCCGTCCGGAACGGCGAACAGCGCCAGATCGGGCGTCGCCTTCACGCGATCAACGAGCAGGTCGGTGATGTTTGCTTGCGGATCGGCAGGCACGATTGCGGGGACTTCGAACTGAACCACGGCAACTCCTTCGGTGCGGACTGGGTGTCGGGGAGACGTCCCGTGAAGTCTAACTGAGCCTCCGCGCCGCAGAGCAGTAGCGGCGTGGCGCTGTGGAGAGGGTGCAAAGACGAACCGCGTGGATAGCGAACCGCGTGGATAGACTGCAAGACGCCGTCGCTCTCGCGTCGCGCGGAGAGGGGCAGTGAGGACTGTGGTGCTCAAGGTCGGAATCGACATCGGCGGAACGAAGATCGCCGGTGGTGTCGTGGATGCAGACGGACACATCGTCGAGAAGCTCCGGGTTGAAACTCCCATCGATACCGCTGACCTCGCTCAGGCGGTCATCGACATGGCGAACCACTTCATCGCCAGCCACGACGTCGCTGCAGTGGGCGTCGCCGCCGCCGGATTCATCGACCGCGACCGAGCCACCGTCATCCACGCCCCCAACATCGCGTGGCACAACGAGCCCCTCAAGGCCATTTTGGAGGCCGGCATCCCGCTTCCCGTCACCATCGAGAACGATGCGAACGCGGCGGGGTGGGCGGAGTTCCGCTTCGGTGCCGGGCGGGACGTCAACCACATGGTCATGCTGACGATGGGCACCGGAGTCGGCGGTGCCGTCGTTCTCGAAGGCGAGCTCTACCGTGGCGGACACGGCATCGCCGGCGAACTCGGACACACGCGCTTCACCCGCGACGGACTGCCCTGCGGTTGCGGACAGAACGGATGCCTCGAGCAGTATGCGTCCGGTCGCGCATTGCAGCGCGAGGCCAATGCCATCGCCGACGGCAGAGCCGATGGCAACGACGACGGTATCGGTGACGCGCTTGCTGCTGTGCGCACGCAGAAGGGCACAATCAGCGGCCCCGCGGTCTCTCGACTGGTCCTCGCCGGGGACCCGGGCGCGATCGAGGCTCTACGGCGGGTCGCGACGGCCCTCGGCGAGGCATGCGGCGGCTTTCAGGCAGTCCTTGACCCCGAAATGTTCGTCATCGGCGGGGGAGTGGCACAGCTCGGCAACGACTTGCTCGAACCCGTGCGGATCGCCTATCAGACCTCGCTCCCCGGCTATGGAGATCGGCCTGTCGCGAAGTTCGCGATCGCCGAGCTCAGCAACGACGCCGGGCTCATCGGCGCGGCCGACCTCGCCGCGGTGAGCGCCGTGGTGAGCACAGGGGAGTAGCGCCGATGTTCTACTGGCTGATGAAGTACGTGGTGATTGGTCCGATCGTCAAGGCGATCTGGCGCCCATGGATCATCGGCCGTCGCAACGTCCCCGCCGAGGGCGCCGCGATCCTGGCGAGCAACCACCTGTCGGTGATGGACTCGGTCTTTCTCCCGCTCTTGATCGATCGGCCCATGTCGTTCCTGGCGAAGAGTGACTACTTCACGGGGAAGGGCCTCAAGGGCTGGTCCACGCGCATGTTCATGAAGGCGACAGGGCAGATACCCATCGACCGATCGGGCGGCAAGGCGTCCGAGGCATCCCTCAACACCGGCCTGCAAGTTCTCGGACGCGGCGACCTGCTCGGCATCTATCCCGAAGGCACACGTAGCCCCGACGGCCAGCTCTATCGTGGGCGGACCGGCCTTGCGAGGATGGCGCTGGAAGCCCGAGTGCCCGTCGTTCCCGTGGTGATGGTCGACACCGAAACGATGTTGCCGATCGGACGCACCATTCCGCGGGTCGTCCGGGTTGGCGTCGTCATCGGTGAGCCGCTGGACTTCTCACGCTTCGCCGGCATGGAGGGCGATCGCTACATCCTGCGGTCGGTGACCGACGAAATCATGGTCGCATTGCAGCGGCTGGGTGAGCAGCAATATGACGACGTATACGCCTCCACGGTGAAGGATCGCCTGCCCGCTCGCCGATAGACTTATCGGATGCCTCAGCACCACGACGCGCTCGACCACTGGCGGACCCTGCCCATCAAGCAGCAGCCGCTGTGGCCCGACGCCGACGCCGTCGCGGCAGTCTCTGCCGAGATCGCCACCTTGCCCCCGCTCGTCTTTGCCGGTGAGGTCGACAATCTGCGCGACCGCCTTGCTCGGGCGGCCTCCGGCCAGGCGTTCCTTCTGCAGGGTGGCGATTGCGCCGAGACGTTCGCGGGAGCGACTGCCGAGCAGATCCGCAACCGTATCAAGACAGTCTTGCAGATGGCCGTTGTGCTCACCTACGGTGCGTCGATGCCCATCATCAAGATGGGGCGCATGGCGGGGCAGTTCGCCAAGCCGCGCTCTGCCGACACTGAGACGCGCGGCGAGGTCACTCTTCCCGCCTACCGCGGCGACATCGTCAACGGGTACGACTTCACCGAAGGCTCGCGCACTGCCGACCCCCAGCGGTTGCTGAAGGGGTACCACACCGCAGCATCCACCATCAATCTCATTCGCGCGTTCACGCAGGGTGGCTTCGCCGACCTGCGCGAAGTGCACTCGTGGAACAAGGGCTTCGCGTCCAACCCGGCCAACCAGGCGTACGAGCGCCTCGCGACCGAGATCGACCGCGCGATCAAGTTCATGGAGGCGGCTGGCGCCGACTTCGACGAACTCAAGCGAGTGGAGTTCTACACCGGCCACGAGGGCCTGCTCATGGACTACGAGCGCCCAATGACGCGCATCGACTCGCGTACGGGAACGCCGTACAACACATCGGCGCACTTCGTCTGGATCGGTGAGCGCACTCGCGACCTCGACGGCGCGCACATCGACTACTTCTCGAAGATCCGCAACCCCATCGGCGTGAAGCTCGGTCCTTCGACCACGCCCGAGATGGCGCTGCAGCTGATCGACAAGCTCGACCCCGAGCGCGAGCCTGGCCGCCTGACGTTCATCACGCGTATGGGAGCCGGCAAGATCCGCGACGCGTTGCCACCGCTCCTGGAGGCCGTGCGTGATTCGGGCGCGCTCCCGCTGTGGGTCACCGACCCGATGCACGGCAACGGCATGACGACCCCGACCGGCTACAAGACGCGCCGGTTCGACGACGTCGTGGACGAGGTCCGCGGCTTCTTCGAGGCGCACCGCGCCGTGGGGACGTTCCCGGGTGGCATCCACATCGAGCTCACCGGCGATGACGTGACCGAATGCCTCGGCGGTTCGGAAGAGATCGATGAAGCAGCCCTCGCGACAAGATACGAGTCGCTGTGCGACCCGCGACTGAACCACATGCAGAGCCTCGAGCTCGCGTTCCTCGTGGCTGAGGAGCTCGAGAAGCGCTGAGCGGTTCTGACTCCGGCGATCAGCCGGTGACGGTGAGCTGAAGGTAGACGCTCGTCCCGCGGACGCGCATCGCGCCTTCGGCGATGTCTTGCGAAGTCACCTCGGTCAGGCCGTTGGGCACGGCGTTCCAGAAGAGCGCCCAGTCGGCGCCGAACCCCGCCTCTTCCAGGACGGCACGGGCCTCGTCGCGCGTCAGTCCGACGACACCGGGGATCGGGTAAAGGGGAGGCCCGTCCGACACAACGAGCGTCACGGTCTCGCCCGGGCGCCAATTCCCGCCACCGTCGCGCTCCACAAGGCCGATCACGGATCCTTCAGGAACGTCCTCGCTGTTGATGCGGTTCTGTGACTCTGACACCTGCAGGTCGACGGCGTTGAGTGCGTCGGTGGCCGCACCCACGCTCTGCCCGGCAACGTTCGGCACAGCGCCGGCCGAAACCAGCATGGTCACCGAATCGCCCTGCAGAGCTTGGCAGCCGTCGAGGCATCCGAACGCCTCACCGCCGGAGGCGGGGGTGACGGATGCTGCGAGCACGATGTCTTGCGCAACGTCGGGCGAGAACTCGCGTTCGCTGTCGCCGACGTCGATGAAGTTCTCACTGAAGAACGCGCGGGCTTGCTCTTCGGTCAGGCCACTCAACGACGGAACCGTCACGATCGGCGGCCCGAGCGAGACGAAGACATCAATGTTCGTCTCGCGGTCCACCCGCGCGCCCGCTCCGGGCTCGGTGCGGATGACCAGCCCCGCCGCGACTTCTCGGGTGTACTCGCCCTGCTCAACCGCCACAAGGGAATCGAGAGCGAGGCGGTCTTGGGCTTCGGTGAATGTGCCGCCCGAGACATCTGCCACGGCAATGAGCGACCCGGGACCCGAACCGAACCACCAGCCGGCACCGCCGGCGAGGGCCGCGAGCAGCAGCACGAGCACGACGAGCCATGCTCCCTTCGTCGTGCGCTTCTGGGTCGCGTGGCGCAGGCGCGTGGCGTTATCGGTATCGCCGACTTCGGCGGTTGGCCCGGTGGAGGCGAGGGGGAGTACCTGTGTGAGCTCGTCGGACGGGACGCCCTCATCGCGAATGACGCCGACCGGAGCGGTGCGAGTGATCTGTGGCGAGATGCCGAGGTCGCGCTCGATCTCACGTAAACGATCGAGCATTTCGCGTGCGTCGACAGGCCGGTCATCCGGAGACTTTTCGGTCGACCACAGAACAAGCTCGTCGAGCTGCTCGGGAACGCCCGGGTTCTTCACGCTCGGTCTCGGCACCGAATCGGTCGCGTGCTGGAAAGCGATCTGCATCGGCTGCTCGCCTTTGTACGGCTGCTCGCCGGTGAGCATCTCGTAGAGCATGATGCCGAGTGAGTAGATGTCGCTGCGTGCGTCGGCCGTGCCGCGGGTGACCAACTCCGGAGCGAGGTAGGCGATCGTGCCCAGAAGTTGGGCTCCGGATGCTGTGTTCGCCGTGGTCGCACGGGCAAGGCCGAAGTCGCCGATCTTGACGCGGCCATCTTCGGCCAGCAACACGTTCTCGGGCTTCACGTCGCGGTGGACGATCCCGGCGCGGTGCGCGGCCGCAAGGCCGGACAGGATCGCGTCCATGATCGTGACCGCTTGCGGGACGGTGAGCCGTCGCTGCTCGCGCATGAGGTCGCGCAGGGTGATGCCCGGCAGGTACTCCATGACGAGGTACGCCATGTCGCCGTCCTGGCCCTGGTCGAACACGTTCACCACATGCGGATCGGCCAGGCGCGCGGCCGCTCGGGCCTCTTGGATGAACCGGCTCTGGAACACCGAGTCGTCACTCAGGTGCCCGTGCATCACCTTCAGAGCGACTCTGCGCTCGAGGCGCAGGTCGGTTGCGACGTAGACCGTCGCCATGCCTCCGCGAGCGATGCGCGCGCGTACCCGGTATCGGCCGTCCACCAGACGGCCGATCAGCGGGTCCGTCTGCTGGCTCGTGCTCACGGGCAAAGTCTACGGAGCATCCGGGCTCACGCCCGTCAACGCCTCACCTGCCGAAGCATCCGGCCCATTCACGCGTCGTCACCCGTGCGCAGCGAGCCATCCGTACGCCGACTGCTCCCACGTCGCATAGCGGTCGGGGTAGGCCGAAACCTGAACGGCTTGGGCAGCCTGCGCGAACGACATGTTCTGCCAGCCGGGGATATCGAGAAGACCACGGGTGCGGTAGCCGTTCGGGTCCGACGGTCCGCCGAAGAAGGCTTTTGCCGCGCGTACGGGGTCGCGCACCTCGGCTTCGGTTCCCCAGCCGGTGCTGGGGCGCTGCTGGAACAGGCCGAGGGAGTCGCGGTCGCCCCAGTCGAGGTTGCGGATCCAGGACTCGACCATGGCGGTGCCCAGAGCAATCGCGATGCCCTTGTCGGATACGCCGAGGTCACGCCCGACCCCGATGATGATCTTCGCGTTGGCGGCCTGCTCGGCATCGAGGTTGGCGGATGCCTGACCCGCAGGGGCGGCCGGCGCCGCCGGTGCTGAAGGTGCGGTCGCGGCCGGAGCTGCCGCGCCCGAGATCCTGAGGGTCTGGCCGGGGAAGATGATGGAGGACCAGCCGAGACCGTTGGCAGTGAACACCGACTGGATGGTGATGCCATGCCGTGACGCGATGCCACTGATCGTGTCGCCAGCCCTGACCGTGTAGGTGCCGCTTGCTGTGGGAGCTGCCGGAGCGGCAGGAGGCGCCGGAGCCGCCGCCGCCGGAACAGCCGCCGCGGGAGCCGCTGAGCCCGGGATTCTCAGGGTCTGGCCGGGGAAGATGATCGACGACCAGCCGAGACCGTTCGCCGACAGAACCGCCTGGGTGCTGACACCGTGCCGTGAGGCGATTCGGCTGATCGAGTCGCCACTGTTGACCGTGTAGCTTCCGGATGCGGCGGGTGTCGCCGGTGCGGATACCGCCGGCGCAGGCGCGGCCTGCACGCCCGCGCTGAGCTTGAGAACCTGGCCCGGATAGATGATCGACGACCACGACAGGCCGTTGATCGCGAGAACGTCGGCGGTGCGGAGTCCGTGACGCTGCGCAATCGTGCTGACGGTGTCGCCGCGAGCGACCGTGTAGGTGGTGGCGGCGGCGGAGGCCTTCACCACTGCCGTCTTCACCGCGACAAGTGGTGACACAGCGGGAGCGCTCGCACGAAGTGTGAGGGGAGCGACGCGTTCATCGGCGACGGCCGGAGAACCTCCCAAAGCCAGGGCGATGGAGCCGACGACAGCGGCGGGTACGCCTGCGGCAAGGGTGTTCGTGCGGCGCGTTCGGAGCGCTCGGGTTTCGGGTCGCAAGAGATTTCCCCCTCAAAGGACAGAAGAAAACCGTGTCACGGAAGTGAATCAGTGTCAACCAGTGTTATACGTGCGACTCTTGTGACAGATGTGGCTGATGGGAATTGCCCATGCACCCATTCGAGGTGGGATAGTTGCTGAGTGACCGCAGAAACCGCGCCGCAGCCGTCATCAGAATGGCTCTCCCTTCCCCAGCTCGTCGAAGTCCTGGACCAACCGATCGCGCGAGTGCGCCGACTTCTTGACGACGCACATCTGGTCGGCACGAAGCGGGACGGCGTCTTCGTCGTTCCGGCCGTGTTCATCGTCGACGGTGAACCGTTGGCCTCGCTCCGCGGCACCGTCATCGTGTTGCGCGACGCCGGGTTCACCGATGATGAAGCGATCGAGTGGCTCATCGCGCACGACGATTCGATCGGGCGGCCGCCGATCGAGGCGCTCACCGCGGGCCACAAAGCAGAAGTGCGCCGCGTCGCACGCACCCTCGCCTGACCTCTGCCCCGAGAGCAGTTCTCAGGTCGTGCGCACCGTCGATGCCTGAGCGAGGTCGCGCAGACGCCCGACGGCGTGATTGCCCAAGCGGGCACCAGACAAAGACCGCTCGGCCTCGCGTGCGTAGTCAGCGATGAGTGTCTCCACACGGCTCAGCGCGCCCGTGTCGACGATGATCTGCTGGAGCGAGGCTACCTGGCCGGCATCCAGGGTCGGATCTCCGATCAGCTCATCCACGATGCGGCGGGCGGGAAGAGGCATTGCTTCGCGCGCGTACGCAATCAATACGGTGCGCTTGCCCTCGCGCAAGTCGTCGCCCGACGGCTTGCCCGTCTCGATCTCATCGCCGAAAACGCCGAGAACGTCATCGCGCAGTTGAAAGGCCATTCCGAGAGGATGTCCGAACGCGGCGAGCGCGGTCGCCTGCGCCGCATCTGCCCCCGCAAGTGCTGCACCGATCGCCAGAGGTTGCTGGATCGAGTAGCGCGCGGATTTGAGTGACGCAACGCGCAACGCGCGCTCGGCATGGCGTTCGTCGGGTTCGCTGCGATACGCGGACTCTTCGGCGATGTCGAGGAACTGGCCGATCGTGACTTCGCGCCGCATCGTGGCATACTCGGCGCGGGCAGCGGCCGCTCGGTCTGCGTCGGTGAGCGCGAGGCCCTCTTCGAGGAGGTCATCGCTCCAGGCGACGAGCAGGTCGCCCAGCAGGATCGCTCCCGAGCGACCGAAGGCCGCAGCATCCCCCTGCCAGCCGGCGTTCCGGTGGGATGCTTCGAGCGCGCGATGCGCTGCGGGGCGCCCGCGTCGGGTGTCGGAGTTGTCGATCACGTCGTCGTGGACGAGGGCGGCGGCGTGGAAGGTTTCGAGCGCGGCGGCGGCGGCAAGGACCTCGCCAGGTGCTTCAGAATCGACGGAGGTGGAGGGCGCTGCGGCTTCGGTCACGGCCTCCCACCCAGCAATGCAAAAGCGTCCGCGCAGGCGCTTACCGCCGGACAGTGCTGCCGCGCCGGCGTTGATCAGCAGGCCCGCTTCGTCTCCGAAATCGGCGGTTGCGCGGCGCTGATCCGAGAGGAACATGTCCAGTCGCTGGGAAACCGCTTGAACTGGGTCCGGGGAGGATGACACGGGCCTAGCCTAGTGATCGACGAGACGCGTAGAATCGTCGAATCCGAACCCAGCACACCAGGGGGATGCATGCCACTGTCCGAACAGGAGCAGCGCCTGCTCGATGAGATGGAACGCCATCTCATGCGCAACGACGCCGACGTCGTCAGCGCGCCCAGCGACGGGCGCACGCTGAGTTACCGCAACATCGTCTACGGGACCGTCTTAGTTCTCGTCGGCCTCGGCGGACTCCTCGTAGGAGTCGCACTCCCGCTCATCGTCGTCGGAGTCATCGGCTTCATCGTCATGTTGGGCGGCGTGATCCTCGCTGTCACCCCGACCCGCGGAACGTTGCGTGTGCCGGTCGAGCCGGTGTCACGCCCGTCGGCACCTCCGGCCGGGGCATCATTCATCGACCGCATGAATGACCGCTGGGACAAGAGGCAGGGCGAGCGCTAACCCCGCACACACAGACCAAAAGCACCGACCTTCGGGTCGGTGCTTTTTTTGTGCTTTTTCAGTGCGGAGTGGATCGCCGCGCCCCCATCGATGCCCGAAAGGGTTACGAAGTGGAGGAAAGTGGAGTAACGTGGCGGACATACCCGGGGGGGCCGAACGAAGGGGGTGATGGCCGATGTTGCTAGGGACTCACACACCGAAGCTCGACGACAAAGGTCGCGTCATCCTTCCTTCGAAGTTCCGCGCCGACCTGGGTGCCGGCATCGTGGTCACCCGCGGCCAAGACCGTTGCCTTTACGTGTTCAGCACCGAAGAGTTCGAGCGCATCCACGAGCGCATTCGCGAGACCCCCCTCGCGAACAAGCAAGCTCGTGACTTTCTGCGCATGTTCCTTTCCGGAGCGAGCGCCGAGAAGCCCGACAGTCAGAACCGCATCACCATCCCGCCGCCCCTGCGTGCGTACGCGGGTCTCGAGAAGGACCTCGTCGTCACCGGCGTCGGGGCTCACGCCGAGATCTGGAATGCCGACGCCTGGAACGCGTACGCCGAAGGCAACGAAGACAGCTACGCCGAGTTGGAGCAGGAGGTGATTCCGGGCCTGTTCTGAGGCCCCAGGTCCTGACTCCCAGCCGCTCACGCCCTGGCACACTTCCCCGGTGCCAGGTCAGAGCGGATGGGGATCAGGATCGGGGGAGCAGAGCACGACAGGCCTCGCCTCTCATGGAAGCGCGTGACTTGCATACTCCCGTCCTGCTCGACCGCTGCGTCGACCTTCTCGCACCGGCGCTGTCGCGCGACGGAGCCGTCTTCGTCGATGCCACGCTCGGCATGGGCGGTCACTCCGAGGCATTCCTCGAGCGCTTTCCCGGCATCCACCTGGTGGGCCTCGACCGCGACACGGACGCTCTGCGTCTGGCCGGGGAACGCCTTGCTCGCTTCGGCGATCGCGTCACGCTCGTCCACACCGTGTACGACGGCATCGCCGACGCCGTGATCGACGCGGGTTTCTCACACGCCGACGGCATCCTGTTCGACCTGGGCGTGTCTTCGCTGCAGCTCGACCTCGCAGACCGCGGCTTCGCGTACTCGCAAGACGCCCCGCTCGACATGCGCATGGATCAGACGTCGGGGACGACGGCAGCTGACATCGTCGCCACGTACGGCGAAGGTGACTTGCGCCGCATCTTCGAGCGCTACGGCGAAGAGAAGCTCGCCGGGCGCTATGCGCGTGCGATCATCGCCGCGCGCGCTGAGGCACCGATCGAGCGCTCGGGTCAGCTCGTGCAGATCCTGATCGACGCGACGCCGTACGCCGCTCAGCGCACCGGCCACCCGGCCAAGCGGGTTTTCCAGGCGCTCCGCATCGAGGTGAATCGCGAACTGTCCGTGCTCGATCGTGCGATCCCCGCATCGCTGAGCATCCTTCCGGTCGGCGGCCGTGTGGTCGTCATGGCGTACCAGTCGCTCGAAGACCGCATCGTCAAGCGGGCGTTTGCGGAAGCTTCGGCCTCCACTTCACCCGCGGGTCTCCCGGTTGAGCTTCCTGAGCACGCGCCGAAGTTCCGCCTGCTGGTCAAGGGTGCAGAACTCGCCGACGACGAAGAGCGCGAGCGCAACCCGCGCGCGACGCCCGTGCGACTCCGCGCCGCTGAACGAGTAAGGGACGCCGCGTGAGCGCCGCAACCGCGAGCGTCATCGCGAACACCACAGCCCCCGCCCCACGCAGAGACGTCTCTCCCGGCCGGCGCTTGCGCGTCGTCGACGCGCCAGCGCGCCGCCGCAAGCCGAAGCTCGTCTACGGAGTCGTCGCCGTTCTCGGCGCCTTCCTCATCGGGGCGGCACAGATGTCACTGTCTATCCTGACGACCCAGACCACCTACGAACTCTCCGCCCTGACACAAGAGCAGCGCGAGCTCACGTGGCAGAAGCAGATCCTCTACGACGATGTCGCGGGCCTCAGTTCGCCGCAGTACCTCGCGGCGAACGCTTCGGCACTCGGCATGGTGATCGACGAATCGCCGAGCTATCTGCGGCTCAGCGACGGCGCGATCCTCGGCACCGGAGATGCAGCGATGGGCGCCTCATCGATCGACGCAATCGGCCGCGGTTCCGTCGCCAACTCGCTCATTGCGACGACTCCGCTGGTGACTGCTCCGGATGCCACGATCGAAGGCGCGCCGGTCGAGACCCTCGATCTCACGGTCGGAGGTTCGAACACACCGGCACCGCTCACCGACGGACTTCCCACCCCGACCACACACTGAGGTTATGACCACCAAAAGCACTCGAAGCCCCCGTCGTCGGACGGTCGTGGCGTTGGCGGTGGTTCTCGCCGTGCTGAGCGGGTTCGTCGTTCGCCTGGTCGATATTCAGGTAGTCAACGCCGACGAACACATCGCGCAGTCGATGGACAAGGCGCTGGGCGCATCCCGCATGCTCTATGGCACCCGCGGGCAGATCGTCGATGAGAATGGGCAAACCCTGGCGGGCAGCATCCTGCTCTATGACTGCCAACTGGACCCTCTGCTGATCACCCAGATCGACACGAGCATCGCCGCGGGCAAGTCCGAAGAAGAGCCGTGGTCAGAGATCTCGGGCGAGATCGCGACGATCACGACGCTCCCGGTCGCCGACGTGCAGAAGATCGTCGCGGATGCCCTCGCCGAAGACAGCGCCTCGCGCTATGCGGTGCTCGCCAAAGGAGTCTCGACCCAGCAGTACCGGGCACTGGCCGACCTGAACGTTCCCTACCTGGTCTGCGTCGCTCACCCCGGGCGCACCTACCCTGACGGTGCGGTCGCCGGCAACCTCGTGGGATTCATGGGCACCGACGATGTGGCGCTGGCGGGTCTCGAGTTGACGCAGGACTCGTGCCTGCAGTCGACCAACGGGCTCCTCGAATTTCAGAAGGGCAAGGACGGGGTGATCATCCCAGGAACCGAAATCGAAGACCCCGCCGTCGATGGCGGCACACTGCAGCTCACGATCAATCGCGACCTGCAGTGGTACCTCCAGCAGCTCATCGGTGAGCAGGTTCAAGACATGGGCGCGCTCAGCGGCACCATCACGGTCGTCGAAGTCGCGACCGGCAAGATCCGTGCGGCTGCGGAATACCCGAGCGTCGACCCCAACAACGTCAGTGCGGCGGCGGATGCCGATCGCAAGAGCCGAATCTTCACCGACTGGTTCGAGCCGGGCTCGACCTTCAAGGCCCTCACCGCAGCGACGGTCCTCGATGCCGGTGGCCAGACGCCGACCTCGACGGTGATCGCCTCGAGCCGCGAGACCTTCGCCAACGGCGCACGCGTGAGCGACGCCTTCCAACACCCGGCCTATGAGTACACGCTCGCCGGGGTGCTCATCGACTCGTCGAACGCCGGTATTTCGAAGTTCAGCGAGCGCGTGGCGGCCCAGACCCGCTACGAGTACATGCAGAAGTTCGGCATCGGCGAAGGCAGTGCGGTCGACTTCGTCGGTGAGCAGTCCGGACTCCTGCGGCCCGCGAGCGAGTGGGACAACCAGACGATCTACAACACCTCGTACGGACAGGGCATCACCACCACCGTTCCCGAGCTCGCAGGCGCCTACTCGGCCATCGCGAACAACGGCGTCCGGATGCCACTCTCGCTCGTCGAGTCGTGCACCGCACCCGACGGCACGGTCACCACACCCGAGACCCCAGTGGGCGTGCGTGTGGTCAGCGAGCAGACCTCGGCGCAGATGCGTGAAATCCTCGAGAACGTCTTCACTCAGGGCTCGCTCGCCGAAGAAGTGGCCGTTCCCGGCTACCGTGTCGCAGGCAAGACGGGTACCGGTGAGAAGTCGGACGGCAACGGACGCTACAAGGCGGGGGTGTACTACACGACGATGATCGGCTTCGCGCCGGCAGAGGCTCCCGAGTACGTGGTGGCCGTCACCCTCGATGAGCCGACCAAGGTAACATCGTCAGCGGCCAACGCGACCGCGTTTCAGAAGGCCATGACCCAAGTCCTCAAGACCTATCGAGTCATGCCCTCCACGACGGCGCCGACGCTGCTCCCCAAGTTCGGGTGAGCGGCGCCAGACCGGCCGGAGAACTGATGATCGCCCTCACGCTCACCCAACTCGCCGACGCCCTCCGAGGCGAACTGCGCCTTCGCGGCACCGACACTGCTGCGACGGTCGTGTCGGGTGCGGTCGATACTGATTCGAGACTGATCGAGCAGGGTGGGGTCTTCGTCGCCAAGCCCGGAGAGACCACCGACGGTCACGCGTTCATCGGGGCGGCCATCGAGCGCGGCGCCGTGTTGGCGATCGTCCAGCATCCGATCGACGATCAGATCACCCACATCATTGTCGACGACGTGCTGACTGGCATCGCGGATCTCGCGCGGTTCGTCGTCGCGCAGGTGCGTGCCCGCGGGACGCTGCGTGTGGTGGGGATCACCGGATCGAATGGCAAGACCACCACCAAGAACCTCCTCGCCCGCATCCTCGAGGGCGAAGGCGAAACGGTCTCGCCCAAGGCGTCGTTCAACAACGAGGTCGGGGCGCCACTGACGATGCTTCGTGTGACGGATGCGACGGCCTACCTCGTGAGCGAGTTCGGGGCGAGCGCCCCCGGCGAGATCGCCCGACTCGCTGGCCTCGTCGAGCCCGACATCGGGGTTGTCCTGATGGTCGGGATGGCGCACGCCGGAGGATTCGGCGGCATCGAATCGACGTTCCACGCGAAGTCCGAGCTCGTCAGGGCAGTGCGGCCCGGCGGCATCGCCGTGCTGAACGTCGACGACTCGCGCGTGACCGCCATGGCCCCGATCGCGGCCGAAGTCGGGCTTGAGGTGCGCTGGTTCGGCCGTGGGTCGGGTCAGGATGCAGCCGCCCAGGTGCGCGCGGACGACGTCGTGGTCGAAGCATCCGGCACTTCCTGCATCGTGACGGCCGGCGGTGAGTCGCTGCCGCTTCGCCTGCAGGTGCTCGGCGAGCACCACGTGATGAACGCGCTGGCGGCCATCACCGCGGCGATGGCGCTGGGCGTATCTCTGACCGATTGCATCGCCCGCCTCGAGACGGTCGAGATCGCCGAGCGCTGGCGCATGCAGCCGCTCGGCTCCGATCGCGTGCGGATCATCAACGACGCGTACAACGCCAGCCCTGATTCGATGTCGGCAGCGCTGCGCACACTCGCGCAGATCACCGGTCCCGGCGAGCGGATGGTCGCCGTGCTCGGCGCGATGAGTGAACTCGGAGAGTTCGCGGGCGAAGAGCACGACCGCGTGGGCGAGCTTGCCGTGCGGCTGCGGATTGCGCGGATCGTCGTCGTGGGCGCAGAGGCTCGGCGGATGTTCCTTGCCGCCGTCGCACAGGGATCGTGGGACGAAGAGGCTGTCTTCTTCGCGACCGCCGACGAGGCGTACGACTACCTGCAGGGCGAACTTCGCGACGGCGACCGCGTGCTCGTCAAATCTTCGAACTCGGCAGGTCTGCGGTTCTTGGGCGATCGTCTGGGAGACTACTTCTCGTGAGATCACTCCTGACTGCAGCCGCGATCTCGCTGTCCTTCACGCTGTTCCTCACCCCGGTCTTCCTGCGGCTCTTCCGCAAGTGGGGCTGGGGCCAGGTGATCCGCACGCCGGAAGACATCCGCAACCCCAGTCATCACACGAAGCGCGGCACGCCCACGATGGGCGGGACGATCTTCATCGCCGGAACGATCATCGGCTACCTGATCGGGGGATATACCGGAAACAATCCGCCCACCGTCTCGGGCCTGCTCGTGCTGTGGATGATGGTCGGCTTTGGCGTGGTCGGATTCATCGACGACTATCTCAAGGTCCGCAGTCAGCGGAGTATGGGGCTGAGCGGCTGGCGAAAGATTCTCGGCCAAGTGCTGGTCGCCGTGCCGTTCGGTGTCGTCGCGCTGACACTGCCGAACGCGTGGGGCGAGACGCCCGCGTCGGCCTACGTGTCGATCTTCCGGGATGTGCCGTTCTTGGGATTCTTCATCCTCGGACCGATCATCGGGTGGATCCTCTACCTGCTGTGGATCACCTTCATCGGGGTCGCGTGGTCCAACAGCACCAACGTCACCGATGGACTCGACGGACTCGCGGCAGGTGTGGGTATCGCTGTCGTCGGCGCATACAGCCTGGTCGTGTTCTGGCAGTTCAACCAGAGCTGTCAGTCGCCACAGATCTTCCTCGACACGCCACTGGCGTGTTACCCCACCCGCGACCCGTTCGACCTTGCGATCGTCTCGGCGGCGTTCGCCGGAGCGCTGGTCGGATTCCTCTGGTGGAATGCCCCCAAGGCGCAGGTCTTCATGGGCGATGTGGGGTCGATGGCGATCGGCGGTATCGTCGCGGCGATGTCGATCCTTTCGCGCACCGAACTGCTCGGTGTACTCATCGCCGGTGCGTTCATCATCGGCACCGGGTCGGTCGTCCTGCAGCGCTTGTACTTCAAAGCTACCCGCGGTAAACGGCTGTTCTTGATGAGTCCGTTCCACCATCACCTCGAGATGCGTGGCTGGTCTGAGATCTCGATCGTGATCCGCATGTGGATCATCGCCGGGTTGCTTGCAGTCTCGGGCGTCGGATTCTTCTACGTCGAATGGCTCGCGCGAACATGAGTTACGACGACGTGAGCGCTCGGCTCGACACGCTCACGAGCTGGCACGCCGACTGGACAGGTCTGCGCGTCGCGGTGCTCGGGCTCTCGGTGACAGGCTTCTCGGTCGCAGACACACTGGCCGAGCTCGGAGCAGACGTTCTCGTCCTGAGCGAGCAGGCGGCTGAGGAGTACGCGGGGCTGCTTCCCGTGATCGGGGCGAAGCTGTGGACCGGGCCGCTCAACACAGTGCCGCAGGTTCTCATCGACTTCGCCCCGGAACTCGTCGTGGCTTCGCCGGGGTTTGCGCCGCAGCATCCGCTCATCGAATGGACTCTCGGCAACCGCATCGCCCTCTGGGGTGATGTCGAACTCGCCTGGCGCATCCGCGACAAGGTCGTGCGACCTGACGGCACCCCCGCGGACTGGGTGCTCATCACCGGCACGAACGGCAAGACCACCACGACGCGACTCACCGCGTCGATGCTCGTCGCGGGCGGCCTTCGTGCGGCGCCGGTTGGCAATATCGGCACCCCCGTGCTCGACGCGGTGCGCGACCCGGGTGGTTTCGACGTGCTCGTGGTCGAGCTGTCGAGCCACCAACTCTGGTATCTGGGTTTGCAGAGCGGGCAGGAGCCTGTCTCACCGCACGCAGCCGTGTGCCTCAATCTCGCCGACGACCACCTCGAATGGCACGGCTCTTTCGAGGCATACCGCAGGGCCAAAGCACACGTCTATGACCACACGCGCGTCGCCTGCGTCTACAACAAGTCCGAGGTCGCGACCCGCGAGATGGTCGAAGACGCCGAAGTCACCGATGGTGCCCGCGCGATCGGGTTCGATCTTGGGGTGCCCGGACCCAGCGATCTCGGGCTCGTCGACGGGATCCTCGTCGATCGGGCGTTTCTCGAAGATCGCCACACCAGCGCGTTGGAGCTCACCACCGTGGAGGAGTTGCGCGAACAGGGGCTCGCCGCTCCGCACATGGTCGCGAACATCCTCGCCGCCGCCGCCCTCGCGCGCTCACTGGATGTCACCCAGGCCGCGATCCGCGACGCACTGCGCGAGTTTCGTCTCGACCCGCATCGCATCGAGGTCGTCGCCGTCGTGGGCGGCGTGACGTGGGTGGATGATTCGAAAGCGACGAACCCGCACGCCGCAGCATCCTCCCTCGCAGCTTTCCCCGGAGCGGTGTGGATCGTCGGCGGCCTCCTCAAGGGTGTCGACATCTCGGACCTCGTCGCCGTACGCGGTTCGACCGCGAAAGCGGCGATCGTCATCGGCCTGGATCGGGAGCATGTTCTCGCGGCGTTCGCGCGACACGCGCCCGGGGTGCCGGTGTTCGAGGTGGATGCCGCCGAGACTGAAGGAGTCATGGCACGAGTCGTCGAACTGGCGGTCGGGGTGGCTCGTGACGGGGACGTGGTTTTGCTCGCTCCCGCCGCCGCATCCTTCGATCAGTTCGCGTCTTACGCAGACCGCGGCACGCGCTTCGCCGCCGCGGTGAGGGAACAACTCGGGAGGGGGACCGGTGGCAGCGACAACGACATCGACCCGCACCCGACCGGTGACCTCACCGGCTGAAGCCCCCGCACGCCGAGGTCTCGCCGCCCGGGTCTCTCTGGGCAAGGTGTTCGCGCCGGTACCGAGCGAGTTCCTGCTTATCGCCTCGACGGCGCTGTTGCTCACCGTCTTCGGGCTGGTGATGGTGCTTTCAGCAACCTCCGCGACTTCCACGGCGGCGGGTGAGGCACCTTACGAAGCGTTCTTCAAACAGGGCGTCTTCGCGATGGTCGGTGTGCCGCTGATGTTCATCGCGAGCAGGCTTCCGGTGAGCTTCTGGAAGCGCTCAGCGTGGCTCGCCCTGATCGGCGCGACGATCTTCCAGCTGCTCGTCTTCGTACCCGGCCTCGGCGTTGAAGCGCACGGCAACCGCAACTGGATCCTCATCGCGGGCTTCCAGTTCCAGCCCGCAGAGTTCCTCAAGCTTGGCCTCGCACTCTGGCTCGGCTACGTCCTCTTCCGTAAACAGACTCTGCTGGCTTCGTGGAAGCACGTGGTCATCCCGGTCATCCCGGTCTCTGCGCTGGTGATCGGCACGGTGCTCGCCGGACGCGACCTCGGAACCGCGATGATCCTGGTGCTCATCGTGCTCGGCGCTCTGTTCTTCTCCGGCGTGAAGCTGCGCATCTTCCTTCTTCCGGCGATCGCCGCGGCAGCTGTCGTCGCCGGTCTCGCCATCGCGAGCCCCAACCGCATGGCTCGCATCATGAGCTTCTTGAACCCCAACTGCCTCGAGGAGTACCTCACCACCTGCTACCAGCCGTTGCACGGCGTGTGGGCGCTCGCGGGTGGTGGCATCTTCGGCCTGGGGCTGGGCAACTCGCGTGAGAAGTACGAATGGCTTCCGGCCGCGGCGAACGACTACATCTTCGCGATCGTCGGCGAAGAACTCGGATTGATCGGATGCATCGTCGTCCTCGCTCTGTTCGCACTCTTCGCCGTCGGTGCGTTCCACGTCATCCGCAAGACCAATGACCCGTTCGTCCGCATCGTCTCGGGCGCGATCACGATCTGGATCGTCGGTCAGGCGCTTATCAACATCGGCGTCGTCCTGCGTTTGCTTCCGGTGCTGGGAGTTCCGCTGCCGTTCATGTCGCAGGGCGGAACCTCTTTGCTCTCGGTGCTGATTGCCTCGGGCGTGTTGCTGTCGTTCGCGCGGTCGCTGCCCGCGAAACGGCTGATCGCACCGGAACGACCGGCACGAGCGGCTCGAATTCGCTGATGACTACGTATCTTCTCGCCGGCGGCGGTACCGCCGGCCACGTCAATCCGTTGTTGGCGGTCGCCGATGCCTTGCGTCTGCGTGATCCCGACGCGGAGATCCTGGTCCTCGGAACCCGGGAGGGCCTCGAGGCTCGACTCGTGCCCGAGCGTGGCTACCACTTGCTGTTCGTCGACAAGGTGCCGTTTCCGCGGCGGCCGAACCGAGAGGCCGTGGCCTTCCCGGCGAAGTTCCGTCGGGCGATCCGCCAGGTGCGCGCGCACCTCGACGAGCGCGGGGTTGATGTTGTAGTGGGCTTCGGGGGCTATGCCTCTGCCCCCGCCTACGTTGCCGCGAGGCGCGCGACGGTGCCCGTCGTCGTGCACGAAGCAAACGCCCGGCCCGGACTCGCCAATATTCTCGGAGCACGCTCGGCCGCAGCATCCGGCGTTGCGTTCGAAGGCACGCCCCTGAAGGGGAGTCGCGTTGTCGGCATGCCGCTGCGTCGCGAGATCGTCGACCTCGACCGTGCCGCGTTGCGCGACGAAGCTGCGCAGTATTTCGGGTTGGATGCTTCGCGCCCCACGTTGCTCGTCTTCGGTGGGTCGCTCGGCGCGGCAAAACTCAACGCCGCGTTCGGCGACGGGCACGGTGAGGCGTGGCGCGACGTGGTCGCCGCGGGATGGAACCTTCTGCACGCGACAGGGGAGCGGTCAGAGCTCGTCGACCCTGAGGCCCCGGGATACGCGATGCCGCGCTACATCGACCGGATGGACCTCGCGTTCGCTCTTGCCGACCTCATCGTTGCCCGGGCGGGTGCCGCTACGGTGAGCGAGATCAGCGCCCTCGGCATCCCCGCTGTATACGTCCCCTACGCGGTCGGCAACGGCGAGCAGGCGCTCAACGCGGGTGCGGCCGTGCGGGCAGGGGCCGCGATCATCATCCCCGATGCCGAGTTCACCGGCGACCGGGTGCGGTCCGAGATCGTGGAGCTTTTGGCGGACGAGGCCCGACGGTCCGCGATGACGGATGCCGCGGCATCCGCCGGCGAACGCCACGGCACCGAGAACGTGGTCGCCATGATCGACGAGGCGCTCCGGCGCTGAGGCGCCCGCCGCTTAGAATCGACAGGTCATGATTCGTCCCGATTTGAGCCTTCCCATCCCCGAGAACATCGAGGCCGCCCACTTCATCGGCATCGGTGGATCCGGAATGTCGGGACTTGCCCGCATGTTCCTCGGCCGAGGGATTCGCGTATCGGGCTCGGACCGCGCCGACAGCCCGGGCCTGCGCGAACTCGAGCGCCTCGGCGCGACCGTCTACGTCGGTCACGATGCGAGCAACCTCACCGAGGATGTCGACACGGTCGTACACACCGGCGCGATCTGGCCTGAAAATCCCGAGTTTCTCCTTGCCAAAGAGCGCGGGCTGCACGTTATTCACCGCTCGCAGGCGCTGCACTGGTTCATCGGCGGACGCCGCCTCGTTTCGGTCGCCGGTGCCCATGGCAAGACGACGTCGACCGGAATGATCGTCACGGGCCTGCGCGCCCTCGGCGTCGACCCCACCTTCGTCAACGGGGGAGTGATCGCTCAGTTGGGTGTCTCGAGCGGGAGCGGCAGCGACGACCTGTTCGTGATCGAGGCCGACGAGTCCGACGGCACATTCTTGCTCTACGACACCGCCGTCGCCCTCATCACGAATGTCGACCCCGACCATCTGGATCACTGGGGCTCGCACGACGCGTTCGATGCCGCCTTCGCACAGTTCGCGAACAATGCGAGCGAGGCCGTCGTTATCTCGTCCGATGATGCCGGGGCGTTGCGCGTGCGCAACCAGATCACGCACCCGAAAGTTCTTACCTTCGGCGAGTCCCCTGACGCCGACGTGCGCATCACCAAGATCGACACCGATGGCCCCGTGGCGTTCACGGTCCGCCACGGAGTCTCGGCCGCCGCGGTGCAGCTCGAGATTCCCGGTGCGCACAACGCGATCAACGCAGCGGGCGCCATCGCGGTGCTCGTGGCGCTCGGTCACGACGTCATCGATGCGGCCCGCGCCGTCGAGGGCTTCGCCGGAACCGCGCGACGCTTCGAACTGCACGATACCGTCCGCGGCGTCAGCGTCTACGACGACTACGCGCACCACCCCACCGAAGTCGCGGCAGCACTCGCCGCCGCGCGCACGGTCGTCGGCGAGGGGCGCATCATCGCGCTGCATCAGCCGCACACGTACTCGCGCACGCGCGACATGTTCCAAGAGTTCGCCGAGGTTCTCGAATCGCATGCCGACCACACCGTCGTGCTCGACGTGTACGGCGCCCGCGAAGATCCGGTTCCCGGCGTGACGGGTGCGCTCGTCAGCGAGGCGTTCACCGACCCTTCGCACGTGCACTTCGTCGCCGATTGGCAGGCCGCCGCCGACTACACCGCGACGGTCGCGCAGGCGGGCGATTACGTCATCACCCTCGGTTGCGGAAACGTGAACCTCATCGTCCCGCAGGTGCTCGATGCGCTCGCCCGGACAGTACCCACCACGCAGACGGACGGCTGACGGATGCGTCGGCCCTCGCCGCTCCCTCAGCCATCGGTTGCACCCCCAGCACCTGTCGATGTCGACGTCATCGACGTGCCGGACGACGACCAGTTCACCGCGCCCATCACCCCGATCACGGGCGAGACACCTGGCGATGCGCCGACCGAACAATCGCCCGTCCGTCTTCGCGATGTCTGGGGCGCCGCGCGCGCCCGCCGAAAGGCTCTTCGCGGCGAGGTGCGCAGGTTCACGGTTCGGCAGCGCCGGCGCCGGATGGTGTGGCTTGGGGTCGCGGCATCCTTCGTCATCCTCATTCTCGGCACTCTGGGCGCGGCATACAGCCCGCTCTTCGCGGTAAACCAGATCAGTGTCGTTGGCGCGGAACGGCTCGATGCGGCCGAGGTGCAGATCGCCCTTGCCGATCAGCTCGGTACGCCGTTGCCGCTGGTCGACGAAAGTTCCGTGAAAGCCGTGCTCGTGGGGTTCCCCCTCATCGAGTCGTACTCGCTCGAGGCTCGGCCACCCCACGAACTTGTGGTGCGAGTGATCGAGCGCACCCCCATCGGGTACATCGAGTCGCGCGCCGGATTCACGCTGGTGGATGCTGCGGGCGTCGCTCTCTCGACCGGGAGCGCGCCGGGGTCTGATGCTCCGGTGCTCACGGTCACGGGTGGGGTGGACTCCGACGCGTTCGAGGCCATCGGGCACGTCATGCGCTCGCTTCCCGAAAACATCGCCAGGCAGGTGACGGCCGTCTCGGCGTCGACGCCCGACGACGTCACTCTCATGCTTGGTGGGTCCAACGCGTCCGTGGTGTGGGGGAGCGCCGATGACTCCGCCATGAAGGCCCTCGTGCTCGAGACGGCCATGGCCGCGCGGCCGCCGGCAGAGGTCTCGGTGTATGACGTGTCGTCGCCCAGCACCGTAGTAGTTCGTTGAGCAGCACTGTTGTGCGCTGATTCGCGACACGCCCACGTCACTCCGCGCCAGGGCGCAGCATCCGCCTAACTTCGGAATCAGGAATTGCATACCGGGCAATTCTTTTAACCTCTACTAGAGGTTGAATGTTAGAGGTTCGCACAACACGGAGGCCGGCATGAGCCAGAACCAGAACTACCTCGCTGTTATCAAGGTGGTCGGTGTGGGTGGCGGTGGCGTCAACGCCGTCAACCGCATGATCGAACTGGGACTGCGCGGTGTCGAGTTCATCGCGATCAACACCGACGCGCAGGCGCTGCTTATGAGCGACGCTGACGTCAAACTCGACGTCGGACGTGAACTCACGCGCGGCCTCGGTGCCGGCGCTGACCCCGAAGTGGGTCGCCGCGCTGCGGAAGACCACGCCGAAGAGATCGAAGAGGCCCTTCGCGGCGCCGACATGGTCTTCGTCACCGCGGGTGAGGGTGGCGGTACCGGAACCGGTGGTGCCCCCGTCGTCGCAAAGATCGCGAAGTCGATCGGCGCACTGACCATCGGTGTGGTGACCAAGCCGTTCTCGTTCGAGGGCCGCCGTCGTCAGAGCCAGGCTGAGACCGGTGTGTCGAAGCTGAAGGAAGAAGTCGACACGCTCATCGTCGTACCGAACGACCGTCTGCTCGAGATCAGCGACCGCGGCATCTCGATGATCGAGGCGTTCGCCACGGCCGACCAGGTGCTTCTCGCCGGTGTCCAGGGCATCACCGACCTCATCACCACGCCCGGTCTCATCAACCTCGACTTCGCCGACGTCAAGTCGGTCATGCAGGGCGCGGGTTCCGCGCTCATGGGCATCGGGTCGGCACGGGGTGCGGATCGCGCCATCAAAGCCGCCGAACTCGCTGTCGAGTCGCCCCTGCTGGAGGCGAGCATTGAAGGTGCGCACGGCGTGCTGCTGTCGATCCAGGGTGGATCGAACCTCGGAATCTTCGAGATCAACGACGCCGCCCAGCTCGTCAAAGAAGCAGCGCACCCCGAGGCCAACATCATCTTCGGTACGGTCATCGACGACACCCTCGGCGACGAGGTTCGCGTCACGGTCATCGCCGCCGGCTTCGACAGTGGCGAGCCCACGCTGCGCCTCGACCCCGTCACCACCTCGCGGGTCGTCCAAGCGCCGGTGGTCCCCGCGGTTCCGGCCGCAGAGGCCGCGCGCGAGCTTCCTGCCGCTGAGCCCGTTTCGGTCGGCGCTGTGACCGACTCGTACGACTCGGCATTCGGCGACGACGACCTCGACATCCCCGACTTCCTCAAGTAACCGCACGTCACTTCGCTGCGTCGCATGCATCCCGATCTCGCCGACCGCCTCGCTGAGGTGGATAGCAGGATCGTGGATGCTGCGCGCAGCGCCGGGAGAGATCCTGGGTCGATCACCCGCATCGTGGTGACGAAGTTTCATCCCGCGTCGCTGGTGCAGGATCTCGTCGCGCTCGGCGTGACCGATGTCGCAGAGAACCGTCAGCAGGAGCTCACCGCCAAGCGAGCCGAGTTGCCGAACGTTCCGGTGACCTGGCACTTCATCGGCCAGCTCCAGAGCAACAAGGCGCGAGCGGTGCGGAACGCAGCATCCGTCGTGCACTCCGTCGATCGTGACAAGGTCGCCAGCGCGCTCGACGCGGCAGCTGACGGTCTCGAGGGTGTGGGTGATGGTGACCCCACGCTCGATGTCTTGTTGCAGATCAACCTCACGGATGACCCTGCCCGCGGGGGAGTCGTCGAAGGTGACCTTGCCGCTTTGGCGGAGTATGTGGCCGGATGCCGCACCCTCCGCCTGCGCGGAATCATGGCCGTCGCGCCCCTGGACGAACCGCCCGCGCTGGCGTTCGAGCGCGTGCGCGGCTACAGCGATCGAGTGCGCACGGTGGTGCCCGACGCTGACTGGATTTCGGCCGGAATGACGGCAGACTTTGCCGAAGCGATCGCTGTAGGTGCGACACACCTACGGATCGGCTCGGCAATCACGGGCCCGCGCCCCGTACGCGGTTAGCCTCGAACTAGACGAGCAGTGCAGCGAGCGATCAGGAGGATGCGATGTCGAACCCGCTCAAGAAAACCATGGTGTACCTGGGCCTCGCCGACGAGGAAGAAGTGTACGACGAGCCGGCTGTGCAGCCCGCGCGTGGTAAATCTTCCGGCCTCGAGAAGGCGGCTCCCATCACGCCGCTGCATCGCCCGACCGTCGTGCGCCAGCCCGCTCCGAGTGCGGTCAGTGAGATCCTCACCGTGCACCCGAAGCAGTACCGCGACGCGCAGGTGATCGCCGAGAGCTTCCGAGAGGGGATTCCGGTCATCATCAACCTGTCGCAGATGAGCGACGCCGATGCGCGCCGCCTGATCGACTTCGCCAGCGGTCTCTCGCTCGGCCTTTACGGCCGCATTGAGCGGGTCACCAGCAAGGTGTTCCTGCTGTCCCCCGAGAACGTCGCCGTCTCAGGCGAGGGTGCCGTCGCGCAGGCTGATCCGGACGCGGTTCCGTTCTCTCAGCCGTAAAGCCTTGGACGTCGTCAGGTTCGTCGCAGCCATTCTCAACGCGGCTCTCGTCATCTACGTTCTCGTGCTCCTCGCGAGACTCGTGTTGGAGTGGATTCCCTTCTTCAACCGCGAATGGCGGCCCAAGGGAGCCGGATTGGTCGCGGCTGAAGTGATCTACACGGTCACTGATCCGCCCATCAAGCTGTTCCGCCGTCTTATCCCACCGTTGCGCGTCGGGGGCATCGCCATCGACTTCGGCTTTGCTCTCACGATGCTCCTCTGCTTCGTTCTCCTTGCGGTCACCCGCGCCTTCATGAACTGACAAGCTCTGCTGACAGACGGCACGGACCTGCGGCACTGACGTAATCCGTCGGTTCGCTTCCACACTCGCTCTCACCCGCGGCTATGCTTGCTTGATACGAACCGGCCCCTTCGGTTGGTTCGGCCCCCGACAAGCTGCCAGCGACTCGAGCGCTCGAAAGAGGAATCACCATGGCTCTGACCCCCGATGACGTCGTCACCAAGCAGTTCCAGCACGTCCGGTTCAAGGAAGGCTTCGACCCGGACGAGGTGGACGACTTCCTCGACGAGATCGTCGTCGAATGGCGCAAGACCATCGCCGAGAACGACGAGTTGAAGGCGAAGCTCGCCGCGCTCGAGTCCGGCGAGTCTGCCCCCGAGACATCCGCAGCTCCCGCCGAGGCCGAGGCTGAGCCCGAGCAGGCTGCTCCGGCGCCGGTCGCCGCTGCGCCCTCGTACGAAGGCGCGGCGCCCGCCGCAGCCACCGCGGGAATCATCGAACTCGCGCAGCGTCTGCATGACGAGCACGTCGCCGAGGGCCAGGCCCAGCGCGACAAGCTCATCACCGATGCCAAGGCTGAGGCAGCCGCGATCATTTCTGAGGCTGAGACCCGCGGACGCGAAGAAGTCGCGCGTCTCGACCGCGAGCGCACGTCGCTCGAGGGTCGCATCACCGAGCTCCGCAACTTCGAGCGCGACTACCGCTCGCAGCTGCGTGGTTACATCGAGGGCAAGCTTCGTGACCTCGAGACCACGGCGACCACCACTGGCGCGACCCCGGTCTCGGCGATCGGCCTGTAGGCCGGCCTTTGACAGGCCGAGCCCCCCAGCCCCGAACTCAGCTTCACCGGGCGGCGGCCGGCATCATCATCGCGGTTCTCGCGGTGCTGGTGCTGGCCGCTGACCAGTTGAGCAAGTACCTCGCCCTCGAGCACCTTCCCCTCGAAGTGAACGTCCCGGTTCTCGGTGATTTCTTGAGCTTCTATCTGGTCAAGAACCCCGGCGCCGCCTTCTCCTTCGGCGCCGGAGCGACCTGGATCTTCACGATCGCCCTCGCGGTCGTCGCTTGCGTCATCGCCTGGCTCGCGATCACTCGTGTGCGCTCACGCGCCTGGGCTGTGATTCTTGGGTTGCTGCTCGGTGGCGTGCTGGGCAACCTCACCGATCGCCTGTTGCGTGAACCGGGCTTCGCGGTCGGCCACGTTATCGACTTCATCAACACTCCGTGGATGTGGTTCTGGATGAACTCGGCGATCTACAATGTCGCAGACATCTTCATCGTCACGATGATGATCGGCGTCGCAGTGCTGGTCATCACCGGTCTGGGACTCGATGGCGTGCGGGAGCGTCGCGAAGACGTTCCTGCCGACTCGTCGCTCGAGGACTGATATGGAGTCACGCAGCTTCCCGGTTCCAGACGGGCTGGACGGGACGCGGGTCGATGCCGCTCTCGCCAAGATGCTCGGCTTCTCGCGGACATTCGCGGCCGAGATCGCCGACGCCGGCGGCGTCAGCCTCGACGGACGGATGCTGGCGAAGTCCGACAAGCTCCGCGCCGGCGGGTGGCTCGACGTCTCGTGGGCTCCCAAGGAAGAGCCGCGGGTCATCCCCGTCGAGGTTCCTGACCTGCGGATCGTTTACGACGATGACGATATCGTCGTGGTCGACAAACCCACAGGGGTCGCCGCGCACCCGTCCGTCGGATGGGAGGGTCCCACCGTGCTGGGGGCACTCGCCGCCGGCGGTTATCGAATCGCCACCACAGGTGCCGCAGAGCGGCAAGGCGTCGTGCACCGCCTCGACGTCGGCACGAGCGGGCTGATGGTCGTCGCGAAGTCCGAAAACGCCTACACCGTGCTCAAGCGCGCGTTCAAGGAACGTACGGTCGAGAAGATCTATCACACGGTAGTGCAGGGGCATCCCGACCCGCTCGCCGGCACAATCGATGCGCCGATCGGGCGGCACCCCAACCACTCATGGAAGTTCGCCGTCACCCCGGACGGGAAGGACTCGGTCACCCACTACGAGACTCTCGAGGCCTTCCGCGGGGCTTCGCTCCTCGAGATCCACCTCGAGACCGGGCGCACGCACCAGATCCGGGTTCACATGGCCGCGCACCGGCATCCGTGCGTCGGCGACCCGCTCTACGGCAGCGACCCTACGATGTCTGCACGTCTGGGGCTCATACGCCAGTGGCTGCACGCGCACGAACTCTCGTTCGCTCACCCGGCCACGGGGGACTGGGTCACCTTCACGTCCCCGTACCCCGACGATCTCTCCCATGCGCTCGAGGTGCTGCGCGCTGACTGACCGAAACTAACCTTCAACTCGAAGGTGAGGCAACCTCGCCGCGCAATCCCGCGGTGCCCGGCGATGGGGCGGCCGCAGCGTCCGAGCCGCTCCGTAAACTCAACGGGTGGCATCCGACTCCTTCGTACATCTGCACGTCCACAGCGAGTACTCGATGCTCGACGGAGCGGCCCGCGTCGGCCCGCTGATTCACGAAGCCAAGAAGCAGGGGATGCCCGCGATCGCGGTCACTGACCACGGCAACACGTTCGGGGCTTTCGAGTTCTACAAGACTGCTACCGAGGTGGGGATCAAGCCCATCATCGGTATGGAGGCGTACGTCACTCCCGGCACGCACCGGGCCGACAAGGCGCGCGTGCGGTGGGGAAGCCCCGACCAGTCCGACGACGACGTCTCGGGTTCGGGTGCGTACACGCACATGACGTTGCTCGCCGAGAGCAACGAGGGCATGCACAACCTCTTCCGCATGTCGTCGTACGCATCGCTCGAGGGCTACTACTTCAAACCCCGCATCGACCGAGAGCTGTTGCAGACGTACGCCAAGGGGGTCGTCGCTACCACCGGATGCGTCGGTGGCGAAGTGCAGACGCGCTTGCGGCTCGGACAGTACGACGCGGCGAAGGCGGCGGCGGCCGAATTTCGCGACATCTTCGGCAAGGACAACTTCTACGCCGAGGTCATGGATCACGGCATCGACATCGAGCGCCGCACGATGAAGGACCTGCTGCGCCTTGCGAAAGAGCTCGATCTTCCCCTCGTCGCCACCAACGACCTGCACTACACCCACCAGCACGATGCCTCCAGTCACGCGGCTCTGCTGTGCGTGCAGTCGGGCTCGACGCTCGATGACCCGAAGCGATTCAAGTTCGAGGGTCAAGAGTTCTACCTGAAGACGCCCGGACAGATGCGCAACATCTTCCGCGACCACCCCGAGGCGTGCGACAACACCCTCGCGATCGCCGAGCGAGTGCAGACGAGCTTCGACACGTCGGCGAACTACATGCCGCGCTACCCGGTTCCTGCCGGCGAGACCGAGCAGAGCTGGTTCGTCAAAGAGGTCGAAAAGGGGCTCCACCTTCGCTATCCAGCGGGCGTTCCCACCGAGGTGCGCGACCGAGCAGACTTCGAAACCCAGGTCATCGCCCAGATGGGATTCCCGGGCTATTTCCTCGTCGTCGCCGACTTCATCAACTGGGCGAAAGAAAACGGCATCCGTGTCGGCCCGGGCCGTGGTTCTGGCGCGGGCTCCATGGCCGCCTACGCCATGAAGATCACCGACCTCGACCCGCTGCAGCACGGGCTCCTCTTCGAGCGATTCCTCAACCCCGACCGCGTCTCGATGCCCGACTTCGACATCGACTTCGATGACCGGCGCCGCGGCGAGGTCATCCAGTACGTCACGCAGAAGTACGGCGACGAGCGCGTCGCGCAGATCGTCACGTACGGGACGATCAAGGCAAAGCAGGCCCTGAAAGATGCGGGGCGTGTGCTCGGCTTCCCGTTCAGCATGGGCGAGAAGCTCACCAAGGCCATGCCACCCGCGGTGATGGGCAAAGACATGCCGCTGGAGGGCATGTTCGACAAAGAGCACCCACGCTTCAAAGAAGCATCCGAATTCCGCGCGCTCATCGAGACCGACCCCGAGGCAAAGACGGTCTTCGATACCGCCGTCGGGCTGGAGAACCTCAAGCGCCAATGGGGTGTGCACGCGGCCGGTGTGATCATGTCGAGCGAACCGCTCATCGACATCATCCCGATTATGAAGCGCGAACAGGACGGCCAGATCGTCACGCAGTTCGACTACCCCGCGTGCGAGTCGCTCGGCCTCATCAAGATGGATTTCTTGGGGCTGCGTAACCTCACGATCATCGACGATGCCCTCGACAACATCAAGGCCAACCGCGGCGAGACGCTCGTCCTCGAAAACCTCGCTCTCGATGACGTCGCATCGTACGAACTGCTCGCGCGAGGCGACACCCTGGGGGTTTTCCAGCTCGACGGTGGGCCGATGCGCAGCCTGCTCCGGCTCATGAAGCCTGACAACTTCGAAGACATTTCGGCCGTGCTGGCCCTCTACCGCCCGGGGCCGATGGGCGTGAACTCTCACACCAACTACGCGCTTCGCAAGAACGGCCTGCAAGAGATTGAGCCGATCCACCCCGAACTCGAAGCTCCGCTCGCTGATGTGCTCGGAACCACGTACGGTCTCATCGTCTACCAAGAGCAGGTCATGGCTGCAGCGCAGAAGCTTGCCGGCTTCAGCCTCGGCCAGGCCGACATCCTGCGTCGCGCGATGGGCAAGAAAAAGAAGTCTGAACTCGACAAGCAGAAGGAGGACTTCTTCGGTGGCATGACGACGAACGGCTATAGCCCCGCGTCGCAGGAGGCCCTATGGAAGGTGCTCGAGTCATTCGCTGACTACGCCTTCAACAAGGCGCACACGGCCGCGTACGGACTTATCGCCTACTGGACGGCCTACCTCAAGGCGCATTTCCCCGCCGAGTACATGGCTGCCCTTCTCACGAGCGTCGGCGACGCGAAAGACAAGCTCGCCGTCTACCTCAACGAATGTCGCCGAATGGGCATCAAGGTTCTGCCGCCTGACGTGGGGGAGTCGATTCGCTATTTCGCCGCCGTCGGCGAAGACATTCGCTTCGGTCTCGGCGCGATCCGCAATGTCGGCACCAACGTCGTCGACGGGATCGTCACCGCGCGTGCCGATGACAGTTTCGTCAGCTTCCACGACTTCCTCACCAAGGTGCCGATGCACGTGGCGAACAAGCGGACGGTCGAGTCGCTGATCAAGGCGGGAGCGTTCGATTCGCTGGGTTCGACGCGCCGCGCGCTGATGGAGATCCACGAAGACGCGACCGAGTCCGCCGTCGAGACCAAGCGCAAGGCGGCGACCGGGGCGATCGGTTTCGACTTCGACAGTCTGTATGACGAGGCCGAAGAGGTCATGCCGGCCAAGGTGCCCGATCGACCCGAGTGGACCAAGAAAGACAAGCTCGCTTTCGAACGCGAGATGCTCGGGCTCTATGTGTCGGACCATCCGTTGGCCGGCCTCGAGATTCCCTTGGCGAAGCACGCGTCGACGTCGATCCACGACCTCCTCGCCTCTGATGAGGTGAACGACGGCGATCAGGTCACCGTCGCGGGACTCGTGACGAGCGTGCAGCATCGTGTCGCCAAGTCCAGCGGCAACGCCTACGGAATGATCACCGTCGAAGACTTCAACGGGGAGGTCACGGTCATGTTCATGGGCAAGACCTACACCGAGTTCCACTCGCAACTGGTCGGGGATTCGATCCTCGTCGTTCGCGGGCGCGTCTCGCGACGTGACGATGGGCTCAATCTCCACGCGCAGTCGGCTTTCTCGCCGGACTTGGGGGCGATGGATGCCGCAGGCCCCTTGACTCTCGTGATGCCCGAACATCGTGCCACCGAGGGTGTCGTGGGCGAGTTGGCCTCGATGCTGCACCGCCACAGGGGCGACACCGAAGTGCGGTTGCGGCTCCACAAGGGATCCGTCGCGAAAATCTTCGAACTTCCGCACCAGGTGACAGTGACGGCCGACCTGTTCGGTGAGCTGAAGGGTCTGCTCGGACCGCAGTGCCTGGGGTAAGACTCGCCTGCTCCCATAGGACCCGCGGGTAGGATCGGCAAACGTGCGCCGCGTGAGCGGCATCGGAAAGGACTATCGTGACCGACGAAAATCAGAACGAGTACCCGAACCAGGGCGCCGACCCCTTCGCCTCGCGAATCGACAACGCGGGTGCGACCGCGGGTGACACGGTGACCGACACCTCGGCCGACACCGCCGCCGAGAAGCCCCAGTACGGCGTCGGCCCCTTCTCGATCCGTGAAGTCGCCCTTACCGGTCTGTGGCTCGTGGCCTTCATCGTGTCGTTCTTCTCGGTGAACAATCTGCGCTTCGAATCCGTCTGGACATCGGGCCTGCTCTGGGTACTCACGATCGGTGTGCCCACCGCGGCTGTGTTCTTGATCGTCCTTCGTCGTCTTTCACCCGAGGGCATCCGGCGGGTGGGCTCGCTCGGAATCGACCAGTTCGCGTCGGTCGCGTTCGTGGTCTCGAGCGTCGTATGGCTGCAGCTCGTGTGGGAGACGGTCGCTGTCGTTGCGCAGGACGGTCCCTGGCTGCGGAGCTGGGTGATCTGGGTGGAGCTCTTCCTGATGCTCGCTGGCGTCTTCCTGACTGCGTTCGCACCCTTCATCGCGCCCTTCGACGAGGACTTCCGAGGACGCCGCGAGATTCCGGCACACCGCAACGCGCGCCCGATTCGCGCCGTCACGCCCCGCCCGGCGCCCACTCCGCGCGCGGAGCCCGAGACGGGCGAGGCTGCACCGGCTACCTCAGCTTCTCCGTACGCGACCGCGACTCAAGAGTGGACCTCTCCCGTCGAAGAGGATCGCGTCACGAGCCCGGTAGAGGACGAGCCCGCTCCGCGCCAGCAGGCGTTCTGGGCGCTGGCGCCCGAAGAGCGCGATGTTGTGGACGAGAACGGCACCACGCTCTTCCAGGTCGGACCCACGGCGTGGGCATTGGTCATCGAAGATCGCGGCGAGTCGTTCGTCATTCGTCACGAAGATGGCACCATCGGCTACTTGAACGATGTCGAAGGGGTCACCCGAGGCTGATTCTGCGCGCTAGCGTAGACGGATGCTTCGCACGATCGATCTCCGTGGCCGCGCCCTGTCGCGCGCCGAGCTTCTTGCCGAGGTTCCGCGCGCGACATCGGCGCGAGATGAGGCGCTGAACATCGCCGCTGGACTCGTCGCGGACGTGGCCACTCACGGTGAGTCTGCCCTTCGGGAGCAGGCCGAGCGCTTCGATGGAGCGTCCGGCCACGCTGTCCGTGTTCCCGCTGCGCACCTGACCGAGGCTCTCGAGGCCCTCGATCCTTCGGTGCGCGAAGCGCTGGAGATGGCGATCTCGCGGGTGCGCGAAGCATCCGCAGCCCAAGTGCCCGCGCCGATCATGACCGAACTCGGTCCCGGTGCGCGGGTGTGGCAGCGCTGGCAGCCCGTGCGACGCGTCGGACTGTACGTGCCGGGCGGCAAGGCCGTGTACCCGTCCAGTGTCGTGATGAACGTGGTGCCCGCACAGGTGGCCGGCGTCGCAGAGATCGCGCTCGCCTCACCCCCGCAACGCGCCTTCGACGGCCGCGTGCACCCGGTCATCCTCGCGGCAGCGGAATTGCTCGGCGTCACCGAGGTCTACGCGATGGGCGGAGCGGGTGCGATCGGTGCCTTTGCGTACGGCGTCGCCTCGCTGGGTCTGGAGCCGGTCGATGTCGTCACTGGCCCCGGCAACAACTACGTCGCCGCGGCCAAGCGCGCCGTCGCGGGGCGCGTGGGGACCGATTCCGAGGCCGGTGCCACAGAGATCCTCATCGTCGCCGACGACAGCGCCGACCCGCGGCTCGTCGCTGTCGATCTCATCAGTCAGGCCGAGCACGACGAACAGGCGTCGGCCGTGCTCGTGACGGCTTCTGAGGCACTCGCGACCGCAGTTCAGGTCGAGCTTGCGCCGCGCGCCGCGGCCACTCGCCACGCTGATCGTGTTGCGGCGGCACTGAGCGGCCCGCAGTCGGCGATCGTGCTCGTGGACGATGTCGCTGCGGCGACGGAGTTCAGCAACGCGTACGCACCGGAACACCTCGAGCTCCACCTCGCCGAACCCCGCCCCGAGGACTTCGTCCACGCCGGAGCAGTCTTCGTCGGGCCCGATTCGCCCGTGAGCCTGGGGGACTACCTCGCTGGCAGCAACCACGTGCTGCCCACCGGTGGGCAGGCGCGCTTCGCGGCCGGACTGTCGGCAGCGACCTTCCTCCGCCCGCAGCAGGTCATCGAGTATGACCGCGCGGCCCTGGGCGTCGTGCGTGCGGGCATCGTCACCCTGGCCGAGGCGGAGCAGCTTCCCGCGCACGGCGAAGCGGTAGAAGCACGCTTCACGGCTCTGAAGGCATAGTCTGGCCGAGCCATGCATTGCCCGTTCTGCCGTCACCACGATTCGCGCGTCATCGATTCGCGTACCAGCGACGACGGTCTCAGTATCCGTCGTCGCCGTCAGTGTCCCGAATGCGGCGGCCGTTTCTCGACGATCGAGACCGCAAGCCTCAACGTGATCAAGCGGTCGGGCGTCGTGGAGCCGTTCAGCCGCGAGAAGGTCATGTCGGGCGTGCGCAAGGCATGTCAGGGTCGCCCGGTGACCGAGGCAGACTTGGCCGTGCTCGCCCAGAAGGTCGAAGAGTCTGTGCGTCAGACCGGATCCTCGCAGATCGACACCAATGAGATCGGCCTGGCGATTCTCGGTCCGCTCCGAGAGCTCGACGAGGTCGCCTACCTGAGGTTTGCCAGCGTCTACCAGGCCTTCGATTCGCTCGAAGACTTCGAAGGCGCGATCGAGCTCCTGCGCGCCGATCACCCGCGCTGACCCCCGCTCACGCACCCGATATCCTGGAGCGGATGTATCCCCTCCTCTTCCGCGTCGTCCTCGCCCGTATGGATCCTGAGACGGCCCACCACGCCGGCATGGCGGTCATCCGGCTCCTCGGGGTTCGACCCTTCGCGTGGGCGACTCGAGCGCTGACCAGACCCGATTCGAGCCTGCGCACGCAGGTATTGGGCCTGAACTTCGATTCTCCCTTCGGCGTGGCCGCGGGGTTCGATAAGAACGTCAAGGGTGCACAGGGCCTCTGGGCGCTCGGCTTCGGTCACGTCGAAGTCGGCACCGTGACCGCGATTCCGCAGGACGGAAACCCGCGCCCGCGGCTCTTTCGCCTGATCGCCGACCGCGCCGTCATCAACCGCATGGGCTTCAACAATGCGGGGGCGGATGCTGCGGCCAGCCGACTTCGTAAGCTCCGGGCGAAGAAGCACCGTGCCGTGATCGGCGTCAACATCGGCAAGAGCCGGGTTGTCGAGGTTGAAGACGCGACTGCCGACTATGTCCGCAGCGCGGCCCTGCTCGCGCCCCTCGCGGACTACCTCGTCGTGAACGTGTCTTCGCCGAACACCCCGGGCTTGCGCGGCTTGCAGGCGGTCGAGACGCTGCGTCCGCTCCTCGAGGCCGTGCGGCAGACGGCCGGCGCTACGCCCCTGCTTGTCAAGATCGCTCCCGATCTCGAAGACGACGAAGTCGAGGCCATCTCACGCCTCGCGGTCGAACTCGGGCTTGCCGGTCTGATCGCCACGAACACCACGATCTCGCGTGCGGGCCTAAACACTGATCACGCAGTGGTCGGCGCAGCCGGTGCCGGTGGGCTCTCTGGTGCGCCGCTGAAGGCGCGCGCGCTGCAGGTGCTCCGCCTTGTGCGCGCCGCGGTTCCGTCCGAGTTCGTCGTGATCTCCGCAGGCGGCGTCGAGACGGCCACAGACGTGCAAGAGCGAATGGATGCCGGCGCCGACCTGGTACAGGGATACACGGCGTTCCTCTATCGCGGCCCACTGTGGGCTCGGCAGATCAACAAGTCGCTGACGCGCTAGTTGAGGGCGAAGGGCTGATGCGCTAGCTGAGAGCGAGGGGCTCAGGCCGGGTGCTGCCCGCGCTTGACCTGTGGCTTGGGCAGGCGAAGGAAGCGCATCTGGATGCTGCGCATGGCGGCGTACCACCCCAGACCCTTTTCGGTCTTGTCGCCCCACTTGGCCCGCGCAGCCTTCTTCACGCGGTAGGACGTGAGCACCATGTCCCCGATGACGAAGAATATGAAGATCCACAGCCCCACGAAGGCCCAGTACTGGATGCCGAGCACGGGGATGAAGGTCGCGAGGATGACCACGACCATGGCTGGCATGACGGCTTCACCCAGGTGCCATCCGGAATCGACGAAGTCTCGGACGAACTTGCGCTGAGGACCCTTGTCCCGCGCCGTGAGGTACTTGTCGTCGCCAGCCGCCATTCCGAGCCGTGCCTTCTCGCGCTGCGCGGCGAGGTCGGCCTTGGCGCGGTCCTTGGCTTCTTTCGTGTCTGGCACGAGCGGTCGCTTGCGCGCGGCCTCTTGCTCCGCACGTGAGGGCGTTGCGCGGCCCTTGCCGGAGGCGTCCACGGGGACGCCGTTGAGCATGGTTCCCTCGGACGGAGAGTCTTTGGGAGTGGGTGCGACAGGTGTGGTGGCCACGGTTCATCCTCGGAAGTGCGTAATGGGTTGCTCCTAAGATTACCCGCATGACATCTGAGTACACCCGAGCACAGGCGGTCCGCGAAGCCGCGACCAACGGTATCCCCGCAGCCCTCGCCGATCTAGGCAGCCTCGTGCGCATTCCGTCGGTCGCTTTCCCGGGCTTCGATCCAGCCGAGGTGCGTCGTAGCGCCGAAGCCGTGGCAGCTCTGGCCGAAGGCCTCGGCATCTTCGACAGCGTCCAGATCAGCGACTCTGCCATTCCGGGTACCGACGAGCGCGGCATGCCCGCGGTCCTCGCCTCGCGCGCGGCCCGCAATGGGCGGCCGACGATTCTCTTGTACGCCCACCATGACGTACAGCCGGTCGGCGATGAAGCCCTCTGGGACTCCCCGCCGTTCGAGCCGACCGTGCGTGGCGGGCGGATCTATGGTCGTGGTGCGGCCGACGACAAGGCCGGTGTCATGGCGCACATCGGCGCGCTGCGCGCTCTGACCGAAGCTCTCGGCACGGACTTCGATCTCGGCGTCGCGCTGTTCATCGAGGGCGAAGAGGAAGCCGGGTCACGGTCGTTCGCACAGTTCCTCAGCGATCACGCCGACGCACTCCGCGCGGACGTCATCGTGGTCGCCGACTCGGGCAACTGGGACGACAGAACGCCCGCGTTGACGGTCACCCTGCGCGGAAACGCGCGGTTCACCATGAGTGTGCGCACACTCGACCACGCATCCCACTCGGGCATGTTCGGGGGAGCGGTGCCGGACGCGATGATGGCGACGGTGAAGTTGCTCGCGACGCTATGGAACGACGACGGGTCGGTAGCGGTCGAGGGTCTCCACAGCCGGGTGGCTGAGACGCCGGAATATACCGAAGAGACGCTTCGAGATGAGGCAGGGCTTCCCACCGGGGTCAGTCCGATCGGGACGGGATCGATCCTGGATCGCATCTGGAACCAACCCACCGTCACGGTGACCGGAATCGACGCACCGTCGGTCGTAAACGCTTCCAACACGCTGAGCCCCGAAGTCTCGGTTGTCATCAGCTCACGAGTCGCGCCCGGCCAGAAGGCTCAACAGGCCTACGCGGCGCTGGAAGCGCACCTGCAGGCTCACTCTCCGTACGGCGCGCAGATCTCGTTCCGAGACGTCGACTTCGGAGACGGCTTCCTCGTCGACACCAGCGGATGGGCGGTCCAAGTCGCCCGCGAAGCATTGCACGAGGGGTACGGTGTCGAGCCCGTCGATCTGGGGGTCGGGGGATCGATCCCGTTCATCTCAGACTTGGTCCGCGAGTTCCCCGAGGCGCAGATTCTGGTCACCGGTGTCGAGGATCCGCACGCCCGCGCGCACAGCCCCAACGAGTCGCTGCACATCGAGACTTTCCGCCATGCGCTGATCTCAGAAGCGCTGTTACTCGAGAAGCTCGATGCGCGGGAGCCCGCTTCGGGCAACACGGCGTAGAATCGAAGCATCCCGCCGCCCATTCTCCGGAGGAATCATGACGGACACTGCACTCTCCACTGAAACGACCGAAGCCGCCCACGGCGTCTCGCTGACCGAGGCCGCAGCGCTGAAGGTGAAGAGCCTCCTTTCGCAGGAAGGCCGCGACGACCTGCGTCTGCGCGTTGCAGTTCAGCCGGGCGGATGCAGCGGTCTGATCTATCAGCTCTACTTCGACGAGCGGTACCTCGACGGCGACAAGACCGTCGACTTCGATGGCGTCGAGGTCATCATCGATGACATGAGCGTTCCGTACCTGGATGGGGCGACGGTGGACTTCAAAGACACCATTGCCGAACAGGGCTTCACGATCGACAATCCCAACGCTGCGGGCAGCTGCGCGTGCGGTGACAGTTTCCACTGATCACATCAAATTTTCGGCCGGGTCAGCCTCCTCACATGGGCGGCTGACCCGGCCTTTTGTGTCGGTCGAGACACGACCGAACCTGAGCGGATGGCCCGAATCCCCTGGGTGGTTGCCCTAGACTGGCGGGAGTCCTATTCGCGACCCGGAAAGGTGCACCGTGCCCTCGAAACGCCGCCTCCGCTGGGCTGTTCTCCCGGTCGGGATTGCAACGGCAGCCATCCTTGCGGGGTGCACCCCGACCGAGCTCAACGGCTATCTCCCGGGCTTCCTCGCGGGTGAAGAACCAGCAACGAACCACACCGAGATGGTGTCCGGTCTGTGGGTGAACTCCTGGATCGTCCTCCTCGTCGTGGGCGTCATCACCTGGGGTCTGATGGGCTTTGCCGCCATCGCCTACCGCCGCCGCAAGGGCCAGTCAGGCCTGCCGGTTCAGCTTCGGTACAACATGCCGATCGAGATTTTCTACACGATCGTGCCGTTGATCCTCGTGCTCGGCTTCTTCGCCTTCACCGCTCGCGACCAGACGATCCTCGAGACCCAGTACGACGATCCCGACGTCTCGATCGTCGCGATCGGCAAGCAGTGGGCGTGGGACTTCCAGTACAACGGCGAAGACGAAGACAACGCCGATGCGGTGTGGACCATGGGCGTCCAGGCCAAGACCGACGAAGCGGGCACGGTCATCAGCGAACTGCCGACACTCGTTCTTCCCGTTGACAAGACGGTCAAGATCAACCTTCAGTCACGCGACGTCATCCACTCCTTCTGGATCATCGACTTCCTCTACAAGAAGGACATGTACCCAGGCCGAGACACGAACAACTGGTCCTTCACTCCGACGCGTGAAGGCACGTACGCCGGGAAGTGCGCCGAGCTGTGTGGTGAATATCACTCGATGATGCTGTTCAACGTCGAGGTCGTCAGCGAGGCCGAGTACGAGGACTATCTCGATGGCCTGCGCGATGCCGGTCAAACCGGTGACATCAACGACGAGTACGACCGACTGCAGAACCTTCCCGGCACTGATGGTTCGGCCACAGAAGGAGAGGACTGATCATGGCGACGAGTCTTCCGTTCGAAGAGGTTCCCCCGCGGCGCCCCACGACGATGCCGCCCCGTCAGGCGGCTCTGCTCAGTGCGTCGCGCGTCGACCAGAAGGGCAACATCATCGTCAAGTGGATCACCTCCACTGACCACAAGACGATCGGGTACATGTACCTGATCGCATCGGTGATCTTCTTCATGCTGGGCGGCGTGATGGCGCTGATCATCCGCGCCGAACTGTTCGAGCCCGGAATGCAGATCATTCCCACGAAAGAGCAGTACAACCAACTGTTCACGATGCACGGCACGATCATGCTGCTGATGTTCGCGACACCGCTGTTCGCCGGTTTCGCCAACGCGATCCTGCCGTTGCAGATCGGCGCACCGGACGTCGCGTTCCCGCGTCTGAACGCCTTCGCTTTCTGGCTGTTCCTGTTCGGATCGACCATCGCCGTCGCCGGCTTCCTCACCCCGCAGGGTGCCGCCGCGTTCGGTTGGTTCGCGTATCAGCCCCTCGCCTCCGCGACGTTCTCGCCCGGAGTCGGTGGCAACCTCTGGATGCTCGGGCTGGGCATGAGCGGTTTCGGAACCATCCTCGGAGCGGTGAACTTCATCACCACGATCATCACGATGCGCGCGCCCGGAATGACCATGTGGCGCATGCCGATCTTCTCGTGGAACACTTTGGTCACCAGCATCCTCGTCCTGATGGCGTTCCCGGTGCTCGCCGCGGCGATCCTCGCTGCTGCCGCCGACCGCGTGCTCGGTGCGCACATCTACGATGCGGCCAATGGTGGTGTGTTGCTCTGGCAACACTTGTTCTGGTTCTTCGGTCACCCCGAGGTGTACATCATCGCGTTGCCGTTCTTCGGCATCATCTCTGAGATCCTGCCGGTGTTCAGCCGCAAGCCGATCTTCGGCTACAAGACGCTGGTCTACGCGACGATCGCCATCGCCGCTCTCTCGGTCGCTGTGTGGGCTCACCACATGTACGTCACCGGCGCTGTGCTCCTGCCGTTCTTCGCCTTCATGACGATGCTGATCGCGGTGCCTACGGGTGTGAAGATCTTCAACTGGATCGGCACGATGTGGCGCGGGTCTGTCACGTTCGAAACACCGATGGTGTTCTCGCTCGGCTTCCTCGTCTCGTTCGTCTTCGGTGGCCTCACCGGTGTGATCCTCGCGTCGCCGCCCTTGGACTTCCACCTTTCCGACTCGTACTTCGTCGTCGCGCACTTCCACTACGTCGTGTTCGGCACCGTCGTGTTCGCGATGTTCGCCGGCTTCTACTTCTGGTGGCCCAAGTGGACCGGCCGGATGCTCAACGAGCGCCTCGGCATGGTGCACTTCTGGATGCTTTTCATCGGCTTCCACATGACCTTCCTCATCCAGCACTGGCTGGGCGTGGATGGCATGGTGCGTCGCTACGCTGACTACTCGGGCGCAGATGGCTGGACGTGGCAGAACCAGGTCTCAACGATCGGTGCCATTCTCTTGGGTGCCTCGATGATCCCGTTCCTGTTCAACGTTTGGATCACCGCTCGCAAGGCGCCGATGGTGACCGTGAACGACCCTTGGGGTTATGGTGCTTCGCTCGAGTGGGCGACCTCCTGCCCGCCGCCGCGTCACAACTTCACCTCGATTCCCCGCATCCGCAGCGAGCGGCCCGCGTTCGACCTGAACCACCCCGAAGCCGGAATCCCGGTCGGTGTGGGTCCGGCGAAGGATGCTCCCGATGCTCCGGTTGTCGACCTCGCCGAAGGAAAGGTGAAGTAGATGCGGACCAATACGGGTCTGTGGTGGCTCCTGACAGGGTTCTTCCTTCTGGTGGCTGTGATCTACACCGGCTGGAACATGATCGCGCATTGGGAGACCTTCGCGTCCCCTGATCTGACCTGGTGGGAGACCTTCACGCTCTCGATCGAGTGGGTCGGCAGCATCGCGCTCCTGTTCACGGCACTCATGGGTGCCCTCATCGCGTTCTACATCGGACGCGTGCACAAGGCGCAGCAGGGCGAGCTGCCCGAAGACATTCTCACGGCAGACATCGACGACGGCGACCCCGAGATCGGTGAGTTCAGCCCGTGGTCGTGGTGGCCGATCGTGCTCGCGTTCTCGGCGGCGATCGCCATTCTCGGACTCGCCGTCGGTACCTGGATGTTCCCCATCGGAATGGCGATCTTCGTCGTCGCCATTGTGGGCTGGGTCTACGAGTACTACCGCGGCTACTTCGCCCGCTGATCTGCACATCGCGTGCTGATCTCGTTGCGCAGTGCCGGCGTCTCCGACATCGGCAACCATCGCTCTACGAATCAGGACTCGGCGTTCACTGCGCCCTGGGGCGCGGCGGTCGCTGACGGCGTCGGAGGCGGTCCTGCCGGTGACCTCGCGTCAGCCGCGCTGACTCATCGCCTGGTCTCGGGGTTGCGCGCGCCGCTGACGGCCACGCAGCTGCTCACGCGGTTACGGGAGGCGAACTGGGACCTGCGCGCGCACGTACTGCGCGATCGCTCGCTCGAAGGTATGGCCACCACCTTCACCGGCATCTTCGTCACTCCCGCTACGCAGCTCGTGCTCGCACACACAGGAGATTCGCGGGCCTACCGGCTGCGGGCTGGATCCCTGACGCGTCAGACGCGCGACGACTCGTTCGTTCAGGCGCTCGTTGATCGTGGACTCATGTCGGCCGACGAGGCCGCCAGCCATCCGCAGCGCAACGTCATCACCGCGTCCCTTCACGGCGGGGAAGACGACATCATGTCCATCGTCGAGTTGGATGCGCGCCCCGGCGATCGCTGGCTGCTCTGTAGTGACGGTGTCAGCGACTTTGTGCCCGAGCCCGAGTTGACGGCTCTCATGTCCGGAGGGAGCCCCTCAGCGGCCGCCTCGGCGATGGTGCACCTCGCACTCGAGTTGGGTTCGCGTGACAACGTCACTGCTGTGGTGTGCGACGTGACAGAAGGCGAGACGAGCGCCTCCGACACATGGTTCTACGGCGCCGCGGCGACGAGATTCAACGAGCGACTCGAAACGGCCTGATCGTCTCTAGATTGTTCGTCTCTATCTGACGACCATGACCTGAGGGTCAAAGACGCGGGGGAGCGATCCCTTGTCGTTTTCGGTCGGCTGACCCTCGCGGACCCAGTACTCGTAGCCGCCGATCATCTCTTTCACGGTGTATCCGAGTGAAGCGAACTCGACCGCAGCCTTCGCGCCGGCATTGCAACCGGGGCTCCAGCAGTAAACGACGACGGGGGTGGTCAGCCCGATCTCATGCGGCCCGCGCTCGGCGATCTGACGGTACGGCATGTGGATCGCGCCGGTGATTCGGCCCTGTGCCCACGCATCGTCCCCGCGGGCGTCGATGAGGACGAAGTCGTCACCGGCCTTCTGCGCGGCATAGACGTCAGAAGCATCCGTCTCGTGGCGAAGTTTGGCGGAGAAGTAGGTGAGCGCGTCGGTCATGAGGCCACGCTACGACAAACGACTGGCGCCCCTCGAGATGAGGAGCGCCAGTCGTGGACGATTTTCTGCCGAGCTAGTCCTTCTTCGGCTTCTTCTTCGCCTTGGGGTCGGGCGCGTCGTCGGGGATGATCACGTTCGAGGGCCGCACAGCGGTCTCGGAGTTGTGGCCATCGTCGATGGGCACGTGCGGAGCATCCGGTACACCTGCGCGCTCGTGCGCACCCTGGATTTCGGCATCCTCCGACTCAGCCATCTGCTCGAGAGCGTGGTGCTGATGCGCGGTGGCTTCGTCGAGTTCGGTCTGCGTGACCGGCGTGAGGCGGTCCTCGAAGAACGAGCGCGAGATGACGGCGCGGATGTTCTCATGCCACGGGATACGACCCTTCGCGTTGGGGCGAACCACCAGCGGAGCGTAGGTTTCGTAGTCGACCAGCTTGAAGCGGTCGTACTCGTCGACCGGCTGGTGCACCTCGATGAACTCGCCACCCGGGAGGCGCACGATGCGACCGGACTCGTAACCGTGCAGAGCGATCTCGCGGTCCTTCTTCTGAAGGGCGATGCAGATGCGCTTGGTGACGAAGTACGCCACCACCGGGCCGACGAACAGGAGCGCCTGGAGGGAGTGTATGACGCCCTCCATCGTGATCCAGAAGTGCGTGGCGATGATGTCGGAGGATGCCGCGGCCCACAGGACCGCGTAGAAGGTGACGCCCGCTGCACCGACGGCGGTGCGGGTGGCGGCGTTGCGGGGACGCTGGGCGATGTGGTGCTCGCGCTTGTCGCCCGTGATCCACGCTTCGAGGAAGGGGTAGAGCATCGCGGTGACGATGAAGATACCCAGCCCCACCAGCGGCACGAGGATGTTGAACGACCAGGTCCGGTCGAGGAAGACGAACTCCCATCCCGGCGGAATCAGTCGCAACGCGCCGTCAGCAAAACCGATGTACCAGTCAGGCTGAGTTCCGGCAGAAACCGGAGACGGGTCGTAGGGTCCGTAGTTCCAGATCGGGTTGATCGTGAACAACGACGCGATCAGCACGATGACACCGAAGGTGATGAAGAAGAATCCACCCATCTTCGTCATGTAGATCGGCATCATCGGGTAGCCCACGACGTTGCTGTTGGTGCGCGCGGGGCCCGCGAACTGGGTGTGCTTGTTGATCACCATGAGCATCAGGTGGAGCACGAGCAGGCCGACGAGGATCGCGGGGAGCAACAGGATGTGCAGGGTGTAGAGGCGTCCCACGATATCGGTGCCGGGGAACTCGCCACCGAACAGCAGGAATGAGATCCAGGTCCCCACGAGGGGGATGCCCTTGACCATTCCGTCGATGATGCGGAGGCCGTTACCCGAGAGCAGGTCGTCGGGAAGCGAGTAGCCGGTGAAGCCCTCACCCATTGCGAGGATGAAGAGGATGAAGCCGATCACCCAGTTCAGCTCACGCGGCTTGCGGAATGCTCCGGTGAAGAAGATGCGCAGCATGTGTACGCCGATGCCGGCGATGAAGACGAGCGCAGCCCAGTGGTGCATCTGGCGAACGAGCAGACCACCGCGGATATCGAACGAGATCCGGAGGCTGGATTCCATTGCGGCAGACATTGGGATGCCGCGCATCGGTGCCCATGCGCCGTAATAGTGGGTCTCGACCATCGACGCCTGGAAGAAGAACGTGAGGAACGTTCCCGACAAGAGCACGACGACGAAGCTCCACAGGGCGATCTCGCCGAGCATGAACGACCAGTGGTCGGGGAAGATCTTTCGTCCGAGTTCCTTCACGAACCCCGACAGGCTGGTGCGCTCGTCGATGTAGTTGGCCGTGGCCGCGACGAACCGGCCGCCGAGCGGCTTGTCGTTGGCGGAGGCGTCAGCTTCAGGCGTGACGGTTGCGGTACTCAATGGCGCTCCCAGAAGCTCGGGCCGACGGGCTCGGTGAAGTCACTGCGTGCGATGAGGTAGCCCTCATCGTCAACGGTGATGGGCAGCTGCGGCAGCGGACGAGCCGCGGGGCCGAAGATGACCTTTGCGCCCTCGGTCACATCGAACTGCGACTGGTGGCACGGGCAGAGGAGGTGGTGCGTCTGCTGCTCGTACAGAGCGACAGGGCAACCGACATGTGTGCAGACCTTCGAGTACGCGACGATGCCGTTGTACGACCAGTCGGCGCGATCTTCGGTCTCTTTCAGCTGCTCGGGGAGGAGCCGCATGAGCAGCACGATCGCCTTTGCCTTCTCTTCGAGGTAGCCATCGTGGTGGCTGAGCTCGGCGAGGGGCTCGGGAATCACATGCACGGCCGAACCCAGCGTGAGATCTGCGGCGCGGATCGGGGTGCCCTCGGGATCGTGGGCGAGACGCATCCCTTCCTTCCACATGGTGTGGCTGAGGAGAAAAACCGGATCGCCGGCGTGCGGGTGATCGGGCGAGCTCTCGGGAGCGAGCCCACGGAAGAGCGTGAGGCCCGGGATGATCGACGCCGCAAGAGCGGCGAAAAGGGAATTGCGGATGACGGTGCGTCGTCCGAAGCCGGACTCTTCGTTGGCGTCACGGAACGCCTGAACGGATGCCTCGCGAGTGGAGTCCTTGCCGCGTGTCGCGTGACGAGGCTCGATGTGCTCCTTGTCGGACATGATCGCTTTGGTCCAGTGGATCGCGCCGATGCCGATGGCAAGGAGAGCGAGACCGATACCCAGTCCGATGAACAGGTTGTTGTTGCGGATGTCGATGATCCGCCCGCTCTCGATCGGGAAGAGCATGTAGGCGGCGACCGCCCAGATGCTCGCTGCGACGGAGAGGTAGAAGAGCGTGTAGACCGTGCGCACCGCGCGCTTCATCGCGGCGGGATCCTTGTCGGTCATCCGCTCGCGATGCGGCGGCAGCTCCGGGTTGCGCACCGGGTCGGTGACCGCGACGGCGAGCCCCGGGGAAGGCTTCCAGGAAGCCCTCTCGTGCTCGAGCGCGTCATCCTCGTGTGCCATGCTGCTCCTCGTTTAGTTCTGCGTGTCTGCGTCGGCGATCAGTTGGACTTCGCGGCAATCCACACGGAGATGCCGATCAGCGACCCGATGCCGAAGATCCAGATGAAAAGGCCCTCTGAGACAGGACCGAGCGAACCGAGCGAGAAACCGCCGGGGGACTCGTTCTCTTGAAGGAAAAGAAGGGCCGAAATGATATCGCGCTTGTCTTCGACGGTCAGCGTCAGGTCGTTGAAGACCGGCATGTTCTGCGGGCCCGTCACCATCGCGGCATACATGTGCAGCGCGCTGGTGTTCTGCAGGCCCGGGGCGTACTTGCCCTCGGTCAGTGCGCCACCGGCGGCTGCCACGTTGTGGCACATCGCGCAGTTGATGCGGAACAGTTCGGCACCGCGAGACACGTCGCCTCGACCGTCGAGCGTCTCTTCGGACGGGTAGGTGGGGCCGGGTGCCATGGACTGCACGTAGGCGGCCATCGCCTTGATCTGCTCTTCGGTGAACTGCACCGGCTTCTGCGGGGCCTGCGGGCCCTGCATCTGCAGCGGCATACGACCGGTCGCTACCTGGAACTCGACCGAAAGTTCGCCGACGCCGAAGAGCGACGGGCCGTCTTCGCTGCCCTGCAGGTCAAGACCGTGGCAGGTCGCGCAGTTCGCCTGGAAGAGCTTCTTGCCGTCTTCGACCGTCAGGGCCGAAACGACCTGTGTGTCGGAGGTGGCGGCCATCGCGGCCGAAGCGCCCGCGTACGCGGCGCCGGTGACGAGGAGTCCGATCCCGATCAGCGCGGCCGCAGCCCAGGGACTGCGGCGACCATGCTTGCTGGCCTGCGACTTCTCGAGGGGCGAGCGGCGCTTTTTCTCTCGTGCCATGGGGTTTTTCAGCTCCGCTCTTATTTCAAGAAATAGATGACCGCGAACAGTGCGATCCAGACGACGTCGACGAAGTGCCAGTAGTACGAGACGACGATCGATGAGGTCATCTCCTTGCGACCGAAGTTCTTCACCGCGTACGCGCGGCCGATCACGAGGAGGAAGGCGATGAGACCGCCGGTCACGTGTAGGGCGTGGAAGCCGGTCGTGAGGTAGAAGGCCGAGGCGTAAGCATCCGCACTGATGGGCATGCCTTCAGCGACGAGCGTCGCGTACTCCCAGACCTGACCGGAGACGAAGATCGCACCGAGGGCGAAGGTCAGCCAGAACCACTCGACCATTCCCCAGCCGAGCCATCCACGTTTCTTGGTGGAGTACGGCTGGAAGCGCTCGGCTGCGAAGACACCCATTTGGCAGGTGACCGAAGAGAGCACGAGGATCACGGTGTTCACGAACGCGTAGGGCACGTTGAGCAGTTCGGTGCGCTCGGCCCAGAGTTCGGGGGAGGTGCTGCGAAGGGTGAAGTAGATCGCGAAAAGGCCCGCGAAGAACATCACCTCGCTGCCAAGCCACACGATCGTTCCAACGGCGACCGGATCCGGTCGCTTCACGGACCGCATCGCCTGAGAGTAAGTCGCTGTGGTGGTCGTCACCCCTTCATTATTGCCGAACTTCAGGCCGGTGTTTCGCATCCTGGTGGATCCATTTGCTCGAATTCGAACTTAGGCATACCTAAGAACAGCCCGGGAGTGTGCCGCGAATATGCGATTCACCCGCTGTGAGCCCCGAAGTCACGCGGTGTGCCGTCGCGCGGACACGTCGATAGGCTCTTGACCCATGGTTGATCTGTACTCGTGGCCCGACATTCTTTCGACACTTTTGGAGCGTCGCGACCTCAGTGTGTCGGAATCGACATGGGCTATGCGGCAGGTCATGTCCGGTTCGGCAACCCCCTCGCAATTGGCGGGATTCCTGATCGCCTTGCGCGCGAAGGGCGAGACGGTCGACGAAATCGTGGGATTCCGCGATGCGATCCTCGAGGCGGCTCTTCCGTTGCCGGTGAATCCGGCGGTGCTTGACATCGTCGGCACGGGTGGCGACCGCTTCGGCACGGTGAATGTGTCCACCATGGCGGCGATCGTGGCCGCCGCATCCGGAGTTCCCGTCGTCAAACACGGCAACAAGGCCGCGAGTTCGTCATCCGGATCTTCGGATGTGCTCAGTGCCCTCGGGATCGACCTCACTCTCTCGCCCGAAGCCGTTGCCGAGACGCTCGACAAGGCGGGCATCACGTTCGCCTTCGCTTCGGCTTTCCACCCGGGATTCCGGCACGCCGGGGCAACGCGCGCCGAACTCGGGGTGCCGACGGTCTTCAACTTCCTCGGCCCGCTCTGCAACCCCGCGCGCGCCGAGGCGAACGCGGTGGGTGTCGCGCATCTCGATCGCGTCCCGCTCATCACCGGCGTCTTCCGGACGCGCGGCGCGACAGCGCTCGTCTTCCGCGGCGACGACGGTCTCGACGAGCTGACCACGACGGGGCACAGCAGGCTGTGGGAGGTCAGCCGTGGTGACATCCACGAGCACGACCTCGACCCGCGTGATCTCGGGATCCCGCTCGCACAGATCAGCGATCTGCTCGGTGGCGAGCCCGCAGACAACGCGCTCGTCGTTCATCGCGTGTTGAACGGTGAAGCGGGGCCGGTCCGCGACATCGTGTTGCTGAATGCCGCCGCCGGCATCGTCGCCTACCGCCTGTTCCAGGATGCCGCTCAGGCGCAGAGGCCGATTCTGGACCGTCTCGCCGAAGCACGCGACTCCGCGGCCGATGCGGTGGATTCGGGCGCGGCAGCCTCGACGCTGGCCCGATGGGTCGAGGCGACGCAGTCGGCCACTATCGGCGGCGCGCGGCGCGGGGATAGCGTGAAGCCATGACCGATCAGATCAGCTCCGCAGAGACCACCGACACCGCTGCCACTGTCGAACCACCCGCGCGCTCGCTCGGTGGGGTGAAGATCGTCGGAATCCTCGGCGTCCTCGCTGGCATTCTGTTGATCGTCGTCGGCGTCGTGGTCTGGATCGTCGTCTCGATGCAGTTGCGCGCTGAGAACATCACGATCCCCGACGACGCGATGGCGTTCCAGGGCCAGTACGTGCAGGGGCCTTTCACCGCCTACGTACAGGCCGACATCATCCAGCACCACGCGCTGGAGGCGTCGGGCGGGAAGACCTACGCCGAACTACCGATGGACGACCCGATCCGCGGGACGATGATGAACGCCTCATTCCTGCGCGCCTCGCTCTTCACTTCGGTGGTGTCGTTCGGCGTCGCCGCATTCGCGATGGGCATGGGCATCCTGTCGATCATGTTCGGCTGGGCGCTGCACCGCCTGGCCACGGCACCCGTCGTGATCAAGCGCTCGACAATCGCGGCCGCGTCGGAGTGACGCGCGGACGAGCGGCACAGCGGTGAATCCGCACGACGCGCTGAGTGAGATCGCCACGCTTCTCGAGCGTGAGCGGTCGTCACGGTACAAATCGAAGGCCTTTCGTGCAGCCGCGGACGCTATCGAGGGGCTCTCAGACGAACAGTTGCGGGATGCCGCGTCCCTTCGGCGCCGCAAAGGAATCGGCGATTCGACCTTCGGCGTGATCCAGGAGGCTCTCGCCGGCGAGGTGCCGGTGTACCTGGTCGACCTGCGGGAGCGCGCGGGAGTGGAGCGGTCATCGGCGCTGCGACGGCTCCTGCGCGGCGACCTGCACAGTCACAGCGACTGGTCGGATGGCCTCACTTCGATCGATCTGATGGTCGAGGCCGCTCGCGTGCTCGGGCACGAGTACCTGGCGTTGACCGATCACTCGCCACGGCTTCGTGTCGCGAACGGTCTCTCGCCCGAGCGCCTGCGGACGCAGCTCGAGGTCGTCTCGGGCATGAGCGGTGGCGGGTTCACGCTGCTGTCGGGCATCGAGGTCGACATCCTGGACGGCGGAGAGCTCGACCAGGAGCCCGATCTGCTCGACGAGCTCGACATCGTCGTGGCCTCGGCGCACTCGAAGCTGCGGATGGAGCGGGGTCCGATGACGCGCCGTCTCGTGCGGGCGGTGTCGAACCCGAGGGTCGACGTCCTGGGTCACGTCACCGGGCGCCTCGTCGAGGGTGCGCGCGGAACAAGACCGCCGTCGACCTTGGACGCCCCAGCGGTCTTCGCCGCGTGCGCCGCGAACGGTGTGGCGGTCGAGATCAACTCACGGCCCGAACGCCAGGATCCGCCGGACGAGCTCATCCAGATCGCGTTGGACGAGGGATGCCTCTTCTCGATCGACTCCGATGCTCACGCGCCGGGCCAACTTTCGCTTCTGGACTATGGGGCCGAGCGCGCGGAGCGTGCGGGTGTCCCCGCCGAGCGCATTGTGACGACCTGGCCGCTGGACAGGCTCAGGGAGTGGACGCGGCGCTGACGGTCATGCGCCGGTGTGATCGAGTGCCGTGACGATGCGGTCCATCGCGGTACCGAGTGACCAGCGCTCGGCGAGGGCTGCTGCATCCGCCCTCTGCTGCGCGTCGAGAGGGCGCAACAGTGAGTCGACGGCAGGCAGATCGAGGGTGCGCACGACTTCTACGACCGTCGGCGCGACCGCGAGATAGGGAAGACCGGTGTTGAGTTTGGCGCGGATTCCGGCTGACATCCCCTCGCCCGTTTCGGCTGCGGCAAGAATGCCCGCCAGATCGCCGTGGGTGGCGAGCAGCCCGGCCGCGGTCTTCTCGCCGATTCCGGCGACACCCGGTAGACCGTCGGACGAGTCGCCACGCATCGTGGCGAAGTCGGCGTATTGGCTGGGGAGCACCCCGTACCTGGCGACAACCGACGCGTCGGTCAACACTTCGAGATTGCTCATCCCGCGTGCGGTGTAGACCACCCGCACGTCGTGCTCGTCGTCGATGAGCTGGAAGAGATCGCGGTCGCCTGTCACGATGTCGACCGGCATGCTCGCTCCCGTCGCGAGAGTGCCGATGACGTCATCTGCCTCGTGCTCGGCGGCTCCGACGATCTGGATGCCGAGCGCTGCGAGCGCTTCACGGATCACGGGCACCTGAACCTCGAGGGGGTCAGGCACGACCTCGACGTCGGGGCCAACGGCCACGACCTCGGCAACGCGGTGGGTCTTGTACGTCGGGATGAGGTCGACGCGCCACTGCGGTCGCCAGTCGTCGTCCCAACAGGCGACGAGGTGCGTGGGCTCGTAGAGCGTGACCAGCTTGGTGATGATGTCGAGGAACCCCCGTACCGCGTTCACGGGCGTGCCGTCCGGGGCTCGCACGGTGTCGGGCACGCCGTAGAACGCGCGGAAGTACAGCGAGGCGCTGTCGAGCAGCATCAACCGGTCAGCCATGCCGCCATCCTGGCATGTGGTGCCGACGCGAGTGGGTCGATCCGTTCCGTCAGCACCCGGGACCGGTGGGGTTTTCGGCGCATGTGGCGTTCACGAGCGCGGTCGAGGCTTCGAGTACCCGGATGTCATAGCCACCGCCGGACGCCGTGACGTAGCCGGCGACGGGACGCCAGCCGTTGCCGAAGTCGACAGCCGGCACGAACTGCACGGACGCGTTCACCCGATACGTGCCGCGCTCGCCGTAGACGTGGCTGGTTGCGGTCGGGGTGAACTGCGCCTGCCCGAGCCTTGTCCACGAGGCGCCGCCGGTCTGGCTGCGCGCCGTCGTGCCGTCGCCGTGGTCGAACACGAAGCCCGCGGGCACAAAGCGCACGCGGACGTCATAGCCGAAGATGGTGCCGGGAATGATCTGTTCGGATGCCTCGACGACCAGGTTCGTCGGAAGCCCGGCGATGCCGAAACCCGCCGGCTCACCACCGACCGTCGGCCCCGCGGGGCGGAACGATGCCAGATCAGCGAGGGTCACGTCGGGAATCGTGGCGACCTCGTACCCACCGCGGCACCCGACGACTCCGCATACTTCCGGCGCGGGTGCAGGCGCGGGCACGGGGCGACCACCGCCACCACCCGAACCACTCTCCGGCCGCGAGTTCGATCCGCCGCCGCCCGGCACGGTCATGCCCGCCGTGACGTCCACCTGGGACCCGTTGTTTGCAAAGTCACAGGTCCAACCAGTCGAGCTACAGGGTTTCTCGGTTGCAGAAGCTTCGTCGACGTTTAGGGCCAACACGCCGAATACAATCCCGCACACGGCAATTCCGCGCGTCAGTCGCATTCGGGGGAACCTTGCCGGCTCTCAAAAGTCGTGATGGCGAACCCGGTTGCCGACGAGGGAACTGTCACCAGCGAAACGAGCATGCTTTGCGTGTCCGGTCGGTCGGCGCTAACCATTGAGATTCCGTCAGCATCCGTTAGCGTCACCTGCGACACGTCGAGGCAAATCGCCAGTGTGATGAGGCGTTCGGCGTTGCTCCACTCGACCGGCTCGACGAGGCTCGCCCTGCTGTCACCCGCTACAACCCATTCATCTGCGTGCATCTGTGAGAAAGTCGCCCGGAATTCCGCGTTGGCTTCCCCGGTCGTCAACGCGAACACCGGCTCAAACGTGGCAGGGTCGCTGAGGTCCACCTGATTCAAAGCATCAACGTACGCGCGGTAGGTCTCTTCTGCAGCGGCAAACGCCTGTGCTTCGCTCGTAAAGAGCGGCGTCGGCTCTGCCGGATCGGTCGGGGTGCTGCATCCGACCAGCGCACTCGCCACGAGCGCGGCGACGGCGAATGCTCCGGCGAGACGAGTGATCACGCCCCTACGGTAGCCGCGCCCGTCTGAACGCTCTCTGACTTATCCACAGAGCGTGCCTACGCGCTCGCCGCGAGAAAGCGATTGTGTGCGCCGATGACCTTCCAGGCACCCTCCGGAGTGTTGGAGATCACCGTCGACGTCAGGCGTGTCCCGGGGTCGAACCTCGTCCATGCCGAGACGCCCGCGTCGTACCCCATGAGCTGTACGCCCGGGCCGTCGAGGTCGAGATAGAACCCGATGCCGTAGCGGAGGTCTTCGGATTCGTCGAAGCTGCGTGGTGTGATCATCAGATCACGGGTCGCAGCATCCACAATCCGTCCGTCAGCGAACGCGCGCCAGAACTGCGACAGTTCTGCGGTGGTCGAGAAGGCGCCGCCGTCGCCGTTGCCGCGCACGGGCAGGTGCAGAACGTTGGTCCGCAGCGAGGTCGGGTCCTCGTGGAGGTATCCGAGCGCGCAATCACCCGGCAGTTCGTCGAGCCGCAGATAGCCCGTCCGGGTCAGACCGGCGGGGGTGAAGACACGTTCGTCAATGAGTTCGTGAAAAGAGCGACCGCTTGCTCGCTCGGCGATCAGGGCAAGAACCATGAAGCCACCGTTGTTGTAGCTGAATGTCTCGCCCGGGGCGGACTTCTGCGCATGCCCGTCGAGCATCGGCAGAAACGCTTCCGTGGCCGAGAGTTCGTGCACGGGCACCGTGAGCACGTAGTCGTCGACATCCCAATCGTCTTCTTCATCGAGGTAGTCGCCGATTCCCGACGTGTGGGTCATGAGGTGTTCCACGGTCACCGCGTCATCGATCAACGGCAGGTCGTGATTCAGGATGCTGCGCACCGGCGTGTCCCAGCGCAGCACGCCGTCCGTCACGAGCGAAGCGACGGCGAGCGCCGTGAACCCCTTCGACATGCTCGCGAGAGCGAACCTCGTGTCGGTGGTGTTCGGGATTTCGTGCGCGCGATCTGCGAATCCGTACGCCCTGGCGAAGACGACGTCGCCATCGATGTCAAGCGAGACGGCACCGCTCATTCCTTCGAGTCTCGCGGCCTGGTCGAGGGCAGAAGCCAGCCCTTCAGTATCAAGGGTGTTCATGTCGCCACCGTAGAACGAAGGTCAGCTCAGATCCACCCCTTCCCGCGGCTTCCGTACACTGTCGGGATGCCGAACTCGTCGACGCTGCCGGCGAATGGCCCGCTCTCCTCCTGGCGGTTCCGGGGTGACTTGCGGCACTATCAGGCCGATGTCTTGGAACGCGTCGATGTTGAGGCGGGTCCGTTGCACATCGTCGCACCTCCAGGGTCTGGCAAGACGCTGCTCGGGTTGGTCTTGGCCGCTCGACGGGGGAGCCGCACGCTCGTGCTCGCTCCCACGCTGACGATCCGAAGTCAGTGGGCCCGAACGGCCGAGTCGCTCGTGCCGACAAGCGCGGCGCAGAACGATGTGGTTCCATCGGTGTCTGAGAGCTCCGACCTCCTCGGGGACCTCACCGTGGCGACATATCAGGCGCTCAGCGTGCTGCAGTCCGACAACCTACTCTCTGCCGTCGCCGCGCAACGCTGGCTCAGCGAACTGGAGTCCGACGGTCGAACTCCAGAAGCCGCAAGGGAGTGGCTCGATTCGCTCCGCGAAACCAACCCGGCCGCGTTTCGCTCCGGCGTTGCCCGCCGCTCCCGCACGCTGAGACGTCACTTGGCGAGGGAGGACCCCGACGTTCTCGCGTCGGCACTGCATCCGAATGCCCTCGCGCTCATCGACCGCCTGGTGACACACGGTGTCGAAACGATCGTGCTCGACGAGTGCCACCACCTGCTCGACCACTGGGCGCTGGTCGTCGCGACGCTGGTCGGCCGCATTCGCTCCGCGGGCCGTGAGCCGCTGCTCATCGGTCTGACCGCGACGCTCCCGTCACCCGACGACGCGAGTGAGTACGACAACTACATGTCGCTGCTCGGCACGGTCGACTACGAGGTGCCCATCCCTGCGGTGGTGCGCGAAGGCAACCTCGCGCCGTATCGCGATCTCGTGCGGTTCGTCGAGCCCACTGCCGAAGAGCTCGCGTTTCTCGAGGGGCAGGCCACGGGGCTCGCCGTGCTCGTGCGTCTCACGTTCGCGAACGACGCCGGGGTCGGGTTTCTCGGCTCTGCACTCCAGCCCGCGCTCGCGCAGCCCGAGCCCCGCACCGATCTCGAACCTCCGCCCGCGGCGGTGTCAGAGGACGACGAGATCGACGCTCGGCTCGCGATGGCGTTCGCCGCCGACTTCGCAGGGTGCGAGGCTGTCGCGGCCATGTTGGCGACGGTGTCGCCTCAGCATCCGCTCGTGGAGAGGCTACCCGCCGTGGCGAGACGCCCCCCGACCACGGATGAGATGTTGCGCGTGCTTGCCCGCTACTGCCTTGACGCGGTGTTGCCAGACCCGTTGTTGAAGCAACAGTGGGAGCGGATTCGTCGCACGCTGGCTGACTTCGGCTACGCGCTCACGGATCGCGGTGTGCGGCGCACGCGCGACCCGATCGACACGATGCTCGCATCGTCTCTCGCGAAGGATCGTGCCGCGTGCGACATCCTCCGGCTCGAACGCGGCCAACTCGGCACGGATCGGTTGCGTGCGCTCGTCGTCACAGACTTCGCCGAACACGGAAACAAGCACGGCGGGCTCGTGGCCGCGGCGGGTGCTTTGCGCACGTTCGAGGTCATCGCGACGGATGCCGCGACCCGGGGCCTGCGCGCGATTCTGGTCACCGGAGGCACAGCGCGGATCGCGGCCCGTGACGCCGAGGTGCTGATCCCCGCGCTGATGAGCGTGATGGGAGTGCCGGTGGCAGCGTCGCCCCGCGCCGAGGCATCCGCCGTATGCGAGTTGTACGCATCTGGTGCGCACGCCTCCACGTTTGTCGAAGCGGCGTCGGCGCTGCTGACATCGGGCACGATCCAGGTCGTCGTCGGCACACGCGGGCTGTTCGGCGAAGGGTGGGACTGCCCGGCCGTGAACACCCTGATCGATCTCACGGCGGTGGCCACGGCATCCGCCACTCAACAATTACGCGGACGCACCCTGCGGCTGGACCCGCAGTGGCCTGAGAAGGTTGCGCACAATTGGAGTGTGACGGCACTCTTGCCGCCCGACTTTCCGCTGAGCGCGGCGCCTGATGCTCGCCGACTGTGGCGCAAGCACGCGCGGCTGTGGGGACTGGACCGCGACGAGCCGATGCGCATCGTGCGAGGCGTCGGAACCGTCATGGGCGCTGCGCAGCGCGTCGCGCTGGAGGCGGTCGTCCGCGCAGACGCATCATCGTCTGTGACAGCTCTGGACGAACTGACCGAGACGCCGGCGCGGGCGATCACCCGTGATCAGTGGCGGATCGGGGAACCCTATGTCGACACCGAGAGTGTGAGTGCACTCGTTGCTCGACGCTCGCCTGCGGCTCCGATGTTCCGCACGAGCCGGCCGGTCAGCGAGACACTCGCGATGACCCTGGGAGGGATGGGCGCCGCGGCTGCGGGTGCCATCGCGCTGGCTGCGCTCGCCGGACCGACCTCGGCGGTCATCGTCGGCGTGGTGCTCATCGGCGGTCTGCTCTGGCTGGGCGCGCCGCTGTTGGCGACCTACCGCCGCACCCGAGCGCACTCGGCACGCTTCGTCGAGACGCACGCTCGCATCGCAGCTGTTCTCTGGGAGTCGTTACGACGGGCGGGTCAGGTCTCAGATCGCCCGGCGCCAGTGATGGTGGTCGCTGAAGAGCCCGCGAGCGAAGGTCGCCTGTGGGTGAGCGTCACGTGCCCGGATGCCTCTGCCACCGATCAACGCACGCTCGCGGCCGCGCTGAGCGAGCTGTTCGGGCCGGTCCGCACTCCACGGTTCTTGATTGAGACGGGGCGCGGCGGGCGCACGCGGCTCGAACGAGTGGTCCTGCGCACGCGAGGTGCGCAGGGGTCCGAGCACTTCTTGTCGGTGCCGAGTGCGGTGGGGCGGAAGGCGGCGGATGCTGCCGCCTTCGCCGCGAGTTGGGAACGCGAAATCGGCCCGTGCATTCTCCGTGCGCTCGATCACCCCGACGGCCTCGCGCTCGTCGCGCGTGCGCGCCGGGGCACGGATAAGGATGCCGTCCCGATGCTCCGCGAGCAATGGCACTGACTGTTTCGCCTATGACCTCGACCGGGCGGGTGTAGCTTCATCCACAGCGAGAGGGGTTCCATGGCGCGTCGCATGGCAGACACGGAGTACAAGCGCTTGGCCGAGTCGCGTCTCGACGAGCTGCAGATCCTCCCCGTCAACGACCTCGCCACGCGCCTGCAGCGTGGTCGCACGGCCGACGAGTGGCCGCCCTACGTGTCGGCCGAACACGACCTCGAGAAAGCACGGATCATCACGTTGATTCCGCGCCCCGAACCGCGACCGAGGCTCAAGGTCGGGTCGGGGATGTTCTCGTTCGAGGACGATCATCCCTCCGCCGAGCGGATGTCGCTCGTCTTCGAAGCGGTTGATCTGAGCGCCCGACACATCATGCCCTGGCACGCGTATCCGTGGCGCGATGCCGGACGCCACACCCATGAGCAGTTGGATGCGGGCGCCAAACCACTGATTGAACTCATCGGCCTCCTCCCGCGCGTGAAAGCCATCGTCGCCCACGGTGAAGAAGCGCAGTACGTCGCGGGACGCCTGTCGTCGCCCGATCTCGCCCGCACCCTGCTGCGGGATCGCGGCATCCACGTCTTCGCCGCGCGGTCGACCAGCCCGTCCGCGTGGGCGCTCGACGACGACGCGACGGCAGCCGCGCTGCGGACGATGCGCGAGGTGTACCGCCAGGCGATGGTGCACGTGAAGTTGAAGCCGCGCGAAGAGAGCGGCAGGCGAAGGCGCCGCACGTCGGCGAAGTGACGGTGGGGCACAGCGGCGTACGCTCGAATCATGCTCGCTACCGTCATTCATGCCCCTCGCGATATCCGCGTCGAAGAGGTTCCCGATCCCGTGCTCTCGACCGGCGCTGACGCCATCGTGCGGGTTGTCGCCGCGTGCGTCTGCGGCTCCGACCTCTGGCCGTATCGCGGCGTCACTCCCACGGATGAACCGCACCGCATCGGCCACGAATTCGTCGGCATCGTCGAAGCCGTGGGTGCGGATGTTCGCGAGGTCGCACGCGGCGACTTCGTGATCGCACCGTTCTATGTGTGCGACGGCACCTGTGCGAACTGCCAGAACGGCGTGAGCACGTCCTGCCTCAACGGCGGGTGGTGGGGGAGCGAGGTGCACGACGTTGGCTTCGCCGACGGCGGCCAGGGCGAACGCGTCCGCGTTCCGCTCGCGGACGGCACGTTGGCCGTCGTGCCAGGTCCGGTGGCGGATGCTGAGATCCCGGGCCTGCTCACACTCAGTGATGTCATGGGCACCGGTCATCACGCCGCGATCTCGGCCGGAGTCTCGGCAGGCGATTCGGTCGCGGTGGTCGGTGACGGCGCGGTCGGTCTCTGCGCGATCATCGCTGCGAAGCGCCTCGGTGCCACGACGATCATCGCCATGTCACGCCATCCCGAGCGTCAGGCGCTCGCCGAGCGGTTCGGGGCCACCCACATCGTCGCCGAGCGGGGCAAAGAGGGCATCGATCGTGTTCGTGAACTGACCGGCGGGATCGGCGCCGATCGAGTGCTCGAGTGCGTCGGCACGAAGGAATCGATGGATCAGGCTCTGCGATCCGCGCGCCCGGGTGGGATGGTCGGCTACGTCGGGGTGCCCAACGGGGGACCAGAACTGCCGGTGCGGCAGATGTTCGGCCGCAACGTCGGCGTAAACGGGGGAGTCGCCCCCGTGCGCGGCTACATCGCCGAACTACTGCCGGATGTGCGATCGGGCGCGATCGAGCCGGGCCTCGTCTTCGACCTCGAACTGCCATTGGCCGAGGCTGCGGAGGCCTACGCCGCGATGGACGAGCGCCGCGCGATCAAAGTTCTTCTTCGCCCATAGGCTGGAATTTTCCCACCAAGGAGTCTCATGTCACGCGTTCTCGTCATCGGCGGCCACGGCAAGGTCGCTCTCCTGCTCGCGCCTCTTCTGGCCGCCCGTGGGGATCAGGTCTCCGCTGTAATCCGCAACCCCGACCACGCTGGTGACGTGCGTGCGGCGGGCGCTGACCCCGTCGTGAGCGACATCGAGGCACTGGACGTCGACGCTCTCGCCGACCTCATCTCGGGGCACGATGCCGTTGTGTGGTCGGCCGGCGCCGGTGGGGGGAGTCGGGAGCGGACGTATGCGGTCGACCGCGATGCGGCGATGCGTTCGATGGATGCTTCGGCCAAAGCCGGTGTGAACCGCTACGTGATGGTGTCGTACTTCGGTGCGGGGCCTGACCACGGTGTGCCCGAGGACAACTCGTTCTTCGCCTACGCCGATGCGAAGTCGGCCGCCGACGCCTATCTGAGCACTACGGACCTGGAATGGACGATCCTGCAGCCGAGCGCCCTCACCCTCGACCCGCCCACCGGACGCATCGACGTGCACGCGGCGGAGTCGGGCAGCGTGAGCCGGGCCGACGTCGCTGCGGTGATCGCTGCCGCGCTCACCGCCTCCTCCACTGCGGGGCGCAGTATCCGCTTCAATTCTGGCGATGTGCCGATCAGCGACGCCGTCGCAGGGCACTAGCGCGCGCCCGACGGGGCATCCGCTGATTCTGATACCCTGGAATGTCACCCGTGGGGCTCTATTGCCGTGCGTGCGTGACATCGCATAACCAATCCAACCGCTTCGGTCGAAGCATCCGCCTGCATCCGTGCGTGTGGAATCGGCAGAGGCCTGACACCCCCACCCAACAAGGACAACCCACTACATGACTACCGCAACGGCCGCTCCGGCCACCAAGCAGGTCGCGATCAATGACATCGGATCTGCTGAAGACATCCTCGCTGCGATCGAACTGACCCTCAAGTCGTTCAACGATGGAGACCTCATCGAAGGCACCGTCGTAAAGATCGACCGCGACGAGGTTCTCCTCGACGTCGGCTACAAGACCGAGGGTGTCATCCCCTCGCGCGAGCTTTCGATCAAGCACGACGTCGACCCCAACGATGTCGTCAAGGTCGGCGACGCTGTTGAGGCCTTGGTTCTCCAGAAGGAGGACAAGGAAGGTCGCCTCATCCTGTCCAAGAAGCGCGCGCAGTACGAGCGTGCGTGGGGCGACGTGGAGAAGATCAAGGAGACCGACGGTGTCGTCACCGGTTCGGTCATCGAGGTCGTCAAGGGTGGCCTCATCGTCGACATCGGCCTGCGTGGCTTCCTCCCCGCATCGCTCATCGAGCTGCGCCGTGTCCGCGACCTGACGCCGTACCTCGGCCAGGAGATCGAGGCCAAGATCCTCGAACTCGACAAGAACCGCAACAACGTCGTGCTCTCGCGCCGCGCCCTGCTCGAGCAGACGCAGTCCGAATCGCGCACCACGTTCCTCAACAACCTCCACAAGGGCCAGGTCCGCAAGGGCGTCGTCTCGTCGATCGTCAACTTCGGTGCGTTCGTCGACCTCGGCGGCGTTGACGGTCTCGTCCACGTGTCGGAGCTCTCGTGGAAGCACATCGAGCACGCATCCGAGGTCGTCGAGGTCGGTCAGGAAGTCACCGTCGAGATCCTCGAGGTCGACCTGGATCGCGAGCGCGTGTCGCTCTCGCTCAAGGCGACGCAGGAGGACCCGTGGCAGGTCTTCGCCCGCACCCACGCCATCGGCCAGGTTGCACCGGGTAAGGTCACCAAGCTCGTTCCGTTCGGCGCGTTCGTTCGCGTTGCAGACGGCATCGAGGGCCTCGTGCACATCTCCGAGCTGTCGGGCAAGCACGTCGAGCTCGCCGAGCAGGTCGTGTCGGTCTCTGAAGAGGTCTTCGTGAAGATCATCGACATCGACCTCGAGCGTCGCCGCATCTCGTTGTCGCTCAAGCAGGCCAACGAGTCGGTCGACCCCAACGGCACCGAGTTCGACCCGGCACTGTACGGCATGGTCACCGAGTACGACGAGAACGGCGAGTACAAGTACCCCGAGGGCTTCGACCCCGAGACCAACGCTTGGCTCGAGGGCTTCGACACCCAGCGCGAGAAGTGGGAGCAGGAGTACGCCGCAGCCCAGGCTCGCTGGGAGCAGCACAAGACCGCTGTCGCCAAGGCACTCGAGGCCGAGGCGAACGCGCCGGCCGTCGAGGCGTCGTCCGGCTCGTCGTCGTTCTCTTCTGAGAGCGCGTCGGCTGGCACGCTGGCAGACGACGAGGCTCTCGCGGCTCTTCGCGAGAAACTGTCGGGTCGCTGATCCTTCGCTGAGATCGCTTGCGATGCGGGCCGGAACCTTCGGGTTCCGGCCCGCTTTCGTTCCGGTGCGCGGCGCGGGGGCGATACATCCATTACCGTCGCCCTATGGTCTCGGTGACGCAGTACGTCAATCCCTCGACGCAAGGGCCGCCGCGCGTCCGCCCCACATGGCTGCGCGCCGAGTTCGTCGATCGCACGCGCGAGCGCGCGGCCGCGCTCAACCAGCTGCTGCTGGGCTCGGTCGTGTTCGTGCTTGGAGTCCTGATCGCGGTCGGTCCGTTCACCGGCGACCTGGTGCTGTTCTTCGTCGGGGTGGTGCTGATCTTCGTCCTGACCGCGGCGGCCCTGGTCGTGCCGTGGAACCGCCTTGCCTTCGGTTGGCTCGCGCTTCTGCCGGCCATGGACATCATCGCGATCACCCTCATGCAGATCGCCGCGCCGAACTCGGCACTGGGACTGCTCTGGATCTTTCCCACGACGTGGCTCGCGAGCGGGTTCGGACTGCTCGGACTTTTCGCGGTAATCGTCGCCAACGCCGGAATCATCAGCGTGCTGATCGCCGTGAGCGCTCAGCAGGTGACCTACTCCGAGCTTCTCTTGCCCCTCGTGCTGCTGGCGGCAGCGGCCACCAGTCACCTGAACGCGCGCAGATCCGAAGCGCAGCGCAGCTTGCTGGCCAAGCAGGCGCAACTGCTCCGGCGCGTGCTCGAGCGCACTCGGCGTCAGGAGCAAGAGGTGACCGAGGTGCTGGATGCTGTGGACTTCGGCGTCATTCGGATCGCTGCAGATGGACAGGTCGCCGTCACGAATGAAGCGCACGGACGTCTGCAACAAGCCATCCGCACCGAGAACGACAGCACCGACGACATTCCCGCCTTTCGCGATGATGGGGTGACCCGTCTCCCCGGCGAGGAGTTGCCGTTCGAGCGCGCCCTGCGCGGGGAGTCCTTCGAGGAGGAGGTCGTGTGGTTCGGTGCCGAACCCGGACCGCGACAGGCCCTGAGTATCACGGCGCGGCGCGTGACCGATCCCTCCGGCGATGACGCCGGGGCGGTTGTGGTCTCACGTGACATCACCGCGGAACTGTCGGCCCTCCGCGCCCGTGATGAGCTCGTCGCATCGGTCTCGCACGAACTTCGCACTCCGCTGACTTCGATCCTCGGCTACCTGGATCTCGCCATCGAGGATCCGGAGTTGCCCGAGCGCGTCCGCGAAAGTCTTGACATCGCCGAACGCAATGCCGAACGACTGCTCAAGATCGTGGCTGACATCCTTGCCGCATCCAGTTCGTCGTCGTTGTCGGCGGAGCTCTCGCTCACCCCTCAGAACGTCGACGCCGGTGAGATCGTTCGCGCCGCGGTGGACGGTCAGCGCCCTCGTGCAGAGAGTCGCGGGATCACTCTCGACATCAGTGGCGTAGAGACCGCGCCGATGTGGGCGGACCCGCTTCGGCTGCGGCAGGTCATCGACAACCTTGTCGCCAACGCGATTGCGTATAACCGCGACAACGGCTCGATCTTCGTCGGGGCGACCACCAAGGGCGCGTGGAGTTGGATCCTTGTGCGCGACACCGGCTTGGGAATCAGCGAGGACGACCGCGCACGGCTTTTTCATCGTTTCTACCGTGCGGGTGGACCGCGCCGCACCGGCACGGGGCTCGGACTTGCCATCACACGCGATATGGTCAGGGCGCAGGGCGGCGAGATCGGTCTGCACAGCTCGCTCGGAGTCGGCTCGACTTTCGTTGTGAAGCTGCCTGCACGCGCGCCCGACGGAGGCCGAACCCATGAATCTTGATCCCATGAGCGTCCTGGTCGTCACGGCGTTGGTCGTCAATGTCAGCGGCGTTCTTTTCATTCTCGAGACACTGCTCAGACGGGACGAGGGTGCGGGGCGGGTGTGGGCGATCGCATTTCTGGCCGCGATGCTGACGACGCTGTCGTACATCATCTGGGCTCAGCAACCGGACGTGTGGGGCGCCGTCGCCGTGGGAAACGGGGCCTTCGTCGCCGGGACGGGATGCCTCTGGCTCGGCTGCCGTCGCTTCAACGAGCGACGCATCGGCTGGGCGTCCGCACTTGTCTGCCTCGCCGCGCTCGGGGCTGCCGCGGCGGTCATGATCGCTGGCCCCGACGGTGGCGATTGGGCCGGAGCAGTGTGGATGTTCATTCCGCTCGTCGGCTTCGCCGGCGCGGGCGCGATCGAGTGCATGCGCGGAGTGCTCGTGGAATCTCGCTCGGCATGGGTTCTCGCGGCCGTCCTCGGAGCGCAATCGCTGTATTACATCTCTCGCACTACGGCCTTTCTCACCTCCGGACCTGACAGCGCGCTGTTCCAGACGGCCTTCGGAACGGTGCCGACCAGCCTTGTGACCGTCGTACTCACGATCGTCGCCGTTGTGGTGGCCTCTGTCCTGCGCGCGGGACGCGTCCCGATGCGCGGGTTCGTCGCCTCGCCGTTCGCCGAGGCGTCCGACGGCATTCAGTCGACCGGAACCTTCTCGCGAGCATTCACCGATGTCTGCGACCGCGCGCGGGAGCGGGGGGACTCGCTCGCCGTGATCGCGGTGCGCATCGACGACCTCGAGCAGATCTCCACCGCCTTTGGGAGTGAAGCGGCGCGCGGCATCACCGAGGTGCTCCGTCTGGGAGTGCGTCGCCACGCGCGTTCTCACGCGTGCGTCGCCGACGACGGGCCGACGGGACTGTTGGTCGGGATCGTGGTCGACTCCGAGCGCGAGGCGCGACGTCAGGCCGCGCTGATCTATCGAGGACTCTTCGACGACCTGGGCGCGGCGGGAGGTGAGGTGATCCCGGTTGTGGGTGTCGGCCTCGCCGTCAGCGAGACGACGGGCTACGAGCTCGATTCGCTCATCGAGGTCGCTCGTGAGGCCGCGCAACGCGCGGCGATCAGCGTGGACAACGCGGTGCTCGTCGGAGACGCCGAGTAGCGGCATCCGACCTCATCGCTTCAGGCGGCGGTGAGCCGATAGCCGACGCCGCGGACGGTCTCGATCCACCGCGGGCTTGCCGGTGACTCGCCGAGTTTGCGCCTGAGATTGGCGACGTGCACTTCGATCGCTCGAGCGTCGCTGTCGCTGACGTACTCGACGCCGGTGAACTGCTCGCCGCGGAGCATCAGCGCCAGGTCGGATTTTCCGCGCACGCGCCGCCCGGCCGCGAGGAGGTCGGCGAGAATGTCGAACTCGCTCCGGGTCAGGTCGAGGTCGACGCCGTCGACGGTGGCGACGCGCATCTCGGCGTTCAGTCGCAGGCCGCTGTGCTCGATCCATGCCTCGGGCGCGGTGGGCGCGGGCGTCGGTCCGCCCGATGCGGCCACGTGCTGACGAGGCCTGCGCAGCATCGCGTCGATCCGCGCACGAAGTTCGCGCGGACGGAACGGCTTGGCGACATAATCGTCGGCGCCTGCCTCGAGGCCTTGGAGCGCGTCGATCTCTTCGGTGCGCGCACTCAACATGACGATGTAGGTCGAACTGATGGAGCGGATGCGCTTCGCGGTCTCGAATCCGTCCATGCCGGGCATGTTGACGTCGAGTGTCGTCACGAGCGGATCGTGCTCGCGCACAAGGTCGAGTCCCTCATGTCCGTCGGCCGCACCGAACACCTCGAAGCCCGCTTGGGCCAGCACGGTAGAGAGCAGGAAGCGAATGTCTTCTTCGTCTTCGATCACGACAGCGACGCGCGAGTTTTCCACCGGGACACCTTCTGGTGCCGACGCGAGGGGAGCGGGCACCGGGATGTCGGTCAGGATATCCCAGAACGCCGTCTGAAAGGCGCCGCGCGCCCGTCATGCCCGCGTCCCGGAGGGGCACTGGCGTCGAGTTCCCCAAAACTCTTGCCGACCTGCCCCTCCGGGACGCGCAGCAGCGTCAAACACGTCTCCGTGACCCCTCACGGAGATGCTGACGCCTACCGAGCATGCGAGGCGAGGTGCAATTCCCCCCACGGGACTTCACCACCTCGCAGCCGAAGCCGGTCCCACCGCGCCGCACAAGACGAACGAGATGCGAACTGTTCACGGCCTGCACCATCGACGCGAGCTGGCCGCCTCGAGTGTGCATTGCCGTTCCTTCCCCAGGCCTCGCTCTCACGCGGCCGACTTCCTCGGATTAGTCGACGGTACCGGCGCCCCCTCATCTGCGGCTCAGGCCTACCTCAGGAGAACGCAAGGGTTGGGCGCGGGATCGGGGTGTAAGACTTGCAGCATGCCGCTCGTCGCACTCACCGGGGGAATCGCCTCGGGCAAGTCCACCATCGCCCGCAGGCTGGCCGAGCACGGCGCGGTCGTGGTCGACGCCGACCAGATCGTGCGCGAGGTGCAGCAACCCGGTTCGCCCGTGCTGTCGGAGATCGCCGACGAGTTCGGTGCCCACATGATCCTGGCGGATGGGTCTCTTGACCGCGCTCGCTTGGGCGCGGCCGTGTTCGGCGATGCCGCCGCCGTCGGGCGACTCAACGCCATCGTTCATCCTGCGGTGAAGCGCGAGTCCGCTCGCCGGTTCGCCGGCGCGTTCGAGGCCGACCCCGAGGTCGTGGTCGTGTATGACGTGCCGCTGCTCGTCGAGGCGCGGGCGGACGACCCCTGGGATCTGATCGTGGTCGCGCACGCCCCCGAAGATGTCCGCCACGATCGCCTCGTGACTCTGCGTGGAATGTCGGAGACGGATGCTTCGGCCCGTATCGCCTCGCAGGTCTCGGATGAAGAGCGCCTCGCCATTGCCGACATCGTGATCGACACCACCGGAACCCTCGATGACACAGTCGCCCAGGTCGATGCGCTGTGGGAGTTGCTGCCTCTCGTTGAGTGAGCGCTGTCACTTTCCCGCCCGCGCAGACCCGAACAGGTTTACCCTGGAGTCAGCGAAATGGAGGTGCGGGATGAGCATTCTCTCGAGGTTCCGACGTCGGAAGTCGCCCTACGCGGCAGTTACCGAGGAAGAGCAGATCGCGCGGTACGTGTACCTGCTGAACACGCTCCCGGCCAGCGTCATCGAAAGTGCGCACGCAACCGCCTTCCGATCGTTGCCCGCCGAGAAGCGCCGCGAGCTCTTCGAGCAGCTGCGCCCGTTCATGGCGGACAGCGAGCGCGAGGTCGCGTCGGATGACCCCATCGTGCTCGCGAAGCTTCTGCGTAGAGCCGAGGAGCGTCGCGCCGCCCGCACGGCACGCGCGGAGGGTGGTACGGCCACGGCGACCGCCGGTTCTTCGACCGCGATCGGCGTCATGGACCCTCGAGACGGTGTCGACCCGCGCGACGCGATGATGAAGTCGGGGTTGATGGCAGCGGTATCCAGCCAGTTCTTGATGACGGCAGCTGTCGCGGTGTACTTCACGGCGGGTGCGGGATCACTGGTGATCGCCGATCAGCCCGGATGGGTGGGCGACACCTACGATCCGGGTGCTGGCTTTGATGGCGGCGGTTTCGGCGGTGGAGGGTACGACGGCGGCGGATTCGGCGGTGGCTTCGACGGTGGGGGATTCGGCGGCGGTTTCGACGGTGGCGGTGGCTTCGGCGGCTGAGTAGCTGTGCGAGGGGCCTGGCGGCCCCGATGTCTGAGGTCACGCCTAACCTGGACTGATGCAGACGACACGATCCGTGCGGCCGTTCGAGGTCGTCAGCGAGTACGTCCCTTCCGGTGACCAACCGCAGGCCATCGCCGAGCTCGCGGCCCGTATCAACGCGGGCGAGACCGACGTTGTGCTGCTCGGAGCGACGGGTACGGGCAAGTCGGCGACGACCGCCTGGCTCATCGAACAGGTACAGCGCCCAACGCTGGTGTTGGCCCACAACAAAACGCTCGCCGCACAGTTGGCCAACGAGTTCCGCGACCTCATGCCCCACAACGCCGTCGAGTACTTCGTCTCGTACTACGACTATTACCAGCCCGAGGCATACGTTCCGCAGACCGATACGTTCATCGAGAAGGACTCCTCGGTCAACGCCGAGGTCGAGCGTCTCAGGCACTCCACCACGAACTCGCTGTTGAGTCGTCGAGATGTCATCGTCGTCTCCACAGTGTCGTGCATCTATGGTCTCGGTGCGCCCGAAGAGTACATGCGGGCGATGGTCGCCCTCCAGGTGGGGGAGCGCTACGACCGCGACGCGATCATCCGCAAGTTCATTGCGATGCAGTACAACCGCAACGACGTCGATTTCTCCCGCGGCAACTTCCGCGTGCGGGGCGACACGATCGAGATCATTCCGGTGTACGAGGAGTACGCGATCCGTATCGAGATGTTCGGCGATGAGATCGAAGCGCTGTATATGCTGCATCCGCTCACCGGCGATGTGCTGCAGAAGATGGATTCCGTGCCGATCTTCCCCGCGTCGCACTACGTCGCCGGTACAGATACCGTGCACCGCGCGATCGGTACGATCGAAGACGAACTCGCCATTCGCCTGAAAGAACTCGAGTCGCAGAATAAGCTGCTCGAGGCCCAGCGTCTGCGTATGCGCACGACCTTCGACCTCGAGATGTTGCAACAGCTGGGCTTCTGCTCGGGCATCGAGAACTACTCCCGGCACCTGGACGGGCGTGCACCGGGCGAGGCGCCCCACTGCCTGCTCGACTTCTTTCCCGATGACTTCCTCGTTGTGATCGACGAATCGCACGCGACGGTTCCGCAGATCGGGGCGATGTACGAGGGGGATGCCTCGCGCAAGCGCACCCTCGTCGAGCACGGGTTCCGGCTTCCGAGCGCCATGGACAACCGGCCACTGCGCTGGGACGAGTTCAAAGACCGTGTCGGGCAGACGGTGTACCTCTCGGCGACTCCCGGTCGCTATGAGATGGGCATTGCAGACGGCGTCGTCGAGCAGATCATCCGCCCGACCGGTTTGGTCGATCCGCAGATCATCGTCAAACCCTCCAAAGGCCAGATCGATGACCTTCTCGAAGAGATTCGCGTGCGGGCGGGGCGCGACGAGCGTGTTCTGGTCACGACACTGACGAAGAAGATGGCCGAAGAGCTCACTGACTTCTTGGGTGAACATGGTGTGCGGGTGCGCTACCTGCACTCCGACGTCGACACCCTGCGCCGAGTCGAACTGCTGAGCGAGTTGCGTGCGGGCGTCTACGACGTGCTGGTCGGTATCAACCTTCTTCGTGAGGGTCTCGATCTTCCCGAGGTCTCGCTCGTAGCGATCCTCGACGCCGACAAAGAGGGCTTCCTGCGTTCGGGTACCTCGCTCATCCAGACGATCGGTCGCGCAGCGCGCAACGTCTCGGGCGAGGTTCACATGTACGCCGATTCGATGACCGATTCGATGCGCAAGGCCATCGAAGAGACCGATCGCCGGCGCGAGAAGCAGGTCGCATACAACGTCGAGAACGGGATCGATCCGCAGCCGCTCCGTAAGAAGATCGCCGATATCACCGACGCACTCGCACGCGAAGGGGCCGACACGAAGGCGATGCTCAGCCGAACACGCAGCGGTGCGACGGGCAAGGGCAAATCACCGACGCCGGGCCTACGTCGTACGGGCATCGCGGCCGAGGGTGCACAGCAGCTCGAGGCGACGATCGCTGACCTGAGCGATCAGATGTTGTCGGCCGCAGGCGAGCTCAAGTTCGAGTTGGCGGCGCGGCTTCGCGATGAAGTACAAGACCTGAAGAAAGAGCTACGGGCGATGGAGCGTGCGGGTCACGCGTGACGCCGGCGCTGACTACGGGCAGTGCATGAGGGGCTTCGGCCCCGACCGGTCGAACGTGTGCGTGCTCATCGGTGCGCCGCACACCGGGCACGCACGCTCGGCGCGCTCTGTCGACGAGGGCGGCGGAGTCGTCTCGTAGGGTCCTACGGCGGCGGGTCCGGCGAGACGGATGAGGTTCGCGTTTGCCCACGCGTACCAGCCGCCCGCTTCGCGTACTCGCTGGCGCAGAGGCATCCTGTCATCGGTCATGTCTCTTAGTGTACTAACTATTCGGGCGCTATATGATTCTCTTCATGACAACTCAGGTGACGGTCGATGCGCTCGCTCTAGAGAACCAGCTCTGCTTCGCCATCGTTACGGCGGCGCGCAACGTCGTCGCGGTCTATCGCCCGATCCTCGAACCTCTCGGGCTGACGCATCCGCAGTATTTGGTCATGCTGGCGCTGTGGGAGGAGTCGCCGCGGTCGCTCGGTGAACTCGCGGGCGAGCTCGCGATGGAATCCGCGACGCTGTCACCGCTCGTGAAGCGCCTCGAGGCGCAGGGACGCGTCAGCAGGTCGCGGCGCGCCGACGACGAAAGGGTACTCGAGATCACACTTACCGATGAGGGACGGATGCTGCGGGAGGAAGCCCTTGCAGTCCCCGGGCGGATCATGGAGCGAGTCGGTATGGATGCCGGGGATATCCACCGACTTCGGGACGCGCTCGTTCGCTTCTCGGGACGCGCGACGATCGATCACGAGCGCTGAGCAGGCCTCCCGGTAGCAATTCAGTTGCCGGTACATGAACTCCTTCTCATCTTCATTGGCATCCTCCCGGAGGACTCTTAGGCTCGGCAGTGGTGGAGCTCGCTCGAACGGCTTGCCACCATCACCATCCCCCATCGGTCTCATCACAGAGGATGCTTCATGCGATCTCGGTCATACCTGCGGTCATACCCAGACCTCACCATCCCCACGCGTCGGCGCCTCGCCGTCGGCGCCCTCGCCGGTGCCGCCGCCGTTGCGATGACTTTCGGCGGGCTGGTCCCCGCTCAGGCGGCCCCGCCGGCAAACCCCGGCAACGGGCAGGGTGGCGGCAACACCCCTCCAGCGGGTGCCGCTCAGACCTTCGAGCTCACCGTTCTGCACGTCAACGACGGTGAATCTGCGCTACTGCCGACCGACGCGGACCCGGGTGTCGCCCGGTTCGTCGCCGACCTGAAAAGCCTGCAGGCTGAGGGCAACGCCTCGGCCCCCAGTACTCTGCCGCCCAAAGCCAGCGAACGCGCGAAGCGCGTTCAGCAGGCACTCAACCCGCGCGCGGCGATCACCATCTCCTCCGGTGACAACTACCTCTCGGGTCCCAGGCTCAACGCCTCTCTCAACAGCCCCGACGGCACGTTCTACGACGCTCTCGTCTACACAGAGGGGGGCTTCGATGCGATCACGATCGGCAACCACGAGTTCGACCTCGGTCCCGATGTGCTCGCGGACTTCATCGAGGCGAGCGGTGATATCCCGTTCGTGTCGGCCAACCTCGACGTCTCTGGGGAGCCGCGGCTCGCCACGCTGGAGGAAGAGGGACGTCTCGCGGGCAGCACCGTCGTCGAGAAGGCCGGTCGTCAGATCGGCGTCGTCGGTGCGATCTACGAAGACCTGCGGTCTATCTCCAGCCCGCGCAACGTCACCACCTCGGATGCGGCTGCGGCCGTCCAGGCGGAGGTGGACGCGCTGACGGCCGATGGCGTCGACATCATCATCCTCTCCAGCCACCTGCAGAGCATCGCCAGCGATGTCGAGCTTCTCGGCCAGGTCACCGGTGTGGACGCAGCGATCGCCGGCGGCGGCGTCGAGCGGCTGGACCCGTTCCCCACGACCGCCACAGACGCCGATGGACAGCCGATTCCTGTCGTCACGACGGTCGGCAACTACCGGGACATCGGGCGGCTTGTGTTGCGCTTCGACAAGCAGGGCGAAGTCATCGACGTCGTCGAGGAGCAGTCGGCTCTTATCCCGGTACCGCTCGACGGCCCGCGCGATCCGTTCGTCGCCGAGAACGTCGAGGCGCCGGTCGCCGAGTACGTCTCGGACCTCGCCGAGAACGTGCTCGCCACCACCCAGGTGTGGCTCGACGGCGCGAACCCGCCCGTCCGCTCGCGTGAGACCAATGTGGGCGACCTGTTCACGGACGCGATGAAGGAGGCAGCGCGAGACCGAGCCGAAGAGTACGGCGTCGGCCAGGCTGATATCGCGTTGCTCAACAGTGGTGGCATCCGAAACAACGTGCAGGTAGCACCCGGCTCCAACGTCACTGAGCTGACGACCTTTGACATCGGGGCGTTCTTCAACCTCGTGTCGATCGCCGAGATCGACGGCCAGAAGCTCAAGGACGTCCTCGAGCACAGTGTGTCCTCGCTGCCCGAGACAGGCAACGGCCGCTTCGGCCAGTGGAGTGGCGTGGAGTTCGTCTACAACCCGGCCGCGCAGGCTCAGGTCTTCACGACGGGCACGACCACGATCACCACGCCCGGCGAGCGGATCCTCGAAGCGGTCGTCACCAAGGCCGACGGCACGCGCGTCACCGTCGTCTCCGGCGGCGTGGTCGTCGCTCCGGACGCCACGTTCTTGTTCGTCACGAACGACTTCACGTTCCGTGGCGGCGACAACTACCCGTTGGACGACGTCCCGTTCACGACGCTGGGGGTGACCTACCAGACGGCACTGTCCGACTGGGTCTCCGAAGTGGGCACGATTACGTCCGCCAACTACCCGGACCTCACGTACGAAAACAACACCTACCGTCGGTTCGGTCCGGTGGGACTCTTCACCATCCCGACTCCTTGATCGAGATCAGGAAGTGATCGGCGGATGCCGCGAGGATACATTCCTCGCGGCATCCGTCGTTCACCCGCACGCTGAGGGCGAACCCGGGAACCGTGTCGGAGGCCCCGCCTAGACTTGAGAGGTGCCCATCGTCCCTGTTGTCGTGCCCGGAAATCCGTCCGGGGAACCCCTTGTCGCTCAACCTGCGTCCCACGGGTCGCACGGCAGCGGCACCCTGCGTGTGCGCGGTGCGCGTGTCCACAATCTGAAGAACGTCGACCTCGACATCCCGCGCGATTCGCTCGTCGTCTTCACGGGGCTCAGCGGTTCGGGTAAGTCCAGTCTCGCCTTCGACACGATCTTCGCCGAGGGCCAGCGTCGCTACGTCGAGTCGCTCAGCGCGTACGCCCGCCAGTTCCTCGGTCAAGTCGATCGACCCGACGTCGACTTCATCGAGGGTCTGAGCCCGGCGGTGTCGATCGACCAGAAGTCGACGAACCGCAACCCTCGATCGACCGTCGGTACCATCACCGAGATCCATGACTACATGCGCCTGCTGTGGGCGCGTATCGGCGTGCCGCACTGCCCCGAATGCGGGGCGCAGATCCAGCGGCAGACGGTGCAGCAGATCGCCGACCAGCTGGCAGACCTGCCCGAGCGCACGAGGTACCAGATCGTCGCGCCGATCATCACCCAGAAGAAGGGCGAGTTCGTCGACCTCTTCAAAGAGCTCGGCGCGAAGGGCTACGCCCGAGCCATCGTCGACGGTGAAATGGTCCAGCTGGCCGAGCCGCCTGCGCTGAAGAAGAGCTACAAGCACGACATCTCGGTCGTCATCGACAGGCTCGTCGCCGCCCCCGACATCCTGGGTCGCGTCACCGACTCGGTCGAGACCGCGCTGAGCCTCGCCGGCGGTGTCATGCAGGTCAACTTCGTCGACGAAGAGGGTGACGCTGCATGGCAGTCCTTCTCCGAGAAGCTCTCGTGCCCGAACGGTCACGCCCTGCAGCTCACCGAGATCGAACCGCGCACCTTCTCGTTCAACGCCCCGTTCGGCGCATGCCCGACATGTTCGGGTCTGGGTACCCGCATGTCGGTCGATGTCGACCTGATGCTCGGCGATGAAGAGCTCTCGATTCGCGAGGGAGTCATCATCCCCTGGACGACCCAGGGCAAGGGATTGTTCCAGTACTACGAGCGTTTGCTCGAGGGCCTCGCGGCCGATCTGAACTTCTCGCTCGACACTCCGTGGCGCGACCTGCGCGTCGATGTGCAAGAGGCGATCCTGCGCGGCGAGAACTACAAGGTGACGGTCAAGTGGAAGAATCGCTACGGCCGTGAGATGCGCTACTCGTCCGGGTTCGAGGGCGTGGTGCCCTACATCGAGCGCCAGTACGTGCAAGCCGACTCCGACTCGCAGCGTCAGCGCTGGTCGGACTTCCTCCGCGAGGTGCCGTGCCCGGTCTGCAACGGTGACCGCCTCAAGCCTGAGGTGTTGGCCGTGCAGGTGCACGGGCATTCGATTGCGGATGCTTCGCGCCTGAGCCTCGCCGACGCCCACGAGTACTTCGCCACGCTCGAACTCACCGATCGCGAGGCGAAGATCGGCGCGCAGGTGCTGCGCGAGATCCGTCTCCGCCTGGACTTCCTGATCCAGGTCGGGTTGAACTATCTCAACCTCAGCCGGTCGGCGGGGTCGCTCTCGGGCGGCGAAGCTCAACGCATCCGTCTTGCCACCCAGATCGGGTCAGGACTCACGGGTGTCCTCTACGTGCTGGACGAACCGTCGATCGGTCTGCACCAGCGTGACAATCGCCGGCTGATCGAGACCCTCATCAAGCTCCGCGACCTCGGCAACACGCTCATCGTCGTCGAGCATGACGAAGAGACCATCCATGCGGCCGACTGGATCGTCGACATCGGCCCGCGCGCGGGCATCGACGGCGGCGAGGTCGTGCACTCTGGGCCGTTGGCCTCGCTCCTCGAAGACCGCTCGTCCATCACCGCTGATTACCTCACCGGAAGACGCTCGATCCCGACGCCGAAGAAACGTCGCAAGATCGACAAGGCTCGTCAGATCTCAGTCGTCGGCGCGCGCGAGAACAACCTGCGCGATGTCACCGTCGCCTTCCCGCTCGGCGTGATGACGGCTGTCACCGGAGTGAGCGGCTCTGGCAAGTCGTCGCTCGTCAACGACATCCTCTACGAAGTGCTCGCCGCGCGTCTGAACGGCGCCCGCCGGGTACCGGGCAAGCACACGCGAGTGACGGGCCTCGACAATCTCGACAAGGTCGTGCACGTGGACCAAGCGCCGATCGGCCGCACGCCCCGGTCGAACCCCGCGACCTACACCGGGGTATTCGACCGCGTACGAACGCTCTTCAGCGAGACTCCCGAGGCCAAGGTTCGCGGCTACCAACCAGGGCGATTCTCGTTCAACGTCAAGGGCGGTCGCTGCGAGGCCTGCTCGGGTGACGGCACGATCAAGATCGAGATGAACTTCCTGCCCGACGTCTACGTCGACTGCGAGGTGTGCCACGGCAAGCGGTACAACCGTGACACGCTCGCCGTGCATTACAAGGGAAAGAACATCGCCGAGGTGCTCGAGATGCCGATCGCCGAGGCGGCTGACTTCTTCGAACCCATCCAGGCGATCCACCGCTACCTGAAGACCCTGGTGGACGTCGGGCTCGGCTACGTCCGGCTCGGACAGTCGGCGACCACACTGAGTGGCGGTGAGGCGCAGCGCGTGAAGCTCGCCACCGAGCTGCAGCGCCGATCCAACGGCCGCAGCATCTATGTGCTGGACGAGCCCACCACGGGTTTGCATTTCGAGGATGTCTCGCTGCTGCTCGAGGTGCTCAGCGGTCTCGTCGACAAGGGCAACACCGTCATCGTGATCGAACACAATCTCGATGTGATCAAGTCGGCCGACTGGGTGATCGACCTCGGTCCCGAGGGCGGGGCAGGCGGCGGTCAGATCATCGCGACCGGAACGCCGGAGCAGGTCGCGCGTGTCGAGGAGAGCCACACCGGTACCTTCCTCGCCGAAGTGCTGGGCACGGCGCAGGCGGCTCGCAAGGCCGGCTGAGGCATGCCCGCCACCTCGCGACCCACGCTCGCCTACAAACCGAAGCAAGGTGAGATCCCCACCAACCCCGGGGTGTATCGATTCCGTGACCGCGACGGGCGCGTGCTCTATGTCGGCAAGGCCAAGAACCTCCGCGCGCGCCTATCGAACTACTTCGCGCCCCTGCACACCCTGCACGAGCGCACGCGCCGCATGGTCACCACGGCAGCCTCGGTCGAGTGGACAGTCGTCGCGAGCGATGTGGACTCGCTTCAACTGGAGTACATGTGGATCAAGGAGTTCGATCCGCCCTTCAACGTGCGCTACCGCGACGACAAGTCGTATCCCTTCATGGCGATCACGCTGGCCGATGAGGCTCCGCGCGTCATCGTCACCCGCAACCATCGCATCCCGGGCGCGAAGTACTTCGGCCCGTACCCGAAAGTGTGGGCGGTGCACGACACGATCGACCTGATGATCAGGGTCTTCCCCATCCGCACGTGCAGCGATGCGAGCTACAAGAAGGCGATGCAGACCGGTCGCCCCTGCTTTCCCGGGCAGATAGGTCGTTGCGGGGGGCCGTGCTCGATGAAGGTCACGATCGAAGAACACAGGGCGATCGTGGACGACTTCGTGGCCTTCATGGCCGGTGGCGACCAGCGGTTCACCCGCGAGCTGTCGGCACGAATGCGCGAAGCATCCGTCGCTATGGACTACGAAGCTGCGGCCGTCTACCGCGACCGGTTGCAGGCGATCGACGCGGTGCTGAACAAGAGTGCGTTGGTGCTCGCGCCCGATACCAACGCCGATCTCTTCGGGATTGCTCAGGATGAACTCGCCGCCACCGTGCAGCACTTCGTGATCCGTGGTGGCCGCGTACGCGGTGTTCGCGCGACGACGATCGAGAAAGAACTCGACATCTCTCCGACCGAGTTGGTCGACCAGGTGATTCAGCGCACGTACGGTGATGCATCCGCCGCCGACATCCCCAAGCAGGTTCTCGTACCGGTGCTCCCGGACGATGCCGCCGAGCTCGAAGACTGGCTGCGCAACAGACGTGGCAAGAATGTGTCGATCCAGGTCGCCCAGCGCGGTCGCAAGGCCGATCTCATGCGGACGGCGACGCTGAACGCACAGCAGGCCCTCATGCTCCACAAGACGCGCCGCACCAGCGACTACGTGGCACGCACGCAGGCGCTGACCGACCTGCAAGAGGCGTTGGGCCTCACCGAGGCACCGCTGCGCATCGAGTGCTTCGACGTGTCGCACCTGGGTGGCACGAATGTCGTCGCATCGATGGTCGTCTTCGAAGATGGACTGCCACGCAAAGACCAGTACCGGTCGTTCTCGGTTGCCGAGACGACCGACGATACCGACTCGATCCATCAAGTCCTCACCCGCCGAATCGCGTACCTCGACCGACCCGAGGAGCAGGAAGAGATTCCGGATGCCGCGGCCCTCGCGACCGAGGATGGCGAGGTGGTGACCACCGCCCGGCGCAAGCCGCGGTTTGCGTACCGACCGCAGTTGCTCGTCGTCGACGGTGGCAAGCCGCAGGTGGAGGCGGCCGCCCGCGCACTGCGCGAAGCGGGTCACGAAGAGATCGCCCTCTGCGGAATCGCCAAGCGACTCGAAGAGGTGTGGTTGCCGGGGGAGGAGTACCCGGTGATCCTGCCCCGCACGAGCGAAGCGCTCTACCTCTTGCAGCGGCTGCGTGATGAGGCGCACAGATTCGCCATCACCCACCAGCGTCGTCGTCGCCGCAAAGACATCCAGAGCGTGCTGGCAGAAGTCCCGGGCCTCGGCGATGCCCGCATCAAGGCGCTGTTGCGCCACTTCGGCTCGGTGACCGCCCTGCGTGGCGCCACGACCGAGCAGATTTCCGAACTCCCGGGTGTCGGCCCGAAGCTCGCCGCCGCGATTCGTGGGCACCTGAGCAATGAGTAGGCTGAACGCACGGGGGTGATCATGAGCGAAGTGTCTGGCGGGGAACCCGGCGAGGTGCTGATCGTCACCGGCATGTCCGGTGCCGGCCGCTCGACGGCCGCGAACGCACTCGAAGACCTCGACTGGTACGTCGTCGACAACCTTCCGCCGCAGATGTTGCGGCCGTTGCTCGACCTCACCGAGCTTGCGGCGGGAGCGCTGCCTCGAGTGGCGGTCGTCGTCGACGTCCGGGGGAGAGATCTCTTCCGTGAGCTCCCAGAGGTCGTGCGGGCTCTTCGTGCCCGCGGCCAGCTACGCGTGGTGTTCTTGGACGCCGCTGACGATGTGCTCGTTCGCCGCTTCGAGGCCGTTCGCCGGCCTCACCCACTGCAGGGCGAAGGGACGATCCTCGACGGCATCCTCCTCGAACGCGAGCGCCTCGCGGGTGTGCGCGAGAGCGCCGATGTCATCATCGACACCTCTGGGTACAACATCCACCAGCTGGCGACTGAGATCGTCGAGCTGTACTCGACGGATGGTGCTGCCCGTCACACCATCACGGTGATGAGCTTTGGCTTCAAGTACGGGCTGCCTCCCGATGCCGACATGGTCATCGACATGAGGTTCTTGCCGAACCCGTTTTGGAACGAATCCCTGCGCGCGCTCAACGGCAAGGACTCCGAAGTGCGTGAGTTCGTGCTGGCGCAAGAGGGCGCGAGCGAGTTCATCGACACCTACGCGCAGGCGCTCCGGCCCGTTCTCGAAGGCTTTCAGCGCGAAAACAAGCGGCACTCGGTGTTGGCCGTCGGGTGTACCGGCGGAAAGCATCGGTCGGTTGTCACAGCGGGCGAGATCGCTGAGCGCCTCGCGAGTGTCCCGGGCGTCGCGGTGCGTGTCAAGCACCGTGACCTCGGTCGCGAGTAAATCAGCGCGACCGCGCCCATCGCAGTAGGCTGGACGATCGTTCCCCCTTTCCATCCACGAGGAGATCCGTGTCGCTGACTGCTGATGTGAAAGCCGAACTGACCGCCGTGCGCGACCCGCGCCCGACTGCCAGGGTGGCCGAACTCACGTCTCTCTTGCGGTTCTCCGGGGGGCTGCACTCGATCGCGAATCGTGTGGCGGTCGAGGCCGAGCTCGACTCGGATGTGCTCGCGCGGCGCGTCGCCCGCGACCTCATGGAACTCTACGGAGTGCGTCCCGAACTCGTGCACGTGCAGGGTTCGGGCGGTCGGGCCGGCAGTCACTACGCGGTGCGCGTGATCGAAGGCGGTGAGACGCTCGCTCGACAGACCGGTTTGCTCGACCAGCGTCGCCGCCCGGTCCGTGGACTCCCGAACAAGCTCACCACCGGATCCCGCGCCGACCTGGCAGCGATCTGGCGTGGCGCGTTCCTTGCCGCGGGCGTGCTGACCGATCCCGGACGATCTGCCGCCCTCGAGATCACGTGCCCGTCCGGGGAGGCGGCGATGGCGCTGGTCGGTGCCGCGCACCGTCTCGGTATTCCGGCGAAGGCGCGAGAGGTGCGCGGAGTGCCGCGAGTCGTCGTCCGCGAGGGCGATGCGATCCGGGCCACACTGTCACAGATGGGCGCGGAGCGCGCCGCATCCGAGTGGGATCAGCTGCGCCAGCGCCGCGAGGTGCGGGCTGGCGTGAACCGTCTCGTCAACTTCGACGACGCCAACCTTCGCCGGTCTGCGCAGGCTGCCGTCGCCGCGTGCGCGCGGGTCGAGCGTGCGCTCGAGATCCTCGGCGACGATGTGCCCGATCACCTGCGCGAAGCGGGCGAGCTGCGCCTCGCGCACCGTGACGCGAGCCTCGATGAGCTCGGCCACCACGCCGACCCGCCGCTGACCAAAGACGCGGTCGCCGGTCGAGTGCGCAGGCTTCTCGCCATGGCCGACAAGAAGGCCGAGCTCGAGGGCCTTCCCGACACCGAGTCAGCGGTGCCCGTCGGCGTCGACGACTGAGCCACACACGGGCGTAGTCGCATGTGTGATGGGAAGCAACCCCGGTGCGCGAGCGTTCCGGATCAGTACAGTGGAAGTGTCATTCTCGTTGCACCGAGGGCTCTCGGCGCAACGCCGATAGGAAGAAGAGAACATGGCGAAATACTCGTTGCCCGAACTGCCGTACGACTACTCGGCGCTCGCTCCCCACATCAGCGCGACGATCATGGAGCTTCACCACTCGAAGCACCACCAGGCGTACGTGACCGGTGCGAACACCGCCCTGGAGCAGTTGGCCGCCGCCCGAGACGCGGGTGACTTCGCGAACGTGAACAAGCTCGAGAAGGACTTGGCGTTCAACCTCGGTGGTCACACCAACCACTCGATCTTCTGGACGAACATGTCGCCGAACGGTGGCGACAAGCCCACCGGTGACCTCGCTTCTGCGGTCGATGACCATTTCGGATCGTTCGACAAGTTCACGGCGCACTTCACTGCGGCAGCCATGGGCGTGCAGGGTTCGGGCTGGGCAGGACTGTTCTGGGACTCGATCGGCGAGAACCTGATCATTCAGCAGTTCTTCGACCAGCAGTCCTCGTTCGCTGCCGGAACCGTGCCGCTCCTGCTGCTCGATGTCTGGGAGCACGCGTACTACCTGGACTACAAGAACGTGCGTGCCGATTACGTCAAGGCGTTCTGGAACATCACCGACTGGGACAACGTCCAGACCCGCTTCGCGAATGCCCGTGAGAAGGCGTCCGGCCTGCTGGTACTGTCGTAGCAAGTGCAGGCGTCCCGGCAGGGTGACCTGCCGGGACGCCGTTGTCCACCGTCGGAATCGCATCACCACGCGCACTCGCGCACGACACTTCAGGAGAGAAATCCGTGACTGTCAAGATCGGCATCAACGGCTTCGGCCGCATCGGACGCAACTACCTCCGCGCGGCTCTCGCGCAGAACGCAGACCTCGAGATCGTGGCGGTGAATGACCTCACCGACAACAAGTCGCTCGCGCACCTGCTGAAGTACGACTCCGTGGGTGGCGTGCTCACCGAGGACGTCTCATACGACGAAGAATCCATCACCGTCGGTGGCAAGAAGATCAAGGTCTTCGAAGAGCGCGACCCCGCCAACCTCCCCTGGGGCGAGCTCGGCGTCGACATCGTCATCGAGTCGACCGGTCGCTTCACCAAGGCCGAAGACGCCAAGAAGCACGTAGCCGGTGGCGCCAAGAAGGTGCTCATCTCGGCTCCCGCGACCGGTGACGACGTCACGATTGTCATGGGCGTCAACGAGGGCGACTACAACCCCGAGACCGACGTCATCATCTCGAACGCGTCGTGCACGACGAACTGCTTGGCCCCGCTGGCGAAGGTCTTCAACGATGCCTTCGGCATCGAGCGCGGCTTCATGATGACCGCTCACGCCTACACGGCCGACCAGAATCTCCAGGACGGCCCGCACAGCGACCTGCGCCGTGCTCGTGGTGCCGCCATCAACATCGTTCCCGCATCGACCGGCGCCGCCAAGGCCATCGGTCACGTGTTGCCCGAGCTCAACGGCAAGCTGAGCGGCTCGTCCTACCGCGTGCCTGTGCCCACCGGCTCGATCGTCGACCTCACGATCGTGACGCCGACCGACGGTCTGACCGCCGAGCAGATCAACGCCGAGTACAAGGCTGCTGCCGCTGATGGTCGCCTAGCTGGCTACCTGCAGTACACCGAAGACCCGATCGTTTCGAGCGACATCCAGGGCAACCCGCACTCCTCGATCTTCGACGCCGAACTGACCAACGTCAGTGGCAATCTGGTCAAGGTTTCGGCCTGGTACGACAACGAGTGGGGCTACTCGAACCGTCTCGTCGACCTGACCGAGTACGTCGCCGAGCGACTCTGAGTCAGCTGATGGCTCTGCGCACCCTCGACTCGCTGGGGTCGCTCGCAGGCAAGCGGGTCATCGTCCGCTGTGATCTCAACGTTCCTCTCAAGGACGGCGCGATCACGGACGATGGCCGCGTGCGTGCGTCGCTTCCCACCCTCAACGCCCTCATCGCCCAGGGTGCCCGACTGGTGATCTGTTCGCACCTCGGTCGGCCCGATGGTGCGCCCGATGCGAAGTACAGCCTCGCGCCGGTCGCGCAGCGGCTCTCCGAGCTGCTGGGCAAGCCCGTCGCATTCGCACGCGACACGGTGGGGGAGTCCGCCAACGAAGCGGTTGCCGCCCTTGCCGACGGCGACGTGGCGGTCATCGAGAATCTCCGATTCAACCCCGGAGAAACAGCGAAGGATGACGCGGAGCGCGGAGCTTTCGCAGGCCAGCTCGCAGAGCTTGGAGACGCACTCGTGTCCGATGGCTTCGGTGTCGTGCACCGCAAGCAGGCGTCGGTCTACGAGCTGGCCGAGATCCTACCGTCGGCGGCGGGGCTCCTGATCGCCGCCGAACTGGACGTACTCGACCGACTGACTGAAAACCCCGAGCGCCCGTACACGGTTGTACTCGGCGGGTCGAAGGTCAGCGACAAGCTCGGTGTGATTTCGCACCTCCTGCCGCGCGTGGATCGCCTCCTCGTCGGCGGCGGGATGCTGTTCACCTTCCTGGCGGCCGAAGGGCACAGCGTCGGTGCGAGCCTGCTCGAATCCGACCAGCTCGAGACCGTTCGCGGCTATGTGAAAGCTGCCCAGCAGGCGGGCGTTGAGCTCATTCTTCCCACCGACGTCGTGGTGGCATCGAAGTTCGGGGCGGACGCTGAGCATGTCGTGACCGCCGCGGACGCCATCGAAGACACCCCCTTCGGTGCCTCCGGGCTTGGGCTCGACATCGGTCCTGACACCGCGGCGAACTTCGCCGAGTTGATCCGCACCTCTCGCACCGTCTTCTGGAACGGCCCGATGGGCGTCTTCGAGATCCCTGCGTTTGCCGCAGGTACGAAGGCCGTCGCCCAGGCCCTCACCGAGGTCGACGGGCTCTCGGTCGTCGGCGGCGGCGACTCCGCCGCGGCCGTACGTCAGCTCGGCTTCGCTGATTCCGACTTCGGTCACATCTCGACGGGCGGCGGAGCAAGCCTGGAGTTCCTCGAGGGTAAGAAGCTCCCCGGACTGGAGGTCCTCGGATGGCAGCTGTAGATCCGCAAGCGAGTGCTGCGCACCGCGGGCGCACGCCCCTGATAGCAGGCAACTGGAAGATGAACCTCGACCACCTTCAGGCGGTCGCGTTCGTCCAGAAGCTGCACTGGGCGCTCAAAGATGCCAAGCACGAAGACGGCACGGTTGAGGTGGCGGTCTTCCCGCCGTTCACCGACATCCGCACCGTGCAGACGCTGATCGATGCCGACAAGATCCCGTTCTCGCTGGGAGGGCAAGACCTCTCGGCCCAGGATTCCGGCGCGTACACGGGCGAGATCTCTGGCGCGTTCCTGAAAAAGCTCGACTGCGGGTATGTCATCATCGGTCACTCCGAGCGCCGTCAGTACCACGCCGAATCCGATGAGGTCGTTGCGTCCAAGGTTCAGGCAGCGCTTCGGCACGACCTCGCGCCGGTGATATGCGTCGGCGAGACGTTGGAGCAGCGCGAAGAGTCCGGGCCCACCGCTGTCTCGGTGGCTCAACTGCGGACGGCCGTCGAAGGGGTGCCTGCAGGTGCCGACATCGTCGTGGCCTACGAGCCGGTGTGGGCGATTGGCACGGGCGAGGTAGCCTCGCCTGGGCAGGCACAAGAGGTTTGTGCCGCCCTGCGCGCGGTGATTGCAGAGAAGATGGGTGAGGATGCTGCGGCCCGCACCCGCGTGCTCTACGGCGGTTCCGTCAAGTCGGCGAACATCGCGAGCTTCATGCGCGAGCCCGACGTCGACGGAGCCCTGGTCGGCGGAGCGAGTCTTCTGGTCGATGAGTTCGCGGCAATCATCAGATTCCAGAAGCACGTCGGCGTCTAAACCCCGACGTATACTTGATGTTTGTGCGATCGATGGAAGATCGCCGCGAAAGGCTTTCACCACTGTGCTGATTCTCGAGTTCGTCATGCAGGTGCTCCTGGGCATCACGAGTCTTCTGCTGACCCTTCTTATCCTCCTCCACAAGGGTCGCGGGGGTGGACTGTCCGACATGTTCGGCGGGGGCATGACGTCTGCGCTCGGTTCTTCCGGGCTCGCGGAGCGTAACCTCAACAGGTTCACCGTCGTGCTGGCACTCGCGTGGTTTGTCTCGATCGTGGCCCTCGGCCTGATCACGAAGTTCCAGGGGCTCTAATGGCTACAGGCGGAAACGCAATCCGGGGAACGCGCGTGGGCGCGGGCCCGATGGGTGAGCAGGACCACGGCTTCCACGCCGAGCGCATCTCGATCTCATACTGGGACGCGCTGGGTAACGAGACGGTCCGCTACTTTGCGGCCGGTATCGCTGAGGAAGAAATCCCCGATACCATCGACTCTCCGCACTCCGGCCTTCCGGCTGGGCGCGACAAAGAGAACCCGCCGGCGCTGGCCAAGGCAGAGCCGTACAAGACTCACCTCGCCTATGTGAAGGAACGTCGTACCGAAGAAGAAGCGGTCACGCTCCTCGACGACGCACTTCAGCAGCTTCGCGATCGTCGCGGTCAGGCGTAATCGCAGTTCGCAAGAGTCGCGGTCTCAGTACTCGCCGTCAATGAGTTCGGGTGGTACCTGACCGGCTGCAGCCTGGTCGACGAAGAAGACTGTTCGGAGCCGACCTTTGGCGCCTGCCGCAGGCACGCTCGCGTAGCTCGCGCCCGCCAGGGCCAGCCCGAGCGCAGCCGCTTTGTCGGCGCCGGTCAGCACCAGCCAGACGCGCTTGGATGAGTTGATCACGGGGCGGGTCATCGTGACCCGCTCGGGAGGAGGCTTGGGGGAGTTCCGCACGCCAACGACGGCCTGATCGACGATGAGTATCTCTCGCCGATCCGGAAAGAGCGAGGCGACGTGCCCGTCGGGGCCGACCCCGAGGAAGCAGATGTCAAACGACGGCCAGAGCTGCTCGTCCGAGCCGAACTCGGCGAGCTCTTGCCCGTATCGCAGGGCCGCCGCATCCAGTTCGATTCCCTCATCGCTCGCGGCAGCACTGTGGATGTTAGCCGCAGGAATGTCGATCGAATCGAGAAGAGCCGCGCGGGATTGCCCGTCATTGCGGTCGGCGTCGCCTGCGGGGACGAAGCGCTCGTCGCTCCACCAGAAGTGCACTCGCGACCAGTCGATCTGAGCGGTGCGCGGGTCGTGCGCGGCGGCGGCGAGAACCGCGGATCCCATCGAACCGCCGGTCAACGAAATATGGACCGTCTTGCCCGCAGAAGTGCGCTTGTGAACGCGATGCACGAACCGAGCGGCGACGGAACCCGCGAGAGTGGCGGGATCGACCTCAACGACCACCCGCTTCTCCCAGGAGTGCTCAGCCATTCTTCTCCTGCGTCTGCTCCGTTGCGGGCGGTCCCAAAAGCTCCCAGCCTTCGGTGATCACTCGACCATACAGGACGTCTGGATCGAGTCGTCGCAGCTCCTCCGCCAGGCACTCCCGCAAGGTGCGGCGAGGGAGCACGAGGTCGTGCTGCGGCTGACCAGGCTGCGTCAGACACGCGATCGCGGCCGACGAGCGCTCGAGCAGAACGTCACCGCTTTCGCGCACCAGTCGGACCGATTTGATGCCGTCAGACCACTCGCTGGTCGGCAAGTAGCGCCAATCGACGGGCACGTCGAGCATGAGTCGTAGCCACGCAGCCAGGAGGGCAGTCGAGGGCGATGTGCTCGCTCCCTGCACATCGACGGCCGTCACGGCTTCGTAGGGCGGCTGATCGAGCACGGCCGCCAACTGCTCACGCCAGTGGGTGAGGCGGGTCCATGCGAGATCCGTGTCGCCCGGCGCATGGTTCTTGCCGAGGGCAGCAACCCAGGCCGACGGGTCGGACTTGGTCGCAGCATCCGTAATGCGACGCTGTGCGATACGCCCGATCGACGTGGTCGACGGGGATTCGGGGGTTTTGTTGGGCCACCACACCACGACGGGAGCATCGGGAAGGAGGAGTCCGGTGACCAGGCTCTCGAGGTTGGAACTACCCGCTTCGCCGAAGGCGCGGAGTGTGATGACCTCGCTCGCGCCGGCATCGCCGCCGACGCGGATCTGCGCGTCGAGGCGCGAATCGGCATCCGCATCGTCGATCATGACCACGATGACGCGCATCGGGTGCTCGCGCGATGCATCGTTGGCTGCCTCGATGACTTCTTCGAGCGCTCCCTCACGGGTGAGGATCAGCAGCGTCAGCACGCGTCCGAGTGCGACGGCGCCGCCCTCTTCCCGGACGTTCACGAGCGCCCGCGAGATCTTGCTCACGGTGGTGTCGGGCAGATCGACGATCACGGTCGCCTCCAGGTGCGTCCATCGCGGGAGAGCATCTCATCCGCGGAATCCGGTCCCCACGAACCAGGGGCGTATTGCTCGAGCGGTCCGCCCTGCGCGGTCCAGAACTCCTCGATCGGGTCGAGGATCTTCCACGAGAGGTCGACCTCTTCGTGGCGGGGGAAGAGCGGCGGGTCACCCAGGAGGACATCGAGGATAAGACGCTCGTAGGCTTCGGGGCTCGCTTCGGTGAACGCGTGGCCATAGCCGAAGTCCATCGTCACATCGCGCACCTGCGCGCCCGCGCCGGGCACCTTCGAGCCGAAGCGAATCGTCACACCCTCATCGGGCTGCACACGGATCACGAGGGCGTTCTGGCCCTGACCCGAGGTCTGACTGCGTGAGAACAGCTGCTCAGGGGCGCGCTTGAACACGACGGCGATCTCGGTGACACGGCGACCGAGGCGCTTGCCGGTGCGCAGGAAGAACGGCACTCCCGCCCAACGCCGTGTGTTCACCTCGAGGGTGATGGCGGCGTAGGTCTCGGTGGTGGACTCGGGGTTCATCCCGTCCTCTTCGAGGAAGCCGAGCACCTTCTCGCCGCCCTGCCAGCCGCCGGCGTACTGACCGCGCGCGGTCGAGCGTGCCAGATCCTTCGGCAGGGTGACAGCCGCAAGTACCTTCTCTTTCTCGGCACGAAGGTTCTTGGCGTCGAACGAGATCGGCTCTTCCATTGCGGTGAGCGCCATGAGCTGCAAAAGGTGGTTCTGAATGACGTCGCGCGCGGCGCCGATGCCGTCGTAGTACCCCGCACGACCGCCGACGCCGATGTCTTCGGCCATGGTGATCTGCACGTGATCGACGTAGTTCGCATTCCAGATCGGCTCATACAACTCGTTTGCGAAGCGCAGGGCCAGGATGTTCTGGACCGTTTCTTTGCCGAGGTAGTGGTCGATTCGGAAGATCGAGTCGGTGGGGAACGCGGAGCGCAGCGCGTCGTTGAGCGCCTGAGCGGATGCGCGGTCGTGACCGAACGGCTTCTCGATCACGACGCGACGCCAGCGCTCAGGCTGGTCGGCGGTGTCGTCGACCAAACCGGACGCCTTCAGCTGCTCGGCGACCAGCGGGAAATCCTTGGGCGGGATCGAAAGGTAGAACGCGTGGTTGCCCATCGTGCCGCGCTCGGCGTCCAACGCATCTACGGTCTCGCGCAGCCGGCGGAACGCATCGGCGTCGTCGAATTTGCCCGAGACGAAGCGGATGCCCTGAAGCAGCTGCTGCCACGTCTCTTCGCGGAACTCGGTACGCGAGTGGGCTTTCACCGCGTCCTTGACGACCTGCGCGAAGTCCTGGTCTTCCCAGTCGCGGCGAGCGAAACCCACCAGCGCGAAGCCCGGCGGAAGCAGGCCTCGATTGGCGAGGTCGTATACCGCCGGCATGAGCTTCTTGCGCGAGAGATCGCCGGTCACGCCGAAGATCACCAGTGCCGAGGGGCCTGCGATGCGATTGAGTCGGTGGTCTTCAGGGTCGCGGAGCGGATTGCTCCCGCGTGAGATCTCCACGGTCATGCCGGTCTACTCCTACTGCGTTGCTTCGAAAAGCGTCATGACGTCGGCCTGCGCGTCGGTGAGCGTCACAGTGACGACCGGTCGGCCGTGCTCGTCTGCGAGGACGCTCGCGTCGCCCGCGGCCTGGGCCGCGATCAGCTGACTGAAGGTGAACGGGCGTCCGGGAATCTCGAGGTCGACGTCGGTCTGCTCGAGAATCTGGAGGAAGACGCCGTTCGCCGGTCCGCCCTTGTGATACTGGCCTGTGGAGTGCAGGAACCGGGGCCCCCACCCGAAGGTCGTGGGTCGTCCGGAGTCCGCAGCGGCGAGCTCACGCAGGCCCTGAAGCTGGGGGAGTCGCGTGCGGTCGACGTAGGCCTGTACCGAGACGTAGCCGCCCTCGGGAATGCGCGCCCACAGTGCGTCGAGCACGCCGGCGAGTGTTCCGGATGCGGCAAGCTCGGGGTCCGACACACGCACCTCGACACCGTCCGACGCAAAAGCGGCGGGAGTGATCTCAGGGCGTACATCGAGCAAGCCCCGGCTCGCGATCTTCGCGGACTCGACGTCGGGCTGGTCGAAGGGGTTGATGCCCAGCATCCGTCCGGCAATCGCCGTCGCGTACTCCCAGACGAGAAGTTGCGCGCCGAGCGACCCGCTGATGAGCACTTCGCCCTCGTGACGCTCACGGAAGTGGAACTCGTTCGCCTCGTCGACGATCCGCACGATCTGCAGGTCGTCCGGCTTCGATTCGAGTTCGGGCGAAACGGGAAGAAGGACGACGGGCAGGATGCCGGTGCCGGACTTGCCCGTGGACTCAGCGACGAGCTGCTCGATCCAGTCGGGGAGCCCGACGATGTGGGTGCCGTCAGTGATGAGTCCCAGCTTGTCGCGGCGGGATTGGCCACCGGCGATGGCGGCGGCAAGCACGAGCGCCGGGTTCTCGGGCGAATCTATCGCGACCTCGAGCAGGGTGGCCTCAGCCTCGTCGAGGAGCTCCGAGATATCAGCGCCAGCCAGGCCCGAGGGGACGAGTCCGAACGCCGTGAGGGCCGAGTATCGCCCGCCGACCGTGGGGTCGGCGTTGAAGACGCGATAGCCTTCTGCGCGAGCCGCGACATCGAGCGGTGAACCGGGGTCGGTCACGACGATGATGCGACCGAGCGGGTCGATGCCGAGATCGCGGAACGCTGCCTCGAAGGTGCGCTTCGCCGAGTCGGTCTCGACCGTCGAACCCGACTTCGACGAGACGACGAGCACGGTCTGGGCGAGCCCGCCCGACTCGGAGTCGCCGTCGATGGCGGCGAGGACCTGCCCGGGAGCGGTGGAGTCGAGGATCACCAGCGGGACGCCGGCGGTCTGGGTGATGACCTCGGGTGCGAGCGATGACCCGCCCATGCCGGCCAGGACGACGCGGGTGACGCCCGCCGCGACGAGCTCGGCGCGAAGAGCCGTGATCTCGACCACGAGCGGACGCGACACACTGACCGCCTGGACCCATCCGAGGCGCTGGGATGCCTCTTCTTCGGCGTCGGGACCCCACAGCGTGGGGTCCTCTGCCGTGATTCCCGAAGCGACGAGATCAGCGACCAGTGCGGGCAGTGTCTGTTCGACGACGGACTTCACTCGTCCGGTGAGGTGGATCTCAAAGCTCATCGCGAGCCGTTCGACGCTTCGGTCAGCGCCGTCGTGACGGTCGCCTGAAGGTCGTGCCACGAGGCGATGAACTTCTCGACACCTTCGTCCTCGAGTACCTGTGTGACGTCGGTCAGGTCGACACCGACCGCGGCCAGAGCGTCGAACGCGGCGTGCGCGTCGGCGTAGTTGCCTGTGATGGTATCGCCGGTGACCACTCCGTGGTCGAACGTCGCCTGCAGCGTCTTCTCGGGCATGGTGTTGACGGTGCCGGGTGCGACGAGCTCGGTGACGTACAGCGTGTCGGGGAGTGCGGGGTCTTTGACGCCGGTGGATGCCCACAGCGGTCGCTGGATGTTCCCACCCAAGGCGAGAAGGTCTTGTGCGTTCTTCTCGGCGAACTTCTGCTCGAAGAGTTCGTACGCGAGTCGCGCGTTGGCGACACCCGCCTTGCTCTTGAGCGCGAGTGCCTCATCGGTTCCGATCGCGGTCAGGCGGTTGTCGACCTCGGTGTCGACGCGGGAGACGAAGAACGAGGCAACCGAGTGGATCGACGAGAGGTCGAAGTCTGCGCTGTGTGCGCGAGCCAGCCCCGCAAGGTACGCGGCGATGACCTCGGCGTAGCGCTCGAGCGAGAAAATGAGCGTCACGTTGACCGAGATTCCGGCGGCGATGACTTCGGTGATCGCCGGAAGGCCCGCCTTCGTTGCGGGAATCTTGATCAACACGTTGGGGCGATCGACGGACGCGTACAGTGCCTTCGCCTCGACGATGGTCGCTTCGGTGTCGTGTGCGAGATCGGGGGAGACCTCGATCGACACACGGCCGTCCACCCCCTTTGTCGAGTCGTACAGCGGACGGAAGATGTCGCACGCGTCGCGCACGTCGGTCGTCGTCAGCGCGAAGATCGTCGCGTCCGTGTCGGAGCCCTTCGCGGCCTGCGCAGAGATCGCCTCTTCGTAGCCGATGCCGGCCGAGATCGCCGCCTGGAAGATCGACGGGTTCGTCGTCACACCGACCACGTCGCGCGTGTCGATGAGTTCTTGCAGGTTGCCTGTGGTGATGCGCTGGCGCGATAGGTCATCCAGCCAGATGCTGACGCCGGCGGCCGAGAGGTCTGCGGTGGGGGTGGTCATGCGTTGTTCTCCTTGACACTTTCGCGCGCCGCTTCCACGACCGCTTCGGCGGTGATGCCGAATTTCTCGAACAGGGTCTTGTAGTCGGCGGATGCGCCGAAGTGCTCGATCGATACCGAGCGGCCTTTGTCGCCGACGATGTCGCGCCAGGTGAGCGCGATTCCAGCCTCGACCGACACGCGGGCTTTCACGGCCTTGGGGAGGACGCTTTCGCGGTAGGCCGCATCCTGCTCAGCGAACCACTCGAGCGAGGGCGCCGAGACGACCCGCGCGTTGATTCCTTCGGCGGCGAGCGTTTCGCGGGCGGCGACGGCGAGCTGCACCTCGGAGCCCGTCGCGATCAGGATCACGTCGGGCGTGCCTGCGGGGGCGTCGATGAGGACGTAGGCGCCCTTCGCCACTGCGTCGGTGGTTGCGAATCCGTGTTCTCCGCGCGGGAACACCGGAATGTTCTGGCGCGTGAGCGCGATTCCTGCGGGGCCGGCCTGGCGGCGGACTATCTCGAGCCACGCAGCGGCGGTCTCGTTGGCGTCTGCCGGACGGACCACGGCAAAGTTCGGGATGGCGCGCAGTGCCGCGAGCTGCTCGATCGGCTGGTGTGTCGGACCGTCTTCGCCGAGGGCGACGGAGTCGTGCGTCCAGACGAAGATCGACGGGATGTCCATCAGCGCGGCCAGGCGCACTGAGGGGCGCATGTAGTCGCTGAAGATCAGGAACGTACCGCCGAAGGCCCGGGTGGGCCCGTGCAGGACGATGCCGTTGACGATCGCTCCCATCGCGTGCTCGCGGATGCCGAAGTGCAGCACGCGACCGTACGGGTCGCCGCTCCACTCGTGGGTCGACCACTGCGCCGGGATGAACGAGCGGGCGTCCTTGATCGTGGTGAGGTTCGACTCGGCGAGGTCGGCCGAGCCGCCCCACAGTTCGGGCAGCTGCGCGGCAAGCGCGTTGATGACGGTGCCGGATGCGGCACGGGTCGAGACCTCTTTGCCGGACTCGAAGGACGGAACCGAGATGTCGGCGGGGAGCTCGCCGGACTCCAGGCGGTCCCACAGGGCCTTGGACTCGGGATTCGCGGTGGCCCAGGCATCCCACCCGGTCTGCCATTCCGCGCGCGTCTCTGCCCCGCGCTCGGCGAGCGAGCGCGTGCGCTCGATCACGTCGTCTGCGACGACGAAGGATTTCTCGGGATCGAACCCGAGGACCTTCTTGGTGGCGGCCAGTTCGTCTGCGCCGAGCGCCGAACCGTGGATCTTGCCGGTGTTCTGCTTGCCAGGCGAGGGCCAGCCGATGATCGTTTTCAGGATGATGATCGACGGCTTGTCGGTCTCGCTCTGCGCGGCCTCGAGGGCGGAGTTCAGCGCGGCCACGTCTTCGACGTACTCGCCGGTCTTCTTCCAGTCCACGGTCTGGACGTGCCAGCCGTAGGACTCGTAGCGCTTCGCGACATCTTCGGTGAAGGCGACGTTGGTGTCGTCCTCGATCGAGATCTGGTTGGAGTCGTAGATCGCGATCAGGTTGCCGAGCTCCTGGTGGCCGGCGAGGGAGGATGCCTCGGAGGTCACACCTTCCTGCAGGTCACCGTCGCTCGCGATCACGTAGATGAAGTGATCGAAGGGACTCGTACCGGGGGCGGCCTCCGGGTCGAACAGTCCGCGCTCGTAGCGAGCGGCGTAGGCGAAGCCCACGGCCGAGGCCAGTCCCTGGCCGAGCGGACCTGTGGTGATCTCGACACCCTTGGTGTGGCCGTACTCGGGGTGACCCGGAGTCAGGGAACCCCACGTGCGCAGCGCCTTGAGGTCATCGAGTTCGAGGCCGAAGCCACCGAGGTAAAGCTGGACATACTGCGTCAGCGACGAGTGGCCGGCCGACAGGATGAACCGGTCGCGCCCCGCCCAATGGGTGTCTTGAGGATCGTGGCGCATCACCCGCTGATACAGGAGGTACGCCGCAGGAGCGAGGCTCATAGCGGTGCCGGGATGGCCGTTGCCGACCTTCTCCACAGCATCCGCCGCAAGCACGCGAGCGGTGTTCACCGCGCGCTCATCGATTTCATCCCAACGCAGATCGGACACCAGGTCGCCTCTCTCATTGTGCGCCCAGACGTCACCGTTCCGCGGCCCTCGAGTAGGCGAGGGGGAGTCGGCGCGGGGCGCGCGTGTTCGTTTCAGCATAGCGAAGGGCTATGCCGCTCCGGCTATGCGAAGTGTCTGTGTGACAAACCATTGCGCGCCCGTCGCCGCCCTCTGTATCATCGCGGAGTCGCCGCCGTGACATTCTCCTCACGCGGGCTAGTGGCCGTTTGTGAGGGTCGGCGTCGCGGTCGGGCTCGGCGTCAATGCCTTAGACTTGGGCGGGTTCCAAGAGCGGCGATTGCGGGGGCGATGGACATCACCACAACGGTTGGTACTGGGGCATCCCCGGTCCGACACGAACAGAGCCGCACCTTCGGACGCACGCTACGGGCCTACATCGCGCTCACAAAGCCACGCGTACTCGAGTTGCTGCTGGTGACCACGGTCCCGGTGATGATCCTCGCCCAGGGCGGGTTGCCCAACCTCTGGCTGGTGCTTGCAACGGTCATCGGCGGCTCGCTGAGCGCAGGCTCGGCCGCAGCGTTCAACATGTACCTCGACCGCGACATCGACGCCCACATGCAGCGCACCGTGAACCGGCCGCTGGTCACCGGTGAAGTCTCACCCCGCGGCGCCTTGGTCTTCGCATGGACGCTGGCTGTGGCATCCACCATCTGGTTGCTCGTCACGACGAACTGGCTCGCCGCCGCACTGTCGGCCGGGGCGATCTTCTTCTACGTCGTGATCTACACGATGATCCTCAAGCGCCGCACCGAGCAGAACATCGTCTGGGGAGGCATCGCCGGGTGCTTCCCTGTTCTGATCGGCTGGAGCGCGGTGACGGGTTCGCTTGCGTGGCCGCCGGTCATCCTCTTCGCGCTGGTGTTCCTGTGGACGCCGCCCCACTACTGGCCGCTGTCGATGAAGTACAAGGAGCAGTACGAGAACGTTCACGTGCCCATGCTGGGCGCGACGCGTGATGGCTCGCAGGTCGGGCTTCAGGTCATCCTCTATGCGTGGGCGACGGTGGTCTGCTCGCTCCTGCTTATTCCCGTTGCCGGAATGGGGCTGGTTTACACGGTCTCGGCGCTGGTCTTCGGCGGCTGGTTCATCTATGAATCGCACCGCCTTTACAACCGCGCAGTGCGCGGGACGGAGCCGCGCCCGATGCGAGTCTTCCACGCATCAATCACGTACCTCACCCTGATCTTCGTCGCGATCGCGATCGACCCGCTACTTCCCTTCTAAAGGCAGAAGACCGGAGATCCCCTGAGTCAGGGCGATCTCCGGCCTTTCGTTGGTCGGAAGAGGTGGCTCAGCGCGTGGGCTCGGCGACGGGCTGCTCGACGACGGGCTCTTCGACCAAGGCCTCTTCACCCAAGGACTCTTCGGCGACCGGCTCGTCGATGACAACCTCGTGATCGTCGTTTTCGTCTGCGTCGGCTACGGGTTCGAAGACCTCAATGGGCGTTGCGGGCATCAGGCTGCGGACGACAGCGAGGCCGAGAACGGTGACGAGACCGATCAGTCCGGCCGCGATCAACGCACCGCCGACGACGATCCACGACTGTCCCACGTAGACCTCGACACCCGTCGCGGTGCCGGCGAGCAGTGCCGTCGACATGACTCCGATCTTGTCGACCACGAGCAGAGCGCCTGCGATCACGCTGGCGAGCGACCCCGCAAGAAGGATCCAGAACGGGATGCTGCGGACAAGGCTGGGGCGAAGTGCCATGGGTGAATCTCCAAAGGTTTGCGGGCGGCATCTGCCGCGTACATGAAACAGTTTCGCAAACGCGTCCTGGAGCGGCCTCTGCGGGACCTATGAAAGTTCTGTGTGCGAAAGCTCGGTGCGCGCGGGCGCCTTGAGGTTCATCACGACAGCGGTCATTGCCGCCACCAGGGTCACGGCCAGCACCATGTGGATGTTCACGAGGACGATCGGAAGCCCGGTGCGAGCCTGCCAAACTCCGACGGCGATCTGAATCAGCTCGATGCTGAGGAGGAGGAGCGTCCACCGCCGCAGCTTCAACGCGGTGGGTGTCGAGAACGACCCTACGACGATCGCGAGGGTAAGCGCGAGCGTGACGTAGGCGGGCCAACTGTGCACGTGTTGCCAGAACACCGGGTCCAGCCCGTTTCGGGTGGCGGCGTCGTCGCCGGCGTGCGGGCCTGCGCCGGTGAGCATGATGCCGACGATCACCGTCACCGCGACGGCGAAGCTCGTGAGATGAACCAGAAGTGCGTAGCGCGCAGTCACGGACCGAACCCGCGGTCCCGGGTTGCCGTAGACCCGACACACGTATGCGGCGGCGTTCGCCACGAGAGCAGCAGAGATGAAGAAGTGCACGCCGACGAGGTTCGGGGGCAGGTGTAGCCACACCACGACACCGCCGATGAGAGCCTGCAGGATGATGCCGATGCCGTTGGCGAAGGTCAGCGCGAACAGTTCGGGGCGCTGAGCTCGCAGGCGCACGACAGACAAGAACGCGAGCAGGGCGATGACGACGAGCACGCCGGTCAGTGTGCGGTTACCGAACTCGACGATGCTGTGCCAGCTGAGCGCATCCGTCGGAATCAGTGAGTCAGCGGTGCAGTAGGGCCACGTCGGGCATCCCATGCCCGAGCCCGTCAAGCGCACGAGTCCTCCGGTGCCGACGATCAGGATGTTGCTGATGAGCACGAGCCACGCCAAAACTCGAGTACCGCGGCCGACACGATCCGGGAGTCGGTTCCAGAGCGCAGTGAACCCCGTCGACGACTCTTCGGCGCGGTTGCTGGTCGTGGGTTCCGAGGTCATGCGCGCGGCCTCCTGGCTGCTGAGGTTATCGGTGCCGTGATGGTGCCCGGTGGGTGCCGGGACGGGGCGGCCCCCCGCAGTGAGCATCGTGCCTGTAGAATCGGAGGGTCGGATGCGTGCGGCTACGCAATGTGCATCACCGACAGTTTAGGCGCGATGACCAGCGCCGGTTGAATGGGCCCACAGCGGCATTCCCCCTTCGGTAACTCCACCGCAGGCGCAGGAGTGCCGGGGTGGATGAACCACCACGGCCCGGAGGAGAGTGTGACGATGTCGGATGTGCTGATTGACCGGCCCGAGCTTTCGAGCCTCGGGCAATACGAGTTCGGCTGGCACGACGCCGATGCCGCGGGTGCCGTCGCGCAGCGCGGTATCAACGAGGATGTCGTCCGCGGGATCTCCGCGCTCAAGAACGAGCCCGAGTGGATGCTCAAGGCGCGACTGAAGGGCTATCAGCTCTTCGGCCGCAAGCCGATGCCGACCTGGGGCGCCGATCTCAGCGAGATCGACTTCGACAACATCAAGTACTTCGTGCGCTCGACCGAGAAGCAGGCGGGGTCGTGGGAAGAGCTTCCCGAAGAGATCCGCAACACGTACGAGCGCCTGGGCATCCCCGAGGCTGAGCGCCAGCGTCTGGTCTCCGGGGTCGCCGCACAGTACGAGTCCGAAGTCGTCTACCACCAGATCAACGAGCAGCTCGAAGCTCAGGGTGTCATCTTCATGGACACCGACACGGCGCTGCGCGAGCACCCCGAGTTCTTCGAGGAGTACTTCGGCACTGTCATCCCATCGGGCGACAACAAGTTCGCCGCGCTGAACACGTCGGTGTGGTCGGGCGGATCGTTCGTCTACGTTCCTCCGGGCGTCCACGTCGAGATTCCGCTGCAGGCCTACTTCCGCATCAACACCGAGAACATGGGACAGTTCGAGCGGACGCTGATCATCGCCGACGAAGGTTCGTACGTGCACTACATCGAAGGCTGCACGGCCCCGATCTACAAGTCCGACTCGCTGCACTCGGCCGTCGTCGAGATCATCGTGAAGAAGAACGCCCGCGTGCGCTACACGACGATCCAGAACTGGTCGAACAACGTCTACAACCTCGTCACCAAGCGCGCGATCGCGCACGAGGGCGCGACGATGGAGTGGATCGACGGCAACATCGGCTCGAAGGTCACGATGAAGTACCCGTCGATCTTCCTGGTCGGCGAGCGCGCCAAGGGTGAGACGCTCTCGGTCGCTTTTGCGGGCCCCGGCCAGCACCAGGACGCCGGCGCCAAGATGGTCCACATGGCTCCGTACACGCAGTCCTCGATCGTGTCGAAGTCGATTGCGCGCGGTGGCGGTCGAGCCGGCTACCGCGGTGAAGTGCGGGTGGATGCTAACGCCCACCACTCTGCGAACACCGTGCGCTGCGACGCTCTGCTGGTGGACTCGATCTCGCGATCGGACACCTATCCGGCGATCGACATCCGTGTCGATGACGTGCAACTCGGTCACGAGGCCACGGTCTCGAAGGTCAGCGAAGAACAGCTGTTCTATCTGCAGTCCCGCGGAATGCCCGAAGACGAAGCCATGGCGATGATCGTGCGCGGCTTCATCGAGCCCATCGCGCGCGAGTTGCCAATGGAGTACGCGATGGAACTGAACAAGCTCATTGAAATGGGCATGGAGGGGAGCGTCGGATGACCGCCGCTTCGCTCGTGAAAGGACGTGTCGGCTAGATGGCGACAACCACACAGGCACCGGCCACGGTGCCGGGTTCCACAGCGCATTCCGACGGTGCGGGGGCCTTCCGGCCCGTGCAGACGCGCTCCGAGCGTCCGCGGTCATTCGACCCGGCCGACTTCGCGACCCCGACCGGCCGCGAGGTCAACTGGAAGCACACACCTACCGACCGTGTCGCACCGCTGTTCGTGAACGAGCGCGGCCGTCACGGCGTCGTGCAGGTCGAGGTCGACGCGCCTGAGATCGTCGAGCAGCGCACGCTGCGCATCGGTGAGGCGCCCCGCGGTGAGGTCTTCTCCCCGGAGGATCTACCGAGCGCAATTGCATGGACGCAGGAAGAGGATGCGCCGCTCATTCGCATCCCCGAGGGCGTCGAGCTGTCGGAGCCCGTCGTCATTCGGCTGACCGGCACCGAGGGTCTCGCACACGCTCATGTCGTGCTCGAGGCTGCACCGAACTCCCGTGCGACCGTGCTGTTCATCCACACCGGAGCCGCACACCACGCGCAGAACGTCGAGATCATCGTCCGTGATGGCGCAGCCCTCACGGTGCTGAGCTTGCAGCGGTGGGACGAAGGTGCTGTGCACGTGGCATCCCATCAGGCGCGCGTCGAGCGCGATGCACTGCTCACCCACTTCGTCATCAGCTTCGGTGGGGGAGTCGTGCGCGTGAACCCGTCCGTCGAGCTCGCCGGCGCGGGCGCCGAGGGGCGCCTGTTCGGTTTGTCGTTCGCAGACGCCGGGCAGCACCTCGAAAGCCAGGTGTACCTGCACCACAAGGGCGCGCACACCAAGGGTGACGTGCTCTACAAGGGCGCCCTTCAAGGCAAGGACGCGCGGAGCGTCTGGATCGGCGACGTTCTCATCGGTCCGGATGCTGTCGGCACCGACTCGTACGAGGCGAACCGTAACCTCGTACTCACGGACGGCGCGCGCGCCGACTCGATCCCGAACCTCGAGATCGAGACCGGCGACATCGTCGGCGCTGGCCACGCCAGCGCGACCGGCCGCTTCGACGACGAACAACTGTTCTACCTGCAGGCACGCGGCATCTCCGAAGACGAGGCGCGCCGCCTCGTGGTGCTCGGCTTCCTCAGCGAAGTCGTGCAGCGCATCGGTATTCCTGCGCTGGAACAAGAACTCACCGATGCCATCGAGCGTGAGCTCGAGGAAGGAGCGGCGTCGTGACCGCGACCCGTGTCTGCGCCCTGAGCGAGCTGGAACAGGACGCCGCGATCCGCGTCGAGATCGAGGGCGTCCCGATGGCCGTCGTTCTCGATTCCAACGGCGTCGTCCATGCGATCGGTGACACGTGCACCCACGGCGACATCTCGCTCGCCGAGGGCTTCGTCGACGGCGAAACGCTCGAATGCTGGGCCCACGGGTCCGCTTTCTCGTTGCGAACCGGCCGTCCCCTCAATCTCCCCGCGTATGAGCCCGTCCCCGTTTACGCCGTCACGATCGACGGCGACGACGTGCTCATCGACCCCACGCCCCAGAAAGAAGCCTGAATGTCAGTCCTCGAAATCCGCGACCTCCACGTGACGGTCGAGACGGATGCCGGAACCACCCCGATCCTCACCGGAGTCACCCTCACGATCAGCACGGGCCAGACCCACGCGATCATGGGCCCCAACGGGTCGGGTAAGTCGACCCTCGCGTACACGATCGCCGGGCACCCCAAGTACACCGTGGTCAGCGGGTCGATCACGCTGGACGGCGAAGATGTATTGGCGATGTCTGTCGACGAGCGCGCACGTGCCGGGCTCTTCCTCGCGATGCAGTACCCGGTGGAGATCCCCGGCGTCACCGTGACCAACTTCCTCCGCACCGCGAAGACGGCTATCGACGGCGAAGCGCCCTCGATCCGGACGTGGACCAAGGATGTCAAGTCGTCAATGAAGGCACTGCGGATGGACCCGAAGTTCGCCCAGCGCAACGTCAACGAGGGGTTCTCGGGCGGCGAGAAGAAGCGCCACGAAATCCTTCAGCTCGAGCTTCTGCGTCCGAAGATCGCCGTCCTCGACGAGACCGACTCGGGCCTCGATGTCGACGCTCTCAAGATCGTCTCAGAAGGTGTGAACCGCGCGAAGGAGCAGACCGACCTCGGCGTGTTGCTGATCACGCACTACACCCGCATCCTCCGCTACATCCGCCCGGACTTCGTGCACGTCATGGTGGGCGGTCGAATCGTCGAGGAAGGTGGGCCCGAACTGGCCGATCGCCTCGAGAATGAAGGCTACGACCGCTTCATCGAGACACCGGCCGATGCCACGGCCGACGTGGAAGCGTAGAATCGTTACATGACCGCAACTCTCGCGCCTGAGAAGTACGACGAGGTTCACGAGGCCCTCAAGGATGTCATGGACCCCGAACTGGGGATCAACGTCGTCGATCTTGGGTTGATCTACGACCTCGCGTGGGACGACGAGAACGACGCGCTGATCATTCATATGACGTTGACGTCGGCGGGGTGCCCGCTGACGGACGTCTTGGAGGAGCAGACGGCGCAGGCTCTTGACGACGTCGTGGACCGCTTCCGGATCAACTGGGTGTGGATGCCACCGTGGGGTCCCGAGCGCATCACCGATGACGGCCGCGACATGATGCGGGCGCTCGGTTTCGCGATCTGAGAACGGCCGCCGTCAGGCTCGATAGGCTCGAGTGGTGAGCGCCGCGACACCCCTTCGAGCCCTGCCCCTTGACATTCTGCGTGAGCGGACGAGCACGAAGTGGCGCCGGTACCCGCACGATGTTCTGCCGCTGTTCGTCGCTGAGACCGACTTCCCGCTGGCACCGCCGATTGCCCGTGCGCTCGCGCGCGCCGTAGAAATCGGCGACACGGGGTATACCCCGCCCGAACCGGGCATTGCCGCCGCCTACGCGGGCTTCGCGCGACGACGGTTCGGTTCGGAGATCGACCCGTCGCGGGTCCGCACAACGTGCGATGTCATGATGGGCGTCGTCGAGATCCTGCGGCTCGTGATCGAGCCAGGGGACCGCGTCATCGTGACGACGCCGGTCTACCCGCCGTTCTTCGACTGCATTCCCGAAGCCGGGGGAGTCGTCGAGCGTGTACCCCTCACGGACGCGGGCGCCGGGTGGGAGCTTGATCTCCTGGGCGTCGAAGCGGCACTTGCCGGGGGTGCGCGCGCGGTGCTGCTCTGTAACCCCCACAATCCGACGGGCACGGTGCATTCGCGCGAGTCGCTGGCCGCTCTGGCCGATCTGGCGGCTGACTACGGAGCATCCGTCATCAGCGACGAGATCCACGCACCGCTCATTCACCCGGGCGTGACGTTCACGCCGTTCCTGGACGCCTCGGCCACCGCCGCCCAGGTGGGGTACTCGGTCACCAGCGCGAGCAAAGCGTTCAACCTCGCGGGGCTGAAGTGCGCGCTCATGGTGACAGCCACAGATGAAACCGCCGCCCTCGTGCGGACCCTTCCGGTCGAGGTGGAGTGGCGTACCGGTCTGTTCGGTGCGATTGCCGCGGTCGCCGCCTTCTCAGAAGAGAGCGACGAATGGCTCGACAGTCTTCTCGCGACGCTTGACGAGAATCGCCGTCTGCTCGCTGACCTGCTCGCAGAGCATGTGCCCCGGGCGAAGTACCGGGTTCCGGATGCCGGGTTCCTCGCGTGGGTTGACCTCACCGATCTCGGCTGGGGAGAGAACCCCGCCGTCAAGGTCCTGCGTGACGCGAAGGTTGCCCTGCACCTCGGTCCGCAGTTTGGCGACGAGGGGAGCGGCCACGTGCGCATCAACTTCGGGTGCTCACCGGACGTGTTGCGTGAGGCCGTGACGCGGATGGGAACGCTGGCCTCATCGTGACCGCCCCGGCCACAACGGCGCCGGGGATCTGGGACGGGCGTTTCGTCTGGGTGACGATCGGCGCAATTGCCCTCATCTTCCTCGCCGCGATGCAGTCGCTCGCTGTGACCACCGTCATGCCGGTGGTCAGCGCCGACCTCGACGGTGACGCTCTGTACGCGGTCGCGTTTGCGGGAACCCTCGCGACGAGTGTCATCGGCATGGTCGCCGTCGGCGCGTGGTGCGATCGCACCGGGCCCCTCGCGCCGCTGTCTACCGCTGTGGCTCTGTTCGTGGTGGGTCTCGTCATCGCTGGTTTTGCGCAGGACATGCCGACCCTCGTAGTCGGACGGTTGATACAGGGGCTCGGAACGGGTGGACAGACCGTCGCGCTCTACGTCGTCGTTGCCCGGGTCTATCCGCCGGGACTACACGGTCGGGTCTTCGCCGCGTTCTCCGCCGCCTGGGTCGTCCCCTCGCTCATCGGCCCGTTCCTGGCGGGCGCCGTGACGGAGTTCTTCCACTGGCGGTGGGTGTTCCTCGGGGTCGCGGTGCTCACGCTCGTCGCGTACGTCATGGTGGTCTTGCGGCTGGGTGGGATGCGACTGCACACCGAGCATCCGTCGTCGGCGCGTGTGGCTTCACGGCTCGCTTTCGCTGCAACCGTCGCAGTGGGACTTCTCGGTTTGAGTCTCGCGGGCGAACTCGGAGCGTGGGCGTGGGCGGGGGTCGCGGCATCCGTCATCGTCGTCGGCTTCGCCGTGCGCCCGTTGATTCCCCGCGGGACGTTGGTCGCCACGCGTGGTCTTCCGAGCGTTGTGTTGATGCGCGGTCTGATCGCGGGGGCGCTGTTCGGAGCCGAGATCTACATCCCCTACCTCTTGATCGATCAGTACGGCTTCTCGCCGACCTGGGCGGGTTTGGGACTCACGACTGCTGCGATCGCGTGGGCCATCGCCTCAGATGTACAGGGACGGTATGGCGACCAGCTCGGCAACGCACGCATCACGCTTATCGGTTCGGCGCAGTTGATCGTCGCAACGCTGATCGCGGCGAGCGTCGCGGTGTGGCATCTGCACCCGATAGTGCTGGTGGTGGGGTGGGCGTTCGCGGGTGGCGGTATGGGCCTGATGTATCCGCGATTGACAGTCCTCACACTTGCGTACTCGACACCCGCAAACCAGGGGTTCAACTCGTCGGCACTTTCTATCTCGGACTCGGTGGGCGCAGCGAGCGCAATCGCTGCCATGGGCCTCGTCTTCACCGCGTTGGTGGGGACGGATGCCGGGTTCCCTGCTGTCTTCGTGTTGGCGGCAGCGCTGGCAGCCCTTGCGCTGGTGCCAGGCCTGCGGATGGGCCACGCTCACGAGAAGGCTGCCGCGCATCGCGAGGTGACGGCTCCACACGCATGATGTGATGCCTCGGTTTGCGCCGCCGATGAGGTAAGGCTAGCCTTACCAGGTGACCCTCGCACAGACCGCCGTACGCCCGGCCTACCGCCCGTTCGTCCTTCGTGTGCTGCGCGTGCAATCGGTCACGGCGCACTTCGTGCGCATCACGTTCACTGGGGATGGCCTCGAGCACTTCGGAACGGTCGGATTCGATCAGCGGATCAAGGTCGTCCTTCCCGGCGGAGACGGCGAATACTCCGACTTCGGGCAGTATGACGAAGCGGGCGATTGGTATGACCGCTGGCGTGCGCTCCCCACGGGCGCGCGCAACATCTTCCGGACGTACACGGTCCGCCGCATCGATCCGCAGGCTCGCGAACTCGACGTCGACTTCGTCATCCATCACGAACCCGGTCCGGCCGGACGCTGGGCGGAGAACGCCGTCGCAGGATCCACCGTGGTCATCGTGGGTCCCGATCAGCGCAGCACCGCTCCGGGCGGCGGGCGGGACTGGCACCCCGGGACGGCAACACGGGTCCTCCTCGCCGGAGACGAAACGGCAGTGCCGGCGATTTGCTCGATCCTCAGCCAGCTGGGTCCCGACACCGTTGCGGACGTCTTTCTCGAGGTCCCCTCGCACGACGACATCGTGCCGACACCTTCCGCAGCCGCGGTCGATGTCCGTTGGCTCGTCCGCGCCGAGGGTGACACCTACGGCGCCCTCTTCCCCAAGGCTCTTCACGCATGGACGCGGCAGGAGACCGCACTCTTGCGCCGGGCTGCCGCGCCCCGCAAGCAAGTCCTGGCCGATGTCGACGTCGATGTCGAACTGCTGTGGGATTCACCCGATGACGGTGAAGGGGAGTTCTATGCATGGATCGCCGGCGAGGCTGCTGCGGTGAAAGTCGCCCGACGCCACCTCGTGTCTGAGTGCGGTGTTGACCGCAAGCGAGTGGCCTTCATGGGCTACTGGCGGTACGGTCTTTCCGAGCGCATCGAATGAGCGCGCGCCCTCGCTCAGCGGGGTCGGTGCGGTTCGTCGTGGTCTTCGTCGGTGCGGTCGCGCTCGCGATGGTCGCCATCGTTCTGAGTCTCGGAGTCGGCGCGCGACCGGTCGCGCCCTCGGTCGTTCTCGACGCGCTCGTGAACTACAACCCCTCGAACAACGACCACGTGGTTGTCGTGACGCAGCGGATTCCGCGAACGCTGATCGGACTTCTCGCAGGACTTGCACTCGCGCTCGCGGGCACGGTGATGCAGGGGCTGACGCGCAACCCCTTCGCCGACCCCGGTCTTCTTGGCGTCAACGCCGGTGCCTCGACGGCGGTGCTGGTGGCCATCACCGTATTCGGCGTGACCCGCCCGGAAGGGTTTGTGTGGTTCGCGTTCGCCGCTGCGGCGGTTGCGGCTCTCGTGGTAGCCGCCATCGGGTCACGGGGTCCAGATGGCGCGAACCCCGCGAAGCTCGCGCTCACGGGCGCGGCGGTCACCGCCGGCCTGACGGCCGTCACTCTGCTCATCCTCACGACCCAGTCGGCAGCGCTCGATGTCTACCGCTTCTGGTCGGTAGGGTCGCTCACCGGACGGGGACTCGACACCGTCGCGGTCGTACTCGCGCCGCTGCTCATCGGGGTTCTGCTGGCGCTCACGACCGCGCGCGGCTTGAATCTGATCGCACTCGGCGAAGACACCGCGACCGGCCTCGGGCACAGTGTCGCTCGAACCCGAGGCGTCGGTATCACCGCGACCGTGCTGCTCGCGGGCGGCGCCACCGCGCTTGCGGGACCTATTGTGTTTCTCGGGCTCGTCGTTCCGCACGCCCTTCGCGCGGTGATCGGCGGTTCGTACGGCCGGCTCATGGCGGCCGGAATCCCCTTCGGCGCCGCCCTTCTCCTGTTTGCGGACGTCATCGGACGGGTCATTGCGCCGCCGGGCGAAGTCCAAGCGGGCGTCGTCATCGCCTTCGTCGGGGCTCCCGTGCTCATCGCCCTCGTCCTTCGCGGAAAGCGGGTGGCGATGTGAGCAATGCGGTTGATGTGAGGGGCGTGCTCCTCGTCCGCCAGCACGCGGCACGGCGTCGGATGCTGGTGTGGATCGGTGTCGGAATCGCCATGGTGGTGGTCGCAATGAGCGCGATGGTGCTCGGTGACTACCCGCTTACCCCGGCGCAGATCGGCGAGGTGCTCCTCGGCGGCGGGACACGGCCCGAGCAATACGTCGTGTTGCAGGTGCGGCTCCCCAGGCTGCTGATGGCACTGCTATCCGGAGCCGCGCTCGGCGTCGCGGGTGCCCTGCTGCAGGGAATGCTCCGCAACCCGCTTGCGAGCCCTGACCTGCTTGGAATCTCTGGCGGAAGCTCGGTCGCGGCGGTCTACGCTTTGCTCGTGCTGGGCGTCACCGGGCCAGCTCTTGCTGCCGCAGCGTTCGGGGGCGGCCTCGTCGCATCGCTTCTTCTGCTCGCGGCGGCGCGCGGGCAGGCGGCCGGCTTGCGGCTCATCCTCGCCGGGATCGGTGTGTCGTTCCTTTCGGCATCAATCATCGGCTTCTTGATGACCCGCGTCCAGCTGCAGCAGACCCAGAGTGCACTCGTGTGGCTCACCGGCACCCTCTCGAGCACCCCCTGGTGGCAGGTCGTCGTGTTGGGCATGACATGGGTGCTCGCGCTGCCGGTGCTCGCCATCCTCGCTCGCAAGCTTCCGGTTGCCATCCTCGGTGCAGATACCGCCGTAGGTCTGGGAGTGCGGCCGGGCGTCGTCCGAATTCTGGTGGTCCTCCTGGCCGTGCTGCTCACCGCCGTGACATGTGCTTTCGTCGGTCCGATCTCGTTCATCGCGCTGTGTGCGCCGGCGATTGCGCGGCCGCTCGTCGCGCACGGCTCGCTCGCTCTCGGCCCGAGCGCGCTGGTCGGCGCACTGCTGCTGTGTGCCTCTGACCTTGTCGCGCAGTTCGCGATTCCCGGAGTCTCGGTGCCCGCAGGCATCGTCACCGGAGCCTTAGGCGCGGTCTTCCTGCTGTGGTTGCTGGCGACGTCGAAGGGACGCGCACTATGACGGAACACACACCTGCGGGCGAGCTGGTCGCTGCCCCGCAGCTGAGCGTGCACGAGCTCGTTGCCGGTTACCCCGGCCGTACGGTGATCGATGGACTCGACCTCGAGATCGCGGCCGGACGCGTGACGATGATCATCGGCGCGAACGCGTGCGGCAAGTCCACACTCCTCGGTGCCCTGGCCAGGCTTCGTGCACCGCTATCGGGTCGCATCGAATTGGGCGGTGCCGACATCGCCCGCATTCCTCGGACGGAGTACGCGCGCCAGGTCGGACTGTTGCCGCAGCATCCGATCGCTCCCGAAGGACTGACAGTGGCCGAGCTCGTCTCGCGCGGAAGACATCCGCATCGCGGGCTGTTCGCCCGGTGGAGTTCACTCGACACCGCCATCGTCGACGAGGCGATGGAGCGCACGGGAATGACCGCGCTCGCCGAACGACCGGTGGGCGATCTTTCCGGCGGCCAGCGTCAGCGCGCGTGGATCGCAATGGCGCTCGCGCAAAACCCGTCGATCCTGTTGCTGGATGAACCCACGACCTTCCTCGATCTGAGCCATCAGCTCGACCTGCTCGAACTGCTGCGCACGCTCAATCGTGAGCAGGGAACGACGATCGTGGTCGTCCTGCACGATCTGAACCTCGCCGCCCGGTTCGCCGATGACCTCATCGTCATGGTGGACGGTCGCGTCATCGCGCACGGCGCCCCCGGCGACGTCTTGACCGCCGAAACGATTGCCGAAGCCTTCGCGCTGGAGTCGATCGTCATTTCGGATCCGCTCACCCATACCCCGCTGGTCATCCCTCGGCCCGGCGGCTCCCATACGTCCGCTGATGCGGGCTGAACACCTCACGAACCACCAGGAAAGGAAATTCATGTCTCACTTCCGCACAGCGGGGGCTTTGGCCACGGCCGGAGTCCTCGTCGCCAGCCTCGCAGGCTGCGCCACTGCATCCGACGCCTCGTCAGAGACCACGGGGTCCGGCGACAGCGCGGCCTTCCCGATGACCGTCTCAAGCGCTCTCGGCGACGCGGTGATCGAAGAGGTCCCCACGCGCATCGCCACGTGGGGCTGGGGAGCGACGGATGCTGTGCTCGCGCTGGGGATCGTGCCGGTCGCCATCCCGTCCGACGACTACTCCGGCGGTGACGACCGCATAGCACCGTGGGTGCAGGACGCGCTCGACGAGCTCGGGGGAGAGGCCCCCGTGATCCTCGACAACACCACGTATGAACTCTCGGTCGAAGAACTGCTCGCCACCGACCCCGACGTGCTCATCGCACCGTACTCGGGCCTCACGCAAGAAGAGTTCGACGAGGTGACCGCTGCGGGCATCCCCGTCGTGGCCTACGAAGAAGCCGCCTGGGCGACTCCGTGGCGCGATGTCGTCACGGTCACCGGTCAGGTGCTGGGAATGGATGCAGAGGCCGAGGAGATTCTCGACGGTCTCGACGAGGACGTGGCAGCGGCGGCGGCCGAGAATCCTGAGTTCAAGGGCACATCGATCGCCGTGCCGACGGACTCGGCCGGTACCTGGTACCTGTACCTGCCCGCAGACCCGCGGGTCGAGATCCTCGAAGACCTCGGATTCGTCAGCGCCCCCGGAGTCACCGAGCTCGACAGCGGTGAGTCGACGTTCTACACCACCGTCAGCCCCGAGAGCCTCGACAAGATCGATGCGGATGTCGTGCTGACCTTCGTAGATTCGCAGGAGGTGCTCGATGCGATGCTCACGTCGACCACGGCGCAGCTGATTCCCGCCGTCCAGTCCGGTGCGGTCGCGTCTCTGGTCGGAGTGGAAGAGATCTCGGCTCTCACCCCGACCCCGCTCACCCTTCCGTGGATCCTCCCGACGCTCACCGAGCGGCTGGCTGAGGCCGCTGCGGTCGCGCAGGGCTAAGTCACGCGACACCAGAAGGGTCCCGAGCGCATGCGCTCGGGACCCTTTCGTCGTGGGTCTTGTCAGCTCTTCGTGGCGTCGACCTTGCGAACCAGCGCCCAGGCGGATGGGATGATCACCGCTGCGATGCCCGCCTTGATGAGGCCTCCGAGAATGAACGGGAACAACCCGGCCTCGAGGATCTCCCACGCGGACAGCTCAAGACCCAAGACCGCGTTGAGAACGACAGCGAGGTACGGGATGCCGAACAGGAACGGCACGACGCTCGCCGCCGCGAATCCGAGGAAGGCGAGTGCGGGCTTGCGATCCCACGCGCGCTCGGCGAACCATCCGGCCACGAATGCCGCGAAGCTGAAGCCGATGATGAAGCCGAAACTGGGCTTGCCGATCGCCAGGACGGAACCGGTGAACCCCGCGAAGATCGGGAGTCCGGCAAGACCCGCGAACATGTAGGTGACCATCGCGGCGGCCCCCCGCCATGCCCCCAGGGATGCACCGACGATGATGACGCCCAGTGTCTGTCCGGTGATCGGAACCGGCCAGAGCGGAATCTCGACCTGCGCGAGTACAGCGACGACCGCCGCACCTGTGACCACGAGGACGGCGTCGAGGGCAAAGGATCGCGCGCGCGAGGAGGGGTGGGGAATGACGTCGGCGAGCACGCGGCGACGTGTCGGGAGGGCGATCGAGGACATGAGGCTCCTTGTTGTGCGGAGGGAGTGGTTTCGTCGTCCTCAGCCTAGGGGCGGGGGCGAGGTACTTCTTGGACCGAGTCCAACACTCTGGGCGAAGATCGCTGTGGGAAACCTTCAGGTACGCCACCGGTAGACTTGGGGGCTGGCCGATCGGCCGCCTCCCAAATTGTAGAATCGGACGTCTGCCGTGCTCGCCGTACACGACCTCGAGATCCGCGTGGGCGCTCGCGTGCTCATGTCGGACGTGTCATTCCGCGTGTCCGCGGGCGACAAGGTCGGGTTGGTGGGACGCAACGGTGCCGGCAAGACCACGCTCACCAAAGTCCTGGCCGGGGACCTGCTCCCCGCCGACGGCCGTGTCGAGCGCATCGGTGAGCTCGGCTACCTCCCGCAGGACCCGCGTTCGGGTGACCCGTCGATGCTCGCTCGCACCCGAATCCTCGACGCCCGCGGACTCGGATCTCTCGCGGAAGGCATGCAGGAAGCATCCGTCGAAATGGGCGATGAGAACCCGGATGTCGCGGCCAAGGCGATGAAGCGCTATTCGAGCCTCACTGAGCGGTTCGAAGCACTCGGTGGGTACACCGCCGAGGCGGAAGCCGCGACGATCTCGCACAACCTCTCGTTGCCGGACCGCATACTGGACCAGCCGCTGAGCACGCTCTCGGGCGGCCAGCGTCGCCGTATCGAGCTCGCCCGCATCCTCTTCTCCGACGCCGACTCGATGATCCTCGATGAGCCGACCAACCACCTCGACGCGGACAGTGTCGTCTGGTTGCGCGAATTCTTGAGGAACTACCGCGGCGGGCTCATCGTGATCAGCCACGATGTCGAACTCGTCGGCGAGACGGTGAACCGCGTGTTCTACCTGGACGCGAACCGCCAGGTCATCGACGTCTACAACATGAACTGGAAGAACTACCTGCGCCAACGGGTCGCCGACGAGGAGCGCCGCAAGAAGGAGCGCGCCGGAGTCGAGAAGAAGGCCAGCGTGCTGCAGATGCAGGCTGCCCGCTTCGGCGCCAAGGCATCCAAAGCCGCGGCCGCGCACCAGATGGTCGCGCGCGCGGAGAAGATGCTCGCGGGCCTGGACGAAGTGCGTCAGGTCGAGCGCGTGGCGAAGCTGCGGTTCCCCAAGCCCGCCCCGTGCGGAAAGACTCCGCTCATGGCCTCCGGGCTGTCGAAGTCGTACGGATCGCTCGAGATCTTCACGGATGTCGACCTCGCGATCGATCGGGGATCCAAGGTCGTCGTGCTCGGACTGAACGGTGCGGGCAAGACCACGCTCCTGCGCATCCTCGCCGGGGTGGACAAGCCCGACACAGGTCAGCTCGAACCGGGGCACGGCCTGAAGGTCGGCTACTACGCCCAGGAGCACGAGAACCTGGACGTCGGTCGTTCGGTGCTCGAGAACATGATGTCGGCGGCGCCCGACATCTCGGCCACCGAGGCCCGCAAAGTGCTGGGCTCCTTCCTGTTCACCGGCGACGACGTGCTCAAGCCCGCGGGAGTGCTCTCGGGCGGCGAGAAGACGCGCCTTTCGCTGGCAACGCTTGTCGTGTCATCGGCGAACATGCTGCTGCTGGACGAACCGACGAACAACCTCGATCCGGCGTCGCGCGAAGAGATCCTGGGCGCTCTGTCGCACTATGAGGGCGCTGTGGTGCTGGTGTCGCACGACGAGGGCGCCGTCGAGGCGCTGAACCCCGAGCGGGTTCTGATCCTTCCGGACGGCGTCGAAGACCTCTGGAACCGCGACTACCAAGACCTGATCTCGCTTGCGTGAGCCGGTTGTCGAGTAGGCGCGCCAGCGCCGTATCGAGACACGGCCTAGCCTGACGCTCGTAGTGGGTACGCGAGGTCAGCGGCCCGCGGCATCCAAGAGCGAATCTTCGTCCTGCATGTCTTGATCGGCCTTGCGCGTCGGGCGACGCACGCGCGGGGGGAGCTGACCGGCAGCCCGGTCTTCGGCATCTTCTCGCCGATATCGCAGTTCTGTGCGGATCACGTAGCCGATGAAGATGAACCCCATGACTGCGAACAGGATCCACTGGATCGCGTACGACAAATGCGGGCCGGGGTCCGCGGACGGCGGCTCGAGCAACGCGGGACTCGTGCTCGGGGCAGGGTCTTCAGATTCCAGGATGCCGAAGGCGCTGGTGTCGAGCCCGGCAGAAGCCGGTCCCACCAGGTCGGCGATGAGCGGGAGGCTGATCGTCGGCACCTGGCCTTCGGGCGCGGAGCGACCCGAGGAGGGGAGTGGTTCGCTCGGTCGGAGCCGCACGACCACCGTGACCTCGCCCTCGGGCGGTGCGGGCACGACGTCCGGATCAGGCTGATCGATACCGGGTCTCACCCAGCCGCGGTTGACGAGTATCACGCGACCGTCATCTAGGCGAAAAGGCACGAGTACCTCGAACGCCGCAGTGCCGCCGTGCGGACGGTTGCGCACGAGCAACTCATCCTCGGGCAGGTACTGACCAGTGAGAACAACGGGCAGCCACTCGTCCGAAGGGTCGAAATCACTTCCCGCGGGCAACACTTCGCCCAGCGGTGCGGGCCGGGCATCGAAGTTGACATCGATCAGCGCAAGCTGGTCGGCGCGCGCAGAATTCCTCGTGAACTGCCAGTTCGCAAGGAAGGCGCACGCGATGGCGAAGACGATCGCCACGGCGACATACGCCGTCCACCGCACTGCTGCCGGTGCGTTCTGTCTACTCATGGTGCCGTCCTCATTGCGCCTCAACGAAGGCGCGAACCTCGACCGGAAAATTGCGCGCGGCGAGGTAGTCCCGCAGGAACTGCACGTGCTCGTCACACGCCGGCCAGACTTTGCGGCGTTCGGAGGAGTGGATGCGGGGATTGCGCCATTCCACCCGCCAGAGCGCGGCTGCGCGGCATCCTGCCCGTGAGCACGTGGATGCGGGGACGTCGGTGGTCACGTTCCGGTCGCCGCAGGGGGATTGATCGGCCGAGTCTCTTCGATTCGCAAGACGGTCGGTTCGCTCGGCTCGGCGTCGGGGATCACGACCGTGGGCTCGGCAGTCAGGGCGAGTTCGGGGTTCTCGGCGGTCGCGCCGCCGACGCTCGAACTGACATTGGCCAACACCACGGCGATGTAGGGCAGGAACACTGCACCCAGCCCGAAAACCCAGGTGTACCAACCGAAAGGCTGGACGATGACCATGAGGGTGATGCAGACGATACGCAAGCCCATCAGGATCAAATAGCGCATCGACCGCGCAGCCGCCTCGTCTTGCGGCGACGGCGGCAGAGACGTGGTGGACGGTGGGATCTGCGAGGACTTCACGGTGCATCCAGACTACGCCGCGCGGAAGGAATCGGAGCGGTCTGGCGAACGATCACTGTATTGCCGATCAGGCGGTTGATATCTCCGAGAAGGTCAGCATCCACGGGATGAGGGCGAGCAGGACAATGATGCCGACGACGGAGAGCCCCACTCCGACCCAGCCGATGATTGTGCCCGCCAAAGCCATGCCGCGACCGCTTTCACTCGTCCGTGTGATCTGGCTGAGCGACATGTGACCCGTGATCACACCGACGAGCGAACCGATGAACGGCACGAAGAGCATGCCGGCGATCGAGGCGATGAGGGACACGACGGCGAGCGTGTTGGTCTTCGCCGCCCCGTACGCTCCGTAGGCGGGTGCGTTGCCGTACACAGGCACGGAGCCGTAGGCAGGCGCAGCACCGCCATACGCGGGTGCGCTGCCGTACGGCGGCGGCGTAGGGCCAGAGAAGGCAGGCGGAGCCGCCTGGCCGTACGCAGGCGGAGCGACGTGACCATAGGCAGGTCCGGTGGGTGGCGCGTACGGCACCGTCGGCTGCGTGTCACTCGGAGTGATATCGGCACCGGAGGATGTCGGGTCGGTCATGGGGAGGCCTTTCGTCAGATTCGTCACCAGCGTCCCAGTGCGTGAGCGGGGGTGTCAAACACCACGCCGATAGGCTGGTGCGAATACGTCACACAACTCCGGGAGCACCACCATGTCCAGTGATCGCGTCGTCCTTATCACCGGCGGAAACCGAGGTATCGGGCGAGCGATCGCCGAGCGTTTCGTTGCCGAAGGCTATCGGGTCGCCGTGACCGCGCGCTCGGGCGAGGGACCCTCCGGTACGCTCACGGTTCGCGCCGACGTAACGGATTCCGCAGCGCTCGATGCCGCCTTCACCCAGGTCGAGAGCGAACTCGGACCGATCGAGATACTCGTCGCGAACGCCGGCATCACGAAAGACACACTTCTTCTGCGCATGACCGAAGATGACTTCGACTCGGTCGTCGCCACGAACCTCGGCGGAACGTTCCGCGTCGTCAAGCGAGCGTCGAAGGGGATGCTGCGAGCACGGTGGGGTCGGGTCATCATGATCTCCTCCGTGGTCGGACTATACGGATCAGCCGGTCAGGTCAACTACGCGGCATCCAAAAGCGCGTTAGTGGGCTTCGCTCGCTCACTCACTCGCGAACTCGGGGGGCGCGGGATCACCGCGAACGTCGTGGCTCCTGGCTTCATCGAGTCGGATATGACGGCCGAGCTGCCGGAAAACGTGCAAGCCGAGTACAAGAAGAGCATTCCTGCCGGACGATTCGCGACACCGGACGAGGTGGCCGGAGTGGTCACGTGGCTCGCGTCGGACGATTCTGCGTACATCTCAGGTGCTGTCATCCCCGTTGACGGTGGGCTCGGGATGGGGCACTGATCCGTCGTCAGCGGATGGCGTTCAGCAGCGCTTCAGTAAGCTCAGCCGGCTTCGAGAACTGGGGCCAGTGACCTGTGCCGAGTCGAACGACCTCGGTATCGGCGATCGCCGCGAACTCTTCTGCGTAGGGACCCCACTGCGTGATGACCTCGCGGAAAGTCGCGTCATCCATGCCCCCCGACAGCACCGTCACCGGCACGCCGTAGCGATCGGTGCCGGCAAGGCTCAGGGGGTCGGTGGGCACACGTCCCGGGACGCTCCGTGCGGTGGTGGTCGTGCGCGCCCGGGTCTCTGCGTCGAGATCAGCAACGTCATCGTCGTCGAAGAAGTCCCACCCGGGAAACGGGACGACCCCGTCCACGACCTCGAACTCTGAAATCTGCGCACCATCCGGCGGAGGCACAGTGTCGACGAAGATGACTCTCGCCACTCTCTGAGCCCGCGCTTCTGCAGCCGCCCAGACCACATTGCCGCCGCCGCTGTGCCCGACGAGCACGACCGGCCCATCTATCTTGTCGATCTCGGAGACGACCGCATCGACCCAGTCGGCGATGCCGATCTGGGCTGAGTCGCTCCCGGGTGCGCCGACACCGGGCAAGGTGAGTGCGCGCGTGGTGTGGCCCGCCGCGCGAAGGGCGGGAATGATGTCATCCCACGAGGATGCATCGAGCCAGAGTCCGGGGACGAGAATCACGTTCATACGGCGACGCTACCGACAACCTCCGACATTCTGGGGGCCTACGGGAGGAGGGGGATGACCTCGCGGAGATCCACCGGACCTACGACGAGGTCGGCCCGAGCGCGCACCGCGGGTTTCGCGTTGAAGGCGATGCCGAGTCCGGCCGCTCCCAGCATGGTCAGATCGTTCGCGCCATCGCCGATCGCAAAGGTGAGCCGCGCGGGCACTCCGGCGTCGCAGGCCCACTCCCGCAGCGAGGAGGCCTTTGCCGCAGCATCCACAATCTCGCCGTCGACCGTGCCGGTCAGCACTCCGTCGCTGACCGTCAGACGGTTCGCACGCCAGAGATCGACCCCGAGATCGGGGGCAACTGTGTCGAGGATTTCGTGAAACCCGCCGGACACGACCCCCACGAGCCCGCCGCGGGCGTGTATCTCGGCGATGAGTTCTCGCACTCCGGGCGTGGGCTCGATGCGCGCGAGGACTCGCGCGAATGCGCTGACGGGGACCCCGCTCAACGCGCTCACGCGCGATCGAAGGCTCGTGGCGAAGTCGACCTCACCACGCATCGCCGCTTCGGTGGCCGCGGCCACCTCGGCACCGCGTCCGGCTTCATCGGCGATGAGTTCGATGACTTCGTTGCGGATCAGAGTCGAGTCGGCATCAAGGACGACGAGGAAGCGTGCGGAAGCGCCGGTCATGCCTCCACGGTAGTCGCGGCCGATCGCCCTCGACGACGGTGTGACGTCAGCGCTCGACGTGGATTCCCTTGCCGACGACGGTGATTCCCGTTTCGGTCACGGTGTATCCGCGAGAGAGATCTCGTGCACGGTCGACGCCCACGGTCGCGCCCTCAGCCAGCGAGACGTTCTTGTCGAGGATCGCGCGATGGATGCGAGCGCCAGCGCCGACGTGAACGTGATCGAACAGCACCGAGTCGGTGATCGTCGATCCGCCGCCGGCCAGAGTCCACGGCCCCACCACGCTGCGCTCGAGGTGCGTGCCCGAGAGCACCGAGCCGAGCGAGACCACCGAGTCGATGGCGTTACCGATACGGCCGACACCGTCGCGGACGAACTTCGCGGGCGGTGAGTTGACCGCTTGCGAGTGGATCGGCCACGCCATGTTGTAGAGATTGAAGATCGGCAGCGTCGAGATGAGATCCATGTGCGCGTCGAAGAACGACTCGATCGTTCCCACGTCGCGCCAGTAGTACCGGTCGCGATCCGTGGATCCCGGCACGTCGTTGCGGTTCATGTCGTAGACACCGGCCTCGCCACGTCCGACGAAGTACGGGATGATGTCGCCGCCCATGTCGTGGTTGGAGGTGGCCAACTCACCGTCGGACTCGACGGCCTCGATGAGCGCGTCGGTGTTGAAGATGTAGTTACCCATCGAGGCGAGCACTTCACCGGGGGAGTCGACGAGTCCGGTCGCGTTCTGCGGCTTCTCGAGGAACTCGCGGATCTTCGCCGGGTCGGTGGGCTCGACATCGATCACGCCGAACTGGTTCGCCAGCCCGATCGGCTGGCGGATCCCGGCGACAGTCGCCCGTGCGCCCGACTCGATGTGCGCGGCCAGCATCTGCTGGAAGTCCATGCGATACACGTGGTCGGCACCGATCACGATGACGATGTCGGGCTTCTCGTCGTTGACGAGGTTCAGACTCTGCAGGATCGCGTCGGCGGAACCCGAGAACCATCGCTTGCCGAGCCGCTGTTGCGCGGGGACCGACGCCACGTACGAGTCCAAGAGTGCCGACATCCGCCACGTCTGCGAGATGTGGCGGTCGAGACTGTGCGACTTGTACTGCGTCAGCACCACGATCTGTCTCAGCCCCGAGTTGATGAGGTTCGATATCGCGAAGTCGATCAGGCGGTACTGGCCGCCGAATGGGACGGCAGGCTTGGCACGGTCGGCGGTGAGGGGCATGAGGCGCTTACCCTCACCCCCGGCGAGGACGATTCCGAAGACCTTCGGCGCTGTAGGCATGGCACCACACTATGACGCGTTCGGGCCCGTGTACTAGCGTTCGTCACATGCGCGTCGACATCGTCACCAAGGAGTACCCGCCCGAGATCTACGGAGGGGCCGGAGTTCACGCCACAGAACTGGTCAAAGCACTGCGCGAGAGCATCGATGTGGAGGTTCGTGCGTTCGGCGCCGAACGCGACGAGCCCTCCACGACCTCCTACGGCGTGCCGCTCGAGCTCTCCGCAGCGAACGGTGCGTTGCAGACGCTCGGCACCGACCTCGAGATCGTCACGGATGTCGCGGGCGCCGATGTCGTGCACAGCCACACCTGGTACGCGAACTTCGCCGGGCACCTCGCATCGTTGCTTCATGGAATTCCGCACGTCGTGACCGCGCACTCACTCGAGCCGCTACGCCCGTGGAAGGCCGAACAGCTCGGGGGCGGCTATGCCGTGTCGAGCTACATCGAAAAGACCGCCTATGAGGGCGCGGCGGCAGTGATCGCGGTCAGCGACGGGATGCGGACCGACATCCTGCGCAGCTACCCGAGCCTTGACCCCGACAAGGTCCGTGTCATCTACAACGGCATCGACGTGGAGGCCTGGCATCCCGTCGAAGATCCTGAACTGCTGGCATCACTGGGCGTGGACGCCAGCAAGCCGTCGGTAGTGTTCGTAGGTCGGATCACTCGGCAGAAGGGTTTGCCGTACTTCCTGCGTGCCGCGGCCCTTCTCCCGCCCGATGTGCAGGTCATTCTGTGCGCGGGTGCGCCGGACACGCCGCAGATCATGGCCGAGGTCGAGGGACTAGTGCGCGATCTGCAAGGAACCCGGGAGGGCGTGGTCTGGATCGATCGGATGCTGGCGCGTCGAGAGTTGTGCACGATCCTGACGGCGGCAACCACCTTCGTGTGTCCGTCGGTCTACGAACCGCTGGGGATCGTCAACCTCGAGGCGATGGCGTGCGGCGCAGCCGTTGTCGGAACAGCGACCGGAGGCATCCCCGAAGTCGTCGTCGACGGCGTCACCGGTCGTCTCGTGCCGATCGAGCAGGTCCAGGACGGCACCGGAACCCCCGTCGACCCCGAACGCTATGTCGCCGATCTCGCACGCGTGCTGACCGAGGTTGTGTCGGACCCGACCCAGGCTGCGGCGTACGGCGTCGCGGGCAGGGAGCGGGCGACGCATGACTTCAGTTGGGGGCAGATTGCCGAGCAAACCCAGGCGCTGTACGCGGAGGTCATCGCTTCGGCCCGATAGGCTGGACAGCATGCCGCAGGTGCTCGAGTTCTCCGACGTCGTCGTCCGCAGAAACGCCCGAGACATCGTCGACCATCTGAATTGGTCGGTCTCGGATGAAGATCGGTGGGTGATTCTCGGACCGAACGGCGCGGGCAAGACCACGCTCCTTCAACTCGCCGACACGCTGCTTCACCCGACCTCCGGAGTGGTCACGATCCTGGGTGAGCGACTCGGTCGCACCGACGTCTTCGAGATCAGGCCCCGCATCGGCTTCGCCTCTTCAGCCATGGCCCGGCGTGTTCCGCCCGAAGAGACCGTGCTGGATGTCGTCCTCACGGCCGCGTTCTCGGTGCTGGGCCGCTGGAACGAGTCGTACGAAGATATCGACGAGCGTCGCGCCATGCGTGTTCTGGCCGAGTGGAGGCTCGATCACCTCGCCGATCGTACGTTCGGAACGCTCAGCGACGGCGAGCAGAAGCGGGTGCAGATCGCGCGAGCTGTCATGACCGACCCCGAGATGCTCCTGCTCGACGAGCCCAGCGCGAGCCTTGACCTCGGCGCCCGCGAAGAGCTTCTCACCCTCCTGAGCGGGTTCGCGAAGGCCCCGACGACGCCAGCCATGATCATGGTCACTCATCACGTTGAGGAGATTCCGGTCGGATTCACGCATGTGCTCCTGATGCGCGATGGTCGCGCGGTCGCCGCTGGTCCGTTGGCCGAGACGCTCACCGCAGAGGCGTTGACCGAGACATTCGGCGTGCCGATCGTGCTCACCGAAGCGGACGGCCGCTACGCGGCGCGAGCATCCGCGTAGCACTCTGGTAAGATCGTTCCTTGGTGCGTTCGCACCGCAGACTTTCACGCCCTGGCAAAATCCAGAGCACCATTCCCTAGAGGACAATCATGAAGACTGACATTCACCCCGACTACCAGGCAGTCGTGTTCCGCGACCTCGGCTCGGGCGAAACCTTCCTCACCCGTTCGACGGTGACCAGCAACAAGACGATCGAGCTCGACGGTGTTGAGTACCCCGTCATCGACGTCGAGATCTCGTCGGCATCGCACCCGTTCTACACGGGTAAGCAGCGCATCATGGACTCTGCCGGTCGCGTCGAGAAGTTCAACCAGCGCTTCAAGAACTTCGGCGGCAAGTAAGCCGTACACGCGAGAGCCCCGCTTCGGCGGGGCTTTTGTGTTTCCAGGTTTCACCGCACCGGCCAATTGCCGTCGAGTCGCTGCTCAGGGTCAAGTCGGCCGATTCGGATGAAGTACTCCGTCAGGCTCTCGGCCTGCGCACGCGCCCAGCCGATCTGGCGCGTGTGCAGTTCGGTCGCTGTTGCGGGGAGCCACGCGGCGTACCGCTGTGCGAGGGCTTGTGCGACGCGGCCTGCCGCGACTGCGTCGGCAGCGGCTTCGTGCGCACCGTCGAGCGGCACCGCATAGTGCGCGGCGACTACGGCCAGTGTGCGCTTGCCGCGGCGCCATTTGTCATAGCGCTTGTCGATCACCAAGGGGTCGATCACCGGCGCAGGGTCACGGAGCGGTTCGAGTCCGTACCGCACGGACTCGTGGGCGAGCAACGAGAAATCGAACGCCGCGTTGTATGCGACAACGGGGATGCCGGCGGTCAGCAACGCGTGCAGCGCCCGGCTCACTTCGCCCACCACCTCGCCAGCGGGTCGCCCGTGGGCGCGAGCATGAGCAGAAGTCACACCATGAATGTCGGTCGCGCCCTGCGGAATGTCGATGCCCGGATCAGCGAGCCAGTCTCTGGCGCGGATCACGCCGCCTGCCGCATCGAGGAGTCCGACGTGTGCGGTCACGATGCGATCGGACGTGACGTCGACGCCGGTGGTCTCGAGGTCGAAGACCCCGACCACCTTCAGCCATTCCGGCGAGCGAAGTTCCATGCGCATGACGGTATGCGCGGGTACCGACATTGCGTTTCATAGACTCGTTGCGCTCGTAGACTCGACGGGTGAGTGCACCCAACCCCTACGCCGCGAAGCTGCATGCGATTCCTGTGGTCCGTCGCGAGGTGGAGGTGCACGGGGGAGTGACCGCGTACTGGGTGTACGGCCCCGAAGACGCGGAGGTCACGATCCTCGCCGTTCATGGCTACCGGGGCGAACACCACGGGCTCGAGCCCGTCGTCGCACAATTGCCGCAGTTCCGGGTGATTTCGCCCGATCTGCCGGGTTTCGGCGAGACAGTGCCCCTTCCGGGCCGCACGCACGACCTGACCGCGTATGTGGAGTGGTTGACGGAATTCGCGGCGAAGGTGGCGCCCGGCGCGGTCGTGCTGGGGCATTCGTTCGGCTCCATTGTCTCTGCTGCAGCGGTTGCCGCCGGCCTTGCGACCCCGAAGCTGATCCTGGTGAACCCGATCGGCGCCCCGGCACTCGAGGGGCCCCGAGGCCTCCTGACTCGGCTTGCGGTGTTCTACTACTGGGCTGGCGCACGTCTTCCCCAGCGCATCGGCGACGCTCTGTTGCGCAACGGAGCAATCGTGCGGGTGATGAGCGTGTCGATGGCCAAGACGAAGGACCCCGACCTGCGCCAGTTCATCCACGACCAACACGACACGTACTTCTCGCGGTTCGCCGACCGCGGTGTTCTGCACGACGCCTTTGTGGCGTCGGTCTCACACGATGTGCGGGAGTTTGCTCCGCGCATCGATGTGCCGACGCTCCTCGTCGCCGCGGTCCAAGACGACATCACGCCGATCGAGGCCGAGCGTCACCTTGCCACGCTCATTGTCGATGCCGAACTCGTCGAAATCGACGGCGTTGGGCATCTCATTCACTACGAAACCCCGGCCCCTGCGGCCGAGGCGATCACGCGCTTTCTTGGGCCTTCCGCTCGCGATACGCAATGACATTCATGCGGTTGCCGCAGTTGCCGGTGTCGCAGTAGCGCTTGGATCCGTTGCGCGAGTAGTCGACGTAGACCGATTCGCAGTCGTCGGCTGAGCACACGCGCACGCGGTCGTACTCGTCTGCGCGGATGACGTCCACAAATGCCATCGCTGCCTCAACAAGAATTCGCGTCGCGAGCGGTGCCTCATCAGAGGTCGCGTGAATATGCCAGTCGTACTCGTCGTGGATCACCAAACGGGGGAGCGCCTGCCCGTCGGCGAGCATCTGATTCACCAGGGGAACAGCGCCGTCGCGGTCGACGTCCCACAGCGCGCGCAGGCGGGGGCGGATGCCGCGGATCGCCGTGATCTCGTCGACGTCGCGCGAAATCGCGCCCGTGTAGGGGTTCACCTCGAGGTACGCATCGAGGTCCGCGGCGGTCACGAATTGGTCGTCACTGTCGAAACCCGGAAGCGTGTTGACCAGGTGGACGGCGGCGCGGAGGGATTGTTCCGTGTCACGAATGAAAACCATGTTGACTCCTGACGGGGGAAACGGATATCGTCACCAGTGTACGCACGATTCACTCCTGACAGACGGATCTCGCATGACCACCTCGACCGCCGCCATTCCGGTCATTCCGCCGACTCCTGCATACGCGGTCGTGCCGAACCGGATGACCTCCGGCATCGTGCTGGCCGTAGCATCCGCCCTCGCCTTCTCGTCGAGCGGACCGTTGGTGAAGCCGCTGTTGGAGGCAGGGTGGTCTCTGGGCGCGGCCCTTCTCGTGCGTATGGGAGTGTCGGGGCTTGTTCTCGCTCCTGCGCTGTTCTTGGCGATCCGACGGCAGCCCGGGTTTCTGCGTCGTCACGGCGTCCTCATCATCGGGTTCGGGCTCACCGCGGTCGCGGGATGCCAGATCTTCTTCTTCTCGGCCATGCAGCGCATGCCCGTCGCCGTGGCGCTTCTCATCCAATACTTGGCACCTGTCCTGCTCGTCCTGCTCGCATGGGTGCGCACGCGCACGGCGCCCTCGCGCCTGGTCATCGCCGGATCGCTCGTCGCCATCGTCGGCCTGATCTTGGTGGTCGACATCTCGGGCGCGACCTTCGACCTCCTCGGCACGATCTTCGCGCTCGCGGCCGCGGTGTGCGTGGGCGCGTACTTTCTCATCGCCGAACGCGCGGGGGAAGACCTGCCACCACTCGCGCTCGCCTCAGGGGGACTCTTCGTCGGTACGGCGCTGGTGGCACTTCTTGGTGTCGTGGGGGTCTTTCCGGTGGTCGCGCCGGCGGTCGATGTGGTGCTGGGCGGGGTGAGCGTGCCCTGGTGGGTTCCGATGGGCTGGGTCGCGCTGATTGCGACCACGATCGGCTATGCGTTCGGAACGATGGCGGTTCCTCGCGTCGGCTCCCGCATCGCCTCGTTCGTCGGGCTGTCGGAAGTGCTCTTCGCGCTCGGGTTCGCGTGGCTCTTGCTGGGCGAAGCTCCCGCGCCCATTCAGTTCGTCGGTGGCCTGCTGATTCTCGTCGGTGTGGTGCTGGTGCGAATGGATGCTTCGACCGACCGACCCGAGGAAGAGAGCGCGGTCGCTATCCCTCCCGTCGTGCCAACTCCATGAGAGGCCCCACGCGGTGACCGATGACCTCGCCCATTACGAGCGAGGTTTCGGTGCGTTCGACGCCCTCGATGGCGAGGATCCGCGCGTCGGTGTCGAACAGATGCTGGGTGTCGCGGCATGCCACGCGAATGAGGATGTCGACCTGACCACTGAGCCCATGGGCCTGGACGATCTCGGGAATGCGTGCGAGTTCTGAAGTGATGCGCGGCAGCTCGGCCTGGCGCACGATCGCGCTGATGAACGCCTCGATCGGGTATCCGAGCGCCGAGGCGGAGATCGCGCGCTCGTACGAGAGGAAGACACCCGAGCGTTCGAGGCGAGCCATGCGCGCTTGCACGGTGTTGCGCGAGAGCCCGAGTCGATCGGCGAGCGCGACCACCGTTGCGCGTGGATCGGCCGAAAGGGCCGCGAGAAGCTCGAGATCGACGTGATCGAGTGCGCTCATAGTGCGAAACGTTAGCACGCTAGAACCGCTGCTCGCTTGGCAACATGCTCAAGCCGAGCTCTGTTGCTTGAGCTAGGTGCGAGATCAACGTATCGTCAACCCTGTCGGCGACGCTGCCGGCATTTCCACGACGACCGCCTCACGAGGGCAGGTCACCGAGGAGGGATGACAATGATGCACACCCTGAACCCCACCGCAGAAGCGGCGATCGACATCGACGATGTCGCGCGCCTGGTCACACCAGAAGGGGAGCGGGTCGCTGATCCCGACCTCGATCCCTGGGTAGCCGACATCGACGCGGAAGCCCTTCGCGGCCTCTACCGCGACATGATGCTCGTGCGTCGGATCGACACCGAGGGCGTGGCGCTCCAGCGCCAGGGCCAACTCGGACTCTGGGCGCCCTGCCAGGGCCAAGAGGCGACGCAGGTAGGCACCGCGCGGGCTTTCCGCTCTGACGACTTCGTCTTCCCGAGCTATCGCGAAATCGGAGTGAGCTTCGTGCGCGGCGCGAAGCCCGAAGATTACGTGCTGGCATGGCGCGGTGAAGCGCACTCCACCTACAACCCGTACGACATCGGCACCGCAACGCCGCAGATCATCATCGGCGCGCAGTCGCTGCACGCGGTGGGCTACGCGATGGGCATCCAGCGCGATGGCACCGACCAGGTCGCTGCCGCATACTTCGGCGACGGAGCGACCAGCCAGGGCGACGTCAACGAGGCCATGGTCTTCGCGTCGTCGTTCCGCTCACCCGTCGTGTTCGTCTGCACGAACAACCAGTGGGCGATCTCAGAGCCCGTCACCGTCCAGGCGAAGTTCCCCATCGCCGGTCGCGCGCCAGGATTCGGCATCCCGAGCCTGCGCGTCGACGGAAACGACGTGCTCGCTTGCCTCGCTGCCATGCGGTGGGCCGTCGACAACGCCCGCCGGGGGAGCGGTCCCGCCTTCATCGAGGCCGTGACCTACCGCATGGGCCCGCACACCACTTCAGATGACCCCACGCGCTATCGCGACAGCGACGAGGTTGAGAAGTGGCGACGCCGCGACCCGATCGCCCGCATAGAGGCTCTCTTGCGCTCGCAGGATGCCTTCGACGATGACTTCATCTCCGACGTCGCAGCTCAGGCCGACAAGCTCGGCGCCGAGGTGCGGGCCGCGACTCTCGGTGCCGTCACACGGCCGCCGATCGCGGTATTCGACAACGTGTACGCCGAGCCGCACTCCGGTCTCGCAGAGCAGCGCGACTGGTACGCCTCGTACCTCGAGGGCTTCGACTCGGAGCAGGTGGCGCGATGACTCAGCTCACCATGGCAAAGTCCATCAATGAGGGACTGCGGCGCGCGATGGCCGATGACCCCAAAGTTCTGCTCATGGGCGAAGACATCGGCAAGCTCGGGGGAGTGTTCCGGGTGACCGACGGCCTGATCACCGAGTTCGGGCCTCAGCGCGTGATTGACACCCCCCTGGCCGAATCGGGAATCATGGGAGCCGCGGTGGGCCTGGCCTTCCGTGGATATCGTCCGGTCGTCGAGATCCAGTTCGATGGATTCGTCTATCCGGCGTTCGATCAGATCGTCTGCCAGGTCGCGAAGCTGCACTATCGCACGCGCGGCAACGTGAAGATGCCGATCACGATCCGCATTCCGTGGGCGGGCGGCGTCGGTGCGGCTGAACACCACTCCGAGTCGCCCGAGGCGTACTTCGTGCACACGTCCGGTCTGCGTGTGGTCGCGGTCTCGAACCCGCAGGACGCGTACGTCATGCTGCGCCAAGCCATCGCGTGCGATGACCCAGTGGTCTACTTCGAGCCCAAGCGGCTGTACCACTCCAAGGGAGAGGTCGACCTCGGTGTCGACCTGGCCGATGCGGCGCCAATGGGCCTTGCCCGCGTGGCGCGCGAGGGCACGGACGTCACGCTGCTCACGTACGGTGCGCAGGTCGCCGTGGCGATGGATGCTGCGACCGCCGCCGAAGACGAGGGAGTGTCGATCGAGGTCATCGATCTGCGTTCGATCTCGCCGGTGGACTACCGTACGGTCACGGCATCGGTGCGTAAGACCGGCCGAGTCGTCGTGACCCATGAAGCGGCGCGCGAAGCTGGCGTCGGTGCAGAACTCATCGCGAGCGTCACCGAGCGGTGCTTCTCCTACCTCGAAGCAGCACCGGTTCGCGTGACCGGGCACGACATCCCGTATCCGCCGGCGAAGCTCGAGAAGTTCCACCTGCCTGACCTCGACCGGATCCTCGATGCGGTCGACCGCGTCATGGATCGTCCGAACAGCATGAGCGGGGTGACCCTGTGATCGAGGAATTCCGTCTGCCCGACCTCGGAGAGGGTCTGCCCGAAGCTGAGCTTGTGCAGTGGATGGTCGCCGAAGGCGACACCGTGAAGCTCAACCAGACCATCGCCGAGGTCGAGACAGCGAAGGCGATCGTCGAGCTTCCGTCGCCGCACGCCGGTGTCGTGAAAGCCCTGCACGCGGCCGCCGGAGATGTCGTCGAAGTCGGTGCCGTGCTCATTTCGTTCGACCTCGGTGGGGGAGACGCCGGCGGCGCGAAAGTGCCGGTGGCCGAAGCCCGCGCCGAGGGCGCAGCCGAAGCCGACGCCGGCGAGAAGGCGCAGCCGAACCTCGTCGGGTACGGCGCCGCGCCCCGTTCGTCGGCACGACCCCAGCGCCGCGCGCGCTCGGTCGCTGTCCGTGCCGCAGCATCCGACACTGCCGTGCTCGAGGCGGCACCTCACGATGTGATCCACACGCCCGAGGTCTCGGAGGCTCCGCGAGAGCGCCCCCGGTCGACGCCGCCCGTCCGGGCGCTGGCAAAGCAACTGGGCATAGATCTCGCGCTGGTGGAGGCATCCGGTGTCTCGGGCGTGATCTCGCGCACAGACGTCGAAGAGTTCGCCGCCCGCGCGGGCGCGACCGCCGTCGGGTCGCAGACGGTCGCGGAAGAATCGCTCGACATCGCCGAGCTCACCCCGCGCTCAGGCGAACGCACGACGCGTACGCCGATCCGAGGCGTCCGCAAGCACACCGCGGCCGCGATGGTGCGCAGTGCCTTCACCGCTCCACACGTCACGACATTCCTCACGGTCGATGTCACGGCGACGAGTGAGCTGATCACGTCGTTCAAGGCGGATCGGTCGCTCGCCGAGCACAGGATCGGGATCATGGCGGTCGCGGCCAAGGCCGTCTGCCTTGCCCTCGGCCGGCATCCCGAGCTCAACTCCGCGTGGGATGACGCGGCGGGCGAGATCGTCCAGCACCACTACGTGAACCTCGGCATCGCGGCAGCTACGGGCCGTGGACTCGTCGTTCCGAACATCCGCGACGCGCAGGATCTCACGCTGGCCGAGCTGGCTGACGCGATTCGCACTCTCGCTGAGACGGCACGCGGAGGCAAGACTCCGCCGGTCGACATGATGGGCGGCACCTTCTCGATCACCAACGTCGGCGTCTTCGGCGTGGATGCGGGTACGCCGATCATCAACCCGGGTGAGGCGGCGATCCTGGCGCTCGGCGCCGTGCGTCGTCAGCCGTGGGAGTACCGCGGCGAGGTCGCCCTCCGCGATGTCATGACCCTCGCGCTGTCGTTCGACCATCGCCTCGTGGATGGCGAGCAAGGCTCGAAGTTCCTCGTCGAGGTCGCAGGCGTCCTGCGCGAGCCCGGTCGCGCGATGCTGCTGCGCTGAGGCCCGTCGCAGGTCGCTCTACTCTGTGAGTGCGGCGGTGGCCATCGATTCCAGGATGCCGCGCACGGTGCTCTGCGCGGGCATCTTGCTCGATGCCCGGGCGCTGTAGGGCGTGGAGTTGATCAAGCCGAAGCACGCGTGCGCGCGCACGCGGAGGTCGGATTCCGAGCGGTTGGGATGCAGTTCTTTCAGCACCCCGATCCACATGTCGACATACTCGCGCTGCAGTCGGCGCACGGTGTGGCGGTCTTCGTCGGCGAGATTGTCGAGATCCCGGTCTTGGACCCGGATGACGTCGGCGTCAGCGAGCGCGAAGTCGACGTGGAAGCCAATGAGCACTCGTAGCCGCGAGGCGGCGTCGGACTGGTCGTCGATGACGGCGCGTCCACCTGTCAAGAGACCCTCACTCACACGCACGAGAATTTCGCTCAGGAGGGCCTGTTTCCCGGCGAAGTGGCGGTACACAGCGGGGCCGGTCACGCCGACGGCAGCGCCGAGTTCTTCGAGGCTGACACCGCTGTAGCCGCGCGCAGCGAAGAGCCGCGCCGCCTCGCGCAGAAGCGCGGTGTTGCGATCGGCCTTCGCCCGCTTTCGATCAGTCGCAGGGGTTGGCATTTCAGTTAATCCTCGCTAACCTAGACACTCAGTTAGTGAACACTAACCAATCACGCCCTGCCGCGACAACGGCTGTGACGTGATCGTGACGTCGACGGAGATGACATGGGTACGCTCGCGACCGCACTCGCGCACGACGGGCAGTTCACGCGCACCGAAAAGGCGCAGGCCGAGCTCGCCACAAGCCTTCGCCAGCGACTGGCGCACGCATCCCTCGGCGGCCCTCTCGCATCTCGCGAGCGTCACGTCGCCCGTGGCAAACTCCTGCCCCGCGACCGGGTCACGCGACTGCTCGATGAGGGGAGTCCCTTCATTGAGGTGTCGCCCCTCGCAGCCGACGGCGTGTACGACGCCGAGACACCGGCTGCCGGCGTCATCGCGGGCATCGGGCTGGTGCACGGTCGGCACGTCATGGTCGTCTGCAACGACGCGACCGTCAAGGGCGGCACGTACTATCCGCTGACGGTCAAGAAGCATCTGCGTGCGCAGGAGATCGCGTTCGAGAACCGTTTGCCCTGCATCTACCTCGTCGATTCCGGAGGGGCGTTCCTTCCGATGCAGGACGAGGTCTTTCCTGATCGCGACCACTTCGGCCGGATCTTCTTCAACCAGGCACGGCTGTCGGCGGCCCGCATTCCGCAGATCGCCGCCGTGCTGGGGTCGTGCACGGCGGGTGGTGCGTACGTGCCCGCCATGAGCGACGAGACGGTCATCGTGCGAAACCAGGGCACGATCTTCCTCGGTGGTCCGCCGCTGGTGAAGGCCGCGATCGGTGAGGTCGTCACTGCCGAAGAACTCGGTGGCGGTGAACTTCACGCGACACGGTCGGGAGTGGTCGATCACCTTGCGGAGAACGACGAACACGCGCTCGAGATCGTCCGCGACATCGTGGCGACCTTGCCGCAGCCAGCCCCGCCCGCGTGGGACGTGCTGCCCTCGCGGGAACCGGAGGTCGATGCATCCGACTTGTACGGTGTGGTGCCGGTCGACGTCAACCAACCGTACGACGTGCGCGAGGTCATCGCGCGCCTCGTCGATGGCAGTGAGTTCCACGAGTTCAAGCGCGAGTACGGCGACACCCTGGTCACCGGCTTTGCGCGCCTGCACGGCCACCCGATCGGAATCGTCGCCAACAACGGGGTGCTCTTCAGCGAGTCTGCGCAGAAGGGTGCGCACTTCATCGAACTCTGCGACCAGCGGGGTACGCCGTTGCTGTTTCTGCAGAACATCTCGGGCTTCATGGTCGGTCGCGACGCTGAGGCCGGCGGGATCGCGAAGGACGGCGCGAAGATGGTCACCGCGGTGGCGACGACCAGGGTGCCGAAGCTCACCGTCGTGATCGGCGGCTCGTTCGGTGCCGGCAACTATGCGATGTGCGGACGGGCGTACTCGCCGCGCTTCTTGTGGACCTGGCCCGCGAGCCGCATCTCGGTGATGGGCGGTCCGCAGGCCGCGTCCGTGCTCTCGACCGTCAAGCGTGACCAGCTCGAGGCCCGTCGCGAGGAGTGGTCTCTTGAGGCGCAGTCCGAGTTCGAAGCACCGATCCGCGCCCAGTACGAAGAACAGGGGAGCCCCTACTACGCCACCGCGCGTCTGTGGGACGACGGCGTCATCGACCCGATGAACACTCGAGATCTGCTCGGCCTCGCGCTCGATGTCGTGTCGCGCACGCCCCTACCCGAACCGCGCTTCGGCGTCTTCCGGATGTGATCGCCATGAGTGACAAACTCTTCGACACCGTTCTCGTCGCCAACCGTGGCGAAATCGCCCGACGGGTGATCCGCACATTGCAGGATCTCGGCATCCGCTCGGTTGCCGTCTACAGCGATGCTGACGTCGACGCGCCGCACGTCCGCGAAGCCGATGTGGCCGTCCGGATCGGCCCGGCCGCAGCATCCGCCTCGTACCTCAACATCGACGCCGTCGTCGCGGCCGCTGTGGAGTCAGGCGCGCAAGCAGTGCATCCCGGCTACGGATTCCTCTCCGAGAACGTCGCCTTCGCCCGTACGTGCGCGGTGGCGGGAATCGTCTTCATCGGACCGGGTGAGCGAGCGCTCGACGTCATGGGCGACAAGATCCGCTCGAAGGCGCACGTCGAGGCCCACAGTGTGCCGACAGTCCCGGGCTTCAGCGCGGCGGGAATGACGGATGCTTCCATCGCCGATGCCGCGGCGCGCACGGGCTATCCGCTCTTGGTGAAGCCTTCCGCCGGAGGTGGCGGCAAGGGCATGCAGGTCGTGCGGTCGCACGACGATCTCGTCGACGCGCTCGCCACGGCCCGCCGGATCGCTGCTGCGTCCTTCGGCGACGACACCCTCCTGCTCGAACGGCTCATCGAACGCCCACGGCACATCGAGGTGCAGGTGCTCGCCGATTCACACGGACACGTCATCCACCTCAGCGAGCGCGAGTGCACGCTCCAGCGCCGGCATCAGAAAGTCATCGAAGAGGCTCCGTCGCCAGTGGTGGATGCTTCGATCCGTGCGCGCTTGGGTGCCGCCGCGTGTGCGGCCGCAGCGTCCGTCGACTATCGCGGAGCGGGCACCGTCGAGTTCTTGGTCGCGGGGGACCGACCGGACGAGTTCTTCTTCATCGAAATGAACACGCGTCTGCAGGTGGAGCATCCGGTGACCGAGCTCGTCACCGGGATCGACCTCGTCGAGCAGCAGCTACGCATCGCCGCGGGGTTGCCGTTGGGCATCGCGCAGGACGACGTGCGCCTCGACGGTCACGCGATCGAGGCCCGCGTCTACGCCGAGAGTCCCGCTCGCGGCTTCTTGCCTGCTGCGGGCACGGTGCTCGCGTGGCGCGCCGCTGAGGGAGTGAGAACGGATGCCGCGGTCGAGTCGGGCTCGACAGTGTCTGCCGACTACGATCCGATGATTGCCAAGGTCGTCGCGCACGGCGCCGATCGTGCCGAGACGCTCGCCCTGCTCGACGCGGCGCTCGCCGACACGGTCGTGCTCGGGATCGATACGAACATCGGCTTTCTGCGGACGCTCATCGCCGACGATGCGGTGCGGGCGGGCGACCTCGACACGGGACTCATCGACCGGTTGCCGCCCTATGAAAACCCGGCGCCGTCCGCGACCGCGTTGACCATCGCGGCGAGCGGCGTGGACTACTTCGGCACCGGGAGTTTTCGTCAGGCCAGCGGAGCGTGGCGCTCGCTCAACGGCTGGCGAATCGGCGCAGACCCGGTCGAACGAATGGTGACCGTGCTCGACGAGGACGGCGCGACGCATGCCGTAGCGGTGCCCTCGAGTGGCACGAGTGGCATTCGTGGCCGCTGGGGGCGCGCGCACGCGGCATCCACTGACACATCAAGGGACGCACAGGCCGGCCCTGCCATCGCATCGGACGCCGAGGGCTGGCTCTGGATCCACACCGACGGCGCAACCCACCGGCTCAAGCCCCTGTCCCGCCGCGCGGCCATGGACCACCGGCTCGCACAACGGGACGCAGCATCCGCCGCCACGTCGCCCGAACTCCGCGCGCCCATGCCCGGTGCCGTCGTCGCGCTCCACCATGCCGACGGCGCCACCGTCGCCGCTGGAGACCGCATCGTCACGATCGAGGCGATGAAGATGGAGCACCCGGTGCTCGCCCCCCACGACGGCGTACTCCGGCTCGACGTTGCCGTCGGCGACCAGGTGCGCCGCGACCAGATCCTTGCCCACGTCTCGGCCGAACCCGGTCCCGAGGCATCCGCTTCCTGACACACCGAGGAGCACCATGGACCACCGCAATCTCACCGACGACGAGCGCGAGCTCGCCGGGATGGTGCGCGCCTTCGCCGAGGAGGTTGTCGCGCCCGTCTCGTACGAGGCAGACCGCACGAAGACCCTCCCGATGGATGTCGTCGCCCAGATGGGCGCCCTCGGTCTGTTCGGACTGCCGTTTCCCGAAGAGTATGGCGGGCAGGGTGGCGACTATTTCGCGCTGTGCTTGGCGATCGAAGCGCTCGGCCGCGTCGACCAGTCCCTCGCGATCACGCTCGAGGCGGGGGTCAGCCTCGGTGCGATGCCGGTCTTCCGCTTCGGTACCGAAGAGCAGAAGCAAGAACTGCTGCCCGCCCTGCTAGCGGGTACGGCGCTCGCAGGGTTCGGTCTGACCGAACCCGAAGCGGGCTCGGATGCCGGCGCTACGCGCACGACCGCCCGCCTGGACGGTGACGAGTGGGTCATCAACGGCTCGAAGCAGTTCATCACCAACTCGGGCACCTCGATCACGCGCTTCGTCACGGTGACGGCGGTCACGGGCGAGAAGGACGGCCGCAAAGAGATCTCGACGATCATCGTGCCCAGCGGCACCCCCGGTTTCACCGTCGAGGCGCCGTACGACAAGGTGGGCTGGCACGCCAGCGACACGCATCCGCTCACCTTCATCGACGCGCGGGTGCCCGCGGCGAACCTCCTCGGTGAGCGTGGGCGTGGTTTCGCGAACTTCCTGCACATCCTCGACGAGGGACGCATCGCGATCGCGGCGCTGTCGACGGGTGCCGCGGAGGGATGCCTCGAAGCAGCGATCGACTACGCCAAGAAGCGCACTGTCTTCGGTGAAGCGCTGTCGACCCGCCAGAGCATCCAGTTCACGATTGCGCGAATGCAGCTTCGGGTGCACAACGCCCGCCTCGCCTGGCATCACGCGGCGCGCCTGCGCGACGCCGGAAAGCCCTTCAAGGTCGAGGCAGCGATCGCCAAGCTCACCGCGAGTGACGCGGCCATGGACAACGCCCGCGATGCCACCCAGATCTTCGGCGGCAATGGGTTCATGAACGAGTACCCGGTCGCCCGTCACTACCGCGACTCGAAGATCCTCGAGATCGGCGAGGGTACGACCGAGGTGCAGTTGCTGGTCATCTCGCGCGCGCTCGGCCTCGTCTGAGCGCGCCGCGACGGGTAGCGTAAAGCCGTGACCGACATCGTCCAACGTGGCCTGTACTTCGAAGAGTGCGAGGTCGGAGCGCGCTACCTCCATCGCCCCGGACGTACCGCGACCGAGGCGGACAACGTCCTGTTCTCGTCCCTGACGATGAATACTCAGGCGCTGCACCTCGATGCCGCGTTCTCCGAGACGCAGCCCTTCGGGCAGCGGCTGATGAACTCGATGTGGACGCTGGCGACGATGGTGGGAGCATCCGTCACTCAGATCACCCAGGGGACGCTCGTCGCCCAACTCGGGCTGAGCGACATCGCCTTCCCGGCTCCGTTCTTTCACGGTGACACGCTCTATACCGAGACCGAGATCCTCGATGCACGCTTGTCGAGTTCGCGACCGGGGCAGGGGATCGTGACGATGCGCCACACGGGTCGCAACCAACGTGACGAGATCGTCGCTACCGCGACCCGTGTCGCCCTCATGTGGTGTCGTCCTGTCGGCGAAGGAGAACAATCTCTGGAAGGAACACAGTGACCACGTTCACTCTCGGGCCCGCGCTGCTGTTCTGTCCCGCCGATCGCCCAGAGCGCTACGCAAAGGCGCTCGAGCGTGCCGACGGAGTGATCCTCGACCTCGAAGACGCCGTGTCGGGGCCTGCGAAGGCGCCCGCACGCGGGTATCTGATCGAGTCGGAGCTTGACCCGTCGCGCGTCATCGTGCGCGTGAACCCACCCGGAACAGAGGCGTTCACCTCCGACCTCGCCACGCTGTCGCAGACCGACTACCGGCGCATCATGGTCGCAAAGGCAGAGTCGCCCAAACAGCTCAAGAAGATCGACGGCCGGTTCGACGTGATCGCGCTGTGCGAGACGGCCAAGGGCGTCGCGCAGGCAGAGCGCATCGCCGAACTCGACAATGTCGCAGCGCTCATGTGGGGGGCCGAAGACCTCGTCGCCAGCATCGGCGGTACCTCCAGTCGCAAGCCCAACGGCCGCTACCGTGACATCGCCCGCCTCGCCCGGGCGCGGGTGCTTCTGGCCGCAGGTTCCGGAGCCAAGGCGGCGATCGATGCCGTGCACTTGGATATCGCCGAGACGAAGCGATTGAGTATTGAGGCGACGGATGCCGCGGCATCCGGATTCACCGCCACGGCGTGTATCCACCCGAGCCAGGTGGAGATCATTCGCCAGGCCTATCGTCCCGAGGAGTCAGCCGTGGAGTGGGCCCGCGCGGTGCTCGACCTCGCCGAGACCGAGCGCGGAGTGTTCACCTACGAGGGACGCATGGTCGACGAGCCGGTGCTCCGCCACGCCCGTTCGTTGCTGCGCAGAGCGGGGCACTAGCGAGTCGCCCGTTCAGACGAGAGCGCCCGGTGCGTGGCCGCGCAGGGTGACGTGGTCGCGTTCCCAACGCAGGACGAAATGGGCGCCGTTGGCGATCCGCACGCCGGGAGTGAGAAGCTCTTCGGCGGTCGCGCGGCCGAGGACCTCGCGAATGAGCGCACCGTGGCTGACGACGATGATGGGGGTGGAGACCGGAGCAGTCCGTCGTCGGACGTCGCGAGTGACGTTGCGGAGAGCGCGGAGTGCCCGATCACGCAGATCGGCGCGGATCTCAGCACCCGGGACCTCGGCGGTGTGCCACGGGCCCCAGCGCGCAAAGAACTCCTCTACCTCCAGGCCCTCGGCCTGCCCGTACGCACGTTCGCGGAGGGCGGGGTAGATGCCGGAGTGGGGTACTCCGAGTTCGTCGGCGATGATCTGCGCGGTCTCGCAGGCGCGAGAGAGATCGCTGGAGACCACCGCCGGGACGACACCGCCGAGTTCGTTCAGCACACCGCGGAGGGCGGTCGCGGCATCCCTGGCCTGCTGCCTGCCGGTGTCGTTGAGCGGAATGTCGGTCGACCCTTGGATACGGCGTGCCGCGTTCCAGTCGGTCTCGCCGTGCCGCACGAGCAGGAGGGTGGTCATTGTCCGAGCCTAACCGGCGGCTGTGAGCTCACCGGTCGGGCAGAGAATCGGCCAGACTCTGCAGTACTTCGCTGGCCCCCGCGTCGATCTTCACGGTCGCCCGGTGGTCGGCACGGGTCGCCCCGCGGTTGATGATGACGATCGGCAACCGCCGCCGGCGCGCGCGTTCGAGAAGCCGGATGCCGCTGTTCACCACCAGTGAAGAGCCGGCGATGATCAAGGCGTCGCTGCCCTGCACGAGCTGCTCGGCCTCGCGGAACTTCTCGGCGGGGATGAACTCGCCGAAGAAGACCACGTCGGGCTTGAGCATTCCTCCGCAGACACTGCAGTCGGGAACGATGAAGCCTTCGGTGCTCGCGGGCAGGACATCTCCGTCAGGCCCGAGAGCAACGTTCTCGGGGACGGTGATCCAGGGATTGTCGGTTTCAACGCGCAGGGCGAGATCCCGGCGGTCGAAGACCTGCCCGCAGTGCGTGCAGAAAATCCGCCGCATTGTGCCGTGAAGTTCGACCACGCGCCTGCTGCCGGCGCGCACGTGCAATCCGTCGACGTTCTGCGTGATCACTCCGCTGACCAGCCCGCGGTTCTCGAGCGTCGCGAGGGCGAGGTGCCCGGGGTTCGGCGCGGCGGCGGCGAATGCCTGCCAACCGAGATGACTGCCTACCCAGTAGCGACGCCGCGCCTCGTCGCTCGCCAGATACTGATCGACCGTCATCGGAGTGCGCGTGGGGGCGCCCTTGCCGCGATAGTCGGGGATGCCCGAGTCGGTCGATACTCCGGCACCGGTGAGGATCGCGAGGCGGCGACCCGACAGGGCGGCGATCGCCGCGGCGACCTGCGCAGATGTCGCCTGGTCAGCCACGGTCGTCATCACACCCCCTTGCTCGAGTGTAGGGCGACAGGTTTTCGGGCATGTTACGCGTGCGATAGTGGGGGAGTGCCCCGCGTGTCGATCGAGTCGCCCGATGACCCCCGACTTTCGGACTACCGCGATCTGACCGACGTCGCGCTTCGTCGTCTGCTTGAGCCTGAGCGCGGCTTGTACATCGCCGAATCTGCGAAGGTCATCGGCCGGGCGCTCGCGGCCGGTCACGATCCGCGCTCGGTGCTCGTGCAAGAGAAGTGGCTCGACGACGTCGAAGCGCTCCTGGTAGACAACGACGATGTCGACATCTTCGTCGTCACGCCCGAGATCGCCGAAGCGCTCACCGGCTACGCGGTCCATCGCGGTGCGTTGGCGGCGATGCACCGACCCGTGCCCGCCGACGTGCGTGAGGTGATCGCGGACGCCCGGCTCATCGTCGTTCTCGAAGACATCATGGACCACACCAATGTCGGGGCGATCTTCCGCGCGGCTGCGGGGCTCGGTGCGGATGCGGTGCTGGTGACTCCGCGCTGCGCCGACCCCCTGTATCGCCGGAGCGTGCGGGTGAGCATGGGGACGGTCTTTCAGGTGCCGTGGACCAGACTTCCCGAGTGGCGCCGGGCACGCGACATCCTGCACGACGTTGGTTTTCATCTTGCGGCGCTGTCACTCGCTGACGATGCCGTGGCGCTGGACGAGTTCGCCGCTGTCGGGCACGAGCGCGTCGCGTTGATGCTCGGTGCCGAAGGCGACGGCCTCAGCCGCTGGGCGCTCGAGGCCGCAGACACGCTCGTCACGATTCCCATGGCCGGCGGTGTGGATTCGCTCAACGTCGCCGCGGCGAGCGCCGTCGCGCTGTGGGAGCTTCGTCCACGCGGCGGCTGAAGCGTCAGACCTCTTCGCCGCGTGTCGCCGCGGCTTCCGGCCCGGGGGCAAGGGTCACGATCGGCAGCGCATCGGGACGCTTGGCAGTGATGTGGTCGCCGGAGGACTGGTGACGCACGCGGCGCAGCACCCACGGTACGAGATATTCACGCGCCCACACCAGGTCGACCGCTCGCGCTTCGCGCCATGTGCGCGTGGGGAACGGGTCGGGCTGCATGGGCTGCAGGTCGTTCGGCACGTTGAGTGTCCGCAACACCATCCGGGCGACCTCGTGATGACCGAGCGAGTTGAGGTGCAGTCGGTCGTCGTCGAAGAACCGCATGTCTTGGATCTGCTTGAGCGCCCACTGGTCGGCCACGATGCAGTCGTATTTTTCTGCGATGCCGCGGATGTTCTCGTTGTAGATCGCGACCTTGCCGCGGATTCCGCGGAAGACGGGGGTGAAGTTCGTGTCGATCGCTGTGAAGAGTACGACGGTCGCTCCGCTGTCGGTGAGCCGCACGACGGCATCTTCGAAGACCTCCGACACCGCGTCGGGGTCGCTGCCCGGGCGAATGACATCGTTGCCGCCGGCCGAGAACGTGATGAGGTCGGGCTTGAGAGCGAGGGCTGGCTCGATCTGGGTGCCGACGATCTGCGAGATGAGTTTTCCGCGGATCGCGAGGTTGGCGTACGCGAAGTCGTCGACCTTCGAGCCGAGGACTTCGGCGAGACGGTCTGCCCATCCGCGGTGCGCATCCGGGGTCTCTGCGATCGGATCGCCGATGCCCTCGGTGAAAGAATCCCCGATCGCGACGTAGCGTCGCCAGGGGTGCTGCGCGGGGTTAGCGGGGAAGACGGTGTGGTGATCGTCGCGATGAGACATCTCTCTCCTTGTTCGTGACCACTTTCGAGGGTAGCCCCGTGCGGGATGCCACCACGGCCGTGTCGCCGGCAGCGTTTAGGGTGGTGACTCGTGCGTCTTCGGAAAGCGGGGCCGCGCAGACCGTGGAAGGGGGCCCGGTGGACGACTCGCTCGTGTTCGATTCCTCACACGGCGCGGCCTCTGAGCATGGCCATTCCGAGTCCCATCTCGGCGGGTTCGCGGCCGAGCATCTCTCGCCGACCTACCCCCAGCGCGCGCCGTGGGGAACAGCGCAGGCACTGCGTGCATGGCAAGTAGAAGCGCTCGAACAGTACTTCGCGCTCGACGGTCCGGATGGCCCCGGCGCCGGTCCGCGCGACTTTCTCGCCGCCGCGACCCCGGGCGCCGGCAAGACCACGTTCGCGTTGCGTCTCGCGAGCGAACTCCTTCGCCGCAAGGTGATCGACCGCATCGTCGTCGTGGCACCGACGGAGCATCTCAAAACGCAGTGGGCGGATGCTGCCGCCAAGGTGTCCATCCGGCTCGATCCAGCCTTCAGCAATCGTCATTCCGCGCCCGCGCGCCACTTTCACGGTGTTGCGGTGACCTATGCGCAGGTCGCGGTGAAGGCATCCGTTCACCAGAAACTGATCATGGATCACCGGACCCTCGTGATCCTCGATGAGGTGCACCACGGCGGTGACGCTCTGAGTTGGGGCGACGCGCTGCGCGAGGCGTATGCCCGCGCGACACGGCGCCTTCTGCTCAGCGGCACACCGTTTCGCAGCGATACCGCACCCATCCCGTTCGTCGAGTACCACCCCGACGAGAAGGGCATCCGCATTTCGCGGACCGACTACAGCTACGGCTACCGTCGTGCGCTCGAAGACGGTGTCGTTCGACCGGTGCTGTTCCTGGTTTACGCGGGGCAGATGCGGTGGCGCACGCGAGCGGGTGAAGAGATGGAAGCCCAACTCGGCCAAGACAACACGAAGGACATCACGGCGCAAGCTTGGCGCACGGCGCTTGACCCCGAGGGCGACTGGATTCCCGCCGTCCTGCGTTCAGCTGATCGCCGACTGAGCGAAGTCCGCGAGCAGGTTCCGGATGCGGGGGGTCTGGTGATCGCGACCGATCAGACTGCCGCCCGCGCCTACGCCGCGATCCTCGCGCAGATCACGGGCGAGGAGCCCACGGTCGTGCTGTCGGATGAAGCCGAGGCATCCGCCCGCATCGACGCGTTCTCTTCGTCTACCACGCGATGGATGGTCGCCGTGCGCATGGTGTCGGAGGGTGTGGACGTGCCCCGGCTCGCGGTCGGTGTCTACGCCACGAGCGCCTCGACACCGCTGTTCTTCGCCCAGGCGATCGGCCGTTTCGTCCGGGCGAGGCGTCGCGGCGAAACCGCGAGCATCTTCCTCCCGAACGTGCCGTCGCTGCTCGCACTCGCCCACGAACTCGAGCGGCAACGCGATCACGCGCTCGATCGCGACTCGGGCGACGAGGACGGACTCGATGATGCCCTCCTCGCGCAGGCCGAGGCGGGGGATTCGGCATCGGAAGAACTCACCTATGAGTTCGACTACCAAGCCCTCGGGTCGCTCGCGCACTTCGACCGCGTTCTTTTCGATGGTCGGGAGTTCGGACAGCTCGCCGTGCCCGGCACCCCCGAAGAGGAGGAGTTCCTCGGGCTCCCGGGCCTCCTGGAGCCCGAGCACGTGCATGAGCTCCTCATGCAGCGTCAGTCGCGCCAGGGACGGCATCGACGCGCGCGTGAGGCGCAAGAGTCGGCGTCCGGCGCGCCGACCGTCGACGCCCCCCCTGCGGCGCTGCACCGCACCTTGAAAGAGCAGCGACAACTGCTCAACAGCCTGGTCGGTCTCTATGCACGTCAGAGCAACGAACCGCACGGATCCGTGCACGCCGAGCTTCGACGTATCTGCGGCGGTCCGGCTGTCTCGCACGCGACCGTCGCGCAGCTTCAGGCGCGCATCGACGTGCTGCGCTCGCGCGTCAGGTCCTGACGCATCCTGACCGTTCGGAACACCGAAATGCTGGCAATCCCGCCATCTGATGGGTGACGCGCGCGCCCGATCACTAGCGTGGAAGCATCCCCTCACCCGTCGCCGCCCGGAGGCTTGCTTGAGCGCGCCCGAAACACCCACCGCCCGTGACCGGCGCCGCTGGGCGCAGTATCTCGTCAACGAGCGTGCAGAGGCCCAGGTCTACCGGCACCTCGCCACCCGACGCGCGGGGGAGGAGCGTGAAATTCTGCTCGCGCTCGCCGAGGCCGAAGGTCGCCATGAGGCGCACTGGCTGAGCCTGCTCGGCGGAGAACCCGCTCGATTGCCCCCTGCCGATGTCAGAACCCGCGTGCTGGGGTGGATGGCCCGCACCTTTGGCTCGATTTTCGTGTTGGCGCTCGCTCAGAACGCCGAAGCACGTTCGCCCTACGGGCGGGATCCGTCGGCCACCCCCGCGATGGCTGCCGATGAAAAGATCCACGGCGAGGTCGTGCGCGGTCTCGCTGCGCGCGGTCGCCGCCGCCTCAGCGGCACGTTCCGCGCCGCTGTGTTCGGCGCCAACGACGGGCTCGTCTCCAACCTCGCGTTGGTCATGGGCATCGGTGCTGCCGGGGTCGCGCCCCAGTTCGTGCTGTTCAGCGGCATCGCCGGTCTTCTCGCCGGTGCGCTCTCGATGGGTGCGGGCGAGTTCGTCTCGGTGCGCTCGCAGCGCGAACTGCTGGCGGCGACCGAACCCAACAATTTCGCCGACGATGTCCTGCCCGATCTCGACCTCGACGCGAACGAACTTGCCCTGGTGTATCGAACGCGGGGGATGCCTCTGCCTGAGGCACTCGCGAAGGCGCGGATCGTCCTGGCCGCGGCGCACGAAGCCGACCGCGCACAGCCCTATCAGCGAGAGATCGAAATCGCCGACGAACACGAGGCGGTCGGCAGCGCGTGGAGAGCCGCGCTTTCGAGCTTCTTGTTCTTCGCGTCCGGAGCCATCATCCCGGTTCTGCCGTGGATTTTCGGCTTCTCGGGCACCGCTGCGGTCGTGATCGCGCTGGTGTTGGTGGGTATCGCACTGCTGGCGACCGGGGCCAGCGTTGGCGTGCTGTCGGGTGGTCCGCCCCTTCGTCGAGGTCTGCGCCAGCTCGCGATCGGGTTCGGCGCCGCGGCGGTGACGTATCTTCTCGGTCTCGCGTTCGGAGTCTCGATGGGGTGAGTGCGATTCTCTGGCCGGGCGTAGACATGGTAATGTCGTTCCTCGGTTGCAAAACCACAATCATCCTGCGCGGGTGGCGGAATAGGTAGACGCGCTAGCTTGAGGTGCTAGTGCCCGTAAGGGCGTGGGGGTTCAAGTCCCCCTTCGCGCACAGAACGACTCAGGGCCTTCGAGAGAAGGCCCTGAGTCGTTTCACGGCCGTCCCGTAGACGAGGGTGTCAACCCATCAGGGGCAACCCGCTCGTCGCATTGGCGTTACACGGCCGAGGTAAGTTTGTCGGCATGCCTTCGACCGAAACCGACCTGCCCGAGGTCGTGCGCGTTGCGCGAGATCTGATTCGGTTCGATACGACCAACTACGGTGGCGGACGTGCACACGGTGAGCGTGACGCGGCCGAATACGTCGGGGCGTATCTCGCCGAACTGGGCCTCACACCGGAGTACTACGAGCCGATCGCGAACCGCACGAACGTGATGGCTCGCGTACCTGGCCGCAACAGTGACAAGCCCGCGCTCGTGCTGCACGGCCACCTCGACGTCGTGCCCGCCATCGCGGCCGATTGGAGCGTCGACCCGTTCGCCGGAGAGATTCGAGGGGGGATGCTGTGGGGTCGAGGTGCGGTCGACATGAAGGACATGAACGCCATGATCTTGACCGCTGTCGCCGAGATTCTTCGCGCAGGGGAGCAGCCTGAGCGCGACCTCATTCTGGTGTTCTTCGCCGACGAAGAGAACGGCGGGGTCGAAGGATCGGCGCTTGTAGTCACCGACAAGCCCGAATGGTTCGCGGGCGCCACCGAGGCGATCAGCGAGGTCGGCGGCTACTCCGTTGCGGTGGGAGACCGTCGTGCGTACCTCCTGCAGGTGGGGGAGAAGGCCCTGATCTGGATTCGCCTCGCGGCCCGAGGCCGCGCCGCCCACGGTTCCGCCTTTCACCGCGACAACGCGGTAACTGCACTCGCTGAGGCGGTCGCCGCCCTGGGGCGCACCGAGTGGCCGGTCGCCATGACCGCGACGACGCACGCGATGGTCGAGGGTCTCGCGGCCCTCACCGGCGGTTCGACGGACGACCCCGACGCGCTCGCGCAAGCGGCGGGCGCAGCATCCGGATTCCTCCGTTCGTCGCTGCGGACTACGACCAACCCGACGGGGCTCACCGCGGGTTACAAGCACAACGTGATTCCCGATCGCGCCGAAGCATTGATCGACGTGAGAGTGCTGCCGGGCACCGAAGAAGCCGCCCTTGCCGACATCCAGCGCATCGTGGGCGACGGTGTCGAGGTGCAGATCGTCCACCAGGACATCGGTCTCGAGGTCCCGTTCGAGGGAGACCTCGTCGACGCCATGGTTGGCGCGCTGAACAGGCACGACCCGGGCGTCCCCGTGATCCCCTACCTGCTCGGCGGCGGCACCGACAACAAGGCGCTCGCGGCGCTCGGAATCACCGGCTACGGCTTCGCGCCGCTGCGACTGCCCGCCGATCTCGACTTCACCGGAATGTTCCACGGCGTCGATGAGCGTGTTCCCCTCGAGGCGCTCGTTTTCGGCCAATGCGTTCTCGCCGACCTGCTTCGCACCTACTGAAAGGCGCCCATGCACCTCCTTGAGGCGATCATCTTGGGCCTGGTCCAGGGCCTGACCGAGTTTCTGCCGATCTCATCGAGCGCGCACCTGCGCATCCTCGGCGAGTTCCTGCCCGGCGCGGAAGATCCGGGCGCGGCCTTCACAGCGATCACGCAGATCGGCACGGAGGCGGCCGTCGTACTGTTCTTCTGGCGCGACATCGTGAAGATCATCGGCAATTGGTTCCGTTCGCTTGTCGGCAAGATTCCGCGCAACGACCCGGACGCACGGATGGGCTGGCTGATCATCATCGGCAGCATCCCGATCGTGGTTCTCGGACTCCTCTTCCAAGACCAGATCGAAACGACGTTCCGCTCGCTCTGGATCATCGCCGGCATGTTGATCTTCTTCGGGGTGCTGCTGGGTATCGCCGACCACGTCGGCGCGAAAAAGCGCAAGCTGAACGACCTCACCGTGGGTGACGGTGTGATCTACGGCTTCGCGCAATCCCTCGCGCTGATCCCCGGTGTTTCGCGTTCAGGTGGAACCATCACGGCCGGACTCTTCATGGGCTACGAGCGCGCGGCTGCCGCACGATACGCCTTCCTCCTGGCGATTCCGGCCGTCTTCGGCTCGGGCTTCTACCAGCTTGCCAAGAGCTGGAACGAGCCGAGCGTTTTCACCCTCGGTGAGACTGCCGTGGCGACCGGTGTGGCGTTCCTGGTGGCGCTCGGAGTGATCGCGTTCTTCATGAGCTACATCTCCAAGCGCAGCTTCTTGCCGTTCGTGATCTACCGAATCGTGCTGGGTGTCACGATCCTGATCTTGCTGGCCACGGGGGTCCTTCAGCCCTGAGTCACGCTCAGTAGCGTGGTCAGCGTCGTGGTTCGTCGCGCCCGGGCTTGGTCGGTCCGTCGCCGCCGTGGCGAAGGTAGCGCTCGAACTCCTGCGCGATCGCGTCTCCGGAGGCCTCGGGAGAATCCCACGTGTCGCGGGTGCGCTCGAGCTGATGGATGTACTCCGTCATCTCTTCATCGTCCGCCGCGGCGGCGTCGATGGATGCTTCCCACGTCGTCGCTGCGGCCGCGAGGTCCCGGCGCGGAATGGTTGCGCCGGTGATGTCTTCGAGTCGATCGATCAGTGCCAGCGTGGCCTTGGGTGACGGTGTGTGACCCGCGACGTAGTGCGGAACGCTCGCCCACAGGCTTGCTGAGGGGATGCCTGCGGCATCGGCTGCGTGTCCGAGGACGCTGAGAATGCCCACCGGGCCCTCGTAGGTGCTGCGCTCGAGACTGAGCGCCGTGCGCACGTGTTCGCTGTCGCTGCCTGCGAAAATCGAGATCGGGCGCGTGTGGGGAACGTCCGACATCATCGAGCCGAGCGAGACGAAACCCGTGATGTCTTCGCGCAGCGCCACATCGAGGAACTCGCTTGCGAAGGCCTGCCATGCCCGGGCGGGTTCGACTCCAGTGAGAAGCCACAGCTGGGTGCCGCCCCGTGTCGTCTTGGTCGGACGAAGGATGGTGGCTTCCGGCCACCGCAACTGCCGGCGCCCCTCCGCGTCGGTCGAGACCAGCGGGCGGGTGTACTGATAATCGAAGTAGAGTTCGGGGTCGACCGAGAACACGGAGTCGTAGGCGCCGGTTTCGCGCAGGTGAGCGACCGCGGCCGAAGCCGCCTCACCCGCGTCGTTCCATCCGTCGAATGCTGCAACGAGCACTCTGCGACCCAAACCGTCCACGTAACCTCCTCCGCGCACCCTTTCGGGTGTGCCTCCCAGGATATGCCGCGACCGTCCCCGGCGGGGTCGTGTGCCCGGCGTGTGCCCAGTGCGCGCGGGGACGCGCCGGGCAACCGCGCTCGGCAACGCTCGGTAATATAGTGCAGTGAATGAGCCGACGTTAGCTGCTGTGCTGTGGGACATGGATGGGACGCTCGTCGACACCGAGCCCTACTGGATGGCCGCAGAAACCCGACTCGTCGATGCGCACGGCGGTACCTGGTCCCACGAGCAAGGGCTGGCGCTGGTGGGCATGGGCCTCGAAGACTCGGCCCGTATCTTTCAAGCCGCAGGAGTGCGGATGGGCGTCCACGACATCATCGACCACCTCACCGATGACGTCATGGTTCAGCTGAAGACCACGGGAGTACCCTTCCGCCCCGGTGCGCGCGAGCTGCTCGCGAACCTGCGCGCCGAAGGAATAAAGACCGCGCTGGTCACGATGTCGATGCGACGGATGGCGGAGACCGTCGTGGAACTCATGGATTTCGAGGCGTTCGACATCGTCATCGCAGGCGACGACGCTACTCGCCCCAAGCCGTACCCCGACCCCTACCTGCAGGCATGCGACGCGCTGAGCGTCACGCCCGCCGAGGTCGTCGCGATCGAGGACTCCCCGAACGGCCTGCGCTCGGCGGTGGCCTCCGGTGCCGCCACGATCGGTGTGCCGTTGATGGTGTCGCTCGTGGGTGCCGGCGCCCACACGGTGTGGGGGTCGCTCGAAGGCAAGACTGTTTCGGACGTGACAGCTTTCCACGCCGCTCACCGTGCCGCCGAAGGGGCCCGCGAATGACTGACCGACTGATCGAACGCCCGAGCGGCCCGTTTCGAGTCGGTGACCGCGTGCAGTTGACCGGGCCGAAGGGCAAGTTGCAGACCATCACGCTACGCGAGGACGGCGAGCTGCACACGCACCACGGAGTGCTCAGGCACACCGCGCTCATCGGGGCTCCCGACGGTTCGGTCGTTACGGGGAGCGGGGGGCACGAGTACCTTGCACTTCGGCCGTTGCTGCGCGACTTCGTCATGTCGATGCCGCGCGGTGCAGCGATCATCTATCCGAAGGATGCCGCTCAGATCATTGCGGAGGCCGATGTCTTCCCGGGCGCGGTCGTCGTCGAGGCCGGCGTCGGTTCGGGCGCGCTCTCGCTCTGGCTCCTGCGCGCTCTGGGCTCCACGGGTCGGCTGGTCTCGTTCGAGCGCCGTGCGGAGTTCGCCGAGGTCGCCCAGGCCAACGTCGAGACGTTCCTCGGGGGTGTTCCCGAGAACTGGGACGTCGTCATCGGCGATCTCGTCGAAGCGTTGCCGGCGACGGTGGCGCCAGCATCCGTCGATCGTGTCGTTCTTGACATGCTCGCGCCGTGGGAGTGCATCGACGTCGTCGCCGATGCGCTCACCCCGGGGGGCGTAGTGCTCTGCTACGTCGCCACCGCCACCCAGCTCAGCCGTGTCGCGGAATACATTCGTGCCACCGGGCTGTTCACCGAACCCGACGCGAACGAGACCATGGTGCGCGGTTGGCACGTTGAGGGTCTCGCAGTACGCCCCGACCACCGCATGATCGCGCACACCGGCTTTCTGCTGTGGGCGCGGCGGCTCGCGCCGGGAGCGGTGCCCCCCGAGCAGAAGCGTCGCGCGTCGAAGTCGAGCTATGGCGATGAAGACGTCGAACTGTGGACGCCCGGTGCCGTGGGCGACCGTCAGATCACCGACAAGAACCTGCGAAAGCGTGTGCGCGAGGCGCAGAAGGCCGCAGGCGGTGCACGAATCGCCGCCGCGTCCGGCGAAACCGCCCCGGACGCCTAAACTGTTGCGGTGCAGAAGATCCCAGTGCTTCCCGCGGCGATCGCCGTCCTCGGCCTCATCACTGTAGGCCTCGCCGGCTGTTCGCTTCCGGGGTCAGATGCCTGCCCGCGGCCGCTCAGTTCGGCATCGTCGGTGACGGATCTCGTCTCGGTATCGGATGATCTGGATGCTGCGGCCGAGCCCGCGGTCTACACGCCGTTCCACACCGAGGGCACGGCCATCAGCGACGTCGTCGTCGGCGAGGGCAACGCCCTCACCACTGATGAGCAACTCGTCGTGCTGGACCTCGAGGTCGTCGGTGGCAACACCGGTGAGACGGTCTATGCCGGAAGCCTCGAGCCGGCATTCCAGCTCTCGCAGCTCGGCCAAGCGATTCCGGCGATCACTGACGCGCTCGAGTGCGCGACCGAGGGTTCGCGGGTGGTCGTGGCGCTCGCCCCGGGCGATATCGAGCCGGAAACGGCGGCGGGAATGGGCCTCCGCGAAGACGAATCCGCCGTCGCTGTGGTGGATCTTCGTCAGGTGTACCTCGCACGCGCGAACGGTGCCCCCGTCTTCACCTCCGGCAACGGACTACCCACGGTTGTGCTCGCGCCGTCCGGGCAGCCGGGCATCATCATTCCCGATGCAAGTGTTCCCACCGAGACCACGGTTCAGGTACTCAAGCGCGGCGACGGTCCAGAGGTCACAGGCGAGGTGCCCGTCCGTGTGCACTACACCGGTGTGACGTGGGCAGAGCGCACGGTCTTCGACTCGAGCTGGGAGGCAGCCCCGGCGTCGCTCACGCTTGACGGAGTCGTGCCCGGGTTCGCCGAAGCACTCGAGGGCCAGACAGTCGGGTCGCAGGTGATGGTCGTGATCCCGCCCGAGGACGGCTACGGCGACCTGGCGCAGGGTACGATTCCCGCGAACTCGACCCTCGTCTTCGTCATCGACATTCTCGGACTCGACCCGGCCGTCGAGCAGTAATCCCGCCACACTCGCTCGTTCGTTCCCTCGTGCGGCACGCCGCCTAGGATGAATGGGTGCCCGCCAAAGACCTCGCCAAGAGCCCTCCCGAAGAGCGGCTGGTGAATCTCGTGGTTGCCCTCATGGCCACCGAGCAGGGAATCACGAAGGACGCGATCCTCACGTCGGTGTCGGGCTACCGCGAGCAAAGCGAAGCGGGAGCGTCCAAGGATGCCCTCGAGAAGATGTTCGAGCGCGACAAAGAGGCCCTTCGTGGGCTCGGCGTGCCGATCGAAACGCTCGGCGAGCGTGCTGACCCGGACGATCTTCGCGAAGCTCGCTACCGCGTCCCCACGTCGGAGTACGTCCTTCCCGAAGACATCATGTTCACTCCGGCGGAGCTCGCTCTGCTGAACCTGGCCGGCGGAGTGTGGAGCGAGAGTTCACTCTCCTCTGACGCGCGGAGCGGTCTGCGCAAGATCCTCGCGCTCGGGATTCCGGTGGACGAGCCGATCATCGGCTACTCGCCGCGTATCAGCCTGCGCGATCCGGCCTTTCCCGCTCTGCAGCAGGCGATCGAGCAGACCAAGGTGGTCCACTTCTCCTACCTCAAGCCGGGTGAGGACGCCCCGCGTGCGCGTCGGGTGCAGCCACTCGCGCTCATTGAGTATGAAGCGCGCTGGCATGTTTTCGGCAACGATCTCGATGCGGGGGCCGAGCGAACCTTTCTGCTCGCGCGCATCGTCGGGGCGGTCGAGATCACGCGTGAGACTTTCCCCGCATCCCTCCGCGCGGACGCAGGAGAGAAGGCGCTCAGCGGTCTCGAAGACGTCGCCGCGCGCAACGCGGCACTTCTCGAGGTCAACCCGGGCACCGAAGCGGCTCTGCGGCTCAGCAGGCGCGCAACCCCTGCAGAACAGGGCATCCGCCTGCCGTTCGTCGACATTCACATCCTCGCCGATGAGCTGGCCTCGTACGGACCCGAGGTGCGCGTCGTCGAACCGCCCGAACTGCGCGATCAGGTCATCGCGCGTCTCGAGGCGGCACTCCATGTGCACGGAGGTGCCCGATGACCACGCGCAAGCCGCTGGTCGCCACTGACCGTGCTCAGATCATGCTGCAGCTGGTTCCCTATCTCATCGGCAAGGGCGAGGTTTCGATCACCGAGGCCGCTGACGAGTTCGGGGTCTCTGACGCGCACATGCGCGCGATGGTCGAGAAGCTCACCGTCATCGGGCTTCCGGGTGACGGTGGGTACTGGCAGATGGCGAACGATCTGTTCGACATCGATTGGGACCTGCTCGACGAACGCGACATCGTCGTGATCACGAACAGCGTCGGGCTCGAACGGGCTCCCAAGCTCACCGCTCGCGAGGCCGCAGCCCTGCTCGCGGGACTGCAGGTGGCTCGGGCAATCCCGGGGGTCGGCGACAGCGGCATTTTCACCGGTCTGCTCGCAAAGCTCGCAAGGGGAGCGTCCAGCACACCAGCGGACGTGATCGTCGTACCAGCGCCGGTAGATGAGGTGCGTTCGAAGGTTGCGCGGGCGTTGCGGCAACACGTGGCCGTTTCGTTCACCTATAAGGCGCCCAATGCGGGGGCCACCACACGCACCGTTGATCCGGTGAAGGTGCACATGGCGAGCGGTCAGTGGTACCTGCAGGGCTGGTGTCATCTGCGCGAGTCGATGCGCACCTTCCACCTCGACCGGGTGTCGGATCTCGAGTTGACCGACATCCGTATCGCGCACGGCGAAGACCCGGTGCCCGCGTGGTTCGCCCCGGGAACAGCCGGCGACGTCACGGTTCGCCTGCAGTTCAGTGAAGAAGCCTCCTCGCTCCTTCAGGACTACCTCGATCGCGCCATTCGCGAGACGACCGACGGAGTCACAATCGCGACGATTCGCGTGGCCGACGAGTTCAGTCTGCGCCGATTGGCTACCCGACTGGGCGGGGTGGGCGAGATCATCGAACCCGAGTCCGCACGCCGTGCTGCGGCCGAATGGGCAGAAGCCGGGCTCGCGCAGTACCGCTGATCCACGGGGTACACTGAGTGCACCCGCCGAAAGGACATCGACATGCTTCAGGGTTTAACTGGTTGGCACTTCCTGATCATCCTCGCGGTCATTCTGCTGCTCTTCGGCGCCGCGAAGCTTCCTGCACTTGCCAAGAGCATGGGTCAGTCCGCGCGCGTCTTCAAGGGTGAGATGAAGGCCATGAAAGAAGAAGACAAGCCCGCCGATGGAGTAAATCCCACCGTCGCTTCTGTCGAGGCGCCCGTTGCCACTGAGGTCCGCGCCGACGCGGGCGGAACTTCAGACACCAAGACTTCCTGAGCCGCGATGGCAACGGCCCAGGCGCCGCGCGTCGACGACTTCGACGCGCCGCGGCGCGAAAAGCGGATGTCGCTTGGCGAGCACCTCGTCGAGTTCCGCAAGCGCCTTATGTACGCTGCGCTGGCGCTCGTCGTCGGCATGGTGATCGCGTTCTTCATCACCGATTGGGTCATCGCGCTCATCACCGAACCGCTCCGGGTTATCGCCGAGCGTGACGGCGATGAGGCCAAGGTCGAATTGATGTTCAGCACGGTGACAGGTGCTTTCGATCTGCGCCTGCGCATGTCGTTCGCTATCGGCATTCTGCTGTCGGCGCCTATCTGGCTGTGGCAGGTCTGGGCATTCATCATGCCCGGACTCACCCGCAAAGAGATCAAGTACACGATCGCTTTCGTCGCTGCCGCGGTCCCGCTGTTCTTCGCGGGTTGTTGGCTCGGGCTGGTGGTGATGCCGCATATCGTCGAACTGATGGCGGGCTTCGTCCCCGACGGCGGCGCATCGTTCTTCGAAGCCAGCTATTACTACGACTTCGTGTTCAAACTCCTCATCGTCGTGGGGATCTCGTTCGTGCTCCCGGTCTTCCTGGTCGCGCTCAACGTCGCCGGCGTGATGAGCGGTCGGGCGATCCTCAAGGGCTGGCGCGTGGCGATCCTCATTGCCGTGATCTTCTCTGCGCTGGCGACACCGGCGGCTGACGTGGTGAGCATGCTCATGCTCTCGGGCATCCTCACGGTGCTCTTCTTCGCGGCTGCGGGTCTCTCGCTGATCTTCGACAAGCGACGCGCCAAGCGCGACGCCGCCATCCTGCCGCCAGAGATCGCCGCGTGAGCGATCCCGGTCCAGCCGAGCGGTACGCGCGCGCCCGCGCCGCTGTGCAGAACGACCGGGACTATCCGATCACCGCTGAGTTCGCAGCATCCCAGAAATTCGATCTCGATCCGTTTCAGATCGCCGGATGCCACGGTCTCGAGGCCGGTCGCAGCGTGTTGGTCGCCGCGCCGACCGGTGCGGGAAAGACCATCGTCGGGGAGTTCGCGATCCATCTCGCCATGCGGGAGCCCGGTCTCAAGGCGTTCTACACGACGCCCATGAAGGCGCTGTCGAATCAGAAGTTCCGCGAGCTCGTCGAGACCTACGGCGCCGATGACGTGGGGCTGCTGACCGGCGATACGAACATCAACGGCAACGCGCGCATCGTGGTGATGACGACCGAAGTGCTGCGCAACATGCTCTACGCGGATTCGCCGGCCCTGCGAGGGCTGCGATACGTCGTGATGGACGAGGTGCATTACCTGGCCGACCGCTTCCGCGGTGCGGTGTGGGAGGAGGTCATCATCCACCTGCCGTCCGCCGTGAAGCTGATCTCACTGTCGGCGACAGTGTCCAATGCCGAGGAGTTCGGCGACTGGCTCGACACGGTGCGCGGCGACACCGAGGTGATCGTCTCCGAGACCCGCCCCGTCCCGCTCGAGCAGCATGTCCTCGTGCGCGGCGATCTCCTGCCGCTCTTCGACGACCGCGCAGGCATCGCCACCGCGCAGGTCAACCAAGAGCTCATGCGCATGCGCAGCGTCAAGGGCGCCAACTTTGACAACAACAGGCGCGTGCAATCGATGCGCAGTTCGGGCCAGAAGAGCGGCTACGAAGCTCAGCGCCATCGACCGCTCAAGGGCGGAAAGCGTCCGATGCGCTCAGCCAACGCTCAGCGAATCGAGCGGATGGACCGCCCCGATGTCGTTCAGCTTCTCGCTCGGTCGACGCTCCTGCCAGCGATATTCTTCATTTTCAGTCGGGTGGGTTGCGATGCGGCCGTTGAGCAGGTGCGCCGCTCGGGCGTGAAGCTCACCACGCCCGAAGAGCGCGCCGAGATCCGTGCTCTCGTGGACGAACGTACGCGCACGCTGTTGGATGAAGACCTGGCCGTCCTGGGCTTCTACGAGTGGAAGGACAACCTCGAGCGGGGCATCGCCGCCCACCATGCAGGGCTGCTCCCTGCATTCAAGGAGGTGGTCGAAGAGCTCTTCCGACGCAAGCTCGTGAAGGTCGTGTTCGCGACCGAGACGCTGGCGCTCGGCATCAACATGCCCGCACGCACGGTGGTGTTGGAGAAGCTCGAGAAGTTCAACGGCGAGGCGCGGGTCGCGATCACCTCCGGCGAGTACACCCAGATCACCGGGCGTGCGGGCCGCCGTGGAATCGACGTTGAAGGACATGCCGTCGTCCAGTGGACCGAGGGTCTCGATCCCCAGGCGGTCGCCGCTCTCGCATCCCGGCGTACGTATCCGCTCAACTCGAGCTTCCGCCCGACCTACAACATGGCCGTGAATCTGATCGATCAGTTCGGGCGGCCGCAGGCGCGCAAGATCCTCGAATCGTCGTTCGCCCAGTTTCAGGCCGACCGCGCGGTCGTAGGCCTCGCCCGGCAGGTACGCGAGCAGGAGGAGTCGCTCGCCGGCTACGAAAAGGCGATGACCTGTGATCGGGGGGACTTCACCGATTACTCCACCATTCGGCGGGACCTCAGCGACCTCGAGAAGCTCAATCGCAAAGACGCGGGCGCCTCACGGGGAACCCGGGAGAAGCGACAGAAAGAGATTGGTGGCCTCCGTCGGCGCATGCAGCGGCACGCGTGCCACCAGTGCCCCGACCGCGAAAACCACGCACGCTGGGCCGAGCGCTACTGGCGTCTGCGCCGCACGGTCGACAAGATCCGCCAGCAGATCGATACGCGCACCGGTACCGTAGCGCGCATCTTCGACCGCGTCGTCGACGTGCTCACCGAACTCGACTACGTCGCCGTCGATGACGAGGGAGCGACGAGCCTCACCGAAGCCGGTCGAACAATGCGTCGCATCTATGGTGAGCGTGACTTGTTGGTGGCCGAGTCGCTCCGTCAGGGGCTGTGGAACGGGTTGGATGCTCCGTCCCTCGCTGCTCTGGCATGCGCTCTGGTTTACGAGCCTCGCCGCGATGAGGCAGCGCCGGGGGAGCGGGGCCTGCCACGGGGTGCCTTCCGGCAAGCGCTGAGTGACACGCAAGACCTTTGGCAGAAGTTGGACGATCTCGAGAAGGATCACCGCCTGCCAGGCTCTGAGCCGGTCGCTGCCGGACTTTCGCAGGCGATGTACTCCTGGGCCCGGGGTGCGGCTCTCGATCGCGTCCTGGTCGAAGCAGACATGGCCGCGGGAGATTTCGTCCGGTGGTCGAAGCAGACGATCGACCTGCTCGATCAACTCTCGCTCGTCGCCGAGTCGGCACTCGCACGCACGGCTCGGGCCGCACTGGATTCGGTGCGCCGGGGGATCGTTTCGTATTCGTCCGTCTGAGCAGACACCCAGCCCCGGCGAACTAGGCTCGGTGCGTGCCTGCCGCAGAACGCCGCCGAAACCCACTGCTTCCGCTGTGGGCCGCGGTCATGGTTTCGGCCGTAGCCGGGGGCATCCTGGATCTCGCCTACCCGGCCGTGGGCTGGTGGCCTCTGGCGTTCGTCGGCGTGGGCCTCTCGCTAGTCGCGCTCATCGGGCGCGGTGTGTGGTCGGGGCTCCTGGTCGGCATGGTGTTCGGAGCCTCGTTCTATCTGATCCACATCATGTGGATCACCCGGTATCTCGGCGTGGTGCCCTGGTTCGCACTGGCGGGCTTGGAGACCATCTTCATGGGAGTGGGCTCCATCCTCATCGTGCTGGCCTACCGACTTCTTCCGCGGGTGTTCCCCGGTCGGTGGGCACAGCTCATCGGGCTTCCCTTGCTGATCGCGGGGTTGTGGACCGCGCGTGAACTCTTCATTGACTCATGGCCTTACACCGGCTTTCCGTGGGCACGACTCGGCATGAGCCAGTCCGAGAGTCCGCTCGCGCACCTTGCCTCGTGGGTGGGGGTCGCAGGCCTGACGTTCCTGATGGTGGCGTTCACGGCCGCTGTGATCGAATGGCTCCGCCGCGGCGCGTGGCGTGATGCTCGGACGGCGGCGCCGGCGGTTGTGACGGCGGCGCTCCTCGTGCTGATTCCGGCATTTCCGACGACTCCTTCGGGTGAGATGCGTGTCGGGGCGGTGCAGGGCAACGGGCCGTCCGGCTACTTCGATGAGCGCGATCGAAACGCAGTGCTGAACGCTCAGCTCGCAGCATCCGCCCCCCTGATCGGTGAAGACGTCGATGTTGTGCTGTGGCCCGAGGGAGGCATCGACTCCGACCCGCTCGCCAACGAGAGCACAGCGGCAGTGTTGAACGCGTTCTCGGAGCGCGTCGAGGCGCCGTTGATCGTCAACGCGGCGACCACGCGCGGGGACGACACGTTCAACACCTCGATGCTCTGGATCGCGAGCGAAGGCGCCGTCCAACTACACGACAAAGCGAACCCGGTGCCGATGGGGGAGTATGTCCCCGATCGCTGGTTCTTCGAGAAGCTCGCGCCCGACCTCATCGGACTGATCCAGCGCGAGTACACGCCCGGCACCAACCCGCCGCTCTTCGACCTCGATGGCGTGGGAATCGGGCTGGCGATCTGCTTCGACGTGATCTATGACGACGTGATCTGGGAGGCAGCTCGCGGCGGAGCAGAGGTCTACATGTTCCAGACCAACAACGCCGACTTCCGGAATACCGACGAGAACCTTCAGCAGCTCGCGTTCGCCCGTATGCGGGCGATCGAAACGGGGCGCTCGGTCGTCAACCTTTCGACGGTCGGGACGAGCCAGGTCATCGCCCCTGATGGTCAGACGATCGACGCCCTGCCGGCTGATGAGCCTGGAGCCATGCTCACCGAGGTGCCGCTCCGCACAGGGATCACCCCCGCCGTCATCGTCGGGCCGTGGGTGAAGTTCTTCCTCGGGTGGGGGAGCCTGGCGGCCCTGATCGCACTCGGCATCGCGGCGCGGGTCAGTTCGCGGCGCACGACGAAAACGCCGACCCCCGAAGGGGCCGGCGTCACGCAGATGCGGTGATGCTCAGGCGCTCAGCTTGGTGAGCGAGACATCTTCACCGGCGCCGCGGCGTGCGCGGACGTAGGCGAGACGCTCTTCGAGCAGTTCCTCGAGCTCGGGAAGCGTGCGGCGTTCCAGCAGCATGTCCCAGTGACTACGGGCGACCTTGTCGCCGGAGTGATCGACCTCGGCGGTGGTGCCGTCACCGATCTGACGGAGCGCCTCTGCGCCGCACGTCCGGCACTCCCACGCTTCGGGGAGTTCGGCGTCGGCCGCGAAGGTCAACGTCGTGTCACGTCCACAGGACGTGCAGGTATAGGTGTGCTGTGCGCGTTCATGGAACACGACGCCCTCTTCGCTCTGTAAGCTCTGGGCGCCGAGTCGAATGCCGCGCAGGCTGCGGTCTGCCATTGTGTGGTCCTCTCGTCGCTTCTACAGGTATAGCGCGGTGACCTGGGTAGATGATGCGAACGGGCAAGGCCTCGGCCCACTCACAGTTGATGCTCAGGGGCTGAGGACATCGCGGGCGACGTCTGCGCGATCGGTCACGATCCCGTCCACACCCATCGCGATGAGCCGTTGCATGTCGGCCGGGTCATTCACCGTCCAGACGTGGACTTCCACGTCCGCGTCATGGGCCGCGGCAATGAGCCGCGGGGTGAGCACACGCAGGCGCCCGTGCCGTTCGGGCACCTGCAGGGCATGCACACCTGCCAGGACGCGGCGCGTGAGGCGAGAGGAGCGCAGGGGGAGAGCGGCCAGAAGCCGGGCGATGGTGCCCGTTCCGGCGGATGTCGCGGGTGTGACGTCACCGCCGGCTCGCGCCGCCGCATCCAACGCCTGCTTTCGATGGGAATCCGAGAAGCTCGTGACCAGCACGCGGGCACCGTGTTCGGCGATCTGGCCTCCTACGGCCGCCGCCGCTGAAGCGACCTTCACGTCGAGGTTGAAGTGCAGGGTAGGGAAGGATTCGAGGGCCTGTTCAAGGGTGATCAATCCGCCCCGGCTCTCCATGAGCGTTGCGAGCTCGACGAGCGAGACATCCGCCACCATGCGCGGGTCACCGGTCACCCGCGAGAGGTCGGCGTCGTGGAACAGCACCACGACGCCGTCGCTCGTCAGGTGGCAGTCCGATTCGACGTAGGCGATCCCCGCCGCGTGCGCGGCGGCGACGGCGGCAAAGGAGTTCTCGGCCATGCCCTGAGCCGCGGCGCCCGGTGTGACGAGTCCGCGATGAGCGAGGACTCGCGGGCCGGGGGAGGTGAAGAAGGGATGCTTCGGATCAGGCATCGGTGGGCGCGGCGCCCGGGGCAGAGCCACCCGAGGCGCCGACACTCGGCGCAACAGCCTTCGCTTCGGCCGCGATGACGTCCGCGGCCGTGGCTGCTTCGCGAGCCGCCTCGAGCGCCTCATCCGCGGCCGCGGTCGAGGCCGGCGTGCGTGGACGATCGGGATCGCCCGCCGCCCGCCCGCCGAACGCGTCACCGATGCCCTTGAGCGCTTCGGTGAGCTCACTCGGGATGATCCAGAGCTTGCTCGAGGCGCTGTCGGCGATCTTCGGCAGAGTCTGCAGGTATTGGTACGCCAGGAGCTTCTCATCGGGATCGCCCGCGTGGATGGCACCGAAGACCATCTGGATCGCCTCGGACTCGCCCTGCGCACGAAGCACTGCCGCTGTCTTGTCGCCCTCGGCTTCGAGGATCTGGGCTTGCCTGCGGCCCTCGGCTTCGAGGATCTGGGACTGCTTCGAGCCCTCGGCCGTCAGGATCGTCGCGCGGCGCTCTCGCTCGGCGCGCATCTGCTTCTCCATCGAGTCCTGGATCGAGTGCGGCGGATCGATCGCCTTCAGCTCGACGCGGCCGACTCGGATGCCCCACTTGCCGGTGGCCTCATCGAGGACCGCGCGCAGCTGGTTGTTGATGTTGTCGCGGCTCGTGAGCGCCTCTTCGAGGTTGAGGCCACCCACGACGTTACGGAGCGTGGTCGTCGTGAGCTGCTCGACGGCGCCGAGATAGTTGGCGATCTCATAGGTTGCGGCGCGGGCATCCGTCACCTGGAAGTACACGACGGTATCGATCGACACGACGAGGTTGTCTTCGGTGATCACGGGCTGAGGCGGGAACGACACCACCTGCTCGCGGAGGTCGATGAGCGGACGCACGCGATCGATGAACGGGACGAGGACGTTGAGTCCGGGCAAAAGCGTCTTGTGGTAGCGGCCGAGACGTTCGACAACCCCGGCGTTCGCCTGCGGGATGATCCGGATCGACCGCACGATCGTGACGAACACGAAGATGAAGACTGCGAGCGCGAGGATCCAGCCGATCGCGGTGGGAATGATGTTCTCGTCGAGATTCATGCGAGGGGGGACTCAGTTTCTTGAGCGGGGCGGACGACGGCGGTGGCGCCGTCGATTCGGGTGACCCGGATGGGAGTTCCGGGAGTGAGCGTGGTGCCTTCGGGAGCACGAGCGGTCCAGAGGTCGCCGTTGGAGAGCTTGACCTGACCACCGAGCCCGGTGACCGTCGACACGACAGTTCCCGGAAGTTCAATCAGCCGATCCATGTTCGAGAGGGTCGGATCTTCGCCTCGGCGCAAACGGCGCAGCAGCGGTGGACGCAACGCGAGGAGCAGAATCGCCGCCACGACGGCGGCGACAACGACCTGAAGCCAGATCGGCCCGCCGAGAAGATCGGTGCCGAGGCCCGCGACGCCACCGATGCTGAGCATCAGGAAAGTGAAATCGAGAGTGAGCATCTCGATCACCAGGAACAACAGGATCAGCACGAGCCACCCGATCCATGCCCACTGTTCAATCGTCTGGATGAGCTCCACGGTGTGCCTCCTTGTCTTCGAACCTAGCAGGTAGGGTCGAGGCGTGACCGAGACATCCACCCTTCTCCCAGCCGGCTCGCTCGCCGGTAAAACCGCCCTCGTAACAGGTTCGTCGCGTGGAATCGGTGCCGATACGGCCCGTTACCTCGCCGAGGCCGGCGCGAACGTCGTGATCAATTACCGTAACAAGGCTCCGCGCGCAGAGAAGCTCGCCGGACAGTTGCGCGGACTCGGAGTGGAGGTACTCGCCGTCGGAGCCGACCTCACCGATGCCGACTCGGTGCAGGCGATGTTCGATTCAGTGCGGGAAACGTTCGGTGGCCTGGACATACTCGTGCTGAATGCGTCCGGCGGTATGGAGTCCGGCATGGCTGAGGACTACGCGCTGCAGCTCAACCGTGACGCGCAAGTGCGCGTTCTCGAGACCGCACTGCCTGTGCTGAACGACGGCGCGCGGGTCGTCTTCGTCACGAGCCACCAGGCGCACTTCATCCGGACGACTCCGACCATGCCCGAGTACGAGCCCGTCGCTCTGTCCAAGCGTGCAGGCGAAGACGCTCTGCGCGAGCGGATTCCGGCGCTGGCCGAAAAGGGCGTGAGCTTCGTGGTGGTCTCGGGCGACATGATCGAGGGGACCATCACCGCGACCCTGCTTGAGCGCGCGAACCCGGGGGCGATCTCCGCACGGCGTGAGTCCGCCGGAAAGCTCTACAACGTCTCAGAATTTGCCGCCGAGGTCGCGCTCGCGACCGTGGAGCCGGTGCCTGCCGACAACACGCGGCTGGTCGGTGACACCGACTCGTTCGCCGGGGAGTGACGGGTGCGCGCCACAGACATCGAGAAGCTCATCTCGGTCGGTCGGCCCGCTCTCGCTTCGCACGGTGGATTCGTCGTGTTCGCGACATCGCGCCCCGACCTCGCAGCCAATCGAGCGGTCGGTCAGCTCTGGCGCATCGATCTGCCCGACGAGGCACCGCGCAGACTGACCAGAGGAGTGGCAGATACGGCCCCGCGACTGTCGCCCGACGACACGCGCCTTGCATTCCTCCGGTCAGACGCCAAGGGCAAGCCTCAGCTTCACGTCGTCGATCCCGCCGGCGGCGAGCCGGTTCAGGTTACCGATGGGCCTCTCGGTGTGAGCGCGTTCGACTGGTCGCCTGACGGAGCGTCGCTGGCGTTCATCGCGCGGGTCCCGGAGAAGGGTCGCTACGGCAGTGTGGAGGGGTTGGATGCCTCGGCGGAGGCACCCCGTCACATCACCGGTGTGCGGTGGCATGCCAACGGCCTCGGCTATGTCGCCGATCGCCCCGGCCACGTCTTCGTCGTTCCTGTGCCCACGACGGATGCCGAGCCCTTCTACGAGCCCGCCGCGGCTGTGGGCGGCGAGGACGAGAAGCCGCCGAAGAAGAAGCTCATCCCGTCGGAGCCTCGCAGGCTCACCGAGGGCTCCGTCTCGCACTCTGGTGTGACTTTCGCCGGCGACGACATCCTGACAGTGCCCGATGACCCCGCAGAAGAACGCCCTGATCTGCGCTCCCGCCTGATTGCGGTGCCGCTCGACGGGTCGCGTGTGCGTGTGATCATCGGCCGCGATGCGAACCTCTCGATCAGTGAGGTCGCCGTCGCCGACGACGGAACCATCGCGCTCCTCGCGGCAGATGTTGGGCCGGCTGGGGTCGACTTCGTTGCCCCCGGCGTCGCGCTCTGGATCGTCGAGTCCGATGGCCCTCGCCGACTCACGGACGCCGAGACGATTGATCTGGGCGAAGTGGGCAGCCACATCTCGCCGATAGGCGACGACTTCGTCGTGCAGGATCGCCGTCGAGGACGCGTACGGATGCTGCGGGTCTCGCGCGGGGGAGAGGTCGCTGAGTTTCTCGGCGGCGACGTCGAGGTGCTCGGGCACGGCGTCGCGGGCGACAAAGTGGTCGCTGCCGTAGCCACTCCGGAGTCGTATGGCGAGCTTGTTCTCGTCGAGACTGAGGACACGCCCCGCACCCTCACGGCCTTCGGGGGAGGGGCGGCCGCGAGCGACATCGTCGTGCCCGTCGAACTCGAAGTCGCCGGTCGCGACGGCTACCCGGTCCACGGGTGGGTCGCAACGCCAGCCGGGGAGGGGCCGTTCCCGGTGATCCTCCAGATCCACGGTGGGCCGTATGCGTCTTACGGCATACACCTCTTCGACGAGACTCAGGTGCTGGTCGATGCAGGGTACGCCGTGGTCTACAGCAATCCCCGCGGATCAGCAGGGTACGGACGGGCGCACGGGCGCAGCATTCGTCAGCGGATGGGCACGCTCGACATGAATGACGTGATGGACTTCTTCGACGCAGTGATCGCGTCCGATGAGCGCCTGGACGGCGATCGCGTCGGAATCATGGGCGGATCGTACGGCGGCTACCTCACAGCGTGGATCATCGCGCACGAGCACCGCTTCGCCGGTGCGATCGTGGAGCGCGGGTTCTTGGACCCGACGTCCTTTCAGGGCACCAGCGACATCGGTACGTTCTTCGGTGACGAGTACGTCGGCACGTCGGCCGACGACATCGCCCGGCAGAGCCCTGCGGCGGTTGTCGCTCAGGTGACCACACCGACTCTGGTGCTGCACTCCGAACTGGACTTCCGATGCCCGCTGGAGCAGGCCACTCGGTACTACGCGGCGCTGAAGCGCCAGGGGACACCCGCAGAGATGTTGGTCTTTCCGGGCGAGAACCACGAGCTCACACGGGCGGGGCAGCCACGGCACCGCGTCGAGCGGTTCGCTGCGGTGCTCGAGTGGTGGGCGCGGATGCTCCCCTCAAGCTGAGTATGAGGCACGGAAGGAGGGGCCTCGAGGACGATCCTCGAGGCCCCTCATTCGTACTTCTCGATCTGTTACAGGCTCTTCGCCGAGAAGGTGAACGCGCGAACGATCTGGATGATGCCCAGCACGACCAGCGAGATGCCGAGCACCCACCAGAGAGCGACGATGTAGAGCGGCGAGAAGAGCAGCACGATACCAGCGATCAGGCTGAGGATCGCGAAGAAGATCGTCCATCCCTTGGAGCTCGCGTCACCGAGCGTGGAGAGCGAAACGATTCCTTCGATGATCCACATGATTCCGACGAGGATGCCGATGAAGATCGCGAGCCACGTGGTCGTAGCGCCAAGATTCGCGAACGCGATCACACCGGCGATGATGAACAGGATGCCGAGTGCGATGTGACCGACGCGCGCCCACCCGCCCTTCGACTTGGAGAAAATGCCGAGGCCCGCGTAGACGAGACCAGCGGCGATCGCGTAGATCGCGATGATGGCGGCGACGACCATTGCGGTCTTACCGGGCCACACCAGGATCAAGATACCGACGATGACCGACAGCACGCCGCCGATTCCGAGCGCTGTGCGGATGCCGTTTACTGCTGAGGTTTCAGCGGGGGAGGTGGACATGTGAGTGTCCTTTCTGGGAGTTTGCTGAACGAGATGCGGCTAAAGCCTAGACCCGAGGGTGAAGAACGCGGGAGAAGTAACGGCGTGTGTCGAGGCATCCGTAGAACACCTCCGGAGGCGCCTACCCTCGCGCCGAGTGGCGTGATCACGTTAGCGTGAGCGTGAGAACACTCCGAACCGCGTGGGGGAGAGATGGCGGTCTTTTCAAGAGGATTCGGCGCACGCCGTCGAGAGAGCGATCCGCGGCTGCCACCTGGCCAGTATCTGACCGATGACTTTCCGGTCCTGTCGGCAGGTCCCACTCCGCAGGTGGACACGTCGGAGTGGACTTTCACGATCCGCAACGAGTCCGGCTCCTCCGTCTCGTGGACGTGGGAGCAGTTCTTGGAGCTCCCGATCGAGGACGTCGACACCGACATCCACTGCGTCACCCGCTGGTCGAAGCTCGACACGTCGTGGCGCGGTGTCTCGCTCGACACCCTGATGGAGCACGTCGAAACAGATGCTGCGGCCGCGATGGCCCACTGCTACGGCGGGTACACAACCAATGTTCCCCTCGAAGATCTGCTCGGCGGCAGATCGTGGGTTGCCTTCGAGTTCGACGGAGAGCCTCTCGACCCCGAACACGGTGGACCCGCGCGACTGCTGGTTCCGCACCTCTACTTCTGGAAGAGCGCGAAGTGGGTGCGCGGCCTGGAATTGATAGACGAGGATGCCCCCGGATTCTGGGAGCAGAACGGGTACAACATGCATGGCGACCCGTGGACGGAGGAGCGCTATTGGTGATCGTCGGCGGGTGGCGGTCGGCGACGATCGCGAAGATCGACGACGTGACCGCGACTGCTCGTGTCCTCCAGCTCGCCGTCGAAGATTGGCCGGGGAGCGATGCGGGCCAGCACGTCGACGTCCGACTGACGGCGGAGGATGGCTATCAAGCCGTGCGTTCTTACTCGCTCGGCTCCTATGGGCACAGCGCGACGATCGAACTCGCGGTGGATGAGGTGCCCGACGGTGAGGTTTCGCCCTATCTGGTGCGGGACGTCGTGCTCGGCGACCAACTCGAGGTGAAAGGTCCTCTCGGTGGCTACTTCGTCTGGCGCGCCGAAGGCGACGCGCCTGTTCAACTGATCGCGGGAGGGTCGGGAATTGTGCCGCTTGCCGCGATGGTGCGGGCGGCGACGGACGCCGGGGCCGCGGCATCCGTCCGACTTCTCTACTCTGTTCGACGCGCGCAGGACGCGATATATCGCGAATTGCTCGACGATGCGAGTGGGCCCGGGGGCGTCGATCTCACGTGGGCGTATACACGTTCGGCGCCGGACGGGTGGGAAGGACGCGTGGGACGACTGGATGCTGCGGCCATCGCAGACGCGGTGTGGCCGCGGGAGAAGCATCCGACGATCTATGTCTGCGGGCCGACGGGATTCGTCGAACACGTCGCAGACGCGCTCGTGCAACTCGGCCATTCGGCCGCACAAATCAAGACCGAACGATTCGGAGGTGCGTGATGAGGGCCGAGATCGCGGCAACGACGGTCGACGGAAATGTCCTCGCCGGGCTGCTGTCGGACGTGTTCACGGGTGATGTGACGACGATCATCGGCGTGTGCGCGGGCTGCGATTCGCAGGCGCCGCTCGCTGAAGCGATCGTAGAGATCGACGAGGTCGCGGCGATCGTGCGATGCCGTGGATGCTCGCACACTCTGTTCACGGTCATGCGCGACGACAGCGGCGTGCGGGTCATGATCGCGTCACTGAGCAGTTTTCGGCGCGGGTTCCTCCGCAGTTGACGCGTCAACCGAGGATCAGGGTTGCCGCGATGAGCACCGGGACGCACCCGATGGTCGTGAGGAAGATCGTGTCGCGCGAGATCGCTTCGCCGATCCCGTAGCGCTGCGAATAGTTGAAGACGTTCTGTGCGGTCGGGAGGGCCGCTAGGACGACGACGATGAGCACATCACGCTCCGACAGACCGAACACGAACTGCGCGACCACCCACGCGATCAGCGGCATGGCGACGAGCTTGAGTGTCGTTGCGAGGATCACGTCGCGCCGGCGCCCGGATGGCGCGAGGACGCGCTGTCCGTAGAGAGAGATGCCGTAACTGATCAGCATGACGGGCACGCAGGCGTTTGCGATGAGCATCGCGGGCTCCAGGACCACCGACGGCAACTCGATCCCACTGATCGACACGATGGTCCCGAGCAGCGACCCCAGGACGATCGGGTTCGAGATCGTGCGCACGAGCGCGCGCCCCGGCGAGGTGCGGCCGTGGGTGACGGCATCCAGGATCGTCATCGTGATCGGTGTGAAGATCAGCAGTTGCAACAGGATCACCGGCGCCGGGTAGGCGGCACTGCCGAGCAGGTACAGCGACAAGGGAATGCCGATGTTGTTGGAGTTGACCTGCCCGGAACTCAGCGCACCGATGACGATTTCGCCGAGCGGGCGCCTCCAGGCGAGCCGGGCGATCAGCGCATAGATCACGAAGATCGACACCGCGGCGATGGCAGCCACCGGCAGAAGTGCGGAGAACAGCGTGCGGACATCAGCCTGGGCCAGTACGACGAACAGCAAGAACGGCGACAGGACGAAGAACGTCAGGCGCGCGAGCACCGGTTTCGCGTGTTCGCCGAGAAGGTCGATACGCCCGATGATCCAGCCCACCAGGATGGCGACGCCGACGACGACGAACCCGGTCAGCGACTCCAACATGCTTCGAGCCTAGAGAAGGGGCGTTCCGGACCAAGAATCCAGCTCGGCTAGCGATCGGTCGTTCGCTGATAATGCACATTATGTCAACTTAGGGATTCGAGCCGCGAGGTACGCTGGCAGTATCCACTCCCTCACTCCCGGATCGCCGTGACCGTCTCCATCTCCTCCTCACCGTCGCTCCGCGCGTGGGTCATCTGGTCGATCGGTGTCGCAGCGTACGTGCTCGCGATTACGAACCGTTCGTCGTTGAGTGCGGTCGGCGTTGACGCGGCAGATCGTTTCATGGCGGATGCCTCGACCCTGTCTATGTTCGCCGTCGTGCAATTGGCCGTCTACGGCGGAATGCAGATTCCGATCGGCGTCCTCCTCGACAGATTCGGCTCCCGACCGATCATGACGATCGGGATGATCCTGATGGCTGCCGGTCAGCTGACGATGGCGTTCTCCCCCAACGTGGGCGTCGCAATCTTTGCCCGGATGCTCCTCGGTGCGGGTGACGCAGCGGTCTTTCCGAGCGTGTTGCGCCTCATTGCGACGTGGTTTCCCGCGCAGCGCGGCCCCATCATGGTGCAATTCACGGGCATCCTCGGGCAAACCGGCCAGCTCATCGCCCTGATTCCTCTGGCGGCGCTGCTGCACGCCACGTCGTGGTCGATCACATTCGGCAGTATCGCCGGTCTCGGCATCCTCTTCGCGGTCCTTGTCTTCGCGGTCATCCGCAATCATCCCGAGAACCGCTCCGCCGACGTCAGCGTCAACACCGACACGGGTGCCATTCGCATCGTGACGTCGTCGATCGATACCGGCGTCGGCATTCGCGCGGCCTGGGCGCACCCGGGTACTCGGCTCGCCTTCTGGTCCCATTTCGCGTCGCCCTTTGCCGGCACCGCATTCGTGCTGTTGTGGGGAATGCCGTTCCTCACCGCCGGAGAGGGGCGATCAACGGCGGAAGCTGCATCCATTCTCTCGATCTACGTGATCGTAGGTATGGCGCTCGGCCCCGTCATGGGTGAACTCTCTCGGCGAATGCCACACCACCGCTCGCGCGGACTGGTGCTCCCCGCCGTCATCACACAGATGGCCGTGTGGCTCGCGGTAATCCTCTACCCCGGCCCCGCTCCCCTGTGGCTGCTCATCGTGCTCGCTGTAGGCCTCGCGATGGGCGGACCGGCGTCGATGATCGCATTCGACCACGCACGCACACACAACCCCGCGCACCGACTGAGTACGGCGACCGGCCTCACCAACGCGGGCGGGTTCCTCGCGGCGCTGATCGCGATCTTCATGATCGGACTCGCACTCGACCTCCAGGGCGCGGGAACAACGGCGACGTATTCGCTGGATGCCTTCCGACTGGCGTTCCTCACCCAGTTTCCGCTATGGATTCTCGGCATCGTCTTCATCGTGATCGAGCGCAAGCGCACGCGCATTCACCTGGGTATGGATCCGCCGAAGCGCACCCGCTCGACGCGTCAATGAACGTGTCGAGGCCCCGGGTGTACAGTCGGCGAATGGCTGGACTGGTTCCTTATCTCTTCTTTCCGGGCACGGCAACAGAGGCGCTGACGTTCTACCACGGCGTCTTCGGCGGTGACCTCGCGCTGCACACGTACGCCGACTTCGGCCGCACCGATGGCCCGGCGAACGCCGTTGCCCACGGCATCCTTTCGGGGGATGTCAACCTCTTCGGTGCCGACGCCGGCCCCGATGAAGATGCTGTTCGCATCGAGGGCGCCGTCTTTTCGCTGCTGGGAACAGCAGACCCCACCACCCTCGCTCGGTGGTTCGCCAAGCTTTCAGATGGTGGGGTCGTGTCAGATCCGCTGCAGGAGCGCCCGTGGGGCGCACACGACGGTCGGGTGACCGATCGATTCGGCATCCGGTGGCTCATCGGCTACGAGTAGCCACCGGGAGCGCCGAGCGGTCAGAGGCCGGCGGTGTCGTCAGTCGAACGTGTGGTCTTGCGGGTGACCTGCTCGCCTGCGGCCGGGTCGACGGCGGTGCGGGTGACGGTGTCAGACTGACGGCGGCGTGCCAGCAGGACGATGCCGATCAGCGCGATGAGCGCGCCCGCGCCCATCAGGATGTAGCCGATCATGTCGAGGTTCGCCCATTCGACCTCGACGTTGACGGCGAAGGCAAGGATCGCTCCGATGACGAAGAGCAGGATGCCAGCTCCGATACTCATGTGCTGTCCTTTCGTGGTGTGGCGTGAGCCACTCGTGATGGGACGTGTTCGTCCACCGGACAACGTTGCCAAGCGCTGTGAGTACGCGCAAGGCGTTGACAACAGGTGCGTGCTCTGTATAGGCGGGACAGTGCCTTTGATGCGACCAGTTGCTTTGTACTGTGGAGACATCCATTCGAAGGGAACCGCCGTGGCTTCTGCCCCTCTCGCCATCTCACCCGAGGTGCGCGCCGCCGTCGACGCCGGACAGCCGGTGCTGGCGCTCGAATCGACGATCTTCACGCACGGCCTGCCCAGGCCGCGCAATCTCGAGGTCGCGACCGAGGCTGAGAACCGTGTGCGTTCGCTGGGGGTGGTTCCGGCCACGATCGGGGTCGTGGATGGTGTACCGACCGTGGGCCTCTCCCCTGCCGAGATCAAGCACCTCTCCACGGCCGACGGGGTGGTCAAGGCGAGCCTGCGCGACCTCGCGGTTGCCGCGGTCAAAGGGCTGAGCGCCGGCACGACCGTCGCCGCGACCGCGTATCTGGCGCATCTGGCCGGCGTCCGGGTGTTCTCCACCGGCGGTCTCGGAGGGGTGCATCGCCGGGCCCAGGAGACCTTCGACGAGTCGGCCGACCTCGGCACACTCGCGACGCTCCCCCTCGTCGTCGTCAGCGCCGGTGTCAAGTCGATCCTCGACATCCCTTTGACGCTCGAACGGCTGGAGTCGCTCAATCTCGCCGTGGTCGGCTATCGGACGACGGACTACCCGGGTTTCTACATCTCGGACTCCGGCTACGACATCGAGTACTCCGTCTCCTCCCCCGACGAAATCGCCCGCGTGTCGAGCGTCCGCGATGGGCTGGGCATTTCGTCGACGCTGCTCGTGGCAAACCCCGTCCCCGAAGACCTCCAGCTCGACACCGAGTTGCACGACGACGTGCTCGCACGGGCGCTCGCCGCGGCCGAGGAGCACGGGGTGTCGGGGCATGACACCACTCCGTTCCTGCTCGACTTCATGCAGCGCGAGACCGGCGGCCGCAGTCTCGACGTCAATGTCGCGGTGTACCGCGGCAACGTCGAACTGGGGGCCCAGATCGCGCTCGCCCTCTCCGCGGTCTCGTCGGCGGTCTGATGCTGACCGTCATCGGCGATCTCGTCGCCGATCTCATCGTCCTGGGCGGCGCACGATTGGAGCGCGGAACCGACAACACCGCCGAAGTGCGCCTCACGCGTGGCGGGAGTGCCGCGAACGTTGCCGTCGCGGCGGCGCCGCAGCATCCGGTGCGATTCATCGGTCGAGTCGGCGACGACACCCTCGGTGAGACGCTCGCGCGTCAACTCGAGAACTCGGGAGTCGAGGTGCGCGTGCAACGCGTGGGACGAACCGGCGCGATCGTGATCCTCGTCGATGACGACGGCGAGCGCACGATGATCACCGACCGCGGCGCCTCTGCCGAGCTGGACACCATCGACGATGACTGGTGGGAAGGCTCCGACTGGGTGCATCTGCCGCTCTACGGCTTCGCGGCGCCCACGACACGGGCGGCTCTGCTGGACATGTGCGCGAGAGTGGGAGGTCGGGGCATCCCGATCAGTCTCGATTTGTCGAGTACCGCGACGATGCGTGATCTCGGACCCGACCTTCTCGCTGAGATGCTCGACGCGATCGGCCCGTCCGTGACCTTCGCGAACGCAGACGAGGCTGCGCTCGCAGACGAATGGATGCTGCGTCCCTCGGGAGTCTTCGTCGTCAAGCGGGGCGGCGACCCCGTGCACGTGCGGCACGGCGGGGTGACCGCCGAGGTCGCGGTCGAGCGCGTCGATGATGTGCTGGATTCGACGGGTGCCGGCGACGCGTTCGCCGCGGGCTACCTTGTCGCCGTTCTCGCCGGCGCGGATGCCCTCGCGGCCGCCGAAGCGGGCAGCGCCCTCGCGATGGAGGCACTGCGCCGCCCCGGCGCACTTTAGACCGCGCTCAGGCGCTGGCGTCCGATTGAAGGCGCGTCAGCAAGTTCGCGATGTCGTCGATGAAGGCGTTGTAGCCCTCGATCGTCATCTCGACCTGCTCGTCGCTGAAGTCTGCGCGGTCCTGTCGGATCGTCAAGCGTGTGCCGGTGTCGGTTTCTTCGAGGTCGAACAGCACAGGCAGTCCCGCGTCATCGCCGGGCTGATCCGAGAGAGTCATCGCAAGGTGCGAGGGCGGGTCGACGGCGATGTACTCCCCCGACCAGTTGATCCGGTTGCCGTCGGGCAGCAGCATCACCGCGCGGAAGTCACCACCGGGGCGAACATCCATCGTGAGCGAGTCCTGCGGCACCTCGACGGCCGCGGTGCCGAACCAGACGGCGAAGTGCTCGGGGCGCGTAAGCGTCTCGAAGACAAGCGCGCGGGGAGCGGCGAGTTCGCGGGTGATGGTGAAGTACTCAGTCATTTGGTTTCTCCTGCGGTGGATGGGGTGTTCGTGGTGAGTTGTTGCAGTGCATTCAGGTAGCTGTCGAGGGCGTCCATATTCGCTTCCCAGAAGCGGGCGTAGTCGCCGATCCATTCGGATGCAGCCGCCAGTGGCCGGGCGTCGAGCCGAGCAGGTCGATACTGCGCATCCTTGCTGCGGCTGATCAAACCCGCGCCCTCGAGGACGCGCAGGTGTTTCGAGATGGCGGCCAGGGTCATCTCGAACGGCTCAGCGAGCTCGTTGACGGTCGCCTCTCCCCCGGCGAGGCGGGCCAGGAGTGCGCGACGCGTGGGGTCGGACAGTGCCGAAAAGGTCAGGCTGAGTTGATCGGTCGCCATCGCGTCTCCCTTCGTGTTCAACTGATTAGTAAAATACCAGATGGTTGAATACCTGTCCAGTGTCCGACCCGGCCGCTACCGTTATCGGCATGCCACGAGTGATCTACAACACCGCCACTACCCTCGACGGCTTCCTTGCGGACGAGCACGATTCATTGGATTGGCTCTTCGTCGTCGAACGAGGTGACGGCGCCGCAGAATTCGACGTCTTCCTCGAAGGAGTGGGGGTGATCGTCCAAGGCTCCACCACATACGAGTGGGTGCTCGAGCACGAAGACCTCGTGACACACCCCGAGAAGTGGCCGGGTTTCTACGGCTCACGCCCGACCTACGTCTTCACCACGCGAGAGCTCCCATCCGTCCCCGGCGCAGACGTGCGATTCGTCAGCGGCACCCCCCAGAAGCACTGGGACGAGATCATGGCCGCCGCCGGTGATCGCGACGTGTGGGTCGTCGGTGGCGGCGATCTCGCCGGCCAGTTCGCCGATGCCGGACTGCTGGACGAACTCCGCGTCTCTGTCGCGCCGGCGACGCTGGGTTCGGGCCGGTCTCTTCTGCCCCGCGTGCTCGGTGCAGATCGCCTGCGCCTGCAATCCGTGCGTCAGAACGCGCAGTTCGCCGAACTCGTCTACGCGGTCAGCCGACCGTGATCCACTCCGGATGCTTCGGCTCGCGGTTGTCGCCCGATGAGGTGCCGGTCAGGCGGCGCCGTACCCAAGGCCCGACGTACTCGCGGTAGTACGCCGCTCCGCGCGGAGAAATGAGCGGTAGCTGAGGGAGCGACCACCAGTCGGCGGGCGGCTCGATCCCCGCCGCGGTGAGCACACGCGCAGCCACGCGGTGGTGACCGCGGGAATTCATGTGGAGGCGGTCCTGAGACCAGTAGGGCGGTGTCGAGAGCTCTCGATCGGGCCAGTTGAATGCCCGCATGATGTCGGGCCGGTCTTCAATCCTCTTGCTGACCGCTGCAGTGAGGATGTCGCCGCGCCGCTGGAAAACCGGTCCGAGCGGGAGTTGACCCGACGGGTTCGCTCCCGACAGCAGGATCAGCTGCACGCCTTCTTCGTCGCACCGCCGCATGACGTGCGTGAACGCGTCCACGATGCGCGACACGCTCGAGCGCGGGCGCAACATGTCGTTTCCGCCACCGTTGAATGACAGGTGCGTCGGCTTCAGCGCGAGGGCCGGCTCGAGTTGCTGTTCGACGATCGGCCAGACGAGCTTGCCCCGGATGGCGAGGTTCGCGTACTCGATGGGCTGTGCCGAAGCATCCGCCCATCCCTGCGCGACAAGATCAGCCCACCCGCGGACGCGACCATCAGGAAGGTCATCTCCCACCCCCTCGGTGAAGGAGTCTCCGATAGCGACGAAACGAATGGATGCCACGTCCCCAGCCTACGGCGCGCTCAGCGGTCGTCGAGAGCCTCGCCTTTGCGGTCCACGAGCCCCCAGGCGGCGATCGCGGCGATCGCGAAGAACACCGCGAAGACCACGAAGAGCATCGGCGCTCCGCCCGCCACGAGCACCACCGGCACGGTCAGCGGTGCGACGATCGAGGCGATCCGCCCGACGCCGGCAGCCCAGCCTGATCCGGTCGCGCGCAGAGAGGTCGGGTACAGCTCGGGAGTGACGGCGTACAGCGCGCCCCATGCGCCGAGGTTGAAGAACGACAGCGCCATGCCGGCGGCGATCACCGCACTCTCGGTCGTGGCGGTGCCGAAGAAGATTGCTGCGATCGCGGATCCCACCAGAAAGACCGAGAGCGTCAGGCGGCGCCCCCACACCTCGATGAGCCAGGCCGCGACCGCATAGCCCGGGAGCTGAGCGAGCGTGATGATGAGCGTGAAGCCGAAGGACCGCACGAGGTCATAGCCCTGCGAGACGAGGATCGAGGGAATCCAGATGAAGGCGCCGTAGTACGAGAAATTGACGCAGAACCACACCAGCCAGAGGCTCGCCGTGCGGATGCGGAACTCTGTAGACCAGAGCGCGGCGAGTCGCGCGCGGGCGGACGCGGCTTTCGCGGGCGGCGGCGACGGCGTGGTGTGTGTCGGAGAGGTGACCCCCGCCGACTGCTCGAACGAGACGACGATGGCCTCGGCCTGAGCGCTCTTGCCCTGGCGTTCGAGCCAGCGCGGTGACTCGGGCAACCCCCAACGCACGATCAGGGCGTACAGCGCCGGAATCGCGCCGATCGCGAATGCCCACCGCCATCCGTTGTCGGAGCCGGGAATCACGAAGAAGCCGATGAGCGCTGCGGCCGTCCAGCCCACGGCCCAGAACGCCTCCAGAATCACGATCAGGCGTCCGCGTATGCGCGCGGGCGCGAACTCGCTGACATACGTCGAGGCGACCGGCAGCTCCGCACCGAGACCCAGCCCCACCAGGAAGCGCAGGATGAGCAGCGCAGTCAGTCCGCCGACGAGGGCGCTGGCTCCCGTCGCGAGGCCGTAGATCAGCAGCGTCGCCGCGAAGACCTGGCGCCTCCCCAGCCGATCGGCCAGCAGTCCGCCCACAGTGGCGCCGATGGCCATACCGACGAACCCGATGGCGGCGATCCACGCTGTTTCGGTGGGCTCAAGACTCCACTGCACCGCGAGCGCGGCGATGATGAAGGAGATCAGCCCGACGTCCATCGCGTCCAACGCCCAGCCGAGTCCCGAGCCGGTGAGCACCTTGAGGTGTCGCCGGGTGAAGGGCAGTGCGTCGAGGCGCTCGGAGAGAGTGGATGCCTGAACGGTCTCGGCGTCGGTCATAGCGACATCGTACGGATGCCGTCGCCGGCCCGTGAGCTACGCGAGCATGTCGCGGACGAGTGGGGCGACTTTCGTGCCGTACAACTCGATGGACCGCATCATGTGCTCGTGCGAGAGCGTTCCGGTCGAGAACTTCATGTCGAAGCGCTGAGCCCCGAGCGTGCGGACCGTGTCGGCGATCTTGCGCGCCACCGTTTCGGGTGACCCGGCGTAGATGGCGCCCTCAGGCCCCACGTCGTGCTGGAAGCGCAGGCGGTTGTACGGAGGCCAGCCACGCTCGCGCCCGATCGTGTTGTTGAGCGCTTCGAAACCGTCGTAGGCCTCGTCCCACGCCTGCTGGTCGGTCTCGGCGATGTGACCCGGCGAGTGGATGCCCACCGGCAGTGTCTCGCGTCCAAACGAGTCCAGCGAGCGGTGATACAGATCGACGAACGGGCGAAAGCGGTGTGACGGTCCCCCGATGATCGCCAGCATCAGCCCGTACCCGTAGCGTGCGGTGCGAACGACGGACTCGGGGCTGCCACCGACGCCGACCCACGCCTTCAGCCCCGATTCGGTCTTCGGGTAGACATCGGCGTTCTCGAGCGATGCCCGGGTGGTGCCCTGCCAGGTGACCGGCTTCTCGGTGATCAACTGGGAGAAGAGATCGAGTTTCTCCTCGAACAGCACCTCGTAGTCGCGCAGGTCGTATCCGAACAGCGGAAAAGACTCGATGAACGAACCCCGCCCGAGGATGACCTCGGCGCGCCCGTTGCTCACGGCATCCAAGGTCGCGAACTTCTCGTATACGCGCACGGGGTCATCGCTGGAGAGCACGGTGACCGCGGTCCCGAGATGGATCTGCTTCGTGACGGATGCAGCGGCCGCCAGCACGATCTCCGGGCTCGAGATCGCGAACTCGTGACGGTGGTGCTCCCCCACGCCGAAGAACGACAGGCCGACCTCGTCGGCGAGTACCGCCTGTGCGATCACATTGCGGATGGTCTCGGCATCCGACAGAAGCTGTCCGTCCACCCCGCGGGTGACGTCACCGAAAGTGTCGAGGCCGAGTTCGATTTCATTCATGTGAATGTGAACCTCCCCCGGCCTCGTCCCATTCCCGGTCAGGAAGCCAACGCCGCCTTCAGGGTGTCGAGCCCGACACCGCCGATGTCGAGTGCGCGCTTGTGGAAGGCCTTGATGTCGAAGTCGGCGCCCTCGCGAGCCTTGACGTCATCGCGCAGCTGTTCCCAGATGCGCTGACCCACCTTGTAGGACGGCGCCTGTCCGGGCCAGCCGAGGTAGCGGTTCACCTCGAACTGAACGAACTCGTCCGACATGTTGACGTTGTGGCGCATGAAGTCGAGGGCGTAGTCGTGGTCCCACGTACCCTCGCCGTCCAGTCGCGGCTTCTCGAGGTGCACACCGATGTCGAGCACCACACGAGCGGCACGCATGCGCTGTCCGTCGAGCATCCCGAGCCGGTCTGCCGGGTCATCCAGGTAGCCGAGCTGCTCCATCAGACGCTCCGCGTAGAGCGCCCACCCCTCGGCATGGCCCGACGTTCCGCCGAGCAGACGACGCCAGGAATTCAGCTGTGCGCGGTTGTACACGGCCTGCGCGATCTGCAGGTGGTGCCCGGGAATTCCCTCGTGGTACACGGTCGTGAGCTCGCGCCACGTATCGAAGGTCTCGACGCCCTCGGGCACTGACCACCACATCCGGCCCGGACGCGAGAAGTCATCGGTAGGGCCGGTGTAGTAGATCCCGCCTTCTTTCGTCGGCGCGATCATGCACTCCAGCCGGCGGATCGGTTCCGCGATGTCGAAGTGACTGCGACCGAGCTCTTCGACCGCGCGGTCACTGGTCTCCTGCATCCACCGCTGCAGCGCTTCGGTGCCGACCAGCTTGCGTGATGCGTCTGCTTCGAGAAACTCGACCGCCTCTTCGACGCTCGCGCCGGCCTTGATCTCGTTCGCGATCGAGGTCTGCTCCGCAACCATGCGTGCGAGCTCTTCGCGGCCCCACTCGTAGGTCTCGTCGAGGTCGATCGTCGCGCCGAGGAACCTGCGGGAGTGCAGGGCATAGAGCTCGCGTCCGACAGCATCCTTCTCGGGAGCAGCGGGTGCGAGCTCTGTCGCGAGGAACTGGGCCAGCTCGTCGTAGGCCACGCGGGCGGCGTTCGAGTTATCGGCGAGATCACGCGCGATCGAGGCGGGCAATTGACCCTCACGGGGGGCAGCATCACCGGCGAACGTCGCGAAGAAACCGTCCTTTGCGGTGTAACGGGCGATTTGGGTAACCGTTTCGGTCACCTGTCGCCGTGCCGGAACAACGCCTTCGGCGATGCCTTCGCGGAGTGTCTCGATGTACGCGCTGATCGCGCCGGGAACAGCGCTCAAACGCGTCGAGATGACCGACCAGTCGTCGACGCTGGCGGTGGGCATGAGGTCGAAGACGGCACGAATGTTCTGCACCGGCGATGCAATCACATTGAGGTCGCGCAGGTGTGCCTTCGCGTCGTAGAGATCCAGCTCCAGGCGGAGGTCCCGAGAGAGATCCTCTTTCGTCACTGCGTCGATGGCGTCGACGGGGGTCGCTGCGTCGAGCGCGGTGAGGACAGTGCGCGCCTCGTCGGCGAGACGCTCCTGCCCTGCGGGTGAATAGTCGCCGAAGCGATCGTTGTACTCGAATCGACCGATGTAGGTCGCGAGCGAGGGTTCGAGTTCGGCGAGGGTGTCCACCCATGCGTCAGCGATCGTGTCGATCGGCGTGGGGGTGCGCGGTGCATCAGTCATGCCTTCGAGCCTAGGCATCCGCGTTCGCGCCGTCCAACCGCGCGGGCGTGAACCCGCGTGAGCTCAATGGCCCGCGATGTTCCAGTCCGAGCCCCGGCCGATCTGCACGTCGAGCGGAACCGTGAGGTCAGCCGCGTCGCCCATCCGCTCGCGAACGATCTTCTCGGCAGCATCCCACTCCCCCGGCGCGATCTCGACGACGAGCTCATCGTGGATCTGCATGAGCACCCGTGAGCGCAGGTTCTCGGCCGCGAAGTCGTGGTGGATGTGGAACAGGGCGATCTTCATGATGTCGGCGGCGCTGCCCTGAATCGGCGCGTTGAGTGCGGCGCGCTCGGCGTTCTCGCGCAGAACGCGGTTCGGGCTCGTCAGGTCAGGGAAGGGTCGACGGCGGCCGAAGATCGTCTCGGTGTAGCCGTCGATGCGCGCTTGCTCGACCGACGAGCGCAGATAGTCGCGCACGGCACCGAATCGCGCGAAGTACTCCATCATGAGCTGCTTGGCCTCGGACTGCTCGATACGCAATTGCTTGGACAAACCGAACGCCGAGAGTCCGTAGACCAGCCCGTATGACATCGCCTTGACCTTCGTACGCATCGCCGGGGTGACCTCGGAAGGATCGACAGCGAAGACCCGTGCGCCGACGAATCGGTGGAGGTCCTCGCCCGAGTTGAACGCCTCGACGAGACCGGGGTCGGCCGAAAGATGCGCCATGATGCGCATCTCGATCTGGGAGTAGTCGGCGGTCAGCAGGGTCTCATAGCCGTCCCCCACCTCGAACGCTTCGCGGATGCGCTTGCTCTCGTCGGTGCGCACCGGGATGTTCTGCAGGTTGGGGTCTGTGCTCGAGAGCCTGCCCGTCTGGCTGCCGGTCTGCACATATGTCGTGTGCACGCGCCCGTCCGGACCGATGGCGGTGTCGAGCGACTCGATGATCTGCCGGAGCTTGGTGGCTTCGCGGTGTTGCAGCAACTGGTCGAGGAAAGGGTGCGGGTTGCTCTCTTGAAGATCGGCGAGCACCGCGGCGTCGGTGGAGTAGCCCGTCTTGGTCTTGCGGGTCTTCGGGAGGAGAAGTTCTTCGAACAGCACCTCTTGCAGCTGCTTGGGCGACCCCAGGTTCACCTCTCGACCGATGGTCGCGTACGCGTCCTGCGCGATCGCGTCGGCGCGCTCCGCGAGTTCGGACGAGAAGCCCGACAGTTTGGCGTGCGACACCGCGACGCCGGCGAGCTCCATATCGGCGAGTGCCTGCAGCGTAGGGAGCTCGATGTCGTGGAGGACGGATGCCACGCTCGGAGCGAGCTCTTCGCGCACTTTGGCGGCCACCCGCAGCGTGTACCAGGACAACTGCCCGGGCGTTGCGCCTTCGGTCTCGGGCACGAGCTGGGTGGGATCTGCCTCGGGCAGCTTCTCGTCCAGATAGCGATCGACGAGGTGTGCGAGCGTCTTGTCGGGGAAGCTCGGGCGCATCAACCATCCGGCGACGATGATGTCGAAAGTCAACCCGCCGAGTACGACTCCCGCGCGGCGAAGAGCCTTCACCTGCGACTTCGCGTCGCTGAACACCTTGGGCGCGTCCGATGACAACCAGGGGGTGAGGGATGCTGCCACCTCGGCGTTCCAGGTCGCTTCGGCGGAAGCATCCGCCGTAGAAAAACCGACGCGGTGCGGAAGACCGCCGTCGACTGTTACGGTGACCGCCACTTCGCCGGAGGCCTCGTCGAGCCATGCGGCGAGGTCGGACGGCGACGGCTCGACAGCCACGGGAGCGAGCATCGCAGCGGCTGAAGTGACGGCCGCCATCTGCTGCTCAATGCCGGCGAGCTCGGCTACCCGCGGAATCAGTGACTTGAACTCCAGCCGAGCGAAGATGTCGCGTACGGCCTGTGCGTCCATGGGTTGCACTTCGAGGTCGGTAACCGTCACCGGCAGTTCGACGTCGGTCAACAGCCGGTTGAGCGTGCGGTTGCGGCGCACGGCGTCGATGTGCTCGCGCAGATTGTTGCCCACGACACCCGTGACGCCGTCCGCACCGTCCAACAGCGCGTCGAGCGAGCCAAACTGCGTCAGCCACTTGACCGCCGTCTTCTCGCCGACCTTAGGCACACCGGGAAGATTGTCGCTCGTTTCGCCGACGAGTGCCGCGATGTCGGGATACTGCTCGGGCCGCACGCCGTAACGTTCGATCACGGCATCTGTGTCGTACCGCTTGAGCTGGGAGACGCCCTGGACGTTGGGGTAGAGCAGCGTGACGTCGTCGGTGACGAGCTGAATCGTGTCACGGTCGCCTGAGCAGACCAGAACGTTGTAACCCTGCGCGGCGCCCTGTGTAGCGAGCGTGGCGAGGATGTCGTCGGCTTCGAAATCGGGCTTCTGCAAGACCTGAATACTCATCGCGGCCAGGCAGTCCTGAAGAAGCGGGATCTGACCCTTGAACTCGGACGGAGTCTCGGAACGGTTTGCCTTGTAATCGGAATACTCGCGCGTGCGGAAAGACTCACGCGAGGTGTCGAATGCGACCGCCAAGTGCGTGGGCTTCTCGGCCTTGATGAGGTTGATCAGCATCGCGAGAAACCCGTAAATGCCGTTCGTGTGCTGGCCGTCTTTCGTCGTGAAGTTGTCGACGGGGAGGGCGAAGAAGGCCCGGTACGCCAGCGAATGGCCGTCGACGACGAGAAGGGTAGGCTTTGCGGAGTCCGTCACTCTGACACTCTAGTCAGCGCATCCGACACCCCGCGCCGCGCCATCGAAGGAGCCCCTCATGAGTGATCTTCCTCCCGCCGACGTCAACGGAATGGAGTGGGCGGCGCGGCGCGGATTGGGTGCTCTCGCCGACAAGATGGGCATAGAGTTCGTCGAATTCACGGTGGATCGCTGCGTCGCGACCATGCCCGTAGAGGGCAACACTCAGCCCGTGGGGCTCATGCACGGTGGCGCTTATGTCGTTCTCGGTGAATCACTCGGGTCGATGGCTGCGAACCTGCACGCGGGGCACGGCCGTTTGGCCGTCGGAGTTGATATCAATGCCACGCACACGCGTTCGGCGACGTCGGGCATCGTCACCGGCGTGTGCACGCCGGTGCACCTCGGCCGAAGCGTCGCCGTTCACGAAATCGCAGTGAGCGACGAAGAGGGCCGCAGGCTCTCGACGATCCGGATCACGAACATGATCCGCGATCTATAGGCGTTACGCCTTCTTCGGAGCCAGCTGCTCGATGATGGCCTTGGCCACATCCTGCATGGTCAGGCGGCGATCCATGGATGCCTTCTGGATCCAGCGGAACGCCTCGGGCTCGGTGAGACCCATCTTCTCGTTGAGCAGACCCTTGGCACGGTCGACGAGCTTGCGCGTCTCGAAGCGCTCCACCATGTCGGCGACCTCGGCCTCGAGCGTGATGATCTGCTCGTAGCGAGCCAGGGCGATCTCGATCGCCGGCAGCAGGTCGTTCGGGGTGAAGGGCTTCACGACGTACGCGAGGGCCCCCGCTTCGCTCGCCCGCTCGACGAGCTCCTTCTGGCTGAATGCCGTCAGCAGCACAACCGGAGCGATGTGGTTCTTGCTCAGCTTCTCGGCTGCGGAGATGCCATCGAGCTGCGGCATCTTGACGTCCATGATGACGAGGTCGGGGCGAAGCTCGGTCGCCAGTTGCACGGCGGTCTCGCCGTCACCGGCCTCTCCGACAACATCGAAGCCGTTGTCACGGAGGATCTCGACGATGTCGAGGCGGATGAGCGACTCATCCTCCGCGACAACGACGCGTCGGGGGGCGTTGGTCGTTGCCTCTGCGGGCTGGTCGAACTCAGTCACAGGAGCAATCCTACGGTATGGTCGATTCTCGGACGTGCGGATGGCCTGCACGCGCCGGTGTGGCGGAATGGCAGACGCGACCGACTCAAACTCGGTTGCCCGAAAGGGCGTGTGGGTTCGACTCCCACCACCGGTACAGACTCGCCTCGGGCTCAGGCGCCGAAGTATTGGTTGCCGAGAGCCTTGCTCTTGAGAGCGTCGAACTCTCCCTGAGTGATCGTGCCCGCCGCGAGGAGCGCAGCAGCCTGGGCGATGTCGTCGGTGGGATTGGCTGACGCGCGTGGGTGGTAGCTGTCCTGTTCGGCGACGACGCCCGAGCGGACGGCCGAACGCTCCGCCATTCCCTTGCCTCGCGCGATGACGTACACGAGCGAAGTGACGAACGGCACGAACACAAGGAAAACGATCCAGACGGCCTTCAGACCGCCACTGAGATCGTGATCGCGGAAGATGTCGATCACGACGTAGATGAGCACGCACAGGTAGGCGACGAAGAAGAAGCTCCACAGGGAGAACCACAGCAGATCCCAGATCACAATGACGGCTCCTTCTCAGATACACGACAACGGTCGCGTTCAGCATAGTGAGCGCGACCGTTGCAGCGTGTTGATTCAGTCGCTGGTCTTGTAGATCGGTGCCTTGCCGTGCACGGCGTCACCGATCTTGTGGATGCGGATGTCGTTGGTGGAGCCGATGATTCCGGGAGGGGATCCCGAAATGACGACGACCTTGTCTCCGACCTTTGCGAGATCGTTGGACAGGAAGTAGTCATCCACCTGGATGAACATCCGGTCGGTGTGTGCGACATGCTCGACAAGCGTGGACTGCACGCCCCACGTGAGCGCCATGCGGCGACGGATGGCCGGCTCGGTGGCGAAGCCGATCATGGGGATCTTCGGGCGCAGGCGCGACATGCGACGCGCGGTGTCGCCCGACTCGGTGAAGACACAGAGGTACTTCGCCTCGACGAAGTCGGCGACCTCCATGGCGGCCAGTGTGATCGCACCACCCTGCGTACGGGGCTTGTTGGTCAGCGGAGCGATGCGCTCGAGGCCGTGGTCTTCGGTTGAGGCCACAATGCGAGCCATGGTTTCGACGACACCGACGGGATACTTGCCGACGCTGGTCTCGCCCGAGAGCATCACCGCGTCGGCACCATCCAGCACGGCGTTGGCGACGTCACTGGTTTCGGCACGCGTGGGGACCGGGTTGTCGATCATCGACTCGAGCATCTGGGTGGCGACGATGACGGGCTTCGCCATCCGGCGGCACAGCTCGACAGCGCGCTTCTGCACGATCGGAACAGCCTCGAGCGGAAGCTCGACACCGAGGTCGCCACGGGCGACCATGATGCCGTCGAAGGCGTCGATGATCTCTTCGAGGTTCTCGACAGCCTGGGGCTTCTCGATCTTTGCAATAACCGGAACGCGACGTCCCTCTTCGGCCATGATCACGTGGACACGCTGGACGTCTTTCGCGCTGCGGACGAACGACAGGGCGACGATGTCGCAGCCCGCCTGGAGTCCCCATCGCAGGTCGGCCTCATCCTTCTCGGAGAGGGCAGGAACGTTCACGGCCACACCCGGGAGGTTGATGCCCTTGTTGTTCGAAACCGCACCGGCCACGATCACCTTCGTGGTGACGACCGATCCTTCGACCTCGGTGACCTCGACGCGCACCTTGCCGTCGTCGATGAGGAGGAAGTCGCCCGGCGTGACGTCAGCGGGCAGGCCGTTGAACGTCGTCGAGACGATCTCTTTCGTGCCGAGGATGTCGTCGGTGGTGATCTTGAAGATGTCGCCCTCAGCGAGGTCGTGGGGGCCGTTCTCGAACTTGCCGAGGCGGATCTTCGGTCCTTGCAGATCGACCAGCACGGCGACCGCGCGGCCGGCGTCGTCTGCCGCCTTGCGGACGTTTGCGAAGTTGTTCTCGTGGACCGAGTAGTCCCCGTGACTCAGATTGAGTCGGGCGACGTCCACACCGGCGTCGATGATGGCGCGAACCATTTCGTACGTCGATGTGGCGGGACCCAGTGTTGCAACGATCTTGGCGCGTCTCATCCGTGAACTCTCCGGTGGGGTAGGTGGCAGAAAGGCCGTGGCCAGACTACGCGTGCTGGAGACCGATGGCGACATCGGTCGGGCGGACGGGCGAAGGCAATTCGGTCTCACCCATGAGATAGGCATCCACGCTCGCGGCCGCTGCGCGACCCTCGGCGATGGCCCAGACGATCAGCGACTGTCCGCGTCCAGCGTCGCCCGCGACGAAAGTGCCCGATGCCGTGGTGAGGTACTGGTCGTCGCGGCCTACGTTGCCGCGCTCCGTGAACTGAGCGCCGAGCTGGTCTTCGAGGTCCGCGCGCTCGGGACCGGTGAAGCCCATCGCGATGAGCACGAGGTCGGCAGGGATGTCGCGCTCGGTGCCGCTCTTGGGCACACGACGTCCATCGACGAACTCGGTCTCTGCGACCCGCAACGCGCGGACTTCGCCCACATCGTTGCCGAGGAACTCGACGGTCGACGCCAGATAGGCGCGCTCGCCGCCCTCTTCGTGCGCCGAGGACACCTCGAAAAGCGTCGGGGCCATGGGCCACGGCTGCGTTTCGGGTCGATCGCCCGGGGGCTGCTTGCCGATGGCGAGATTGGTAACGCTGAGCGCGCCCTGGCGGTGCGCGGTACCGATGCAGTCGGCGCCGGTGTCACCGCCGCCGATGACGACCACGTGCTTGCCTGCTGCGGAGATCTGGTGTGGGACCGAATCGCCAGCTGTCGCCTTGTTGGATTCGACGAGGTACTCCATCGCGAAGTGCACCCCGGCGAGATCGCGGCCCGGAATCGGCAGCTCCCTCGGGATGGTTGCGCCCGTGGCGATCACGACCGCGTCGTAGCGCGCACGCAGGTCGCTCCAGGTGATGTCCGTACCGATGGCGACCCCCGCGCGGAAGCGGGTGCCCTCGTCCTGCATCTGGCGAAGGCGCGACTCGAGGTGCTTCTTCTCCATCTTGAAGTCGGGGATTCCGTACCGCAGGAGCCCGCCGATGCGGTCGTCTCGTTCATACACCGCGACCGTGTGGCCGGCGCGTGTGAGCTGCTGAGCGGCAGCGAGGCCCGCAGGGCCCGAGCCCACGACTGCCACGGTTTTGCCGGTGAGGCGTCCCGGCGGCTCGGGTTCGACCCAGCCTTTGCCGAACGCCTCGTCGATGATGGAGACCTCGATCTGCTTGATCGTCACGGCAGGCTGGTTGATGCCGAGCACGCACGAGCTTTCGCACGGCGCAGGGCACAGTCGACCGGTGAACTCCGGGAAGTTGTTCGTCGCGTGGAGTCGCTCGATCGCGGCGCGTCCTTCGCCGCGCCAGGTGAGGTCGTTCCACTCCGGGATCAAGTTGCCGAGCGGACACCCCTGGTGACAGAAGGGAACACCGCAGTCCATGCAGCGCCCGGCCTGTCGTCGGAGCGTCGCAGAGTCGCCCTGCTCATAGACCTCTTTCCAGTCCATGATGCGCACCGGTACGGGGCGCCGAGGCGGCAACTCGCGTTCGGTTACCTTGAGAAAGCCCTTCGGGTCAGCCACCCGTCACCTCCAGGATGCGGTTCCAGACGACATCGCCGTCGGGGTCCAGCCCCTCGGCCACGGCATCTTGTCGGGTTTGCAGCACGGCTGCGTAGTCACGCGGGAGAACGCGCACGAAGTTCTCGACCTCGGAATCGAAGGAATCGAGAAGGGATGCTGCGAGCAGCGAGTCCGTCTCGGCAACGTGCTGGGTCAGCAGATCGCGGAGGATCTCGGCGTCGCCCGAGCCGAGGGGGCCCAGTTCGAGCTCACCGGCGGCGATCGCCTCGCGGTTGACCAACGCAGTGTCGAGTTTGTAGATGTAGGCAGTTCCGCCCGACATTCCCGCGCCGAGGTTGCGGCCCGTGGCGCCGAGGATCACGGCAAGACCTCCGGTCATGTACTCGAGCGCGTGGTCGCCCACTCCTTCGACCACCGCGGTCGCACCGGAGTTGCGCACGAAGAACCGCTCCCCCACGACACCGCTCAGGAACATCGTTCCCTGCGTCGCGCCGTAGCCGATCACGTTTCCTGCGATGACGTTCTTCGACGCATCGAAACTTGCTCCGCGCGGCGGGCGGATCACGATCTGCCCGCCGGACAGACCCTTGCCGACGTAGTCGTTCGAGTCGCCCTCGAGGCGCAGGGTGATTCCTGCCGGCATGAACGCGCCGAAGGATTGGCCGGCCGAGCCCGTGAGATTGATCTCGATCGACCCCGACGGCAGCCCGTTCTCGCCATGCGCCCGTGTCACATGGTGACCCAGCAGGGTGCCGACGGCGCGCTCGGTGTTGCGGATCGGAAGATCGATCTCGATGTGTCCGCCGTCCACGAGCACGCCACCAGCGCGTTCGATCACGGCGACATCGAAGTGCTTGTCGAGTTCGTGGTCCTGCGCGCGGGTGTTCCTTCGCGACTGGTCTTCGCCGAAGTCGGGACCGGCGAGAATCGGCGCGAGGTCCATTCCACCGGCCTTCCAGTGCTGAACGGCACCGTCGACGTCGAGAAGCTCGTGGTGGCCGATGATCTCATCCAGACTGCGGAATCCGAGCGCAGCGAGGTGCTCACGGACCTCTTCGGCGATGAATTCCATGAAGTTCACGACGAACTCGGGCTTGCCGGCGAACCGCTCGCGCAGGACGGGGTTCTGGGTCGCGACACCCACCGGGCAGGTGTCGAGATGGCAGACGCGCATCATGATGCAACCGGAGACAACGAGCGGCGCGGTCGCAAAGCCGAACTCCTCGGCCCCGAGCAGGGCACCGATGATGACATCGCGGCCCGTCTTGAGCTGCCCGTCGACCTGCACGACCACGCGGTCGCGCATGTTGTTGAGCATGAGGGTCTGCTGCGTCTCTGCCAGCCCCAGCTCCCACGGGGTTCCCGCGTGCTTGAGCGAGTTCATCGGGCTCGCACCGGTACCGCCGTCGTGCCCGGAGACGAGGATGACGTCGGCAAGAGCCTTCGCGGTGCCCGCAGCGACCGCGCCGATGCCCGATTGGCTCACGAGTTTCACATGCACCCGAGCGAGCGGGTTGGCGCGCTTCAGGTCGAAGATCAGCTGCTTGAGGTCTTCGATCGAGTAGATGTCGTGGTGCGGCGGCGGAGAGATGAGGCCGACACCGGCCGTACCGCCGCGCGTGCGCGCGATCCACGGGTACACCTTCGTGGGCGGCAACTGGCCGCCCTCCCCCGGCTTCGCACCCTGGGCGAGCTTGATCTGGATGTCTTCTGCCTGCGTGAGGTAGAGGCTCGTCACGCCGAACCGGCCCGACGCGACCTGCTTGATCGCGCTGCGGCGCTCGGGGTCGAGCAGGCGGTCGACGTCTTCGCCGCCTTCGCCGGTGTTGGACTTGCCGCCGATGCGGTTCATCGCGATGGCAAGCGTCTCGTGTGCCTCTTTCGAGATGGAGCCGTAGCTCATCGCGCCCGTGGAGAACCGCTTGACGATGGCCGATACGGGCTCGACATCGTCGATGGGGATCGAGGGCCGGCCCTCGGTGCGCAGGCGGAACAGGCCTCGCAGCGTCTTGAGTTCCTGCGCCTGATCGTCGACGAGCTTGGTGTACTCGCGGAAGATGTCGTACCGACGGGTGCGCGTCGAGTGCTGGAGTCGGAAGACCGTGTCGGGGTTGAAGAGATGCGGCGATCCGTCACGGCGCCACTGGTACTCGCCGCCGGTCCACAACCGCTCGTGCGCACGGACTGCGGCATCCTGCGGATAGGCGTACGTGTGGCGGTGTGCATTCTCGGTCGCGATGACGTCGAGGCCGATGCCACCGAGCTTGGACTCGGTGCCGGTGAAGTACGTCTCGATGAACTCTTCGGAGAGCCCGACCGCTTCGAACACCTGGGCGCCCGCGTAGGAGGACACCGTCGAGATGCCCATCTTCGACATGATCTTCAGCACTCCCTTGCCGAGCGCGTAGATCAGGTTGCGGACGGCCTTCTCGGGCGTGATGCGGGTGATGTACCCCGCGCGGACGAGGTACTCGACGGTCTCCATCGCAAGGTACGGGTTCACCGCCGATGCGCCGTAGCCGATGAGGGTCGCGACGTGGTGGACTTCGCGGACGTCACCGGCTTCGACCACGAGCCCCACGCGCATGCGTGTCTCGTTGCGGATGAGGTGGTGGTGCACCGCCGCGAGCATGAGCAGCGACGGGATGGGAGCGAGGTCCTTGTTCGAGTCTCGGTCGGAGAGCACGATGAACTCCGCACCGTCCTCGATCGCCTGGTCGACCTCTTTGCACATCTGCGCGAGGCGCTTCTGCATACCCTTCGCGCCGGACTCGACGCGGTAGAGCCCACGAATCGTGACCGAGGAGCGACCGGGCAGAGCACTGTGAACGTGCTGGATCTTCGCGAGTTCGTCGTTGTCGATGACGGGAAAGTCCAGGGTGATGCTTCGCGCGTGGTCGGGGCCCCACTCGAGCAGGTTCTTCTCCGGGCCGAGTCCCAGGGCGAGCGACGTCACCACTTCTTCGCGGATCGAGTCCAACGGAGGGTTCGTCACCTGTGCGAACTGCTGCGTGAAGTAGTCGAAGAGCAGGCGCGGACGGTCGCTGAGGACTGCCACCGGCGTGTCGGAGCCCATCGCGCCCAACGGCTCGGCTCCGGTCTGCCCCATCGGGGTCAGCAGAACCCTGACCTCTTCTTCGGTGTACCCGAACGTGCGCTGACGGCGGGTGATCGAGGCGATCGGGTGCACGATGTGCTCGCGCTCGGGCAGGTCTGCGAGGCGAACCCGCCCTGCGTCCAACCACTCCTGCCAGGGTTCGAGAGCTGCGAGCTCGGCCTTGATCTCGTCGTCTTCGATGATCCGGCGCTGAGCGGTGTCGACGAGGAACATGCGACCGGGGCGCAGCCGCCCGCGCCGCTTGATGCGCTCGGGCGCGAAGTCGAGGACGCCGGTCTCACTGCCGATGACGATGAGTCCATCGGTGGTTTCGGTCCAGCGGCCGGGACGCAGGCCGTTGCGGTCCAGGGTCGCTCCGACAAGCGTTCCGTCCGTGAAGATGAGCGCGGCCGGGCCGTCCCAGGGCTCCATCTGCATCGAGTGATAGTCGTAGAAGGCACGCAGCTGCGGGTCGATCTGAGCCTGCTTCTCATACGCTTCGGGCACCATCATCATGATGGCGTGCGGCAGGCTACGGCCCGTGAGAGTCAGAAGCTCCAGAACCTCATCGAACGACGCAGAGTCGCTCGCGCCCTCCGTGCAGATCGGCAGGAGCGGACGGATGTCGCCCAGCAGTTCGGACTCGAGCTGCGACTGGCGCGCTCGCATCCAATTGCGGTTGCCGCCGACGGTGTTGATCTCGCCGTTGTGCGCGAGCATGCGCAACGGCTGGGCGAGTGGCCACGAGGGGAACGTGTTCGTGGAATAGCGAGAGTGCACGACAGCGAGCTCTGAAGCGAAGCGCTCATCCGACAGGTCGGGATAGAACGGCTCGAGCTGCAGCGTCGTGACCATGCCTTTGTAGCCGAGCGTCCGGCACGACAGCGAGACGAAGTACGCGCCGAGTTCCGTGCGTGAACGCTTGCGAATACGGAAGGTGCGCCGGTCGAGTGCGATCCCGGACAGCGCGTCGGGGTGCGAGATGAAGATCTGCTCGAAGACCGGACGCGCGTTGAACGCCAGCTTGCCGAGGTGCTCTTCGTCGGTCGGCACGGTGCGCCAGCCGAGAACGGTGAGACCTTCGGATGCCGCGATCCGCTCGATGCCCTCTTTTTGAGCCGCTCGTTCCTCGTCGTCACGCGGCAGGAAGATCATGCCCGCGGCGTACTCACCGACGGGAGGGAGCTCGAAGCCGACGACAGCGCGGAGGAATGCATCCGGCATCTGCGTCAGGATGCCTGCACCGTCGCCGGTACCTGCGTCACTGCCGATCGCGCCGCGGTGTTCGAGATTGCGCAGCGCTGTCAGCGCCAGTTCGATGATGTCGTGGCCGGCTTCGCCGCGCAGGGTCGTCACCATGGCCAAGCCACAGGCGTCCTTCTCGAAAGCGGGGTTGTACATGCCCTGCTTGACCGGGAACGAGGTCATCGAAGCCATACCTACCGTCCTCACATTGATGCTAAAGGTGGGACGACGTCGGCCCGTGCTCGCGAATGCGTGCGCTACTTCGTGGCGACAGTGCTTGTGGCGGTGCCTTCTGAGACTTCATCTGTGGGCGGTTCACTCACATCGACGTAGTCGTTCTGCGATTGTACCGTGCCATCTGACTTCGGCTCACGACCCGGCATATACGGCGAAGGCTCGATGCCCGGGTGGCGACGCTTCTGGACGAAGAACAGCACGAGTCCGATGACGACGCCGAAGATCGCGGCCCACACGTTGGTGCGGATGCCGAAGAAGATCTCGCTCGGATCGATGCGAATCGACTCCCACACGATGCGACCTGCGCTGTACCACATGAGGTAGACGGCGAACAGACGACCCCACTGGAGGTGGAAGCGGCGGCCGATGTAGAGCAAGACGAGCACGCCGAGGACGTTCCAGATGACTTCGTAGAGGAAGGTGGGATGGAAGAGCGTGCCTTCGGGAAGGCCCGCCGGGAACGCAGGGTTGTCGGAATCGATCTCGAGCCCCCAGGGCAGATCGGTCGGCAGGCCGAAGAGTTCCTGGTTGAACCAGTTGCCGAAACGCCCGAACGCCTGAGCAAGCAGCAGGCCAGGGGCGAGGGCATCGGCGAAGCTCCAGAACCGGATGCCGGTCCACTTGCAGCCGAGCCACGCGCCGATCGCACCGCCGATCAACGCTCCGTAGATCGCGATGCCACCATTCCAGATGGCGAAGACCTCCCAGAAATTGGTGCCCGGACCGAAGTAGAAGGTGGGGTGAGTGACCACGTGATAGATCCGCGCACCGATGATTCCGAGCGGAATGGCGATCAGCACGATGTCGATCACGACCCACGGTTCGGCGCCCCGCTTGGTCAGACGGTGGTTCGTCAGCAGCACCGCGGCGATGATTCCGGTGATGATGCATAGGGCGTAGAAGTGGATGAAGAACGGCCCGAGTTGAACGCCCGAGATCTCGGGGCTCGGAATGCTGGTGGCGACGCCCTGCGTAAGAAGGCTGGCGGCGGTGATCATGGGGAACGTGTCCTTGCTGGAGGGAGGGGCGGTGAGAGCCGCTGGAGGAAGTCTAGTTCGCCGGGCTCTGGGTGCCTGCGGTGAGTGCGCGAGTGGTCTCCGCCAGTCCAGAGAGGCCGCCGTCTCGCAATGCGCGGACGAGCGCGGTGCCGACGATCGCTCCGTCGGCATACTCGAGCACGCTCGTGACCTGGTCGGCAGTCGAGATGCCGATGCCGACGCACGCGTGCTCGGCGCCGTGCTCGCGCAAACGCGCGACGAGTGTGCGGGCGGCAGCATCCAACTCCGCACGTTCGCCGGTGATGCCCATCGTTGAGACCGTGTAGACGAAACCCGTCGAGTTCGCGACGATCATCGCCAGTCGCTCGTCGGTCGATGTGGGTGCCGCGAGGAACACGCGGTCGAGACCGGTGCGCTCGCTGGCAGAGATCCACTCGGATGCTGCGTCCGGCGTGATGTCGGGAGTGATCAGGCCCGCGCCGCCGGCGGCGAGCAGGTCATCGGCGTAGCGGTCGACGCCGTACTGGAGCACGGGGTTCCAGTAAGTCATGACGAGGATCGGGACGTCGACCCGCTCGGCGATCGCACGCACGGCGGTGAAGGTGTCGCGCAGGCGGAAGCCACCGGCGAGAGCGTGCTGGGTGGCTTCTTGGATGACCGTCCCGTCCATCACCGGGTCGGAGTACGGCGGGCCGAGCTCGAGGATGTCGGCGCCGCTCTCGGCGAGCACCACCGCGGCGTCGATGCTTGCCTGCAGGTCGGGGAAGCCGAGGGGCAGATAGCCCACGAACGCTCCCCTGCCCTCGGCCTTGGCGGCGGCAATCGCTGCGGCTACGCGCGAGGTCATGCGTTCGCTCCGTCGTAGAGGTCGAAGTAGCGTGCGGCGGTGTCCATGTCTTTGTCGCCGCGCCCAGAAAGGCAGATGGCGAGCACCGCATCGGGTCCCATCTCGCGTCCCAGGCGGAGCGCGCCCGCGAGGGCGTGCGCTGTCTCGATCGCGGGAATGATCCCTTCGGTCTGCGAGAGCAGTCGCAATGCCTGCATCGCCTCGTCATCGGTCGCGGGAATGTACTCCGCACGGCCGATCGCTGCGAGCCACGAGTGCTCGGGGCCCACCCCGGGGTAATCGAGGCCTGCCGAGATCGAGTGCGATTCCGTCGTCTGGCCGTCCTCATCCTGAAGGACGAAGGTCTTCGCGCCGTGCAGCACTCCGACTCGTCCGCGTTCGATGGATGCGGCGTGCCGATCGGTGTCGACGCCGTCGCCGGCCGCCTCCACGCCGTAGAGCTTCACGTCCGCGTCGTCCAAGAACGCGTCGAACATGCCGATCGCGTTCGAGCCGCCGCCGACGCAGGCGATGACGGCGTCGGGAAGGCGGCCGACCTCTTCGAGCAGTTGCGCCCGAGCCTCGTCGCCGATGACCTTCTGGAAGTCGCGGACCATCGCCGGGAACGGGTGCGGACCCGCGGCGGTGCCGAAGATGTAGTTGGTGTTCTCGACTGAGGCAACCCAGTCGCGGTACGCGTCGTTGATGGCGTCCTTGAGCGTGCGCGAGCCGGTCTTCACGGCGACGACCTCGGCACCGAGCAGTCGCATGCGGGCGACGTTCAACGCCTGACGCTCGGTGTCGACCTCGCCCATGTAGATCGTGCAGTCGAAACCGAACAGCGCAGCGGCAGTCGCGGTGGCGACGCCGTGCTGACCGGCCCCGGTTTCGGCGATCACACGGGTCTTACCCAGTCGCTGGGTGAGCAGCGCCTGCCCGAGGACGTTGTTGATCTTGTGCGAACCGGTGTGGTTGAGGTCTTCACGCTTGAGGAAGACCCGCGCGCCACCGGCGTGCTCGGCGAACCGCGGAACTTCGGTGATGATCGACGGTCGTCCGGCGTAGGTGCGCAAGAGGCGCACGAACTCGCTGTGAAAAGCAGGATCTGCCTTCGCCGCTTCGTACTCCGCCGTGAGTTCATCAATCGCGGCAATGAGTGACTCGGGCATGTATCGTCCGCCGAAATCGCCGAAATATGGTCCGGATGCTTCGCGCAGACTCATAACGAGTCCCTTCGGTCGTTCGCCGTGGCGCCGGCGGCGAGGAAGGCGGAAAGCGTCGTGATCGGGTCATTCGTCACGAGCGCTTCTCCCACCAGCACGACATCGGCGCCAGCGGCGCGGTAGTGGGCGACGTCGTCGGGGACGAGGACGGCGGATTCGGCGATGCGCACAGCGCTCGCGGGGATTCGGCCGGCGAGTTTGCCGAACAGGTCGCGGTCCAGCGCGAACGACGAAAGGTCGCGGGCGTTGATGCCGATCAGGTCGGCACCGAGGTCTACGGCGGTGTCGACCTCCGAGGCGGAGTGCGCCTCGACGAGCGGGGTCATTCCGAGATCGAGAATCAGCGAGTGCAGGCGCGTCAGGACGGGTTGTGCGAGCGCCGCCACGATCAGCAACACGAGGTCGGCGCCGGCGGCGCGCGCTTCGAGAACCTGGTACTCCGTGGCGATGAAGTCCTTGCGCAGCACCGGAACACCCACCGCGGCCCGCACTGCTTCGAGGTCGGCGAGGCTGCCTTTGAACTTGCGTCCCTCGGTGAGAACCGAGATCGCGGAGGCACCCCCCTGTTCGTACAGACGCGCCTGGAGGGCAGGGTCGGGGATGGCGGCGAGGTCACCGCGCGACGGACTGGCGCGCTTGACTTCGGCGATGATCTTCACACCGTCGGCGGGTGCGAGTGCAAGGCGGGCGTCGAGAGCAGGAGCGTGAGCGAGAGCGGCGCGCTCTACGTTCGCGAGTGGCCTTTCGGCAGAGCGAGCCTCGGCATCCTGAACCGCGCCGGCCGTCAGGTCGGCGAGCACGTCAATGCGCTTTCGGGGTGTACTTCGTCCCGTTCACGCCATAGCCGCTCTTGGACATGACCCACCCGACGATGAGGCCGACAACGAGCAGACCGGCGGATGCCCAGACCAGAACCGGCAGGTCGAGCCAGTAGAAAAGGGTGCCCAGCGCAACGGCTACGAGCATGATCACGACGGCCGTCCACGCAGCCGGCGAGTGTCCGTGGCCAGGGTCGCCGATGTCGTTGCTCATGGTGCTCCTCCGAGTGTCGCGGGTGTGCCCAGTCTAGCGGTCACCTCGTGGGATCGTCGCCACGTGAGAGGTCATCCCAGTCGTCGATCGCGTCGTGCGGGCGTGACGATCCAGCGGGTGAGGCAACGGAATTCGGAGTCGCGGACTCCGTCCGAAACCGGCGGCCTCCCCCGGCCCAGCGGTGCGCGGTCACGAATGTCAGGACGCCGCTCCCCAGCAGGAGGACCCACGCGGCCAAGGTCACCGCGGGCCACGGCGTGGTGGTGATCGACGCGATGAGTTGCCCGACCGCGGCCTCGCCGGTGATGCCGGTCGCCTCGGTGACCGACGATGCGACATGCGTCGCCCCAGGGCCGGTGACGATGGGCCACGTGAGCGCCGCCAGGGTTGCGGCGATCGCGACCGTGAGCGCGCCGAACACGTATCGCAGCACCGGTCCGACCACCGCTAACGCGCCCCCGAGTGCGAGCACGGCGAGGCTGAGCGGTGCGAGCACAGGGAGAGCCGCGTCGCCCGCGACGGATAACGCCTGGGCGGAGCCGTCGTCGAGCACGACGGTGAGCCAGGTCTGTGTGGAGGAGATCACGCCGAACGACCCGACCGCGACCGCGACGAGCACGGCGAGGAGGCGACCGCGGCGGTTCATCGCGGGTGCCCCAGGCCGGTCACGTCCGGGTGCAGATCGTCGGCATCGAAGCACGTGCGGGTGCCGGTGTGGCAGGCGGGTCCCACCTGCTCGACGTCGATCAGGATCGCGTCGCCGTCGCAGTCGAGCCGCGCACCGCGCACGTACTGCACGTGGCCCGAGGTATCGCCCTTGCGCCAGTACTCGCCGCGGGAGCGAGACCAGAAAGTCACGCGGCCATCGGTCAGTGTGCGGCGCAGGGCTTCAGCATCCATCCATCCCAGCATCAGCACTTCGCGGGTGTCCCACTGCTGAATGATCGCCGCAACGAGCCCCTGGTCGGTGAAGGTGACTCGAGCGATGCGCGCGTCGAGGTCGTCGCTCATGTGCGCACCTCGATGCCGTCGGCCATCATCGCTGCCTTGACGTCGCCGACGGTCAGCTGTCCGGAGTGGAAGACGGATGCTGCCAGCACAGCGTCCGCGCCCGCACGGATCGCCGGCGAGAAGTCTTCGGCCCGCCCCGCGCCGCCCGAAGCGATGACGGGAACGCTGGAGAGCTCGCGCATGAGACCGACGAGTTCGAGGTCGAATCCCTGCTTGGTGCCGTCGGCATCGATGGAGTTCACCAGCAGTTCACCGGCACCGCGCTCGATCGCCTCGCGGGCCCAAGCCAGGGCATCGAGATCAGTCTCGGTGCGGCCGCCGTGGGTCGTCACCACGAACCCCGAAGGAATCCGCTCGGACGGCCCGCGAAGGGTTCGCTTCACATCGAGTGAAAGCACGAGAACCTGCGCCCCGAAGCGGTCTGCGATGTCATCGATGAGTGTCGGCCGAGCGATCGCGGCGGAGTTGACACCGATCTTGTCGGCACCGACCGACAGCAGTCGGGCGACATCCTCAGCGCTGCGCACTCCCCCGCCCACCGTCAGCGGGATGAAGACCTCCTCGGCCGTCCGGCGAACAACGTCGTACGTCGTCGCGCGATCGTCGACAGTTGCGGTCACGTCGAGGAAGGTGAGTTCATCAGCGCCCTGGGCGAAGTACTCCCGGGCGAGTTCGACGGGGTCGCCCATATCGCGGAGGTTCTCGAAGTTGACGCCCTTCACGACGCGTCCGGCGGCGACATCCAGACACGGGATGACGCGACACACGAGACTCATCAGAGCCTCGCGTTGTGAATAGCCGTGACCAGGATGGCTCGGGCGCCGATCGCGTACAGGGCGTCCATGATCTGGTTCACGCCGTTGCGCGCCACCATCACCCGCACCGCGACCCATGTCTCATCGCGCAACGGTGAGATCGTCGGGGACTCGATGCCAGGCGCGAGAGCGACAGCGGCGTCGATGAGATCGGCGGGGAGGTCGTAGTCAATCAGCACGTACCGCCGGGCGACCATGACGCCGCGCAGACGGCGGAGGAGCGTTTCGGTGCCTTCTGCGGCCGCCGGTGACTGGATGAGAACCGCTTCGGACTGCAGGATGACCGGACCGAATATCTCGAGGCCCGCCTGGCGCAACGTGGTGCCGGTCTCGACGACGTCGGCGATCGCATCGGCGACGCCGAGGCGTACGGCCGACTCGACGGCCCCGTCCAACGGGACGAGGTCAACCGCAATACCCCGCTGGTCGAGGAAGGCATCCACAAGGCCCGGGTAGGACGTCGCCACCCGAGCGCCGTCGAGGTCTTCAATGCTCGAGAAGGTCCCGGTCGGTGCGGCGAATCGGAACGTCGAGCCGGCGAAGCCCAGCGCTTCGATCTCTTTGGCTCCCGGCATCCGCGCGTCCAGCAGCAGGTCACGGCCGGTGATGCCGACATCCAGGGCGCCAGAGCCGACGTATGTGGCGATGTCTTTCGGGCGGAGGTAGAAGAACTCGACCTCGTTCGCCGGATCGATGACGTGGAGGTCCTTCGGGTCTCGGCGACCGCTGTACCCCGCCTCTTGGAGCAATTCGGCAGCGGTGTCGGCGAGCGACCCCTTGTTCGGCACAGCAATACGCAGCATGGCGGGATGGCTTTCAGGTTTCAGGACGGTCGGTGGGCTGCAGCTCACAGATGTCGGTAGACATCCTCGGGGGTCAGTCCTTTCGCGAGCATCATCACCTGCAGGTGGTACAGCAGCTGCGAAATCTCTTCGGCTGCCGCATCCGTCGACTCGTACTCGGCGGCCATCCATACCTCGGCCGCTTCTTCGACGATCTTCTTACCGATGGCGTGTACGCCGGCGTCCAGCTGCGCGACCGTCCCCGATCCTTCGGGTCGCTCGGCGGCCTTCGCGGCCAGCTCAGCGAACAGAGTGTCGAACGTCTTCACCCTGCAAGGGTATCGCCCCTTCAGTGCGCGTGACGATGTGACGCCGCGGCCGCACGGAGTGAGGTGATCGCCGCATCGGGATCGGATGCCCCAAACACCGCAGACCCGGCGACGAACGTATCGGCACCCGCCTCGGCAGCCTGTGCGATCGTCGACTCGCCGATGCCACCGTCGACCTGGAGCCACACCGCCGAGCCTCGACGTCGTGCCTCGGCAGCCAGCGCGGTGAGCTTGGGCATGGTCTCGGGCATGAAGGACTGACCGCCGAATCCCGGTTCAACGGTCATGACGAGGATCTGGTCGAACTCGTCGAGCACGTCGTAGAGGTTCTCGACCGGTGTGGCGGGTTTGACCGCGACACCCGCGCGGGCGCCCATCGCGCGCAACCGACGAGCGAGCGTGACCGGTTCGGCGGATGCTTCGAGGTGAAAAGTGACGGATGCTGCGCCGAGTTCTGCGTATTCGGGAGCCCAGCGTTCGGGCGCCTCGATCATCAGATGCACATCGAGCGGAACGGTGCTCGTTTCTTGGATCCGCCGCACCATCTGCGGCCCGAACGTGAGGTTGGGCACGAAATGGTTGTCCATCACGTCGACGTGGACGAAGTCCGCGCCCTGAATGCGGGCGAGGGATGCCTCCATGTTCGCGAAGTCTGCGGCCAGGATGCTGGGGTTGATGCGGACGCCGTCATGGGCTCCGGGGGCGTCGCTGTGCACGCGTCCATTATGGTCGAGCCGTGGACCCCATCAGCGCCGTGCTTGAGCGCGTACTCGAAGAAGTCCGTCCCCTCGATGCCGGAGAGGTCGCGAACTACATCCCCCAACTTGCCACCGCTGACCCCGATCAGCTGGCGCTCGCGGTGGTCGGCCCGCGCGGACGGGTGCGCAGTGTGGGCGACGATCGCGTGCAGTTCACGATTCAGTCGATCTCCAAGCCGTTCGTCCTGGCCCTGGCATTGGAGGAGCGTGGCCTCGATGCGGTGCTCGACCATGTGGGGGCAGAGCCGAGCGGCGAGCCCTTCAATGCGATCAGTCTTGAGGACATCACCGGTCGGCCCGTCAACCCGATGGTCAACGCGGGCGCCATTGCGACAACGTCGCTGATTGAGGGCACAGACGTCGACGATCGGACAGGGCGGATCGTCGCCACGCTCTCGGCGTTCGCCGGCCGGTCGCTGTGGATCGACGAATCGGTGTACGCCTCGGAGTCTGCCACCGGCGACCGTAACCGGGCCCTTGCCCACCTCCTCCGCTCGCACGGCATCTTCGAAGGTCCGGTCGACGACACCGTCGAATCGTATTTTCGTCAGTGTTCGGTGCTCGTCAGCGTCCGCGACCTCGCGGTCATGTCGGCGACCCTCGCCTTCGGAGGGGTCAATCCCGTCACCGGTGCACGCGTGGTGAGCGAGACGTCGGCACGTCATGTGCTCTCGGTGATGTCGAGCTGCGGAATGTATGACTTCTCCGGAGAATGGCTCCTGCGCGTCGGTGTCCCGGCCAAGAGTGGCGTGAGCGGCGGTCTGCTCGCGGTCGCACCGTCGCAATTCGGGGTCGCTGCTTTCAGCCCTCGGCTGGACGAGCACGGCAACAGCGTGCGCGCAAGCGCGGTCGTGCGCACCCTGTCGGAGAGTTTCGGGATGCATCTGCTCGACACGCACGAAGGTCTGGGTGCACCGGGCGTGCACGTGCAGGCGAATCAGGGTGGCGGACTGCGGGTCACACTCGGTGGCGAGCTGGGTTTCGCCGGCACGGAACGGGTCGCCGCAGTCCTGCGGGATCTCGTGGGATCCGCGTCGGCCGGAACCCCGGTGATCGTGGACGCCCGCGAACTCGGCCGCGTGCACCCCGGCGCCCTGTCCGCCCTGCGCGCGGAGTTCGACGATATGCCCGAGGGCTTTCAGCTCACGCAGTGAACGACGTCATACCCGGCGCAGCAGCGAGATCGACATCGCGTCGGTATTGTGCCGGTGCGGCCAGAGCTGTGCGCGTCCCGACCCGTCGGCTTGCTCGCCGAGCACGGGGTCGGCTGTACTGATGCGCTGAAGCACTTCCCGCGCCGACACCTCCTCGAGCGCTGCCCCCCACTCCCGCCGGACATCGGCGACGACACCGGCAGTTTCGGCCAAGTGCGGCGAGCACGTGACGTAGGCGACAATTCCTCCGGGCTTCAGGGCGCTCACCGAACTGGAGAGCAACTCGCGCTGTAGCGCGGTCAGTTCGGGGACGTCGGCGGGTGACTTCCGCCAGCGCGCTTCGGGTCGCCTTCGCAGGGCGCCGAGCCCCGTGCACGGCGCATCGACGAGGATGCGATCGTAGGTATCGGGCGCGTCGTCCGCTCGTGTACGGCCGTCTTCTTCGGAAACGGGAACGTCGAGCGGGATGCCGGCGATGGCGTTGCGGACAAGCCCGGCGCGTGCCGGGGAGATCTCGTTGGCCTCGAGAATCGCGCCGCTTGCCAGTGCTTCAGCCGCGAGGATCGCCGTCTTGCCGCCCGGCCCGGCACACAGGTCGAGCCAGCGTTCGCCCGCTGCGATCGGGGTTGCGCGGGTCAGCGCGAGGGCCGCGAGCTGCGAACCCTCGTCCTGTACGCGCACGCGTCCACCGGCTTCGCGGATCGTCGTTTCGGGGTCGCCGCCACCTAGGCGGAATCCGAAGGGCGAGTACGGCGTGCGGCGAACGTCGTCGGGTACCTCCGCAAGACCGGGGAGCGCGGCCATCGTCACCCGGGGGGAAGCATTGTCGGCGGCGAGCAACGCTTCGAGTTCGTCGGCCCGTCCCTCGGCCGCAAGAGCCCGCCGGAACGCGCGCACGACCCAGACAGGATGAGAGAAGACGAGTCCGAGTCGTTCGTCGTCGGAGCGGGCGGATTCGGCGATGCGTGACATCCAGTCCCCCGGAGTGTCACGCGTGATGCGCCGGAGCACGGCATTCGCGAACCCGGCTGCGCCGCGACTCCCGGCCGAGCGGGCGAGCTCGACCGACTCGTTCACCGCCGCGTGCGAGGGCACACGTGTCGAGAGGAGCTGGTGGGCTCCGAGCCGCAACGCGTCAAGGACGGCGGGATCGATCTCGTCCACGCCACGACCCGCGGCCGAGGCGATGACGGCGTCGTAGGTGCCCTCGCGCCGGAGGGTTCCGTAGGTCAGTTCTGTGGCGAGGGCAGCGTCAGCGGTGTTGAGCCCCGCACGCCTGATCGCCACCGGAAGAAGAAGGTTGGCGAACGCATCCGATTCGTGCACCGCACGCACCGTCTCGAAGGCGACTCGCCTCGATGGCTGAACGGGGCTCACGAGCCCACCACCGGATTCTCGACGCGAAGCCCGCGCCACCAGTCCATTGCGCGCATGGCTCCCTTTCCGGCCGGCTGAATCGTCTCCAGAGCGATCGGTCGCGTGCCGGTACCGACCAGCACGGTCGTTCCGACGCCCACGAGAGCGCCCGGCATCAGTGTCGGCGCGTCCGCCGGGGCGTCTGCGACCGCCAGGATCTTCAGGCGAGCTCCGTCCATTGTCGTATGGGCGCCAGGCTCGGGGGTGGTCCCCCGGATGCGGCCGAGCACGCCCTCCGCTGCATCGGTCCAACGGATGCGACCGTCTTCGTCGGACAGTTTCGGCGCAAGCGTCGGTGTGCCTACCTGCGGAACGGCCACGGCTGTGCCGTCGGCGATCGCATCCACGACCTCGAGCAGGAGCTCGGCCCCGACCCCGGCGAGCGATTCGAGCACGTCTCCGGCCGTGGCAGAGGAAGGGATGGTGACCGACCGCTCAGCGAAGACCTCGCCCGCATCGAGCTCGGCCACGAGCTGGAACACGCTTGCGCCCGTCATGCGGTCACCGGCGATGAGCGCATGCTGAACCGGAGCCGCACCGCGCCAACGCGGGAGGAGCGAAAAGTGCAGGTTGATCCAGCCGTGCGGCGGGTGTGACAGCAGAGGTTCGCGCACCAGCCCGCCATAGGCCACGATCACTCCGAGTTCGGCAGCGAGCCCCGAGATCGTCTCGGTGGCTGCCGCGTCGAGGCGATCCGTGCGGATCACCTCGAGGCCCAGTTCGGTCGCCGCAGAGGCGACCGGCGACGGCGTGATGACCCGTTTGCGTCCGAGGGGAGCGTCACGTCGGGTGACCACTGCGGCGATGTCGTGGGTGGATGCCGCGAGCCGCTGTAGCGATGGCACCGCGGCAAACGGCGTCCCGGCGAAGACGAGGCGCATGAAGTTGTCCTTACAGGTCAAGATCGGGTACATCGACCCGCACTCTGAGTGTATTGCGGGGCGTCGGTGGTCGCCCCTTCGCGGGTCTGCGACGGGACTTCAGCGCTTCGGCAACGACCGCAGCGCGAAGGATCTCGGACGCGCGGCTTCCGTGGCCGTAGTCGAACCGCACGAGTGCTCGCACGCCGTTGTCGCTTGTCACGGGCCCGAGCGCGTCGGCATCTGCGACGATTCCCTCGCTGCGTAGGTGCTCGACCACACCGAGCACGCTGCGCTGTTCGCCTTCGACGCTCGCGACGCGCACGGTCGGCGGCATGCGGAGCGGTGCTCGATCGGCGAGCTCCGCCCGAGCGTAGGCGGGCTGGGTCCAGGTGGCCAAGGCACGAGCAACCGGGCCTGCGACTCCGACCAGGTGAACGGGCGCACCGGGAGCGGCGAGAGCGGCGGCGTTGCTCCACCACCTCAGGCACGACTCACCGATACGAAGATCGTCGGCCATCAGCATCCGGTCGCCATCCAGCAGCACGATTGCTCGGTAGCCTCCGGTGGCGATCGGCTCTGCCCCACGGGTCGCGACGACGAGCGCCGGCCGGTCATCGATACGCAGCACCTGGTGTTCTCCGTCGGCAACGATGATCCGCACCCCGGGAAAGGCGCGGCCCAGTTCGTCGGCGGTGCGCTCGCTCCCGGCGGAAGCCATCCGGAGCTTGGTGGAGGAACACTCCGGGCACGTCCAGGCGTGCGCTGAGCGGCCACACCAGCCGCAGACCGGCACCGCGCCCGCTCGCGCGGCCTGGAGGGGCCCCGCGCAGTGTGGACAACGCGCCGGGTTGCGGCACTCGGCGCAGACGAGTACCGGCGCATAGCCGGGACGCGCCACCTGTACGAGTACCGGCCCGTGGGCTAGTGCTTCGCGCGCGGCGGCGAAGGCGGCAGACGGGACCCTGGCGCCCCGCGACTCCCCCTCGCGCGTCGCGCTCAGCACGACCCGTGGACTTGTGCGCCGCTTCGCGGTGATCTCGGTCACCCAGCCGACCGAGACCAGTCGTTCCACGTCGCTCGTGCGCGTGTGACCGGCGAAGAGGAGTGCCCCGCCGTCGAGTTCTTGCCGGATGAGGGCCGCATCGCGTGCATGAACTCCGGGGCTCAGGGGCTCTGACAGGAGCGAGTCGCCGTCGTCCCAGAGCGCGATGAGACCGAGTTCGTGCACTGGTGCATAGACGGCCGAGCGATTACCGACCACGATGCACGGCACTCTACTCAGCGTGCGGAGGAACGCGGCGTAGCGCGCCGGTGCGCTTTGCCGTGCGTCGGTCTCGATCACTGAACCCGCTGGCGCGATCGCTGACAGCGCCGCGACGAGTTGGGCCTGGTCCCGGTGATCGGGGACAACGAGGATCGCGCTCCTGCCACGCGCGAGCGTCTGCACGCCGGCAGCGGCGAGAAGGGCCGCCCAGGCGCCGACGTCGGTACCATCGGGCAACCGCACAAGGCCGGGTGCAGCATCCACGGCCACGCGCGCACCGTTCGACAGTTCCTCTGCGAGCGAGGGAAAGCCTGCGAGGGTTTTCGAGGATCGGGTGACGGATTCGTCCGAGACCGCGAGGGCGGATGCCTCTTCCCCGGCGAGCCAAGCCTTCTCTGCGCGCACCATCCGACGCGGAATCGCCAGCCGAAGGATGTCACTGGCGGACCCCGCCGCTCGGTCGGCCGCGCGCCTCGCCAGCGCGTAGAGCGCCGGGGTGAGCACCGCGACGGGCGATACGACGTCGTCGAGCTCAGACAGTGGCCGGTCGGCGTCATCTTCATCGGCCAGCTCGACCAGATAGCCGTCCACGACTCGACCAGCCGTGCGCAACGGCACGCGCACGCGGACCCCGGGCTGCGCCTGTTCGAGAAGACTCAAGGGAACGACGTAGTCGAAGAGACGGTCGAGCTGGGGCAGGGGCGAATCGATCAGCACGCGCGCGACGCGCCGCGCAGACACCTCAGATTCCGGCGGCTGAGCGCAGATCTGCTGCGCGGTCGGTGCGCTCCCAGGTGAAATCGGGCAGCTCGCGGCCGAAGTGCCCGTACGCGGCAGTCTGCGCGTAGATGGGGCGCAACAGGTCGAGCTGTTCGATGATCGCGCGCGGGCGCAGGTCGAACACCTCGCGGATCGCCCGTGCAATCGCTTTATCTGACAGGGTCCCCGTACCGAACGACTCAACGTAAAGACCGACGGGCTGAGCCTTGCCGATCGCGTACGCGACTTGCACCTCGAGGCGCTTCGCGAGACCGGCGGCGACCACGTTCTTGGCCACCCAGCGCATCGCGTACGCGGCCGAACGATCGACCTTTGACGGGTCTTTGCCGCTGAAGGCCCCGCCACCGTGGCGCGCCGCGCCACCATAGGTGTCGATGATGATCTTGCGGCCCGTGAGGCCCGCGTCGCCCTTGGGGCCACCGATCACGAAGGGACCGGCCGGGTTGACGTAGTACTTGACGTTCGGCTGCTCGAGGCCCGTTTCGGCGAGCACAGGATCGATGACAGCACGCCGCACCTCGGTGCGCACATCTTCAAGGTCGATGTCGCCGTGGTGCTGAGTGGACAGCACAACAGCTTGCACCGTCTTCGGAACCGACCCGTCATAGCCCAAGGTCACCTGGGTCTTGCCGTCGGGGCGGAGGAAGGCCAGTTCACCCGACTTGCGCACCTCCGCGAGCCGCTCGGCCATGCGGTGCGCCGTCCAGATCGCCATCGGCATGAGCTGTGGTGTCTCATCGGTGGCGTAGCCGAACATGATTCCCTGATCGCCCGCGCCCTGGAAGTCGTGGGGGTCTTCTGAGCCGTCTTCGCGACGCTCAAAGGCCTTGTCAACACCGGCGGCGATGTCGGACGACTGTGCACCGATCGAGATGCTCACTCCGCAAGAGTTGCCGTCGAAGCCGGCCTCGCTCGAGGTGTAGCCGATACGGTTGACGACCTTGCGCACGATCGCCGGAATCTCGACGTATGCGCTCGTGGAGACTTCACCGGCCACATGCACGAGACCGGTCGTGACGAGCGTCTCGACCGCGACGCGCCCATCGGGATCATCGGTGATGATCGCATCGAGGATCGCGTCCGAGATCTGGTCGCAGATCTTGTCGGGGTGGCCCTCGGTCACGGACTCGGATGTGAACAGGCGCAGTTCGGTCATCGATACTCCAGGTCGGTTGCGGGCACACATAAGTATGCCCCCGAAGGCGGACAGAGCCGCCTCGGGGGCATCACAGCGAAATGGTTACTCTGCGATCGGACGCAGACGCAGCTTGTCTTCGTGGATCTCGTGCAGAGCGATCGTCAGCGGCTTGTCTTCGACGTTCGAGTCCACGAGCGGGCCCACGTTGTCGAACAAGTTGCCCTCGTGAAGATCGGAGTAGTAGTCGTTGATCTGGCGCGCACGCTTGGACGCGAAAATCACGAGCTGGTACTTCGAGTCGACCTTTTCGAGCAGGCTGTCGATGGGGGGATCAATGATTCCCTGGTTGGTTCCGGCCATGGGAAACCTCCTGGTTCGGATACGGCGTTGAAGACGCGAGTGCGTGGATCTGGGCTCGGCGGTGCCGAGGCATCCCACCATTCTACGCCAGACGGGTGCTCCCCCGCGTCCGTGAGTTACTCGGCGAGTTCTGCCACCGCGGCCGCGGCGCGCGCCACGTCGTCGTTGACGACTCGGAAGTCGAACTCATTCTGTGACGCGAGTTCGGTCTTGGCGGTTTTCAAGCGGCGGGCACGCTCGGCATCGCCCTCTGTGCCGCGCCCGACAAGTCGTTGAACGAGTTCGTCCCAGCTGGGCGGGAGCAGGAACACGAGGGTTGCTGACGGCTCTGCCGCACGCACCTGGCGGGCGCCTTGCAGATCGATCTCGAGCAGAACAGCGTGACCCTGAGCGAGCGCAGTGTCGATCGGAGCACGCGGCGTGCCATAGCGATACGCGTTGTGGACCGTCGCATGCTCCAGAAGCTCACCGGCAGCGATCATGCGGTCAAACTCCGAGTCGTCCACGAAGAAGTAATGCTCACCGTCGACTTCGCCCGGGCGAGGCGCTCGCGTGGTCGCCGAGACCGACAGGTGGATCTCGGGGTGGTGTGCCTTGATGTGTGCGGCGACCGTTCCCTTGCCCACAGCTGTGGGGCCGGCGAGCACGACGAGTCGGCTACGACCACCGCGGGGCTCGACCTCTGGCACGCGCTCGTCGAGGAAGGCTCGCAGCACGGTTCGCTGGCGTGCACCGAGACCCCCGAGTCGCTTGACGGGAGAGATCTCAAGATCAGCGAGAATTCGGTCGCGTTTGCCGGCGCCGATCGCGGGGATCGCGGTGAGGAACTCGGTCACGCGCATGGCGCCGGCCGCAGAATCCGGGGCGCCCAGCGCTCGCCGCAGGAGCTCCTGCGGCGAAATGACGCGCATCGTGACGTCTCTTTTCAGCGCGGCGCGTTCGCGGCGTGCTGCGACGGCGCGACGGGATGCCGCGACCCGGTCAACATCGGGGGGTGTGCGTGAATCAGCCATGGGAGCTTCCACGGTACATCGCCGTGCGCTCTGCGATGCGCGCGGGGAGTGCAGTCGGTCCGGCGGAGAGCACACTGCGACTCTCGGAGGCGACGACATTGGGTGAGAGCGCCCCGAAGAGCTTCTGCAGGTCGGCCGGGGCCGCACCCTGCGCCCCGAATCCGGGAGCGAGCAGGGGTGCACCGCGAAGGGCTTCGTCGGGCAGTCCGAGTGCCGTGCGGTCGACAGTCGCGCCCACGACGAGTCCGATCGGGCCCAGGCCACCCTCGAAGGCGGCGGAGCCGTTGATCCACGAGACATCGCGCGCGACCCGCTCAGCGACGGACTGGTCCTGCGTCGACGCGACATCGATCGTGCGCGCACTCTGCACGGCGTACGCTTCGGGATTGCTCGTCGCCGCCAAGACGAACGCGCCCTTGCCGTGACGCACGGCGAAGGTGAGGGTCTCGCGGAGCGAGTCCGGCCCGAGATAGGGGCTGAGCGTCACCGCGTCTGCTTCCAGCGGAGAACCGGGGGTCAGCCACGCGGCCGCGTACCCATCCATCGTCGAACCGATGTCGCCACGCTTGGCATCGGCGATGATGACGAGCCCGGCATCGCGTGCGGCAGCAAGGACGTCCTCGAGCGCGGCGAAGCCCGCAGACCCATACGCCTCGAAGAACGCCACCTGCGGTTTGACGACACCAACCCGCCCGGCCGCCGCCTCGACGACCCGGAGTCCGAAGTCACGAGCACCGGATGCCGCGGCATCCAACCCCCACTGCTCCAGCAGGTGGGTGTGCGGATCGATTCCGACGCACAGGGGCCCGTAGAGGTCGAGAGCCGTGCGTAACCGCGCTCCGAAGCCTGTCACGCGCGCGCCGCTCGATCCGCCGCGTACTCCTGCAGGCTCCTCACTCGGAATCCTTCGCGCAGCACCGGAAGAGCGCTGACAGCCGCACCGAGGACCGCCATGGTGGTGAACAGCGCCTTGTCTCCGGCGACTGCGGCCGCGCGGATCTCGTAGCCGTCGGCACGAGCCGTGCCACCGCTCGGGGTATTCACGACGATGTCGATATCGCCCGCATTGATGAGGTCGACGATGTTGGATGCCCCGGACTCCTGTGTGTCGGAGTACTTGTTCACGACCGTCACCTCGATGCCGTTGCGGGCGAGGATTTCTGCGGTGCCCTCGGTCGCGACGAGCGTGAAGCCGAGTTCTTGCAGGCGGTGCGCGGGGAGGATCACGGCACGCTTGTCGCTATCGGCGACCGAGATGAAGACCGTCCCCGTCAACGGAAGACCGCCATACGCGGCCTCCTGCGACTTGGCGAACGCCGTCGGGAAGTCGCGGTCGATCCCCATGACCTCGCCCGTCGAGCGCATCTCGGGGCCGAGGATCGAGTCCACGGTTTGGCCGTCGGCGGTGCGGAACCGCTTGAACGGCAGCACTGCTTCCTTGACGGCCACCGGAGCGTCCAGAGGCACGCGAGAGCCGTCCTGCGGCGGCAACATTCCCTCGGCCTTGAGCTCGGCGATCGTCGAGCCCGCCATGATGCGGCTCGCCGCCTTTGCGAGCGGGATTCCGAGCGCCTTCGACACGAAGGGCACGGTGCGGCTCGCGCGAGGGTTCGCCTCGATCACATAGAGCACGCCCGCCGAGATCGCGAACTGGACGTTGAGCAGCCCGCGGACCCCCACTCCCCGAGCGATGGCCAGGGTGGCTTCGCGCACCCGGTCGACCTCGGTGCGGCCGAGGCTCACTGGAGGCAGCGTGCAGCTGGAGTCGCCGGAATGGATGCCGGCCTCTTCGAGGTGCTCCATCACGCCGCCGATGTACAGCTCGTTACCGTCATAGAGGGCATCGACGTCGAGTTCGATCGCGTCATCGAGGAAGCGGTCGACCAGGAGCGGCATCCCCTCCCCGATGATGACCTCGCCGGCGGTGCGCACGAAGTACTCGCGCAGGCTCGCGGTGTCGTAGACGATTTCCATGCCGCGTCCGCCGAGGACGAAGCTCGGGCGCACGAGCACGGGGTACCCGATCTCTTCGGCGATGAGCACGGCGCCGTCCGCGTTGATCGCCGTGCCGTGGCGTGGCGCGATGAGGCCGGCTGCATCGAGTAGCTGCGAGAACAGCTCGCGCTCCTCGGCGAGATCGATCGCGGCCGGACTCGTGCCGAGAATCGTGTAGCCGGCTTCTTCGATGCCCTTGGCGAGACCCAGAGGCGTCTGTCCACCGAGCTGGCAGATCACGCCGAGGATCTTGCCGGACTGTGCTTCGGCGTACAGAACCTCGAGCACGTCTTCGAGTGTGAGCGGCTCGAAGTACAACCGGTCAGAGGTGTCGTAGTCCGTCGAGACCGTCTCGGGGTTGCAGTTGACCATGATGGTCTCGTAGCCGGCGTCCGAGAGTGCGAACGAGGCGTGCACGCACGAGTAGTCGAACTCGACGCCCTGGCCGATGCGGTTGGGACCGGAGCCGATGATGACGACCTTGGTGCGCTCGGAGGGCGTCACCTCTGTCTCGAAGTCGTAGCTGGAGTAGTGATACGGCGTGAGCGCCGGGAACTCCCCCGCACACGTGTCGACCGTCTTGTAGACGGGCCGTAGGCCTGCGGCGTACCGGATGCTGCGGACCTCGGTCTCGCCGATCCCCCGCAGCTGCGCGATCTGCACATCGCTGAAGCCGTGCTCCTTCGCGAGGCGCAAGGTGCCTTCGTCCAGATCATCTGCGTCCGCGACGAAGGCTGCAACCTCGTTGATCAGCACGATCTGATCGAGGAACCACGGGTCGATCTTGGTGGCCTCGAAGGCCTGCTCGACAGTCGCGCCCTTGCGAAGCGCCTGCTGGAGCACCACGATGCGGCCATCGGTGGGCTTGCGCGAAATCTCGAGCAGCTCCTCGGCCGAGCGGGTCTCATCGCCCCAGTGAAAGCTCGACCCGCGTTTCTCGAGCGAACGGAGCGCCTTCTGCAGTGCGGTCGCGTAGTTGCGGCCGATCGCCATGGCCTCACCGACGGACTTCATGGTCGTGGTCAGTGTGGTGTCGGCCGCGGGGAACTTCTCGAAGTTGAACCGGGGCACCTTCACCACGACGTAGTCGAGTGTGGGCTCGAAGCTTGCGGGGGTCACCTTGGTGATGTCGTTGGGGATCTCATCGAGGCGGTAGCCGATGGCGAGCTTCGCGGCGATCTTGGCGATGGGGAAGCCCGTCGCCTTCGAAGCCAGCGCAGAAGACCGCGAGACGCGCGGGTTCATCTCGATCACGATGATGCGTCCGGTGTCGGGGTTCACGGCGAACTGGATGTTGCACCCACCGGTATCGACGCCGACGGCGCGGATGATGTCGATGCCGATGTCACGGAGCTTCTGGTACTCACGGTCGGTGAGGGTCAGCGCCGGAGCGACCGTGATCGAGTCACCGGTGTGCACGCCCACCGGGTCGACGTTCTCGATCGAGCAGACGACCACAGTGTTATCGGCGGTGTCGCGCATGAGTTCGAGCTCATACTCTTTCCATCCGAGGATCGACTCCTCGAGGAGCACCTCGGTGGTCGGCGAATCGCGCAGGCCCGCGCCGGCGATGCGGCGGAGGTCCTTCTCGTCGTACGCGAAACCCGAGCCGAGCCCGCCCATCGTGAACGACGGGCGCACAACCATCGGGTAGCCGAGTTCGTCAGCGGCGGCGAGCACTTCGTCCATGGTGTGCGCGATCCGGCTGTCGGCGACATCGGCTCCCGCATCCAACACCAACTGCTTGAAGATCTGGCGGTCTTCGCCCTTGTTGATCGCTTCGAAGTTCGCCCCGATCAGTTCGACGTCGTACTTCTCGAGAACGCCGTTGTTGTGCAGATCGATCGCCGCGTTCAGCGCGGTCTGGCCACCCAGTGTCGGCAGGATCGCGTCCGGCTTCTCTTTGGCAATGATTGTCTCGATCACCTGCCACGTGATGGGCTCGATGTAGGTGGCGTCGGCGAAATCGGGGTCGGTCATGATCGTGGCCGGGTTCGAGTTGACCAGGATGACGCGCACGCCCTCTTCGCGGAGCACTCGGCACGCCTGGGTGCCCGAGTAGTCGAACTCGCAGGCCTGGCCGATGACGATCGGGCCAGATCCGATGACCAGGACACTCTTGATGTCGTCGCGCTTAGGCATTCTTTTCCTTCAGAGTCGCGACGACGAGGTCACGGAATCGGTCGAAGAGGTAGTTGGCGTCGTGGGGTCCGGCGGCTGCCTCCGGGTGGTACTGCACCGAGAAGGCCGGGATTTCGAGTGCACGCAGGCCCTCGACGACGTTGTCGTTGAGGCCGATGTGGCTCACTTCGACCTGTCCATAGCCGTTGGGTGAGTCGAAGGCGCCCTCGCGGGGGGCGTCCACGGCGAACCCGTGGTTGTGCGCGGTGATCTCGACGCGGCCGGTGGTCTTGTCGAGCACAGGCTGGTTGATGCCGCGGTGGCCGAACGGCAGCTTGTATGTGTCCAGTCCGAGTGCACGGCCGAGCAGTTGGTTGCCGAAGCAGATCCCGAAGAACGGCAGGCGGTCATCGAGGACCGCGCGCAGGAGCGCGACGTGGTCGCCGGATGCTGCGGGGTCACCGGGCCCGTTGGAGTAGAACACGGCGACCGGGTCGATCGCACGAATGCCATCGATCGTGACGTCTTGCGGAAGGACATGCACTTCGAACCCGCGCAACGCGAGGTTGTCGACGGTGGCCTGCTTCACGCCCAAGTCCAGGACGGCGAGGTTGCCGACCCGCTCCCCCACAGCTTCGGTAACCTCTGCGGCGGTGACCGATACGGCGGCCGAGAGGTTCTGACCTGACATCTCGGGCGCTTCGCGTACGAGTGCAAGCTGCTGTTCGGCGTCCAGCGATGCCGCTTCGCCCGAGAAGATTCCGCCGCGCATGCTGCCGGCGGAACGGATGTGGCGGGTGACCGCGCGTGTGTCGATTCCGCTGATGCCGACGATCCCGTCGGTGATCAGCGCCTCGTCGAGAGATTCGTCAGCGCGCCAGTTCGACACGACGCGCGAGGGGTCGCGCACGATGTACCCAGCGACCCAGATGCGCCGAGACTCGGGGTCTTCGTCGTTCATGCCGGTGTTGCCGATGTGCGGAGCGGTCTGCAGCACGATCTGTCCGGCGTAGGAAGGATCGGTCAGGGTCTCTTGATAACCGGTCATCCCCGTGGCGAAGACGACCTCACCGAGTGTGGTGCCCTCCGCGCCGTAGGAGCGGCCGGTGTGGCGGGTGCCATCCTCGAGCACGAGAACAGCGGGTGGTTGGAGATGCGGCGAGATCATGCGTCGTTTCCCGTCGGTGTAGGGGTCAGGATGCTTCGCACGGCGTCCGCAAGAGCGAGCGCCGAAGCATCCTGAGGGCGAAGGTAGGAGTCGACGATGGTGTCATCGTCGGTGCGCCACGTGAGGCGCGTGAGACCGTCACGTTCGACCACGCGGTCGATGGCCACGGTCGCCTGGGCGACATCGAGGAGTCGGCCCGTGGCGAAGAACATACGAGGCTGCCCGGTGAGGTCGAGCGCGACGCCTGAGTCCGCGACGGTCACCGTCCCGCGCGATCGGTAGCCCAGACCACGGATTGCCAAGCGTTCCAGGGGCTCGCCATGCCGGGTAGTGGCCACATAGAGCACGGTGAAGCGACTGAGCTCGTGTGCCGAATCAGGCGCTTCGCCGAAGGGCGCAGACGTGCCACGGTCGCGGCGCGTGCGCCGCCACCAGCCGAAGGCCCCCAGAGCGACGATCAGTATGGCGATCGTGATCATCACCGCGATCGCGGCCTCGCGGGTCACGATCGCACTCCGGGAGTATCCAGGAGCGCACCGTTGACCACCGTCGGCACTCCGCGGTGGAGTGTCCACCGTACTTCGCCCGGAAGTTCCCTGCCGAGGTAGGGCGAGTTGTGACTGCGGCCCTTCAGATCGACCACTCCGAATGGGCGGATCGGCTCAGGGTCGTAGAACGTGAGCGACGCGGGCTGCCCGGCAACGAGCGGAGTGCCGTGGCCACTCAGGCGACCGATGCGGGCGGGCTCACGCGACATCACGCGTGCGACGTCGCTCCAGCTCAGCATCCCGGTGTCGACCATGGCGACCTGCACGACCCGCAATGCGCTCTCGAGTCCCACCATCCCGTTGGCGGCTGCCTGCCACTCGCAGGCCTTGGCCTCGGCGGGGTGCGGGGCGTGATCGGTCGCGACGATGTCGATCGTGCCGTCGGCCAGGCCCTCACGAACAGCCATGACATCCTCTTCACGCCGCAGCGGCGGGTTGACCTTGAACCGGGCGTCATACCCACGCGCCAGTTCGTCGGTCAGCAGGAGGTGATGCGGAGTGACTTCAGCAGTGACGTTCACGCCACGCTCTTTGGCCCAGCGGATGATCTCGACCGAACCGGCAGTCGAGAGGTGACAGACGTGCAGGCGTGACCCCACGTGCTCGGCCAGCAGCACATCGCGCGCGATGATCGACTCCTCGGCGACGGCAGGCCAACCCGCAAGCCCGAGCTCTGCTGAGATCGCACCCTCGTTGAGTTGCGCCCCCTCGGTCAGCCGAGGGTCTTGCGCATGCTGAGCGATGACACCGTCGAACGCTTTCACGTACTCCAGCGCTCGCCGCATGATCAGCGGATCCCAGACGCAGAAGCCGTCGTCGCTGAACACGCGCACGCGAGCGCGCGAATCCGCCATGGCGCCGAGTTCGGCGAGCCGCTCACCCTTCTGCCCGACCGTCACCGCGCCGATGGGCTGAACGGTGACGTACCCCGCGGCTTCGCCGAGCGCGAGTTCTTGCTCGACCACGCCGGCGGTGTCTGCAACCGGGGAGGTGTTGGGCATCGCGAATACGGCGGTGTAGCCGCCCGCCGCCGCGGCGCGCGATCCGGTCAAGACGGTTTCGGATGCCTCGAACCCGGGCTCGCGCAGGTGCGTATGCAGATCGACCAAGCCAGGAAGCGCGACGAGGCCGTCGACATCGATCACCGTCGCACCGGACCGCGAAAGACCGGCGCCGGCCTCGACAATCGTTCCGCCGTCGACAATGAGGTCAGCGCTTTCGCCGCCTTCTGGGCGCGCCCCTCGAAACAGGAATACTTCGCTCATCGTGCGTCCTCCGTTTCGCCGCTGGTGCCTGCCAGAAGCAGATACAGCACCGCCATGCGCACCGACACGCCGTTGGTCACTTGTGCGAGCACCGTGGAGCGAGCCGAATCGGCCGCCTCGGCAGAGATCTCCAGGCCGCGGTTCATCGGGCCGGGGTGCATGACCATGCTATCGGCACCGAGCCGTGCGAGCCGTGCGGGGTCGAGTCCCCAGCGGCGGGAATACTCCCGTTCAGTGGGGAAATACGCCGCATTCATCCGTTCGGACTGAATGCGCAGCATCATGAGTGCATCGGGGTCTGCGTCAATGGCGTCATCGAGGTTGTACCGCACGCGGGCGGGCCAGGCCGAGACATCCTGCGGCACCAGGGTTGGTGGTGCGACGAGCGTGACCTCGGCACCGAGTGTCGACAACAACCACACGTTCGAACGCGCGACGCGCGAATGCAGGATGTCACCGACGATCGTGACTCGCATGCCCTCAAGGTCGCGCCCGCGGCTGTCGGCACCGTGACGGCGGTTGCGGATCGTGAAGGCATCCAAGAGCGCCTGGGTCGGATGCTCGTGCGTGCCGTCGCCCGCGTTGACCACACCCGCCGTGATCCAGCCGCTCGTCGCGAGTGTTCGAGGAGCGCCGGACGCACCGTGGCGAATGACGACAGCATCCGCCCCCATCGCCTGCAGTGTCTGCGCGGTGTCTTGAAGCGACTCTCCCTTGGAGACACTCGAGCCCTTGGCCGAGAAGTTGATCACGTCGGCCGAGAGGCGCTTCGCTGCGGCCTCGAACGAGATGCGGGTGCGGGTGGAGTCCTCGAAGAAGAGGTTGACGACCGTCTTGCCGCGCAGCGTCGGAAGTTTTTTGACCTCACGCTGCTGGGTGTCGGCCATGTCCTCGGCAACATCGAGGATGCGCAGCGCGTCTGCGCGCGAGAGTGTCTTCGTATCGAGCAGGTGCCTCATGATTCGATCGTCACCTCCTCGATGCCGTCAACATCGGCGAGGCGCACATTCACGCGCTCGTCGCGGGAGCTCGGCAGGTTCTTGCCGACGAAGTCGGGGCGGATGGGCAGGTCCCGATGGCCTCGATCAACGAGGATCGCGAGGCGCACGGCTGCGGGCCGCCCGATGTCTTGGAGTGCATCGAGCGCGGAACGGATGCTGCGCCCGGAGAAGAGCACGTCATCGACGAGCACCACGGTCTTGCCGTCGATCCCACCGGCGGGAATCTGCGTGGGTTGCGGCGCGCGCGTGGGGTTCCTGTGGAGGTCGTCCCGGTACATCGTGACGTCGAGCGCGCCCGTGGGGATGGTGGTGTCCGAGAACTCGCCGACGAGGGTTGCGATCCGGTGCGCGAGTGCGACGCCTCGCGTGGGAATTCCGAGAAGGATCAGACCGTCGGGCCCCTTGTTCGACTCAAGGATCTCGTGCGAGATCCGAGTCAACGCTCGGGCAATGTCGGCTTCGTGCAACACGGTTCGCGTGCTCATCTGCCGCTCCCTTCTCCGCCTCACAGGACGGTGTTAAAGGTTGCTGGTGCCCACCCAGTCTAGTCGCATGGCGGGCCGGTCCGCGCTCGGACCGGCCCGCCATGCTGCTGTGTGGCGTTGATGGATGAACTGGCCCTCACGCCTTCTTCGGGCCGTGCAGCACCTTCGACGCGATGACCAGTGCCGCCGTAATCAGGACGGCGTTCTTCATGATGTACTGCCCCGTCAGCGTGGGGCCAGCGGCGGAGTAGACGTCCTGCGGAAGCAGCACGAGCGGTGACAGGATGCCCACGAACGCGAGGACGAGTACGACCAGACCGACGCGAGCGAATGCGCCGCCGATGATGAGCAGAATTCCGGCAGTGACCTCGATCGTGGCGGTGGCGATCATCGCGGTCTGGCCGCCGACGATGCCGAAAGTGAGCTTGTCCCATGTCTGCATGACCAGCGCCTCGAGTGGGCTCGCACCCGGAATGAGCTTGAGTGCGCCGAAGACGGCGAAGACAGCGCCCAGTGCGACTCGGAGTGCGGGAACGCTCCAGCGCTCCAGCAGGGCCTTGAGGCCGGCTTCTGCGCGTGCTTCGAAGGCGAGCGCGGCGCGGACGGGATGTGTGCCGCTGGGGCGAGCGGGCAACGCGACGCCGGCGGCGCCGCGTGAGGCGGGAACAGTGGTCATGACGTCACTCCTCGGTGATTGTCTGGCCCGCGACATGCGGACCTGAGAATCAAGAACGAGAAGATCGCGCTGTGATACGTGGACGGCTCAAGAAACCGCCGACACCGATCCCTGCCGCACGTCCTCGTCGGCGAGGCTCGAGCGGATCGGGTGGCCCTGAGTCGTGAGGCACCTGCCCGAAGCGAGATCCCATTTCCAGTCGTGCAGGCTGCACGTAAGCACACCGTCTTCGATCTTCGCGGTCTTCGTGAGGTCGGCGCGCAGGTGCGGGCACCGGCGTTGCACGATCCATTCGCCAAGCTGCGCGTCTTCGGTTTGATCGGACTGCTCGGAGTACCAGTTCTCGACGTACTCGATCCGATCGCGCGAGAGGCACTTGAGGAAGGTGGTGAGGAACTCGTTGAACTTGCCGCTGCGGCCGACTTCGAACTGCATCGACAGGAAGATCGAGTTCGACCAGTCGATCTCGTGCTCAGCGATGTTCGTTGAGACCAGGTCAGCGGGGATCGTGTACCAGTAGATGCACTCCTCCCCCGCGTACTCGCGCACCTTGGCTTTCGGGAAGTCCACCACCATGTCGAGGTCACCGATGCGGAACCTCACGTTGCCGCCGACCCCGTTGCGGATCGTGCGCGCGCGGCGCAGCAGCGGCTCCCACCAATCCCTGATCGCGGCGAGCATCTCGTCGGGCGGCAGGATTGCGGCGCGGGATGCTTCTTCCGCAGCGATCTCGCTCTGTCGCGCGTCTCGCTGCGCGGCGAGGTAGGCCCACTTGTCGTCGAACATCCGGTCGATCTCGGCGTCCGTGTACAGGGACTGCGTTACCGAGATTTCGCCGTGGGTGAGTTCGACTACCGTGCCGGGGACGAACTCGTACCCCTTCTGCTCGGGACGCTGCTCTTTCATATGCGCGAGGAACTGACGGGAATCGGTGAAGATCGAGTCGTCCTCGAGGCCGAAGCCGTTGAAGCGGAAGAGATCTTCGCGCAGGAACATCGGCGGTCCTGCCATCGGGAAGACGTGCTCAGCATCCACCTTCTCGATGTAATACATCGCCCGCTTGTTCTGCGCATCGCGCTTGAGACGGGCGAAGTTCTGCTTCGCGTCCTGGGGGAGGTCGTAGACCATCGGCCACCAGATCGCGCCGGAAGTCTGGGTGAAGTACGCCTCGGGGTGGGAGAACGACAGCAGCTTCTCGAGGTCGAGCGGGTGCGAATCGTTCTGGTTCAGGATGCTCGCGGTGCCGTCGTCGACCGAGAGGCTCGAGTCCCCGATCGGGCCGTCGCTGGGAGCCCGGAGCGGCGTCACCATGACCTTCAGATCGCCGAACTCCAGCGGCACACCCGACTGGGTGTAGATGATGTTGTCGTAGCCGAGGCCACGCAGATCCTGCTCCAGGTCGTCGGTCGGGTAGTCGGGCAGGAGCACTCTGACGTCGGTCGAGATGTACTTCTTCATCAGCGCCGGATCGAAGTGGTCGCGGTGGCGGTGCGAGATGTAGAGGAAGTCGGCCCTACCGAATCGCTCCCAGTCAAGGCCCCGGTTGTCGGGGAACGGAAACCAGGAGCCGAAGAAGGAAGGCCCGATCACCGGGTCGCACAGAATGCTTCCCCCCGCTGTCTCGATGAACATTCCGGCGTGGCCGAGACCCGTGATGCGCATGCTCGCTCCTTCCTTGCCCAGTCTACGTTCCCTCGTCGAACAGACCTCGGATGTCGTCGGCAGTGAGCGCGCCACCGAAAAGTGCGTCGTCATCCATCACAGACTGAAACAGCCGCGCCTTCCGGCGCTGCAGCGCCATCACCTTCTCTTCGATCGTCCCGTCGGCGATCAGGCGATAGACCATGACACTCCGGGTCTGTCCGATGCGGTGGGCGCGGTCGACCGCCTGAGCCTCCGCGGCGGGGTTCCACCACGGATCGAGCAAGAAGACGTAGTCGGCTTCGGTGAGTGTGAGGCCGAATCCGCCTGCCTTCAGACTCACGAGGAACACCGGCGCCTCGCCCTCGCGAAACGCCGCCACGGCCGCATCGCGATCGCGGGTCGACCCGTCGAGATACGCGTACGGGATGCCGCGTTGCTCGAGTCGGACGGCGACCAGCGCGAGGAACGACGTGAACTGGCTGAACACCAGGGCTCGGTGCCCCTCGGCCAGAACCTCATCCAGCTGCTCGAACAACGCGTCGAGTTTGCTCGGGGTGATATGCGCGTGCGCGGGGTCCACCAGTCCCGGCGCCAGGCTCAGCATCCGGAGCAGTGTCAGCGATCGGAAGACGATGAACCGGTTGCGATCGAGGTCGTCCAGAAGTCCGAGTACTTTCTGCCGCTCGCGCTGCAGCACGGCGTCGTAGAGCGCACGATGCGCGGCGCCAAGTTCTACCCGGATCTCCTGTTCCTGCTTCGGTGGGAGTTCGGGCGCCACGAGCTCTTTCGTCCGCCGAAGAACGAGAGGGCGGATGCGGCGGCGCAGCCGGGCAAGCCGGGCCGCGCGATACTCACCGCCCTCTTCGTTTTCTGGCACCTTGCCGTTCTCAATCGGACCGACGTACTCGTCGCGGAAGCGCCGAGCCGAAGCGAAGAGCCCGGGAGAAGTGAGCGAGAGCAGCGCCCACAGCTCGGTCAGGCTGTTCTCGAGCGGGGTTCCAGTGATCGCGAAGATGACGTCGGTGCGAAGATCGCGGACCGCTCGATGCGCCCGCGTTGCGGCGTTCTTGACGAACTGCGCCTCATCGAGGACCACGCCCGCCCACTCGACCTCTGCGAAACCTTCGGTGTCCAGGCGCAGGACGGTGTAGCTGGTGATGACGACATCGGCGGTGGCGGCAGCATCCGCCACCGTCGTTCCGCGCTTTGCGCGCGTGGCGCCCAAGATCTCGATGTTGAGGTCAGGAGTGAACCGTGCGGCCTCGTTCTTCCAGGTCGACAGGACCGAGGTGGGAGCGACCACGAGGAATGGTCGGGTCTCACCGGACTCGCGGGCGTGCGCGATCAGCGCCAACATCTGGAGGGTCTTGCCGAGACCCATGTCGTCGGCGAGGATCCCACCGAGACGGTGTTGCCAGAGGAAGGCTAGCCAGTTGAACCCGGCGCGCTGGTACGGGCGGAGCGCCGCACGAAGTGTGGAAGACAGGGGCGTCTCCGGCACAGCATCCGCGTCGCGCAGTGCCGCGGCCGTCGCCCGCCATGACACGGCGGGATCAGTCTCATCCGCGACATCTTCGAAGTCCGACCACAGCGCGGTCTGGTAGCGGCTGATGCGTGGGCCGGTCTCCCATTCGGCGAGCGTTCCGGCTTCATCGATGAGGTCGCGCAGCCGCCCGAGAGCGGGATGCGACAGCGAGAAGTAGCCGCCATCGCTCAGGAGAAGCTTCTTCTTCCCGCGCGAGAGAGCAGTGAACAGCGACGTGAACGGGATGACCCGTCCGTCGATCGTGACCATGATGCCGAGGTCGAACCAGTCGGGATCGGGCGAATCAACCGTTGTCACTGTGATGTGCGGGTCGCCGGTGAGTTCGCGGTAACGCGGACGGGACCCGGAGACCACGAGAGTGACGTCACCGATCGCCTCGAGCTGCGGGAGCGCGTTCGCCGAGAACGCCGCCGCCTCGAGGCCGGTGAGCGTGCCGGTCGCAGCGAACGGCACGGTCGTGCTCTGCGTCCACACACCTTCGACGTGGGAGCGGATCGCTTCTTCGGCCAGGGCGTCGCGCCCCGGCGACGTCGGCGTTCCGAGTGCGAAGGACTCGGCTGCAGGGTAGGTCCAGGCGAGGGTGAAGTCGAGGCGGTGAGATGGGGCAAAGTGCACTGATATTCGCAGGGTGGGCGTTGCGGGGTCAGGCACCTCGATGCCGGTCGCTCGCACGGCCACTTGTCTGACCAGCGCCGGGAGGTGGTCGCGAACGAACTCGTCGGCGTCTTTCGCGGGGACGACGATGGGCTCTTTTCCCGCGAGAAGGGCGGATGCCGCTGGGGGCACTGCGGCGGGCGCGAGCGTGAGCGCGATCGTTTCGCGATGTACCACAAACGAGTACAACCCGATGCCACCGATGGGTCGAACGCTCGCTGTGTCGACCGCCTCGCCGTCGATGATCACTTCTGGCGTAAGCGTGATGCCCGACGCGTTGGACGACGCCTGTATCGAGACGGATGCCTCGGACGTCACACGCACGCTCTGCGTGCGCTTGGTGGCGATCAGCGGAACCCCGAGGTTGCGAGCCGAGTCGAGATGCCCCCAGAAAAGGCCGGATTCGACATCGTCGAGCGTGACCCACTCCGAGGCATCCGTAAACGTGCCGAGCGTGCGAATGTCGCGCGCGATGCTGAACAGCTCAGCGAACCACCGCGACTGCCGCGGATCGCTCCCATGCCCGGGTCGTCGCAGACTCTCCCACGACACCTGGCCCTTGATCCATGTGCCGGGCCGAGAGCCGCCTTCGAGGGGACGCAAACCCACGAGTACATCCGATCCGAACGTATGTAGCCCCCGAGCGGTTGCCGTCTCGACACGGATCGGCGCCCAGGCCGAGCTGGAACGACGCACTCGTTGGCGGAGCTCCACGCCCAGGGCCAACAGCCGCGGACCTACGACGGCGCGAGCATCGGAAACTGCAACGAGCGTTCGCCATGCTTCGATCGGCGCGCGTTCAGGTGCCGCGCCTCCGAAGTTCTGGTTCGACGCCAGCAGCGCGGCGACCGTGTGCTTACAGTCGCGCTGCACCGGACACGTGCAGGCCGCCGACATGACCGGACGATCCGCGGAGCTCACATCTAGTCGAATCATGCAGTGGTATGGCTGCGGACCGCCGCCATCCACCGTCGCGCGAAGGAAGTGCTCGTGGGAGTCCCACTTCACATTGCGCACTGCGCCGTCGCGGAAGTACGCCGAGCCTCGTTCGTACGCTCCACCCACGCCCAAGCGGCGCAGGTGTGCGTCATCGACGAACGGGGGGTTCACAGCATCCATCATCGCCTTGACCGCCGACGCTGCGATTCGGAGAGGTCAGGACGCGCGCGCGATGCGACCGAGTACTCCGTGCACAAACGGGCCGGACTCGTCGGCCGAGTATTCCTTGGCGAGATCAACGGCCTCATCGATGGCCACGGCGGCGGGCACCTCGTCGTTGTAGAGGATCTCCCACACAGCGATGCGGAGCACCGCGCGGTCGACCGCCGGCATCCGTTCCAAGGACCAGTCCTTGGCGAACGTGGTGATCTGCTCGTCGATGGCGTCGCCGTTGTCGATGACGCCGTCGACGATCTCACGGGCGTACAACCAGGACGCTTCGCGCGAGGGTTCGCTCGCAGCGCGTTTGGCCTCAGCGGCCAGCACCGTCGCGACCTGATCGCCACGAACGTCGGCCTGAAAGAGGATGTCGAGCGCGCGTTTGCGCGCCTTCGTGCGTGCACTCATAAGTGGGCGCGGCCCGATCAGCTGATGCGGCCGAGGTAGTCACCCGTGCGGGTGTCGACCTTGACCTTGGTGCCGGTTTCGAGGAACAGCGGAACCTGGATCTCGTACCCGGTCTCTACTGTCGCAGGCTTGGTGCCCGCCGACGAGCGGTCACCCTGCAGACCGGGCTCGGTGTACGTGATCTCGAGCACGACGGACGCCGGCAGATCGATGTACAGCGGGTTGCCGTTGTTCAGTGCGATCTGGACCTGCTGGTTCTCAAGCAGGAAGTTCGACGCATCGCCGACAACAGCTGCGGGGACGGTGAGCTGGTCGTAGTCCTCGACGTCCATGAAGACGAAGCCTTCGCCGTCGTTGTAGAGGTAGGTGAAATCGCGACGGTCGACGTTCTCGATCTCGATCTTCGCGCCGGCGTTGTACGTGCGGTCGACCGTCTTACCCGAGACGACGTTCTTGAGCTTGGTGCGGACGAACGCGCCACCCTTGCCCGGCTTGACATGCTGGAACTCGATGACGTTCCACAGCTGTCCGTCGATCGAAAGGACGACGCCGTTCTTGATGTCTGCAGTCGAAGCCATGAGGGTGGGAATCCGTTCGTGTCAGTGGGGCGCGGTGTGCATTTCGCACAGCAAAGAGACGCGCCGACGTTCGATTCTACGGGATGCCTCGCCCACAGCCACCGTGAAGGATCGCGGCGAGGCATTCGGACCGTACTCTTCAGCCCGCGGCGACCTGCTCGATTACGTCCAGAAGTGCGAGTGTGGCGGTGGCGTAACCTGAGACGCCCTCGCCGATCACGTGGACAACCGCGACGTCGTGCACGTACGAATGGTGACGAAACGCCTCACGTTCGTAGACGTTCGTGATGTGAACCTCGGCCACCGGCACCGCGACCGCGGTGAGGGCATCCCGCAGGATGACGGAAGTGTGAGTCAGGCCGCTGGGGTTGATGACGATGCCGGCGCAGTCATCGCGCGCGGCGTGGATGGCGTCGATCAGTACGCCTTCGTGATTGCTCTGAACGGCGCGAACTTCGAAGTCGCGGAGGGTCGCGGCATCCGACACAATTCGCTCGACGTCGGTCAGGGTTGCCGTCCCGTAGATCTCGGGCTCACGCGTGCCGAGCAGATTGAGGTTGGGGCCGTTCACGAGCAGCAGGCGGCGCGGGGTCGTCATGCCCCGAACCTAGCGGATGCTTCGCCGCGACCAGATCGCACCTACGCCCCGACCTCTTGGTACGCCGCGAACAGCAATGACTCATCCGGCGCTTGGAGGACGGTGGGCCGCGCGATGTCGTCCAGCACGATGAAGCGCAGCATCCCGCTTCGCGTCTTCTTGTCGCGCTGCATCGTCGCCTTGAGTGTCGCCCATGCCCCGGCGCGGTACGTCGTCGGCAGGCCGAGAGTGGTCAGGATGTCGCGGTGACGCTGGGCTGCGGCATCCGGAAGCCGCCCTGCAAGACGCGAAAGCTCCGCGGCGAAGACCATACCGACCGAGATCGCCGCACCGTGGCGCCAGCGGTAGCGCTCGGCGTGTTCGATCGCGTGTCCGAGTGTGTGCCCATAGTTGAGGATCTCGCGAAGTCCTGCCTCGCGAAAATCGTCGCTGACTACCTTGGCCTTCATGTCGATCGCGAGCTCGATCGTGCGGCGGAAGGCATCGCTGCGCGGATCGGTCGCCGCCTCGTGATCGGCCTCGATCAGGTCGAGAATCTCGGGAGCCCAGATGAAGCCTGCTTTGACGACCTCGGCGTAGCCGGCGACCGTCTCGTGACGCGAAAGCGTGTCGAGCAGGTCGAGATCGCAGATCACGGCCGTCGGGGGCCAGAACGCGCCGACGAGATTCTTGCCCTCGTTGGTGTTGATGCCGGTTTTGCCTCCGACCGCCGCGTCGACCATCCCGAGGACCGTCGTCGGCACCTGAACGACGGCGACGCCGCGCAACCAGGTAGCCGCGACGAAGCCCGCAAGGTCAGTCACCGCTCCCCCGCCGAAGCCGATCACGACGTCGTTGCGCGTGAAGTCTGATTGACCCATGACCTGCCAGCAGAACGAGGCAACCTCGATGCGCTTGCCCTGCTCGGCATCGGGAATCTCGGCCAGCAGCACCTGCCTGTCGCCGCCAAGGTGTGCGCGCAAGCTCTCGGCCTGCGCCGACAGCGTCGGCGGGTGAACGATGAGCACTTTGCGCGCGTCGGGGGGCAGGACGTCGCCGAGTGTCGACAGGATGCCGCGGCCCACGGTGATGTCGTACTGCGCGTCGCCGCTCACACTGATCGTCGTCGTATCGCTCACACGTTCTCCTCGTCTTCGGTGCTGCGCACCCACTGGGTCACGGCATCAACCACGTCCTGCAAGGGGCCGTGGGAGGTGTCGAATGTGGCATCCGCCAGTTCTTCGTAGATGGGCAGTCGCTCGCGGTAGATGTCGTTCCACCGCGCGGCGGCATCCTCGCCCTGCAGGAGCGGGCGTAGCGAGCCCTTCACCCGCGCTGCGACGATTGTCGACTCGACGGTCAGCAGAGCGACCCGGTGGTGGGCGAGATCTGCGCGGGTTGCTGCATCCAGCACGGCTCCTCCCCCGAGAGACACGACGCCACCTGTAGCGAGACCCTCGCGGACAGCCGCGCGTTCCAACTCGCGGAAGTGCGCTTCTCCGGACGTCGCGAATATGTCTTCGATCGGACCGTGGGCCAGTTTGACCGCAATGTCGGAGTCGAAGAACGGGCGACCCAACCGCTTCGCGACACGCCGACCGACGCTTGTCTTGCCGGCGCCCATCGGCCCGATCAGGACGACCGTGCTAAAGGGCGAGGTCATTGGCCAGCGCGGCGTCGCTCGCGTCGGTGGTGCGTAGCGTCGCGGGTATCGCCGCGAGGTAGCTTTGAAGGTTGCGGCGCGTCTCGCCGACGCTGTCGCCACCGAACTTCTCGAGCACCACTTCAGCCAGCACGATCGCGACCATCGCCTCGGCGACCACACCTGCGGCCGGGACGGCGCACACATCAGAACGCTGGTGGTGGGCGGCCGCAGTGTCGCCGGTGGAGACATCCACCGTGCGCAAAGCCTTGGGAATCGTGGCGATGGGCTTCATACCCGCACGCACGCGCAGCACCGTGCCTGTAGACATTCCGCCTTCGGTACCGCCGGCCTTGTCGGACGAGCGCGTGATGCCATCGTCGGTGACGAAGAGTTCGTCGTGTGCGGCCGAACCGCGACGCCGAGTGGTCTCGAAGCCGTCGCCGACCTCGACACCCTTGATCGCCTGAATGCTCATGATCGCGTGCGCAAGCTTCGCATCGAGGCGGCGATCCCAGTGCACATGCGAGCCGAGCCCGGGCGGCAGGCCGTACGCGAGCACCTCGACGATTCCGCCGAGGGTGTCGCCGTCCTTGCGGGCGGCGTCGACTTCGGCGACCATCGCTTCGGAGGTGGCCGGGTCGAAGCAGCGCAACAGGTCGGCGTCGAGCGTGTCGACGTCGTCGGGCGTCGGCAATGCCGAGCCGTCGGGCACCCGCACCGGCCCGATTGAGAGTGTGTGGCTGACCAGTCGGATGCCGAGCTCGCCCAAAAAGCCACGGGCGACGGCACCGAGGGCAACACGAGCGGCGGTCTCACGCGCGCTCGCCCGTTCGAGAATTGGCCGTGCTTCATCGAAGTCGTACTTCTGCATGCCGACGAGGTCGGCGTGGCCTGGGCGCGGACGCGTCAGGGCGGCGCCACGACCGCGGGACTTGTCGGTGAGATCCACAGGGTCGGGGCTCATCACCTCAACCCACTTCGGCCACTCGGTGTTCCCGATACGCAGGGCGATCGGGCTACCGAGACTGAGGCCGTGGACGACGCCGGACGAGATCGAAAGCTCGTCCTCCTCGAACTTCATTCGCGAACCGCGGCCATAGCCGAGCTTGCGACGGGCGAGGTCGGCTTGGATCGCGGCACGGGAGATCGGCACGCCCGAGGGCAGGCCTTCCATGATGGCGACGAGTTCTGGGCCGTGCGATTCGCCGGCCGTGAGCACGCGGAGCATTGCTCTAGTCTCCCACGACCGCCAGGCGCATCGCGGCGAGGACGAGGACTTCGTCATCGACGGCAACATCCGGGTCGCCGTGAACGAAGATGCGCACCTGCACGAGAGCCTGGTGCAGCAGCATCCCGAGCCCCGAGACGGCGCTTCTGCCCGCGCTCTCCCATGCGCTCGCGAGGGGCGTCGGCCACGTGCCGTAGACGACGTCCAGCAGGAATCCGCCTGATTCTGCGAGGGACTGGGCTGCGGCATCCGCTATCCGAACATCACCCGGAAGAGTCGAAATCGTCACGTCTGCGTGGGCGAAAGAGCTTTCGGCGAAGGATGCTGCCACCACGGTGACCCCGAGGCGGTCACCGAGTTCGACAAGAGGCAGGACTGCGTCCGGCCTGCGCGCGACCACGTGGATCGAACGCGCGCCCAGCGTGGCCAGTGCGACCAACGCGGAACTCGCCGTCGCGCCGGCGCCGACGATGCGCGCACGATCGACCGATTCGATCGACGAGTCTCGCAACGCGCCGATAAGCCCATCGACGTCGGTGTTGAAGCCGCGCGGGCCGACTGTCGTCGCGCGCAGCGTGTTGACGGCGCCTGTCAGTTCAGCCCGCGGGTGACGGCTCGTCGCGGCGGCAAACGCCTTCGCCTTCAACGGATAGGTCACCGATAGCCCGCGCCACGATGTTTCGGCGGTGTTCAATGTCGCACCGAAGGAATGCTCGTCGACCCGACGTCCGTCATACGACCAATCAAGGCCGAGCACTGCGTAGGCAGCACGGTGAATCACGGGTGACTTGCTGTGCGCAATCGGGTCACCCCACACCTCGAGGCTGGTCGAGTGCTCGTTCAGCACCCGGAACCTGGGTTATCCGCGCACCACGACAACCACTGCTCTACGGCGCGATTGTGGTCGGCGTAATTGGAGGTGAACACCGTCTCGCCGGTGTTGAGGTTCACCGTCACGAAGTACAGCCAATCGCCCTCGGGTGGGTTCATCGCCGCTTCGATCGCGACGTCTCCGGGGTTGGCGATCGGCCCGACCGGCAATCCCTGTAGCACGTACGTGTTCCACGGGTTGTTGTCGTATTGCGCCTCTTCGGAGGTGCTGACGCTCCCGGCGTTCAACTCGCCGTAGCCGTACTGCGCGGTCGAGTCCATCTGCAGGTAGCCGAACGTCTCTTGGTTGTTCGGATCCATTCGGTTCTGGATGACCCGCGACACCTTCGCCATGTCTTCGGCGTAGCGCGCTTCGCGCTGAATGATCGCGGCGGTCGTGAGGATCTCTTGGCGCCGTTCGACGGGCACACCCGCGCCGTCGAGCGAGCTGATCGTTCGATTCACCAGGGTCTGGATGACCTCAGGCGCGGTGACCCCGGGATTGAAGGTGTACATCGCGGGGAACAGCCAGCCCTCGAGCGGGTTACCGCCCGCTGCGACGACTGCCTGATCGACCGGAATACCGTAGGCGGCGGGGTCGGCCACGGCGGCATTCAGGTCTTCGAGCGGGATCCCCACGCCGTCGGCGAGGATCGTCAGTGTTTGATCAACGGTCAGGCCTTCGGGAATGAGAGCGGAATTCTCGAGCCTATTCGCTGGATCCTGCAAAGCCGCGAGAGCGGCAGCGGAGGTCATCTTCTGCTGCATTGCGTACACGCCGGGGTAGAACGTGGGGTTCTGCGACGTCTTGATGAGCATGTCGTAGAACGACGTCGGGGTCATCGTCACGCCTGCGTCGAACAGCGACTGCGAGATCGTCGTGGGGATGTCACCCTCGTTGATCGTCAGGACCGCTTCGCCCGTGGCGAGCCCGTCCGCGTAGTCATTGGGCTCTTCCCACCCCATGAGTTCGCGGATGTTGTCTTCGTAGTTGCTCCACACGTAGAACCCGCCAGCGATGATTCCGCCGATCAGGGCCAGCACGACGCCGAGGGCGATCCAGCCGCCGATGCGTCGCTTGCGCTTGTCACGCGGAGGAGGCACCGATCCGAGGTCATCGGTCGAGACACTGCCGGTGAAGAGATCTTCCAGCGTCGATCCCGTAGGAGTCTCGGTGGAGCGCGAGGCCGCTGCCATCGCGATCGGCCCGGACCCGGTGCGCGCGTAGCCAGTGCCCGGTGCAGACGCAGCGCTGTAGCGATTCGCTCCCCCGCGCGCCGCGCCGGCCAAGAGCCAGGCATCCGCCGGGTCGTGCTCCTCTACGGGTGGAACCGACGCAGGCGCTGAAACAGGCGCTGACGCGGGTGCTGAAACGGGCTCAGGGGTCTGCGGCGCGGAAGGTGTTGTCGGTGCGACAGGGCCCGTCTGGCCGTTTGCCGCCTCTCGCGCAGCGCGTCGTGAGAGCGGCGCGGTGCTCTTCGACGACGGTGGCGCGTCACGTGCGGTTGGCGACTCGACGGACGGAGGTGAGGCGGCATCGCGTGCGCGAGGGTCGGGAAGCTTGCCGAACAGTTCCGCGAACGGATCGTCGAATGTGGGATCGGGCATATTCAGGCGGGCTCCTGGAGAACGGGGGTACCGGCCGGGGTGCCTGTGCTCTTCTCGACATCGAGAGCTTGTTGCAGAAGCACGACGGCGGCGACCTGATCCACAATGCTACGAGATGAACGCTGTGATCTGCCCGAATCTCTTAGAACAGCGTGCGCAGAGACCGTGCTCAGGCGCTCATCCACCAGTCGGACAGGAAGGGCGGATGCCTCTGCCAGCGCCGCCGCGAACTCCCGGGAATCGACGGTGGAGGCCGTATCTTCGCCGCGCATGTTGAGGGGCAGCCCGACGAGAATCTCGGTCGCCGAGTACTCGTCTGCGAGCACGAGGATGCGCGCGATCGATCCCTCGTTGCGCGGAACGGTCTCTACCGGCGTGGCCAGAAGCCCGTCAGGATCGCACTTTGCGACGCCGATGCGAGCCCGGCCGACATCGATGCCCAGCCGCGTGCCCCGTCGGAACCCGCTCACACAGCCTCGAGAGCTGCAGTGATGCCCGCGAGGGCCGCGGTGAGTGCCGAAGCATCCGCCCCACCGCCTTGAGCGACGTCATCGCGGCCGCCTCCCCCGCCACCGAGGATCCCGGCGGCGGCCTTTGCGAGTACTCCGGCTTTGGCGCCGGCACTGCGAGCTGCGTCGTTCGTGGCGACGATCACGACGGGCCGTCCGCCCACCTCTGCGCCGATCGCGACGACAGCAGGATCGGTGCCCAGGCGGTCGCGCACCTGGAGCGCGAGCGTGCGGACGTCGTCACCCGAGGCCGCGACTCCGGCATTCTCTGCCACCACGCGGAAGTTGCCAACCGCCGTCGCGGCTCCCGCCAGTTGCGGAGCGCGGTCACCGAGGGCCTTCGCCTCGAACGCAGCGATCTTCTTCTCGGCGGCCTTCAGGCTTGCCGTGAGTTCGGCGATGCGCGCCGGAAGCTGCTCTCTAGGCGTCTTGAGCGTCGAGGTGAGCTGTGAGACGAGAGCCCGCTCTGCGGCGAGCGATCGGAAGGCGTCAAGGCCGACGAGCGCTTCCACGCGACGGTTGGATGCTCCGACCGACGATTCGCCGACGAGGTTGATGAGTCCGATCTGGGCGCTCGCAGCAACGTGCGTGCCACCGCAGAGCTCGCGTGACCAGGGGCCACCGATGTCGACCATGCGGACCACCTCGCCGTACTTTTCACCGAACAGCGCCTGTGCGCCGAGGGCCTTCGCCTCGTCTAGCGCGAGCACTCGCGTGGTGACCTCGAGGTTGTCGCGCACGGCGTTGTTGGCGATCTCTTCGATCTCGCTCTTCGTCGAGTCCGAAAGGGCTTGACCCCACGAGAAGTCGAATCGTAAGTAGCCGGCGCGGTTCAGCGAACCAGCCTGTGTCGCGGTCTTGCCCAGGGTGTCCCGGAGTGCGGCATGTACCAGATGGGTCGCGGAGTGCGCCTGCTGTGCCGCACGGCGGTTTACAGCATCCACCACCGTCGTCGCCGGCTGGCCCACGCCGACTTCTCCGGTGGTCACTTCCACGGTGTGGCTGATCAGGCCGGCGACCGGCCGCTGCACGTCGAGAACCTCGAGTTCGAAGCCGGGGCCGACGATGACACCCTTATCGGCGACCTGTCCACCGGACTCGGCGTACAGGGCGGTCTCCGCGAGAATGACCTCGGCGATCTGGCCGCTCGTTGCGCGATCGACCGACACGCCGTCGACGAGGATCCCGAGAATGCTCGATTCGGTTTCGAGGTCGGTGAAGCCGGTGAAGATCGTCTCGCCCTGCGCGCGCAGATCGCGGTAGACGCTTGTATCGGCCAGCTGGCGCTTGCGCGCGCGAGCGTCAGCCTTCGCCCGGGTGCGCTGCTCGAGCATGAGCTCATCGAATGCCGCGCGATCGACGGTGAGACCCGCCTCTTCGGCGATCTCGAGCGTGAGGTCGATCGGGAAGCCGTAGGTGTCGTGGAGGAGGAATGCCTCCGGGCCACCGATGGTCGGGCGGCCCGTTGCCTTCGCGTCCGCGACGGAGTCGTCGAGAAGTACCTCACCCGCGGCGAGCGTGCGCAGGAACGTCGCCTCTTCGGCGAGGGCGTACTGCTCGATGCGCGCGTAGTCCTCGACCACGATCGGGTAAGCGTCTTTCATCGCGTCGCGGGACGCAGCGAAGAGATCCTTGAAGGTCGGTCCGTCGACACCGAGCAGTCGCATCGAACGGATCGCGCGACGCATGAGGCGGCGCAGGATGTACCCGCGACCGTCGTTCGAGGGCGTGACGCCGTCCGAGAGAAGCATCAGCGATGAGCGCACGTGGTCGGCGACGACCCGGAAACGGACGTCGTCCTCGTGTACCGCGCCGTAGGTGCGTCCCGAGAGCTCCACAGCCTTGTCAAGGACCGGCCGCACCTGGTCGGTCTCGTACATGTTGTCGACGCCCTGCTTGATGAACGCGACGCGCTCGAGACCCATGCCGGTGTCGATGTTCTTGTTCGGCAGCTCCCCCGCGATGTCGAAGTCGTACTTCGACTGCACGTTGGTGATCTCGTACTGCATGAACACGAGGTTCCAGATCTCGACGTAGCGGTCATCGTCGGTGGCGGGGCCGCCATCGACGCCGTACGCGGGACCACGGTCGAAGAAGATCTCGGAGCACGGTCCCGCGGGGCCGGGCAGGCCGGTCGACCAGTAGTTCGTGTCTTTCCCAAGACGCTGGATGCGCTCTTCGGGCAGGTTCGTGAGCGTCAGCCAGAGGTCGTGCGCTTCATCGTCGTCTTCGTAGACGGTGACCCACAGATCCTTGGGGTCGAACCCGAGGCCGCCCTCTGCGTCGGGGGTCGTCAGCAGCTCCCACGCGAAGCGGATGGCACCCTCTTTGAAGTAGTCGCCGAACGACCAGTTGCCGAGCATCTGGAAGAACGTGCCGTGGCGGGGCGTGTGACCGACTTCCTCGATGTCGAGCGTGCGCAGGCACTTCTGCACGTCCGCCGCGCGCTTGTAGGGCGCGGGCACGTCGCCACTCAGGTACGGGATGAAGGGCACCATGCCGGCGACGGTGAACAGGAGAGCCGGATCATCGGTGACGAGAGAGGCCGACGGCACGATGACGTGGCCGTTCTTCTCGAAGTAGTCCAGGTAGCGCTGAGCGATCTCGGCGGTCTTCATGCGTGGGGATTCCTCAAGAATGCGCGGCGCGAAGCGCGCCGAAGCGACGGGTGAAGAGAGTCAGTCGGTGAGCTTGCGTGCCGCGTCGTTCGCGGAATCGAGAGCGTCGGATGCGGCGTTCTTGACGGTTCCGGCGGCATCGGATGCTACGTCCTTGACAGCGCCTGCGGCGTCGGCGGCGGCATCCTTTACTTCTTCAACGATGCCGGCGAAGCGGGACTCCTGCTCGCGGTAGGCGTCACCGATGCGGTCGGTGAACTCGCTGATACGCGCGTCGACCTCGGCGAGAACCTCGTGACCTCGCGGGTCTTTGTTGACCACATGTGCCAGAACGAACCCACCGGCGATGCCGAACAGGAACCAGAACACATTCTTCATGACACCACTCCCTCGCGGGCCGCCAGCGCGCGGCACCTGTCCATCGTAGGCGGAAACGCCGAAGGGCGCCGGGTTTCCCCGACGCCCTTCGATCTTGCGAAATCTCGCTAGCGCGCCGCGTAATACTCAACAACGAGCTGGACGTCACAGACGACCGGAACCTCGGCGCGCTTGGGGCGACGCACGAGACGGGACTGCAGCTTGTCGAGCTCGACCTCGATGTAAGCCGGAACCGGGGGCAGGACGTCGGCGTGACCGCCGGCTGCTGCAACCTGGAAGGGCTCTGTGCCCTCGGACTTTGCGCGGACGTGGATGAGCTGACCCGGCTTCACGCGGAAGGAGGGGCGGTCCACGGTCTCGCCGTCAACGAGGATGTGACGGTGCACGACGAGCTGGCGAGCCTGTGCCGTGGTGCGGGCGAAACCCGAGCGGAGCACGAGGGCGTCCAGACGCATTTCGAGCAGCTCGACCAGGTTCTCACCGGTCAGGCCGTCCTTGCGACGTGCCTCGTTGAAGGTGTTGCGCATCTGCTTCTCGCGGATGCCGTACTGCTCGCGCAGACGCTGCTTCTCGCGAAGGCGGACGGCGTAGTCGCTGTCCTGCTTGCGCTTGGTGCGGCCGTGCTCGCCCGGAGCGTAGGGACGCTTCTCGAGGTAGCGGGCGGCCTTGGGGGTAAGGGCGATGCCGAGAGCGCGCGAGAGGCGCACCTTGCGGCGGTCCTGGGACTTCGTTGCCACGAAGATTCCTTCCAATGACGCGGCCGTGTCTTTCACGGCTCGCGGACGTATCGCCTCTCTTCGCCCTTCTGGACTGCACGCCGGGGCACGCCGGAAGGTAGTGAAGAAGAGAGGGGATGCCCGAAAACTCCGTTTCGTGCCGGTCAAGTCTAGCATCTGCCGGACTTCGCCCCGATCAGCCCTCAGTTTCCTTCGAGGATCTTTCGGATCTTCTCGAGACGAGCCTGAACGTCGCGTTCTGCGCCGTGGTTCGTGGGCTCGTAGTAGCGGCGGCCAGTGAGCTCGTCGGGCAGATGTTGTTGCGCGACGACGCCGATGTCGGAGTCGTGCGGATACACGTAGCCCTTGCCGTGGCCGAGGCGCTTCGCACCGGGATAGTGCGCGTCCCGCAGCGGCGGGGGAACCCGCCCGAACCCGCCAGCGCGAACATCGGCGATGGCCTTGTCGATGGCGAGGTACGCGGCGTTGGATTTGGCGGTCGTCGCGAGGTAGGCGGTGGCCTCGGCGAGAGGGATGCGCCCCTCGGGCATGCCGATGAACTGCACGGCGTCTGCGGCGGCGATCGCGAGCGGCAGCGCATGCGGATCGGCAAGCCCGATGTCTTCGGCCGCAGAGATGATCAGCCGGCGGGCAATGAACCGGGGGTCCTCCCCCGCCTCGATCATGCGCGCGAGGTAGTGCATTGCTGCGTCGACATCCGATCCGCGGATGGATTTGATGAACGCGCTGATGACGTCGTAGTGCTCGTCCCCTTGTCGGTCATACCGCAGGAGCGCTCGATCGACGGCCTGTGAGATCTGCTCAGGTGTGATCGCTGGCACGTCGTCCGCGTCTTCGGCGTCGCCGGCGAGGCCGGCGGCGGCCTCGAGAGTCGTCAGTGCCCGCCGCGCATCACCCGACGCCAGTCGCACGATCGCATCTCGGGCTTCATCGGTCAGAGTTACGGCACCAGCGAGTCCCCGCGCATCCGTCACAGCGCGCTCGAGCAGGGTCGAGACGTCCGCGTCCGTCAGCGGTTTGAGCGTGAGCAGAAGCGACCGCGAGAGGAGCGGCGAGATTACCGAGAACGAGGGGTTCTCGGTTGTCGCGGCGATCAGCACGACCCAGCCATTCTCGACACCCGGTAGTAGGGCGTCTTGCTGGGCTTTGGTGAAGCGGTGGATCTCGTCAAGGAACAGGATTGTCGACTGCCCGTACAGATCGCGCTGGGTGAGTGCCTCCTGCATGACTTCGCGCACGTCTTTGACACCAGCCGTCACCGCCGACAGTTCCACGAACCGTCGGCCCGATGAGCGGGCGATCGCTTGCGCAAGAGTGGTCTTTCCGGTCCCGGGAGGTCCCCACAGAATGACGGATGCTGCGGCCCGGGTCGAAGCATCCGGATCGGCGAGCGCCACTAACGGTGAACCGCGGCGCAGCAGGTGATCTTGCCCTGCGACTTCGTCCAGTGAGGTCGGACGCATGCGCACAGCGAGGGGTGTCTGCCCTTGGAAGAGCGCGGTCTGTCCTTGCACTTAACCAGGCTAGTCGCGACCGCCGACGCGGCGGGGCGCTGCTTATGTCGGCGCGAGGTTTGGTCGGCGCCGCTCGCACTGCATAGGATCAACGCGGCCCAGGATGCCCTGGGAAGAGGGAGGACCCGTGACGACCGGTGGCAAAGACCGCGGTAGCCGTGAGGCCCGTGAGCGCGCACGCGTCTACCAGGCCCGCCAGGCCTTCCACGACGGTCGGCAGCGTCGCCGCGTCCGCGACAACCTGATTGCGGCCATCGCCGGTGGCGCAGTAATTCTCGCCATCGTGATTGCGCAGACGGTGTATTTCACCGCCGGCCCGGGTGCGCCGTCGCCGACTCCCACGACGTCGTCCACGCCGACTCTCTCACCTACGCCGACGGTGAGTGAGACTCCGAGCCCTGAGCCGAGCGCAAGCGAATAACGTCGCGATAGGCTTGTTGTCGTCCATCCCCCACAGGCGGCAAGCGCCGCATTGAGGTGCATCCCGTGACTGCTAACGCAGAAGCCACCCCCGAATCCACTCCTGAATCCGTCGCCGACAGCGCAGCTTCCGATCCCGTCACAGAAGATGTGATCGTCACGGCTGAACCTGAGGTCGACGCACCGCTCGAAGCTGACGCTGAGCACGACCCGTCCACGCCGGACGTAGACGTCGCGGCCAGCGAGCCCGAGGTCAGCGAGTCAGAGGCCGAGGCATCCGAGGTCGCAGACCTGACACCCGCCTCGTCGAAAGAACCCTGGGGCAAGGTCGACGAAGACGGCACCGTCTCTGTCCGCGAAGCGGCGGGGTGGCGCGTTGTCGGACAGTATCCCGACGGATCCGCCGAAGAAGCACTCGCCTACTTCGAGCGCAAGTACTCCGATCTCGCCAGCGAGGTCGGGCTGCTCGAGGTTCGTCACCATCGTGGCGGAGCTTCGGCGTCCGACATCCGTTCGGCAGCCCGCATCGTCGAAGGAAAACTGAAGGATGCTGCGGCCGTTGGTGACCTCGCGAGCTTGGAGGCACGTGTCGCCAAGCTTTCGCAGGCGCTCAGCGCCGCCTCAGCAACCGAGGCCGCTGCCAATCGTGAAGCGGTAGACGCCGCCGTGCGCGAGCGTACCGAGCTTGTGGAGAAGGCCGAGGCGCTAGCCGCGCGCGACCCGAAGTCGGTGCAGTGGAAGCAGGCGTCGGCTGATCTCTCGGCGATGTTTGACCAGTGGCAGGCGCACCAGCAGAACGGCCCGCGGCTACCGAAGACGACCGGCCAGCAACTGTGGAAGCGATTCCGTGACGCCCGCGCGATCGTCGACAAGAACCGCCGTGAGTTCTACGCGCAGCTCGACGACGCTCACAAGTCGGTGCGTGACCGCAAGACCAAGCTCGTCGAGAAGGCTGAGGCCCTCGCACCCAAGGGTGAGGAGGGGATCGGCGCCTACCGGGATCTGCTCGAGGAGTGGAAGAGCGCAGGCCGTGCCGGCAAGAAGGCTGATGACGCACTGTGGGCCCGGTTCAAGGCCGCGGGTGACGCACTCTACGGCGCGCGGATCGAGCGTGAAGCGGCCGATGTCCAGGCGTCCCGCGAGAAGATCGACGCGAAGCGTGAACTCCTCGTCGAGGCGCGCACTGTGGCCGACGAGTCCGACATCGCCAAGGCGCGCGCCCTGCTGACCAGCGTGCAGCGCCGATGGGATGACATCGGCCGTGTCTTCCCGCGCGACGTCGAGCGTGGGCTTGACGACGACCTTCGGAAGATCGAGCAGGCCCTACGCACGCGCGAAGAGTCCGATTGGAAGCGCAACAACCCCGAGACGAAGGCGCGTGCCAACGACATGACGCGCCAGCTGACCGAGGCGATCGGCAAGTTGGAGGACGAGCTTACGGCGGCGAAGGCATCCGGCGACAAGCGTGCGATCGCTGCGGCGAGCGAGGCCCTCGACGCACGTCGCGCATGGCTGACGGCGTTGGGTGGCTGACCGCTCCTCCTCGTGATCAAGAACGGCCGGGTTGTCCACAACCCGGCCGTTCCGCGTATCGGGGCAGGTCTCGCTCCTGCACACTTCGATACATGGCATCTCCGTTCTTGTACTTCGCTGGCGACCGTCTTTCGGTCGCCGAACTTTCCGCTGCGCGACTGGATGGCGACCTCGTTGAGCTCGGCGATGCCTACATTCCGGCTGACGCCGTCGAGACCCGTGGACTTCGAGCAGGGTCGCTCCGCGGCACGCTCGGGGTCACGCTCGCTGCGACGCACCTGAGCGCGGCGTGGATCCACGGGGGTGTGGACGAGCCGCCCGCGCGGCACACCGTGCAACGCGCGGTGAGCCGACGGGTGAATCACGTTCTGAGCCGCCGAATCGTCTATCGCGACACCAATGTCGCTCTTGACGATCTGCTCTTGATCGGCGGGGTGTGGGTCACCACACCCGAGCGCACGCTCGTCGACTTAGCTCGGGTGAATGACGACCTTCATGCGTGCGCTGCGCGTCAGATGTCGGAGCGATTCCCCGGTCTCCGCGCGGAGTCGATCGCGTGGCTCAAGAGGAGTGGAGTACTCCCCCACAAGCGGCCCGCCCTGGCGTTTCTCCAGGGTTTGGGCGAGCGTGAATCCGCTATGACGACGTGACGCGGTACACGTCGTAGACGGCGTCGATGCGCCGAACGGCGTTGAGCACACGCTCAAGGTGAACGATGTCTCCCATCTCGAAAACGAAACGACTGAGCGCCAGGCGGTCGTTGGTCGTCGAAACGGTGGCCGAAAGGATGTTGACGTGGTGCTCACTCAGCACGCGCGTCACATCGCTGAGCAGGCCCGAACGGTCGAGGGCCTCGATCTGAATCTGCACGAGGAAGATGCTCTTGGTGGTAGGTGCCCACTCGACATCGATGATGCGGTCGGGGTCATCCAGCAGTGACTTCACATTCGTGCAATCCCCACGGTGCACCGACACGCCGCTTCCCCGTGTGACGAAGCCGATGATCTGATCGCCAGGAACCGGGGTGCAACACTTCGCGAGCTTTACCAGGATGTCCGGAGCGCCGCGCACCAGTACCCCGGAGTCCCCCCCGCGAGGCGCGCGTGGGCGCCCTACTTGCGGCATCTCGATCGGGCCGGTCGCCGTCTCGTTGGCGCTGATCAGCGCCGTGACCTTCTCGATCACCGACTGAGTCGACACGTGCCCTTCGCCGACGGCGGCGTACAGGGCAGAGACGTCCTCGTAACGAAGTTGCTGGGCGACCTCGGTGAACGAGTCCTGGTTCATCAACCGCTGCAGCGGGAGGTTCTGGCGCCGCATCGCACGTGCGATGGCTTCCTTGCCTTGCTCTAGCGCCTCTTCACGGCGCTCCTTGGTGAACCATCCGCGAATCTTGCTGCGCGCTCGGGTGCTCTTGACGAATCCGAGCCAGTCCTGACTGGGGCTCGCATCCGGATTCTTCGAGGTGAACACCTCGACGACGTCGCCGCTGACAAGCTCGGATTCCAGCGGAACGAGGCGTCCGTTGACCTTCGCACCCATGGTACGGTGGCCGACCTCGGTATGCACCGCGTAGGCGAAGTCCACCGGCGTCGCGCCGGTGGGAAGGCCGATGACCCTCCCCTTCGGGGTGAAGACGTAGACCTCTTTTGCGCCGATCTCGAACCGGAGCGAATCGAGGAACTCCCCCGGGTCGGCCGTTTCGGCCTGCCAGTCCGAGATATGCGCGAGCCACGCCATGTCGGCATCCACCGACTTGGCTCCGGCCTTGCCGCCCGCCTGACGTTCCTTGTACTTCCAGTGCGCGGCAACACCGAACTCGGCCTGCTGATGCATTTCGTTCGTACGGATCTGGATCTCGACTGTGCGACCGCCCGGACCGATGACCGTGGTGTGAAGCGACTGGTACAGGTTGAACTTCGGGGTGGCGATGTAGTCCTTGAACCGACCAGGCAGCGGCGTCCAGCGGGCGTGGATGGCACCCAGGACCGCATAGCAGTCGCGGACGCTCCCCACGAGGATGCGGATGCCGATGAGGTCGTAGATGTCGTCGAACTCGCGGCCCCGCACGACCATCTTCTGGTACACGGAGTAGAGCTGTTTGGGGCGGCCCATCACGCGTCCACGGATGCGCAGTGTGCGTAGATCCTCGTCGACGGAATCGATCACGTTTTGGACGTACTGTTCGCGCTGCGGTGTGCGCTGCTTGACGAGACTTTCGATCTCGACGTAGAGCTTGGGATGCAGCACCGCGAACGAGAGGTCTTCGAGCTCGGACTTGATCGCCTGAATGCCAAGACGGTGTGCCAGCGGAGCGTAGATCTCGAGAGTCTCGGTGGCCTTTTTGTGCGCCTTCTCGGGCGGAACGAATCCCCACGTCCTCGCGTTGTGCAGGCGGTCGGCCAGCTTGATCAGGAGCACGCGAATGTCTCGCGACATCGCAACGATCATCTTGCGGACGGTCTCTGCCTGCGCGCTTTCGCCGTACTTGACCTTGTCGAGTTTGGTGACGCCATCCACGAGCATTGCGACCTCATCACCGAACTCGGCGGTGAGAGTGTCGAGGGCGTACCCGGTGTCTTCGACCGTGTCGTGCAGCAGGGCGGCAGCGATCGCCTTCGGGCCGAGGCCCAGCTCGGCCAGGATCTGCGCCACCGCGAGCGGGTGCGTGATGTACGGCTCGCCGCTTTGACGCGTCTGCCCCGCGTGGGCGACATCAGCCGTCGCATACGCACGCTCGATGATCGACAGATCACCCTTGGGGTGGTGTGTGCGAACGGTGCGAAGCAATTGCTCCACACCGTCGCGACGAACCGAACGAGAGAAGATCCTCGGCACCAGGCGCCGGAGTGACGAAGACTGCGCGGGAGGGACGGTCTCAGTCACCTGTCTCCTCCCTCCGCCGGATCACTCAATCCTACGCCCGGGCTGGGGTCGCCCCTTTCCTCACGCGGGTACGCGGGCCAGTTCACGCGCGGCACGCACGCGCTCGTCGCGCGCCTTCACCGCAGGTTCGGTTTCACGCAGGAGCGAATAGAGCGGAGCAGCGACGAAGATCGTCGAGTAGGCCGCAACAATCGTTCCGATGAAGATCGACAACGAAATGTCGGTGAGCGTCTCAGCGCCGAGCCAGAACGCACCGATGAAGAGAATCGCACCCGTGGGGAGGACCGCAACCACCGTCGTGTTGATCGACCGTACGAGAGTCTGATTCACCGCGAGGTTGACCGATTCTCCGAACGTCCGCCCCGAAACTTCGCCGTCTTCGGTCGTATTCTCTCGAATCTTGTCGAAGACGACCGTCGTGTCATAGAGCGCGTACGAGAGAATCGTCAAGAACCCGATGACGGCCGCAGGCGAGATCTCGAAGCCGAAGAGCGCGTAGATACCGATGGTGATGACCAGTACGTCGACGAGGCCGATGATCGCCGCAGCAGACATCTTCCAGGTGCGGAAGTACAGAGCCAGGATCAAGAAGGTCAGGGCGAGGAAGATCGCCAATCCCCACAGCGACTGCCGTGTGACGTCGGCACCCCAGCTGGGGCCGATGAACGAGGACGTGACTTCGCTTTCGGGAACGCCATAGGCCTCAGCGAGCGCCGCGCTGACTTCTTGGGTCTCTTCCGGGCTCAGCTGATCGGTCTGCACGCGGATGGCGGTGCCGCCGACGGTCGTCACCTTCGTGGTGGCGTCCGGGACGACGGATTGCACCGCGTCGGTTGCCACCGACTGGGTCGGGTTGGATAGCCCTGAAACGGTGAACTGCGATCCGCCGGTGAATTCGATCGAGAACTGCATCGGGCGCACCAACGGCACCAGTGCAGAGCCGATCACAAGTATCGCGGCGATGATGAACCACAGGCGGCGACGCCCCACGAAGGGGAAGGACGTCTTGCCGGTGTAGAGGTCGTTGCCGAGCTGGCTCATGGAACGCGCCATCAGAGCTCTCCCTCCTTGACCTTCGAGGTCGTTTTATCTCGGTCGGAGCCCGCAGCGTTGAGCTCTGCTTGCTTTCGCTCCGCGATTGTCTGCCTGCGGACCGCTTCGCCGTGAGCCTTGGAGATTCGTCGATCTGCGGCGGTCGAGCCCTTTGCGCTGACCGGCGCACGGAACTGCGCACGACCGCGATACACGGCACCGAGGGCGGCCGGGTCCATTCCGGAGAGCGGATGCCCCGACCCGAAGAACTTCGTGCGGGCAAGCAGCTGCATCACGGGGTGAGTGAACAGGATGAAGATAAACACGTCGATGACCGTGGTGAGACCGAGCGTGAACGCGAAACCCTTCACTGTCGCGTCCGCGAGGATGTAGAGCACGACGGCTGCCAGGATGTTGATCGACTTCGAGATGTAGATCGTGCGCTTGGCGCGATCCCACCCGTCCTCGACAGCGCCCGTGATCGACTTTCCGTCGCGGAGTTCGTCTCGTATTCGTTCGAAGTAGATGATGAACGAGTCAGCAGTGAATCCGATCGAGACGATCAGACCCGCCACACCTGCAAGCGACAAGCGGAAGCCCATGCGCCACGCGAGAATGCAGATGGCGAGGTAGGTGAGGACACCCATCACGATCAGCGATGCGATGATGACGAACCCGAGTGCGCGGTAAACGATCAGCGAGTAGATCGCGACGAGCGCCAGTCCGATGAGGCCTGCGATCAGACCGATCTGGAGCTGTTGCGAACCGAGGGTAGCCGAGATCGTGTCGGAGCTCACCACGGCGAAGCTCAACGGAAGCGCGCCGTACTTGAGCTGATCGGCGAGCGTCTTGGCGGTCTCTTGCGTGAAGCTTCCGGTGATGGACGGCTTGCCGTCGAGGATGACTCCGTTCATCGACGGAGCGGAGAGCACCGAGCCGTCGAGCACGAACGCGAACTGGTTCAGCGGCGGCTCGGCGCCGTAGAGGCGCTGGCTGATCTCACCGAAGGCGGTCGACCCCTCGCCGTCGAAGACGAGGTTGACGGCCCATCGTCCGTCGTTCTGCTGAAGACCGAAGGTGGCGTCGGAGATGGACGATCCGTCGAGTTCCACCGGGCCGAGGATGTACTTGTAGACGCCGTCGATGTCACACGTGATCAGCGGCTCATCAGCGGGCGCGTTGGCCGGATCATTGGCCGGGTCTGCGCAGTCATAGGCAAGGAACTCGGCCTGCAGTGCGGGGGTGATCCAGGCCGGGTCGCTGCCGTTCGTAGGGGCAGGCGAAGGCGTCGACTCCAGGGCGGGATCAGGAGTCGGGAAGGGAGTCTCTTGGCCATCCTCGCCGACGAACGTCGTGGCCGGGTTTCCGGCGTAGAGCACACCGCGCAGCTGCAATTGGGCAGAGGCTTCAATCCGGTCGCGTGTGGCTTGATCTGCCTGTCCGGGAATCTGGACGACGATGTTGCTGCCGCCCTCGGTGGTGACATCCGCTTCACCGACGCCCGAAGCATCCACGCGCTGACGGATGATGGTGACGGCCTGGTTCATCTGTTCCGTCGTGGGATCGACGCCGTCGGCCGTCTGTGCCTCGAGGATGATCTGCGTGCCGCCCTGAAGGTCAAGGGCGAGTTCAGGTGACCAGGAACTCTGGGGATTGCCATCGGCGTCCTTGAGGACGTACACGCCGAGCGCGTTGATGCCGAACAGGACTGCCGTGGTGATCAGAAGAGCGATCAGCGCACGCCAGGCATGCCGGACGGGGGTGGATGTCGCCACGATTCAGCTTTCTAAAGACGCCCAGGTGAGGGCGGAAGGTCAGGCCTTGGGCTTGGTGTCGGTTTCAACGTCGGGGTCGGACGCGTTGTGATCGGCCGCAGCCCGGTGCTGGTCATCGCTGATCGACGAGATCTCGCCGAGCGCGACTGCCTCGCCATACTCGTTGTGGCTCTCTTCCGCGGCGAGGAACTCGTCCTCGGTGACCGCGTCCTCGGTGGGGTTCACAATGCGCAGAATGGCCTGGCTGTGAACCTTGATCTCCACGCCGGGAGCGAGCTCGACGATGGCCGGCTGGTCGAGGTTGTCGGGATCGTACGAGACGATCGTGCCGTAAAGACCACCCTGCAGGAGGACTTCGGCGCCAGGAACGGTCTGACGTGCCTTGGCTTCCTGCTCGACCTTCTGCTTCTGCATCCGTCGACGGGAACTCCAGAACATGAAGCCCAACAGCGCAATGACAAGGATGATCAAGCCGTACTGCTCGAAGAAGATCGCGAGGTTCATGAAGTTGGGAGCACCTTTCGGATGAGGCGCGCACCAGGCGGCACTGCCTTGAGAAGGGGGGTGGGGCGAAAGCCTTCAGCGATTATAGGTCATCGAACCCTAGGACTGCCTCGGAGACCCCCATGCCCAGATGCGCGAATGCCTCCGGGGTCGCGATTCGGCCGCGCGGAGTGCGCCCCATGAACCCGATGCGGACGAGATACGGCTCAACCACAGATTCGATGGTTTCGGCTTCTTCGCCGACCGAGACCGCGAGCGTGCTGAGCCCCACTGGTCCCCCTCGAAAGCGCCGGATGAGAGCATCCAACACAGCACGATCGAGTCGGTCGAGACCGATGCGATCGACGTCGTAGAGGTCGAGGGCGGCATCCACCGTCTCGATGTCCGCCTCGGTTCCAGCGCCGTGGACGAGGGCGTAATCGCGGACACGACGAAGCAGCCTGTTCGCGATGCGGGGAGTGCCGCGGGAGCGCCGTCCGATCTCTGCCCGCGCCGCTGCGGGCATCCGCACACCGAGCATCGATGCCGACCGTTCGACGACGCGCTCCAGTTCGTGCGGTTCGTAGTACTCGAGGTGGGCGGTGAATCCGAATCGGTCACGCAGCGGGTTGGGCAAGAGACCCGAGCGCGTCGTGGCGCCGACCAAGGTGAAGGGCGCGAGGTCGAGCGGAATGCTCGTAGCTCCGGCGCCCTTGCCCACCATGATGTCGATGCGGAAGTCCTCCATCGCGAGGTACAGCATCTCTTCGGCCGCGCGCGCCATGCGGTGCACCTCGTCGATGAAGAGGACTTCTCCGGGAGTCAGGCTCGACAGCAGCGCCGCGAGGTCGCCCGCGTGCTGTATCGCAGGGCCGCTGGAGAGCCGCAGAGCTCTGCCGCTCTCGTGGGCGACGATCATCGCCAGCGTGGTCTTGCCGAGCCCTGGGGGGCCAGACAACAGAATGTGGTCAGGCGGACGCTGCTGCATTCGCGCAGCATCCAACAGCAACTGCAATTGGCCGCGAACTTTCTGCTGACCGACGAACTCAGCCAATGATGCAGGGCGGAGTGCTCCTTCGACGGCGAGTTCGATCTCGTCTATTGGTTCTGCCGCATCCCGAAAATCATCCACCGGCATGCTCCTTGCGGGCTGGACCGAGCAAAGCCAGCGACATTCGCAAGAGCGCGGGGACGGATGCGCGGTCGGAGTCCGATGCGCTTTCGGCGACGGATGCTACGGCCTCTGCCGCCGTGCGCTCCGTCCAGCCCAGACCGATGAGGGCTTGCAGCACCTGGGCGGCGGTATCTCGGGGCGGTGCCGTCGGTGCCGTCGCAGATCGCACCTGAGAGAGCTTGCCTGCCAATTGAACGACGATCAGCTTGGCGGTCTTCGGTCCGATTCCCGACACGCGGCGGAACGGTGCATCGTCGTCAGCATCGACGGCGTCGGCGATCTGGCCCACCGTGAGCGTGGCGAGGACACCGAGCGCTGATTTCGGACCGACGCCGGTGACGCCGATCAGCTGCGTGAAAACGGCGAGGTCGTCACGTGTCTCGAAGCCGAAGAGCGAGAGTGCGTCTTCACGAACAATGAGCGTGGTGTGAAGGAGTACCGAGGCACCGACGGGTGTTGCCCGCGCGAGTTGGGGTGTGATGGCGACATGTAGACCCACTCCGCCGACTTCGACCACGAGCGAGTCCGTATCGACGTGCACAGCGGTGCCGCGGACGGAGGAGATCATTCTCCGAGCCTAGGCGCGGCTTCGCAGATTTGTTCGAGCGACACGCTTACCGGCGGGCCGCGCGTTCCGCGCCCGCCCACGCCCGCTGGGCCGGTGTCATACTCGCCGTGCGAGGTGCGGCGCCCGGGGATGTCGTGCCCTCTCCTCGCCACGCGTGACACAGCGCGATCGCCAGTGCGTCCGCGGCATCAGCGGGTTGCGGCACCGCGTCGAGTCGGAGAATGCGCGCGACCATCTGTTGGACCTGGCGCTTGTCGGCGGCGCCGTACCCGGTGATCGCAGCTTTGATCTCGGTGGGCGTATGCGTTGCCGCAGGGAGACCGCTCTCTCCCGCGATCAGAAGAGCGACGCCGCTGGCCTGCGCCGTCCCCATGACCGAGTGTGTGTTGTGCTGAGCGAAGACGCGCTCCACAGCGACGACGTGTGGGCGGTGAGTGTCGATCACCGACCGAATTCCGGCGGCGATCAGGGCAAGTCGCTGTTCGATCGGCGCATGTGCATCTGAGCGGATGACGCCCACGTGCACAAGTGTGGCGGAGCGATCGGCCGCGACATCCACCACTCCCACGCCACAGCGAGTCAGCCCGGGGTCGACACCGAGCACACGCAGAACCGAGCGGGAAGCCACCCTCCCACGCTAGGCGGGTCGCTCACTCTCCAGGCACAGGCGCGCCAGGGGAAGCTCAGTCGTCGGCCTCGAGTTCGGCCTGAACTTCGGCGGTGAGATCGAAGTTGCTGAAGACGTTCTGCACGTCGTCGCTGTCTTCGAGCGCATCGATGATCCGGAAGACCTTGCGGGCGGTGTCGGCGTCGACCTCCACCTTCAGATTCGGAACGAACTCGACGTCGGCGGACTCGTAGTCAATGCCGGCATCCTGCAATGCCGTGCGTACAGTCACGAGATCGTGCGCCTCGGTGATGACCTCGAAACCTTGTGCGTGGGGCTCGACCTCTTCGGCACCAGCTTCGAGCACCGCAAGCATGACGTCGTCTTCGGTGGTGCCTTCGCCCGAAACGACGATCACTCCCTTGCGGGTGAAGTTGTAGGCGACGCTTCCCGGGTCGGCGAGGGTCGCACCGTTGCGGCTGAGCGCGGTGCGAACTTCGGCGGCGGCGCGGTTCTTGTTGTCGGTGAGGCACTCGACCATCAACGCCACACCGTTCGGGCCGTAAGCCTCGTACATGATCGAGATGTACTCGATGGCTTCGCCGCCGATGCCGGCGCCTCGCTTGACCGCGCGATCGATGTTGTCGTTCGGGACCGACGTCTTCTTCGCCTTTTGGATGGCGTCGTACAAGGTCGGGTTGCCTGCGAGGTCTGCACCGCCGAGTTTGGCTGCGACTTCGATGTTCTTGATGAGTTTGGCGAACGACTTGGCACGTCGCGAATCGATGATCGCCTTCTTGTGCTTGGTCGTCGCCCACTTGGAGTGGCCGGACATGCTCTCCAGTCTAAGGTCGCGACCTCAGAGCGCGAACTCGAAACCGAACCTCGAAGACAGGAGAGCGACGAGGTCGCGCGGCACCTTCGACAGGTACGCCGGGGCCGGCGTCAGGGTGTCGGTAGCGCCGACAAACGGGAAGTAGACCGGACCCTCGATCGACTCTTTGATCTCATCGCGGATGGCGACGATCTCACCGCCGATCCGACGCAGAGCAGATAGCGTGATCGGGTTCGCGAGGCGCACCGTATCGCTCACGGGCATACGCCAGTGCACGAGTGATTCTCCGCGGCGCGTCCTCTTCTCTTCTCCGAGCGGACCCAGCACTCTTCCCCAGGCGCCGATTCCCGCGGCTCCCATCGTCCGGTCCCACACGAACAGCGTGTCGCCCGGCTGGGTGAACCCGACGAGCTCGTGCGACCACTCGAATCGGCTCTCTCCACGCGCTTTGGGGGCCGTCAGTGCTTCACCGACGATTCCGCGAGAGGGCGCGATCATCCAATACCGCTCCTCGGGGTGATCGCGCCACCAGTCGTTGATCGTCATGCGAAAAACCTAGCCGGTGTGGGCCGTATCACCGGTGCTGTGCGACGGTGTCGAGAAAGAGTTGGTGGAACCGGTGCTCGCCGCTGACTTCGGGGTGGAACGCAGTCCCGATCAGTCGGCCCTGACGCACCGCGACGATGCGTCCATCCGCCAGTGTGGCGAGTGACTCGACGCCCTCTCCGATCTGCTCGACCAGCGGCGCTCGGATGAAGACCGCATGTACGGGGTCGGGCCCCAACACAGGGACGTCAAGGTCCGTCTCGAACGAGTCGACTTGGCCGCCGAAGGCGTTTCGGCGCACGGTGACGTCGAGCCCGCCGAAGGTCTGCTGACCCTCGATTCCGCCGGTGATGCGATCCGCCAAGAGAATGAGACCCGCGCACGTCCCGTAGACCGCGAGACCGTCGGCGATCGCCGCGCGGATCGGCTCGCGCATACCGAAGGCACGAGAGAGCTTGTCGATCACGCTGGACTCGCCGCCCGGGATTACCAGCCCTTCGACGTCGGCAAGTTCCTCCGGCCGCCGAACGACGGTGACGTCCGCGCCGAGATCGCTCAAGACGCGCAGGTGCTCACGAACGTCGCCCTGCAGCGCGAGTACGCCGACGCGTCGAGGTTCAACCACTCTGTGCCGCGCCCGGCGTTACCAGCCGCGCTCGGCGAGCCGGTGCGGTGCCGGAAGGTCGCTGACGTTGATGCCGACCATGGCCTCGCCGAGCCCACGCGAAACCTCTGCGACAACCTTGGGGTCATCGAAGAACGTCGTGGCCTTGACGATCGCCGCGGCACGCTCTGCCGGGTTGCCGGACTTGAAAATTCCCGAGCCGACGAAGACGCCGTCGGCGCCGAGCTGCATCATCATCGCGGCATCGGCCGGGGTCGCGACACCACCGGCGACGAACATGACGACCGGGAGCTTCCCCGTATCTGCGACCTCGGCGACGAGCTCGTATGGTGCCTGCAACTCCTTCGCCGCGACGTAAAGCTCGTCCTTCGTCATCGACGTGAGCCGGTTGATCTCGCGCGAGATGGTGCGGATGTGCTTCGTGGCTTCCGAGACGTCACCGGTGCCGGCCTCGCCCTTGGAGCGGATCATCGCTGCACCCTCGTTGATGCGGCGGAGGGCCTCGCCGAGGTTGGTGGCGCCGCAGACGAACGGGACCGTGAACTTCCACTTGTCGATGTGGTTGATGTAATCGGCAGGCGAGAGCACTTCGGACTCGTCGATGTAATCGACGCCGAGTTGCTGCAGAATCTGTGCCTCGACGAAGTGACCGATGCGAGCCTTGGCCATCACGGGGATCGAGACGGCCTCGATGATGCCGTCGATCATGTCGGGGTCACTCATGCGCGACACCCCACCCTGTGCGCGAATGTCGGCCGGAACCCGCTCGAGTGCCATGACGGCGACGGCGCCGGCATCCTCCGCGATCTTCGCCTGCTCGACGGTGACGACGTCCATGATGACGCCGCCCTTCAACATCTCCGCCAGGCCGCGCTTGACGCGGCCGGTGCCAACCTGGGGGGTGCTCTCAGTCATGCGTCAATTCTAAGTGGGCGGGATGCGGCCCATCGTTCTCCGTGTCGTCCAGCGTCACGGGGTGGAAGTGCCATCGCGTACGGTGCGCGGCGTGCTGGGATGGCGGGGTGGGATGATCGACCAGTGAAGATCCTCTCGATCCAGTCGGCGGTCGCCTACGGGCACGTCGGCAACTCCGCGGCCGTCTTTCCGCTCCAGCGCATCGGTGTGGAAGTGCTGCCCGTCTACACGGTGAACTTCTCCAACCACACCGGGTACGGTGCGTGGCGCGGACCGATGATCGATCCGGCCGACGTTCGCGAGGTGCTGACCGGCATCGAGGAGCGCGGAGTCTTCCCCGAGATCGATGTCATCCTGTCGGGCTACCAGGGTGGCGAAGGCATCGGCGAGGTCATCGTCGACGCCGTCGCACGGGTGAAAGCCGCCAACCCCGCGGCGAAGTACGCCTGTGACCCGGTGATGGGAAATGCGAAGTCCGGATGCTTCGTTGCCCCTGCGATCCCCGTCCTGCTGCGAGAGCGCGTCGTTCCGGTGGCGGACATCATCACCCCGAACCAGTTCGAGTTGGGGTTCCTCACCGGAACCGAACCCGACACGATCGCTTCCACGCTCGATTCCGTCGATGCTGCCCGGGCCATGGGCCCGCGAACGGTGCTCGTGACGAGTGTCGAGCGGCCCGACCGCGAACCCGACACGATCGAGATGCTTGTGGCGGACGACTCCGGCGCGTGGATCGTGCAGACGCCTCGGCTTCCGATAAAGGCTAACGGCTCGGGCGATGTGACCGCGGCGCTGTTCACCGCGCAATACGTCGCGACGAAAGATGCCCAGGTCGCACTCGAGCGCACGGCGTCGAGCGTGTTCGACCTGCTGGAGTACACGCACAACTCCGGCGAGCGTGAGCTTCAGCTGGTCGAGTCGCAAGAGGCTTACGCGCACCCCCGGATGCAGTTCACCGCCCGCCAGCTCCGCTGACTCTCGCCGCGATCGCGCGGCTGGTGTGCATAACTGCGGCTTCGCCCCCGACAGGCCGCGCATCGCGCCGCGGGAGCGGCGTGTTGCACGAGCAACCTGCGGTTGTGCGCGCAAACGCTGGGGAGTCAGGCGGGCCAGGCCTGCGCGACGGCCTCGCGGACCTCGCCCAACAGCTGCGGGAGCGCCTTGGTCTTCGCGATGATCGGGAAGAAGTTCGCGTCTGCGCGCCACCGCGGCACGATGTGCTGATGGAGGTGCTCGTCGACGCCGGCGCCGGCAACCGCGCCCTGATTCATGCCGATGTTGAAGCCGTCGCAACGTGAGACTGTCCGGAGTACGCGCATGCCGATCTGGGTGAGCACGCCAATCTCGGCGACCTCTTCGGGGGTTGCCTCGTCGTACTGTCCGATGTGCCGGTACGGGCACACCAAAAGGTGTCCGGAGTTGTACGGGAACAGGTTCAGCAGGACGTAGGCCGTGCGCCCGCGCGCAACGATCAGCCCTTCCGAGTCCGCTAGATCGGGCGCCGCGCAGAACGGACACGCATCGCGCAGGACCTGTGGGCCTGCCTGGATGTACGCCATCCGGTGCGGGGTCCACAGACGTTGGAACTCGTCCGGCACACCGGCCAAGCGCGACGCGTCGATGAGTTCTTCTTCGCTCACGCCAGGTCTACTGCCGTGTTCACGAGTGCGTGCGAGGCGATGACTTCGCGGATGCGGCGAACCGCGACCGCGATCGGCACACCGTTCTCCTGCGTGCCGTCTCGAAAGCGGAACGACACAGTCTTGCCCGAGCGGTCCTGCTCCCCCGCGATCAGCAGAATCGGAACCTTGCCGGTCGTGTGGTTACGGATCTTCTTCTGCATGCGCTCGTCGCTGTGGTCGAGTTCGGCGCGCACACCCTCGGCGCTCAGCGCGGCAACAACGTCGCCGAGATAGTCGGCGTACTCTTCGGCGACGGGGATGCCCACGACCTGCAAAGGCGCCAGCCACACGGGGAAGGCACCGGCGTAGTGCTCGAGCAGGATCGCGAAGAAGCGCTCGATCGAGCCGAAGAGCGCACGGTGGATCATGATCGGCCGCTTTTTCTGGCCGTCACGGTCGGTGAACTCCAGGTCGAAGCGCTCGGGCAGATTCACATCCACCTGAACGGTCGAGAGTTGCCACACTCGCCCGATCGCATCGCGCGTCTTGAGATCGATCTTCGGGCCGTAGAACGCAGCCTCACCCGGCACCTCGGTGTACTTCACGCCACTCGCCTGAGCGACGTTGCGCAGTGCCTGCGTCGAGTACTCCCAGAACTCGTCCGACCCGATCCACTTCGACTTCTCGTCGTCGCGCATCGACAGTTCGAGTTCGAAGTCATCGAGCCCGAAGTCGCGCAGCATTGACATGACGAACTCGAGCACGCGCATCGTTTCGGCCTCGAGCTGCTCGGGAGTGACGAACAGGTGCGAATCGTCCTGAGTGAAGCCTCGCACGCGCGTGAGACCGTGCAGCGCGCCCGAGAGCTCGTTGCGGTACACCGTGCCGTTCTCGGCAAGACGCATCGGAAGGTCGCGGTAGCTGCGGGCACGTTCCTTGTAGATCAGGATGTGCATCGGGCAGTTCATGGGCTTGAGGTAGTAATCCACCCCGGCCTTGGTGATCTCTCCGTGCTCGTCGCGTTCCTCATCCATGTGAATGGGCGGGAACATCCCCTCCTTGTACGTGACGAGGTGGTTCGAGGTCAGGAAGAGATCCTGCTTCGAGATGTGCGGCGTGTAGACGTAGGTGTAGCCGGCGGCGCGATGGCGACGCAGGGCGTGCTGCTCCATCTCTTGACGGACGATGCCGCCGCGCGGGTGCCAGACCGAGAGTCCCGAGCCGATCTCATCGGGGAACGAGAACAGGTCGAGCTCTTTGCCGAGCTTTCGGTGATCGCGCTTGGCCGCTTCGGCGAGGCGCTCCTGGTAGGCGCGAAGCTCGTCCTTCGTCGGCCACGCCGTGCCATAGATGCGCTGCAGTTGCGGGTTCTTCTCGCTCCCGCGCCAGTACGCCCCGGCGATGCGGGTGAGGTCCCAGCCGTTGCCGATCAGGCGCGTGCCGGGCACGTGGGGCCCGCGGCAGAGGTCTTTCCAGACCGTCTCGCCGTCGCGGTCTACGTTGTCGTAGATCGTGAGTTCCGCGCCGCCCACCTCGACGGACGCGCCTTCGGTCTTGTCTGCCCCTCCCTTGAGGCCGATGAGCTCGAGCTTGAACGGCTCGTCGGCGAGTTCGGTGCGGGCGTCGTCGTCGGAGATGACTCGGCGCACGAACCGTTGGTTCTCGCGGACGATCCGTTCCATCTCTTTCTTGATGGACTTGAGGTCATCGGGCGTGAAAGGTTCTTCCACGCCGAAGTCGTAGTAGAAGCCATTCTCTATCGGCGGCCCGATGCCGAGATTCGCCTGCGGGCGGATTCGCTGGACTGCTTGGGCGAGCACGTGCGCCGTCGAATGGCGCAGGATGCTGAGACCGTCCGGGCTGTCGACCGTCACGGGCTCGACAGCATCCGTCTCGTTCACCACCGTGGCGAGATCCTTGAGGTCTCCGTTCACGCGCAGCGCGACAACAGAGCGGGACGGAAAAAGTGCGAACCCGTCGGCGGGGTAGGTCACATCCGCGGGGATGGCAAGGTCAGTCACAGAAACTCCAGAAGAAGGCGTGGAATCAAATCTACCGTCGCGTGGGACACATCTGGAGCGAGCCGTCGATGAGCCGACCTCAGAAGTGCTTGAGCGCCTCGCGCCGGCTCAATGGACTCATATCGTGGGCCTCGACGTAGGCGCGCACCCAGTCTGGATCGACGCGCGCGTACTCGCGCAGAGACCAGCCGATCGCCTTACGGATGAAGAACTCGCGGTCGGAGAGGTTCGGATGGAGAAGATCTGCGAGCAGCTCACGATCCACGCGGTCCCGGCGACCGAGCTGCGAAATGATCGCGATGCGACGCATCCAGACGTCCTTGTCCGTGCTCCACTCCCGCACGATCTGAGCTGTCTCTTCCGGTTCGGCGTCGTGGAGTTCCGCGAGGCGATGCGCGAGATCGTCCGTGAAGTCCCACCACTGTCCGGAGCGCACCATGTGGTCGATCATCGGCAGCAGGGCGAGGTTGCCCCGCAACGGGCGCGTTCCGAGCACGGCAAGCGCCGCATATCGCTCTTCGCGGTGCGATGCCTCGTTCCACAGCTCGAGCGCAAGCGCGAGCAACTCCCCCGGATCCGCCGTGACCTTCGCTTCGACCCGCGCGATTCGCCGGACCTCGGGCAGCCGAACTCCCAGGAACGGCATGGCGGACTTCATGTACGCCTGCTGACCCGGTGCGAGTGCGGGGTTCGCCGAATCCCGCAGGGCTTCACGGATTGCTATCGCGAGCTCGGAGGCCATGCCGCGAGAATAGCGCCATGAACGCACGAAACCCCCGCCGGGGCGGGGGTTCATCTGTGCGCGATACTGGGATCGAACCAGTGACCTCTTCCGTGTCAGGGAAGCGCGCTACCGCTGCGCCAATCGCGCCCGTGAGGGCTGTTCAGTTGATGAGTGGAGGTGGCGACGGGATTCGAACCCGTGTAAACGGCTTTGCAGGCCGGTGCCTAGCCGCTCGGCCACGCCACCGTGTGTGGTTCGACCCACGTGTCGTAAATCTCTCCGGAGAGAGACCTCTGCACTCGAGCGGATGACGAGATTCGAACTCGCGACCCTAACCTTGGCAAGGTTATGCGCTACCACTGCGCTACATCCGCGTGCTCCCGAATTGCTCCGGGCGCTTGAATGACTTTAGCCGACGAATTGGCAAGCGCCAAACCGAGAGGGCCGTGCGCGTGTCCGGTGTTCTGCGTTCGGTCAGACCCGAGGCATCCGGTAGTATCGAGACTCGATCCGCGAGGATCGTTGGGCGATTGGCGCAGTTGGTAGCGCGCTTCCTTCACACGGAAGAGGTCATCAGTTCGAGTCTGGTATCGCCCACCACATTCTTCGTCAGAGCCAGCCACGTTCCTCGGCGAGCAGGGTCGCTTGTTGGCGTGTGCTGACCGCAAGCTTCGCGAGCACCGCGGAGATGTGGTTGCGCACTGTCCCCGGGGCGAGCGACAGCGTGCGCGCGATCTCACTCGTCGTCTCACCTCGGCGTCCCGCTCGGAGGACGTCCAACTCGCGATCCGTCAGCGGACAGCGTTCATCGCTGAGCGCGTCGGCCGCTACTTCAGGATCGACGTACCTCGCGCCGCCGGCTACGCGTCGAATGACCATAGCCACTTGGTCGGCTCCCCTCGATTTGGGGAGAAAGCCTGCGACACCAGACGCGAGTGCGCGGCGTAGCACTCCGGGGCGAGCGTGGCGGGTTACCACGATGCACCGGGTCGCAACGGCGCGGCGCAGCCGCTCGGCCACCTCCACCCCGTCGAGGTAGGGCATCTCGAGATCCAAGAGGCAGATGTCCGGCTTGAGTCTCGTAGCCTCGGCCAGCGCTTCGGCACCGTCCGCGCACTCGGCGACGACGTCGATGTCGTCCTCCAGACGGAGCAGCGCAGCGAGGGCGGATCGGATCATGGCTTCGTCGTCGGCAAGGAGCACGGTGATCACGGCGCGCCCTCCTGCTGATCTGGAACGGTGACGCTCAGCGCGAAGGTCTGCTTCTCGCGGCGAATGTCGAGCGATCCCCCGGCTTCCTCAGCGCGGCGCGCGATTCCTTCGAGTCCGGCGCCATCAGTGCTCGCGCTAGCCTCGCCGTCGCTGTCGTTCGAGATCTCGTAGCGCCAGCCGTTCGCGGTTCGCTCGAGGGCCAGGCGAGCCCAGCTACCGGCGCTCTGACGCAGGACGTTGGTTGTGGTCTCGCGGATGACCGGGCCCAAGACGTTCGCGGGGGCACGCGCCACGTCGCGGTCAACGGTGGCGTCGGCGGTGATCCCGGCGGCGCGCAGAAGATCCACGGCGTTCGCGAGCTCGTCGCGGAGCGGCACCGAGCGGAACTGTAGAGCGAGATCCCGTGTGCCCTGGCGGGCTTCGTCCACGCTGGCTCGTCCGGCTCGCAGCTGTTCTAGCGCGGCGTCGGGATCACGCGACATCAGTCGCTCCGCGAGCTCGAGCTGAAGCGCGATGACCTGGAGATGATGTCCCTGCAGGTCGTGCACGTCTGTGGCCACACGCAGGCGTTCCTGCGTTGCGGCGAGCCGCGCCTCGGACGCGCGGGCGCGATCCAGGGTGACCAGCACGTCCCACCACCACAGCGACACGACCGTCATCGCAGGTAGGGAGGTTGAGTAGAAGCCGAGGAGCCACCAGCTGGCACCGCCGTCGAGGTCCGCGGCACCCGCGAACGCTCCGCTTGCGTCGACGACCCAGAGCGCTCCCAGCAACACGGTGCCCGCCATCACCGCCCGCAGCCGCACACCCGGCTGCCAGTCCAGGAGCGACAGCGACTGCACCACGGGGAGGACCGCGATGAGCCAGATTCCCGTAGAGATCCCCGCTGCGACTCCGAAGGCCACCGCGATCGTGAGGGGCACGACCAGTCGGCGCCAACGCGCGAAGATGACGCCACCCGTGCGGTGCCGGTAATCGAGCAGAAGCGGGATGGTCGATGCGAACCACAGCAGTCCACCGAATGTGACAATCTGCACAGGTAACGCCGCAAAGCCGCCGCCGAAGAGCGTTCCCACCCAGACCGCCACAAGCATGATCTCGAAGAACATGATCGCGGTGAACGTGTACCACCACGTCGCCGTGATACCCCGAGTCAGGCGAAGCGCACCGCGCACGGCGACCTCGTCGGCGACGGAGGCGGGATCACGGACCATTCGTCCACCATATGGGCATGACAGATGTCATGGATCCGGCGGGTGAAGCGCCCGGAAACCGGTGACAATCGGACACTTCCCGACTCCCGCACGAGCAGGTGGACTGGGGTCATCCCACGCAGAGGTCACCGACATCTCTCGCCGACATCGACAGGAGCGATATGAACCTCATCGAAAACTTCCAGGATCTTGTGGCGCAAGTCCCCGAGATCGTCCAGCCGCTGATCGTCGCCTTGGCCGGCGCCATTCCGTTCATCGAAGGCGAGGGAGCCGCGACGATCGGCATCATCGGCGGAGTGCATCCGGTTGTCGCCGTCGTTGCCGCGATCATCGGCAATTTCGTGTGCGTCGCCGCGCTCGTGCTTCTCGGATCAGGTGCGCGCGAAGCTGTAGTTGCTCGACAGCGCGCGCGTGTTGCGGCAGGGTCCGGTGAGCTGATCGACTCGGAGCCGGGGCAGCCCGAGGTGTCGACCTCGACGCGATCACAGAAGTTCCAGCGGGCGTTTGAGCGCTACGGCGTGCCGGGAGTGAGCCTGCTCGGGCCGCTCTTGCTTCCCACGCAGTTCACGGCGACGATGCTGGCCGCAGCCGGCGTCGGCAAGGCCCGCATCCTGATCTGGCAGGCGATCGCGATCGTCGGGTGGACCACGATCGTCGCGATCCTCATCAGCGGTGTCGTCTACGCCGTCAATTGATCATGGGGTCGTAGCAGGGGTCGACCCATCGGGGCGACCCCTCTCTCAGGCGCTTGCCGACCAGCCGTAGCGTCGTTGTAGCGCGCCAGCCACCTTCACAAATCGATCGAGGTCGAGGGCGGATGCCTCGCGCCGCATGCCCTCGGCGTGCACGCTGTAGACCTGCTCGATGTCGATCCACGACGGCCGGCCCTGTGAGTCCCATGGGCCTGAGCCGATCGGCAGAAAGTCCCGGTCGCCTTCGTGTGCCTTGCTGGTCAGTCGCACGGCATAGACGCGGTCTGCGCTCTGGCGACCGATGACGAGCACGGGGCGGTCCTTACCTCGGCCGTCGTTCTCGGTGTAGGGCACCCAGGTCCACACGATCTCGCCCGCGTCGGGATCACCGTCGCGATTCGGCGCGTACGACATGACGAGCGCATCGCGCGCCGGAGGTCGTACTTCGATCGTCTCGGTCCCGCGAGTGCGCCCAGGCTCGTCGAGGACGCCCCCTGGTGCCTGCGGAGCAGACGCGACGCCCTTGCCGGCTGCCTGCCCGCGATTCGGGAAGAACATGCGGACAATCGCGCCGAGGATGCCCTGTTGCTGTGCCACACCGCTACCCTGCCACACGGCTCCAGGGCACACGAAAGGGCGCCGCAGGCCAGATGCGGCGCCCTTCCGAATGTGACGCGGAGTATTACGCCTTCGAGTCGGCGAGGACGTAGCCCTCTTCGCCGTGAACGATGGTGTCGATGCCCGCGATCTCGTCTTCGTTCTTGACACGGAAGCCGATCGTCTTCTCGATCGCGAAGCCGATGATGTAGGCCAGCACGAAGGAGTAGGCGAGGACTGCGAACGCTGCGATCGCCTGAACGAGCAGCTGCGTTCCGTCTCCACCGGTGAACAGGCCGGTGCCGGTGGCGAAGAAGCCCAGGTACAGCGTTCCGATGAGACCACCGACGAGGTGGATGCCCACGACGTCGAGCGAGTCGTCGAAGCCGAGCTTGAACTTCAGCTCGATCGCCAGGGCGCAGACCGCACCGGCGATGAAACCGAGCAGAATCGCCCAGCCGGGCGTCAGCGAAGCGCACGCCGGGGTGATCGCGACCAGACCGGCCACTGCGCCCGAAGCTGCACCGACCGAGGTCGGCTTGCCATCCTTGAACTTCTCGACGAGCAACCATGCCAGCAGTGCGGCGGCGGGAGCGGCGATCGTGTTGACGAACGCGAGAGCTGCGACACCGTCAGCGGCGAGCTCAGAGCCCGCGTTGAAGCCGAACCAGCCGAACCACAGCAGGCCGGCACCCAGGAGGACGAACGGCGGGTTGTGAGGGACGTGGACGCCCTTCTGGAAACCGACGCGCTTGCCCAGGACGAGCGCGAGGGCCAGAGCCGCCGCACCCGCGTTGATGTGAACGGCGGTACCACCGGCGAAGTCGATCGCGCCGAGACCGAAGGTCTCCTGCATGCCGTAGGTGATCCATCCGCCGTACGCGAAGCTGCCGTCATCGGCCAGGCCGAAGTTGAAGACCCAGCTCGCGACCGGGAAGTAGACGATCGTGGCCCAGATGGCGGCGAAGATCATCCACGAGCCGAACTTGGCCCGGTCGGCGATCGCGCCCGAAACGAGCGCAACGGTGATGATGGCGAACGTGGCTTGGAAGGCGACGAAGGCGAGCGGCGGGTAGGCCGCTCCCTCAGGCACCTCGAGCAGGCTCGTCAGGCCGATGGCCGATCCATCGATCGACCACGGGAAGACGACGCCTTCCGCGCCGGGGAATGCGATGGCGTAGCCGTAGACGACCCAGAGGACGCCGATGAGCCCCATGGCTCCGAAGCTGAGCATCATCATGCTGATCACGCTCTTGGCCTTGACCAGGCCGCCGTAGAAGAACGCCAATCCAGGCGTCATCAGCAGCACAAGCGCCGCGCATATCAGGATGAATGCTGTATTTCCTTGATCCATCTCGGAGAAAACCTCTCTGCAGTGACGCCAGAGCGCGTCGGGTTCCCCCAGTGTCACCAGTCGCGGTTTCCGGTGCGGTCAGAGTCGTGTTTCGGGTCGGTTACGCGATGCCCCCCCGCGTAAACATCACGTTTCGTCCAAGCGGGAGCGCGCCGCGAATGACTCCAGCCACGGTGCGGAGATCATCACGCGAGAGTAGAGGCGACCAATCGCGAGGTCGCGCGCAGGTACTTCTTGCGGTACCCGCCGGCCAGCATTTCTTCGGGGAACACCGCATCCAGCGATACTCCGGTCGCACGAATCGGCAGCTGCGCGTCATAGACCCGGTCGATGAACGCGACGAATCTCAGGGCCGCCGACTGGTCGGTGAACGGCACCACATCGCGCAGACCCACGGTCGAGAGACCCTCGATCAATCGGATATAGCGAGAGGGGTGCACCTGCGCGAGGTGAGCCACGAGAGCAGAGAAGTCGTCATCCGATACGAGACCTGTGCGCGCAGCATCCGCAATCGTCGCCTCGTACTCGGCGGGCGCAAGTGCGGCGGCGTGCCCGTCGACCGCGCGCTGGCGGTAGTCGGTGCCGTCGATCCGGAGGGTTTCGAAGCTTGCCGACATCGCATGGATCTCGCGCAGAAAGTCTTGCGCGGCGAATCGTCCCTCGCCGAGGGCGTTCGGTGGGGTGTTGGAGGTGGCGGCGAGCCGGGTGCCCGAGGCGACGAGCTCGGCGAGGAGTCGCGTCATCACCATCGTGTCGCCGGGATCATCGAGTTCGAACTCGTCGATGCAGAGCAGGTCGGCCCCGCGAAAGAGGTCGACGGTGTTCTTGTAGCCCAGAGCACCGACCAGGGCCGTGTACTCGATGAACGATCCGAAGTACTTTCTGCGTGCCGGGAGTGCGTGATAGATCGCGGCCAAGAGGTGAGTCTTGCCCACACCGAAGCCGCCGTCGAGATAGACACCGGGCTTGACCTCGGGGGCACGCTTGGTCCGGCGAAACAACCCGCCTTTCGCTTCAGCCGGGCCTACGCCGCTGAAGATCATCAGCGCGTCCTTTGCCTCCTGCTGAGAGGGGAAGGCAGGGTCGGCGCGATAGGTGTCGAACCTGGCGTCAGCGAACTGGGGTGGAGGGGTGAGCGCCGCGACCATCTCCGCGCCACTGAGTTGCGGGGTGAGGGCAGTCAGATGAACGATGCCGGTCTGAGTCGCGGGCGCTGCCATGGTGATCTTTTTCGTGCCCGATCCTGTGTCGTCCCTTTACCGAGGGAATGCGCTCCCCCTGCGCGGGACTTAAGGTCAAGAGGGACGGTTCCACCCTACCGCCGTCCCCCCATTCCACCCCGACCCGAGGAGCCCCCGATGCCCGTCGAACTCGACACGTCATCCCCCAAGTTCGCTGAGTACTCCGAGCCCGGTCGCCTGGTCACCGGGGAATGGCTGCAGGCTCGCCTCGGAACCCCCGGTCTTGTCGTCGTCGAATCCGACGAAGACGTGCTGCTGTACGAAACCGGTCACATCCCCGGCGCCGTCAAGGTCGACTGGCACACCGAGTTGAACGACCCCGTCGTGCGCGATTACGTCGACGGTGCGGGCTTCGCCGAACTTCTGAGCCGCAAGGGCATCAGCCGCGATGACACGGTCGTCATCTACGGCGACAAGAACAACTGGTGGGCCGCCTACGCCCTGTGGGTCTTCTCTCTCTTCGGGCACGAAGACGTGCGACTGCTCGACGGCGGCCGCGACGCGTGGATCGCCCAGGGGCGTCCGATGACGACGGATGCCTCGACCCCGGCGCCGACCGACTATCCCGTCGTCGAGCGCAACGACACCCTGTTGCGGGCGTACAGGGACGACGTTCTCGTGCACCTTGGCAACCCGCTGATCGATGTCCGATCCCCCGAGGAGTACAACGGCACGCGCACCACGGCGCCGGCGTACCCCGAAGAGGGTGCCCTTCGCGCGGGGCACATTCCGTCCGCGCAGAGCGTGCCGTGGGGCCGGGCGGTAGCCGAGGACGGCGGATTCAAGACCCGCGCGGAACTCGACGCCATCTACCGCGGCGAAGCCGGACTGAGCGACGGTGACGAAATCGTCGCCTACTGCCGCATCGGCGAGCGCTCGAGCCACACGTGGTTCGTCCTGCGCCATCTGCTCGGGTTCGACACGGTGCGCAACTATGACGGCTCGTGGACCGAGTGGGGCAGCGCGGTGCGTGTTCCCATCGTGACCGGCGACGAGCCCGGCGAAATTTCCGCGCGCTGACGCGAGAGTGAGCATGGAAGAGTTGATCAGGTGACCGAGACGATCCTTCCGGCGAAGCTCGCCGAGATTCGCGACGAGTTCCTGGAGCTACCCGAGACCGATCGCCTGCAGTTGCTTCTGGAATTCTCATACGAATTGCCCCCCGTGCCTGCCGAGTATGAGGATCACCCTGAGCTCCGAGAACGTGTCGTGGAGTGCCAGTCGCCGGTCTACATCATCGTCGACGTCGATGACGGCGATCGCGTGGCGATGTACGCCACGGCTCCCGCCGAAGCGCCGACGACCCGAGGGTTCGCGAGCATTCTGGCGCAGGGTATTCACGGACTGAGCGCCGACGAGGTTCTGAGCATCCCGGATGACTTTCCGCAGACCATCGGCCTCACCCGCGCGGTGTCGCCGTTGCGGATCTCAGGGATGACCGGGATGCTCATGCGCACGAAACGTCAGGTGCGCGCCAAGCGGGCGTGACGGCAGAAGCGCGTCAGACGTTCGTGAGGTCTCGAGCTTCGAGCCACGAGCGGATGCTGCTGCTCCAGCGTTCCTGGTCGTAATTCCAGAGCTTCGTATGGCGGGCGACCTCGAAGACCTGCAGCTCCACCAGATCGGGTCTCGCGACTACCAGGTCGTGTGAGGCGGTCGACGGCACGAAGCCATCGTCATCGCTGTGCAGGATGAGGATCGGGTGACGCAGTTCATCGGCCCGGGCGACCACATCGAGTCGGTCGAACGGGATCGCTGTGCTCGCGCCGGTCACCGTGGTGGCCCACTCGCTTTGCAACGCGCCCATCGCCAGTCCGCTGACAGCGGCGGGGACCCGCAGCATCCGTGCCTGGTAGTCGAGCACCACTCGCCAGTCGATCACGGGTGACTCAAGGATCACGCCGGCGATCGAAGCGCGGTGCGCGGAGTTGAGCGCGAGCTGCAGAGCGATCGCGCCGCCCATCGACCACCCCATGAGGATGATGCGCCGCGCGCCGCGACGCCGGGCGAAGCCGACGGCGGCGTCCACGTCACGCCACTCGGTTGCTCCTAGCGTGTAGGTGCCGCTTCGGCTGCGGGGGGCCTCGCCGTCGTTGCGGTACGAGACCAGAAGAGACGTGATCCCCAACGCCTGAAACACCGGCACGGCCCGAAGGCACTCCGAGCGCGTTGTTCCGCGACCGTGCACCTGAATGACCCAGACGTCGCTCGTGCCTCCGCTCGCCGGGAACAGCCATGCGGGGCAGGGTCCGACACCCGACCCGATCAGCTCGGGCGAGTACGGCAGGTGAAGCTCTTCGGGGCGGATGTAGTACCAGCCGCTGAAGGTGGCCTCGGCGCCCAGATGGCCGTCAGTGCCCACCTCGGTGAGCAGCTTGCGCTTCACGCTCGTGGCGTCCTGGGCGAGCACGGAACCGAGTTTGAGATACGAGGAGGTTCCTGTGGTGAAGAGTCCGTACCGACCCGGAAGCTCGGTATCGGGTGTCCGGCTCAGCGTGATCGTCTGCGCAGATGTGTCGAGCGCCATGATGCGGGTATCGGGAACCCGGACAGCGGGGGTCACGACTTTGCGGGCCATACGCACGGAACCGAGTGCGAGGAGCGACAGAGCGCCCGCCAATCCGAGGCTCAGCAGAGTGAGTGCCGTGCGAACGGCACCAATGAAAGCGGGAGATGCGGCGGGTATCGCGGCGCGCCTGGAGAAGTCCATCGAGGCATCACTTTAGTCTGTCCGCGTGGCTGATCAGCGTCCCCCGGCGGCACCGGAGTCTTTCGAGGTCGCGGCCGAACAGGTACGCGCGACAACCTTTCGCGATGATCTGACGGTTCGAGAGATTCCCGCGCCCGCGGGCGTAGCATCCGAAGCCATCGCGCTGGCCGGCGACGTGAGGCCCGAAGAAGACGCGATCGATTCGCCTTTCGGCACGGGCCGATTCATTCTTCTTCACGATCCCGACGAACCGAGCGCATGGGGTGGTCAGTGGCGGGTCGTGTGCTTCGCGCAGGCACCGCTCGAGCACGACATCGGTGTGGATCCGATGCTGGCCGATGTCGCGTGGTCCTGGCTCACCGATGCCCTCGCATCGCGCGGCGCGGCACTTCACTCGGCCTCCGGGACCGCGACGAAGACGATCTCGAAGGGCTTCGGTACGCTCGCCGATGAGGGCGATGGGTCTCAGATCGAGCTCCGCGCCTCCTGGTCGCCCGCAGGCCCGATCACTCCGCACGTGGAAGCATGGGCAGAGTTGGTATGCATGCTCGCGGGGTTGCCGCCGGGGTCGGAAGGAATCACCATGCTGGGTTCACGACGGGTCGCGCGTGGCTGATTATCCGGTGATTGCGGATGCCGCAGGCCTGAGTGAAGCGGTCGCACAGCTTGCCGGGGGGTCGGGCCCCGTCGCGGTCGACGTTGAACGCGCGTCCGGGTTCACCTACTCGCAACGCGCCTACCTGGTGCAGGTCTTCCGGCGTGGCGCCGGAGTCTTCTTGTTCGATCCCCCGCCGATCGGAGACTTCAGCTCGTTGCAGGCTGCGATCGGCGACGAGGAATGGATTCTGCACGCCGCGAGCCAGGACCTGCCCTCACTGCGCGAGATCGGGCTCGAGCCCTCCACGCTCTTCGATACGGAGTTGGCGGCCCGGCTCCTCGGTCACGAGCGCGTCGGACTCGGCGCCGTCGTCGAAGACACCCTGGGGATCACCCTGGCCAAGGCCCACTCGGCCGCGGACTGGTCGACCCGACCGCTCCCGCAGTCCTGGTTGGAGTACGCGGCGCTGGACGTTGAGCACCTGGTCGACGTTCGCGATGTGCTGGTTGCCGAACTCGTCGAGCAGGGGAAGACCTCGATCGCTGCCGAAGAGTTCCAAGCAACGCTCGATCGACGCCCGAAGCCCGCGCGGGAAGAGCCCTGGCGCCGGTTGAGCGGTCTGCACACGGTTCGCGGTCGCACCTTGCTTGCTGTTGCCCGCGAGCTGTGGACGGCCCGAGAGGACTATGCCAGAGCCGAAGACATCTCTCCCGGTCGCCTGGTGCCCGACCGCTCGCTTGTTGCCGCGGTGCAGGCGAACCCCGCGACCAAGCAGGAACTCGCCGCGCTGAAGAGTTTTACCGGTCGGGCAAGCCGGTCGCAGTTGGACCGTTGGTGGGCAGCGATCGAGGCGGGTCGCGCCAGCACGGACTTGCCCAGGGAGCGGGCCATCGGCGGCGACACGCTTCCTCCCCCGCGCGCGTGGTCGGATCGCAACCCCGAGGCGGATGCCCGGCTCAAGGCCGCCCGCCCGCTCGTGGAAGCGCGCGCTGAAGAGTTGCACATGCCGACCGAGAACCTCTTGACTCCCGACTTTCTGCGGCGCGTTGCCTGGTCGCCTCCGGAACCGCTGGATGCAGCATCCGTCGGCGCGACGCTTGCGGACCTCGGCGCGCGGCGCTGGCAGATTGCCGAAACCTCACAGCTGATCGCCGATGCCTTTGTCGATTCCGTGCAAGAGGCCTCCGAGGTGCCTGAAACCAATTCGTAGGAATCCCCCACCCGTTTTCTTGCGGTTCGGCGCGAATCCCTAGGCTTGCGGCATCCCAACGAACTCTGGAGGCATAGTGGCCGCTCATTCGGACGTCTTCTTCGTCGATGGCATGCGAACCCCTTTCGGTCGCGCCGGCGAAAAAGGCATGTACTGGAACACTCGCGCTGACGATCTCGCCGTGAAGGCGACCATCGGGGTGATGGAGCGCAACCCGGGCGTGCCCGCTGCTCGAATCGACGATGTCGCGATCGCGGCGACGTCGCAGACGGGCGATCAGGGACTGACCCTCGGTCGTTCGGTCGCGCTGCTCGCGGGCCTTCCGCAGACCGTGCCCGGCTTCGCCATCGACCGCATGTGCGCGGGCGCCATGACCAGCGTCACCACCATGGCCGGGTCCATCGGGATGGGCATGTACGACCTCGCCCTCGCCGGTGGGGTCGAGCACATGGGCCGTCACCCGCTCGACGGCAGCAACGTCGACCCGAACCCGCGCTTCGTCGCCGAGAAGCTCGTCAGCGCGGATGCACTGAACATGGGCATCACCGCTGAGCGCATTCACGACCGCTTCCCTGAGCTCACGAAGGAGCGCGCCGACCGCTTCGGCATGCTCAGCCAGCACAAAGCGCAGGCGGCGTACGATGCTGGCAAGTTCCAGCCCGACCTCGTATCGGTGGCCACCAATGGTGCCTCTGGCGCGTGGGGCCTCGCGACCGAAGACGAGGGCCGTCGCCCGGAGACCAATATGGAGGGCCTGGCGGCTCTCAAGACGCCGTTCCGCCCGCACGGCCGTGTGACGGCAGGCACATCGTCTCCCCTGACGGACGGCGCGACGATGAGCCTCCTGGCCGGTGGCGGCGCAGTCAAGGAACTCGGCCTCACCCCCAAGATGCGGCTCGTGTCGTTCGCCTTCGCTGGCGTCGAGCCCGAGATCATGGGCGTCGGACCCATCCCGTCGACCGAAAAGGCCCTCCGCAAGGCGGGCCTGTCGATCACCGACATCGGGCTCTTCGAACTCAACGAAGCCTTCGCCGTGCAGGTGATTTCTCTTCTGGACCACTTCGACATCGCCGATGACGACCCGCGCGTCAACCAGTGGGGTGGTGCAATTGCGCTCGGGCACCCGCTGGCAGCCACAGGCGTGCGACTCATGATTCAGCTCGCAGCCCAGTTCGCCGAGCGCCCAGACGTGCGATACGGCCTCACCGCGATGTGCGTGGGCCTTGGCCAGGGCGGATCCGTCATCTGGGAGAACCCCCACTACAACGGCAAGAAGTGAGCGCGCGCACAATGACGAACTACGAAGAGATCGACTTCTCCCCCATCCTTGCCATGACCGCAGGCGAGGTGATCACGCACTCGCCCGTGAGTGACATCCGTCTCCCCTCGGGCAAGGTACTGGCACTCATCACCCTCGACAATGGGCGCGATCACACGCGTCCGAACACGCTCGGACCCGCGACCCTGCGGGAACTCTCCGAAACACTGGACGGATTGAAGGCGCGCGCCGCTGCCGGTGAGATTCACGCTGTCGGAGTGACCGGCAAGCAGTACATCCTCGCTGCCGGTGCTGACCTCAGCGACATCTCCAAGGTCGGCTCGAAGACGAACGCGAAGCTCGTCGCGCAGTTCGGTCACTATGTGCTGGGCAAGCTCGATGACCTGGGCGTGCCCTCGTTCACGTTCATCAACGGGCTCGCGCTCGGTGGCGGACTCGAGATCGCGCTGAATTCGACGTATCGGACGGTGGATGCTTCTGCCGCCGCGATCGCGTTGCCCGAGGTGTTCCTCGGCATCATCCCGGGTTGGGGTGGCGCGTACCTGTTGCCGAACCTCATCGGGATCGAGAACGCGCTCAAGGTCGTCATTTCGAACCCGTTGAAGCAGAACCGGATGCTGAAGCCACAGCAGGCGTTCGACTACGGCATCGTCGACGCGATCTTCCCCGCGGCGAACTACCTGGAGAACTCGCTCGCGTGGGCGGACGGAGTCCTCACCGGCACGACCAAGGTCGTCCGCAAGAACGAGCCGGGCAAGATCGAACGCCTCACCAAGTGGCCCATTGCCGTGAAAGTGGCCCGGAGCATGCTCGAGTCGAAGATCGGCACCGTTCCGATGTCGCCGTACGCTGCGCTGGACCTGCTCGACAAGGCCAAGAGCCGTACAAAGGCCGAGGGATTCGCCCGCGAGGACGACGCGCTCGCCGACCTCGTGACCGGCGACCAGTTCGCGGCATCCATGTATGCCTTCGATCTGGTGCAGAAGCGGGCCAAGCGTCCGGTCGGTGCCCCGGACAAGGCGCTCGCGAAGAGGGTCACCAAAGTCGGAATCATCGGCGCGGGGCTCATGGCGAGCCAGTTCGCGCTGCTGTTCGTGCGCAGACTGCAGGTTCCGGTGCTGATCACCGACCTCGACCAGGCACGCGTCGACAAGGGTGTCGCGTACATCCACGACGAGATCGGCAAGTTGCAGGCCAAGGGTCGCCTCGATGGCGACGGCGCCAACAGACTCCGTGCCCTCGTCACCGGCACGACAGACAAGAGCCTGTACGCCGACTGCGACTTCGTCATCGAGGCCGTCTTTGAAGAGGTGGGCGTCAAGCAGGCGGTTTTCGGCGAGATCGAGCAGTTCATCGCCGAAGACGCGATCCTCGCGACGAACACCTCCTCGCTTTCGGTCGAAGAGATCGGCGCGAAGCTCGCTCACCCCGAACGTCTGGTCGGCTTCCACTTCTTCAACCCGGTCGCAGTCATGCCGCTGATCGAGATCGTGAAGACCCCGCAGACGTCCGAGGCGGCGCTGTCGACCGCATTCGTTGTCGCGCGCACTCTGGGCAAGAACGCGGTCCTGACCGCGGATGCTCCCGGATTCGTCGTGAATCGTTTGCTCGCCAAGGTGATGGGTGAAGCCGCCCGCGCCGTCTACGAAGGCACTCCGATCGCCGAGGTCGAGAAGGCCTTCGGGCCGCTCGGGCTGCCGATGGGGCCGTTCCAGTTGATCGATCTGGTCGGCTGGAAGGTCGCCGCCCACGTTCAAGACACGATGGTGCGCGCCTTCCCCGAACGGTTCTACGCGAACGAGAACTTCCACGCGCTGGCGGAGCTTCCCGAGGTCGTCGAGAAAGACAAGGGAGGCCGCGTCGCGGGCTTCTCGAAGGCCGCAGAGAAGGTGCTCAAGGGTCACGTTGGTTCGACGCCCGCGTCCGCCGAAACGATCCTCGCCCGCGTGCAGGAGGGGCTCGCTCAAGAGATCAAGATCATGCTCGACGAGGGTGTTGTGCCCGAGGTTGAAGACATCGATCTGTGCCTCATCCTCGGCGCTGGCTGGCCGTTCATCGATGGCGGAGCATCGCCCTACCTCGACCGTGAGGGTGCGTCACAGCGCGCCTTCGGTGACACCTTCCACCACCCGCCGATCCTCGGCATCGACGAGGCCTAGGTCGCGCGTAGCGCAGATCACCTGCTGAGGAAGACCCCGAGCGATGCTCGGGGTCTTCCGCGTTCGGCAACACAGATCGACACGGTGTGAAACAACCTCTGTCGACGGAGTGAACACTGTTGCCTCTCGTGCACTGGCGAGCCGGAGTGCGCCTCCGACTGAGGCATCCTGTCATCAGGTGCATGATCGAGAGGACCAGGATGTTCGACTTGCTCTCTGGAATGTTCGGCGGAAATGCCTTGAGCGTGCTGGTGAAGACCAGCGGAGCCGCCCTCACCCTCCTGTTGGTCATCCCTGCACTGATGAAGCTCTTCCTGGTGACAGTCGATGAAGGATCTGCGGCCATTCGCACCCGCAACGGCAAGCCGATCATTCGCAAGAGTGCGCGAGGATCAGGAGACGCCCGCGGCGAAGTCGTCGTTCTCCGGCCCGGAACCCACGGCGCCTTCCCGATCTTCGCCTGGTATCGCATGATCGATGTGCGTGCACGATCCACCGATCTTCCCGCGCGGAGCCTCACCGGCGCAGGAGGTCACCAGCACTTCGTGCATGCGTCCTTCGACTGGCGCCCCATCGTCTCGGGTCACGACCTGCGTGTGCTGGAGCTCGACGTCGTCAACCCGAAAGAGCGCGCGGGCAACATCGTCGGCGCGGCACTGCGCGACCTCGTCCACCGCCTCGACGGGGCAATTCTTCCCCCGAACGAGGACCTCTCGCCACGGATCGTCGACGCGTGTGCCGACCTGGTGCGCATCGAGTGCGGCATCGAACTGCTCAGCGTCATCCTCACCGGAGATTCGCTCACCGACGGCTACCTGCTCTCGAAGGCGATCAGCGCAGGGTCTTCCGACCCGCGGTGGGATCCATCCTCGGCGGTCCTTGCCGCCACCCTCACATCGGTCGGCTGAGCTCAGCGTTCGGAATCGCGAAGCAGGGCGTTCAACGACGTCAGGTCTTCGGTGGTTTGACGCGCCACCGGGATCCGTGTGCCGAGCACCTGCGAGACGATGTCCTGAGCGATTTTCGCGGGCGTGAGCCCTGCATCCTGCAGAATCTGCTCGCGCGTCGCGTGATCGATGAAGGCATCCGGCAGACCCAGCTCGTCCACTGCGGTGTCAACACCGGCTTCGCGCAGGACTTGTCTCACGCGCGTGCCGATGCCGCCGACACGAATACCGTCTTCGATCGTGATGACCAGGCGGTGGGATGCTGCGAGCTCGACGATCGACGGCTGCACCGGAATCGCCCACCGAGGGTCGACCACGGTCGCTCCGATCCCCTGTGCCCGGAGGCGATCAGCAACCTCCACCGCGATGTGCGCCATCGGTCCGATCCCCACGATCAGCACGTCCTCAGCGTCGGACCGCGAAAGGACGTCCACGCCGTCCGCCAGCCGTTCGAGCGCGGGTAGTTCAGAACTCACGGTACCTTTGGGGAACCGGATCACGGTCGGCGCATCGGCGACGGCGACGGCTTCGCGCAACTCTTCACGCAACCGCTCAGCGTCGCGCGGGACGGCGATGCGGATGCCGGGAACCAACTGCAACATCGCGAGGTCCCAGATGCCGTGGTGGCTGGGACCGTCCGGGCCCGTTACTCCCGCACGGTCGAGCACGAACGTCACGCCCGCTTTGTGCAACGCGACATCCATCACCACCTGGTCGAACGCGCGATTCATGAACGTCGCGTAGATCGCAACGACAGGATGCAACCCGCCGAACGCCATCCCCGCCGCTGACGCGACCGCGTGCTGCTCGGCGATCCCGACGTCGTAGACACGGTCCGGGAACCTCTGCGCGAACGGCAACAGGCCCGTCGGTCGCAGCATCGCCGCAGTGATGCCGATGATGTCGGAACGCTCCGCGCCAATTTCGACGAGCTCGTCACCGAACACATCGGTCCAGCCCTCAGATCCGCTGCCGAGAGCGGCTCCCGAGACCGGATCGATCTTTCCGACGGAGTGGAACTGGTCGGCTTCGTCATCGAGAGCCGGCTGGTAGCCACGGCCCTTCTCGGTGATCGTGTGCACGATCACGGGAGCGCCGTACGACTTTGCGAGTTCGAGAGTCTCGAGAAGCGCTGGAAGGTCGTGGCCGTTGATCGGACCGAGATACTTGATGTCGAGGTTGGCGTACAGATCGGCGTTGTTGGTGAACCGCGAGAGAAAGCCGTGCGTGCCACCCCGAATGCCCCGATAGAGAGCCCGCGCGGCTGGCCCGAGCCTGCTGAAGACGTCGGTCGACGTACGGTGCAGGGTGCGGTAGGTGTCGGCCGTGCGCACCCGATTGAGGTAACGCGCCATGCCCCCGATGGTTGGCGCGTATGAGCGACCGTTGTCATTGACGATGATGACCAGATTGCGGTCGTTGTCGTCAGAAATGTTGTTGAGCGCTTCCCAGGTCATGCCACCCGTGAGCGAGCCGTCGCCCACGACAGCCACGACGTGACGGTCACTGCGACCGGTGCTCGTGAGTGCCCGTGAGACGCCGTCGGCCCAACTCAGCGAACTGGAGGCATGGGAGGACTCGACGACATCGTGCGGGCTCTCAGAGCGCTGCGGGTAGCCCGCGAGGCCACCGCGGGAACGGAGCTGTGAGAAATCCTGGCGACCCGTGAGTAGCTTGTGGACGTAGGACTGGTGACCAGTGTCGAAGATCACCGGGTCATTCGGAGAATCGAACACTCGGTGCAGGGCGATCGTGAGTTCGACGACACCGAGATTCGGGCCCAGGTGCCCGCCGGTTTGCGAGACGTTGTCGATCAGGAACGTGCGGACTTCTGCCGCCAGCTCGATGAGTTGCTCGGTACTCAGAGCATCAAGATCGCGGGGTCCGGCGATCGATGACAGCAACGACATCCGTGCTCCTTTCAGGGCCCGAAGGGCCGTTCCAGTCTACCCGTGGGACGACGAAAGGGCCGGGGCTCGCGGCACCCGACCCTTTCGTGCAACGGTCAGACCAGCGAGCGCAGGACGTACTGCAGGATGCCGCCGTTACGGTAATAGTCGGCCTCACCGGGGGTGTCGATGCGGACGATCGCGTCGAACTCGACGGTCTCTTTACCAGGCGCCGAGAACTCGCTCGGTGCGGCGATGACGCGTACGGTCTTGGGGGTGACGCCCTCGTTGAGCTGCTCCAGGCCCGTGATCGAGACGATCTCAGTGCCGTCGAGGCCGAGCGAGGCCCAGCTCTCGCCGGTCGGGAACTGCAGGGGCACGACGCCCATCCCGATCAGGTTGGAGCGGTGGATGCGTTCGAAGCTCTCGGTGATGACCGCCTTCACGCCGAGGAGGCTGGTGCCTTTGGCCGCCCAGTCGCGCGACGACCCGGAACCGTACTCCTTGCCGCCGAAGATCACCAGCGGGGTCCCGGCTGCCTGGTAGTTCTGGCTGGCGTCGTAGATGAACGACTGCGGGCCGTCTGCCTGGGTGAAGTCGCGCGTGTATCCACCCTCGACCTCGACGCCGTCGTTGACGGCGCGCAGGAGCTGGTTCTTCAGGCGAATGTTGGCGAACGTGCCACGGATCATGACCTCGTGGTTGCCGCGCCGGGACCCGAAGGAGTTGAAGTCCTTTTGGCGCACGCCGTGCTCTTCGAGGTATTTCGCCGCGGGAGTGCCGATCTTGATGTTGCCGGCAGGCGAAATGTGGTCGGTCGTGACAGAGTCCAGCAGTGTCGCCATGACCCGTGCGCCGGCGATATCGCTGACCGGGGTCAGCTCCATCGTCATTCCATCGAAGTACGGTGCTTTGCGGACGTAGGTGGAGTTCTCGTCCCACTGGAAGATCGAGTCGTCCGGCGTGGGGAGGTTCTTCCAGCGGTCGTCGCCCTCGAAGACGGTGGCGTACTGCTTGATGAACTGCTCGCGCGAGATCGACGAGTCGATCGTGGCTTGAACCTCGTCAGTCGAAGGCCAGATGTCCTTGAGGAACACATCGTTGCCGTCGTGGTCCTTGCCCAGGGGGTCCGTCTCGAAGTCGAAGTGCATCGACCCGGCGAGCGCATACGCAACCACGAGGGGCGGCGACGCGAGGTAGTTCATCTTCACGTCCGGGCTGATACGACCTTCGAAGTTGCGGTTGCCCGAGAGCACCGCAGTGACAGCAAGATCGTGCTCGTTGATCGCGGCCGAGACCTCTTCGATCAGCGGACCGGAGTTGCCGATACAGATCGTGCAGCCGTACCCGACGGTGAAGAACCCGAGGCCCTCGAGGCTCTTGTCGAGGCCCGACTTCTCGTAATAGTCCGTGACGACCTTCGATCCCGGGCCGAGCGTCGTCTTGACCCAGGGCTTCTGCTTCAGACCCTTGGCCAAGGCGTTGCGGGCAAGGAGACCTGCCGCGAGCATGACCGACGGGTTCGACGTGTTGGTGCACGACGTGATGGCGGCCAGCGTGACGGCGCCGTTGTCGAGAATGTAGGACGAACCGTCGGGAGCGGTGATCTTTACGGGCTTGGATGCCGCAGCCGGCCCACCGCTGGAGATGTGCACGACACGTGTCTCGTCGTGCTCGTCGCCGGGAGACTGACCGGGGTCAGATGCAGGGAACGAGTGCTTGGACTCGAGATCGACGATGTCGTCGGAGGTCGTGGCCTCCGCGTAGTTGAGGATGTCGACCTCGAACTGCGACTTGGCTTCTGAGAGCAGGATCCGGTCCTGCGGACGCTTCGGCCCGGCGATGCTCGGAACGACCGTTGCGAGGTCGAGCTCGAGGTACTCGCTGAACACGGGCTCACTGGCGGGGTCGTGCCAGAGCTTCTGGAGCTTCGCGTACTCCTCGACGAGTGCAACGGCCTGCTCATCGCGCCCCGTGAGACGCAAATAGTCGAGGGTCACGTCATCGATCGGGAACATTGCCGCGGTCGAACCGAATTCGGGGCTCATGTTTCCGATGGTGGCGCGGTTCGCGAGCGGAACGGATGCCACACCGGCGCCGTAGAACTCCACGAACTTGCCAACGACGCCGTGCTTGCGCAACTGCTCGGTGATCGTCAGGACGACATCGGTCGCGGTGACGCCGGCGGGAATCTCACCGGTGAGCTTGAAGCCGACGACGCGCGGAATGAGCATCGATACGGGCTGGCCGAGCATGGCCGCCTCGGCTTCGATGCCACCGACGCCCCAGCCGAGTACGCCGAGGCCGTTGACCATCGTGGTGTGCGAGTCGGTGCCGACGCACGTGTCGGGATACGCGCGCAAGACGCCTCCGACCGAGCGGTCGTAGATGACCTTCGCAAGGTGCTCGATATTGACCTGGTGCACGATGCCGGTTCCCGGCGGGACGACCTTGAAGTCATCGAAAGCCGTCTGGCCCCAGCGCAAGAACTGGTAGCGCTCACCGTTGCGTTCGTACTCGATCTCGACGTTGCGTTCGAGGGCGTTCTCGGTGCCGAACAGGTCAGCGATCACCGAGTGGTCGATGACCATCTCGGCGGGCGAGAGCGGATTGATCTTGTTCGCGTCGCCACCGAGAGCGGCGACGGCTTCGCGCATGGTGGCGAGGTCGACGATGCACGGCACTCCGGTGAAGTCCTGCATGACCACGCGTGCGGGGGTGAACTGGATCTCGGTGTCGGGTTCGGCCGCAGCATCCCACGATCCGAGTGCCTCGATCTGTGCCTTTGTCACGTTCGCGCCGTCTTCGGTGCGCAGGAGATTCTCCAGCAGCACCTTGAGGCTGAACGGGAGCTTCTCGTAACCGGGCACGGTATCAATACGGAAGATCTCGTAGTCGGTGCTGCCGACCGTCAGGGTGCTCTTGGCACCGAAGCTGTCAACCGTGGACACGTGTGTCTCCTTCGTCGGCGGCGGGTGCGCGGCGCGATGACCGTGCACACCCATCTTCACCCCGACGCGGCGCCCCCGCTAGTGAGGACTACCTAAACGCCCCGGAGAGAATTTATCTTGATGTCAAGATAAATGTATCACTTGGTCTCAGTGCGGTAGAGCGCGCGCACAACGAGCCACGTCACCGCCACCATGGGAGCGAAGAGTGGAATCCCCATAACGAGCTTGAGCGTGCCGAGAGCCGTGACGTTGTCGGCGAAGTAGAGCGGTAGTTGCACCGCGAGTCGGGCCGCAAACAGCGACGCCCACGAGATGGCGAGCCAGAAGAACACCCGACGCTTGCGCGGATCGTTGCGCCACGCTGTGCCCTCCCCCATGAGAAAGCCGACGGCGAGTCCGATCAGAGACCAGCCGATGAGGGCCGAGATCAGCAGTGCAGAACCGTAGAGGGCGTTGGTGATGAAGCCGGGGATGAAGTTGTTGCTCGCCTCGCCGGTGAACACCGCGAGCGCGGCGGCGGCACCCGCAGCGACCAACCCGCCCACCGCTGCGGTCACAGGCTGGCGAGCGATAAGACGGATGACCGTGAATACGGCCGCGATGCCGACCGAGAGTCCCAGCGAGAGCCAAAGATCACCCTCACCCGTCCCGGGGTCGATCGTGAGCGTGAAGACGATGATGAAAACGAGGCCCGGAAGGACGGATTCGAGGATGCCGCGCCAGCCGCCCATCGCGTGCCAGACGACGTGACCAGTGCTGGCTTCCTTCGCTGGGTCCAGTCCTGCGCGTCGTGCTGCACTACCCAGAGCCTCGCCCAGCAGGTCTGACGCGGATGGCTGCTGCGGCGGTTCCAGCTCGGGCCTCTGGTCGTCGGTGTTGTTGCTCACGCCGACCCAGGGGTCGCCGGCATACGCAGGGGAATCAGATCACGCGGAGGCATGGGCGTGGTTCCGCGGACGATCACGATCGACCGGAAGAGGTCCTCGACCTTCGACGCAGCTTCGATATCGGCTGTGGCTGCGCCGCCGATGACACCGCGCAAGAACCATCGCGGACCATCTACGCCGACGAAGCGCGCAAGGCGCTTGCCCGCCACGGCATCGGGACCGGCTGTCACCGGAACTTCGGCGAGGAGCTCGGCTCCCAAGGGCCCCTCCCGCTCCTCGACGCGACCGCCCTGCTGACGGACCTGCTCACGGATCTGCTCGCGCGTCTCGTCCCACAGGCCGCTGGAGCGAGGCGCCGCGAACGGCTGAACCTGGAGGGTGGAGTCGGCGTAGTCCAGGCCCACCGCAACGATCCGCTTGGTCTGCTCCTCAACCTCGAGCCGGAGGTTGAGGCCTTCGCGCGGGAGGATCTTGATCCCGCCCAGATCGATGTACGGGCGGACGGGATTTGCCTCGGACTCGTCGAACGGGCCCACAACGGAGCGATCGTCCGTGTTGGAGTCTTCGGTGTTCACGTCGGTCATGACTGTTGTCCGTCCTTCTGATAGCCGGTCGAACCGAATCCGCCCTCGCCCCGCACGCTGGCGGGGAGCACGTCGACCGGGAGGAATTTCGCGCGGGTCACGGGCATGATGATCACCTGCGCGATGCGATCGCCGACCGAGACATCGTACGAGTTCTCGCCGTCGGTGTTGAGCAGCGAGACTTTGATCTCGCCGCGGTAGCCAGCATCCACCGTTCCTGGCGAATTGACGATCGTGATGCCGTGCTTGGCAGCCAATCCGCTTCGCGGAACGACAAACGCCGCATAGCCATCGGGCAGCGCGATCCGTACGCCCGTGCCCACGAGGGCGCGCTGTCCGGGCGCCAAAGTGAGTGCTTCCGTCGAAAGGAGGTCGGCGCCGGCGTCACCGGGGTGCGCGTAGACCGGTGCCTCGCGGGAGATAATGGGAATGTCCACGGTTTCGGTCACGCATCGAGGGTAATGCAGATGTCTGCGGTGAATCACGGAGAGCCCTCAGGGAGCGTCTACCGCGAGCGATTGAGCCCATCGTTGTGGGTTCTCGTCAGCGCGGCGCTGTGCGGTCCGATGGCCGCTCTGGTCTTCTCGCCGATCGATACGACGGTCGCCCTCATCATCGGTGCTCTGGTTGGCCTCGGCGTAGTCGGAATACTCGTGGCGGGTTCGCCCGTGGTCGAAGTGCGCGAGGGGATGCTTCGAGCCGGACGTGCGGCGATCGAAGTCGATCTCGTCGGACCGGCCACAGTGACGTTTGATGACGAAGCGCGGCACGCCCGTGGCTCGGGTCTTGACCCTCGATCGTGGCACGTGATCAGAGGGGGGATCGACGCCGTCGCGGTCTTCCCGATCCTCGATCCGGACGACCCGGCGCCAACCTGGGTGATCTCCACCCGCACGCCGGACAGACTTGCCGCAGCCGTCCGGCGCGCTCAGGTGGCAACGAGGTAAAGCACCCTGCTACGCGGCGCACTCGATGCAGATCGGGCCGTGGGCGTCCTCATGGTCCAGTTGCGAGCGGTGCTTCACGAGGAAGCAGTTCATGCAGGTGAACTCGTCTTCCTGCGCGGGTAGGACGACGACGTCGAGTTCGAGGTCCGACAGGTCCGCACCGGGGAGCTCGAAGCCCGAAGGGTTGTCGGCGTCCTCGACGTCGACCGATCCTGAGAGCTTGTCAGGCACACGCTCTTTGAGAGCCTCGATCGACTCGCTGTCGTCCTCGGTCTTGCGGGGGGCGTCGTAATCGGTGGCCATGCGTCAGCGTCTCAACTTCCAAAAAAATCAGGGGTACATTCGCCCTCACGGGCGGCGATAGTTTGCACGACCGAACGCCGTTTAGCAAATGCCAGAGGAGTTCTGTTCGATGCGAGAGGGAGAAACTCGCGCCACGCGTCGGATATTCCCGTTCCAGGGCATGCGCTGTGTCAGCATGGGCGCACATAGCTGGATGGAGGTGCGTTTCGCATGGAACAGCTCAAAGTCATCGGAACTGAGGGCGATGTGCTCGTCTTGGCGACCGAGTCGGGCGAGCGTTTTTCGCTCGCCGTCGAGGATGCGCTCAAGGTCGAATTGCGAAAGGCCCGCCGCGATCGAGACGGTGAGGACCACGTGGTTCGCGCGAGTCCGCGTGAGATCCAGGCGCACATCCGTGCCGGTCTCTCGGCCGACGAGGTTGCGAGCCTGCTCGGTGCCCGGGTAGAGGACGTCGCACGCTTCGAAGGTCCCGTTCTCGCCGAGCGCGAGCACATCGTCGGCCAGGCGCTCGCGGTGCCCGTTTTGCTCGGGTCTGGTCTCGACGGCGACTCGCATCCGACCTTCGGAGGCGCCGTGCGCTCAAAGCTCGTCGAAGCAGGTGCCACCGCGGAGCGATGGACCAGTTGGAAAGAGCCCACTGGCTGGGTCGTGAAGCTCGAGTTCATCGCAGGCGAAGTCGAGCGGGATGCGCGCTGGGGATTCGACCCCCGTCGCAGCACGCTGTCGCCGCTGAACGCCGACGCCATTCAGCTCTCTCGTCAGGGTTCGCTTCCGGACGGTCTGATTCCCCGACTGCGGGCGCTCGACGCCGCTGCCGCCAAAGACGACACCCGCTTCGACAGCGGAGCCTTCGGACCTCGTCGCCTGCCCGATGCCGGGGCCGACGCACCTGATCTGCCGTCACCGGTGTCCCCCGCTGTGCACGCGGCCGCCGTGAAACGTTCGACCGAGACAGTGGCTACGACCGCAGAGACCGCCGATTTACTGGAGGCACTTCGTCGCCGGCGCGGTCAGCGCGAGCCCCTCCCGGGGATTGACGCACATGAGTCAGCCAGCGTCCATGCACCCGTTGCGCTGTTCGATGCCCTCGAACCTGGGTACGACGGCTCGCCCGATCTCGAGCCCCCGTACAGCGAAGAACTTCATTACAGCGAAGAAGTCGGACAGTCAGCCGTCGCAGAGGGCGCGGGACGTCGCAAGGGTCGCTCGTCCATGCCGTCGTGGGACGAGATCGTCTTCGGCGCACGCACCGAAGACTGACCGATCAGGCGAACGCGCCCAGCTTCAAGAGCGGAACGACGCGCTCGACCGGGGTGAGCGATCCATGCTGCCCGATCATTTTCTGTGGGGCTTTGTCAGCCAGCCGGTCGTCGTAGTACGCGATCGCGGAGCGTGCCGCAACCAGGACGTCCCCGATCCGTTCGCGCACCTCGGGGTCGACCGCTCCGAAGAGACCCGCCGCGATCGCTTCGTCACGCGAGAGCACCCAGGACCTCGACGACTCTTGGCGGCGCCACGTCGTCAGAACGCGTTCCGCGTCGCCCTCCTCGGCATACAGGTGCAGCATCCGTGGTTCCCCGCCGAGGAGCCGAACGCCCTCGACGAGTGCGTCGCCTTCGCTGAGCAGGACATGCCGATGGCGTGGAACGTCGACCATGCCGTGGTCGGCCGTCACGATCACTCCCGTGTCGGTAGCGCACGCTTCGACCAGGGTGCGCGTGGCTGCATCGATCCGCTCGAGACCGGCGATCCACTCATCCGATTCCCACCCGCGTCGATGACCGATCGCGTCGAGGTCGGGTGCGTAGAGGTACGTGAACGATCCAGGATGCTTCGCCGCGAGCTCAGCGGCGATTCTCACGCGAGCATCCGGATCGTTCTCCCCGACGAACTCGGCCGCCCCCATCGTCGCTGCAGTGAAGCCCGTCCCCTCATACTCGCGTTTGGAGACGACGAAGCTTTGCCTCCGCGGCTGTGCCTCGAGCAGGGTCTCCGCGCGTTGCCATGATTGCGGAAGGTTGTCGGTCTCCCACCCGCGCAACTGGTTGACGACCTGATCGGTGCCGGGAATACGGGCGCGGTAGCCGACGATCCCATGCTCCCCCGGACTCATTCCCGTCATCAGGCTGGTGAGAGCCGCTGCCGTCGTGGACGGGAACACCGTCCGGGCGGTGTCCTTCTTCGTGCCCGACTTCGTCAGAAATCGCGCGTGACCGGCCCGCGCGGCGAGGTTGAGTGCGCCGAGCCCGTCGATGACGAACACGATGGCGCTGCTTGCGGGAGCGAACCACTCTGAGCGACCGTCCAGGGCTGCCAAAACCTGCGGCACGACACCGGTGAGGCTCCGGGCTCCGGCTGGTTCCGCGGGTAGGCTGAGAAACATCGGGGCCAGTCTCGCACACCGGCGGGAGGCCTCCACCGGACCGCTGTCACCCGAGGCCTCACCGAACTATGCCCGCTCCCCGTTCTGAACCGATCCCGATCGATCATGGCCGTATCGAAGACGTCGACGTCTCGATCGAGATGCAGGGATCCTTCCTCGAGTACGCGTACTCGGTGATTTACTCGCGCGCGCTCCCTGACGCGCGCGATGGACTCAAGCCCGTGCAGCGTCGCATCCTGTACCAAATGGCCGACATGGGGCTGCGCCCCGATCGCGGACACGTCAAGAGCGCCCGCGTGGTGGGCGAAGTCATGGGAAAGCTGCATCCGCACGGCGACGCCCCCATCTACGACGCGCTCGTGCGTCTCGCACAGCCTTTCTCGCTTCGGGTGCCGCTCGTGGACGGGCACGGAAACTTCGGCTCGCTCGATGACGGTCCCGCTGCCGCGCGGTACACCGAGGCGCGCCTGGCCCCTGCAGCTCTGGCTCTGACCGAGAACCTCGATGAAGACGTCGTGGATTTCATCCCCAACTACGACGGACAGTTCCAGCAGCCCGAAGTTCTGCCGGCGGCGTTCCCCAATCTGTTGGTGAACGGCACCACCGGCATCGCGGTGGGCATGGCGACGAACATGGCCCCGCACAACCTCATCGAGGTTGTGTCCGCGGCCATCCACCTCCTCGAGAACCCCGAGGCCACGGTGGAAGAACTCATGGAGTTCGTTCCCGGACCCGACCTTCCGTCTGGCGGCATCATCGTGAGCGTCGATGGGATCAAGGACGCCTACTCGGCCGGGCGTGGTTCTTTCAAGACGCGAGCCAAAGTATCGATCGAGTCTCTCGGGCCGCGGCGCACGGGCCTCGTCGTCACCGAGTTGCCGTACTTGGTCGGTCCCGAGCGCATCATCGAGAAGATCAAAGATGCCGTTCAGTCCAAGAAGCTGCAGGGCATCTCGGACGTGACGGACCTCACCGATCGTCACAACGGTCTGCGTCTCGTGATCGGCATCAAGACCGGGTTCGACCCTCAGGCGGTGTTGGAGCAGCTGTACCGCCTGACACCGTTGGAGGATTCCTTCGGTATCAACAACGTCGCGCTCGTGGATGGCCAGCCTCAGACTTTGGGGCTGAAGGAACTTCTGAGGGTCTATCTCGACCACCGCCTGCGGGTTATCACCCGGCGCAGCAACTACCGTCTCGCGCGAAAGAAGGAACGCCTGCACCTCGTCGAGGGGTTGCTGATCGCGATCGTCGACATCGACGAGGTGATCCAGGTGATTCGCGCGTCCGATGACTCGGAGCAGGCTCGCACGCGCCTCATCGATGTGTTCGATCTGACTCAGGTGCAGGCCGAGTACATCCTCGAGCTACGTCTCCGGCGTCTCACTCGCTTCTCCCGTATCGAACTCGAAGCAGAGAAGGACGAACTGGGTAGGCAGATCGCCGAGCTCGAAGAACTGCTCGCCAGCGATGTGCGGCTGCGCGCGCAGGTGGCGACGGAATTGGATGCTGCTGCCGAGACCTTCGGCACCCCCCGACGCACCCTGCTGTTGAACGGCGGTCCGGTTGCCGCGCGTCCGTCCCGTGCGAGCGCGGCGCCCGACCTTCAGATCGCGGATGCGCCGTGCCGTGTCTACTTGTCTGCGACCGGCCGGATGGCACGCGCAGAGCTGCTCGCCGACGCTGCGTCGGGCGGAATCATCTCCCCGACGCGGCGGTCGAAGCACGACGCGATCCTCGCGGCGGTCGACACGACCACTCGCGGAGACGTCGGAGCCGTCACCACCGCCGGGCGACTGGTGAAGTTCTCGCCGGTAGACCTACCGTCGGTGCCCGGCAACTCCGTGCAACTCGCGGCTGGAACGCGCGTGGATCAGTACCTCGGCCTCGCGAAGGACGAGCACGTCGTCGCCCTCGTACCGATCGTGGATGGCACGACCATCGCGTTGGGCACAGCCCAGGGCATCGTGAAAAGGGTCGCACCGAGCGAGATCGGTCCCAAGCACGACATCGAGATCATCAGTCTTCGCGCTGGCGATCGCATCATGGGTGCCGCCCCGTCCGAAGATGCGAGCGAGCTTGTGTTCATCACGAGCGACGCGCAACTGCTGAGGTTCGACGCTGCCGCGGTACGTCCGCAGGGGCGGGCCGCCGGTGGCATGGCCGGAATCCGCGTCGCGGATGGTGAGCGTGTCACCTCGTTCCACGTTGTGGATCCGCGCGCGGAGGACATCGTCGTGGTCACGATCGCTGGCAGCACTGAGTCGCTCGCCGGGGCGGACCCCGGCACGGGCAAGGTGTCGGACTACTCGGAGTTCCCCCCCAAGGGCCGCGCAACGGGTGGTGTGCGCGCTCAACGCTTCCTGAGGGGTGAAGACACGCTTTTGCTCTCTTGGGTCGGCACAGAGCCGCGTGCGGTCGGTACGGACGGTGCGCCGCGCACTCTTCCGGCGGGCGGCGCGAAGCGGGACGCCTCGGGCCAACCCCTCGACGCGGTCATCGGCGCGATCGGAACCGTCGTTCGCTGACGCAAACGGCGGCCCGGAGGACTGGAGGCTCAGGCGTCGATGCTCTCGCGACTGAGCCGGTCGCTGGATTCGATGATGAATTCCTTGCGGGGCGCGACTTCGTTGCCCATGAGGAGTTCGAAGACCGACGCCGCACCCTCAGCATCCTGCATCCGCACGCGACGCAGTGTGCGGCCCGCACGATCCATCGTGGTCGTCGCCAGCTGATCCGCATCCATCTCGCCAAGTCCCTTGTACCGCTGCACCGGCTCATGCCAGCGTTTGCCGGACTTGGTCAGCTTGGCCAGGAGCGCGTGCAGTTCTTGCTCTGAGTACGTGTAGATCGTCTCGTTGGGCTTCGAGCCGGGGTTCATCACGATGACGCGATGCAACGGTGGTACCGCAGCGTAGACACGTCCCTCTTCGATGAGCGGGCGCATGTAGCGAAAGAACAGCGTGAGGAGCAGGGTGCGGATGTGAGCGCCGTCGACGTCGGCATCGCTCATCAGGATGACCTTGCCGTAGCGAGCGGACTCCAGGTCGAACGACCTCCCCGACCCCGCACCGATGACCTGGATGATCGCCGCGCACTCGGCGTTGGAGAGCATGTCGCTCACCGAGGCCTTTTGCACGTTGAGGATCTTGCCGCGAATCGGAAGGAGCGCCTGGTACTCGCTGTTGCGGGCGAGCTTTGCGGTGCCGAGTGCGGAATCACCCTCGACGATGAACAGCTCGGATGCTTCGACGTCGTTTGTTCGGCAGTCAGCGAGCTTTACCGGCAATGACGAAGACTCGAGGGCGTTCTTGCGCCGTTGCGTCTCTTTGTGAGCCCGAGCAGAGATGCGGGCCTTCATTTCGGCGACGACCTTGTCGAGCACCTGCGCCGTCTGCGCCTTGTCATCTCGTTTGGGCGATGCGAATTTAGCCGCAAGCTCACGCGACACGACGTTCGCCACGATCTGGCGCACAGCGGGTGTACCGAGGATTTCTTTGGTCTGGCCCTCGAACTGCGGCTCGGGCAGGCGAACGGTGAGCACCGCGGTCATCCCCGCGAGGATGTCGTCCTTCTCGAGCTTGTCCGTGCCGACCTTCAGGCGTCGAGCGTTCTGCTCAACCTGTGCACGGATCACCTTCATCAGCCCCAGTTCGAACCCAGCCTGGTGGGTTCCGCCCTTCGGGGTCGCAATGATGTTCACGAACGAGCGTTGGACGGTTTCGTACCCTGTCCCCCACCGCACAGCGACGTCAACATGGCACTCGCGCTGGAGTTCGGTGGGGATCATCGCGCCGGTGGGCTGCAGCACCGGTACGGTCTCGGTAAACATTCCCGTGCCCGTGAGTCGCCAGGTGTCGGTGACCGGAGCATCAGGCGCAAGGAACTCGGCGAATTCGGAGATGCCTCCGTCGAAGCGATACGTCGTCTCGACCGGTTCGGCCGCGCGCTGATCGCGGATGACAATCTCGAGCCCCGGAACGAGGAACGCGGTCTGACGAGCGCGCTGCTCGAGTTCTTCGAGATTGAACGCGGCGTCCTTCGTGAAGATCTGCCGGTCGGCCCAGTAGCGAATGCGTGTTCCGGTCACCCCACGGGCGGCTTTGCCGGTGACGCGCAGTTCGCTGCGCTCTTCGAAGGGCGTGAACGCCGAATCGGGTGCCCCGTTCGCAAAGACGCCGGGTTCGCCGCGGTGGAACGACATCGACCAGGTCTTGCCACCTCGGTCGACATCTACGTCGAGGCGCTCCGACAATGCATTGACGACGGATGCACCGACACCGTGCAGACCGCCGGATGCTGCGTACGATCCGCCGCCGAATTTGCCGCCCGCGTGAAGCTTCGTGAAGACCACCTCGACACCGGAGAGCCCGGTGCGCGGCTCGATGTCGACGGGAATCCCGCGGGCGCGGTCGCGCACCTCGACGCTGCCGTCATCGTGGAGAATGACGTCGATGCGCTGACCGAAGCCCCCGAGAGCCTCATCGACGGAGTTGTCGATGATCTCCCACAAGCAGTGCATCAGGCCGCGTGAATCGGTGGAGCCGATGTACATTCCCGGGCGTTTGCGTACCGCTTCGAGGCCCTCAAGCACCTGAAGGTGATGTGCGGAGTACTCTGCGGTCACAATCACCCAGCGTATCCGCGCCTGCCGACACCGCTCGTGACGGACACGGCGTGGAGTCATCAGGTACGCGGTGAGCGAAACGTGACCGTTTCGCGGCATTCTCTAAACAAACCCGTGGTTGTATTTCATGACCTGCAAAAGAGTTCTGCGTACACGAGGAGGCACCGCCATGAACACGCTTTCGACACCGACCGAGACCGCCGTCCTTGAGTACCGTCTGAGCGCGCTGGACCGCTGCGACTCATGCGGCGCTCAGGCCTACATTGCCGCCGAAGTCAACGGCAGCGAACTTCTCTTCTGCGCCCACCACGGCCGCAAGTACGAAGAGAAGCTGCGCACGATCGCGACGAGCTGGCACGACGAGACCGCGCGTCTCATCGACGCTCCGTAGCATCCATACTCGAAAAGAAAGGCCCGATCCGCTGGATCGGGCCTTTCTTGTGTGTCCTGCAGGAGCTCGTGCCGTCAGGCGGGTCGAACAATGCCGAGCGGAGTCGACTGGTGCCCCTGGCCGAGCGGGTTGTCTTTCAGAATCGCGACGAGGCGCTTCTCCCCCGCTTTGTCGAGCGTCGAGCCGAGGATGTTGCCTCCCAGGTCGTTGATGTCGACGACCGCGACGTCCGCGCTGGTGGTCAGCAGCGCCTTCAGGTGCGTCGCCACCTCGCGCGGCCTATCCGGACCGAGCACGACCGCCTTGTTGTACGGCGGAATTGTGCCGCTGGTGGGGCCGTCGATGGCACGAGCCTTGTCGCCTGCGATGCGGTAGAAGTCGCCCTTGCGTCCGAACAGCTTGGTGACGGCGGACACGCCGGCGGCGAACAGGATTCGCAGCGTGCCGCACTCCCGCAGCGCCATTTCCATCGTTTCCGGCATGCCGAGTCCGATGCCGTAGGGCGTGCGCGTCACGTACTTCGACAGGAACAGCGCAAGCTTTCGCGGCTCGATTTCATCCAGCAGGTAGGACCGCCCCTGCGTGATCGCCACGATTTTCTCGGTGACGAAGAAGATGTCGCCGGGTTCGACGACGCCACTCGCGTACTCCTTGATGAACGCGTCGAGATCGTCACCGGGCATCACGACCCGCGTGCGGATCGGGATACGCGAGAACGACTGACCGTCGATCGTGACCGTGAGCGCTTTGCCGGCGTTGGCTTCGACCATCACTCGAGGTAGTCGCGCAGGGACTGCGAACGCGACGGGTGGCGAAGCTTGGCCATCGTCTTGGACTCGATCTGGCGAATCCGCTCGCGGGTGACTCCGAACGTGTCGCCGATCTGGTCCAGCGTCTTGGGTTGGCCATCGCCGAGGCCGAAGCGCATCCGGATTACACCGGCTTCGCGCTCGGAGAGTGAGTCCAGGAGCGACTCGAGCTGGCGCTGCAACATCGTGAAGCCCACGGCATCTGCCGGGACCACGGCCTCGGTGTCTTCGATGAGATCACCGAACTCGCTGTCGCCATCCTCGCCGAGCGGAGTGTGCAGCGAGATGGGCTCGCGTCCGTACTTCTGCACCTCGATGACCTTTTCGGGCGTCATGTCGAGTTCGCGGCTGAGCTCTTCGGGCGTGGGCTCGCGGCCGAGGTCTTGCAGCATCTGGCGTTGCACACGAGCGAGCTTGTTGATGACCTCGACCATGTGGACGGGGATGCGGATTGTGCGGGCCTGGTCTGCCATCGCTCGAGTGATGGCCTGTCGGATCCACCAGGTGGCGTAGGTGGAGAACTTGAAGCCCTTCGTGTAGTCGAACTTTTCGACAGCACGGATGAGGCCCAGGTTGCCTTCCTGAATGAGATCGAGGAACTGCATGCCGCGTCCGGTGTAGCGCTTGGCGAGCGATACCACGAGGCGCAGGTTGGCACCCAAAAGGTGAGACTTCGCGCGCTGACCATCGCGGGCGACCCACTGCAGGTCGAGGCCCAACTGGTTGGACTTCTCGGCCGCGGTCATGTGCGAGAGCTTCTCTTCGGCGAACAAGCCCGCCTCGATGCGCATCGCGAGCTCGACCTCTTCGGCCGCGTTCAGCAGTGGAACTTTACCGATCTGCTTCAGGTAGTCCTTGACCGGGTCGGCCGTGGCGCCCGTGATCATCGTCGAGTAGACGGGGACCTCGTCGTCATCGCTCGAGGAGATGACGATCGCGCCGGTCGGAAGCGGCTCGGCTGCGGGCTTCGCGTCTTCCTCATCATCGTCATCAGAATCGGATGCTTCGGCGTCGGAATCCTGCTCGGCTTCGGCGGGGGCTGCTGCTTTCGTCTTCGCACGCGAAGGACGAGCGGCGGGTGCCTCGTCTTCGACGGCCAGCTCCACGTCTGCCTCGAGTTCTTCGATGTCTTCGGGCGCGTCGTCGTCAGTCGACTTCTTGGCGGTCGCGGCCTTGGTGGCGGCGGCACTCTTAGCGGTGGGCTTGGTTGCGGCTTTCGCCGTTGTGGTCTTTGCTGCGGCCTTGGCCGCGGGTGCTTTTGCGGCCGAGGTCTTCGCCGCTGTCGTCTTTGCAGCAGTGGTCTTGGCGGGCGCCTTCACGGGAGCCGCGGGGACATCGGTCTCCGCGTCCTTCGCAGCGCCAGCGCGGGCTTTGGTGTTCGTGCCAGAGGTCACGTTTTGCCTTTCACCGGAGCGCACAGGGCCCTATGCCGCCGGTCGATTACGGACACTAGTAAGACCCTTGTCAAGCCCGCATCGCTACAGGCTAACCTGCGCGGAGCGGTTGACAACGGGTCAAGACATCCATTGTCTCATACTCCCTGCGCGGCCCTGCATGCAAACGCGCCGACGAGTGATCGGATGTCACGAGGGACAACGCGCTTCGTGCCGCTTGCATTCCGCTCAACGTCGCTTATCCTCGTCCGTCGACGGGCCTGTGGCGAGGAACCGCTCGAGTTCTGCGGCAAGTTCGTCCGCGCTGGGGAGATCGCCCGTGTGAATCATGGGGCTCGCCAGGGTGGAGCCAGCCATGTACGAGTCATACCGCTCTTCGAGCCCTTGCAGCATACGGGTCAGATCTTCACTGCCATCCACCTGCTCGGTGACCTTCTCGACGTAGGCGCGATTGGATTCTCGGAGGTCATCACCCGAGAAGACGAGTCCGGTCGCGACCGTCAGGCTATCGAGTGCGGCCAGGGCGGCCGCCGGATATTCGGTGTCGGCGAGGTAGTGCGGCACGAGCAGAACGAATCCCGCGACGTCCGCGCCGACCTCGGCGAAGCGGAACTCGAGAAGATGCCCCGCTGTCGATGGCACCTGAGTCTGCGGTTGCCACACCGAGTGAGCCGCGGTGAGATCACTCCGCGTGCCGCTCACCGTCGTTCCGATTGGCCGCGTGTGCGGGACCGGCATCGGGATCGCATGAACCCACGTCACCGACGATGCACCGAACTCGTTCGCGAGGTCGAGCACTGCGGCGCTGAAGGCATCCCAGGCGAAGTCCGGCTCGTAGCCGGCCAGGAGCAAGAACGGTTGGCCCAGCGCATCCGTGGCCAGAGAGATGTCCAGGCGAGGGGGTTGGTAGTCCGTGAGGTGGTCGTGGTCGAACGACACCAGCGGGCGCCGTGCGCGGTAGTCCAGTAGCACGTCGTTGGTGAAGCGCACGAGGACCTGGGCCGCCGCATCCTCGCGAAAGTGCTCCACGATCTGCGAGACGGCGTTGCCCGCGTCGGTGAATCCGGTCAAAGCGATGACGAGGGGCAACCCGAGCGGCGCGGATGGCGCGTCACTCGCGCGCTCAAAAATCGGACCGTTCACAGGCATGTCTCCATGGTACGAGCAGCCCTGCGCGCTCGGGTCCGGATCAACTCGCTGCCGATCCCGCTCACAGCGAACACGGCGCTCCGTAGTATGGAGATCATGTCGTTTCCCGACCTCGAGTACGTAACCCACCCGATCCGAGAGTCAGACGCAGATGCGGTGCTTCTCGCGTTGCCCACCCTCACTGACGAAGATGACCTTCCCGACTGGCCAGGACTTCGGGAAGCCCTGAACGCGGTCGGCTTCACTGGATCACCGGCTGCCTTCCAGCGGGTGTACGCGCCCGAGAGCACGACGAGGCCCCTGGCCGTCGTGGGGATCGGGACGGCGAAGGATGCTTCTGCACTTCGCGACGCGGTGGGTGTCGGCATCCGCAATCTGACGGGCTTCGCGACCGTCGCTGTCGCAGCGCCCGGTGCGGACCCCGCCCTCTGGACGGCGATCGCCGAGGGCGCCGCATTGGGCGGCTACCGGTTCGACGGGTACAAGTCCGAGGCTCCGAAGCCGCGCGCGTCGCGCGTCATCGTGCATGGCACGGCCGAGGCGGGGACAGATGACCTCGCGCACGTCGCCGCTGGCGCAAGCGCCGTCGCATTGGTGAAAGACCTCGTATCGATTCCCGCGGAATGGCTTGGCCCTGCCGACTTCGCAGAGCGCGCGGCGGCCGAGATCGAGGGCTTGCCGATATCGATCGAGATCCTCGACGAGGATGCTCTTCGTGAGCAGGGCTACGGCGGAATCCTCGGTGTGGGGCAAGGTTCGGACCGACCGCCTCGGCTGGTTCGCCTGGACTATCAGCCCGCGGGCGCGCAACGCCATGTCGCGCTTGTCGGTAAGGGCATCACCTTCGACACCGGCGGGCTGTCACTCAAGCCCCCGTCCGGAATGGTCGGCATGAAGTACGACATGTGCGGTGCGGCCACTGTCCTTGCCGTCGTGCGTGCCGCAGCGTCGACGTCGCTGCCTGTGCGAGTGACGGCATGGTTGTGCATCGCTGACAACATGCCGTCCGGCCGAGCAACGCGACCCGGAGACGTCCTCCGCATGCTGGACGGGACGACGGTCGAGGTTCTCAATACCGACGCCGAAGGCCGCTTGGTGCTCGCGGATGGACTGGTCGCGGCAAGCCGCGAGCATCCGGATCTCATTGTCGACGTCGCCACCCTCACGGGCGCGATCACCGTTGCGCTCGGAACCCGCTACGCCGGCGTGATGGGTGATGACACTTCGGTCGCCGAGTACCTCGAGGCAGCACGCGAGGTCGGTGAGCTCGCCTGGCAGCTTCCATTGCCCGCACACATGGCCGACGAACTCGACTCCCCCATCGCTGACATGCAGAACGCGAAGATGGGTGACCCGGCGGCGGGTTCCCTCTTCGCGGGGCTCTTTCTCCAGCGTTTCGTTGGCCGCGTCTCGGAGGAAGCCGACGCGGCGCGCATCCCTTGGGTGCACCTCGACATCGCTGGCGTGGGGATGAACAAGGGTGGCGGCTTCGGCTTCACCGACAAGGGACCGACCGGAGCAACCGTCCGATCCCTGATCCGTCTCGTTGCGAACGTGGGTGCACAATGACCGAGCAGACTTTCGATCTCGTCATTCTCGGCGGTGGGAGCGGTGGGTACGCCGCCGCCCTCCGCGCAGCTGAGCTCGGCAAGAGCGTCGCGTTGATCGAGAAGGACAAGCTCGGCGGCACGTGCCTGCATCGTGGATGCATCCCCACAAAGGCGTTGCTGCACGCTGCCGAAGTGGCCGACACGGCTCGGGATGCTGCATCCATCGGCGTGCGTGCGACGCTCGAAGGAATCGACCCCGCCGGAGTGCGCGCGTACCGCGAGGGCATCGTGGCGAAGAAGTTCAAAGGCCTCGAGGGACTCGTGAAGGCGCGGGGCATCACGGTCATCGCGGGGACCGGTCGCCTCGAAGCGGGCCCCGCCGTGCGGGTTGGTGACGATCTCTACCGCGGAACCGACGTCGTCCTCGCGACCGGCTCATTCAGCCGCAGCCTGCCCGGACTCGAGATCGGCGGGCGCGTCCTGACGAGCGAGCATGCGCTGGAACTCGATGAGATTCCCGAGCGCGTGCTGATTCTCGGCGGCGGAGTGATCGGCGTCGAGTTCGCAAGCGTCTGGCGCTCGTTCGGAGTGGACGTCACGATCATCGAGGCGCTGGATCACCTCGTCCCCAACGAGGACGTGACGATGAGCAGGGGTCTCGAGCGCGCCTTCCGCCGTCGCGGGATAGCCTCATCTCTGGGCGTCCGGTTCCAGTCCGTGACGCAGACGGCGGATGCTGTCACCGTCACTCTGGAGGACGGCAAGACCTTCGAGGCCGACTACCTCCTGGTCGCTGTTGGTCGCGGACCCGCTACCGCTGATATCGGCTACGCAGAGGCCGGTGTGGCTCTGGACCGAGGATTCGTCACAACCGACGATCGCCTGCGGACGAACGTGCCACATGTCTGGGCAGTGGGTGACATCGTTCCCGGTCTGCAGCTCGCGCACCGCGGTTTCCAGCAAGGAATCTTCGTCGCTGAAGAGATCGCGGGACTGAACCCGATCGTCGTCCCGGACCTCCAGATCCCGAAGGTCACCTACTCCAGCCCCGAGGTTGCTTCAGTGGGTCTCACCGAGGCACAGGCCGTCGAGGCCCACGGCGCGGATGCCGTCGTCGCCTACGAGTACAACTTGGCGGGCAACGGAAAGAGCGAGATTCTCGGCACGAGCGGGACCGTGAAGGTCGTCCGCCGCAAGGACGGTCCGGTGCTCGGTGTGCACATGGTGGGCGATCGAGTGGGTGAACTCATCACCGAGGGCCAATTGGCGGTTGCGTGGGAGGCCCACCCCGAAGACATCGCTCCCTACATCCACGCTCACCCCACCCAGAGCGAGGCTCTGGGCGAGGCATTCCTGGCACTTGCGGGCAAACCCCTTCACACGCTCTGACCGCGCGGTCACGAGCTGATCACTAAGCTAAAGACAACGGCATCTGAAGGAGAAAATCCCATGAGCACTTCCGTGGTCCTCCCCGCTCTCGGAGAGAGCGTCACCGAGGGAACGGTCACCCGCTGGCTCAAGCAAGTCGGCGACACCGTGGAGGCGGACGAAGGGCTGCTCGAGATCTCGACCGACAAGGTCGACACCGAGATCCCCTCCCCCGTCAGCGGCGTGATTGAAGAGATCCTCGTCCAAGAAGACGAGACCGTCGAGGTCGGTGCGATTCTCGCGAAGATCGGCGACGGTTCGGGCGCGAGCACGGATGCCGCGCCTGAAGAGGCCCCGGTAGAGCCCGAGGCTGCTGCGGAACCCGCCCAGGAGGCTCCTGCAGAGGCTGCCCCTGCCGCGGCCGCACCTGCGGCGGAAGAGCCTGCCGAACCTGCGCCCGCTGCTCCTGCCAGTAGTGGCGCGGGCAAGGATGTCATCCTGCCTGAGCTCGGCGAAAGCGTCACCGAGGGAACGGTCACCCGTTGGCTCAAGCAGGTCGGGGACGACGTTGCTGTGGACGAGCCGCTCCTGGAAATCTCGACCGACAAGGTCGACACCGAGATTCCCTCGCCGTTTGCAGGAGTGCTCCAAGAGATCTTGGTTGCCGAGGACGAGACGATCGCAGTTGGCACGGCGCTTGCGCGCATCGGCGAGGCAGGCTCCGCCCCGGCCTCCGCTGAGGCGACCGAAGCCGCTGCCGAGGCCCCCGCACCTTCGGCTGAGGCGTCGGCTCCGGTCGAGGCTCCTGCACCGCCTGAGGCTCCTGCACCGGCTGAGGCTCCTGCACCGGCTGCGCCGGCGACTGCTCCGGCGGCACCTGCTCCGGAGGCAACTACCGCCGCACCTGCCGCGCCCTCGCTCGGTGGAGACGGCAGCGACTCCTCTGCTTACGTCACGCCGCTCGTGCGTCGTCTCGCACAGCAGCAGGGCGTCGACCTGTCGACCGTGACCGGAACCGGCGTTGGCGGCCGGGTTCGCAAGGAAGACGTGCTGAAGGCCGCCGCCGCAGCATCCGCCCCCGCACCTGCTGCCGGCGAGACTCCTGCCGCGGACGCTCCTGCTCGCGAAGTGTCTGAACTGCGTGGCACGACCCAGCCGATGTCGCGTCTGCGCAAGGTCATCGCTGAGCGGGCTGTGGCCTCGATGCAGCAGACCGCGCAGCTCACGACGGTCGTCGAAGTGGATGTCACCAAGGTCGCGTCGTTCCGTGATGCGGTCAAGAACGACTTCCAGGCCAAGACGGGTGACAAGCTCTCTTTCCTGCCGTTCTTCGCGGTCGCTGCCGTCGAAGCGCTGCAGGCGTACCCGATCATCAACTCGACGATCGATGGAAGTGACATCGTCTACCCCGCGAGCGAGAACATCGCCATCGCGGTCGACACCGAACGCGGTCTTCTCACCCCCGTAGTCAAAGACGCCGGGGGGAAGAGCCTGGCTCAGTTCGCGCGTGACATCGCCGACCTCGCCGCGCGTACGCGCGACAACAAGCTCAAGCCTGATGAGCTCGCCGGTGGCACGTTCACACTGACCAACACGGGTTCGCGTGGCGCGCTGTTCGACACACCGATCGTCTTCTTGCCGCAGTCGGCCATCCTCGGCCTCGGTGCTGTGGTCAAGAAGCCCGGCGTCGTGTCGGTCGACGGCAAGGACGCGATCGCGGTGCGTTCCTACGTGTACCTCGCGCTGTCGTACGATCACCGCATCATCGACGGGGCTGACGCCGCGCGGTTCCTCGGCGCGATGAAGGCTCGCCTTGAAGGCGCCGCTTTCGAGGCAGATCTCGGCATCTGATCACGATCCTGATGGCTGTTGCGCGACGGAGTACACGTCGCGCAACAGCCATCGTTCGTTGTGCTGCTCGATGACGACGAGTTGCGCTGGCAGTTGAGCGTCGACCGCATCCACGCGCACAACCGCTACCCCGCCGAATTCGTCGACCAGTGTCACCGTTCGCTCTGACGGATTGAGATCGACTGTCCCCGGCTCGATCTGTGCCGCGGGGTCCGTCATCACCTCCGCCAGGCACATCGGGTCGCTCCCGCAGGATGCTCGGGCATCAAGCAGCGCGGTGACGATAGCTGTGGGATGTGAGGCCTCTGTGACCACTGTCACTTCGGTCGATTCGGCGGACTCCAGCGGCGCGGGAGTTTCTGTCGCGCCGGGGCTCGCGACAGCGGGAGTATCGGTCGGGCTTGGCGCGGGCTGAGCCGCACCGCTGGGGAGCGCCAGCCCACCGGCGAGCACGACAGCGCCGGCACCCGCGGCCCACATCCAGGCTCTGCCGCGAGACCGTGGGCGTGGTGTTGTCGCTCGTCGCCACACGGCCGTCGTCGTACGGGATACGAGATCGGCGATGTCCGCATCGACGTGACGGGCGACGAGATCGTGCCACGGCATGCGGCGCTCGGCGTGCTCGACCTCCTCGTTGTCGGCCCGCCAGTCGATGGCACGTTCATGATGCGCGGACGGGAGGCTTCGAACGAGTGTCGAGGAGGAGGCGCCGGACCTGAGGGGTTCGGCGGCGGCGAACCTGAACAGGTCGTCTTCGATGGCGTGCAGATCTCGCGCGGCGAGTCGCTCGCGACCCGCGGCGGCGATCACATCTTCGGCGAGCCGCGCGGTGAAGGCTTGCGCGACATCGCGCAGGATCGCGACGGATGCTTCATCCGGGCGGAGTTCGCCGACCTCGGTGACCAGCACCGGGCGGCCGGTGTCTGTCACCCACCATTCTCCGGTGCCGTCTGCGTGTAGTTGCTGCAGTTCGGACAGGCCCCGCAGAACACTCACTGCCACTGTCACCGCCTCTCCTGCGCGCAACGCTGCGGCGCGGCGCCCCCGCTGCGCGATCGTGTCGCCAAGCCGCTCCGCACAGACGGGAAGGAGGACCCCATGGGTCGAGCCACGGCGGATGACATCCTGAGGCGAGAGCAGGTGGCCCCCGGCATCTGCTTCCCACCCCGTCCAATCGCTGGGCAGCGCGGCGATGTCTACCAATATGCCGACATCGCCGACCTCTGTGCGGCACAAAAGCCCGCCGAACGGCCCGTCACTCCCCGCCGTGATGCGACGGATCGCGCGGTAGGGCTGGAGAAGGCGGAGGTCGATGTCGTCAGGCACTCTTCGAAATTCGCATCCTTCAGTGCGTCACGGATTCGCTCAGCGGTTTCGGTGGATCACTCGGCCGACGGAGCGCCTGTGGAGGAGGCGCCGTGAGCGAGCCGAAAAGGTAGGCTGGGTGTCATGGCCCGCAGTTCCGCCCCCGAGAAGCGCCCCGGCTTCTTCTCGCAGCTTCGCACCCTGTACACCTTCACTCAGAAGGCGTTCCCGTGGTTGCCGTACCTCCTGATCGGCATTGTGCTGCTCAGCATCGGCGTCGGCGTCGGGATCGGCTTCCTCATTCCGCCGGTTGCCGTGTGGAGCATCATTCTGTGGGGAATCACGGGCATCATGCTCGGCATCCTCGCGAGCCTGATGACTATGACCCGACTTTCGACCAAGGCGATGTATCGCAAGCTCGATGGCATGCCTGGTGCGGCAGGTCACGTGCTCTCTTCCTCGCTCGGGCGCAAATGGCAGTCCAGTGACATGCCAGTAGGCGTCAACCCCAAAACCCAAGAGGCGGTCTACCGAGCGATCGGCCGCGGCGGAGTGGTGATTGTAGGAGAAGGCTCTCGCGGCCGCCTCACGCGCCTCGTCAACGACGAGCGGTCGAAGGTGCAGCGCGTCGCGTCCGGCGTTCCGGTGCACGTGTTCTACGTGGGCAACGGCGAAGGCGATGTGCCGATCGGCAAGCTGGCGTCGACCATCAAGGCGCTCCCGAAGGCAATTGACCGTGCCACCATGGCCGCCGTCATCAAGCGCGTCGACTCGGTTTCGCAGTCGATCTCTTCGTTGCCCATCCCGAAGGGCATCGACCCCACGCGAGTTCGCGCACCGCGACCCCGCTGAGGTTGTGGGGCGCTGCCTCAGCGCCGCAGAAGAACCGTTCCGGCAGCCTTGTCATGGACGCCGCGGTTGTCGGCGTCCCAGATCACTGCCGGAATCACGAGCGCGAGCAGCACTGATCGAACGATCGGTCGCCACACACCCGGCCAGCCACCCGTGACACGCTGCACCGTCATTCCCAGCAGACGGTGGCCGGGACTCCCTCCAATCGTGGGAATGAAGACGATCTGGACCGCCACGAAAATGAGGATCGTCGCAATCGAGTCGTATTCGAAGAACGCGATCGAGATCAGAACGGCGGCGCCCCAGTCGATGATGATCGCCCACGCGCGGCGCCCGAGGGTCGCCAGGCTCCCTCTTCCCGCTTCGGGAAGCCCGAGACGTTTGCCGGGGAAGCTTCCTGGTGTAAGTTCATCGGGCATGAATTCAGCCTAACCAGGCGTCCGTAACACGCTCGAAACAATGGTGTCACTACGGGGCAATCCCCTCCGAGTACGTTGCAGAGCAAGCCCGCTGCGCGGGTCGCCCGATGCCCTACCTCTGGAGCCTCAATGTTCAAAGATTCATCCGAGGTGCTGGCCTTCATCAAGGACGAGGACGTCAAGTTCCTCGACATCCGTTTCACGGATCTCCCTGGTGTTCAGCAGCACTTCAATATTCCTGCTTCGACCGTTGACGAGGAGTTCTTCACGGTCGGCCAGCTCTTCGACGGCTCCTCCATTCGAGGCTTCGCGAACATCCACGAGTCGGATATGCAGCTGATCCCCGATGTGACGACCGCATACATCGATCAGTTCCGTGAGGCCAAGACCCTCATCATGATCTTCGACATCTACAACCCGCGCACCGGCGAGATTTACCACAAGGACCCGCGTCAGGTTGCGAAGAAGGCCGAGAAGTACCTCGCGTCGACCGGCATCGCCGACACCGCATTCTTCGCCCCCGAGGCCGAGTTCTACATCTTCGACGACGTTCGTTTCGAAGTGAAGCAGAACTCGAGCTTCTACAGCGTCGACTCCGAAGAGGGCGCCTGGAACAGCGGTCGAGTCGAAGAGGGCGGAAACCTCGGAAACAAGACGCCGTACAAGGGCGGCTACTTCCCCGTCAGCCCGGTCGACAAGACGGCCGACCTGCGCGACGACATCACGCTGAAGCTCATCGAGGCCGGGTTCATCCTCGAGCGCTCGCACCACGAGGTCGGAACCGGTGGTCAGCAGGAGATCAACTACCGCTTCGACACGATGGTCCACGCGGCGGACGACATCCTGAAGTTCAAGTACATCGTCAAGAACACCTCCGAGCAGTGGGGCAAGTCGGCGACCTTCATGCCGAAGCCGCTTTTCGGTGACAACGGCTCGGGCATGCACGTGCACCAGTCGCTGTGGGCCGACGGCAAGCCACTTTTCTATGACGAGTCGGGCTACGGCGGGCTGAGCGACACCGCTCGCTGGTACATCGGCGGTCTGCTGGCACACGCCCCCGCGGTGCTCGCCTTCACCAACCCGACGATCAACTCGTACAAGCGTCTGGTCAAGGGCTACGAGGCACCGGTCAACCTGGTCTACTCGGCCGGTAACCGCTCGGCCGCGATTCGTATCCCGATCACGGGCACAAACCCCAAGGCCAAGCGCATCGAGTTCCGCGCACCGGATGCCTCGGGCAACCCGTACCTCGCCTTCGCGGCGCAGCTGATGGCTGGCCTGGACGGTATCCTCAACCGTATCGAGCCGCACGAGCCGGTCGACAAGGACCTCTACGAGCTTCCCCCCGAGGAAGCAAAGAACATCCCGCAGGTGCCCAACTCCCTGCTGGACTCGCTGGAGGCGCTTCGTGCTGACAACGAGTTCCTCACGCGCGGCAACGTGTTCACTCCCGAGCTCATCGAGACGTGGATCGAGTACAAGATCGAGAACGAGATCAAGCCGATCGCGGCCCGCCCGCACCCGTTCGAATTCGAGCTGTATTACGGCGTCTGAACCTCGGTTCTGGCAAAGCGAAGAGCCCCGGGCAACCGGGGCTCTTCGCCCTTGCAGCTGTACTCACCCGTAAAAGAGCTTCTCGAACACCCGTCGTGAGCGTCTCGTCACGCCGAGATAGTCTTCCTCGACCTGCGTGGCCGAACGAGGTGGGTAATTCAAGAGTCGGCCGATGCCGTCGAGACGTTGTCGGTCCACAGGGAGAACGTCGCTGGTCTGCCCCGAAAGCAGGGTGTTGGCCGACCTCAGCCGACTCGACAGGCGCCACGCTTCGGCCAGACGATCGGCGGCGATCGCCGGTACAAGCCCCGCCTCTTGTGCGGCGCGCAGTGCCTCGATCGTGGACGTCGTGCGCATGCCGGGGATCGAATGGGCATGCTCGTGTTGGAGCAACTGGACGAGCCACTCCACGTCGCTGAGCGAGCCTGGCCCGAGCTTGAGGTGCCGGGCGGGGTCGGTGCCCTGCGGGAGGCGTTCGCTCTCGACACGAGCCTTGATACGTCGAATCTCTCGAAGGTCCTGCTGGTCGACGACCGCCGGATACCGCACATCGTCAGCCAGAGCCATGAACTCGCGGATGAGTTTGACGCTCCCGGCTACGCCTCGCGCGCGCAACAGTGCCTGCGCTTCCCACGACAGAGACCATCGCCGGTAGTACTCGGTGTAGGAAGCCAGTGATCGCGCCATCGGCCCGTTGCGGCCCTCAGGCCGAAGACCGGCGTCGAGATCGATCGGAACACGGTGATCTTCGGAGTAGTGGCGCAGGGCCGTGACGATCTGCAGCGCCAGAGCGTGTGCGCGCTGCGGGTCGACGCTATTGGCACGGTAGACGTACATGATGTCGGCGTCCGAGCCGAATCCGAGTTCTGCTCCCCCGAACCGCCCCATGGCGATCACCGAGAAGTCCAAGTCGGCGTCTTGAGCCGGAACGATCTCACGGCGAACCGCTCGAAGAGTCGCCTGAATCGTCACGTCGGTGATGGTGGTCAGGGCCTGAGCGACCTCTTCAATCGTGGCGGTGTCGACGAGCGCCCACATGGCGATGCGCAGCAGTTCGCGGCGTCGCAGAGCTCGTACCGACCGCATGGCATCGCCGACGTTGTCATGCCGGGTCTGGATCGCCCGTGCCTCTTGTTGCAGCGCGACGCCCGATCGCGGACGAAGCAGATCACGGTCATCGAGCCAGGCCGCGGATTCGGGGATCCACTCCATGAGTTCGCCGACGTAACGGGACCCCGACAGGACGTGGGTAAGGCGCTCGGCTGCGCCGGACGAATCACGCAGCATCCGCAAGAACCACGGAGTGTTGCCCAGTCGCTCGCTGAGCCGTCGGAACGCCAGCAACCCATAGTCGGGATCGACACCGTCGGCGAACCACCGGATCATGACCGGCATCAGGTGCCGTTGAATGGTCGCTTTTCGACTCAGCCCGCTTGTCAGGGCGGCGATGTGCCGAAGTGCGCCCGCCGGATCGGTGAAGCCGATCGCCGAGAGGCGATCATGCGCCTGAGTCGTCGACAGCGCGCGCTCTTCAGCGGGAAGTGCGGCCACGGCCGAAAGAAGCGGCCGGTAGAACAGGCGGACGTGAATCTCACGGACTTCGCGTTTGACCGCCTCCCACCGCGCCCACACGCCCGCGCCGGTCTCGTCGAGCTTCGTCGCTCGTGCGAGCACCCGCAGTTCGTCGGGACGCGCTGGCATGAGGTGCGTGCGGCTCAGCTTGCGCAACTGTGCGCGGTGCTCGAGCAGGCGCAGGACTCGGTAGTCGGTCGAGAAGGTGGATGCCTCGGTACGCCCGATGTAGCCCTCCGTCACGAGCGCATCGAGCGCATCGAGGGTTCCACGCTGCCGGATACGATCATCGCTGAGCCCGTGGACGAGCTGCAGAAGCTGGACGGTGAATTCGATGTCGCGGATCCCGCCCGGCCCGAGCTTGAGCTGGTAGGGAATGTCTTCGGGCGGAATGTGCTCGGTGACGCGCTCGCGCATACGTTGGACACTGTCGACGAAGTTCTCTCGCGCCGCGCTCGTCCAGATCTTGGGCTGGACGGCTGTGACGTACGCCGCACCCAGCTCGGGGTCGCCAGCGAGTGGTCGCGCCTTCAGCAGGGCTTGGAACTCCCAGCTCTTCGCCCAACGGTCGTAGTACGACAGATGAGAGTCCAGTGTGCGCACCAGCGCGCCTTGCTTGCCCTCGGGACGAAGATTGGGATCCACCTCCCAGAGCGGTGGCTCGATCTCGGTGCCTGAGATCCCCCGCATGGTCTGCACTGCAAGGCGCGTGGCGATGTCGACGACGCGACTCGGGCCAATCGCCTCGGTCGTGGCGTCATCGGCTCCGCCGACGAAGATCACGTCGACGTCGCTGACGTAGTTCAGTTCGCGCGCTCCGGCCTTTCCCATACCTATGATCGCCAGCTGGGTGGCGGCAACCTGCTCCCGCGGAAAGAGGCCGACCCCCGCCGCACCACCCGATATCCGCGTGCGGGCGACGCAGAGCGATGCCTCCAAAGCGGCGCCGGCGGCGTCGGCGAGAGCGGCTGCGACCGCCGGAATCTCATCGACGGGAGAATCGCTCAGCAGGTCATAGCTGGCGATGCGCGCGAGCATGCGACGATAGCGCACGCGGAGGGCGTTCCAGGATGCCTCTCCCCCGTCAGCGGCAAACCCATCGCTGGCACCGACCGATTCCAAGAGCGAGTCTCGAAGCTCGTCCGCACCGGGAAGCGTGTGCGACTCCGTCACCAATGCTGCAAGTTCTTCGGGATGCCGGAGGTAGAAGTCCGCGAACCCGGTCGAGGCCCCGAGCAACGCCCACAGGGCCGTCCACGCGCGGGAATCAGCGGCGACGGCCCGCACAGCGGCCGTGTCGCGTCTGGCGATGCGGGCAAGCGCTTCGAGCGCCGCGTCCGGGTCAGCAGCGACGGATGCCTCCGCCGTCAGTTGCTCGCGGGTGAGGCCCGCGGCATCCGACAATTCCGCAATCAGGCTCTCTGCCTCGGCGAGTTCGCCGAACCCGAGGCGTGCCAGCCCTGAACGCGAGGTGGAACGTGCGCCCGCAGACATGGGACGAACGCTCAGAGCATCTCGAGGTTGCTCTTCAGCTCGAACTGCGTGACTTGCGAGCGGTACTCCTGCCACTCCTTGCGCTTGTTCAGCAGAACGTAGTTGAAGACCTGCTCGCCGAGAGTTTCGGCGACGAGCTCGGACTCTTCCATGTACTCCAGCGCGTGATCGAGGCTCGCGGGCAACGGCGCATAGCCGAGCGCGCGACGCTCGGTGTCAGAAAGCGACCACACGTTGTCTTCGGCCTCGGGCGGAAGCTCGTAGCCCTCTTCGATGCCCTTGAGGCCTGCAGCGAGCATGAGCGCGAACGACAGGTACGGGTTCGCCGCAGAGTCGAGCGCGCGGTACTCCACGCGGGAGGACTGCCCCTTGTTCGGCTTGTACATCGGCACTCGAACGAGGGCCGAGCGGTTGTTGTGGCCCCAGCAGATGAAGCTCGGCGCTTCGTCGCCGCCCCACAGCCGCTTGTAGGAGTTCACGAACTGGTTCGTGACCGCAGAGATCTCGTTAGCGTGACGCAGGAGACCTGCGATGAACTGACGCCCAACCTTTGAGAGCTGGTACTGCGCTCCTTCTTCGTAGAACGCGTTCTGGTCGCCTTCGAACAGCGACATGTGCGTGTGCATGCCACTGCCGGGCTTGCCGCTGAGCGGCTTCGGCATGAAGGTCGCGTAGACGCCCTGTTCGATCGCAACCTCTTTGATCACGGTGCGGAACGTCATGATGTTGTCGGCGGTCGCGAGGGCATCGGCGTAGCGCAGATCGATCTCGTTCTGCCCGGGGCCACCCTCATGGTGGCTGTACTCGACCGAGATGCCGAGGTCTTCGAGCATGCGCACCGAGCGACGACGGAAGTCGTGCGCCGTGCCACCCGGCACATTGTCGAAGTATCCGGCGGAGTCGACGGGATCCGGTCCATCAGGACCGAAGGACGAGGACTTCAGAAGATAGAACTCGATCTCGGGGTGCGTGTAGAACGTGAACCCGGCATCGGCTGCCTTGGCCAGCGCACGCTTGAGGACGTGGCGTGGGTCTGCCACAGCCGGTTGCCCGTCGGGCGTGGTGATGTCACAGAACATGCGCCCGGTGGGGTCGATCTCGCCGCGCCACGGCAACGTCTGGAACGTCGTCGGGTCGGGATGAGCAAGGAGGTCGGACTCGTACGAGCGCGTCAGGCCTTCGATCGCTGAACCGTCGAAGCCCAGGCCTTCGGCGAACGCTCCCTCGACCTCGGCCGGCGCGATGGCGACGGACTTGAGTGTCCCGATCACGTCGGTGAACCAGAGGCGGACGAACTTGACTCCTCGTTCCTCGATCGTCCTCAGAACGAAGTCACGCTGCTTGTCCATCGCATCCTCTCGGGCCGTAGGGCTTCAGCCAGACTACTGGGCCGGGGCGTCGTCGCCCGTCAGGCCCCAGCCATCCTCGCGCGATTCCTCTTCGGACCACGCGCGTGACCGCTCTCGGAGAAGATCTGGCGCTTTGGCCGCTTCCTCCGCCGTCTCGAAGGGGCCCGCGCGGTCGATCGCCGGAGATGCGAAGCCGCGCTCGACTTCGCCGGTCGTCAAGTTGTACCAATACTTTTCGCTGTCGCCGGTCATGACACCGATCCTACTGATGGCGGTCGCTCGCCTGGATAGGCTGAGCGCATGGCAACTGAGGCGACACGCGCCGTAGGCGTAGACATCGGCGGCACCGGCATCAAAGCGGGCATCGTCGATCTGGAACAGGGCATCCTCATCGGCGACCGCATCAAAGTCGCCACCCCGGAGGGCGCAGAGCCACCCGATGTGTTGGCAGCGGTGACCGAAGTTCTCGACAAGCTCGGAGTCGCGGATGACGCGATCCCCCTCGGCGTGGCCTTTCCTGCGATCGTCAAGAGCGGCAAGACGCTCTCAGCGGCCAACGTGTCACAGAAATGGATCGGGTTCGAGGCTGAGAAGTTCTTCGAGAAGGGTCTGGGGCGCGACATCCACTTCGCCAACGATGCGGACGTCGCTGGCGTCGCCGAACTTCGCTACGGCGCGGCGAAAGGTCAGTCCGGACTGACAATTCTCACGACACTCGGGACGGGCATCGGATCGGCTCTGCTCTACAACGGCGTGCTGATTCCCAATTCCGAACTGGGCCACGTCCAGCGCGCCAAGCACGGCAAGGACGCTGAGGCCTACGCTGCCTATTCGGCAATGGAGCGCGAAGAACTGAGCTGGGAGAAATGGGCTGCGCGTCTCCAGTGGTACTACAGCCACATCGAGTTTCTCTTCAGCCCTGACCTGTTCGTCGTCGGCGGCGGCGTCTCGAAGCATGCGGATCACTTCTTGCCGTTGCTCGACCTGAATACACCGATCGTGCCAGCTGTGCACCGGAACAATGCGGGGATCATCGGGGCGGCGGCGCTCGCGCTCGGCTGACACTTCGGTCGGTCGCGGGGGAACCCCGCTGCACCAGAAAGAACGGGGCCGCGGCCCTGGCTGTGGGCTGAGTGTGGGCGAATGGGCCGGCCTGTACGCCGGGTTCTGTCCGGGGGCGTGAGCCCCGTGGACGGTCATCTCTCTCGGCGACACGTTGCCGTGCCGCTCTAGCGGCCTACCCGAGGACTCGGCGAGCCGCGTCAACATCCTCTGTCTGGCCTTGCTCCGGGCGAGGTTTACCTTGCAGGTCGCGTCACCGCGACCCCGGTGGTCTCTTACACCGCCGTTTCACCCTTACCGCGGCCGAAGCCGTGGCGGTCTGTTTTCTGTGGCACTGTCTCGCGGATCACTCCGGGTGGGTGTTACCCACCGCCCTGCCCTGTGGAGCCCGGACGTTCCTCGGTGCGCTTGCGCGCCACGTGACCGTCCAGCCGACCCATTCGCATCGCGAGTCTAGCCCGGTGGGCTGGGTGTCGCGTCAGTCCTTCATCGCCGTCTCGGCGATTCGCACGTCCAAGGGAAAGTCGATCGGGAAGCCTCCGAAGAGCAGTCGCGCGGCGGCGGATGCGGCATCCTGAACCGCCTTCGCAACCAATTCTGCGTGGACTGCGGGGGTATGGATCACCACCTCGTCGTGCAAGAAGAGCGCGAGGTGGGGTACACGCGAAGCCACCGGGCCTGACCTCAGCGCCGCGGTGGATTCTGCGACGGGCGGGATCGCGGCGAGTCGTCCGCGGAGGTCGGCCAACCACGCCAGTGCCCACTCGGCTGCAGTTCCCTGGACGACGAAGTTGCGGGTGAATCGGCCACGATCGCGGGCCCAGCGTCGGGCGAGGTCTACTTCAGCGCCGGATGCCTCAGCCTCGGTCGCGCGCGACTGCCCGGCTTGCCACTCTTCGCCGGGGCCCGGGCAGGACCTGCCGAGCCACGTCGAGACGATTCCGCCGTCCTCGCCGACGCGGGCGGCGTCGTCGACGAGATCCATCGCACGCGGGAACGTACGCCGCAGTCGCGGCACCAGCCGTCCAGAGTCGCCGGTCGTGGCACCGTACATCGCGCCGAGCATCGCGATCTTCGCCTCGGCCCGCGTGGTCACCGCGCCACGCTCCACGATGCCCGCGTACAGATCACGGCCCCGCGCGGCGTCGGCAAGCGCCACATCCCCCGCCATCGCAGCGAGCACACGGGGCTCGAGTTGCGCCACGTCGGCCACGACGAGCCGCCACCCGGGATCCGCGCGCACCGCAGCCCGGAGCTGGCGCGGAAGCTGGAGTGCGCCGCCGCCGGAGGATGCCCAGCGCCCGGTCACGACCCCACCGGGAACGTACACCGGGCGGAATCGGCCGTCACTGACCCACTCCGATAACCATGCCCACCCGTTGGCCGACAACAGTCGCGTGAGCTTCTTGTACTCCAGGAGCGGTTCGATCGCCGGATGCCGCTGTTCGGAGAGCTCCCACCGACTGGTCGACTCGACGAGGATCCCGGCCCGATGAAGTGCCCGCAGAAGCTTCGGCGGGGAGTCCAGGTTCGCGCCCGGGTCTCCAAGTGCTTCTCGGACCCGTGCAGCGGACTGTACGAGCTTCGGAGGCACCCCACCACTCATCGGTCGCTCCCCCAAGACATCCACCAGGATGCGCTCGTGCGAGGCGACGTCCCACGGCACTCCTGCCGCTGTCAGTTCGGCGGCGATCAGGGCGCCAGCGGATTCCGCGGCGACAAGCAGACGAAGCCGTGCGGGATCTTGCGATTGAGCCACGACCGTGCGCTGGCGGGCGAACTCCTCGAGCGCTTCATCGAGGCCGGACGGGAGGGTTGGCACACCGGAGTCGGAATCAGCGAGGTCGAAGAGCGTCGGCACGACTGGAGCTGACGTGAGCGCGGTCAACGACGCATCCCACTCGATCGCCTTACGAATGCCCTCGTCGTTCGTCACCATCGTGCTCGCGCGAAGAATCGCATGCGAGAGTCGGAGGTCGTGGCACTTTGCGACGCGCACGCCCGCGTTCAGCAGGCGGGTGTACCAGTGGGCGGCGTCGTTCCAGATCCACCTCGGCGAGGCGGTGCGTTCACGCTCAGCGACCCACGCCGGCATCTGCGCGTCGGTGAGCATCTCTCGGTATTGTTCGACGCCCTCGGAATCAAGCAATGCCGCGCAGTTTTCGCCAGCGACGCGTCCGAGTGCCACCCAGGTCGGAGCGGCAACGGAGCCCATCACCGCTTCGATCCGGTCAGAGCCCGGTTTCGTCGGCGCGCACGAGGATGCATCCGCACTCGGGGCACATCATCACGGTCTCATCCGTCGCCTGTCGAAGTTTTTGCAGGTCCGTGCCAGAAAGCACCATGTTGCATCCCTCACACGTGCGACGGCGAAGCAACGCTGCGCCAGTGCTGCGCGTTGCGACGCGGTCGTACAGGGCGAGAAGATCAGCCGGCACGGTCGCGGTGATGGCGGCGCGGTCGCGGGATGCTGCTTCCCACGCTGCCGTCGCTTCAGCCACGACCCGCTTGGCTTCGGCGCTCAGCTCGGCGCCCTCGGCGTTGTTGGCTGCGATCAGTGCCTCTTGCTCGGCCACGGACGCGTCCGATTGCTCGAGTCGATCCATCACGTCGAGTTCGATGTCTTCGAGATCGCTCTTGCGGCGAGCCAGCGCCTGGATCTCACTTTCCAGACCCTGCGCCACTTTGGAGTCCGTGCTCGTCGCGAGCCGACCGGAGTCGCGGGCGCTCCGCGCATCCACGACAGCGACGTCCGACTCGATGCGAGAAAGCTCTGTGCGCAGGTCGTCACGCGCGCCGAGGCGCACCGAAAGCTCCTGCGCCAGCTCCGATCGCTTGGCGATCAACTCGTGGACGCGCGCCGCCTGAGGAGGATTCTTCCGGGCATGCTCGAACTGCTGGATTCTGGCATCGAGCTCGGCGACCTCGAGGAGGCGGCGCTGGTCTGCGGGGCTGGCGTTCACGTGACCAACCTACCCCGGGCCGGTTTGGCTCAGAGCCCGAAAATCCACGAGGCAGCAACGAAGTCTGTGGTGGGCCCTGCCGGGATCGAACCGACGACATCCACGGTGTAAACGTGGCGCTCTACCAGCTGAGCTAAAGGCCCCTCCCCTCCAGTGTATGAGCATCGCGCGCTTCCGTCGAAGCAAAGAGTGCGTGAGGACTCGCTAGGCTATTGGCGATGCGTTTGTGCGCGGCCGACAAAGCCGTGTCCGCTTCTCGAAGGAATTCCTGGCACGATCTGCCAGACGACGAAAGGTCTTCCGTGACTGTCAACGATCAGGATCCGTACTCGCAAGACCGCCTCGACAGTGACCCGGAAGAGACTTCCGAGTGGCAGGAGTCGCTCGAGCAGCTCGTTCAGGCAAAGGGCCACGGTCGCGGCCGCGAGATCATGCTGAGTCTGCTGAAGACCTCGCATGATCTTCACCTGGGTGTGCCGATGGTTCCCACCACCGACTACCTGAACACGATCGCGCCTGAGAACGAGCCGGACTTCCCCGGTGACGAAGAGATCGAGCGCCGCTACCGCGCGTGGATCCGCTGGAACGCGGCGATCACCGTGCATCGCGCTCAGCGACCCGGAATCGGCGTCGGCGGGCACATCTCGACCTACGCGTCCTCGGCGGCGCTCTACGAGGTCGGCTTCAACCACTTCTTCCGTGGTCAGGACCACCCCTCCGGCGGAGACCAGATCTTCGTTCAGGGTCACGCGTCACCCGGAACCTACGCGCGCGCCTTTCTTGAGGGCCGGCTCACTGAGGCGCAGCTCGACGGGTTCCGCCAGGAGAAGTCCGCAGCTCCGAACGGCATCCCGTCGTACCCGCACCCCCGGCTCATGCCCGATTTCTGGCAGTTCCCGACGGTGTCGATGGGTCTCGGTCCGATCAACGCCATCTACCAGGCCATGGCCAACAAGTACTTGACCAACCGCGGGATCAAAGACGTATCTGACTCGCGCGTGTGGGCCTTCCTCGGTGACGGCGAAATGGATGAGGTCGAGAGCCGCGGCCAGCTTCAAGTAGCTGCGAACGAGGGCCTCGACAACCTCACGTTCATCGTCAACTGCAACCTGCAGCGCTTGGACGGACCCGTGCGCGGCAACGGCAAGATCATCCAGGAGCTCGAGAGCTTCTTCCGCGGTGCGGGCTGGAACGTCATCAAGGTCGTGTGGGGCCGCGAGTGGGACGACCTTCTCGCCCGTGACAACGACGGTGCGCTCCGCAACCTCATGAACGTCACACCCGACGGCGACTACCAGACGTTCAAGACCGAAGACGGCGCCTACGTGCGCGAGAACTTCTTCGGTCGCGACGAACGTGCCGCCGCTCTCGTCAAGGATTACAGCGACGACCAGATCTGGGGTCTCAAGCGCGGTGGGCATGATTACCGCAAGGTCTACGCCGCGTTCAAGGCAGCCGTCGAGCACAAAGGTCAGCCGACGGTCATTCTTGCGAAGACCATCAAGGGCTACGGCTTGGGTCCGCACTTCGAGGGTCGCAACGCTACCCACCAGATGAAGAAGATGACGCTGGATGACCTGAAGCACTTCCGTGATGGGATGCACATTCCGGTGACGGATGCTCAGCTCGAAGAGAACCCGTACGCCCCGCCGTATTACAACCCCGGCACGCAGGACGAGACCATCCGGTACATGCTCGAACGCCGCAATGCGCTGGGCGGATTCCTCCCCGAGCGCCGTTCGCACCACGTCGGGCTCGAGCTGCCCGGCGACGCGGCGTACGCGTTGCCGAAGAAGGGTTCGGGAACGCAGGAGATCGCCACCACGATGGCCTTCGTGCGACTGCTGAAGGATCTGTTGCGCGTCAAGGACTTCGGGCACCGGATCGTTCCGATCATCCCCGACGAGGCGCGCACGTTCGGGATGGATGCGTTCTTCCCGACGGCGAAGATCTACAACCCCAACGGTCAGCACTACACCTCGGTCGACCGCGAACTCCTGCTCGCGTACAAAGAGAGCCCGCAAGGACAGATCATCCACGTCGGCATCAACGAGGCGGGCGCTCTCGCGGCGTTCACCGGTATCGGAACGTCGTACTCAACGCACGGTGAGCCGCTCATCCCTGTGTACGTCTTCTACTCGATGTTCGGCTTCCAGCGCACCGGCGACGCTCAGTGGGCAGCGGGTGACCAGATGGCCCGCGGGTTCATCATCGGCGCCACTGCGGGACGCACCACGCTGACCGGTGAGGGTCTGCAACACGCCGACGGTCACTCGCACCTGCTCGCCGCCACGAATCCGGCAACGGTGTCGTACGACCCGGCCTACGGCTACGAGATCGCGCACATCGTGCGATCGGGCATCGAGCGCATGTATGGCGGCAAGCACCCCGACCCGAACGTCATGTATTACATGACGGTCTACAACGAGCCGATCATTCAGCCCGTCGAGCCCGAGGGTGTCGATGTGGATGGGATCGTTCGTGGTCTGCACCGCATCTCCACCGCTGAGGGCGAGGGCCCGCGAACCCAGATCCTCGCGTCGGGCGTCGGTGTTCCGTGGGCGCTCGAGGCGCAGCAGCTGCTTCGCGATGACTGGGGTGTGCAGGCTGACGTGTGGTCGGTCACCTCGTGGACCGAGCTTCGGCGGGACGGACTCGCCGCGGACGAGCACAACTTCCTCTACCCGCACGAAGATCCGCACACGGCCTACCTGACCGAGAAGCTCCGCGACGCCTCGGGCCCGGTCGTCGCGGTGAGCGACTACATGCAGGGGGTGCAGGACCAGATCCGGCCCTGGGTTCCACAGCGTTTCGCTACTCTCGGCGCCGACGGGTTCGGCTTCTCGGACACCCGCGCGGCTGCGCGACGCTTCTTCAAGATCGACGGCCCGTCGATCGTGGTGCGGACGCTTCAGGCACTCGCCGAAGAAGGCGCCGTTGATCGTGGGCTCTCCGCTCAGGCAATCGAGCGCTATCGTCTGCACGACGTGACGGCAGGCACGAGCGGGAACGCGGGCGGCGAGAGCTGACTCGTCGATGACCGCCGCGATTCCGAAGAAGGACAAAACTGAGACGCTGGCCTGGCTGCGGCGCATCTCGGGAGATCTCGCGACGGCTACGATCAAGCGGCTCGAGGACACCCTCCCCTGGTACGCCGACATGCCCCCGGCCCGCCGTTCGGCGGTCGGGCTTGTCGCGCAGGCAGGCATCTCGTCGTTCATCCAGTGGTATGACGATCCGACGTCCACGCCGTGGATTGCCGCCGACATCTTCGCCGCTGCGCCGCGCGAGCTCCTGCGCAGTGTGAGCCTCACGCAGACGCTCCAGCTCATTCGTGTGACCGTTGAGGTGACCGAAGAACGTCTGGTCGGCAAGGGCGATGATCTGCGCGAAGGCATTCTGCTGTACTCGCGCGACGTCGCTTTCGCCGCGGCCGATGTGTACGCACGCGCGGCCGAAGCGCGAGGCCTGTGGGACGCACGCCTGGAAGCGCTGGTCGTTGATTCCATCCTCACCGGAGAAGCCGACGAAGAGCTCCCGAGCCGGATTGCCGCGCTCGGCTGGCACGGCCATGGCGAGGTGTCGGTGCTCGTCGGGACCACCCCGCCCCTGTTCGACGTTGACCAGCTGCGGCGCACTGCACGCAAGCTCGGCGTGGATGTGCTGATCGGGGTCCAAGGCTCCCGCTTGGTGCTCGTCGTGGGGCGCGCCGAGGGCCCGGCACGCGATGAGACGGCGGAAGAACTCCCGTTCCCCGAGATCGCGAAACGTCTCGAGACCGGTTTCGGTCCGGGTCATTTGGTTCTTGGCCCCGCGGTGCCGGCGCTTGTCGAGGCCGGTTTGAGTGCTCGAGCCGCACTGGCGGGGTTCGCGGTTGCCCGCGCGTGGCGGCACGCACCTCGTCCGGTTGAGGCGGACGATCTGCTCCCCGAGCGGGCGCTCGCCGGTGACCCGCTCGCGAAGCAAACTCTCGTGGAGCGCATCTATCGGCCTTTGCAGGCGCACAGCGCCGATCTCGTGGCAACGCTGTGGAGCTACCTCGACAACGGCCGGTCGCTCGAGGCCACTGCGCGCGAACTGTTCGTCCACCCCAACACCGTGCGTTACCGGCTCAAGCGTGTGTCGGATGTCATCGGCTGGGACGCCACAGGGCCCCGCGAGGCCTTCATTCTGCAAACGGCGTTGGTGCTGGGATCCATCGGGACGGATGCGGCGCGCCGCCGTGCCCCAGTGTCCCGACGCCCCGCACGCTAACGTCGGACTGTGCGGCGCGCACAAACCTTCGCCGCATTCTTGTGCGAACAGAGCCAGAACGTGGCCGGGATGATTGGCAGGATGGGTAAGTGATCATCTCTGTCTTCCCCGGTCAGGGTTCGCAGTCCCCGGGCTTCCTCCTCCCCTGGCTCGAACTCGACGGTGCCGCTGAGCGCCTCGCGAGCTACAGCGACTGGTCCGGCGTAGACCTTGTCGCCGCCGGGACCGAGTGGGACGCCGATCGCATCCGTGACACTCAGGTCGCTCAGCCGCTCATCGTCGCCGCGAGCCTTCTGTCGTGGAATGCGCTGCCGGGCCACGACGCAGTGCCTGCCGTCGCAGGTCACTCGGTGGGTGAGTTCGCCGCGGCTGCGGCTGCGGGCATCCTCTCCGAGGAGGACGCGCTGCGACTCGTCGGATTGCGTGGCCGGGCGATGGCCGCGGCCGCGGCCGCGGCGCCTACCGGCATGAGCGCCGTGATCGGTGGGGACGAAGCATCCGTCATTGCCCGCTTGGATGAGCTCGGACTCCACCCCGCCAACTACAACGGCGGCGGTCAACTCGTCGTCGCAGGAGCGACCGAGGCGCTGGCCGAGCTTGCTTCTACACCTCCGGCCGGAACGCGGATCATTGCACTGCAGGTCGCCGGGGCCTTCCACACGCCCTACATGCAGCCGGCGATGGCTGCCCTACGCGCTGCGGCAGACGCCGTCGAGGTCACAGACTCCACGCGAACGGTCTGGACGAATCGTGATGGCACATCCGTGACCTCCGGCCGGGCCTTCGTTGACCTTCTCGTCGACCAGGTGGTCTCCCCCGTCCGCTGGGACCTCTGCATGCAATCGTTCAGCGCTGCCGGAGTCACCGGCATCATTGAACTCGCCCCCGCAGGTGCACTGACCGGGCTTGCCAAGCGCGCGCTGCGCGGCACCCCCGCAGTCGCCGTCAAGACCCCCGACGATCTTGCGGCCGCTGTCGCGCTCCTCAGCCCATCCGACGCATGACCGGAGCATCCCCCATGACCCCCAGCCTCATTCAGCCCACGGGCGTCCCACACACGCGCATCTACTCGTACGGAGCCGCTCGCGGCGAGATCGCCGTGCCGAACGATGATCTGGTCGGTCCGATCGATTCCAGCGACGAGTGGATTCGCCAGCGGACCGGCATCATCACGCGCATGCGCGCTGTGGCAGAGACCGATGCGATCGATCTGGCGACGGATGCTGCGCGCGAAGCGATCGCGAAGTCAGGGGTGGATGCATCCGCCATCGACGTCGTGATCGTCGCGACAGTCTCGAACCCGAAGCAGACCCCTTCCGTAGCGGCGATCGTCGCCGATCGTGTGGGGTCCAACCCCGCCGCAGCCTTCGACCTGAACGCCGCGTGCGCAGGGTTCGCCTACGGCGTTGCCCAGGCCGACGCGCTCATCCGCGCGGGCGCCAGCACCTACGCACTGGTCATCGGCACCGAGAAGCTCAGCGATGTCGTCGACCCGACTGATCGCAGCATCTCGTTCCTGCTCGGCGACGGCGCCGGCGCCGTCGTGATCGGACCGAGCGACACGCCCGGCATCGGGCCCACCGTGTGGGGTTCGGATGGGTCCAAGGCCGACGCGGTCGGTATGAACGCCACACTTACGCAGTTCCGCGATGGACAGGCGCCGTGGCCGACTCTTCGCCAAGAGGGTCCGACGGTCTTTCGTTGGGCCGTGTGGGAGATGGTGAAGGTCGCGCGACAGGCATTGGAGGCAGCGGGTGTCGAGGCATCCGATCTCGCCGCCTTCGTTCCCCACCAGGCGAACATGCGCATCATCGATGAGTTCGCGAAGCAGTTGAAGCTGCCCGACTCGGTGGTGATCGGTCGCGATATCGAGACCACCGGCAACACGTCGGCGGCATCCATACCGCTCGCGACACACCGTCTCCTCGACGAGCACCCCGAGCTGAGCGGTGGGCTCGCCCTGCAGATCGGCTTCGGTGCAGGCCTCGTCTTCGGCGCGCAGGTCGTCGTCCTTCCCTAGACCAGAGCATCCCCGACCATAAACTGGACAGCGGCCCGACCCGGGCAGCGAACCCCATAGAAAACAGGAGAACCCCATGGCATTCACGAGCGAAGAAGTCCTCGCCGGACTGGCAGAGCTGGTCACCGACGAGACCGGCATTTCCGCTGATGAGGTCGCGCTCGAGAAGTCGTTCACGGACGACCTCGACATCGACTCGATCTCGATGATGACGATCGTCGTCAACGCCGAGGAGAAGTTCGGCGTCACGATCCCCGACGACGAGGTCAAGAACCTCAAGACCGTCGGCGACGCCGTCACCTTCATCTCGTCGAACCAGGCGTAAGCAGCACTGTCTAGGGCTATGTCCTAGAGCTCTGGGGCTCTGCCCCAGACCCCCGGCTTGCTGACGCACACCCCGGTGGGGGCACCAGCCCCCACCGGCTCCACACACTGAGGAACACCCGCACACATGAGCACGTCACGCATCGTCGTCACCGGTATCGGCGCCTCTTCGCCCATCGGCGGAACCGCGCCCGACAGCTGGGCGGCTCTGATGTCCGGAGCATCCGGAACACGCACCCTCGATTACGACTGGGTCGCCAAGCACGACCTGCCGGTCACGTTCGCGGCGCAGGCCGCGGTGCGTCCCGATACGGTGCTCGAGCGCACTGAGGCCAAGCGGCTCGACCCCTCCGCACAGTTCGCGCTGGTGGCGGCACGCGAGGCGTGGGCAGATGCGGGTGAGCCCGATGTCGAGCCCGAGCGCCTCGGTGTGGATTTCGCGACCGGAATCGGCGGACTGTGGACGCTCCTCGACGCGTGGGACACGCTCAAGGAGAAGGGCCCCCGCCGAGTTATGCCGATGACGGTGCCCATGCTCATGCCGAACGCTGCGGCGGCCGCCGTCTCGATGCACCTGAACGCCCGCGCGTACGCCCGCACAGTGGCGTCCGCTTGCGCGTCCAGCACCGAGTCGATCGTCAACGCCATGGAGCATCTGCAGCTGGGACTCGCCGATGTCGTCATCGCCGGGGGTGCGGAGTCGGCGATCCACCCGCTGACGATGGCGGCTTTCTCCTCGATGCAGGCGCTGTCCAAGCGCAACGATGACCCGTCGCGCGCCTCACGTCCCTACAGCATCGACCGCGACGGCTTCGTCATGGGTGAAGGCGCGGCAGCCCTCGTGCTCGAGCGTGAAGAAGACGCTCGCGCTCGCGGCGCCAAGATCTATGCCGCTGTGGTCGGTGGTGGCATCACCGCCGATTCGTACCACATCACCGCTCCAGAGCCCGAGGGACTTGGTGCCTCGCGCGCCGTTCGTCTCGCGCTCGAGCAGGCCGGAGCGACTGTCGACGATGTGACCCACATCAACGCGCACGCGACATCGACGCCGACGGGGGACATCGCCGAGTACAAGGCTCTCCTGAGCGTCTTCGGAGACCGCGTGCATGAGATTCCCGTCTCGGCGACCAAGGCATCGACCGGTCACTTGCTCGGCGGTACCGGAGCGCTGGAGGCGGTCTTCGCGCTCCTCGCGCTACGCGATCGTCTGGCTCCCCCGACGATCAACATCTCAGAGCAAGACCCGGCTATCCCGCTACGGGTGTCGGGCTCGGCGATTCCCCTCGGTGACGGCCCACAGTTGGCGATCACGAACTCGTTCGGCTTCGGTGGCCACAACGCGGTCGCGGCTTTCACTACGGTCTGACACAGCAAACCCGCTTGCCCTCACACGCGAAGACGCCCCCGTTCCGGAAGCCTGGGATCGGGGGCGTCTGTCGTGTCAGGCGGCGATACGTGTTCCCCATTCCCGGGAAGTCGTCCTCCAAGCTCGGGTAGTTGCGCCTCGAGCCGCCTGAGTCTCTGTGCGGTGATTCACCCCACCTTGTGGAGCCAGACAACGGGTGCGTCATCGCTGGCGTGACGGAACGGATCGAGTTCTTCGTCCCATGCCGCGCCGAGCGCGATGTGCAACTCCCGCTGCAGTTCGAACGGGTCCCCGGCTGCAACCTCGAGTGCGTAGCGAATGCGGTCCTCGCCGATCACGACGTTGCCGGCCGTGTCAGTCTGCGCGAAGTGGATGCCGAGACCCGGCGTGTGCATCCAGCGGCCGCCGTCGCTGCGCGGTGTGGGATCTTCACTGACTTCGAAGCGCAGGTGCTCCCAGCCGCGAATCGCCGTCGCCAGGGCGGCGCCGGTACCGGCCGGGCCTTCCCAGTAGAACTCTGCGCGACGGCTGCCACCGAGGACGGGCTGTTCAGCCCACTCGAAGTTGACGGCGCGCCCGAGGGCACGGCCGACCGCCCACTCGAGGTGGGGGCACAACGCGCGTGGCGCGGAGTGAATGAATATCACTCCACGCGCCTGTGGTGTCGCCATGACTTCTCCGTTCCTTCAGGTGCGTCTTCCCCAACGACCTAAACGGGATCAATCTGGCGTGTTCAATTGTGCTGTTGCCATTCTCGCGCATAACCCCACGGAATGACAACAGTGTCATTCCGGCGCGTCGTACAACGGCGGATGCCTCGACCCAGGGCCGAGGCATCCGCCGTAGAGATCGTGCGAGGGGCGCCTCAGGCCTCGCTCATGGCCTGGACCGCCGCTTGGCCCCTGGCTGCGTAGTACGCGGCCCGTGCGGCGTCCTTGCGGGCCTGCTCGATGTACCCGGCGTCGAGGATGTCTTGATCGACCGGGAAGCTTTCGACCCGATTGCGGCCGTTGTACTTCTCGATGTACGCGTCGAGCTCGGGACCGGAGGTCCACGAAGTGATCAAGTTGTACCTCGGCTCTGTACCGACGTGGGTCGCAGCATGCCACAGGCGCTGCGTGTCGATGACGAGCTGTGCTCCGGCGGGTAGCGCGATGCGCACCTCACCTGCGGGGTCGGTGCGGTTCTCGCGGAGGACGAAGAAGCTGTCCTTGTCGTCGGTGAGGTTGAAGAATCCGCGCACAACCCACCCGGTGCCGTCCGGGTTCAGACGGTTGTTGTCGTCCTGGTGGAGGTTGTACAGGCAGTCGCCGTACGGAGTGGGCTGCAGTTCGATAACTCGGCAGCGGCCGACGTTCGCGCCGGGCTCTTGGGCGCGACGGGTGAGGTTCGGGGCCTTCGCGACCTGGGAGTCGATCCAGACTCCGTCCTTATCGGTGCGCGGTGGCTTGTGGTTCCAGAAGCCATTGCACTCGATTTCGCCAAATGCACTGGCCAGCGGTGCGAAGCGAGTGTCGCCCGAGGACTTCCAGTCGTTGTATTCGATGTCGAGCCACTCTTTGGGGTCGAGGGCCTGGTTGTAACTGTCGAGGACGACGTAGCCGGTCTCTTCGAGAGCGGCGGAGGTGATGTAACCCATGAGGTGGATCAGCCTTTCGTAGGGGGCCAGCACGTTTTAACAGGCCCAACTTAGGCAAGCCTACAACTGGCCCCGGCATAGAGTAGGAGGGCTGCCCGCGCAGCGCGAGAAGCGAACAAGTGAGGGATCACACGCCGAAATGGCCACTGCGACCAACATCGATGCCACCGCTGTGGGAACAGCTGCATGGCTGTCGGATTCAGCCGCGACGATCATCGTTCCGGTCTATCAGCGCCAGTATCGGTGGGACATCGGCGGGTGCGAGCAGCTTCTTGCCGACGTGCGTGCCGTCGCAGATTCTGACCCGCAGCACATGCATTTCATCGGTTCGATTCTCTCGTCACTCAGCGCTGATGGCACCGAGCTGGTGCTGATCGATGGCCAGCAGCGCCTCACCACGATCATGCTGCTGGTGGCGGCATTGCACCACACGGTCCGCTCGTCCGACGCGGCGTTGGCCGCGGAACTCGAGCGCGTCATCGTCGCGCCCGGTGGCGGCACGCGGCTGCGTCCGCATGAGGCCTGGGCGGGAATTTTCGAGAGCGTCATCTTCGATCGTCGGCCAGAGGACGGGAGTCTTCGCGACTCCCGGTTCGATGACAACTATGCGTTCTTCCGCAGTCAGGTCAGCCTCGAAGAGGCCCCGCGAGTGTGGCGCGGGCTGCAGAAACTCGAACACGTCGCGATCACGCTCGGCGCTGGCGCGAACGCCCAGCAGATCTTTGCGAGCCTCAACTCGACCGGTGAACCGCTGCGGGATCACGAGTTGATTCACAATTACGTCCTCATGGGGCTCTCGCACGCCGAGCAGACCGAGATCGAAGAGACCTTCTGGCTGCCGATCGAGCAACTCACCGGCAATGCCATCGGCAGCTTCTGGCGACACTTCCTGATGATGGTGTCTGGGCGCGAGCTGTCCGCCGGCAATGACCACACCGTCTACAGCGAGTTCCGTGAACGATTTCCGGTGCTGGATGCCGCATCTCTCCGCGTGCACGCGGCTTTCTGGCTCGAGTGTGCTGAGGCGTACCGAGTCATGCTCGAGCCAGAACGCGCACCTGACGACGAACTGGTGCGGCAGCTTCGATACGTGAACACCTTCGGTCGCGGTATGTATCCGCTCGTAATGCGTACCTATCTCGACTGGCGTCATGGCGTGGTCGATCGTGCCACTCTGCTGGGGACTCTCGAGCACGTTCAGTCGCTTCTTCTTCGCCGTGAGGTGGTGGGTCTACCGAGCGACCGTCTGGTGGCGCGTCTAGCCCGGGCGCACGCCGAAGGAAGGCAGAGCCTGTGGGAGGCGATGGGCCGAATCACACCCTCGGACGAGAGGGTGCGCATTGCGCTGAAGTACAACGACCTCCCTCACCCGGCCTATGTGTTGTCACGAATCGCGGGGCGTGACTCGCCCGAGGGATTCGATGTCGACCACATCGTCCCGCTCTCCCCCGGCGCGACCTGGAGCGGCGACGGGACGCGCTCGTGGTCGGAGTACTCCGACGACGAGCAGAACAGCCATCGCGCCCTCTCGCGCACGATCGGCAATCTGGCGCTCTTGGAAGTACCGCTCGCCGAGCGCACGTTCGATGAGTCGTACCCGAGAAAGCGCGACGAGGGCTATGCCCACAGCGCCGTCGAAAGTACGCGCGAGATCGCGCATACAGCCGCATGGAGCACAGGCACCATCGCCCACCGAGCTGCCGTGATGACCGAGCGTTTCGTCGACGTGTGGAAGCGGGCGGCGATCGTCGGCATCGACGACGACGGTCTCACTCCCATTCTCGACGCGATTCTCCGAAGGGGATGGCCGCCCGGCTGGGAGTTCGAGTTCGCCTACATCGAGTATCGCGGTGAGCACTGGGAAGTTCCCGACGTGAAGTACCTGTTCAACCGCATCTTCAAGCGATTGTGGGCTGACTCCCGCTCCAGCGTGCTGGCATACAGTGATCGGCACGGTGGTCCCGTCTACCGCGAGCGGGCGTGGAATGGTCATTGGGACGCGCTGGATGAGGGCCACAACCTCTACATGGGGTGGGACTCCCGCTACATGCTGACTGCCATCCAGGGTGTACTCGACGAAGCCGGCATCGCGCCCGAGGTCTTCGTCAAGTACTCCTACATCGGTGCCGCTATGTAGCAGAACACGGAGCGTCGGGCATCACGCGATAGGCTCGATTCCCCAGGGGGCGGTGGCCAAGCTGGTCAAGGCAGCGGGCTCATAACCCGACGATCGTGGGTTCAAGTCCCACCCGCCCTACTACCGGTCCTAGCGATGCTCGCGTTGCTAGGGGCGATCCTTCACCGGCGGGTCGGGCCAGATCTTTGCTACGGCCTCGGTGACGCGGATCGATCCGGTCTTAGGCTGCGCGACGTCACCTTCGCCCGTGCTCCCCCGCTCGATGGGCAGTTCCTGACTGTGCCTGACGATCTGCGGGTGGTACCTGGCTAGTTGGAGTACGCCCCACATCGCAATCGCACCCACAATGCCGAACGCGATGTAAACCCAGAGGGGTGCGCCGGATGCCTCCTGCAGGACGATGAGGCCGATGAGGATCGCAACGATCGGGTCGATGACAGTCAGACCCGCGATGACGAGGTCCGGGGGGCCGGACGAGTACGCGGTCTGCACGAAGTATGCCCCGACTCCGGTACCGGCGATGAGCGCGACCAGGCAGAGCATCGTCAGCCAGTCGAAGTCGCCGGCCTGGATGCGCGTGATAACCACCTTCGCGAGGGTCGCGACGAAGCCGTACAGCACGCCGGCGGCGAGGATGTAGAAGAGGGCTCCGATGCGGGCTTTCAGCCAGATCCACAGGCCGGTGAAGACGACGATCACTCCCGCGAGCAGAAGAAGGATGGTGACCAACTGACCGTTCGAAACCGGCTTCTCGGTGGCGAAGAGCGCAGCGATCGTGACGAAGACAAATATGCCGCCCACGCACGCGGAGATCGCCACAATCGACCGACGTGTCGGCTTGTCTCCGCTGATTCGGGCGTTGAGCAGCGTCGTGATGACCAGCGCGATGGCGCCGAGAGGCTGGACGACGATCAGGGGTGCCTGCGAGAGTGCCAGCAGTTGGCAGATGATCGCGAGACCGAGCATGGCGGTGCCGATCACCCACGAAGGGCGAGAGAGCAGACGCATGAGTTGCCCGCCGGTCAAGCCCTGGCTTGCGGCAGCCCCGCTCAGGCGTTCGACCTTTGTCACGCCGCGGTGCTGATACTGCGCACCGAACGACATGAAGACCGCACCCAGTAGAGCGAGCGGAATCCCGATGAGCAGACCGGGATTCTCGAACACGCCGACGAGCGTTTCACCGACTTCTTCGAATTCGCTTGCCGTCCAGACCACACATCGACACTAGCCGCCGCCTGCTCTCGATAGGCTCAAGGCGTGGCCGTTCTCGCGATTCGCATCATGGGCGATCCCGTCCTGCATGCCCCTGCTGCCCCTGTCGAAGCTGTGACCGACGAGGTCCGTGGTCTTGTCGCTGACATGTTCGAGACGATGGACGCTGCGCCCGGCGTGGGTCTCGCAGCGCCTCAGGTGGGCGTGCCACTGCGCATCTTCACCTATAACTACGCGGACGACGACGGCAACGCGTGGCGGGGTGTGTTGATCAACCCTGAACTGTGGATTCGCCCGATCGAGCCTGGCGAACCCGACCCGGACGACGAAGCGGAAGGCTGCCTGTCCTTCCCCGGCGAGCGATTTGCCCTCCGCCGGTCCGACGCTGTGCTCGTGACCGCGACTGATCTCGACGGCGCGCCCGTACGCATCGAGGTCGACGGGTGGCGTGCGCGCATCATGCAGCACGAGTTCGATCACCTCGACGGCATCCTCTACGTCGATAGGCTCAGTGATTCGGACTGGAAGACCGTTCAGAAGATCGCGCGTAAGCGCGGGTGGGGCCGCCCGGGAGCATCCTGGACACCGGGAATCGATGACATCGAGGCGTGACAGGCGGGTGCGCAGACCGCCCGGGGAAATGAAGAACGCCCCGGAGTGGAGTCCAGGGCGTTCCGCTCCTCCACTTGGACTCGAACCAAGAACCTATCGATTAACAGTCGATTGCTCTGCCAATTGAGCTATGGAGGATTACTTCGCTCACGCGAAGACAACCAGACTATCCTAGCAAAACTTGCGGGCTGCTCGTGACGTCAGGACGCGATCATGCGGTGGTCTGTCTCACCGTTCGGTGTCCAGAGCAAGTCGCTTGTGCCCCGTCCGTACGCGATGGTGTGACCCCCCCGCATGACGAGCACATCTGCCTCGAGTTCGCGCACGGCGTCGGCTTCGTTGGTGACGATGACCGTCGACATTCCGTACTCGCTCCGGCGGCGGAGGATGGCGTCCCGCGCCGCGACACGAACCTCGAGATCCATGTTCGCGTACGGCTCGTCGGCGATGAAGAGGTGGGGTTGCAGCACGAGTGCTCGTGCGAAGGCGACGCGCTGACGCATCCCTGCACTCAACTCGTACGGATACTTCGCCGCGGCTCCGAGGGGCAGCATCAACTCGTCAAGTAGCGCCGCAACCCGGATCGAGAGCGCACGGGAATTCACGCGACGATCGCGGCTCGTGATGGGGGCACCGATAACCTCGGAGACGGTCGCGCGGGCAGGCAGGAGAGAACCGGCCGATTGAGGAAGGTAGCCGGTGAGATACGTGAGCACGCGGTGCTGACGCCCGGGTCTGCGCACCGCGATGCCCTCGACGACGGCATCGCCACCGACGATCGCGAGGCCTGACTCTTCTGACCCCGACAGCACCGCGGCAAGGCTCGACTTGCCCGCGCCTGTTGGACCCATGACGGCGAGTGACCCCCCGTGCGCGAGGACGAACGACACTCCGTCGACGACACGCAATGTCGGTCCCCCGCGGCCCGCGCGCGCAATCGAGAGATCGGTGCAGTGGATGGCGACTTCGGCATCACGTCGACGAGGCATGTCGCCATCCTGCCCTGCGCGGCACTGAATGCGCCACTAAACGTGCCTGAGAGCTCCGCTATTGCTCGACGATCAGTCGTTGGCGCTGCGCATCCAACTCGCGAAGTCGCAGACGGATGACGCGACCCTCGTCAGAATCCGGGGTCACCCGCTGGATTGCACCGAGCAGTTCACTCTTCTCGCGATCGAGCCCTCGGGAGATCAGGCGACGAGCAAGGTCACTCGCTGACGCGACTGCGGCGTCGTCGGTCAGCGCGGGAAAGTCCGATGCCAGAAGCTCTCCGCCGAGTGAGCGGTAGGGCTCGCGCACCGTCGTGACAGCATCGAGCGCCCATCCCGCGCGGGTTCGATCGGGTGCGTCGGCGATGGCTGCTCGCACTGCGTCGAGCGCGGGGTGGCTCATTCGCTGTTCCAGCGCACGGGTGAGAAGTTCTGCGTCGAGCCGATGGCCGAACTGCAGAAAGCCCATGAGCGCATCACGCTCGAGAGCGCTTTCGGCGGTCCGCGGCAGAGAGGCGATGGTCACGCGCGCGAGCGACGGCTCTTCGGTGGCGGATGCCTCGACCGGCGTTTCTGCCCTGGCGGACGGTGCGCGCGACGCGCGATCCACTTCGCGTCGCACGTCTTCGGTATCCATCCCCAGGCGGCGCGCAAGCACCCGGACGTACTCGGGTTGGAGGAGAGGATCCCGCAGCTCCGCCACGACGGGCGCTGCCGCGCGCAGGGCGCCGACGCGCCCCTCGACACTGGAGAGGCCAAACCCTGAGATGCGCTGATCGATGACGAACTCCACCATCGGCACCTTGGTGTCCATCATCGCGCGCACGGCGCCGTCGCCGCGCTGGAGCCGGAGATCGCAGGGGTCGAGGCCCTCGGGCCCGGTTGCCACGTAGGTCTGGGCGTTGAAACGTTTGGCGTCGGCGAAGGCGCGCAGTGCGGCCTTCTGACCCGCAGCATCCGGATCAAAAGTGAACACGACCTCGCCAGCAGCAGAGTCGTCACCCATGATCCGGCGCAGCACCGAGATGTGATCTGAGCCGAAGGCAGTGCCACAGGTCGCGACGGCGGTCGTGACGCCCGCAAGATGACACGCCATGACGTCGGTGTAGCCCTCAACGACGACGACCCGGCGTGGGTCTCCGCGTGCGATGTCACGCTTCGCGAGGTCGAGTCCGTAGAGGACCTGCGCCTTCTTGTAGATGGTCGTTTCGGGTGTGTTGAGGTACTTCGGACCGTTGTCGTCGTCGAACAGGCGACGGGCGCCAAACCCGATGACCTGTCCGGTGACATCCCGAATGGGCCACACGACGCGCCCGCGGAAGCGGTCGTAGACTCCCCGCTGCCCCTGCGAGACGAGGCCTGCGGCCGTCAGTTCTTCGTCGGTGAAGCCCTGTCCGCGCAGCGCCGAGTGCATGCCCGACCAGCCCTTGGGTGCGAAGCCCACGCCGAAGTGCGCGGCGGCACCGGCGTCGAAGCCGCGTTCGCCGAGGAAGCGCCGTCCGATGTCGGCGTCGGGGGTGGCCAACTGCGTGCGGAAGAACTCAGCGGCCGCGGCATTCGCCGCGTAGAGGCGGGTCCGACCGGTGTTCTCGGGAGCGGCCCCACCGTCCTCGTAGTGCAGCGCGTAGCCGATACGGCCAGCGAGTCGTTCGACGGCTTCGGTGAACGAGACGTGGTCCATGTTGCGGAGGAATGAGTACACATCCCCCGACTCGCCACAACCGAAGCAATGGTAAAAACCCGCCTGCGGGCGCACATTGAAACTCGGGCTGCGTTCGTCGTGGAAGGGACAGAGCCCCTTCATCGCCCCGACTCCAGCTGTCTTCAGCGCCACACGTTCGCCGATGATGTCGGCAATGTTGGTTCGCGCCTTCACCTCGTCGACGTCGGCCTGTCGAATGCGCCCGGCCATCAGGGCGCCTCGCGGTGGTGCGCGGGCGAACCGGGCGCCCAGACTCCGATGGACGCAGCATCCACCTCCCCGACAAGGCGCGTGTGCCATGCGATCGCGTGCTGATCGGTGAGACTTGCCACCTGATCCACGACGACCCGACGACGTGCGGTGTCGGTCTCGGCCGCAGCGAAGTCGTGCGTGTGGATCGGATCGAGTGCGCTCGGGTCATCCCAGAGGGCGCTGGCGAGTCGCTTCAGCACACGTCGCTGCTCTTTGTAGAGCGCCTTCCGGCCATCGATCGACACGACCGCTGCGCCGATGATGCCCTTGAGCACCGCCATCTCGGCCTCGATCACGCGCGGAACAACCACATGCGCACGGTACCGGGTCAGCACCGGGATCTCGTAGGCCTCGCGCGTAGCCGTGGTCGAGGCCCGCGCGAAGCGACCGATCAGATCAGACGTCAAGTTCTTCAATTGCGCCAGCGCCGCGCGAGTGCCGTCGAACGAGGGGATCCACTCGGGTAGGCGCATCAGACGGTAAAGGGCATCGGCGAGTTCGTCGCGGGCGAAGTCGAAGCCGACCCAGGTCTGAATCGCGGTGAGAAGCGCCTCATGCCCCGCGCGATCGGCCAGCCAGGCGGGGTCGATGTAGCCGTTGACGATCGCGTCCTCGAAGTCGTGCACCGAGTAGGCGATGTCATCCGACAGGTCCATGACCTCGGCCTCGATACAACGAACGCGACCGGGCGCAGTGCCGCGCATCCAGCGGAAGACGGCCTCATCTTCGGGGTAGACACCGAACTTCAGGCGTCCACCAGCATCGGGCAGTGGCTTGTCAGCGGTCCAGGGATACTTGCATGTGGCGTCGAGGCTCGCACGGGTCAGATTGAGTCCGAACGTCGCCCCGTCCGCATCGATGACCTTGGGTTCGAGACGCGTCAGTATGCGCAGCGTCTGTGCATTGCCTTCGAAGCCACCGATGTCGGCGGCCCACTCGTTCATCGCCCGCTCACCGTTGTGACCGAACGGCGGGTGCCCCAGGTCATGGCTCAGACATGCGGTATCGACCACATCGGGAGAGAGGTGCAGCGAGGTTGCCAGCTCCCGCCCGACCTGTGCGACTTCGAGCGAGTGCGTGAGGCGGTTGCGAGCGAAGTCGGCGGGGCTGGCGGGGCTGAGCACCTGCGTCTTCGCCGCGAGCCGGCGCAGCGCGGCCGAGTGCAGGACGCGCGCGCGATCGCGTGCGAAACCGTCGCGCTGCGATCGGTGGTGCTCGTAGTGGAATCGGTCGGCGTCGGCCTCGTCGTACCCCTCCGGTCGTGGAGCGGAGCCAGTGCCCTGCGGGTCAGCCGCCACTGTGATCCAGTTCTGCCTCGACCATTGCGCACGAGGCCTCCGCACCGAGTTCGCGCGAATCCAGCCAGCCATCGGGCAGGGCCGGTCGTTTGGGTGTGCCCGCGCGCCCGCGCTGACCCTCGGCTGCCGCGCCAGGGTAAGGCGCGTCGTGCTCGAGCGTTGCCAGTAGGTCATCGATCTCGGCCAGGCTGGATGCTGTTGCGAGCGCGGCGCGCGTCTCGCCGCCGACCGGGTACCCCTTGAAGTACCAGGCCACGTGCTTGCGGATATCTCGGCAACCGCGGGCCTCGTCTTCGACGAACTCGACCAGCAGCTCGGCGTGACGGCGGAACGCCTCCGCGACGAACCCGAGTGTCGCATCGACAGGGGTGCCCGACGCCGAGTCCGGTCCGCCCAGCGCGCGCGCGAGGTCGCCGAAGAGCCAGGGCCGCCCGAGGCATCCGCGTCCGACAACGACTCCGTCGCAACCGGTCTCGTCCATCATCGCGACGGCGTCTTGCGCCGACCAGATGTCGCCGTTACCGAGCACGGGGACGCTCGTCACCGTCTCCTTGAGCTTGGCGATCGCTGACCAGTCGGCATGGCCGGAGTAGAACTCTGCGGCTGTGCGAGCGTGGAGGGCGACCGCAGCCACCCCGGCGTCTTCGGCGATCCGACCGGCATCGAGATAGGTGAGGTGATCGCTGTCGATGCCCTTGCGCATCTTGACCGTCAGCGGGATGTCACCCGCTGCGCGGACGGCACGGGTGACGATGTCGCGAAAGAGTTCCCGCTTCCACGGCAGCGCTGCCCCGCCACCCTTACGGGTGACTTTGGGAACAGGGCATCCGAAATTCAGATCGATGTGATCGGCGCGGTCCTCGTCGACGAGGATGCGCACGGCGCTCTCGACCGTCGCGGGGTCGACGCCGTAGAGCTGAATCGAGCGAGGAGTCTCGGACTCGTGGTGAGTGATCAGACGCATCGTCGTCGTGTTGCGTTCGACCAGCGCGCGGGTGGTGATCATTTCGCTGACGTAGAGCCCCGCGCCGTACTCACGGCAGAGGCGCCGAAACGCCGTGTTGGTGATCCCCGCCATCGGCGCGAGGACGACGGGCGCATCGAGTTCGATGGGTCCGATCCGTAGCGTGCGCGCGGGCGCAAGGGCAGTGTTCACCTGAGCATTCTCCCATCCTCTACCGACCCTTCGCTGTACGAGAGGACGTAGCCTGTGTTTATGACTGAGGCCACGCTCACCGACCTGCGCAAGATTCCCTTCGACACTGCCGAGGGAACACCCTCGACGTTGTCCGAATTCGGCGACAAGGTCTTCTTGATCGTCAATCTGGCGTCCAAGTGCGGACTCACCCCGCAGTACGAGCAGCTCGAGCAGCTGCAGAAGACCTATGGCGAGCGCGGCTTCACCGTGCTGGGCTTTCCGAGCAACCAATTCCTTCAGGAACCGGGCTCGACCGAAGAGATCCTCGACTACTGCGCCATGACGTGGGGCGTCACGTTCCCCGTGATGGACAAGGTGAAGCTGAACGGCGGAAAGGCCGCTCCGCTCTACAAGGCACTCAAGGACGCGACCGGAGAAGGACGCGTGACCTGGAACTTCGAGAAGTTCCTGGTCACGCCCGACGGCAACGTGCACCGTTTCTCGCCGAAGACCCTGCCGGATGACCCGGCCATCGTGCAGGTCATCGAAGCGAACCTCCCCAGCTGAGGGGGTCAGGGCGGCTCAGGCCTCGACGTCCGCCGTCTCTTGCCGCTCGGTCCATACCTGGCGGACGATCTGGCTGAAGGCTTCGGCGGGCTGCGCACCGGAGACGCCGTACTTTCCGTCGATCACGAAGAACGGCACACCGTTGATCCCGTAGGCCGTCGCCTGAGCCTGGTCGGCACGCACGGCCGGTAGATAGCGCCCGGACGACAGCGCCTCCCGTGCCTGCTCGGCATCGAGCCCCGCGTCGGACGCGAGTGAGGCGAGTTCGTCGTGGTCACCCAGGTGACGGCCCTCGGTGAAGTATGCCGACATCAGTCGCTCGGCCATCTCGTGCTGTCGGCCCTGCTCCTCGGCGAAGTGCAGCAGTTCGTGCGCCTTCACGGTGTTGGTGTGTTTGAGCAGATCGAAGCGATATTCCAGCCCTGCGTCGCGTGCGACACCGGTGACGCGATCGAGCATCTGCTGGGCCTGCTCAGGGGAGATGCCCTTGTGGGTGGCGAGGTAGTCCGCCTCACCACCGTCGAAGTCGACGGGTGTATCCGGCGACAGCTCGAACGAGTGGTACACGACCTCGACCTTCGGGGCATCGTCATCGGCGGATGCCGCGGCCAGTCCGTTCTCGAGATTGCGCTTGCCGATGTAACACCAGGGGCAGGCGATGTCGCTCCACACGTCGATCTTGATTGCGTCCGTCATACCGGTCATAACCGACATCGGCGGGAACTATTCCGCGCGACAGAAGAAGGCGGCTCAGAGCGACGGAACGTCGGGCGTGTCTCTCGCGCCACCGAACCGACGGTCGCGCCCGAGGTAGAGGTCGATACCCGTCCAGAGATCTTCGCGCGAGAAGTCCGGCCAGAGCGTGTCGAGAAAGACGAACTCGGCGTACGCGGATTCCCAGAGGAGAAAGTTCGATGTGCGCTGCTCTCCGCTGGAGCGGATGAACAGATCGACGTCGGGCATGTCGGGCTGGTACAGACGCTTCTGGATCAGCTTCTCTGTGACCGCCGAGGGGCGAAGTCGTCCGGCGTCGACGTCCTCTGCGATCGACCTCATCGCGTCCACCAGCTCGACACGCCCTCCGTAGTTCACGCACATCGTGAGCGTGAGCGTCCGGTTGTCTCGGGTGAGTTGTTCGGCGAACTGCAGCTCTTTGATCACCGAGCCCCACAGGCGTGGCTTGCGGCCTGCCCACCGTACGCGCACGCCCCACTCGTTCAACTGGTCGCGGCGTCGGTGCAGAACATCGCGATTGAAGCCCATGAGAAACCGCACTTCATCGGGCGAGCGAGACCAGTTCTCGGTGGAGAACGCATAAACCGACAGATGCTTGACGCCTGCCTGAATGGCTCCGGCGACGACATCCAGCAGAGCCGCCTCCCCTGCCTTGTGGCCCTCGACCCGGGTCAGTCCCCGTCGGTTCGCCCAGCGGCCGTTGCCGTCCATCACGATCGCGACGTGGTTCGGTGCCGAGCCCTTCGGAAAAGCAGGCGGATAGATCCCGGTCCAGTCCACCGGGCGAAACGGTACGGCGTCCCGATGCGTGTAGGGCTTCGGTGTCATCGGCTCTCTCCGGAGGGGACGTGTGCGAGGGAGCGGATGCCGCGCTCCAGGTGCCACTGAGCGTATGCGGCGATGAGTCCGGAGGCTGCACCCGAGGTTGCCGGGGCGGCGGCATCCACGTCGTCCCACTCCCCCGCCATCAGCGACTGCAGAAGCCGCGCCGTCTGCGGTGCGACCCGCGCGGCGCCGGTCGGCGCGCATTCCCGGCAGATCATGCCGCCGAGCTGTGCGACGAAGGCGTCATGCGGGCCGGGCTTCGCGCAGCGCGCGCACTCGGTGAGCCCGGGCGCCCACCCTGACAGCGCCATCGCTCGGAGAAGGTAGGAATCGAGGATGCTGCGTGAGATGTGCTCACCTTTGGCGAGCGCGCGCAATCCACCCACGAGCAGCAGATACTGCTGCGATGTCGCTTCCGCTTCGTTCAGGCGGTCAGCCGCCTCGACCATCGCGTGTGCCGAGGTGTAGCGGTCGTAGTGCACGACGATGTCGGCTCCGTACGAGCCGATCGACTCTGCCTGCTGGACGATGTCGAGCGAACGCCCCTGGTACAGCTGGACATCGGCGACCATGAACGGCTCGAGCCGCGAACCGAACCGCGAGGACGTCCGCCGCACGCCCTTGGCGACGGCTCGCACCTTGCCGTGTCGACGGCTCAGCATCGTCACGATCCGGTCGGCTTCACCCAGCTTGTGGGTGCGCAAGACCACGACCTCGTCGCGGTAAGTGGGCACGGTTCCATTATCGCGGCAGGGTGCGACGTACGGCGGGATGCGCGGCGGTGCGCACTGAGATCACCGCGCGGAGCCGAGAGAATGTAGGCGTGACTGAGCCGCTCTTCGTGATCCCGCTGTGGGCCGATCTCATCGCCGTGGGGCTCGGCGGTGTGCAGGGGGCGCTGTTCGCCTCCGGATTCCGCGGACAGCGCCGACTCGACCTGCTCGGTGTCGCCATCATCGGCATCGTCATGGGCATGGGCGGTGGTCTCATTCGCGACCTGCTGCTGAACGCGACACCTGTGACGCTGCAGAGCAACTGGTACCTCTTGACCGCCACGCTTGCGGCGTTGCTCGGGATGCTTCTGGCCGGTGTCTTTCAGCGACTCAATGCGCTGATCGTCGGACTGGATGCGGTTGTCATCGGGCTCTTCGGAGCGTTCGGCACGAGCAAGGCACTCGCGCTCGGGCTCCCTGTTGTCCCCGCCGTGTTCGTCGGGGTGTGCTCGGCGGTGGGTGGAGGCATCCTGCGCGACATGATCATGGGTCTGCCCGTCGCGATCATGCACGTCGGATCGCTCTACGCGGTCGCTGCCGGGGCCGGGTGCACCGTCGTCGCGCTTTCGCACGCTTTCGGTGCACCCCTGGTCATCGCCGCCATCGCCGGACTCATCGTGACGACGGTGATCCGCCTGCTCGCTGTGCTGTTCGACATCTCTTTGCCCGAACAGCGCGCGCTGTACCGTCGCAAGGTCGCGGTCGAGACCTCGGCGATCCCGATCATCAAGCCCTGACCGGTGTTCAGACTCCGGCGAGCTGAGGGGATCCTTCGCGCGTACGGATCGCACGGTTGACACCCGAGACGATCGCCTTGAGCGATGCGGTCGAGATGTCTCCGTCGATGCCGACACCCCAGAGGCGTACACCATCCACCTGCAGCTCGACATAGGCGGCCGCTTGAGCGTCGCCGCCGGCGCTGAGCGCGTGCTCGACGTAGTCGTAAAGGGTCACATCGAAGCCGTGCGATCGCACGATCTCGAGAAACGCAGCGACGGGCCCGTTTCCGTGGCCGGATGCCTCGGCCCGGTCTTCGCCGTCACGCAGGGTGACATCGAGTGACACGTCGCCGGACAGGTCGCTCTGCGTGCGCGTGCCGAGCAGCTCGAACCGGCCCCAGCGCTCGTGATCGATCTGCGAGGGCAGGTACTCGTCGATGAAGATCGACCAGATCTGGTCGCTCGTCACCTCGCCGCCTTCGGCATCCGTCTTGGCCTGCACGACGCCCGAGAACTCGATCTGCAGTTTGCGCGGCAGGTCCAGGGCGTGGTCGGTCTTGAGCAGATAGGCCACGCCACCCTTGCCGGACTGCGAGTTGACGCGAATGACGGCTTCGTACGAGCGGCCGAGATCCTTGGGGTCGATGGGCAGGTACGGAACCGCCCACTCGATCTCATCGACCGAGACGCCTTGTGCGGTCGCCCGGTTCTCCATCGCCTCGAAGCCCTTCTTGATCGCGTCCTGGTGCGATCCGCTGAAGGCGGTGAAGACGAGGTCGCCGGCCCAGGGACTGCGCTCGTGGACCGGAAGCTGGTTGCAGTACTCCGCAGTGCGCTTGACCTGGTCGATGTCACTGAAGTCGATCTGCGGGTCGATCCCCTGCGTCAGCAGGTTGATACCGAGAGCGACCAGGTCGACGTTTCCGGTGCGTTCACCGTTGCCGAACAGGCAACCCTCGATGCGGTCGGCGCCGGCCATGTAACCGAGTTCGGCTGCGGCGATCGCGGTGCCCCGATCATTGTGCGGGTGAAGCGAGAGAATCACGTTCTCGCGGTGCGCCAGGCGTCGGCTCATCCACTCGATGGAGTCGGCGTAGACGTTCGGCGTCGCCATCTCGACGGTCGCCGGCAGGTTGATGATCACCTTGCGGTCGGGCGTCGGCTCGAAGATCTCGATGACGGCATTGCAGACCTCGAGCGCGTACTCGAGTTCGGTGCCGGTGTAGCTCTCGGGCGAGTACTCGTAGAAGACCGCAGTCTCGGGGATGCGCTTCTCGAACTCACGGCACAGGCGCGCGCCATCCAGGGCAATCTGCTTGATGCCCTCGCGGTCGCTGCGGAAGACGACCTCGCGCTGCAGAGTGCTCGTGGAGTTGTACAGGTGGACGATTGCGCGCTTCGCACCTGCGATCGATTCATACGTTCGTTCGATCAGGTGCTCGCGTGCCTGGGTGAGCACCTGGATGGTGACGTCATCGGGAATGAGGTTCTCTTCGATCAACTGGCGCACGAAGTCGAAGTCGGTCTGGCTCGCCGAGGGGAACCCGACCTCGATCTCTTTGTAGCCCATGCTGACCAGCAGGTCGAACATGATGCGCTTGCGCTCGGGGCTCATCGGGTCGATGAGCGCCTGGTTGCCGTCGCGAAGGTCGACCGCACACCAGCGGGGTGCTTCGGTGATCTGTGCGTCCGGCCAGGTGCGGTCGGTCAGAGTGACCCCGAACTGGCTGCGGTACGGGCGGTACTTGTGGATCGGCATCCCGGAGGGCTGCTGGGTGTTCTGCATGATTCGTCGCTTCTTCTCTCGCCCCGGTCAGGGCTGGCATATCGCTTCGGTGAAGGACAGTGCCGGATGAATGCGGGCCAACAGCAATCTCCGCGACGAGGGAGGCCCTAGAACGAGGACTCGTCGCGGCGGCTAAGAAGGAGGAGCCGGCCGAAGCGCATGGGTTGATGGTAGCAGGATCACCGCGTTGTATCACCGCGCATGTCGCATGCGGTGAGACGAATCGATCCCGTGCGACACTTACCGGTCATGACCCGTCATCGCAGACACTTCCTCGTCGGAGCACTGACCGCTGCATCCGTCCTGCTCATTTCCGGCTGCGCGAGCGCGAACAACACTCCGGCAGGAGGAACCGCAGCCCTGGGTTCGGTGTGGCCCGCACCGCCCGCGGGCGACGTGATTGCGCAGGGCACGGTCATGGATGTCGACGGTGCTGTTGAGCTCTGTCTCGGAGCCATCATGGAGTCGTATCCGCCGCAGTGTTCGGGCGTCCCGATCACGAATTGGACGTGGGACGACATCGATGGTTCAGAGAACTCGGGTGAGGTGACGTGGGGCGCCTACGCTGTGCAGGGCACCTACGACGGCGAGTCGTTCACCGTCACAGAGGAACCGATCATGCTCGCGCTGTACGACCCGATGATGGCGGAAGACCCGACGGGTGGAGAGCCCGGCGAGGGCGAAGAGGCCGAGCTGCTGTCGATTCAAGAGGAGTTGCCCGACCGGCTGGGCGAGGGACTCCTCGGCTCAGGCCCCCAGGACGGCTGGCTCTGGGTCGACGTCGTCTGGGACGACGGCACGTGGCAGGATGCCGCAGACGCGGAGTTCGGCCCGCAGAAGGTCCTCATCCGATCAGCGATGCGCGAGGTCAGCGGCTGAGCTGACCGATCAGGCGCTCAGGGCAGGAGTGCGATCTTCCCGCCGGGATGTCCTCGCATGAGGAAGGCGACCGCATCACGGGCGTCCGCCAACGGATATGTGCGCGCGATCGGAACCCGCAGCGCCCCTGCACCGGCGAGGCCGATCAGGCTTTGTCGCACCGCGTCGCGATAGACGGTGCTCTCCGGCTGTGCTCCCGCGATCCAGACGAACCCGTCTGCTTTCGCGCGCGCCGGAGAGACGATCGTCACGATTCTGGCGCGATCCTTCACAAGAGCGAGCGACGCATCGATCGCTTCGCCTGTGCCGACAGCATCGAGACTTGCCGCGACATCCGTGCCGGCAGCCTCTCGCACGCGATCCATCACACCCGGGCCATAGGTCACCGGAATGCCACCGAATTCACGCACTCGGTCGAAGCTCGCCTCGCTGGCCGTTCCGATCACCCGCACGTCGAGGTGCCGGGCGAGCTGTAGCACGGCGACACCGACGGCCCCCGATGCTCCGTGCAGCACGATGGTTTCTCCCGCAGCGACCGAGGTGACGTCGAGCATCTGCGACGCCGTCGCCCCGGCGAGCAGAAGATTGGCGGCCTCTTCGTGCGGGAGCGAGGCTGGCTTGGCGAAGACATGCTTCGCGGGCACCGTGAGATGCGTGGCGTAGCCGCCCTGCACGCGGAATGCCAGCACCTCGTCGCCGACAGCCGCAGTCCCTGAGCCGATCAGGGTGTCGGGGCCGATGGCACTGAGCACGCCCGACACCTCGTAGCCGATCGGTACCGGAAGGTTCACGCCCGTACGCGGAGCGCTCAGGTGTTTGAGATCCGCAGGGTTGAGTCCGGCGGCCACGATTCGAATCGTCACTTCGCCGGCACCCGGATCCGCGACCTCAAATTCTTCGAGGTCCCAGTTCTCTGTGCCGCCCCACGCGCGGGCCACCCACCGCTGCGCCATGTCAGAACCCCAGTCGACCTAGCTGTTTGGGATCGCGTTGCCACTCTTTGGCAACCTTGACGTGCAGATTGAGGTACACGCGCGTGCCGATCAGCGGCTCGATGCCGGCCCTCGCCCGACGACCGACGTCGGCCAAGCGTGACCCCTTGTGGCCGATGATGATCGCCTTCTGGCTGTCTCGCTCGACGACGACGTCGGCCCAGATGTCGGTGAGATCGGAGTCTTCTCGCGGAGCGATGTCTTGGATCATGACCGCGATCGAGTGTGGAAGTTCATCGCGCACGCCCTCGAGCGCCGCTTCGCGAATGATCTCGGCGACCCGGTCTTCGATGCTTTCGTCGGTGACGACACCCTCAGGGTAGAGGGGAGGACCGGCCGGCATGAGCGAGAGCAACTCATCCGTCAGAATGTCGAGCTGCTCACCGCCGAGCGCAGACAACGGAATGACGGCAGCCCAGTCTTCGCGGAGAGCATCGACTTCGAGCAGTCGCTCGGTGATCTGCTCGCGTGAGGCGGCATCGGTTTTTGTGACGATCGCGACCTTCTTGGCTCGTCCGTAACCGCTGAGCGACTCGGCAATGCGGCGATCGCCGGGACCGACCTTCTCGGTGGCCGGAACGCAGAAGCCGATGACATCGACATCCCCGAGCACGGTGTCGACGAGGTCGTTCAACCGCTGGCCGAGAAGAGTGCGCGGGCGGTGAATACCCGGCGTGTCGACGATCACCAGCTGACCGGCAGGACGATTCAGGATGCCGCGGATCGCGCGCCGCGTCGTCTGTGGCTTATCGCTGGTGATCGCGACCTTCTCACCGACCAGAGCGTTGGTGAGCGTGGACTTGCCGACGTTCGGTCGGCCTACGAAAGTCACGAAACCCGAGCGGCCCGTGGTCGATTCAGGATCGGTCACGACTTCTCCTTCTTCTTCTTCTGTACGCGAATCTCGCCGGTCTGCGGTATCCGTACGTCTCCGGTGCGCGGCACGCGAATTTCGCCCGTTCGCGGGGCGCGTGCGCTCACGACGTCTTCGAGATCGGCGGAAACCTCTGTGCGCTCGACGAACACGGTCGCGATTCCTCTGCCGCGGCCGAGGGACGCGCCGCCCGTCATCACGAGGCCCTCGTACTCCGCCGTGGACCCGGGCTGCGGAACCCGCCCGAGGGCCTTGCCCAGCAATCCGCCGATCGAGTCGACATCCTCGTCCTCGAGGTCGATGCCGAAGAGGTCGCCGACCTCGTCCAGACCCAAACGCGAACTGACGCGATACCTGCCGGGCTCGAGCTCCGTCACTTCGTCGGACCGCGGGTCGTACTCATCAGCGATTTCGCCGACGAGCTCCTCGATGAGGTCTTCCAGCGTGACCAACCCCGACACGCCGCCGTACTCATCCACCACGAGACACACGTGAACGGCGTCACGCTTCATCTGTTGCAGCAGTGTTTCGGCCTTCATCGATTCCGGCACGAACACGGCGGGGCGTGCAATGCGGGTGATGGGAGCGTCACGCCAGCCCGCTTCATCCCGGAAGCCGAACTGCACGAGATCTTTCAGGTAGACCACACCCACGACATCATCCGCCTCGTCATCGACGATCGGAATGCGCGAGACGCCCTTCTCGAGGAAGATCGACATCGCCTCGCGGGTGAATGCCGCGGCATCCACCGTCACCATGTCGGTGCGGGGCACCATGACCGCGCGAACGAACGTATCGGTGAACTCGAACACCGAATGGATGAGTTCGCGGTCGTCTTCTTCGATGAGGTCGTGCGACGCTGCTTCGTCCACCATGCTCAGCAGCTGCTCTTCAGAGGCGAAGGACGCGCCTCGCGAACCGCCGGGGGTTACCCGATCGCCCAGCGCGACCAAGCCGTGAGCGAGCGGACCCAAGATGATGCGCACTCCCCGCACGACCGGTGCCGCACTCTGCAAAAGCCCCTTCGCGTGACGGCGGCCGACACTGCGAGGACTTGCCCCGACGATGACGAACGAGATCGCTGTCATGAGTATCGCGGCGGCGAGCATCGCCCACCAGATGCTGTCGAACAGGATCGTGAAGGCGACGGTGACGAGGACGGCAGCTGCCGTCTCGGAGAGAATGCGAATGAAGACGACGGACGTACCGTGCGCTTCAGGATCGTCGGCGATCCGCTGGAGAGACACCGCGTTGCGCGCACCCGTCGCTGCGAGGACTTCGAGGTCACCGCGAGACGTGACCTGGAGTGCCGCGTCGATCGCGACCATGAGGGCACCGAATGCGATCAGCAGCACCGCTGCCAGCAGGAGCAGGGCGGCGGTCATGAACGACTTCGGCGACGTTCGGCGGTGTGGAAGCTCACCAAGAGATCCCGCTGTATGCCGAACATCTCGCGCTCCTCTTCGGGCTCGGCGTGGTCGAACCCGAGCAGGTGGAGCAGTCCGTGCGTGGTGAGCATGACAAGCTCGTCCATCGTCGAGTGTTTGGCGGTAACGGCCTGGGCCTCAGCCACCTGCGGGCAGAGCACGATGTCTCCGAGGAGCCCGGCGGGAGTCGGGTGCTCGTCCGTGCCCGGTCGCAGCTCATCCATGGGAAAGCTGAGTACATCGGTCGGCCCTGGCTCATCCATCCACTGGACGTGCAGTGACTCCATCGCCCCTTCATCAACGAGCAGGATCGCAACGTCGGCGTCGGGGCTCACGTGCAGTTCGGCCAGATTGTGTTCCATCAACCGCAACAGCACCGTCTCGTCGACGACGATGCCCGACTCGTTTCCGATCTCGATGGTCATGAGCGTCCTCGCTTGGGGAGATTGTCACGCGGATGCGGCGGGCGCATGCTGCTGCGACGCTCCGCGCGGTTTGCGAATTCGGATGCTTCGTCCCGCTCCCGGCGCCCGGCGAGCTTGCGTTCGTCATACTCGGTGTAGGCATCGACGATGCGGCCCACCAGCGAGTGGCGCACGACGTCTTCGCTCGTGAGGTACGAGAAGTGGATGTCGTCGATCTCGCCGAGCACGCGGGTCACTAAACGAAGGCCCGAGGCGCCAGCCGGGAGGTCGACCTGCGTGATGTCGCCGGTGACCACCATGCGGGTACCGAACCCGAGCCGAGTGAGGAACATCTTCATCTGCTCGGGTGTGGTGTTCTGCGCTTCGTCGAGCACGACGAAGGAGTCGTTGAGCGTGCGGCCGCGCATGTAGGCCAAGGGGGCGACCTCGATGGTGCCGCTCGCCATGAGCTTGGGGACGAGTTCGGGGTCGAGCATTTCGTTGAGCGCGTCGTACAGCGGTCGAAGATAAGGATCGATCTTGTCGGTGAGCGTTCCGGGCAGGAATCCCAGGCGCTCGCCCGCCTCCACCGCGGGACGGGTCAGAATGATGCGGCTGACCTCCTTGCGTTGAAGCGCCTGCACGGCTTTCGCCATGGCGAGGTACGTCTTGCCGGTACCGGCGGGGCCGATGCCGAAGACGATGGTGTTCTCTTCGATCGCGTCGACATACGCCTTCTGGCCCGGAGTCTTGGGACGGATGACCTTGCCCCGAGAGGTCAGGATCGCCTCCCCCATGACTTCAGACGGGCGTGGGCCGCCGTCGGTGCGCAGCATCTTGCTCGACGTGGATACCTCTGCTTCACCGAGCGCATGCCCTGCTTTCGTCATGGCCAAGAGCTCGTCGACAAGCGAACGCGCCGCAGCAACAGCATCCGCGTCACCGGTGAGCGTGATCTCGTTACCGCGGACGTGCACGTCAACGCTCGGGTGCTCCTTCTCGACGACGCGCAGAAGACGGTCTTGCGGCCCGAGCAACTGCACCATCGCCACACCGTCGGCGTAGATGCGGTCCACTGTGGGATCGCTTGCGGATTGGTCAGCCACCAACACTCTTCTCGTCAAGTCCGCCGGCGAGCACGTGCGCGTGCACGTGGAAGACAGTTTGGCCCGCGCCCGCGCCGGTATTGAAGACCAGCCGGAAGTCGCCGTCCGCATGCTCTGCCGCGAGGTTGTCCGCCAGTGCGACCATTTCAGCCAGAAGCGCCGGGTCACCCTCTGCCAACGCCACGACGTCCGCGTACTGCTCGGTCTTGGGAATCACGAGGAGGTGCACAGGAGCCTGCGGAGCGATGTCGCGGATCGCGAACGTGTTCGTCGTTTCGGCGATGATCTCAGCGGGGATCTCACCCCGAAGGATGCGCGTGAAGATCGAAGTATCGCTCATGGACCCAGTCTACCGAGGTGGGTCTCTCGCGGACCGGACGTCACCAGCGGCCCAGTGTGGCGCTGATCACGGCGATCGCGGCAGGACCCGCGGTCGATGTGCGCAGAACTGTTTCGCCGAGCCGCACGAGCGTCGCTCCGGAAGACGTGAACTGGGCAAGCTCTTCTTCGGTGATCCCGCCCTCCGGACCGACCACGAGCACAATGTCGCTCGTGCCGGAGAAGTCGAGGCCGCTCAGGGCGTTCTGTGCGCCGGGTTCGAGGATCAGAACCCGAGCGGACTGAGTCCGCGTGAGGAGTTGCTTCGTCGTCTGAACGGGCTCGACGCTCGGCAGCCAGGGGCGATGGGCCTGCTTGGCCGCCTCGCGAACGATTGTGGCCCAGCGTGCTCGGCCCTTCTCCGCCTTGGCAGCATCCCATCGCGAGACGCTTCGGGCCGCCTGCCAGGGCACGACGCTGTCCACTCCGAGCTCGGTCGCGGCCTGGATGGCCAGCTCGTCTCGGTCGCCCTTGGCCAATGCCTGGACGAGCGTAACCCGGGGAATCGGGGCGGGGATCTCGCGACGCGAGGCCACGCGAACGATCACTTCGCGGGGCGTGACCGTGACGCATTCCCCCTCGAACCACGTTCCCGCTCCGTCACCAATGGTTACCGCTTCGCCTATGCGCACACGCCGGACCGTTGCGGCATGGTGTGCCTCGGTTCCGGTGAGCAGCACATCCTCGCCCGGCGCTGCGTGCGATGGCTCGGCGAGGAGGAAGTGGAGAGTCATCCGTCACGCGTTCCGGAAGCGATCACGCAGCTTCGCAAAGAGGCCCTGGTGGAACTCGGACAATTGCGGCGCGGGTGCCTTCGTGCGGCTCGCGAATTCTTCGATGAGCGCGCGGGACTTCGCGTCGAGCTTCGTGGGCGTCGCGACGTGGACGCCGACCCGAAGATCGCCCCGCTGCGAGCCACGCAGCGGCGTGATGCCGCGTCCCTTGATCGTGAGAACGTCTCCGGCCTGAACTCCGGGCCGGACTTCGAGCTCGACGGGGCCGTCGAGCGACTCGATCGTCGTGGTCGTGCCGAGGATGGCATCGGGCATCGACACCTCGAGCGTGGCGAGGATGTCGTCTCCGTCGCGGCTGAAGACCTCATCGGCGCCGACGTTGATCTCGAGATACAGATCGCCGTTCGGACCCCCCGCGGGACCCACTTCGCCCGAACCGGGCAGCTGCAAGCGCAAGCCCGTTTCGACTCCGGCGGGGATGTCGATCGACACCGTGCGGCGCGCGCGAACTCGGCCCTGACCCTGGCAGGTCGCGCACGGGTACGGGATGGTCGTGCCGTAACCCTGGCAAACGTTGCACGGCTGCGAGGTGACGACGTTGCCGAGCAGGCTGCGAACCTGGCGCTGCACATTTCCGGCGCCGTGGCAGATGTCGCATGTGACCGGGGAGGTGCCTGGCTGGCAGCACGAACCTTCGCAGGTCTCGCACAGCACGGCCGTATCGACCTCGAGATCGCGATGGACGCCGAACACGACATCCTTCAGGTCGAGGTTCACGCGGACGAGAGCGTCCTGACCGCGCTCGCGACGCGAACGGGGGCGACCCGCACGCGCTCCGTTTGCCGCGCCGAAGAACGTCTCGAAGATGTCGCCGAACCCGCCGAATCCGCCCGCGCCGGCACCGCCGAAAGGCGAGTCGCCGCCGCGGTCATACTTTGCGCGCTGATCGCTGTCGCTCAGAACGTCGTAAGCGTGAGTCACCAACTTGAAGCGTTCGGATGCATCTTCCCCGGGGTTCACATCGGGGTGGAGTTCGCGCGCCAAGCGGCGGTACGCCTTCTTGATCTCGTCCGTGGTGGCCTCGCGCGAAACGCCGAGGACCTCGTAGTGGTCAGCCACAGAATGCCTTCCTGCCCGCGTGTGCACAGCGGGATCGTGTGGGTAGGTGGGGCCGCGTCAGCGGCTCGACTCGTCTTCTTCGAGCAACCGCGTCAGGTAACGAGCGACTGCTCGAACCGCGGCGAGATTGGTCGGGTAGTCCATGCGTGTGGGGCCGAGCACTCCGACGCGCGCGCGGGATCCGGTCGCGTCGTAGTCGCTGGCGACGATGGATGCTTCACCCAGCCCGAACGCATCGTTCTCTCGGCCGATGCTCGCCGCGAGACCGTGCTCGTCGGCGACCATCTCGCTCATGAGCTTCAGCAGCGTCACTTGTTCTTCGATCGCCTCGAGGAGCGGGTAAATGCTTCCGCGAAAGTCGGACTCGCGCCGGGCGAGGTTCGCTGCGCCCGCAAGCACGAGACGGTCCTGACGGAACTCCTCGAGTTCTTCCGCGACGACGCGCACGATCGCGGCGGTCGCGGATGTGCGAGACGACTCGGGCGCGCTCGGCGCCGCCAGATGATCGGCGATCTTCTGGAGTCCCTCGCGCACGGGCTTGCCGACCAGCAGGGCACCCAATTCGGCGCGCATCACGGCGAGGTCGGCATCGTCGAAGTCATCGCGAACGATCGCGATACGTTGCGAGACGCGACCGGTGTCGGTCACGACGATGACGAGCATGCGCCCGCCGCCGAGCTGAACCAGTTCGACGTGCGAGACGGTGGCTCGCGCAAACGACGGGTACTGCACGATGGCGACCTGGCCCGTGAGCTGGGTCAGCGCGCGAACCGTGCGAGAGAGGGCGTCGTCGAGGTCGCCGGGGCCGTCGAGAAACGAGGCAATCGCCGAGCGCTGCGCCGTGTTGAGCGGGCGCAGTTCAGCGAGGTGATCGACGAAGACGCGGTACCCCTTGTCGGTCGGCACGCGGCCCGACGACGTGTGCGGAGCTGCAATCAGCTCTTCGTCTTCGAGAAGGGCCATGTCGTTGCGAATCGTGGCCGCCGAGACGCCGAACGCGTGACGCTCGACGATGGCTTTACTGCCGACGGGCTCGTGCGTGTCGACGTAGTCCTGCACGATCGCCCGCAGAACCTGCAGACCCCGCTCACTGACCATCCCGACTCCTCACGCCCGCCTCTGGCACTCGCATGACTGGAGTGCCAATTCTACCGGATGGCCGGGGATGCGGCGGTGAGGCGCTCGATGAAGCTGTGCGAATGGTCAGTCGGTCAGCGCCCGCACGACGGCGTCGGCGAGAAGTCGACCGCGCAGGGTGAGGACGATTCTCCCCTGCAGTGCCGCTGCGCCCTCGACAAGACCGTCCGCGATGAGTGCAGCGACAGCCTGCCGGGACTGAGGTTCGAGCTCCGAGATCGCGAAGCCCTCGCGAATTCGGCTACCGAGCAGCACACGCTCGAGCAGTTGGGCTGCTGCATCCGGTACTTCCCTGCCGGCCGCGGGAGATTCCCCTACCGAGAGCCGCTGTGCGTAGGCCGCCGGATGCTTCACGTTCCAGAATCTTGTACCGGCAATGTGCGAGTGTGCCCCCGGGCCGAACCCCCACCAGTCGGTTCCCTGCCAGTACGCCAGGTTGTGACGAGACCGCTGGTCGGTGGACCGCGCCCAGTTCGACACTTCGTACCAGTCGAATCCGTCGGCCTCCAGCAGGTCGTCGGCGAGTTCGTACATCTCGGCCTGCAGGTCATCGTCGGGGGCAACGACCTCGCCACGGCGAATCTGGCGGGCAAGCTTCGTCCCGTCTTCGATGATCAGGGCGTACGCCGAGAGGTGATCGGGTTTGAGCTCAAGAGCCGTCTCGAGCGAGGTCCGCCAATCTTCCAGCGACTCCCCCGGAGCGCCGTAGATCAAGTCCAGGCTCACCGCGAGCCCCGCCCGCCGCGCAGCGGTGAGGGCGGTCACGACGTTGGCGGGTTCGTGAGTGCGATCCAGGGCCGCCAGCACGCGCGGAACAGCCGATTGCATGCCGATCGAGAGACGGGTGACTCCGGATGCGGCAAGCTCGGCCGCGACCGCATCCGTCACCGTGTCGGGATTGGCTTCGACCGTGACTTCCGCACCCGCGTGCAGGCCGAACGATTCACGAACACCGTCAAGCATTCGCGTCAGGTCGCCCGGCGGGAGCAACGTGGGTGTCCCTCCGCCGAAGAATACTGTCGAGGCGGGCCGGATCTGACCCAATCCGCCGAGCACGTCGCGCGCGAGGGCGACCTCGGAAAGCAAAGTGTCGGCGTAGGCATCCTGCGGAGCGCCGTGCAGCTCCGCAGATGTGTAGGTGTTGAAGTCGCAGTAGCCGCACCGTACGCGGCAGAACGGCACGTGCAGATACACGCCGAAATCGACGGCCTGATCGATAACCGTCCCGGACGGCAACGACCCATCCGTCGGCACCGGATCACCGAGCGGGAGAGCAGAGCCCATCGACTACGCCGGCGTTGTGTACAGCGGCGAGATCGCCCGCAGATAGCGAGTGAACAGCTCGCGACGTCGTCGGCGACGCAGAGCGGCGAAGCGGTAGAGCAGCGAGACTGCAGCATCGAACGCGCGGACGGTGAACCAGACCTCGTCGTTGTCGTACCACTCCACCATGAACGACTCTTCGCCGCTGACGACCGAATCGCCCACCGTACCGAGCGCGAATCCCACGCGTCGAGGCTCTTCGACGGTGAAGATCACGCGGAGCTCAGCATCCGCGTTCATTCCCTTCACGCGACCGTCGACGCGGATGGTCGTCCCGCCTGCCACGTACGGAGTCCCGTCGGCGTCGAACCGCTGGTCGGCCTCGAGCCTGCTCGGCGCTGTCGGGTTGCCTTCGGCGTCGAAGCTCACACCCGAGTACATGGGTCCGGATGCCGGGCGCACATCTTTGACCGTGAGCCCAGCGCCGCGCTGCGCCGTCCACGAAAGGAGGGCGTCACCTGCGGTCTGGAATCGCGCTTCACCGCTGCCGATTCGCCACGATTCTTCGGCGGCTACGCTGCGCTCGGGCGGATACTGCAACAGGTCGGGCGCCTGCGTCGCGCCCACAGCGGCGTAGTCGACTGTTCCCTCTCGGAAGGTTCCGCGGCGCATGGCGACAGCCTACTTCGCGGCCTTCGTCTCGGTGTCACCCGAGAGCGCGGCGATGAAGGCCTCTTGTGGAACCTCCACACGCCCGACCATCTTCATGCGCTTCTTGCCCTCTTTCTGCTTCTCGAGCAGCTTGCGCTTGCGGCTGATGTCGCCGCCGTAGCACTTGGCCAGAACATCCTTGCGCATGGCGCGGATCGATTCGCGCGCGATGATCCGCGCGCCGATGGCCGCCTGAATGGGCACCTCGAACTGCTGGCGAGGGATGAGCTTCTTCAGGCGCTCGGTCATCAGCACGCCGTAGGCATACGCCTTGTCGCGGTGCACGATGGCACTGAAGGCATCCACGGCTTCGCCCTGCAAGAGGATGTCGACCTTCACCAGGTCGGCGGCCTGGTCGCCGCTCGGTTCGTAGTCGAGCGAGGCGTAGCCCGCCGTCTTCGACTTCAGGTGGTCGAAGAAGTCGAAGACGATCTCGCCGAGCGGCATCGTGTAGCGGATCTCGACGCGGTCTTCACCGAGGTACTCCATGCCGAGCAGCGTGCCGCGGCGCGACTGGCAAAGCTCCATGATGGTGCCGACGTAGTCCTTCGGGGCGAGGATCGCTGCTTTCACCATCGGCTCGGTCACGCTCGAGATCTTCGTGCCGGAGGGGAACTCACTCGGGTTGGTGACGATGAACGTCTTGCCATCATCGGTCTTTACTTCGTACGTCACCGACGGCGCGGTAGCGATCAGGTCGAGGCCGAATTCGCGCTCGAGGCGCTCGGTAATGATCTCGAGGTGAAGCAGGCCCAGGAACCCGCAGCGGAAGCCGAAGCCGAGCGCCACGGACGTCTCGGGCTCGTAGTTGAGCGAAGCATCCGACAGTTTCAACTTGTCGAGCGCTTCACGCAGCACCGGGTAGTCGCTGCCGTCGATCGGGTAGAGCCCTGAGAAGACCATCGGCTTGGGGTCGGTATAACCCGGCAGAGCCTGTTTCGACGGCTTGGCGGCGTTGGTGACGGTGTCGCCCACCTTCGACTGGCGCACATCCTTCACGCCCGTGATCAGGTAACCGACCTCGCCGACGCCGAGACCCTTCGTGGGGTTCGGCTCGGGTGAGGAGACACCGATCTCGAGCAGTTCGTGGGTGGCGCGGGTCGACATCATCTGGATCCGCTCGCGCGGGCTGAGGGTGCCGTCGATCATTCGCACATACGTGATAACACCGCGGTAAGAGTCGTAGACCGAGTCGAAGATCATCGCGCGGGTCGGCGCCGTCGGATCGCCCGTGGGCGGCGGAATCTGTCGGACGACCTGTTCGAGCAACTCTTCGACGCCCATACCGGTCTTGCCGCTGACGCGCAGGACGTCCTCGGGCTTGCCTCCGATCAAGCTCGCGAGCTCTTTGGCGTACTTCTCGGGATCCGCCGCCGGCAGGTCGATCTTGTTCAGCACCGGAATGATCTGCAGGTCGTTCTCGAGAGCGAGGTAGAGGTTCGCCAGGGTCTGCGCTTCGATGCCCTGCGCAGCATCCACCAGCAGAATCGCGCCTTCGCACGCGGCAAGCGAACGGCTCACCTCGTAAGTGAAGTCGACGTGACCTGGGGTGTCGATCATGTTGAGCGCGTACGTGCCGCCGTCCACCGCCCACGGCATCCGCACCGCCTGACTCTTGATCGTGATGCCGCGCTCACGCTCGATGTCCATCCGGTCGAGGTACTGCGCGCGCATGTCGCGATCAGAGACGACTCCGGTGATCTGCAACATACGGTCGGCAAGGGTCGACTTGCCGTGATCGATGTGGGCAATGATGCAGAAGTTGCGAATCAGCTCCGGCGGGGTCGCGGAGGGCTCGAGTGGCTTCAGGGCGCGCGGTGACATATCGAGACAATTCTATCTGGGCGGACCGCGCCGCCTGCGCGTTGCTCTGCTGGGGCGGACCGCGCCGCCTGCGCGTTGCTCTGCTGGGGCGGACCGCGCCGCCTGCGCGTTCCGCTCGCGACCAGCCTGGCAACCCGTCGTGCACTCCGATGCCTGACATACCCTGGAGCCATGATCGTGCAAGTGGTTCTCGTGCACGGCATCCGAACGTCCGCGAGCATGTGGCGCGCCCAGGTCGATTACCTCCGAGCCCGAGGGAACGGCGTCACTGCGGTGGACCTCCCGGGGCACGGGTCGCGCATGGACGAGGCGTTCACGCTCGAAGGTGCGTTCGCGACGATCGATGATGCTGTTCAGGATGCCGCGACCCGGGGCCCTGTTCTGCTTGTCGGACACTCCATGGGCGGCCTGCTGTGCACCGAATATGCAGGTTCCGAGGAACCGCCTCCGGTGGCCGGCTTCATTGCTGCATCCTGCACGTCGATACCCCGCGGAGCGGGCTTGGCGGCGTACCGGCTGTTGACGCGCGCCTTCGACTCACTCCCCGATCGCGGGATGTCACTGACGAACCGCATGCTCGACCGAATCCTCCCCGACGAGACACGCGAGGATTTCGGCGCCGGTGGCTATTCGCTGGACGAGCAGCACGCCGCACTGGCGAGCCTCTCGGTCCTCGATCTGCTTGCAGCGCTGGCGAGAATCGACGTACCACTGTGGTTCGTGAACGGTCAGTTCGATCAGCTGCGCATCAATGAGCGGCTCTTCTTGCAAGTAGCGAAGCACGCCGAACTGATTGTCGTGCCTCGCACAACCCACCACGTCACGGTCATGCGGCCGACCGTTTTCAACGCAGCGCTCAATCTTGCGATCGCGACCCTCGATCAGTCGTCGGGTGCACATTCCGATCCCTGATAGACTCGGTGATTGACTTGCGTGCGGGGTCCCACCTTCGCACGACGTCGCGAGCGGCCCCTCTACCCGTAACGCGACACAACCCCGCATCCACTAACTGAAGGACGTCGAACGTGGCGAATATCAAGTCGCAGATCAAGCGCAACAAGACCAACGAGAAGGCACACGAGCGCAACAAGGCCGTGAAGTCCCAGCTCAAGACCGAGGTGCGTCGCACCCGCGAGGCCATCGCCACCGGCGACAAGGCTGTTGCCGAGAAGGCACTCGCAACCGCGACCAAGAAGCTCGATAAGGCCGTGAGCAAGGGCATCATCCACGAGAACCAGGCTGCGAACCGCAAGTCGGCCATCGCGAAGCAGGTTGCTGCGCTCTGAGTCCACTCAGAACTTGACGAAGCCCGCCCTTTGGGGCGGGCTTCGTTGTTGGTTTATGGGGCTCTAGGACCCGAACGGCGCGCGCGTGGCGATGACGGTGACGAGCCGTTCCAGCGCGAACACCGGATCACGGGAGCCGCCCTTGACCTCGACATCGGCGCGCGCCGCGGACTGAATAGCGAGCCCGAGAGAGGTCTCATTCCACCCGGACAGGTCGCGGCGAGCCCGATCAACTTGCCAGTCCTTGAGGCCGAGCCGCGCGGCCAGTGCGCCGGCTGGCTCACGGCTGCCGGCGACTCGCGCCATCGTGCGCAACTTCGATGCGATGGCGGCCACGAGCGGTACCGGGTCGGCGCCCGAGGCGAGCGCGTGCCTCAACGTGAGGAGTGCCTCGCCGTAGCGGCCGGCGATGGCGGTGTCGGCGACGGCGAACGCAGATGTTTCGACCCGACCGCCGTAATAGCGCTCGACGATCTGCTCGGTGATGTCACCCGGTACGTCGGCGATGAGCTGCTGACACGCCGCGGCAAGTTCGGTCAGGTCGTCGGCGAATGCCGACACGAGCGTGCGGAGGGCAGTCGGTGCGATGCGTCGCTGTGCCGAGCGGAACTCCCCGGCTGCGAAGTCGAATCGATCGGAATCACGCTTGATCGCCGCGCACGCGACTTCTACTCCACCACCGGTGCCGGCTCTCACCGCATCGAGCAGCTTTTTGCCGCGCTGAGTCGCGCCGGTGTGACGAAGGATCACGGTGGCACCCTCTTGGGGCGTCTCAAGGTACGAGAGCGCCTCAGAGAGGAAGGCGTCGGAGCACTTCTCGACGCCGGTGATGCGCAAAAGCCGCGGCTCACCGAACAGGGAAGGCGAGGTGAGCGCAAGCAAGGAGCCGGCCGGATAGTCGTCTGCGCGCAGATCAGAGACTTCGAGGCTGGGATCTTCGGCCCGCAGGTAATCGCGCACCCCAGCGATGGCGCGTTCGGCGCAGACCTCTTCAGGGCCGGACACCAGAACGATGGGTGCGGGCTGCGCCGCGCGCCACGACAACTGCGGAATCGAGGAACGTTGCCCGCCCGTTGATCGCTGCGCCGATGTGGCGGGTCGTCGTGCTGCGGGGGCCATGCGATCCAGCCTACTGATGACCCTCGACGTGCTCGCGCCAGAGCGAGAGCCGACTGCCGTCGAGCCAGACCGCGAGGATGCCCTCCGTGTCTGTGCGTGCCACGGCGGCGTCGCGGTCGATGAACGGCGCGAGGGCTTCATCGCGGGGGTGGCCGTAGTCATTGTCGATACCGACGGTGACCAGCGCAAGCGACCCGGCGAGCATCGCGTAGAGCTCGGGTTCCTGGTCGGCGCTGCCGTGGTGAGCAACCTTCACGACGGCGTAGGGCGGCCGCAGGTCGCCCGTTGCGATCAGTGCGCGCTGTGGCGAGGCCGACAAATCCCCGAGCAGGATCGTGGCCGGGATTCCGCCACCGCGGATATCCAGGACGACGCTCGCATCATTTCCTCCCGAGAATGCGCGGCTCTCCCCCGCAGGCCAAAGTACGCGCCACTGCGCCGCACCGAGCGTGCCCTGTTGGCCCGCGGCAGCAGGGCTCGGTGACGCGCCCGCCTTCTCCATGTGCCGCAGGAGTCGTTCGTCCTCGGGCGAGGTGATCGGTCCGTGCAGAAGCATCCCCACCCGCCCTTCGACAGCGGCGATGCCACCCACATGGTCGAGATCGAAGTGCGTGACCACGAGCAGGTCGAGACGCTGAATGCCAGCCCGCGCGAGGCACTCGTCGAGCTTTGCTGGATCGGGGCCGGTGTCCACGAGCGCCACTTGGCCCGCAGAACGCAGTAGCACCGCATCGCCCTGGCCGACGTCGCAGGCGAGCACGCTCCACTTCTGCGGAAGGGTGAACGGTCCGGCGAGCGTGCCGAGCGCTCCCCAGCCGGCGCTGACCCCCACGACAACCGCAAGGATCGCCGCAGCCACGGCGCGCGTCGACGACCTGACGCGCGCATGGCCGACACCACCCGTAATTACGAGCCCGATCGCGAGTCCCACGCCGCTGAGCAGGGCTGCGCCAACCAGACCCTCGCCCCAGGGAAGAAGGTTTCCCGGAAGCCCAGCAATCGTCGTCGCCGTCGTGGCGATCCAGGATGCCGGTAGCCACGCGATCGCGGTGAGTCCGTACTGTACCCACGGCACTGGCGCCGCGAGGCAGGCTGCGAGACCGACGATCGTCGCAACGGGAGCCGCAGGCCCCGCGAGAAGGTTCGCCACGACGCCGTACATCGGGATCGAGGGCGCGATCAAGACCAGGAGCGGACCGCACACCAGTTGTGCCGCCAGCGGGACGGCGAGGGCCAGCGCGAGCGACCGCGGCAGAAAGCGCGCCAGCCCCGTCGTGAGCGGGCGTACGAACAACAACAGCGATGCTGTAGCGGCGGCCGAGAGGGCGAAGCCGAGGGACGCGGCCAGCCAGGGATCGGCGATGAGGAGCACTGTGACCGCCAAACTCAGCACCGCCATGCCCGCGCTCACCCGGCCGAGAAGCAACGCACCCATGGCCACAGCGGCCATGGTCGCCGCACGAACGACGCTCGGCTCTGGCGTAACGAGGAGGACGAAGCCCGCAAGGGACACCAGCCCGACAATCACGCGCAGCCGGCGGCCTGCGCCGAGCGCCGCCGCTGCGCTGAAGGTCAGCGCGACGACGAGAGCGCAGTTGGCGCCCGAGACCGCCGTCAGATGTGAGAGCGACGATGCCTTCATCGCGACGTCCAGCTCTGCGGTGACCGCAGACGTGTCGCCCACGGCGAGTCCAGGGATGAGCCCGGCGCCGGCGCCGGGGAGCCCTGACGCCGACGCCACCAGCCCCTGACGCAGCCCTGCCGCGACCGAAAGCGCACCGGAGGGTGCCGCCACAACGGTGACGCCCCGCGCTGCGCGGACCGTCACGACGGCGCGATCTCCGGGATCGGTGGCGGTGGCTGTGCCCGACGCACGAACGACCGCACCGACATCGAGAGCGCCGGGCAGAGCATCGACATCCTCGGGAGCGACAACCACGACCACCTCGATGTTCGTGCGGTGCTCATTCGGCCCGAGTCGCCACCACACCGCGCGGGCGTCGAACGCGAGCGACCCGTCGGACCATCGCTCGACTTTGCCGACGACGGTCGCCTCAACTTCAAGCGCGCGCCCACCTTGCCACCCGATCTTCTCGATACTCTCGCGCGCGGGACTCGCGAATGCGACGTGGGAGGCCGTGCTGGCTGCTGCCACAAGGGCGAGCAGCACGACGATGACAGGTATTCGACCCCATGGCGATACTCCACGCGCGGCGACGGCGAGCCCGCACAGGGCCAGGGCCCACAGCGCCGCGGCGAGCGGACCAGCCGCCAGCGGAAAAGTGATCGTCAGAAACGCGGTAACCCAGGCGCCCGCAACGACAGGGAGAAGCCGCAATCGCGCATGAGCACGCATGTCAGACGGTCACGAGATCGCGGAGCGCATCCAGCATCTTGTCGCCGATTCCAGGAACGGCGAGGAGGTCTTCCACACTGGTGAAGCCACCGTTCGCTTCCCGCCAGTCGATAATGCGGGCCGCCATCGCCTCTCCGATCCTCGGGAGCGAGTCCAGGGCCGAAGCATCCGCCGTATTGAGATTGATGCGGCCGTCACCGACGGGTGCGCTCTCGTCAGGAACAGCGCCTTCCGTGGGGACGAGCAATTGCTCACCATCGCCGAGCGGTCGTGCGAGGTTGACGGCGTCCTGATCGGCGAGTTCGGTGAATCCTTCCGCCGCAGCGATCGCATCGACGACCCGCGCGTCGCCGTCGAGGATGTACAGGCCCGGCGCGGCGACCTCGCCGGACACGTGGACGTAGATCACCTCGGTCGATCGCGGGTCCTCGGCATTCGCGTCCAGCGGCACTGACTGAACGGGCGTCGTCGCCGATCGGAAGATGCCGATCGCAACCGTCACCGTGAGAGCGAGAATGGCAACGACGACCGCCGCTCCGAGTCCCAACCGTCGCCGCGCCGAGCCCGGCGGTTGCGCAAGGTTTGAAGACCCGGTGGGCGCGGATGCTGGCACCCCGCCAGGCTAGAAGCCCTGTCTCATCCCCCCGGGCGCACGCCTAACACCGGTGGATGGCCGAGCCGAAGCCCGACCTGGGGAGGAGCGGTTCAGCGTGTGCTGAAGCTGACGACCTTCGGCGCGCGGACGATCGCGCGGACGATCTCTTTGCCGTCAAGGGAGCGCAGCACCTTCTCGTCGTTGCGGGCGAGTTCTTCGAGCGCTGCCGCGTCGATGCGCGCCGGGACGGTGAGTGTCGAACGAACCTTGCCGTCGATCTGCACGACAGAGGTGACCGAATCTTCAACGAGGAGCATCGGGTCAGCCTGACGCCACGGAACGAGACCGACGAACGGCTCGTAGCCGAGGATCTCCCACATCTCTTCTGCCATATGTGGCGCGAACAGATCGAGCACCATTGCGGTAACTTCGGCGGCCTCGCGGACTGCGGGGTCAGCGGGACCCGCTCCGGAGTCGATCACCTTGCGCGTCGCGTTCACCAGTTCCATCAGTCGAGCGATGACGACATTGAACTTCGTCTGTTCGACCAGACCCGGAGCATCCGCCAGCAGTCTGTGCGTCACACGACGCAGCGACTGGTCACCTTCGGCCCACACCACTTCGGGGGCGCTGGTCACATCCGAGGCCACGCGCCACGCGCGGGAGAGGAACTTGTGCGCGCCGGTGGTCGACACGTCCTCCCAATTGATGTCGTCCTCGACGGGGCCTGCGAACGCGATCGCTGTGCGCACGACGTCAGCGCCGGGGTCGACCATGCTCGAGGCGAACTCGACGAGGTTGCCTTTGCTCTTCGACATCTTCGAGCCGCCGAGCAGCACCATTCCCTGATTGATCAGGCTCGAGAAGGGCTCGGTGAATTCGATCAACCCCATGTCGAAGAGGACCTTGGTGATGAAGCGTGCGTACAGCAGGTGCAGAATCGCGTGCTCGACACCACCGATGTACGAATCGACGGGAGCCCACTTGTTGGCCTCACGGCTCGAGAACGCCTCGGTCGGGTCATTGGGCGCGAAGAAGCGCAGGAAGTACCAGGAGCTGTCGACGAAGGTGTCCATCGTGTCGGGGTCGCGCAGCGCCGGCTCACCCGTCTCAGGGTCGACCGTCTGCATCCACTCAGTTGCTCCTCCGAGGGGCGAGGTGCCCTTGGGAGTGAGGTCGAGGCCCTGGACGTCCGGGAGCGTGAGCGGAAGCTGATCTTCGGGAACCGGCACGATTCGGCCGTCCTCGGTGTGGATCATCGGGATCGGCGTGCCCCAAAAGCGCTGACGCGAGATGAGCCAGTCGCGCAGGCGATAGGACTTTGCGGCACGCCCGGTACCGGCGGCCAGGAGCTCGTCGGTAATTCGCGCGATCGCGTTGCGCTTCGACAACCCGTTGAGCGAGCCCGAGTTGATCATGCGACCTTCGCCGGTGAGGGCGATACCGGTGACGGCGGGGTTGAGAGAGTCGAGGGATGCGTCGTCCGCGCCGGGATCGATGGGCACGCCCTGGTCGTCCAGTTCGATGACCGGGATCGCGCCAGTGATGGGCGCGGTGGTGTCGACGACCACGCGCACGGGCAGGTCGAAGGCGCGTGCAAAGTCGAGGTCGCGCTGGTCGTGCGCGGGGACGGCCATGACCGCGCCGTGGCCATAATCGGCCAGCACGTAATCTGCGGCCCAGATCGGCAAGCGCTCCCCATTGACCGGGTTGATCGCGTACCGGCCGAGGAACACGCCGGTCTTCGGGCGATCGGTGCTCTGGCGCTCGATGTCGGTCTCTCTCTGGACCTGCTCGAGGTAATCCTGAAAACGCATGCGGATGTCGGAATCGGCGCCGGTAACAAGTTCTGCAGCCAGGTCACTGTCGGGCGCGACGACGAAGAACGTTGCACCGTGGAGCGTGTCGGGGCGCGTGGAGAAGACCGTGACGCGGCCTTCTCGGCCCTCGATCTCGAACTCGATGTCGGCACCGACGGAGCGCCCGATCCAGTTGCGCTGCATGCGAATGACCTTCGACGGCCAGAACCCTTCGAGCTGGTTCAGATCATCCAGCAGCCGGTCGGCGTACTGCGTGATCTTGAAGTACCACTGGGTCAGCTTCTTCTTGATGACCTCGGCGCCGCACCGCTCGCAGTGTCCATCGACGACCTGCTCGTTCGCGAGCACTGTCTGGTCGTTCGGGCACCAGTTGACCGGGCTGTCTTTGCGGTACGCGAGGTCGCGCTCGTAGAGACGCTGGAACAGCCACTGGTTCCACCGGTAGTACTCAGGATCGCTCGTGTGAAGGATCCGGCTCCAGTCGTAGGACGAGCCGTACTGGCGGAAGCTCTTCTTGTGCTGCTCGATGTTGGCGTACGTCCACCCGCGCGGCTCTGCACCGCGCTGGATCGCCGCGTTCTCGGCCGGCAGGCCGAAGGAGTCCCACCCGATCGGGTTGAGCACGTTGTAGCCGCGGTGGCGCCAGAAGCGTGCGACGACATCGACGTACGCGTAGTTCTCGGCGTGCCCCATGTGCAGGTCGCCCGACGGGTACGGGAACATTCCGAGTACGTACTTGCGCGGTCGCGTGTCGCTGTCATCCCCCGCGCGGAACGGGTCTGACTCTGCCCACCGTGCCTGCCACTTCTGCTGGATCGCATACGCGTCGAAGCCGCCGTCGGCGGGAAGGGCGGACTCGGAGGAAGCGGTCTGGCTCACAGGGGAATACCAATCATGGGGTAGCTGGGGGCGCGAAAGCCCGAACGTCCAGGTTACCGGAACCCTCGCTCACCATCCTGGTGGAAGACTCGCTCCCAGGGCAGCGAGTGGAGCGCGTGCCTTGACCGCGACTTCGGCCACCTCGGCGGCGGCATCCGACTTCCAGGTGATTCCGCCGCCGGCACCGACGTAGGCATCGCCTTCATGGACCACGATCGAGCGAATCACCATGGCGAGATCGAGCGCGCCGTTCGTGCCCACCCAGCCGAAGCATCCCGAGAAGATCCCGCGGGCGTCGCCTTCGAGATCGTGCAGGATCGTCATCGCAGAGAGCTTCGGCGCCCCGGTCATGCTTCCCGCGGGGAAGGTCGCATCGAGCAGCCCACCGACCGTCATTCCCTGGGTAAGCTCCCCCGACACGGTACTCACGAGCTGATGAACGGCAGGGTAGGTTTCGACCTCTAGCAGTCTGTCGACGCCGACCGACCCGGGCGCGCACACCCGAGACAGGTCGTTGCGCATGAGATCGACGATCATGACGTTCTCTGCGCGCTCCTTTTCGCTCGAACGCAGGTCGTCGATCAGGTCTGCGTCAGTGTCGGCATCCGCGCCGCGCGGACGTGTGCCCTTGATGGGGCGGGTCTGCACGCGACCACGCTCGACGGCGAGGAATCGCTCCGGGCTCGCGCTGGCAAGGGCGACAGAGCCAGAGACGACGAGGCCGCCGTGGTGGGCGGGAGTCGCTGCGCGCAGGCGTGCGTATGTGGCGACGGGGTCGATAGGGGATCCGGATGCTGCCACCTCGAACCGTGTCGTGAGGCACAGCTGGTAGGCATCGCCTTCGGCGATGGCCGCACGGCACCGCTCGATGAGCGTCGCGTACTCGGTGGGTGTGTGGCGACTTGTCGCTGCTGCCGCCGCGGCGGGCAGGACGTCCGGAGGCGTGTCGGTGATAAGTCGAAGCTCGCGCAAGAAGGCATCGAGATCATCGGGGTCTGCGTAGGCCCAAGCGACGCCCGAGCTGTGCTCGAAAGCGACGAAGCGCTCGACGCGCACCCAGTGCTCCTCAGGAACGCCGGTGCGATCCTCGCTGCCGGGCGCTCCTGCGCGGGCGGCGGCGGAGTCATAGCCCAGCCACCCCACCCATCCCCCGACGAACGCGCCCGCATGGCCGGCCGAGGGTGCGACGGAGCAGTCGATGGATCGTAGGCACGACAAATCGCTCTCACGAGCGCCGATTCCGACCCAACTCCAACCTGCGACGGCGCCGGGGCCGGCATCCAACCAGAACGACTCTTCGTGCCTGGCCGCCCACCCGCGGTAGACCGCGTCGGGATCCAGCCACTCCTCGAGGCGCCCAGCGACCAACATCTCCGACATCTTCCCAGGCTAGAGCGCCCCGCCCGACCGTAGGCTCGTGGCGTGAACGAGTTCCTGTCCTGGCTGCTCGACACCGTGCAAAGCGTCGACCCGATCGTCCGAACGCTCGTCGCCGGGGTCGCCATCATGCTGGAGACGAGTGTGCTCGTCGGACTCGTCGTACCGGGCGACACCATCGTGATCGTGGCGGCGACTGCAGTGGCAAGTCCGCTCGAGGGCGTCATTCTCGGCATCGCCGTTGTCATCGGCGCGTTGGTCGGCGAGAGCATCGGATATTGGTTGGGCAAGGTTCTCGGGCCGAGCATTCGGCGCTCGCGCTTGGGCCAGCGAATCGGAGAGCACAACTGGATTCGCTCTGAGCGCTATCTCGAGCGCCGCGGAGGGCCTGCCATTTTTCTCTCCCGGTTTCTTCCCGTCCTGCACTCACTCGTGCCGCTGACTGTCGGAATGACCGGCTACCCATACCGCCGGTTTCTCGCCTGGACGGCGCCCGCCTGCATTCTGTGGGCCGCCGCGTACATCACCGTTGCCTCGCTTGCCGCAGGCACCTACCGCGAACTTGCCGATCAGTTGCATTTCGCCGGCTACATATTCGTCGGCGTCATCGTGCTGTTCCTGGTGGCGGCATACGTAGTGAAGAAGATCATCCACCATCGCGAGCGGGCTCATCTCTCGATCGACGAGGACACGCCCGATGCGCTCAAGAACGCGACAACGTCACTTCTCGCGGAGGAGGACGTGGAAGACTGAGAGGATGCCTGAGACGCCCCCGCCTCCTCTCCTGAAGGTGTTGTGGATCGCTCGACTGGAGTACCGTTTCCACTCCTGGCGCGAGCGCAGGGCGAGGGCTCGCGGGTTGGAACCCGTCGCAACGCCGTTTCCGAGTTATGGCGGAGTGGATTGGGTGCGCGTCCTCGGTCGCGTCTTGATCGTTCCGCCTGGTAAACGCAGCCGCGACGGGCTCACCAGCGTGCGGGGTTGGCGCAGCTTCGCGGCGATTCCCGTCGGCTATTCGCAGGTAGCGATCTCGATCGGCGGAACGACGCACATCGTGGTAGCCAATCGCGGTGGCGTCATAGACACCGTGCTCCCGGCGACCCTCGAGCCCGGTTGGCAAACCTTCACCATGTCGGCCGAGGGTGGCGATGCAATCGAGGCGCGGGTGTTCGTCGTCGGCCCACAGGTTCGCTTCGGGGTCGTGTCCGACATCGACGACACCGTCATGGTGACAGCTATCCCCCGACCCTTCTTGGCGGCGTGGAACTCGTTCGTCGTCGACGAGCACGCACGCCAGCCCGTGCCCGGAATGGCTGTGCTCCTGGCGCGTCTCGCGCGGCTGAACTCCGGATCGCCGATCGTGTATCTCTCCACCGGCGCATGGAACGTCGCACCTACGCTCAAACGATTCCTTCGGCGACACCTTTTCCCTGAGGGGTCGATGTTGCTCACCGACTGGGGACCCACTCACGATCGCTGGTTCCGCAGCGGCCGTGCCCACAAGAGCGAGAACCTCCGCCGCTTGGCAGAGGAGTTCCCCGAGGTGCAGTGGCTGCTCATCGGCGACGACGGGCAACACGACGACGACATCTACTCATCGTTTACGAGCGATTACCCCGCAAACGTCGCGGGCGTCGCGATCCGCAAGCTGTCGCCTGCGGAGGCGGTGCTGGCGGGCGGACGCACCGCGGTGAACGACCACTCGGGCGCCGCAATTCCGTGGGTGACCGCCAGCGACGGCGCCGGGCTTCTCGATCGCCTCTCCGAAGTCGGGATCATCACGGACTGACGCCGCTGACGTCCGAGGCCCCGCGTAGGGTGTCGTTCATGTGCGGACGCTTCGTAGTTGCAAGTACCGGATCCGAGCTGGTCGGCGTGCTTCGGGTCGACCTCGAATCTGATGATCTGCCCGAACCGTCGTACAACGTCGCCCCCACCGATCGAGTGGCGATCGTGATCGATTCCACGAAAACCGAGCCTCCCACCCGGCGCCTCGAAGCCGCGCGATGGGGGCTCGTTCCGGGCTGGGCCAAAGACCCGAAGATCGGCGTGAAGGCGTTCAACGCGCGGTCCGAAGAACTCGAAGGCAAGCCGATGTTTCGGAATGCCCTTCAGAAGCGGCGCGCGGTGGTACCAGCGTCCGGTTATTACGAATGGAAGACAACCGAGTCCGGCAAGGTGCCGCATTACATTCATCCGACCGATGGCAGTCCCTTGCTGATGGCAGGACTGTACGAGTGGTGGAAGGACGCGGCGAAAGCGGAAGACGACCCAACGCGATGGATGCTGAGCTTCACCATCCTGACGCGTGATTCGATCGGTCACCTCGGGTCGATTCACGACCGGATGCCGCTCTTCGTCGACGCCGACCACGCCGACGCGTGGCTCGACCCATCCACCGACAACGTGGGTGACGTGCTGGATGCAGCAATCGATGCTGCGCCGAGCGTTGCCGAGACGCTTGAGGATCATACGGTTTCACGTGCCGTCGGCAATGTGCGAAACAACTCGCACGAGCTCATCGAGCCTTCCGCCGAGTGATCAGCCCGCGGGCGAGCATTCCGCACACGGCACGAGACCTCGACCCGCCGCTGCAAGGTCAAGCCGCAGCTTCGTGATGCGTATCGCCGCGTCGTCGAGCCGTGTGCCGCTGAGCGCACCAGACACCACTGCGGCGACGATCCCGTCGACGGTTCTCGGGGCGGTCTCAGCGTTCGAGAAGACTACGGTGAGCACCATGTCGTTCCCGGCTGCGATCGCGGCGACTGCCGTGGCAACCGGGTCCTGGTACTCGGGCAGACCCGATGCTTGGAGCATGCCGAGGTCGTCCGTGATCGAGATCCCCTCGAATCCCAATTCTTCCCGAGCGATGCGATGCCATTCGGCAGACATGGATGCGGGTGCGGCATCGATGGCGGGATAGTCGAGGTGGCCGTACATCAACAGCGGTGCACCCGCCTCGATTCCGGCGGTGAACGGAACTGCGTCCGCCGACATCCACTGCTCTTTCGACATCGGCGTGGAGGGAATCGTGCTGTGGGAGTCGCCGGGCGCAGCTCCATGCCCCGGGAAGTGCTTCAGGGTGGATGCCGCGGAATCTCCCTCCCCCAGGACCGCCGCGGAGACCCGCTCCGCGCTCGCTGGGGGTGACGTGCCCAGTGCCCGGCGGTAGATGAACATCCCCGAGTCTGCGGTGACATCGGCCACAATGCCGAAGTTCACCCCGATTCCGGCGCGCTGGATGAGGGCTGCGCGGCCGGCAAACGCGAGCTCCGATTCTGCTGCGGGCAGGTCTTTCAGGGCCAACGCCGACGGAAAGTCATCCCACGGGATCCGTGAGACATCTCCCCCCTCTTGATCGATCGCAAGGAGCGGCGGAAACACTGAGTCGACCGTCAAAGCATCGGTGATGCCGCGAAGCTCGCCCTCGGTCGCGGGGATGTTGGCGCCCATCAGAATGAAGCCGCCGATGCCGCTCGACTCCATGTAAGCGCGGAGCGCGGCGGGGTCGGTCGTAGGGAGGTGGCCCATCACGAGGCTGGCGGCCTTTTCGCGCGTAGACATTGCCGCCACTCGCGCTTCGGCCTCAGTGCGGAGCAGGTCAGGAGTCGCCGCTTCGACGGCGAGCGCGTCGCTGACTTCGCTTTCGCTCGTGGCCCCGGATGCCGGATGCCAGGCCATGCCGGTGGTCAACAGAATCGCTCCGCACCCAACGGCTGCCGTCACAAGTCCCCGACGCCTGGTCACTTGCCCAGCCTACGTCGCGTCGCGCGACTCGGACCCGCGAGGTCAGTGGCGAGCGACGATGGCCGCGGCATCCGTCCCGCGCGAAAGCACGCCGTAGTGCCACCCGCGATCTGCGCCGAGGCGCGCGGCAATGAAGGCTTCGGCATCGAGCGAGGGCGCATGACGCAACATGAGTGAGGCCTGCAGCGCCAGCGCGAGATCTTCCGCAAGGCGCCGCGCATCGCGTTGCGCATCGTCGACATCTTGCCCGGCCATCGATGCCAGGAGCAGCAGCGTGCGCTCTACGTGCGCGTCGAGCAGAACAGACGACCCGCGCGTGATGGCCAGGTCGTCTTCGAATGCGGTAGCCGACTCGGGGTCGCTTCCGAGCGCCCGAAGGACGTCGAGCGCGATCACATTGCCTGAGCCTTCCCAGATCGCCATCACGGGCTGCTCGCGGTACCGCCGTGCCAACGGGAACGATTCGGTGTACCCGTTGCCGCCGAGCACTTCCATCGCCTCATAGGCGTGGTGCGGTCCACGCTTGCACACCCAGTACTTCGACACGGGTGTTGCGATCCGGCGCAGGGCGACATCGCGGTCGGATGCGTCGGCTTCGAACATCTGCGCAAGGCGAAGGCCAGTCAGCATCGATGCTTCGGATTCGAGCGCGAGATCGGCGAGTACCGCGGTCATTGCGGGAAGATCGGCGAGCGATCGACCGAACGCTGAGCGCCGCCGGGCATGCCACACTGCCTCAGCGACGGCCTGCCGCATTCCCGCTGCGGACCCCAGCACACTGTCGAGCCGGGTGCGCTGAACCATCTCGATGATCGCCCGCACTCCCCTGCCCGGCTCGCCGACGAGGAAGCCGATCGTGCCATCGAACTCGACCTCGGCGGACGCGTTCGACCGGTTGCCGAGCTTGTCTTTGAGCCGCTGGATGCGCAGGACGTTGCGCATTCCGCGCGGGAGAAGTCGGGGGACTAAGAGGCACGACAAGCCCTCTTCGGTCGCGCCCCGACGCGTGTGCGCGAGCACGAGGAAGGCGTCAGACATCGGGGCGGAGCAGAACCACTTGTGACCGGTGAGTTGATATGAACGGCCGCCCATGTACTCGCCCACCGTGGTGCCTTTGCGGACGTCGCTGCCGCCCTGCTTTTCGGTCATGGCCATGCCGACGAGAGCGCTGGTCTTGTGTTCATTGGGGAGTAGTCGCGGTTCGTAGTCGCGTGAAAGCAGTCGAGGCATCCAGTCCTCGGCGATCGCCGGAGTGTCTTTGATGGATGCAACCGCCGCATGAGTCATCGACACCGGGCACGCATGCCCGGGTTCGACCTGTGCGAAGAGCATGAACATCGCTGCGCGGGCGACGGCAGCGCCCGCCTTGGGCTCTGACCAGGCCGAGGTGTGCGCTCCGCGGGCGATCGCTTCGGAGATTACGCGGTGGTAGGCAGGGTCGTACTCCACCTCGTCGAGGCGAAAACCCCACCTATCGTGCGGGTGCGCGCGCGGGGTGTGCACATTCGCGAGCTCGGCATCGCGTTGGAAAGACGTGGACCCCACCAGTCCTCCGGCTTCGGCGAGCCGTTCCGCGGCCCACTCTGCCCCGAGTGCGGCAACGGCGGAGGCGAGTGGGCCGTTCTCGGAGTACTCGTTGATGTCGGTGCGCCACTCGGGCTGGTTCTCGACGTAGTGGGTGGCGGCCCCGATCACGCGCTGTCCGCGTGAATAGGAGGTCACGTCGTCTCTGTCTCTGTCGAAAGGGCCAAGGCGAACTGCTCTTCAGCCGTCAGCGGCGCGTTTGTCACGATGTCATGGATGAACTCCAGCTTGCGTCTCACCGGTTCCACGAGGGTGAAGGGATAGAGGTCGCCGAAACCCATCGATCGATTGATGCGGTTGAAAGCCTGTGACATCCACTCCCAGTCCGTCAGCAGTCGCTGGATCGGCTGGTCCGCATACGACTCGCGTGGACGGACGTCCGTATCGCGGACGCTGGCGACCGAAGCATCCAAAACGATGCCGATCGCGGCTGCCGTCTGCAGGGTTCCCGTGATGTGGAGGTAGTGCGCGAAGGATTCAGCGAAGTCTTCCCACGGGTGCATCGTCGCGTACTCCGAGATGAAACTCGTACGCCAGTCGGGCGGCGCGCCCAGGGCGTAGTGCCGCTTCAACGCCTCCTTGTAACTTTCGCGCTCGTCTCCGAACAGTCGTCGACACTTCGCCCACCACTCGTCGTCAGTGAGAAGGACGTTCTGAAAGTAGTGGCCGACTTCGTGGCGCAGGTGGCCGAGTATCGTCCGGTACGGCTCGCCGAGGCGTACGCGCAGGGCTTCACGTCGATCGTCGAGGCTTTCTGCGAGGTCGATGCTGATGATGCCGTTCGCGTGGCCGATCATGATGGGCTTGCCCTCGGAGAGGCTCGAGAGCAAGTCGAAGCCGAGACCGCCCTTCTGCACATCCCATGGGACGATCGGCAGGCCTAGGTCGGCTAGCTGAAGGAGCAAGCGCCGTTTAGCTTCTTCTACACTGGCGAGTTTGTCCAGAGCCACGGTGTCGTTCGCGGGAGGGCTTTGGCGAGTGAGTCGACACGAGAAGCATCGACCGGCCGGTGCGTTGGCCCAGACCAGCCAATTGCACATCCACTCTCGGTTCGAGCAGGTGTACCAAGTCTGCTCATCGACGATCACGCGACCTCTACGCAGACCGAGAAACTGCCGTGTGGGGACGTGATAACCGAGTTCACCCTCGCAGTTCGGACACACCAAGGTATCCAGGTAGACGAAGTGTCGGCAATGGGGACAGCGGGGCTGGGAGCTCACTGGATCATTGTCTCGCGCTCGGACCTGGTCCGGCGTTCGCCGCGGACTCGAGCGCCGCGATGTCGATCTTGTACATCTGGAGCATCGCTTGGACGGCGCGATGGGATCGGTCGGGGTCGGGGTCGTTGATCAACTCGATGAGCCGGTCCGGAACGATCTGCCACGAGAGTCCCCAGCGATCCTTCACCCAGCCGCACGGCTGTTCTGTCCCGCCTTCTGACGTGAGTGCACCCCAGTACCGATCGACCTCGTCTTGGTCGGCGCAGCCGACGTAGAGCGATACCGCCTCGGTGAACCGTGCCTGAGGCCCAGCATCCATCGCGAGGTAGTCCCGCCCTGCGAGCTGGAACCTCGCATGCATGACCTTGCCGCCCATGCCAGGCACATGATCGGGATAGCGCGTGAGTTCACTGATGGCAGAGTCGGGGAAGAGCCCTGTGTAGAAGGTCAGCGCCGACTCGGCCGCATCGTCGAACCAGAGAAAGGGAGTGACACCGCGCATCGCGCAAGTCTCGCTGGTACCTGCTCGCAAACACAAGAGCGCCCCTCGCGAGACGCTCTCATTTTGTGGACCTGAGGGGATTCGAACCCCTGACCCCCTGCATGCCATGCAGGTGCGCTACCAGCTGCGCCACAGGCCCAAGGACGCCCGACAGAACTCGCCGGACAACTCCGTTAGCTTACTACATTCGGGCAGAGACCCCGAACCAGCCTCACTCCGCGGGTGCGCGCTCGGGAAGCTCGATCGGTACGATCGGGCAGTCTTTCCAGAGGCGCTCGAGGCCGTAGTACATGCGCTCTTCTTCGTGGAAAACGTGCGCCACCAAGTCGCCGAAGTCCAGCAGGACCCACCGCGATTCTTTGCGTCCCTCCCGACGGAGGCGCTTATGACCGGCTTCGAGAAGCTGATCCTCGATCTCGTCGGCGATTGCAGCGACGTTGCGCTCGCTCCGCCCCGTGACGATCAAGAAGATGTCGACGAGAGGCAAAGGCTCCGACACGTCGAGCGCGACGAGATCTTCGCCGCCCTTCGCGTCGGCGGCAGCAGATGCTACGCGCAGCATGTCGAGGGATTGCTGGGTGGCACTCATGAGAAGACTCCTGTGGAGATGGCGACGATGAGGACTCCGACAAGGGCCAGAGCCAGTGCGCCCGCGGTGATCGCGAGGGTCATCATCAGCCGACTGCCCTTTTCGGGCGCGGGTGGCCGGATGACATCTCCGGCGCTTTTGACGGTGCTGATTGCTGCGCTGGCAGCGATCGGCGTGGGTGAAGAATGTGCGGGCAACTCGCCGTCGATCAACACAGCATCGACATCTTTTCCATCGGCAGTGCCGGGCGCGTGGCCAGTGGAGCCGAGTCCTTCGGGGAGGTTGAGCGTTCCGGTGATCAAGATCTCGCCGGTGGCCGTGACCGGACCCACGATCGGCGCGTCACCGGTGTGCGAGAGGATCAACGCGTTGGTAGTTCCCACCGAGCCGGTGGATGACCGGGCAAGCAGTTGATCGAACGACGGGGGGAGATCGAGTCGCGAGGGCTCGCCAGCAATGACGCCGGCACCGAACAGCGGACTCACAACGGCGCGGTCTGCGTCGTCGTCCTCTTCGGATGCGGAGCTCTCGTCAGCGTCAGCGTCGGCGTCGGCGTCGTCATCATCGTCACCGCGAGAGTCGGATGCTTCATCCTCGTCGGCTTCGTCGCTCGCGGTCTCTGCGTCTGTCAGCAGCGCGACTTCCTCCGAGGCCACATCGTCATCGCCCACCTCGTCATGCTCGACCACAATCTCATCGAGCAGGTCTTCGGACTCATCGGTCTGCGGGCGCTCAAGCGGATCCTCGAGAGTGGGGGCGATCGCGGCGACTGCCGCTGTGTGCGCAGCTGCCATATCGGGAGTGATCACAGGAACCGAGGCCGTGCGAATGCGCTCCTGCTGGCGCGCTTGACGGCGCGTGAGCGGAGAGACCCCGAGGTCGACTGTCGCATCCGCAGCTGGTGGCGGGGAAACGACGACAGGTTCGGCGGCGCGCGCGAGAGGCGCGGGGGTCACCGGTGCGGCCGCCGTCTGGTCGACGGTGTCGGCGGTGATCACGGGCGTGAGTCCGGTGTTGCGGATCTCGCGCATCTGCTTGCGGGTGAGCTGGGATGCTTCCGGCTGCTCGGGTGTGCTCATTCCTTGCTCCGGTAGAGGTGATGCTTGGCAATGTATTGGACGACCCCGTCGGGAACGAGGTACCACACGGGATTTCCCTCGTGGACGCGACGACGACAGTCTGTCGACGAGATCGCCAGGGCGGGGATCTCGAGCTGACTCACGTCGTCAGTGGGCAGTCCATCCGTGCTGAGGACGTGGCCCGGGCGCGAGACCGCGACGAAGTGCGCGAGGTCCCACAGTTCATCATGGTCCCTCCAGCTGAGAATCTGCGCCACGGCGTCTGCGCCGGTGATGAAGAACAGCTCGGCATCGGGTCGTTGCGTCTTGAGATCACGCAATGTATCGATCGTGTAGGTCGGGCCTGTTCGATCGATGTCGACCCTGCTGACGGTGAAGCGCGGGTTCGCCGCGGTGGCGATGACAGTCATGAGGTAGCGGTGTTCGCCCTCCGTGACTCTCTCTTTCTGCCACGGCTCGCCGGTGGGTACGAAAACCACTTCATCGAGGTCGAACGACTGCGCGACTTCGCTTGCGGCGACGAGGTGACCGTGGTGGATGGGATCGAACGTCCCACCCATGACCCCGATTCGTGGGGCTCGTGTCACCGACATGCAGCAGCGGCCTAGTGGCCGTGCCCCGCCTGCTGTGTGTCGTTCGCGTGCGCCTTGGCGTATGCCTCGGCCTTGTGGGAGTGGCGGTTGGCGACGTTACGGTACGACACGGTCACGAGCGCGAGCGCGGCGAAAACGATGATCGCGACGATCCCGTACCCGACGGTTTCGAGCGCAACATTGCCGTGTTCGGACTCTTCGGCAGCGATTGCGAGAAGGGTGGCGATGGTCATTCGTGCTCCGTTCGGGTGTGCGCTCAGCGCGGACGTTCTCCAGTTTAGGCGGTCAGGCTCGCACTTGTCCTGAGCCGCGCGCGAGCCACTTCGTACTCGTGAGCTCGCCCAGCCCCATCGGCCCTCGCGCGTGAAGCTTCTGTGTCGAGATTCCCACCTCGGCACCGAAGCCGAATTCGCCGCCGTCGGTGAATCGGGTGGACGCGTTGGCCATCACGACGGCGGAGTCGACCTCGGCCAGAAAGCGTTCGGCGTTGGCTGCGTCTTCAGTGATGATCGACTCCGTGTGGTGAGTCGAGTAGCGGCGAATGTGAGCGAGCGCGTCGTCGAGATCGTCCACCACGCGCATCGAGACGTGCAGGCTCAGGTATTCGGTCGACCAGTCTTCTTCGGTCGCGGGGACGATGTCCTCGCTGAGGTGCCGTACCGCCTCGTCGCCGTGCACCGTCACGCCTTGTGCCTGCAGCGCTGCGACGACCGTCGGAATCAAACGAGAAGCGGCATCCTGATGCACCAGCACTGTCTCGACCGAATTGCAGACGCTCGGCCGCTGCACCTTCGCGTTGACGACGATGTCGGTCGCCCACTCGAGTGGTGCGGTCGCATCGAGCACGATGTGAACGACTCCGGCGCCGGTTTCGATAACGGGAACGGATGACTCGGTCACGACCGTTTCGATGAGCCCGGCACTCCCCCGCGGCACGAGCACATCGACGATGCCGCGTGCGCGCATGAGTTCACGGGCGCCCTCGCGACCGAACTCGTCGACGCTCTGAATGGCCTCGGGGTCGATGCCACATTGCGCGAGCGCGTCACGCATTGTGCGAATCAGAGCAGCGTTTGTGCGCTCGGCTGCGGATCCTCCGCGCAGCACCACGGTGTTTCCCGATCTCAGGGCGAGGGCTGTGATGTCGACCGTGACGTTGGGTCGAGCTTCATAGATCGAACCCACGACGCCGAAAGGGACACTGACTTTGGTGAGCGAGATGCCGTTCGACAGCACGCGTTCGTCAAGGATTCGCCCGACCGGGTCAGGAAGCTCAGCGACCTCGCGTACCGCGTCCGCAAGGGCCGCAACGCGCCCCTCGTCCAGGCGCAAGCGATCGAGCAGACCCTCGGCCAGGCCATTCTCGCGACCTCGGTAGAGATCTTCGGCGTTGGCGGCGACGATTTCGGGTGTCGCTCTCACGATGGCCGATGCAATGGCGCGGAGAGCCTCCGCTTTCTGCGCGTCGCTCAGGAGCCCCACCGAACGCGCGGCGGTCTTGGCGAAAAGCATCCGTTCATGCGCTGTCGTGGCCGTCGTGATCATCGGCTCAGTCTACCGGCGCGGGCTGTGCGACCTACGCGGAGCGAACAGAGGAGATCGGCCCTGTGACGGCCGTGGCGGGGTCCGGACTCGGCGCAAACCAGGTACCGAGATCGTCGCCGGTGAGCGCGCGGTCGACAAGGTCGGCACTGGTCACGAGGACGCCTATTCCGGATGCTGCTGCCAGCTTCGCCGCGGATACCTTCGTGGCAGCACCACCGGTGCCGACACTGTTCACGACGACGGATCCGAACTCGAACCCGTGCAGGTCGTCGTCGTAGGCGACGTGCCGGATCGGGCGCGCTCCCGGTTCGCCGGGCGGTCGGGTGTACAGGCACTCGATGTCGCTGAGGAGGATCAGTGCATCGGCGCCGATGAGCTGGGCCACGAGGGCTGCGAGTCGATCATTGTCGCCGAAGCGGATCTCGTGGGTCGCAACGGTGTCGTTCTCGTTGACGATCGGCAAGATGCGCAGGCCGAGAAGCCGCTCCATCGCCCGTCGCGCGTTCGAGCGGTGCGTCGGGTTCTCAAGGTCACCGGCGGTGAGCAGCACCTGTCCGGCGACGATCTCGAAGGGGCGCAGAGCGGCCTGGTACTGGTAGATCAGCACATTCTGGCCGACAGCTGCGGCCGCTTGCTGGGTCGCCAGGTCGCTGGGGCGTTCACCGAGCGCGAGGAACGGCATGCCCGTTGCGATTGCGCCGGACGAGACCAGCACGACCTCGGTGCCACGGCCGTGCGCAGCGGCCAGCGCTTCGACGATCGGACCGATCTTGCCGGCGTTCTCGCCGCTGATCGAGGAAGACCCGACTTTGACGACAACCCTGCGCGCCGACGCGATGTCGGCGCGCTCGTGGGCGGTCACTCGGCTACCTGCTCGGCGTCCCGCCCGCGCTCGGCGATGCGCTCGGCCTCGAGTTCTGCGCGGGCATCCGCCTTGGCATCCATTCGGTCTTTGTACCGCTCGCGGCGCTGGGATGTTGTGCGTCGGTTGTCTTCGATCAGACGCGGATCGGTGCCGCGAGGAGCGGTCATGAGCTCAGCCATCGAACTCAGCGCCGGTTGCCAGTCAAACACGACGCCATCCCCTTCGCCGATGACAACGGTCGACCCAGGCGACGCGCCGAGACGGAAGAGCTCGTCTTCGATGCCGAGCTTTTCGAGGCGATCGGCAAGGTAGCCCACAGCCTCCTCATTCTGGAAGTCGGTCTGCTGCATCCAGCGAACGGGCTTCTCGCCCAAGATTCGATAGATGTCACCGTAGGTGCCACCTTCGACGCGGATGATGAAGTCTTTGACTGCACCGCGCGGGCGGATGACGACCTTCTCCGGTACGGGGATCGCGGCCAGCGCAGCACGATGGGAAGCCACGAGATCACCGAGCGCGAAAGTCAACTGACGAAGGCCCTCGTGACTGACCGTGGAGATCTCGAAGACCCGGAACCCACGGGCTTCGAGCTCAGGTCGCACCAGATCGGCGAGTTCTTTGGCTTCGGGGACATCGATCTTGTTGAGCGCGACGAACTGCGGGCGCTCCAACAGCGGAATCTGACCGTCGGGCACTGGGTAGGCGGCCAACTCGGCGAGGATCACATCGAGGTCGGTGAGCGGGTCACGTCCCGGCTCTAGCGTGGCGCAGTCCAGCACGTGCACCAGCGCGGTGCAGCGTTCGACGTGGCGGAGGAACTCGAGTCCGAGACCCTTGCCCTCGCTCGCGCCCTCGATCAAGCCAGGTACATCCGCGACGGTATAGCGGTTCTCGCCCGCCTGAACGACGCCGAGGTTCGGGTGCAGAGTCGTGAACGGGTAGTCGGCGATCTTCGGACGCGCAGCTGAGATCGCAGCGACGAGGCTGGACTTCCCGGCGGACGGGAAACCCACCAGCGCGACATCGGCGACGGTCTTCAGCTCAAGCTGAACGTCACCCTGCCAGCCGGGGGTTCCGAGCAGTGCGAAGCCTGGAGCCTTTCGCTTCTGGCTGGACAGCGAAGCGTTGCCGAGGCCGCCGATTCCGCCGGGGGCCACGATGAAGCGGGTCCCCGGCTCGACCATGTCGATGAGCACCTCACCCGAGGTGTCTTTTACCACTGTGCCCACGGGTACGGGCAGCTCGAGGGAATCGCCAGCTGCTCCGTTGCGGTGGTCGCCCATGCCGAAACCGCCGTTGCCACCGCTGCGGTGGGGGGAATGGTGGTACGACAGAAGAGTCGTGACCTGAGGGTCGGCGACGAGCACCACGTCTCCGCCGTGCCCTCCGTTACCGCCATCGGGACCCGCGAGCGGCTTGAACTTTTCGCGCTTGACGGAAACGCAGCCGTTGCCACCCTTGCCAGCGCTCAAATGCAGCGTGACGCGATCGACGAATGTGACCATGCGCTTTCTCCTGCCTGTGTGCTGTCAGCGGGTGTGCTGCCAGGGTAAACGAAAGGGGCGAGCCGCAGCCCGCCCCTTTCGTCGAAGACTGTGTCTGACGAAGGAACTACTCCGCCGGAACGACGATGTTGACGACCTTGCGGCCGCCCTTCGCGCCGAACTCGACCGCGCCTGCCTCGAGGGCGAACAGCGTGTCGTCGCCACCGCGCCCGACGTTGGCGCCGGGGTGGAAGTGCGTGCCGCGCTGGCGGACGATGATCTCGCCGGCGAGAACCTTCTGACCACCGAAGCGCTTCACGCCGAGGCGCTGTGCGTTGGAGTCACGACCGTTACGGGTGGAGCTTGCGCCCTTTTTGTGTGCCATCTCTGCGTCTCTCCTGGACTTACTTGATGCCGGTGACCTTGACGCGCGTGAGGTCCTGACGGTGCCCCTGGCGCTTCTTGTAACCGGTCTTGTTCTTGAACTTCTGGATGACGATCTTCGGGCCACGCTCTTCGCCGAGGACCTCAGCGGTGACGGTGACCTTCGCGAGCTTGTCGGCGTCGGTCGTCACGGCGTCGCCGTCGACGAAAAGGACAGCGGGAAGCTCGAGCGTCTCGCCGACCTTGGCCTTCTGACGATCGAGAACGACGATCGTGCCGACCTCAACCTTCTCTTGCCGGCCGCCGGCTCGCACAACTGCGTAAACCACTTCACACCTTGTTTTCGTTTGGGAGCGCACGGCTCCGATTGTCTTTGTGAGACTGGGAAAAGTTGCGGTGCGGACTGCTGAGCTGTCGACACATGCGGTGAGGCATGCGAAACGGGACGCACCAAAGGACTACTTTACCGGATGCGGGCACCAGCCGCAAAAGCGACCCCGGCCGTGTCGCGGCATCCGTCTCTAGAATCGTCGTGTGGTGATCCTGATCGACGACGCGCGGTGGCCGGCCCATGACCGACTTTGGGCGCACCTGGTGAGTGATCGGTCGCTTCAAGAGCTCCACGACTTCGCAGCGTCGAATGGAATCCCGCGCCGCGGCTTCGACCGCGATCACTACGACGTGCCCGAAGAAGCCCATGCGCGATTGGTCGCCGCGGGCGCCGAGCACGTCGACGGCCACGAACTCGTCCGGAGGCTCATCGCTTCGGGACTTCGGATCACCGCCCGCGAGCGGCGCGGGCGGTAACCCTCTCAGTCTTCGGTCGGTGCGTGCGATACCGGCGTGCCCGTGAGTGCCGCAGTGGTCACCCGGCGGCGACCGCGGCCTTGACCGGGCGCCTTCGGCTCAGGAAGAGCCGAGAGCACCGAATCCAAGAGCAGGTCGGTTTCGGTCTTCGGAGCTTTGCTGGCGGTTTCTGAGCGCTTCTTGCGCGGCTTCTTGGGCCGTTCAACCGGCGCTTCTTCGACGACGACCATCGGAGCGGTGATCGGTGCCTCTTCTTCGTGATGGTGAATCGTGGATGCTGCGATCTGGGCGAGCGCGGACTTCGCACCCTCGGTGATCACGTGCGTACCGCCGGCGCCACCGTTGCCATTCGCCGCAGGAGTGCGCGGCCGTCGCCCCGGAGGCTGACCGTTGCCGATCGGCGGGCGATGCTTCACGACCGGGTCGTGGTGAACGATGACACCGCGTCCTGCGCAGACCTCACACGCTTCGCTGAAGGTCTCGAGCAAACCGAGGCCGAGCTTCTTGCGTGTCATCTGCACAAGTCCGAGCGAGGTGACTTCGGCAACCTGATGCTTTGTGCGGTCTCGGCTGAGGCATTCGACCAGACGACGCAGAACCAGGTCGCGGTTGGACTCGAGCACCATGTCGATGAAGTCCACGACGATGATGCCGCCGATGTCGCGCAGGCGCAGCTGCCGGACGATCTCTTCGGCGGCCTCGAGGTTGTTCTTGGTGACGGTCTCTTCGAGGTTGCCGCCGGTGCCGACGAACTTGCCGGTGTTGACGTCGACGACGGTCATCGCTTCAGTGCGGTCGATCACCAGCGAGCCGCCCGAGGGCAGCCAGACCTTGCGGTCCAGCGCCTTCTCGATCTGCTCGGTGACACGGAACGCGTCGAACGGATCGCGCTCGTCGTCGTAGACCTCGACACGGTCGAGAAGGTCGGGGGCAACGCCGGCGAGGTACGAGGTGATCGTGGCGTGCGCGTCCTCGCCCTGAATGAGCATCTTGGTGAAGTCTTCGTTGAAGACATCCCGCACGATCTTGACGAGCAGGTCGGGCTCGGAGTGCAGCAGCGCGGGGGCCTGAATCGACTCGAGCTGGCTCGAGATGTGCTCCCACTGGCTGGTGAGTCGCTGCACATCACGAGTGAGCTGGTCTTCGGTCGCACCTTCGGCGGCGGTGCGCACGATGACGCCCGACGACTCGGGAAGAACCTCTTTGAGGATCTTCTTGAGCCGCGCACGCTCGGTGTCGGGAAGCTTGCGTGAGATGCCGTTCATCGAACCGGCGGGAACGTAGACGAGATACCGGCCCGGAAGCGAGATCTGGCTCGTCAGGCGCGCGCCCTTGTGCCCGATCGGGTCTTTGGTGACCTGCACCAGCACGCGATCCCCCGACTTGAGTGCGAGCTCGATGCGGCGCGGCTGGTTGCCGGTCTCGACGGCATCCCAGTCCACCTCGCCGGAGTACAGCACCGCGTTGCGACCGCGACCGATGTCGACGAACGCAGCCTCCATGCTGGGCAAGACATTCTGAACGCGACCGAGATACACGTTGCCGATCAGCGACGCATCTTGATTGCGGGCGACGTAGTGCTCGACCAGCACGTGATCTTCGAGAACGGCGATCTGAATCCGACCGTTCTTCGAGCGGACGATCATCTCGCGATCGACGGCCTCACGGCGCGCAAGGAACTCGGCTTCTGTCACGACTGCGCGACGACGCCCGGCTTCACGACCGTCGCGGCGACGCTGCTTCTTGGCCTCGAGACGGGTAGAGCCCTTGATGCGCTGAGGCTCGGTGATGAGCTCGACGGCTCGCTGGCGCGGCTGAGTGGGACGTTCTGCTCGTTCGGTGCGTTCGGGACGTTCGGGTCGCTCTTGGGGGTCGGATGCTTCGTCCCGGCCGTCTCCGGTGCGCCGACGACCACGACGACGCGCGCTGGTGGACGGCTGATCGTCCTGTGCGGGCGCGGGTCGCTGCCCGGGACGAGCCGGGAGCGGCGCGATCTCGGGAGCGTAGAACATCAGTTGAGTCGAAACTGCCGAGACGAAAGTCTCAGGCAGGAGCCCGAGTGAGACGGCGTCGAGTTTCGGGGCGACTTCGACCACCTCTTCGGGAGTCGGCGCTGATGGCACCTCCTCCGGCTGAGCATCTGCGACCGCGGCGTCCTGGTCGGGGGCCTCTTCGGCAGGAGCTTCTTCTGCCGAAGCTGCTTGGGGGGCCTCAGCCACCGGAGTCTCTTCCGAGAAGGCGTCGTCGACGGGAGCCTCTGCAACGGGGGTGTCCTTGTCGGAATCCCCGTCTGCCTGAGCCTCTTCTGCGGCTACATCCTCGGCAGGAGTCGGCTCGGTAGGAGCCTCTTCCGCGTCCGCGGCCACTTCCGCTACTGCGCCGCCGTCGGACGGTGCGAGCTGCTCGGTCGAGGGATCAAAATCTGCGTGTGCTTCATCGGCCATCACTGGCTTACTCCTTGCGGGGCGACACCGCGCATCGCTCCGACGAAATCTCGTGCGGCTCCGCACCTGCGGTGCCGGGAACTCTATCGGTCTGCAACCGAGTCGAGACGGTGCTCGGCGCTCTGGGCCGGGCTCGTGTCTCAGATCATGCTGCGAAGGGCGTTCATCGCCCGAAGTCTTCTGTGATGCCTGTCACGGCGCGGCCGCAACTCATCGAAGTTCATTATCGCACTTTCGTCGCGGGAATGCTCGCAGGCCGCACCGCGGACATCCTTGCGGTGCGGTCGCGGCATCCATTCAGCCGCGCAATGCCACAATCGGTCTCATGTCACCGGACGTATCGAAGACCCGTCGGCCGACCGCCTTGGCGGTCTGGCTGGTGATCGCCGGCGTGGTCGGCTGGTGGGCGGCGTTCTCGCTGACCATGGAGCGGATCCACCTGCTGATGGATCCTGATGCCGTCGCGTCGTGTGACTTCAGCGTGCTGGTGCAGTGCACCGCGAACCTCGAGTCGTGGCAGGGACAGGTGTTCGGCTTCCCGAACCCGATCCTCGGTCTTGCCGGATGGGTCGCGCCGATCGTCGTGGGCATGGCGATACTTGCGGGCGCTCGCTTTGCGCGATGGTTCTGGTGGCTGTTCGAGGCCGGATTGACGCTCGCTTTCGCGTTCGTGATCTGGCTCATCATCCAGAGCATCTTCGTGCTCGGCACACTGTGCCCCTGGTGCATGGTGACGTGGATCGTCACGGTCCCCACCTACTACGCCGTGACTCTTCACGTTCTGCGAACCGGCATCCTCCCCGCTCCTGGCGCGGTGCGCCGTGCCGCGGGCACGCTGATGGGGTGGGTTCCGCTGCTGGCAGTGCTCAGCTATGCGATTGTCGCCGTCCTGGCGCAGGTGCGCCTGGACGTTCTCGGGTCGCTCTTCTGAACTTCTAGGTCAGAACCAGATCGAGAGCTCGCGCTGGGCCGACTCCACGCTGTCTGAGCCGTGCACGAGGTTCTGCTGGACCTTGAGGCCCCAGTCCCGTCCGAAGTCACCGCGGACGGTGCCGGGAGCTGCCGTAGTGGGGTCAGTGGTCCCGGCCAACGAACGGAATCCCTCGATCACACGGTCTCCCGCAAGGCGAATCGCCACGGACGGTCCCGACATCATGAAGTCCAGGAGCGGCTCGTAGAACGGCTTGCCCTCGTGCTCGGCATAGTGCTGCTCAAGCGTTGTCCGGTCGGGCTCGACCAGGCGGATGTCGACGAGCGAATAGCCCTTCGCCTCGATGCGGGCCAGGATCGCGCCGGTCATTCCGCGCGCGACGCCGTCGGGCTTGACGAGGACGAGAGTTTCTTCGGTGGCCATGTTCAGTCTCCGTTCGTGATGTCGGCCCCAGGTGCCAACTGCGCATTGCGTCGGTCGAGTGCGGCCCCCTTGATCGTTGCATACGCCCACATGCCGCCAAAAATGAGCGCAACAAGGCCGATGGCGGGAACCAGGATCGCACCGAGCAACACGACGAACTGAAGAACCCAGCCCAGGGCAATACCCCACCTGTGAGCCAAGAAGCGGCCGGTGAGCACCAGGAGCACGGCGAGAACGGTCCCCGCGACGATGCCCCACCAGGGTTCGACACCCGGTGGTACCTCCTTCAATCCGAAAATGGTCAATCCCGCGAGAAAGACGACGATCGCCTCGAACGCAAGCACGATCGAGCCAAGCGATTCGGCGGCACCCCGGCGACGAGGCACGCGCGGCGCGTCGCCCGTAGCAGCAGTCATTCCTGCCACCCTGATTTCCAGTCACCGTCGGCAGCGAGGGCGATCGCCTCGCCAGCCAGCACCACAGATCCCGCGACGACCACTGCGCGCTTCTCGCTCGAGGCCGCCCATGCGCGGGCGGCCGCAGTCGCCGATGCCACATCGTGGTGCACCGTGACCGCGAGGCCCGCCGCCTCGGCGATGTCGGCGACCGCATCAGCGTCGCTCGCTCGCGGCGACTCCGGGGCCGTGGCGAAGACATGCGCAGCGACGGGATGCAGCGCCGCAACGATACCGGCGGTGTCCTTGTCGTCGAGCACTCCCAACACGACACCCCACTCTTCGAACGCGAACGAGTCGCGCAAAGCCTGCGCCAACGCGCGTGCACCGTGCGGGTTGTGTGCGGCATCCACCAGCACGGTGGGATGCGTGCCCACGAGCTGCAGGCGTCCCGGAGCGGTGACAGCGCCCAGACCATCGGCGAGCACGTCGCCGACGATGGGTTGCGCTCCCCCGCCGATCAGTGATTCCACGGCCGCGATGGCCAGGGCCGCGTTGAAGGCCTGATGCTCGCCGTAGAGCGGCAGATACTCGTCGTTGTAGGACGCGGCGATTCCCCGTACCGAGATGAGCTGACCGCCGACCGCAAGGCGCTGCGCGGTGAGCGCGAAGCCCTCTCCCGCGAACATGATCGAGGCGCCTTGAGCGGACGCAGCAGCGCGCAGCACGGCTTCAGCGGCCGCATCCTGACTCGCAGAAACGACCGCCGCACCCGGCTTGATGATTCCGGACTTCACCGCAGCGATCTCGGCGATCGTCTCGCCGAGGCGGTCGACATGGTCGATGTCGATCGGCGTGAAGACGGCGACATCTCCGTCAGCGGTGTTCGTCGAATCCCACGCGCCACCCATGCCGACCTCGAGGACGAGCACGTCGATGGGCGCGTCGGCGAACGCGACGAACGCGAGCACCGTCAGAAGTTCGAAGAATGTCAGCGCCGCGTCGCCCTGCGCGTGGAGTTCTGCATCGACGATCGTCACGAACGGTGAGATCTCATCCCACGCGTCAGCCACCGCGGCATCGGAAATCGGCTCACCGTCGACGAGCATTCGCTCGGTGAATCGCTCCAGGTGCGGGCTGGTGAACAGTCCGGTGCGCAGTCCGTGAGCGCGGAGAAGGCTCTCGATCATTCGGCTGGTCGAGGTCTTGCCGTTCGTCCCGGTGACGTGCACGACGCGGTACGTGCGCTGGGGGTCATCGAGAAATTCCAACACGCGTCGCGTGCGTTCGACCCGCGGTTGCACCCACTTCTCCCCCTGCCGCTGCAGAAGCGCCTGATAGACGAGGTCTGCCCGCTTACGATCGTCCATCAGGATGCCTCGACCTTCGTGACGGCTACCGAGAAGCTGCCGGTGTTTGCGTATTGACCCGCCTTCTGGAACGACACGTGGTCGGGCATGTCTCCGAACGCGATCGGGTACCAGATCTCGGCCGGAGCGTCAGCCGGAAGGTGCACGTCCGCGCCCGCGACGAGCACCGAGTGCTCGAGAGCGAGTGTTTCCCCCGCGATGTCTGCGAGATCAAAAGCCGAGCGCACGGCATCCCCGTCTGCCGCGTCGGTGAAGAGCAGGTGCAGACGAATGCGGTCGCTCACATCGAACCCGGCCGCCTTGCGGGTGTCCTGAACCGCACGAATGACGTCACGCGCGAGTCCTTCGGCCTCGAGTTCGGGGGTGGTCGTGGTGTCGAGAAGGACGAATCCGCCGCCGCTGAGCAGTGCCAATGCTTCACCTTCGGGACGGCCCGTGGTCTCGAGGACGAGCTCGTACTCCCCTGGCTCGAGAGTCAGCCCGCCAGCCGTCACGACGCCATCGACCTCGCTCCACGACCCCGACTTCGCCGCCTGGATCGCTTGCTGTACCTGCTTGCCCAGGCGAGGTCCTGCGGCGCGCGCGTTGACCGCCAGCCGGTGCGAGATGCCGTAGTCGGCTGCCGTGGTCGCTTCGAGTTCGACGAGTTCGACGGCTTTGATGTTCAGTTCGTCTCGCAGGATGTCTTCGAACTGCGCAAGGGACGCGGCATCCGGAGCCACCACCGTCAGTCGCGACAGAGGCAACCGCACGCGCTTGCCTTCGCGCTTGCGCAGCGCGTTGGAGACGCTCGACACTTCGCGCACGGCATCCATCGCGGAACGGATGTCGGTCGCGGCAGGGAACGCATCAGCGTCGGGCCAGTCCTGAAGGTGGACGCTGCGCCCACCCGTGAGGCCCTGCCACACCCGCTCCGAGATCAGCGGGATCATCGGCGCGGCTACGCGGGTGAGCGTCTCGAGCACGGTGTAAAGCGTGTCGAAGGCCTCGGTCGTCGAGGGGTCACTGGGATCCACGTTCTGCCAGAACCGGTCGCGCGAGCGACGGATGTACCAGTTCGTCAGCGCTTCGACGAACTCACGCAGGCGTGCAGCGGCACCGGGTGAGTCCAAGACCTCCAGGTCTTCGGCGACCCCACGAACGAGGTCTCCGGTAAGCGCGAGGATGTAGCGATCGAGCACATCCGTCGAGTCCGTGCGCCAGCGCGCCTCGTAGCCAGAATCCGCTGAGCCACCCGCGGCGTTGGCGTACGTCGCGAAGAAGTACCACGAGTTCCACAGCGGCAAAAGGAACTCGCGCACGCCGGCGCGCAGACCCTCGCCCGTGACGACGAAGTTCCCGCCGCGCAGGATCGGCGAAGCCATGAGGTACCAGCGGGTCGCGTCCGAGCCATCCGAATCGAACGTTTCGTTCACATCGGGGTAGTTCTGGCGCGATTTCGAGGCCTTGAAGCCGTCATTGCCGAGGATGATGCCGTGGCAGGCCACACCTTTGAACGCGGGCCGGTCGAACAGTGCGGTGGACAGCACATGCATGACGTAGAACCAGCCGCGCGTCTGGCCGATGTACTCGACGATGAAGTCCGCGGGCGAGTGCTCGTCGAACCACTGCTGGTTCTCGAACGGATAATGAACCTGTGCGTACGGCATCGATCCAGAGTCGAACCACACATCGAAGACGTCCTCGATGCGGCGCATCGTGGACTGGCCGGTGGGATCGTCGGGGTTCGGTCGGGTGAGCTCGTCGATGAATGGACGGTGCAGGTCGACCACACCTTCGGCGTCGACGGGCAGTCGCCCGAAGTCGCGCTGGAGCTCTTTGAGGCTGCCGTACACGTCGACGCGCGGGTACTCGGGGTTGTCGCTCTTCCAGACCGGGATCGGCGAACCCCAGTAGCGGTTGCGACTGATCGACCAGTCGCGCGCACCCTCGAGCCACTTGCCGAACTGCCCGTGCTTGACGTTCTCGGGCACCCAGGTGATCTGTTCGTTGTTCTCGAGCATCCTGTCCTTGATGTCTGTGACGCGGACGAACCAGCTCGAGACGGCGCGATAGATCAACGGGTTGCGGCAACGCCAGCAGTGCGGATACGAGTGGTCGTAGCTCGCGAGCCGCAGAAGGCGGCCCTGCTGGCGCAGGAGGCGGATCAGCGGGGTGTTCGAGTCCATCCACAGTTCGCCAGCCACGTCGGCTACCTGCGGCAGGAAGCGTCCACCTTCATCCAGAGACATGATGAGCGGGATGCCGGCGGCCTCGGTGATCCGTTGGTCATCCTCACCGTAGGCCGGGGCCTGGTGAACGATGCCGGTTCCGTCGCTCGTCGTGACGTAGTCGTCGACCAGGATCCGCCAGGCGTTCTCAGTGCCCCAGGTAGCAGCATCCGCGTAGTAATCGAAAAGTCGGTCGTAGGTGACGTCGGCCAGATCTGCACCCAGGATGCTCTGTTCGATCGCAGCCTGAGCCGCCTCGGCGCTCTCGTACCCGAGATCCTTGGCGTAGCCAGCGAGCAGGTCTTCGGCGATGAGGTAGCGGTGGGCGGTCGCCTCGACCGGGTCATCGCTGTGCCCATCGGGGGCATGGTGGACGTCCGCGGCACCGGCGAGACCGCCGGGGACGACGACATAACGGATGCTGGGGCCTACCGCCAACGCGAGGTTCGTCGGGAGGGTCCAGGGTGTCGTCGTCCAGGCCAGCGCGCGCACGCCGGTTAGGCCGAGTGATTCGGCCTTCAGCCCTGTCAGCGGGAACGTCACGGTTACCGAGGGATCCTGACGCATCTGGTACACGTCGTCGTCCATGCGCAGCTCATGCGCAGAGAGCGGTGTTTCGTCGCGCCAGCAGTAGGGCAGCACGCGGTGACCCTCGTAGGCGAGCCCCTTTTCATGCAGCGTCTTGAAAGCCCACAGCACCGACTCCATATAGCCGGTGTCGAGCGTCTTATAGCCGTTCTCGAAGTCGACCCATCGTGCCTGACGAGTGACGTAGTCCTCCCACTCGCGGGTGTAGGTGAGCACCGACTCGCGAGCCTTCGCGTTGAAGACATCGATGCCCATTGCCTCGATCTGGCTCTTCTCGGTGATACCGAGCTGCTTCATGGCCTCGAGCTCGGCGGGGAGCCCGTGGGTGTCCCAGCCGAACACCCGATCGACCTTCTTGCCGCGCATGGTCTGGAAGCGCGGGAAGAGATCCTTCGCGAACCCGGTAAGCAGGTGGCCGTAGTGCGGGAGACCATTGGCGAAGGGCGGTCCGTCGTAGAAGACCCATTCCTCGGCGCCCTCGCGGTTCTCGATCGACGCCTGGAAGGTGTCATCCGCGCGCCAGTAATCGAGTACTTCATGCTCGATTACAGGAAAGCGCGGGCTCGGCACGACTGGGCCGACGGCCGCAGGGCCGAAGGAGGATGAACGGGGATAGGTCATGTCAACTCGCAGACTCGTCTCGAACGCTTCTGCGAGGACGACCTTTCAGATCGCGGTACCACCCCGCTTGATGCCCAGATCTGTGACCCGAGCATCCACTTTCACTGCGGCTGTGACGGGCCTGACCCGCTCGGTTCTACTGAGGGCCGAGACCCTGTTCTTCCGAGTGCTCCCCGGTGATGCCGGATCGATGCGTCTGAGTTCCATTCTACGGCCCGCGCGCAACCCCGCGCGCGTCGGGCAGGTCCGAGGCGCGTGCCAGACTGACTCGTTGTGAGAGCAGCTTCGCCGAAGGGTCCGCTTCCGCCCCGGGTCTCACCGCCCGACCTCCCTGAAGCGCTTTCCCCAGTTCCCGGGCTTCGGCGAGATGACGACGTGCTGCAGGCGCGATTCGAGGGTCTGTCCGGTGACGTGGATGCGGCGCACGCCCACCTTTCCGAATGCATCATCGTGGACGCCACGGTGGGTGGTCTCGACCTCACTGGCGCTGTACTCACCGATGTCGGCATCACGGCACTGCGGGCGACCGAGGTGAAAGCGCGCAATTCCCGGTGGCGCGACATTCTCGTATCGGGAGGCCGGATCGGCACCCTCGACCTCACGGGGGCTGATCTCACGGGTGTAGAACTTCGCGGTATCCGCATCGACTATCTCGCGCTCGGGTCAGCGAAGGTCTCGGATCTGCTGATGGCCGAATGCACGATTGGTTCGCTCGATGTGCCACTCGCGACGCTGTCGCGCGTGCGCTTCGAGAGCACGCGCGTCGATGAAGTCGACTCGCGAGGCGTTCGCGCAGAGCACGTCGATCTGCGAGGCCTCGAGGCGCTCGCCTTCACGGATCTCTCGTCGCTTCGTGGTGTGACGCTCTCTGCTCGGCAGGTCGAGCTACTCGCGACGTCATTCGCCGCGGCACTCGGGATCGACGTCCGCGACTGACCTGGTGGCTCGATACCTCCGCGCGAACCTTGGATCAGCGGGTAGAATTCAGCCACATCCCACACTCAGGCACGCTCACACAGTGCCGCACATATCGCACAAGGAGACCTCCATGGCCGATGCGCAGATTCCGGACAAGCCCGCCCTCGAAGGTCTCGAAACGAAGTGGGATGCCGCGTGGGCGGAACAGGGAACGTACCTGTTCGATCGCCTTCGTGCTGCTGAGGTCGGGCGCGCTGGCGTGTACTCGGTAGACACTCCCCCGCCCACGGCATCGGGAAGCCTGCACATCGGGCACGTGTTCAGCTACACCCACACTGACGTCAAGGTGCGCTTCGAGCGCATGCGCGGCAAGACGGTGTTCTACCCGATGGGTTGGGATGACAACGGCCTGCCGACCGAGCGTCGCGTGCAGAACTACTACGGTGTGCGCTGCGACCCGTCGTTGCCGTACGACGCCGACTTCACTCCCCCGTTCGAGGGCGGCGACAACAAGTCCAGTAAGGCTGCCGACCAGATTCCGATCAGCCGACGCAACTTCATCGAGCTCTGCGAATCGCTGACTCTCGAGGACGAGAAGCACTTCGAATCACTCTTCCGCCAGTTGGGCCTCAGCGTCGACTGGACCCAGACTTACCGCACCATCTCCGACGACACGATTCGCACGAGCCAACTCGCCTTCCTGCGCAATCTCGAGCGCGGCGAGGCGTACCAGGCCCTTGCCCCGACGCTGTGGGACATCGACTTCCGGTCGGCCATTGCCCAGGCTGAGCTCGAAGACCGCGATCAGCCTGCTGCCTATCACCGGGTCGCCTTCCACAAGACGGACGGGACGGGCGACGTGCACATCGAGACCACGCGCCCCGAACTGCTCGCGGCCTGCGTGGCTCTCGTCGCGCACCCGGACGACGAGCGCTATCAGCCGCTCTTCGGGACGAACGTGCGCACGCCGCTGTTCGACGTCGAGGTTCCCGTGCTCGCGCACCCGCTCGCCCAAAAAGACAAGGGCTCGGGCATCGCGATGATCTGCACGTTCGGCGATGTGACCGACATCATCTGGTGGCGCGAGCTCGACCTGCCCAACCGCACGATTCTCGGCAAGGACGGTCGGGTGCTGGCGGACGCCCCGGATGTGATCGTGACAGATGCGGCGAAGGCGGCGTACGCCGAAATCTCGGGCAAGACCGTCTTCAGCGCAAAGAAGGCGGTCGTCGACCTCTTGCGCGAGTCTGGTGAGCTCGACGGCGAGCCTAAGCCGTTCACGCACGCCGTGAAGTTCTTCGAGAAGGGCGACCGCCCGCTAGAGATCGTCTCGACGCGCCAGTGGTACGTGCGCAATGGCGCACGAGACGCTGACCTCCGAGAGAGACTGCTAGCACTTGGCAAGAGCATGGCCTGGCACCCCGACTTCATGCGCGTGCGCTATGAAAACTGGGTCGGCGGCCTCACCGGCGACTGGCTGGTCTCGCGCCAGCGGTTCTTCGGCGTGCCGATTCCCGTCTGGTACGGCCTCGATGAGAACGGCGACCGCGACTTCGATGTCGTGATCACCCCCGACCTCGCATCGCTGCCGATCGACCCGACGACCGATGTGCCGCCGGGCTATACGGCCGAACAGCGCGGATTGCCGGGCGGGTTTGAAGGTGAGAAGGACATCTTCGACACGTGGGCGACCTCCTCGCTCACCCCCCAGCTCGCCGGCGGGTGGCAACGCGACGAAGAACTCTGGAATCTCGTGGCGCCCTTCGACCTGCGCCCGCAGGGCCAAGACATCATTCGTACGTGGCTCTTCTCGACGATGCTCCGCAGCGCGCTCGAGGACGACCGTTCGCCATGGACGGATGCCGCGATCTCGGGCTTCATCGTCGACCCCGACCGCAAGAAGATGTCGAAGTCAAAGGGAAATGTGGTCACGCCCGCCGACATCCTCGATCAGCACGGCACCGACGCAGTGCGGTACTGGTCTGCTTCCAGCAGGCTCGGTGCGGATGCCGCGTTCGACCCGCAGAACCCGACCCAGGTGAAGATCGGCCGGCGCCTCGCGATCAAGGTGCTCAACGCCGCGAAGTTCGTGCTGTCGTTCCCTGTGCCCGAGGGCGCCGAGATCACTCACGCTCTCGATGCCTCCATGCTCGTGACTCTCGATGGGGTCGTACGCGACGCGACCACGGCGTTCGAGGCGTACGACCACGCGCGCGCGCTCGAGCTCACCGAGTCGTTCTTCTGGACGTTCTGTGATGACTATCTCGAGCTGGTGAAGGAGCGCGCCTACGACCAGAGCGATGTGGGCCAGGCATCCGCCGCCCTCGCCCTGCGCACCGCGCTGTCGACGTTGCTGCGCCTGCTCGCGCCCGTGCTCTCGTTCGCTTCGGAAGAGTCGTGGTCATGGTTCAACGAGAGTTCGGTGCACACGACCTCGTGGCCGGAACCCCTCGGCATCGTCGGCGACTCGGGCGTGCTGAAAGCCGCCAGCGCCGCGCTCATCGGCATCCGTCGCGCGAAGACCGAAGCGAAGGCCTCGCAGAAGACGGCAGTGACGTCAATGACGATCCGCGCCAGCGATGCGGTGGTTGATCAGCTTCGCCTCGCGGAGGGCGACTTGCGTGCGGTCGGGCGCATCGAAAGCCTCGACTTCGCTGGCGGCTGGAACGATCTCGCCATCGACAATGTGGTCCTCGCCCCCGCAGAGGAGTCCTGATGCAGCTCGGAACCCGATGGACCTCTGGCGACGAACCGCCGAAGAGCGTCCCCGATTCGATCCGCGGGGCCATTCAGGATGTCGACACCGCGATGCCCGCAGACGCTCTGGGTCAGCCGCGCCCGCGCTGGACTTTGACGTGGCTCGAGGGAAAGCCGATCGCTGATCTCGACACGGGGGTCATCGTCTCCCTCGATGACGACGGCAACGCTGTCGTCGGCCACGACTCGGACGACGACTTCGCCTGACGCGTGCGGTATCAGTACTCGGGCTCGGTGTGATTGTCGGCATCCCGGAGTAGTCGGTACCCGACGAGAGCAGTGACCAGGGTCGCCACTCCGGCGATCACGAACGGCAACCGCAGGTCGCTCCGGGCAACGAGTCCGCCGAGCAACGTCGCGAAGGGGAAGATCCCCCACGTCACTGTGCGAATCATCCCGAGCACACGGCCGAAAAGGTGGCCGGGCACGATCGCCTGCCGAAGCGCCCCCCACGGGACGTTCCACACCGACACTGCGCACGCCATGAGCGCGTAGGCGATAACGCCGGTGATGACTTCGGGAGCAGCCCAGACCGCGATCAGCGCGAGCCCGGCGACGATGTTGGCCCCGAAGAGAACCCACCCCCGCCCGAACCGGGCCACCAGCCGTGCCGAGATCAGCGACCCAATCAGAGCCCCCAGCCCGATGCCCGCGGTAACGAGTCCGATTGCGATGGGCTGTACCCCGAGCTCGTCGAGGAAGTAGAGGATTGTGGGTGCTTGAGCGAAGGCGAATGCCGAGCCTACGATCGCGGTGAAGAGCACCATCGAGCGCAGGAAGCGGTGTTTCCATAGGTAGGACAACGCGGTGCGGGCGGATGTATCGGGGGCGGATGCGGCCACCCCATCTGACGCGGAGTCGCGCAGCGCTCGTGCCGCAGAGACGGGCAGCATCATTGCCAGCACAATCGGAATGAGGTACCCCGCTGCTCCGACCCACAGCGGCAGCGCCAACGAGACCGCGAAGAGCACACCACCGATCGGAGTCGCGACGAAGTTGTCGATCGTGATCTGCGCCCCTTGCATGTAGCCGTTCGCGCGATCAAGCGATGGCCGCTCAACGAGAGCGGGGACCACGGCATTGGTGGCGTTGTCGAACAGCGTCTCACCCAGTCCGAAGATCAGCACGGCCGCGAACAGCAACCAGATGTTCAACGTTCCGGTGACCGTGAGCACCGCCAGCACGACTGCGGTGGCGCCCCGCAGCGCATTGGCAATCGCCATGATCCACCGACGGTCGTACCGGTCGACGATCATTCCCGCGGGAACACCGAACACGAGCCAAGGAAGGAAGGCCAGCGCGCCGATCGCCGCGATGGCGAGCGGGTCGCGGGTGAGTGTCGTTGCGATCAGTGGCACGGCTGTGCGCCCGACCCCGTCAGCGAGATTGCTGAAGGCGGCGGCCGTCCACAACTTGCCGAAGTCACGCGTGAGCCGCGGTTTCGCCGTGCCTAACGGTTTCGCCGCGTCGGTGCTGACTGTCATCGGAGTTGATTGGCGACGGGCGCGAGCAACGTGGCGTTCGCTCGCACGTCGAGCGCTGAGTCTGTGACGGCGGCGCGGCGCGGCGCGGCCTGCGCGCCCGTGGCCCGGCGTTCGAGCCGAACCGCGACAACGTGGTCCAGGGTCGCCGCGGTGTGCAGCAGGAGACGCTCGAACCGTGTGGCGGGCGCCAGCAGGTGGGTGGGGTGGATGGCGGTCATGACTTCTCTCCCAACTCGGGAAGCGGGAAGACGTCGGCTCGGATGCTGACTGGGCGGACGTTCTCGCCGGTTTGATTGCGGTAGGTATCCACGGCGTCGTCGATCAACGCCATGATCTTGTGGGACAGGACTTTGCTCTGCTCCGGAGTGAGGCGGGCGGTGGCGGTCGAGATGAGCGTCCCGTGCTGCCACTCCGGATCGATTCCGGCCATGCCTCGACCGACGAAGTCGAGCAACTGATCGTTGCGGCCGCGCAGGAACTCGTTCATCACGAGTTGGGAGGCGGCTCGGCCGGCGGGTGTGGCCATCGCGTCGGGGTTGCCGAACGACACGCCACCGACGGGTCGCTCCCACCAGCGCTCTCGCGCCGTTCCGCGATCAGCCTGTTCGCGGATGAGGTCGTGTTTGGCGAGTGCCCGCAGGTGGTAGCTGGTGGACCCGCTGGACTCACCGAGACGCTCTGCGAGAGAACTCGCTGTCTGCGGACCGTACTGGCTGAGGATGTCGTACATCCGGACGCGGAGAGGATGTGCCAACGCGCGAAGAGCGCCGGCGTCGAGGACGCGGTCATCGCGGTGCCGCTCTTCGACCCGGGCTACGTCATCCAGTTCTTCGTCCATGAGAACAAGATAGCAATGCAAAGAATCCTTTGCAAGTATTGCTTTGCAAATGTTTCTTGGGATGTTCCGCGAGGCCGCGTAGGCTGGTCGCATGGCGTCTGAGAACCCCCTCCTGTCCCCCCCTTCCCTTCCCTACGGACTCCCCGACTACGCGGCGATCCGTCCCGAGCACTACCTGCCCGCTTTTGAGGCAGCGTTTGCCGAGCACTCCGCAGAGATCTCGAGAATCACACGGGTGCGATCGATGCCGACGTTCGACAACACGATGGTGCCCCTCGAAGAGAGTGGACGGCTCCTCGGCGACGTTGCGCGCACGTTCTATACGGTGTCATCAGCGGATGCGACCGATGCTATCCAGGAGATCGAAGAAACACTCGCACCGCTGATGTCTGCTCATCAGGACTCCATCCAGCTCGACGCCCACCTGTACTGGCGGATCAAGACACTCCACGAGCAGCTCGACTCGCTCGAAAACCTGACACCCGAACAGCGGTATCTCGTAGAGCGGCACTACCGCGAGATGTCGCACGCCGGTGCGGGCGTCGACGATGAAGCGAAGGCGCGTCTCACCGAGATCAATCAGCGGCTATCGAGCCTGACCACCACGTTCGAGAAGAACCTTCTCGCCGACACCAACGATCTCGCTGTGACTTTCGACTCGGCAGAAGAGCTCGACGGACTCGCGGACGGTCAGCTCTCTGCCACGGCACAAGCCGCCGCAGATCGTGGTCTGGGGGGCACATGGGTGGTGACTCTGCCGCTGTTCACGGGGCACCCCTACCTCGCATCTCTCACCAATCGTGAGAGCAGGCGACGCATTATGGATGCCTCGCGCTCTCGCGGCAGCCGCGGCAACAGCAATGACAACAGCGCCGTCCTGCTCGAGATCGTTCGCCTCCGCGCCGAGCGCGCGGCCCTTCTCGGGTACGACAGCCACGCTGCGTACATCACCTCCGACGAGACCGCGGGCTCCCCCGCGGCCGTGCACGAACTCCTGCGGCGACTTGCCGTGCCGGCGGCCGAGAACGCTCGACGTGAGCAGGCCGCTCTCCAGGAGATCATCGATGCCGAAGAGGCGCCCTTTGCGCTCGAGGCCCACGACTGGGCCTTCTACACCGAGAAGGTTCGTCAGGCTGAGTTCGATCTCGACACCGCTGCTCTGCGGCCGTGGTTCGAGGCGGAGCGCGTGCTGCAGCAGGGTGTGTTCCGCGCGGCGACGGAGCTGTACGGCGTGACCTTCACCGAACGCGGTGACTTGTCCGCGTACCACCCCGACGCGCGCGTATTCGAGATACACAACCCTGACGGCTCGGCGCTTGGACTCTTCATCCTTGATCTGTATACGCGCGACACCAAGCGCGGCGGAGCATGGATGAACTCGATCGTCCTGCAGTCGCGCTTGCGCGGAACCGACCCGATCGTGGTCAACAATCTCAATGTCTCCAAGCCCGCGGCGGGTGAACCCACGCTGTTGACGCTGGACGAGGTCACGACACTCTTCCATGAGTTCGGTCACGCGCTTCACGGCCTCTTCGCCACGGTGACGTACCCGCACTTCGCGGGGACCAACGTCTTCCGCGACTTCGTCGAGTTCCCGAGCCAGGTCAACGAGATGTGGATCTACTGGCCCGAGATTCTCGCGGGGTACGCCACGCACTTCGAAACGGGTGAGCCGCTTCCGGCCGACGTGGTGGAGACGCTCACATCGACCGAAACCTTCAACCAGGGCTTCGGTACCAGTGAGTATCTCGCCGCCTCCTGGATCGACCAAGCCTGGCACTCGCTCACGCAGGAGCAGGCCGCCGACGACCTGGATGTCGCCGCGTTCGAGGCATCCGCCCTCACTGACATCGGACTCGACAACCCTGCTGTGCCCACCCGCTACTCGTCGACGTACTTCGCGCACGTGTTCTCGGGGGGCTACAGCGCAGGGTACTACTCGTACATCTGGAGTGAAGTGCTCGACGCTGACACGGTCGAGTGGTTCCGCGCGAACGGCGGTCTGACGCGAGAGAACGGCGATCGGTTCCGCCAACGCCTACTCGGCGTAGGCGGCTCGAAGGATCCGCTGGAGGCCTTCCGCGACTTCCGTGGGAGGGATGCCGAGATCGAGCCGTTGCTGAAGCGCCGCGGGCTCGCTGCCTGACCTCAGCGAGAGGGCGCCTGATGACGCAAGTCGTCAGGCGCTCTTGCGCTTCTGGCGCAGGACCATCGTCGGCATCGCGCCCTCGCGCACGGCGGCACCGGTCACGACGACCTTATCGACATCTTCGGTCGAGGGGATCTCGAACATGATCGGGCCCAGAACGTCTTCGAGGATCGCCCGCAGTCCGCGCGCACCCGTCTTGCGCTCCACGGCAAGCTCGGCGATTGCGTCGAGCGCGTCTTCGTCGAACTCCAGTGAGACACCGTCGAGCTCGAACATGCGCTCGTATTGCTTGACGAGTGCGTTCTTCGGCCCGGTCAGGATTTCGATGAGGGCCGTGCGGTCAAGCGGGGTCACCGACGCGACGACCGGGAGGCGACCGATGAACTCGGGAATCAGGCCGAACTTGTGCAGATCTTCGGGGCGAACTTCGCTGAACAGACTCAGGTCGTCGCCCTTGTTGTGAAGCGGGGCACCGAAACCGATGCCGTGCTTGCCGACACGCGAAGAGATGATCTCTTCGAGGCCGGCGAAGGCGCCAGCAACGATGAACAGGACGTTGGTCGTGTCGATCTGGATGAATTCTTGGTGGGGGTGCTTGCGGCCGCCCTGCGGCGGCACAGATGCCACGGTGCCCTCGAGAATCTTGAGGAGCGCCTGCTGCACACCCTCACCGGACACGTCTCGCGTGATCGAGGGGTTCTCAGCCTTGCGGGCGATCTTGTCGACCTCGTCGATGTAGATGATCCCGGTCTCGGCGCGCTTGACGTCGAAGTCCGCAGCCTGGAGAAGCTTGAGCAGAATGTTCTCGACGTCTTCGCCGACATACCCGGCTTCGGTCAGCGCGGTGGCGTCGGCGACGGCGAACGGCACGTTGAGCCGCTTTGCCAGTGTTTGGGCGAGATACGTCTTGCCGCACCCCGTCGGGCCGAGCAGAAGGATGTTGCTCTTGGCGATCTCTACTTCGTCTGCCCGCTGTTCGGCGCTCTGCAGCGTGCCGTGTGAGCGCACCCGCTTGTAGTGGTTGTACACGGCGACCGACAGCGCACGCTTGGCTGCGTCTTGCCCGACGACGTACTCCTCGAGGAAGGAGAAGATCTCGCGCGGCTTGGGCAGATCGAACTCGGCCACTTCGCCCGTCGACGACTCAGCCATGCGCTCTTCGATGATCTCGTTGCACAACTCGACGCATTCGTCGCAGATGTAGACGCCGGGACCGGCGATCAACTGCTGCACCTGCTTCTGGCTCTTGCCGCAGAAGGAGCACTTGAACAGGTCGGCGCTCTCACCGATGCGTGCCATGATGCCCCTCTTCGCCTCGTCGGGACTGCCCCCGTTGTCCTCAGAGCCTAACCGCTCACACCGACATGGGCGGGGATTGAGACGCGGGCTGTGGATGCTTCGCTCACGATCCGCTACGAGCGAAACGGCCGAAACAAGACGAATGCCCCGCCCGCGGCGCGGAACGGGGCATTCGTCGACAGAATGCAGGAGCGCTCAGGCGCCGATCGCCTGCTGGCCGCGCTTGCGCGTCGTCAACACCTGGTCGATGAGACCGTACTCGAGGGCTTCCTTCGACGAGAGGATCTTGTCGCGGTCGATGTCTTTGTTGACCTTCGCGACGTCCTGTCCGGTGTGACGCGCCATGGTCTCTTCGAGCCAGGTGCGCATCCGCAAGATCTCGGCCGCCTGAATCTCGATGTCAGACGCCTGGCCGTGACCTGCTTCGCCCATTGCCGGCTGGTGCATGAGGATGCGGGCGTTGGGCAGCGCCAGACGCTTGCCCGGTGCGCCGGCGGCGAGCAGAACCGAGGCGGCCGAAGCTGCCTGGCCGAGCACGACCGTCTGAATCTGGGGTGAGACGTACTGCATCGTGTCGTAGATCGCCGTCATCGCGGTGAACGAGCCACCGGGCGAGTTGATGTACATGATGATGTCCCGGTCGGGGTCCTGGCTCTCGAGCACGAGAAGCTGTGCCATCACATCGTCGGCTGATGCGTCGTCGACCTGCACGCCGAGGAAGATCACGCGATCTTCGAACAGTTTGTTGTACGGGTCTTGACGCTTGTAGCCATACGCGGTGCGCTCTTCGAACTGCGGAAGGACGTAGCGGCTCCCGGGTGCCTGAAGCGCCTGGGGTGCGTTACCGAAGGTAGGGGTGTGCATTGCGATTGTTCTCTCTTTCGCCTTCGGTCGGTCAGACTGCGGTTCCGCCGCCGCCGACGACGTCGCTGAGGTGTGCGCGGATGTGATCGACGAAGCCGTATTCCAGCGCCTCTTCGGCGGTGAACCAGCGGTCGCGGTCACCGTCTTCGTTGATCTGCTCGACCGACTTGCCGGTCTGGCCGGCCGTGATCTCGGCCAAGCGGTTCTTCATCGACACGATCAACTGCGCCTGCGTCTGGATGTCACTCGAGGTACCCCCGAACCCACCGTGCGGCTGGTGCAGCAATACCCGGGCGTTCGGGGTGATGTAGCGCTTGCCCTTGGTGCCGCTGGTGAGCAGCACTTGCCCCATCGACGCGGCCATGCCGATTCCGACCGTCACGATGTCGTTGGGGACGAACTGCATCGTGTCGTAGATCGCCATGCCCGCGGTGATCGAGCCACCGGGCGAGTTGACGTAGAGGAAGATGTCCTTCTCCGGGTCTTCCGCCGCGAGCAACAGGATCTTGGCGCAGATCTCGTTCGCGTTGTCGTCTCGCACCTCCGACCCCAGCCAGATGATGCGGTCCTTCAACAGCCTGTCGAAGACGCTGGTCGCGACAAGTGGTTCGGCCATTAGTACTCCTAGTTCCGTGGTCGTGAGATCGAATCTACCGGCGTGGCGCGGGCGCGCTGGCCGTGTTCGCCCTGGGCAGAGCGCAGGGAGCACAGAGGGGGTGGATGCCGCGGCATCCACCCCCTCTGTCGCTCGATGTGAGCGACTACTTCTTGTCTGCGGCGGGCTTCTTCGCAGGAGCCCTCTTCGCGGGAGCCTTCTTGGCGGGCTTCGCCTCGGCCTCTTCGGCTTCGACGATCGCGTCGGCGTCGGCCGCGGCATCCGCGATCTCCTGCGCCTCCTCGACCACTTCTTCATCCGCCTCGGCGTCGTCGGCATCGGCGATGAAGCCGCTCAGGTCAACGGCCTTGCCGTTCGAGTCGACGACAGTGACCTTGCCGAGCACGACCGCGAGCGCCTTGTTGCGTGACACCTCGCCGACCATGGCGGGCAGCTGGTTGCCCTCCTGCAACGCATTGACGAACTCCTGCGGAGCCATCCCGTACTGCGCGGCAGACTGAATGAGGTACTGCGTGAGCTCATCCTGCGACACCTGGACGTTGACGGTCTCGGCGACCTTGTCGAGCAGCATCTGCGTCCTGAACTGCTTCTCGCTGGCCTCGGTGACCTCGGCGCGGTGCACGTCGTCTTCGAGGCGTCCTTCGCCGTCGAGGTGCGTGTGCACTTCGTCTTCGATGAGCTTGGCGGGGACGGGGATCTCGACCTCGGCGAGGAGCTTCTCGATCAGCGCGTCACGCGCCTGTGAGCTCTGGGCGAAGACCGACTGCTGCGCGACGCGCTCGACGAGGCTCTCGCGGAGCTCGGCGATGGTGTCGAACTCGGAAGCGATCTGCGCGAAGTCATCGTCAGCCTCAGGAAGCTCGCGCTCCTTGACGGCGGTGACGACGACTGCGACCTCTGCCTCTTCGCCGGCGTGGTCTCCGCCGACGAGCTTCGAGCGGAAGGTGGTGTCTTCACCGGCGGTCAGCGACTCGATGGCCTCATCGATGCCCTCGAGGAGCTCTCCCGAACCGAGCTCGTACGACACGCCCTCGGCGCGGTCGATCTCGGCACCGTCGATCGTGGCAACCAGGTCGAGCTCGACGAAATCGCCGGTCGTCGCCGGACGCTCGACCGTGATCAGCGTGCCGAAGCGGGTGCGCATGCGGTCGAGCTCTTCGTCGATCGCTGCGTCATCGACAGCAGCGGCGGGGACCTCGATGGTGAGGTCTTCGAACGCGGGAAGGTCGAACTCGGGGCGGACGTCCACCTCGACGGTCACGATCAGGTCACCGGAGAAGTCCTTCTCGGCGGGCCATTCGACGACTTCGGCGCTGGGACGACCCACGACGCGGAGTTCGTTGGCTTCTGCCGCCTCGCGGTAGTAGGTGTCCAGGCCTTCGCTGACCGCGTGCTCGAGCACGGCGAGACGGCCGACGCGCTGGTCGATGATCGGGGCGGGAACCTTGCCCTTGCGGAATCCGGGGATCTGAACGTCCTGAGCGATGTGCTCGTAGGCGTGCGCGATGCTGGGCTTCAGTTCTTCGGGGGTAACCGTGATGGTGAGCTTCACCCGGGTCGGGTCGAGCTTTTCTACGGTGCTGGTGACCATGCCTGTTCGTTCTCCTCGTTCGGACCGCGCGCGTGCGCGGCATGTGAAGGTCTGGGTCTCGGATCCCCGAGAGGGGTGGGTTTCGTTCCGTCGGGGCGACAGGATTCGAACCTGCGGCCTCCCGCTCCCAAAGCGGGCGCTCTACCAAGCTGAGCTACGCCCCGGGCAGGTCGCGCGCGTACGCGGACGCGAAACGGCCCTGAGAAGTCTAACCGACGGCCCGGCTGGCACAGGCACGGGCCGGATATGCCATAGAATCGATGAGTGCGCGGTTGAATGCTGCGGGCACGCACCTCAACTGAACAACCTGATTTTCGGGGCTGTAGCTTAGTGGTAAAGCCTTAGTCTTCCAAACTAATGATGCGGGTTCGATTCCCGTCAGCCCCTCCACCTCAAAAGCCCGGAATTCTGCGGAGTATCGGGCACAGTGAGGGAAGGTAAGAGAGCGAGTTCAGCCCCTCTCGTGTACTCACGTGTACTCACGTGACAAATCGAGAGGCCAGATCAATGGCTGCCACACCCTCCGCACCCTCCCGCCGCACCGCACCGACACGCCGCCCTCCCGGCTCGTGGGGCACCACTCAGCAGCTCCCGTCAGGGCACTGGCGCGCGTTCTACCGCTACGACGGCCGACGCATCACCGCACCCCGCACATTCGAGTCCAAAGCCGCCGCGCAAGCGTGGCTTGCCGGTGAGCACGCCGACCGCTCGCGGGGCACCTGGCGCGACCCGCAGACCGGCAGGGTCACCCTCGCCGACTACGCCCGCACGTGGCTGGACTCACGCCCCGACCTCGCCCCGCGCACCGCCTCGAACTACCGGACTCTGCTCGCCCGCTGGATCCTCCCGCAGATCAGCCCGCGCGTCGAGCTGGGAGCGATGCACGTCGCCGACTTGTCCCCCGCTGTCGTACGTGCGTGGTATGCGGCGATGTTCGAGGCATCCCGTACCAACGCTGAGCGCGTGCGCGCGAGTGATCTCGCCCGCCGCGTACACCCCGCTCGAGCGTGGGCGCGACAGGAGGGCATCGAGGCCGCACCTACCGGCAGGCTCTCTCCCGCCCTGCTCGAGGCGTGGGAGCGCGCTGGACGTCCCGTTGTCGCGCTCGAGGCGCTCCCGATCGATCCTTCCCATGCTGTTGGCCGCTCGTCGGCGGCGCACGCGTACAGCGTGCTGCGCGCGATTCTCAACACCGCTGTACAGGACGGTCTGCTCGTGACCAATCCGTGCCAACTCGCCGGGGCAGGAGTGCAGCGTCCGCGCGAACGTCGACCGGCCTCGCCCGCCGAGGTCGCGCAGCTGGCCGCGCTCATGCCCGCCGACTTTGCCGCCGCCGTCACCCTCGCCGCGTGGTCATCCCTGCGCTATGGCGAGTTGTTCGCCCTCGCACGCCGCAATGTCGACCTCGAGGCGCAGACGTTGCGCGTCGAGCGCGCCCTGATCGCTGTCCCCGGTCAGCCGATCCAGTACGGGCCTACCAAGACCCGTAAGAGCCGCCGCACTGTGCACCTGCCGGCTTTCGTCGTCGCCATCCTCGCCGCCCACCTCGAGGCGCACGTGCCCGCCGACCCCGACGCGCTGCTGTTCCGCATGCCAGACGGCGCCCCGATCACCACGGCCCGCACGAGCGCTCTCATGCGCAGAGCGCGCAAGGTGATCGATCGCCCTGACCTCACCTGGCACGACCTGCGCCACACCGGCGCGACACTGGCCTACAAGACCGGCGCGAGCGTCCCCGAGGTACAGGCCCGCCTCGGGCACACCACGATGCGTGCCGCGCTCATCTACGCGCACGCCGCCGACGACTCAGACAGGGTGCTCGCCGACCGCCTCGACGCGATGTTCGCAGATCAGGCAGTGTCGCCGCGCCCGCGGCTCCGAGCCGTGTGACGCTTGCCGCAGCCTGCCAGGGTGCAGGCCTATGCACGCTGAGTTATCCACGGGTGCCCGCGAGTCCTCTTGACCTACCGGGGAGCACTGGTACATTCAGTTTCAACACAGCGCGGCCGTCCTCCCAAGGGATTGGCCACACGGACCGGACTACGAGGCCGGCGGAAGACCGTTGCTCCTGGGAGAGGAGTGCGCTGGCGGAGCTGAAGGCGAGGCGACTCGCTGAGAAGGCAAGTCGGGTAGACCGGCGCATGTGAGACCTCCACGGAATGAGGCGAGAGCAGAGCTCTCACACATCCGCTGGAGCGCCCCATGGCAACCTCTTCCGCATCCTTACCCACTGTGTTCGGCGACGTCCTCTTGTGGGACGTGCCAGCCGCCGCCGCTCACACCGGCCTGACGGAGCGCTACATTCGCCGCCTGATCGCTGAGCGACGAATACCGACAGTGAAGCTCGGTCGCCTCGTCAGGATCAGACCCGACGACCTCGCTGCGCTCATCGAGCAGAACACGCGCCCCGCTCGAGGCGCAGCATAATGCCCGCGCTCCTGCAGCCTGCCGACCCGGTAACCCGCGCAGAGACACTGAGGCACGCGCTCCACGGCCAGAACGCCCCACTGCACGTTCAGTACACCTTCCAGCTGCTGCACGTCCTCCCGGCGCACGTCATCACTGACCCCGGCTCGCGCGAGTTCCGCGCCGCACAACGCGACTACTGGCGCGGGCAGGGCATCCTGCTCGACGCGACCCGCCGCGAGATCAGCCAAGGCGTGCACACCCTCGCACGCCTCGGCCTGATACCCGCCCTGCTCGAGCGCGGCCGGCACGACCGTGGATGAGGCCAAGCTGCTCGCGTTTCTCCGCGACCGTATCGAGCGCGTCGGCCCGCTCCTGGCCCAGGCGATCTACGCGGGCCTCATCACGCGCATCGAGCGCGGGCAGTTCCGCGCCCAGCCGTCGACCGAGGGTGAGTGATCGTGAGCATGGGATTCCAAGACGCCACGTGGGCCTACGGGCTCACGACACTCGCCATGCGAGAGAAGGTCGTACTCGCCGCCGTATGCCTGCGCACAGACGACTCGACGCACGAGACATTCGTCGGGCAGCGCACGATCGCCGCAATGATCTCCGCATCGGCTGACACTGTGCTCCGCGCGCTCTCGTCCCTCGAGAAGGCCGGGGCGATCTCGAGGGTGAAGCGCCACGGCTCGAGCGGGTATCGCACTAGTGACCTGATCACTGTGAACGTGGACACCTACCCCGCTACTAGCGAGTCAGGGGAGGATGCCACCTATACCGCTCACAGCGGCAACCTAACCCGCTCACAGCGGCAACCTAACCCGCTCACAGCGGGGACGAGTATCAGTCAGTCTGATCATTCAGGAGATCATTCAGAGACCTATGGAAACGTCGTCAAGTCAAGTCCAGAAGTAGACGCGCGCGAAGCGACGGACGACGATCTATCCAGTCCATTTCTCAGGTCGTTTGCGGCGATGAGCGGGCTCACTGACGTACCGGCGATCGTTCGGCAGATCAAGTCGGCTACCGGCGAGGACGTCACCGGTGACCGTGCTCTCGGCGTCGGGCGCTGGATACTCGAGAAGGCCACGCACAAGCCGCGCTCACCTCAGCGGTACGTGCTCGCCGCGATCTCGCAATCACCATTCGAGATCCAGCAGCACCTCTACGACGAGGCTGTCGCATGAGCGAGCAGTGCGCGTGCGGGCGGGCGGTGTACGTCAAGAAGTCCGGCGAGTGCCAGCGTTGCTACAACCGGCGCTGGTACAACGAGCAGCGCGCCACCGATGTCGGCTACCTCATGAGTCGGCGCGTGCCCACAGCGCAGCGTGTCCCGCGTAAGCCGTCGACCACTCCACGTGCGGGCACTGATCCCTCGAGCTACGGCGCGGCGCACAGTCGCGTACGTGCGCGCCGTGGGCCTGCCTCGAGCTGGTACTGCATTCGGTGTGGCACGCCTGCGCGACAGTGGGCCTACCGCGCCACGCAAGCGCGAGAGATCAAGGGCACGAACCGAGAAGGCCGGCCGCGTGTGTGGTCACCGGATCCTGCCGACTACGACCCCATGTGCCTGACCTGCCACGCCGAGCGCGACGGGCGCGTGTGGGGTACGGGGTATCGACACGACCCGACTCGAGCCAAGAAGCGGGAGTGGGATCGGGCTTACCGCGAACGCAAACGACGAGCGCTCGACGAGCAACGGCGGCGGCAGAACGGCGGGAGCGAATGAACATTCGTCACCACGTTTTTTTTGGCGGAAGGCGGTTCAACTCCACGCTCCGCTCTGAAAGTTCTCTCTCTTAGTGAGAACCATTCTCAACAAGATCGACCTGCACCAATGACACGAAATCTCTCACGAGCAATCCGCCTGGATTCGCTCGGAACACCGCTGCATTCCTTGCAGCACAAACCGAAGGAACACCAAATGAGCATCTTCACCCGCAACGCCGACGCAACGCCGACGACCACCGATCTGCCCGCTGGCTACGACGACGACGAGTCGCACTACTTCGTGCCGGCCGACGTTCGCGCCGCCTACGACGACGCGCCCGCCCCCGGACTGCTGGCCGTGTCAGAGCGCGTCGACGAGATCGTCGGACTTCGTGCCCGCGAGGCCGTCGCTTCGCGCTTCACGGTCACCCGCAAGAAGAACGGTTGGTTCGGCGAAGAAGAATACGCCGAGGTGCAGAACATGCCCGCAGGCGAGGAGTACACCGCGCTCGTGTCAGCATCGGCTGCTGAGGTCAAGCGCGCCGAATACGCCGATCTCGTCAACCTGGCTACGCACCAGCTGCGCCTCGAGCACGCGTCGGCGACACAGCACCGCGCCGCCGCACGCGCCGCTGATCGAGCAGCGTCACTTGAGCGGCGGACGTGCCCGACTTGCGCCGAGAGTGACCCTGCAAAGCACGGCGGTGTGAGCGTGCGCGATCTGCACGACATCGAGAGCGGCGCACTACGGCAGAACCTCTTGCGCTCCTGCTTCCACTGCTTCACCGAGGCACAGCGACAGATCGCCGCCGCACGTCGGGCAGACGTGATCGATGCCGCGCAGGGCCTCACTCGCGAAGATGTCGTGTTCCTCCGGCTCAAGGATCTCGGGATTCTGTAGCCCTCACCTGACCGGGGACGCGGGCAGCCTCTTCCTGCCCGCGTCCCCCAATCCATCGATCATTCTCAAACACCAAGGATCCGCTGTCATGGAACCAACATCCGACCTACCGATCCACCTAGAGTTCGATTCTGCGATGTTGCTCAGCAACAGACCGTCGGCGCTCGTTGCGCTGACGTGGACGAGCACGTCCCGACCCCGCTAGCATCTTGCGCCTCGAGGTCGCTCCTGCGCCTCCGCTCGTCGCTCCTGCGCTCCTGCGCTCCTGCGCTCCTGCGCTCCTGCGCCTCCGCTCGTCGCTCATCGCTCCTGCGCTCCTGCGCTCCTGCGCCTCCGCTCGTCGCTCATCGCTCCTGCGCTCCTGCGCTCCTGCGCCTCCGCTCGTCGCTCATCGCTCCTGCGCTCCTGCGCTCCTGCGCCTCCGCTCGTCGCTCATCGCTCCTGCGCTCCTGCGCTCCTGCGCCTCCGCTCGTCGCTCATCGCTCCTGCGCTCCTGCGCTCCTGCGCCTCCGCTCGTCGCTCATCGCTCCTGCGCTCCTGCGCTCCTGCGCCTCCGCTCGTCGCTCATCGCTCCTGCGCTCCTGCGCTCCTGCGCCTCCGCTCGTCGCTCATCGCTCCTGCGCTCCTGCGCTCCTGCGCCTCCGCTCGTCGCTCATCGCTCCTGCGCTCCTGCGCTCCTGCGCCTCCGCTCGTCGCTCATCGCTCCTGCTCGTCGCTCGTCGAGGTCGCGCGTCGAGGTCGCGCGTCGAGGTCGCTCGTGCTGCGCCTCGAGCGGCGCTCGTGCTCGTCGACGCGCTCGTGCCGTCGCTCCTGCGCTCTGCGCCTCGACGCGCTCCTGGTCGTCGCTCATCGCTCCTGCGCTCCTGCGCTCCTGCGCTCCTGCGCTCCTGCGCTCCTGCGCCTCCGCTCGTCGCTCATCGCTCCTGCTCGTCGCTCGTTGTGGTCGTCGCTCGTCGAGGTCGCTCGTGCTGCGTCTCGAGGCGCTCCTGGTCGTCGCTCATCGCTTCCTGGTCGTCGCGCGTCGAGGTCGCTCGTGCTGCGCCTCGAGCGGCGCTCGTGCTCGTCGACGCGCTCGTGCCGTCGCCTCCTGCGCTCTGCGCCTCGACGCGCTCCTGGTCGTCGCTCATCGCTCCTGCTCGTCGCTCGTCGAGGTCGCGCGTCGAGGTCGCGCGTCGAGGTCGCTCGTGCTGCGCCTCGAGCGGCGCTCGTGCTCGTCGACGCGCTCGTGCCGTCGCTCCTGCGCTCTGCGCCTCGACGCGCTCCTGGTCGTCGCTCATCGCTCCTGCGCTCCTGCGCCTCCGCCTGCGCTCCTGCGCTCCTGCGCTCCTGCGCTCCTGCGCCTCCGCTCGTCGCTCATCGCTCCTGCTCGTCGCTCGTTGTGGTCGTCGCTCGTCGAGGTCGCTCGTGCTGCGCCTCGAGCGGCGCTCGTGCTCGTCGACGCGCTCGTGCCGTCGCTCCTGCGCTCTGCGCCTCGACGCGCTCCTGGTCGTCGCTCATCGCTCCTGCTCGTCGCTCGTCGAGGTCGCTCGTCGAGGTCGCTCGTCGAGGTCGCGCGTCGAGGTCGCTCGTGCTGCGCCTCGAGCGGCGCTCGTGCTCGTCGACGCGCTCGTGCCGTCGCTCCTGCGCTCTGCGCCTCGACGCGCTCCTGGTCGTCGCTCATCGCTCCTGCGCTCCTGCGCTCCTGCGCCTCCGCTCGTCGCTCATCGCTCCTGCTCGTCGCTCGTTGTGGTCGTCGCTCGTCGAGGTCGCTCGTGCTGCGCCTCGAGCGGCGCTCGTGCTCGTCGACGCGCTCGTGCCGTCGCTCCTGCGCTCTGCGCCTCGACGCGCTCCTGGTCGTCGCTCATCGCTCCTGCGCTCCTGCGCTCCTGCGCCTCCGCTCGTCGCTCATCGCTCCTGCTCGTCGCTCGTTGTGGTCGTCGCTCGTCGAGGTCGCTCGTGCTGCGCCTCGAGCGGCGCTCGTGCTCGTCGACGCGCTCCTGGTCGTCGCTCGTCGAGGTCGCTCCTGGCCATCGAGGTCGATCTGTAAGTTTCAGACCGGATTCTTTGCAGATTCGACGATCATTGCAATCCGGTTTTCATATACGGCTACTGCTGATCCGTGAGGGCTGCGACATCGTTGATCGCGTCGGCCATTGCGCGTAGCTCTGCCGCGATCTGGTGCAGGTCTGTGCCGTGTCTGACGAGCAGAGAAGTGCCGTCCCATTCGGCGTGTAAGAGCCATGTGAGCGGGCCTGAGCCCTCTTGGTCGCGGCTGAGTGTCGCACCGTGCGGGAGCCGGAATCCGTGTAGGTCACTGTGCACCCATTGCTCAGGCGGCTGTCCCTCGCCGCCGTGCTCGAGCCACGCACCGGCGCACCACTCGACCGGGCAGTCGATCCGGCGCCTGATCTTCGCGGCGATCTCGTCAGGTTCACTCACGGGTTCACCGCCTCGACGAGCGCGCGCATACCGTCGTCAGACACTTGCACGTACCGCTGAGTTGTCGCCGCCGACGCGTGGCCTAGTAGGCGCTGAACGGTGAACACGTCCCGATTCACGTTGTATGCACGCGTAGCGAATCGATGCCTGAGTGCGTGCATCGTCACGCCCGCAGGTAGCAGCTGCGCAATGAGCTTGCCGAGGTAGCGCGGCGATATGTGGCCGGTCTGCGCCGCGTGCGACTGCCGCTCGACGATCTGCCCGGGGAACACGTAGCCCTCCGGCAGAGTGCGCAGCGTGAGCGCGAGCGATTCAGGCACTGGTACCCGCCTGATCTTTGCGCCCTTGCCGTGCACAGTGAGCCACGTTCCCTGTTCGGCGTGCCGCTCGAGGTCTGCTGAATGCACGCGGGCAACCTCGGCACGGCGTAGCCCGAGTTCGGCCGACAAGCGCAGCGCGATCTTCCCGCGATCGTCGGCCATGCGCATCGCTGCCTCGTACTCGTCGTCACTCGCGGGCCTCGCTATCGGGTCTGTCGAGCGGATCTTGGGGAGCTTGTCTGTCGGGTTCGCGTCGATCCGGTCAGTCTCGACCGCCCACGTGTAGAACCCTCTCAGCGTGACCTTGCGTGCTCGTCGGGTCTCGCGCGCCCAGCGCTTACCCGCCATCCACTCATAGAGATCATCGATCCTCACTGCGAACGGATCGAGCGAGGCGTTCTCGCGCGCGAACGATCGCATCTGTTCCATGTGTGCGCGCACCGTCGTCGACGCTGAGCCCTTGGCCCACAGATGCCGCTCATAGGCCGTCAGAGGTTGCTCCCACGATGTCGGCACCGGCAGACGCACCGCACGATAGGACACGCACTCCGTCGGATCGCTGAGCATGCGCCCGCTCACGTGCGCCCACCTGTAGAACGCCCGCAGACTGTCACGCATCGATAGCCGCGTGCTGTCGGCAACGTCGAGCCGTTCAAGCCACCCCTGCACGTCCTCCGCCGTCACGTGCCACGGTGACAACGCGACCTCGCTCGCAAACTTCCGCACGTGTCGCACTCGTCGAGCGACCGTCGCGGGCTGCGCCTTCTTGGCGCGCTGAGCGACCTCGAACGAGTTCAGCGCATCGAGCCACTTTCGCCGCATCTCGTCGTCGAGCCTCCCGCCCGCGTGCCACATTCCTGACGTGTCAGGCGGCGCTGTGTGCGCTCGTGTGAGCGTCGACCCGCTCACGAGTGCTCCGTGCCGGTCGACGCGCTCACGTAGGCGTGCAGAGCGTCCCGCACGACATCGGAGACTGTCGCGGCGCTTTCGCCTGCGTTGACGCGCTCGCTTGCGATCTGCTGCGCGGCGCTCCAAAGCTCATCGGGAATGCGGATCGATCTAAGTGGCGTTCTTGGCTTGTTCGGTGTCATACACCGCACAGTATCCGGTGTCATACACCGCACGCAAACAGGTTGTCGGCGTGTACTCGCGTGTACTCGCGTGTACTCCGGAGCGGTAAATTGCGGTAAACAACGGTCACCTACGGGTGACGCGCATGGTACGTTTAGCCCCGTAATTACGCGGGAAACCGCGTGATCACGGCTCAGTCCCTACGAGGGGCAGGGCTCGCTTCCAAACTAATGATGCGGGTTCGATTCCCGTCAGCCCCTCCGAACTGTGTCGTCATCCTTCGCGTCCTCATGCTTCGCGTCGCGCCGTGCGCCGAGAACGTTGCCGAGCCAACGGATCAGCAGCGCCAGCACGAGGAAGCCGACGAGCATGCCGGCGCAGTACAGCGCCACTCCCCCGTACCCGCCGACCTGCGCAGGGTTGAAGAACGGGTACGGGTACCAGGTCAGTATTGCGCCCCGGATCAGCGTGTACGCCACGTACAGCGCCGGAAAGCTCATCCACCAGAACGCCGTCGCCAGCGGAATGCGGCGGCGCGGCGGCCAGATGAGCCAGTCGAGGAGGCCCACGATAGGCATCACAAAGTGGCAGACGATGTTCACCCACGGCATCAGGTCGCCGAGGTCGACTCCGACCAACAGAGTGTTGAAGACCAGTCCGACGAAGACGATGTACACGACCGCGGCGCCCCGGATCGCCGCATCCATCGCCGACACCTGCGTCTTGCCGCGGATCAGCCGAACCGCGCTGATGATGAACACCACGCTGATGAAGATGTTCGAGATATTGGTGAAGTAGCTGAAGAAGTTCACCGGGTCATACCCCGACGGCAGGTGCCGTGTGAAGAGCTGCGCTCCGACGGCGAAGAGGGCAAGAGCTGCGAAGAACAGCCGGAAGACAATGGCTGCGGTGCGACTGGTCATAGGGACAATCTAGAGGCGGGCGCGATCATCGGGCCGCAGAACCGCAGTGGGCACGCGATCAGATCGAAATCGAGAATCCGCCGTCGGCGGTCAGAAGTTGACCGGTCACCCAGCGCCCGCGGGATGACACGAGAAAGCCGATGAGTTCGGCGATATCGGCGGGAGTGCCGAGCCGGCCGCTGGGTTGCATGGCGGTCAGGGAGGTGCGGATGTCGGGTGTCATCCATCCCGTGTCGATCGGGCCGGGGTTGAGCACGTTGGCTGAGATTCTCTTCGGTCCGAGCTCTTTGGCCGCCGAGATCACGATCCGATCGAGTGCACCTTTGCTCGCTCCATAAGGCATGTTGCCGGTGGTGTGATCACTGGTGAGGGCGACGATGGCGCCGCCGGATGCTGCCTGACGCGCGAATTCGGCGATCAACAGCCAGCTCGCTCGGGTGTTCACAGCGAAGTGACGGTCGAACTCGTCGATGGTGGTATCGAGGATTCCCGATTCGACGTCCCACGCGTGCGAGAGGACGAGCGCTGTCACCTCGCCCAGTTCCGCGGCAACGTGCGAGAAGAGGGATGCCGCAGCATCCGGTCGTTCCAAATCCACCGGCACATCGACCACTCGCGCGCCCGCGGCACGGGCATCGGCGATCACCGTGTCGAGCCTCAAGGCAGCGTCGGCACCGAAGATCGCTGCATCGGCGGGCTCCCACCTGCTGACGGCGAGATCCCACCCGTCACGAGCAAGCACGCGGACGATCCCCGCGCCGATCCCTTGCGGCCTGCCGACACCGGTGACCAGCGCCACCGGCCTCGGCTCAGACATGAGACTCTCGCACCGCGTCGATGTGACGCTGGGTGTGAGCTCGATATGTCTCGGCGTTGCGAATGATCCCGGCGCGTTCTTCGTCGCTGAGCTCGCGGCGCACCTTCGCCGGCACGCCCGCGACCAGTGTTCCGTCGGGGATCACCGTGCCCTCCAGCACGACCGCTCCCCCGGCGATCAGACATCCTGCGCCGATCACGGCGCCCGAGAGGATGACGCTGCCCATGCCGATCAGCGAGCCATCGCCGATCGTGCACCCGTGAACGACCGCGTTGTGGCCGACCGAGACGTTCTCGCCGATGACGACCGGGTGACCCGCATCGACGTGGACCGAGACGTTGTCTTGGATGTTGCTTCCGGCGCCGAGCGTGATGGCGTCGCTGTCCGCGCGGAGCACGGCGTTGTACCAGACGCTCGCGCCGTCGCGCAGCGCCACAGCGCCTACGATCCGCGCGCCCGAAGCGACGAAACTGGTTGAGGCAAGATCAGGGCGAAGCGCACCCAGTGAGAGAACGGTGGCATCGTCTGCGATGGTCATTCCTCGACCCTATTCGTCGCGCGCGGCCAGAGCGTCCTCGACTGCAGCGGCGTACCACGGAGCCAGCGTGTCGGCGAAGGTCACCGTGATGTGATCTTGGTCACGATAGATGTTCGCTCCGCCGACGACAGGCCAGCACACCGACTCGTCGCAGAACACGTTGGTGAAATCGAGCAGGGTGACGCCGTCGATTCCGGATGCTGCGGCCCGCAGCGGATCGTCTTCCACCAGCAGGTCCGATCGCGTGCCGTCGCAGGCCGCGACATCCCGCGTGCGCAGGCACTTGTTGGGGTCGGTCTCCCAGACCGGGTTGTCGACGACGGTGATGACGGGGACGCCCCGGCCGAGCACCTCGCCCCAAGCCTCGCGATATCCGGCAACGGCCGCATCGAAGGAGGAGTCGTACCCGGCGGACGAGTACGGAGTGGTCGCGATGGCCGCGGTGAAGACGGCATCGAGCTCGCGGTCGGCGAGTTGCGCGCGCACGCCGTCGCGCCATTCGGTGCATGCGGCTCCGAAGGCGCCCGGTGTGGAGAGCGGTGTGGCGTTCCAGGGGCACGCTCCCTTGAAGTACGTCGTCAGGTGCCAGCCGCGGTCGTCGGCCAATCGTTGGAACGTCGAGAGGAGTTGGTACGCGTGGCTGTCGCCGATGAGTGCGACTCGTGGGGCGTCCGTGGCGTCGGATCCGAATTCACACGACACCGGTCGTGCGTCGTTGAGCTGGACAAAGCACTGCGAGTCGGTGGGGCGATCGACACCGGCAAAGCCGGGAGCCGGAAGAACGGTGTCGCCGAACTCGGTGCCGGAGCACGCGTCGTCGAGGATGAAGGCGGCTCCGAAACACTCGGGCGGGTTTTCGCGCAGGTCTGCGATCGCGGTCACGCCGTCGTTGTACGTCTGTGCGTTCACCGCCCAGGCGGCGCCCGCGACACCGGCAACCAGCAACATTCCCGCCAGCGAAGACCACAGGGTGACGCGCGCGGGCCGCGAGGTGAGCATCTTCCAGCTGCGCGCGGGATCTTCGACGAACCTCTTTGTCAGCCACGCCAGCACGAAGCACAGCACGAGCAGCGCGACGCGGTGATAGATCGTCAGCCCCCAAAACGGAACCGAGGGCGCGATGATGATCAGGGGCCAGTGCCAGAGGTACAGCGAGTAAGAGATGTCTCCGACGAACTGCGCAGGCCGGATCGAGAGCACCCGCGTCGGGTACCACCAGCGCTCTGAGTTCGCCGCGGCGATCACCGCGGCGGCGGCGAGTGTCGGGACAGCGGCCATGTAGCCCGGGAACGGGGTCTGGCCGTCGAACGTGAAGATCACGAAGGCGAGGGTGAGGATGCCGCCCCACCCGAGGATGAAGCTGCCGATCGCGTGCTGAACACGAAGCATCGGTATCAGGGCAACCAAGGCGCCCACGCCAAACTGCCACATGCGACCAAAGGTCACGAAGTACGCCGGTGCCGGGTCGGTAATCGTGAACACGACACAGAACACGAACGACACCACACTGACGATTCCGAGGGCGACCAACACGGCGCGGCGCTGCGAGCCGCGGAAGAACTTCACCCCGATCCAGGCCGCGAGCAACATGATCAGCGGCCACATCACGTAAAACTGCTCTTCGAGCGAGAGCGACCAATAGTGCTGAACCGTCGTCGGGTCTCCCGAATGATTCAGATAGTCCGCGGAATTGAGCGCCAGGTACCAGTTCTCGACGTAGAACGTCGAGGCGAGGATCTCGCGCACTTCGTTCGGCAAAGCGGAGGTGGGGGTGAGATACGGCGACATCGCCACCAGCGCGCAGAACAGCAGCACGAGGAGGGATGCCGGAAGCAGGCGTCGCGCGCGCCGGGCCCAGAACTGCGACAGGCGTACCGTGCCCGTGGTGGTCAACTCACGCATGAGATGCGCGGTGATGAGAAACCCTGAAATCACGAAGAAGACGTCGACACCGACGTAGCCGCCGGAAACCCGTCCCGGCCAGAAGTGGTAGAGCACGACGGCGAGCACGGCGATCGCACGAAGACCCTGCACGTGGGGCAGGAACCGCGACGCGACGCCGGCAGAGGTCTGAGTGCGCTGGTCGGTCAGGTCGCGCTGGTCGGCAGAAGGCACGCCTCGACGTTAGCCGCTGATGGCGCGAGCGCCGATTCGACAGACGGCTTAGCCCAGCCTTTGCTTGCTTGCGGAAGTCTCTGTGCTGAGTAGCGTTGAGTCTCGTAGGAGCGCCTCGTGGGAAGAGGCATCCACCGAAAACGGAGGCGACAGATGTCTAAGACTCAGACCACCCCGGCGACGACCGCGGGCCCCGACGTGACCGCGGCGAGCGCACAGTTTCTCACACCCGTCGTCCTGGGCCTCCAGGCCCTGGCCGTGAACGGCAAGCAGGCGCACTGGAACGTGCGCGGCAGCAACTTCATCGCGATCCACGAACTGCTCGACACCCTCGTCACGAACGCGCAGGCCGGTGCCGATCTTGCCGCTGAGCGGATCGTCGCTCTTGGCCTTCCTGTGGACGCTCGTGTGGCGACTGTGGCGGCAAAGACCGCGGCGAGTGCGGTCCCCGCAGGCTTCACCCAATGGGAGCCCCTGATCCGTGCCGTCATCGCCGACATGGATCACGTCATCGCCGATACACAGGCTGCAATCGACGGTTTGGACGAGTTCGACCTGACCAGCCAGGACATCGCGATCTCGATCAAGGCTGCCCTCGAGAAGGACCGCTGGTTCCTCTTCGCTCACCTCGCCGAGTAGAGAACTCATCGCGAGAGGGGTCGAGACCGTTACGGTCTCGACCCCTTGTCGTTGCGCCGACTGTCAGCGTTGAAGGAACGCGAGCACAGCGAGCACGCGCCGGTGGTCAGACCCGGACTCCTCGAGCCCGAGTTTGGAGAAGATCGAGGTGACGTTCTTCTCCACAGCCCCGACACCGATGAAGAGCCGCTCGGCGATCGTGGCGTTGCTGCGCCCCTCGGCCATGAGCTCGATCACATCGTGTTCGCGGCGCGTCAGCTGAGAAAGCGGATCGGGGCGCGACGCGATGAGCTGTCGCACGACCAGCGGATCCAGCACCGTCCCGCCAGCCCGCACGCGCTCCACTGCGTCGGTGAACTCCTCGAGCGACGTCACCCGATCCTTCAACAGATAGCCGACACCGCCTTCGCCCGACGCGAGAAGTTCTCGGGCATAGACGCCCTCGACGTACTGCGACAGCACGAGGATTCCCACTCCGGGGAGGGCGGTGCGCAACGCGAGGGCGGCGCGGATGCCTTCGTCGCGGAAGTCGGGAGGAAGGCGAACGTCGAGAATCGCGACATCGGCTCGTGCCGCGCGGACGCGGTCGATGATGTCAGATGCATCGCCGAAGGCCCCGGCCGTGAAGTAGCCCGCTTCACCGAACAGCCGAATGAGTCCCTCGCGGAGCAGCACCGAATCTTCGACGAGCACGATACGCATACCGCCGCCATTCATACCGCCGTTCATGTCGCCAGGATAGGCCGACAGGCTCACGCGACGGTCCCGAGTGGAACGTGCACACCAATGCTGGTCGGTCCACCGATCGGGCTGTCGATCACGAAGTCGCCGCGGAGTCCGGCCACCCGGTCGCGAAGACCATCGAGCCCATGGCCAGTGGCGAGTTGCGCTCCTCCTCGACCGTTGTCGACCACCCACACATCGAGCATCGTCGGCGTGACATCGACGGGTGCGCGCAGGGCGGCTTTGAGCGTCACTCCCGTCGCCCCCGCGTGCTTGACCACGTTGGTGAACAACTCGGAGACGGTGAAGTAGATCGTGCGCGCGATCTCGGGAGCGACCCAGGTGTCGATCGCGGTGTCGATGTCGACCTGCACGTGCAGTGGAGTCGCGGCGGCCACCGCTCCGAGCGCTGCAACAAGTCCCCGATCCTGCAACAGCGGTGGTGCCACACCGCTCGAGAGTGCACGGAGCTCATCGAGTGCCGCTTTGGCATGAACGCGCGCCTCACGGGCAAGCGCCGCCGCAGCATCCCCGTCGCCCGCCTCGGCGCGACGCTCAAGAGCGGCAAGATCCATCTGCAGCCGCACGAGGCGCTGCTGAGGGCCGTCGTGGATATCCCGCTCCAGGCGTCGCAGATCGGTGTTCTCGGCTTGGACCGCTGCTTCACGCGCAGCCGCCTCGGCGCGCACCTCGGTAGCGAGAGCGTCTGATCGCCACGGGCCGAGCATCCCCGATGCGATCGCGTGGTGAACCCGCGCAAGACCCGTCAGCACCCACGGCATGGTGACCGCGAAGATGATGCCGGCGAGCAGGTAGAGGAAGATCTCCACCGGACGGCTCTGCCACCCGCCGAACAGCCACGGCACACCGTCCGACACGTACTGACCCCATTCGCCGCGGCGCTCTCCGCGCGGGAGGAACATGCTCCAGAACCAGTACGTCAGACCGCCCAGGCTCACGCTGAGCCACACGGTCGTCAGGGTGAAGGTGACGATGCTGATGATCGGGCTCACGATCATCCCGTGCACGAGATACACCCAGTAGTGCGGATTGCGCAGCGCCCTAGTGAGCAGTGCCCAGAACCCGGCCTGCGCGGTGCGGTCGAGATTCCACTCGGGTTCGCCTATTTCGGCGAGGCCGGTGAGTCGCAGCAGGAATCGGTCGGCGACGCCGAAGCCGCGCGCGATGTAGAGCGTCATGACGATGATCGGCAGGCCGACAAGGAGAATCAGGAGCCCGACGCCCGTCAAGAACAGCGATGCCAACGTGCTCAGCGCTGTGATGGCGAGGACGAACACCGCAAGCAGGTAGAGCGCACTCCCGGGTGTCTTACGCCAGCGGTCGGCGTACGCCGCCCAGCCGGTCGGTTGCGCGTTGGTGTTCAGGGTCATCGCAGTCTCCTCGGGTGGAATGTTCTTCCAGCCTCGCGATCACGCCTCGTCACCGGCATCCGACGGTCTCCCCAAGCCCTGCGGGGGCTATCCCCCGCTGTGCGTGACGCGACTGCTGAGCAGGGTCGCCGACACCTGCATCGAGCGGAGCTGACCTTCGTCGGCGGCGAGCGGGTCGTGTTCCACCAGCGCGAGATCTGCGGGTGCGCCGACCTCGATGCGCGCACCGTGGGCCGAACCGCCGTAGGTTGAGGCGGCCACGGCGGTGGCGGCATCCACCCCCTGCTCCAACCTCCACGGCGTTCGGCCATCGCGCGTGCGGAACACCGCCCCCGCAATCGCTGCCCACGGGTCCAGCGGCGAGACGGGCGCGTCCGAACCGAAAAGCAGGTTGGCGCCGGTGTCAGCGAGCGAGCGCAGCGGGTAGGGCAGCGCGGTCTGGTCCGCCCAGATCGAGTCGGTCATGTCGCGATCGTCGATCGCGTGCTCGGGTTGTACGCTCGCCCCCACCCCGAGGCGTCCGAAGCGCGGAATATCAGCGTGGGCGACGAGCTGAGCATGCTCGATGGTGCCCCACGCGCCCGTCACGGCGAAGGCATCGAGTGCGTGCGAGTTCGCGACATCGCCGATGGCGTGGATTGCGCAGGAGAGCCCCGAACCGGTCGCGCGCGTCATGAGCTCGATGAGCGTGGAGGGGTCGACGGTGAGCAGTCCGTGGTTGTGCGGATCGCCGGGGTAACTGTGCGAGCAAGCCGCGGTGCGGGTACCGAGCGATCCGTCGGTGATCACCTTCAGCGACCCGACGCGGGCGAGGTCGGATGCTGCGCCTCGCGCGACGTCGCCGGTGCGAAGTCCTTCCGCGAGGGCGCGATCCAGGAACTCCGGGTAGATCCCGAACTCCACCTTCATCACATCGAACCCTGCATTTACACGCCGGGCCCAAGCCTCTTCGTTCCAGGCCATGTCGAGATCGACGAGCCCGACGATGCCGCGGGCCGCGGCAGCCTGCGCCATCTGAGCGACCAGGCGGTCACCGATCGCAGGGTCTACCGCGTTCAGCCGCCGCGAGATCTCGAAGGCCGGCTCTTCGCGCAGGATGCCATCGTCCTCGGCGGTGAACCCTTCGCGCCGCAAGGCGGCGCTGTTGAGCCACACGCTGTGCACATCGGCGTTGATCAGGTAGGTCGGCACGGCGCCCGTGGCAGAATCGAGTGCTTCGAGGGTGAGGCTGTCCGGCCACAGCGCGTCGCGGAAGCCCGTGCCGACACGGCGACCGTCTGCGAGGATCGGCGCCGACGACATGATCCGCGCCGCCTCTTCGGCCGACGCGGCATGTCCCAACGCCTGGCGCTGGGCCATGAGCGCCCATTGCACGACATGGACGTGGTGATCCCACAGCCCCGGAATCATCCACGTTCCGTTGGCGTCGAGTACCTCACCGACACGGCGTACCGCACCAGCGGGCGCGATGTCGGCGATCACACCGCTGTCAAGGAAGACGTCGAAGGGTCCCTCGTCGACGAGCAGTTCGCGCCCGGCACCCGCTATGCGCACGTTCGCAATCGTGCCGATCGTTGCGCCGCGATCGCTCACGAGTGCGACCGCCGTCCGTCAGCGAGGGCGTCGTGAGCGCGGCGCATCTCGGCCACAAGAGACGGATTGGCGTAGGGGCCATCGCCGGAAAGCTCGGCGAGAATCGTCTCGACGACCTCAGGCGTCTTGTTCTGGCTGAGCTTGCGCTTCGCGACAACCTTCGTCGGGGTAAGGCGGAACCCGACCGTTCCGTGCTCGAGCCGGCGCACGAAGTCCGGATCGTTGGGCGGCGTCCACATCAGTCTCGGGTCGGGCATCCGCGACTCGAAACGCTCGACGAGCTTCTCGAGCACGACGAGATTCTCTTCGGCAGTGAGGACTTCGGGGACACCGCTCAAGTGCGCCGAGACGAAGTTCCACGTGGGGACCTGGCTACCCCCGCCATACCAACCGGGCGAAATGTACCCATGCGGTCCTTGGACGACGACCAGGAGTTCTCGCTCGCCGAGCCCGTGGATCATGTCATCGGGTTTGCCCATATGGCCGACGATCGTGAGGTCGTCGCGTTCGTCGTCGAGCAGCACCGCGTAGTGCGAGGCGACGAGTCCGTCCTCGGTCTGGCTTACGAGGGTCATCCATGGGTTCGCCTCGATCAGGCGGCGGAGTTCGGCGATATCGGTCATCGCAAAGCTCGGGTTCTGGCGCATGACTTGAGCCTACGAGTTCGGTGCCACCTTCACGTTTGGCAGGACGGGCACCAGTAAAGCTTGCGGGTTGCCATCTCTTCCACGACGATCGTCGTTCCGCACACTCGACAAGGCAACCCCGCGCGGTGATACACCCAGTGCCGATCGTCTCGGCTCGCCATGGCCTTGCGGTAGCGGTCCGGTGAGAGGTCGTCCATCGTCATCATCTGGCCGGTCTCGACACCGACGGAGAGCAACCGCACCCAGTCCCGCCACATCCCCCGCACAACCTCGCCCGGCACATCCCGCCCGGGCGTATGCGGGTTCTGCTGCGCTCGAAAGAGAATCTCGGCCCGATAGACGTTCCCGATTCCGCTCACGACCGACTGATCCATCAGCAACTGCCCGATCGGCGTGGGTTTGCGTGCAACCACCGCAGCGAATCGCTCTTCACCCTCCGCGATGTCGTCGACGAGGGGGTCGGGACCGAGCTTTGCGATCGTCGCGGCGACCTCGTCCGGTGTCTGAAGCTCGCAGGCCGTGGGTCCACGGAGGTCGGCGCAGGTGATCTCCGTGAGAAGCCGAAGACGCACTTGCCCCACAACGGGCGGAGGCCATTCCAGATCTTCATCGTTGAGGCCGGTTGTCTGTTCCGACATGCGCACGCGCACGCGTGCACGCCGGGGAGCGCCGATCGATGTCAGTGAGTTCTCGCCCGCAGAATCCATCACCGCTCCTTCCACTGCGGTGCCGCGTTGATTCGTCTGCCCCATACGTCCGTTCGCCGACGCGATGGTGGGGTCGACCACAATCTCGCCCGCGAAGTCCCACGCTCCGTACATCCCGAGGTGCACGCGCAGCCACACGTCGTCGTCGAACTCGAGAAACATCTGCTTGCCGACCGCGCGCACCTGCGTGGCTGTGCGGCCGTCGATCATCGACGCGCCTTCCGCGAACCGGCCCTGGGGGCTCGAGGCGTGCACAGCTAGGCCGACGATGTTGCGGTCGAACTGTCGAGAGATGCGATGTACGGAGTGTCCCTCCGGCATCAGCCGGCTTCGGGATCGAACGAGCTGTCTTCGGCCGCCAGGACGTCGGGTCCGCCGGCGGTTGCCCGCGGGTCGGGCTCGAGGCTGCCATCGTCTTCGAACGCGGCGATCTGGCGGATGCGGCGCACGTGCCGCTCTTCGTTCGAGAACGGTGTCTCGATGAAGCGGTCGATGAACGAGGCGATCTGGTCGAACGTGTGCTGACGGGCGCCGATGGCGATCACGTTCGCGTCGTTGTGTTCGCGGGCAAGCTCCGCCGTGGCGATGCTCCACACCAACGCGGCTCGGATGCCCGCGACCTTGTTCGCGGCGATCTGCTCACCGTTGCCGGATCCGCCGAAGACCACACCGAGCGACGTGACACCGTCGGCCTCATCGCGCATGACGGACTGTGCGGCGCGGATGCAGAACGCCGGGTAGTCATCGAGGGGCTCGTAGTTCAGTGGCCCGTGGTCGATGACCTCGTGCCCCTGCTCGGCGAGGTGGTGCTGCAACTGCGTGGAGAACTCGAGGCCTGCGTGGTCGGTCGCGATATGGATGCGCATGGGACTAATCCTATGGAGAGGTCACGGGGCGATGCCCGAGACCGCGGGCTTGAAACCGGCGCGGATGTTCTCGCAGCATGCGGGACGGCATACATCGAACCAGGGTCCCAGTGCGGTGGCGTGAGGACGGTCTGCGGAGGGGGTGCCGTTCAGCCGCTCCTCGACGAGATCGACGAGCCCCGCGACGAAGGTCGGATCGATGCCGGGGGTCGGCGTGCGAACCGAGCGGAGCCCCGCCTCGGCCGCAGCATCCGTTGCCTCCGTATCGAGGTCCCAGAGGACTTCCATGTGGTCGCTCATGAATCCGAGCGGCACGATGGCGACGGCCTGGACACCTGCCGCGGGCAGGCCCGCGATGACGTCGTTCACGTCCGGCTCGAGCCACGGTTGCGTGGGCGGGCCCGATCGCGACTGGTACACGAGCTCCCACCCGATCTGTGCGGCCGCCGGAATCTCGGCGGTGACGGCAGCCATCACGACTTCTGCCACGGCGAGGTGCTGAGCGGCGTACGCCCCTCCGTCACCGAAGCCACGATCACGCGGGCCGGAGCGCTCGGCGTCGGCCGTCGGAATGCTGTGGGTCGAGAACAGCACTCGGATCGCCTCGGCGGATATGCCCTCGTCGAGGAACCCCGCGACCGCATCGCGGACGCCGTCGATGAACGGTTGTACGAATCCAGGGTGGTCGAAGAACTGCCGCACCTTGTCGATCGTGACCGTGCCTGCGAGGTCGGTGGCCTCCAGCACGCGCGCGAAGTCTTCGCGGTACTGGCGACAACTCGAGAACGATGAGTAGGCGCTGGTGGCGAGTGCCAGCAGGTTCGTGTGACCGGATGCCGCGGCATCCGTCACCGCTTCTTCGAGGTACGGCGCCCAGTTGCGATTTCCCCAGTAGACGGGCAGATCGATCGTGCGGCGTGCGAGCTCCGCCTCGAGCGCGGCTTTCAGCGAGCGGTTCTGCGCGTTGATCGGGCTGATGCCGCCGAAGTGACGGTAGTGATGCGCGACCTCTTCGAGTCGCTCGTCGGGGATCCCCCGACCCCGCGTGACATTGCGCAGGAAGGGGATGACATCGTCCTGGCCCTCTGGGCCGCCGAATCCGGCCAAGAGGAGACCGTCGTAGGCGACGGGAACCTCGACGTGAGCGGGGCCTGCGGCGGCCGCCGGACTCGCATGCAACACCGACACGTCATGCTTTTGCGCTTCTGGGATCACCTGACCATCCTGACACCGCCACGAACCTGGTCGGCGCTCGCGCCGGAACCCGCAGGGACCGCGCGGGCTGACGTAGGGTAGGACGGTTGCCGTCGGCGCCAGCAGCGCCAGGCCACGGCGACGATTCCACACCCATGGGAGCAATCAGTGCCTGGAGAAAACCTCACCCGCATCGAAGCGCAGGAGCGCCGAGCGATCATCGACACCCACTCGTATGAGGTGTCGCTGGACCTGACAACGGGAGCCGAGGTGTTCCGTTCGCGCAGCGTCGTCCGCTTCTCCGCGACTGCGGGGGCCTCGACCTTCATCGACCTGATCGCACGCGATGTGCACGAGATCACGCTCAACCGTCGCACGCTCGACCCTTCAGCCGTCTTCGCCGATTCGCGCATCGCGCTGGACGACCTCGCGGACGAGAACGAACTCGTCGTGGTCGCCGATGCGATGTACACCAACACGGGCGAGGGCCTGCATCGCTTCGTTGACCCCGTCGACGGCGAGGTGTACCTCTACTCGCAGTTCGAGGTGCCCGACTCCCGCCGTGTCTTCGCAGTGTTCGAGCAGCCCGATCTCAAGGCGACATTCCAGTTCACGATCACCGCACCTGCCGCGTGGAAGGTCGTTTCCAACTCCCCCACGCCCCAGCCCACGTCCGCAGGCGACGAAACCGCGACGTGGAGCTTCGAGCCCACTCCCCGCATCTCGTCGTACATCACGGCGCTTATCGCCGGTCCCTACGAGTCGACGTTCTCTGAGCTGACCAGCGCCTCCGGACGCACGATCCCGCTCGGTGTGTACGCCCGCAAGAGCCTGTGGCAGTACCTCGACGCCGACTACGTCTTCGAGAAGACGCGCCAGGGGTTCGCCTACTTCGAGGAGAAGTTCGACTTCCCCTACCCGTTCGCCAAATACGACCAGCTCTTCGTTCCCGAGTTCAACGCGGGTGCGATGGAGAACGCCGGCGCCGTGACGTTCACGGAGTCCTACGTCTTCCGCAGCAAGGTGACCGACGCCATCAAGGAGCGTCGCGTGGTCACGATCCTGCACGAGCTCGCCCACATGTGGTTCGGTGACCTCGTCACGATGAAGTGGTGGGATGGCCTGTGGCTCAACGAGTCCTTCGCTGAGTGGGCATCGACTATCGCGACCGCCGAGGCCACCGAGTGGACCGAGGCGTGGACGACCTTCAACGCAATGGAGAAGACCTGGGCGTACCGCCAGGATCAGCTCCCCTCGACGCACCCGGTCGTCGCAGAGATCAACGATCTCGAAGACGTGCAGGTGAATTTCGACGGCATCACCTACGCCAAGGGTGGCTCGGTGCTCAAGCAGCTCGCCGCCTGGGTCGGTATCGAAGAGTTCTTCGCCGGTGTCGCCGCGTACTTCAAGAAGAACGCGTGGGGCAACACCGAGCTCAGCGATCTGCTCACCGAGCTCGAGGCCACGAGTGGCCGCGAATTGTCGAGCTGGTCCAAGAAGTGGCTCGAAACCGCGGGCGTCAACACCCTCGCGCCCGAGATCGTCGCGGACTCGTCGGGGACGATCACGCGCTTCGCGATCGTGCAGACCGCTCCAGCGGATTACGCGACCATTCGCCCGCACCGCCTCGGCGTCGGCTTCTATAACCTCGACGGCGACGCTCTCGTGCGAGTGCACCACATCGAGCTCGATGTCGACGGCGACCTGACCGAAGTCCCCGACCTGAAGGGTCTTGTGCGACCCGATCTGGTGTTGCTCAACGATGAGGACCTCGCGTACGCGAAGATCCGCCTCGACGAGAGGTCGCTGAAGACCGCGATTGCGCATCTCGGCAAGATCACTGACCCCCTCGCTCGTTCGCTGGTGTGGGGTGCCGCGTGGGACCAGACGCGTGACGCCGAAGCATCCGCCAGCGACTACATCGATCTCGTTCTCGGCAACATCGCCGCCGAGACCGAGTCGACAACCGTGCGCACGACACTCGCGCAGCTGCAGCTCGCCGCGAACGCCTACGTTGCGCCCGAGAAGCGTTCGGCATCGCGCGAGAAAGTCGCTGAGGGACTGTGGGCTCTGGCGCTGAGCGCGCCGGCCGGAAGCGACAGCCAGCTGCAGTTCGTCACCGCGTTCTCCACCGCAGCCTCAACGGCTGCTCAGTGGGAGCGTGTGCGTCAGGTGCGCGACGGAGAGATCAGCTTCGACGAACTCGAGATCGACACCGACCTGTCGTGGGCGCTGCTGGTCTCGCTTGCCGCGGGTGGGGTCGTAACGAGCTCCGACATCGACACCGCGCTCGCTGCTGACAACACCGCGAAGGGTGGCGAATTCGCCGCGCAGGCGAAGGCTGCGGTTCCGGATGCTGCGGCAAAGCGTGTGGCGTGGGACTCGCTGATCGATGACGATGACCTGCCGAACACGATCGTTCGGTCGGCAGCGCTCGGGCTTGTGCACCCCGCGGGAGTGGACGTTCTCGGCGATTTCGTCGAGCCGTACTTCGATATGTTGCTCCCGATCTGGAACGGGCGGAGCTACCAGATCGCCCAGTACCTCATCGTGGGGCTCTACCCCGCGGCGCTCGCGAACCTCGAGCTTCGCGACGCCACGCGCGGATGGCTCTCCGCCAACCTCGACGCCGCCCCCGCGCTCCGCCGCCTGGTGAACGAGAATCTCGCTGGAGTCGAACGCGCACTATCTGTGCAGGACCGCGACGCGCAGTAGTACCGCGGTACGACGCCCACGCTGAGAAGACCCCCCTCCCGACCGATGCGACGGAGGGAGGTCATCTCGTAGCGTCGAAGCATGATCGTCGCAGAAAGCCTCAGCAAGAGCTTCGGAGCCAAGCACGCCGTCTCCGATGTGAGTTTCGCCGTGCAGCCGGGCAAGGTAACCGGATTCCTCGGGCCCAACGGCGCAGGCAAGTCCACCACGATGCGGATGATCGTGGGGTTGGACCGCCCCACGGCAGGACGTGTGACGGTGAACGGGAAGCGCTACACCGACCTACGGTCCCCGTTGACCGAGGTCGGGGTGCTCCTGGACGCCAAGGCCGTCCACACCGGCCGTTCGGCGCGCAACCACTTGCGCGCGATGGCGGCGACACACGGACTCCCGCTCAGTCGTGTCGACGAGGTGATCGAACTTACCGGGCTCTCGTCGGTCGCCCGCAAACGCGCAGGCGGGTTCTCGCTCGGCATGGGTCAGCGACTCGGCATCGCGGCTGCGCTGCTCGGCGACCCGCACACACTCATCCTCGACGAGCCCGTGAACGGTCTCGACCCGGAGGGCGTCCTCTGGGTGCGACGCTTCGTCCGCCATGCTGCCTCCCAGGGGAAGACGGTGCTGCTGTCAAGCCATCTGATGAGCGAGATGGCGCTCACTGCCGACCACATCATCGTGCTCGGGCGCGGACGCGTACTCGCCGACGCTCCCGTGGACGACCTTCTGCGCCGGTGGACGCGGGCGACGGTGCGGGTGCGCAGCCCCCGCGCGCTCGAACTCGCTGAGTTGATCGCGGGCGCGGACGTATCGGTGACCCACGTCGCCGAAGGTGTCATGGACATCGAAGGCGTTCCGGCTGACGAGATCGGCGACATCGCCGCAGCCCGCGGTATCGCCCTCCACGAACTCACCCCCGCCTCGGGGACCCTCGAAGACGCGTATCTCAGCCTCACCGGTGACGACGTCGAATACAAGACGAAGGAGATCGCATGAGCATCCTGACCGCACCCACCACACCTTCTACGACCGCACCGACCGACACCGTCCACCGGGTCACGTTCCTCCGCGTTGTGCGGAGCGAATTGATCAAGCTGAGCAGTCTCCGATCCACGTGGTGGTCCCTCGGCATCGCTGTGTTCCTGTCAGTCGGCATCGCGACCATGATCGCGTCGGCGTCGGCGGAGTTCGGCCCGGGCTTCCCAGCGGTGAGTTCGATCCTCATGCCGACCCAGTTCACGATGCTCGTCGCGGGGATTCTCGGCGCGATCGCCGTCACGGGCGAGTACTCGACCGGGATGATCCGTTCGACGTTGGCCGCGGAGCCGCGGCGCGGCGCCGTCCTTGCTGCGAAGGCCGTCGTCGTCGCCCTGCTCATGGGCGGGGCGACCATTGTGAGCTATGCGATCGCGATCGGTACGACCGCGCCCCTGCTCAGTGAGCAGATCGACTGGACCGACGCAGCGAACTCGGTGACTCCGCTCGCCTACGGCGTGTTGTCGATGATCTCGTTCGCGCTCATCGGCGTCGGCTGGGGCTTCATCGTCCGCAACGGCGCCGGCGCGATCGCCGCGACTGTCGCGCTCCTGTTCGTTCTCCCCATCGTGACCAGCCTGTTCACCATCGCGGGCGAATCGTGGCGCTGGATCGTCGACCTCGGGGAGTACCTCCCCATGAACGCCTCCGCCGCGCTCTCCACGCCCGGTGCCCAGGACGTCCTCCCGTCGCTTCTCGCCCTGGTGGGATGGGTCGCGGTCCTCATCCTCGGTGGCTACGCGGTGCTCAAGACGCGCGACGCGTAGAGTCGATCAGTGCCCGCACAGCCGCAGTTCGTCCCCGGCACGGGAGTCCCTCCCGCTGAGGACGAACTGCGGCTGCCGCGTCCGCCCGGGGTGATCCGACGGTTCTGGTCGAGGCATCCGCTCCTTGCCGACATCCTCATCGCAGTGGTCGCGCTGCTTCTCACCCTTCCCGCGATCTTCGTCCGAGGTCCCGTACCCGATCCCGTCAGCGGATGGTCGGTCGCCGCCGGATTCGCTTTATCGACCCTCGGGTGCGCGGCACTCGTCTGGCGCCGCAGGTGGCCCATCGGGGTCTTCGTGATCTCTTTGCTCCCGTTCCTCGGCGCTGACCCGACTCCAGGAGCGGCGATGGGCGGCCCGGCCGCACTCATCGCGCTGTACTCCATCGCTGTCTACCGCACCGCACGGGCGTGCTGGATCGCCTTCGGTGCCGCATCAGCCCTCATCGCCACTCAGACGCTCGTGCGCATTCTGCTGGACTCCTCGTCATGGGGGATGCAGGTGAACGTCGATGTCAGCGCAATCGTGCTCCTGCTCATCGGCGCACTCGTCGGGGTGAACGTCGGCAACCGGCGCAGGTATCTCGACGCGCTGATCGAGCGCTCGCGCCAACTCCTGATTGAGCGGGACCAGCAGGCGCGACTCGCCGCCGCGGCCGAGCGCACGCGGATCGCCCGTGAGATGCACGACATCGTCTCGCATTCGCTCACGGTGGTCGTCGCCCTCGCCGAAGGCGCGACGGCGACAGACGACGCTGCACGGGCGTCCGAGGCGACCCGAGCGATCGCCCGCACGGCGCGTGTCGCGCTGGCAGAGATGCGGGTGATGCTGGGCGTACTTCGTGACGACGACTCGTTGGTGCCGCTGGCCCCGCTCGGCCAGGTCTCGGTGCACGATGTGGTCGCACAGGCGCGCGCAACGGGCGCCCCCGTAACGCTGAATGTGACCGGGGTTGCGGATGTGACGCCGGCCGTGGCGCTTGCGCTCGTGCGTATCGTGAAGGAGGGGCTCACCAATGCGATCCGCTACTCGCGGCGGCCATCCACCATCCGGGTGAGCGTGGTCTATGGCGCCGCGGGGACGCAGGTGTCGATCGAGAACGACGGCGCCGTGCCCGACGCGCCGTCAGAAGGCGCCGGCCTCGGCCTGCGCGGCCTTCAAGAGAGGGTGGACCACGTCGGGGGAACGATGGATGCCGGGTCTCCTGCATCCGGAACATGGCGGCTTCGCGCGTGGATGCCGGGAAGAGACGACCGCGATGACTAGCCGGATCAGGATCCTCACCGTCGACGATCAGCCGCTGATCCGCATGGGATTCCGGATGGTGCTCGAATCCGAACCCGACTTGGAGGTCGTCGGTGAGGCGGCCGATGGAGAGGACGCCGTCGCGAAGGCGTCCTCACTTCAGCCGGACGTGGTCCTCATGGACGTTCGGATGCCGGGCGTCGACGGGATCGCGGCCACTCGCCGCATCCTTGACCTGCATCCGCGCATCCGCGTCCTCATCCTGACGACCTTCGACCTCGATGAATACGCGTTCGCGGCTCTCCGCGCGGGCGCCAGCGGCTTCCTTCTGAAGGATGCGCACGCCCACGAACTTCTCGCTGCAATCCGGGCCGTCCACCAGGGCGACGCCGTCACGTCCCCTCGTGTCACCAGGCGCATGCTCGAACTGCTGGGTGACAGGCTGCCGTGCGGCGACGGGGACGCCCTCTCCGCAGCTGCCCTCACCGATCGCGAGCACGACGTGCTCCTCGCGATCGCCGAAGGTCTCAGCAACGGCGAGATCGCGCAGCGGCTGTCAGTGGCCGAGTCCACGGTCAAGACCCACGTGGGCCGCGTCCTCGCGAAGATCGGCGCACGCGATCGGGTGCACGCGGTGATCTTCGCCTACGAGAACGGTCTCGCCCGCTGAGTGGGTCCCGGGGACCAGTCACTGTCCAGCCGGGCGACGTTAGGATCGTTGGCGATGGACGGATTACTTCTCAGCACGACGCCCGCTCCCCCTTCGACGCTATGGGAACAGACGCTCGCCCTCCTGACTTCGGTTGGATGGAACCTGTTGACGGTCGCGGGCATCGTGATCGGCGCGCTCGTGCTTGCATGGGTGCTGAAACTGGTCATTCGGCGGGTCGTCAGTCGCATCGTCAACGGTGCGAAGAACAAAGCCAACGTCGACGACACCCAGTCCTTGGAGCGTTCGCCGCTGGCAGCAGTGCGCCTCGTACAGCGAACGCGCACGCTCGGATCGATTCTGCAGAACATCGTCAATGTGGCGATCGTGGTGATCGGTCTGATGCTGATCATCAACCTTCTGGCCCCCAACGCTCTGGGGTCCCTCACGCTGCTGACTGCCGCTGTGGGCGCGGGACTCGGCTTCGGCGCCCAGAACATCGTCAAGGACGTGCTCAACGGCATCTTCATCGTTGCCGAAGACCAGGTCGGCATCGGCGACGTCGTCGACCTCGGCCTCGCCACGGGAATCGTTGAATACGTCAGCGTGCGGGTCACGAGTGTGCGGGACGTCAACGGCACACTCTGGTACGTGCGAAACGGCGAGGTGACACGGATCGGCAACATGTCCCAGGGCTGGTCTCGCGTCATCATCGATATGGCCGTTCCGGTGGATGCAGACATCGACGAGGTCGAAAAGATCATGCTCGAGGCGGCCAAGTCGCTGGAAAAAGATCCCAAGTGGCGCACACGCGTGCTCGAGCACCCCGAAGTCTGGGGACTGGAGTCGGTGTCGGGAGATGCGTTGGTGATTCGCCTGGTGATGAAGACGCGTGCGAACGCGAAGGACGATGTCGCACGTGAGCTTCGGATGCGTCTGAAGCGGGCGATGGACGGTGCGGGCATCACCCTGCCGCAGCTCAACTCCATCATGCTGTCGGGACTCGAAGGTGCCGGACGCGTGCGGGGCGCCAACCCGCCGAAGACCAAGCCGACACCGGTGACCACGGGCGCCGACGGCGCTGTCTGGAAGCCGAAGAAGCCTGCGAGATCTCAGGCCACCAAACCCGTCACACCCCCGGACGTGTCGCCGTGACCGACGATCAACCACTCTCTTTCTACGACGAGATCGGCGGGCATGACACCTTTGTCCGTCTTGTGGATGCCTTCTACGTCGGTGTGGCAGAGGACGAGGTTCTTCGGCCGATGTATCCCGAAGAAGATCTCGGACCGGCGAAGGAACGCCTGACTCTGTTCCTCGAGCAGTACTGGGGTGGACCCTCGACCTATAGCCAGGACCGCGGTCACCCACGCCTGCGTATGCGGCACGCGGCCTTCCACGTGAACCCCGACGCCCGTGACCGCTGGCTCATGCACATGCGCAGAGCCGTCGACGCAATCGGTCTGTCGCCGCTCCACGAGGCAACGCTCTGGGACTACCTGGAGCGCGCCGCGTACGCCATGGTCAACACGTTCGAGCCGAGCGGCATCGGACCCGCGAGCGACGGCCGCGCCGCGGCATCCTTTCCCCTTCATCCCCCGACGGAGCCCCCCGGTTCCGCACCGTAACCTCAGCTCAGCCCTTCGACGAAGGAGTCGACTCGTGTCCGCATCCCCCACCACGCACTCCACCGACCTGCTCGTGATCGGTTGGGGTCTCGCTGGCCTCGTTGCCGCGGGAGAAGCCGCCGCGGCCGGCAAGAAGGTCGTGATCGTCGATCAAGAGCCGCGCACGAACCTCGGTGGCCAGGCGTGGTGGTCATTCGGCGGCTTGTTCTTCATCGACTCCCCCGAGCAGCGTCGCATGGGCATCAAAGACTCCATCGATCTCGCCCGCCAGGACTGGTTCGGAACAGCCGGATTCGATCGAGACGAAGACGCCTGGCCCCGGCAGTGGGCTGAGGCGTATCTCCAGTTCGCCCATCACGAGAAGCGCGCCTGGCTCCGCGAGCGTGGAGTGGGCTTCTTCCCGGTCGTCGGATGGGCAGAGCGCGGTGGGTACACCGCAACCGGGCCCGGCAACTCGGTCCCGCGATTTCACATCACGTGGGGTACCGGGCCCGGCATCGTCGCGTCCTTCCACGCTGCGGTCGAAGAGGGAGAAGCCGCAGGACGCATCACGATCCTGCCGCGCCACAAGGTCACGGCCCTGACCTCTGCGGGTGGAACAGTGACCGGTGCGGTAGGCGACGTCCTGGCGCCCTCGGGTGCAGCGCGAGGATACGTCTCCTCCCGCGAGGTCGTCGGCAGTTTCGAGGTGACCGCTGGTGCGACGATCGTGTCATCGGGCGGTATTGGCGGCAATCACGATCTCGTGCGCAAGAACTGGCCCGAACGGCTCGGCACTGCACCGCAGACGATGGTCACCGGTGTCCCGGCCTTCGTGGATGGGTCGATGCTCGATATCACCGAGAGCGCCGGTGCGCGACTGATCAACGGTGACCGCATGTGGCACTACGTCGAGGGGATTCAGAACTGGGATCCGATCTGGCCTGGTCACGGCATCCGCATTCTGCCCGGTCCGTCATCGGTATGGCTGGATGCGACGGGCAAACGTCTGCCGATTCCGCTCTTTCCTGGCTTCGACACTCTCGGCACTCTCGCGCACCTGCGCTCGACGGGGTACGACCACTCGTGGTTCGTGCTGTCGCAGAAGATCATCGAGAAGGAATTCACCCTCTCGGGGAGCGAACAGAACCCCGATCTGACCGGCAAAGACCTGCCGCTCCTGATGAAGTCGCGACTGGGCAAGGGGGCCGCAGGGCCCGTTCAGGCGTTCATGAACAAGGGAGCCGACTTCGTCGTGAAGAACACGCTCGATGAACTCATCGCGGGCATGAAGGCGCTGCCGGGCGGAGAAGCACTCGACGGTGCTCGGGTGCGGTTCGAGCTCGAAGCGCGTGATCGTGAGTTGGACAACGACTTCACCAAAGATGCCCAGATCGCGATGCTGCGCTCGGCGCGATCGTACCGGGGCGACAAACTCATCCGCACAGCAAACCCGCACAAGATTCTTGACCCCGAGTCGGGCCCGCTCATCGCCGTCAAGCTCCACGTGCTGACGCGCAAGTCGCTCGGTGGCATCGAGACCGACCTTCTCAGCCGCGCGCTCGCACCCGCCGGTGAGGCGATCCCGGGTCTGTATGCGGCGGGTGAAGCGGCCGGCTTCGGCGGCGGTGGCGTGCACGGCTATCGAGCGCTGGAAGGTACGTTCCTCGGCGGATGCCTCTTCTCGGGGCGTGCGGCCGGTCGAGCGGCCGCGGCCGCTCTCTAGCGAGCAGTCCCCGTTACGCGAACCTCGGTGAGCCCGCTGCGTGCAGGGCCGCGCACGATGACGTGTCCGCGTGCGAGCGTCAGTCGCGTCCAGGGGCCCGAGGTGCGCACGACGGCGTTCTCTTCGCCGGCGATGAAGCCCAGCGCATAGGCTGCGAAGCTCACTCCGAGCGGGAGCCCGTGAAGATCTGCGTCGGGAACGCCCCAGACCGCTGCGCGCGTCGCGCGAACAGCGTCTTCGCCCGCATCCTTGGGCACGCCTTCGGCCACCGCAGCGATCCCCCACTGCGCGCGGGTGGCCAGGGTGGCGGCGGCGATCGTCTCTGACTCAACCCAACTGCCCCGCGGGGGTGAGATTCCCGCCCATGAAGGCGCGAGTGCGGTGTCGGGCAGGATGACGGCCCGGGCGTCGTCGGTTGACGCCTGAAGGGTGGATGCTTCGACCACGAGGTCACAGACAAGTTCGGGGTCTACCGCAAGCGCACGCATCCCGAGAACGAGCGGCGTCGAGTCCATGAGTCCGCGCGGTGCCAGGGGTGCGCTGGTCATCACAAGTACGCCGTCGGCGGCGCGCAATCTCACCGCTCCATCGCCCAGCGGGGCGGCGCGACCGGCGAAGGTCAGAGCATCGGCTGCGGCGAGGGGGTCAGCGAACAAAAGTGGTTGCGACATCAGCCCTAAACTACCAAGCGATGACTCTCCCCGGTGATGACCAGAGCGACCCTGTCGCCTCGATGCTCGCTGTCTTGGACCTGGCGGCCTCTGATGCCCGCACGACTGAAGACATCTTCACTGGCGCGTCCCAGTCGATGCCTTTGGGTCGTGTCTATGGCGGTCAAGTTCTCGCTCAATCGATCGTCGCGGCCTCGCGCACTCTCCCCGACGACCGCAGCGTGCACTCCATGCACGGCTACTTTCTGCGCCCCGGCGACTCGTCCAAGGGGATCACCTTTGCCGTCGACCGCATTCACGATGGTCGGTCGTTTTCCACCCGACGTACGCAGGCGTTTCAGGAGGGCGTGCCGATCTTCTCGATGATCGCCTCATTCCAGGACGAAGACCCTGGTGTCGAGCATCAGACGGCGATGCCCGAGGGCGTTCCTGCGCCGGATGAGCTGCCTGACCTCGAGACGCATCTCGAAGGCATGCATCCGCTGTCCAAGCGCATGTTCACCGACCGGCCGGTCGACCTTCGGCATGTGCCCGGACCGATCTACCTCACCGCTGACGCCGAACGCAGGCCGAGCCAGGCTGTCTGGATGCGCGTCCGGCGCCCTATCACCGACACCCCCGCCGTGCACCGCGCGGTGCTGGCATACCTGAGCGATCTCACGATTCAGGAATCGATCCTCCGTGCGCACGGGGTGGCATGGGCGACGCCGGGGCTGAAGGTCGCCAGCCTCGATCATGCGATGTGGTGGCACCGTTTCGGGCGCGTCGACGAATGGGTGCTCTACGCGCAGGAGTCTCCCAACGCTCGCGGTGGCCGCGGGCTTGCGACGGGGCGGATCTTCTCTCAGGACGGTTCGTTGCTCGCGAGCGTCGCCCAGGAGGTGATGGTCCGGTTGCCGGATCAGACAACCTGAGCGTGCGCCAACGCCGCCTAACGGCGGTGGGCGTACACGATGGGGTCGCCGAGGAACGGCTCCCAGGCTGCTCGCTCTGCGGGCGTGATCCGGATCGGGCGCCCGGTCGTAGCATCCGCCTTCACAACTACGGAAGTTGCGCGCGCGTAGACGACCTGACGGCCCTGGGCGATGGTCTCCAACGGGCTGCAGACTTCATAGCAGACGTCGATACTCGAACCGCCCAGCTTGCCGAACCACAGCTGCACGTCGAGCGGATCGCGCTGGTAGGGCACGGGCGCAAGGTATTCGATCTCTTGGCGCGCGATCAGTGTGAGGACGCCGCTCTGGATGCTCGAGTCGAGCACGGCTGTCGACGGTGCCGTCTCACCGGGATCGGGCGACCAGAACGCTCGCACGCGCGCTTCTTCGAGCAGTTTGAGCATCGACGTGTTGTTGACGTGATTGAACGCGTCGAGGTCTCCCCAACGGAGGTGGATCGGGATGTGCAGCCGCGTCACGGGACCAGTACCGTTCGGGTCAGTCGCGGGTGAGCTTGCGGTACGCCGATCGATGCGGCTTCGCCGCGTCAGCGCCGAGTCGCTCGATTTTGTTCTCCTCGTAGGAGTCGAAGTTGCCCTCGAACCAGTACCACTTGTCGGGGTTCTCGTCGGTGCCCTCGTACGCGAGGATGTGCGTTGCGATGCGGTCGAGGAACCACCGGTCGTGAGTGATGACCACCGCGCAGCCGGGGAACTCCAGCAGCGCGTTCTCGAGCGACTGCAGGGTCTCCACGTCGAGGTCGTTCGTCGGCTCGTCGAGGAGGAGCAAGTTGCCGCCCTCCTTCAACGTGAGCGCGAGGTTGAGGCGGTTGCGCTCGCCTCCGGAGAGGACGCCGGCCTTCTTCTGCTGGTCGGGGCCTTTGAAGCCGAACTTCGACACATAGGCACGCGACGGGATCTCGATCTTGCCCACGGTGATGATGTCGAGGCCGTCCGAGACGACTTCCCACAGCGTTTTGTTCGGGTCGATATTGGAGCGCGACTGATCGACGTAGCTGATCTTGACCGTCTCACCAATCTTGAGGTCGCCTCCGTCGAGCGGCTCGAGGCCTACGATCGTCTTGAAGAGGGTGGTCTTACCCACTCCGTTCGGACCGATCACGCCGACGATGCCGTTGGGCGGAAGGCTGAACGACAGTCCGTCGATGAGAGAGCGACCGTCGAAGCCCTTCTGGAGCTTTTTGGCCTCGATCACGATGCCGCCCAGGCGCGGGCCCGGCGGGATCGCGATTTCGTCGAAGTCGAGCTTGCGCATCCGGTCCGCCTCGGCGGCCATCTCTTCGTACCGTGCGAGACGAGCCTTGGACTTGACCTGGCGGCCCTTGGCGTTCGAGCGGACCCAGTCGAGTTCGTCGGCGAGACGCTTCGCGAGCTTGGCGTCCTTCTTGCCCTGGACCGCGAGGCGCTCACCCTTCTTCTCTAGGTACGTCGAGTAGTTCCCCTCGTAGCCGATGAGACGCCCGCGATCGACTTCGGCGATCCATTCGGCGACGTTGTCGAGGAAATACCGGTCGTGTGTGATCGCGATTACGGCGCCGGGGTACTTCTGGAGGTGCTGTTCAAGCCACAGCACACTTTCGGCGTCGAGGTGGTTGGTGGGCTCGTCGAGCAGCAGCAGGTCGGGCTTCTGCAGCAGGAGTTTGGTCAGTGCGACGCGACGCTTCTCACCACCCGAGAGCGGGCCGATTTCTGCGTCAGCCGGCGGTGTGCGCAGAGCATCCATCGCCTGCTCGAGCTGGGAGTCGAGGTCCCACGCGTCCGCGGCATCGATCTCTTCCTGGAGGGTTCCCATCTCGGACAAGAGAGCGTCGAAGTCGGCATCGGGGTCGCTCATGAGAGCGGAGATCTCGTTGAACCGATCGACCTTCGCCTTGATGGCGATGCCGTCCTGAATGTTCTCGAGGACGGTCTTGCTCTCATCGAGCTCGGGCTCCTGCATGAGGATGCCGACGGTGAACCCGGGGCTCAGCTTGGCTTCGCCGTTGGAGGGCGTGTCCATCCCGGCCATGATCTTGAGAATCGTCGACTTTCCGGCACCGTTCGGGCCGACCATGCCGATTTTCGCGCCCGGGAGGAAGGCCATCGTGACGTCATCGAGGATGAGCTTGTCACCGACAGCCTTGCGTGCGCGAACCATCGAGTAGATGTACTCAGCCATAGTGTGTAAACACTCTCCTCAGCGTGACGAATCCAGCGTCCTAGCCTACCGGCCTCACGCTGGTCATCCGTCGACAGGAACGGTCTCGCCGATCAGGCACGTGCCTTCGGCCAATATCGGTGCGACGATGGTGACAGGTTCACCCGTGGCCGGACCGACCTGTCCGAGGAGACATTCATCGGCCATCCGCACGGAGAACTGGATGCTCTCGGCGGGATTCCCCACCGTCGATACGTCCGGGGTCAGCTCCATCACCGCCCGATCGAATCCGACGGCGACCAACGCATCGATGTATGCCCGACCCGTCACTTGTGACGGTGTTGCCCAGATCTCGTCCACCACAGCGGTGAAAACGGGAAGGTTCTCGGCCGCAGTTCCGCCGTCGATGAACGTCGGCGTCGCCGGCTCTGTCGCCGTCGGAGTGGGCTGCGCTGAATCGGTGGCCTCGGGCACTGCCGTCGCCGATGATGTCGGCGTGGGGCTGCCGCCTGTGCACCCCGCGAGTACGAGTGCCATCGTGATCACTGCACTCGCAGCGATCACGGCACGACCGGATGGCGTGCGAGAGTGCTCGGGGTGTCGGGCCACGGGGAGAGTCTAGGGCGCGGCACCCCGAGCACTTGCTGTGAGCTCAGAACGGGACGGGGGCGTCGTCGTGGGTCAGCTCGCGCGCATCGTTCGGTGCCTCGATCTGCGCACCCCAGTCGCCAGCGACTGCGGACTCTGCCGAACGCCCGTCTTCGGGCGCGCCCGGGAACGCGTCATCGCCAACCATGTCTGCCGGGCTGAGTGAGCCCGGACGGGCGGACTTCTCAAATCGAGTCGTTCCCCACAGCAGGTCGTGGCCGATCGCTTCTGCATCGATGTCTGCCGTCGTTCCCTGCTTCACCCCGGTGTCCCACGCGCGCAGGCGGAGCCGCCCGGTAAGCAGCACCCGATCGCCCTTGTTCACGGACTTGTAGGTGTGCTCCGCGAGTCCTCGGAACGCGGAGACGGAGTACCAGTTCGTCCCTGCGTCCACCCATGCCCCCGTTGCGCGGTCGAATCGCCGCTGGGCGCTGGCCACACGAAAGGTCGTGATGGGAACGCCGGTCGGCGTGTGCTTGAGTTCGGGAACCGTCGCCACGTTGCCGGTGATGGTGATGTTGTCTGTCATGTCGCATCCTTTCGTCCCGGAGACGGTCTCCGGCTGCGACGGTGTCCGGGTGCCCGCCGGACACCGTTGCTGCAACTACATTGCGGCCCCGGCGAGCGCGCTGGCCGGGCCTGGATACAGATTGTGGAAGGGTGCACACGAAGCGGCTGCTGGGGAGGAGAGGTGTCAGCGTCCGATGTCGGAGGTCGTAGCTATGTTCGAACGAAGAGGAGTAGCAATGCACCCCACGATCCACACCGCACCCACACTGTCGTCCGCCGCGCGGGTGCGCCTCGCTCCCGCAGCGCCCGCACTCTGGCGAGTCATCGACACCGGCGGTCGGGTCATCGGCCATCTCGCCGCCCGGGCTGAAGACGCGGGAACCCGCTACGAGGCAAGGGTGTTGCAGTTGCAGACCCACACTTTTCGACCGGTGGGCGAGTTCTGGTCAGCCGACGACGCGGTCGATTGCCTCCGTTTCACCCGCTGAGCGTCAGACCACCGACTCCAGGCGGTCGACGAAGCGCACGGGGGCTCCTGCCCGCACGCGATGCCACGCTTCTGCGAGCAGCTCAACAGCCGCTTCGAGATCGTGCGGCGAGGCGGTGAACGGAATTCGCAGGTGCCGATCGTGTCCGCCCTCGACCGAGAACCGCGAGCCCGCCGAGAGCAGAAGGCCGCGCGAGCGCACATCCATCACCAGTGCGGAGCTCAGTGGCGCGTCGAGTTCAACCCACAGCGACACACCACCGTGCGTCTGGGGAGCAGACCACTGCGGTATATGACGCTCAATCGCCGCCACTGCAACATCCCGCCCCTCACGTAAGAGCATCGATCTCTGCCAGGCGATCTCGTGGTGATCGGCGAAGAGTTCCGCCGCCACCGCCTGCTCGAACTCGGGCGTCCCGAGATCGTGAGCTGATCGCGCAGCGACCAGGCGTCGCACGAGGTCGCCCTCGGCGCGAATCCATCCGACTCGAAGCCCGCCCCACACTGTCTTGCCGAGCGAACCGATGCGCACCACGCTCGAAGGATCCCCCCCGTCGAAGCCGGGTGCGACGGGTCCACGATCGATATCGAGCTCTGCGGTGGTTTCATCGAGGACCAGGATCGATCCCGCGCGCTCCCCTGCGCTGTGGATGATGCGTCGTTCTTCCTGCGTCATCGATCGGCCGGTCGGGTTGTGAAAGTCGGGCATCAGGTAGGCCATCACGGGTAGCGTCCGCGCAAACACCTGCTCGGCTCTGTCGAGGTCCCACCCCGCGTCCGTTGTGACCGGCACGCCGATCAACCGCGCCCCGGCTCGGCGCAGCGCATCGACCGCGTGTGGGTAGGTGGGGGTCTCGACCAAGACTCGATCCCCTCGGCCCAGCAACACGGAGGCCAAGAGGTGTATCGCGCTCTGGGCGCCGGTCGTCACCAAGACTTCGTCCGCGGTCGTCGGAATACCTCGCTCGGTATAGCGTGCCGCGATGGCCCCACGCAACTCCGAGCGTCCGAACACGTCGTACCCGACTCGAGAGACCAACGCGGATGCCGAGCCCACCACCTGGGCCATGACGCCGGCCAATCCGGGCCAGGCCGGAGGGCTTGCCTGTTGCAGGTCGATCGTTCCGGCTTCGCCGATCGCGCGTCCGGGATCGCGCCGCCGCAGAGGAAGCGTGACGCTTCCCGAGCCACGGAGACTGGCGATGTGGCTCGAGTCACGGAGGCTGCGATAGGCCGCCGCGACCGTACTGCGGCTCAACCCGAGGGCGCTGGCCAGCTCACGCTCCGCGGGCAGAGTCGTTCGCGGGGCGAGCCGGTTGTCGAGACACAGCAGCCGGATGCTGTCAGCCAGCGCCTCGTACGCCGGCTCGCGCGTCCGCCATCCGCCCACAGATGAGGCGAGTGAGCGCGCGGATACTCGGGAGTCCATAGAGCCAGCGTATCCACATTGGCCTGGTGCGTGCATACCAATTCTGCGATTGGATGGACGCATGCCCCGTCGGATCATCCAACTCTTCGTCGGCCTCGCCCTCTACGGCGCTGGCTGCGCGTTAACCGTTGAGGCCGGGCTTGGCGTCGATCCGTGGACTGTTCTCGCTCAGGGCCTCTCTGTCCGCACCGGCGTCGGTATCGGGTGGGTCACCAATGTCCTCGGGTTCTTCGTCCTGCTGCTATGGATTCCGCTTCACCAGAAGCCGGGGATCGGAACGATCGCGAACATCCTCCTCGTTGGCACGAGCATGCAATTCGTTCTCAATGTCATGCCACCCGTATCCGGTCTTCTCGCGCAGATCGCGGTGCTTCTGGGCGGGATCGTCCTGGTCGCAATCGCCTCAGGCCTTTACATCGGCGCGCGATTCGGTCCCGGTCCGCGCGACGGACTGATGACCGGTATGAACGCACGTCTGGGCTGGCCGATTTGGATGTGCCGCGCACTGGTCGAGATCACCGTCCTCAGCGTGGGCTGGCTTCTTGGCGGCACAGTGGGCGTGGGAACCGTGCTCTTCGCGCTGCTCATCGGACCGCTCGTCCACCTCGCGCTCCCACTCCTGGACACGAGACCGCGCCAGGAGCAGAAGCACGGACGAACAGGCGAGGGCTCAGTGCTCGCGGAACATCGGCCAATCGCTCCCGGCGGGCATACGAGCGTGTAGCGCGCTCTTAGCCACCTCCATCGAAGGAAAGCATCCGGCTGCAGCATCCGCGCCCGCCATCGTGACGACGTAGCCGTCGTCCGACTTACGGATACTCCCGGCGACGCCGCCTGTTCCGTAGGCAACCCAGAGCGCGTGGTGTGTTTGTGTGGTGTTCATGATCGGCTCCTTCCGATGACCCTGACGCTACGCCGCACGCGCGAGCCGCGCCAGGGGTACGTGCGGAGCGTCGGAAGTCAACAGAGTGGTGTGAGTGCCCCCGGCTGGACTCGAACCAGCAACCGTCGGATTAGAAGGCCGATGCTCTATCCATTGAGCTACGGAGGCGCCCTTCCAGGTTATCGCGCACCGCGCGCGAGACACGTTGCTCTCCGGCCGGGTGTCAGAGGCCCCTGACTAGGATGGAACGCATGGTGGGAGCATCCGAAAACGACCGTCTCGTGTGGATCGACTGCGAGATGACAGGTCTCGATCTCGCGATCGACGAGATTGTCGAGATCGCGGTGGTCATCACCGACTTCGAGCTTCGCCCTGTCGATCCGGGCTTCTCGATCGTGATCAAGCCGGATGCCTCGGCACTGTCGAACATGAACGACTTCGTGACCAAGATGCATGAGAAGTCGGGGCTCATCAACGAGATTCCCGACGGTGTCAGTCTTGCGGATGCCGAGTTCCAGGCTCTCGAGTACATCCAGCGGTTCGTACCGATTGAGGGTAGGGCGCCACTGGCCGGAAACACGATCGGAACCGACCGCATGTTCCTCGCCAAGTACATGCCGCGCATCGATCGCTGGTTGCATTACCGCAACATCGACGTCTCGAGCATCAAAGAACTTTCGCGCCGTTGGTACCCGCGCGCGTACATCCACGCGCCCGCCAAAGGTGGCGGCCATCGCGCGCTCGCTGACATTCTCGAATCGATCCGCGAACTCGCCTATTACCGGCAGGCCGTCTTCGTGCCGGAACCTGGACCGACGAGCGACACCGCGCGAGCAGTTGCGGCCTCGACCGTGTCGTCGTACACCGTCGAGGTATGAGAGAATCTTTCTCGTTGCTCGCGCAGGCGGGAGACATGGTGGGTATAGCTCAGTTGGTAGAGCGCGGCCTTGTGGTGGCCGATGTCGCGGGTTCGAGCCCCGTTACTCACCCCAGTGATGTGAGGCCTTCGTGATCGACATGGATGCCTCGAACTTCGAGCAGCTTGTCATCGACGAGCTGGATCGACTTCCGGATGACATGGTCGATGGTCTCGACAATGTCATCTTCGTTGTTGAGGATCGTCCCGAGGATGGCAGCCTTGATCTTCTCGGGCTGTACGACGGCTGGGCACTGACCGAGCGCGACCGTTACGGTGTCGGGGAACTGCCCGATCGCATCATGGTGTACCGCGAGCCGCACCTCGCGGTGTGCGAGAACGTCGAGGAACTTCGCGACGAGGTTCACACCACACTGGTGCATGAGATCGCGCACTTCTACGGCATCGATGATGAACGCCTACACGAACTCGGGTGGGCATGATGGCTGGCACTCTCCCGGGAATCGACGAGCACGTCGACATCCGTAAGAGCCCGAATGCCGCAAAGCCCTGGCAAACCGTCGTCTGGGACGATCCGGTCAATCTGATGAGTTACGTCTCGTACGTCTTTCGCAGCTACTTTGGATTCCCGCGCGAAACCGCCGAACGCCTGATGCTCGCAGTGCACAACGATGGTCACGCGATCGTGGCGGAGGGTGCCCGCGAACAGATGGAGCTTCACGCTCAAGCTATGCACGACTACGGACTCTGGGCGACCGTCCGAGAGGCTCCGCGATGACTCGACCGCTGAACCCGACCATCACCCTCGACATCGCTCGCATCGAGGCGTCTCACCTCTCCGGACTCGTGGGTCAGTTCGCCGAGTTGTTGGAGGAGTCCCAGGACTCACCTCGCGGCACCGCGGACCCCGCGGTGCTGCGGTTGGTACCGGACGCCTACGAAGACGTAGACGACGCGCGTGAGTTTCGCGACGTCACCGAGTCGGACCTGTTGGGTCGCCGCCAGACGGATGCGGCAGTCGTGCTGGCGTCGCTTTCGCAGGCGTCTGCGGGCGACATCGAAGTGACGGACGCCGCATTTGCCGAGATGGCGGTCGTCACCCTCGACGACGACCAGGCACACGCATGGCTACGCACGCTGTCGGCGATCCGTCTTGTTCTGGCTACGCGCCTCGGCATCGCCGACGTCGACGAACACGACGAGGATGATCCCCGATTCGGAATCTACGATTGGCTCGGCTTCCGCCTCGACACCCTTGTGGCGGCCGTGGAATCCCTGGAGGAACGCCGCTAGTCGGATCGATCAGGGCACGTCGACCACAATTGAAGCAAGGGCCCGCGGTCGATCACGGGCGATGTGCGCTTCCTCTTGCTTCGCCCAGCGGTCCCAGTGCGGACGGTAGGTGTCGCCATCTCGTTCGAGTGCTCGACGCTGACGAGATGACGTGGGTGATTCGACCCACACGCGCACGTCGCCCAACTTTGCGTTGGTCGCGGTCAGTACGCCGGAGCCTTCGACGACGAGTGGCAGCGACGGGTCGACCGCGTGGGCCTCGGCGTAGGCGGATGCATCCCAATCCCAGCGTTGCCACACCGCCACGAGCCCCCGAGCGTGCGGACGCAGGATGAGATCCTGCGCGGTGAGGACACCGGTTTCAAGCCCGTCCCACCCCGGATAGATCGAGTCGAGCGCTACAAGCTGCACACGTCCGCGCAACGGCCACCGCGCGACGAGTTCACGCGCGAACGAGGACTTGCCGGCGCCGCTACGACCGTCGATCAGGACGACTGGGTTGGTCACTCCGAGGGCTGTCACCGCGACCACGACGCGCGTGACACCCGAGCGGATGGCCGCGGAGATCGGGTCGGCGCTACTTCTTGAGTGCGCGGATGACACGGCTCAGGGCGCGACCGGCAACCCATACGAAAGGAATTGCGACGGCCAGCAAAGAGACGAGGTTCGGCTCGAAGCGCAGATCGTCGCCTTTGCGGATGTAGGCGCCGACGGGAATCGCGTATCCACCACCCCCGCCTCCACCGTTGCCAGTCTCGTCGGAACCGCCACCGAAGCCGGTCCACGCGAGAGCAACCGGGACGAGCGTGACGCCGTTGATGTCTTGCGCTTCACCGTAGGCGCTCGTGACGCCGAAGTGCGCGGTCTGCTTGCCGAGCTCGAGTGCGATATTGGGCATGACTCCACGCTATCGTTACGACCGGCCCCTGCCCAGACCGGGAACGGGAATCTTGTCGGAGCCTCACTCAGAATCGCTCGGTGGGCGAGGCGATGATGGAATGGTCCCTCCCCCGCGCGCCGCGCCGAGCAGGGTCGCCCGCGTGATCACACCTTTGCCGAAGCGCGCCGCAGCGCCATCGAGTGCCCCTTCGACGCGTCGCCATTCCTCATCGTCATCCCACAGCGCCATCATCGAGCCTCCTGCAGGGCGGAGCTTCTCGGCGCGCACGCCGATGAGGCGTACCGGGAGAGAACGATCCACAGCAGCGAACAGGTCGTGGGCGGCATCACCGATGCGCTGGCCGACGGCGGTCGGTTCGCCGAGGGTCTGCGATCTGCTGATCGTCGTGAAGTCTGAGAACCGCACCTTGATTGCGATGGTCGAGGCCTCCCACCCTCCTTGGCGTAGCCGCGCACCCACCCGATCAGCGAGGCGGCGGAGCTCAGACCGCAGGACGCGTGAATCGCTGATGTCTTGCATGAAGGTCTCTTCGTGACCGATGCTCTTCTCCACGTGCACCGTATCGACTTCGCGGGCATCGATACCTCGGGCGAGATTCCACACACGATCGCCCATCGCGGCGCCGAGGGCGCGGCGCAGGACGTCGAGCGGAGTGTCGAGAATGTCGGCAACGGTATGGATGCCGCGGCCGTCGAGAGCCTCGGACGCTTTCGGGCCGACTCCCCACAGAGCGCGGACGGGGCGCGGTGCGAGGAACGCCGCGGTATGTCCTTCGGCGACGATGAGCAGTCCATCGGGTTTGCTGATGGTCGAAGCCATCTTGGCGACGTGTTTGGTCGCGGCAGCGCCGACTGAGCAAACGAGCCCCGTCTCTTCAAACACCCGGACTCGCAGCATCCGTGCGATCTGCCCAGGGCTCCCCCACAGACGTCGCGCGCCGCGCACATCGAGGAACGCCTCGTCGATCGAGAGGGGTTCGACGAGTGGCGTGAACTCCCGAAAGATGTTCATGACGCGCGCGGACTCTTCGAGATAGCGGTCGAAGTGCGGGAGAACGACGATCGCAGCAGGGCACAACCGCAGCGCTTGGCCGACGGGCATCGCCGAGCGCACGCCGAAGCGCCGTGCTTCGTACGATGCGCTCGAAACCACCGATCGACTGTCGGGTGCGCCGATGATGATCGGCTTTCCGCGCAGCGACGGGTCGTCGAGTTGCTCTACGGACGCGTAGAACGCGTCCATGTCGACATGCAGGATGCCCGCGCCCGTGTCATCTGCACCCTCAGGTGAGACGATTCGCCCGGATCCGTCTCCGCGTCCCATGAGTCCATTCTGGCCGGAGCCTGCGACAACCGCGGATGCTAGAGCTGAGCTGCCCGCTCCAGCACGAGCTCGCGGACGCGCGCAGCATCCGCCTGTCCGCGCATCGCCTTCATCACCGCACCGATGATTGCACCCGCAGCCTGCACCTTGCCGTCGCGGATCTTCGCCAGCACGTCAGGTTGCGAAGCCAAAGCCTCGTCGATCGCCGCTATCAGCGGACCATCATCAGAGACCACGGCAAGTCCGCGCGCATCGACGATCTGCTGAGGCGTTCCTTCGCCCGCAATCATGCCTTCCAGCACCTGTCGGGCGAGCTTGTCGTTCAGCGTGCCCGCATCGACGAGCTTCTGCAACTCGGCAACCGCACGGGGCTCGACGAGCGCGGACGGCTCTGTGCCCTGGGCGTTTGCGACGCGCGTGAGCTCACCGGTCCACCATTTGCGTGCGGCCGCGGGGGCGGCGCCCGCCGCGATGGTCGCCTCGACCTCGGCCAGGAGTCCGCCGTTTGCGACATCCTGGAACTCGAGGTCGGTGAACCCCCAGTCGGTCTTGAGCCGGCGTCGACGAACGGCCGGCGGCTCGGGTAACGCGGCGCGAAGTTCTTCGATGAGTTCGATCGACGGCGCGACCGGAAGAAGGTCGGGTTCGGGGAAGTAGCGGTAGTCGTCGGCGTCAGACTTGGGTCGACCGGGCGAGGTCGTGCCGGTGTCTTCGTGCCAGTGACGGGTCTCTTGAATGATGGTGCCCCCGCTCGCCAAGATGGCCGCCTGACGCTGGATCTCGTAGCGCACGGCGCGCTCGACCGAGCGCATTGAGTTCACGTTCTTCGTCTCCGTGCGGGTACCCAGCTTCTCTTGCCCGCGGGGTCGCAGTGAGACGTTGGCATCGCACCGGAGGTTGCCCCGCTCCATGCGTGCCTCGGAGATTCCGAGCGCGATCACGATGTCGCGAATCGTGGCAACGTATGCTTTTGCGATCTCTGGTGCACGGTGCTCGGCACCGAAGATCGGCTTGGTCACGATCTCGACCAGCGGGACGCCCGCACGGTTGTAATCCACGAGTGAGTACTCCGCGCCCTGGATCCGTCCGGCCGCCCCACCCATGTGGGTGAGCTTGCCGGCGTCTTCTTCCATGTGCGCGCGTTCGATCGGCACGGTGACGATCGTGCCGTCCGCGAGTTCCACATCGACCGAGCCCTCGAAGGCGATCGGCTCGTCATACTGGCTGATCTGGTAGTTCTTCCCCAGGTCAGGGTAGAAGTAGTTCTTGCGTGCGAAGCGGCTGTTCGGCGCGATCGAGCAGCCGAGCGCGAGCCCGAGACTGATCGAGTAGCGCACGGCCGTTTCGTTGACGACCGGGAGCGAGCCCGGCAGGCCCATGTCCACGGGAGCCACAAGCGTATTGGGACCCGCGAAGTGGTTGTCGGAGTGCGCGGGGTTGCCGGCAGCCGAGAACATCTTGGTTCGTGTGTTCAGTTCGACGTGCACCTCGAAGCCGAGCACCGGCTCGAAGAGTTCGAGCGCCTGATCGAAGTCCATCAATGCGGCCTTCGCCATCAGCGTGCCCCTCCCAGAATCGGTGCGCGGTCAAGTAGTGGGCCACCCCACGAGTCCACCAGCACGGCTTCGAGCGCCGCGCCGACTCGGTAGAGCTGCGCGTCGGCGCGAGCGGGGGCCAAGAACTGGATGCCGACGGGGAGTCCGTCCTCGGCGGCGAGACCCGAGGGAATCGAGATACCCGGGACTCCGGCCAGGTTGGCGGGAATCGTCGTGACGTCATTCAGGTACATCTGCAACAGGTCGTCGATCTTCTCACCGAGCTTGAAGGCGGTCGTAGGCGCGGACGGGGTCGCGATGACATCGACCTGTGCGAACGCCTGGTCGAAGTCGCGCTGAATGAGCGTGCGGACCTTCTGCGCCGAGCCGTAGTAGGCGTCGTAGTACCCCGCCGACAGCGCGTACGTTCCGAGGATGATGCGGCGCTTGACCTCTTCACCGAAGCCCGCGTCACGAGTGACGGCCATGACGTCCTCCACCGTTCCACCGGGCACGTTCACACGCATGCCGAAGCGCACCGAGTCGAACTTGGCGAGATTGCTGGATGCCTCGGCCGGGAGGATCAGATAGTACGCGGCGACGCCGTACTCGAAGTGCGGGGCGGAGATCTCGACGATCTCCGCGCCCTGCGCCTCCATCGCGGCCAGAGCGGCGCGGAACGACTCGGACACACCGGTCTGGAACCCGCTGTCGGGGAGCTCGCGGATGACACCGACCTTGAGACCCTTGAGCACCTCGCCCGTCGCGCCCTCGCGGGCCGCGGCGGCGAAGGATGGCCACGAATCGGTGAGGGAGGTCGAGTCGTGGGGGTCGTGGCCGCCGATCACGTCGTGAAGCAATCCGGCGTCGAGCACCGTTCGCGTGACGGGGCCGACCTGATCGAGCGACGAAGCGAGGGCGATCGCCCCGTAGCGACTGACTGCGCCGTAGGTCGGCTTGAGGCCGACGGTGCCCGTGACGTGCGCGGGTTGGCGGATCGAGCCGCCGGTGTCGGAGCCGAGGGCGAGAGGTGCCTCGAAGGCGGCCACCGCCGCAGCGGAACCGCCGCCCGAGCCCCCGGGAATCCGGTCGAGGTCCCACGGGTTATGCGTCGGACCGTACGCGGAGTGCTCGGTGGACGAACCCATCGCGAACTCGTCCATGTTGGTCTTCCCGAGAGGCACGAGGCCCGCAGCGCGTGCGCGTGCGACGACCGTCGCGTCGTAGGGCGACATGAATCCCTCGAGGATCTTGGATCCGCTCGTGGAGGGCATGTCGGTCGTGACGAGGACGTCCTTGATCGCGAGCGGAACACCCGCGACGGGACCGAGCGACTCGCCTGCGGCGCGGCGACGGTCGACGTCGGCCGCGACTTCGAGGGCGTGGTCGGACACATGGATGAACGCGTGGACATCCCCGTCCACGGCCGCGATCCGATCCAGGTGCGCCTGGGTCACCTCGACGCTGGACACCTCGCCGGAGGCGAGTCTGCCGGCAAGGTCAGCGGCAGAGAGCCGGATGAGATCGCTCACTGCTCCTCCCCCAGGATCGCGGTCACGCGGAATCGATCGTCTGCAGCATCCGGAGCATTCTGGAGCACTTCGGAAACGCTGAGCATCATCCCGGGCACATCGGGGCGGAAGACGTTCTCCAGCGGGATCGGATGACTCGTCGCTATGACGTCGGGCGTTGCCACCTCGGACACCTTTGCGATGTTGTCGACGATGACATCGAGCTGACCGGTGAGGCGCTGGACCTCATCCTCGCTCAGCTGGATTCGGGCGAGCACACCGAGGTGGCGCACGAGATCGGGGGTGATTTCAGACACCCCGACAGTCTAGTTGCGCGTGCCGCTCGCCACTTCTCGGCCCGGGCATAGGCTGGGCCGGTGAAGACGTACGACCCGCCGCGCCCGTGGATTGCCAGCTACGCCGAAGGAGTGCCCGACGATCTCGAACCTGTCACGGGTTCGCTCATCGACATCGTCGAGGCATCCGCGCGTGACTTTCCGGATGCTGTCGCCCTCCAGTTCTTCGGACGCGAGACGACCTACCGCGCGCTGCTGGACCAGATCGAGCGCGCGGCGGCCGGGCTGAAGGCCCAGGGCGTGAGCCCCGGTGACCCCGTGGCCATCGTGCTGCCGAACTGCCCTCAGCACATCGTCGCGTTCTACGCGATCCTGCGTCTGGGTGCCGTCGTGGTCGAGCACAATCCGCTTTACACCCCGCGTGAGCTGCGAAAGCAGTTTGAAGACCATGGAGCAAAGCACGCGATCGTGTGGTCGAAGGTCGTGTCCACGATTCAGGACTTTCCGGCCGACCTGGCGATGACTTCGCTCGTCTCGATCGATGTCACCAAGGCAATGCCGTTCGCAACGCGATTGGCGCTCAAGCTGCCGGTCGCAAAGGCGCGCGAGTCGAGGGCGGCGTTGCACGAGCGCGTCTCGGGGACGATCCCCTGGGAGCAGATCGTCGCTTTCGAGCCGATCTCCTCGTCGCACGCCAAGCCGGCGACCGATGACCTCGCGCTGATTCAGTACACCAGCGGCACGACCGGCACGCCGAAGGGCGCCTCACTCACGCACCGCAACCTCCTGTCCAACGCCGCGCAATCTCGGGCGTGGGTTCCGTCGATTGTTCGCGGAAACGGATGCGTCGTCTACGCCGTGTTGCCGATGTTCCATGCGTACGGGCTGACCCTGTGCCTCACCTTCGCGATGTCGATGGGCGCGCGGCTCGTGCTCTTCCCCCGCTTCGACCCCGACATGGTGCTCGAAGTCACGAAGAAGCACCCGGCCACCTTCCTCCCCCTCGTCCCGCCCATCGCCGACCGACTGCTCAAGTCAGCGAAAGAGAAGGGTGTGTCGTTGGCTGGTACCCAGGTCGCGATCTCTGGAGCGATGGCACTGCCGCACGAGCTCGTCGTGCCTTTCGAGGCCGCTTCTGAGGGTTACCTGGTGGAGGGATACGGGCTCAGCGAATCCTCCCCCGTGCTCATGGCCAATCCGGTGGCTGAGAATCGCGTTCCCGGCACCGTGGGGCTTCCCTTGCCCGGCACCGAGTGTCGCGTGGTCGACCCTGAGAACCCCACGGTGGACGTCCCCGCGGGTGCGCGTGGAGAGCTGATCGTTCGTGGCCCTCAGGTCTTCGGGGGGTACTACGGCAAACCCGAAGAGACCGAGCGAGTCTTCACCGAGGGCTGGTTCCGCACGGGCGACATCGTCCAGATCGACGAAGCCGGATTCGTGCGCATTGTCGATCGCATCAAAGAGCTCATCATCACCGGCGGGTTCAACGTCGCACCCACCGAGGTTGAGAACGCCCTGCGCCAGCATCCTCAGGTTGTGGACGCTGCCGTGGTGGGACTCCCCAGCGAACACTCCGGCGAAGAGGTCGTAGCGGCGATCGTCGTCGACGGCGCGGGTGAGATCGATGTCGAAGGCGTGCGAGAGTTCGCCCGCAGCATCCTGACTCCCTACAAGGTTCCTCGTCGCATCTACGTCGTCGACGAACTGCCGAAGTCTCTCATCGGCAAGGTTCTCCGACGTCAGGTGCGGGATTCTCTGCTGAGCCTCAACTCCGGGTCGTGAGGGTCTGAAGGGCTGAATCGGCTCAACGGGGCGCAGCCGTGTCAAGGGCGGCCGGTCCCTGCTCGACGAGGATCCGGAACTGCGCCGCGTCGAGAATACGCACACCGAGTTCTTCGGCTTTCGCGAGCTTCGACCCTGCGCCGGGTCCGGCGGCGACGAAGTCGGTCTTCTTGGACACGCTCGATCCCGCCTTGCCGCCGGCCTTGATGATCGCTTCTTGGGCGCCTTCGCGTGAGTAGCCCTCGAGCGAGCCGGTCGCCACGACCGTGAGGCCCTCGAGAACTCCCCCTTCGACTGCTGCGGCACCCGGACCGGGATGCCCTGGAGTGGTGAGCTGGGCGCCAGCCGCGGTCCAGCGATCGACGATGTCGCAGTGCCAGTCGACCTCGAACCAGTCGAGCAGAGAGTCGGCGATGATGCCGCCCACTCCCTCGACCCCGGCGAGCTCGTCGCGCGTCGCCGCGCGGATGGCATCGACCGAGCCGAACCACTGCGCCAAGGCGCGCGCCGCGACCGGACCGACGTGGCGGACGTTCAACGAGACGAGGAATCGCCAGAGATCCTTGGTCTTGGCGAGTTCGAGGTTCGTCAGCAGCTCTTGGGCCGATTTGGACAGGATGAAGCCGGCATCCCCGTCGAACGGGCCATCGGGATCGAACGCGGGGTCGGTCTTCTTGCGTTGCCGACGGAACGGCGAGCGGGTGTCGAACGATCCGTCGTCCCTCAGGCGGGGAAGCCCGGTTTCGGCGTCGCGCACGACGACATCGATGCCGAAGAGGTCTTCGGGACGCAGATCGAAGAGCCCCGCTTCGGTGACGAGCGGTGGCACCTCGGGTTTCGCAGGCTGTGTCAGGGCGGCGGCCGAGACCTCGCCGAGTCCTTCGATGTCGAGCCCCCCGCGAGACCCGATGTGCTCGACCCGACCGCGCACCTGCGCCGGGCAAGAACGCGCATTGGGACAGCGAAGGTCGATGTCCCCCTCTTTGGCCGGCGCCAGCGGCGAACCGCAGTCCGGACAGTTCGCGGGCATGATGAACTCGCGTTCGGTGCCGTCGCGGAGCTCGACGACGGGTCCGAGCACCTCCGGGATCACATCTCCCGCTTTTCGCAGGACGATCGTGTCGCCGATGAGTACACCCTTGGCTTTCACGACGTCTTGATTATGCAAGGTTGCTTGCCGCACGACCGAACCTGCCACTCGTGCCGGCTCCATCACAGCGAACGGCGTTGCGCGCCCCGTACGACCTACCGACACAACGATGTCGACGAGCTTTGTGTTCACCTGTTCGGGCGGGTACTTGTAGGCGATTGCCCACCGAGGCGCTCGGCTCGTCGCGCCCAGCTCATCGTGCAGAGCAAGCTCGTCGACCTTCACCACGATGCCGTCGATCTCGTGCTCGATGTCGTGCCGGTGCTCACCGTGGTGTCGGATAAACGCGTCGGCGTCCTCGGCCGAGTCGACCACGCGGTAGTAGTCGCTGGTTGGTAAACCCCACGACTTCAACAGCTCGTAGACGCCGCTCTGCGTGGCGACCGGCGGGTCGCTCCATGCGCCGATGCCGTGCACCGTGAGACGAAGGCGCGAAAGACGCTCGTGCATGGCCTCCAGACCACGTTCGCTTTTGCCCTCGGCCTTCTGACGAAGGGATCCGGATGCTGCGTTCCGCGGGTTCGCGAACAGTCGGTCACCGGCACTCTCTTGGAAGGCATTCAACGCCGCGAACTCAGCGACATTGAAGAACACCTCGCCGCGAACCTCGACGAGCGGAGGATGCCCCGAACCACGCAACTGCAGCGGAATGCCAGAGATCTGGCGCACGTTTTCGGTGACATCTTCGCCTACGCGGCCGTCGCCTCGGGTCGCTGCCGACACGAGCCGTCCTCGCTCGTAACGCAGCGACAGCGCGAGTCCGTCGATCTTCAGTTCGCAGAGGAAGCGCACCGGGCGTCCCGCGTCTCGCTGAACCTTGCGCGCCCAAGAGAGGAACTCCTCGTCGCTGAAGACGTTGTCGAGGCTCAGCATCCGCTCGGCGTGTTCGACGGGAGCGAAGAGGAGATTCTCGGCCGCGCCGATCGTCAGCGTCGGTGAATCCTGACCCTGGAGTTCGGGATAGAGGCGTTCCAGAACCTCGAGCTGCTGCATCCACTCGTCGTACGTCGCATCGTCGACGACCGCTGCATCTGCGCCGTAATAAGTGTCGCGCGCCGCGATGATCTGCTCGGTCAGCGATTGCGCGCGCGTGCGCGCATCGTCGAGCGTGATGTCAGGAAGGTCGGGTGCTGCGCGCTTTGCCACCCGGACAGTCTAGAAGTGGCCCCCGACGTTCACGCACGACGTTCACGTCCCGGGTTTCACCCCAAGACGTTTACGCGACGACCGGTACCGCAGAGACCGTCCGGGCTATCGTGAACTGGCCGATCACTCGAGTCCCGTCGTACAGCACGGCCGTCTGGCCAGGAGCAACACCATCGAACGGCTCGACCGGCACGACACTCAGTTCGCCGTCAGACAGTCGCGCGTGCGCCGGCACCGGCTCAGCATGAGCGCGAATCTGGATGTGGCAGTCGAAGGCCGCGTCTTGCGGAGCTCGTCCCGCCCACGTGAAGCGGTCCCCTGCGATCTCGGCCGTGGCGAGCGCCTCCTTCGGCCCGACGACCACCGTGTTGGAGATCGGTCGAACCTCGAGGACGAAGCGGGGCTTGCCGTCGGCGGCGGGTGTGCCGATGGAGAGGCCACGACGCTGGCCCACGGTGAACGCGTGAGCTCCTTCGTGCGTACCCACGACAGCACCCGATCGGTCGACGATCGCGCCCTGTTCGGCACCGACCCGCTCGGCGAGCCATCCCCGCGTGTCGCCGTCCGGGATGAAACAGATGTCATGGCTGTCGGGCTTCTGCGCGACAGAGAGGCCACGCTCGGCCGCTTCGGCGCGCACGATCGCCTTCGTCGGGGTCGAGCCCAGCGGGAAGTAGGTGTGCGCGAGCTGCTCAGCGGTGAGCACCCCGAGGACGTAGGACTGGTCTTTGGCCGCATCGGACGCGCGGTGGAGCTCTAGCCCCTCGGGGCCGTTCACGAGCGATGCGTAGTGTCCGGTGCAGACCGCATCGAAGCCCAGCTCGAGAGCTCGCTCGAGGAGCGCCGCGAACTTGATCTTCTCGTTGCACCGCATGCAGGGGTTCGGGGTTCGGCCCGCCTGATACTCGGAGACGAAATCGGCGATGACGTCGTCGCGGAAGCGCTCGGAGAAATCCCACACATAGAACGGGATCCCCAGGACGTCGCAGGCCCGTCGAGCGTCCATTGCGTCCTCGATCGTGCAACATCCTCGGCTGCCGGTGCGGAGCGTTCCACCGGCGCGCGAAAGGGCCAGATGGACGCCCACAACCTCATGGCCGGCCTCCACGGCGCGCGCCGCGGCGACGGCCGAATCGACGCCACCGCTCATGGCCGCAAGAATCTTCATGAATCAAGTCTACGAGCGTGCCGCTGAGCGTCGGCCGGGCGCCTCCTGTCTCAGCGCGCTGCGCGGGCGCGCTCGACGATCTGGGGAAGGACTGCGAGCACTGCCTGCACGTCATCTCGGGTCGACGTTCGTCCCAGCGTAAACCGCAGCACTTCGCGAGCTTCGGCATCCGTCCGCCCCAGTGCCAGCACGACGTGGGATGGTTCGGGAACACCGGCCTGGCACGCGGACCCGGTCGAGACGGCGATGTGTCGCTGATCGAGCAGGAAGAGCAGGGTTTCGCCCGCGGCGCCGGTGAAGAGAAAGTGCGCGTTGCCGGGCAGTCGGTCAACGGCATCACCCAGGAGTTCCGCACCGGGAACGCTCGAGCGGATGCCGCGGACCAGTTCGTCGCGCAGACTGGTCAGTCGTGCGGCCTCTGAGTCCATTTCGGCGGCAGCCATCTCGGCCGCGACCGCAAACGCCGCCGCGCCCGCGAGATCTTGTGTGCCCGCGCGGAGACGCCGCTGTTGGCCGCCTCCGTGTACAAGAGCAGCCAGTGGCGCGCTGCGGGCGGCGATCAGCGCTCCGACGCCCACTGGCCCGCCCACTTTGTGCGCGGAGAGACTCATCGTGACGAGTCCTGCGCCCGGGGACGCGTCTGCACGCCAGCGGCGAAAGTCGACCGGCACGTGCCCGAACGCGGCGATGGCATCCAGATGCAGCGGCACGCCGGCGTCGGCCGCCGACCGTGCGAGAGCATCGGAGCCATTGATCGTGCCGGTCTCGTTCGCCGCCACCAGAGCCGTCGCGAGTGCGGCTCCCGGGAGCGCGTCGGTGAACCCTGTCACCGGGATGCGCCCGAGAGCATCCAGAGCGACGGGACGCAGGACGGCGCCCTCTGCGCGAGCCAACCATTCAAGGCTGTCCAGAGTCGCGTGGTGCTCGCCATCGGGCGCGACGATTGCGTCAGTCCCCGCGGCGCGTGACCACCACAGCCCTTTCAATCCGAGGTTGACGGACTCGGTACCGCCGGAGGTGAAGACGATCTCGATCGGGTCGCAGTGCACGACGGCAGCGAGGCGCTCGCGCGACTCCTCGAGCAGTCGTCGGGCGCGCTGGCCCTCGGCGTGAATCGATGACGCGTTGCCGGCCAGAGCAGAAGCCCAGAGCCAGGCGTCGCGCGCCTCTGGGCGGAGCGGGGTGGTCGCGGCGTGGTCGAGGTAGACGACCTCCTGGCCCACAGAGTTCACCGTCCCGCTCACATCCACCGCCCTCGGTAACAAAAAAGACTCACGGTCTTACTACTGTAGAGCGCATGGTCAGCCCGGACACCGCCGCTCTTGTCGCCCCTGCGCCCGGGCTTCTCAGCGCAGAATTCGACGGGATGGGATTGTCGTACGGCCCTGGCGGGGGCACGTTGCGGGTGTGGTCGCAAGCCGCCGACGCGATGGATCTCGTGGTGTTCGATGACACCGATCTCGACTGGATCACCGAACAGCTTCCGTTCGCTCCGCGAGGGAACGGCGTCTGGTCCGTGACGACGCCGTTGCTGCATCCTGGCGCCCGCTACGCGATCCGCGTCGACGGTCCGCATCTCCCGGGCAACACGTTCAATCGCGGTTCGCTCCTGATCGAACCCTATTCGCGCGGCCTGGTCGCCGGCGGTTTCGAAGACTGGCGCTCGGTCGCTATCGACGGACAGTTCGACTGGGGCGGATCCACAAAGCCTCTCGTGCCGCTGGATCGCACCGTCATCTACGAGGGTCACATCAAGGGCCTCACCAAGCGCCACCCGGGCGTGCCCCCGGCGCTGCACGGCACCTACGCGGGCCTCGGGCATCCCGCGATGGTCGAGCACCTGGTGAATCTCGGAATCACCAGCGTCGAGCTGCTCCCGATTCACGCCTTCGCCACCGAGCCGCGACTTCTCCAGCATGGCCTTGCCAACTACTGGGGCTACAACACACTGAACTTCTTTACGCCGCACGCCGCCTACGCCACTGCAGAGGCTCGCCGTCAGGGCCCTGAGGCGATCCTTCGCGAGTTCAAGGGGATGGTGAAACTTCTGCACGAGGCGGGACTCGAAGTCATCCTCGACGTCGTCTACAACCACACGTCCGAAGAGGGCATCGGCGGACCACGTTCGAGCTTGCGCGGAATCGACAACCGTCACTACTACCGACAGCAGGACGATGGCGCGTACATCGATGTCACCGGTTGCGGAAACTCGGTGAATACATCGACGGATGCGGCGGCCCGCCTGGTGCTGGACTCCCTGCGCTACTGGGCAAACGACGTCCAGATCGACGGTTTCCGGTTCGATCTCGCCGCAACGCTCGGGCGGGATTCCGCACACACCTTCACCCCTGAGCATCCGCTGCTGCAGGCGATTCTCAACGATCCGCAACTCGCCGACGTGAAGAAGATCGCCGAGCCGTGGGACGTCGGTATGGGCGGCTGGCAGACCGGCAACTTCGGCAGCGGGTGGGCCGAGTGGAACGACCGCTACCGCGATCGGGTGCGTAACTTCTGGTTGAGCGATGTGGACTATGCCCGCCGTGCGTCCACCTCCCCCGTGGGAGTCGGGGGCTTCGCCACTCGGCTTGCGGGGTCATCCAACACCTTCAGCGCGGAGCGCGGACCGCTTGCGAGCGTCAACTTCGTCACCGCCCACGACGGGTTCACGTTGCGCGATCTGGTCTCGTATGACGTGAAGCACAATCTCGGCAACGGTGAACTCAACCGCGACGGTGCGGACACGAATCGATCGTTCAATCACGGCGCTGAGGGCCCTACCGACGATGAGCGGATTCTCGCAACTCGTCGCAAGGCCATGCGCAATCTCCTCGGAACCCTGCTGTTCTCGGCAGGAGTCCCGATGCTCACGGCGGGCGACGAGTTCGGTCGCACCCAGCGTGGCAACAACAATGCGTACTGCCACGACTCGGCGCTCACGTGGCTCTCCTGGGATCACGCACCGTGGCAGAAAGACCTTCAGGCGCACGTGCAGCGTTTGATCGCTCTCAGGAACGAGAATCCCGCGCTCCGGCCGAGTCGTTTCGCGGTCCTGGACGAACGCACGCCCTCAGCATCCGTCGTCGACTGGTACGACGAACGCGGCGAGACCATGTCGATCGAGCAATGGACCGACCCCGGTCACCGCACCCTGCAGTACGTCGCGGCCTCCACCCCCGAGGTCGAAGACTTCAACCGGGTGCTGCTGATGGTGCACGGTACCGAGCGGCCGATGGATGTCGTGCTCCCGCTGATCCCTTTCGTGACTCGGTACGTGTCGTTGTGGTCGAGCGAAGATGAGGTCCCCAGCGACGAGCACCGGGAGTACGCGCCCGGGGCGATCGTCTCGCTCGGCGGGACCTCGATGCACCTCTTTCGGGCGGAGTGATTCCAGCGCGACGGGGGTTCAACCTGTCGCCGAGGCACCTCGGACGGTAGGTTCGAGAAGTGGCTACGAACCCGCGCAACGCGCACTCCCGCCCCTGGCGCAGCGCGTCATCGATTCCCGTTCGAGATTCCTTCGACGCGCAAGGCGAGAGAGACACCGCGAGCGGACGAATACCCCTGACGCTGCCTTCGCCGTCCGTTCCCGGCGGCGCGTTCCGTCCGAAGGCGTTCGCGGGTGAGGTCGTCCCGTTCCGCGCTACGGCCTTTCGTGAAGGCCACGACCGTATCGGCGTGCACGTTCGTCTGACCTCGCCATCGGGCGACGTGTCTGTGCACCGCCTCCGCGCACTGCACGACGGATTCGATCGGTGGCAGACCGAGGTTGCGCTTCTGGAGGAGGGCGATTGGGCATTCCAGTTCGAGGCGTTCGGAGACGACTTCGGCACGTGGGAACACGCCGCCGACCTCAAGATCGCCGCCGGTGTGGATGTTGCGGTCATGCGCGAACTCGGCGGTCTGCTGTTCGACCGGGCTATCGCTGAGAAGTCCCGCCCGATCGCCGAGCGGCGTGTTCTCGAAGCATCCGCCCGCGCACTTCGAGACCCTGAGGTCAACGACACCGAGGCGCTCGAGATCGTGCGCGATCCGTCGATTGCGCGCTTCTTTGCCGCGCGTCCCCTGCGATCGTTGGCGACGCTCGGCCCGAAGTGGGAAATCCTGGTCGAGCGTGAACGGGCGGGAGTCGGCGCCTGGTATGAGTTCTTCCCTCGTTCCGAAGGCGCGCGTCGTTTGAAGGACGGGTCGATAAAGACCGGCACGTTCCGCACCGCTATGAAGCGTCTCCCCGCCGTCGGGGCCATGGGATTCGACATCCTGTACCTCCCGCCGATCCACCCCATCGGTCGCGTCAATCGCAAGGGGCGCAACAATACTCTCGACCCGTCGCCAACCGACCCGGGTTCGCCGTGGGCAATCGGTGCAGCCGAGGGCGGGCACGACACCGTGCATCCGGAGCTCGGCACTTTGGCGGACTTTCGCGCATTCGTGCGCGCAGCGCGTGCCGAAGGCGTCGAGGTCGCACTTGACCTCGCGCTTCAGGCGGCGCCCGATCACCCGTGGGTGACGAGCCACCCGGAGTGGTTCACCACGCTGCCGGACGGAACCATTGCTTACGCCGAGAACCCCCCGAAGAAGTATCAGGACATCTACCCGATCAACTTCGACAACGACCCCGAAGGCATCCGCGTCGAGGTACTGCGAGTCGTCCGCCATTGGATCGCTCAGGGAGTGAAGATCTTCCGTGTCGATAACCCGCACACCAAGCCGCTGCAGTTCTGGGAGTGGCTGATTCGGACGGTCACTGCGGAGCACCCGGACGTGGTGTTTCTCGCCGAGGCGTTCACGCGCCCCCGCGTCATGCAGTCACTGGCGGCAGCAGGATTCCAGCAGAGCTACACATACTTCACCTGGCGCAATACGAAGGAGGAGCTTGAAGAGTTCCTCAGCAGCCTCGCTCACGAGACAGCCGACTTCATGCGGCCGAACCTCTTCGTCAACACCCCCGACATCCTGACCGAGTACCTCCAGTTCGGGGGTCGTGCCGCGTACGCGATCCGCGCGGCGATCGCCGCCACCGCCGCACCGACGTACGGCGTGTACGCGGGGTACGAACTCTTCGAGAACGTCGCACGGCCGGGGTCTGAAGAGAACATCGACAACGAGAAGTACGAGTACAAGATGAGGAACTGGGCGGATGCCGAGGCCCGCGGCAACTCGCTAGCCCCGTTCCTGACCCGCCTCAACGAAATTCGCCGCGCGCACCCCGCGCTACAGCAGTTGCGCAATCTCAGCGTGCACTGGAGCGACGACGACGCGATTCTCGTGTACGTCAAGCACCTGGACGCCGCTCTCTCGCCGACGGGTGTCTCTGACACGGTGATCGTGGTCGTGAACGTCGATCCCCACTCGGTGCGCCAGAGCATGGTGCACCTCGACACCCGCGTGTGGGGCATTGCCCCTGGAGATTCCTATGACGTCGAAGACCTTGTGACCGGCGCCCGATGGACGTGGTCGGATCACAACTTCGTTCAGCTCGATGCTTTCACTCAGCCCGTCCATATTCTCCACGTGAAGGGTTCCCGATGACTCCCGCAGATGCTGTGCTCGACACCGTCGCCAGTGGTTCGTACCACGACCCGCACAGCGTGCTGGGAATCCACAACGGCATCGACGGCGAGGGCGCTGCGGAGTGGACCATCCGCGCCCGCAGGCCCCTCGCCGAGGGCGTCACCGCCGTCTTTGCGGATGGAACGCGCGTTCCGCTCGAACACGTGCGCAGCGGGATCTGGGAGGGTGTGCGGTCGGGCTCCGGCGGTCGATACGAACTCGTCACGACCTATGCCGGTGCGCCGGACTTCGTGACGGACGACCCGTACCGGCATCTCCCCCAGGTCGGTGAACTCGACCTTCACCTCATCCGCGAAGGACGTCACGAAGAGTTGTGGCGTGTCCTCGGGGCGCACGTGCGTGAAAGCGACGGTTCCGCCGGCACCGCATTCACCGTCTGGGCGCCGAATGCGCGCGCCGCGCGCGTGGTCGGCGACTTCAACGGCTGGGACGGCCAGGGCCACTCCATGCGCTCGATGGGGAGCTCCGGTGTCTGGGAGCTCTTCATCCCGGGGCTCGGGGCGGGCACCGCCTACAAGTTCGAGCTTCTGACCAAACACGGCGACTGGGCACTCAAAGCCGACCCCATGGCCCGATTCGCCGAGGTTCCCCCTGCGACGGCGTCAGTCGTCACCGAAACGTCCTACCGGTGGTCGGACTCGGAGTGGATGACCCGCCGGGCGATTTCCACCCCGATCTCTCAACCGATGTCGATCTACGAGCTGCACTTCGCTTCCTGGCGTCCGGGTCTCTCTTACCGGGATGCCGTCGACCCGCTGATCGAGTACGTCACTGCCCAAGGCTTCACGCACATCGAGTTCCTGCCGCTTTCCGAGCACCCGTTCGGGGGGTCGTGGGGGTACCAGGTCACGGGCTACTACTCCCCTACGAGCCGGTTCGGGCATCCCGATGACCTCCGCTACCTGATCGACCGACTGCACCAGGCTGGGATCGGAGTGATCATGGACTGGGTCCCCGGTCACTTCCCGAAGGATGCTTTCGCGCTCGCGCGTTTCGACGGCGAAGCGCTGTACGAGCACCCGGATCCCCGTCGCGGCGAGCACAAAGACTGGGGAACCTATATCTTCGACTACGGCCGTAGCGAGGTGCGCAACTTCTTGGTCGCGAACGCTCTGTACTGGTTCGAAGAGTTCCACGTCGACGGACTGCGAGTGGATGCTGTGGCGTCCATGCTCTATCTCGACTACTCCCGCGAAGAGGGCGAGTGGGCGCCGAACATCCACGGCGGGCGCGAGAACCTCGAGGCGATCGCGTTCCTGCAGGAGGTCACCGCGACTTCCTACAAGCGCTACCCGGGCATCGCGATGATCGCCGAAGAATCCACCAGCTTCCCGGGGGTCACAGCGCCTACGAGCCAGGCCGGTCTCGGCTTCGGTTTCAAGTGGAACATGGGTTGGATGAATGACTCGCTTCAGTACATCAAGCGCGACCCGATGTATCGCTCGCACCATGAGGGCGAGCTCTCCTTCTCGTTCGTCTACGCGTTCAGTGAGAACTTCATCCTTCCCATCAGCCACGATGAGGTCGTGCACGGCAAAGGCAGCCTGTTCGGACGGATGCCGGGTGATCACTGGCAGAAGCTCGCGAACATGCGCGCCTTCCTCGCCTACATGTGGGGTCACCCGGGCAAGCAGCTTCTCTTCATGGGCCAGGAGTTCGGCCAGCTTTCGGAGTGGTCAGAAGGGCGTGGTTTGGATTGGTGGATCCTCGACCAGCCCTCGCACGCGCAGTTGCACGGGTTCGTCGCGGCGCTGAACCACACCTATCGAGAGCTGTCGCCCCTTTGGGCACGTGACAGCGACGGCGCAGCCTTCACGCGGCTGGGCGGCCCGACGTGGAACCCCACGGTGGTCGCCTTTGCGCGCCGGGACTGGCACGGCAACACGGTCGTGGTGATCTGCAACTTCTCGGGTGTGCCCGTCGACGGCTACGTCATCGACCTCCCCGAGGCGGGTGTCTGGCACGAAGTTATCAACTCGGATGCCCTCGAGTACGGCGGCTCGGGCGTGGGTAACCGGGGAATCGTTTACGCAGACGAGCACCGACACGCCTCGATGGTGCTTCCGCCCCTGGGCGTGCTGTGGCTCCGCCACGATCCGCAGGCCCACATTCCGTCGCCGACGCACGGCTGAGCACCTCGCGGAGCTCGCCGGGCCTCAGAAAAGCAGGGAGGCCAAACGTCCGCGTGCCTTAAGGACGCGCGGGTCGGCATCGCCGACCAAGCCGAACAGCTCGAGCAGTCGCTCGCGAACGGGCGCCCGCTCGTCGCTCGGCAGCTGCGCAAAGAGGTCGAGCATGCGCAGGAAAGCGTCTTCGACGTGTCCGCCCGCAAGGTCGAGGTCGGCAACGGCGAACTGGGCGTTGACATCGAGGGGGGATGCCGCGGCAGCCGCGCGCGCCGCCTGCAGGTCGAGTCCTTGCACCCGATCAAGCAGTCGAACCTGACCAAGACCCGCCCGGGCATCCGCGTCGCGGGGATCCTCCGCAAGGGCCTTCTCGTAGGCGGCAATTGCTCGCGGGTAGTCAGCGGCTTCGATAGCGTCATACGCCTCGGCGTGCAATGGCGGAAGCGGTGGCTCAGCGACCTCGGCGGATTCGTCGGCCGAGGCATCCGGATCCTCGGGCACCGTGCCTGTCACGCCATTCTGTTCGGCGAGCTGGAGAAACTGCGCGAAGACTTCACGCACCTGCTGTTCGGAGACGGCACCGGTGAAGAGAGGAACGGGCTGACCGGCGACGAGACCGACGACCATGGGGATCGATTGCGCACGGAAAGCCTGCGACAACTGCGGGTTCGCATCGACGTCGACCTTCGCGAGAACGATGCGTCCCTGGAGTTCAGTGACGACCCGCTCGAGGATCGGGCTGAGCTGCTTGCACGGACCACACCACTCCGCCCAGAGGTCGATGACCACGGGTACGGTGCGCGACAGCTCGAGCAGATGCGGGAAGCTCGCGTCCGTGACATCCATCACGAGCGGTGGAGTACTTCCTGCAGGCGGCGACGCCGGAGCGCTGACGGCTGCTGCCGGCCGGTTGCGGAGAGTCGACAGGTCGACGGCGCCGCGCAGAGCGGCGGCCGGTGTGGGGTCGGTCAAGGGATCACCTTTGCATCGAGGATGTCCGAGCCATACCCGAGCAGGCGGATCTTTTCGCTCGAACCCTGGCCAGGCACATAGAAGAACAATTGGTCGCTGAAGACTGTTTCGAATCCGGTGGTCGACTGTGAGGCACCCGCCAGGCTCTTCACCGTCTCGTTTCCATCGACCTTGATCACCGCATCCGCGTTCGTCGGCTTGACTGTGTCGGTCTCATAGATGTTCACGGCCACGATCGCACCGCTTTCGATCGTCGCCAGGGAAATGGGTATCTCTTCGCCCGCAGAGGAATTGAATGTCAAGGTGCCCGTCTGCGCACCCGTCTGGTTGAACTCTTCGAGGCGTTTCGCACGGTCGGCTTCGATACCGACGCGGAACTGGTCATTCTCGGCATCGAAGAGCGTAGCGAACTCGCTGTCTTCGCCGTTGTTCAGCACATCGGCGTATGCCGCGGCCATCTGGTCGGGGGGAAGGAGCAGGAAGCTGGAGTCCGGCGGAATCTGTGAAGCGCCGATATAGGCGGGCGCCAGGCCCGGCATCTCGGTGGACGCTTCGAGGCTCGCGACGTATGCCAACTTGTACGGTGCCCACGCATCGGACTGGGTGAGGAACATGATGCTGGAGGTCTTCGTCTCTTCATCGTCGACAACAGCCATGAATGACCGCGGCCACTCTTCGAAAGCCTGCGGGAGGAGAATCTCCAGCGGCTTGGTAAGAACGGCGGGAAGCACGGGGTGCTCAGCAATTGCCCCACGCAGGGTGTAGTTGGTTTCGCGCACTCCCAATGCAGCGCCATCGAGTCGCGAAGCAGCCAGGGCGGGATCGCGGGCCTCGTCGGCCTCTGCCACAGTGCTCGCCACGCGGGCGAGAATCCGTTCCGCTTGGGCTTTGGTGACTGCGGGCGCCTTCTGGCCCTCCGGTGCGACCACCGAAGCCGTCGGGGTGGGGGTCGGTGACGGCGCGAACTGTGGCCACGCATCAGCTGAGCAACCGGTGAACAGCAGTGCCGAGACGGCGACTGCGGGGACGATCGCAAAAGCGCGGCGATACTCGAGGGCTCGACGGGGGGTGCCGGATGAAATCACGCCCTTGTCCGCGCCTTCGACCGCGAGGTCGATCGGCTCGGTAGCAGCGAGCGGCAGCCCCTTGCGTCGGGGGCCGCGCGAGCGGCGGGCGTGACGGATGCCGAGGATGTAAAGGAAGGCGCCGATCGCCAAGAAGGCGCCGCCCAGCACCATCAGCGGTCCGGCCCAGGGTGTTCCATTGCCGATCGGCCACGAGATCGAGACGTCGGTGGGCGCGGACGCTGTGCCGTCGGTGGCCACCAGCACGCTCATGTCATCGGGGAGCTGAAGCGGGGCGATCAGCACATCACTCTGCTGGAACTCGTCGAGCCATAGGTCAGACCCGACGGCGCTGTGCACGACCGCTTCTTCGGCATCTTCGGACAACGCAGCGGGTTCGACGACCCGCATTCGCACGTCGCCGTCAGCCGCGGCGGTGACGCTCGTGTAGCTCGTGTCGGCAAGCCAGGCCTTCATGTCGACCGTGCGGCCGTAGGCCGCGAAAATGTCGCCCTCAGCCTGCGCGCGGAGGGTCTGGGTTCCCTCGGACGTATTGAGCACGGCACCGTCGATCATGAGGTACGGGGCATCGGAGTCGACCGAAATCTGGGTCGTCGACGTCGTCGGTCCTTGGAATATCGTGCGCTGGGCGATGCCAGCGCCGATAAGTAGCGCGGCGAGCACGAATGCTGCCACAGCCCATACGAAACGCACGAAATCTACCTCTCCCCGGTCGTCGCACAGTCGCGACAACCTTCGATCCGACATCCCAGACTAGCGAAAACCGCCTGTATGTCGCCCGAGAGGTGCCGCTCCGCGATGTGTGCGCACACTATGCGTAGTCTGTCCAGGGGTATCTCTGCCGATGCCGCGGAGGGGAAGGTTGACGGATGAAGCTGCACAGTCCGTTTCGCGTTGCGTTCGTCGGAACGCTGGGAGTGGGTCTTGGTCTCCTCCTCATCGGAAGCATCCAGACGCTGTCGACAATCCTGCTCTACGTCGGGACGGCGCTGTTTCTGTCGCTCGGCCTCGATCCGGTCGTCGGATGGCTCGAACGACGAAAGCTCCCCCGGTGGCTGGCCGTTCTCATCACGATCCTCGCGGTGCTTGCCGTTTTCGCGGGAATCATCCTTCTCGTCCTGCCGATTCTCGCCGCTCAGGTCGGACAACTTGTCGAGCAGGTTACGGAGTTTTTGGGCAGTCGCACCTTCCCTCAGTTCGTCACCGAGGTCACGGCGTGGGTGCAGTCGATCTTCCCCGGACTTGAGCCTGAGTTCGTCGAAGAAGCGGTAGCGAACGTCGAGACCTTCTTGACCGACAACTGGGGCGTAATTACCGGCGGCGTGATCAACGCCGGCGTTGCAATCGTTTCGGGGATCGCCGGCGCATTCATCATTCTGATCCTCACGATCTACTTCACTGCCTCGACGCCGAACCTCAAGCGAGCGCTCTACCAACTCGTGCCCGCGTCCAAGCGCGATCGCGTTGTCGATCTCGGAGAACAGATCACCGACTCCGTGGGCTACTACGTGATCGGCCAGATGAGCCTTGGTGTCATCAACGGCATCCTGAGCTTCATCTTTCTCACGATCATTCAGGCGCCGTTCCCCGCGGTCCTCGCCGTGATCGCGTTCTTCTTCTCGCTCATCCCGCTCGTGGGAACCATCACCGGTGCGACGATCATCGTCTTGACGTGTCTGATCCCCGGACTGGGCGGGGTGTCGACGGCGATCGCCGCAGCGATCTACTACCTGATCTATATGCAACTAGAGGCGTACTTCATCTCGCCCCGCATAATGAATCGCGCAGTGTCGGTGCCTGGTGCAGTCGTGGTCATCGCTGCTCTCGCGGGTGGCTCGCTGCTCGGACTTCTGGGCGCACTGATCGCAATACCGGTGGCGGCTTCGATCCTGATCATCTACCGCCAGGTTGTCATCCCACGAATGAACGAGAGATAGCTTCACACAGCGTCAGCGGAACCTGTCGGGTCGTCCCACTCGGTCGCGAGTGGCAACGCGTCAGGATTCACCGCGGCGACGATCTCTGTGAGCACGCGACGCGTTTGACTCTCGCCCACCCAGAGATGCTTGCCACCTTCGACCGCAATCAGCACGGCGTGGGGCACACTCGCAAAACGCTCCTCAGCTTCATCCGGCCGCAGATAGTCGTCGAACTCAGGCACGAGCACGATGAGGTGACGTCTATCGCCAGCCCATGCCGCCACATCGTCGGCTGACGCACGGTGCAGGGGTGGTGAGAGGAGGATCGCGCCCGTGATGTCATGGTCTCGGCCGTACTTGAGCGCGACCTCGGTGCCGAAAGACCAGCCGATTACCCAGGGATTCGGTAGACCGCGGTCATGAACGAACTGCATGGCGGCAGCGAGGTCGAATGCCTCTCCGCGCCCACCGTCGAAAGAGCCTTCACTCGTCCCACGGGCCGACGTCGTGCCGCGAGTGTTGAATCGCAGTACCGCGAGATCTGCCTGCGCAGGAAGGCGCGCAGCAGCCTTGCGAAGGACATGCGAGTCCATGAATCCGCCGGCAGTGGGGAGCGGATGCAGCGTCACCAGGGTCGCGACCGGCTTGCCCTCAGCGGGAAGTGCCAGCTCGCCGACCAGCGTGAGGCCGTCGAGCGTCTGCAGTTCGATGTCCTCTCTGAGTGCCGGAAGCATCACCGGCCCGCGAATCTCCAAATCAGCCGATCCTCCAGCACTGTTCGTGCCAATGCCGCCGCGCGACAAGGTCTGCGCCGTCACCCAGGACGCCATCCGCCCTCCAGGCCACGAGGTGCGCGGTTCCGGACTGGATGAGGCGGCCGCATCCGGGGCACGTGTACGCCTTCACCGCCTGCACGGCAGACACAGGTTGTACGATCCACGACATGCCTCGCCGCACCTCGGTGCGCTTCCACCCGGCGAGCAGGCGCTCGAACGACTCGTCGCCGGCGTCTCCCGATCGGCGGCGGTTGGATCTCGGCATGTGCTAGTACCAGCCCACGCGACCCGAGTGGTCCCACGCGCCGCACGGCGAGCCATATCTCGCGCCGATGTAGCCGAGGCCCCAGGTGATCTGCGTCGCCGGGTTAGTCTCCCAGTCAGCGCCCGCGGTAGCCATCTTGTTTCCGGGCAACGACTGCGGAATGCCGTACGCGCCGCTCGACGCGTTGTAGGCGTTCACACGCCAGCCGGACTCCTTGTTCCAGAGCGCAACGAGACATGCGAACTGATCGTCACCCCAGCCACGTGCGAGAACCATGCCGTAGGCGATCGATTGTGCTGTGCCGGGGTCAGGGGTCACAAATGGTGGACGCCAGCCTGACCCACTCGATTTCGCGCTGGGGGTCGACGGGACCGCCACGGGTTTGGGCGGCGGAGGAGGAGGTGGCGGGGGCTTGACGTAGACCGTGTAGCCCCCACGTGCAAACACCACAGGCTCGTCGGACACCGCGGTCGGGTCGCCTTCGCGTGTTTGGACATCGTCGATCGAGTCGGCGTACAGCGAGATCGATGCGTTCTCGACGGCGTTGGCATCGGCAATCGCCAGACCGGTCGGACCGACGTAAGCCACCACGAATCCGACGGCGGCGAAAGAGGCAAAGACCCCCAGTACACCCCTGCGACGTGACCAGCGCTGTTCGACGGGGGTGGACTTCTTCGACCATGGTGCGACGTCGGCACTCGGGCTCGATACTTCGGCGCGACTCGCGCGTCGCGTCGACACCACCTCTTTGCCCGAAGTCACAGTTTCACGAGTCTAGCGAGCGGTTCGACAAGATTCCATCCACTGGATAGATGCCGACACAGATCGTCAGACGACGGCCAGCATGATCTCTACGACGGCATCGAGTACGGCATCCACTTGCACTTCACGGTAACCGCCCCGCTCCATGCGAAAGGCGACACCTCGAACCTGCTCGACGGTGACCGACTGGCCCGTCTGCAGGTACGTCGCGATCCGGTCGACCACAAGGTCGACTTCGTCGACGCGATAGCCGTACCGCAGCATTCCTACTCGGTCGAAACGCCGACCTTTCGGACGAGACAGCCGATCGAGCACAACTTGTGCGATCTCGCGCGTCTGACCTACCCACGCCTGCGCACCGGCGACCGAGACGGCCGCGTCGCGCTCCCGCGCGGCAAAAGCGTCTTCGATGCGGCTGAGGGCCGAGTCCACCGCTGCGATCGCGTACCCCTTGCGAGTGAGCGGGAACGAAACCTCGCGGACCGCGGCAGATGTCACGTCGTTGCTGCCGGATTCGAATGAAGACCTCGCGCGGGCGAGGAAGGCATCGACAGCCTGCACGTCATAGCCCCTGGTGCGCCCACTTACCTGCGGAAATGACGCTGGCGCCGGCGCCGAAGAAGTCATCAGGTCATCCACGGAGTGAAGAGAAAATACAACGCGAGGGCGACGACAGCGGAGGGCAGAACCGAGTCGAGGCGGTCCAGAACTCCCCCGTGGCCGGGCAACCAGGAGCTCATGTCTTTGATGCCCATGTCGCGCTTGATCATGGATTCGCCGAGGTCGCCGACCGTCGCAGTGGCAAGTACCACGATGCCCAGGATCGCTCCCATCCACCAGTGGACGCCCAGCATGAACATGCCCACAAAGATTCCGGCTACCGTCGCCGCAACTGCGGCTCCGGCGAAGCCTTCCCAGGTCTTGTTGGGGCTGATCCTCGGGGCCATCTTCGTTCGTCCGAATGTGAGGCCACTCGCATAGGCGCCCGTGTCTGACGCCACCACCACGATGATGAACGCCAACACCCACCACTCACCGTCGTCCTGACGAAGCAGGATCATCGTCATGCTGGTGAGGAACGGTACATACAACTGGACGAATCCAGCGGTGAGCACGTCTGCCAGCACGTCGCCGTACGTGCGGCCGTCGCGAGCCGACATCTGTGCGACGAGGCGCCACGAGATCACGAAGGCCACGGCGACGAAGACAAGGACCCAGTGCAGCCACAGGTCCAGGAAGAACCCCGAGAGGATGAGCGCTCCGGCGGCGATGAGCTGGGGAACCACGTCCACACGGCGCCCAGACGTAGTGAGCGCACGACCGAGTTCGAACACTGCGAGCAGCGCTGCCGCGAGGGCGAAGAAGACGAAGAGCCACGAGAAGAAGACCAGGGAACCCACCAACGTCGCGCCGATGGCCAGACCGATCAACGTGGCGACGATGAGGTCGCGGCCGGTGCGCTCTTTGATTCGCTCGTTCACTTCGTCGAACTCAGAGCGCGCGTGTTCCACTTTGTGCTCGAAGTCCGAGCGCGCCGCCCGAATCTGAGCCTGAATGGCTGCTCCCGGGTCGGTCGACGGAGTCGCGTGTCGCGCCTGGGCTGCATCCTTGCGCGTCAGCGGTGCACTGGCGGGATCGCCGTGCTCCACCGGTTGTCCGGGTTCGTCGGTCATGGCCGTCCTCAGACCTCGAGGAGTTCTGCCTCTTTGCGCTTGAGCGCGTCGTCGATCAGGTCGACGTGCGAGCGCGTCAGTGCATCGAGTTCCTTCTCGGCGCGAGTGAGCTCGTCCTCGCCGATGTCGCTCTTGAGGCTGTCGAGATCGTCCTTGGCCTTGCGACGGATGCCGCGCACGTGCACGCGTGCGTCCTCGCCCTTGCCCTTCACGAGCTTGACATACTCGCGGCGACGCTCTTCGGTGAGTTCAGGCAGCGTCACGCGCACGAGGTTGCCATCGTTGGTAGGGTTCGCGCCGAGGTTGGGGGTGTCGCGGATCGCCTGCTCGATCGCTTTCAGCGCCGACTTGTCGTAGGGCGTCACGATGATCGTGCGCGCCTCGGGGTTGTTGAGCGAGGCCAACTGCGCGAGCGGGGTCGGCGTTCCGTAGTAGTCGACCAGAATCTTCTGGAACATCTGCGGGTTGGCCCGGCCCGTGCGCACCGTCGCGAAGTCATCCTTCGCGGCCTCTACGGCCCGATCCATGCGGGTCTGGGCATCGGCCAAGACGTCGGCGATCACAGTGTCTCCAATCGTTGGTGCAGGGTACTCACTCTAGTCGGCGGCAGTAAGCTCACGCGGTTACCAGCGTGCCCATGGACTCGCCCAGCAGTGCTCGCGTCACGTTGCCGGCCGGCTCCATCCCGAACACGCGCATGTCCATCTTGTTGTCCATGCAGAGGCTGAACGCGGTCGAATCCACGACCTTCAGCCCACGCTGGAGGGCGTCGATGTACGTGATCCGGTCGATCTTGGTGGCCGAGGCATCCTTCTTCGGATCAGCCGTGTAGACGCCGTCGACACCGTTCTTGGCAACGAGCACCTCTTGAGCGCCGATCTCGAGCGCGCGCTGAGCCGCGACGGTGTCGGTGGAGAAGTAGGGCAAGCCCGCGCCCGCGCCGAAAATGACAACGCGACCCTTCTCCATGTGGCGTTCGGCGCGCCGGGGAATATACGGTTCTGCAACCTGTGTCATCGAGATGGCGGACTGAACGCGCGTGGCGGCACCAGCCTGCTCGAGAAAGTCCTGAAGCGCGAGGGCGTTCATCACGGTGCCGAGCATGCCCATGTAATCCGCGCGACCTCGATCCATGCCGCGCAGGCTCAGCTCGGCTCCTCGGAAGAAGTTGCCACCGCCGACGACGACAGCAATTTCGACGCGATCCACAGCCGCGGCGATCTCGCGTGCCATTTGGCTGACGACATCCGGGTTGACGCCCAGCTGCCCCCCGCCGAAGGCTTCGCCCGACAATTTCAGCAGGACGCGCCTGCGTCCGTTAGCCCCATCAGTCACGTGTATTCCTCTCGTCGCGTATACAAACTATTCGAACCAGCCGCACCGCGCAGGTGCAGACATGGGAATGGCCCGTACCGAAACTCGGTACGGGCCATTCGCGGCGTCTTACGCTCCGACCTTGAAGCGGGCGAAGCCCGTGAGGGTCAGACCGGCATCCTTGGCCACCTGGGCGACCGAGAGCTTATTGTCCTTGGCGTAGTCCTGATCGAGCAGGGCGACCTGCTTGAAGAACGCGTTGACGCGGCCCTCCACGATCTTGGGAAGAGCAGCCTCAGGCTTGCCTTCGTTGCGCGAGATCTCGGTGACGATCTCGCGCTCCTTCTCGACCTCAGCAGCAGGAACTTCTTCGCGCGCGAGGTAGGACGGGTTGGCGAACGAGATGTGCTGCGCGAGGCTGCGGGCAGTCTCTGCGTCATCACCCGAGTACGCCAGCACCACGCCGACCTGCGGGGGCAGGTCCTTGCTGGTCTTGTGGAGATAGACCTCGAAGTGGTCACCGGTCAGGGTGCGCACGCGGCGCAGCTCGACTTTCTCACCGATGATCGCAGCCTCGTCAGCGATGAGCTGATCGACGGTCTGGTCACCGGCGGGCGCGGCGAGGGCGGCCTCAGCCGAATCAGCCGAAACCGCAGCGGCCGCATCGGCCACCTTGTCGGCGAGGGCGATGAAGCGGTCGTTCTTGGCAACGAAGTCGGTCTCGCACGCGAGCTCGATCAGCGTCACCTTGCCGTCCGCCTCGCGAGCGGCGACAAGGCCCTCGCTGGTGGAGCGATCGGCGCGCTTCGCGTTGCCCTTTGCGCCCTTCAGGCGCAGGATCTCAACGGCTTTTTCGACGTCGCCGTCGGCCTCTTCGAGCGCCTTCTTGGTGTCGACCATGCCGGTGCCGAGCTGGTCGCGCAGCGCCTTGATGTCAGCGATGGTGAAGTTTGCCATGGGTAGTGGCTCCTTGATCGTGATGAATTCTGTGGATGCTTCGGCGGGGTCGCAAAGGACGACCCCGCCGAAGCGTGCCTTGCGGCGGGTCTGCTACTTCTGGGCGGCCTCGATGTCGGCGACGGCCTCGGCGGCGAGCTCTTCCGCGACGGCCTCGGCGATGACAGCCTCAACTGCGAGCTCTTCGGCGACAGCTTCGACGGCGACGGCCTCGGCGGCGAGCTCCTGAGCGGCCTCGTCATCGCCAGCGACCTCGGCCTCGACGGCCTCGAGCGCCAACTCTTCGGCGACAGCCTCGACGATAACGGCCTCGGCCACGAGCTCTTCAGCAACCTCTTCCGCGGCGATGGCCTCAACGGCCTCGTCGCCGGCGCGCTGCTCGAGAAGCTCGCGCTCCCAGTCAGCGAGGGGCTCAGCGTCGGCCGACTCGTCGGTCGGCTGGTGGCGCTGGATGAGGCCCTCAGCGGCAGCGTCGGCGATGATGCGAGTGAGCAGGCCCACCGAGCGGATCGCGTCGTCGTTGCCCGGAATCGGGAACTGGAACTCGTCGGGGTCAGCATTCGTGTCGAGGATACCGATCACGGGGATGCCGAGCTTGGTGGCCTCGTTGACCGCAAGGTGCTCGCGCTTGGCGTCGACGACCCAGATCGCCGAAGGCGTCTTGGTCATGTTGCGGATACCGCCGAGCGACTTGTGCAACTTGTCGAGCTCGCGCTTCTTCAGCAGGAGCTCCTTCTTGGTGAAGCCGCTGTTGGCGGGAGTGTCGTAGTCGAGCTCTTCAAGCTCTTTCATACGAGCCAGACGCTTCGAGATGGTCTGGAAATTGGTGAGAAGGCCACCGAGCCAACGCTGGTTGACGTAGGGCTGGCCGACACGGGTTGCCTGCTCGGCAATGATCTCTTGTGCCTGCTTCTTGGTGCCGACGAAGAGCACGGTGCCGCCGCGCGCGACAGTTTCCTTGACGAATTCGTACGCCTTGTCGATGTACGTCAGCGACTGCTGAAGGTCGATGATGTGGATGCCGCTGCGCTCGGTAAGAATGAAGCGCTTGACTTTCGGATTCCACCGGCGGGTCTGGTGTCCGAAGTGGACGCCGCTGTCGAGCAGCTGTCGAATGGTGACGACGGCCATGGCCGTTCTCCTGTTCCGGCGCGCGTGTGCGCGCCTCATTTGGTTTTCTCGCGTCGATCCGGTGGATCGTCGTGCCTGGTGCTCGGCCACACTCCCGCCGCAGTTTCCTGCAGACCGTGGGGAGTGAGTGCCGCGCAGCGGCTGCTTCGAGAAGCGCCGCCGCGCTCTGAGCACGCGGAGTCACCCCGACGTGCGAGGTGCCCTCTCAGCATACCAGCCATGCCTCCTCCCCAAGGCACCCGTCCCAGGGCCTCTCCCCCGATTCAGTTCATTGGGCTTCCCGCGTCGCGCGGGTCTTCGATGATCGGTGTATGAGATCGAGGGACGCTTCGCTTCGTGTGTTGATGCTCACTACGGTGCTCGCGCTGACCATTGCCTGGGCATTCCCCCCTTTGGCCACCGCAGAAGCGTCCCCGCACGGTGCCGCACCGGTCGGTCTGGCGGATCGCGGCTGGATCTGGCCGGCGACGCAGTTCAGGGTGGAGTCCAGTTACGTGGCACCCGCGCACGAGTACGGACCAGGGCATCGCGGCATCGACTTGCGGCTCACGGGAACGAGCGACCTTCGTGCTCCGGCTGCGGGCACGGTGGCATTCTCAGGGGACGTCGCGGATCGCGGCATCCTGACCATCGACCACGGCGATGGCCTGGTCACGACCCTCGAGCCCATCGACTCAGCCTTGAATCCTGGCGATGCTGTCGCTCACGGGGACGCGGTCGGTGTTCTCGCAGCGGGCGGTCACTCCTCCGCTGGTTCCGTGCACTTCGGCGTGCGCCTGCACGGCGAGTACATCAACCCCCTGCTGCTCCTAGGTGGTGTTCCGCGGGCGATCCTGCTGCCGTGCTGCGACTAGGCGCGAGGGTGCGCCAACCGGTAGGTGGAGGCGAGGCGCTCGCTCGACACGTGTGTGTAGATCTGGGTTGTACCCAGACTCGCGTGCCCGAGGATCTCTTGAACGGTGCGGAGGTCCGCTCCGCCGTCCAGCAGATGTGTGGCGGCAGAGTGCCGGAGCGCGTGCGGACCCACAGCTCCTCCGACGACTGGCCCGAGCGTGCGCGCGACGACGTCGTACACCGCACGGGTGCCCACGCGCGAGCCGCGCGCACCAAGAAACAGCGCCCTATGCGTGCGGATTTCGGCGCGAGCGTGGAGCGTCGGTCGCGCGCGGACTATGTAGGCGCTCACCGCGTCTCGTGCCGGCTCGCCGAACGGGACGACACGTTCTTTGGATCCCTTGCCAACCACACGGACGGTACGCCGGTCGGTGTCGAGGTCGTCGATATCAATGCCGCAGAGTTCTGACACGCGCATGCCTGCCCCATAGAGCAGCTCTATCATCGCGAGATCGCGGAGGGCGATGGGATCGCCCTCCGCAGCGAGGCTCAACAAACCCGAGAACATCTCGGTGAGCGCATCTGTCGTCGCGACCTTGGGGAGGGTCCTCCCCCTCTTCGGAGCGACCAGCCGCAGGCTCGGATCGAAGTCGACGACATGAGCGTCCAGCGCCCAGGCAAAAAAGCCGCGTGCGGACGCCGTGCGCCGCGCGACCGTAGACCGAGCGTCACCGCGCTTGGTGGCGCTCCAAAGCCACTCGCGTAGCAGTTCGAGATCGACGTCCTCGACGTTCGCAACGGCCGTGGCGGAGTGCAGATCGCGAAGATCCGCGCGGTAGGCCCGCACCGTCGCCGGTGCGAGCCGCCGCACCTGCGTCAGGTGCTGCGCGCATCTCTCCACCGCCTCCGCGAACTCCATGGCTCCAGCATGCGGCACAGACCGCCTCCGGGGCCGGAGCCTCACCGGCCCCGGGTCGCCCGGCGCCATCCCTGCGTGCCGCGTGCGACATGTCCGTCCAAGAGCAGCAGTCCGAGGGCGCTCTCGACTTCATCTCGCGCCATGCCGCTGCGCTGCGCGAGATCGGTCGAAGTGCGCCAGACACGTCCGCTCAACGCATCGCGAACTCGGGAACTGTCATCCGTGTCCGGGCGCGCGTCACCCTCGGCCGACGGCGTTGTGGAGACCCCGCGACCGCGCCCGATCAGCTCTCGCGCATCATCTCCGCTCGTGATGCACACCGCGGTGTACTCCCGGATCAGGCGGTGACTGCCCGCGGACGTTGCGCTGGTGATCGGACCGGGCACGGCGCCCAACGGGCGAGCGAGTGCTGCGGCGTGGCCCGCGGTGTTCAGTGAGCCGCTGCGCCAGCCCGCCTCGACCACGATCGTCGCGTCGGCGAGTGCCGCGATCACGCGGTTGCGTTGGCAGAATCTACGATGTATGTGTGACCACGATTCAGCCCAAGCGCGCCGCCATCTACGCCCGAATCTCCGAGAAAGTCGCTCATAAGGATAAGGTCGCCGACCAAGTCGCGGACTGTAAGCGCTTCGCCGCCGCCCGCGGCTACGTCGTCGACGACCGGCACATCTTCATCGACGACGGTATTTCGGCCCTCGGTGGCAAGGCGCGCCCCGGATTCGTCGAGCTCGCGGGAGCCGCCGCCGCTGGCGAGTTCTCCGTCATCGTCGCCACCGAGGAGGAGCGCATCGCCCGCAACGTCCCCGAGAAAATCGAGCTTCACACCGTCGCCATCGAGGCGGGCATCGTGTGGGACACGATCCGCGACGGGTTCACTGACCCGGCGACCGAGGCGGGTGAATTCTTCTCGACCATGCGCGCCGCCATGGGCCGCATGGAGTCACGACGCAAGGCGAGCCGCCAACGCTCGGCCAACCTCGACCGTGCCAGCCGTGGCGAGCCCAACCCCGGACGACGTCGCTACGGCTACGAGCTCGACGGGCGCACCCCCCGGGAGCCTGAGGCCGCCGTCGTCCGGCGCATCTTCGAGCACATCGCCGGGGGCGGTTCGGTTCGGTCCATCGCCATCGCGCTCACTGATGAGGGTGTCGACCCCGGCACGGCCAAGGCATGGCGCCCGCTACGTATCCGGGAGATTGCGAACAACCCGCATTATGCGGGCGCCATGCGCCACCTCGGCGCCGTCATCCCGTCGGCCCACATCATCCCGATAGTTGACGCCGAGCTTGCCGAGGAGGTCCGCGCGATTCTCGCCGACCCGTCGCGCGTCACGACGACAGGACAGGCCCCCAAGCACCTCGCCAGCCTCATCGCTACGTGCGCAACGTGCGGCGCGCGCATGGTCTACATGCGTGGCTATGTGTGTAGCGCGGGCGCCAAGAGCGGGCACGCACAGATCGCCGCGGACAAGATCGAACCGCGCATCCGCGCCGAGGTCGCCCTCGCCTTCGTGACCTCAGGCCACAAGCTCATGCCCGCCGACGAGCGGCGCTCCATCGCCGCCCTCGTCGAGCGCCTCCAACGCAACGAGACCGCCGCAACGCACACCGCCGCCGACCGCGATGAGGGCCTCCTGTCGACGGGTGCGGCGCGCGCTCGTCTAGTTGAGCTCCGCGACGAGCGCCTCGCTATTGAGACCGAGCTCGACCGCGTCAAGGCGTCGGCGGGCGCCCTGGCACCGCTTAGCGCCGTCGCGCGGGAGCTCATGCCCGACGAGGAGGGCGGCGTCCCCATGGCCGACGTCTGGGCGGCGCGTGACCGCGTGCTAGAGCGCTTCGAGGCCCTCGACCTCGACCGCCAGCGCGACGCCGTGCGCGCCTTCCTAGAGGTCGAGGTTGTCCCGTTCTACAAGCACGACGCCGAGGGTAGGCGCGTTGCCCAGGGCGGCGACCGTCTACGCGTGTGGCACAAGATCGCCACCGAGCTCAACCCCAACCCCGCCGACTACATCGTCGACAGCCTCGACGTGGGCGACGGCGACTCGCATCCCGCCACCGTCGCGGCGGCCCGAGCTCGCGCGAGTCGAGCGAGCTCGTAGCCGTTGCCACGAGGTGCACTCGGTGGCACCTGTCGCACCGTCACGCCTGGAGTGTGGCGAGGTGAGGCGGTGCTCGACCCCCCCAGCGCCTCACTTTTCGACCCCCAGCGCCTCACCACCGCCTCACGATCTAGCCGCGTATTTCCGCGGAGTTTGGGCAATGTGAGGCGGTGAGGCGGTGGTCTCACACCACTAATCTCTAAGTGCTCCCCGCGCCCTCTCGGGTGTTGCACCGCCTCGCGTGCACTTTTCCGCGTCACTCGGTCGCACTCGCGGCACCCGTCACGCCCTCACTTTCGAATCCCGGGCGTGTCGCGGCAAGGGTGAGGCGCTCCTCGCACAAATGAGGCGCTCGTGAGGCGATGCTCTCAGGGCACCAGCGCCTCACCTTCTTCCGCGGAATCCCGGGGCAAAATGGCAATGTGAGGCGGTGAGGCGGTGCTCCCACACCACTAACCTCTAAGGCTCCCCCGGCCCCCTCGGGTGATGCACCCTCTCGTGTTGCACCGGCCCGCGAGAAATCTTCGGCGATTCGTGGGCAACCCGGTCATGTGAGGCGTCCTTTCCTCACATGACCGAATCTGACCCCCTCGCCGCTTATGTCGTCGACGCCGTCCTCGGCGAGCATGAGTTCGCCCGCGCCGACGGCACCATCGTCACCATTCCCCTCGACCCTGGCGCGCCCTACCGTGCCACACCCGTCAACGAGCTCGGGGCAACGGTCACGCGGCTCGTGTGGGAGAGCGCTGGCTCTGAGCTTCCTATGCACGAGCTCGCCGCCGTCACCACGACCCTCGCGGCCATTGCGAGCGCCGCCCCTGCGCGTCGCGTCGCTCTCCGAGCCGCCGAGACCCGCGATGGTGTCGTCCTCGACCTCGCCGACCGTGACGAGGTGCGCGGTGCGATCCATGTGACCGCGTCGGGCTGGGAGCGTGTCGACCCGCGAGAGGTCGCCATCCTGTTCGGGAGCACATGCGCTACCGAGGCCCTGCCCATACCCACGCGCGAGGGGTCCCGCGACATGCTCGCCGAGCTCCTGGGCCTCTCGCCGAGCTCGGTGGAATTCCGCCAAGTCTGGGCGTGGCTCGTGTGCGCGTTGTTCGCCTCGATGCCGCGCCCCCTGCTGACCGTCACCGGCCCACAAGGCGCGGGCAAATCGACCCTCGCCCGCATGGTCAAATCCGTCATCGACCCGGCGCTCGGGCGCACGGGCCGCGAGGGCGGACTCGGCCCCGCACCGACCGACGACGAGGCCACCAACACGACGACCGCCGAAAGCCACTTCGTGCCCGCCTGGGACAACGTCGCGCGCGTCTCGGGCGACACCGCCGACTGGCTCGCGTCGCTCGTGACCGGCGCCACGACGATCCGCCAAGCCGCCGCGGGGCCGTCCGTGCTGACCCTGCGACGTGCGGGCATCATTACCGCCCAAGCCACCCCGGGCGGTCTCGCCGCCGACGTCACCGAGCGCCTCGTCACCGTCGACCTCGACCGCATCCCCGCATCCGCCCGCCGCACCGAGCGCGCACTCTGGGACGAGTTCCACGCCCAGCACGCCGCCATCCTCGGCGCGCTCCTCGACGACGTCGCGGGGGTGCTCGCCAACCTCGACCGCGTGAGCTCCACGGGCGTCGAATTGTCGAGGCTCGCCGATTACCACGAGCACCTCGTCGCCCTCGACCTCCACCACGGCACCGACCCGCACCAGCCCGAGAGCTACGCGGCCACCTATGCGGCCAGCGTCGCCGCCGACGAGCTCACCGCCGAGGACGCGTTCCCCGTCGCGGTCGCCAACCTCGCCGCGGGAGGGTGGGAGGGTACCGCCACCGAGCTCCGCGACGCGCTCGCCCCGGCTCGCCCCACCCGTGCGGGCGCGGTCTGGCCGAGCGGACCCTCCCAGACCTCTGCCGAGCTCTCACGACACGCCGAGGCGCTCAGAGCTCTCGGCGTCACCGTCCGCCGCACCACCCGCGACGGCGGACGCCGCCGTCTCTACGTCCTCGACCGAAACCTGACCGCGATGCCGACGCCATGAGCGCGGCCCCGCCCGGGTGCCCACGATGCCCCACCGGGGCATCGTGGGCACCCGGGCGTCTATCTATATCGAAGAGAGAGTTACGTAACACCGCCGAGGAGGCGCCCATGACATTCGAGTTCACATGCGCATCGTGCGGGCAAACGTTCACCGCCGCGAGCCGCTACGCCGCGACCTGTAGCGGCAAGTGTCGAAAGCGCCGCCACGACGCGCACCGCCGCGTCACCGAGGCGCGCCGAGCCGCCCTCGCCGCGGACCTCACCGCCCTCGCCCACGAGTCGCTCACCGGCCCGCTCGCCGCGTAGCACCCGCCCCCTAACTCCCGCGCCGTCACCCGGCGACGCGGACTCGCTCGCCCGCCTCACCGCCGGTCGCTCCGGCACGAGGGACAGCGAGCACACCCCGCGCCGGTCGCTCCGGCACGGCCCCCGCGGCTCTCCTGCCCCGCTCGCGCGGTAGGAGGCCGCACCCCTCGCACGCGCACATCACCCCACTCCTAGCGCCCCAGGCGGGCGCCTACACCGTGGGGCGTGTAAACGGCACAACCCGACGACCTCGCCAGGCGCGAGACGTCACCACCGCTAGACGCGGCTCCACCCATTCATCGGGCGCCACTGTGCGCTCACTCTCCCTAGGAGCCCGCCACCATGGCAAACAACTTCAATCTGGACATCGAGCAAGTCGCCCAAATCGCCGCCAAGCTCACCGGGCGCGACTTCAACCTCGCGGCCCTCATCAGCCGCGACGTCGAGGCCGCGTTCAACCCGGGAGCCGGTAACAAAATCCGGGTCTCGGTGCCCGCGGCCATCCCGACCCGCACCCGCGGCGTCTACGACAAGACCACGGCACTCGTCGCCGACGAGCTCTCCGAGCAATTCATCGAGGTCACCCTCGCGGATCACGTCTACAACCTGGCCGTGCTCTCCGATGGCGACCTCTCGCTCAACATCACCGAGTACGGGCGCCAAGTCCTCGCACCCCAAACGCGAGCCATCGCCGCCAAGATCGAGGCACTCACCGCCGCGACCATGTCGGCAACGCCCGCCGCGGTAGGGATCACCTACAGCGCCGCCGCCCCGGCCAAGGCGTTCACCGCCGCGCGCCGCGTGCTCCGTGACAACGGCGTGCCCGGCGATGCGATCCTGCGAGCGGCGGTCGGTTCGTCCGTCTACGCCGACCTCCTCGATGCTCCCGTCGGGCACGGTTTCGACGCCGACGGCAAGGTACGCGGTTTCACCGTCGTCGAGTCCACCCGGCTCGACGCCGAGGACATCGTCGCGTTCATCCCGCAAGCGTTCACGCTCGTCGCTCGCGCGCCGCTCGTGCCCGCGGGCGCGGCATACGGCGCGAGCATCGTGACGCCGGTATTCGACGACGAGAACGGCGCACAATTCGCCATTCGCGTCATCAACGACTACGACAGCAACGTCGCCGCGGATCGGTCCCTCGTGGGCACGTTCTGCGCGGTTCAGGCGATGCCGCTGGCCGTCGACCAAGAGGACGGCAACGTCGAGCTCGTGGCACACGGCGGCGCTGTCCGCATCGCTACCGGCGCGTAGCACCCCGACGCCCCACGGCGTCACCCCGCGAGCTCGCCCTCGGCCCTCACCGGCCCGGGGCGAGCTCGCACCTCCGACAAAGGACACACTCATGCACCCCACGACCTCCATGCCGCTCACCGACCCGACCGGCACCCGCCGAGCGGCGTTTCTCAAGCTCGTCCGCGATGAGGACATCATGCGCTCGCTCGACAGTGTCGACGACGACACGCTCGTCACCATAGGTACGGGGCTCGCCGTCGAGGCATTCGAGGGGCGATGGATCGGCACCCGCGACCTCGCCGTCGCCCGCTTCGGCATCCCCGCCGACGTCGTCGAGCTCCTCGCCGCCGCCGCCCTCACGGCGCTCACGCCCAACATGGGAGCTCTCGTGCTCGCACGACCGAACGAGGCCACCCTCGCCGAGGTCCGCGCGTGGCTCGCGTCCTACGGTTTCAAGGCCACTCCGGCCCACCGCACGACTAAGGGCCAGGGACGCCGCGCATGAGCCGCCGCCCTAACCGCTCCCGCGACACGCGCGTCTCCGTCGACGCGACCCGCGACCGCCGCCGCGTCACCGCCCTCCCGCAACGCGGCGAGACGCCCGCCGCCCGCGATGCCCGCCTCAACGCGCTCCGAGCGACCCTCACCCATGCCTAGCGCCCTGCCCCCGACCCTCGCCGAGCTCGTCGAGCTCGGTGTCAAGGACGACGGCAACGACGCCGCGATCCGCGCCGAGAGTGCGCTCGCCGACGCCACCGAGCTCGCTCTCGCCGAGGTGCCCGAGCGGACCGCCCAGACATGGGCCACAACGGCGCCCGAGCTCGTCCGGCTCATCGTCATTCACGCCGCGCGCCGCCACACCGTGGCGCCCTCCCGCGGCGTCTACCTCACCGACCACGAGCGCGAGCTCGTCCGGCGAGCCCACACTCCCACCCGGGCCAGTCTGAGCGCCTCGCGCTCCTGACCCCCCACACACGTCCTCTCCCGTGACCTCCGCGGCGAGAGGAGCACGAGCGACCTAGCCATAGTCGCTCGTGAGCTCGCGGTCCCTTTCCTCTTTCGGGGACGCGGCGAGTGCACACGGCGACCTTAGAGACCGCGCGGTGTGTGCCCGTGGCCGGGCGTGGTACCCCGGCGCGACGGGCACCCCCTCCCCTCCGAGCGTCGGCGAAAACCCGGCCCTACGTATCAACACCCCTCCCGCTCCCGGCCCCCACCACCGACGGGCGAGAGGCGCACGATGAGGGCCACGCCCTGGGGTCATCGTGAGGCTCGCGGCCCGCCACCCCCACGGGCGCGGCGAGCACCCTCGCGCGGCCATGGTGAGCCGCGCGTGCGCCCGTGTGTCGGTCACTGTCGACCACGCACACGGGCACCTCCGACAGGTCGAGGCGCGTCCGCCATGAGCGCGCCGAGACAGCATGCGGCGAGCCTGTCCTCTCGCGCGGCATGCCACACCTCGGCACCGTCCCCCGGGCCGAGCGCACCGGCCCTCGTCCTCGTCGACGAGAGGCCGGTGCCCCCTGGGGGAGGACTCCCCTACCCCCCTCCGTCGCCGTCCCGGTGCGGCATAGCGTCCCCCCCTCGATACGTATCGTCCGTTTGTTTTTCCGTCAGAAAATCGCGGGCCTATCGAGCCTGTTTTCGCCCCGCAACTAGGAGTACGCACCGCATGAGAAACGACCCCACGCTCACCCGTGAGAGCCGCCAATGGATCAACCAACGCAACTGGGGCGGCTCCCCCGAGCTCCCACACCTCGGCGGGCTCGCGGTCGTCGCCGTCCCGAATGGCTACGGCGTCGCCTCGCTCGAAAGCGTGCGCGCGGGCACCCCCATCCTCGCCGGAACCTGGCCCGCGCCCGAGTACGCCAAACGCTACGTCGAGCACGTCCACAACTTTGGGCGCCCGCCGTACTAACACGATCCCTCGCCCTAGGAGCATCCCCGCATGACTACCAGCTACCCGTCTCCTCCCAAGGTCTCCACTCGACCGCGGAGCGCGCGAGGCACCTTCTCGACTAGTAGCGGAGGGCCAAGCATCACCGCGTGGCGACCCATCCGCGGGGGCTATATCCAGCGATGGAACGGGCACCAACGACGGAACGAGCTACAACACCGCGTGGTCATCGCGGAGCAATTGGGCCGCCCTCTTCTGCCCTCTGAGAACGTCCACCACCGCAACGGCGACCGCGCCGACAACCGTCTCGAAAACCTGGAGCTCTGGAGCACTACCCAGCCCTCTGGGCAACGCGTCGAGGACAAGGTCGAATGGGCGGTCGAGTTGCTCCGGCTCTACGCCCCCGCGTTGCTCGCGTGAACCCCTCGCACCCCCGCCTCTTTCCCTAGCCCAGGAGCCCCCAACGTGCACCACCCTCGCGCACTTCCCCCTCCGGTGTCCTATCTGGAGACCCGCCTCGGCCTCCCTGAGGGCTCGCTCGACGGCACCGACAAGGCCCGCGCCGAGAACGCCATCGGCGACGCCACCACGCTCGTCCTCGCCGAGGTCGCCGAGACCACCGCCGAGCGATGGCTCACCGCCGCGCCCAACGTCGTCGAGCTCGTGATCCTCAAGGCCGCCCGCCGCGAGTACGAGAACCCCCGCGGCATCTACCAAGAGACCCGCGGCGAGCACTCCGTCGGACTCTCCGAGTCATCCGGCGTCTACCTGACCGCCCGCGAGCTCGGCCAGGTCCGCCGCGCCGCGTCGACGCGCCGCCACGGCGTCGGCTCGCTCCGCACCCCCAGCGCCTACACCACGGCGCTGAGCTCGTCGGCGTGGTTCGCATGACGCGCGCGACCATCACGGGCCGCTACGTCGCCCCCGACGGCACACCCGCGAGCGGCGCCGTGCTCATCGACCCCGTCCGCGTCCTACACCTCTCAGGCGGTGCACACACGCTGACAGTCGTGCCCAAACGCATCCGGGCCGAGCTCGACGCCGACGGCGCATTCACGCGCGAGCTCGTGCCCGCCGAGTACGACGTCACATTCCTCGGTCGCCGCGCGACCATCCCCCGCCGACGCGTCGAGCTCCTCCCGACACACACCGCCGAGGCACCGCTCGACCTCGCCCTCATCGGTGCATGCACCCTATGAGCTCCGCGCCGAGCCCTGCCCCGCCCACCGCATGACCAAGGCCCCGGCCTCCTCGATGTATGAGGAGCCGGGGCCTTTCGTCGTTTCGTGGTCTACGCCGCCGCGCGCACGCTTCCCGCGCCATCGAGCTCGTCCGCAACTCGGACGATATCCACGACATCGCGCGGCCCCAGCACGGCGAGCGGGAATGATGACCCCGCGCCGGTCGCAGAGTCGAGCACGGCGACCATGTGCGCCCACCGCGCGACCGCGTCGTCGAGGTTGTCCTCGCCTCGCGGCGCGTCGACCTTGCGCACGACCCGCCCAGCGAGCTCGGCCAGTCCGTCGACGCCGTGCCGACTGATCGCCACGTCGACTACCTCCGCGAGCGCACGCCGCCAGGCCAGCACGCGCCGCGGGCACTCGGACTCGTCGAGGCGCAACCCTCCGGCCCATACACGGGCGGCGGTCTCGACACGACGCCACCCGTGGCGGGTAACAGCATCGGCGAGGACGAGAGACTCAGACATTTGGTTCACCTTCCGGCGCCCATCGTTTGGGCGCTACCTCGGGTGAGATTAACAGGCAACACCGCTCCAACGCACAACGGGAAAGACGCGCGCAAGTCGACTTTCGCGGCGGTTGTTGACGCTCTACCCGCGACACATATGTTGCGGAATGCGTTGAAGGAATCTCCACTTGGTTGGTTCGGAGCCGCAGGGGACCTCGCTCACCACCACCCCCTGCGCCGCGATGCGCTCGATGAGATGCGTGTGCCCTGCAGGATAGGCGCGCTCCACACCGCCCGCCAAAAGCGCGACGGTCAGACCGCCGACCGCGAGAGCGGCGCGGTGGGCCGCTCCGTCGATGCCGTAGGCAGCGCCAGAAACGATGGGAACGCCGCTGCCGGCCAGATCTGCGGCCAGTTCCATCGCAACGTGCTCTCCGTAGGACGTGGCCGCTCGCGCTCCGACGATTGCCATCGAGGGATGCAACCGCGCCAGCGCGCCCACATCCCCTCGCGCCCAGAGACAGAGCGGCGCGTGGGCGTCGAGGTCACCGAGTTGGATCGGCCACTCGGGGTCACCCGGAATGACCATGCGCACGCGCGCCGCCGATGCGAGCCGGAGCGCCGTGTCGACTGCGGACGACTCGAGACGAGGCGTCCACCGTCGGAGGGCCTGTGTGCGCTCCTGCTTCGGGACGTGAGCGTAGTTCGCGAACGAGCCGTCTTCCACCGCTCTGAGCGCGCCGACTGCGCCCTTCTCCGCAATCAGTCGGCCTGCTGTGCCGTCGCCGGGCTCGGTGAGCCGGTTCCACACGGCGATCGCCAAGCGCTCGACAGCGGCATCGTCATCGTCGAGGTAGTGGTCCGGAACCAGACCCCTCAGGATGCGCCGCGCCGTTGCCGGAGTGAGATCGAAATGGTTCATGCCATGAGTCCCTTCTTCAAATAGAGAGCGCGCCCGATGTCGTCGACGCCCAGCTGCGGTCGCCCTGCCAGATCGGCGAGCGACCAGGCCACCCGAAGCACGCGGTCGTACCCGCGCAACGTGAGCGCGCCGCGGTGGAGCGCCGCGTCGAGCGGGCGACGCACCGCCGGGACCGGGGCCGCAGGTCCTTCGCGCAACCACGCCCCCGGGACGTGCACATTCACGGCCCAGGGGGTGTCTCGCAGGCGATGCGCGGAACGGGCCCGTGCCTCGACAACTCGCTGGCGCGCTTGCGCAGAGGTGACTGCGCTGGGCGCCCGTGAGATCCCGGCCACCGTGACGCGGGCGAGCGTGAGCTCGATGTCGATCCGATCGAGCAGGGGCCCCGACAGGCGGCCCATGTACCGTCGAATCGCCATCGGCGTGCAGGTGCAGTTCGCTCCGCGCATGCCGTAGTTGCCGCACGGACACGGGTTGGTCGCCAGGACGAGCTGAAAGCGCGCGGGGAACATCGCCGACACGCCCGCACGGTGGATGTCTATCGTGGCGCTCTCCAGCGGCTGGCGAAGCGCATCCAACGCGCTCGCGGCGAACTCTCCCGCCTCGTCGAGGAAGAGCACACCGTCGCTTGCACGCGAGATAGCCCCGGGACGAACGATTCGCGACCCGCCCCCCACCAAGGCTGCGACACTCGCGCTGTGGTGCGGCGCTTCGAACGGCGGCATGCGGGTGAGCGCGCGAACAGGCCTCCCGGCGAGAGAGCGAATGGATGCGGTCGACAACGCCGCGCGATCGTCCAGATCGGGCAGGATCCCCGGCAGTCGACGGGCGAGCATTGTCTTTCCTGCGCCGGGAGGTCCGCACATCATGAGGTGATGCCCACCTGCCGCGGCGACGATCAAGGCCTCGACGGCTTCGGGCTGGCCGACGACATCTGCCAAGTCGATGGGGGCTTCCGGCGCCACTTCCTCCACCGGAACGGTGATGGCTTCGACATGCGGGAGTTCGATCGTGGACCCGTGCAACACAGCGACCTCGGCAAGGCTGATCGCTCCGATGACCGTGATGCCGTCGACGAGCGATGCTTCCTCGAGGTTGGCGTAGGGAACCACGACACGTGAGTGGCCTGCGCGCGCGGCAGCGACCACCGAGGGCAGCACGCCGGGAATCGGACGGAGGCGTCCATCGAGCCCCAACTCGCCCAGATGGACGGTGGAGGCGATGGATGCAGCATCCATACCGCCTTCAGTGGCGATCGACGCGATCGCTATGGCGAGGTCAAAACCCGACCCCTGCTTCGGCAAGCTGGCGGGCGACAGGTTGACCGTGAGTCGACGTCGGGGAAGGGAGAGCCCGCTGTTGCCGCACGCGTTGTGCACCCGCTGGACTGCTTCGCCCAGCGCCTTATCGGCGAGGCCGATGATCTTGAACTGTGGCTCCTGATTGGACAGGTCTGCTTCGACCTCGACCATCGCGCCCTCAACACCCACCAGCGCGACTGACCAGGTACGTGTCGTCTTCATCGGACGTCGAGATCCGGCAGAAGTTCCAACTGGGCCGTCGCAGGATCGGGCCCGATCAGTCCCAGAGCTGCGAATCGCAGTCGCCGTCCCTGCACGAGGTCACGGTGCTCGGCGATCCAGGCGACGCCGACACGCCACATCCGCGCGCGCTTCGCCGCGCTGAGCGCTTCGAATGGATGCCCAAATGCCTCAGACGTGCGGGCCTTGACCTCGACCACGACAATCTCGTCGCGGCTGAGCGCGACGAGATCGATCTCTCCGGCGCGACAGCGCCAGTTGCGATCGATGATCGTGAATCCGGTGGACTCGAAGTGATGGGCAGCGCGGTCTTCTCCCGCGCGCCCGAAGTCGTCTTTGGCTGCCATGCACCCAGCGTGCGGGTGCGCGTATGGCCACAGTCACCGGATGTCGGCATCTGTCGGTAACCCGACCGATCACCGCGTTGTTAGGGAATGGATGCGGGTCGCAAACCGGCTCAGGTGTCGAGCGAAAGCTCTTCCGGAAGGTGGAAATCGCGACGAGTGAGCTCCTCGACGTTGACGTCCTTGAACGTGAGTACTCGCACCGCCTTCACGAACCGGTCGGCACGGTAGATGTCCCAGACCCAGACGTCGGTCATCGAGATCTCGAAGTAGAAGTCGTGCTCTGTATCGCGCCGCACGACGTTCACTTCATTCGCGAGGTAGAACCGTCGCTCTGTCTCAATCACGTACTGGAACTGCGAGACGACGTCCCGATACTCCTTGTAGAGCGCGAGTTCGAGTTCGCGGTCATAGTCTTCGAAGACTTCGTCATCCATGGTGATTCCATCTTATGAGTCCGTCGGCCGCGCGGACACCGCGCTCAGAACAGGGTCTGCGGAATCAACGACCAACTGGCGCGATGATGCGCGCTGATCCCATGAGTTCTGATCGCCTCGCGGTGTTCGGAGCTCGCGTACCCCTTGTTGCGCGCCCACTCGTAGACCGGGAGGTCGTCGTGGAGGCCGGTCATGAGGCCGTCGCGAGCGACCTTGGCGATAACGGATGCTGCGGCCGCGCTGGCACAGTCACGGTCGGCCTTGATAACCGGACGTATATCGAGCCCGACTGCGCCTGCCGGGGTGATGTAGTCGTAGTTTCCGTCGAGAATGACCACGGCATCTTCGGGAACGAATCCGTGGGAACGCAGGTCGGCGAGGGCGCGGACTGTCGCGAGCCCCAGCGCTCTCATGATGCCGATCTCATCGATCTCTGTGGCGCTTGCCCATCCCACCGCACTGGCCGAGACCCATGATGCCGCGCGGGCTGCGACCTCGGGTCTGCGATGTTCGGGCACGAGCTTGGAGTCGCGAAGCCCCTTCGGCACGCGCTTGCGGGATCTTGGGGCATCGATGACGACCGCCCCGACGGCGACGGGGCCTGCCAGAGCTCCGCGCCCCACCTCATCGCAGGCGATCAGGAGAGGATGCTCGCGCAGCAGCCGCCGTTCAAGCGTGAGCCTCGGCTCGGTCACTGTCACCGAGCCGAGTCTTTCGCGGGTTCCTCGTCAGCGGGGTCCGGCACGCTGGCGAAGACGTCATGATGGAAATCGAGCGACCCGAACCGGTCGAGCGGCCATGTGATCACGAACGCACGCCCCACGACGTTCTCGATCGGAACAAAGCCCTTGCCCGGCTGGTCGGTGTTGTAGCGGGAGTCCTTGGACCGGTATCTGTTGTCGCCCAGCACCCACAGGCTTTCCGCCGGGACAACGACGTCGAAGGAGTCTCCGGATGCTGCCGCGTCGCTTGAGGGCACCTCGATGTAGTTGGTCTCGTCAATGGGAATGCCGTTGACCGTGATCTGGCCAAGCGCATTGCAACAGACGACATGGTCTCCCGGCATCCCGATGATGCGCTTGACCAGGTGGTCGTCGCTGTCGGGAGCGGAGAGTCCGACGAGGGACAGCGTCCAGTCCAGCGCCTCGATCAGTGGCGGGCGCGCCGGCGCGTTCGAGGGGGGAAGCCAACCGCCGGGATCGCGGAAGACGACAATGTCGCCGCGGTCGTAGCCTCCGAACCGCGGCGTGATCTCGTCCACGAAAATGCGATCGTTCACCATGAGTGTGTTCTCCATCGATCCCGACGGGATGTAGAAGGAGCGCACCACGAACGTTTTGACCAGGAAGGACACGAGCACCGCAACGAGCACGATCACCAGCACGTCGCGCAGAAACGCCCAGCCGCCGCGTGAGCGACGGGCTGTCGCATCCGCCCGCGAAGGTGAGGAAGGGAGCGGCTCTGTCAGCCCCGTCTTCTCGGTCGTCATGGAGTTCCTTGCCCGACCGTCAGGCATGACATGTCGCCCTACAAGGGTGCCACACAACGACGAAACCCCGGACCGTAAGGTCCGGGGTTTCGAGCGAGAAGGACTTAGTTGTCGCGCTTCTCTTTGATCTTGGCCTTCTTGCCGCGAAGGTTGCGCAGGTAGTACAGCTTCGCGCGACGCACATCACCGCGGGTTACGACCTCGATATGGTCGATGACAGGGCTGTGGACCGGGAAGGTACGCTCAACGCCGACCTGGAAGCTGATCTTGCGGACCGTGAAGGTCTCGCGCACGCCGTCGCCCGAGCGACCAATCACGACGCCCTGGAACACCTGGATTCGCGAGCGGTTACCTTCGGTGATGTTCACGTGAACCTTCACGTTGTCACCGGGGCTGAACGAGGGGATGTCCGAGCGCAGCGATGCTGCATCAACGGAATCGAGGATCTGCATGATCTTTTCTCTCTGCGGCCGCCACAGGTCGACCGCGGGAAGTAATGGGAAGGAAAGTTCGTGTGCCCGAGGCCGACAGCATCAAGCTATCCGCGGACTCCCCTGAGGCAGAGTCTGGTCAGGGCACAAATATCCATTCTGCCATGGATACGGCACTCGACAAAACGCGTGCCTAAGGCGTGGGGTTGCTCTTCTCGGTGACCACGATCACGTTAGGTTGCGCAGTGCTTGTGCGCGGAGGAGCAGTGTCCATGGGCGGCAAGTACGCGACGCCTTCGGTCGTATGGAGTAACGTCACGCTCGGCTTTGCCTCACGCCACAGCTGCCACAGCTCCAACCAGAAGAGTCCGAGACCCACGAGGATCGTGGTCACCATCGTCGGCGCCCACCAGTCCTGAACGAACAAGCCGAGTGAAATGACGAGCGCGTGCCACACGGTGAAACCGAGAACATCCCACCACGACACGGCACGCGACGTACGAACGGTGCCACGTGCGCGCACCAAGAGGGTCAGGACGAGCTGCCAGATGAAGACTCCGGGGATCGCAAGGAAGAGTACCCACAAGAACGCCCAGCCGCCGGCGCCTGTGATGCCCCACCCGATGAGCAACCACAGCGGCAAGACGAAGGCGGCAGGGATGAGCCAGCCGAAGAAGACTCGACGCAACAACATGGATCGATGCTACGCCGGTGACGCGCGCGGTGGGTGTGAGGTCGGCGAGAATAGAGAGAACGAGAGGACTCACCTGAATGATCGAGTTGCGAACCCCTGCCGAAATCGAAGCGATGAAGCCGGCCGGGCGCTTCGTCGCAGAGACGCTGGCGACCCTGCGGGATGAAACTCGCGTGGGCACCAACCTGCTCGCGATCGATCGCCGAGCTCATGACATGATTCGCCGCGCGGGCGCGACGTCGTGCTACATCGATTACCACCCCTCGTTCGGCGCCAGCCCCTTCGGAAAGGTGATCTGCACTGCGGTCAACGACGCCGTCCTGCACGGCCTCCCCTTCGACTACGACCTCAGGGACGGCGACCTGGTCACGCTGGACTTCGCCGTCTCGGTGGACGGTTGGGTCGCTGATTCTGCCGTCTCCTTCGTTGTCGGGAGTCCGCGCGACGAAGACCTCGCCATCATCGACACGACCGAGCGGGCACTGGATGCCGCCATCGCGGCGTCGGTGGTCGGCAACCGCATCGGCGACATCTCAGCAGCGATCGCCGAGATCGCCTACGCCGACGGGTACTCGATCAACACAGACTTCGGCGGCCACGGCGTCGGCCGCATCATGCACGGCGATCCTCACGTGCCCAACGACGGCAAGGCGGGTCGGGGCTACCCGCTTCGCGCGGGCCTTGTCATGGCGCTCGAGCCGTGGTTCCTGCAGACGACGGACGAACTCATCACCGATCCGGACGGCTGGACTCTGCGCTCCGCCGACGGATCGCGCGGCGCTCACTCCGAGCACACGATCGCCATCACCGAGACCGGCCCGGTAATTCTGACGGACCGCTCCTTCCTCGGCGTGGACTGACCGAAAGAACCCCTACTCGGTTAGGAGATCCGGTCGACGCTCGCGCGTACGAACCAACTGCTGGTCACGCCGCCACTGGTTGATGAATGCGTGATTGCCACTGCGGAGCACGTCCGGGACCTCGTACCCGCGCCAGTCCGCGGGTTTGGTGTACGAGGGGTATTCGAGCAGGCCCTCCTCGTGTGACTCCTCGACCAGACTTTTCGGGTTTCCGACGACTCCGGGGATCAATCGACCGATCGCCTCGATCATCGCCATTGCGGCGACTTCTCCTCCGTTGAGAACGTAATCCCCGAGGCTGATAAGGCGTACCTCGCCCAGGGTCCTCGCATACTCGAAGACCCGCTCGTCTATGCCCTCGTATCGGCCACAGCCGAAAACAAGCTGCGGAGCGTCGGCGAGTTCGCGTGCCGTGTTCTGCGTGAACCGCTCGCCGGCAGGCGACGGGAAGATGAAGATCGGCGGGGTTGCAGTATCCGCCAAGATGGCATCGAGTGCCAAGCCCCAGGGTTCCGGTTTCATGACCATTCCGGCACCGCCGCCGTACGGGGTGTCGTCGACCGTGCGGTGGCGATCGAGGGTGTGATCGCGCAGGTCATGCACGCGCACATCGAGGATGCCGCTTCCGCGGGCCCTGCCCAGCAGCGAGACTTCGAGTACGTCGAAGAACGAGGGGAAGATCGTAACGATGTCGACGCGCATGCTTCGAGTCTAGAGAGCGCTTGTTCCCGCGAGAATTTGCCTCAGCCCAAGGTCTCGGACGCGCCGGTACCGACGATATGCACCCGCACGTTGTTGGTGGAGCCGGCAACCCCGGGAGGCGCCCCCGCCGTCATCACGACCCGGTCACCGACTTGCGCGAGTCCGTGACCCAGCAGCGTGTCGTCGATGATAACGACCAACTCGTCGGTGTCTTTCCCACGAGGAACGAGGTAGGTCTGCACACCCCAGTAGAGCGCGTTGCGTGCGCGTGATCCGGGGAGGTCGGTGAAGGAGATGATCGGCACTGCGTGACGAAGTCTCGACATGCGGCGAGCAGTGTCACCCGATTGACTGAAAACGCACACGGCGGTGGCATCGACGAACTCGGCGATGCTCGCGGCCGCCAACGTGACCGCACCGGCTTGCGTTCGTGGCTTCGTCCCGAGCGCAGGAATGCGCGAGAGTCCGTGAACCTCGGTCGACTCAACGATGCGGGCCATCGTCTCCAGCACAACGACCGGATGGACCCCCACGCTCGTCTCACCTGAGAGCATGACGGCATCCGCACCGTCGATGACGGCGTTGGCGACGTCGGATGTCTCTGCCCGCGTGGGAACGGGGTTCTGGATCATCGACTCGAGCATCTGCGTGGCAACGATCACTGGCTTCGCCCAACGCCGAGCGAGCTCGATCGCGCGCTTCTGCACGATCGGGACGGCCTCCAAGGGCAATTCGACCCCGAGGTCACCGCGCGCCACCATGACGCCATCGAACGCATCGATGATCTCCTGTAGATTGTCCACCGCCTCGGGCTTCTCGATCTTGGCGATGATCGGAAGGTCACGCCCCTCCTCAGCCATGATCACCCGAGCGCGATGAGCATCCTTCGCAGCACGGACGAACGACAGCGCGATGATGTCGGCACCGAGCCGAATTGCCCACCGGAGGTCGCGCTCGTCCTTCTCACTCATCGCCGGGGTGGACACCGCCACACCCGGAAGATTGATTCCCTTGTTATCCGATACCTCGCCGCCGACGACCACCTCGGTGCGCACGCGTACACCGTCGGTGTGCACCACTCGGAGGCGTACCTTTCCGTCGTTGATGAGGATCGTGTCGTCTGCAGTCACGTCGGTGGCGAGCTGAGGATACGTCGTTCCGACGACCTCGCGGGTACCCACGACATCTTCGGTCGTGATCGTGAATTCATCGCCGGGTGAGAGCATGTGCGGTCCATCCGCAAAGCGCGCGAGTCTGATCTTCGGGCCCTGCAGATCGACGAGAATCCCGACCGCGCGGCCCGTGGTCTCGCTCGCGCGGCGAACGTGTGCGTACATCTGCTCGTGAACGGAATAGTCGCCGTGGCTCAGGTTGAGGCGGGCGACATCCAGTCCCGCCCCCACGAGCGACTCCACAACGGAATAGTCCTCCGTTGCGGGGCCGAGTGTGGCCACGATCTTCGCACGACGCATGCAAACCTCCCGAGGAACTCTCGTTCACTCTGCCGCATCGCGAGGGGATGCGGGTTACGTGCGGATGTCGGATTCGTATCGATACCCGAGTGGAACGCCGAACCGGGGGGCTCAGGAGGTCTTGTCGGCGGCAGGTTCGCCGGATCCGGCTTCGCCGGCTCCAACCTCGTCAGCATCGCTCTCGTCGCCGGCAAGCTCTTCGAAGAGTCCGGGGGGCGGTGTGACGATGACACGACCTGCAGCGATATCGACCTCGGGCACGATCGCCTTGACGAACGGCACCAGAATCTCGTTGTCGGCGTCGGCGGCGGAACGCACGATCAGGAGGTCCTGCGAGGGCATGTGCTCCACGCGGATCACGCGACCCACGGTCGTGCCGTCGCGGACGACATCGAGCCCGACCAGCTGGTGGTCGTACCACGCATCGTCTTCGGCCGGGGTGGCGGCAGCATCCTCATCAATCCACAGAATGGCGCGCACGAGTGCTTCTGCCGCATCGCGATCATCAACGCCTTCGAAGAACGCCACGGGGTGGCTGTTCATGAAGCGGAACTCCCGGACGGTGAGCGGCTTGCCATGCCAGGGGGATGCCTCGGGCACCTGCAACGTGAATGTCGCACCAGGGACGAAACGACCCTTGGGGTCGTCGGTGTACAGCTCGATCTTGAGTGCGCCCTTGAGTCCGTGCGCCTTGACGAGACGACCCACGCGCAACTGTGTGCGGCCGGTCGGTGCGGGCGACGACATCAGTCGTCCGCGACGTCAACGCGGACGCGACGCCCGTCGGCGAGCGCGCTGATCAGCGCGCGCAACGCCTTTGCAGTGCGTCCGCCGCGCCCGATCACGCGACCACGGTCATCCGGGTGCACGTGCACCTCGAGGACGTCACCGCGGGGCGACGTCGATGAGTGGATGCGGACATCGTCCGGGTGATCGACGATCCCCTTGACGACGTGCTCGAGCGCGGCGGAGAGCACAGCGACTACTCTGCGTCGGTCGCGTCGGCGGCCGGAGCCTCGTCAGCGGGAGCCTCGACAGGCGCTTCGGCCTTCTTCTCGGCCTTGGGCTTGACGACGGACTTCTTGGACGCGTCGATCTCGAAAGGCGCCTTCGGCTCCTTGACCTTGACGGTCGAGACGGCGTTCTTGTCGCCCTTGAACTTGCCCCAGTCACCGGTGAGCTTCAGCAGCGCGGCGACCTGCTCGGTCGGCTGTGCACCGACGCTGAGCCAGTACTGTGCACGGTCGGAGTTGACCTCGATGAACGAGGGCTCTTCGGTGGGGTGGTACTTGCCGATTTCTTCGATGACACGACCATCGCGCTTGGTCTTCGAGTCAGCGACGACGATGCGGTAGTACGGCGCGCGGATCTTGCCCATGCGCTTGAGACGGATCTTGACAGCCACGATTCTCCTGAATGTGTGGAAGTGAACGAACTGATCGCCTGGAGGTGGGGTTGCACACCCGGCGGAAGCTCAAAAGGAGGACGAAGATGCTGGATAGAGGGTCGAGCATCACGTCCGACCAATAATTCTCTCACAGGGCCGCCGGTCTCGCGAACACCTCAGGAATACGTCGCTTCGACGCATCCGCATGCCAAACTGTCCGAATGACGGTGCCCTTCGCGACTTCTGCGCGGTCTTCGGTCGGACTCGAGTGGGAGTTGATGCTCGCCGACGGAGAGACAGGCGACCTCGCACCGCGGGCCCCAGAAGTGCTCGCTGTGTTGGAAGAGCAAACGGCTCTTGAGCGCTACACGGTCACCGGAGAACTGCTCACGAACACGGTTGAGGTCACCAGCGGCATCGGCGGCACCATCGCCGCGGCAGTAGATGACATCGCCGATGCGATAGCGGCAATCCGCACGGTGACCAATCCGATGCAGGTTGAGCTGCTCTGTGCCGGCAGTCATCCGTTCGCCCAATGGTATGACCAGCAGGTCACTGACAAGACCCGGTATCACAAGCTCATCGAGCGCACCCAATGGTGGGGGCGCAACATGATGATCTGGGGGATTCATGTGCACGTCGGCGTGGAAGACGTCAACAAGGTCTTCCCGATCATCAATGCTCTCGCGGTCTACCTTCCGCACCTTCAAGCGCTCTCGGCCTCCAGCCCGTTCTGGGCAGGTGAGCGCACAGGCTACGCATCCAACCGCTCCCTGGTGTTTCAGCAGCTCCCCACCGCGGGTCTGCCCTGGCCGTTGCAGAACTGGTCGGAGTTCGAGGGCTATCTCGGCGACATGGAACGCACCGGCGTGATGGCGGATGCCTCCGAAGTGCGGTGGGACATCCGCCCGGCTCCCCGCTGGGGAACCATCGAGGTCCGCGCGTGCGACGGCATGTCGACCCTGCCGGAGCTTGCCGCGGTCGCCTCGCTGGTCCAGGTACTCGTGGAGTACTTCTCGCGGCAGCTCGACGAGGGGCGTGAACTGCCTACGATTCAGCCGTGGTTCGTGCGCGAGAACAAGTGGCGCGCGGCACGCTACGGACTGGATGCGCGGGTCATCGTCGACAGTGCGGGAACGCAGATGCCTGTGCGTGACCACCTTCGCGAAACCATGGCACGCGTCAGCGACATTGCGGGTGATCTGCATTGCGCGCGCGAGTTCGCAGGACTCGAGACGATCATGACGCAGGGCGCGAGTTATGCGCGCCAGACGATGGTCGCGGATGCCGCGGACGGCGACCTTCGTGAGGTCGTGCACCACCTCATCCGCGAGTTCCGGGCAGGCCCCACCCTGCGCGAACACCTCGCCGCCCTCGGGCACTAGGTGCCGCGACTGGCGGCGCTCCGGCAGTGAGCTGGTTCAGCCCTTGCCGAGCAGCTTCTGCAGTTCGGCGAGGTCAGCTTCGCTCGGCGCACCCTTCGCGCCCGAACCGCCGAGGCCGAAGCCTGACCCGGTCGGTGCGGCAGGAGCCTGAGCGGCGATGCCGGCGTTCTCTTGGGCGCGCTTGGCGGGGTTGCCCGACCGTGAGCCCTTCGACTTGACCTGCTTGCCGCGCTTCGCGGAGGCTCCGGGGCGGGAACCAGGGATCGGACCCATGCCGGGAATGTTCGGCGTGCCGCCGCGGGCGACGGTCTTCATCATCTTCGCGGCCTGCTCGAAGCGGTTGACAAGCGCGTTGACCTCGGTCACCGTCATGCCCGAACCGCGCGCGATGCGCAGGCGACGTGATCCGTTGAGAATCTTGGGGTTGCGACGTTCACCCAACGTCATCGAGCGGATGATCGCCTCGGTGCGGTCGATCTCCTTCTCGTCGAAGTCTTCGAGCTGTTGCTTCATCTGGCCCATGCCCGGCAGCATGCCGAGCATCTTCTTCATCGAGCCCATCTTCTTGAGCTGCTGCATCTGCTCGAGGAAGTCCTCGAGGGTGAAGTTCTCGGTCGCGAGCTTCTCGGCCATTTTCATGGCCTCTTCCTCGTCAAAGGCCTGCTGGGCCTGTTCGATGAGGGTCAGGATGTCGCCAAGATCCAGGATGCGGCGCGCCATGCGATCGGGGTGGAAGGCTTCAAGGTCGTCAAGGCCCTCACCGGTGGAGGCGAAGATGATCGGGCGACCGGTGATCGAGGCGACTGACAGCGCCGCTCCACCCTTGGAGTCGCCGTCAAGCTTGGAGAGCACGACACCTGTGAAGTCGACGCCCTCTTGGAAGGCCTTCGCCGTATTCACGGCATCCTGCCCGCTCATCGCGTCGATGACGAAGAGCACCTCGTCAGGGTCTGTGGCCTTGCGGATGTCGGAGGCCTGCTTCATCATTTCGGCGTCGACGCCGAGGCGTCCGGCCGTGTCGATGATGACGATGTCGTGCTGCTGACGACGGGCGATCTCGACGCCATCGCGCGCCACGCGCACCGGGTCGCCGGTGCCGTTGCCGGGCTCGGGCGCGTAGATCGCCGCACCCGCCTGCTGCGCGACGACCTGAAGCTGGTTCACGGCATTCGGGCGCTGAAGGTCTGCGGCAACGAGAAGCGGAGTGTGGCCGTCCTTCTCGAGCATCTTGGCGAGCTTTCCGGCGAACGTGGTCTTACCCGAACCCTGCAGGCCGGCGAGCATGATGACCGTCGGCGGGTTCTTCGCGAACTGCAGACGGCGCTGCTGACCACCGAGGATCGCGATGAGCTCTTCATTGACGATCTGCACGACCTGCTGGGCAGGGTTCAGGGCTCGGTTGACCTCGTCGCCGAGCGCGCGCTCGCGCACCTTCGCGGTGAAGTCCTTGACGACCGCGAGGGCGACATCGGCGTCGAGCAGCGCGCGCCGAATCTCGCGAACGGTCCCGTCCACATCTGCGGGGGTCAGCTGACCCTTCTTGCGCAGGTTGCGGAAGGTCTCGGTAAGTCGGTCGGAGAGTGTGCCGAAAGTCGCCATGATCCCCCAAGTTTACGCGAGCACGGGCGCCCTACCGATTCAATCGCGCGGGGGCCCGAGTTCCTGAAAGAGCGTCACCTGGAGGTCGGCGGGTGCGCGGAGGCGCGCATTGATCGATCGCCACGGGGTTTCACGAGCGGATGCCTCGACCTCTGCTCCCGCGGCGACGAGGCGCTCGACCGCAGCGGCAGTGTCCCCGACCTCGAGCGCCACGCGCAACCGGTCACTCGGAGCATCCCCGTCCGTCTCGACGCTGTCGATGAAGGAGACTTGCGCGGAGTTCGCAAGTTCGAGTGTTGCCCGGCCGGCGTCAAGGATGACGACGCGTGCTCCCCCGTCCGCTTCGTACGCCTCGGCCTGAGGCATCCCGGCTCCGTCTCGGTAAAAGCTCAGCGCTTCTTCAAACTCGGACGCGTGCACGACGAGCCGGAGCTGCCTGACCGCTCCTGACTCCGTCGCCGCGCCGACACCGGCAGCGGCGGCAGCAGCTCGCTCGATGAACCGCCTGATCGGCGTGCGGCCAGCGCCATCCCGTGCCCACGCATCCACCGCGGCGAGGACGGCTCCGCCCCAGGCTGAGCCCGACACCTCGGCGCTTAGACGGTCGGCACCGGAACGAACGAAAAGACCGGTGACTGCCCGAGCGATGCGCGCCCTGCGAAGCGAAGACTCTCGAATGAGCTCGTCGTCCAGGCCCATCGTCTGCGCGTTCACGATCGCAAGCGCGAGGGGATCAGGTGAGAACTCGTTCGCGAGAGCCATGACGGCGCGGTGGACGGCGGCCGGGGCCCCCGCGATATCCGCCGCGTCAAGCGCGACCTCGAGCGCGGCGATTCGCTCGTCGAGGCCTGCCCAGAGAATGTCGGACTTCGACGCGAAGTAGTTGAAGAAGCTTGACCGACTGACACCAGCGCGCGAGGTGATGTCGACGATCGACGTCGCATCGAACCCCTGCTCGAGAAACAACTCGCACGCCGCATCGGCGAGAGTGTCGCGCGAGGACGCGCGCGGTCTACCGGCTGACATGACCCCAGCGTACGACGCGGCGCCTACGCGCCGGCGAAGAGTATTGTTGTACTCGCTCCAACAATCCGCGACGAGCGAAGGAACAACGAAGAAGACATGGTGCTCGACATTCAGATCGCAGGACTCGCACCGTCATTCGTGCCATATCTCGATGGCTGGGCGCTTCAGCGCCGCGTGCACGCCGAGGTTGTCGCAGGAACGAAGCCCGACACGTTGCTGCTCCTCGAGCACGAAGCCGTGTACACGGCGGGCAAACGCACCGAACCGCAGGAGCGCCCCACCGATGGCACCCCGGTCGTCGACGTCGATCGCGGCGGCAAGATCACGTGGCACGGCCCCGGCCAACTCGTCGGGTACCCCATCTTGCGACTGATCGAACCAATGGATGTCGTCGCGCACGTCCGCCGTCTCGAGCGTCTGCTTATCGCTGCGCTCGGCGAGCACGGAGTCGATGGCTACCAAGTCGAGGGTCGCAGCGGAGTGTGGGTACGCCGACCGCTGTCTGAAGACAAGGTCGCCGCCATCGGTGTTCGCGTCGAAAAGGGCGTCACGATGCACGGGTTCGCGATCAACTGCGACAACACACTCGCGGGTTTCCGCGGCATCATCCCGTGTGGAATAACGGATGCCGGAGTCACGACGGTCAGCGAGGTTGTGGGCGCACACATATCGCCCGCCGACATTGTCGACACCGTGGCGCGCGTGTTCGAGGCTGAGTACGCGGCGGTGTCGGCATGAGCGCGTGCGGAGTGCCGGCTGAGGCATCCGGACCGGCGACCGCACCGGCCGGCCGCAAACTCCTGCGTCTGGAAGTGCGCAACGCGCAGACTCCGATCGAGCGCAAGCCCGAGTGGATCAAGACCAAGGCGAAGATGGGTCCGGAATACCAGGCCCTGCACTCGCTCGTGAAAAGCGAAGACCTGCACACGGTCTGCCAAGAAGCCGGCTGCCCCAACATCTACGAGTGCTGGGAAGACCGAGAGGCCACCTTCCTCATCGGTGGCTCGCAGTGCACGCGGCGTTGCGACTTCTGCCAGATCGACACCGGCAAGCCCGCCGACTACGACAGGGATGAACCCCGACGCGTCGCGGAGAGCGTCGTACGCATGAACCTGCGGTACGCCACCGTCACCGGGGTCGCCCGCGATGACCTGCCCGACGGCGGCGCATGGCTGCACGCAGAGACCGTGCGCCAGATCCACGCGATGAACCCGAACACCGGTGTCGAGATCCTCGCCACCGACTTCAACGGCGACCCGGCCCTTCTGCGCGAAGTCTTCGAGTCGCGGCCGGAGGTGTTCGCGCACAATGTCGAGACCGTGCCGCGCATCTTCAAGCGCATTCGTCCGGCGTTCCGGTACGAGCGATCGCTCGACGTACTGACACAGGCCCGCGATTTCGGGCTCATCACCAAGTCGAACCTGATCCTCGGCATGGGCGAAGAGCCCGAAGAGGTCATCCATGCGCTGCAAGACCTGCACGATGCGGGCACCGACATCATCACGATCACGCAGTACCTGCGCCCCTCCCCGCGACACCTCCCGGTCGATCGCTGGGTGAAGCCTCAGGAGTTCGTCGAGTTCAAAGAAGAAGCCGAGCGGATCGGGTTCTTGGGAGTGCTCGCCGGTCCGCTGGTGCGCTCGTCGTACCGCGCCGGGCGCCTGTGGGCTCAGTCGATGATCTCGAAGGGTCGCAGCATCCCCCCGCATCTCTCGCAGTTCGCGGAGACTGCCGACACGGGGTTCGCCCAGGCGGTCTAGCCGCCGGTCTCTTCACCGAGAACTCACTCCCGCGACGAGAACACCGCCCACAACGGGGTTTTCGTCGGCGGACTGGGTTCTCGACGTCAGTGTCGAGGTGGGCGAGAAAGCCCGTGTCAGTCGGCGGACGTGACCGAGAGGATGTCGCCGTCGGATCCCAAGTTCACCAGCAGCACGTCGTCGGTCGCGTCGGGATCGAGTGCATACTCTAGGACCGCAAAGGGATCAGCGCCACCGTGCTCGTCGGCAAGAATGGTCATGCTCATGAGTTGCAGCGAGCGGATGATGTCGATCGGCGTATCGCCCGAAATGTCGACGAGAAGTTCTTCGATCTCTTCGCCCAACTCATGCTGCTGCTGAAGGATGTACTCGGTCACTTCACTGGTGCGGTCGTCGAGTTCGTTGACCATCGCGTTGCGCGCATTGAGGTCGATCGCCTCGATGGAAGAGATCAAGCCCGCGGCAACATCAAGCGCGGCCTCCGAAACGTCATCCTGGTCGGGCGCCGTCAGATCGACGGTCACGGTCTGGTCCCCCAGATCCACGTTCTCAGACCAGAAGATCGAGCCGTCCGGGCCCGACTCGAGCAGTCCGAAGTAATCGTGTTCGATCGCCATACGCCCATAGAACCAGCGAAACGCCGCATTCGATAGCCCCAGCGGGCGTGTCGTCTGCGTGTCGTTCGCTCAGTCCACCAACGAAGCCGCGAAGACGTGCGGCGTGAAACCGGTGAGGTCGCCGATTCCTTCGCCCTGGCCCAAGAGTTTGACCGGGATTCCCGTCTTCTCCTGCACCGCAAGCACGAACCCGCCCTTGGCCGAGCCGTCGAGCTTCGTGAGCACAAGTCCGGTTACTCCGGCGTGCTCGAGAAAGGCCTGAGCCTGCAGCACACCGTTCTGTCCGGTCGTGGCATCAAGCACGAGAAGCACTTCGCTGATCGGCGCCTGCTTCTCAATCACGCGGCGGATTTTGGTGAGCTCGTCCATCAGTCCGCCCTTGGTATGCAGGCGTCCGGCGGTGTCGACGAGCACGATCTCGGTACCGGTGCGGATGGCGTAGTCGATCGTTTGATAGGCGACGGATGCGGGATCCTGACCCTGCTGCTGAGGTCGCACGATCGCGGCTCCGCCACGCTCAGCCCAGGTTGCGAGTTGGTCGACGGCCGCAGCGCGGAAGGTATCGGCCGCGCCGACCACCACAGAGCGACCGTAGCGCTGGAGGAACTTGGCGAACTTGCCGATCGTGGTGGTCTTGCCCACGCCGTTGACGCCGACGACGAGCACGACTGCCGGACGCTCGGTGAGCTTCAGGGTCGTGTCGAACTTCGCGAAGTGCTCTTCGAGAGTCTCTTTGAGCATCCGCTGGAGGTCGCGGGGGTCGGTCGTGCGGTAGCGCTCGACCATCTCGCGGAGTTCGTCGACGAGGCGCTCGGTGATGTCGGGCCCGAAGTCGGCGGTGAGCAGCGCGGTCTCGAGGTCTTCCCACGTGGTCTCGTCGATCGTGGGCTTGACGAACACACCGCGCAACGCGCGACCGAGCGACCAGGAGCTTTCTGCCATGGGTCAAGCCTAGGCGCGCGGCCGGGCCACGATCACGGCATGATGATGGCATGTCTGCGCGCGACGTCGGCGGAATGGTGATCCGCACCCCCGATCAACGACTGCGCGTGTTTGTGAGTTCCACCCTCGTCGAACTCGCTGACGAGCGCGCGGTCGTTGCACGCTCCATCACATCACTCGGCCTTGCGCCGGTGATGTTCGAACTCGGCGCACGCCCTCACGCGCCCCAAGAGCTCTACCGCGCGTACTTGGCTCAATCGGATGTCTTCATCGGGCTCTACTGGGAGAGCTACGGATGGGTCGGCCCAGGCATGGAGATCTCTGGCCTCGAAGACGAGTTCAGGCTCTCCGGCGATCGCCCACGTCTGCTCTACCTGAAGGCTCCCGCGCCAGACCGGCACCCGCAACTGAGTGCGATGATCGACGAGATCCGCAACAACGGGACGGACGCCTATCGCACATTCCGTAGCGCCCGAGAACTCGGAAGGCTGGTGCGGGACGACCTCGCGCTGTTGTTGAGCGAGCGGTTCGTGAGTTCGCAGCGTCTCTTGCCGCCGGATGACTCGCCCGCGGTCACCCCGAGGAGGAACGCGCGGCGAACCCTGCCGGTGACATCCACCTCGTTGATCGGTCGGAGCGCGGAGGTCGCGGCGGTCGTGGACCTACTCAGGCAGCCGGCCGTCCGACTGGTCAACCTGACCGGCCCGGGTGGTATCGGAAAGACCCGCCTCGCGATCGCGGTCGGCGAAGCGTTCGCAGCCGACGGACCGTCTGCTGTTTCGTTCGTCTCGCTCGCGGCCGTGGAACGCCATGCAGACGTACTTTCACGGGTCACCGCCGCGCTCGGCGTCATCGTCGAAGGCGCGCGCTCCGCCAGCGACGCCCTCGTCGAGCACTTCGGCGAAGACGACGTCCTTCTCATTCTCGACAATCTGGAACAGGTCATCGCAGTCGCTCCTCAGCTCGACGATCTGCTCACGCGCTGTCCCGGGCTGAAGTTGCTCACCACAAGCCGGATCGCATTGCGGCTCCGTGCCGAGCACGAGTACGTTCTCAGCGCGCTCGGCACGGGCGAGGACTCCGATGTCCTTTCGGCTGCCAAAACGATCGCCCTCCCCGCCGTTCGACTGTTTCTCGACCGCGCCGAAGCCGTTCGACGCGGTGTCGGAACCACCCCGGAGCAGATCGCGGCAGTGCGCGAGATCTGTCGTCGGTTGGATGGAGTGCCGCTCGCGATCGAGCTCGCAGCGGCCCGTACTCGACTCCTCGATCCTCCGGCGCTCCTCAGCCGTCTCGAGAACGTCCTCGACACTCTCGGAACCGGTCCCATCGACCTGCCCGAACGGCAGCGCACCCTGCGAGCAACGGTCGAATGGAGTGTCGGGCTGCTCCGTGACGCGGACCGGCGAACCCTCGCGCTCCTTTCTGCCTTCGTCGATGGATGGACGCTCTCAGCGTCATCTGCGATCGCCGAGACCGATGAGGAGGACATGCTCGACGTTCTCGACACCCTTGTGGCCCAAAGTCTCGTCAGTGTCGATGCATCACGCAGCGAACCCCGATTTCGCATGCTCACCTCTGTACGCGAGTTCGCCGCTGAGCTCCTGAGCGAACATGATCGACAAAGCGTGCAACTCCGTCACGCCGAATACTTCGCGCACCTCGCCGAATCCGAGATCGTCGCCGAGCAGCTCATCGAATGGACCGATCGCCTTCGCGCCGACGACGACAACCTTCGCGCCGCGCTTCGCTGGTTCTTCGAGAATGACATGACCAGGCTTCCGCATCTGTTGAGGACGCTGTGGCTCTACTGGCAGATCCACGACCGGATGCCCGAAGGAAGAGCATGGGCGAACGAGTTGCACCGACGCGTCGGCATCGACACTCTCGATGAAAGAGCCCGCGCTGAGCTGCTGTTCACCACCGCTGTCACGGCGACCGAGGTAGGTGAAGACATGAGCGCGATGTCGTCGTTGGACGACATCCAAGATGTGCTGACAGGAATGGCTGACGTCGAAATGCGCAACCTGCTGTTGCTCGCGGCGTCATGGGTACTCCCGCTCCGGGGGGAAGTGACGGGTGCTCTCGAGGCGGCGAAGGCTGCGTACGGCGGGTTCGCCGCGCAGAGAGACCCCTTCGTTGCCTCAGCAGCGCTGACTGTCGGGATGCTGGAGATGTCGGTCGGTGACGATGCCTCCGCGCGGCAGCATCTGACCGAAGTCGACACCCTCGGATCCCGCTTCGGCATCCAATGGCTCACCCTGAGTGCCCGCACGCATCTGGCGCTCATCGCCGTTCGTGCCGGAGACCATCAGAATGCTCGCCAGCAGATCCGGCGCGCGCTCAGCGGGCTCGACGACACTCGCGTCACCACGCTGTCAGCCTGCCTTCTTCTGGCAGCGTTCGGATACGTCACGACAGCCGAAGGGAAGCCCGAACTGGCGGTGACCGCGCTGGGCTCGATGGACGGACTACGGGAGCGCGCCGGGGTGAGTTCGTGGCCGAACTCTCGACGGACCGAAGCCGTCCTGCGCGATCTCGTGTCCGGTCAGGTGAGTACCTCCGATTGGGCCTCCGCATACACCGCTGGCCGCGCGATGCGGCTCGTCGATGCGCTCGCCCTTATCCGCAGGGCAGTCGATTTCGACGCCGCCCAGCCGTAGCGGACAGCTCAGCTGGCAGCTCTCTCGCCCACCCGCTGGCCGACGACGGCCGAGACGCCGTCCTGACGCATGGAAACCCCGTAGAGAGCATCGGCAATCTCCATCGTGCGCTTCTGGTGCGTGATCACGATGAGCTGGCTCGATTCGCGTAGCTGCTCGAAGACACCCAGGAGGCGACCGAGGTTCGCGTCGTCGAGGGCTGCTTCGACCTCGTCGAGGATGTAGAAGGGACTCGGCCGGGCCTTGAAGATCGCCGTCAGCAAAGCGACCGCGGCGAGCGAACGCTCACCGCCCGAAAGCAGCGAGAGCCGCTCGATCTTCTTGCCGACCGGCCGCACCGACACTTCGATGCCGGTGGTGAGCGGGTTGTCAGGGTCGGTGAGACTGATGCTTCCGGTGCCGCCCGGAAAGAGGATCGGAAAGACCTCGCCAAATGCAACTCTGGTGTCTTCGAACGCTGCGAGGAAAATGACCTGCATCCGCTCGTCGAGTTCTTCGATGATCGTGAGCAGGTCCTTGCGGGTCTGCGTCAGATCGGCGAGTTGCTCGGTCAAGAACTTGTGGCGTTGCTCGAGCGCTTCGAATTCTTCGAGCGCGAGCGGGTTGACCTTGCCGAGCTGAGCGAGCTTGCGCTCGGCATCCTGCAGACGCTTGCGTTGCGCGGCACGATCGAAGGGAACGACAGATGTTTCGACGGATGCTTCGTCCTCCGCACCTGCTTCGTCGCCATTCTGCAACCGAACAGGCTGATCAGGGCCATATTCCGAAACAAGAATGTTCTCGTCGAAGCCGAGCTCGGATGCGACACGCTCGAGCAGTCCGGTGACGTGCAGCCGCTTCTCGTGCATCTGCAGCTCGAGGCTGTGCACACTTTCGGTCAGCCCGGACAGACGTTCACGGGTCGTGATGTCTTGGCGGCGAAGCTCCGCCAGTTCGCCAGTGAGCGCCGTCCGCGCACTCTCGGCTTCGGCGAGTTCGAACCGAGCCTGCGCCACGGAACGATCGACCGAGTTGAGCAATTCGGGCAGTTTCGCCGCAACGCCCGACGCAATCTCACGCTGAATGCGCCGGATGACCGCCCGTCGAGCGGCCTCGGCCGCAGCCTCCCGTTCCCGCTCACGCTGACGTTCCAACTGAATCACGCGGGCCTCACCTGCGCGAATGCGCTCCCTCAGCGTTTCGACCTCGAGCCGGCACCGCATCTCGGAATCCCGAGTAGCGTCGAGGGCACCGAGCAGACCTTCACGCGACGACGCGTCGAGGATCGGGCGGGGCTCTTCCCGCGCTGCAGTGAGGCGGTCTTCGGCGACACGCGCCGCAGCTTCGGCGTCGTCGACCGCAGATGCCGCCTGGGCAAGACCGGCGGCCAAGCGATCGCATTCGGCCACCGCCGCCTCGTGTCGCACGGTCGCCCGGTTGACCTGTTCGGTATGGGCAGCGAGGGCCGCGTCATGCGCTCGGAGGGTCGCGAGGGCCGCTTTCGTGCGCTGACGCGCGCTCTCGAGAGAGACCGTTGCGTCGGAGAGCGCGTCGCGCAACGCGTCGGCGACCACGAACACCTCGTCTCGGCGCACGGCGGCCGCGTCACGCTCGGCGGCGAGTTCGAGACGGGAGCGGGATGCTCCGGCCCCGGCACGAAGCGAGTATTCGGTGTAGACCTCGCCGGCGCGGGTGACGACGGTGATCGGACCACCGAGGTCAGCGGCGGCAAGAGCGGGACGTGCCGCGCGTACGACACCGAGGTCATCAGCGATGACGACATAGGACAGGATTCCGAGCACCCCGTCGGGAGCGGTGACGACCTCGCACGCGGGAACGATCCCCGTGATCTTCTCGAACACCGGACTCATCGACTCGGCCTCTGCGATGACGATATCGACCACCCCGAGGTCCGCGACGCTGAGCTCGGCAGCCAAAGCGAACGCTTCGGTGCGGCCATCGACCAACACCCCCTCGGCGACGGGGCCGAGCACAGCGGCAATCGCGGCCTCAAATCCGGGGCGCACCTGGATGGCATCGCCGACGAGTCCGCGCAGGCCCGGTCGACCGTCGGCGATCAAGCTGCTCGCCGCGTTCTTTACCTCGAGCGCGCGACCGAGCGCGGTCGTTTGCGCGATCAGCGCCTCCCGCTCGCGTTCCGCCGCGTGCAGGCGCTCACGCAGAAGGGCGACCGCCGACTCGGCCTCGTTCGCGTCGCGTTGGGCGTGCTCGTACGCGGATGCGTATTCGGCAGCCGAACCCTCGGGCACAAGGTCCGGGTCGACGCCCGCCAGGGCCTCTTCTGCCTCCGCACGGCGTGCGAGGGCGGCATCTAGCGCCCGCTGTTGACGCTCGACCGCGGACTGGACGGCAGCCAACGCCGAAGCGGCCGCTTCCGCGGATCCGCGCAGCGCGGTGACGCGCATGTCGTGCTCAGAGACCAGCGCGCTCTGGGCCGCGATGTCGACATCGAGCGCGTCCAGTTCGGCGCGCGCACGCATGACTTCGCGGGATGCTTCGGCGGCGGCATCCTGAGCCTCGCCCAACCCTGCCGAAATCTCGTCGATCTCGGCGCGAGCGTCGTCGATACTCGCCTGAGAGACCGTGGTCGACTGGGCGCTGTCGTCGGCGTCAGGATCGCCGAGGAGTGCCAGCCTTTGGCCGGTCAAGGTGAACAGCGACCTCAGTCGCTCTTGTACACGCTCCAGCGCGAAGGAGACACGCCGCGCTTCGTCGACCGCTTCCGACCGCTGGTCGCGCTCGAGCGCTTCGATGCGCATACGCACGGTTTCGGACTGATCTTGCAGCACGAGGCGCTCAGAGTGGCGCTCTTGCTCACTGCGCGCGTGGTCGGCGAGCTCAGCGCGCAGAGCAACAAGATCGGCGGCGAAGAGCCGCGCCTTCGCATCCCGCAGAACGGCGGCGATGGTCGCGGCCTCCCGAGCGATGTCAGCTTGACGACCGAGCGGCTTCAACTGTCGTCGCAGCTCCCCCGCCAGGTCGCTCAACCGTGTGAGGTTGGCTTCCATCGCTTCGAGCTTGCGGAGGGTCTTCTCTTTGCGGCGACGATGCTTCAGGATGCCGGCAGCTTCTTCGATGAATCCGCGCCGGTCTTCGGGAGTGGCCTGCAGAACGTTGTCGAGCCGCCCTTGGCCAACGATCACGTGCATCTCACGGCCAAGACCGGAGTCGCTCAGAAGCTCCTGAACATCGAGCAACCGGCAGACGTCGCCGTTGATCGCGTACTCACTCGCACCGTTGCGGAACAGAGTTCGGCTGATCGTGACTTCTGAGTACTCGATCGGGAGGACGCCATCGTGGTTGTCGATCGTCAGTTGCACTTCGGCGCGGCCAAGCGGTCCGCGGGTCGAGGTGCCTGCGAAGATGACGTCTTCCATCTTGCCGCCGCGGAGGGTCTTGGCACCTTGCTCGCCCATGACCCAAGCAAGCCCGTCCACGACGTTCGACTTGCCCGATCCGTTCGGCCCGACGATGCAGGTGACCCCGGGTTCGAAGGCGAAAGTGGTCGGCTGAGCGAACGACTTGAACCCTTTGAGCGTGACGCTCTTCAGGTGCATAGCAAGTTCTCCCCTGGATCGACTATCGCCCCACGCTACCCGAGTGAAGCCCTCGGTCCGCGCAGGCGTGGCCGGGCATGTGCAGGTGCCGCCGTCGCACGAGTTTGGTGCGACACGCCCGGGATACTTGACAGCCAGTTCCCACCTGCGCTAGCGTCCTTCTCGCGTCTGAAGTTGAAAGGAGGTCGCCCAATGCTTATGCACATCACAATTGCACCGCGCGGAGTCATCCGTAGCGCAGCCACATTGGCGACCGTTTCCTTCGGCGCCGCCGTCTCTACCCTCGGCTGAGCGGTTCGGGAGAGAACTCTGCGCGGACCATGCTGGTCCTGCCAGATTCCCCGGCCCCGTTGCCTGGTAGCGATCCTCAACGGTCACTGACCGTCGCCACCGAGCGGCCTCAGCACTTTCGTGCATCGCGGATCACCTCTGATCCCGCATCCTCACCCTTCTTCATCTCGAATCGAGACACTCTCATGCCAAAGCTCCTCGTAGAAGTCCGCGCTCCGGACCTTCTTCCGCCCCTCGATCTGCCGCTACCGCCGGCTGATCGCGCTGCACTCAGCCTGACCGATCGCGCCTCGTTGCGTCTGGGTCTGTGGCTGCTGCTCCGCAGCACTCGCCGTGCGCGCAATCGCACGGATCACGACTCCCACTCACGCCTCGTGGCGAACGAGCGGGATCGCTTGGATCGCGACCAGGCAAAACTGCGACTGCGCAATCAGTGGCCGCAACAGTAGCGGTGGTGCGGACCCCGTCCACAGGTCCGCACCACCCCCACTCCCTCCCACATTCAGCACACTTCAGAACGAAAGACCGATCATGAACACCACCACACTTACCGGGCTCGAACTTCGACCCCTGGCCGTCCCTGCAGATGTCAGCGAGCTCGAGACACCAGCAGGCCACGACTTCGCCACGATGATGGATGTCCGCAACCGCGTGTACTTCGAGATCTCGGGGCACCACGACGAGTCCATGAGCGCTGCAGAGCTCCTACCGCACTACCAGCCCAACCCCGACGAGATCAGGTTCATGTGGGTTGCGATCCTGGACGGCGAGTTCGTCGGCAGGGCCGGGATCGACATCCCGCTCGAAGAAGGTTCGAAGACCGCCTTTTGGCAGATCGAACTCCTGCGAAAGTCGTGGGGTAAGGGCGTCGGCTCCGCCGCGTACGAGTTGCTCGAGAACAAGGCCCGTGAACACGGCCGCACCGTTCTGCAGTCCTGGGCGTCGCATCCCGCCGCCGACGGCGTCGAACAGATCGAGCCGCCCACCGGTTTCGGGTCGATTCCCGATGACCACGCTGCGCACTTCTACAAGCGGCACGGCTATTCGCTCGAGCAGGTGGAGCGCAACAGCGCCTTCGACCTGCGCGGGTCGTTCGAGATTGTGGAGCGGTTGCTCGCGGAGGCGACAGCGGCGGCCGAAGGCTATCGCGTCGTGCAGTGGGAACCTCCCACCGCGGAGGAATATGTCGCGGGATACGCCTGGATGAAGTCGCGCATGTCGACGGACGCTCCATCCGCTGACCTCGAGTTCGATGAAGAGGTCTGGGATGCCGAGCGCATCGCTCGACACGACGCTCTCTGGACCGACGCGCATCAGTTCGTCCTGGTCACGGCCGCACAGCACATTGCCACCGGCGAACTGTGCGCGTTCAACGAGTTGGTCGTCGGGAAGGACCGGGCCGAAGCATCCCATCAAGAAGACACCCTCGTCCTCAAAGAACACCGCGGTCACAAGCTCGGAATGCTCGTGAAGTGCGCCGGCCTCGTGAAATGGCGCGAACTCGTGCCGCACTCACCACGAGTGCTCACCTACAACGCTGAAGAGAATCGCCCGATGCTCGACATCAACGAGGCGATCGGGTTCACTCCGATCGCTTACGGCGGCGCCTGGAAGAAGGTCCTCGAATGAACACTCAACAGACAATGACGGATGCTGCGCCTCTCACGATCGCGCGGATCCAAGTTCCCGACTCGCTCGACGAGCCGAACGCAGAGCCCTTCCGCGCGATCGCGCGCATCGCGAACGCGCTGTGCCGGCACGATGCCGGTCACGACTACTTCGACCAGGACCCTGAGGAACTATTGCCGGCGTGGAAAGACACGACCGACCGGCACTATGTCGGCTTCAGCGCCAAACAGGACGGCGAGATCGTCGGCGTGGGTACTCTCATGGTTCCGCACGAAGACGGTGCGACCAACGTCGAGTACGACCTCATGGTCATGCCCGATCGATGGGGCGAGGGTATCGAAGAGGCTCTGCTGGCGGTGATCGAAGACGAAGCCAGAGCACTGGGGCGCCCGGTCGTGCAGACCTACACACTGCACCGACCCGATGCTCCGGGTCCGCGGCTTGCGTCGCCGACCGGCTTCGGATCGATTCCGGCAGACGATCGCCAGACGCGATTCATGCTCGACAACGGCTACTCGTTCGAACAGACCGAGCGCAACAGCGTGTTCGATTTGACCGGAGGGATGGATGCCGTCGCTGCTCTGCTGGAGAGCGCCCAGTCTGCTGCCGGAACCGACTACAGGCTGGTTACGTGGACGTCGCCGACGCCCGATGAATACAAGGACGGCTTCGCGTACACGATCTCGCGGATGTCGACCGACGTACCGACCGGCGACATGGTGTGGGCCGAAGAGACGTGGGATGCCGCGCGTGTGGAGCGCCGTGACAAGCGCCTCGCCGAAGGCGGCATGTCAGTGTCGGTGGCCTGTGCGGTTCATGTACCCACCGGGGCGATCGCTGCCTACAACGAGTTGATCATCGGTGCCGACCACACACGGGCGACCCAGCAGTGGGGAACGTTGGTGCTCACCGAGCACCGCGGTCACCGCCTGGGAATGCTCGTCAAGTGTGCGAACCTCCTGCGCTGGCGGGAACTCTTTCCCGACTCGCCGCGGGTGTCGACGTTCAACGCCGAAGAGAACCGGCCCATGCTCGACATCAACGAGACGATCGGGTTCATTCCTGCGTCGTACGCGGGCGGCTGGAAGAAGACCCTCGCGGGAGCCTCTGACAGTGCGGGCAGAAGTGACTGGACCGATTCATGAATGACACGCGCACAATCGGACGGCCGCACCGGTCGCAAGGCTGACCGGTGCGGCCGTACGCGTGCAGTGAGTGGGCGAAGTACCCCGCCTGACCGTTCACATTGACGTACTGCGCGTCGAAGCTCGTACCGCCTTCGGCCAGAGCCTTGTGCAGCACGGCACCCACTTCGGCGAGTAGGCGATTCACACTCCGCGTCGAGAGGGCGGATGCTTCGGTCTCGGGGTGAAGTCGGGCGGCCCAGAGCGCTTCATCCGCATAGATGTTGCCGATGCCGCTGACGACGGTCTGGTCCAGCAGTACTCGCTTGATCGCCGAGTGCTTGCGCACAAGCGCTGCTCGGAAGGCAAAACCGTCGAATGCCGGATCGAGCGGATCGCGCGCGATGTGGGCGACTTGCGTCGGAACGACAGCCTCGGGCGACCCGTACCCGCCGGCGGCGGCATCCGGAGTGTCGATCAGAGCGTCGATCGCGAGGGATCCGAACGTACGCTGGTCGGCGAACACGACCGAAATCTCGCCGTGCTCAGGATGCTCGAGGTCGAACCGGACGCGTTCGTGCCGTTCACCGGGAGCACCCGGCGCCCGGAGAAGCATCTGTCCGCTCATCCCCAGGTGGCCGACGATCGCCTCACGTGCGGGGCCATCGCTTTCGGGGCGGTCGGGTTCGAGGCTCAGCCAGAGAAACTTCCCGCGACGGGTAGCCGCGCGGATGCGCCGGCCGGTGAGGGCGGCCTCGAACTGCGCACCGTCGCCCGCGTGACGGGTCAATGCGCGCTCGTCGAACACCGAAACGGCTGCGATCGTGGCGCCGGTCACTGCGGGTGCGAGACCGGCGCGGACGACCTCGACTTCGGGAAGTTCAGGCACGACCGCTGAGTTCACGCCAAGCTGTCAGCGCGGCCGCCATCTCGGCGTACTTCTTGCTCGTTCCCTCGCCCTGGGCCGTGGCATCGCCGACGAAGACCGTCGCGGTGAAGCGCCGATCGTGATCGGGACCGGTCGACGATACTTCGTAGACCGGAGGTGCTACTCCCGATCGAGATGCAAGCTCTTGCAGACTGGTTTTCGGGTCGATCGCCGCACCATAGCGGTCGGGGTCGGCAAGCAGCGGTTCCAGCAAGCGCAGGACGAACGCGGCAGCCTCGTCGGGCCCGGCCGACAGGTACGCGGCACCGATGAGTGCCTCAGTCGTATCGGCGAGAATCGAATCCTTATCTCGACCGCCGGTCTGGTCTTCACCGCGACCCAGTTTGAGGTATTCACCCAACCCGATGACACGCGCGACCTCCGCGAGAGCGACCGTCGAGACGACGCTCGCACGCCGTTTGGCGAGCGTGCCCTCGTCGACGTCGGGGAACGTCGCATAGAGATGAACCGTCACGGCCTGGCCCAGCACTGAGTCACCGAGAAACTCGAGCCGCTCGTTGTGGGGCGCTTGACCGTGCTCGTACGCCCAGGAGCGATGCGTCAAAGCTAGCGACAGAAGCTCGGGGTCGAATTCGACCCCGAGCTTGTCGGTGAGACGGCTGAGCTCAGACGTCAGCGACCTTGCGGCCCTTGTACTCGAGGAACAGCTCGGTACCCTGCGAGTCGGTGACGACCTTCGCCTGGTGCGGGCGGCTGTATACGACCTTGCCGTTCTCAACGGTGGTGGTCAGCGTGATGGGCGCTGCCTTCCACTGTGCGCGGCGCGACCGGGTGTTCGAGCGGGAAACTTTCCGCTTCGGGGGGTTACCTGCCATGGCTGACTCTTCTCTGTTCTTTCGACCGTGCCGTTTGGCTACTTACTTGGCACTGTCTTCGTCTGGGGTGAAGTCCTGGAGCGCTGCCCAGCGTGAATCGAGGGGCTCGCGCTGCTCTTCTGCGGCGCTTTCGGCCAGTCGCTCGCCCGTAACCGGATCAAGGCCGGGGCAATCCGGCTGACACACCGGTTGAAACGGAAGCGACAGGACAATCGCATCTCTGACAAGAGTTTCAAGATCCACGTGGTCGTCTTGAACCTCGAAGTCAGATGTTTCCTCTCCAGGATACGCGAAAAGCTCCTGAATCTCGACTTGAAGGGTCTCGGCCACGTCGATCAGGCAGCGACCACAGATGCCGGTGTACTCCGTCTCGGCTGTTCCCGTCACGAGGATGCCCTCGTGAACCGACTCGAGACGGGCCTCGATGACCACCGGCTCGCCCTGCGCGACCGACACAAGACCTTCGCCCCACTTCTCCCGCGCTGGATGCTCGAGAGTCACTTCGCGCATCTCGCCGGAGCGGTGGACGATGTCTCGAACGGGCACGGCGAAAGGGCCGTGTCGAAGGTGCCTGGTCACGAGGACTCAGTTTACCGTCCGGTGGCCAAGAACCGGGCAACCGACGCAGGCACGAACGGTGAGACATCTCCGCCGAGTGACGCGACCTGACGGACGAGCGAACTCGACACGAGAGCATGCGAGGGGTCGGGAAGCAAGAACACCGTTTCGACGTGCGCGAGGTGTCGATTCACGATCGCCATCGGCGTCTCGTACGCGACATCGACCTGCGAACGGATTCCCTTCACCAACACGCCGGCATCGACATCCGTCGCGTAATCCACGAGCAAACCCATGCTCCAGGAGGCGACGATGACGTTGCCGCCGATCTCGCTCTCTGCGATGGACTGCTCGATCAACGCGAGACGCTGGGCGATCGGCAAGAGCGCTTCCTTGCCGGGATTGTGCACGACGAGCACGTGTAATTCGTCGTACAGGCCGGCTGCACGACGGATGACATCGAGGTGGCCGAGAGTCGGCGGGTCGAACGACCCGGGGACGACGGCGATCCTGGGATTCACAGGCTCAGCCTAGCCGTGTCAGTTCTTCAGGTCAGTTCTTAGCCAGGGCCGCGCGCTCCTGCGTGCTCACCCGCCGCTCGATCGCCGCGTGCAGACCGGGATGCCTCACCAAGGCGGGATCATCAGCCAGGACGTCTTCTGCTGCGACGCGTGCCTCAGCAATGAGATCGGCATCCGTCACCACTCGCAGCAGCCGCAAAGACGAGCGCGCACCGGACTGCGCGTCGCCGAGTACATCTCCTTCGCCACGCAGCTCGAGGTCGACTTCGGCCAGCACGAAACCGTCGAGCGTGGATGCCACCGCCTCGACCCGCTGCCGTGCCGACGACCCCGGCGCTGACTCGGTGACGAGCAAACAGAGCCCTGGGACACCCCCGCGCCCCACGCGCCCACGAAGCTGATGAAGCTGCGACACGCCGAACCGGTCTGCCTCGAGGATCGCCATGGTCGATGCGTTCGGCACATCGACGCCCACCTCGACCACAGTGGTCGCGACCAGCACATCGATGTCGCCGCGGGCGAAGGCCTGCATCACGGCATCCTTGTCATCGGACGGCATCTTGCCATGCAGAATCTGCACGCGCAGATCGGTGAAGGACGGATGCCTCGACAACAGGTCCGCGACCTGGACGACACCCCACCGAGTCGGTCCCTCGGCCGGTGCCTCTTCCAACTCCGCGCCGTCGGGGCCGGTCTTTTCGTCCTTCGTCAGCGCCTCAGCGTCGATTGCGGCGCAGACGACGAACGCCTGACGCCCCTGCGCCACCTCTTCGGCGATGCGGTCCCACACGCGAGCAAACCAGGCCGGCTTCTCTGCCAAAGGGGCGACGAACGTTTGGATTCCCGCGCGCCCGGCGGGCATCGTGCGAATCGTCGAGACGTCGAGGTCGCCGAACACGGTCATCGCCACGGTGCGTGGGATGGGGGTCGCGGTCAGCACGAGCGCGTGCGGCGCGCTGCCCTTCGCGCGCAAAGCCTCGCGTTGATCGACACCGAAACGGTGCTGCTCGTCGACGACGACCAGCCCCAGGTCGGCGAACGTCGTCGAGTCGCTCAGCAGGGCGTGGGTTCCGACGATGATCCGTGACTGGCCGGAGGCCGTCCGCAACGCCGCCTTGCGGCGCTCTGCGGCGGGCATCTGCCCGGTGAGCAAAGTGGGCATGAGTTCTGGCGCAAGCTGTGGTCCCAGCATCCGCGCAATCGATCTGACGTGCTGACCGGCCAACACTTCGGTCGGCGCGATCAGCGCTGATTGCCCGCCGTTCTGGGCGACCTGCAGCATGGCGCGTAGCGCGACAAGCGTCTTGCCCGAACCCACTTCGCCCTGCACGAGGCGGTTCATCGGCCAGTCGCCCTCGAGATCGCGGGCGATCTGTGTACCGACCGACACCTGATCGGGAGTGAGCTCGAAGGGGAGAGCCGTATCGAACCTCTCGAGCAGGGCGCCGGGAGCGCGCTTGGTGGCAGAGAGCGCGCGCACGAAATTTCGCTGCTGCAGGAGCGCGACCTGCAGCACGAAAGCTTCGTGCATGCGGAGCGTGGCTCGTGCCGGCTCGATCTCGTCTTCGAAGGCGGGCGCGTGGATACGTTCGATCGCCGTCCGCGCGTCGAGCAGGCCGTGCCGTGCGCGGAGGGAATCGGGAAGCGGATCGGGCACCTCGCCGAGCGCGTGCAGAACGAGCTCGATGATCTTCTGCACTTGCCAGCTCGCGATGGTGCTCGTCGCCGGATAGATCGGGATCGGCAGGTTGGCGTTGGCTTCTGCCGTCATGCGCGCCGTGGCCTCATCGTCGAAGAGCTCATAGTCGGGATGCGAGAGTTGCTGCACCCCACGGTATTCACCGACCTTGCCGGCGAAGATGCCCCGCCTGCCGGGCTTCAGGTCTTTCGTGCGCCAGGCCTGGTTGAAGAACGTGAGCGAAAGGTGACCCTGGCCGTCGCTGATCACAACTTCGAGCAGCGACCCCTTGCGGTTCTGCATGCGACGCTCGTTCACGCGCACCACCTCGGCGACGATCGTCACCGGCTCACCGAGAGGCAGCGACGAGATCTGCGTCAGCTCGCCCCGGCGCGCGTACCGACGCGGATAGTGAGAGAGCAGATCGCCGACCGTGCGCATTCCGAATGCACGCTCGAGCGCCATCGCGGTCTTACCCCCGACCGCGCCGTCGAGACGCGATTCCAGGCTGAGCGACGACATTCCACGAGTCTACGGAGCGCCACCGACGGCGGTGTACGGTTAGCGAATGCTCCGACGCGGCCTCGCACGCTTGTACTGGGCGTTCAGTCGCTGGAAGTTCGTGTCTGAGCCCGCACCCACTCGCCCGACGATACTCATCGGTGCTCCGCACACCTCGAACTGGGACTTCGTCCTGATGCTCGCCATCGCGTGGCGGCTCGGCATCCCGGTGCGGTGGCTCGGCAAAGACAGTCTGTTCGCAGGATGGCGCGGCCCCATCATGCGTGGCCTCGGTGGCATCGCCGTCGATCGCGCGAACCCGCAGAACGTCGTGGCGGAAGTGGTCGCCCGCGTTCACGCAGGCGAGGTCTTCGGGCTCGTCGTCACTCCCGAAGGCACGCGCGGAAAGGGCGAGTTCTGGAAGTCCGGCTTCTACCGGATCGCCCGCGACGCCGACATGCCCGTCACGCTCGGCTATGTCGACCGCACGACCATGACCACCGGGCTCGGCCCCACCATCGATCTCACCGGCGACGTGAGCGCAGATATGGATGTCATCCGCGCCTACTACGTCGACAAAGCCGGCATGCGCCCGGAGAATCGCACCATCCCACGTCTGCGTGAGGAGCAGACACCGCCGCTATCGTGATGGTGTGACGCGCATCATCGCAGGGCGAGCAGGCTCGCTCGTGTTGGAAGTTCCGGATGCCGGCACCCGGCCAACGAGCGATCGTGTGCGTGAGTCACTCTTCGGTGCCCTCGAATCGGCAGATGCGTTGCGCAGCGCGGCGGTGCTCGATCTCTACGCCGGATCTGGAGCACTCGGCCTTGAGTCAGCCAGTCGCGGAGCGGCATCCGTCGACCTCGTTGAAAAGTCTCCGAAGGCAGCATCCGTCGCGCAGCGCAATGCTGATCGCGTGGCGAAGTCGCTGGGGAAGAGCGTTGCGCTGCGAGTGCACAGGGCGGCCGTCGACGCGTTCCTGCGCACCTCCCGCGGGCCGTTCGATCTCGTCTTCATCGACCCGCCGTACGACCTGAGCGACGATGAACTGCACACGAGCCTGTCTCTGTTGATGCCTTCGCTCGCCCCCGACGCGGTCGTCGTCCTCGAGAGAGCATCACGCTCGGGCGAACCAACGCTTCCCGATGGTCTCGTTCACATGCGCGCGAAGAAGTACGGCGACACGACGCTCTGGTGGGTTCAGCCCCTCGTCGAATCCCAATCGCGATAGGGATCCCAGCCCGCGCGTCCCGTGTGCGGCTCGCCGTCGACCAAGACCGGGTGCGCGCCCTGCGGGACGACCCGACCGATCTGACGAAACCCGGTAGGGAGAGTGACGTCTGCGGGGAAGGTTGCGAGCAAGGCGTGGTCTTCTCCCCCGCCGAGCGCCTCGTCGGTCTGTGCGTCGAGCGCGAGGGTGACGACGGATGCTTCGGCCATGCGAGTGGCATCCAGCACGAGACCATCCGACACATCCATCATCGCCGTCGCCCCCGTGCGCGCGGCGACAGCGCCGAGCGCGATCGGTGGCTCGGGCCGCAGCTGCGCGGCAAGATCACGGCGCTCGGCGTCGGCGAGAAGCTCGATCGTGACGCCGGTCGGCTGGCCCGCGGCGTTCCGAAATCTGTCGAACAGAAGCGCCAAACCGCGACCCGCCAGTCCGAGTTCGCCCGCCACCGCAACCACATCGCCCACCCGCGCGCCGCTGCGAAGTACCGGAGCGCGACCGTCCAGTGACCCGAGTGCGGTGACGGCGATCGTAAGCGTGTCAGACACCGTCAGATCACCGCCTTCGACAGCGCAGCCGGGTGCGAGAGAGTCGCACCCCGCCCGCAACCCGTCGGCGAGTGCTTCGACGAAAGAGAGCCGCGTCTCATCCGGCATGGCCAAGGCGACGAGAAGGCAGGTCGGTCGCGCGCCCATCGCAGCGATATCGGCGAGGTTCACCGCGGCCGCTTTGAAGCCGAGGTCGAATCCGGTCGACCACGCCAACCGGAAGTCGGGGCCGTGCACCAGGGTGTCGACTGTCGCGACGACCCGACCGTCCGGAGCTCGCAAAACCGCGGCGTCGTCACCCGGGCCGACCTCTGCACCCGAAGTGCCGAGGCGGCTCAGAATCGCTCGCAGAATGCGCCCTTCCGAAAGGTCGCCCACACGCGGGTCGGCGCGGTCGACGTGGGCGTCGTGGGGCTGGTCGCTCATGCCTCCACGGTAGCCTGGAGGGGTGACCTTCAGACGACGGATCCTCGCGATCGCTTTCGCCGCGAGTGTGGGTCTGACCCTCACGGGTTGCTCGACAACGGTGAGCATGCAGCCTGCCGAGGCGGCGAACGATCCCCTGTGTGCCGACGTGTCGGTACGACTTCCGGGCTCCCTCGCCGGAGAGTCCAAGCGCTGGACCGATGCACAGGCGACAGGAGCGTGGGGCGACCCCGCCGCGGTCCTGCTCACCTGTGGTGTCACGCTGCCCGGACCCACCGAAGCGCGTTGCATCACGATCGGCGGGGTCGACTGGATCGTGGATGAGTCCCAGGCGCCGCGCTACCTGATCACGACGTACGGTCGGACTCCGGCTGTCGAAGTGTTCATCGACAACGAGGTCGTCTCGTCGAACGATGTGCTCGACCGACTGGGTCCGATCGTCAGCGGAGCCATCCCGGCCGAACGTTCGTGTGTGGAGTCGCAGTCGGTCTTGCCCGAAGGCTGACCGCGGTTCAGACCGTTCGGCGTAGGCCAGCCTCGACGAGCTCCGTGATCAACTCGGGGTAGGTCATTCCTGAAGCGATCCAGCACGTGGGGAACATCGAGATCGGCGTGAAGCCGGGCATCGTGTTGACCTCGTTGACGAAGAACTCGGTGCCGGTGAAGAAGAAGTCCACCCGCGCGAGGCCCTCTCCACCGAGCGCCTCGAACGCGCGGGCGGCGATCCGCTGCATCTCGGTGAGTTCTCCCGCACGCAGGTCGGCGGGGCAGACCAGGTCGACGCCGTCCGCGCCGAGGTACTTCGCTTCGAAGTCGTAGAACTCCCGGCCGGTCACGACGATCTCGCCCGCAACGCTGACTCGAGGCATCCCACCCTGCGTGTCATCTATCGCCGCCGGCAGCACACCGCATTCCACCTCACGGCCGACGATCGCCTGCTCGACCAGGACGGTGCCGTCTTCGGCGAAGGCGATGTCGAACGCTGCGTCGAGTTCATCCCATTCCGAGACCTTCGACACTCCGACGCTCGAACCCGCGCGCGCAGGTTTGACGAAGACCGGGAGTCCCAATGAACGGATGCGGCGTGCCCACAGGGCGCGGTCGCGGTCGAGGCCCGCGCGAGTGACGGTAACCCACGGTACGACCGGCACACCGGCAGCCTTGAGCACGCTCTTAGTAGTGTGCTTGTCCATCCCGATGGCCGACATGAGCACGCCGGCACCCACGTAGGGCAGGCCGAGCAGTTCGAGCATCCCCTGGATCGTGCCGTCCTCGCCGAAGCGCCCGTGCAGAATCGGGAAGACGACATCGACGTTGCCGAGCGAACGTGTACCGGAGGCATCCGTCACCCGAAGTTCGCGCGAAAGTGCGGAGTCGGGCCAGAGAATGCGTGTGCCGTTGTCGATGACCGCCGGCATGCGCGCCGCGTCCATCGCGAACTTGTCAGGATCGTCCTCTTCGAGGATGAAGGCACCGTCGCGGGTGATCCCGATCGGAATGACCCGGTAGCGCTCGCGGTCAATTGCCCGAAGGACCCCGCCCGCCGTTGCGGAACTGATCGAGTGCTCGCTGGAGCGACCTCCAAAGAGCACCGCCACCGCCGGCCTGTCCATTCTGCGTCCTCTCGCCCATTGGCGTGTCGTCGTCCGTCGTCAGGTGCGGTGCGATGTCGCGCGGGTTCATGGTGCCATCGAGCACCATCTTGACCTGCTCGACGATCGGCATCGCCACGCCCACGTCGCGTGCGAGTTGAAGTACCGGCGCCACCGAGGCAAGGCCTTCGGCGGTCTGGTCCATCTGTTTGACGACATCTTGAAAGCTGTAGCCCTGCCCGAGAAGCCGGCCTGCCGTGTTGTTGCGGCTGAGCGGAGACTGGCATGTCGCGATCAGGTCTCCGAGACCGGCGAGACCCTGGAGGGTCTCGGGCTGGGCGCCGTAGGCGACGGCGAAGTCGGTCATCTCAACCAGACCACGCGTGATGATCGAGGCTTTCGTGTTCTCGCCGTAGCCCACGCCGTCGACAATGCCGATCGCGACGGCGATGAGGTTCTTCAACACTCCACCGAATTCGGTGCCGATGACGTCCGTGTTCACGAAGGTGCGGAAGTAGTGGTTGCGCGCACGGCGGGCGACCGCATCCGCCGTCTCTTGGCTCGTCGAGGAGATGACTGCCGCAGTCGGCTGCTCGCGTGCGATCTCCAGCGCCAAGTTGGGGCCGGATGCTACGGCGATGCGTGCCGGATCGCAGTGGAGCTCCTGCTCGATGACTTGGCTCATCCGAAGCCCCGTGCGGCGCTCAACGCCCTTCATGAGCGACACGATGGGTGCGTCGGTTAGAGAGACGAGCGGACGCACAGCCTTGAGGTTCTGGCGGACAGCCTGACTCGGAATCGACAGGTAGACCTGCTCGGCGCCTTCGAGTGCCTCAGACAGGTGGTGGGTCGCGGTCATCTCACGCGGCAGATTGATGCCGGGCAGATAGAGGCTATTGCGCTTGGCTTGCGCGATCTCTTGCGCATGCTCGGGGCGACGAGCCCACATGGTGACATTCGCACCACCATCGGCGAGGATCTTGCCGAACGTGGTGCCCCAGCTGCCCGCGCCGATCACCGTTACCCGTGGCCGGGAGGAGCCCTGTTTACGACTCAAGTCGACCCGTCTCTTTCTGCCCGTGCTCGCCGGGGTTCCAGCGCGCCGAGGGTGCAGGTTCGTTGCGCAGTGTCGAGAGTAGTCCCGCGATGTCTTTCATGACGACATCTGTCGCCGCGGCAAGTCCTGCCGGGGGAAGCTTCGCCCCGCGGAACGTGTCCAGATCGACCGGATCGCCGAAAATGACGGCAACCGGCTTGCGCAGCGGCCACAGCGAAAGCTTTCCGTAGCGCGGGATGACCGCTTGGGTACCCCAGTGCGCCATCGGGATCACCGGGATGTCGGCTTCGAGCGCAAGTCGGACGGCTCCGGTCTTCCCGCGCATCGGCCAGAGGTTGGGCTCGCGCGTCAGGCTGCCTTCCGGGTAGACGATGACGCCGCGCCCGTGCTCGACGAGCGTCTCTGAAGCGTTGAGGGTTTCACGCGCCGCGGCCGCAGAAGACTGGCGTGCCACCGGAACCATCCCGGTCGCGCGCAAGACTGCTCCCAGAACCGGAATCCGGAACAGGCTCTCCTTCGCCATGAATCGTGGCAGGCGGCCCGCGCGCCAGACTGCGAGTGCCACGACGAGCGGATCGAACTCGGAATAGTGGTTCGGTGCGATCACGTACGCGCCCTCGCGTGGGATCTTCTCCGCACCTTCGATGTCGAGCTTCACGACCAACGAGACCAGCGGAACGACGATCGCCGCAAGCGGCCAGAAGACGGAGGGTCGGCGCTTCTCTTCGGAAGCACGCGGGCGGGAGCGGGCCACCGACTATCCGATGACGTCGAAGTCGGCGCCGAGCGCGTCGAGCTTGGCGAAGAACTTCTCGTAGCCGCGACGGATGATCCCCACGTTGCGAACGATCGATTCGCCTTCGGCAGCGAGTGCGGCGATCACGTAGCTGTACCCGCCGCGAAGGTCAGGGACCTCGACGTCTGCACCGTGGAGTGGAGTCGGCCCGTTGATGACCGCGGCCTGCTCGAGTGCGCGGCGGGGAACACGGCGTCCGTCGGAGTCGATGCCCTGCGGGTGCACGACGATGTCGGCGCCCATCTGCACGAGCGCTTCGGTGAAACCCAGCCGGTTCTCGTATACGGTCTCGTGCACGACCGACCGGCCGTCCGCCTGCGTGAGTGCCACGATGAGCGGCTGCTGCCAGTCGGTCATGAAGCCGGGGTGGACGTCTGTCTCGACCGTCACGGGTTTGAGTGACGCACCCCGCCTGAAGCGGATGCCGTCTTCGTAGATGTCGAAGTCGCCGCCGGCTTTCCGGAACACGTTGAGGAACGTCAGCATCTCCTGCTGCTTCGCTCCGCCGACGTAGATATCGCCGTCGGTGGCGAGAGCCGCGCATGCCCATGAGGCTGCTTCGTTGCGGTCGAAGATGGCGCGGTGGTCGTAGCCCTTGAGCGAATCGACACCCTCGATCAGGATGACGCGGTTCGGCTCGTACGAGATGATCGCGCCCATCTTCTGCAGGACGGCGATGAGGTCCATGATCTCGGGCTCGATGGCTGCGTTGCGCAGTTCGGTGGTGCCCTTCGCACGCACGGCCGCAAGCAGTACCTGCTCGGTGGCGCCGACGCTCGGGTACGGCAGTTCGATGTTCGCACCGTGGAGTCCGTCCGGGGCAGTGATGCGGATGCCCTCGTAGCTCTTGTCGACGACGGCGCCGAACGCGCGCAGAGCGTCCATATGAAAGTTGATCGGACGATCGCCGATCCTGCAACCACCGAGGTCGGGGATGAGCGCCTCGCCCAGGAGGTGAAGCAGCGGACCGCAGAACAGGATGGGGATGCGGGATGCGCCGGCGTGCGCGTCGATCTCTTCGAAGTGCGCCGACACGGCCCCCGCGGGGTCGAGGATGAGCGTTCCCTCTTCTTCGCCGTCCTTCACCGTGACGCCGTGGACTTCCAGCAACGACCGGACGACCTGCACATCGCTGATGTCGGGCACGTCGCGAAGGACACTCGGCGTCTCACCGAGGAGGGCAGCGACCATGGCCTTGGTGACGAGGTTCTTCGCGCCCTTGACATCGACGCGACCCTGAAGAGCCCGCCCACCCCGGATCGCGAGTGTCTCTCCAGAGACCTCTCGGTTCGTTGCCGTCGGCTCGGTGGAATCACCGATAAGGGTCTTCATCTGGGTGGACCTCACATGTGTCTCGAGGGTGGCAAAGGTATGGAGATCGCTCTTGTGGAGCGAGTTCCTGGCTTACCGGACGGGGATCGTCCGGGGCCGCCACGCCTCACGGCGAGCCTCGAACTGCGCGATCTTGTCTTCGCTGCGCATCGTGAGCCCGATGTCATCGAGCCCTTCGAGAAGCCGCCACCTAGTGTAATCATCGATGTCGAAAGGAACATGGAGGTCGCCGATCGACGCGCTACGTGCTAGGAGATCGACCGTCATCTGTATACCCGGCTCCGCATCGATCGCCGCCCAGATTGCTTCGAGATCCTGCTCGGTGATGACGCCGGTCACCAAGCCCTGCTTTCCGGAGTTGCCGCGGAAGATGTCGGCGAACCGCGGCGAAAGGACGACCTGAAATCCGAAGTCACGCAGAGCCCAAACCGCGTGCTCTCGACTAGAACCCGTGCCGAAGTCGGGTCCGGCAACAAGCACCGACGCGCCCAGGAACGCGGGCTGGTTGAGCACGAACTCGGGATCCTGCCGCCAACTGGCAAACAGCGCGTCTTCGAATCCGGTCTTGGTCACACGCTTCAGGTAGACCGCGGGGATGATCTGGTCTGTATCGACGGCCGAACGCTTCAGCGGGGCGACGATGCCGGTGTGTGTCGAGAAAGCATCCATGTCAGGCCACCGTTCCACTGGTCACAGGTGCGGGCAGATCACTCGGGCTCGCAAGGTGGCCGAGCACCGCGGTGGCAGCCGCGACGAGCGGCGAAACCAGATGAGTGCGTCCGCCCTTACCCTGCCGACCCTCGAAGTTGCGGTTCGAGGTAGAAGCACAGCGCTCCCCCGGTGCGAGCTGGTCGGGGTTCATACCCAGACACATCGAGCATCCGGCGAATCGCCACTCCGCTCCGAAGTCGATGAAGACCTTGTCGAGGCCCTCGGCCTCGGCCTCCAACCGCACACGCGCCGAGCCTGGCACCACCATTACGCGGACGCCCTCAGCCTTTGTGCGTCCCTCGATCACGGAGGCGAAAGCCCTGAGATCTTCGATGCGACTGTTCGTGCAGGAGCCCATGAAGACAGCATCAACCGGGACGTCCTTGAGCGGCGTACCCGGAACGAGGTCCATGTACTCGAGGGCGCGCTCTGCCGCGGCGCGCTCGTTCGGGTCGGAGAAATCGTCCGGCGACGGCACGCGCTGCGAGAGCGACACGCCCTGCCCGGGGTTGGTTCCCCAGGTGACGAAGGGTTCGAGTTCGTTCGCATCGAGATAGACCTCGGCGTCGTACACCGCCCCCTCATCGGAGGGAAGCGTGCGCCAGTAGGCGACAGCATCCTCCCAATCCTGTCCTTGCGGAGCATGCGGCTTGTCTTTCACGTAGGCGAACGTGATGTCGTCAGGGGCAATCATTCCGGCGCGCGCACCGGCCTCGATCGACATGTTGCACATCGTCATGCGCCCCTCCATCGAGAGGGCGCGGATCGCACTCCCGCGGAACTCGAGCACGTATCCCTGGCCGCCGTTCGCACCGATCTTGGCGATGATCGCCAGGATCACGTCTTTCGCCGTGACGCCCGGCTTCAGGTCGCCTTCTACCGTGATCGCCATCGTCTTGAACGGCTTCAGCGGGAGCGTCTGCGTCGCCAGGACGTGCTCGACCTCGCTCGTTCCGATGCCGAAGGCCATCGCGCCGAAGGCACCGTGCGTTGACGTGTGGCTGTCACCACAGACCACCGTGATGCCCGGCATCGTGAGCCCGAGCTGTGGGCCCACGACGTGCACGATTCCCTGTTCCTTGTCGCCGAGCGAGTGAAGGCGCACGCCGAACTCTTCCGCGTTGTTTCGCAACGTCATGATCTGCGTGCGGCTGGTGAGATCGGCGATCGGCTTGTCGATGTCGAGGGTCGGGGTGTTGTGATCTTCTGTCGCGATCGTGAGATCGAGCCGACGTACCGGCCGCCCCTCGGCGCGCAGACCGTCGAACGCCTGCGGGCTCGTGACCTCGTGCACGAGGTGCAGGTCGATGTAGATCAGGTCGGGTTCGCCGTCGTGGCCCTTGACGACCAAGTGGTCGTCCCAGACCTTCTCTGCGAGCGTGCGCGGACGATCGGCCATCGTGGGAATGGAGGTGCTCATTGCTATGTCCTTCTCCTGGGGAAGAGTGAATCAAGCCCGCAAGAAACTCCGCGACGAGGGAGGCCTGGGACTAGGACTCGTCGCGGCCGCTAAGGAGAAGCCGAGCGATCTGCATTCCGCCAGATTACCACCGGCGAGCAGGGTACTCGCTCGCCGGTGGTGTCTGCTGCCGTCAGTGGTCTTCTGTGGTCGCCGGCGCCGGGGGCTGCTCGACCGTCGTCGGGGTCCCCTTCTCGTCAGCGACAACGGCGGCCGCAGCATCCGGCGTCTTCGCCTTGTCTTCCCGCGATGAGGCGACCAGGCTCGCGATCGTGGCGACTGCCATCGAAACGACGATCACGCCCAGCGAGGCCCAGGTCGAGATCTCGGGCGCCCATTCGATGGGTTCACCGCCGTTGATGAACGGCAACTCGTTGACGTGCATCGCGTGCAGTACGAGCTTCACGCCGATGAAGGCAAGGATGAACGCGATCCCGTAGTGAAGGTACCGCAGCCGGTCGAGCAGGTCGCCGAGCAGGAAGTACAGCTGGCGCAGACCCATCAGCGCGAACAGGTTCGCCGTGAAGACGATGAAGGGACTCTGGGTGATGCCGAAGATCGCGGGGATCGAGTCGATCGCGAAGAGCAGATCGGTGACGCCGATAGCGACGAACACGATGATCATCGGGGTGAACATCTTCTTGCCGTTGACCACGGTGCGAATTTTGGCCCCGTCGTAGTGGTCGCTGATGTCGATCGTGCGGCGCAGCAAGCGAACGATGAAGTTCTCGTTCTTGACGTCGGAGTCGTGGTCGCCGCCCGGGAACGCCTGGCGCCAGGCGGTGAAGACCAGGAAGGCGCCGAAGATGTAGAAGACCCAACTGAACTGCTCGATGATGGCAGCGCCGGCGAGGATGAACAGTCCGCGCAGGATCAGGGCGATGATGATGCCCACCATCAGCACCTCTTGCTGGTACCGGCGAGGCACCGCGAACTGGGTCATGATCAGCACGAACACGAAGAGGTTGTCGATCGACAGGCTGTACTCGGTAAGCCAGCCGGCCACGAACTGACCCGCGTACTCCGGGCCAGCAATGATCCACATCAGCAGGGCAAAGATCAGGGCCAACGTCACGTAGAAGACGACCCAGAGCGTTGATTCCCTCGTCGAGGGGATGTGCGGACGCTTGAGGATGAGCAACAAGTCAGCCACGAGGATGAGCGTCAGCACGACGAGCGATCCGACTTCGAACCAGATCGGAAGAACGAGGTCCATGAGGGCCTTTCAATAAGCAGTGCGGAGGGAAGGATCTATAGAACCCGAAAGTCTCTCCCCGCAACCGGACCCTGAAATCAGACGGTGGTTGCGACGCGAATCCGGGGCCGCACTCTTGGGGCCCGTGATGACGGAAACGCGCTAGCGGGATACTCCCTCTCGCGCATCTCAGACTACAGGCTCAGGATGCTGTGCCCGTTCACGCGCGAGACGATCGGGCCGCGACCGACACTGACACGGTGAGAGATGCGAAAACGCACACCTACGAGAGAATGGGTCGGGGGTCAGATGTCGTCGGACAGTGGTGACGCGGCGCTCGTGGCTTCGGCTGCGAGCGGCAGCGAACACGCCTTTCGGACGCTCTACCGCTCCTACGTGCGGCCGGTGTACTGGCTCGCACACGGCCTTCTGGGTAACCCCGCAGACGCCGAGGACGTCACGCAAGAGACGTTCTTGGTTGCGTGGCGGAAGATTCCCGATCTGCAGCTGCAGGGGGAATCGCTTCTGCCCTGGCTGGCAACGATCTGTCGTTTTCAATCGGCGAACCGGATGCGCGCTCAGCGCCGTGACCGCGAGAACACCGCGGCCGCGGCCGATGAGACCTTGCCCGCCACGGTCAACGTGGAACAGCAGGTGATCGACGGGGAACTCGCCGAGCGGATCATGCGCGAAGTCGCGGGGCTGAGCCCCCTCGACCGTGACATCTTCCGCCTGTGCGCCACCGAGGGCTATGCCTATCTGGCAGCCGCCGAAGAACTCGGCGTCGAACACGGCGTCGTGCGCAATCGTCTCTCTCGCATCCGCATGAAACTGCGGACCGCTGTAAAGGAGAGCACATGAACACGCCAGCCGAAGCATCCGCGCTTCCCCCGCTTCCAGAACTCAGCGAGACGCGGATCGACGAGATCGAAGACGCACTGTTCCGCGACATCGCCCGCTCGCGCGCCCAGGAGCAGACACGTCGGTCACGACGTGGGCGTCTGTGGATGGCGGGAGGCGCCGCCGCAGCGGTGATCGCCGTCGCCGCGATCATCGCTCCAAACGTTGGGACGTTGGTCACCGGTGGCGTGCCGGGAGGATTCGCGGGCGCGACGAACGAATCAGCACCCGTTCGAGAGGGAGACCTCGGTGGTGTGACGATGACGGATGCCGCAACCGGCGCTGGTCTGGAATCTGCGGTCGCGCCCGAAGAGGCGGCTGGTGAGCGCGAGATCATCGCGAGTGGATCGGCAACCGTCATCGTGGACGACCTCGCCGTCGCCGCCCGGACAATCGGCAACTCGGCCGTTGCTCGCGGAGGTTACGTCGAATCGATGAACCTCGGAACCAGCGGTGGGGTCGTGCCGACGGATCAGGGCCAGGGCATCACTTACGAAGAATATTCTTCGCTCGACTCTTCTGCGATCTACCCCTACCCCTACTCCCCCGATGGGGCGTGGGTCACGGTCAGGGTTCCATCCGACGAACTGAACTCCATTATGGAAGAGCTTTCGGATCTCGGCGAGGTGACGACCTCGTCCATCAATCGCCAGGACGTCACCGAACAGACCGTCGATCTGCGCGCACGCATCGAGGCATCCCAAGCGTCCGTCGACCGACTCACTGAACTGCTGGGCCAGTCGGCAAGCGTCGCAGATCTGATCGCCGCAGAGTCTGCCCTCGCCGAGCGCCAGGCGACCCTTGAGTCGTACCAGCAGCAGTTGGAGTCTCTCGAGGGTCTCGTGGAGATGTCGTCGCTGTCGGTCTCGCTCACCCCCGTGGTCGAGCCTGTCACGGCCGACCCGGCAGGGTTCAGCGATGGGCTCGCCGCCGGATGGAACGGACTGGTTGCCACGCTCAACGGCATCGTGGTGGCACTGGGATTCATGATCCCGTGGCTCGCCATCATCGGGCTGGCCGCACTGATCGTCTGGTTCATCGTGCGCGCGGTGCGAACCCGCAAGGCCGGCCCGCGAGAGGTCGCACCCGCTCCTCAGCGCGATCAGCGCGACGCCCAGGAGCGGGACGATCACCGGGACTAGCTGACGGCGGCGTCCCGCTTCGGCAAGACCCATCCCGCGCGCGGGAAGTGACACGTGTAGCCGTTCGGGTACTTCAGCAGATAGTCCTGGTGCTCGGGCTCGGCCTGCCAGAACGGCCCCTCGGGCTCTATCGTGGTGACGGCCTTGCCCGGCCACAGGCCGGAGGCATCGACATCGGCGATCGTGTCGCGGGCGACCTGCTCTTGCTCAGGCGAGAGCGGGAAGATCGCTGAGCGATAGCTCGACCCGATGTCGTTGCCCTGACGGTCGAGTGTCGACGGATCGTGGATCTGGAAGAAGAACGCCAGGATGTCGCGATACGTGGTCGCTGCGGGGTCGAACACGATCTCGACCGCCTCCGCGTGGCCGGGGTGCTGACGGTAGGTCGCGCGCTCGTTGCGCCCGCCGGTGTAGCCGACGCGCGTGTCGAGCACGCCCGGCTGGCGACGGATGAGGTCTTCCATTCCCCAGAAGCATCCGCCGGCGAGGACTGCGGTCTCGGTTCCGGGTGTGCGGGTGATGGCTCCGGTGTCGCTCATGATGCGTGCTCCTTGTGACAATGGGTAGTGCGTGACGTTCACTTCATTGGTAACGGATGCTGCGGCGATTTGGTTCCCTCGTTGCTGTGAGCGCGCCGAGAGTTGCGCGCGCTGAGGCCACAGTGTGCGCAGCACCTTGGCCATCGGTCGTCCTTTGTAGAGCACCCGATCAATGCGGTGCGTGGAACTCCACATCGCCGCGCTTCCAGTACCCCTTTGCGACGATGCGATCGGCATCCAAACCCCAGCGGTCGATCGCCAGTCCGCGGCCGGCCTTAACAATTGCCTGCTCACTCGCGATGAACGCGAACACGTCTCCCGAAGGCCGGTCGGCTGCGGTGAGGGTATTCAAGCGGGCCGCGAGGGCGGAACCCCCGACCGCCGCCCCGCGGTACACGAACTCCACGCTCACACCTTCGGGAGTGTCGATCGAGAGCTGATGAGCGGCGTCGGGAACCTCGATGATGACGGTGCCGACCGCATCCGTCGTCATGGATGCTGCGAACCGACGCATCGCGGGCACCGCCGTTTCATCGCCCGCGAGGAACCACGCGTCCGGGCGTCCTTCGATGACCATGGAGCCTCGGGGGCCCCCGACACCGAGCGTGGCACCGATCGAGGCGGAGGCCGCCCATTCGGCCGCGAGCCCGCGATCCCCCGGTTCGCCGTGGATGGCGAACTCGACGTCGAGCCAGTCGTCGTCCCACGCCAGCGGCGTGTACTCGCGACTCGGTGACGCACGAAGTTCTTCGACCGTGCCTGCCCAGCCGCCCTGCTGCTCAGGGAAGAACAGGCGCATGTGGTCATCAGCACCCAACGAAGTGAACCCGCGCAGGTCGTCCCCGCTCACGCGAACTCGCACGTAGTGCTCGGTCTGCCACTCCCGCTCGATCAGAGCCGCGGTGCGAAATTTCAGGTCAAGACCCTGACGGACGACGGTGAAGGTGTGAGTGGTCATTTCGGGCTCCTGTGGATCGTGCGGTCGGTCGAAGTGTGTGTCATTCCCAGATCACGACCCTCCGGTCGCCGTGCTCGTCAACGCGCGCTGGTGTCTCGTAAAGATCGGTGAGGTTGCGCGCCGTGAGCACATCAGCCACCGCACCGTGGTGAACAACGCGACCGTCGCGCATCGCCACGACGTCGTCGGCGAACTGTGCGGCGACGTTGATGTCGTGCAGCACGACCACAACAGTCATGCCGCGTACGGCGACCAGCGTCTGCATCAACTTCATCAGAGCCACGCTATGCCGTGGGTCGAGGTTGTTGAGCGGCTCGTCTAGCAGCAGGTAGTCGGTGTCTTGCGCGATCGCCATCGCCACGAAGGCCCGCTGCCGCTGTCCACCCGACAGTTCGTCGAGGTATCGGCCGCGCACCGCTTCGAGATCAAGCAGCGTGATCGCGTTCTCGATCTGAGCACGGTCCTCGGGAGTACGACCCGAACCGCCGTGCGGGAAGCGACCGTACGCGACGAGATCTTCGACGCTGAGCCGGATCGCGAGATGGTTGTCCTGTCGCAGAATGGCGAGCCGCCGGGCAATGTCGCGCGATCTCGCGGCGGCCACATCCATCCCGTCGACGGTGATGACCCCGGCATCGGTACCGATCAGGCGGCCTATTGCCGCGAGCAGTGTGGACTTGCCGGCACCGTTGGGGCCGATGATCGCCGTGAGACCGCCGTTGATCTGCAGCGAGACGTCGTCGACGGCGCGGAGCGCACCGTGCCGTTTGAGGACGGAGTCGATGAGAATCATCAACGGGCCTTTCCGGTGAGAACAAGAACGATGAAGAACAGCCCACCGACGAACTCGATGACGACCGGCAACTCGGTACCGAAACCGAGCACTCGGTCAAGGATCAGCTGGCCGCCGACCAGTGCGATCGTGCCGATCGCGATCGATGCCGGCACACTACGCATGTGCCGGTGGCCGACAGCGCCGTAGGCGAGGTTCGCCACGAGCAGTCCGAAGAACGTCACCGGACCGACGAGGGCAGTGGATGCTGCCACCATCGCCGCGATGGCGACCACCACATGCATCACCACACGCCGGTGTTCCACTCCGAGAGAGATCGCCGTGGTCTCACCGAGAGTGAGAACGTCCAACGACGTCCGGATCGGCCAGAGCGACCCGATCGCGGCGGCAACAAGGACTGTGGTCGGCAGAAGCAGCTCACGGTCGATGGAGGTGAAACTCGCAAAGGTCAGGTTCTGGATGATGGCGAACGTGTCGGGGTCGAGCAACCGCTGAAGGAATGCGGTGACGGAGCGGAACAACACCCCGAGCACGAGCCCGGCGAGCACGATGACGTGCAGGTCGAGGCTTCGGCGGACGAAGAGCCACCAGTAGAGGCCCACAATCGCGCCGATCATGAGCACGAGTTCGACGACCCACGAGATGAGGGGTGGAGCGGATACCAGGATTGCGGGACCGATCAGGAAGGCGGTGAGCACCTGAATCGTCATGAACACGGAGTCGAATCCCATGATGCCCGGCGTGAGGATGCGGTTCGCGGTGATCGTCTGGAAGAGGATCGTGGCCACCCCGACCGCGGCGGCTGCAATGGTCATGCCGGCGACGGTGCGCCAGCGCAACCCGAGTGCGTACTCCCACTCTCCGGGGAGATCGGTAAACAGATACAGGGCGATCGCGAGGAGCGCGAGCCCCGCGAGCACAGTGAGTCGCACGCGCGCCGACACGCGCACGGTAGGAAGAACACTGATCACCGGACCACAGCCTTCCTCTTTGCCGCGCGTCGCGTGGGAGGTCCCCCATCGACGGGCTTCGCCGTACCGATGAGCATCCAGAGGAACACCACGCCGCCGATGACGCCCATCACGATCGAGATAGGCAACTCGAACGGAAAGCGCACCACCCGGCCGATGATGTCGCAGAGCAGAACCAGGGCCGCGCCCAGCAGCGCCACGAGCGGCACCGCACGACGCATGTTGTCGCCGATGAGTCTGCTGACGATGTTCGGGGCGATCAGGCCGAGAAACGGGATCGCCCCCGTCACGACCATCAGCGTGCCGGTGACGACGGCGATGATCGTGACGCCGAGCGCCATGACGCCGCGGGTGTTCAGGCCGAGGCCGCGCGCAGTGTCTTCGCCAAGGCCCGCAACGGTGAAGCGATCCGCAGCGATCCACGCGATGATGGCCGCGGCCGCGGCGAAGTAGACCATCTCGTACCTGCCGCGAAGGATTCCCGAAAAGTCACCGATACTCCAGCTCATCAGCTCCTGCAGCATGTCGGTGCGGTACGCGAAGAAGATCGTGACTGCCCCGATCACCGAGCCGAAGAGAATCCCGACGATCGGCACGAGCACGCTCGATCGGGCGGGGATCCGACGGGCGAGCGCAAGGAACCCGAAAACTCCGACGAGCGCGCCGATCGATGCGGCGATCGCCTTTCCCCAGATCGGCAGGCCGGGAGTGGTCATGAGCACGGCGAGGAGAGCGAGGCTCGCAGCATCCGTCGCCCCGGTCGTACCCGGCTCCACGAAGCGATTGCGGACGAGAAGCTGCATGATGAGCCCGATGATGGCGAACGCGGCGCCCGCCATGATCAGCGATACCGTCCGTGGGACGCGGCTGGCGAAGAACACGAAACTATCGAGCCCAGCGACTCCGATGAACAACGAGACCGTCGCGAGGGCGGCCACGATGGCCGCCCCCGCGATGATCCAGGAGGTGGGAGAGAAGCGAGTCAGCGTTCCGCGCCCTCTCGACTTTCGGGAGTGAGCGACATCAGGAGGCGATGTTGTCGTGCACTGTGCTCAGCACGTTCTGAATGGCAGTCAGACCGTTGATGACGATGTAGAGCTCGCTCGCGGGCAGGAGCACGATGTGGTCTTCCTTGCCTGCGGTCGTCTCAGCGACCAATTCGTTGTCGAGCGTCTCTTCGGCGCTGGATCCTTCACCGGTAGCAGCTCCGCGGTCGAACGCGATGATCCAATCCGGGTTCGCCGAGAGGATGAACTCGTTGGTCACCGTGTCACCGTGCGGAGAGCCCTCGGCACCGGGCAACTCGGCGGCAGCGACGGCTGGCGTGAAGCCCAGCTCGTCGAAGAAGTAGCCGAAGCGCGAACCTTCGCCGAAGGCGCCGAACTCGCCGCCTGAGACCGAGAGTACGAGGGCGGTTCCGGATGCCTCGTCCTGGATGGTGCTGGTGAGCTCGTCGATCTCTGCCACCTGGGCGGCGACCTCGTCCTCGGCCCCGAAGATCTCGCCGAGCTGCTCGGCGCGCACCAGGCCCGCAGCGGGATCAAACGTCCCGCCGTACGTGCCGGTGAGGTCGATCGTCGTGGCGATCTCTGAGAGTTCGTCGAACTGGGCCGTGCTGCGCGCGGCCACGACGATGAGGTCGGGCTCGAGCTCGGCAACGGCCTCGAAGTCGGGCTCGAACAGCGTTCCCACCTTGGGCAGGCCTGCGTAGTCCGCGAGGTACTCGGGAAGCACGACGTCCGGGATGGCGATCACAGACTCGCCCGCACCGATGGCGTCCAGAGTGTCGAGCGTCGCGATGTCGAACGTGACCACAGCCGACGGCTGGAACGGCACTTCCACCGAACCTCGGGCGGTATCGGCATCTTCGGCGAGGTAGGACTCGCCGTCTTCCTCTACGAGAACGAGCGTCGGCTGGGCGTTCTCAACGACGACTGTCTCGAGCGGAGGGGCTGATTCGAGCTCGTTGGACGCTGCCGGACCTGAGGCGCACGACGTCGCCAACAGGGCGACCGAAGCGAGGGCGGAAAGGGAAACAGTGAGGCGTGCGGCGCGACGCGATACGGTTGGCATGTAGGTGAGGCTACCCTAAGTTCTAGCGTCCCTACGAACGTGGATCGTTGTGTGACGATCTATAACGACAGCGGAAGTTCGCGCGTTTCGTCCCACGGCTCGCTCCATCCGAGACGGTCGAGCAGGCTGTCGAGAACCATCGCGGTGAACCCCCACACGAGGTGCGCCTCACTCCCCTGTCCCACGAGAAACCCTGGTCCGCGCCAGGTTTGATCGTCACGGCGCAGGACCGTGACCCCTCGATTCACGGGGTCGACGAGGTCGGCGATCGGCGCTCGAAAGACAGCAGCGGACTCCGCTTCATCCACGACGCCGACAGGTGACGGATGCCGCCACCACCCCAGGACGGGAGTCACCAGATAGTTGCTGTACGCGAGCGGAATCGCCTCGAGCGGACCAAGGATGTCGATGCCGGAAGGATCAAGTCCGGTCTCTTCCTCCGCTTCGCGCACGGCGGCCGCAACGACGTCGCGGTCGTCGTCATCGACGCGACCACCCGGGAACGCAATTTGACCGGGGTTCAACCTCAGTGTCGACGCACGTTCCAGCAGGAGAATGTCGAGGTCGCGCGAGACTGCATCTGAGTGATGGTCGCTGTCGAGGGTGTCGAGGACGCCGAAGAGCAGCAGGACGGCAGCGGGCCGAGCGCGGCTCGATTCGGGCAGTTCGGTGTACCAGCGAGAGGTGCCCATTACCGTCGGAGCGGCTGCAACCCGGTTCGCGAGGAATTCGAGTTGGCCGCGCGCGCTGTGGGCAGATGGTTCAGCGGGCATTCCTCCAGGCTATGCGGTCGAGCTCATCAGCGAGATGAGCGGCTCCCGAACTCGGAGAAGAGCGTGTGCACAAGGGGCACGACCGAAGCGATCATGAGCACGGTCCCGAACACCAGATCCTCCGCACGGAGCACTGCGCCGGTGATCAACAGTGCGGCGAAGAGAACGGCCGAGATTGCCCGACGTCCCGTGCGCTCCAGCCTCTGAAGGCGACGATCGAGGCGCGGCGTGTCGACGGCGAGCTTTCCGTCTTCTATCCGCGTCAGAACACTGTCGACCCGCTGCGGGAGGCGCGCAACTGTGCCCGCATATGTCACAGCTTCCTTGGCGAAGCCCTGCACGACATTGCCACGCTCCTCACGCAAGAGCTGCGCGGCGTACGGTTCGATGGCTTCCCAGATGTTGAATTCGGGTTCGAGTGAGCTGCAGACGCCAGAGATCAGAGACATCGCACGGATGATCAGGAGGAAGTTTTCGGGCAACTGGAACGGCAACGACCGAATGACGTCGCCGAACTCGAGCGCAAAGTCACGCAGCTCCCGCTCATCGACTCGTTGGAGTTCGGCGAACCCCATGCCGCCGAATCGGGCGAAGAGCTGTGTCATCGCGCGCTCGAGCTCGGCCGTGTCGGCCGAGGGTAACAGCACGCCGACGTCGCGAATGCCGTCGATCAGACCCTTGCCGTTTCGTGCAGCAACGGCGATCACGAGCTTGCGCAGGCCACTGCGCAGCGTGGGTGGAACCTCGCCCATCATGCCGAAATCGATGAAGGTCAACCGGAAGCGAGGGGTGGCAGCATCCGCACCCACAGCAGCATCCGCACCCACAGCAGGATTCGCCCGGAAAGACTGTGGCGTGACGAAGATGTTGCCTGGGTGCGGGTCGGCGTGAAAGAAACCGTCACCGAAGAGCTGACCGAACATGACCGCGGCGAAGGTTGCGGCAACGTCTGCCGGGTCGATCCCGGCGGCGCGGAGCGCATCGACGTCGTTGATCTTGATCGCAGTCACATCCGACAGGGTAAGAACTCGGCGTGTGGTGCGCTCCCACACGATCTCGGGTGCGCCGACGCGGGGATCGTGTGCCGCGTTCTCGGTGAATCGTTCGGCGCTGGCTGCCTCGTGTATGTAGTCGATCTCAGCGAGGCTGACGAGCGCGAACTCTTCGAGCAGCGCCGGCATGTCGGCTCGGCGCGAGACGAGGTTCACTCGGCTCAGCCATCCGGCAACTTTGCGTAGTGCGGCCAGATCGACATCGACGATCGTGTCGATCCCGGGGCGCTGCACCTTGACGACGACATCTTCGAACCCGACCTCTGCGGCGTAGTCCGGCGCGAGTCGCGCACGGTGTGCTTGACCGAGGGATGCTGCCGCCACGGGCGTTTCGTCGAACCAGGCGTAGGCCCGGTCGAGCGGCACGCCGAACTCTGCCTCGGCGAGAGTGCGAATCGCGGGGAACGGCACCGGGGGCACCTCGTCCTGGAGTCCCTCGAGCTCGCTCGTGATCTCTGGAGGCAAGACGTCCAAACGCGAGGACATGAATTGGCCGACCTTGATCATGAGTCCGCCGAGGTCAACCGCCAGCACGTGGAATCGCTTCGCCAGCCGAGTCATGCGTGCGGCTCTGCCGCGCGCACCGACCGCGCCCAGGCCGATCTGCGGCAGAAAGATCTCGAACCACCAGGCCAGCGCCATGGCTCGTGCGGCGAACCGGGTGATGCGTCGGTAGCGCGCCCGGGAGTTCAGAGCGCGGGGGGCAAGTGCGTCGGGCATCAGTCTCCAAGACCCCGACGGCCGGCCCTCACCGGGTCAGTCCTGAGCGAGGATCGAGTAGAGCTTACGACGTGCGTCATCGAGCACGGAGACGGCCTGCTTCACCTGTTCGGGTGTGCCCGTTCGCCCCACCTGGGCCGCTGCCTGAGCAAGCTCCATGCCGGACTTGGGCAGAGCAGTCATGCTCGAGTGATCGCGCGGGGCGCTCTGACCAGCGCCAGTCGATTCCCACGGAGCGCTGTTTCCGGCGGCTTCGGCGACCGTGCGACCGGCGTCCGTCAGTGTGTAGGTCTTTCGACCGTTCGATTCGGACGCAACGATCAGTCCCTCGTCAGCGAGGAGCTGCAGTGTCGGGTAGACCGAGCCGGCGCTCGGCTTCCACGCACCGTGGCTACGCTCGGCGATCTCAGAGATGATCTGGTAGCCGTGCATCGGCTGCTCGGTGAGCAGTGCCAATACCGCAGCGCGCACGTCACCGCGGCCCATGCGGGTTCCGACCTTCTGCTCGAAGGTGGCGCGGAGCTGCTCCATCGCGTCCATGATGGATGACCCGGACTTGCCGAGGTTGAATCCGCCCATGTCGCCGCCGAAGCCGCTGCCCATAAATGACCCACTCATGATGTCCTCCTGTGCGCGACCTCAGAGTGTCGCCGATATATAACGATATATCGCTCACAGCGGGTGCGGTCGAGTTCTGGGCAGACGCTCAGGTGCCGTTCCACCCCTCAGACGGCTCGGCCGAGTCATCATGATTCGCGGACCTCAACGGCGAGAATCCAGCGATCAGCGCAGCGATCGCGAACACCACCACGACCCCCACGAACGCCGGCGCGACACCCACCGCCGCCACCGTGATCCCCCCGAGGAGTGCTCCGAGGGCCGCCATCGAACGGTTCGCTGACCGGATGGTCGCGCTCACCCGCCCGAGAATGCCGTCGGGCGTCACCGCCTGGCGATAACCCATCTCGTGTGGGTTCTCGATACCTGCCACGATGCCTTGGAGTGTCATCGCGACGAAGAGCCCGACGATCGCAATCGAATCGCCGACGCCGGTGGCGGCGATCACTGCGACCGGCGCCCAGGCCAACGGGTACGCGATGCGGGCGGCGATGATCGTCCGCCCGGCTCCGAGGAGCCGGCCGGACCACGGTGCCGCGCTGGCGCCCGCGAGCATGGCGATTCCGGCAGCGGCGAAGAGAAGTCCGTAGACGAACGGCGTGACATCGAGTTCACGCAGCGCGAAAAGTGCGAGCACGGTGAAGGCAGCCGCGTTCGCGACGAACCAGACGTGCGTCGAGACCGACAGTGGAGCGAGTGTGCGGTGGCGGCAAGTCCAGGCGAGACCTTCCCGCGCTTCATGAACGAAGTTCCGCCTCCCCCGCTCACCCGGCGGCGGCTCGTCGACTCGCAGGGTCGAAATGAGCACCGCCTCGACGAGGTACGAAACCGCGTCGACGAGGATCGCGAGCGGCGCACCGAGCAGCCCGACCAGGCCGCCGCCGAGCGCGGGACCAGCGGTCTGGGCCGCAGCATCCGTCTGATCAATCCGTGTGTTCGCGACGAGAAGGCGATCGCGGGTCACGACGCGCGGAAGAAGCGATTGGGATGCCGCGAAAGCGAACACCTGCAGAGACCCGAACATGAGCAAGAGGACCACAAGCACCGAGATGTCAAGTGCGTCGATGATCCAGAGAAGCGGGATGAGGCACAATGCGACCGCACGGCCCGCGCTCGCCCAGACGAGCACGCGTTTACGGCGCCAGCGATCGACATAGACGCCGGCAATCAGTCCCAAGACGGCGTACGGCACGAACTGCGCGGCGGCGACGATCCCGACTTGCACCGGCGAGGCCTCGAGCACCTGAACCACCAGCACCGGGAGCGCGACAGCTGTGAGCGCGGTACCGAACGAGCTGATCGCCGAGGCGGCCCACAGGCGACGGAAAGCATCCCGCGCTGACGCAACCATCAGCGGAGCACGCCGTCGAGGTACCACCATCGACCGCTCTGGAAGACGAAGCGACTGCGTTCACGAAGCACACCGCGGTTTGCGCCGCGCCCATGGCCCTGCTGGAAGTGAGCGCGAAACTCGACAACACCTCGTGTATCGCCGCTCTGACCCCTCTCCGTGTCGAGGATCTCCAGACCTGCCCAGGAGAGGTCGTCGTCGACTTCCAGAGACTCGGGTCTGCTTCCCGGATGCCACGACCCGGCCAGGTACTCCGCGTCGCCGACCGCGAACGCCGTATAGCGCGAGCGCATGAGACCTTCTGCAGTCGCCGGCGGGCTTCCTGCGAGGACAGGCGCGCAGCATCCATCGAATCGGTCGCCGCTGCCACACGGACAAGGCGCTGCGTTGTCGAGGGATCGGATCGGCATGCGTTCAGGCTAAGTGAGCATCGCGGAGGAAGTTGGTAGAGTCCGCGCGTGACCCCAGGATTCGCGGAATGGTCGGATGCACCGCAACGGGCTCGGATCGAGCGACTGAAGCTCCACGATGCGCGCCCGCTCGACGCACCGCGGGTGAACGAGATCCAGGTCGCGGCCGGCCGCACTGAGGTCAACCTCGAGCGTCTGATCGCCGATGCGGATCGGCACCTTTTGGTCGCCGAATGCGACGGCCGGGTTTTGGGGTGGGCCGCCATTCATTACCTGTCGCGATCGGATGGTCTCGCGGGGCGCGGCCACTACCTCGCCGGAGTCACCGTGGATCCGCCTGAACGGCGCCGCGGCGTGGGGCTCGCGCTCACCCGGGCGCGGCTCGACTGGATCTGGGAGCGCGCCGACATCGCCTGGTACTTCGTCAACGCACAGAACACCGTGTCGATCGCCTTGCACGAGAATCTGGGATTCGAACTTGTCGGGACCTCTGCCGGTGTCCACGGCGCGGATTTCAGTGGAGGACTCGGACTGATCTTCCGAGCCGAGCGTCCGCACGCACCGGAAAATCCACCGGCAAAAGCAAAAGTCCCCCGGTAACCCGGAGGACTTTTGAGTGGTGACCCCAGCGGGATTCGAACCCGCGTTACCGCCGTGAGAGGGCGGCGTACTAGGCCGCTATACGATGGGGCCGTTGCGACAACCGTTCGATTATGCCATGGCTGAGGCATCCTCAACAAATCGAGCGCCACTCTGCGCGATCGCTTGCCGAACGCCTTCTGACACCGTTGACTCTGCTCATGCGAGTAACCAAGTTTGAGCACGCCACGCTGCGCGTCGACATCGACGGCAGCACCCTGATCATCGACCCGGGTTCTTTCACACTCCCGATCGAGAACCTCAGCAAGACGATCGCGGTCGTCATCACGCACGAGCATGCCGACCACTGGTCTCCCGACCAGCTCGATCGCATCCGCAAGGCTGCCCCCGGCGTGCCGATCTACGGGCCTCAGGGGGTGGCAGACGCGGCAGCGGGCTACGACGTGATCGTCGTGAATCCCGGCGACACCCTCACGATCGACCCGTTCATCATGAAGTTCTACGGCGGCGAGCACGCCGTCATCCACGAATCGATCCCGGTCGTCGACAATGTCGGTGTGCTCGTGAACGACACGCTGTACTACCCCGGAGACTCGTACGCGGTGCCCAAGGGCGTCAAGGTCGAGCTCCTTGCAGCTCCCGTGGGCGCGCCGTGGCTGAAGATCGGCGAAGCGATGGACTTCGTCCTCGCGGTCAAGCCCCGTCGTGCGTTCGGCACGCACGACATGACCCTCGCGGTCGTCGGGCGCGACATGGGTCGTGCGCGACTGAAGTGGGCGACCGAGCAGGGTGGTGGAGAGTTCTTCGAACTCGACCCGACCCAATCAATCGACCTCTAGACAGACGGCTCGACGACACGAAACGACGGATGCCGCGCCGGCTTCGGGCCGCGGCATCCGTCGTTTGGTCGTGCGCTCGAGGACTACTCGGCGTCGAGATCCGTCTCGAGCAGGGCAACCAGTGCGTCGAGCGCCTCGTCTGCTCCTTCGCCCTCAGCCTTGAGTGTGACAACGGTGCCGTTCGATGCACCGAGTCCCATCAGCGACAGGATGCTGCCGGCGTTGAGGTCGGGCCCGCCCGGGGCCGCGATGGTCACGGGCACACTCTGCTCTTTGACTGCCTGCACGAACAGCTTGGCCGGTCGTGCGTGCAATCCGGAACTGCTGGCGATGGTGGCTTGGCGTTCTGCCATGGTCTTCCCCTCGTCGGACTTATCTGTCGGATCTCGGCCTGGCGACGTTCAGACCGCGACGGCCATCATCGGCGCTTCGGCCTCTTCGAGCTCTTTGCGGCCGACCCAGGTCTTGAGGGCGACGACAATGAGCGCTGTCACGACGGTACCGGCCAGGATCGCGAGAAGGAACCCCCACCACGGGTTGATCGCGAAGAGGACGAACACTCCGCCGTGCGGAGCGAGCGACTGCACCGCGAACGCCATGCTCAGGCCACCGGTGACAGCGCCACCGACCAGTGAGGCGGGGATGACGCGCAGCGGGTCGGCCGCCGCGAACGGAATCGCGCCTTCGCTGATGAAGGCGGCGCCCAGCAGCCAGGCAGCTTTACCGTTCTCACGCTCGACCGGGGTGAAGACCTTCGGGCGGAGAACGGTGGATGCCAGCGCCATGGCGAGCGGCGGAACCATTCCGGCGGCCATGACGGCACCCATGATCAGGTAGGGCGTGGGGTTGTCTGCGGTGGCCGCGGCGAGCCCTGCGACAGCGAACGCGTAGGCCACCTTGTTGACGGGTCCGCCCAGGTCGAAGCACATCATGAGTCCCAAGACGATGCCGACGACGATGATGCCTGCGGTGCCAGCGAGGTTGTTCAGCCCCGCACTCATAGCCTCCATCAGCGACGCAATGGGGCGACCGAAGAAGAGGATCATCAGACCCGAGGCGACGATGGACGCCAACAGCGGAATGATCACGACGGGCATCAGACCACGCAGCCATCGCGGAACGCTCCAAGAGCCCACCCACCACGCGATGAAACCGGCGAGCAAACCGCCGACGATGCCGCCGATGAAGCCCGCGTTCATGAGCACCGCGACGGCACCGGCGACGAAGCCCGGTGCGATACCCGGGCGGTCAGCGATCGCGAATGCGATGTAGCCGGAGAGTGCAGAGACCAAGAAGCCCATCGAGGTCGCACCGATCATGAAGAACACCGAGCCGAGGTACTGGCCGAGCGGACCGAAGTCGCTGGTGATGTCTTCGGTGGGCAGGTCCCACAGCGAGTTCTGAATGATGACGTTCGCAGCGTTGTCGGTGACGAGATAGCCACCGAGCAGGAAGCCGAGAGCGATCAGTAGACCACCACCGGCGACGAACGGGATCATGTAGCTGACGCCGGTCAGCAGAATGCGCTGGATGCGCGCACCCCACGACAGGTTCTCGGTGCTCGTCGTCGTCGATACTGCGCCCGTCCCCGCCTGCACTCGGTTGGCGTTCGGGTTGTTGGCGGCGGCCACAGCGTCGGCGATCAGCACACTGGGCGCCTCGATACCGCGCTTGACACCCGAGCGAACGACCGGCTTGCCGGCGAAGCGCTCGAGTCCGCGCACGTCCACGTCAGTGGCAAAGATGACGGCGTCGGCACTGTCGATGATCGACGGGTCGATCGCCTGGTATCCGCTGGACCCCTGCGGCTCGACGACCAGGTCGACGCCGTCCTTCTTTCCTGCGGCAGTCAGCGCGTCGGCAGCCATGAAGGTGTGCGCGATACCGGTGGCGCACGAGGTGACCGCGACGATCCGGGCGGGCCGTCCATCGACGGTGAGACCGGATGCTCCGGCCACAGGAGCGGCGGCGGCGACCGGCGGCACGGCTGCGGCAGCAGCGGGCACAACATAGCCGGGGACTGGCGAGGCATCCCCCTCGCCGATCGCGTTCTGCACGATCGCGACGACCTCTTCGTTCGTCGTTGCAGCACGCAGACCGCTCGTGAAATCGTCCTGCATCAGGCTGCGAGCGAGCTTCGACAGCACGGCGAGGTGGGCTTCGGCGGCACCCGCGGGTGCCGCGATCAAGAAGACCAGGTCGGCGGGACCGTCGTCAGCTCCGAACTCGACACCCGGGCTCAGCCGCGCGAACGCCAGCGATGCCTCGGTGACGGCTGCGCTCTTGGCGTGGGGAATCGCGATGCCACCGGGCAGTCCGGTCTCATCCTTCTGCTCCCGCGCCCACGCATCGGCGTAGAGGGCGTCGGCATCGGTGGCGCGGCCCTGCGCGACGACGCGTTCGGCGAGGGCTCGGATCACGGCGCTCTTGTCTGCGCCGAGGCCGACGTCAAGGCTGACGAGGGCTGGGGTGATGGTGTCGGACACGGTGACCTCCAGTGGTCGATACTGCGGGGTGAGTGGTGGATGGGCTTGTCTGGTTGTGAACTATTCGAGGCGGGTGACGGTGACGTCGCCGGCAGGCAGGTTTTCAGGAGCTGGCGCTTGCGTTCCGGGAAGCGATGCCGCGGCCGCACCGTAGCGAATCGACCGGCTGAGGCGCTCGGCGGGGTCGGCGCCCTCCGACTCGGCGAGCAGGTAGCCGGCGAGCGAACTGTCGCCCGCGCCGACGGTGCTCCGCACGCGGATCTTCGGAGGCGTCGCCGCCCACGCGCCATCGGCAGTGATGAGCACTGCTCCCTGTGCGCCGAGCGTGACCAGTGCAGCCCGGACGCGAGCGGGAACCAGCGCCCGGGCTGCCTCGAGCACGCGCTGGGCGAGGCCGTCCTCGGCGCCGTCGATCGGCGCCCCGACCAGGTCGGCGAGCTCCTCGTCGTTCGGCTTGATGAGGTCAGGCGCGCCGCGCTCGACGACCGCGGTCAGCGCCGCGCCGGAGGTGTCGACGGCGATGAGCGGAGCATCCGTCCCCTGCGTGCCACGCACGGCGTCGATCACGCGGACGTAGAAGTCATCGCCGGCGCCGGGCGGCAGCGATCCGGCCAGAACCAGCCAGTGCGCACCGGCGCTTTCGCGGACGACCGCATCGACGATGGCGGATGCCTCGGCCTCGGTGAGCGTTGCACCGGGCAGATTGAGCTTGGTGGTGACACCGGCGGGGTCGGCGATCGTGACGTTCGAGCGAGCGCGACCCGCGATCTCGATGCGGACGGTCTCGACTCGGGCAGCGCGCAATGCGGTGTCGAAAGGGTCATCGATCGCGAGAGGAAGCACGGCACGAGAGGCGATGCCGGCTGCAGAGACGACCCGGGTCACATTGATGCCCTTGCCACCGGCATCTTCCCGCTCCGAAGCCGCTGCCTGGACCTCACCCGCAAGAAGTGGCCCTTCGAGGGTGATCGTTCGGTCGAGGGACGGGTTTGCGGTCAGGGTGATGATCATGCGATCCATACCTCCACGTCGGCGTCGGCCAGGGCCTGGCTGAGTTTTGCGTCGGGGGCAGCATCGGTGACCAGGACGTCGATGTCGGCAAGCGCTGCGAACGAGACGAGCCGCTCGCTGCCGAGCTTCTCACTGTCGGCGACGACGACCACACGACGTGCAGCGCGGACGATGGCCGATTTCACTGCGGCCTCTTCGGGGTCGGGAGTGCTGAGACCGAACTCAGCCGAGACCCCGTTCGTCCCGATGAAGGCGATGTCGGGGCGCAGCGTGCCGATGGTGCGCACCGTGTCAGAACCGACGGCTGCCGCAGTGATTCCACGCACCCGCCCACCCACCAGGGTGAGCGAGGATTGCTCCGCCTCGGCGAGCAGGGATGCCAACGGGAGAGCGTGAGTGACCACGTCAATGGATGCTCCGGCCAGACGTACCGACAACTGCGCGGCGATCGCTGCGGTGGTGGTGCCGGCGTCGAGGAAGACCGAGCCGCGGAACCCCTCGCCGAGCACCTCCAGAGCACGACGGGCAATGGCGGACTTCGCGTCGCTCTGGCGCAGACGACGTTCCGGCAAGGACGCTTCGATTGTGCTTCCGCGTTCGGGGGGAACCGCACCACCGTGGACGCGGCGCAACGCACCGGACTGCTCGAGCTGATCGAGATCACGTCGTACCGTCTCGGTGGTGACGTCGAAGGACCGTGCAAGCTCGACCACGCTCACGCGCCCTGCGGCGGCGAGCTGGCGTTCGATGAGCACTTGGCGCTCCGTTGCGTACACTTTGAGCCCTTCGTCGGGATTTCCCACACATTACAACATAAACCAACACAGGCGCAAGTGGTTTTGTCTTTCTCCGCGCCGACACGGCTATCGTCGAGGCGTGCCTGACAAACCCGCCGCTGAGATGCTGATCGATGAGCCCCTCGTGCGGACACTGCTGGCGTCGGGTGTTGTGGCCGACACTTCGCACCTCTCGCTCCGCAAAGTCGCCGAAGGCTGGGACTGCGAAATCTGGCGACTCGGCACCGAACTTGCCGTGCGGTTGCCTCGCAGGGCGATGGCCGCGCGGCTCATCGGGAACGAAGCGCTCGTGCTCCCCCGCGTCGCGACGACGATCGAAGCCATCGGGGTTCACGTTCCTCGGCCCGTGATCACTGGCGGCCCTGTCGCGAACTACCCGTGGCCGTGGTCTGTCGTCCGCTGGATTGCTGGGGTGGTCGGGCTCGAAGTGCCCCGGTCGGAGCGTGGCGCGTGGGCGCCGATCCTCGCTGCCGCGCTCGGGGCTCTGCACGTGCCCGCCGACCCCGACTTCCCGCCGAACCCCGGCCGTGGAGTGCCGCTCGCGCAGCGAGCTGCGATTGTCGAGCAACGATTCGATCTGGTGCGCAAAGGTGGCAGCATCCACTCCGCACTTCTTGACGACGCGCACGATGCCTGGAGGGCCGCAATCGCCGTCCAGCCGTGGGCGGACCCTCCTGTGTGGGTGCACGGAGACCTCCACCCCGGCAATCTCATCGCTCAACGCGACGCGCTCGTGGGCATCATCGACTTCGGTGATGTGACCGGCGGCGACCCGGCCTACGACCTCGGGGTGGCATGGCTTGCCTTCGACAGCGATGGCCGCGAAGACTTCATCGCCGCGACCTCCGGACGTTATGACGACGCTACGTGGGTGCGAGCCCGCGGATGGGCATCAGCGGTCGGCCTGCTGCTGATCGAGCAAAGTGACGACAACCCCGAATACAAGCGGCTGGGTCTCGAAGCACTGCACGAGGTTCAGCGAGGATGACCGGCGGGCTAAGGAGACGCCTCGGTTTCGTCCGGGATAGCCACCCACACCTCGATGACTTCATCCTTCGCGACGAATCGAACGACCGTGCCCACGGGAAGTGATTTGCCGAGCGCAGTCTCGCCCGGAAACACCGTGTAGTCGAGGATCGTATCGAGTCCGGTGGGTGCGCACTGGCTCCACATCGGGTCACCGAGCCGAGTCAGCATGATGCACCGCGCGATGGCCGCGAAGACTTCATCGCCGCGACCTCCGGACGTTATGACGACGCTACGTGGGTGCGAGCCCGCGGATGGGCATCAGCGGTCGGCCTGCTGCTGATCGAGCAAAGTGACGACAACCCCGAATACAAGCGGCTGGGTCTCGAAGCACTGCACGAGGTTCAGCGAGGATGACCGGCGGGCTAAGGAGACGCCTCGGTTTCGTCCGGGATAGCCACCCACACCTCGATGACTTCATCCTTCGCGACGAATCGAACGACCGTGCCCACGGGAAGTGATTTGCCGAGCGCAGTCTCGCCCGGAAACACCGTGTAGTCGAGGATCGTATCGAGTCCGGTGGGTGCGCACTGGCTCCACATCGGGTCACCGAGCCGAGTCAGCATGATGCACCGCGCGCCGCGCTCATCGGTGATGGTCCACACATCCACACCGCCGAACGCCTCGAACGGCACCTCTGAACCGGGATCCATTCCCCAGGATCCGACGACGCTGTTCCAGTCCGCGCCCCGGTCCCCCGGCGTGGACAGCGGACGCAAGGTGAAGTCGGGCTCAGCGGGAGTGAGGAGGGATGCTGCGCCCGCCGCTCCGAGTATCAGACCGATCGCCGCAGTTGCCGCTGCGATTGCCCACACCGGGGTGCGCCGCCACCAGGGCTGCGTCAGGTGCAGCGTAGGCACAGGGGGCGCAGGGCGATCGACGGGCAAACGTTCAGCGGTCCTCGCCGGTCGCGGCGTGGCGCTGTGCTGCGGATGTTGCGCCAGCGGGAGCTGGGATTGCGGAGTCGGTCGCGGCTGGTCGCGTTCGCGCGCTTCCAGTTCGTGGAGTCGAGCCACCGCCTCGCGGTCATCGTGAATGTCTGCGTCGGGACCATACGCCCTGCGCCTCAAGTCGGCGAGTTCGTCGGACCGCTCGGGCGTCTGCGACGGAGCATCCATCTGACCATTATGGGGCGGATGCAGCGTGCCATCGCCGGGAGAACTCCATCGCTTTCGCAGCCGACGAGCGGTGATTCAGGCGGAGTGCGCGACGTCGTCGGCGATGGCGGCTGCAGGCTCTGCGCGGACGCCGTGCAGGAGCTCCAGCGCCGAAGCGACCTCGGCGATGCGGCCTTCCGCCGCGAGCTCGCGGATACGCACCGACGGCCCGTGGAGGAGAACACCCGCCAGGTGGCGCAGCGCCGCCTCCGTGGCGTCATCGGCGCCCCGTGCGCGCGCCCGGGCGACCTCTGCCTCGAGCACAGCGTGCACCTCACCACGGAGTGCCGTGATCGCTGGCCCGGCCGCGAGGTCGGCGGAGAATTCGGATGCTGCGGTGCACACGAGCGCGCGCGCGTGCTCGGGCGCCTGGAACTCGTCCAGCGAAGCATGCAGGCGGATCGTCTCGAGGTCGAGCAGTTCGACCCCGGCGACACTCGCCACATCGGGTGCGACATTGCGCGGCAATCCCAGATCGATCACAAGGAGCCGATGCCCGGGCGTGAACGAGTCGGCGTGAAGGACGGCATCCGTCGTGCACGTGACGATGACATCGGCAGATGCCGCAGCCAAGGGGAATGACTGCGCAACCGCAATACCGCGTGCTGCGGCAAAAGCGGACGCGCGCCCTGAGGGCGAGTAGACCTCAATGTCACTCGCGCCCTGGGCCCGAAGCGCACCAACGGCGGTTGCGGCGTAGCGTCCCGTGCCCACGACAAGCACTCGGGCTTTCGTCCAGTCGGTCACGCGGCTGGATGCGAGGTCCAGCGCCAGTCGGACGAGCGAACGGTGCGCTCCGTGCAGATCGGTGCGATTGCGCACCCCGCGGCTGGTGTGCGTTGCTTTCTGAAAGAGACGTTCGAGATCGCCGCTGGTGGTTCCGTCGACCCGAGCGGCATGGAGTGCCCGGCTCACCTGACCCGAGATCTCTTCTTCGCCGACGACGACCGACTCGAGCCCACTCGTCACTGCGAAGAGGTGAGCGGCGACTGCGGGTCCCTCGTGAACGGCGATCGAGGCACGCAACTCTGACACCGACACCTGGCTGGCCGCAGCCATCGAGTCAAGCACCGATTCGACCGCTACCGTTCGGGCTGCCGTCAGCGGCTCATCGATGTCGAGATAGGCCTCGAAGCGGCTACAGGTGGCGAGCACCACCGCTCCCGTGACAAAGCTCTCGTTATCGACCAAGGCCCGTGTGGCAGCTGGTGCGCCGACGCTCAACCGCTCCAGCAACTCAAGGCTGGCGATTCGATGATTCGCGGTCAGACACAGCAACACGAGCCTAATCTTAAGGGGTGTCTTCCCCCTACGCGCTACCTTCCGTCACCAATCGCCATGAGGATTCCGCGCTCGTTCGCGCGTACCGCGGAATGCGCCCCGAAAAGACGCCGATCTGGTTCATGCGTCAGGCGGGACGCTCGTTGCCCGAGTATCGCGATTTGCGTGTGGGCACCGACATGCTCGACGCATGCCTCACACCTGAGCTCGCAAGTGAGATAACCCTGCAGCCGGTGCGTCGGCACCACGTCGATGCCGCGATCTTCTTCAGCGACATCGTCATCCCGGTGCGTCTCGCCGGGGTCGATGTCACGATCGTCGCCGGGCGAGGTCCCGTCTTGGCGAGCCCCGTGCGAACGGCAGCAGATGTCGCGGCCCTCCCGCCGCTGGATCCCGAAGCGCTGGCACCCGTGCGAGACGCTGTCACCATGACGGTCGCGCAACTCGGCGCAACCCCGCTCATCGGGTTCGCCGGTGCCCCCTACACGCTCGCCTCGTACCTCGTCGAGGGTGGGCCATCCAAGGAACAGCTGCGCACCCGAGCGTTGATGCACTCCGACCCTGAAACGTGGTCAGCGCTGCTGCGGTGGTGTTCGGAGATCACCGGCGCGTTTCTTGCCGCACAGATCGGGGCCGGCGCTTCGGCCGGACAACTCTTCGACTCCTGGGCGGGGTCACTGAGCCTCGCCGACTACACCGAGCACGTCGCACGCCACTCTGCCGCAGCAATCGCGCCCGCGAAGGCTCTCGGCGTCCCGATCGTCCACTTCGGGATCGGCACGGGCGAATTGCTCGGAGCCATGCACGGGATCGGCGCCGATGTTATGGGCGTCGACTGGCGGCTCCCGCTCGACGAAGCATCGCGCCGCCTCGGTGACACCGTTCCGCTCCAGGGCAACATCGACCCCGCGTTGCTCACTGCCCCGTGGCCGGTCATCGAAGCCCACGTCCGGGATGTCCTTGCCCGCGGTCTCGCAGCGCCCGCGCACGTCGTGAACCTCGGTCACGGCGTGCCGCCGGACACCGACCCCGACGTGCTGACGCGGATCGTGGAGTTCGTTCACGCGCATGCCTGACTTCGACGTCGTCGGCGGCGGAATCGCGGGGCTCGTCACCGCGCGCCGCCTCGCCCTCGGCGGCGCGCGCGTTATTGTGCACGAGGCATCCGATCATCTCGGCGGAACGCTGGCACGGCACGAGGTCGCAGGAATTGTGCTGGATGCCGGCGCCGAGAGCTTCGCGGTCCGCGGCGGTGTGGTGGCGGCCCTCGCTGAAGAGCTCGGCCTCGCTGCCGATGTGGTCTCGCCGGCGCCTCTCGCCGCGTGGTTGCACCCCACGACCGGGTACGCGCGGCCCCTTCCGGCGACGAGCTTGCTCGGAGTGCCTGCTGACCCACTGGCGGCGGACGTGGTTGCGCAGGTCGGTCCCGAGCAGGCCCGCCGTGCCGCGGTGCTCGATCTCGCACCGGTGACGGGCGTCGCGCCCGAGAGCTTCGGCGCACTCGTGAGGGGCAGGATGGGCGAACCAGTGCTCAACTTGCTCGTCGCGCCGGTGGTGCGCGGCGTGCACTCCATGAACCCCGACGACCTTACGATTGCGCGTGCGCACCCGGCGCTCTGGCAGATGGTCGTCGAGACGGGAGGGCTCGGCACTGCTGTCGCTCGCCTCCGAGCGGACTCCCCGGCTGGATCCGCCGTGGCGGGGCTGCGCGGCGGCGTGCATCGGCTGATCGATGCTCTCGCTGGTGAGCTCGATCGGCTCGGCGTTGAGGTGCGGTACGGCTCACGCATCGATCCGGCGAGCCACCGCGCGGCCCGCCCGATGGTGCTCGCGGCGCCCAGCGACCCGGGCGCTGGGCGCAAGATCACGCTGGTGACGCTTGTCGCGAGACAGGACGATTTGGATGCCGCGCCTCGAGGCACCGGTGTGCTCGTGGCCGATGGAACGTCACGCATCGGCGCTCGGGCGCTCACGCACGCCACGGCGAAGTGGCCGTGGCTCTGGGAGCGCACGAACGGGCGGCACGTGCTGCGCCTGTCGTACGACGGCGAGGTGCGCGATGCCGACCTCATCAACCGCGCTCGCGTCGATGCCGAAACGCTGCTCGGGGTGCCATTGCCCACAGTCGATGCTGCGGCGCAGATTGTGTGGACCCGGCCCGAGGCGATCACGGTGAGCCCGCCTGACCTCGCGGCAGTCGTCGGTGAGACCGTGGCGGGGTCGGGGATCGCCGGGATCATCGCGCACGCTGAGCGCATCGCGCTAGACCTGCTTGTGGGCAATTCGGATTAGCCCAACCCACCGTCGAGGGGCGAGGATAGGTGTATGGGCGACAACCTCGGATACACATTATGGGCGGTGTTCCGCAGGGAACCCGGAAAGGTGTCTGGCCCGGTGCCGGGAACCGACGTTCTTGCTCCGGCAATCGCTGAGGTCGAAGCATCCGGTGTCACCATCCGCGGCTGGTATGACGTGTCGGGCATGCGCGCCGATGCCGACCTCATGGTGTGGCTGCACGGAAACATCGAAGGCGACGAGTCGACCCCGCCCGAAACGCTGCAGGCAGCGCTGCGCACCCTACGGCGCGCTGCACCGCTCAGCGGCCTGATCCCGGTCTGGAACGCAATGGGTGTGCACCGCGAGGCGGAGTTCACCCGCAGCCACTCGCCGTCGTTCTTGCGCGGACTCGGGCCGTCAACCTGGCTCACTGTCTATCCGTTCGTGCGTTCGTACGAGTGGTACGTGCTGCCCGACGACGAGCGCCGACAGATGCTTGCCGACCACGGTCGCAAGGGGTCGGAGTATCCGCAGGTGCTGGCCAATACTGTCGCGTCTTTCGCGCTCGGCGACTTCGAGTGGATCCTGGCGCTCGAGGCTCCCGAACTCGTCGACCTCGTCGACCTCATGCGCCACCTCCGCCAGACCGAGGCTCGACGGCACGTGCGCGAAGAGATTCCCTTCTACACCGGCCGCCGCATCAGCGTGGACGAGATTGCCGAGGTACTTGCGTGACCACTGTGCGGGTGGGCACGCGCGGCAGTCACCTCGCGCTCACACAAACAGGTACCGTCGCCGATGCGCTGCGCAAAACGACGAAGGTCGACACCGAACTGGTGACCATCACGACCGACGGCGATCGCTCAAACGAACCGCTCTCCCGTGCGGGAGGAGTGGGGCTGTTCACCGGGGCGCTGCGTGATTCGCTGCTCGCCGGCGACTGCGACGTCATCGTGCACTCACTCAAAGACCTGCCGACCGCGCCGCACCCCGATCTGGTCGTGGCGGCGATCCCCCGCCGGGTCGACGCCCGAGACGCACTGTGTGCGCGTGGCGACCTCACCCTCGACACCCTTCCTGAGGGCGCGCGGGTGGGGACCGGGTCTCCCCGCCGCCGCGCGCAGCTGCTCGCTCGCCGGCCTGACCTCGATGTCGTAGATATCCGCGGGAACGTGGACACGCGCTTGGGATTCGTCACAGACGGAACCCTCGATGCCGTGATCCTGGCAGCCGCAGGCCTGGAGCGCATTGGACGCGGCGCTGCCGTCACCGACTATCTTTCGCTCGAACGGTGGCCCACAGCGCCCGGGCAGGGCGCACTCGCTGTCGAGGTGCGGCGCGGGCAAGAACACCTCGTCCGCGCTCTCGAACACAAGAACACACGCGCCGTCGTCGAGGCCGAACGCCAACTTCTCGCGCTTCTCGAGGCGGGCTGCTCTGCTCCGGTCGGCGCGCACGCGTTCATCGACAACGACCTGATCTTTCTCACCGGCCGCGTGTACAGCACGGACGGGTCGACAATCCTGACCGCTTCGCACGCCGCGTACTGGCCAGACGTCGATGCTCCGCGGGAGATCGCCGAACGCGCCGCCGCCGAACTGCGCGCCGCGGGCGCGGATGACCTCATCGCTGCAGACACCGGAGCCACGAATGATTGAACGCCCGCGCCGTCTGCGCGCTACACCCGCGATGCGCCGGCTGGTCTCGGAGACACGGCTCCACCCGGCCGATCTCGTCCTGCCGATGTTCGTGCTCGAGGGTGCCACCGAGCCGGTGCCGATCTCGTCGATGCCAGGAGTGATGCAGCACTCGCTCGATTCGCTCCGGCGCGCGGTGACGGATGCCGCGACCGCAGGCCTCGGGGGAATCATGCTGTTCGGCGTCCCTGAGCACAAAGATGCCATCGGTTCGGGCGCGACCGACCCCGACGGCGTTTTGAACGTTGCGACGCGCATCGCCGCCCAAGAAGCCGGTGACGCGCTCGTCGTGCAAACGGACCTGTGCTTGGACGAATTCACCGACCACGGACACTGTGGCGTTCTCGACGCAAAGGGGTACGTCGACAACGACGCGACACTCGAGCGCTACCGCGATATGGCGATCGCGCAGGCCGAGTCAGGGTCGGGGCTCCTGGGGCTGAGCGGCATGATGGACGGCCAGGTGACCGCTGTGCGCGATGCGCTCGACACCGGTGGGTTCACCGCCACACCGATCCTCGGCTACGCCGCAAAGTACGCCTCAGCGTTCTACGGGCCGTTCCGCGAGGCCGTGCAGTCCTCGCTCGAGGGCGACCGCCGCACGTATCAGCTCGACCCCGCCAACCGGCGCGAGGGCGCCCGCGAGATCGATCTCGATGTCCTCGAAGGCGCCGACATCGTCATGGTCAAGCCGGCGATGAGCTATCTCGACGTGCTCGCGGATGCCGCGGCATCCTCCCCCGTCCCGGTGTGGGCGTATCAGGTCTCGGGAGAGTACGCCATGATCGAGGCTGCTGCCGCGCAGGGCTGGATCGACCGCCGCCGCGCGATCGAAGAGTCGGTCGTGAGCATCCGCCGCGCCGGGGCCGATGCCGTCTTGACCTATTGGGCACTCGAACTCGCAAGGTGGATCCGATGACCCTGACCAATGCCCAAGAGTTCACTCGCGCGCAGGCCGCGATGCCCGGCGGGGTCAACTCCCCCGTGCGCGCCTTTGGATCTGTGGGCACGACACCGCGCTTCTTCACCTCGGCGACCGGACCTTACGTCACCGATGTCGAAGGCCGCGAGTACGTCGACCTTGTGGGGTCGTGGGGTCCGGCGATCCTCGGGCACGCGCACCCGGCGGTGGTGAAGGCAGTTCAGGATGCGGCGTCCCGTGGCTTGGGTTTCGGTGCATCAACCCCCGGCGAGACGTCGTTGGCCGAACTGATCGAGGCGCGCGTCACTCGCGATGGCGTGCGGCCGATCGAGAAGGTTCGGCTCGTCTCGACCGGCACCGAGGCGACGATGACAGCGATCCGCCTCGCGCGCGGTGCCACCGGTCGCGACCTGATCGTGAAGTTCGCCGGTCACTACCACGGCCACTCGGACGGCCTGCTTGCTGAGGCCGGGTCGGGCGTGGCGACTCTCGCGATGCCCGGATCAGCTGGCGTTCCCGCCGCGGTCGCCGCGCAGACCCTGGTGGTGCCGTACAACGACCTCGACGCGCTGGGCGAAGTGTTCGCCGCGCGCGGTGACGACATCGCCGCGATCATCGTCGAGGCGGCTCCCGCGAACATGGGCATTGTGCCGCCCGCACTCGGGTTCAATGCCGCGATTGCGGACCTCGCTCACGCTCATGGGGCTCTGCTCATCGTCGATGAGGTTCTGACCGGCTTCCGGGTCGGTCCCGCCGGCTGGTACGGCGTTGACCCGGTGCCGTTCACGCCCGACATTCTGACCTTCGGCAAGGTCGTCGGCGGGGGCCTTCCGCTCGCAGCGCTCGGCGGCTCGGCCGCGATCATGGAGCTCCTTGCCCCGCTCGGCCCCGTGTATCAGGCCGGCACGCTCAGCGGAAACCCGTTGGCCGTCGCCGCGGGGCGTGCAACTTTGGACCACCTCGATGACAACGCCTATCGCCGGATCGACCGCGCGTCGACCGAGATCGCAGCGGCCGCGGCATCCGCTCTCTCTGCCGAAGGCGTGACACACGTCATTCAGCGCGCGGGCAACTTGTTCTCGGTCCAGTTCGCCGAGGTCGCTCCGCACGACTATGCGTCGGTGAAAGCGCAGGAGGCGTTCCGGTATCCGCCGTTCTTCCGCGCGATGATCGACGCGGGCGTGTCGCTGCCGCCCTCGGTGTTCGAGGCGTGGTTTGTGTCAGCCGCACATGATGATGCGGCGATCGGGCGGATCATTGATGCGTTGCCGACAGCGGCGAGAGCAGCTGCTCAGGCACGAAGTTAGGGTTGTCCCCCGGATGCGGGTCCGGGCCTGGTGTCGTATGCCGTTGTGTGTGCGCGGTGGCAATGCCACACTGACCTCACGACCATGGGTGGTGTGTGATGAGTTCGTTGGGTGCCCTTGCGGGAATTGGCGACACGCCGCTTGTCGAACTCTGCAGCGTGGTTCCCCCGAACGGTGCGCGGATCCTTGCCAAGCTTGAGTGGGCCAATCCGACCGGGAGTATGAAGGATCGCATGGCCCGCGCCGCGATCGAAGGTGCGGTGCGCGACGGTCTGCTGAAGCCCGGCGGGACGGTCGTGGAGTACACCGCCGGCAGTACCGGCATCTCTCTGGCTTTTGTTTGCGCGGTACTCGGCTTCAACCTCCACATCGTCTTCTCGAACGCGTTCAGCCAGGAGAAGCGGCGCACCATGCTCGCCTTCGGTGCCACGGTCGAAGACATCCAGAGTGACAGCGGCGCCATCACGGAGTCGCTCGTGAATGCGATGGTCGCGCGCGCAGCGGAAGTGTCGTCGGAACCGGGCGCCTGGTGGTGCGACCAACTGAACAATCGAGACGCCATCACTGGCTACGTGCCCATGGGCGAGGAGATCTGGGCGCAGAGCCACGGGCGAATCGACGCGTTCGTGCACGCCGTCGGCACCGCGCACTCTCTCCACGGGGTCACTCGCGCGCTGCACGCCCACGATCCGTCGATTCGCATCTACGCGGTGGAGCCCAGCGAATCTGCGGTGCTTTCGGGCGGGCCCAGCGGACCCAACCGCATCGAGGGCATCGGGATCGGATTCGTCCCGCCCCTCTGGGAACCCGATGAAGTCGACGACATCCTCACCGTGTCTGCGGACGAGGCGATGCGCATGGCTCGCCGCCTCACCCAAGAAGAGGGACTCTTCGCAGGGACCTCCTCCGGAGCGAACGTCGTCGCCGCGCTGCGTGTCGCCGAACGCCTCGGCCCCGATGCGCGCATCGTCACGATCATGTGTGACTCCGGGCTGCGCTACCTGTCAACCGAGCTCTACCGCTCGGTCGGTGGGTGAATGTCGGCGCGGGAACCCACCCATACGGCCAGCCTGACTTCTCGCAACGCAAACGAAAAACCCCCGCTGAACGGGGGTTTTCACTGCTGGGGTACCTGGACTCGAACCAAGAACAAAGGTACCAGAAACCTCCGTGTTGCCAATTACACCATACCCCAAGGCGTTCGACCGAGGTCGTGCCGAAGATCGAGTCTACGCGACTCTGGCGGCACTGCCAAACTGAGCGGGCCGACCGACCATGCTCTCAGCCGACGCGCGAAACCAGCGTTCCCAAGCGGCGGATCGACTCGGCCTTGCCGAGCAGTTCCATCGATTCGAACAGCGGCGGCGAGATCCGCCGGCCCGTCAGAGCCACACGCGGCGGCCCGTAAGCAATACGCGGCTTGAGTCCGAGCCCCTCGATGAGAGCGCCCGAGAGTGCCTCCTGCACAGCGGCGGCGGTGAACTCCGACTCGGGCACGAGTTCGAGGGCCCCGACTGACGCGACGAGCACCTCCCCCGCGTTGGCCGGCAGCGACCTCAACGCGTCATCTGCGTAGTCGAGGTCGTCGCCGTCGCTCAGGAACAGGAACCCCAGCATGCCGGGAACCTCACCGAGTACCTGCACGCGCTCTTGCACGAGCGGGGCGGATGCCTCGATCACAGCCAGGTGCTCCACTGTCGGCGGCTCGTTCACGAGCCCCGCGGCAGCCAGGTACGGCACGATGCGCGCCGCGAAGTCGTCGGGGGCCAGCATTCTGATGTGATCACCGTTGATGGACTCGGCCTTTTTTTGGTCGAAGCGGGCCGGGTTCGGGTTCACGTCGACGATGTCGAACGCCGCGGTGAACTCATCGAGCGAGAAGATGTCACGGTCGGGGCCGATCGACCAGCCGAGAAGGGCGAGGTAGTTGAGCAGGCCTTCGTGGATGAAGCCCTTCTCGCGCTGGAGGAAGAGATCGGCCTGGGGATCGCGCTTGGACAGCTTCTTGTTGCCGGTCTCGCCGAGCACGAGCGGCATGTGGCCGAACCGCGGCACGAAGGGCGTCACCCCCGCGTCGATGAGCGCCGAGTACAGCGCGAGCTGGCGTGCTGTCGAGGGCATGAGGTCTTCACCGCGGATCACGTGCGTGATGCCCATGAGCGCGTCGTCCACCGGGTTGGTGAAGGTGTAGAGCGGCTGCCCGCCCGCGCGCACGACGACGAAGTCGGGGAACGAGCCTGCGGGGAAGGTCACTTCACCGCGGATCAGGTCGACGTACGTCACGTCGGTCTCGGGAACCCGCAGGCGCCAGGCCGGTTCCCGGCCGTCGGCGCGGAACGCGGCTATCTGCTCGTCGGTGAGACTGCGGTCGTGGTTGTCGTAGCCGAGTTGCTTCGCGCGGCCGGCAGCCTGGTTGCGCGCATCGATTTCTTCGGCGGTCGAGTACGATTCGTAAACCGCCCCGGAGTCGATCAGCTTGTCGAGCACCTCGGCATAGATGGGTCCGCGCTGTGATTGCCGGTATGGTTCGTGCGGCCCACCGGTCTCGACGCCCTCGTCCCAATCGATGTTGAGCCACGTCAGCGCGTCGACGAGCTGGCGATAGCTCTGTTCGCTGTCGCGCGCCGCATCGGTGTCTTCGACGCGGAAGATCATCTTGCCGCCGGTGTGACGCGCGTAGGCCCAGTTGTAGAGCGCCGTACGGATCATTCCGACGTGCGGAAGACCGGTGGGTGACGGGCAGAAGCGCACGCGCACGTCCGAACCTGAGGCGGTCGTGGTGCGGGGATCAGGTGAAGAAGACATCCTGGCAATTCTAGAGCGGGATGGCGGGCCGCGGAGGTCGCCCGTAGGCTCGGGGGATCCTCGATAGAAACGGAATGTGATGATCCGTGCAACCCGCGCACTAGTCGCCCTCACAGCCCTCGTCGTCTTCTCTCTCGCCGGCTGCGCGGCCGAACCGTCGGGCACATCGACGACTCCGCCGCCATCGCTGAGCCCCGAGCCATCGCTGAGCCCCGAGCCGTCTGTCACGCCGTCCGAGACGCCGAGCGCGCCTCCCGTTACAGCGAACCTGCCGACCGACTGTGACGAGGTGGGCACCGCCGCGACGCGTGCGGCCACAGTCGACGGAATGAATCTGCAGGGCGATGGCACCGGCTTCGTGCGACCCGTGCCGCCGGGTGCGACGCTCGCGCTCGGCTGTGACTGGATCGTGGGCGACGCGACCGGGTTCCTCCTGCTCATCAGCGAGACGGATGCCGCCGCCGCAACCGCCTACCTCCCCACGTTGACCTCACTGGGCTGGACGTGCGGCGATGCGACAGGGGGTAACGGCGACCTGTGCACGATCACTACGCCGAACTCGCAGTACCCCGTCGACGCCGTAGAGACGATCGTTTCCCGGGGTGACGTGTGGATCTACTCGTCGGCGTCGAACATCGACGGAACGGCGCTGCTCGCGGATCTCGAGAATTCGATCTGGGGGCCCTGAACCCACTAAGTCCCGAGCAGGCCAACGATCGCCGCCACCGCGGCACGCACGGCAGGTACCCGCGCGGCGCCGTGCGCGGTCACGAGGTGCAGCGTCCGACGTTCTCCGTCAGGGAGAGGGACGGTCACGATTCCGGGCAGCTGCGGGAATGATTCCAGGGCAAGACGCGGCAGTGTAGCGACGCCGATTCCGCCCGCGACGAGACCCTCGACGGCGACGAAATTGTCGGTCTCGAAGGCGATGCGCGGCACGAATCCGGCTCGGCCACAGAGCTCGAGCAGGTGCCCGCGGCACCGCGGACACCCGGCGATCCACGACTCTTCCGCGAGGGACGAGACATCCACCACTCCGTCGCGCGCGGCGGGGTGCCCCGCGGGCAGCACCGCAAGCAGGTCGTCACTCCCGACGCTCGTGACCGACAGCCCCCGCGCGCTCGACCCGTGTGGGTCATCTCGGTCGCCCGGATAACTGAAGGTTAGTGCGATGTCGGCCCGGTCTTCGCGGACGGCGAGCACTGCCTGCGGGGGCTCGGCCTCGACATACGTGACCGAGAGGCCCGGGTGGCTTTCGCCCAGCACGGCGAGCAGGCGCGGCACGATCGTCGGCGACGCAGAAGGAAAGCCGACGAGTCGGACACGTCCCGATCGCAGGCCCCGCAGTTCTGCGAGTTCGCCGGCTTAGTGCCGAACGCACCCGCGCACATTTCGCACGTCTTGTCAGGGTTGACGTCGACAGACTCGCGATCGGTTCGCAGACGTCGGTCTTCTCGGGCCTCATCGCCCAGAATCTGCCCGACGGCGCCGAGGTGCTCTGCCCCGAAGGTGACTTCTCTTCACTCCTTCTGCCGTTCGAACACGCGGGTCGCGGTATCCATCTGCGCTGCGTGCCTCTCGAATCGCTCGCTGCCGAGATCACCGACAGGACCGCTCTTGTGGCGTTCTCACTCGTGCAATCCGCCACTGGCGAGGTCGCCGATAGCCCGGCAGTCGCTGCGGCCGCCGCGCGCCACGGCGCTCGGACTCTTTGCGATGCGACGCAGGCCGTCGGCTGGATGCCGGTGGATGCCTCGATGTTCGATGCTTTGATCTGCCACGCCTATAAATGGCTCTGCGCCCCGCGTGGCGTCGCGTTCTGCGCGCTCTCGCCGTCCTTCGCGGCGTCGATGCGTCCCGTTTTCGCGGGCTGGTACTCGGGTGAAGACCCCTGGTCCTCGTGCTACGGGCATGACGCCATGCTCGCGACTTGTGCGCGCCGGATCGATGTGTCGCCCGCGTGGCAGGCGTTCGTCGGGGCCGAGCCCGCGCTGGCCGCCTTCGCCGACACCGACCCTGCCGCCGTCTACAGCCATGTGGTGGAGTTGGCGACGGCATTTCGAGAGCGCATGGGTTTGTCCCTCCCCCAGCGTCCGAGCGCGATCGTCACCTGGGCGGACCCGGATGGCTGTGACCTTGCGCGACTGAGCGCCGCCGGCATCATCGCGTCGGGCCGCGCCGGCCCTGCGCGTGTCGCGTTCCACGTCTTCAACGACCTCTCCGATGTCGAGCGTGCGGTGGCTGCATTTCGCGAGTGAGAATTGACAGATGGATGCATGGGCATGGGGCGCGATCGCGTGCCTGATCGCGATGGTGCTCGCGGTGGTCATTGTTGCGCCGCGTTGGCACGCACAGCACCTCGCGCGACAGCTGGAGGGACGAGCCGGCGGAGGGCTCGCGGGGATCGGCTCCGGGTTCGACGCGGTGTGGCGTCCTTCGGCGGATGAAGCACGAACCGAGTGGGAGGCTCAGATCGAGATTCCGGCACCCGCACCCAGCCCCGCTGACAAAGACCGACTCGATGAGGGACGGATCGTGATCACTCCCCCGGTCGGGCCGAAGCCCTGACGCGTCCGAGCGGTGCAAGGAGGATCACGGCGATCACCGCGACCCCGACCAGCAGCGAGAGTCCGCCGTAGCCGATCCCGCCGAGGATCACACCCGCCAGCACGGCGCCCGCTGCGCCGACGATGCTCATCGCGAAGTCGCTGAGGCCCTGTCGTCGCGTGCGCCGGACTTCAGACGAGGCTTCCGTGAGAAGCGCAGACCCCGCAACCGTCGATGCACTCCACCCGAGACCGAGCAACACGAGCCCGATCGTCACGGCCACGGTCGATGCCTCGCCGAAGGAGGCCGTGAGGAGCGCCGCGATCAGCAGGGCCTGGCCGAGCAAGATCGTCGGTACACGGCCGACACGGTCGGACAGGATGCCGAAGATCGGCGCGAGGGCGTACATGCCGGCGATATGGAGGCTGATGGTGAAGCCGATGACGGTGAGGTCGGCGCCGTGGTGCAGCAGGTGCACCGGTGTCATCGCCATCACCGAAACCATCACACCGTGCGCGGCCGCGACGGCGAAGATCGCGTAGCGCGCGACCAGCGGAGCATCGGCCTTCACGATGTCGGACGTCACTCTCGTTGCCGCCCGATCGGCGACAACACGTTGCGCGAGTAGTAGCGGATCGGGTCGCAGCAAGACGAGATAGAGCAGGATGCCGAGCACCTGGCCCCCGACGGTGAACAGGTACGGACCCGTGAGCGGTGGCATTCCCACGGCATCGCCGAGGATCTCGCCCGGTCCGGCGAGGTTCGGGCCAAGGACGGCCCCCACCGTGGTCGCCCACACCACGATCGACAGGTCTCGGCCGCGCGAGGCATCCGTCGCCAAATCCGTTGCGGCGAAGCGTGATTGAAGATTCGCCGCTTGCCCTGCGCCCACGAAGAGAAAGGCTACGAGCAACAACGGAAAAGCACGCGCACCGACAGCGATGATCACGAGGACGACGCCCACGAGGGCGATCGCCATTCCGAGCGACAGCGAAAAGCGACGCCCGAATCGTCGCGCGAACGCCGCCAATGGCACGGCGACGAGTGCTGTGCCGAGCGTGACCGCCGCAGCCGCAAGTCCCGAGAACGACTCGTCGCCCGAGACCTCAGAGGCGAGAACGGCACCGAGCGAGATCGTCGCACCGAACGCGACACCGCCGAGCACCTGTCCGAGCGAGAGCACCCAGACGGTGCGGCGCTGCACCCTGGCGAGTTCTTCGACCGGGACCTCGGCCGACGTCGTTGACATATGGCTACGCGTTGCGCGCGGTATTGCGAAGGATGCCGAGACCGGTGATCTCGACCTCGACGACGTCACCCGCCGAGATCTGACCCACACCCGCGGGTGTTCCGGTGAGAATAACGTCTCCCGGCAGCAGGGTGAAGGCTGCCGAGGCGTGGGCGATGATCTCGGGCAGGCCGAAGATCATGTCGCTGATCGGACCCTGCTGACGCACCTCACCGTTCAGCCGGGTGGTGATCACCGCATCTCCGGCGAGGTTGAACTCGGTCTCGATCGCCGGGCCCAGCGGGCAGGAGGTGTCGAACCCCTTGGCGCGCGCCCACTGGCCGTCGCTGTTCTGCCAGTCGCGCGCTGTCAGATCGTTGGCGATCGTGTACCCGAAGACGTAGTCGAGCGCATTCTCTGCGTTCACGTTCTTCGCGATGCGACCGATGACGGCGGCAAGCTCACCCTCGAAGCTGATGAAGTCAGATCCCGCGGGCAGCACGACGGCGTCGCCCGGGCCCACCACCGCGGTGTTCGGCTTGAAGAAGAGCATGGGCGACGTCGGAACGTCATTGCCCATTTCGGCCGCGTGGTCGCGGTAGTTGCGACCGATGCACACGACCTTCGAGCGCGGAATCACGGGCGCGAGCAGGGCGATGTCGGCGAGCGGAATACGCTCGTCGGTCGTCTCGAATCCTGCGAACATCGGGTCACCGGCGAGGACGACGATGTCTGACCCGTCAACGATGCCGAAGCGAATGGCGTCCTGGTGGCTGAACCGTGCGACTCTCATCCGTCGAGCCGCATCAACCAGCCGTGCGTGTCTTCGCGGCGACCGTACTGGATGTCGGTGAGCTCTTGACGCAATGACAGAGCCAGCTCGCCGAGCGGCTGCTCGTCAAGGAAGTCCTTGCCCTTGAGAATGCCGATGGGAGTGACGACGGCAGCGGTTCCGCAGGCGAACACCTCGACGATGTCGCCGGATGCTACGCCCTCACGCCACTCGGCCAGTGAGACGTTGCGCCCCTCGACCTTGTGGCCACGATCGATCGCCAACTGGAGAAGCGAGTCCCGCGTGATTCCCTCGAGGATCGACGGAGACTGCGGGGTGACGATCGTGCCGTCTCTGTGGACGAACAGGATGTTCATACCGCCGAGCTCTTCGACGTTGCCGTCCTGGTCGAGGAACACGACCTGGTCGCACTCGTTCTCGTACGCCTCAGACTGCGGCAACAGCGACGCCGCGTAGTTGCCGCCGGTCTTCGCTGCCCCGGTGCCGCCCTTACCAGCGCGCGCATAGTCCTCGCTCAGCCAGATCGACACCGGCTTCACGCCGCCCTTGAAGTAGGCGCCCGCGGGCGAGGCGATCAGATAATAGGCGACCTTGTGGGCTGGCCGCACGCCGAGGAATGCCTCCTTGGCGAACATGAAGGGCCGGAGGTACAGGCTCTGGTCTTCGCCCGAAGGCACCCAGTCGCCGTCGACCGCGATGATCTCGCGCAGTGATTGCAGGAAGTACGACACGGGAAGCTCGGGCAGGGCCAGACGGCGTGCCGAGCGCTGCAACCGGCGACCGTTCTGGTCGGGCCGGAACGTGTGGATCGAGCCGTCGGCGTGACGGTACGCCTTGATGCCCTCGAAGATCTCTTGTCCGTAGTGCAGGACCGCGGCAGCCGGGTCGAGCGTGATCGGGCCGTAGGGCTGCACGCGGGGACGGTGCCAGCCACCGCCGGTCGACCAGCAGATGTCGACCATGTGGTCGGTGAAGTTCGTACCGAAGCCGGGGTTCTGGAGGATCTCGTCGCGCGCGGCGGGGCTCTTGGCGGCAAGGTTCTTGGTGACGGCGAACTGCAGCGGGGCGAGTCCGGTGTCGGGGTCTGAGTCGAGAAGTGTCATTTCACGTCCTGGCGGGGTGGGGCGAGCGTCGATGCGACCAGGCTACGCCTGCAGCCGCGCCGAGATGGCGTCGCCGATCTGAGAGGTGGTGCGGGCTTCGCCCGTGCGGGTAGCGATGTCTTCTTCGACCGCGCGGGTCACGCGGTCAGATTCGTCCTGCAGTCCGAGGTGATCGAGCAGGAGAGCGATGGAGAGGATCGCGGCCGTGGGGTCGGCCTTTTGCCGGCCCGCGATGTCGGGCGCCGATCCGTGGACAGGCTCGAACATCGAGGGGAACGTGCCGTCGGGGTTGATGTTGCCCGAGGCGGCGAGGCCGATGCCACCGGTGACGGCGCCGGCCAGATCCGTGAGGATGTCGCCGAAGAGGTTGTCGGTGACGATCACATCGAAGCGGCCCGGGTTCGTGACCAGGAAGATCGTCGCCGCGTCGACGTGGAGGTAGTCTACTGCGACGTCGGGGTGTTCCTGGGCCACGGCGTTCACGATCCGCTGCCACATGCCACCGGCGTGCACGAGCACGTTCGTCTTGTGGACGAGCGTGACCTGCTTGCGGCGCTTCTCGGCGAGGTCGAACGCGTAACGCACGACGCGCTCGATGCCGTAGGCGGTGTTCACCGAGGTTTCGTTCGCCACTTCGTGCGGCGTACCGCGCCGAATCGATCCGCCGTTACCGACGTACGGCCCCTCGGTTCCTTCGCGCACGACGACGAAGTCGATCTCACCCGGGACCGCCAGGGGGCCAGGGACCCCCGGGTAGAGCTTGGACGGGCGCAGATTGACGTAGTGGTCGAGTTCGAAGCGCAGCTTCAACAGCAGTCCACGCTCGATGTTCGCGTCTTTCAGTCGCGGGTCGCCGGGTACTCCCCCGACGGCGCCGAGCAGAATCGCGTCGTGTCCTGCTATCGCAGCCAAGTCATCCTCGGTGAGCGTGTCACCGGTCTCGAGAAAGCGCGCAGCACCCAGCGAAAAGCGGGTCTTGTCCAACCGGATGCCGCTACCAGCGGTCGCCGCATCCAACACCTTCTCCGCCTCGGCGATCACTTCGGGGCCGATGCCATCACCCGGGATGACGGCAAGTTTCACGGTGTTGTTGTCGAACGTGCGTGGCATCCAGCCAGCCTATCGCCGGGAGGCAGACACCCCGAGCGTGAGCGCGGCGATCACCGCGGCCAGCACGACGAGACCGGCGCCGATCAGCGCGGTTGTGCTCACACCGGCGTCGAACGCGTGGGCCGCAGCATCCTGAATCGCCTGCCCCAAAGGGCCTCCGACCTCATCTGCCGCGTGGACTGCTCCGGCGAGCGTCTCACCGGCGCCCTCGGCAAGATCTGCGGGGACACCAGCCGGCAGTGCGAGATTTGCCCGGTACAACGCGGTCAGGATCCCTCCGAGCACAGCGGTTCCGAGCACCGCGCCGAGTTCGTAGGCGGTTTCGGACACAGCACTGGCAGCTCCCGCCTTGTTCGGCGGAGCGCTGGCGAGGATGAGTTCGTTCGACACGGTCTCGGCGGCACCGATGCCGATGCCGAGCGCCACGAAGGCGGCGATGAGGAGCCACAGGGCACCGTCTGCTGTGGCGAATGCCACCATGAGGTATCCGAGCACTGAGAAGGCCAGGGCGATCGGCACGACGATGCGCGCGGGGAAGCGCTTAGCGACCGGCACGACCAGCAGACCCGACAGGATCATGGCCGCAAGACCGGGCACGAGAGCGAAGCCCGCCTGCATCGGGCCGAGGCCGACCACGAGCTGCAGGTGCTGGGCGACGAAGAAGAGGAAGCCGACCAGGCCGACGACACTCAGCAGGTTGACCAGCAACGCGCCGCTGAAGGTGGGGTTACGGAAGAGCCGCATGTCGAGCATGGGCGTCGCAACCCGCAGCTGGCGTCGAACGAACAGCCACCCGAACACGAGTCCGATGCCGAAGAGCGTGGGAGCGCTGCTCGAGAGTCCGTGGACGGCGAGCTCTTTGATCCCGTAGACGATCGGAATCATGGTCGCCATCGACAGGCCGATGCTGATCGGGTCGATGCGGGCCGGATGTGGATCGCGGCTCTCGGGAACAAGGATTGGCGCGAGCACGAGCAACGGCACAAGAACCGGAACGGCCATGAGAAAGACCGAGCCCCAGCCGAACTGCTCGAGCAGGATTCCGCCGACGATCGGGCCGAGTGCGGCGCCGGCCGAAAACATCGATGCCCAGACTGCGATGGCCATACGGCGCTGGTCGCGGTCGGTGAAAATCGTGCGCAGAAGCGAGAGCGTCGAGGGCATCAGCATCGCGCCGAACACGCCCATGAGGGCGCGCGCGGCAATGAGCCACTCTGCGCTCGGGGCGAAGGCGGCGAGTGCCGAGACTGCGGCGAAGCCTGTGGCACCGATGAGAAGCATCCGTCGCCTGCCGAAGCGGTCACCGAGCGTACCCATCGTCACGAGCAGTCCCGCGAGGACGAGCGGGTACGCATCGATGATCCAGAGCTGCTGGGCGCTCGTGGGTTCGAGGTCCAGGGCAATCGCAGGGAGCGCGAAGCTCAGCACCGTGTTGTCGACCGAGACGAGCAGAACGGGCAACATCAGCACAACCAGGGCTGCCCAGCCGCGCCAGCCGACGCGCTGCGTCTGCTCAGCGCGGATTGCTGCCGTGATGGTGCCGGTCGTCATTGCTCTCTCGTTCCTGGGTGCAGGCGGTTACTTTACCGTCCAGCCGGTATAGTATCAGGAGTTCCTGACCGCTGTCGATACGATCGAGCCCATGAGTCGTCCTCCCCTCGCCTACGAGAAAGTGCTCGACGCGTTCGAAGCACTCCTCATCGACGAGGGTCCACGCGGCGCGACAATGGATGCCGCGGCCCGCGCCGCCGGAGTCTCCAAGGGCGGCCTGCTCTATCACTTCGCGTCGAAGGATGCCCTCGCTGCGGGCATCGTCGAACGACTCCGTACCCTTGTGGATGCCGACGTCGAACTGATGGCAGCCTCACCCGAAGGGCCGGTCGCGTACTTCCTGCGGTCATCGATCATGCAGAACGACCCGATCGACCGGGCGATCCTCGCTACCTCACGACTGGCTCAGGACGGCAGCACCTCGGCGAGCGAAGCATTGCGCGACGTACGCAACAAGTGGGCGGACGCGCTCCGTCCGCACACGAAGGATGCGGCATCCCTCGATCTCGTCATGCTCGTGAGCGACGGCCTGTATTTCAACAACGCGCTCGACGGGGGCTCGATCCCCGGCCCCGTGCCGCGCGGCGCAGCGCTCGACGCGCTGATCGCCCTCGTGGAAGGCGCGATCAGACGCTGACGACTGAGTTACGACTCGGTGATCTCGATCTGACGGAAGAGGTCGGCGTGGATGGCTGAGCGAACCTCGTCGAGGAGGGTGTCGTCTACCGGCGAGTCGACCGTCAGCACCGACAGCGCCTGGCCGCCCGCAGCGCGGCGCGCGATCTGCATACCGGCGATGTTGACACCGGCTTCACCAAACTTCTGCCCGTAGATCGCCACGATGCCGGGACGATCGGTGTAGAGCATGACGATGTGGTTCTTCTCGATCGGAAGTTCGACCGCATACCCGTTGATGCCGACGAGCTTCTCGATCTGCTTGGTTCCCGTGAGGGTGCCCGAAACCGAGAGCTGCGAGCCGTCCGACAGTGCACCGTTGAGCGTGATGACGTTGCGGTACTCGGGGCTGTCGTCGTCGACGAGCAGACGCACCACGACGCCGCGCTGCTCAGCCAGGAGCGGCGCGTTCACGTACGAGACGGTCTCGCTGACGATGTTGGTGAAGACACCCTTGAGAGCCGCCAGCTTGAGCACCGAGACGTCGTAGGCCTGCAGTTCACCGTGCACCTCGACATCGAGCGACGTGAGCGGTGAGTGCGCCAGAGCGGCGAAGATCTGACCGAGCTTCTCGACAAGGGTGATTCCGGGGCGGACGTACGGGTCGATCACTCCCCCAGCGACATTGACGGCGTCGGGCACGAGGTCGCCGCCGAGCGCGAGACGCACGGAGTTCGCGACAGAGATGCCAGCCTTCTCTTGTGCCTCTTCGGTGGAGGCACCCAAATGCGGGGTGACCACCACGTTGGGCAGGTCGAGCAAAGCGGCCGCGGTGCCATCGGCTGCGGGCGGCTCGCTCGTGAAGACGTCGAGGCCGGCGCCGGCGATCTCGCCCGAAACCAGCGCTTCACGAAGGGCGACCTCGTCGATGAGTCCGCCGCGTGCGACGTTGACCACGTACGCGGTCGGCTTCATGATGCGGAACTGGGGGGCGCCGATCATCCCCGTTGTCTCTGGGGTCTTCGGCATGTGGATCGTGACGAAGTCGCTCTGCTCGAGCAACTGGTCGAGGGTCAGGAGTTCCACTCCAAGCTGCTGTGCGCGAGCGCTGGTGACATACGGGTCGTACGCGACCACGCGCATGTCGAAGGCCTGCAGTCGGGCGGCGATCAGCGCGCCGATGCGGCCGAGGCCGATAATGCCGACGGTCTTCTCGAAGAGTTCGGTGCCGGTGTACGCACTGCGCTTCCACGCGCCGGCGGCGAGCGATGCATGCGCGGCAGGGATGCGGCGGGCCAGCGAGAGGATGTGGCCGATCGTGAGTTCAGCGGCCGAGATGATGTTCGACGTCGGCGCGTTCACCACCATGACACCGGCGGTGGTGGCGGCCTTGATGTCAACGTTGTCGAGCCCGACTCCTGCGCGCGCCACGACTTTGAGGGCAGGAGCAGCCTCAAGCGCTTCCGCGTCGATCTTGGTGGCAGAGCGCACCAGGACGGCGTGGGCGTCGCCCAGCGCTGCCAGAAGCGCCGGACGATCCGTGCCGTCGACGTTGCGGACCTCGAAGTCGGGCCCCAGGGCGTCGATCGTGGCGGGAGAGAGTTCTTCGGCAATGAGCACGACAGGCTTCGGCACGGAGGGATCCTTTGGGGCAGCGCGCGACGGCAGGGACGGATGCCGCGGGCCGCACACCTTCGGGGGCCACAGCGTGTCTCAGCCTATCGCGGCCACATGCCCGCGCTGGCACGTGTGACCGTGCGTGACGTCGGCGCCGCCCTGATCAGCCGATCAGTGACGCCGTGTTGAGGGTCGTGTATGCGACGACATTGAGCCAGAAAACCGCGACCAGAGCGAGCCCGGTGAGCATGATCAAGAACAGCTCGTGCGGCGGTCGACGATACCCGAGTGCAAAGGCTCCGGCCCACACGACGACCGGAAAGAGCACGGCGAAGATCCACACGAACCAGCCGAGACCGTTGAGCCCCGTGGGAAGTTGCGCAGCCTGGACCAGGTTTCCCAGCGCATTCCACAGCGCGTAAGCGTAGAACAGTCCTGTCACAGCCGTAATGGTTGCGATCAGCCACGTGGGAGTCTTTCGCGCGGATGCAGCACGCGTCGTCACATCGTTTGTCACGCTGTCACCGGTCACTGTCCGATCACCCCCGTCATGATGAACGGCCAGGGAACCAGCAGCACCGCGCCCGCGATCAGCCACGCAAGGCGGACCCACACCCGCGCATTGCGCGTCACCAGGAAGACCGTCGCGAACCACAGCGCAGGGGCGAGAACCGCGAGCCAGAGGCTGCCCTGGAACATGACGTCGGTAACCAAGTAGTCGGCTCGACCCTGAAGGCGAAGGCCGCCGACGAGCCAACCGATCGCGTACAGAAGGTAGAAGCCGCCGATGATGCCGAGCGAAATCAGCACGGCGTTGCTCATCGGCGCCCGATCCGCGGGCATCGTGACTGAGCCGTCTTGCTCGATCCTGCCAACATCGGCACTCCCCTTGCCGACAGCGGTGTACCCGCCGGGGAGCGCGTTGGGCTGGGCACTCGTTCCTGCATCGAGCGTGGGATCATCGTCGCCCGACCAACTGAGGGCATCGTCTTCGCGGTCCGGTGTCACGAGCCCCAGCGTACTCGTGGCGTTCGGACTACGCGCGAAAAGCACTTACCGATGCAGGGGCAGCCAAACGCGCGAGTCGCCCGGGCGCTTTGTGCCCGGGCGACTCGTCCTGCGCGGTTCAACGGGCGAGCATCTCTTCGATGCGGTCCGCTGGAACACCGGCGTAGCGCTCACCGCGTTCAGCCTGACGGCGCTCGATGTCTTCCGCGATCCGGTCCGCCGAGCGTGTGGTGTCGATGCCCTGGGGCACGACCGCCGCCGGGCGGCTCTCTTGCTTGGTGGTGTCGGCGCTGCGTTCCGCGGCAGTTGGCGTCTGGCAGGCACTCAGCCCGACCAGAAGCACTCCTGCGGCGACAAGCGCCCCGACCTTAGTGGTGATGCGACGACCCGCGGTGCGGGTTTCCGTGTGAGTACTCATGATGCTTCTCCTGTGAAGTCAGTGATTCAATGGGCGATTCGGATGCGTGCCGCAGAGCGCGCGGGACGCTGGAACCACACGCCGAGGGTGTGAATCGCGTCCAGCACCGGGCGAACGGGGGTAACGGTGACCCCCCTGTCCGCGATGCTGCGCCGCAGCTCGTTCTCGCGTGACAAGGCCGACGCTCGATCGTGTTCGAGCCGCTCGGCCATGGTGAGGATGAGGTAGTCCATGACCGTGTCCTTTCGCTTCGCATCGCCAGGTCGGCGGTGTCAACGAGGAAGAGGAGCGCTCCCCCGAATTGATACACAGAAGAAGCCGGCGAGCACCCGTATCGGGTACTCGCCGGCTCAATGAAGGTTGAGGAGGGCAGAGATCAGCGCGCGGCTGAGCCCTCGACGTAGTCAGCGTCCTGCTGCTTCCACGCGAACAGGGCGCGCAGGTCGCGGCCGACCTCTTCGATCGGGTGCGCAGCGGCCTTCTCGCGGAGCTCGAGGAACTCGACAGCGCCGTTGTCCTGGTCGCCGATGAAGCGCTCGGCGAAGGCACCAGACTGGATGTCGGCGAGGACAGCCTGCATGTTCTCCTTGACGCGGGGGTCGATGACCCGCGGGCCTGAGACGTAGTCGCCGTACTCGGCGGTGTCGGAGACTGACCAGCGCTGCTTGGCGATGCCGCCCTCCCACATGAGATCGACGATGAGCTTCAGCTCGTGCAAGACCTCGAAGTAGGCGATCTGCGGCTGATAACCGGCCTCAGTCAGGGTCTCGAAGCCGTACTGGACGAGCTGCGAAACACCGCCACAGAGCACGGCCTGCTCGCCGAACAGGTCGGTCTCGGTCTCTTCGGTGAAGGTGGTCTTGATGACGCCGGCGCGGGTTCCGCCGATGGCCTTGGCGTACGACTTGGCGAGGTCCCACGCGGTGCCCGAGGCATCCTGCTCGACAGCAATGATGTCGGGGATGCCGCGGCCTGCGACATACTCGCGACGGACCGTGTGGCCGGGCGCCTTCGGGGCGATGAGGATAACGTCGACGCCCTCCGGCGCCTGGATGTAGCCGAAGCGGATGTTGAATCCGTGCGCGAAGGCCAGCGTCTTGCCCGGCGTGAGCTGTGGCTTGATGTGGTCGTTGTAAATGCCGCGCTGGTGCTGGTCGGGCGCGAGGATCATGATGACGTCAGCCCAGGCGGCAGCGTCGGCGACGGAGAGAACTTCGAAGCCCTCCTCCTGCGCCTTCTCGGTCGAACGCGAGCCATCCTTGAGCGCGATGACGACCTCGACACCGGAGTCGCGAAGGTTCTGCGCGTGGGCGTGGCCCTGCGACCCGTAGCCGACGATTGCGACCTTCTTGCTCTGGATGAGCGACAGGTCGGCGTCGTCGTCGTAGAAGAGTTCGGCCATGGTGGGGGTTCTCCTTGATTGCGTTGGTTGAGGGGAAAGGTGAATTTCAGGGTCGCAGGACGCGCTCAGTGATGCTCTTGCCACCGCGACCGATGGCAAGAAGGCCCGACTGCGCGAGTTCCTTGATGCCGAAGGGCTCAAGCGCGCGAAGGAACGCTTCGACCTTGCCCTTGTCGCCGGTCACTTCGACCACGAGCGCGTCGGCCGCGTAGTCGACGATCGACCCGCGGAAGAGGTTGACGACTTCGAGCACGTTCGACCTCGTGGCGTTGTCGGCACGCACCTTCACGAGCATGTGCTCCCGCTGCACCGACGATGACATGTCGAGTTCGACGATCTTGATCACATTGATCAGCTTGTTGAGCTGCTTCGTCACCTGCTCGAGCGGCAACTGATCGACGTCTACGACGACGGTGATGCGCGAGAGTCCCGGCACCTCGGTCACGCCGACGGCGAGGGATTCGATGTTGAAGCCGCGACGGGCGAAGAGCCCAGCGACACGGGTCAGCAGACCCGGCTTGTCTTCAACCAGGAGACTGAGTACGTGAGTCGACATTGATCAGTCCTCCCTATCGAACGACGGCGAGTGCTCTCGCGCGTACTGGACATAGCTGTTGCTGACGCCCTGCGGAACCATCGGCCACACCATCGCGTCGGCGCTCACGACGAAGTCGATGACCACGGGACGATCGTTGGTCTCGAGGGCAGTCTTGATCGCGGCATCCACGTCTTCTTCTTTTTCCACGCGAATGGCGAGACAGCCGTAGGCCTCGGCGAGCTTCACGAAGTCGGGAATGCGAACGGTGCCGTGCCCGGTGTTGAGGTCGGTGTGCGAATAGCGGCCGTCATAGAACAGCGTCTGCCACTGGCGCACCATGCCGAGCGACGAGTTATTGATGATCGCGACCTTGATCGGAATGTTGTTGATCGCGCAGGTCGCGAGCTCCTGATTGGTCATCTGGAAGCATCCGTCACCGTCGATCGCCCACACATCCCGGTGGGGCTCTGCGACCTTGGCGCCCATTGCGGCGGGAACCGAGTAGCCCATGGTGCCGGCGCCGCCGGAGTTGAGCCACGCGTTCGGGCGCTCGTACTTGATGAACTGCGCCGCCCACATCTGGTGCTGACCGACACCGGCAGCGAAGATACCCTCGGGCCCGGTGAGCGCGCCGATGCGCTGGATGACGTACTGCGGCGACATGAGGCCGTCGGTGGGCTGTGTGTATCCGAGCGGGAACTCGTCACGCAGACCGTCGAGGAACGCCCACCAGTCCGAAATGTCGGGCTTGGCGTCCGCAGCGACCGCGCGGAACGCAGCCTCGAGGTCGACCATGACGTCTTTCAGGTCACCCACGATCGGTACGTCTGCAGCGCGGATCTTGCCGATCTCTGCCGGATCGATGTCGACGTGGACAACCTTCGCGTTCGGTGCGAACAAGGCCGCCTTACCGGTCACGCGGTCATCGAACCGAGCTCCGAGCGAAATGAGCAGGTCTGCGTCCTGTAGCGCGAGGACCGCAGGCACCGTGCCGTGCATGCCGGGCATGCCGAGCTGCTGGATGTGCGAGTCGGGGAACGCTCCACGTGCCATGAGGGTCGTGACAACCGGAGCACCTGTCGTCTCTGCCAACGCCAGCAGCTCAGCGGACGCTTTCGAGCGGATCACGCCGCCACCGACATACAGGACGGGCTTCTTGGCGTCGGCGATGAGCTGCGCGGCAGCCTGGATTTGCTTGCCGTGCGCCTTGGTCACCGGCCGGTAACCCGGCAGATCGATCTTGGGCGGCCACACGAAGGGAGCCTCGGCCTGCTGTGCGTCCTTTGTGATGTCGACCAAGACAGGACCGGGGCGTCCGGTGCCGGCGATCTCGAACGCGGCGGCGATCGCAGCCGGAATCTCGGCTGCGTCCTTCACAAGGAAGGAGTGCTTCGTGATCGGCATCGTGATGCCGACGATGTCGGCCTCTTGGAACGCATCTGTCCCCATCAGGTTCGAAAACACCTGACCGGTGATGCAGACGATCGGGACCGAGTCCATGTACGCGTCGGCGATCGCGGTGACGAGGTTCGTCGCACCGGGCCCGGACGTCGCAATCGCGACACCCACCTTGTTGGACGCGGACGCGTAGCCCTCGGCAGCATGGCCGGCGCCCTGCTCGTGACGCACGAGAATGTGGCGCAACTCGGTGCTGTCCATCAGCGGGTCGTACACGGGAAGGATGGCGCCACCCGGCAGTCCGAAGACGTCGGTGACACCGAGAAGTTCGAGCGAGCGGACGACCGCCTGCGCACCCGTGAGCACGGGCGCGGTGGCAGTGCGGGCGGGCGGCCGGGGAAGGGCCGTTGCAGATTCGGCGGGCATGATGATGATCCTCTTCAAAGATCGAGAGACGGATGTCTGGGCAGAAGGGTTGAACCTGCCTTACCCCGTGACCGCGCCCTCCGCAGCGGAGCGCACGAGCTTGGAGTACTTGGCAAGGACGCCACGGGTATAGCGCGGGGGAAGCGGCTCCCAGCCAGAGCGGCGGGAGTCGAGCTCTGCATCATCGACGAGTAGGTCGAGCGTGCGAGCCGCGATATCGACCCGTATCAGATCACCATCGCGCACGAAGGCAATGGGACCAGCGTCCACTGCTTCGGGTGCTATGTGGCCGATGCACAGGCCGGTTGTGCCGCCTGAGAATCGTCCGTCTGTCAAGAGTAGTACATCTTTTCCGAGCCCGGCGCCCTTGATGGCGGCTGTGATCGCGAGCATTTCACGCATGCCGGGGCCGCCCTTGGGGCCTTCGTAGCGGATGACGACGACGTCTCCGGCGCCGATCTCTCCGGCCTCGAGAGCGTCCATCGCGCCGCGTTCGCGCTCGAACACTCGCGCGGGTCCTTCGAAGACGTCGGCGTCGAAGCCCGCCGACTTCACCACGGCACCCTCGGGCGCAAGCGAGCCGTGCAGGATCGTGATGCCACCCGTGACATGGATCGGGTTGTCGAGCGTGTGGACGACGTCGCCGTCGATCGGGTCAGGGTCGAGGTCGCGCAGGTTCTCGGCGAGCGTCTTGCCGGTGACCGTCAGCGCGTCGCCGTGCAGCAGGCCCTCGTCGAGCATGGCCTTCATGATCACCGGGATGCCGCCGTGTCGGTCGACGTCATTCATGACGTACTTGCCGAACGGCTTCATGTCGGCGATGTGCGGAACCTTGTCGCCGATGCGGTTGAAGTCGTGAAGGTCGAGTTCCACCTCTGCTTCGCGTGCGATGGCGAGAAGGTGCAGCACGACGTTGGTCGAGCCGCCGAGGGCCATCGCCAAGGCGATCGCATTCTCGAACGCCTCGGGCGTGAGGATGTCTTTGGTCGTGATCCCCTGACGCAAGAGGTTGACGACGGCCTCACCCGAACGGTGGGCGAAATAGTCGCGACGGCGGTCAGCGGCGGGCGGCGCGGCGGAGCCGGGAAGGCTGAGGCCCAGGGCCTCCCCCATCGACGCCATTGTGTTGGCCGTGTACATGCCACCGCACGCACCCTCGCCGGGAGCGAACGCGCACTCGATGCGCTTGAGGTCAGCTTCGGTCATACGACCGGCCATGCACGCGCCGACTCCTTCGAAGGAATCGATGATGGTGATGTCCTTCTCAGTACCGTCCGAGAGCTTTACCCAACCCGGCGCGATCGACCCCGCGTAGAGGAACACACTCGAGAGGCCGAGACGGGCGCTCGCCATCATCATGCCCGGGATCGATTTATCGCAACCAGCGAGCAACACGGTGCCGTCCAGGCGTTCCGCCATCACGACGGTCTCGACCGAATCCGCGATGACCTCGCGCGAGACGAGCGAGAAGTGCATGCCCTCGTGACCCATCGAGATGCCGTCCGAGACCGAAATCGTGCCGAACTGCAGCGGGTAACCGCCGCCGGAGTGCACGCCTTCCTTGGCCCCTTGAGCGAGGCGATCCAAGCTCAGGTTGCAGGGGGTGATCTCGTTCCAACTGGACGCGATACCGATTTGCGGCTTGTCCCAATCGGCGTCGCCCATACCGACAGCACGGAGCATTCCGCGCGACGTCGTGGCTTCGATTCCGTCCGTGACAACCCGGCTGCGGGGCTTGATATCGATCTCGTTCGGGTATTCCGGCATGCTCGAAGTCTATTCCCGAGCAGACTCGCGCTCGGTCGCGAGGATCTCCAGAAGCGCGGCCATTTCCTTGACTGAGGCCACACACACGCTCGCCGCCGTCGGTCCTTCGCCGACATGAACCCCGAGATCTTCGGCTTGGAGGCTCTTGAGAGCGTCCTCATCCGTGACGTCATCGCCGGCGAACAGCACGGCGGTGGCATCGATGCGCGCGCGCAGCGCGGCAATAGCGGAGTCTTTGCCCTCGTGACGGAACGCGTACTCGACGATGTTCTTGCCGGTGCGGCGGCGCCAGTGGGATGCCTCGGCCGCGACGAGCGCGTCGATCGCGGCGTTCGCCTCGGCGGCGGTGGAGGCATCCGCCACTCTCGTGTGCACACCCAGCCCGAACGCCTTCGGCTCGATCCACACACCCTCGAGGTGCGCGGTCGCGTCTTGGGCGTGCCGATAGAGGGTGTCGCGCAGGTCGGCGTCGATCGAGTCGGGCTCAGGCTCGATCGCGCCCTCCCCCGGAACCCAGAACTCGGCGCCGTGGCTGCCCGCAAGCAGAACCGGTGATTCGTCGCCGTGCTCGGCGATCTCGCGGAGGTCAGCGAGGCTGCGGCCCGACACGAAAGCGACCGTGGTCTCAGGCAGCGCGGCGAGTCGGGTGATCGCCGCAGCAGCCTCGGGAATCATTCGCGCGGCCATGGGTTCGTCCATCAACGGCGAAACCGTGCCGTCGAAGTCCAGAGCGATCAGCAGTCGATCCGCGCCGGCGATCCCGTGAAGTGCCTTGACCGAGGCGCTCATGAGTTCTCTCGTGTCGCGTCGAGAGCCGAGAGGAACGACTTCGACCACGCCGCCACATCGCCTTCGAGCACCTTACGGCGCATCGCGCGCATGCGTCGACCCTGCTCAGCCGGGGTCATCTCGATCGCGCGCATGATCGTCTCCTTCAGCGCATCGATGTCGTGCGGATTCACACGCAGTGACGTGCCGAGCTCGTCGGCGGCGCCGGCGAACTCACTGAGCACCAGTGTTCCTCGGTTGTCGATCCGAGTTGCGGCGTACTCCTTGGCGACCAGATTCATCCCATCCCGGAGCGCCGTGACGAGCATCACGTCGGCGGCCAGGTAGAGCGCGACCATTTCTTCACGTGGGTAGCCCTGATGCAGGTAACGAATCGCGCTGTGGCCCAGCGTGTCGTAGTCACCATTGATGCGCGTGACCATGAGCTCGATCTCGTCGCGCAGCTGAACATACGCTTCGACGCGTTCTCGGCTGGGGCTTGCCACCTGGACGAGAGTGACCTCTTCGACGCTGATGCGTCCGTCTTCGACGAGCTCACCGTAGGCCTTCAGACGATGGCGGATCCCCTTGGTGTAATCGAGGCGGTCGACGCCGAGAAGGATGCGGCGCGGGTTGCCGAGGCTTTCGCGAATTTCGGACGCTCGTGCCTGAATGTCGGGGCGCGCGGCGAGGTCGGCGTACGACTGGGCATCGATCGAGATCGGAAAGGCCTTGGCCAGTGCCGTGCGGCTCGTGCCGTCGGACTGGGGCACGCGAATGCCCGAGGCGCGCGTCTCATACCGGAGTTGGCGGCGCACAGCGCGGGCGAAGTTGCCTGCGTCCGCCACGCGCTGAAACCCGATCACGTCCGCACCGAGGAGTCCCTCGAGCACCTGCCTACGCCAGGGCAACTGCGAGTAGAGCCCGTATGCGGGGAACGGAATGTGGTGGAAGTAGCCGATCGTGAGATCCGGCCGCGCCTCGCGCAGCATCTGCGGGACCAGTTGCAACTGGTAGTCCTGCACCCACACCGTCGCCTCGTGTGCCGCCGCGGCAGCCGCTGCCTCGGCGAACCTGCGGTTTACGCGCACGTAGGCGTCCCACCACACCCGCCGATACCGCGGAGCGGCGATCACGTCGTGGTACAGCGGCCAGATCGTGTCATTGGAGAAGCCCTCGTAGTAGAGCTCGACGTCGTCCGCCGTAAGCATCACCGGAACGAGGTCTGTGCCTTCGAATTCGAAGGGTTCGACCTCGAGGTCGGCCTGGCCGGGCCAGCCGACCCAGGCGCCGTGGGCTTCGCGCATCACGGGCTCGAGTGCTGTTACCAAACCGCCGGGTGAACGCCGCCACGCGGGTTCGCCATCGGGACCATCGACCCTGTCAACGGGCAGACGATTGGCGACTACGACGAATTCGGCCTGAGCCATGTGCCCTCCCGGGAGTGTGCGGTCGGTCACTTCAGGCTACCGTGACGGATGCCCTGGCGCGCACAGACGGGTAGCGTGGGAGTATGCGCAAGTACCTCTTCAGCACCGGCATGATCACCGCTGTCTCGGGCGGACTCGGTCTGCTCCGATCCATGCGCGATGATGCGCCGTTCACTTGGCGCACCGCGCTGGCATGGCTCAGTTGGGGCATCACGCTCGCCCTGGCGATCGGCGCCCTCGTCGACACGCGAAGGGCCTCGCGGGGTGAGGTCATTCCGAACGACTCACCCATCCACGGCAAAGAGAAGAAGCTGCTCAAGCGCCGCGTGAGTGCCTGATCCGGCGCGCTCAGGCGACGACGGCCAGCTCTTCCCGGATGACCTGACCGACCGCGTCGGCTCCAGCATCCGAGAGAACGATCGTGTAATGGTTCAGGTCGTCGAGGCGTTCGTGCTCGACCGCGGGTGATTCGGCGAGCACACGGGCGAGGTGTGCGGGTGTGTACAGCCCCGGCTCTTCGTTCTGCAGCCCACGAGACGCCGTCACGAATCGGGCCGGATGCCGCAACCTCGCGATAGCGTCGCTGAGCGTCGTCCCGCTGTTCTGGTCGACGGTGTCTTCGGCCGTGGTTGCATAACTCGTCGCTGGGCGCAGGGCCCCCTCGCCGTCATCGACGAGGTCGTAGGTGAAGTAGGCCTCGAGCTCTGGAGTCCACGGCGCTTGAAACGCGGGGTGCACGCGCCAGAAGTCGAGATAGGCGTCAGCATCCGCAAAGCGCATCGACAGGCGAGCAGCCGTCGGCCCGAGCACGCTCGACATCATGGTGGCGGCATCGAGCCCCTTGGGCACATCGAGCGGGAGTCCCCCGTCGACGAGTACGAGTCGCTCTACGCGGTCTTCGAACAGGTCAGCGAAGCTCACCGCGACGAAGGCCCCCATCGAGTGGCCGACGACGACAATGCGATCGATGCCGAGCGAGTCGAGTGTCGTGGCGAGGTCGTGCGCATGCGCACGCATTCCCGCGGGTCCGGTCAGCGTGTTGCTGCCCCCGCGTCCGCGCAGGTCGGGCGCGATGACGCGGACACCAGGCAGTCGGTCAACGACGAACGACCATGCGAGGTGCGAGGAGGTCACCCCGTGGATCAGCAGGACCGAGGGGGCAGCATCCGTCACCGCTGACGTGCTCTCGTCGATCGGATCCCACACCGCCACCCGAAGATCGCCACCAGCGACGGGCACAGCGATGGTGCGATAGGTGTGGCTGCGGGTCATCGCGCCGTCCACCCGCCGTCCATCGTGTAGGAGGCACCGGTGACCATTCCAGCCTTATCGGAGGCGAGCCATCCCGCGAGAGAGGCGACCTCATCGGGTTCGATGAGGCGCTTGATCGCGGTCTCGGTGAGCATGATCTTCTCCACGACCTCGCTTTCGGCGACGCCGTGCACCTTCGCCTGGTCCACGATCTGTTTCTCGACGAGGGGGGTTCGGACGTATGCCGGATTGATGCAGTTGCTGGTGACGCCGTGTGGGCCGCCCTCGAGCGCAGTGACCTTGGACAGCCCTTCGAGGCCATGCTTCGCAGCGACGTAGGCCGACTTGAAGGGACTCGCTCGAAGGCCGTGCGCGCTCGAGATGTTGATCACTCGCCCCCAGCCACGCTCGTACATGCCGGGCAAGGCCGCACGGACGAGAAGGAACGGCGACTCGAGCATGAGACGCAAGACGAGCCGGAAGGCGTCGGGATCGAAGTCCTGGATCGGGCTGACCCGCTGGAATCCCGCGTTGTTGACGAGGATGTCGACGTCAAGGATGAGGTCATCCAGTGCTGCAGTATCAGCGAGGTCGACAACCCACGACTCTCCACCGACCTCGGTCGCGGCGGCGGTCGCAGCATCCGCATTCACGTCCGCAATGGTGACGTGCGCTCCACGACGGGCGAACTCGTGGGCACACGCGAGACCGATACCGCTCGCCCCACCCGTGATGAGTGCTCGCTTTTGCGTCAGGTCTTGAATGAGGTGGTGCTCAGTCATCCCTTTTCGTCTTTCTGCGTTGGTTCTTGGGTCCGCGGAGCGAGCGCGTTGTCGATGAACCGCGACATTGCGTCGAAGACCGCGGGGTCCATCGCGGCGGGCGGACGGCCGTCGGCGTCGCGTTCCCACAGGAGGAAGCGCATGCCGATGAGCTCGCCCATACCCATGAGCGCCCAGGCGGTCGTCGCCGGGTCGAGTTCGGGATCGACGTCGCCCGCCCGCTGGGCGGCACGGAGTCCGGCCTCGTAGCCGTCCACGATGCGCGTGTAGTGCAACCGCAGCACCTCGGGCGAGACGAACTCGGCCTCGCGCACAACGCGGTAGAGCGCGGGGTGCTCGGCGGTGAAGCGGAAGAACCCGGCGAAGCCCGCGCGTTCTGCATCGAGACGCGACCCGGCGTCGGCCATGGCTTCGGACATCGCGTGACGAACACGACGGTTGAGGTCGATGACCAATGCCTCGAAGATCGACTGCTTGCTGTCGAAGTAGAGATAGAAGGTGCCGAGGCCCACGCCGGCACGCTCGGTGATCTTGACGATGGATGCCTCGTGGTAGCCCTGTTCGGCGAACACGACCTCGGCCGCCTCCAGTAGTCGACGACGAGTTGCTTCGCCGCGTTTCGTCAGTGGCCGTCCCGTCGCGGGCGAAACGAGTTCGCCCTCGTCGTCGATGAGCTCAGATGACATGCTCATTCCGCTCCCCCTCCTGCAGTCTCCTCGCGAGCGCGCGGAGGCGCGATCTTGCGAGCTTTTCGATCGTCGAGCGCGGCAGCGCATCGACGAACTCCACGCGAACCGGCACCTTGAACGCGGCCAGATTTCGGCGTGCATGTGCAAGGACCTCATCACGGGAAAGAATGGCTTCCGCCTTGCGTACGACGAACGCGACGCCGCGTTCCCCCCACACCGGGTCAGGTACGCCCACCACCGCGGACGCTTCGATCAGCGGGTGCAGCGCGAGCGCGAACTCGACCTCAGCGGGCGCGACGTTTTCGCCGCCCGAGATGTAGATGTCTTTGATTCGATCGACGATGCGAAAGACACCGGATGCATCGCGGCGCGCGAGGTCGCCGGTGCGCAGCCATTCGCCGCGCATGGCGGCGGCGGTCGCCATCTCGTCGTCGAGGTAGCCGGCGAACACGCTCGGTCCGCGGACCCACAGCTCTCCCGTCGCCTCGCCCTCGAGTGGCAGCTCGGTCTCGGGGTCGACCAGTCGGACCGACACGTGCGGATAGGGCCGGCCGACAGCACCCGGGAAAGACACGGCCTCAGCCGCCGGGAGGTGCAGAACGTTCGGAGCGGCTTCGGTCAGGCCATAACCCTGTGTGAGCGGGATTCCTCGCCGCGTCCACGTGTCCTGCAGACTCGCCGGCATGGTCGCGCCGCCGACCAACGCGACGCGCAAAGACGAGGCATCCGTCGACGACCACTCACGATCGGCCGCCAACAGCGCGTAGTGCGTGGGGACGCCCATCATCACCGTCACTCGACGCTCGCTGATCAGCTGCAGCGCGCGAGCGGGCTGAAAGGACCGCTCGAGCACGACCGTCGCGCCAACCCACCAGGCCAGCAGCGGCTGACAGTTCCACGCCGCCACATGAAACTGGGGAAGCATCGCCAGCACGACGTCATCCGGACCGATCGGCACCGCGCTCGCGAGGGCGAGGTTGTTCCAGAAGCAGTTCGCGTGGGTGAGCACCACACCCTTCGGAGCGGCTTCGCTTCCGGAGGTGAAGATGATCAGCAGAGCGTCGTCGTCACGGACCGGTCGCGCGGCGGCTCGCGGTGATCTCGCGGCGGGAACGGATGCCTCGACCCCCGTTGTGCCCAGGGCTACGACGACGACGCCCGTGTCGAGCGCGCGCACGGCCTCGCCGACAAGTGCCGCGTACTCGTCCTCGGCGAGGAGGATCGCGGGGTCTGATCGCGCAATGAGGTCGGTCAGTTCTCGGGGCGTCAGGCGCCACGACAAAGGCGCGAAGGCGAGCCCAGCGAGGGCGCACGCGAAGAACGCGACGACGTGATCGGCCGAGTTGCCCGACACGGTCGCGATGCGATCTCCCGGGCCATAGCCTGCCCTGCGAAAGCCGTCCGCGAGGTCAGAGGCGCGCAGGGCGAGCGTCGCATAGTCCATCGTTACGCCGCGGTCATCGATGGCGATGCGCCGCGGCGACTGCGACGCACGGTCGGTGAGCCAACGGCCCACCGTGTGCGGCCCGTCTGACGGCCCGGCTTCCCAAGTCACGCGCGCACCCTTGACGGCGGTTCGGCGGGCGTGGCCGTGCCTGTATCTGCAGTGTCGACGCCATCCAGCGACTGCAGCGCGCCGCGCGCGTGGTCGCCTCGGCGACGCCGGACGGCGCTGTCGATCGTCCCGGCGATACCGCCGGGGAGGAACATCACGACGATGATGAACAGCACACCGAGGATGAACAGCGGCTCCGAGAGCGGGATGCGCAAGAAGTCAGGCAGACCGGCGATCGCTTCGGAACCTGCGAGCACCGTGAGTCGCTGATCGAGCAAGGTGTAGAGCACACCGCCAACAATGGCACCCCAACGGAACCCCACGCCACCGAGCACGACCATGACGAGAACAGTGATGGTGAGGTCGGCAGACACTGCCCGTGGCACGGTGCCTGACTGCAGGAGCATGTAGGCGACCCCGGCGAGGCTTGCCAGGATTCCCGCGATCACGAAGACCACGAGCTTCACCTGGTACGGCTGGAGCCCGAGCACTCGGACGCGCTGCTCGTTCTCACGGGTCGCGCGCACCAGGTGACCGAGGCGGGACGTGTCGACCCACAGAGTGACCAAGTACACGATCACCAGTACGACGAGCGTGAACCAATAGAGGTTGCGGGTGTTGATCACGCCGATCAAAAAGTCGGGCACCTGCTCGGTGTTGATGCTGAGACCCTCTTCGCCGCCCGTGACAGCGGAGTTGCGGCGCACCAGGAGCGAGCCGGCCTGCGCGAAAGCGAGCGTCACCATCGCGAACGGGATGCCCGATACGCGCATGGCGACCGCACCGGTGAGGAGGGCGATGATCATGCCGCCGATGAGCGCGACGAAGATGCCTGGCCAGAGCGGCACGCCGAGGTGCTCGAGCGCGATGCCGAGACCGTAGGCACCGGCTCCGAAGTACAAGGCGTGACCGAACGACAGCATGCCCGCCGAGCCCAGCAACATGTTGTACGACAGCGCCAAAGCCGCGAAGACCATGCACAGCGACAGGAGCGCGAGCGTGCCGGGCATATAGGTCGGCGTCGGCAGAATGCCGGGGATCGAGATGTTCAGCAGCGGCAGGATCGCCATGAAGATCACCAGGGCGACACCGGCAATGGCGGGCGCAAAACGCGCGATCGGTGAACGAGTGCGTGCGGAGGCCATCATGCCTTCCTCCCGAGGAGTCCAGACGGCCGAACCAGAAGCACGACCGCGAGCAGGATGACCACGATGAAGTCACCGGTGCCACCGAGATAAAAGTTGGCGAACTGTTGCAGCACCGCGACGAGTACCGACGCGACAGCAGCACCGGTGAGCGAACCGAGGCCGCCTACGACGGTGACGATGAAGGCGAAGATGAGCAGCGTCTGGCCGAGGTGTGCCGACACGAACGTGGAGTAGTGCATCGCGAGGACCCCGCCGATGCCCGCTGCTGCTCCGCCGATCGCGAACACCAGAGTGAACGATCGGCGGACGTCGATGCCGAGTGCGGTCACCATCGAACGGTTCTCGACTCCGGCACGGATGATCATGCCGTAGCGCGTCTTCTGCAGGAAAAGCACGAGGGCGGCGAGCACGAGAGCTGCGGCAACCATGAGCACCCAGTAGGTGTTCGGGATGCGCGCTCCGAGGATCTCAGTGGTCTGCTTCAGCCAGGGCGGGCCCGCGATGTTGATCGGGTCAGTGCCCCAGATCCCTTCGAAGAGCGCGACCGCTGCGAACGAGAGACCGACCGTGACGAGCACTTGTTCGATATGCCGTTCATAGAGGGGTCTGATGAGGATCAACTCGGTCACCATCGCGAAGAGGGCGCCGACCGCTCCCCCGACGAGCACCGAGAGGAGAAACGACCCCCAGGAGTCGGTGCCGAGAGCCTGGGCAACCATCCAGCCCACGAAGGCACTCAGGGTGAGAAACGCGCCGTGGGCGAAGTTGAGAACGTGCATGAGGCCGTAGATCAGGCTCAGCCCGCTCGCCACGAGGAAGTAAAGGGCACCGAGACCGACGCCGGTGATGAGGGTGAGGACGAGAGTGCTCATGTTGTGGCCTCGCTCTCTGCGTGAACGCCGAGGAGTCGGCGGGTGAGGTCAGGATCATCGAGGATGCTCAGCGCTGGGCCGGTGTGAATCACGCGGCCCCCACCGATGACGATCGCTCCGGTCGCAAGACGGCGGACGACTTCGAGGTTCTGCTCCACCAGCAGGATGGGAACGAGTTTGGATGCCTCGAGCAGGGCGTCGGTCACCTCGGCGACGATCTTGGGCGCGAGACCTTTCGTGGGCTCATCGACCAAGAGGATCTGGTTGTCGTTCAGGAGTGCCCGCGCAACCGAGACCATTTGCTGCTGACCGCCGGAGAGGGTTCCGGCCTGTTGGTCACGGCGTTGCACGAGATCGGGGAAGAGGTTCGCCACGAACTCACGGCGTGGGTTCTTCTGACGCTCGGCAAGGGCGAGATTCTCGGCGACACTGAGCTTCGCGAACACTTCGCGGTCTTCCGGGACATACCCCACACCGCGCTGGACGATTCTGTGCGTAGGAAGACCGTCGATCCGCTCGCCGGCGAGAGTCACGCGCCCGGACCGCTGAATGAGACCGAGGATGCCGCGGAGCGTCGAGGTCTTTCCGACTCCATTGCGGCCGAGGACTGCGGTGATCCCGGTGGCAGGCACCTCGAATGTCACGTCTTCGACGACCTGCTGACCGGCGATCGAACAACGCAGGCCGACCACCTCGAGAATGTTGCTCATGCGGCGGTGCCCGTTCCCAGGTAGGCGCTCTGGACGAGCGGGTCGTTCATGATGTTCTGCGGGGTGTCGAAGGCGATGATGGTGCCGAAGTACATGACGGCCACCTTGTCGACGAGACCCATGAGAACGTCGATGTGGTGTTCCACCATCAGGACCGTGCAGCCCTTTTGGCGCTGCAGATCGCGGATGTTCTCGACGAGCCCGCTGACGTCGCCGGAGGCGACTCCCGCCATCGGCTCATCCAGCAGCACGATGCTCGCATCGGTCGCCAAGAGCACAGCGATCTCGAGTTTGCGCTTGTCGCCGTGTGACATGTCGCCGGCGGCGGTGTCCTGCTTGTGGCTGAGACCGACGGCCTCGAGCTTCTCGAGGGCCAGCTCGGTGGCAGCATCCGTCCGCCGCGGAATGCGGAAGAGGGATGCCGAACCACCGAGCGACACCTGTGCGGCGAGCCGCACGTTCTCGAGCACCGTGAGCCGCGGGAAGAGGCTCGATGTCTGGAATGTGCGCCCCAGTCCCGCCCGTGCCCGAGCAGACACGGACGCCGACGTGATGTCGGTGCCGTCCATCACAACGCGTCCCGAGGTGGGCTTCATGATGCCGGAGATCACGTTGAAGAGCGTGGTCTTGCCGGCGCCATTGGGCCCGATGACGCCGACAAGTGAGCCGGCTTCGATCTCGAGGGCGACGTCTTTCAGGATTGTCGCGCCGCCGATCTGAAGGCCAAGGCCTTCAATACTCAGCGCGGGCGGGACGGGGGTGTTCATACTTCAGTTCTCCAGAGGGATGCTCGGGACTACGCGGGCCGGTGACGTAGCGGTGTTACTGGGCTTCGGCGGGCGCGACGGCGTCGGCGGCAGCCGTGTCGACGAGCTCAGGTACAAACGTGCCACCCTCGGCGACCAGCGTGACCTGGTACATCTCCTGGATAAGGGCGTGGTCGCTGGCGCGGACCGTCATCGAACCCTTCGGGCCTTCGAACTCAAACCCTTCGAGCGCCGAAACCATCGCGTCGACCTCACCCTGACCCTCCGCGATCGCGTGAACGATCATGAGGGCGGCGTTGAACCCGTCGGGGCTGAAGAGATCAGGAGCGCTACCGGCCGCCTCGAGGCCCTCGACCATCGCGGTGTTGACCTCATTGTCGGGGCCGCCCGCGAAGTAGTGGTTCAGGAAGCTGATCTGCTCGGATGCCTCGCCGTAGGCGCCGAAGGTGGCGGTGTCGCCGAGACCGGTGACGACCGGGATCGCATCCATGACGCCCTGCTGGCTCATCGCCTGCCACATCGCGCCGGAAGTTGCGCCGGCCCAGGCCACGAAGACGAGGTCGGGAGCGCCGGCGAGCACCTGCTGAGCGAACGGCGTGAACTCCGTCGCGTCTTCGGGGACAAGGACGGCGTCAACAGTCGCGCCTTGCGCGCCGAGGATCGCGGTCACGGCGGCCTGGTTGCCCGTACCGAACGCGGTGTTCTGTGCGAAGACCGTGATCTTCTTGCCCTCGATTTCGTCGAGGAAGGTGCCGGCGGTCGCGACATCCTGCGCGGACTGGCGGCCCGAGCGGAAGGTGTACTCGTTGATGCCCGTGATCGCGTCGGCAGCAGCTGGCCCCGAGATGTAGAGCACCTTGTTCTGCGCGGCCTGCTCCGCCACGGCGAGAGCGACGCCGGACGATGCGGTGCCGGCGATGATGTTCACGCCGGCGCCGATGAGCTCTTTGACGGCTGTCACTGCCTTGTCGGGGTCACCCGCGTCGTCCTTGTTCTCGACGATGATCGTGGTGCCGTTGATCTCGCCCGTGCCGTCGGTCGCGTAGTCGAGGCCGACCTCGAACGCGTCGAGGTACTGCTTGCCGTAGCCAGCCAGCGGCCCGGTCTCGCTCGTGACGATGCCGACCGTGATCTCAGCCGGGCCTGCGGGCGCAGATCCGGATGCACTGCTGTCGGGGGCGGCGGCCTGCGGCGCGCACGCCGCCAGGACGAGTGCTGCCGTGGCAACCACGGAGCCCAGGAGCAACTTCTTCGTAACCCGCATGTGCGTGCCTTTCACCATTGGAAGGATCTTCGCTCGTTGGAAGATTCATGTACCTGAAAACTGATTCAGGTACTGGCAAATGTAGGAACTAGGGCGCGGAACGTCAAGTCGACACGGGATGCTGCGGTCATCGTTATCGATTCGCGACCTGTAGAGACCACCCCGATCAAGAACAACGGCCCCGCGAATGCGAGGCCGTGTCGATGGGAAGAGCGTGTGGTGCACCCCCTGGGACTTGAACCCAGAACCCACTGATTAAGAGTCAGTTGCTCTGCCGATTGAGCTAGAGGTGCGTGGATGCGACGAGGCAACCGAGGGTCAACATTACCATCACGATTGCGTCACCCGGAAATCGAGCCCACAACACGGACAGTATCCTTGAGCACGTGACCTCGCCTGAATCCTCCCCGTCGTTCGACGCGCCGTTCGAGGGCGATCTCAGCGCAGATCTCGCGCTTGCTCTGCGGCTGGCCGATGCGGCGGATGCAGCATCCATGAGTCGCTTCGATGCGCCGGATCTCGACGTCCAGACTAAGGCCGATGCGTCGCACGTGACCGAAGCAGACCTGGCGACGGAACGCGCCATCCGCGCGATGCTCGAAGCCGAACGTCCCGGCGACGGCGTGTTCGGCGAAGAGTTCGGCGTTACCGGTGACTCGGCGCGCCAGTGGATCATCGACCCAATCGACGGAACCGCCAATTATCTCAAGGGCATCCCGATGTGGACGGTGCTCATCGCGCTGTCGATCGACGGCGTGCCACGCATCGGCGTGGCGAGCCAGCCCGCTCTCGGGCGACGATGGTGGGCAGCATCCGGACTCGGCGCGTGGACGAACAACCCTGACGGTTCTCCCCGTCGGGTTAGCGTCTCAGGTATCGACTCGATCGCTGAGTCGAGCGCGAGCTTTCAGAGCGTCAGCCAGTGGGACGACACCGGCCACCTCGACGCACTCATGCGCTTGTCGCGTGCGGTGTGGCGCGACCGCGGCTATGGCGATACCTGGCCGTACATGCTGCTGGCCGAAGGGCGACTCGAGTTCGTTGCCGAGTTCGGCGTCAAAGAGTACGACGTCGCCGCGCTGGTGCCGATCGTCACCGAAGCGGGCGGCAAGTTCACCGACTTCGACGGTGCCGACTCGATCGCCTCACGGTCGGCGCTCGCGACGAACCGCGTTCTCCACGACGACTTCTTGACCCTCCTGCACTCCCCCTGACCCGAATCCCTCGCACTCTTACCCCCCTACGGAGTACCGCTCGATGATCCCCCCACGTATTCGTCTCGGAACGACGGCTCTGGTGCTCGCAGTGGCTTCAGCCCTGCTCGTCGGATGTGCTCCCGACGCTTCTCCCGCACCTTCGGAGTCCGTGTCGACGGCACCGACTCCGAGTGCGACAGCTACGGAGCCGGTGCCCGAGGCAAGCGCGAGCGTGGAGCCAGTGGGTGACCCGACGTGCGAGGCGATCATTCCGGAAGACACCGTCAACGAGCTCGGAGCCATCGGCTGGACCGTGCGCGCCGATTCGCTCTACATAGGGGCTCTCGAAGTACCCGAGGGTCTGCAGTGTGTGTGGGCCGACTTCGCGGGGCCTGCCGGCGATCATCTCCTGATCTTCGGATGGGGTCCGATCGAGGACGCCGAAGCTACTGCGGCGCAGGACGAGCTCGTCTCGCAGGGCTGGGTGCGCGAAGAGGCCGAGACCGGCGTGTACATCACCGAGAACCCTGAAACGACGATCGCGACCGACGCTGACGGATACGGTATGACGTACTTCTTCGGCGACGGATGGGTCAAGCTCGCCGATACCAAGCAGGGTCTGCTGCTCATCACCTGGCCCCCGGCCTGAGATGGCGATCGGCGCCACGATCCACACCTTCGCGGTACAACTCGCTGATATCGATCGCGGGGTCTACGACGAACTGACACTGCGCGTGGCGAGGCATCCGTCCGAGACGGACGCTTTCATGCTGACGCGCGTGCTCGCCTATTGCCTCGAGTTTCAAGAGGGCATCGCGTTCAGCGAGGGCGTGTCATCCACCGATGAGCCGGCGGTTCTGGTCCGCGACATGACGGGCGCGCTGGTCGCGTGGATCGAGGTCGGTGCTCCGGATGCTGCGCGCCTGCACACCGGTTCACTCGCTGCCGATCGGGTCGCCGTCTACACGCACCGTGACCCTGCCAAGGTCGCCGCGGTGTGGGCGGGAAAGAAGATCCATCGCGCCGATGAGATCTCGCTCTACAGCTTCGACCCCGGCTTCGTGGACGCCGCGGTTCGTGCGCTCGAGCGTCGCAACAGTATGACGGTGTCGATCACCGAGCGGCGACTGTACTTCGAGCTGAACGGGCTCACGCTTGAGACCGAGGTCCACCAGCGCGCGGTGGCGTAGCGCACGCCCGAACATACGCGAAGGACCGGACTCAAGAGTCCGGCCCTTCGGCCCACTTCCCGTCGGAGGCTGTGCCCACTTGTCGCTTAAAGACGTCGACCGTGCGGGAGCTGTGCTGGGGAACACCAGCCTTCGCACGCTCTAGTCAACGACCCAGGGACCACCAGCTCACTCGCTCGTTCGGCGGGGCTCCGGTCCGCGGTGGGTGATAGTTCGGACCGGTCGGGTTCGGACTCTGGGGGGAGCACCGACCCTTTGGGTTCAAATGTCAGTACGCCGCTGGTGCAGATGTGTTGGCACCTGCGCCAGCGGCGTCATGACTTAGTTCTCTCCCTGCCGCCCTAGGGCGTTACCGGAGGATCTACCGGAGGATCTACCGGAGGATCTACCGGAGGATCTACCGGAGGAGGCGCAGGCGCCTCGAGCGGATCAGCTGCCACCGCGGCCGCGGTCGGCCCGGAGGTCACAGATCGCAGGATGCCATCCGCATCGGCCCAGGTGACGGTAACCCGCAGGAACTGCCCCACCAGGTCATCGTCCGCGAGCGGAAGCGTCGCCAGCCCGTTGCCATTCTCCACCGCCGTCCAGAGGCTTGCCGGTCCGGGGACGGCAGGCCCAGGCGTAGCAGCCCACGTGAACACAACGTTCGTCGCGCCCGTCAGGTCGAACGGCTCCTCCGAGTCCAGCTGCAGGAGCTCGGCAGTGATCAATCCAGGAGCATCGTTTGTGCCGTCAGTCGGCGTCTCCGTGTCGAAGGCGATCTCCGCGGCTACAGGCTCGAGCGCCAGCACTCCATCGTTGAACTGAACGAACTCAATGTTGCGCAGGATGTCAGACCCTTCGCCCTCCGTTACCAGAACCGGCTGAGTCGGCGGGTTGTCAGCGTCAACCGGCTCCACCCGGTAGTAGCCGTCACCGAGATCGGTTACCGCGTACTCGTCGATCGAACCGATGTAGACGGCCGTGTCGACATCCGTGTCTGCGGTGTCAGAGGTGACAATCTCGCGGACGATATCGATGTCGCCCGGGTTGATCTCACCGCTGAACACACGCGCCTGGAGTTGAGCAGCACTGTCGAACCGCTCTCCAGTCAGGGTGTACTCGAGCTGCACACGGAGGTACGAGTCACCGTCGATGAAGTCATCGCCGCCGCGACCCTCGATCGTGTCGTCTCCGCCACCACCGATGATCACCTCGTTCCACAGACCCGCATCTCCGTCGGGGCCAGGCTCCATGAACCGGGCGGCGTAGTCTTCATGCCCCTCGGGTCGGAGAATGGCCTCGAAGCCAGGAATCAGGTCGAGAGCGGCCTGCGTGAGCTTGTGCAGAGGAATCTCCTGAGCCGGGATGTCGCCACCGTCGACCGCAGCTCCGCGCAAGATATCGTCGCCCGCGCCACCGGAGAGTGCCTCCATGAGGTCGAATCGTGACGGCAACGGGTTGCCTACATCGAACAGCCGGTTGTATGCCCAGTCCGACGTGATATTCGCCGTTTGGCCATAGTAGGTCAGCCAGTCGTAGCCGATGTTTCCGAGGTGACGGTCCGTTCCGGAGGATTCGCCGACGAGGATGTCGTTGCCGCCTTCACCTTCGACGTCATCGTTGCCGAGTCGGCCGATGACCACATCATCACCACCGAGGGTGTCGTTCTGACTCTGGTCGGCGTTGTCGCCTTGCAGCAACTCGGCTCCGGAGTTCGAACCCTCGATCCAGTCGTTGTGCTCGCCACCGAAGACGATCATGCGACCACTGGTGCCGAGAACGATGTCATCACCGAGACCGGCGAAGAACGTTCCGTCCCCACCGCCCTTGACCAAGAAGTCATCGCCGCTACCGCCGATTCCGAGGTCGATTCCCGACCCCATGTCGATTGCGTCGTTGCCCTGCTTGCCCTTGATGTTGTCATCACCGAATAGGTCGGTGATGATGTCGTCGCCGAGACCACCGACGAGCGCATCGTTACCCGACCCACCTTCGATCACGTCGTCGCCGGCGTAGCCCCAGATCGAGTCGTCGCCTTCGTCTCCGCGGAGGCGGTCGTCGCCGGCCGTACCGTGGAGTTCGACGTGCTCGTCACCGACCCACCGGTACGTACCGTCGCCATCCTGGAGCAGTCCCTCGGGGAGCACACCGTCGAATTCATCGATCACCAGAACCGGGTCCTGGAGAGCGAAGATGTCGGCGGGCAGGTGCGACGCGTCCGTGTTGCGCTGGATCATGTCTGAGAACGTGTTGCCCTCGAGCGCCGCGAACAGCTGCTGGCCGGGGTTGCGGAACAGGTAGTAGAACCTGTCTGCGAACTGAAGGTCTTCAATCTGCGTCTCGAAGACGAAGTTGAAGCTCGACCCGAGCATTCCACCGAACGGGTTCAGCCGCTCTGCGAGGCCGCCGATCCAGAAGTCGACATTCTCCAGACCAGTGATCGTCTCTCCGGCCACGTTCGACCAGTCGATGACATCACCGTTCGGAGCGGTGTAGACCGTCGAGTTCATGAACGCCAGTCGGTCATCGGGAGCGACGAGCGGTGCGGGAGCGAAGTCGGCGAGCTCGAGCTCGATCGCCTCACTCACCACCGCGGTACCACCGAGCACAAAGATCTGGCTCGGGCTCAGTCGACTCAGCTCTGCCCGCAGTGCCGGGGTCAGCCCCGTCGGCGGAACGAGAAGCACCGGCGAACCGTTGATTCCTGCTCCCGGGGTAGCTGCCAGGGCGTCGGGGAAGTTGACACCGGTCGCCAGGTACACGCGTTCTGCCCCTGCGGGGAAGAACTCCTGCGTGATCTCGATTGCCGTCTCGTACCTGTCGGCACCTCCCAGCCGGATCACGTCACCATCGGTGTAGGCACCCAACTGGTTGGCAACGCCTGCCGAAACCGCCGCGGTCTGACCGAGAATCACGATCTCTGTCGGTTGCAGCGTCTCCAGCGCAGTGATCGTGGCCTGAGGAATCGACGTAGGCGTCACGAGGAGCACCGCCGATCCGCTCGCTGCTGCCACTGCGGCCCCTGCAAGGGCGTCCGGGAAGTTCAGCCCGTTCGCGATGAAGACCCGTCCGCCCGGCTCGAGCTCGGAAGCGATCGCCGCTGCCGTCTCGAACCGGTCTGCACCGGCGATGCGCTCTACCGGTAGGTCATCATCAAATATCGCGTTCAGCGAGGCCACCGTGTTCGGACCGATCACGCTCGTGCCACCCAGCACCACGATCCTTGCGGGCACAACGTTGTCCCGTGTCAGGTTTCCCAGTGCGAGCACTGTGGCAAGGGGAAGCTCACCCGTGTCTCCAGCTCCAGTGAGCAGCACCGGGCCGCCGGTTGCTGCCGCCAGTGCACCACCGGCCAGCGCGTCGGGGAAGTTTGCTCCCGAGGCGATGTAGATCACCGGGACCGGTCCAGGCAGGAACTCCCGCTCCGCGATTCGCCTAGCGGTGTCGAAACGGTCGGGTCCGGCGAGCCGGACAACGAATTCCTCACCCTGCGGTGCGCCATTCACGAGCAGAGCCGCGGCGTTGCGCTTCTCGTCCAGCGTGGTCGCGTTCAGGATCGTCTCGTGGGTGCCGTAGGCCGCCACGAAGTTCACCAACGATGCCTTCTCACCTGCACGGCCGAAGTTGTCACCGTTCTTGGTGTTCAGGCCGAAGTCGGTCCAGTTCGCGTACGGACGAAGGTCCGGGTCACCGGTATTGGCGAAGAAGCTCGCCCGCGCTGCCTGCAGGGGCGCGATTCCCGTGTCACGGCCGCGCATCAGGTTCAGCGATGCAAGGTCGAGCGGCAACCCGAGCAGATTGTTGCGCAAGACATCGACGATGTGTTCGTCGATCTGGCTACCCACGCGGCTGGTCATTCCGTTGATGAGCGAGCCAGCAGCCTGCTCCGGTGTGAGTGCGCCGAACTCGTCGAACAACCCCGGGTTGAGGAAGCCGTCGAGCAAAGTGACATCACCCATACCATCGGGCTCAATGACGCCCGCCTCGTCGGTGACGACGGGCTCGCGGCCGATCTCTTCGGTCATCATCGAGTGACCGAAGCGGTAGACCACGTGTGCGAACTCCGCCGTGATGGCGGGATCGACATCTGCGACGTATCCGTTTTCGTTGAATGGAATGGCGTCGATGTTCGGTGCGATCTTGCGCGCGAACTCTTCGAAGACAAGGTGCTGGTACTGCATCTCGGTGGCGAACTTCGCCGCTTGGAAGAGGCGCTCTTCGTAACTCCAGTCGTCCTCGGTGCCAGCAACCGGCGGAAGTGCGTCCGGGTTGACTGCGGGCACGTAGCCCGGTAGCTGGTCCGACGGCTTGTCGGAGCTGTACGAGTGGGTCTCGCCACGGAACGCTGCGGCGAACTGCGCCAGCCCTCCCCGCTCGTCGGAGTCCTGCGCAACGAGGTCTTCGGTGCCTGCGACACCTCCGAGGAGATCCTCGATCTGGCCGACCATGCGGTTGTGCTCCGCGTGGAACACAGCATGCACCGCGGTAAGACCGATGTTCTCGTTCACTCGGCCATCGCCGGCGATGTAGTGAGCGTTCAAGGCGGCGATGTTGTAGCCCGTGAGCACGGGTTCGCCGGTGATCGGATCGAGAACGGCGTCGCCATTCTCATCGAACGAGGGGATGAGGTCGCCTGTGACCGGATCGACGATTGGCGTCGCGCCGTGTGCGATGTCGTCGAGGAATGCGTGACCCGTGCCGAGCGCGTCGGCGGGAACGGCGGTACCCGCGAGCGATCCCTCAACGAACGTGGTTCCGTCGCCTGTGATGAGCTGCGGGAAGCCATTCGCGCCAGGCACGAAGTTGCCGTAGGGGTCGACGCGCACCTGGGGAACGTCGAGCAGATCGGCGTCCGTCAGCACGATGCCGAGGATCGTCGCAGCCTGATTCTTGACATCGAGCCACTTGGCCATGCCGCCAGCGGTTCCTTCAATCAGGTGCCCCGTAGCCCACGGTTCCTGGTCGCCATCGCCGTCGGTGTCGATGAGCTCGTACTCACGCAGGAAGACCTGGTGTGCGGGGTGCGAGGCGTAGGTCTGGTTCTGGTCGATGAACGGCGACGTGAGGTTCATGTGCTCGGTGTCGTTGCCTTCTACTCGCGTCGCACGCGAGAGAGTAAGGAAGTTGCCGTCCGGGTTGCAGTCGATCTCGGGGCCGTCGGGGTCTGCCGGGTTGGGCTTTGTGCCGTCGGCGGGGCAGAACAGCGGGTCGTCGGCGTTGAGCGGAACGACGATGGAGCCGTTGCCACCCTTTCCGACAAGGTCGAGACCGTGGTCGAAGAATTGACCAAAGAAGCCGGTGAACGTGTTGAACGGGGCAGAGAGACCCTCGTCAGGAGCCGTATTCGGCGTCGTTACGCGATCGGTTCCGGGGACCTCGATTGCCGTACCGGCCTCAAGCTGGTTCTCGATCGCGGGGTTGGACGTGGACTGGTCGACAATCAAATTGCTGATCTCGCGGGGGTGCGAGTCGTAGACGTTGCCGCTGCGCTGGTCGTAGCAGGTGACGCCCGGGTCGCAGAGCGCAGTCTGCTCGGGCGTGTTCGGCTCGAAGTCGAGGATGGCGACCTCAGGGTCAGCCTGCTGCCACTCGGCGGGAACGAGTCGGGGGAAGGCCACGTCGGCGGCGCCGAACAACTCCCGCTCAGCGAGAACGTTGTTGTAGGAGCCGTCGACCGTGCGCACGCCCTTGGGCACTGCCGCGTTCCACACGCAGTTCTGCGCGTTGGGCCCCTGCTCGGGGCAGTACAGCTCGTAGACGTCGGGGTTGAGCTCGTCTGCGGCGTGCGCCTCGGAGACCTGGATCTGGCGGAGGATGAACTCCAGATCGTTCTGCGTCAGCACGAACGATGGATCCTCGTCCGTGACCGCCGCAGCCGGCGGTGGCTGTGTTATGAACAGCAATGTCACCACCATCGCTGTGGACGCGAGCATCGCGAGAGCGATCCGCCATCCGGAACGGAGTGAATTCGTGGAGCCAAAGTGCGACGCTGTGGCGCTCATGACGATGCTTCCCAGAGCGATCGGGGGTCGCTCCATTGTTCCCCAGTGATCGGGCAGTTCCCAGTTCTGCCTCGCTCGGCGCCCCAAAAAAGGCCGATGGAATGTTTCTACCTCACCACCCAGCAAACGGCAAGAGGATTCACAACAAACAATCAGGGTTTATCTCACGCTCTCGTAACGGCACTCCCGGCGCGTCAGCGGGCACGCGGCCCTAACCAGGCCAGCACGGTCACACAGAACGCAGTCCAAAAGAGAGTTCTACTGGAGCACTGCGACTTTCTCATCGACGCTCGGCGCCACAGCGGGAGCTGCTGGTCGCGAAAGTCGACTTGGCCACCAGACTCGCGCGCCGAGGTCATACACCAGCGCGGGGAGAAGAAGGATACGGACGACAAAAGTGTCGAGCAGAACACCGAACGCAACGATGAAGGCGATCTGCGCGAGGAAGAGAAGTGGCAAGACGCCCAGCGCCGCGAAGGTGGCAGCCAGCACAATGCCGGCCGAGGTGATCACACCACCCGTGAGCACAAGACTCCGCAGAATCGCCGGTCGTGGTCCGTACACTGCAGTCTCTTCGCGAGCACGGATCATGAGGAAGATGTTGTAGTCCACACCGAGCGCGATGAGGAACACGAAGGCGAAAAGCGGAACAGTGGGATCCGCGCCCGAGAAGCCGAAGACGACGTTGAAAACGATTGCCGAGACTCCGAGCGCTGCGGCGTACGACAGGGCAACGCTCGCAATCACGAGGATCGGCGCCAGCACCGACCGCAGAACTCCGATCAGGATGACAAGAATCGCAAGGAGGACCAGCGGAATGATCAGCGAGCGGTCCGCGGCTGCTGCAGCGTTGGAGTCGATGTCGATCGCCGTCTGCCCGCCGACCAGGATGTCGGTACCGACCTCATCCAGAGCGAGCCGCAGGTCTCGCACGGCCTGCTCGGCCGCGGGCGTGTCGGCCGCCGAACTAAGCGTCACTTCGAGCATGACCCGGTCGTTCACGACCAACGGTGCGAGAGGTATTCCCGCGCCAGCGGCAAACGGCTGTATTCCGTTCTCGTTTATGGGCGATGGGCCGCCCAGGGTAGCGATTCGGACATGGTCGACACCATCTACGGCGAGCGCGGCGCCCGTCGCTTGCAGCATCCTCTCTGTGTCTACGACGACCACTGCGGGAGTTCCTGAGCCCGCAGGATAGTGCTCGGCGAGGACGGCGAGCCCGTCGCGTGCCTGAGATTCGCCCAGCACATACTCGCTGGACGGCGAGCCGTCAGCCTTTAGCTGGGTAACGCCTACTGCCATCACGGCAAGCACCACAGCCGTGAGAATCCACACAGGTCGGTGGTGTGCGGCAACGAATCTCGCAAGACGCGGCCAGACTCTCGATCCCTCGAGAATGTCGTCGTCGGAGACGGGCGTGGGGTCGAAGAGGATCTTGCGGGGCCAGAACGCGACGCGACCTGCCCACAGGAGAAGAGCGGGAAGGAGCGTGAACGAGGCCAACAGGGCGAAGACAATGCCGATCGAGGCAATCGGCCCGAGGGTGCGATTGGAGTCCAGTTGGCTCAACAGCAGCACGAGCAAGGCCGCGATCACAGTCAGCCCGGAGGCGACGATCGGCTGCCATGAGCCGCGTAGGGCCGCCCTGGTCGCCTCCCACTTGGACTCGTGAACACCGAGCGCCTCGCGATAGCGCGCGGTGTACAGAAGTGCGTAGTTGGTTGTCGCGCCCACGACAAGGATGAGGAGTATCCCCTGCGTCTGGCCGGCAAGCAGGATCGTGCCCGATCGGGCCAAGCCCGACACGACCAGGACGGCACCACACAACGCCGCGAGGCTCGTGGTCAAAACGATGATCGGCAGAAGCGGAGATCGGTAGACGATGATCAAGATCAGGAAGACCGCCCCGAGTGCGACCAGCAACAGGAGCCCGTCTATCCCTGAGAACGCCGCTATGATATCGGCGGCAAAACCGGCGCCCCCGGTGATGTACACACCGGTTGCCGCGGGAACTGCGGACTGAAGTTGCGCGCGCAGGGTCTCGACCGATTGGTCCAACTCTCCGGTCGCGTTGATCGGAATAACCTGCACTGCAGCGAGCCGGTCGTCCGAGACGATGATGGGGGTGGACCGGCCGATCGAGACACCCTCGATCGGCGTCATCCGCGTGATCTGTTGATGCATTACCGGTCCGGCATGATCGTCGAGTGGTTCGTCGAAAGTGAAGACTGCCACCGCGTAAGTGAAGCCAGCCGAGCGGAACTCGCTCTGGATGTGGTTCACCATGGTCGACTCGGAGGTTCCGGGAAGGAACTGAACACGATCATTCGTGCCGAGATCATTGAGTTGACTGAACATCCGGCCGCCCACGAGCAAAACGATCAGCCACACCGCAATGATTGCCGCTGCCAGCACAATTCTCCGCGGCGGAGTCTTCGATGACGAGCGCGGCTTTTCCCCAGAAACCATGGGCCACAACTTACGTCATGTTGGACTGGATACGCGATGCAATCCTCGATTGACACGCGATGCGTCCGCTACTCCATACGCTCCTGGGTATGGAGCGCGCAAACCGTGAGTGCGTGCTCAGCCGTTCGACGCCATGAACGGCTCCCAGGGCACAAGCGAATCCCGGTACGACGCCAGCGCAGTCTCCAAGGTCGCGCCGAGGTCGACGCACGCGTCTTCAGCGACTGAGCCGCATCCCGATTCAGACCATGCAGTGCCCGCTTCGGCCGCTGCCGCTGCCGCAGCGGCGGTCGGCGGAATGAGATCTGCAACCTCCTGCGGCGGAGTCGTGGAGATGAACTCCGAGTGCCCCGGTGTCGTGAGCGCCGGCCAAAGCTCTGCGGCCGTACCGACCATCCCGATTGCGGAGAAGACTGCGACAGTGCAATCGATGTTCGACGCGCTCAGATCTTGCATCGACTCACAGGACGCCAAGTCCCAGTTGCCCAACCACTCAACCCACTCGAGCTGTTGCTGTTGGGCGACGGCGCCCCACTGCTCAGGGGTGCTCGGCGCATCGGTGGGTGCCGGCGCCTGTGAATTGCTTGGCGCCGGCGTGACGCTCTCGTCGGACTGCGCGGTACACCCTGCGAGCACGAAGACGCCGATGAGGCCGGCGGCAAGACGCATCGAGAGATTGGTTCGCATGGCGACGAGTCTAACCTCAGCCAGGAAAAGCGCCCGTCATCGAGGCAGGTATGCGCGATCCGAAAAGTGAACGTCAGAACCGGAACAGGATCTTTCCGGCACGGCCGGGCGCGGCGCTGGCTGCGACCGCAGCGCGCGCGTCTTCGAACGGGAACACCGCTTCGACGGGGAGCACGACTTCGCCCGAGCCGACGCGCTGAAGAAGCTCGGCGAAAAGGGCTCCCCGAGTCGCGGCATCCATCGTCTTGCTGATGCGACTGGCCCAGAAGCCCTTAACGGTGATGTCCTTGAAGATGAGGTCGCCCGAGGTGATCTGCAGGACGGGCGACTCCATCGACCCGAACGACACGAGAGTTCCGCCTTCGCCGAGCAGTGACGCCAGCCGTCCGGAGTCTTTGCCACCCACAGAGTCGACCGCTGCGCGCGGAGCGTTCTCACCGAGGAGCTCGGATGCGCGGTCGCGCCAGTTCGCACTCTCGGTCGAGACGACATTGTGGATGCCGAGTGCTGCCAGTTCGTCGACGCCCACATCGCGACGGACCAACCCGAGAACGTGGATTCCTCGAGCGGCGGCGAACTGGGCGACGAGTTTGCCGACCAACCCGTTGGCCGTGTTCTGCACGATCCAGTCGCCGGGCTGCACGTCGAGGTAGTCGAGCAGGCTGAGCGCACTGAACGGCATCGAGATCAGCTGCGCCGCGGTCTCATCACTCATCGCTGCAGGCACGGGGATGAGCCCCGCCGGCTTGGCGATGAAGTACTCGGCCCACACCCCGAACGTCCCGCTGGCGACGACGCGCTGGCCGAGCGTCAGGGTGTCGACGTTCGCGCCGAGAGCGTCGACGATGCCGACAGCTTCGGTTCCGGATGCTGCGGGCAGATCGGGCGTGAACCCATAGCTACCGCGGATCGTCCAGAGGTCGTGATTGTGGATGGGCGAGAGCACCGTGCGAACGCGGACCTGACCGGGTCCAGGTTCGGGAAGCGGCCGTTCGGCGACCTCGAGCACCTGAGCGGGATCGCCGAAAGTCGAGTGGACGAGTGCGCGCATGATGGGCTCCTGAAGGGTCGACGAAATTCGTGCGGTGAGTGCAAACTTCGGCCGCACGAGTGCGAACCACAATGTCGACGATACGTGCCGCCTGGGCGGACTTCGCCGATCACGCGGCAGAAGACCACAAGTCTCGCGCGCGACAGCGCGCGCGAGCTTTTAGAAGGGTGGGCGTTCGTCGGTGGGTCGGAAGACGGGGACTCTCCGCTCCGGGTTCACCATGCAATGTCGGCCGAGTCGTGAGGTCCATCCCCGCCGCACAGTTCCCTCGCCCAGGCGAGCGGGATCGGACCGACACCTTCAACCCGCGCCCGATCCGAGCCTGCCGCGGCGACCGCGGCATCATCGTCCAGTCGCTGTGCCCAGCGGAATCAGGACGCTGGGTCGTACATGAATTCCCGCACTTCCTGCGGACAGCGGCACGCCTTCGCGATCTTCGCGGCCCACTCGATCGCAGCCTCGCGGGAGGGCAACTCAAGGACCGTGTACCCGCCGTTCGGAACGTTCACGCCCGGATACGTCCCGTCAATGATCGAGGCATCCCCCGTCACCCGGAACGGTGCGACGTCTTCATTCACCCCGCCACCGAAGACGTATGCACCGGCCGCTTTGGCCTCTTCGATCACGGCGTGCGATTCCTCGACGACGGTGTCCCACTCGCCGTCGGCTACCTCCATTGCCTCGCCCGGAAACGAAATCAGGTACTTGGTCATGCGTCACTCCCTTGTCGGCCCCGACGATTATGCATACCGCCAGTCAACTGTTTCGTCTAGGGGGGATGAATCACCACGAACCCACGTAAAATGGAGAGTCTTGAGCAACCGAGCCTGACGAGCCCGTTCAACGGAGGTCCTGTGGCCGGAAATGCCACCACGCGCTTTGAGAACGTTTCACTGCTGTCTGTCGCAAGCACGCTGCCGACTCGGGTAACGACCTCGGAGGAGATCGAAGAGCGCCTTTCGGGCGCCCTCCGACGGCTGAAGCTGCCCGGCGGATTGCTCCAGCGTGTCGCCGGCGTGCTGGAGCGCCGCAACTGGAACGTAGGTGAGTCGTCAGACGATGCCACGATCGCAGCTGGCGTGCGCGCAATGGCCGAGGCCGGAGTGGCTCCCGCAGACGTCGGTCTGCTCATCAACACCTCTGTGACACGCAAGCACCTCGAGCCGTCTGTCGCAGTCCGACTACACCACGGACTCGGACTGCCGAGCTCGGCGATCAACTTCGACGTCGCGAACGCGTGTCTGGGTTTTGTGAGCGGTATGAGTCTCGCGGCGAGCATGATCGAGTCGGGGCAGATCCGCCATGCCATCGTCGTCAACGGCGAAGATGCCGACGACATCCAGATCAACACGATTCGTCGACTCCTGCGCAATGACGTGGACCGCGACGGGTTCATGAGCGAGTTCGCCTCGCTCACTCTCGGTTCCGGCGCCGCCGCGGCAGTGCTCGGCCGCACGGACGAGCACCCCGGGGCCCACCGCATCCTCGGCGGCGTCACCCGCGCGGCCACGCAGTTCCATGAGCTGTGCGTCGGGAGCGTCGACGGCATGTTCACCGATGCGAAAGCGCTCCTCAAGGGCGGCCTCGACCTCGTCGTGTCCGCCTGGAAGGAAGCTGCAACCGAGTGGAATTGGTCGTCGATGGACCGATACATCACCCACCAGGTGTCGTCGGTTCACGCCAACGCGATCGTCAAGGCCGCGAAGCTCGACCGTACGCGCGTGCCGATCACGTTCCCGCGATACGGCAACGTCGGCCCGGCCTCGATCCCCATCACACTCGTCGAAGAGCAGGCGACACTCCGCAAGGGCGATCGCGTGCTGCTCATGGGTGTGGGGTCGGGGCTCAACACCGCGATGATGGAACTCGCCTGGTGAGTCACAAAGCCGGGCGCCCACCGTCCGACTTGCCCGGACTCGACGCTCGCTTCAGCCGAGTCAAGAGTGTGCCCGGACGCGGCGCCGACGCCGGGCTCACGCGTGACTGGCACTACCTGGACACCGGCGACGAACTGGCACGCCTCGGCATTCCGATCGCGGGGACGATCCTCGCTGTGCATGGCAACCCGACGTGGTCCTACCTCTGGCGGAAAGTAGTGGCAGAATCGGTGCGCGCGGCCGAGAGCGGCGGTCCAGCATGGCGCGTCGTCGCGGTCGACCAGCTCGACATGGGCTTCTCCGAGCGCACGGGTGTGCGCCGGCCACTGGCCCAGCGCGTCGCCGACATGGGCGCCTTCACCGAGGCGATCTCACTCAGCGGCCCAGTCGTGACGCTCGGTCACGACTGGGGCGGGGTCATCTCGCTCGGCTGGGCGATCGATCACCCCGAGTCCCTCTCGGCCGTCATGCTGTTGAACACAGCGATCCACCACCGCGACGGTGTGTCCATCCCCGCACCCCTGCGGCTGGCCAGAGCGCGCGGAGTCCTTGCGGTGTCAACCGTCGCAACGCCCGCCTTCCTCGATACAACTCTCTCCTTGGCCTCCCCCGCGTTGGACGCCGATACCAAGGCCGCATACCGGTCGCCCTATCGTTCCGCCGCAGAGCGTCGCGGCATAGGTGGGTTCGTTTCCGACATCCCCGTGGATGCTCGTCACGAAAGCCACGCCGAACTCGAGCGGATCGCCAACGCCGTGGCCGCACTGAAGGTGCCTGCCTTGATCCTCTGGGGACCGGACGATCCGATCTTCGGCGATCGCTACCTCGACGATCTGGTCGACCGGCTTCCGCACGCTGACGTGCATCGATTCGAAGGAGCCGGACACCTCTTGGCTGAGGACCGACAGTATGCGCACAGCGTGCTGTCTTGGCTCGCCGACACCCGCGCGCGGCTGATGGGGAGGGAGGCCCCGTCAGCGGATGCGTCGACAGAGACACGGCCTGCGGATGCCGCATACTCGGAGTTCGTGCCGATCTGGCGCGCAGTCACGGAGCGTGGCAACGACGATGCCATCGCGATCGTCGACATGTCTTCGGGGCGCCGTGGCGGTTCCCCGCGGGTCACCTGGCGGCAACTCGACGACCGGATCCAGCGCATCGCCGCCGGACTGCACGGCATCGGCGTGCGAAAGGGTGATCGCGTCTCGCTCCTCGTCCCGCCGGGGCCGACCCTGTCGGCCGTCGTATACGCATGCCTGCGCATCGGCGCGGTCGTCGTGGTGGCGGATGCCGGTCTCGGCATCCGGGGCCTCTCGCGCGCCGTGCGGGGATCGTGGCCGGACGTCATCATCGGCGAGCCCCTGGGGCTCGCGGCATCCCGCGTGCTGGGATGGCCGGGTACGCGGATCTCGGCCACCCCTCTTCCGCGGGCAGCGGCTGCGGCGCTCGGTGTGTCCTACAGCCTGCGCGACCTCGTGGACATGGGCGCGGGCAATCCTCTCCCGGCGGCGCCTGAGCACGCGGACGACGCGGCGATCCTCTTCACCTCCGGATCCACGGGCCCGGCCAAAGGGGTGGTCTATTCGCATGGGCAGCTCGCCGCGCTGCGGGATGTGCTCGCCGATCACTTCGAGGTGACCCGCGACACCGGTCTGGTGACGGGTTTCGCGCCGTTCGCACTGCTCGGCCCGGCGCTCGGCACTCGCTCGGTCACCCCCGACATGGACGTCTCGGCGCCGAAGACCCTCACAGCGCGCGCAGTCGCCGCAGCGCTGCACGAGTCCGACGCAGAGATCGTGTTCCTGTCACCGGCCGCCGTCCTCAACGTCGTTGCGACGGCGGATGCACTGACTGCCGATGACCGCCGCGCACTCGCCCGCGTGCAGACGTTCCTCTCCACGGGGGCCCCAATCGGCATGCCGCTGCTCGAAGCGGCCGCGAGCGTTATGCCGAACGCCACTCCACACACGCCCTACGGCATGACGGAGTGCCTGCTCGTGACCGACGTCACGCTCGAGGGCGTTCGGGATGCGGCGACCGCGCCCGACTCGGGGGTATGCGTGGGCTCGCCTATCGGTTCCAATCTCGTGCTCATCAGTGCGCTCGATGCGGACGGCCGCGCGACCGGCTCACCGAGCCCCGAGCCCGGTGTGCTCGGCGAGATCCTCGTCTCGGCAACCCATCTAAAGAGTCACTACGACCGGCTCTGGCTCACCGACCGCGAGGCGGAACGCGAGACGACGACGATCGCGGCCGCCGTTGCGGGTACGCGCTGGCATCGTACCGGCGACGTCGGGCATCTCGACACGCTCGGGCGTCTGTGGGTCGAGGGTCGGCTGCCGCACGTGATCGTCAGCGAGAACGGACCGATCGCGCCCGTCGGCCCCGAGCAGGAGATCGAGCGCGTCGGCGGTATCCGTCGCGCTGCTGTCGTCGGCATCGGCCCGCATGGACTTCGGCAAGCGGTCGCGGTCGTCGAGACTCTGCCGACCACTTCCCGGCCAGGACTGGCCGACTCTGCGATCACCACCGCCGTGCGTGCGGCTGCGACGATCCCGCTGGTCGCGGTTCTGACCGTGCCGCAGCTCCCGACCGATATCCGCCACAACTCCAAGATCGACCGGTCGAAGCTCTCGGTATGGGCCACGCGAGTGCTCGCTGGGGAAAGACCGGGGGAACCGTGATCGTTCTCGTGACCGGCGCCTCCGGTTTCCTCGGCCGCGCTGTCGGCGCCGAACTGGTCTCCGCAGGGCACGTCGTGCGGACGCTGCAACGCCGGCCGTCTCTGGTCGACGGGGCAGTCGACTTCGTCGGATCCATCACGGATCCGCGTGTGGTCTCCCAGGCGACCGACGGCGTGGAGGGAGTCGTGCATCTCGCCGCCAAAGTCTCGCTCACGGGACGCGCCGAGGACTTTCAGACGATCAACATCGAGGGCACGCGCTCGCTGCTGGATGCCGCCACACACGCCGGCATTCGGCGCTTCGTGCAAGTCTCATCGCCGTCTGTCGCGCATGCCGGAATCGCGCTTTCGGGTGTCGGCGCCGAGCCGGCCGACCCCGCGAACGCGCGCGGCGAGTACGCGCGAACCAAGGCCGAGAGCGAGCTGATCGCCCTCGCGCGCGACTCGGATGCGCTGCACGTCGTGGCCGTCCGCCCACACCTCGTGTGGGGCCCGGGCGACACCCAATTGATCGGGCGCGTCGTCGAACGCGCCCGGCGCGGGCGCCTCCCGCTCTTGAACGGCGGGACGGCGCTCATCGACACGACCTACATCGACAACGCCGCGAGCGGCATCGTCGCTGCGCTTCATCGCGCCCCGGAGGCGCACGGTCGGTCATTCGTGCTCACCAACGGCGAGCCTCGCCCCGTGGGTGAGCTTCTGACCGGCATCTGCCTGGCTGCGGGCGTCAAGCCACCGGGGTGGAGCGTCCCGGCCGGACTAGCCCGCATCGCGGGTAGCGCGATCGAGCGTGTCTGGGCGATTCGACCGGGCACGGACGAGCCTCCGATGACGCGATTCCTCGCCGAGCAGCTGTCAACGGCGCACTGGTTCGATCAGCGTGACACGCGTGCCACGCTCGACTGGTCGCCGACGGTGTCAATCGACGAAGGTCTTCGCCGCCTTGCTGTTTCCTACGCCTGACCGCACGGGGGAAGTCGGCTCACAGAGAAGCCCACGAAGAAGGCCCCACCGAAGTGAGGCCTTCTGCACGTGACAGCGGCAGTGGAGATGGGGGGAATCGAACCCCCGTCCATCGCTGAGATACTGCGTCTTCTCCGGGCGCAGTCTGTAAGAACGTTCTACTCGGCTCCGACCTTTGTCACAGACACCTAAGTCGACAAGCCCAGCCTGGGAAGAGTCCCGAGCGGCGTCCAGACGCCACCGCTCAGCAAGTCCCCTAGATGACGCGAGGGTCCGTAGCGGGAACGCCTACGGTCTCACGGAGTTCAGGCTCGCTTAGGCAGCGAGGGCGAACTCATTGCGATTTGCATCGGCAATTATGTTTTTGCAGAGGTCGTTTACGAGATAACCCTGCATCCTCGGCCCGCTTCCCGCAGATTCGCAAGCGATGTCGAAACCGATCATCCCCGTGAACCTTCGTTGAAGGAACCGCTGTCACGCTGTGGAGTTGCATTGCTCGGATGCGCAGCATCCGAGCATCACAGCCTACAACGGATGCAGCTCCCCCGCCATCCCATCGCTCGGCTTTGCACCGCCATAGGATCGAGGAGTGAAGCTGAGAACCCTCGTTGCGGTGCTAACGCTCCTCTCTGTGGCGATCTTTTCGGGGTGCGCGACGGGAACGGGTACCCCCAGCCCGTCCGCGTCCGCGTCCGTGTCGCAGTCAGCAGGCATGTCCCCCACGCCCACTGCCAGCGCGACCCCGACGCCCGAAGCGGTCGAACCCACCTGCGAGAACATCGCGACACCCGAGTACCGAGCAAGAGCCGCCGAGACTGAATGGGTGTCGTGGCCGATGCCCCGCGAGGGTATCGGCCACAACCCCTTCGAGGTCTTCCCGGATGGTGCGCCCGCGGGATCGATTTCATGCAGGTGGGGTGAGGATCCAGACCTCGCCACGGACAACGTCGTCGACCTTGCCTGGTCGCCGATCGCCCCGGATGAATCGACCGACGCACAGACCGCTCTGGAAGCAGACGGGTACGAACGAATCGATGCTTCAGAGGGTGTGTACCTCGCGATGCGCGGGGAGCAGGGATGGGGCGACAGCGAGGGCTTCGCGCAGTCGTACCTCTTCACAAGGGACGATGTGCGCTGGGCGATGACCAAAGCGGAGCTTGAGTTCGTTCAAGCCCCCGAAGCAAGCGAGTGACGACGTAAGGTCGAGGCCATGAGTGAAGTCATCGTCACAGTCCGTGGAGAACACGAGACCCGCGTCGCGCCCGAAGAAGCCGTTGCTCATCTCTCGGTGCGCGCAGAGAGCTCGGAACGCGGCGCCGTCGTCGAGAAGATGTCGGCACTCACCGCCCCGCTGCGCGACGACCTCGCCGCGCGCAAGCTCGCCGGGGGCGTGGCGGACTGGTCGAGCCAGCGCGTGTCGATCTGGGCCAACCGACCGTGGAACAACGAGGGCAAGCAGTTGGCCCTCGTGCACTACGGATCTGTCGAAGTGACCGCCACTTTCACCGACATCGCCGCGCTGTCGTGGTGGATCAGCGAAGTCTCCGAGCGCGACGGGGTGCAGATCGACGGCGTCACCTGGCGTCTCACGCCCGACTCGGCACGGCTCACCGAAGCCGCCGTGGCCGCACAAGCGGTGCGCGTCGCTGTCGAGCGCGCGAACGCGTACGCCGCGGCGCTCGGCCTCACGACAGTGACGGCGCTCGAGATCGCCGATTTGGGCCTGCTCACCCACGCTGCGCCCGAGAGCGCAACATCGCCGAAGATGATGCGTGCAATGGCGATGGACTCAGCCGGCGGCGGACCGGCGTTGGACTTCCAGCCCGAAGACATCGTCATTCGGGCCGGTGTCGAGGCGCGGTTCTCAGCGCGGTGATCAGCGCGCCACCCGCCCCAGTGACGGTTCGCGAAGGGATCGCCGAGCGACTCTCGCGCATGATCCAGCTCCCGACTGTGTCGGCGGAGCTCGAGCATCGAGGGCAGCAGCCCTTCGACGACTTCGTCACGCTTCTTGCCGGACTCTACCCCCTGACCCACTCGACGCTCACTCTCGAGCGACACACCGAGTTCGGGCTGCTGTTCCACTGGAGAAGCTCGGGAGAAGCATCCGGCGGCCCTCTCGTGCTCATGGCGCACTACGACGTCGTCCCGGTCGATGAAAGCGACGCGTGGACGTACCCGCCTTTCGAAGGACGCATCGCCGACGGTTCGGTGTACGGACGGGGCGCGTTGGACGACAAGGGCCCGCTCATCGTCATCCTCGAGGCGGTCGAGAACCTGCTCGCCGATGGGTTCACCCCTGCGCGCGATGTGTACCTCTCGTTCGGCGGCAACGAAGAGACGTATGGTGCCGCGGCTCAAGCAATCGCGGCCGCTCTACGCCAGAGGGGAATCATGCCCTGGATGGTCATCGACGAAGGAGGTGCGGTGGTGGACGCCCCGCTCCCGTTCGTTCCTGGCCGCGCAGCAATGGTCGGCGTGGGCGAGAAGGGCGTGCTCACCCTGAAGCTCACCGCTCGCGGCGAGGGCGGTCACGCGTCCGCACCCCCGGCAACGACGGCCGTGCGTCGTATCGCCCGAGCGCTCGACCGGCTCGACGCACGCACGTTCCGTCCGCGCACACCGGCAGGTATTTCTCGGATGCTGGCGCAACTCGCCGCGCAAACGCCCGGGCCTGCTCGACACCTGCTGAAACTCCTGAGCGTCACTCCCCCGCTTACCGCGCGCGTCTTCGCCGCGCTCGGGGGCGACCCCGCAGCCCTGGTGCGCACGACGATCGCCGCGACGATGCAATCCGGTGGCACAGCGGCGAACGTGCTCCCGTCGCAAGCCTCGGCGACCCTCAACTTGCGGATCGCACTGGGTGAAACAGTCGCGGGTTCGGTGCGCCGCGTTCGGCGTCGCATCAGCGACTCGCTCGTCACCATCGAGGTCGTCGAGGCGAGCGAGCCCTCACCCGAATCTCCAACCGACAATGCCCAGTTCGCACTTCTCGCGGACGCATTGGTCGTGTCCCACCCCGGAGTCGCCGCCGTGCCGTACGTGATGATGGCGGCCACCGATTCGCGCCACTTCCATCGCTTTTCGCCGGCGGTCTACCGCTTCGCACCGCTCGAGATGTCGAATGCGCAGCGCGGCTCGATCCACGGCGTCGATGAAAGTGTCGAGATTGCTGCCCTCGAACGCGGAGAACGGTTCCATCGCGCGCTGCTGCAGAAGTTACAGTGATCGCACCCGATCTCATCGGGCAGAACTCGACGACGACCTGCCCGGTCCCGAAACTGAAGGAGCCGCGATGAGTCGCGCTATCACCCTGGGCGCCCTGACCAGTGTCGTGGGCTTCCTCGCCTTCGTTGAGTTCACGAGCGGTATTCTGCAGGGCTACTACACGCCGATGCTCACGAACATCGCGCGTCATCTCGACATCCACGACGCCGACGTCAACTGGCTCGAGGGGTCGCAGCTCATGCTGTCCGCGCTCGTTGTCCCCGCGTTCGCGAAGCTCGGCGACATGGTCGGCCATAAGCGGATGCTGCTGATTTCGACGGCGCTGACGGCCGCGGCATCCCTCGTCCTCCCCTTCACCGATTCGTTCATCGTCTTCCTCATCGCGTGGTCGCTGCAGGGGTTCTACGTCGTCTGGCTTCCGCTGGAGATCGCGCTCATCTGGTCTCGGTCACGCTCGATGCCCGGACGCTCGATCATCACCGCCCGCGCGGCCGGCATTCTCGTCGCCGCCCTCGAGGCTGGCGCCATCACCGGCGCCCTCGTCGGCGGTGCGCTCGTCGACTCTCTCTCACTGCAGGTCGTACTCCTGGTTCCCGCGATCGCCGTGGTGATCTGCTTCTTCGTGATCTGGTTCGGGGTGAAGGAATCGCCCGAACCCACCGGAGGCCGCTTCGACACGGTCGGCCTCGTGCTCATCTCGTTCGCGCTCATCGCGTTCACCGGCGGGCTGAGCTTCCTTCGCCTCAACGGCGTCGATGACCCGCTGTCGTGGGGCCTGGTTGGTCTCGGACTCGTGCTGGTCTGGCCGTTCGCCGCCTGGGAACTCCGCCACGACGACCCCCTGATCGACGTGCGCATGTTCCGTTCCCCCGCGCTCGGGCCGGTATTCCTCACGGCGGGCCTGTTCGGCGTGAGCGTCCTGGGTGCGCAGGCGCCCCTGTCGACGTTCGCCCGCACCGATCCCGACGTCTACGGCTACGGGCTCGGCACAACGGGTTTCGCGACTTCGCTGATCATCGGTGTCTATCTCATCGCGATGATCGTCGGCGCCCTGCTCTTCCCGCTCATCGCGCGGCTCACCCGTCCGCGCCTCACGCTCATCGGCGCCTCCACGCTCGTGGGTATCGGGTTCCTGATGTTCTTGCCGTTCCACGACACGTACGGGCAACTCATCACGAACATGGTCATCGTGGGACTGGGCTCTGGAGCCCTGGTCGCTGCGCTGCCAGCGGCCGCAGCATCCGCAGCCCCACCGACGCAAACCGGCGTCGCGACCGGCCTCACCAACTCGGTCAAAACCGTCGGTGGCGCGATCGCATCGTGCGTTTTCGGCATCGCTCTCTTGCAGGGCGCTGGCGGCGCGGTAGCCGAAGGCACTGCCGGGTCACTGAGCGGCTACTTCACCGTGTGGATCGTGTGCGGCGTCACCGCACTCGCCGCCGCGGTCGTGCTGGTGTTCGTACCGAAAGAGGCCTTCACCGACCGCGCGGTCGTCGAGGCCGAGACGGAGCCGGTTGTTCGCTAAAGCGGGTCAGTCGCCGAGGCGGTTGCGCGAACGCATCGCGCGCTCGGCTTCGCGCTTGTCTTGACGCTCGCGCAGCGTCTGTCGCTTGTCCCACTCGTGCTTGCCCTTGGCGACCGCGATCTCGACCTTGGCTCTGCCGTCCGAGAAGTACAACTTCAGCGGAACGAGCGTGTAGCCACCGGCCGAGACCGCGTGGCTGAGCTTGATGATCTCGTCCTTGTGCAGCAGAAGCTTGCGAATGCGCTTCGAGGCGTGGTTGGTCCAGTGGCCCTGCGAGTACTCGGGGATGTGCACCGAGTCGAGAAAAGCCTCGCCACCCTGAATGAAGGCGTAGCCATCCGACAGGTTCGCCCGTCCCTGACGCAACGACTTGACCTCGGTGCCGGTGAGCACGAGGCCCGCCTCGTACGTCTTCTCGATGGCGTACTCGTGGCGCGCGCGACGATTGGTCGCAACCACCGTCTCACCGCGTTCCCTGGGCATGCTGACTCCTTGACCGATGCCGCGCCCTGCGCACGACAGCCTGTCAGTCTATCTGACGGGCGGAGAACTGTCAGTCGCTCGCTTAAGCCCGTAGCCAGCGGCGGATTGCGAACCCCGCAGACAGTGCGGCCAGCAGCACGCCGATCGCGATGATCACCGGCATCACGAGCCAGGCGTCGTCGATCCCCACCCAGGTCGTGACGAAGGCGATGCGCTCGCGCAGGTACCCGTTCACTCCGAAATGCACGCCCGCGATCACTGCGGCACACGCGAGCACAGATCCGATGAGAGCTGCGAACACACCCTCGAGTATGAACGGGGTTTGAATGAAGCGATTGGATGCCCCCACCAGGCGCATGATGCCGATTTCACGCCGTCGGGCATATGCAGAGAGCCGAATGGTGGTCGCGATCAACAGGACTGCGGCGACAAGCATGAGTGCAGCGATGCCGACAGCGATGTAGGTGGCGACAGTCAGTGCGGAGAACAGCGGTTCAAGATACTGCATCTCGTCGCGCACCTCTTCGACGCCCGTCGTACCGGCGAACGCCTCGATCAGCACCGTGGAGTCGCGCTGGTCGACGAGGTTGAGCTTGAAGCTCTCGTTCATCTGGTCGGGTGTGATGACGCTCGCGTAATCCTCGCCCAGCAGCTCGATCGCGTTCTGGTAGGCCTGATCGCGGTTCTCGAACGTCACGTCACGAACAAGGGCGGCCAACGCGGGCGAATCGAGCTTGGCCTGGATCTCGGCGAGTTGATCCTCGGTGGCCACACCGTTCGTGCACGTCGGCGCGGTCGACAGATCGCTGCACATGAAGATGGCGACCTGGGCACGATCGACCCAGAAGTCGCGCATGGTGCTGATCTGCATCTGCATGAGGATCGCGGCCCCAACGAAGCTCAGCGAAACGAAGGTCACCAGGATCACCGAAATGACCATCGACGCGTTGCGCCGAAGACCCGAGAATGCCTCGGAGAGGATCAAGCCGGCCCTCATGAGGTCGGCCCAACTTCGTCGCCGGGGTCGATCTCGCCGAGCCCCGGGCCGAGACCCAGTCGGTCGGCGAGGCCGAGCTCTGCCACATCTACTTCCGCGATATCAGCGACCGGGATCGGCTGGGTCGAGGGGCGCGGTGCGGGCTTCTCGGGCTCGTGCTGAGAAGCGGGCTGCGCCTCTGTCTCGTCGAGTTCAGGTCTCCTCTGCGCAGGTTGCTCGAGCGACGTAGGCGTCTCGTCGCCGGAGGTGTCAGCGATCGTCGCGACAAGGTCGTCCTCGATTTCGGCCGAAGCCACAACGGCATCGGGTCCGGATGCCTCGACAGCTCGTTGCACCTCCAGCACCGCTGTGAGCGCGGCAACCGCGGCCGCTCCGCGCACCGGCACCGGGGCCAGGCTCGGGATTCCCGACGTGTCGCCATACCCACCGTGTCGCTCATCACGGACCATCTCGCCGTTCTGAAGCTCGATCACTCGGCGCTGCATCTGGTTGACGAACCCGGCTTCGTGCGTGGCCATCACGACCGTCGTACCTCCGGCATTGATGCGCTCAAGAAGCTGCATGATGTCGACGGATGTCGCGGGGTCAAGGTTTCCGGTCGGCTCGTCGGCGAGGAGCACCTGCGGGCGATTGACGAGCGCACGCGCGATTGCCACGCGTTGCTGCTCACCACCGGAGAGTTCATGAGGAAAGCGCTTCTCTTTGCCGGCGAGCCCGACCATTGCGAGAACCTCGGGCACGGCCTGTTGGATGAACCCGCGGGACGAGCCGATAACTTGCAACGTGAACGCGACATTCTGGAAGACCGTCTTGGTCGGCAGGAGTCGGAAGTCTTGGAATACCGCCCCGACGTGACGACGGAAGTACGGCACTTTGCTGTTGGAGAGCGTGCGCAGGTCGCGGCCCAGCACGACGACCCGGCCCTCGCTCGGGGTGTCTTCGCGCAGGATCAGTCGCAGACACGTCGACTTGCCCGAACCGGACGCGCCAACGAGAAAGACGAACTCGCCGCGGAGCACTTCGAAATCCACGTCAGTGAGCGCGGGTTTGGAAGTGCCACGGTAGCGTTTCGTGACGTTCTCGAACCGAATCATGGCTATATGAGCCTAGATCCCGGATCGAGCGCGGCTCAGAGCGACACCCTCGGGGCGACGATTGACCCGAGGGTCAGTCTTGGATCTTGCGCTTGCGCCAGCGGATGCCCGCCGAGATCAGCCCGTCGAGGTCGCCATCGAACACCGAGGCGGGGTTGCCGACCTCGTACCCCGTGCGCAGGTCTTTCACGAGTTGCTGACCGTAGAGGAAGTACGACCGCATCTGGTCGCCCCAGCTCGCGGTGATGACACCGGCGAGCTCTTTCTTGGTGGCAGCCTCCTGCTCCTTCTGCAGCAGCATGAGGCGGGTTTGAAGCACGCGCATAGCGGCAGCGCGGTTCTGCAACTGCGACTTCTCGTTCTGCATCGAGACGACCAGGCCGGTCGGAAGGTGGGTGATGCGTACAGCGGAGTCGGTGGTGTTGACCGACTGGCCACCGGGACCGGACGACCGGAACACATCGACGCGGATGTCACCCTCGGGAACCTCGACCTCAACGGCCTCTTCCATGACGGGGATGACCTCGACAGCGGCAAAGGATGTCTGACGCTTGTCGGCGGAACCGAAGGGGCTGATGCGCGCAAGGCGGTGGGTTCCGGCCTCGACCGAGAGTGTGCCGTAGGCGTACGGCGCATCGATCTGGAACGTCGCCGACTTGATGCCAGCGCCCTCGGCGTACGAGGTATCCATCACCTTGACCGAATACTTGTGACGCTCGGCCCAGCGCAGGTACATGCGCATCAGCATCTCGGCGAAGTCGGTCGCGTCGTCGCCACCGGCGCCGGAGCGGATCGTCACCACCGCAGAGCGCTCGTCGTACTCGCCGTCCAGCAGCGTCTGCACTTCGAGCTGGCTGACGATGTCTTCGAGCTCGGCGATCTCGCGTCGCGCCTCTTCGGCGGTGTCTTCGTCGTCCATCTCGACGGCCATCTCCACCAGGACGTCGAGGTCATCGAGTCGGCGCTCTACGTCAGTGACTCGCTTGAGGTCGGCCTGCCGATGGCTCAGCGCACTCGTGACTTTCTGAGCCTTCTCGACGTCGTCCCAGAGATCAGGGGCCCCCGCCGCTTCGCTCAGTGCTGCGATCTCTGCCTCGAGCGCATCGACGTCGACCACCGCCTGGATGTCGGCGAAGGTGGCGCGCAGCGCCTGGATATCGGCGGAAGGATCGAAATCAAGCATGACACTCCAGACTAACGTGGATACACGTGACCGATCTTCCTGAGCCGATCGGCGCGCGAGACGTTCTCGGCCGTTTCGCGCCGATGATCTATGGCCCCACCGTCCTCTTCGCGCTCGGTGAGGGGGCCGTCATCCCGCTGATCCCCGTCATCGCCGCCCAGTTGGGTGCCGACCTTGCGACCGCCGCCCTGGTCGCTTCGGCTCTCGTCGTCGGTCAGCTTTGCGGCAACATCCCCGCCGGGTGGGCGGTCGCGCGCGTCGGTGAACGCGTCACCATGGCACTTGCCGGAATCATCTCGATCCTCGCAGTCATCGGTCTCGCGCTCGCTCCTTCTCTCGGCCTTTTCGCCGTCGGTGTCTTCATGATCGGGTTCTGTGCTGCCGCTTTCGGCCTGGCGCGGCACTCTTTCATGACCACCCGCGTTCCCCTCGCTTTTCGAGCCCGGGCGCTGTCACTGCTCGGTGGCACGTTCCGGCTGGGCATGTTCATCGGCCCCTTCGTCTCTGCCGGGCTCCTCGCATTCTTCGGCGACGAACGAGCAGCCATCTGGTTCTTCGGCGTGTGCCTCGCAGCGACCGTGCTCCTCGTCGTGTTCGGGCCGGACCCCGAACACGAGTTCGGCACAACCCAGCAGATCAGTGTCAACGGCCACGGTGACTCCCGCGTGGCCGAAGACACCGGCGAACCGGTCACCGGTGCCATACCCACTGCGGAGCGGATCGGGGTCTTCCGCACGATGTGGCAGTTCCGGCGTGTGCTCATGCGACTGGGGCTGGCCGCGGCATCCCTCTCGGCAGTGCGCTCCGCACGCCAGGTCGTGCTGCCGCTGTGGGGTGTGTCGATCGGACTCGACGCGCAGACGATCGCTCTGGTCGTGGGCGTTTCGGGCGCGATCGACTTCGCGCTGTTCTACGCCAGCGGTCAGGTCATGGACCGGTACGGACGACTGTGGGCGGCGCTGCCGGCCATGCTGCTGATGGGCTCGGGGTTCGTCGCGCTGTCGTTCACGCACGACCTCGACCAGAACACGCTGTGGTTCGGCATCCTCGCCGCAGTGCTCGGGGTGGGCAACGGACTCTCGAGCGGCATCCTGCTCACTTTGGGGGCGGATGCAGCGCCGAAGGACGATCCCGCACCCTTCCTCGGGTCGTGGCGGACGCTCTCCGACGCGGGCGGCGCGATCTCTCCCCTCCTGATCTCAGGAATCACCGCTGCGGCTTCTCTGTCGATCGCCAGCGGATTCGTGGGCGGAGTCGCGCTCCTCGGCGCGCTGGCCTTCTGGCGTTGGGTGCCGCGGCCGTCGTAGTGGTCACTCGAAGGCGGTGCGGCTCGTCGCCGTAGATTCCAGCGCGACGCCGTCCGGCACGAAAATGGTCATGATCGGCGGCCGCCAGGTCGTGGCCACCGTCACGCGCGCCGAAACCCCATCGGGCGTGTCGGCAGCGACGAGCGCGCTCGACCCGCCCACCACGCTCACCAGTGCCTCAGCCTGATCCCACACGCCGTCGGCGGTCAGGGCGGCCGTCGGCTCGCCACCCTGAACCTCGAAAGTGAAGCCGTCGGCACCGGCCAGGGCCGCGGCATCCGCCAGCGAATCGAGACGCTTCTGGGCAAGGTACAGACTCGTCGCGTCCACGCACACGAATACCAGCGCGATCGCGAGTACCGCGTAGCCGAGCGTGAGCAACATGACACTGCCCTCGTCGTCGCAACCCTGCGCAGTGCCGCTGATGCGCCGACGCCAGACCCTCACGGTGTACCCCACGTGCGCGACACCTTCTGGGCCGACGTCGCCTCGACCGGGATTCGAGCGACCTGATCAAGACCCAGAATGGGAGGCACGAGCGGCAGCGCAACCGAGGCTCGAACTGTGACCACCAGCGTCGCGCCCGCCGACGGACACACCGAACCCGCGGGTATGCAGGCGAGAGAGAAGTCGACCGTTGCCGCATCCATTCCGTACTCACCGACGACCGACTCCAGCACGAGGTTCGCGCTCCGGCGAGCGTCGTCGGCGCTTTCTGCCTGCGAAATTGCGCGCGCAATGTGTCGTGCACCCGCTTCGGTGCCAAGGGACTGACTCTGGATCATGCCCAACGCAACGATCAGGTAGACAATCGGGACGAGCAGAACGAGCCCGACAAGGATGAACTCCAATGCGGCAGAGCCGCGGTCATCAGCGTCGCCCGAGACCTCAATCGAAGGATTCGACCGGCGCATGAGCGGTCACCTCCATCGCACGCGGCACGCCTAAGAGCCCGAGAAGCGGCAGTGTGGCGTGCACTGTCACCGCGACGGAATCGTGCCCGAGCACTCGCGTGTCACGCACCTCCACTTCTGTCTCGTAGCCGTCACCGACCGTGCGCGAAACGATCTCCCGTGTGCGCGCGGCGCCATCTTTCAGCGAAGTGTCGGCAAGCGCCGCGTGATAAGCGCCCTCGACCGCAGCATCGTGCACCACGTTGCGGACATAGACCGAAAGCCCGAACTGCAACACACCAAGGGTCAGCACGGTGAGCATCGTCCCCACGAGGACGAACTCCACCGGGCTTGACCCACGGTCATCAGCGAGGTCACTCGCGATGAGGCTCCGGATGCCGCACACGACCTAGAAGCCGGAAACCCGCGAGATTGCCTGCTCGAACAGACCCGCGAGCGCGGGACCCGCGACGGCCCAGATGACGACGACAAGCCCGGCCGTCATCAGCGTGATGAGCACCCAGCCGGGAACGTCTCCGCGCTCGTCGTCGTGGACGTCGAGTGCGGTCCGTTGCACCCGCGACACTGCGCGGGCAAGGAGGGAGGTGAACATGATGTCTCTCTTTCTGACCCGGCGGGTCATCCGATTCCGAGGCGAAGCATGAAGATGCCCGGGAACACTGCGAACAGCACGCTCAAGGGCAGGATCAAGAAGACAAGCGGGACGAGCATGTAGATATCTTTGCGCCCGGCCCGTTCGATGAGGGGGCGCTTGGCGTCTTCGCGAGCGTCGAGGGCTTGCGAATGCAGCACATGCGCGAGTGGTGCTCCCCGGTCGAGCGCGGCAATCAGTTGATCGACGGTGCGAGAGAGCGCCGGGATCTCAAGGCGGGACGACAAGCGGCTGAGCGCATCCGACAGCGATGAACCCGTGCCCACCGCGACGACTACCTCGCGCAGTTCGCCGGTGAGCTCGCCCGACCCGACATCGCTCACCCGCCGTAGCGCGTTGAGGATTCCTTCTCCTGCGGAGAGACAGAGCGCAATGAACTCCAGCACCGTCGGGAGCTCTTCCTCGACACGCGCGATCCGCCTCCGTGCGGCCTGACTGAGAGCAACGTCGCATAGGATCACGGCTCCCGCAGCGAACACCGGTGGGAGAAGCCAGATTGCGGGCGAAAACCGTCCTGCAAGTACAAGAATCACGAGAAGGATGCCGCCACCGGCCATCCCGACGATCGCCCAGGCGAGCTGGCGACCGCGAAAGGCCGCCGCATCCATCGTGGATCCGGCTTGACGCAGCCGGCGCTCAACTGACGTCGAGCCACCGACAGCACGGGCGATGCGTGCCTGACCCACCGCCCACACCGCCCCCAGGTCACCGTTCGTCCCGGCGGATGCGGCGTGGGTCAGGCTCAGCCCGCGCGGATCGGTGACATCGCGAATGTAGGGCGCGATGCGCCGCGAGAGTGACGGTGCTCCCCAGCGCGGCGCGACCGACATGGCCAGGCATACACCCACGCCGAATGCAAGCCCCAGGACCACGGCAAACGCGAGGTCGGTGCCGATGAACGCGATCACACGAACCACCGGCGCGGCTCGGGAAGTCGACCGATGCGGAGCATAACTCGGTAGGCCACGAACGACACAGCCGCTCCCGCGAGAATCAACACGACACCCTCGGGGCTGCCGTATGCCCGCGCCCCTTCGGGGCGGAGCGCCAGAAGCGCCAGGATCACCCATGGCGCCGCAACACCGAGCACGGCTGCTCCACGGATCCACGATTGGCGTGCCTCGACCTCGCTGCGCAGGGCCGCATCCGCCCGCACCGACGTCGCGAGTGACCGCAATACGGGAGTCAGTTCGGTGCCGCCGACCTGCCGCGCCATCCGCAGCGTCTCGATGATTCGATCGGCGACGGGGTCGGCGAGCGCCGTCTTGAGCCGCTCGGCACTGGAGTCGAAGTGTCCGGAAGCGGCGATGTCTCTGGCGAACCCAGCGAACGCAGGGCGCAACTCGGCCGGTGCCGATTCAGAGAGAGTCGCCACCGCGTCGGGCAACGACATGCCCGCGCGCACCGACCCGATCAGGAGGTCGCAGACATCGGGCCAGAGTGCTCGGCGGTTCTTGAGCAAGCTGGAACGACGCATCCGCAGCCAGCCGAAGGGTGCGATGCCGCCAGCGACGGCACCGACGAGCGTGAGCGCGGCGACCGCAGTGATCAACCACACAGCGGCAGCGGCGAAGACGGAGATACCGATAGCGGCACCGATGATCACCACCGGGCTGACGCGCGATAGCCCGGCCTCTTCAAGCAGTCGAACAAGACGCCCCGACGGCACCGACACCGCAGGGCGGTCGTGGGCGGGCCAGAACCAGGGCGACAGGGTGAGCAGCAGTCCGGCAGCCAGCATCCCTCCCCATACAAAGGTCATGGCCGCACCCCGCCGTAGAGCGTCCGGCACGCGATCGCCGCGCCGTCGATTGCGCCGGTGAACGGAAGCGGCTCAATTATCTCCGCGACCCGTCGGCGCCCGCTCGCGTCGCGCTCACAGTGCACAACGAGATCGACGGATGCTGCGACCGCCGGAAGCACGAAGGCTGAATCGATGTTCCGCCCAGCCAGCAGCGGTAGCGCCGCGAGCTTGCCCAGCGCATCCCGCGCGGAGTTCGCGTGTATCGTCGCGGCTCCGGGGACGCCCGTATTGAGCGCCAACAGCAAGTCGAGCGCCTCGGCATCGCGAACCTCACCGACAACGAGACGATCGGGACGCATGCGGAGCGCCTCTTTCACCAGGCGCCGCAGCGACACTTCGCCCGACCCCTCAAGACTGGCTTGACGGCCCTGCAGCGACACGACGTCGGGCGCGGAAACGGCGAGTTCGAACGTCTCCTCCACCGTGACGATGCGGTGCTCCGGCGGGCACGCTGCAATGAGTGCACCCAACAGCGTCGTTTTGCCAGCATGGGTGGCGCCCGAGACCAGCACGCTCCGACCATCGTGCATAGCGGCACGAAGAATTTCGGCACCGTCCGCCGTCAACGAGCCAGAGGCAACCAGGTGCCCCAGTGAGCGAACTGTGGGGAGAAACTTGCGGACGTTGACCGCCCAGTGGCGGCGTGTGATGTCGGGGATCACGACGTGCAGACGTGATCCATCAGGAAGCGAGGCGTCGACGAAGGGTTGGCTCAAGTCGACTCGGCGGCCGGTCGCCTGGAGCATCCGCTCGACGAGATCACGAACGGCTGAATCGGTCAGACTCAGCGGCAATCGCTCTGAGACACCACCGCGCGCGATGAAGATCCGATCGGGCGCGTTGATCCACAGTTCTTCGACGGTCGGATCGTCGAGGTACGGCTGCAACGGGCCGTAGCCCGCCACGGTCGCGAGGACTTCGCGCACACAGGCCGCTTCGTCATCGACGACCGCGACGCCGCGCGCGAGCGCGAAGTCGTTGTGGCGACGCACTTCTGCCCGTGCGAGCTGCGCGGCGAATTCTGGATCTCGGGCGGGATCGAGCCGTTCCGCACGCAGTCGTTCGCGCACGCGCTCCGCCACGGCAGCAGCAGGAGCGGAGGCGGGAGGCACGACAAGATCCTCGCAAGTGCGGGCCGCAGCATCCGGAAGTTATCCACAGGCATACCCAGCCAACTCGGGGGAAAGCCCCACTTCGACCGTCTTCACGGCTCGGTAGACTGAACGCTCCGCGGGAGTGGTGAAATTGGCAGACACGCAGGATTTAGGTTCCTGTGCTTTCGAGCGTGTGGGTTCAAGTCCCACCTTCCGCACGAGCACGAACACGACCGCCGAACGACGACCGACGGGATTACTTCCTTGCAGAACCTCGCACTCATCCCCTGGCTCGATCCTGAAACGATCATCGCGGCGGCGGGCCCGTGGGCGCTCCTCGTTGTCTGCTTCATCGTCTTCGCAGAGACGGGGTTGCTCGTCGGCTTCCTGCTCCCGGGCGACACACTGCTCGTCATCTCGGGTCTGCTCACGAACACAAGCGACATCTTCGGCTTCAACATCTGGGTCGTCTCACTGCTGATCGCCCTCGCGGCCTTCCTCGGCGGTGAGGTCGGATACATCATCGGCCACAAGGGCGGGCCGGCGGTCTTCGAACGCAAAGAATCCGGACTATTCAGCGTGAAGAATGTCGAGCGCACCAACGCGTTCTTCGTTCGCTTCGGCGGACTGACGATCATCCTCGCCCGCTTCGTGCCGATCGTGCGCACCTTCGCGCCGGTCGCCGCCGGCGTCGGCCACATGGACCGCAAGAAGTACACGCTCTACAACTTCGTCGGCGCGATGCTGTGGGGCTTCGGCCTCACGATGCTCGGGTACCTGATCGGCTTCATCCCGTGGGTCGCTGACCTCGTCACCGAATACATCGACATCATCCTGCTCGTCGCCGTCGGCGGCACCGCTGCGGTAACCCTCTTCCACTACTTCCGCGAGCGTGCCAAGGCCAAGAAGGAAGAAGCTGCCGGTGAGGACGTTATCACCGATGCGGACGAGGCAGAGGCGCTCGTGCTCGACCCCGAGGTGTTCGACCGGGGCCCGATCGACCCCGACGCCGACACCACGCACGGCGCTGACGCGCCGAAGGCGTAGCGCCGATCAGGAAGCTTTGGCCGCCTTCTTCTTGGCGGCCGGCTTCTCAGATTTTTCGGACTTCGACGTCTTGGTTGCAGACGTATCCTTGCCCTCGCGCGCAGCGCGCGAACGCTCGACGCTCGCCCGGAGCGCTGCCATCAGGTCGATGACCTCGCCCGAGGTCTCGGGCTCTTCGCGGTCGCCGAACGTCTCAGACCTATCGAGCGTGTCGCCCTTCTCCAGCTTCGCTTCGATCAGCGTGCGCAATTCGTCCTGGTACTCGTCAGAGAACGAGGAGGGGTCGAAGTCCCCAGAGAAGCTTTCAACGAGGGATGCCGAGAGTTCGAGTTCCTTCGCCGAGATGCGCACCGGCTCATCCAACGACGGGAACGCCGCCTCACGCACCTCATCCCCCCACAGCAACGTCTGCAAGACGAGGACGTCGCCGCGCACGCGAAGCGCCGCGAGCCGGGTCTTCTGGCGCAGAGAAAACCGGACGATCGCCGTGCGATCGGTCTGCTCGAGCGTCTTGCGCAGCAGAACGTACGCCTTGGGCGATGCGGAATCGGGCTCGAGGTAGTACGCCTTGTCGAGAGTCAGTAGATCGACCTGCTCGCTGGGGACGAACTCGACCACATCGATCTCACGACTCTTCTCCGCCGGGAGCGAGGCGAGGTCGTCCGCGGTGAGCACCACTGTCTGTTCTCCGTCGTCGTACGCCTTGTCGATATCGGCGAACGCCACGATTTCGCCGCAAACCTCGCACTTGCGTTGATACCTAATGCGGCCGCCGTCAGCGTTGTGTACCTGGTGCAACGACACATCGTGGTCTTCGGTCGCCGAATACACCTTCACCGGCACGTTCACCAACCCGAAGGTCAGCGCGCCTTTCCAGATCGCCCTCATCACACCAGTACACACCTGTCACACCGTGCGCGGCTACCCCGGCCAGTAACCTGGGCGCATGCCGGGGGAAGAACAGCTGGTGCGCGTCGAGGGACGGCGCCTGCGTCTGACGAACCTCGACAAGGTGCTGTACCCCGAAACGGGCACGACCAAGGGCGAGGTGATCGACTATTACTCGCGCATCGCCCCGTTCCTGCTCCCCCATGTCGCCGGCCGTCCCGTCACGCGTCTGCGCTGGCCCGAAGGAGTAGATCACCCCTCGTTCTTCGCGAAGGATCTGGAGCGGGGCGCACCCGATTGGGTGGAACGGATTCCGATTCCGCACTCGACCGGATCGAAGGACTATCCCCTCATCGGCGACGTGCCGACGCTGGTCTACCTGGCCCAAGTGGCGAGCCTCGAACTGCACGTTCCGCAGTGGCGCTTCACGCCGGAGGGCGACCCCGGTCGACCCGATCGACTGGTGCTCGACCTGGATCCCGGTCCCGGGGTGGGTCTGGCCGAATGCGCACAGGTCGCGCGGTGGGCACGCGAGATCCTGCACGGCATGGGCCTGGACCCCCTACCCGTGACGAGCGGAAGCAAGGGCATCCACCTGTATGCGAGTCTCGTCGGCTCGCAGACCAGCGACGAGGTCACCGCCGTCGCACACGAACTGGCACGGGCGATCGAGGCCGATCACGCCGATCTCGTCGTGAGCGATATGAAGAAGTCCCTGCGGGACCACCGGGTGCTCATCGACTGGAGCCAGAACAACGCGGCAAAGACGACGATCGCTCCGTACTCGCTACGAGGGCGCGCACGCCCGACCGTTGCCGCGCCTCGCACGTGGGACGAACTCGACGACCCCGATCTACGCCACCTCCTCTTCTCGGAAGTGCTCGAGCGCGCGGAGGTGTCCGGCGATCCACTCGCGGCGCTGGGCCCGTCAGGGCGGGCCGCTGGCTCAGGCGATGGTCCCCTTGCGGTCTACATCGCCAAGCGCAGCGCGACACGCACGCCTGAGCCCGTTCCCGCGAGTCCACACGGGTCTGCCGCGACCTCGCTCGGTCTCCCGTCGTTCGTCATCCAGGAGCATCACGCGTCGAGCCTGCATTGGGACCTTCGCCTCGAACACGACGGCGTGTTGGTCAGCTGGGCTGTGCCCCGCGGCATCCCCCCGACGACGAAGAAGAACGCGCTCGCTGTGATGACCGAGCCGCACCCGATGGAATACGCCACGTTCGAGGGCACGATCCCCCGGGGTGAGTACGGCGCCGGCACGATGACGATCTGGGACGCCGGTCACTACGAGCCCGAGAAGTGGCGCGACGACGAGGTGATCTTCACCGCCGAGGGCAGGCCCGGCGGTCCGCTCGGCCGTGTGCGCCTGGCGCTCATTCGCACGGACGGACAGGGCGAGAAGTCGACGTGGCTGCTGCATCGTATGAAGACGGATGCCGAGGGGGCGCCGCAAAAGGATGCGGCGCCGGTCACTGCCCGCGCGCCCAGCATCCCCACGCCCAGCGAACTCGCCCCGATGCTCGCCAGCTCCAGCACGCCGGGCCTCGCTCGCGACGCGGCTACGCGATGGGGGCCGTGGGTCGAGGCGAAATGGGACGGCATCCGCGCGATCGCGTTCTGGGACGGTGCCCGCCTCCATCTGCGTGCTCGCAGCGGCAATGACATCACCGCGAAGTACCTCGAACTCACCCGCGTCGATGCGGGGTTCGGGCCGGAACCCCTGGTCGTCGATGGCGAGATCGTGGCCCTCGACTCAAAGGGCCGACCGAGCTTCACGCGACTTCAGGCACGGATGAACCTGTCGAAGCCACGAGAGATCGAGCGAGAAGCTCCCCACACGCCCGTGCACTTCTTCCTGTTCGACGTCCTCTCAACGGACGGGCGAGATGTGGCCGGAGAGCCCCTCGCCGAGCGCCGACGCGTACTGGAGAATCGCGCACACGGCGCGATTCCGGCGATCGTCGTCCCCCCGGTCTTCGATGATGTGGATGCCGCGCTCGCCGCTGCGCGCACCCTCGGGCTGGAAGGAGTCGTGGTGAAGAACCCCGACTCGACCTACCGCCGGGGCCTGCGGTCCGAGGAGTGGCTCAAGGTCAAACTCACCCGGACGCAGGACGTCGTGATCGGGGCGATCCGCCCAGGAAGGGGTGGGCGCTCCGGCGCGATCGGCTCGCTCTTGTTGGGCATTCCCGAGGCCGAGGGGCTCCGATATGTGGGGCGTGTCGGCAGCGGCTTCAGCGATGCGACGCTGGCGAAGCTCGAAGAGCTCCTGCGCCCGCTGCGGACCGACGTGAATCCCTTCGTCGGCATCCCCGCGGCCGACGCCTCGGACGCCTTGTGGGTGCGTCCCGCCATTGTCGGCGAAGTGGAATTCGCCGAGTTCACGCCCGACGGCATTCTGCGCCATTCCCGGTGGAGAGGGCTCCGGCTCGACTCGGCACCTGACGACATCCGCAGGGAGGACTGAGTCACTCACCCCCACCGCAGCCGTTACGCGTGCGCGTCGTGTTCGACGTGACCGGCGGGTTCGAGCTGGAACGTCGAGTGCTCGACGTCGAAGTGGCTGGTGAGGCATGTCTGCAACGATCCGAGGATCGCCGCTGAGCGACCGTCCGCGAGGGCGGCGTCGTCAACCACCACGTGAGCGCTGAAGACCGGAGCGCCCCGCGTGAGTTGCCACACGTGCACGTCGTGCACATCGACGACCCCGTCCGTCGAAAGGATGTGCTCACGGATCTCGTCGACGTGCATGCCCTGCGGCGTCGACTCCGCCAGCACCTGAACGACCTCTCTGAGCAGAGAGATCGCTCGCGGGATGATCATCGCGGCGATCACCAGCGAGGCGATCGCGTCGGCGGGCATCCATCCGGTGGTCACGATCACGATGGCCGCGACGATCACCATGGCCGAGCCGATCAGGTCTCCGAGGACTTCGAGATACGCCCCGCGCACATTGATGCTGCGACGTTGCGCCGCGCTGAGCAGCCACATCGCAGCCGCGTTGGCGAGCAACCCGATGATCGCGACGACGAGCATCAGCCCGCCCGCCACCTCAACCTCACTGGGCGTGATCAGGCGACGGATACCCTCCACCGCAACCCAGATCGACAGGACGATGAGAATCACGCCGTTCACCGCAGCGCCGAACACCTCCGCGCGCTGATAGCCGAAGGTGTTGCGCGCGTCCGCGGGTCGGGCGGCCACCACGCTGGCGATCAACGCGATCACCAGGGCGGCGGCATCGGTGAACATATGCGCAGCATCTGCCAACAGGGCGAGCGAACCGGTCACCACCGCCCCGACGATCTGCACCACCATGACGACGGCCGTGATCCCCAGCGAGATCGCCAGCAACCGCCGGTTGCTGGCTGAGCGCATGCCCGTCGGCGCGTGATCGTGCATGAGATCAGGCTATGCCCGAACGGCTCAGAGGTCCTCGAGGTGAACGGCGAGCGCGACGAACGCGCGAGCGCGGTGGGATGCCTCGTTCTTGGCCTCTGCGGTCCACTCGGCGACTGTCGTCTCAGCGTCGAAACGCTGGCCGTCGGGGATGAAGACCGGGTCGTAGCCGAAACCTCCCCCGCCAGCAGCGACGTGCGCGAGACGCCCCGGCCACACTCCCTCGACCACGCGCTCGTCGACGGCGCCCTCAGGACCGGGGATCACGAGAGCTATGGTCGAGTGGAACTGCGCCGTGCGGTGGGGATCGGCGATGTCGGAGAGCTGGTCGAGCAGCAGGGCGAGGTTTGCCGAGGCATCCTTCGCATGACCCGCCCAGTACGCGGAGAAGATACCCGGCGCACCACCCAGCACATCGACGCAGATTCCCGAGTCATCGGCGAGCGCCGGGAGGCCCGTGTGAGCCGCCGCAGCGCGCGCCTTGATCAGGGCGTTCTCGGCGAAGGACACACCATCTTCGATCGGCTCGGGGCCGTCATACGCAAGCACCTGAAGATCGGGCCGCACGCTGGCTACGATCGACTGAAACTCCGCGACCTTGTGCAGGTTGTGGGTGGCCAGCACGATCTGCTGAGGGCCTGAGGCCATGCGCATTGTCCAATCGCCGTCAGTCATCGGCGGCCAGCGCCGCGAGCTGAAGGTCGCGCAGATCGGCGCAACCGTTCACGCCCAACTCGAGCAGCGCGTCGAGCTCGCGCTTGACGAACGGAGCGCCCTCGGCTGTTCCCTGCACCTCGACGAACAGACCGCGACCGGTGACGACGACGTTCATATCGGTTTCGGCACGGACGTCCTCGACGTACGCAAGGTCGAGCATCGGCTCGCCGTCGATGATCCCGACCGACACCGCCGCGACCGAGTCGATGAGAGGGGTTGCCTTCTGGCCGATGAACTTCTTCGCCCGACCCCACTCGATCGCGTCGGCCAGGGCGACATACGCCCCGGTGATCGCGGCCGTGCGGGTGCCGCCATCAGCCTGCAGCACGTCGCAGTCGATGACGATCGTGTTCTCTCCAAGCGCCTTCGTGTCGACCACCGCGCGCAACGCACGCCCAATCAGTCGCGAGATCTCGTGGGTGCGACCGCCGACCTTGCCCTTGATCGACTCGCGGTCGTTGCGGGAGTTGGTCGCGCGCGGAAGCATCGCGTACTCGGCGGTCACCCAGCCCTTGCCCTTGCCGGTCAGCCAGCGCGGCACGCCGTTCGTGAACGACGCGGTGCACAGCACCTTCGTCCCACCGAAAGAGATGAGCGCCGAGCCCTCGGCGTGCGTGCTCCAGCCGCGTTCGATCGTGATCTCGCGTAGTTGGTCGGCCTCACGCCCATCGGCGCGGATGATGCTCGGGGTGGTGTCGCTGGTCATTGCGGTCCTTTCGGAAGGGTGATGGCGCCCGTCTGGACGAGATGCACGTCGCTGACTTCGCGTCCCATGAGGCGGTGCGCGAGGCGGAGAAAATCTTCGGCAGAATCGCCGGTGGCTTCATAGACATGGCGGGCGACAGCATCCGGGCCTGCGAGCAGGTTACGTGAGACCAGCTGACGATAGACGTCCTTCGCCGTCTCGGTGTCGCTCGACACGAGCGACACCTCCGGCCCCATGACATAGCTGATGGCCCCCTCGAGGAAGGGGTAATGCGTGCACCCGAGCACCAGGGTGTCGACTCCGGCGTGGCGCAACGGCGCGAGGTATCGCTCAGCGACCGCAAGCACCTCGGGCGAGTCGGTGACCCCCGCTTCGACGAACTCAACGAAGCGTGGGCAGGCCTCGGCGAACACGGTCAGACGTTCATTGACCTCGAGCATGTCCTGGTAGGCACGCGAGCCGATGGTGCCGGCCGTGCCGATCACGCCGATGCGCCCGTTGCGGGTGGTCGAGATCGCCGTGCGGACGGCAGGGCCGATCACCTCGACGACCGGAACGTCATACCTTTCGCGTGCATCGCGCAGCATCGCGGCCGAAGCGGTGTTGCACGCGATCACGAGCATCTTCACGCCCTGCTCGACGAGCGAATCCAGCACTTCGAGTGCGTAACGGCGGACGTCGGCGATGGGCTTCGGACCGTAGGGTGAGCGTGCAGTATCGCCGATGTAGAGGACGGATTCCCGGGGCAATTGCGCCGATACGGCGCGAGCCACAGTGAGCCCGCCGACCCCGGAGTCGAAGATGCCGATCGGCGCGCTATTCACGATCGACCAGCCTACGCCAGCGGATCACTAGGCTGACCGCATGCACCCGTCGACGGCTTTGCACACCGACCGCTATGAGCTCACGATGCTCGATGCCGCACTCAAGGACGGCACCGCACACCGGCCGTGCGTGTTCGAACTGTTCTCGCGGCGTCTCTCGGGCGGCAGGAGGTTCGGCGTGGTGGCGGGCACCGGACGGTTGCTCAGCCTCCTTCGCGACTTCCGCTTCGGGGACGACGAACTGCGCTTCCTTCGCGACGAGCGGGTGGTGGATGCTGCGACCCTCGAGTTTCTCGCCGGCTATCGCTTCAGCGGCTCGATCACCGGGTACCGCGAAGGTGAGCTGTACTTTCCAGGGTCGCCGATCGTCACGGTCGAGTCATCATTCGCGGAAGGCGTGATCCTCGAGACACTGGCCTTGAGCGTTGTGAACCACGACTCCGCCGTCGCGACCGCTGCTTCCCGCATGAGCATCGCCGCGGGCGATCGCCCCCTCGCGGAGATGGGATCACGTCGTGCCGGCGAAGAGTCTGCGGTCGCGGCCGCGCGCGCCGCGTTCATCGCGGGGTTCGGCGCCACCTCGAACCTGGAAGCCGGCAGAAGTTGGGGCATCCCGACCATGGGAACCGCCGCGCACGCCTGGACGTTGCTGCATGACACGGAGGAGGATGCCTTCCGCTCGCAGATTCAGGCACTCGGGGTGGGCACCACGCTGCTGATCGACACCTACGACATCCGTGCTGGGGTGAACTTGGCGATCCGCGTCGCGGGGACCGATCTCGGCGGTGTGCGCATCGACTCGGGTGACCTGCCGATCGTCGCGGCCGCAGTGCGTGCCCAACTGGATGATCTCGGCGCCACGAACACCAAGATCACCGTGACGAGCGACCTCGATGAGTATGCGATCGCGTCACTCGCAGCCTCACCCGTCGACGCCTACGGCGTGGGCACCTCGGTCGTCACCGGCTCGGGCGTCCCGACGTCGGGGATGGTCTTCAAACTGGTGGCGCGACAGGATGCCGCAGGGTCGTGGATCTCGGTGGCCAAGGCCTCGACAGACAAAGGCTCGAAAGGCGGGCGCAAAGCGGCGTTCCGCACCCTTGACCGCGGCACCGCGACGAGCGAACTCATCGCCGTCTCGGACGGCTTCGAGTCCGTCGACGGTCCGGACGAACATCCTCGTGCGCGCGCTCTACAGACCGCCTTCGTCACCGCGGGTGACATCGACACGGCGTTCGAGGGGGCGGGCGGCGTGTCGGCCGCAAGAGCGCACCATGCTCACGTTCGTGAAGAACTACCCGTGAGGGCGCTCGCGCTGAGCCGATCAGATCCGGCGATTCCGACGGTCTACGTTGACGCAGAGTGAGCTGCGCAGCCGTCAGCCGATGAGAGACTCGTAGATCTCTTTGCAGGTCGGGCAGACCGGAAACTTTTCGGGGTCGCGCCCGGGCGTCCACTTCTTGCCGCACAGCGCGCGGACCGGTTTGCCGGTGATCGCGGATTCGAGAATTTTGTCTTTCTTCACGTAGTGGGAGAAGCGTTCGTGGTCGCCGGGCTCGATGTTCTCTTCACGGATGAGCTCTTCGAGCTCGCGGTCGAGGGTTGCGAGACCACCCTGGTCGGGGCTGTCGAGTGGGGTGCTCATGGTCAGCCAGTCTAGCCGCGAGGCGCCCGCTCAGGTCGTTTCGGCGAACTCCATCACGCTGCTTCCGCGACGCTCGAACACCAGAGCGCCCACGGCGATCCCGACGATGAGAACCGTGACACCGATCGCCACTCCCGCCCAGAGCGCACGCGTGGCGAACTCGATCTCTCCCTGCAACGCCAACCATGACCACCACAGCACCGGTGCGCTGACGACGGCCGCGCCGACCATGACGAGCGCTTGCGCGACTACTCCGCCAGCTCCCGTGCGCTGTGGTTGCTGGAAGGGACTCTCCCCCGGCCGAGACACCGCATAAGGGGCGACGACGGATGACACGCTGGAGAGCCCAAGGGCCGAGAGGAACAGGCAGATCGATACTCCGGCCATTGCGGGCAGCATCGCCCAGCGACCGTGGAAGAGCACGGCAACCGGAATCGCCACAGCAAGCAGCGGAATGCCGATCAGCAGTACCGGCACCAGCCGACCGAGGCGGTCAGAGAACCCGCGCACACCGCTGGCGAGATGCATCCAGATCGCGGTGGAGTCATAGGCGAGGTCGTTGTGGGGTAGCCAACCCAAGAACAGCGCTGCGAACGGCACGGGGATCAGGGCGACCAACGCGAGCGGAATGCCGGCGAGCAACAGCGGGATGACGATGATCGCAGCTGCCACCGGAATGATCAACAGGTTCACGAGGTAGCGGCGATCGTGCAGCCAGTACATCAAGCTCCGCGCGGCGATCGCGCCGCCCGGGGTGCCCGGCGCCACCGCAAACCATCCGAGTCCCCCGCGCTCGCGCACGGTCGCGGGGCGTTCGGTCGTTGTGAGCAACCGCCGAACCGCCCACGCCCAGACCAGCGACAGGCCGACCAGAGTTGCTACGGCGATGGCGAGCGGGACGATCGCGCCCGGGGGTGCCTGAGCGACGCTGATCGGGTACGCCCACGCAGCGCCGAGCGGAGTCATGGCAAGAGTCGAGACCGCCTCGGCGAGTTGGGTCGGCACACCCGTCGTCCACCTGAGCGAGGCAAGGAAGACCCCGATAGGGACGAGCACGACGAGCACAACGAGCACGAACAGCCCGGAGAGTTCGCGCGAGCGACGGTCACGCAGGAAGAGCGACGTCACGGCCATCGAGACCTTTGCCGCGAGCACGCAGGTAGCGACCCCGAGAATGACCCCGAGTGCGCCGGCGAACCAGGGCGCGCCATGCGCACGCCACACGATCGATGCGCAGACCGCAACGGCCGTAAGTGTCAGGGTCGGGATGCTGAGAAAAGCGGCGAACGCCAATACGGTCGCGAGCCGGCCACGAGAAAGACCGAGAGGCCCGAAGCGCCGCGGGTCGAGCGGGTCGGTCGCCCCACCGATGAGCGGAGCGAGCAGGAATCCGAGCGTCACGGCTGAACCGCCGAGCACCGTCACAGCGAGGACCGCGTCGGTGGAAGCATCCGTCATCGTGAGCAATCCGATGCACACTGCTGCTGCTGCTCCTGCGAGAAGAATGAGGCCGACGATCACCCGCGTCGCGTGTTCGGTCCCGCCCCGAAGACCGCCGATCAGCAGCGCGATTCTCAGTCTGAGAACGTATGCAGCCACTCAAGGCCCTCCACATCGCTCAGGCCGCCGGCCAGTTCGATGAAGCGCTGCTCGAGCGTCAATTCGCCGCGCACCTCGGCGACGGTCCCCTCGGCGAGTACCTGGCCGGCGACGATGACCGCCACGCGCGTGCACACCCGTTGGACGAGGTCCATGCCGTGGCTTGAGAGAATCACCGTCCCCCCATGGGCGACGTACGCGGAGAGGATGTCGAGGATGATCGCGCTCGAAACGGGATCCACTGCCTCGAACGGCTCGTCGAGCACGAGCAAGCGTGGCGAATGGATCATCGCCCCGGCCAGCATGACTTTCTTCGTCATGCCCGCGGAGTAGTCCGACACTGGGCGGCCCAAAGCCTCCGTGAGATCGAACGCGCGGCCGAGATCACCGGTCCGCTTCTCGACGACGGCTGGTGTGAGCCCGCGCAGCACGCCGTAGTAGTACAACAGTTGGCGTCCTGTCAGGCGATCGAAGGTGCGCAGGCGATCGGGCAGCACGCCCATCATGCGTTTGGCTTTGAGGGAGTGGGATGCCGCGTCCACTCCGCCGATGTGAATGCTTCCTCGATCAGGCTGCAGCAACCCCGCGATCATGGAGAGGGTCGTCGTCTTTCCGGCGCCGTTGGGTCCGACGAGGCCGTAGAACGTGCCGACCGGAACCGTGAGATCAATGCCTTCAACCGCACGCACGCCGCCGAAGCTTTTCGCCACCCCTCGCAGGGTAAGCGCAGCCGTCGAGGAATCGGTCGGTTCGTCGATTGTCGCGTCGTCGGCCCTCTCGAACACCGCTTCGATGGTCACTGCCTCGACGAAGTGCGGGTTGTCGTGTTCTCGGGCGGGCTCGGGCTCAGTGCCTGGCTCTGGCTCAGTGCCTGGCTCTGGCTCTGGCTCGACGACAGCGAGTGGCATCGGGGGCACTTCGACGGTGCGGTCAACCGGCTCTTCGGCCACATCCGTCTGCATGACCGGCGCGGGATCTTTCACCGCCTCCGCCTCAACGACGGCTTCGGCATCGTCCACCATGGGCGCTGCCTGCTCGGGTGTCGCCTCTGCGGGCGCGACCGTTTCCGCCTCGATCGCGGGCCGCGGCGCCGCGCCGGGCAAGGGCGGCACTGGTGGAATCACTATTGCGGCCTCGGCGAATTCCGGGGGCAGCGGCGGCGGCGGCCCGGGGTTCGGCGTGCGAGCGATCTTGGACTTCACCGTCCCACGGTATCAACCAGCACCCGGACCGAACCCGTCTGTCGCCCAATGAGTCTGCGCGATCACAGAACATCACAGAATCGCAACGTCGACCGAGCGCTCTGCACCTTCACAGGTGTTCTCGCTACCATAGAGATGGCACGAAGGAGTGTCACCTCGGTGAACCGCCGATGAATCACACACTCCAGGAGCACACTTTGACTCTTCAGACCGTCATCCTCGCAGCCGGCATGGGCTCGCGCCTCGGCAGAAGCCTGCCCAAGCCGCTGACCGAGCTTGCCGACGGTCGTAGCATCATGCGCCAGCAGCACGACAACATTCGGGCCGCCTTCGGTGATGACGCGAAGATCACCACGGTTGTCGGTTACAAGGCCGAGGCCATCGTCGAGGCCTTCCCCGAAGCTGAGTACGTCTACAACGATCGCTACGACCAGACGAACACCTCCAAGAGCCTGTTGCGCGCGCTCGCCAAGACCGGCAAGAGCGGCGTGCTCTGGATGAACGGCGATGTCGTCTTCGATCCCCGCGTCCTCGGTCGGGCCATCGAGAGCATCGAGCGTGACCAGTCCTTCGTGACGGTCAACACCTCGAAGGTCAGCGACGAAGAAGTCAAGTACACCGTCACCGCCGAAGGCTTCGTCAAGGAGCTCTCGAAGGTCGTCAAGGGTGGAATCGGCGAAGCTGTCGGTATCAACTACATCTCAAGCAGTGACAAGAAGGCGTTCATGCGCCAGCTCACCCGCGTCGACGACCAGGACTACTTCGAGCGCGGTCTCGAGCTCGCGATCGCCGAAGACGGCCTGCTGCTGGCCCCTCTCGACATCTCCGATCTCTACGCCGTCGAGATTGACTTCGCCGAAGACCTCGAGCGCGCGAATCTTTACGTCTAAGCGCATGGCATAACGTCCAGCGCATATTCAGCGCGCGCTCATAGGATCGTGCGCGACATGGCTGAACAGGTACACCGCATCCACTCCCTCCCCGGTGACTCACCGTGGATGGGAGGACTTCCGCCTGCGGGTTCGGACGAGCATCCGCGGGTCATTCGCGCCCTCGACCGCGTGCTGGCGATCCAGCGACCGGTCGTACTGGCTCATCTGCGCAGCATCCGGTTGCGTCATCCCGATGCCTCCGCCGCCGAAATCGTGCGCATGCTCGAGCGGCGCTACCTCGCCGCCGTGACCACCGGAGGGGCTGCGGTCGGCGCCACAGCGGTCGTCCCCGGAATCGGCACGGGCGTGACCCTCGCCCTCAGTGGCGTCGAAACGGTCGGGTTCCTGGAGGCCACGACCCTCTTCGCACAGTCCGTCGCCGAGGTTCACGGAATCCCTGTCGCCGACCCAGATCGTGCGCGCGCGCTCGTTCTCACCCTGATGATGGGCAAAGAAGGGGTCGACCTCGTTTCACAACTGGCCGGCCAGGTTACTGGCAAGGGCGTGTCGCGCGACAAGTACTGGGGTGAGTTGATCACCAAGACCCTCCCCCGTGCGGCGATGGGTCCGCTCGTCGACCGCCTCAAGAAGTCCTTCGTGCACCAGTTCGCCGCGAAGGGTGGTGCGTCCCTCCTCGGAAAAGCGCTTCCGTTCGGTATCGGCGCGGTCATCGGCGGGGCCGGCAACCACGTGCTCGGTCGACGCGTGCTGGTGAACTCACGCCGCGGTTTCGGCATCCCCCCCGTGCAACTTCCCACCGACCTCGAACCGCGTCCGGACTCGGTGCGTCTCGAGTCGATGACGACGCGAGCGGTACGGCGCGCCGGCGGAGCGATCGCTGGCGGAGTCAGCCGAGGCGCGTCGGCCGTAGGCGGCGCGGCGCGCAAGGTCGGCAACAGTGTCAGCGGAACTTCGCGACGGCACGACGAGGGCTGATCGCGTACGCTCCCATACATGGACAGCACGTTGGCGTGTCTTGCCGCGTGGATGCCGCGGCAACGGTGGTACGCCGCGAAGGGGCGACTGCCCAGCCTGCGCCTGGTCGCCTGGTGGGATCTGCCGAGTGCCGAAGCGACCGACCCGGATGCACGGGTGCGCACGTTCCTCGTCGCCGACGAAGGCACGATGCCCACCGTTTTGTACCAGATCCCGGTCGTATCGCGAGCGACCGCGACGGTCGATCAGGATCCCGACCACATCATCGGCAGCCCCGAACCCGGAACGACCTTCATCGACGGCCCGTTCGACTCCGCCTACACGTCATCGCTGCTGTCTCTGCTCACTCGTGGCGGCCAGGGGAAAGGGCCGACCGCGCACGCGTGGGGTGTGCCGACCCCCGTTGCCGTGCATGACGGTCCGCGCACCGCGCAGGTACTCACCGGCGAACAATCGAACACGTCTGTGATCTTCGCGGCGACGGATGGCGGCATCCCGATCATCTGCAAGATCTTCCGTCAGCTGCACCCAGGTGTGAACCCCGACATCGAGCTGCCGACGGCTTTGGCAGATGCCGGCTCGTCCCATGTGCCGCGCGCCGTGGGATCGGTCGACGGGTCGTGGCCCGATATCTCGACGTCCGGTGGTTCGGTGCAGGGATCGTTCGCTTTCGCACAGGAGTTCCTCCCCGGCGTCGAGGATGCCTGGCGGGTTGCCCTGCGAGCCGCCGCGGGCGGCGACGACTTCCGAGACGCAGCACGGGAGCTGGGCGCGGCGACCGCCGATGTGCACCTCTCACTCGCAGAGCTGTTCGCTACGCGAACCACAGAATCCGCAGACCGCGAATCCACCGCTGCGACATGGCGACGACGACTCGCGATCGCGATCGCCGAGGTGCCCGCAATCGCCGAGCGTCGGGAGGCGATCGAGGCCGTGTACGCCCACGCGGACTCGCTCGAGTGGCCGCTTCTGCAACGCATTCACGGCGACTACCACCTCGGTCAGGTGTTGCACGTGCGCGGGCGGGGATGGGTCCTCGTGGACTTTGAAGGAGAGCCGTTGCGCCCGATGAGCGAGCGCACCCGTCCCGATCTCGCGCTTCGTGATGTCGCGGGCATGCTGCGCTCGTTCGACTACGTGGCCGGTTCCATCCGACTGGACCACCCCACACGTCCGCCCGAGGCGGTGCGCGAGTGGGCGCGCGCGGCACGCCAGGGGTTCATCGAGGGCTACGTCGAACGGTCCGGGGTCGACCTGCGCGCACACGGCCCATTGCTGGCTGCCCTTGAGCTCGACAAAGCGGTGTACGAGGCGATCTACGAGGCTCGCAATCGCCCGACCTGGGTCACGATCCCGCTGCGCGGAATCCACCGACTGGTCGATCGTCCCTCGTAGTCAACGAGCACCGTCAACGAGCACCGTAAACGAGCACAGTCAACCGGCATCCTCGTCCAATTCGGCTTCTTCGGTATCGTCATCCTCCGCTGTGTCGTCGTCGGCCGTGCGAAGGTGCCAAAGTTCCCACTTCGACATCAAGTCACCGACGGCATCGTGGAAGCGCGCCGTAGCCGCACCTGGAGCGGTGTCACCGAAATAGTGCTCAGACCAATGCTGCAACCGTGCAATCGTCTCGCCGTCCGCGAGGACGCGCTCGGTCTCTGCGACCACGTTCGGGGAGGCTTGTGCAGTGAGCCACTCGCACGCCGCCAGATATCCGTGCACGTCGATGTGGGCAGCCTCATCGAGAGGTCGAGTGATCATGAGCGGCCGATCTGCGGCGAGGCGGTCGTACACCATGGCTGAGATGTCGACAATCGCAACATCCGCGGCGGCAAGTTGCCATCCGAGCTCTGGCCGATCGTCGAACACGTGATGCGCGGTCGGGTCGGCGTCGTTTGCTGCCGAAAGGGCACTGATGATCCGCTGGTTCGCGGCGCCATACTCGGCGTTGACGACACCTGAGCGCGGGTGGGGACGGTAGATGACGCGGTGTCGGCGTGACATCAGGAACGCCCCGACCAACGCCTCACCGTGCGTGAGAATCGAACCGTAGTGCGCCGACGGGCGATCGCCCTCCCACGTTGGGGCGTACAGCACGACTGTCCGCTCGTCGGGCGTGTAGGGCAGCGCGCCCGAGTAGTGATCGGCCTGGGGCCGACCGATCTGCATCGTACGGCGGTCGAGGTCGTAGTCCCACATCACTCGCTCGAGTCGCTCTCGTGCGGCGGTACCGGCGATGAAGGCGAAGTCGTAGGCCTTGTACTGATTGGTCGTCATGTACATCTTGTCGGACTCGCCGTGGTTGATGAAGACATGCCATCGACGTCCGTAGCGGAACATCTGAAAATTGCGCGTGTTCTGGTTCACGTAGAGCACGACACGGATGTCCTGGGTGGCGATAAAGCGCTCGAGGTCACGGACAGCCGGCACGAACGCAACAGGGAGCGCGGCATCGGCCAAAAGCGCTTGGGCGCCGGTCGCGGCGCGACTGAGAACAACGACGGGCCACTCGGCCGACAGATCGGCGAGCGGCTTGTACCACTGCCTCATTTGGTACATGTTGACCACGCCATCGGCGAAATAGACCGCGACGCGGTAGTGGTGCAGTGGATGCGCCGGCCCGGCACTTATCGTGCGCCGGACGTCGATCGCGGCCGAGCGACTGGTGACGGCTTTGCGCACGAGCGCGACGGCCTTTTTCGCATCCGAGATCAGACCCATTCCTTCAGCGTACCGATCTACATCCGCGTGACATGATCGATCAGTGGAACCGAACGAGCACCCCCCGAGCGATGCTTCGGCGGTCGCGCGCGGTTCCGGCGTCACCTTCGTCATGCCCGTGCTCAATGAGCGGGCGTACCTCGAGCGCGCCGTGCAGACCGTATTGACTCAGGATGCCGCGTTCCCGACCGAGCTCGTGCTGGCACTCGGACCCTCAACCGACGGCACGACCGAGCTCGCGAAAGAGCTTGCCGAACGCGATGAGCGCATCATTCTCGTAGACAATCCGCGTGCGGACATCCCGGTGGGACTGAATCTCGCGATTCGTGCCGGCTCGCACCCGACGATCGTCCGGGTGGATGCTCATTCTGAACTGGATCCTTCCTACACGCGCCGCGCGCTCGAGACGCTTGATCAGACGAAGTCGGCGAACGTCGGCGGAGTCATGCGCGCCGAAGGGCGCTCGCCCTTTCAACGTGCGGTCGCGCGGGCGTACAACTCGCCCATCGGTCTCGGCGGTGGCGCGTATCACGGGGGTACTCAGCCCGGAGAAGCGGAGTCCGCGTATCTCGGTGTGATGCGACGCGCAGTCATTGAAGAAGTCGGGATGTTCGATGAAAGCATCCGACGCGGCGAGGATTGGGAGCTCAACTACCGGATCCGCCGCGCGGGGTATCGGGTGTGGTTCGATCCCACCCTTTCGGTCACCTACTGGCCGCGCGAGAGCTGGCAGCGTCTGGTCCGTCAGTTTTACGCAACGGGCCGTTGGCGCGGAGAGCTCGTGCGCCGCTTCGGACGCGGCAATTCCCTACGCTTCTTCGCGCCTCCGCTCCTGGTCGTGACGATCGCGCTTGCCCTCATCACCGCGCTGTTGCAGGTGAGCGGTGTCGTGTCCGGGTGGGCGTCGGTGGCAGCATCCGTCATCTATCTCCCGCTGCTCGCCTACACCTTGCTGATCATCGGGGTCGCCCTGGGGCGCGGGGGCGGCACCGGATGGCGCGACAAAGTGTGGACGGCGGCGGTGCTGCCCTCAATGCACGTGTCGTGGGGTACGGGATTCATCAGCGGGCTACTGCGAGGCGCACACGACACTGTCGACACGTCGAGGCTCGGCGATCGCAACACACCGCTCCCCTGAGTGCTCCCGCCGACTCGTCAGCGGTCGAGGTACCTCTGGTCGAAAATGCGGGCGACCACACGCTCGGCGGCGTGACCGTCATCGCGGGCGTTGAACTTTTCTCGCCACTGCGCGTAGGTCGCCGCGAACGGCGCGGCGTCGTCAGCGCGGATTGCGCTCACCAGTTCGTCGTGGGATCGCACGACAGGGCCGGGAGCGTGCGCGGCCAGGTCGAAATAGAACCCTCTCAGCTCGCCGCGGTAGTGCTCCATATCGGGGACGAAGAAGTACATGGGCTTGGAGGTCACTGAGAAGTCGAACATCACTGACGAGTAGTCGGTGATGAGTGCGTCGGCGGCGAGCAGGAGGCGCGAGGTGTCGGGGAACCCCGTCACGTCGATCACGCGAGGACCACGCGCATCGCGCCCCGGCTCGAGCGTCCGCGAGTGACCACGCACGAGGACTACTGCATCGACGTCGGCCGCGAGGGCGACGGGATCGAGAAAGTCCACGATCTCGGCGCGGTCGTCGCGCCACGTGGGCGCGTAGAGAATCACCCGCTCATCGGGCCCGATGCCCAGTGCGGAGCGAGCATCTGCACCGTCGCCGCCGACGAGCACGTCATTGCGCGGGTATCCCTCCACCCAGGTCGGCCGGGTGAGGAAGGCGTATGCCTTGCCGAGTATGCGCGCTGCGTACGCGTTCTGGGCCAGGAGCACGTTCCACCTTCGGGATTCCTTGAGCACCGCCGCCATCCGGCGCGGATCGAAGCCTGGCCGGTGCAAAGCCAGTCGCTTGAGCGGCGTACCATGCCAGGTTTGAATGACGACCTGCCCCTTGCGTCGCGCGAAGCGGCGACGCAACCAGTCATTGACGACGAGCAGGCGTGACGCGCCGCGCGCACGCCACCAGTCCGGGCTTCCGTCGACAACGGCGATCGCACCCTCAGGCACGACGACGGAGAGATCTACGACGCTCCAGTAGCGCGTGACTTCGGGCGCAACGCGGGCGATCTCGCGGTCGATGGCGAGCGGATTGCAACTCGCACTGCGTCCGTAAAAGCTCTCGAAGAACACCGCGTTCTCGAGACCTCCTGGCCGAGTCGCGTATCGACGCTCGAGCGCGTCCTGACCCTCACCTGAGTCGTACGCAGGATCGATCGGTGGGGCGATTGTCACGGTGAATCCGTCAAGGCTCGCTCTGAGCGCACCCAGCTGAGTCGGCACGATCGCGGGAGGTGCGGCGACCTCGGCGCCCGCGATGCGGAGCTCGTAGCGCCCGCTGGGGAGGGGCAGAAGAGGTCCACCCCAGCGGCTTGCACGAAGCTTGACCACGGCCTTCCACGTCTTGCCTCGTCCGCTCGTCACCGCCGCAACTCGGGCGCGCGGACCCACCAGCTCGACAACCGGGCGTTCACCGGTTCCGGAAAGCACGAGAAGCGCCCCATCGTCGTCGATGGTGAAACGTGCGTCGGTCATCGCTCTCCTTCTGAGACAGCTTCGGCGGGTGACATCGCCCGGGCACCGAGCCCACGAAGAATCGCACGGTACACCCGATCGGTGTTGTGGCCGTCCCGGTGGGCGTGCAGCCGGTCACTGAGCGCTCGTGAGCGCGCGGTCGCCTCGGCGCGGGCATCGTCATCGGAAAGCACCGCATCGAGGTGAGACGTCGCGTCGTTCCAGTTGCGAGCGTGATCGTTGCCCGCCACATCGACGTACTGACCGTAGAAACCGCGCCGGCGCTCGTAGGCCTCGAGGTCGGGTGCGAAGTAGACCACAGGCAGCGGAACGAGTCCAGCATCGAAGGCGAGCGACGAATAGTCGGTGATGACGGCCTCGAGTCCGGGAAGCACTGGCGTGATGTCCGAGATGAGGTCGCTTCCGAGGGGGCGAACGCGTTCGGTCGGAACGGGCGGCACGTAGTTTCCGGCCCCCAGCGGGTGGGAGCGCACGAGAATCACGGCGTCGTGTCGCGTGAGTACTTCGATCAGCGCAAACCATTCCTGCGGGTTGGGGATCGCCGGATCGATCTCACCGTCGCGCCACGTGGGCGCGTAGAGCACCAGCCGAGACGCAGGGTCAACGGGGCCAGCGATGCGATCGACCTCTGCCCGGGCCGCCGACCGACGGGCGAGGAGCGTGCCACGCGACAGTACATCCACGCGCGGCTCACCGCTCACGGGAACGCATTCGCTCGGCAACGAGAACGCTGATTCGAGGCGTCCACGCACCAGGTCGGATGCGGCGGGGAGCACGCGGATCCGACGCGCCGCGACGGCATACATCCCGGAGAGAAGCCTCCGGAGGATCCCGGCGACGGGAAGTCGACCGATCACAGACGGCAACCGGAGGGTCTCGGGTGAATCCAGCCCGATGCGCTTCAACGGGATTCCATGCCACAGCTGAACGATGAACGCGCCGCTCACCGCATAACGATTGACGTCTCCGAAACCGTGGGTGACGACGACGACACGCGCACGCGTCGTGCGCCAGAAACCGCGCAGGCTGTTCTTGTAGGCGAACGGGATGCCTCGGGCCGCAGCATCCGTCGCCTCACGAGCATTCGACACCAGCCAGAGACCACGGTGTCCTTCGCGCTGGATCGCGGTCTCCCACAGAGCGAGCGCACCATCACCGATTCCGGCACCGCACCCGACGACCCACTCGTCGCGGGATCGTGGAATCACCGCGGTGACCAACCGGCCGGCCGCGTAGAGCGGGAGTGCGGCGAGTTTTCGCGCATTCCCCGCACCGAACGAGAAGGACGCCACCCCGCGAGCCTATCGCGGGGTAGCGTCCGAAGCGGGCTCGAAACTCGCTAAGGCAGCTCGCCGAGAACCACGTCCACGGTCTGGGTGTCGTCACCGCGGACGAAGGTCACGGTCGCCTCGCTCCCGGCCGCGGCAGCGCGCACCTGGGCGGTCAGGTCCACCGAATCGGTGATCGGAACACCGTTGAATTCGGTGACGATGTCGCCCTCTCGCAGGCCCGCTGCCGCTGCGGCGCCACCGTCGGTGACCTCGGCGATGTAAGCGCCGGTGATCGTCATGCCTTCGACGTACGCCGCCGACTGCACGCTCGCTCCGAGGAGACCGTGGGTAGCCACGCCGTCTGCGATGATCTCATCCGTGATGCGCTGGACGATGTTCGACGGAATCGAGAAACCGACTCCGATTGAGCCGGCGGCCGAGCCGCCACCCGCTGAGGCGATCGCCACGTTGATGCCGATCAGCTTGCCGTCGGAGTCCACGAGCGCGCCACCCGAGTTGCCGGGGTTGATGGCGGCGTCGGTCTGGATGACCGCGATCTTGATCGACTCCGCCCCAGAACCCTGACCGGTCTGGCCCTGTCCGTAGTCGAACTGGAAGGGGGGAACGTCTTGCTGATCTTCGACATCCGGTGTCGGCCCCGGCTCGTCCGATTCTTCGGTGGTCTCGGGAGCGGCGGATGACGCGATCTCGATTGAGCGGTTCAGTGCGCTGACGATTCCGGTGGTGACGGTGTTCGCAAGACCAAGGGGTGCGCCCACCGCAACCGCAACGTCGCCGACGTTCAGGTCGGAGGAATCAGCGAACGCGATCGGGGTGAGGCCCGAGGCATCCACCAGCTTGATCACGGCGAGGTCATACGTTGGATCGGTGCCGACGACCTCTGCGTCGAACACGCGACCGTCCGAGGTCGTGACGCGGATCGCCGCGTCGGCGCTGGCGCCGTCCAGCGTCACCACATGCGTGTTGGTGACGACGTAACCGTCGGTCGAGAGGATCACGCCGGAACCGGTGCCCGAACCGTTGGCGCTGGACGCGGCGATCGTGACGACGCTGGGTAGCGCCGTGGAAGCGATGCCGGTGGTCTCGTTCACAGACTCGGTGTCGTTCACGGTCACCGTCGCAGGACCCGCGGCGGGGGTGGTTCCGGTCGGGGCGAAGAGGTTGGCACCGGCGTACGCTCCGCCGAGTCCGGCAGCACCGCCAACGAGCGCAGCGGCAACGAGCAACCCGGCAATGCGGCCCGCGCCCACTTTGGACTTCGGGGCTGATGGTGCCTTGGCGGTGGGCACGGTTCCGGTCGAGGTCACGCCGGAGGGAGTGATCGGGAGTGTCGCGTGAGTGTCACCGGGACGCGGTGCGGCAGCGAAGGCAGCGCCCGGAGCTGCGCCATAGGGCGGCTGACCGGCATACGCCTGCGGGTACACAGGCGCCTGACCGGCGTAGCCGTTGGGGCGCGGATACGCCGGAGCGCCCTGCGGCTGGACGGGGTACGCGCCGACGGGACGAACTCCCTGCGAGGCGAAGGGCGCCTGCGGGACGGGCGGGACGGGCGGGACGTCAGGCAACGCGGGCACCGCAGGTGCCTGGTCCTGACTGTGAGCCTGGTCGGGGTCTTGACTGACGGGCTGATCGCCCTGGGTGTCGCTCATCTTTGCTCCTTCTGAAAACCTTTCACCAGAGTGCCCGTCGATGCTGTGTGTTTCTTATGCCGTGGATGGGACAGCACTATGTGAATGCGGTGCACCAGGCGAGTACGGTGATGAGGATGCGAGACATTCCAGGGGCGTGGCGCAGGACGGCCGCGGGCGCGGGCCTGATCGGCGCGGATGGTTCCATCCGCCCCACCATTTTCGCCGAAATGTCAGCGCTCGCGGCGAAAACGGGCGCAATCAACCTCGGCCAGGGCTTTCCTGACGAGGACGGCCCTGGAGAAGTCCTCGAAGCGGCGCGTGCGGCGATCTCTGCCGGCGTCAATCAATACCCGCCGGGTCGCGGCCTCCCGGATCTACTGACAGCCATCGCTGAGCATCAGCAACGCTTCTACGGACTGATCGTTGATCCCGGCTCGGAAGTTCTCGTCACGGCGGGAGCCACCGAGGCACTCGCCGCCGCTCTCCTCGCGCTGGTCGACGACGAAGACGACGAGGTCGTTGTCTTCGAGCCGTACTACGACTCCTATGCCGCGATCGTTGCCCTCTCCGGCGCACGCCTGGTGACCGTCCCGCTGAGTTGGCCGGAGTTTCAGCCTGATCTCGACGAACTGCGGGCGGCATTCACCGAACGCACCCGCGTGATCCTCGTCAATGACCCACACAATCCGACTGGGGCGGTCTTCGCTCCCGAGGTTCAGGCCGAGGTCGTGCGTCTGGCACACCTGCATGACGCTGTCATCATCACCGACGAGGTGTACGAACACCTCGCCTTCGATGCTCCCCACGTGCCGATCGCGACGCTGCCCGGTGCGTACGAGCGCACTCTGACGATCTCATCGGGAGGCAAGACTTTCTCGACAACCGGCTGGAAGATCGGCTGGATCACGGGGCCTGCGCCGCTCATCGACGCCGTGCTGGCGGTCAAGCAGTTCCTGACATACGTCAATGGCGCGCCCTTTCAACCCGCAATCGCCGTGGGTCTGCGTCTGTCCGACGAATTCTTCCGCAGCATCGCCGACACGCTTCGCGCGAAGCGCGACATCCTCGGAGCGGGCTTGCGCGCGGCTGGATTCGAGACATCCGTCTCGTCCGGCGGCTACTTCACCGTCGCCGATGCCGGGCCACTCGGCGCATCCGACGCCGCGGACTTCTGCCGCGAACTCCCCCACCGCGCGGGTGTTGTCGCGATTCCCTTGACCGCGTTCGCCTCGACCTCCGGGCGGGACCGTTATGCGACGCTCGTGCGGTTCGCCGCATGCAAGAAGGTAGGGGTGCTCGAGGACGCAGCATCCCGACTCGCCGCCCTTCGCGGCTGATCCACTGCTGAGTCAGCCGTCGATCGGCGTCACGCGGTACCGTCGCAATGCCAATGCCGGATTCACACGGCGAACGCGCTCAATCATGCCCACATCGAGGTGCGCAACCGCGATCCCTGTCGTGGTGCCGAGCGCGGCGATCTCCACCCCCAGGGGGTCCACGATCATCGAGAGGCCGACCCCGAGTGGCGGCGGATGGTCGGCTGCCGCGACGAACGCCGTGTTCTCTATCGCTCGCGCGTGAATCATGGTGCGCCAATGGTGCTCTTTGAGCGGACCGCGCACCCACTCTGCCGGCACGACAATCAGATCAGTCCCCACGTCGACGAGCAGTCGCCCTACTTCTGGGAAGCGGAGATCGTAGCAGGTCATGAGACCGACGGTGAAGCCGTCCACGTCGAAGCTCGCACCGATGCCGGTTCCGGGCTCGACCCAATCCGATTCGCGGTGACCGAAGGCGTCGTAAAGGTGCAGCTTGCGGTAGACCGCTCGCACTCCGCCGGCGTCGACGGCGACGACCGCGTTGCGCACGTGTTGGCCATCGCTCCCCCGCTCGACGAGCCCGGCGACGATGGTGAGGTCATGAGCGCCGGCCAGCGACGTCAGTTCGAGAACAAATGAACCGTCGAGGTCTTGGGCATGCGCACTGAGGGTCTCATCGAACGGGTCGACGAAGTAACTCGAGTACTCGGGGAAGACCACCATGCGCGCACCGCGATCGGATGCCTCCGCCACGAGCGTCGCGATCACCTCGAGGTTTGCCGCCACATCCGCGATCGGAGCGAACTGTGCGACCGCCACTGCAACACTCTTCATCGTTTCCCGCCTGCTCCGTTGCGCGTGCGAATCACGGCGGGCGCGACGATCCACAGCCCAAGCAGAACAACGGCCAGAGCAATGACCGCCGCCCAGGCTGCCGAACCGCTCACGACAACATCGAAGACGAAGGCGACCACCCCGATCACCAGAAACGCCACCGTCACGAGGGCAGTCACCAGTGCGGCGTGGCCGTAATTCACCACGTCGGGCTTTGCCCGCAGTCGGAACAGTGCCCGGTGTAGAGCAACCGGTGCGAGCGCGACGATCGCGCTGAGTGCGGAGAGCACCACGAGCGAGAGGTAGAGCAGCCGCTGGCCATCGGTCAGATCCGCGAAAGCAGGCTGGAACGCCAGAGCCAGAAGGAAGCCTGTGAGGATCTGGGTACCAGTCTGTAGGACCCTGAGCTCCTGCAGCACCTCGTTCCAGTTGCGATCCGCTCGCTCCGTGCTGGTCTCATCGCGCCCGTCACCCAGGTCGCCTCTGGAAGGGCTGTCGCGCACGGAATCCATGGCTCCATCCTCGCCGCGACACTCCCGACGGGCAAGCAGGTTGCCCCGTGTCGACGTGCCCGAAAACCCGTGCTAGGGTTGATTCTTGTGCCGCGGGGTGGAGCAGCTCGGTAGCTCGCTGGGCTCATAACCCAGAGGTCGCAGGTTCAAATCCTGTCCCCGCAACAGAACGAAGTAGGCGTCCCGGTAACGGGGCGCCTTCTTCTTTGCGTGAGCCGTCACGACTTTTCGGCCGTGTGGACTCTCTTGAGCCCCCCTTGTAACATCGTGACCTACGATATTGCTAGTCAAACTAGTGAATAAGCGGAGGATATGCCGATGATCGACGTCGACCACGTGATCCTTCTCGACGATGAGGGCCACGCGATCGGGTCCGCCCCGAAGGCCAGCGTGCACGGAACCGACACGGCCCTGCACCTCGCCTTCTCCTGCCATGTCGTCAACGACGACGGCAAGGTTCTCGTCACGCGCCGCGCACTGAGCAAGAAGACCTGGCCGGGTGTCTGGAGCAACTCGTTCTGCGGTCACCCCAAGCCTGCCGAACCGGTCATCTCCGCCGTGCACCGTCGCGCCGAGTTCGAACTCGGACTGACCCTGACCGATCTCGAGCTCGCCCTGCCCTTGTTCCGCTACCGGGCGGTCGACACGAACGGCATCGTCGAGCACGAGGTGTGCCCGGTGTACACCGCACGCGCGGTCGGTGAACCTGTACTGAACCCCCTTGAAGTGGTCGACGCACAGTGGGTCGACCCTGAGGCGCTCGCCGTCTCAATCGCGGCAACGCCGTGGGCGTTCAGCCCCTGGCTTGTTCTCCAGGCTGAGCAACTGCACCTGTTCGACAGCGCAGCGGCCAAACTGCGCGCATCGTGATCGCCGTGACAGCGCAGGCTGCGATCGACGAGGCGATCGAGAAGGAACTCGCTCGCCTCCGCCAACGCGCCCACGAACTCGGTGAGGGCTTCGGCGCGCTCGCCGACGCCATGAGTCGAGCCGCCGAGGGCGGAAAGCGGATGAGGCCGGCCTTGGTCGCCGCATCCTTCGAGGCATTCGGTGGCGAGGTCAGCGATGAGCCCGGGCTCTATGCGGTCGCAACCGCGTTCGAGTTTCTGCACACGGCGTTCGTGATCCACGACGACGTCATCGACCACGATCTCGTGCGTCGGGGCGTCCCAAACGTCGGCGGCGAGTTTCGCAGTCGCGCGGCCCGTAAAGGGGCAGATGCGGCGGGCACCGCCACGCTCGGCGACGCAGCAGCGATTCTCGCCGGCGATCTGCTGCTGTACGAGGCGTCCCGCCTCATCGCACTGGCAGATGTCGAGCCGGCGGCACGGGCGGGGTTGTTCACACTCCTTGATGACGCCGTCTACATCTCGGCGGCCGGCGAATTGGCCGACGTCGAACACAGCGTGACCGCAGACGACGCACAGTCTGCGGCGATCCTCGACGCGACCTTCAACAAGACCGCCGTCTACTCTTTCCGCGCTCCCCTGGTCGCCGGCGCCCTGCTCGCCGGCGCGTCGTCGGACGCCGTTTCGATCCTCGAGTCCGCCTCGGGCAAGCTCGGTCTCGCGTTCCAACTCGTGGACGACCTGATCGGCGCCTTTGGGTCGGCCCAGCAGGCGGGTCGCGACGAGGGCGTGGACCTGCGGGAGTCCAAACGAACACCACTCGTGGCCCTCGCGCGGGAATCGCCGACGTGGCCGCGCGTCAGCGACGCCCTGGCGCTTGCCTACACCGGCCCGATCGCCGTACGTGAAGCGCAGCAGGCGCTCGAAGAGAGCGGCGCCCGATCGCGTCTGCGCTCTTTGGTGGAAGATACCCTGAGTGATGTGCGATTCGCGGCGGACGACCCGGTTCTGCCGGTAGCAGTGTCCGAGCTTCTGCGCGGCCTCGCCGACCGTGTGCAGGAGCGCGTGCCTTGAGCGATCGAGCGGTGAGGCGAGGCGCCCCCACGGGTCTCGATCTCTACAATCGAACGGCTCAGGATGCTGCATCGGCCGTCATCACGGCATACTCGACGTCGTTCGGACTCGCCAGTCGCCTGCTCGGCCCGAGGCCCCGACCGCACGTGCGTAACGTCTACGCGCTGGTGCGCGTCGCCGATGAGATCGTCGACGGCCCGGCCGAAGCCGCCGGTCTCAGCCCTGGTGAAGCGCAGACCGTCCTGGACGAGATGGAAGCCGAGACGCTCCGGGCTATCGCGTGCGGATTCAGCGCAAATCTCGTGATTCACGCCTTCGCCCTCACCGCCCGCGAGTGCGGCATCGGCGAAGATCTGGTGGGGCCGTTCTTCGCGTCGATGCGCACCGATCTCAGCATTGCCCAACACGACGACGCCTCTCACGATGCGTATGTCTACGGGTCAGCCGAGGTCGTCGGCCTCATGTGCCTCCACGTGTTCGTCAATGCCGGATCATCCCATCCCGTCCCCGCTGATCCCGACCTGGTCGAGGGAGCGAGGCGGCTGGGCGCAGCCTTTCAGGACGTGAACTTTCTGCGCGACCTCGACCATGACGGAGCGGCGCTGGGTCGCGATTACCTCGGACTCACCACCGGCGAGCACAGCCGCGAAGAAATTCTCGACCGCATCGATTCCGACCTCTCAGTCGCTGCGGCTGCCGTCTCGCGGCTGCCGGCGGATTGCCGCCGCGCGGTGACCGTCGCCCACGATCTGTTCGCCGAGCTGTCTGGCCGCCTGCGCCGCAGCGATCCGGATGGCCCGCGTGTGCGTGTGCCCGACCCAGTGAAGGCCGCAATTGCCGCTCGCGTCCTGTTGGGCGCCTCTCCCCGAGGAGCACGCTCATGACCCGACGCACCGTACGCCCTGCAGGTGGCGCGGCAGTCGTCATCGGCGGCGGTATCGCGGGGCTGGCCACTGCGGCTCTGCTCGGGAAAGAAGGCTTCGCCGTCACCGTTGTCGAAGCTCGCGACGAGGTCGGTGGGCGCGCGGGTTCGTGGGAACAGGACGGCTTCCGCTGGGATACCGGTCCGAGCTGGTACCTCATGCCCGAGGTGTTCGACCACTTTTTCGAGATGATGGGCACGTCCGCCGAGGCGGAACTCGAGTTGGTTCCGTTGGACCCGGCGTACCGCATCTTCTCCGGCCCGACGGCAGCACCGCTCGATGTGCGATCAGGACGCGCCGAAGCGACCGCGCTCTTCGAGAGCATCGAACCCGGCGCCGGGGCGGTGCTGGATGAATATCTGGATTCCGCGGCCGACGCGTACGACCTCGCCGTCTCACGGTTTCTGTACGACACATACGAGACGACGGCAGGTTTGCGCGACCCCGCGCTCTTGCGCAGGCTCCCCCAGCTCGCGCCTCTCCTGACACGCACGCTCGCGTCCTATGTCGAGAAGCGCTTCACCGACCGGCGTTTGCGTCAAGTGCTCGGCTACCCCGCTGTGTTCCTCGGCGGTTCACCGTACGGGGTACCCAGCCTGTATCACCTGATGAGCCACCTCGACCTGGACGACGGGGTGCTCTATCCCCAGGGCGGATTCACCCAGATCATTGCGGCGATCGAGCGTCTTGCCCGCGCGCAGGGCGTCGAGATCGTCACCGGCGCGGAGGTCGCGCAGATCGAGACCGAGGGCCGCGCTGCCGTGGGCGTCCGCCTCGTGGACGGACGACGCCTCGCCGCCGATCTGGTCGTGTCGACGGCCGATCTGCACCACACCGAGACAGCCCTCCTCCCACCCGAGCAGCAGACCTACCCGCAGAAGTGGTGGGACTCGCGCACGCCCAGCCCCGGTGCGCTGTTGATCCTCCTCGGAGTGGAAGGCGAACTTCCACAGCTCTCGCACCACACTCTGCTGTTCACCGAGGACTGGCGGTCGAACTTCGACGACATCTTCGGTTCCTCGCCCAAGATTCCCGAACCCGCGTCGCTGTACGTCTGCCGTCCGAGCGCGACGGATCCACATGTCGCCCCCGCAGGCCACGAAAACCTCTTCATCCTTGTTCCGATTCCCGCCGAACCCGGGCTCGGCAGGGGCGGCATCGACGGCGACGGCGACGCATTGATCGAGACTGCGGCTGACCACGTCATCGCGCAACTGGCGCAATGGGCTGGCATCCCCGACCTGTCAGAACGCATCGTCGTTCGGCGCACCATCACTCCGGGCGATTTCGAGGCCGATCTGCACTCGTGGCGCGGCAACTCTCTCGGGCTGGCGCACACCCTCGCCCAGAGCGCGGTCTTCCGTCCCCGCAACGCTTCCAAGAAGGTGGATGGGCTGCTGTACGCCGGCGGCTCAACCCTCCCCGGTATCGGCTTGCCGATGTGCCTCATCTCGGCCGAGCTGGTCATCAAACGCCTGCGCGGCGACACCACCCCCGGACCACTTCCACTCTCCGAACGTGCGAGAGTGTGAGTGTGCCCGGCCTCTATCTGATCGCAATCCTCGTCTCCGCCGCTGGCATCGCGACCATCGACGCGCGGTTCAAGCTGGCCGCCTGGCGTTCACCGTGGCGAGCCGCTGTCGCAGTCGCTCTCGGGGTCGTGTTCTTCCTGCTGTGGGACATCGTCGGCATCATGACGGGTGTCTTCCTCAAAGGCGACAGTCCGCTGTTCACAGGTATCGACGTCGGACCTGAACTGCCCCTGGAAGAGGTGTTCTTCCTCGCGTTCCTCAGCTACCTCTCGCTGGTGATCTGGGCTGCGGCGATGCGTGTGATCGAACGGCGAGCGTCACCACCACCGCCGCCCGCCGTCGGCTCGGACGATGTGCCCGCGTCGACAGAGGGGCAGAGTAGATGACATACCCATTGATCGTCGTGCCGTTCGTCGTCCTGACCATCGTCGTGACCCTGTCCACGCTGCGGCGACCGCGGTTCGCTCAGCGGATGGCAGCGTCTGCCGTCGCCTCCGTCGTCTTGTTGATCCTCACCGCGATCTTCGACAACGTCATGATCGGCGTGGGACTGATCGAGTACCCCCAGGAGCACTTGAGCGGTCTGATGATCGGGCTGGCTCCTCTGGAGGACTTCTCGTACTCGCTGTGCGCCGCATTCCTCCTACCCGCGATCTATACACTCCTGTCCCCACGACACGTCCGAGAGGCGTCTGTCTGATGCACGCTCAGGCTCTTCGACCCGGAAGCATAGTGAAACAGCTGGTCGTGGCATCCCGCCCCGTCAGCTGGATCAATACCGCGTACCCGTTCGCTGCGGCTTACCTGCTGACCACGCGTCAGATCGATCTCACGCTGATCATCGGCGCCCTCTTCTTCTTGATCCCGTACAACCTCGCGATGTACGGGATCAACGACGTCTTCGACTACGAGTCCGACCTGCGCAACCCGCGCAAAGGCGGCGCGCACGGTGCGATCCTCGACCGCCGCATGCACCGGATCACGCTCTGGGCCGCTGCTTTGTCGTGCGTGCCATTCGTGTTCTACCTCATCGCCGTGGGGTCACCGCTGTCGTGGCTCGTGCTGGCGATCAGCCTCTTCTTCGTCGTGTATTACAGCGCCCCACCGCTGCGGCTGAAGGAAGTTCCTTTCGCGGACTCCGTCACCAGCAGCATCCACTTCTTCTCCCCCGCCGTCTATGGCTTGGTCCTCGCAGGAGCGACGTGGACGTGGCAACTCGTCTTCGTCATCTTCGCTTTCGCACTGTGGGGCGTCGCCTCACACGCGTTCGGCGCGGTCCAGGACGTCCTGGCCGACCGCGAAGCGGGTATCTCCTCGATCGCGACCGCCCGCGGGGCACGCTGGACCGTCTGGTTCGCTCTCGTGTGCTACGCGGCGGCCGGCGCCGTCATGCTCTTCACGGACTGGCCGGGGCCTCTCGCGGCGATCGCCGTCATCGCCTACCTCGTCGCAGTCTGGCCGTTCCGCAACATCACCGACGACACCGCAGCCGATGCCACTCGGGGCTGGCGATGGTTCCTCTGGATAAACCAGATCACCGGGTTCGTCGTCACCCTGCTCCTCATCGGGTGGTGGGTGCTCACGGCGTGAATCCGTGAGCACCCACTCCGGTGGATGATTCTCGGTGGCTACTCTCCGCCGAGGGCGATGAGCCGCTCGACCGCGTCGGTCAGTGCCGCATCGGCTTCAGCGAAGGCGGTGAGGTCACCGGCACGTAGCGCCGTGTCACGAGCGATCATGGCAGCCTGCGCGTCTGCGAGCGCCTGCTCGAACTCGGTGCCGACGACGGGCGGATCGACCGGGTCGGTCGGGTCGACAGGGTCTGTCGGCTCGGGCGTGGGGTCAGTCGGCAATGGTTCGGGGTCGACCTCGCCGTCACCGGCGTTGGCGCCTGAGTCGCCGCCGAAGATCACGTCAAGGGCTTCGTCGAGCGTGTCTTCGAAGGCGATGTTGTCGCCGAAAGCCACCAGCACCTTTCGCAGGGTCGGCAACTGCGTGCCCTGCGATGCCTGGACGAACACCGGCTGCACATAGAGCAGACCGCCGCCCACCGGAAGCGTGAGCAGGTTGCCGTTGAGAACCTCGGACTGACCCTGTTGGAGGATGTTGATCTGCGACGAAACCGCCGTGTCAGAGTCGAAGCGGTTCTGCACCTGACCGGGGCCAGGAACCGTCGTCTCGGCCGAGATCTCGAGCATCCGCAACTTGCCGTAGTCCTCCGCCTTCGCTCCGTCGGCGCTACCGGCATTGGAGTCGACCGCGAGGTACCCCATGAGCACGTTGCGGCTCGCGGTTCCTGCTTCAGACGACGGAATGAACGTCGTGAACATCGAGTATGACGGCGAATCCTGACCGGGCATCTGCATCGTCAGGTAGTACGGCGGCTGCAGCCGCGCGTCGGTCTGCGGATCATTCGGGGTGGCCCAGGCGTTGTCACGCGCGAAGAATGCGCGTGCGTCATCGACGTGGTAAACGCCCAGCATCGCGCGCTGGATTTTGAACAGATCCGTCGGGTAACGAACGTGACTGATCAGTTCGCCCGACATCGCGCTGATCGGCTCGAGCGTCGAGGGATAGATCTTCTGCCAGGCCTGCAGCAGCGGATCCTCTTCATCCCACGCGTACAGAGTGACCGAGCCGTCGTAGGCGTCGACGGTCGCCTTGACCGAGTTGCGTACGTAGTTGATGTCATCGAGCGCGAACCGTGGCGCGGTGTTGTTCGCATCGGCGATCGCCCGCTGCAGGCTGACCGTGGTGGAGTACGGGTAGTTCGCGCTGAGCGTGTACCCGTCGATGATCCAGACGATTCGGTCATTCACGACGCTCGGGTACGGGTCGCTGTCGAGCGTGAGGTAGGGCGCTGCCTTCTGCACGCGAAGACTCGGGTCGCGATCGTAGAGAATCTGCGACTCTTCGTTCACCGCATCCGAGAACAGGATCTGCTCGGACTGAAACTTCAGCGCGTAAATCAGACGGTTGAAGACACTGCCGACGCTCGGGCCACCGTCACCGGTGAAGGTCGTGCTCGTCTGAGACTCGCCATCGGGTCCGAAGGGGTAGTCCAGCTCGACATCTTCGGCACCTTCCGGCGCTCCCACAATCGAGTACGGCGGCGAGGACTCACCGAAGTACACGCGGGGCTGGAAGTCTTCATTTGCCGAGAGGAAGCCTGTCGCGGGGATACCCCGCTCCAGGAACACCGGGTTGCCGTCATCGGTGCGCTCATTGCCGGCCGCGGCGACCATTCCGTATCCGTGCGTGTAAACGAGCGTGTTCGTCTGCCAGTTGGCTGCGGCTCCGAGCTGACTCACATTGAGCTCGCGCACCGACACGATCGTGTCTTGCGACTGCCCGTCGATTTCATAGCGGTCAACGTCGAGCGGCTCGGCGAACTGGTAGTACGCGCGGTACTGCTCGAGCTGGCGAACGGTCGGCCCGATGATGGCCGGATCCATGATGCGAATGGATGCTGTCGTCTCGGCGTCTTCGCGAAGCTGGCCTGCGGCGGCATCGGTCTCGGCGGTGAAGTCACTCTTCTCGAGACCGTCGATCCCGTAGGCGGACTTCGTCATCTCGAGGTTGCGGTCGTAGAACTCCTGCTCGAGGCCGAACTGGTTCGGTCGCACCTGGAACGTCGTGACCACCCACGGGTAGCCCACGCCGACAACGACAGCGGAGATGAGAAGGAGCGCAGTGGCCAGCAGCGGGTAGCGCCAGCGGCCGAAGATCGCGGTCACGAAGAACAGCAGCGCGACCACGATGGCAACAATCGCAAGGATTGTCAGGCCCGGGATGACGGCGTTCGCCTCGGTGTGTCCGGGACCGGTGATGCGGCCCAAAGCGCCAGGCTCGACCATCGTCTGATATCGATCGAGCCAGAGACTGACACCCTGAACGAGCAGGTATAGGCCGGCGAGAACCGCGAGCTGAATTCGAGCCGACTTCGAGATGCGCAGTTCACGCTGACCGATGCGAACCGCGCCGTACAGGTAAGAGACGAGCGCGGTCACCAGCAGGCAGACCAGCAGGACCGCCGAAACGAAGCCCACGAGCGAGGTGTAGAACGGCATGCCGAAGAGGTAGAAGCCCGTGTCCATGCCGAACTGGGGGTCGACGACATCGGTCTTCACGCCGTTGAACCACAGCCAAGTGGTCTCCCACTGGGCAGAAGCGGCGAAACCGGCGAAGAAGCCGAAGAACACCGGGATCCCCCACATTGCCAAGCGGCGCAGCGGTTCGACGACCTCTTGGTATCGGTCGAGCTGCGAGCTCAGCCTCGCGTAAACCGGGCGCAGACGATAGGCGAGCTGGATCGCTATCCACACCGGGATCGCCATCCCGAGGAATCCGATGACGAACATCGAGATGCGCGCCACCCACTGGGTGAGCAGGACGGAGTCGAATCCGAGCTGTTCGTACCAGAGCCAATCGGCAAAGAGGCTCGCGAAGACGAAGAACGCCACCACGAGGGCGGCGATGATCGCCAGCGAGATCCCTATGATGCGGCGGGAGCGAGAGGGCGTGGCCTGGTTCGGCGCTGAGGTCGTGGTCACCCATTCATCCTAAGCCGGGCATACCTGCGCTTACGCCGCGTCCGCGCTGGGCGAACCCCGAGAGTTAGGTCGAGCAGGTCGGCAACGCATCGAGGTCGCCATCCTCGCGGATGGCTTCGAGCACGGCCAGTGCGTCGTCCAGGGTTGCTACCGAGAAGACCCGCAGGTCGTCGGGGACGTACCCGACCACTTCATCGCAGTTCGCCTCGGGCGCGAGGAACCAGGCTGCGTTCTCCCGCACTGCTCCCCACATCTTTTGTCGGATCCCGCCGATCGGCCCGACCACGCCGGTGCCGTCGATCGTTCCGGTGCCGGCAATGATCTCGCCTCCGTTGAGCTGGTCCGGAGTCAGGACGTCCATGATTCCCAAAGCGAACATCATGCCCGCGCTCGGGCCGCCGACGTTGTTCAGTTGAATGGTCACGTCGATCGGAAACTCGTAGTCATGGAGAAGGGTGATCCCGAGGAGCAAAGTCGTCTCCCCGTCGATCTCGGTCTCTTTCGGAGTCACCGACACCGTCTGGGTCGTTCCGTCTCGATCGATCACCATCTCGATCGGTGCGCCATCGCCGGCGTTGACGATCTCGCGCAAGCCTGCAGCATCCGTCACCGGCGTTCCGTTGGCAGACACGATCACGTCGCCTTCTTCGAGGATGCCGGCGGCTGCAGAGTCATCGACGAACGAGTAGACCGTGACTCGGGGCACAACGTCGTAGCCCAGCTCGGTGAGGGCGGCCGCGGTGGCCTCTTTCTGCGAGTCGATCATGAGAGCGGCGCTCTCTTCATTGCGGTCTTCGGTGGTCTGGCCGTCGGGGAACACCGAATCGATCGGCACGACCGCGCGACTCGGATCGAACCATGCCGTCGCCAACTCGAACCACGAAGGGGTGCGTTCCCGGTTTCCGACGACCTGGACCGTCAACAGATCCAGAGCGCCATCGGTCTCGAACGTCTCGGCGCCCTCGACGGAGATGAGCGGAACCTCGGTGCCGTCCGCGGCTGTGGCCGCGCCGAGGGTGTTGTAGACCGGGCCGGGGCGTTGGATCACATAGGACGTCGGCAGGAACGAAATGACCAGCAGTACGACCATGGCAATCGTCAAGGCCCAGACTCCGGCGAGCATGCCGCGCGTCATCCGTCGCCTCGGTGCGGGCGTGACAGAGACGTTCTCGTCGAACAGCGCCACGTGTGGAACCTTCCTCTGCCTGGTCGTTCGCGACCGGCGTAAGGAGGTTCGGTGCCTGGCCGGGGATCGCGATGATCCGTGGGACTAGCGTAGATCCCACGGCCCAAACGAGGCTGAAAGGCGGCTGAAGTGGCAGACGATGACCGGAGCCCCGAAGAGGAGTTCCAGGAGCTTCTGAGACAGCTTATGAGCGGCGAAGGCGGCGGAATCGACGCTGAGCAACTCTCTAAGCTCACGGGAATGAACGTCGATCCGGCGCTCCTTGCGACAATGATGCAGAACCTTCAGGGCGCATTCACCGGCCCCGAAGCAGGCATCTCGTGGGATGCGGCTGAGCGCCAGGCCTTGCACATCGCAAACCAGGACGGCCTCGGTGTCACCCAGGGGCAGCGCACCGATCTCGACCAGGCGTTCGCTCTCGCGCGGCTCTGGCTCAGCGAAGCGACCACGATCTCGGAACTCCCCGACCTGCCGCAGGCGCTCACGCGGGGCGCCTGGGTCGAGGCGACTCTCCCCGTCTGGCAAGAGCTGGCGGCCCCCGTGGCGACCAGCATCGCCGATGCGATGACGACGGCGCTGAGCGAGCAGGCACCCGAAGACATGCAGGGCATGATCGCGGGGGCTGGCCGACTTATGCGGATGGTCGGCGGATCGCTCTTCGCCGCCCAACTCGGCAAAGTCGTGGGCGATCTCTCGAAAGAGGTCGTCAGCGGTGGCGACGTCGGCATCCCCCTCATGAGTGATGGTCAAGCCGCGATCCTTCCGCAGAACTTCGCGGACTTCGGGCGTGATCTCGAGATCCCCGATGACCAACTCGCGCTGTTCATCGCGACGCGCGAACTCGCCCACGCTCGTCTCTTCCGGCATGCCAAGTGGCTGCGGCTCGATGTCAGCTCGCAGGTCGCCGACTTCGCGCGCGGCGTTCACGTCGACACATCGGCGCTCGAAGACCTCGCTTCTCGGTTCGACCCCTCCGAGCCCGAAGAGCTTCGACGGGCGATCGAGAGCGGAGCTCTCCTCCCCCAGCGTTCCGAGGCCCAGAGCGCGGCTCTCGTGCGACTGGAGCACCTTTTGGCCACCATCGAAGGATGGGTAGACGTTGTCACCGCCGAGGCGACATCACGGTTGCCCTCGGCCGATCGCATTTCAGAGGCAGTCCGCCGTCGCCGCGCCGTGGGCGGACCGGCCGAGCGAGCCCTGGGCTCGCTCGTCGGGCTCGAACTGCGGCCGCGCCGGATGCGCGAAGCCGCGGCGATGTGGCGGGCCGTGACGGATGCTGTGGGCATCAGTGCGCGCGACGCGCTGTGGGACTACCCCGACCTCATGCCCACGCCAGCCGACATCGACGACCCCGCCGCGCTCGTTGCGCGGTTGGAGGCGCTCGCTCGTGGAGAAGAGCCGGTCCGCGACGAATTCGACGACGCTCTGGAGCGCCTGCTCGCGGGTGACGACCCCGATCCGATCGACGGGGAGGACACGCCGCCACAAGACGAGCCGGAAGACCCGCGGCCGGTCTAGCCGGGCGATTCATCCTCTCCTCCACAGGCGATCCAACCTGGGGATAGGACTCACGCGGGGTCGAACGCGCGGCATGCTCAGGACATGCTGCAACTCGACCCCGCACATCCCCCGCTCTGGCGCACGCCTTCGACCCTGCAGTTCGGCATCGACCCGGTCGCGGTCGTCGAAGATCCCGAGCCCTGGCAGCTTCGGCTGATCAGTGAACTTGCCACCGGCATTCCTGCTGCGGCCCTTGAGCCCGTCGCCTGCGCCTTCGGCGCACCCGAGAACGCCGCCACGCTGTTCCTCCGGGTCATCGCGCGTGCGCTCACCCGACGTCGTGTGCCGAACACGGGTCGCGTGAGCTTGCAGGTTCCGAGCGATATGGCGCGCAGCCTGGTGGACGCACTTTCCGATGCCGTGATGGGTTCAGGTCTCAGCGTGAGAGTCGAAACTTGGCATGGCGCGCCCGACGAGGCGGTGCCGGACGCCTCGTCCCCTGTCATCGTCGTTGCCCACCAGCTGGTCGAGCCGCGCCGGTCGGCCGCGCTGCTCTCGCGCGACATTGCCCACCTGCCGATCGTGTTCACCGCTGATCGCGTCGAAGTCGGACCCTTCGTCCAGCCCGGCAGCAGCGCGTGCCTGTCGTGTGTCGCTGCTCACCGAACGGATGACGACCCCGCGTGGCCGCTGTTGGCGGCCCAGTTGCTCGGCCGCCCACCCGCTCACGTTCACCCGGCCTGGGCCAGTGAAGCCGGCCTGGTGGCCGCGCGACTGCTCAACGACGCCGCGCTCCATCCGCTCCGGCAGGCGAACCACTCGGTGACGTTGCTCGCCCACTCGCTGCACCGCCGCGTGCGGTCGCACCGGCCGCACGCAGAGTGCCGCTGCCGATCTCTCGCAGGAATCGAGAAGGCAGGCGATCTCGCGGTCCTGCCGACCACGACAGCGCGAGCGTACGCCGTGCCCGCGTGATACCCACGTAGGCGAGTCGGCGCTCTTCGTCCACCGACTCGAAAGTCGTGGCATAGCTGATGGGCAACAGGCCTTCGGACACACCGGCAAGAAACACGTGGTCCCACTCGAGACCCTTCGCCGCGTGCAAAGTCGCGAGGGTCACCGTACGGCGAGCCGGTTCGTCCTGGCTTTTGGCGCGTGCCATGAGATCATCCGTGAATACCCTCAGCGTCGTCCCATCTGGCGCCTCCTCCGCGAGGCGCAGGAGAGCAGCCCTGGCCTCCCAGGCATCCCGCAACGCACCACCCGCCTGAGGCGGTTCGTCCGTCAGTCCGCGCGAGCGGAGGATGTCCCGCACGGTCGCGACGAAGGCGGTCTCGATGGGAGCCACCGTCGCCGCGCGCAGCTCCATGAGCGCCTGGCGCACCTCGGGAAGGTCGAAGAACCGCTTGCCACCCAGCACCGTCGACGCGATTCCGCGGGCTGAGAGTGCGGCCGCGATCACAGCCGACTGGGCATGGGAACGATACAGAATCGCGACGCCACGGGGGTCTTCACCGGCGAGAAGCAACGCATCGATGCGCTGGGCGATGCCCTGGGCCTCATCCGCCTCGTCGTCGTACGCAGTCACCGTGGGCGTGATCTCGGCCGAAGTGTCGTCCGCGTCGCCGCCGGGAGTCGATGCGGCGAGGAGGTGTAGCGCTCCAGGACGGCCGCGCATGAGTTCGTTCGCGACAGCGAGGACGGAAGCATCCGATCGGTAATTCGTCTCGAGGCGCACGACCTTCGCGTCCGGATGCCTGCTCTCGAACTCGAGCAGATATCGCGAGTCGGCACCCGCGAACGAGTAGATCGACTGGGATGCGTCGCCCACGACACACAGGTCGCGTCGATCACCGACCCACAGCTCGAGAAGCCGGTGTTGGAGCGGCGAGACGTCTTGGAACTCATCCACCGTGAAGTGACGGTACTGCTCGTGAACGGCACGTGCCACATGCGGCTCGGCTTCGAGCATTCCGGCGCAGGCCAGCAGCACATCTTCGAAGTCCAAGAGGCGCCGTTCGTCCTTGAGCTTCTCGTACGCGCGCTGCAGATCGGCGACACGTTCGACCGACAGGCGTCCGACGCCGCGCGGACGCTCACGCACGTACTGCTCGATGCTCCGGAGCGTCACTTTTCGCCACTCGATGTCGCTGGCGACGTCGCGCAGGGTCGCGGTATCGAGGTCGATGCCGAGACCATCGGACGCGTGCGCGAGCAAGCGGACCTTGTTGTCGGCGATCGCGGGCATCGTGTCACCGGCGAGTGTCGGCCAGAAGTAGTTGAGCTGCGCAAGGGCTGCCGCGTGGAATGTGCGTGCCGAGACCCCCTCGACCCCGAGCGCGCGAAGTCGACCACGCATTTCACCGGCGGCCTTGGATGTGAAGGTCACCGCCATCACGCGACCCGGCGAGTACGCACCGGTGTCGACGCCATGCGCGATGCGGTGCGTGATCACGCGCGTCTTACCCGTGCCTGCCCCTGCGAGTACGGCGACCGGTCCCCGAAGAGTGGCGGCGGCCTCGCGCTGATGCTCATCCAGCGCGGCGAGTGCCCGCTCGCTCACGCGGCACCCGTATGCCAGTCGACGATCAGCCGCCGCGAAATCGAGGCCGGGCCAGGCAAGAGGATGTCGCCCTCGCCCGCGAGTGCCGCGCCGATCTCGTCACGCGTGAACCAGCGCACGTACGCGATCTCGTCGCCGTCTGCCAAAGCGGCGGCATCATCAGCGGCGTTCGCGAGGAAGCCGACCATCAGAGATCGCGGATACGGCCACGCCTGTGAGCCGCGGTAGCGAACATCGACGACGTCGATGCCGCACTCTTCTTTCACCTCGCGGACGACAGCATCTTCGAGGGATTCCCCGGCCTCGGCGAACCCGGCGAAACACGAGAAGCGTTCGGCAGCCCATAAGACGTTGGAGCCGAGCAGGAGTCGGTCAGGATGCGTTCTGCTTCCGACCGCGACGATCACCGCCGGGTCGGTGCGCGGGAAGTGCTCACGCTTACAGCGGGGGCAACGCCGCGACCAGCCGGATGCGATGACGTCTGCGCGCTCGCCGCACGCGGGGCAGAACGGCGCATCACGCAACCAGCGGCCGAGGCTCAATGCCTCAGTGAAGGCCCCTGCCTCGGTGGCGCTCAGCGAACCGCCCACAGCACGAAGTCCCGCCCACCCGGCGGGAGCTTCGAAGAGGGGCTTGTCGTCCCCCTTCGCGGCACCGAAGACCGCCGCCAGTACCGCCGAACCCGCCGCGTCACGGCCGAGGAAGGCCCACTCGGCGTCGCTCGGTACCGCGCGTGGACTCACCCACTGCAAGGACTCTGCCGAGGCCAGCGGTGCCGCATCGCCGCGGAGGACCAGCACGAGGGTCGAGGCATCTGCCTTCGTTCGCGCGAGGAGATCCGGGTCGGCGCGCTCGTGCGCAGACCGATCGAGCGCGTCTACGGCCGTCCCGCGCGTGTCACCGGTTCCCGGCGCGGTCCTGGTCTCCGTCATCACGGGCCTCTCTGTCACGGGGAAACGGCACTCAGATGAGTGCGGCGGACGCTCGCATGGCGTGGCGCGGTCTCTCGCGCGCGCACCCGACCTACCCTGGGCACATGGCACGCTCACCCCTCACTTTAGCCGCGTCGGTCACCTCGGCTCTTCCCCGCGTCGGGGTGGTCGGAGTTGGTGCGCTCACCGAAGGCGCCGCCGGTCGTTACGACTCTGCGCTGGCTCATCTCGACGACGGGCGAGCAGTCGTGGTGCGCGTCCCGACCGAACCTGAAGCCGTTGTCGAACTCGCCGCCGAGGTGCGTGCGCTCCGCGCGTTGACCCCCGGCGTGCGAGGCCTACTCCCATTTCGAGCCCCCGAGCTTCTGGGGCAAGCAGGTCTCGTAGATGGACAGGCGGTCGTGGTCGATTTCTTGCCCGGCTACCGCGTCGACCCGGCACATCTGCCCGCGGGCCGGGGCGCTGCAACCTCGCTCGGTGCCGCGCTCGCCGCACTCCACGCGTTGCCAGTGTCGGTCGTGCGCGCCGAGGGTCTTCCGGCCCGCACGCCGCAGCAGGTGCGTGACGACGCCGCACGGATCATCGATCGGGCGGAAGCGACGAACGCTACTCCGACGTCGCTTCTCATCCGCTGGCGCCGCGCGCTCGCCGCGGACGACCTGTGGCAGTTCGAATCATCGGTCGTCCTGGGCGGTGCGGGCGCCGCCTCGTTCCTCTTCGAAGACGTGGCCGGTGTCCCCGAGGTGACCGGCCTGCTCGAGTGGCACGGATTGTCGATCGGCGACCCCGCCTCAGATCTGCAGTGGCTCGCCTCCGCCCCGCACGCCGCCAACGATGTGTACACGTCGTACGTCGCCCACAGCGGACGTGCTCCCGATGGTCGGGCCCGTGAACGCGCGCGGCTCTACGCAGAGCTCGAGTTCGCCCGCTGGCTCGTGCATGGCTACGAAGTCGGTCGCGACGACGTCGTTCAGGATGCCGCGTCCCTCCTGTCCGCGCTGGCAGAGGGCGTGGCCGGTGAAGACGTCCTCTCCGATGATGCCCTGGACGTGGATGAGGCGATCGCCATGCTCGACCAAATGCCCGAGCCGCCGGCCGCGCAGACCGCCGATACCTCGATGCACACCGACACGTACGAGCCGGACGAGCTCGCGCTGTGGGTGAAGTCGGAGGACGCAGACTCAGACGACAGCGAGGCCTCGGACGGCACGGCCGCTGAGGTGAGAGCGGCGAGCACGGCGAGCACGGACTTCACCGACGACGACACCTCCACGGCGCCGATCGTCCTCCCCGGTTTCGCCTCGGAGTCGGCTGCGTCAGCGAGCGCGGTCGATCAGCTCGGCACGGACGACGAACGCGAGGCAGAGCGCGCCTCGCGCGCGGCGTTCCAACGCTGGGCCAATTCTGCCTCCGACGAGACGTCTTCTGACCGCACAACGAGGTCGTCCGACACGTAATAGAGCGCGACGTCGATGTGCTGCAGCGGCACACCGTGCCGCTTGTGATAAGCGAGGCGATACAGCGCGAGCTGCAGCATCCGCTCTTCCTTCGCCTTCGCTGACGTCGGTGCGCGCCCGGTCTTCCAATCGACGATCTCGATTCGACCGTCGCGGAGGTAGACCGCGTCGAGCTTGCACACGATCGTCCCGAGCGACTCGGCGCCGGTCAGAGTGATATCGATCTCGGTTTCCACTTCGATGGGGGCGAGTTCTGCCCACTCCGAGGCGAGGAAGATCTCGCTCAGACGCTCGAGCTCGGCCGCATCCGCAGTCGAGGCCTCGGTCGCGACGATGTCGTCGTCGTCGGCCTCCCAGAGTCCTTCGTCCAGGGAGGTGCCCCGACCCGCGAGTCCCGAGCGCTGCTCGACCCACGCGTGGAACAGGGTGCCCAGCCGGGTCTGTCGGTAGGGGCGCTCGGGCACCGGGCGAGAGATTGCGTCGACGGTGCGCCCGTAGTCGGTGACGAAATCTTTGAAGCGGGATGCCGCAACCCGCGGTGGCGCGTCACGCTCCACCCCTCGTGCTCGCGCGTCTCTTTCGAGCAGCAGGCGGCGAAGTTCTTCGGTCGGGGCATCGCGAACGGGATCATCCATGCGCGCCGTGACCAGCGCGGCGGCCGCGCGTACCCGGTTGCCGCGCGAACCCAGCGGGTCGAGCGGCCACTGCAGGGTGGCACCCAGGCGGCTCTCGTAAGGATTCTCTCCGGAATCGTCCACGACCACCGGAGCAAGCCCGAGCGTCTCGACGATCTCATCGAGGTACACGCTCGGCTTTCGCGCATCGCGTTGCCCGCCCCACTGCGACCCCGTGAGCATAAGGTCATGTCGGGCACGCGTGACGGCGACATACGCCAATCGCCGTTCTTCCTTCTCTTGATGGGCTCGGTTCGCCGCTTTGAAGGCTGCGATGGCTTTGGCCAGCGTCGGGCGATCGCCCGGAGCCGCGGGGTCCCAGTCCAGCCCGGGGAGCGCGTCGCGGTCGCCACGAAAGGCGTACGGCAGAACGCCGAAGCCGAGCCAGCCGAGCGTCGTGCGAGGTCGCTTCGGGAGTTCCTCCTGAACGAGACGCACCACCGCCACGGCGTCCCACTCGAGGCCCTTCGCGCCGTGAATCGTGAGCAACTGCACAACTCCGGGCTCGGGCGGCTCGGGGCGGGGCATGAGTTCATCGGTCTCTTCGGCGTGATCGAGCCAAGCCAGCAGGCTCCCCACCGATCCCCGTTCGTCGGAGGCGAGGAAGGTGCGGATCTCGTCGACGAAGGAACGCAACTGCGCCGAGGCGAGCCGCGCAGGCCCGCGACTCTCGTTCGCCGCCAGTTCGACGTCCAGTCCCAGTTCAAGCTCGATGGAGCGGATCAGGTCGGGGATCGGTTGGCCGACACCCGCGCGCAAACGTTCGAAGGCCGCACCTGCCTCGGTGAGGCGTCGCACCCCCTCACGACTGAATCCGGACAACAGGCCATAGCTGTCGGGAAGCGACCGCACCACGTCTACGGCGTCGACGATGGATACTTGCTCATCGGGACCCACGGACCCGCGAAGGCGTTGGATCACGGCATCCGGTAGCCGCGCATACGACTCGTCGCGTTGAGTCAGCGTCTTCGCGAGTTCATGCAGTGCGGCCATGTCTGCCACGCCCACACCGAATCTCGGGCCTACGAGCAAGCGGATGAGCGACGACCCCTGAGCCGGGTCGCTGATCACGCGCAGAGCCGCGACCACATCGACGACCTCGGGGGTCGAGAGGAGACCGCCGAGACCCAGAATGCGGTGAGGGATGCCTCGTGCCGCGAGCGCATCGGCGAACACGGTCATGTGTCGCTTGGCGCGAAACAGAATGGCACCGGAATGCGCAGCGGCGCCGGTGTGTTCCGAACGCACGCTCTCGAACCAATCCGCGACAACGCCCGCTTCGTCCTCGATGGTGGACGCGAAGGTGCGCTGCACCCTGCCTACGGCGGCACCCGGTCGAGGGGCCAGCGGAGGCACCTCGACCGCATTCGGCCCAGCCCCCGCGATCAGGGCGTTCGCGGCATCCAGAATCTGCGCGTCGTTTCGCCAACTGACCATCAGAGCGAACCGCTCGCACCCAGCCCCGGACGAGAAGACGCGAGGAAAGGCCGCGAGGTTGTCGGCGCTGGCACCGCGCCACCCGTAGATCGACTGATGCGGATCGCCGACAGCCATCACCGCTGTGTCTGCGAAGATCGCCGCCAGCAACTGCGTCTGCAGCACCGACGTGTCTTGATACTCGTCGAGGAGAACTGCGCGGTACTGCTCGCGCAACTCGCGGGAGACCTCGGGGGCGACAGTCACGATCTCGAGCGCCCCCGCGACCTGATCTGCAAAATCGAGGGCATTCTGCGCGGTCTTCGCACGGGTGTAGTCCTCGACAAGGCCGGTGAGGATGGGAAGTCCGCCCATCGCGGTGTGGAACTTCTCGATGTCACCGGGCGACGCAAGGGCGGGATTTTTGAGCGGCTGCACGGCGTCGGCGGCGCTCGCTCCGAACGCGGCAACAGTTTCGAGATCCGCGCGGTTGTCGAGCACCTCACCGGCCAGCCGCTGAACGGCATCGACCACCGTGCCGAAGCGGTCTTCGCGTTCGGCGAGCCTCTCATCGAGGGAAGTGATCACCGCGCGGCGCGCCATCAGCCACGATCCGGACTGGCTGAGTAGTGAGGCTTCCGTGTCGCGCCCGATGCGCGCGGCGTGTTCGCGCACGATCCCATCGGCAAAAGCGTTGTAGGTCGACACCCGCGGGCGCAGGAGGAGGTCTTCGCCGATGGTGTTCGCATCGACGGGCGCAACGGCTCGGCGATCCTGCGCCATGCGATCAAGCGCAGCGGCGAAAGAGACTCGACGCATCCGCTCAGGAAGGATCTCGATGCGGTGCCACATGCCCTCGAGCTCGCCCGATTCGGCCAGCGCGGGCAGATGGCGTGCAAGCCCGCGACGCGCGTACTCGTCGAACCGTGCAAGCCGCGCGTCGATCCTCTCCGCGAGCTCTCCGGCTGCCTTGCGCGTGAAGGTAAGCCCCAGTATTTCGTCTCTGCGGACGTGTTGGTTGGCCACCAGCCAGACCACGCGTCCGGCCATGGTCTCGGTCTTGCCGCTCCCGGCACCGGCGATCACCAGGGCGGGCGCGGGTGCCGACTCGATGACGGCCCGCTGATCTGCGGTCGGCGCAGGAAGGCCCAGGGCAGCCGCGAGCACCAGAGCAGAGAGCTCGCTCTCGCGCGGCCACGCGAGGAGTCCGCTCACGAAGCGCTCACCGCCTTGACGGTGTGCAGCCGGCACACGGCGAACCTGTCGTCGGTGCAATGCGCGTCGATGTTCGCGATGAAGGATGCTGCGGCCATGCCCCGCGCATCGGCAGCGATCCGTTGCACGAACGCCGTGCGTTGCTCGGGCGTCAACGGCGCCTGGTGCGCAATGCGATAGTCGGTGTTCTTCAGCGTCTTGGAGAGCACAAGAAGGCGCGCACCCGCATTCTCAGTGCCGACGACGCCCTCGATCAGGCCGGATTCGACCGCAAGCTGGTACGCCGAAAGCTGCGCATCTTCTCGAACCTTCTCGGCCGACACCCTCGATTCACTTCGGCCGGTCTTGAGGTCGACCACCACGACGCGCTTCCTGTCACCTTCGGCGAACGGTACTTCTTCGCCGCGGCGGGCCGGATACACCTCGACCCTGTCTATCGAACCGCTGAGGACGGCACGCCGACCCGGGGGCGGCGCGCCGCCACCCGCTGGTTCACTCCCCCACAGACGCGGCTCGACCTCGGGATCGTCGGGCAGTTCGACCGCCAGCTGGAAGCGTGCTTCGGCTCCGATGGCCTCGCCCTCCTCGCGCTGGAACCGATCGAGGTAGACATGGAGTCGTCGTACCAGGCGCTGCGCCCACGCGTGTTCTTGGCGCTCGAGCCACGGTGCCTCGAACTGCAGCTCGCCCCATCGCCCATCGACGATGCGCTGCAGATCATCGATCGCTCCGCCGGGAGCCTCTTCCATCGCCGCATGCAAAATCGTGCCCAGCCCTGCCGAGAACGACCGCGAGTCGCCGCCGAGCGTGCGGATCGCCCAGTCGAGGCCGCACGCCTCGAACCCCTCGAGCCGCGACGGCGACACGCGCACCGGTGCACGATCCAGATCGTGCAGGGGTCCGTCGCTGGACGGCGCGATCACGCCGTACCACTGCTCTGGACGCGCACCGGCAACACCGGCGTCGGCGAGCAGAGCAATCTGCCCCGCCGCGTGCGCGCGCTCCTGCTCATCTGTCGATGACGTCAGGGTGCGTCGATGCAGCGCGACCAGCCCACGGAGGGTGAGCGGATGACCCGCACCGGCGCTCTCGTCGACCTCGGGTTCCGGAAGATATGCGAAGAGGCCGCTCGGGCCGAGATCGTCGTCATCGACCGCGGTGACGAGCAACCGCGAGCGAGCGCGTGAGACCGCCCGCACGAAGAGCCGAAGTTCTTCATGGAGTACGCCGCGCCGCCGATCGAGCACGGCGGGGTCCGCTGCAGATCCGCCGACGCGCCACGCCGCGACGTCGTCGGCGAGGCGCCAGGCGTCGAGGAGTCCTCCGCGAAGCCGCGTGTTCGGCCATACGGCGTCCTGTACTCCGGCGATCACCACGGCTTCGAACTCGGTGCCGAGAGCCGCCGCGGGGGTGAGTAGTGACACCGCGCCGGGACGTTCGGGCGCGCTCAAGTGGTCTTCGGGTACCTCTGTGTCGAGGACGTCGCGGATGAATCGCGCAGGACCGTCCGAAGGGGAACCCTCGGCGATCCGTTCCACCGATCGCTTTGCCGCACCGAACAGAGCGACCAGCGCATCCAGCCCACGCGACGCATCCTCAGCCACAGAACCGGATCCCGCCGCTTGGCGCGTCCACGCGCGTTCGAGTCCCGACCGCTCCCACGCGATCCACAAGAGTTCGTGGATCGTCGCACCGCGCTCGGCTTCGTCGTGTACCCGCTGAAGTGTCACGGCCAACCGTTCGGCCCGCCGCGCCTCGGGGGCATCGATGAGGGCAAGCTGGGCGGGTTCGGCGAGGGCCTCCGCCAGGAGAGTGCGCGCGGGGCGCGTGCCACCGTGGGAGATCTCGGCGACACGCAATCGGGCGCGGATGCGGCGGAGGGCCACCGCATCCATTCCGCCGAAAGGCGTGATGAGCGCGTCGGCGAGCGCGTCGGGATCACGTTCTGCGGCGGGTGCGATCCCCAGGGCGATCAGCGTCACCAGATCTCGGACGACAGGCTCGGCTCCGAGCGGCCGCGGAATGCTGGCCGCACGTGTTGGCACCTCGCGCGCCGCGAGTTCGGCCTCGAGGCGCGCAACCTGCCGCGTGTCGTGGGCGATCACTGCGAGGTGATCCCACGCGATTCCATCCATCACGTGCCAGCGTCGCAGCGCGCGCGCGATCGCGTCAGCCTCTTCGAACGGCGAAGCCGAGTGAAGGACTTCGATCACGCGCTCTTCGTCTTCATCGGGCGGCAACGGGGCTCGCCGATGCTCGACCCGCCCGCTCGCGCCGATGGATGCCGTGACGGTTCTGGTCAATCGCGTGAGCGGCGCCGCCGCGCGGTGAGGCTCGTCGAGCACGGCGACCACCCCGAGAGCGGTCGAAAGCTCGTCGAAGAGGTCAGCGCTGGCACCGCGAAAAGACCCTGATCCGATGTCGGGGTCACCGAACGCCACAACCGCGATGCCACGCGCCCGCGCGGCCCGCAACAGCGCAATCCCGCCGCGAGTGAGCTCTTGTGCGTCGTCGACCAGGATCACCCGCAAGCCAGCTGCCGGGCCGATGACGTTGGCGGATGCTTCGGCCAGCAGACCGGCCGCCTCACGAACGAGTTCGGCGGGGTCCCGATGGGCCGGCCGCAATCTTGCCGTGGCGTACCGGTAGTCGTCGAAGAAGGATGCCGCCGCCGCCCAGATCGGGCGATCTTGCGAGCTGGCGAGCTGTGCGAGTTCGGCGGAAGACAGTCCCAGCTCTGCGCAGAGCGCGTAAAGCGCGCGTAGTTCTGCCCTGAACGCGCGCGAGCGACGTACGGGAGCACCCAGCCCTTCGGGCCAGCGGTCGTGGCCCGTCGCGGCATCCTCCTCATCACCCGCGAGCAGTTCAGCGATGATGCGGTCCTGGTCGCCGGCTGTCAGAAGTTGCGGAAGAGGTGCCTTCGCGGTGACCGACGCAGAGCGCACCAGCTGAAACGCGAAGGATGCGGTCGAGCGCGCGAGAGGGCCGGGTGTGGCGAGGTCGAACCCGGAACCCAAGCGGTCGCGCAGCGCAGTCGCAGTCTGTCGCGTCGGCGTGAGAACCATCAGCTCATCGGCGCCCATACCCGCGATGAGGAGCGAACCCACGCGCGCCACAAGAGCAGTCGTCTTGCCTGTTCCGGGGGCTCCGAGAACGACTCCCGAGACATCGGGCGCGAGGTCGGTGAGCGCGCGCTGACGCTCGTCGAGGACGAGGCCGGATGCGCGCGGTGCGGGCGGGAGCATGTCATCGAACGTAGCGCGCCATCCCGACACCCGCGTTCGCCGACAGCGTGGCTCGTGCGGGCAGGGGCCTTCGCGCCGTGTCGTAGAGTTGCCATGCGCCAGGGCACCCGGCGCTGTGTGAGAAAGGCAGTCACGTGGAGATCCGAATCGGCATCGCGAACACCGGACGCGAGCTCAATTTTGAGACCAACGAAGCGGCCGACGCCGTGAAGAAGTCCGTCGGCGGAGCGCTGGACTCGGGCGCCACTCACCTCTCGTTCAGCGACACCAAGGGCAACGCCTACATCGTTCCGACGGCAAGCCTCGCTTACATCGAGCTCGGCACCGAAGAGTCCCGACGCGTCGGCTTCGTAGCCTGACACGCGCGACGCACCACGATTCGACACTCCCGTGCAGATACTTCTCGCGCTCGTCATCGGCGCTGCGATCGGCCTTGCTCTCGAGTTCCTGATTCCGCACCGCGCCCTCCGCGGCGCGGCGATCGCTCCGCTCGTCGGCGCGGCCTCCGCCGCTTTGGTCTGGATGATCCTGACGTGGGCAGGAGTCGGGCTCGAGAATCCGCTCCTCTGGCTCTCGGCGTTCGTGGTGCCGGTCGTGGTGACGTGGCCCTTGCTGGTGCTGATCAGCCGCCGCCGGCTCACCCATGACGAAGAAGAGCGCGTCCGACTGAAGATCGGCTGAGGTCTAGGCGGCCAGGCCCATCGCGTCCATGCGACGCGAGTGGGCCGCCATCAACTCAGTGAACACCGGCTCGACCTTCTCTTCGTCGGCGAGCCGCAACTCCGTCGGCCGGAGCGCCGCGCGGGCGATGAGCAGTGTGTCGCCTACCAATCGCCTTCCCCACATCGCCAGAAGTGACTTCCATTCGATGTCGCTGGCGATCGTTTCGGCGATGATCTCGACAATGGCTTGGCGATCGTCGTCGGTGCCGAGAATCCGCGCAACGCGCCGCCCCGTGTCGCCGTAGCTGGATGCGAGTGTCAGGTAGAAGTCATCGAGCATGCCTGCGGTGATGTGCACGGACAGCATCGTTTCTTGCGGCCGCACCCCGTGCGTCGCCCGGCGGAACGCGTCCAACGGCTCACGGAACGGGAGCATGAGCGTCGTCGGGTCATCACCGCGCTCGCGGATGACCCCGACGAGTTCTTCGTGCTTGCGTAGCGCTGCGCCCGCGGCTTTCGAGAGGGACTCCTTCTGAGCGAGCTCCGGCGTGAGAGCAATCAATTCGCTCAGCGTCTCGAAGAAACCCAGCTGCAGATAGGCCGCTTGGCCGAGGAATGTGTTGATGTCGGGCGCGAGCTCTTCGAAATCCACCCGGGTGGTATCGCCGAGGTCACCCCGCGACCGCAGAGCGAGTACACCACCGGAGGGTCGACGTCTCTGCCAGAACCAATTCACCACGCCACCAGACTACGGCCGTGGGCGCCACCACGACGAGGCCGGTATCCTAAGGAATGCCCCGGCGATGGATCGGGGCCCCGCGCCTGTGGCTGAGTGAAGAGGCGTGGACCTTTTCACACCCGGCGGCTTCTCACCGCCAGACAGGCACTCATCGTGACGACCTTCGCCGAGCTCGGCGTCGATCAGGACATCGTGGATGTTCTCGCGGCGAAGGGCATCATCGATGCCTTCCCCATTCAAGAACAGACGATTCCGCTCGGACTCCCCGGTCAAGACATCATCGGGCAGGCCAAGACCGGTACCGGTAAGACATTCGGATTCGGCATCCCCGTCGTCCAGCGTCTGGGTCCCGACCCCGAGCACGGCGTGAAGGCCCTCATCGTCGTCCCCACGCGCGAGCTCTGCGTGCAGGTCTACGAAGACATCGACATGCTGACCCGTGGTCGGTCAACCAGCGTGGTGGCCATTTACGGCGGCAAGGCATACGAAGGTCAGATCGACCAGCTCAAGGCCGGCGCGCAGATCGTCGTCGGCACCCCCGGGCGACTCATCGACCTCAACAACCAGCGTCTGCTCGATCTCTCCCACGCGACCGAGGTCGTGCTCGATGAGGCCGACAAGATGCTCGACCTCGGCTTCCTTCCCGACATCGAGAAGATCTTCCAAAAGGTTCCCGCCATCCGGCACACCCAACTCTTCTCCGCGACGATGCCCGGGCCGATCGTCGCCCTCGCGCGGCGGTTCATGACGAACCCGATCCACATCCGCGCAACCGACCCGGATGAGGGTCTGACTCAGGCGAACATCAAGCACCTGGTCTATCGCGCGCATTCGCTCGACAAGGACGAGGTCATCGCCCGCATCCTGCAGTCCGAGGGTCGCGGTAAGACCGTCGTCTTCACCCGCACCAAGCGCGCAGCTCAGCGTCTCTCAGATGAGCTCGGCGATCGCGGCTTCAACACCGCGTCGGTGCACGGTGACATGAGCCAAGAGTCCCGCGAGCGTTCGATGGCCGCCTTCAAGGCCGGCAAGAAGGACGTGCTGATCGCGACCGACGTCGCGGCCCGCGGAATCGACGTCGATGACGTGACCCACGTGATCAACCACACGATTCCCGACGACGAGAAGACCTACCTCCACCGCGCCGGCCGCACCGGTCGCGCGGGAAAGACAGGCATCGCCGTCACCTTCGTCGACTGGGACGACCTGCACAAGTGGGCCCTCATCAACCGTGCCCTCGAGTTCGGTCAGCCCGAGCCCGTCGAGACATACTCGTCGAGCCCGCACCTGTTCACCGACCTCGACATCCCCACGGGGACCAAGGGTCGCCTGGTCACCGCGCCGCGCACGCAGACGGTCAAGACGCAGAATGCCACCGCCCCCGCGAGCGCCGCAGGTTCTGGACGCTCCCGCCAACGGCGTCGTCCGGGCACGAGCACATCGACCGGCGCCGAGCGCAATGCCGCACCCACGGTTCCCGCAGAGCACGGTGCGAACGATGCTGCCGACGGAGCGGGAACGCACGACGGTGGCGGCAAAGAGCACCACGACGGAAACGCGGCGCCCCGGCGCCGTCGCCGCCGTCGTGGAGGATCGCGCCCCGACGGCACGCCTACCCCGTCCTAGTGACGCTGCCGCAGGCGTTGTAGCCGAGGGTCTAGTGTGATCTCGGTGCCTCCCGCATCGACCAATGTTTGAAAGGCCGAACGTGCGACTTATTGATGCAGTAACTACATCTGTCGAATATCAGGGATTCTGGGGATCCTTCTGGGACATCATCTGGTGGTTCCTGGCAGTGTTCATCTTCTTTGCGTATCTGATGGTGCTCTTCTCGATCATCGGCGACATCTTCCGCGACCGGAAGCTCGCCGGAGGCTGGAAGGCGCTATGGATCGTCTTGCTCATCTTCTTCCCCTTCATCACCGCACTTGTCTACCTGATCGCCCGCGGCGGCAGCATGGCCGAGCGCAGTGCCGAAGCGGCACAGCAGATGCGCCACGCTCAGGACGACTACATCAAGTCCGTTGCTGGCTCCTCGTCCCCCGCAGAAGACATCGCCAAGGCGAAGTCTTTGCTGGACTCGGGCGCGATCAGCCAGGCTGAGTTCGACCAGCTGAAGGCCAAGGCCCTCGCCTGATTCGACATCTCAACGAGTAGCGCCTCGGTCTTCCCTCAGGGATAGACCGGGGCGCTTCCCGTTGCACGGTCGATGATGCGGCTCACCATGTCGTCGTCAGTCGTGTTCTCACCCGGAAGATTGGGTTTGCCTGCACCGTGATAATCGCTGGACCCTGTGACGATGAGGTCGTTCTCGCTGCAGAGCCGGCGAAGAGTGCGCACCCCGGCGTCGAGATTCTCGCGGTGACCGAGTTCGAACCCCGCCAGACCGGCGCCCAGCATCCTCACCATCAGTGGGTTCGGCAGCAGACCGGCGCGACCGGCGGGGTGAGCGATGATCGCCACACCGCCCGCTTCGCTGATGAGCCGAACCGCCGTGACGGGGTCGGGCGCGAACAGCGCGATGTAGTAATTGCCCCGAGGACTCAGGATGCCCGAGAATGCCTCGGCCCGATCCTGCACGTGTCCTCGAGCGATCAGCGCATCGGCGATGTGCGGGCGGCCCACAGTTGCTCCATCCGCTGTCTGAGCGACGATGTCATCCCAGTCCAGGTCGAAGTCGTGCGAGATCCGGTCGGCCATCGTCCGCGCTCGGTCCAGGCGCGACAGGCGAATTCTGTCGGTCATTTGCCGCAGAGCCGCGTCGTCCGGGTCGAACAGGTAGCCCAGAACGTGCACGCTGCGCCACTCTTCTTTGGCCGAGAGCTCCATCCCCGGCACAAAGGTCATGCCGAGCGACACCGCCGCATCAGCGGCCTCGGCCCACCCCGAAGTGGTGTCGTGGTCGGTCAGTGCGGCCGTCCGCAGACCATATCGATGTGCCGCGGCCATGACCTGCGCCGGGGGCTCGGTTCCGTCGGAGTGATCCGAGTGCAGGTGCAGGTCACTCGGTCCCTCGAATCGACGCGTCCCCTGCACCCTTTGAGCGTAACGCGGTCGTGCATGCGGGGCGCGGCATCTGTCGCGAAATATGCCCGCTCAATCGCTCCCGCGTGCCGAGATTTCTCAGACTGCTGACATAGAGTCGCGGCGTGCTTCGCCTCCTCGGGATTCTCTTCACTGTGCTCTGCGCCATCGCGGCAGCCGTGCTCACGTTCCCTGGCTTCTTCCGGGTCGATCGCTACTTTCCGATCGCCCAGATCATCTCGTTTCGAGGGTTGCTCGCGGTCGCATTCGCCATCGCCGCGATCCTCGCGCTCCTGCTTGCCATCGTGCGCCCGTTGCGCGCATTCGCCCTGTCACTGGCGCTGATCGCTCTCATTGCTGCCGGTTCGAACGGCGTGATTCTCGCCACGCGGGGCCTGGGCACAGAGACGCTCCCCGACAAGACAGAGGGAAGCATCCGTGTCATGACGTGGAACACCGCAGGGTCGGCGACATCGCCAGAAACGGTGGCGCAAATTGCTGTGGCGATGGATGCCGACATCGTGACTCTCCCCGAAACCACGATCGAGACCGGCGAACAGGTCGCTCTCGCGATGCGCGATCTCGGGCACCGCATGTGGGCTCACCACGCCGAGTACGGAGAGGACGGGTGGGACGCGCGCTCCACCACTCTGCTGATCTCACCCGATCTCGGCAACTACTCCGTCATCGAATCGTCGCAGGACGGCACGAGCAACACCTCGACCGTTCCGAGCGCCGTTGCGATGCCGACCTCGGGCGTGGGTCCGATCGTCGTCGCCGTGCACGCCGTGGCGCCGCGTCCGGCGTACATGAAGTTCTGGCGAGACGACCTCCAGTGGCTGGCAGACCAGTGCGCCGACGCTGGCGTGATTCTTGCCGGAGACTTCAACGCCACACTCGACCACTTCGGCGGACTGGGCGTCGACGGCGGCGATCTGGGCCTCTGCCACGATGCCGCCGTCGAGACCGGAAACGGCGCCGTCGGCACGTGGACGACGGAGATTCCCGCCCTTGCCGGAGCACCCATCGATCACGTCATGGCCTCGACCGCATGGAAGCCCACCGGATCGCTCGTTCTCCGGTCGATGGACGGCTCGGGGAGCGACCACCGGCCGCTGATCGTCCAGCTGGAGCCTGCCGGCACTCAGTAGCGCGTGGAAGAATGCTCGTATGAGCACCGCAGCTGACAGCGACACGATCGCGACAGAGCAAGAGTCCGCCCCGACGACCTCGAGCACCAATCGACGCCAGTCGTTCGGCCAGGGATTTCTCGATAGCATTTCGACCGGTTGGGCAGACCGAGCCGAAACGATGCCCGCCCCGCGCGAGCAGGCACCGTTCGCAGCCTCACGTCGCGCATCGGTATCGGCGGCGTTCCCGGGCAAGCGCCTGGTGATTGAAGCGGGCGGGCTCAAGCAGCGCAGCAACGACACCGACTACCCCTTCCGCGCGCACTCCGCCTTCGCGCATCTGACCGGTTGGGCGTCGGATGCCGAGCCCGACGCGGCGCTCGTGTTCGACCCGACCGAATCGGGCCACAACGTCACGCTGTATTTCCGTGAACGCGCGGATCGCACGACGAGCGAGTTCTATTCGGATGCCTCGATCGGCGAGTTCTGGATCGGACCGCGGTCCGCCCTCGGCGGAGTCGCTTCCGATCTCGGGCTGGCGACCGCGCACATCGACGACTTCGTCGCGAGCGAGGACGACTTCGTCGTCGGTGTCGACGAGAAGCTCACCCAGTTCGTCTCAGAACTGCGCCTCATCAAAGACGACTACGAGAAGGCGCAGCTTCAGCTCGCCGTGGATGTCACCGCGGACGGCTTCGACGACATCATCGCCAACCTTCCCGCCATCATCGAACACCCCCGCGGCGAGCGCATCGTCGAAGGTGTCTTCCACCGCCGTGCCCGGAGCGACGGCAATACCGTGGGCTACGACACGATCGCCGCATCCGGTCCCCATGCCTGCTATCTGCACTGGACCCGCAACGACGGCGCAGTGCGTCCCGGCGACCTGATCCTCATCGACGCGGGCGTCGAGGTCGACAGCCTCTACACCGCCGACATCACCCGCACGATTCCGGTCAGCGGCACCTTCACGGACGTTCAGCGACGCGTCTACGAGGCGGTTCGCGAAGCCGCGGACGCGGCGTTCGCCGCCGCACAGCCAGGAGCGAAGTTCAGTGACCTCAACAAGGCAGCGTGGGAGGTCATCGCCGCTCGCACAGCCGAATGGGGCATCCTGCCCGTCAGCGCTGAAGAGTCGATGAACCCCGAGACCGGGCACCACCACCGCCGCTACATGGTGCACGGCACGAGCCACCACCTCGGCATCGACGTCCACGACTGCGCCCAGGCGCGTCGCGAGCTCTATGCCGGCGGCACGCTCGAGGCGGGCATGGTCTTCACGATCGAGCCCGGTCTGTACTTCCAGGTCGACGACCTCACCGTGCCGGAGGAATACCGCGGCATCGGCGTGCGCATCGAGGACGACATCCTGCTCACCGCCGACGGGCCGGAGAACCTCTCGGCGAGCATTCCCCGCTCGGCCGACGAGGTCGAGGCCTGGGTCGCGCGTTTCGCGTCGTGACCTTCACCTCTCCCCCGTCCTTCACGACACGACCGACGCTGTCAGGCACGTTCGGGATGTCGGCATCCACGCATTGGATCGCCACCGCGACCTCACAGGCCGTGCTCGAACGCGGCGGTAACGCGTTCGATGCCGTCGTCGCAGGTGGGTTCGTTCTGCACCTCGCAGAGCCGCACCTGAACGGCCCGGGTGGCGACCTCGTGGGCATCTTCGCGACTGCCGATGAGCCGGGGACTCCCGTTGTGCTGATGGGCCAAGGTCCGGCGCCAGCGGGGGCGTCCATCGAGCATTTTCAGGCGGAGGGGCTCGATATCGTTCCAGGAGCGGGCGGTCTCGCCGCAGCCGTGCCCGGTGCGGTGGATGCCTGGCTCGTGCTGCTGCGCGATCACGGCACGTGGGAACTGGGCGACGTGCTCAACTACGCCATCGGGTACGCACGCACAGGGATTCCGCTGCTCCCCCAGGCGGCAGCATCCATCGCGCGCGTCGCCGACCTGTTCCGCGACTACTGGCCGTCCTCCGCGGCACTGTGGATGCCCGAGGGTGTCCTGCCCGTCGCCGGATCGCTGGTGCGCAACTCCGCCTACGCCGATGTCCTGGACTCGCTCGTACACGCGTCGTGCCGAGTGCGGGACGACGGGCCGATCGGACGCGCCGCGCGGATCGATGCAGCCCGGCATGAATGGCGGACCGGGATCGTCGCGCACGCGGCATCCGCGTTCCTCGCACAGCCGCACCGGCACTCCACCGGAGGCGACCACGCGGCTGTCATCACCCCGACGGACTTCGCCGGCTTCTACGCGAGCTACGAAACCGCGATGACCGCGGATTTCCGCGGCCACACCGTCGCCAAGGCGGGCGCATGGACTCAGGGTCCTGCCCTACTGGAAGCGCTGCGAATTCTCGAGGGCTTCGGTGATGACGAAATCGACCCGTCCACCGAGCGCGGCGCCCACCTCACGATCGAGACGCTCAAGCTCGTCCTCGCCGATCGGGATGCCTACTTCGGCGAGGGGTTCGACGCATCCGTCCTCCTTGCCGACGCGGTCATCGAGTCACGTCGCCGGGAGATCGGCGAAGATGCTTCGCTCGAGTGGAGGCCCGCCGCGCTCGACGGTGTTCTCGCGTTCTTCCCACCGCTGCGCCGCCCCGATGGCACCGCGCTCGCTGCGACCGCGGGAGATCCTACGGTGGATCGCTCTGGTCACACACGCGGTGACACCTGCCACATCGACGTCGTCGATCGGTGGGGCAACATCGTCTCGGTCACGCCGTCCGGCGGTTGGCTACAGTCGTCGCCGACGATTCCCGAGCTCGGATTCTGCCTGGGCACACGCCTGCAGATGACCTGGCTGGATGCCTCGTCCCCGTCCGCGCTGATTCCGGGCACACGCCCACGCACGACGTTGACGCCGACGCTGGTTCTGCGCGATGGGCGAGCGGTGATCGCTTTGGGCACACCCGGCGGCGATCAACAGGAACAGTGGCAGCTCCCTGTGCTGGTGCGCATGCTCGCGGGTGGCTACACCGCCCAGGAGGCCATCGACGCCCCCAGCCTGCACACGACCGCACTCATCGACTCGTTCTGGCCGCGCACCTGGGATCCAGCTGGCGTGGTCGTGGAGGATCGCCTGGGTGATGACGTCATCGCGGCACTCGAGCGTCGCGGTCACGCGGTCGTTCGAGCGGGCGAGTGGTCGCTCGGACGTGTGTCGGCGGTGGGTCAGGATGCCTCGACCGGCACGCTCTGGGCGGCGGCGAACCCGCGCGGCATGCAGGGGTACGCCGCAGGCCGGTAGCTACGCCTGCGCGCGCATCCAGGCGGCTACGAGCGGGGCAAGTTCCGCGCCGATCTCATCTGCGGGACGCTTGCGGCCCTTGACCTCGAAGGAGTGTCCGCCGCCGTCGATCCACGCGATCTCTGCGGCACGGCACGACTCGACCGCCTCGACCAACTGCGAATGCGGGTCGATGAACGGGTCGTTGGTCCCCTCAACGAAGAGTTGTGGCGGCGTGACGTCCGGCAGGTGCGCCGTTCGCGCCTTGGTCGGGTCTCCGGGCGGATGCAGCGGGTAGCCCAGGTAGATCAGGCCTGCGGGCGCAATGACGCTCTCCGCAGCCGCCATCGACGCCATCCGGCCGCCGTACGACTTACCGGACGCGAAGAACGGGACGCCAGCGGCTTCGGCGAATTCAGCGACAGCAGCCCACGTCGAGGTCGCATGCGCGGCGGGCCCCGGCATCCGTCGTCCTGCCTCGATGTAGGGGAAGTTGAAGCGGAGCGTCGCAACGCCCTCCGCGCGCATTCCGCGCGCGAAGCCCAGCAGGAAGGGGTGGGCGTACCCGGCTCCCGCGCCGTGCGCGATCGCGAGAGTAGCCCACGCATCGTCTGGCACACCGTGAGCAGCCGACACTTCGGCGGCTCCCGCCGGGAGCGCGACCGAAAGCCGATGCTCGGTCTCGGCGGGCATCAGCGTTCCGAGGTCGCCGGGGTCTCGACGATGTGCGTATCTGGCTCGTCGACGGGCTCGGGGGTCGGATCGACGGCCACAGGGGGCACGCGCTCTCCGTACCGCGGCGGCTCCACCTCCCGCTCCGGGGGCGTAGGCCGTGCATCCGGAGCGGACACCGGCGTTGCCTCTGTGGACGGCACCTCAGCGGGAACGACCGGCGCGGAGGCAGAAGCACCCAGAATCTGTCGTGCGCGGGCAGCATTCCCCGCGGCGACGGTGACCTCGTAGTGGTCGGCCACGACCTGGGTGACCGACGCGAAGTCGCGGCGGCGGCGAACGATCGTGTAGGTGATGAGGCTCATCAGCATGCCGATCGCGATTCCGACGAAGAGCACGCCCACGAAAGCCTGAATGGGTACCGACGGCGTCCCGATCACCAAGATGGCCGAGAAGAGAAGACCGAGCAAGATTCCGTTCACGGCACCCGAACGCGCCGCGGCGGCATAGCCGAGGCGGCCCGTGACACGCTCCACAGAGCGCAATCCTTTGCCGACGATCGCGATCTGCCGAGCAGGTACGTCGGCGGCGATCAGTGTGGAAACGGCCTTCTGCGCCCGTTCGTACGACGGAAAGTCCGCGACCGACTGGCCGACATCGTCGGGTCCCTGCGTGAAGCGTCCGCCCATCATGGTCATGTCCCCATTCTCCCACGCGGGCGGGGCTACGCTGAGACGTGTGAGCACGCAAAGGGTCTTCGTCGCGCGCCTTTCAGGGTGCGCCGTTTTCGACCCCGCCGGCGATCGCCTGGGCAAGGTGAGAGACGTCGTGGTGATCTACCGAAAAGACGACCCTCCCCGCGTCATTGGTCTCATGGTTGAAATCCCGGGCCGCCGGCACGTGTTCGTCTCGATCGGGCGCGTGACTTCCATCGCCACCGGGCAAGTCATCACCACCGGGCTCATCAACGTGCGCAGGTTCCAGCAGCGCGGCGGTGAAGTGCGGGTCCTGGCCGAAATGATCGGGCGCCGCGTCTTCTTCACCGACGGCTCGGGTGGTGCCGAGATCGAAGACGTGGCCATCGAACGCAATCGCCTCGGCGAGTGGGACATCGGGCAACTCTTCCTGCGCAAACCCAAGACGAGCGCGTCACCGTTCGCCAAGGGTCCGACGACGTTCGCCGCCTGGAACGAAGTACGCGAAAACGCCAATCCCGGTCAGGCGCAGTCCGCCGAACAACTGGTGGCCAGTTACTCCGAGCTCAAGGCGGCCGACCTCGCCAACACCCTTCTCGACCTGCCCGAAGAGCGCCTTTTCGAGGTTGTCGACGAACTCTCCGACGACCGCCTTGCCGATGCACTCGAAGAGATGCCCGAAGACGACCAGGTCCACATCCTCGAGTCGCTCGGCGATGAGCGGGCCGCCGACATCCTCGATGCAATGGAACCCGATGATGCCGCCGACGTCTTGGCCCAGCTCACAGAGGAGCAGCGCGAAGAGCTTCTCGATCTCATGGAGCCCGACGAGGCAGAAGATGTCCGCGCCCTTCTGAAGTACAGTCCCGACACCGCCGGTGGGCTCATGACGCCCGAGCCGATCGTGCTGTCAGCGGACGCCACCGTTGCCGAGGCGCTCGCCCTCATCCGTCGCCATGAACTCCACCCGGCACTTGCGGCGGCGGTCTTCGTGACCCTCCCGCCGTATGAGACCCCAACGGGCAGGCTCCTCGGGACCGTCCACTTTCAACGGATGCTGCGCTATCCCCCGCACGAACGACTCGGCGCGATCATCGATGACACGCTCGACCCGGTGCCGGCGACCGCGTCGGCAGCCGATGTCGCGCGCATGCTCGCCAGCTACAACCTCGTTTCGCTCCCTGTCGTTGACCCGGCGCGGCGCCTCGTCGGCGCGGTCTCAGTCGACGACGTGCTGGACTACCTCCTGCCCGAGGACTGGCGTTCGCACGACGGTGACGAAGAGCCCGCAACGACCGCACCCGGGAGGCGATGATGGCACGCAACACCAGACAGCCCTCGTTGGATGCTCCGCGCGGCCGCTCTGGCATGCTCAGTCGCAACCCGCAACCCTCCAGCGACCGGTTCGGGCGGTTCTCCGAGGCCTTCGCGCGCGGCATGGGTACGTCCGGCTTCCTCATCGGCATGACCGTGTTCGTCGCGGTGTGGTTGTTGTGGAACTCGCTCGCCCCCGTGGCACTGCAGTTCGACCCGCGCGCGACCAACTTCACGCTGCTGACGCTGATTCTCTCGCTTCAGGCGTCGTACGCCGCGCCCCTGATCCTCCTCGCGCAGAACCGACAGGATGACCGCGACCGGGTGCAGATCGAGCAGGATCGCCAGCGCGCCGAACGCAATCTCGCCGACACCGAATACCTTGCCCGAGAGATCGTTGCCCTGCGCATGGCCGTCACCGACGCGCAGAACGAGGCCCTCACGAAAGACCTCCTCCGTGCCGAATTGAAGGCGGCGCTCGAAAAGCTCGACCAGCCGGGCGGATCGCACGCATGACTTCTCCGAGGATCGCGGCGGTGCGCCGCGCCGTCGGCGCGGTCGTCGACCCCGAGTTGCGTCTGCCGCTGGCTGACCTCGACATGGTGCGCGAGATCGACGTCGACGGGTCGCTCGCCGTCGTCGGCATCGTGCTGACGATCGTGGGTTGCCCCGCCGCGGAGCGCATCTCGTCCGAAGTGCGGGCGGCCGCAGCATCCGTGTCCGGAATCGACGAAGTGCGTCTCGAAGTGGGCGTGATGACCCCTGCCGAGCGACAGGTGCTGACCGAGAAGCTCCGCGGTGGGCGGCCCGCACGTGAGATGCCCTTCGGCCCTGGCACCCTCACCCGCGTCATCGCCGTGACCAGTGGCAAGGGCGGTGTCGGCAAGTCGACCGTCACCGCGAACCTCGCTGTCGCCCTAGCGGCGCGCGGACTATCGGTGGGCCTCGTCGACGCCGATGTGCACGGCTTCTCGATACCGGCACTCCTCGGTCTCGTCGCCCCCGACGGCACGGTGCCGCAGCCGACGCGGATCGATGACCTCATGCTGCCGCCGGTCGCGCACGGGGTGAAGGTCATCTCGATCGGAATGTTCCTCCAGCGCGGCGACGGTGACGGTACGCTCGGCGCGGTCGCCTGGCGAGGACCGATGCTGCACCGCACCGTCCAGCAGTTCCTCACCGATGTGTTCTTCGGCGACCTCGATGTGCTCCTCCTGGATATGCCTCCGGGCACCGGTGACATCGCGATCTCTGTCGGGCAACTGCTGCCCAATGCCGACGTGCTGGTGATCACCACTCCTCAGTCATCGGCATCCGATGTCGCGATCCGCAGCGGCACCGTTGCGCGCCAAACGGGCCAACGAGTCATCGGCGTCATCGAGAACATGGCAGCGATGCTGCTTCCGGATGGCTCGGTCCTCGAGCTCTTCGGATCCGGCGGTGGCGCGGCTGTCGCGAATTCTTTGTCGAATGGTGACTCGCCCGTCGAACTGCTGGGCTCGATCCCGCTGTCGACCGCCCTGCGGCAGGACGCCGACGCCGGAGTGCCCGCCGTGCTGCAGCATCCAGACGACCCCGCGTCAACTGTCATCCTCGAGCTGGCAGCACGCATCGCCCGTGAACCGCGAGGTTTGTCAGGCAAGCCGTTGAACGTCCGCCCGAGCTGAGGGCGCAGTGGTCAGGTGGCTTCGGGATCGAACGGGGGCCGCTCGCCCGCCCGGAACGGCGAGGGAACGGATGCCGGTGCCACCGGCGGAGTCGCCACGAGCGGCCGCGAGGGCTTCACCGGCTGAACCGGCGCGTCGTCCAGCAGCGCTTCGCGGATGATCCGCCGCGGATCGTACTGTCGCGGGTCGAGTGTGCGCCAATCGACGTCATTGAAGTCCTCGCCCATTTCGTCACGTACGCGTGTTTTGGCGTTCGTGACCCAGTCACGGGAACGCTTGACCCACCCAGAGAAGGCCTCGGCATACCTGGGCAATCGCTCAGGACCGATGATCAACCCTGCGATGAGCGCGACAAGCAACACCTTCTCGATGGTGATGCCGAAGAACATGACCCCAGATTACCCGTCGCGCCTGCTCGTTCCGCCCACCTGATCGACATATGCTGACCGCGGAGGCACCGACAATGAGCGAGCAGGATGCAAACCAGCGGTTTGCGGCGGAGGCAACGGTCGAACCCGACGAAATCGCGCGCGCACGAGCGCACGCGCTGGAGCTCGGCGCGACGCCGATCAGCCCGGGTGTCGGGGCGCAGTGCGCGGTGATTGCCGCGGCTTCCCGCGCGCTGAATATCGTCGAGATCGGCACCGGCGCGGGTGTATCCGGGCTGTGGTTGCTCCACGGGGCGCCGAAGGCTACTCTGACCACGATCGACAACGAGCCCGAGCATCTGGGCGCGGCCCGCCAGGCTTTCGCCGAGGCGCGCATCCCCGCAGCACGCGCACGATTCATCACCGGCCGCGCATCAGAAGTACTTCCCCGGATGAACGAAGCGTCCTACGACATCGTTCTCGTCGACGCCGACCCCGAGGGCGTGATCGAGTATGTCGAACACGGTCTGCGCCTGGTTCGGCCCGGCGGGACCGTGCTCGTTCCACGTGTGCTCGCCGGCGGCGCCGTCGCCGACCCCGTGCGTCGCGATGCCGTCACCAGCGCGTACCGATCACTCATCCAAGAGACGCAGGGTTCACCGGCAGTCATCGGCGCCTTGAACACCGTTGCCGAAGGCCTTCTGCAACTCACGACCATCGTCGCGGACTGAACGAGTTGCGCACCGCCTACACGCAGAACGGCCGGTCCGAAGACCAGCCGTTGTGCGCGATCGCAGTGATCAAGCGGGGTTCACGACCCCGCTGAGCACTCCGTGGAGTTCTTTCGCCTCGGCGTCGTTCACTGAAACTACGAGGCGTCCGCCACCTTCGAGCGGAACACGAACGATGATGAGTCGGCCTTCCTTGACGGCCTCCATCGGCCCGTCTCCGGTTCTCGGCTTCATGGCTGCCATAACGGCTCCTTTTCATCGGGGGTCTAGAGAATCAAGTTTACCGAACCTCACCGACAGGGGATAATCCGCCGCTCGGGGAAACTCACGGAACGCGCTCAATCGTGTCGCCCAGCGCATACATCGTGTAAATCCACCACCACTGACCGCCGAGACACGCGCAGAGCACACCGACCCGCCACACGGTCGAACGAGGCACCGCGAACGCGCCCACGAGCGGTGACATCGGCAGCAGCAGGCGGAAGATGCTGGATTGAGGAAAGAACACCAGCAGGAGATACACGCCATAGCTTGCGGCCCACAGTCTCAGATCTACACCGAGCTTCTTCACCTGTGGAACGAAAACAAGAAACGCAGCAAACCCGATCACGGTCACGGCAAGGGCGACATACCCGACAATCGGTCCCAGACCCCACTGCGTGAACCAGAAGGCCGCGCCCTGGATGAAGCCCTCCACCGGCACGAAGCCCTCGCCGCCAAGGCCCCAGTTGCGGCGCCAGGCGAGCTCGGTCGCGAGATAGGCATCAGCATCCCCCGTCACCGCTGCGGCGATCACCTGCCACGAGAAGCCGACGATCACCGCCCATGCGCCGAGGGCGACGATGTGGACGACATGGACTCCCGTCAGCGAATCCGTTCGACGTGTGAGCCATCGATGGATGCCGTGCAAGGCCAGGAAGAGCGCGAACGCCAAGACTCCCGGACGAGTGAAGCCCATCAGGGGAATGAGCAGATACAACCACCCGTATCTGCGTTGCATGACCGCCCAGAGCGAGAGGAACAGCCACAGCAAGAACAACGCCTCCGCGTAGCCGACCTGAAAGAGTGCGGCCAGGGGGCCCGCCGCGAAGAAGACGACGGCCCACATCGCTGCGGGATCGCCGAGCTTCGGCGTCAGCATCCGGAACAGGACGAGGCTCGCCAGGTATCCGGCGACGAGCGAGACGATCACCGCTCCTACAGCCCACGCTCCGAAGGGGAGCCCGACGGCTTCTGACAGGTATGCGTACAGGGGCATGAACGCCCACTGATTCTCCGCAACCTGGCCGGATCCGGTGAGCGGAAGAACCGTGGGGTAGCCGTGCACGGCGACGTACCAGTACCACTGGGCATCCCAGCCGGTCACCAGCGTCGCGAGAGTCGCATCCGGGCCGAACCGTGAACCGAAGGTCGAAAGGTTCGCGGCGAGCAGCAATAGTCCGGTCGTCACAAATCGGGCCGCAAGGTAAAGCACACCGACGCGCACAGCGACCGGCGCCGTCACCCAGGATGCGGCCACGCGGGTGGACGGACTCAGGTCAGCCACGCACGCAGACCTCGCTCGACCGCATCGATCTGAGTGAGGGGAACGCGCTCTTCGTCGTGGTGTGCGAGGTGCGGGTCACCCGGTCCGTAATTGACCGCCGGGACGCCCATCGCCGAGAAGCGGGCGACATCCGTCCAGCCGTACTTCGGCTTCGCGGTGCCCCCGACGGCCGCGACGAACTCTTGGGCGAGCGGTGCGTCCAACCCGGGACGTGCGCCGACGGCGATGTCGACCACTTCGACCTCGAATCCCTCGAACAGCTCGCGCACGTGCGCCTCTGCTTCGGCGGCGTGACGGCTCGGCGCGAAGCGATAGTTCACCTCAATTTCGCAGAGATCCGGGATGACGTTGCCCGCGACTCCGCCGCTGACGCGCACCGCGTTCATACCCTCGCGGTACTCCAAGCCGTCCACCATCACCCGTCGGGGAACGTAGATCGCGAGCCGATCGAGAATCGGCGCCGCCTTGTGAATCGCGTTCTCACCAATCCATGCGCGCGCGCTGTGTGCGCGAACGCCGGAGGTGCGCACGAGCGCACGAAGATTGCCGTTGCAGCCGCCCTCAACCTCACCGTTGGACGGTTCGCCCAGGATTGCGAAGTCCGCCTCGAAGAGATCGGGACGGGTGCGGGCGAGTCGCGTGAGGCCGTTGAGGTCGGCGTCGACCTCTTCGTGGTCGTACCACATCCACGTGATGTCCACGCGAGGGTCGGTGAGGTCATGTGCGAGCTTGAGCTGCACGGCGACGCCCGCCTTCATGTCCACTGTGCCGCGACCCCAGAGAAAGGGTTCGCCGTCGATCGCCACGTCGCGTGTAGGCACGTTCGCGTTGATCGGGACGGTATCGATGTGCCCCGCAATCGCTACCCGTTGCGCGCGCCCGAGGTTCGTCCGCGCCACTATCGTGTCGCCGTCGCGGTATACCTCCAAGTGAGGCAGAGCCGAGATGGCGTCGAAGATCGCGTCGGCAAGAGCGGTCTCGTCGTCCGACACGCTCGGCATGTCACAGATGGTTCGGGTGAGGTCGACCGAGGTCGCGGTCAGATCGAGCGCAGGCATCCTCTGAGTCTAACGACGCCCTCTTCCCGCTACCGTGGAGGGATGAGCGAAGAACGATGGATTTGGGGCGTTGGCCTGGCATCAGTGGCTGAGGAAGGAACCGTGCTCGACACCTGGTTTGCCTCCCCCGAAGCCGGTCGCATCCCGCTGGGATACGACGCCTCGCGCCCACCCGAAGACCTCGAACAGCTTGCCGTCGCCGATGCGCGCCGCGCCGTCGCGGTCGAGGTCGTCACGGTCGAGGTCAACCTCGACGCACCGCCCGCATCGACCTCCGACGCGTACCTGCGGTTGCACGCTCTCTCGCACCGGCTGTGCGTCCCCAACAGCATCAACCTCGACGGAATCTTCGGCCACCTCCCGAACGTCGCGTGGACCAACGCGGGGCCGATACATCCGGACGACATCACTCGCCTACGCCCGTTCCTCCAGCGCGACGGTATCCAGGTGCAAGGGCTCGACAAGTTTCCCCGATTGCTCGACTACGTCACGCCTCCGGGAGTGCGAATCGCCGACGCGAGCCGCGTCCGCCTCGGCGCCTACCTCTCCCCCGGCACAACGGTGATGCATGAGGGCTTCGTGAACTTCAACGCCGGCACACTCGGTTCATCCATGGTCGAAGGTCGCATCTCGCAGGGAGTGGTCGTCGGAGACGGCAGCGACATCGGGGGTGGCGCATCAATCATGGGCACGCTGTCGGGCGGCGGCGCACATAAGGTCTCTATCGGTGCCCGAACGCTGCTCGGCGCGAACGCCGGGGTCGGCATCTCGCTCGGCGACGATTGCGTGGTCGAGGCGGGCCTGTACGTCACCGCCGGGTCGAAGATCGTCCTCGCGGACGAGTCATCGCACGCTGACGGCTCGAGGCCGGTCGTCAAGGGAGCCGAGCTCTCCGGCCGTGACGGCATCCTGTTCCGACGCAACTCTCTCACCGGCGCCATCGAGGCAGTACGGCGCGCGGGCGTAGGCGTCACCCTCAACGAAGCGCTCCACGCCTAAGATCTGCTCATGACCAAGCGCCTGAGCAAGCAAACATACGAGACCGAACTCAAGCGGCTGCAGGCGCAATTGGTTGACATGCAGGCGTGGGTTCAGGCATCCGGCGCCCGCATCGTGGTGATCTTCGAGGGGCGGGATGCCGCGGGCAAAGGCTCGACAATCAAACGCATCGCCGAATACCTCAATCCCCGAGTGACACGCATCGTCGCTCTGCCGACCCCGAGCGAGCGCGACAAGACGCGGTGGTACTTCCAGCGCTACGCTCCTCACCTGCCCGCAGCCGGAGAGATCGTGCTGATGGATCGCTCCTGGTACAACCGCGCCGGTGTCGAGCACGTCATGGGGTACTGCACAAGCGAGCAGTACCATCGGTTCCTCCATCAGGCCCCGATCTTCGAACGGATGCTGGTTGAAGACGGCATCATTCTGCTGAAGTACTGGTTCAGCGTGTCGGACGTCATTCAGGAGGAGCGCTTCGTCTCGCGCAACGATGACCCCATGCGCCGCTGGAAACTCAGCCCCAACGACGTCCTCTCGATCACGAAGTGGGAGGACTACTCCCGCGCCAAAGACACCATGTTCGTCCACACCGACATCCCCGAAGCTCCGTGGCACGAGGTCGACAACGACGACAAACGCCGCGGACGGATCAACATGATTCACCATCTGCTGTCGAAGATCCCTTGGCAACCGGTCGAGCGCGAGCCCATCGACATCCCGCCTCGGCCCGCTTCGGGTGGCTACGACCGCCCCCCGCGTGATGAGAGCGCGATCGTCCCTGACTACGCCGCGACCCTGAAGTAGCGACAAGCTCTGCGATCACCTGGCATCGGTGCTAGCGCCGATGCCAGCCGTCAACGTTCCGGCTAGCGTCCTACCGAGCGGCATCGTTCCGTCGTGTCGCTTCCCAGGAGGCACTGTCGTGACCGATGTCCAGCACTCGACACAGGGCCTAGCGCCTCACTGGCGTCGTTGAGTCACCACTCCCCTGCCCGTTGTCGATTGCGCACCTAACCGCCACGATGATGTCATGAGCACGCCAGGCACTGACCGAGCGGGAGTGATCCGCTGGATCACTCTCGGTGTGTCGTTGTGCGCGCTCTGGGTATTCGCGACCGTGGGGAGAATGCTTGCCGCGGGTCGGTCCGATATCGACGCGTTCACGTCGACACCCGTGTGGACGGTGGCTGCGCCGATCGCAGCAGCGATGGTTTTCGCCCTTGCGGTGTGGAATCGCTTTCGAGGTGCGCGAGCCCTCGCGCCGTGGATCCTCGCGATGGCGGGTGGTCTGACCTTCTACAACCTCTTCCTCGAGCTCGCCGCGTGGCTGGACGCAACCGGTCAGACGGGCCACATCCTGTTTCTGGTCGTGGTCGTCTTCGCGACGAGCGGCTGGATGATCACGCTCGCGTCGGCACAGGTCGCCGCGGCCGCTGCTGGGTCGATTGTGATCGGAGACCGCTCGGCGGCCCGGCTCGTGACCTTCGTCTTGGGGGCGCTAGCCATCGTCATCCTCGCCGGACTGCTTGTGCCGCCGGCCTTCGCCCTCGAGGAGTTCGGGGACACTCCCACAATCCTGCCGCGTACTTTCGTGCTGAGTGCGAGCGCCCAGACGGTGTCGTACGGCATCGTTCTCGCATGGATGCTGTCGTTGCTTGTAGCGCCTCTGGTTCTGGGCGTGCGGGCCGCGCGCACTCGCGGGCCACTCCGTCCGGTGCTCGCTCGACTCGCAGTCGGTGCCGTGCTGCCTTTCGCGGTGGTTCTCCTCTGCGGAGTGCTGGGACTCCCCGTCGCAGCGGGCTCGAACGCGGAGATCGAAACCATTGCGCTGACCTTCGGGTTCTGCACCGCTTTCCCGCTCACCGCATGGTGGCTCAGCGCGGTCGTGCGCGATGCCACAAGCGGCGACGGACGCGCAGTCACCGCTCTCGTGAGGATCATCCCCGGCCTGCTGTGGACGGTGTACGGGCTCGCTCTCGTGCAACTCGTTCTTCCCGTTGCGACCGTTGTCGGACTGACCGCCGCCGCATCCGTCATTCTGACTGCCCTTGTATTCGCCGCAACAGTGGTGCCGTGGCTGTGGTTCGTGAGGTGGTGCATTCGCCGAGTCGACCCGCGACGCGCGGTGGCCGCCGCGGTCATCCGCGCCGTGGAGAACACCGACACTTCGCCTGGCTCACTCGCCGAAGGGGCGCTGCGACAGGCCCTCGATGAACCCGACGCGCGCCTCCTCATCGCGAGACCCGACGGACTGTGGTGGGATGCATCGCTCACCGAGGAGATCTTGCCTGATCCAGATCTCCTCGCTACGTCGGTCACCGATCGCACAGATCGGCAGATCGCCCTGTTCCTGTCGCGACATCGATTCGTCGACACCCGAAAGCTCGTCGACGTCACGCGCCCGCTGGTTGAGCGAGCGTTTCTCGAGGCATCCGTCCGCGACCAGTCCGATCTGCTGATCGCCGAGCGCGAGAGAGCGGATGCCGCGACCACCGCTGCGCGCGAGAGTATCGAGCGCGACCTGCACGACGGCGTGCAGGGTCGACTGGTCTCGCTCGGTCTCAATCTCAGCCTCGCACGCGAGACACTGTCTGACCCCACCTCCCGACTGCTGGTCGATGAGACAGTCGAGGGCATTCAGCGTGCCGTCGCTGAACTGCGTCTCCTGGCCACCGGTACGGTGTCGACCACCCTCGTCGATCGAGGACTGGCCGCGGCCCTGGGTGATTTGGTGCGCCGGGTTCCGCTCGAGGTCGATCTCGCGGTCGATGACGTGAGACTGGATGCGACAACCGAGTCGGTCGCCTACTTCGTCGTTGCCGAAGCGCTGGCGAATGTCCTCAAGCACGCCGATGCCCGACACCTGTCGGTGGTCGTTGGCTCGACCGGATCGTCCGTGAGCGTCACGATCGCCGACGACGGGGCAGGGGGCGCAGACCCGCGCCTCGGTTCTGGTCTCAGGGGGCTGACCGAGCGCGTGCGCGCTGCGGGCGGCCACCTCGTGGTGAGCGAGCGGAAGCCGCGCGGAACGCTTCTCGAGGCGGTGCTGCCGTGCGCGCGGTGATCGCCGAAGACCTCGTGCTGTTGAGAGACGGTCTCTCGCGTGCATTCCGGGCACATGACATCGATGTCGTCGCCGAGGTCGGTGACGCCGGCGCCCTCGTCGACGCCGTGAACGCCAATCGGCCAGACATCGCCATCGTCGATGTCAGGATGCCACCCACGTTTCGCGACGAGGGCGCGAGGGCGACACGCCTGCTGCGCGACCGCTTCCCGGCCATGGGGATTCTCGTCCTCTCCCACACGATCGACCCGGTACTCGCGCTCACTCTGGCCAGCGACCGCGCCGAGGGCTTCGGCTATCTGCTCAAGGACCGGGTGCTGGACGTGTCGGTCTTCATCGACAGCGTGCGCCTGGTCGCCGCAGGTGGCACAACCATCGACCCGGCGGTCATCTCCGGTGGTCTGGCCCGCCGCACGGGAGCGCTCGCGGTGCTCAGTGACCGCGAGCGCGACGTCCTCTCCGAGATGGCGCGTGGACGAAGCAATGCGGCGATCGCAGCCGACCTGTACATCTCGGAGAGAACGGTGGACGCTCATGTGCGCTCCATCCTCCTGAAGCTCGATCTCGCTCCGTCTGCGGAGGCCAACAGACGCGTTCAAGCCGCACTGGCGTGGCTCTTGGCCGGCGATGAATCAGGGTCAGCACCGATGCCGTGACGCGGCAGCGCTCCCTAGCCTGGCGTGAACACAAGGCAAGGAGCACACGATGGCACGTCAAAGACGTTCGGCAACCCGCTGGATTCGGATCATCCACCGATGGATCTCGATGACCTTCGTGGTCGTCGCGGCGTTCCTCATCCTGCCCGTGATTCCGCCGGGACCGGCCTATGACGCGGTCTCGACAGTGGCCATTGTCCTGTTGCTGGGCCTTTTGGTGACGGGGATATGGATGTCCATTCACCATTACGTCGTCAAGTCGCGGGCACCGCGTCGTGCACGATCGGCGGCTCAGCCTGCAGCCTGACTCGATACCCGCTAGTTGGCGCCGGGGTAGTTGCGCTCGGGTGAACCCACATACAACTGCTGCGGGCGGCCGATCTTCGTCTGCGGGTCTTGCTGCATCTCGCGCCAGTGTGCAAGCCAGCCCGGCAACCGACCGATCGCGAACAGCACGGTGAACATTCGCGTGGGAAAGCCCATCGCCTTGTAGATCACACCGGTGTAGAAGTCCACGTTGGGGTATAGGCGACGCTCGCGGAAATAATCATCGCTGAGGGCGAGCTCTTCGAGCTCTTTCGCAAGATCGAGCAGCGGGTCGCTGATGCCCAGCGCCTCGAGCACCTCATCGGCGGACTCTTTGACGAGCTTCGCGCGCGGGTCGTAGTTCTTGTACACGCGGTGGCCGAAGCCCATGAGCTTCACACCGTCTTCTTTGTTCTTGACGCGCTCGACGAACCGCTGCACGCTCTCGCCCGAGTCGCGAATGCGCCCGAGCATCTCGAGCACGGCCTCGTTCGCGCCGCCGTGCAGGGGACCGTAGAGGGCGTTGATACCGGCCGAAATCGACGAGAACTGGTTCGCGCCGGTGGACCCGACCAGACGCACCGTCGAGGTGGAGGCGTTCTGCTCGTGGTCTTCGTGAAGAATGAGCAGGCGCTCGAGTGCGCGTGACATCACAGGGTCGATCTCGTAGAGCTCGGAGAGAACACCGAAGTTGAGCTTGAGGAAGTTGTCGACGAAGCTCAGCGAGTTGTCGGGGTAGAGGAAGGCCTGCCCGATGCTCTTCTTGTGCGCGTACGCGGCGATCACCGGCAGCTTCGCGAGCATGCGGATGGTGTTGAGCTCGACGTGCTCGGGGTTATTGGGGTCGGACTCGCTCTCGTAGTAGGTCGAGAGCGCAGCGGTGGCCGACGAGAGCACCGACATGGGGTGAGCGGTAGTGGGCAGCGACGAGAAGAAGCGCTTGAGATCTTCGTGCAGGAGCGTGTGGTGGCGAATGCGCTCGTCGAACGCGGCGAGTTCGTCAGCGGTGGGCAGCTCGCCGTAGATCAGCAGCCACGCAACCTCGAGGTAGGTACTGTTCTGCGCGAGCTGCTCGATCGGGTAGCCGCGATAGCGCAGGATTCCCTGGTCGCCGTCGATGAAGGTGATCGCTGACTTCGTCGCGGACGTGTTGACGAAACCGTAGTCGAGCGTGGTGTGACCGGTCTGACGGGTGAATGTCGAGATGTCGATGCTGGGCACTCCATCAGTGCCCTGAAGCACCGGGAACTCAGCGGTTCGATCGCCGATAGAGAGGATGGCCTTGTCTGGGTTGGTGCTTGCGTCGCTCACGCCGGCTCCTCGCGATTGGTGATCCTGCGGGGGGTCATTCCGGATCGTGGGGGCCTGGTAGCGGCCGTCCGAGAGAGCCGGCGCGTGGACGAATGGTGCCTCGCCAACGCGTGCCTACAGCCTAGTGTCCAGCGGTACATACTGCCGACACCGCTAAACGGCAGGACCATTCGATAGAGGAATCCTCTGTATGGACCGAACGGATGCCTCGACCTACGCCTCGAGCAACCGCTCGGCTGCGGCGCGAATCCGCTCGTCCGACGCTGTCAGCGAGAACCTGATGTGATTCGGGAAATGGTCGCCGTAGAAGTGACCGGGGCCGACAAGGATGCCGAGCTCAGCCAGCCGTCCCAGACTCTCCCATGCGTCGCGATCCTCGGTGGCCCAGAGGTAGAGCCCTGCCTCGCTCGCGTCGACACGGAAACCCGCGGCCTCAACCGCGGGGCGCAGAGTCGCACGTCGAGCGCGATAGAGCTCCTTCTGCGCAGCCACGTGCTCGTCGTCGCCGAGAGCAGCGATCATCGCCTCCTGCACCGGCGCCGGAAGCATGAGCCCGAGGTGTTTCCGCGCCGTCAACAGCCTCGCCACGAGTGCGGGGTCACCCGCGAGGAACGCGGCTCGGTAGCCGGCGAGGTTCGACTGCTTGCTCAGGGAGTACACGGACAGGATGCTCCTCACATCACCGCCCGTCACCCTGGGATCCAGCACCGACGGGATTGCCTCCGTATCCCACGGGGCATCCCATCCGAGCTCTGCATAGCATTCGTCCGAGACCAGTACCGCTCCGATTTCGCGGGCGCGGAGCACCGCCACACGGAGGGCTGCCACGTCCATCACTCGCCCGTCGGGGTTGCCGGGCGAATTGACCCAGATCAGTCGCGCTCCGAGGGGCCAGTCCGCAGCGTCATCGGCGGCAACAGGAGACGCACCCACCAACCGCGCCCCGACCTCGTAGGTCGGGTAGGCCGCACGCGGATGCACGACGATGTCGCCGGCGCCCAGGCCCAGCAGCAGTGGGAGCAGCGCCACCAACTCTTTGGACCCGACCGTGGGAAGCACGTGGTCAACGCTCAGTCCGCGCACACCCCGCCGGCGCGCGAACCACTCGACGATGGCTTCGCGAAGTGCGGGCGTGCCGACCGTCTGCGGGTAGGCGTGAGCATCGGTTGCTGATGCCAAGGCGTCAGCAACAACCGGCGGAGTCGGATCCACCGGTGAACCGATCGAGAGATCGATGATTCCGTCGGGGTGGGCTTTCGCCCGCGCAGCGTACGGCGCGACTGCGTCCCAGGGGTAGTCGGCGAGGTCAGCGACACCCATGACGCGTTACGAGACCTGAGGCGGAAGAGCGTCGATGACGGGGTGGTCTTTGTGGATCACGCCGACCTTCGCGGCGCCACCCGGGGATCCCACGTCTTCGAACCACTCGACGTTGGCCTTGTAGTAGTCCTGCCATTCGTCGGGAAGATCGTCTTCGTAGTAAATCGCCTCAACGGGGCACACCGGCTCACACGCACCACAATCGACGCATTCGTCGGGGTGGATGTACAGCATTCGGTCACCCTCGTAGATGCAGTCAACGGGGCACTCATCGATACAGGCGCGGTCCTTGACGTCCACGCACGGAAGGGCGATTACATACGTCACGAGATCAGTCTAGTTGGCTTCGCGGGGCGCAATTCGCTCCGGCCACGCCACGACGAGCGCAACCGCGATCGGCACGGCGATGGTCCACGCGATCGCGAGCGGCGTCTCGGGCACGATCACTGAACCACCGGGGCCACGGCCGGAGAACATGAGCGTGGCGATCATCATGCCCATTCCACAGGCGAGCGCCGCCCACCGATCGCCGGTCAACAGGCGGACAGCAGCGAGCATCGCGACGACGCCGATCGCGGCCAGGATCAGACCGAGCGGAAGCCACCCGATCTCGAACGCGTGCGCGATCGTTCCGGCGGAGCCATAGACCGCGCCGACCAGTAGCGCGACAACCCACGTACCCACCCGCGACCAAGAGAACTTCACCCGCAAAGTCTAGGCGTGGACGGGGCTTTTCCCCGTCATGCACGCACAACGGCACCTCCCGGAAGACCCTGATACCCAGTTTCGAAATTCGTGAATCTCCGTTTCATCACGAATGCGTAACCGACCGGTTGGTATGTACCCTGAGACTGTTAGGTTCGACCCCATCACAGCGCTGTGACCGAAGGGATGCCATGACGCTGGCTGTACATAACATCGAGGTTGTCTACGAGGACGTGATGCTCGTCGTGAAAGGCGCCAGCATCCGCATCCCTCGCGAGGGCATCGTCGCACTTCTCGGCGCGAACGGCGCCGGAAAGACCTCTCTGCTGCGCGCAATGACGGGCTTGCTGGATGTGCACCGTGGCCGAATCTCGCGCGGTCATGTCTCGATCGACGACTCCCCCGTCGACACTCGACGCGCCTCGGATGTCGTCCGCGCGGGCGTCAGCCAGGTGATGGAAGGCCGGCGCGTCTTCGTGGAATTCTCGGTCGAAGAGAATCTCCGGGTCGGCGCGTACACGCGCAGCCGCACCGGCATAGCCGACAACCTCGACCGTGTGTACGGGATGTTCCCGATCCTCAGGGATCGCCGTGGACAGCTCGCTGGCTATCTCTCCGGCGGTGAGCAGCAGATGTTGGCGATCGGGCGCGCGCTTATGGCCGAGCCACGCTACATCCTGATGGACGAACCGAGTCTGGGCCTTGCCCCTCAGATCGTCGAACAGATTCGTGACTTGATCGTCGAGATCCGTCGATCCGGTACGGGAGTGCTTCTGGTCGAGCAGAACGCCGCGATGGCGCTGTCGATCGCCGATCACGGGTACGTGATGGAGAACGGCAAGATCGTGATGGATGCTCCGGCCAAAGCATTGCGCGAAGACGATGACATCCGCGAGTTCTATCTCGGCACCGGCGCGGGCGCCGGGAGCCTCCGAGATGTGAAGCATTACAAGCGCCGGAAGAGGTGGCTCTCGTGAGCGTGCTGCTCGAAGTATCCGACCTCACACTCCGCTTCGGCGGTGCAACCACTCTGGATGCGATCTCATTCGACGTCAATGACGGCGAACTCTTCGCCATCATCGGGCCCAACGGCGCGGGCAAGACCTCGACCTTCAACTGCATCTCGGGCGTCTACCGACCGCAAGCAGGATCGATCACTCTAGGCGGTGAAAGCCTGTTGGGCGCCGCCCCCGATGAAGTTGCGCGTCGCGGCGTGGCTCGCACATTCCAGAATGTCGAACTGTTCGACAACCTCTCGGTCCTCGACAACCTGCTACTCGGGCGCCACCAGAAGACCTCGTACGCCTGGCCAGAGGCGATGCTCTGGTTCGGTCGCGCTCGACGTCAAGAGCTCGCAGCGCGACGCTACATCGAAGACCTCATCGAGTTCCTCGATCTCGCGACCGTCCGCCACATGCCCGTCGGGATCCTCCCGTACGGAGTGAAGAAGCGTGTCGAGCTGGGTCGCGCGCTCGCGATGGAACCTCGACTTCTGCTCTTGGACGAACCGGTCGCGGGCATGAACTCCGAAGAGACCGAAGACATGGCGAGGTTCATTCTCGACATTCGCACAGAGCTTGGAACCTCGATGATCATGGTCGAGCACGACATGCGCCTCGTGATGGACCTCGCCGACCGCGTGATGGTGATCGATTTCGGCAAGCGGATCGCGCTGGGCACGCCCGATGAGGTTCAGAGCGACCCCGCGGTCATCGCCGCGTACCTCGGTGGTGCGACGGAGGATGTCGCGGCCGAACTTACCGCAGTGATCGAATCCGCGCCCGATGGACGAGAGGGCGCATCGTGACAACGCCCGAAGAGACGCGCTATCTGACCCGGATGCTGCGCGCCAACGCCGCCGAATTCGCAGGCCACACCGCGCTCCGCGTGAAGCAGTCGGGCATCTGGCACGACATCACGTGGGGCGACTACGCCCGATTCGTCGAAGAGATCGCTTTCGGGCTCGCGGCACTGGGTGTGACCGCGGGCGATCGCGTAGCGATCCAGTCCGAGAATCGACCCGAATGGCTCTTCGCCGATCTCGCGGCGTCGTCGCTGCGCGCGGCCATCGTCGGGTTGTACCCGACCAATCCGGTCGCCGAGATCACGTACCTTTTGCAGGACTCGGGCGCGCGCGTGCTCATCGCTGAAGATCAGGAGCAGGTCGATAAGGCTCTCGCCGCCGAGGCGGAGTGTCCGGCACTGGAGTGGATCGTCTTTCTCAATGGGCGCGGACTCGCCGGGTACGAGCATCCGAAGCTGCTGTCCGTCGACGAACTCATCGTGCGCGGCGACGCACATCGTGCCGCGCACCCCGCTCTGCTCGAGCAGATCGACCGCGAGCGGTCCCCCGACGATCTTTCGACGCTGATCTACACGTCCGGCACCACCGGTCCGCCGAAGGGCGTCATGCTGTCGGCGCGAAACATCTCGTTCTCCGCGCACATCCTGTCGCTGGACGATGGGATCCTGGGCCGTCAGGTGGGACCCCACGACACCCTGCTGTCCTACCTCCCCCTCTCACACGTCGTCGAGCGGGGAATCTCGGTCTGGGCCAACATCTCCACGCGCACCGTCGTGCACTTCGCCGAGTCAATCGATACCGTGACTGCCGACCTCGCGGAAGTACAGCCGACGATCCTGTTCGCCGTGCCACGCATCTGGGAGAAGATCCAGGCGACGGTGTCGATCAAGATGGCTGGCGCCAGCCGACTCAAGCGAACTATCTACGCCCGGTCGATGAAGTGGAGCCAGACGATCGGCGCAGATCGCGTAGCAAACGGCGGCGAATTCACCCGCCGGGCACGACTTCTCTACGTGATCGGGTGGTACCCGCTTTTCCGGCCGCTGCGCAAGAGGCTCGGCCTGTTGCGCGTGCGTCACGCGATCTCCGGCGCGGCACCGATCGCGCCGGAGGTCCTCGCGTTCTTCGTGGGCATCGGAGTTCCGCTGTACGAGGCGTACGGCATGACCGAGAACGCGGCGATCGCCACCACCAACCGGCGCGGCCGCGCGATCGTCGGCACGGTCGGCGAACCACAGGCGCTGGCCGAGGTGACACTCGCCGAGGGTACGAACGAGGTGCTGACGCGGCATCCGGGCACCTTCGTCGGTTACTGGGGCAAACCCGAGGCGACCGCCAACACGATTGACGCGGACGGGTGGCTGCACACCGGTGACGTCGGCGAGTGGGTCGAGGGCACCCATCTGCGGATCATCGACCGCATCAAAGACATCATCATCACCGCGGGTGGAAAGAACATCTCACCGAGCGAGATCGAGAACGCGCTCAAGGCCTCGCCCTACGTGAAAGAAGCCGTCGTGATCGGTGACCGGAGGGCCTACTTGACGGCGCTGATCGGAATCGAGTTCGACACCGTAGCCGACTGGGCCTCACGGCAGCGAATCGAGTTCACCACCTACCGCGACCTGTCGGAGAAGCCCGAAGTGACGGCGCTGATCGCCGGGATCATCAAGGACGTGAACACACGGTTCGCGCGCGTGGAGTCAATCCGCAAGTTCCGGATGCTGACGAAAGAACTCGACCACGAGGACGGCGAATTGACCGCCACGCAGAAGCTCAAGCGTCAGGCCTTCGCAGCGACCGTGCCCCACCTGATCGACGACATGTACTCCGAATCTTCCGCGTACGCAGGCTCCGACCTCGGGAGGAACGGGTGAACGCGCTGCTCTCGTCTCTTGCCACCGGCCTCGGGCAGGGCGCGGTCTATGCGGTCATCGCCGTGGGCTTCGTGATCATCTATCGCGCGACCGGCGTCCTGAACTTCGCCCAGCCTGCGCTTCTCATTCTCGGCACCTTCGCCACGAGTGTCTTCGCCACCGAAATGGGCCTACCGTTCTGGGTGGCCGTGCCCCTCGCCATGATTGTGCTCGCGGGGGTTTCTGCGGGCGTCGAGCGCATCGCGATCCGGCCGATGGTCGGCCGTCCACCGTTCTCGGCCGCCATCGTGACGGTCGGACTCTTCATCGTCCTTCTCGTGATCGCCTTCCGCCTGTTCGACTCGAAGTCACGGACCGTCGGTGACCCGTGGCAACTCTCGGCGATCTGCCTAGGCGGCGAGGTGACCGAGTCGTTCGGGGTCACAGGATGCACCGGCGGCGTTCAGATCTACGAGAACGCGATCGCCCGGTTCGTCATTGCGCTCGCCGTGATCGGGCTCCTCGGTCTCTGGCTCACGCGTTCGAAGTTGGGGCTGGCGATGCGAGCGACATCGCTCGACCAAGAGACGGCGCTCGCCCAGGGCATCAACGTCGGCCGAATGTTCTCGATTTCGTGGGCGATCGGCGGCGGGATGGCCGCCCTCGCCGGCGCCCTCCTGGCGGCGAACGGATCCGTGGTTCAAGCGACCGACGCCCTGTTCGCCCTCGTCGCCCTCCCCGCCATCATCATCGGCGGTCTGGACTCCCTCAAGGGTGCCGTGGTCGGTGGACTCATCGTCGGTGTCGCCATGGCGCTGACGAAGACCTACCAACCCCAGTTCGCGCCGTGGTTGGGCGCGAACTTCGAGAACGTCATTCCGTACCTGCTCATGCTCGTCGTACTGCTGATCAGACCCTACGGCCTCTTCGGCACTCGGGAGGTGCAGCGAGTATGACCATCGACACATCCGGTCGCCGGCTCACCGGCGGCTCAGAACGCCTCGACTTCGAACACAGCCGTGGAACGGTCGATCGCACGGTACGGCGCGGGCGCCCGACCCTCTACACGAGCTACTCGGCCGACCAAGCGCTGCTGAATACACCTACCAAACGCTGGTGGACCGGGGTGTTGCTCGTCATCGCGCTCGCCGCGCCGTTCTTGATCGCGGCCGATCTCACCTACCTCCTCACACTCGCCGTCGTGTATGCCGTCGCGGGCATCGGGTTGAATCTGCTCACGGGCTACGCCGGTCAGGTCTCGCTCGGGCATGCCTTCTTCCTCGGGCTCGGCGCCTACACCGCCGCCGTCTTCGGCGGCGAAACCGGTCGCTCCACATGGGGTCTCGGCTGGGACCTCGCGATCGTGCTGCCCCTCGCAGCCGTCATCCCCGGTGTGATCGGACTCGTCGTCGCGCCGCTGGCGACCCGAGTTCGTGGGCTCTATCTCGCCGTCCTCACGCTCGGGCTGCTCGTGCTCGGTGAGCAGCTGTTCAAGGTGATGGTCCCGGTCACCGGCGGGCAGGGCGTGGGCCGCGGCGTTGCTCAACGCACACTCTTCGGCGCCGACCTCACCGCCACCTATGCGATCGGCCCGCTCATCATCCGTCCTGAGACGTCGCTCTACCTGCTGTGTCTCGCTTTGCTGGTGGTGACCGCCCTCACCGCGCGCAACCTCGTGCGCGGCCGACAGGGTCGAGCGTTCGCCGCCGTTCGTGACCGCGACATCGCCGCCGAGGTCATGGGCGTCAACCTCCTGCGGACGAAGACGCTTGCCTTCGCCCTCTCGTCCGCTTACGCAGGTCTCGCGGGCGCGCTCTTCTCCATTCTCGTCGGACGCATTGTGCCCGAGCAATGGAACCTTCTGCTGTCGATCGACTTCCTCGCGGTGATCGTCATCGGCGGCATTGCCACAATCTCGGGATCGATCATCGGGGCAGCTTTTGTGGTGCTCCTCCCCCGCGTTCTCGAAGAGCTCACGCACGTCATCCCATGGATCAGCGTGTCCAGCGGTGGGCTGATCAACGTTTTCCAACTGCAGACCATCATCTTCGGCATCCTGATCATCGTTTTCATCACGCTCGAGCCTCGGGGTCTTTACGGACTATGGGCGCGCGTGCGTAACTACTTCAAAGCGTGGCCGTTCTCGTACTGAGCAGCCTCGTCAGCCAAGAACCGCAACACACAACTGAACACCCTGCCCACCCGGGCACCACTAATGAAGGAGCACAGCATGACCATGCGTCGACGAAGCCGCGCGGCACTTGCCCTCGTGGCCGCTGGAGTTCTGACCCTCTCTGCCTGCACGCAGGTGACGGAGGAAGAACCCAGCGCAGAGCCCGAAGGGGGCGGCGAAGAGATCGTCACCGGCCAGGGCATCACCGAAGAGGCGTGTCCGGACGCGGTGAATGCAGACAACGGCTGCATCTACCTCGGCGTCTTGTCCGACCTCACCGAGGGACCGTTCGCGGCCCTCGCCGTCCCGATCACCGATGGCCAGCGCGCGTTCTGGGCCAAGGTGAACGCCGACGGTGGCATCGGCGGATTCGACATCGACATCGATACCTACACCCGCGACACCAAGTACCAGCCGGCCGAACACGCCGCCCAGTACCAACAGATCGCCGGTGACATCCTCGGCATCGCTCAGTCGCTCGGAACCGTGAACACCGAATCGGTGCTGCCCGACATGATCGACCGCAGCCTCGTCACCGTGCCGACCTCATGGTGGTCGGGTTACGCCTTCGAGGACTACGACCAAGGCATCATCCTCGAGACTGGATACTCGTACTGCACGGAGGCGATCGTCGGACTGGACTGGTTCGCCGAGACCTACGATGCCCCCACCGTTGTACAGGCCATCGGGTACCCCGGTGACTACGGCGGGGATTCGGCGGAGGGCGTGGCCCGTTGGGCCGAAGCAAACGGCGCGACTGCGGCAACCCCCATCGCCACCGGACCGAACCAGGTCGTCGGCAACCAGGATGCCGTCGTCGGCGCCGTCCTTGCTGCCGCTCCCCAGGTTGTCGTCCTGGCCGTCGGGCCGGCCGAGACCGCTGAGATCGTGGGCAAGCTCGCCGCGAGCGGCTTCACGGGCCGGTTCATGGGGTCATTGCCGACCTGGAACGACGCGCTTCTCGGTTCTGCCGCCGCGCCCGCTCTGATCGGCCTCTACAACCACATGACGCCTTACGAGAACTGGGATGGCACGAGCGCCGGCATGGAAGCGATCAAGGAGTCGCTGGGCGGGGAACTTCCCGCCAACGCCGGCTACATCATCGGTTGGGTCATCGGCTACCCGTTCCAGGCAGCTCTCGAGGCCGCCGCCGCGGCCGGCGACCTGACGCCGGAAGGCCTTGCGGCAGTCGTCGACGGCCTCGAGGTCGACTTCGAGGGCATGGTGCCGAACCACATCTATGGTGGCGACGCCCAGGCGAACGCCGCTCAGTCGGTGAACATCGGTCTGCCCAACCCTGAGGTCGACCTGGGCCTCGAGACGATCGCAGCGTTCTACGAAGGTGGCACGTTCGCGCAGACCGACTACACGTCGGCCTGCGTCGCCACGGGCTGATCTCTCAGCAGCGAAACGGAAGGGGATGCCTCGGCTACGAGGCATCCCCTTCCAGCGTCTCTTGGCGTTACGCCGCCCAACCCCACAGTCGCAAGAGCGCGGCCACGAGCGCTGCCGCTACGACAACTACGAGGAACGGTGCGCGCAACACGAGCAACCCGGCAGCGACCAGCACCGCGGGGATGCGGGCGTCGACCACGATCGCCTGACCCACGCCGAGTGTCTGCACCGCCACGAGAGCTGCGAGCAGCGCCACAGTGAGCAGGTCCGCGATGCGGGCTGGGCGTGGCGCTTCCAGCACCCTCGGCGGCACGAGGTACCCGAGGGTTTTGAGAGCGATGCAGATGGCGGATGCTGCGAGCACCGCACTCCACAGCGTCACGGGAGCCCCTCCCGCTCGGGAACATCATCGGGCTCGATGTCGCCTGAGCCGGGTGCCGGCTCTTCTCTGCCGAGCCAGTTCGTCCATCCGACGAGAATCGCCACGACGGCTGCCAGGAGCACCGGAAGCCCAGGCATCATCACCGGGGTCAGCACGGTGGCCACGACAGCAGCAGCGACGCCGACGACGATCGGTTGAAGCCGCTTCAGCCGCGGCCACAGGAGGGCAAGGAAGGCGGCTGCCGCTGCTGCATCCAATCCATACGCTTTCGGGTCGCCGAGCACATCACCCAGGAGCGCGCCGGCGAGCGTCGACAGGTTCCACCCGATGTAGATACCGACACCGGTCACCCAGAACCCGACAGTGCGGGCGTGCCGCGTGCGTTGCGCGAGCGATACCGCGGTCGACTCGTCGATCGTGAAGTGCGCCGCAGCGGCGCGACGCCACAAACCGTCGCCGATGACCGGTGACATGCGCATGCCGTAAGCGACGTTACGCACCCCCAGCAGCGAGGCCGAAGCGATCGCTGCGGGAGCAGCGGCCAACCCGCCCGCACCGATCACGCCGACGAAGGCGAACTGCGATCCGCCCGTGAACATGAAGAGGCTGAGAACGCAGGTCTGCCAGATATCGAGACCGGATGCTACGGCCAGTGCGCCGAACGAAATGCCATAGGCACTCGTTGCCAGCGCGACGCCCAGTCCTTCGCGCGCGGCGCGCCGGGACTCCCCCGGCGCGTGCGCGTCATCGAAGTGGGGATCCAGTGTCACCGGTCGAGCCTAGCGAGCCGCCGGCACACTCAGAGCGGTCCGCTCTGCCATTCGTGGACGGTTTCGTGTCAGACGCCGGCGTCCTGGCGCTTCAGGCGTGAGGTAGCGCGGGCGCGCTCGTTGGCGTCCAGGTTCACCTTGCGGATACGTACGATCTCGGGTGTCACCTCGACGCATTCATCGTCACGCGCGAACTCGAGGCTCTCCTCGAGAGTGAGCTGGCGAGGAGGCGTCATCGACTCGAACGTGTCGGAGGTCGACTGACGCATGTTCGTCAGCTTCTTCTCTTTCGTGATGTTCACGTCCATGTCGTCGGCGCGCGAGTTCTCGCCGACCACCATGCCCTCGTATACCTCCTGCGTGGGCTGCACGAAGAACGACATACGCTCCTGCAAGGCAATGATCGCGAAGGGCGTCACCACACCCATGCGGTCGGCCACGATCGAGCCGTTCTGGCGCGTCACGATGTGACCCGCCCATGGCTCGTAGCCGTGCGAGATCGCGTTGGCGATGCCGGTGCCACGGGTCGTGGTCAAGAACTCGGTGCGGAAGCCGATGAGGCCACGCGACGGGACGATGAACTCCATGCGCACCCACCCGGTGCCGTGGTTCGTCATGTTGTCCATGCGGCCCTTGCGAGCGGCCAGCAACTGAGTGATCGCGCCCAGGTACTCCTCAGGAGCATCGATCGTCAGGTGCTCGAACGGCTCGTGCACCTTGCCGTCGACCCGCTTTGTCACCACCTGGGGCTTGCCCACGGTGAGCTCAAAGCCCTCACGGCGCATGTTCTCAACGAGGATGGCAAGTGCGAGTTCGCCGCGACCCTGGACCTCCCACGCATCCGGCCGTCCGATGTCGACGACCTTGAGCGAGACGTTACCGACGAGCTCGCGGTCGAGGCGGTCCTTGACCATGCGAGCAGTCAGCTTGTGGCCCTTGACCTTGCCGATGAGCGGCGACGTGTTCGTGCCGATTGTCATCGAGATCGCGGGGTCGTCGACATGGATCTGCGGCAGAGGGCGCACGTCGTCGAGGTCGGCGATGGTCTCGCCGATCGTGATGTCGGGGAATCCCGCGATGGCGACGATGTCGCCGGGGCCGGCGTCGTCAGCGGGGTAGCGCTCGAGCGCGCGCGTCTTGAGGAGCTCGGTGATCCGTGCGTTGCTGACGGTGCCGTCGGCTCGCACCCACGCGACGGTCTGACCCTTCTTGAGCGTGCCGTTGAAGACGCGCAACAGGGCGAGACGACCGAGGAACGGGCTGGAGTCGAGGTTGGTGACCCACGCCTGCAGCGGCGCTTCGTCGTCGTACTCGGGAGCCGGGACGTGTTGGAGGATGGCTTCGAAGAGCGGCTCGAGATCGTCGTTGTCGGGCAGTGAACCGTTCGCGGGACGATTGCGCGACGCAGCGCCGGCGCGGCCAGAGGCATAGACGACCGGTACGTCCAGGAGTGCGTCGACGTCGAGATCGGGGACGTCGTCCACAAGGTCGGAGGCGAGGCCGAGCAGAAGATCGTGAGCTTCTTCCTCTACCTCGGCGATACGCGCGTCGGGCCGGTCGGTCTTGTTCACGAGCAGGATGACGGGAAGCTTGGCTTCGAGCGCCTTACGTAGCACGAAGCGGGTCTGCGGCAGCGGGCCCTCGCTCGCATCGACGAGCAGGACGACACCGTCCACCATCGACAGACCGCGCTCGACCTCGCCACCGAAGTCGGCGTGACCGGGGGTGTCGATCACGTTGATCGTGACCGGGACATCGGAGTGGATTCCCGAGTAGGTGATCGCCGTGTTCTTGGCGAGGATCGTGATCCCCTTCTCACGCTCGAGATCGTTCGAGTCCATCGCGCGCTCTTCCATGTGCTCGTGAGAGCCGAAGGAGCCGGTCTGTCGCAGCATGGCGTCGACGAGGGTCGTCTTGCCGTGGTCGACGTGGGCAACGATCGCAACGTTGCGGAGGTCTGAACGGAGGGCGCGCGCCATGAGGGAAGTCCTTGCGGGTGGGGTGGGAGTGCCGGGAAGCCGACACCCCCAGCCTACCGCAGGGCGGCTGGGAGGCCGCCGAGGCGTGCTCGAGGAGTGCGTCAGGCGCGCATTACGCGTGCGGAAGCTGCGGCGGAGGAGTGACCTCGCCCGCCTTCGCGGCCCGAGCTACCTCGGCCTCTTCTTCTTCCGCGTCCTGAACTCGAATTCCTGCCGCCTTCTGCTCGTCCAGCACGCGGCGACGCTCGACGCGACGCTCAGCCTGCTGATCGGGATCAGGGACCGGAATCGCGGTGATGAGACGCTTGGTGTAAGCCTGCTGCGGGTTGCGCAGAATCTGGTCGGGCGTTCCCTCTTCGACGAGCCGGCCGTGGTTCATCACGACGATCCGGTCGGCGAGGCGGTCGACGACCGCGAGGTCGTGGCTTACGAACAGGCAGGCAAAGCCGAGCTCAGCCTGGATGTTCTCGAGCAGATCCAGCACGCGGGCCTGCACCGAGACGTCAAGGGCGCTCGTCGGTTCATCCGCGACGAGCAACTTGGGCTTCAGCGCCAGCGCCCGCGCGATACCGATGCGCTGACGCTGACCTCCCGAGAGCTCGTGCGGGTAACGGTTGCGGAAGGACCTGGGCAGCTCGACCTGATCGAGGAGTTCTTCGACGCGGTCGCTGATCTCTTTCGACGTGAAGTCACCCAGCAGGCTCAGGGGCTCTCCGATCGAGGCGCCGACCGGCCAGCGAGGGTTGAGCGACGATCCGGGGTCTTGGAAGACGATGCCGATGTCTTTGCGCAGGTCGCGCAACGCGTTGGGCTTGATCCCCACGAGCTCGACACCGAGGACCTTCGCCGAACCTTCCTTGAACGGAAGCAGGCCGATCGCACCACGTGCGATCGTGGTCTTGCCCGACCCGGACTCCCCCACGAGGCCGACGATCTCGCCGGGATGGATGGCGAAGCTCACCTGATCGACAGCGCGGAACGCCGGCACACGGCCGCGACCCTTGTACTCGATGACCGCGTCGGTCAGTTCGAGAACCGGCTCGCCACCTCGGAGGGTCTTGCCTTCCGTGGTGTACCCCAGACGAGGCACGGCAGCCAAGAGTTCCTTGGTGTAGTCGTTCTTGGCCGCGGTGAAGATCTCGCGCACGGTGCCGCGCTCGACGACCTCACCGGTCTTCATCACGATGACGTTGTCGGCGAGGTCAGCGACCACGCCGAGGTCGTGCGTGATGATGATGATCGCGCTGTTGAGGCGCTTGTGGAGGTTGCGCAGCAGGTCGAGGATCTCGGCCTGGATCGTCACGTCCAGGGCGGTCGTCGGCTCATCGGCGATGAGCAGATCGGGGTCGCACGAAATCGACTGCGCGATCATTGCGCGCTGGCGCTGACCGCCCGACAACTGGTGCGGGAAAGAGTTGTACGCCTTCTCGGGGTCGGGCATCTCGACGAGCTTCAGCAGCTCGAGCGCGCGCTCCTTCGCCTGGTTCGGCGACAGGTGGCTGTGCACGCGAATGGATTCCGTGATCTGGAACCCGATGCGATAGACGGGGTTGAGCGCCGTCATCGGCTCCTGGAAGATCACTGCGATGCGATTGCCGCGAATCTTGCGCAGTTCTTCGGTCGGGGCATTCAGAATCTCGCGTCCGTGCAACTTCACACTTCCGCGTGAGCGGGAGTTCGGCGGAAGCAGACCCAGCAGCGACATCGAGCTGACGGACTTGCCCGAGCCGGACTCACCGACGATGGCGAGTACCTCGCCGGGGTGGACTTCGTAGTCCATCCCCTTGACGGCGTTGACCCACTCCCCGTTGACCCAGAAGTCGACCGCGAGCTTGTTGACCTCGATGATGGGGCGATTTTCGGATGCCTCGGGCGAAGGTGTCGCCGTTGTGTCGACCGTGCTCATGCGAGGGCACCGTCCTCTCGAGTGGTTCGTGAAAACATGGAAACGTGAATGAGTCTGAGCACGCCAACCGAATCGTCTTCCGATCGCGATTCGGCATCGTGCTGACCGTGGTGGTGTGGGTGATCTGCGCCGGTGGCGCGATCTCCGCGATCGTCAGCGGCGCCGGCATCCTGCCGGTCGTTCTGCTGTTGACCCTGGGCTGGTTCGTCTGGCTCGCGTTCTGGCGCCCGTGCGTCGTCACCGACACCGACGGCGTCGAGCTGCACAATCTCGTCCGCGATGTATCGATCCCCTACGGTGCGATCGAGAACGTCGACACGCGCTTCGCGCTCGTCGTGACCGCTGACGGCCGCAACTACTCCGCGTGGGGTGCCCCCGCACCCGGCGGCGGATCTGCGATGCGCGATTCGATGAGTCGTCGCCGAGTGGGCCAGACCGACTGGCGCGACGCGCCGCGATCCGTCCGCGACGCTGGATCGGCGCGAGCTGGCGACGCCGTCACGTCGGCATCCGGCGCTCCCGCGACGGTCATCCGCAGAGAACTTGACCGTCGGGATCACGAAGGCATCCGCCGCGGCGTCGACGCGCAAGTGCGAGTCACCCTGCGCGCGCCGCTGGTCGCGGTGAGCGCTCTCGCCCTCGTGGCGAGCGTTGCCGTCATGCTGATCGGCTGACGCGCGCCCTCCGAGGACGAGGGAGGTTGGCACCACTAGTCCGACTCCTTGCGGAGCTCGTCATCGGCGTACGACACCTCGACGACGTCTGCCTTCTCGGCATCTTCACGATCGGTGTCGTAGCGACCACCGCCGCCGAAGTTGCCCACCATGGCGCCGAAGACCTGACGGTAGGGTCCGTGCTTGCCGGGCATGCGACGCTGGCGCGGGTCGAAAGCATCCCGCAGTCCGTCACCGATGAAGTTCACGCACAGCGCGATCGCGATGATGAACAGGCCCGGCCACCAGAACAGCCAGGGGCGAGTCGAGAATGCGCCCTGGTACTGGTTCAGGATCTGCCCGAGCGAAACGTCGGGAGCCTGGATGCCGACGCCCAAGAAGCTCAGCGCGGCCTCGGTCAGGATCGCGCCCGACATCAGCAACGAAATCGCGACGATCACGACGCCCATCGCGTTGGGCAGGATGTGGCGGAACAGGATGTGCGGGTTACTGGCACCGGCGACGCGCGCAGCATCCACGAATTCACGCTCGCGGAGCCCCAAGAACTCACCGCGCACGAGACGTGCCAGTGCCGTCCATCCGAAGAGGCCGAGCGCGATCGCCAAGACGAACGCACCCAGGCCACCCGTCGCGCGGCCGATGACGGCGGCGAGGATGAGGAACGGAATGATGATGATCACGTCGGTGAAGCGCATCAGCACGGAGTCGACCCAACCGCGGTAGAAGCCGGCGATCGCGCCCACGAGGATTCCGAGGATTCCGGCGACAACGCCGTAGGTGACCATCACGACGATGGACTGCTGAGCACCGCGCATGACCAGGGCGAAGATGTCGCGGCCGATTTCATCCTGACCGAACGGGAACGGTCCGAAGTTGAAGGGCAACACCCAGGTCGGAGCCCCACCGGGAAGCGCGATGTCGAATCGCTGCAGGTACGTGTTGGGGTACCAGCCGGGGATCGTCAACCCGAACAGTTCGAACCCGATCGAGGAGTAGATCAGAATGACCAACAGTCCGAGGAAGATCATCGCCGCCATCGCGCCGCGGTGACGGAAGAACCGGCGCCGGACGATGGTGCCTTGGCTCAGGCCCTCGACCTCGCGCTGCTCGATGGTGAGGACCTCGTTGAGGGACGAGGTAGGAGTCGGATCTTTGCGAGTAGCCATATCAGTTCACCCGGATTCTCGGGTCGAGCGCCGAATAGGTGAGGTCGGCGATGAGGTTGAAAACGATGGTCACGATCGAGGTGATCAGGAAGACCGCCATGATCGTGTTCAGATCTACTTGCTGGACCGCTTCGATGAACATTCGCCCCACACCGTTCCACCCGAAGATGGTCTCGGTGATGGCCGCGCCACCGATGATGCCACCGATCTCGAACGCGATGAGTGTCGTGATCGGGATCATCGCGTTGCGGAAGGCGTGGCGCATGATGACTGTGCGCTCGCTCAGACCCTTGGCACGCGCTGTTCGCACGTAGTCCTGGTTCATCACCTCGAGCAGGCTTCCACGCGAGTACCGGCTCCACGCGGCCAGCGAGAGGAGCATGAGCGCCATCGTCGGCAGCAGAAGGTGGGTGAAGGAGTCGATCGTCTCGATCCAGACGCTGCCATCCAGGTTCGGGGTTGACGAACCGATGGTCGCGATAGGCCTGCCATTGGTGATCTGAACGTAGTCAGGCCATGAACCCATCACACGGTCAACGATGATCAGGATCGACGAGATGATCGCGGTGAGCACGCCCGCCCGAATTGACGACGGCCGCTCATCTCCACCGAAGATGAAAGCCGCACCGACGGCGATGGCCACCATGACCACGAGGACGATCAACCAGGACAGGTAGCTCGGAAGGTAGAAGAACAGATAATTGAACGGATACCACAGCGCCGCACCGGCGACGGCGGTGACCAGCGCGGTGTAGATGACCTTGCGGTCAGAGAATCCCGCCGTCACCCACACGAGAGCGAACGCGGCAGCGACGCCGATGCCGAGGACGCCGATGATTCCGAGCGAGGGCGTATCGAGCCATCCGGTGTAGAGGATGAAGAAGAGACCCACGGCCGTGACGACCGTCGCGACGCCGAAGTTGAGGAAGTACTTCTTGGCGGCGCCGCCGACGATGCTCGCCCACGCGAACCCGAGAAGGAGAGACGTCACGATGATGATCCATGGTGCAACCTCTGGATCGGCGAGGAAGTTGTTGAAGCCGATCGCGACGTACATCTTCAGGATCTGCGCCACCCAGAAGACCGGGAGGGAGAAGAAGACGAACGCGATGAAGGTGACCGAGTAGTCGAAGCCGCTGTACTGGCGAAGCGCAGTGGCCATACCGATAGAGATGCCGAGCAGGATCGAGAGCACCGTTGCAATGACCACCAGCTGGACGGTCTGGCCGATACCGATACCGACCTGGGCGGCCACCTCTTGGCCACGAATGTTATAGCCCAGGTCGAGGTTTCCCGTGAAGCCCTTGAGGACGCCGCCGAGCCAGATGAAGTACCGAAGGTACGGAGGGACGTCAAGGTTGAGCTGAGCGGTCTTCGCCGCGATCAGCGCGTCCTTATTGGGCGCCGTGGACTGGCGCAGTTCTTCTAGTGGGTCGCCGGCATTGGCGGCCAGGATGTAGATCAAATAGCTCGCCGCGAAAACGATGAGCACGGCGGCGATGAGCCGCCGAACGATATAGCTGAACACGTCGGAGTGTGCCCTTTCTCGCTGGGCTCGTTCGGAGCCGTGCGTACGACACTACGGCACGGGATTGTGAGCCGCGGTGGCCAGGGGAAGGGGGGCGCCGGGCATCCGGCGCCCCCCTTCTTTTGCAGAGATTATCTGCGGGTCATACTCCGTGGATTACTCCGCGGCTGCCGTGACCGGCTGCCAGTCCCAGAAGTTCCAGAAGTAGGTCGGGCTCAGGAAGCCCGGAACCACGCCCTCGGTCTCGGCGCTCCACGCCGTGATACCGGGGAACTGGAAGATCGGAACCGACCAGGCCTGCTCGCCGATGATCTCCTCGGCGCGAACCTGGAGCTCCTCCTGCGTAGCCGGGTCAGCGGTGCCCGCGAGGGTGTCGAACAGTTCGTCGACCTCTTCGTTGGACCAGCCGTAGTAGTTGTTCAGGCCGCCGGTCTGGTAGTTCGCCGCCGACGAGCCCACCGCGGTCGAGGTCGACTGCCATCCGAAGAGGGCTGCGTCGTACTCGGTCGTGGCGGCCGACAGTGCCGAACCCCAGTCCTGACGCGACGCGTCGACCAGGTTGAACCCGGCCTCGAGCGCGAACGGCTGGATGAGCAGGAACTCCTGCTTGCGACGCTCGTTCGTGTTCGAGAACAGGAAGCGAACGGTCGGGTTGGTGACGCCGGCCTCGGCCAGGAGCGCCTTGGCGCCCTCGACGTCGGGCTCGGTCATCTCGGGGTAGCCGTTGACCGCAGCAGCGGCCTCTGCACCCGAAGTGCCCGGGAGGAAGATCTGCGAGTTGCGCAGTTCAGCGTCCGGCTGGAGCGGCTGAATGAGCTTCTCGAGGATCTCCTGACGCGGGATGATGCTCAGGAACGCCTGGCGGACGGCAAGAGCCTTCGCCTCGTCGCCACCGTAGGTCGCGGGGTCGAACGGACCGCCGTTGCCGACCTGAAGGTCGATGTGCTCGTAAGTGCCCTCAGGAGCGCCCTCGAACTCGACACCCTCGATGCCGGCACCCAGAAGCGCTGCGATGTCAGCGGTGGGCTGACCCGACGCGATCGAGATTTCCTGGTTCTCAAGCGCGGTGATCTGCGCCTGCATGTCGGGGATGACACGAACCGTGATGGTTTCGTACTTCGGCGACGGGCCCCAGGTGTAGTCGGGGTTTGCCGTCAGCGTGGTGTATCCGTCGGTCGCGTTGATCTCGGTGATCGTGTACGGGCCGTTCGAGAGGAGCTGGAGCTCGTTCTCGGGTGTTCCGCTGGAGAACTTGTAGTCCTGGTTGTAGGCCTCAGAGACCGGCGCGAGCCACTCGAGGTCCTTGTCCTGGACGGCCTGGACGAAGTCGTCCTTGGCCTGCTGTGCTCCGTCATCGCCGGTGTACTCGTCCGGGTAGGCGAGCATGACCGTGCCGTGGGTCGAAACCGCAGGGCCGTTGAGCGCGAGCTCCCAGTCGACGTAGAAGCTGTCGTAGGTGAACGTCAGTGAACGGCCGTCGTCGCCGATCTCGGGGGTCTCGGAGACGAGGTCGAGAGCGTAGTCCTCGAGCGCACCGGTGTTCCAGAAGGTGCCGCTCTGACCGGTGAGTTCACCGGTCTCTTCGTCGACCGTTCCCTCGCCGTCCTGGACGTGGGTCGTGTTGGCGGCCCAGCCCAAGAGAAGGTCAGCAGCGTCGACGTCGGTGCCGTCGGTCCACTTGACGCCCTCGTTGATCGTGTACTTGATGGTCAGCGGGTCTTCTTCGACGAGCTCGTAGGTACCGAAGTCGGTGTCCTGGATGAGTTCGCTGTCGGCGTTGTAGTGCCAGAAGCCCGACTTGGCCATGTAGTTGACGACGGCGTTCGACGTCGCGTTCGTGTCGGCAAGGCCGTCGTTGAAGGCGTAGTAGAAGTCGTTCCAGGCAACGGTGATGCTCGTGCCTTCGATGACCTCGGACTCGCGGGGCGGTGTGCACCCGGCGAGGGCGAGAGCCCCTACCGCGATGATGCCCACGCCGGCTGTCAGCCGTGTGATCTTCACTCTTGATTCCTCCTGTGCAGGGATGAGGTGTGCCAACGACAGCCATGTTCGGCGTCGGGCACGGGTAGGGAAACCATAAGCAGAGTTGCATCCTTGATCAAATCAATGGCCGAAAACGTTACAAGCCCTTTACTCAACGACGCTGGGATGTGACATTCTGACAACGTGAACGTCGCGTCACCCACACTCCCGCCCGGGCCCACCCGCCCGTCGTCGGCGCGGCTCTGGTGGGAGATCGGGATCGTCCTGGCGCTCTCGGTCGGCCGGTCAGCGGTCTATTCGGTGCTCCAACTGATTCAGGCGCTCCAGCGCGAGCAGTCCCTCGGCGACCAGCAGACCTCCCTTAATCCGGGGGCGAGCGCCGCAACGTTCTGGGAAGTGCTCTACCAATTCCTCGGGCTCTTGTTCGCGCTCGTACCGGTGGCGCTGGTCATCTACTTCTTGTGGGAACCAGGAATGTCGGGCCTGCGGCGCATCGGACTGGACTTCCGTCGGTTCGGCGGAGACTTTGGGCGAGGCATCCTGCTCGTCGTCATCATCGGCGTACCGGGCCTGGGGCTCTACGCCGCGGGACGCGCCCTGGGAATCACCGTGCAGGTGGATGCTGCGCCCCTGGATCCTTCGTGGTGGACGATTCCCCTCCTGCTACTGGCCGCGCTGCGCGCAGGGTTGACCGAAGAGGTCATCTTCATCGGCTATCTCTTCACCCGCCTGCGGCAACTCGGCTGGGGATGGTGGACGATCATCTTCTCGACCGCCGCACTTCGAGCGCTGTACCACGCGTACCAGGGCTTCGGTCCGATGATCGGCAACTTCGTGATGGGGGTCGTCTTCGGCTGGTGCTACCGCCGGTGGGGACGTGTGATGCCGCTCGTCATCGCCCATGTCGTGATCGACATCATCGCGTTCGTCGGCTATCCGCTCGCCGCAGCCCTCTGGCCCGGGATCTTCGGCCCTGCGCCGTCGCCGTCTCCGTCCCCGTCGCCGTCCGCCACGTCCTGATCTGCTTCGTTGCTCGTTCCCACCGCCGAGCGCGCCCGCGGTCTGTCTAAAGTCCGCGAGAGCCCAGTCCCGCGACGAGAACTCGGTTGTAGGCGGGGTTCTCGTCGTCGGAGTGAGTTCTCGCGGTCTGGGGATGTTTCCTCCACAGGGCCCCTCCGGGGTACGAGTCATCCACAGCGAAGCTCCGAGACGCTTCACCCCGCTTGTGGGGTCGCAGACTTCTGGCGTGACTGACATCGCTCCCTCGCTATGCGGCGCAACCATTCCGCTCGTCAGAGCGGGCAACATCCATACGACGCGGGAGACCCGCACGGGCGCACTCACCCGCGTAACCCGGGGTATCTACGTCGCCACCCGCATGTGGGCACCGCTGGCGCCCTGGGAGAGATACCGGGTGCGCGTGCAGGCGGCCGGGATGAAGCATCCGGATGCTGTCTTCCATCTCGAGTCCGCAGCGTCGTTGCACGGGCTACCCATCTTCGGTGATCCCGTCCGTGTACACGTGCTCGGAGATGTGGGCGCACGCGCCCGCGAGTCAGGTGGTGTCATCACACACACAACGACCCAGGCGCGTGGATACGAATCGGTCGGCGGGATGCTGGCTTGCAGCCTCGCCGACACTGTCGTCGATATCGCTCGCGCGCGCCACCCCGCTGTCGCTTTGGCCGTCGCCGATGCCGCCCTCCGACAGGACCCCGCACTGACCGTCGAACAGTTGGTGGCAATGAATGAGTCCCGGCGCTCATCTCGAGGTCGTCGCCGGGCACGATGGGCTCTTCATCGAGCAACGCCGCTCGCGGAGTCGCCGCTCGAATCCATCGACCGTGCGGTCATCGAATGGCTCGGCTTTGCGGATCCGGAGCTTCAGGTGTGGATCGGCCATGACCGCGTCGACAAGTGGTGGCCGGAAGTACAGGTCGCCGGCGAAAGCGACGGCGATCTCAAGTACGGCGGACCGGCTGAGCAAGGAAACAGCGCGTTGCGCGACCGCCATCGCCGAGACGCGCGAATGTTCGAGCACGGTGTTCGCGCGGTTCCGCATTGGGGGTGGGCAGAGGCCGTAGCAGTCGACCCGCTCGAGGCAATCCTGCGCTCTGCGGGTCTGCGACAGGAGCTGCCTCGGGACGCCGCACCGCTCTTCTCGCTTGCTCGCGCCCTGAATCCGCGCCCGCGCTGACACCGCGTCTATGAGTACCCAGTCCCCCACGTCGGCAAGAAACTCGGTTCGCACATCCGCGAGAACTCAGTCCGCCGACGAAAGCACAGCGGACAACCGTGTTCTCGTCGGCGAACTGGGTTCTCGCGGTCAAGGAAGGAGGGTCAGGCAAAAGCCTCGATCGGAGGGCAGGCGCACACGAGGTTGCGGTCGCCGTAGGCCTGGTCGATCCGGCGCACCGGCGGCCAGTACTTCGAGCGCACCAGCGAGTGCACCGGGTACACGGCAGTCGAGCGCGAGTACGGGTGCGCCCACTCGCCCTCGATGACCGACGAGGCCGTATGCGGGGCGTGCACGAGCGGGTTGTCATCCGCAGGCCACTCCCCCGCAGCGACGGCGTCGGCCTCGGCCTTGATGGCGATCATGGCGTCGATGAACCGCTCGATCTCGCCGATATCCTCGGACTCGGTCGGCTCGACCATGAGCGTGCCGGCGACCGGGAACGACATCGTCGGAGCGTGGAAGCCGTAGTCAATGAGGCGCTTCGCGACGTCATCCACCGTGATCCCCGTAGCTTCGCGGAGTGGGCGCAAGTCAAGGATGCACTCGTGCGCAACCAGGTCGCCCTCACCCGCGTAGAGCACGGGGTAGTGGTCCTTCAGGCGGTGGGCGATGTAGTTCGCCGAAAGGACGGCGGCGGCCGTGGCATCCTTCAGTCCCTGGGCTCCCATCATGCGCACGTACGCCCACGAGATCGGCAGGATGCCCGCCGACCCCTGCGGCGCAGCCGAGATCGCTCCGCCGTCGAACACGAACCCGCCCGCGTGGTCGGCGCGCTGCGAGAACGGGTGCGACGGCAGATACGGCGCGAGGTGCGCCTTCGCCGCCACCGGGCCGACACCGGGCCCGCCACCACCGTGCGGGATTGCGAAGGTCTTGTGCAGGTTGAGGTGCGAGACGTCTCCGCCGAGGTCGCCGAAACGCGCATAGCCCAGCAGGGCGTTGAGGTTCGCGCCGTCGACGTACACCTGACCACCGGCATCGTGAACCGCCTGGGTGATTTCGAGCACGTCGTGCTCGTACACTCCGTGGGTCGATGGGTACGTGATCATCAACGCTGAGAGCGTGTCGGCGTGCAGAGCGATCTTCGCACGCAGGTCGTCGAGGTCGACGTTGCCGGCCTCGTCACACGCGACAACGACGACCTTCATGCCGGCAAGCACCGCCGAGGCCGCGTTGGTCCCGTGCGCCGACGACGGGATGAGACATACCGTGCGGTCGACATCGCCGTTCGCGCGGTGGAAGCCACGGATCGCCATAAGGCCCGCAAGCTCTCCCTGCGAACCGGCGTTCGGCTGCAACGACACCGCGTCGTATCCGGTGACTTCAGCAAGCCAAGTTTCGAGCTGCTCGATCAGCGCGAGGTAGCCGCGCACATCCGCCTCAGGAGCGAACGGATGCACGCGCGAGAACTCAGGCCACGACACCGCGGCCATCTCGGTCGCCGCATTGAGTTTCATAGTGCACGATCCGAGCGGGATCATGCCGCGATCGAGCGCGTAGTCGCGATCGGCGAGCAGCTTCAGGTAGCGCATCATGGCCGTCTCGGAGCGGTGCGTGTTGAACACGGGGTGCGTCAAGAACTCGTCGCCGCGTGCCAGCGACGAAGGCACACCGGCAAGGGCGGATGCTACGGCAAACGGCAGCGCGCGCTCCCCCTGATCGCCGGCTCCGGCGAACTCGCCCTCGGGAAGCCCGAACGCCCAGGCGACTGCGGCCAGATCACCGGCCGTCGTCGTCTCGTCGACGGAGACACCGACGGTCGCGTCATCCACCCAGTGCAATTGGTAGCCACGCTCGCGGGCGCGTTCGATGACGCGCTCCGCCCGGCCAGGTACGTGCACCCGAAGGGTGTCGAAGAAGGAGTCCGACGCGAGCGTCAGTCCATACTCCCGCAGGCGAGAAGCGAGTGCCTCGGCCTTCTGCGCGACCTCGGTCGCAATGCCGCGGAGCCCATCGGGGCCGTGGTAGACCGCGTACATCGCGGCCATGACGGCAAGAAGCACCTGCGCGGTGCAGATGTTCGACGTCGCCTTCTCGCGGCGGATGTGCTGCTCGCGGGTCTGCAGCGACAGACGGTAGGCGGGGTGCCCCTCGGCATCCTGAGAGACTCCGACCAGACGACCGGGCAACTGGCGTTCGAGACCTGCGCGAACCGCCATGTACCCGGCGTGCGGTCCACCGAAGCCGAGGGGCACACCAAAGCGCTGGGTCGTGCCGACGGCGACGTCTGCACCGAGTGAGCCCGGCGAGCGCAGAAGCGTCAGCGCGAGCAGATCGGCGGCGACAACAACGAGTCCGCCCTGGGCCTTGACCGCGTCGATGACCGAGGAGGGGTCCCATACGCGTCCCGTGGCACCGGGGTACTGCACGAACGCCCCGAACACATCAACGTCAAGCACGCTGTCGTAGGGCGTGTACTGCAGGTCGATGCCGAGCGCCGCGGCCCGGTGCTCGAGCAGAGCTTTGGTCTGCGGCAACGCGTCCGCGTCGACGAGGAAGATGTTCGACGACGACTTCGAGGCGCGCCGCGCAACCAGCATCCCTTCGACGACCGCGGTCGACTCGTCCAGCATCGACGCATTCGCCGTCGCCAGACCGGTGAGATCGGTGACCATGGTCTGGAAGTTGATCAGCGCCTCCAGGCGACCCTGCGAAATCTCAGGCTGGTACGGCGTGTAGGCGGTGTACCACGACGGGTTCTCGAGCACGTTGCGCGCGATCACCGACGGCGTGAAGGTGTCGTAGTAGCCGAGGCCGATCATCGGCCGGGCGCCGCGGTTCTGCGACGCGAGTTCGCGAAGCTCCGCAAGCGCCTCAGCTTCGGTCGCTGCGACCGGAATATCGCTCGTCGCTCGCTCTTTGACATGAATGGATGCCGGCACCGCACGCTCGACGAGCGCGTCAATCGAGTCGTACCCGAGCGCGTCGAGCATGACGCGCTGGGCTGCGGCATCCGTCCCGATGTGGCGCTGTGCGAACGAGCTCACGCCTCGTCACCGGTGAGCGCGAGGTAGGCCTCACGATCGAGAAGGTCAGCGACCGCCGCGGGATCGACGGTGAGCTTGATCAGCCAGCCTTCGCCGAATGGATCGGAGTTGACCAGCGAGGGGTCATCGACGGCGGCGTCGTTGATCTCGACGACCTCACCGCTGAGTGGGGCGTAGAGCTCGCCGACCGACTTCGTCGACTCGATCTCGCCCACGACGGCGTTGCCGGCCACCGACGAGCCCACTGACGGCAGCTCGACGAAGACCACATCACCGAGCTTGTCGGCGGCGTAGTCGGTGATGCCGATGGTGGCGACGTCGCCATCAAGGGCGATCCACTCGTGCTCGGCGGTGTACTTGAGGGCGTTGAGATCGGTCATTTCTGTCTCCGGTAGAAAGGAAGGGCGGTGACTGTGGCGGGGATGCGCGTTCCGCGCACATCGATGGTGAGAAGGGTTCCGGGTTCGGTGAGGTGAGGCGAGACGAAGGCCATGGCAATGGGGTGACCGAGCGTCGGGCTCAGCGCACCGCTGGTGATCTCGCCCACCCGGGTATCGCCGTCGAAGACGCCGTATCCCGCGCGGCCCGCGCGCTTGCCGTCGGCCACAAGGCCCACCAGCACCGGCGCATCCGTCGCGACGACGCTCTCGAGCGCTGAGCGACCGACGAAGTCGGCCTCTTTGGTCTTCAGCGGCACGACGCGTCCGAGGCCTGCTTGCGCGGGAACGATGCCGAGCGACAACTCGTGGCCGTAGAGCGGCATGCCCGCCTCGAGGCGGAGCGTGTCGCGGGAGGCAAGGCCCGCCGGCACGAGGCCGAACGGCTCACCGGCCGCGTATAGAGCGTCCCACAGCTGAACGACACTGTCGGCGTCGACGCTGATCTCGAAGCCGTCTTCGCCCGTGTAGCCGGTGCGACTGACGAGGACCGCTCCTTCGCGGAAGCGCATGCCCATCGCCGTGTAGTACGGCAAGGTCTCGAGCGTGTGCGCCATGGCCAGGGAATCGTCATGGACGAGACCCGCGGTGGACTCGAGGATTTCGCGAGCGCGGGGGCCCTGCACCGCAACGAGCGAATCCGGGAGTTCGATCAGCACCGCGTCAAAACCCTCGAGCCGCTCGGTGAGCGCTTCGCGCACTGCGTCGCGGTTGCCTGCGTTGGCGACGATGAGGAACTGGTCCTCCCCATTGCGCGTCACGATCAGGTCGTCGATGATCCCGCCGCTCGGCGCGAGGATCATTGTGTACTTCGCTTTCGACAGCTCGAGCTTGGGCGGATCGAAGGCGAGCGCGTAGGCGAGGAATGCCTCCCGGTCGGGACCGCCGACGCCGAACTGAGCCATGTGAGAGATGTCGAACAGGCCAGCCGCGGTGCGGACAGCGTGGTGCTCGGCAAGATCGGACGTGTACCGGACGGGCATCATCCAGCCGCCGAAGTCGGTGAAAGATGCGCCGAGCGCGCTATGGCGCTCGTACAGCGGAGTGGTGCGGGGGTCGGTCATGAGTTCTCCCGTTCGCGATCGGGTAGACGCCGGACGGCGCCTGGGAACTCCCCCTCTGTCATTGGCCTGAGAGTTTCGCCGAATGCCGGAGCACTCGGTTTTCACCTTCGGCACGAACAGCCCACGGAGGACTGATCGTTTTCCAGAGTCGGCCGAACCCGAACGGTACGCGGTACCTGAGAGATTGGCGGGGAGGCTTGCTCCTTCGGTGCTCGACGAAACGCTGTCGAGGCTCTCCCGCCCGGGTTTTTGGCCTGTATTGACTTACACGGCCAGCCTAGCGGCCACGAGCCCTCACCCGATACAGCGCCCGGACGACACACTCTCTGTCAGCGTCGGCGCCTGTGCGGCGACCGGATCGAGCTCGGCCATCGTCATCGCGTAGCCACGGTCTTCGTCATTCTCGGCGCGGGCGAACACCACTCCGGTGACTTCACCGGAGTCGGTGAGGAGTGGTCCGCCGGAGTTGCCGGGGCGAACGACAGCCTGGAGTGCATAGATCTCGCGAGGAGATACCCCGTCTCCGTAGATGTTCGGCACAGGGGCGGTCCCGACTGACAGCACCCCCGCGGACACCATCGTGAAGGGCCCACCGAGCGGGAAGCCTTGAACGGCTGCGGCAGTTCCGGCAGGCACCGTCGGCACGCGCGGCAACGCAGGAGCACCCAGGCCATCGACCGCGATCACGGCAAGGTCGTCGACCGGATCGAAGTACACGATGCGACCCTCGCGTGCCGCCAGTCCCGGGAGTTCGACAACGGGCTGGTCGACACCGGCCACGACGTGTGCGTTGGTGACGATGCGATCGGGTGCGATGACGAAGCCGCTCCCGGTCGCGCTGGTTCCGCACGAGTACGCCGTGCCGGAAACGCGGGCGACGGATGCTGCGGCCCGCGCGAGTTCGGGATCGTCGAGGTCGACCGGGGGCACATTCGGTGCCGTTCCGATCGTGAGGAGGTCGCCCAGTCGCGGTATGCCCTCGTCGAGCATGAGGCCGCGCAATTCGGCGAGACCTTGTGACAAGGGCGCCGGGGTGACCCTGTCGATGGTCCGCAACACCGTGGACGACGATACTGCCGTCGCGACGATCGGGATGCCGGAGGCCGCGAGACTCGCGCCGGCGAGTGAGAGTGCGAGAGCCGACGCGATGAGCCCGACACCCGCTCCGAGAATCCTGTCGAGGGCGCGAAGCGGCGTGCGATCGACCCCGCGACGGATCGCCGAGCCGATCGCCGCGCCCAGCGATGCCCCGCCGATCAAGAACAGCGCGATCGAGATCACCACCACGAGCGGACGCCATTGCTGCCACGGCCACGCATCGTTGATCACCGGGACCAGCCAAAAGGCTGCGGCACCGCCGGCGAAGAACCCGACGAGCGAGCCGATGCTCCCCACGAAACCCCGCGTGGCACCGGCGACGACCGCCCCGACCAGCACGAGGAGCAGCACGATGTCGACGACAGACACACTGCTCCTCACTGTGGAATCTGCACCGGGGGTTCCGCGCCGGTCGACGCTCCACCCAACTCTACGAAACCTGCCTATGAAACCGCCGAGCCTCGCGTTTTGCACTTCAAGTCATGGTGACACTAAGATGAACGGAGGAGTAATAGTCATGATGACCCGAACCACACTGCTCGACGCCGCACACGAAGCCGCCGCGGCTTCCACAGCCACGCGTGTCGCTGTGTCGACGGTGATTTTCAGCCTCCGCCGCAGCCCCGATGGTCGAGCGAGCGTCGTGCTCCCGCTCGTCACCCGCACGCGAGATCCGCACCAGGGCCAATGGGCGCTTCCCGGTGGCTGGCTCGACATCACCGAAAGCCTCGACGCCGCGGCCGCCCGCACCCTCGCCGAGACGACGGGCCTTGCTCCGAGCTATCTCGAGCAGCTCTATGCGTTCGGCGCGGTCGACCGCTCCCCCACCCGGGTCATCTCGATCGTCTATTGGGCCCTCGTGCGCGAAGACGAGTCGCGCAGCGCCTCACCCGATCACGATCAGGAGAACGTCGCCTGGTTCGACGCGTCTGCGCTTCCCGCCCTCGCCTTCGACCACAACGAGATCGTCGAGTACGCGCTCTGGCGGCTCCGCAACAAGGTGGGCTACAGCCGGGTCGCGCACGGGCTTCTCGCCGACGAATTCACGCTCGCCGAGTTGCGCGAGGTGTACGAGGCGATTCTCGGCCGCCGCCTCGACCCGGCGAACTTCCGCCGGCAGGTGGAGAACGCCGGCAACCTCGTGCCCACTGATTCCTTCCGCACGGGCAGCCATCGCCCGGCGCGGCTCTATCGCTACAACCAGGACGCCGAGCTCGCCGAGCGTGGCCCGCTGACCGTCCGCCAGTGAAACAGAAGGTGACCGCCATGTCTGCCGTGAACATCGTGCTTCAGCCCAGGCCCGCAGGAGGCCTGGGTGTCGATCCCAGTGTCGACCGCGAGATCCAGGCGATCGTCGCGGGCGCCTCCACCGCCGAGACCTGCAACACCGACCTTGCCGACGGTCCGTGGAACTTCGACGCGCGCCCCGGCTACGGCCCCGGATCATCGATGGGTGACATCATTCCCACCGGGTCGCCGCGCCAGGGCGAATTGCCGCTCGCGTACCGCGAGGCATCCGACGACGAACTCGACGCGCGCATCATCGCGGCCAAGAAGACGCTCGGCGATCGGGTCGTCGTGCTCGGGCACTTCTACCAGCGCGAAGAAGTCGTCCGTCACGCCGACTACGTGGGTGACTCGTTCCAGCTCGCGAACGCCGCGAAGGCGCACCCCGAGGCCGAGGCGATCGTCTTCTGCGGGGTGCACTTCATGGCCGAGACCGCCGACCTCCTTTCACAACCCGAGCAAGCGGTGATTCTGCCGAATCTCGCCGCCGGGTGCTCGATGGCCGACATGGCCGACATCGACCAGGTAGAGGAGTGCTGGGAGCAGCTCGCCGAGATCTACGGCGACATGGACGCCGTGGATCAGGATGGCCTCGTGCCGGTGATTCCCGTCACGTACATGAACTCCTCCGCCGCGATCAAGGGCTTCGTCGGTCGCCACGGCGGCATCGTCTGCACGTCATCGAACGCACAGACCGTGCTCGAGTGGGCGTTCGAGCGCGGGCGCCGCGTGCTGTTCTTCCCCGATCAGCACCTGGGTCGCAACACCGCCAAGGCCATGGGCGTCACGCTCGAGCAGATGCCGATGTGGAATCCGCGCAAGCCGCTGGGCGGAGCATCCGCCGACGAACTCGAAGACGCGCGGGTCATCCTCTGGCACGGCTTCTGCTCGGTGCACCGACGCTTCACCGTCGAGCAGATCGACAAGGCGCGCGCCGAACACCCCGGCGTGCGCGTCATCGTGCACCCCGAGTGCCCGATGGCGGTGGTGGATGCCGCGGATGAGTCAGGCTCGACCGACTACATCCGCCGCGCCATCGAAGGTGCCACCGAACCCACGACGTTCGCGATCGGCACCGAAGTGAACCTCGTCCAGCGCCTGGCTGCGGCGAACCCGCAGCACGAGATCTTCTGTCTCGACCCCGTCGTGTGCCCCTGCTCGACGATGTACCGCATTCACCCGGGCTACCTCGCCTGGGTACTCGAAGGTCTGGTGAACGGAGAAGTACTCAACCGCATCACCGTGCCGGCGGACGTCGCTGACCCGGCGCGCATCGCCCTCGAGCGGATGCTGGCAGCCAAGCCCCCCGCTGCACCGGTGCCGTCATGACCAGCCCTGCTGCTACGACCCACACCGCGACGCAGGTCATCGTCGTCGGCTCCGGCATCGCCGGACTCACCGTCGCTCTGCACGCCGTGCAACACGGATGCGCCGTGACACTCGTCACCAAGGACGTCCTCGAACACGCCAACACCCGCTACGCACAGGGCGGTATCGCCGGGGTCATGTTCGCCGACGACAAGGTCGAAGACCACATCCACGACACGCTCGTCGCCGGGGCAGGCCTCAGCGACGAGAAGGCTGTGCGTGTTCTCGTCGAGGAGGGTCCTGCGCGCATCCGTGAGCTCGTCGAGGTCGGGGTCGCCTTCGACCGTGGCGCCGACGGCACCTACGTCAAGGGACTCGAAGCCGCACACTCCTACCCTCGCATCCTGCACTCCGGCGGTGATGCGACCGGCACCGCGATCGAGAAGGCGCTCGTGGCGAGCCTCCGGGCCAGCAACGTGCGCGTGATCGAGCACGCGTTCCTGATCGACCTGGTACACGACGGTGGTCGCGTGAGCGGCGTCGAACTCCTGATCGGCGATCACGCAGGGACTACCCCCGTGGCTGGCCGGCACGAGACCGTGACGGCCGATGCGGTGGTGCTCGCGACCGGCGGCGCCGGCGAACTGTACGCCTACACGACCAACCCACCTGTGGCCACCGGTGATGGGATTGCGGCAGCCATGCGGGCAGGTGCCCACGTTCAGGAACTCGAGTTCTTCCAGTTCCACCCGACGATAGTCGGTGTCGGCGAGTCCTTCCTCGTCTCGGAGGCTGTGCGCGGCGAGGGCGCGACCCTCGTCGACGAGCACGGCAGACGGTTCGCCTTCGATGCGCACCCCGATGGTGAGCTCGCCCCGCGCGACGTCGTCGCCCGGGCGATCGCGCACCAGATGGAACTGCAGGAGGGGCGACCGGTCTTCCTCGATGCGACGCATCTTCGAGCCACGGTGGAGGAGCGCCGGTCATTTCTGGCCACACGCTTCCCGACGATCGACGCGGCCGTGCGCGAACGCGGACTGGACTGGGCAGAGACACCGATCCCCGTCACTCCCGCGGCGCACTATCTGATGGGCGGTGTGACCACCGATCTCTTCGGTCGGACGTCCCTCCCCGGTCTCTACGCCGTCGGCGAGGTGGCCCGGACCGGCGTGCACGGCGCGAACCGCCTCGCCTCGAACTCGCTCTTGGAGGGTGCAGTGTTCGGTGCGCGCGCGGGTGACGCGATCGCGGCGGATGCGGCATCCGGAGCCTGGCCCGTCGTGTCAGCGCCGCACGGCGCGGCGCCGACCGAGCAGACCGATGCGCCGGGTCACGCTCCGAAGGCACCGGCGTTCACGCGCGAAGCGCTCCAGACGCTCCTCTGGGAGGATGCCGGACTCGTACGCGATGAGGACGGGCTGCGGCACGCGGCATCTGTCATCGCGACGTGGCGCGCTCGGCCGCGAACGGTCACCGCCGAGTCGGAGTACGAGGACGAGAACCTCCTTCTCGTCGGCGAGACCCTCGTTGCGGCGGCCCTGGCCCGCACGGAATCGGTCGGCGCGCACTACCGACGAGACGTTCTCGAGCACGTCGGTGCAAGCGTCGCACCCCAACAAGAGAGCGGAGCCGCCTGATGCTCACCCGAGCTCATATCGACCGGGTCGTCCAGGCTGCGCTCGACGAAGATGCCCCGTGGGGAGATGTCACGAGCGAGTACCTGATCCCCGAGAACGCCACCGCCACAGCTGACCTCACCGCCCGCGAGTCGGGCGTCTTCAGCGGCGGGGAGGTGTTCGAGGCAGCGTTCCGCCTTACCGATCCAGCCGTCGAGGTGCGCCTGCTGGTCGAGGACGGCGACCATTTCGAGAAGGGTGCTGTGCTGGCGACCGTCTCGGGGTCCGCGCGATCCGTGCTGACGGCCGAGCGGATCGGTCTCAACTTCGTCCAGCGCATGAGCGGAACAGCCACCTTGACGAACCAGTTCGTCGCGGAGGTCGCCCACACCGGCGCTCGGATCATCGACACTCGCAAGACCACTCCGGGGCTCCGAGCGTTCGAACGTCACGCGGTCCGCAACGGCGGGGGTCACAACCACCGCTTCTCGCTGTCCGACGCCGTCATGGCGAAAGACAACCATCTCGCCGTGCTCACCCAGAAGGGTGCGTCGGTCACCGAGGCTCTCACCGAGGCATTCGCACGCCTCCCCCACACGACCCACGTCGAGGTCGAGGTCGATCGGCTCGCGCAAATCGAACCGGTGCTCGCGGCCGGTACCGGGGCTCGCGGCATCGGCACGATCATGCTCGACAACTTTTCGCTCGATGACCTGCGAAGTGGAGTGGCTCAGGTCGCCGGTCGAGCGGTGGTCGAGGCTTCCGGCGGTGTGAACCTGCAGACTGTCCGCGCGATCGCCCAGACCGGGGTCGACGTGATTTCAGTCGGTGCACTCACGCACTCGGCGCGGGCGCTCGATCTCGGACTCGACGTGCGGATCGACGCGGGATAGCCGTGCTCTACCTCGACAACGCGGCGACGACGCCGGTGCGCCGCGAGGTGTTGGAGGCAATGCTGCCGTTCCTCACGACGCGCTTCGGCAATCCGTCCAGTCATCACACCGTCGGCGAATCGGCGGCGGACGCGCTCGCCGAAGCCCGCGCACGCGTCGCGCGGCACTTCGGCATGCGCACGAGCGACGTGATCTTCACCTCGGGCGGCACCGAGGCGAACAATCTCGCCATCAAAGGCATCGCGATCGCCGCCCACAAACGCGGCAAGAACCACATCGTGACGACCCCCATCGAGCACGAATCGATCCTCGAGTCGACCTCCTATCTCGAGCGGATCCACGGCTTCGCCGTCGACCGAGTGCCCGTCGACGGCGAGGGCCGGCTCTCGCCCGACGCGCTGCTCCCGGCTCTGCGCGACAGCACGGCGCTGGTCAGCGTCGGGTTCGCGAACAACGAGGTGGGGACGATTCAGGATGCCGCAGCCCTGGTCACCTGTGCCCACGAGCGCGGCGTTCCCGTGCATCTGGACGCCGTCCAAGCCGCCGGGTGGCTGAGGCTGGACGATACCGGCGCTGATGCCCTGTCGATCGCCGGCCATAAGCTCGGCGCGCCCAAGGGGATCGGGGTGCTCGCGATCCGCGGCCGCATCCCGCTCGAACCACTCCTGCACGGCGGGGGCCAAGAGCGCGGCCGCCGAAGCGGCACCGAGAATGTCGCCGGGGCCGTGGGTATCGCCACCGCCCTCGACGTCGCCGAAGCTGAACGCGAAGAGTCCGCCGCCCGCGTGGCGCTCCTGCGCGACGACCTGATCCGCCGGGTGCTCGCCACAGTGCCCACGGCGACCCTCACGGGCGACCCCACGTGGCGACTCCCGGGCACGGCAAGTTTCACTTTTGCGGGAACGAGCGGCGAAGCCGTGCTGCTCGAACTCGAACGACGCGGCGTGGTCTCGTCCAGCGGATCGGCGTGCGCGGCGGGCAGCGACGAGCCCTCTCACGTGCTCCTGGCGCTCGGAATCGCGCCCGAGGTCGCGCAGACCGCCGTGCGGGTCACGTTCTCTCACACCGCCACGGGCGGCATCGATGACCTCGCATCGGCGGTGGCGGCCTCCGTCGCGGCGGTAGCATCGGGCGGGTGACCACACCGCCCGAGCCCGCCATCACGGTGATCGTGCCCGGGTTCGAGGTTGCGGCGTTCGCGCAAGAGGCGCTCGACTCGCTCGTCGCCCAGACGCGCTCGGACTGGACCGCCGTGCTCGTCGACGACGGTTCGACCGATGGCACAGGCGAGATTTTTGCGGATGCCGCCGCCACCGACCCACGATTCATCGTGGTGCACCACCCCGTGCAGTCAGGGCTGAGCGCTGCACGCAACACCGGACTCGACCTCGTGCGGACGCCGTTCGTCGGTTTTCTCGATGCCGACGACGTCATGATGCCGACCGCACTCGCGCGGCTCGTCGGCACGCTCGAACGCACCGGCAGCGACCTGGTAGTCGGGGCGTACGTGCGACTGCGGCCGGACGGCGCGGGAGGATACTCCCCGGGCGTCGTGCAGCCGTGGGTGAGGGCAGCGACCGACCCGGCGCGCGAGGGCACCACGATCGACGCGCACCCCGACGCATCCGGCAACATCGTCGCCTGGTCGAAGGCGAGCCGCATCGATTTCTGGCGCCGCGAGAACGTGCGCTTTCCCGTGGGCAAGGCGTACGAAGACCAGCTCGTTGCTCAGCAGCTGTACACCCGCGCTCGTGCCTTCGACGTGATCCCCGATGTCGTCGTGCAGTGGCGCGAACGGGTAGACGGCACCTCGATCACCCAACGCAAAGACGCACTTCCGGTGCTGCACGACTACCTCGAGGCGCTCGCAGCCGGGATCGCGATTCTGGATGCCGCAGGCCACCACGCAGCGGTAGCAAGCCGAGTCCGACTCATTCTGGCGATGGACGTGCCGGCGCTCATCGCAATCGCCCGGGAACATCCTGATCCGGCCTATCGCCACGACCTTGCGACCTTCGTGCGCTCGCTTCAGGGGCGCGCGATCGCGAAACCCTCGCCTGAAGTGGCGCTCGCACTCGACTGGTAGCAGACCTACGCCTCGGGGATTTCGGCCTGCTCGACTTCAGGGCCTGACCACCCGGTGAGGCGAGTGGACGATCCGGGTGCGTGTGGCCCACCGTCCTCCGGCGCACGATCGGCGCGACGGTCGGGAAGCGCACCGGGTGAGTCGGATTCTTCGATCTGGAGCACCCTCGACGCAGCCATCTGTTCTGCCGCGAGCTCGGCGTAGAGCCCACCCTGCGCAAGAAGCTCTGAGTGGGTTCCCGATTCGACGATCTTTCCCGCCTCGATCACGTGGATCACATCGGCACCGATCACTGTCGAGAGCCGGTGAGCGATGGACAGGGTCGTGCGGCCGCGGGCGGCGTTATCCAGCGCCTCTTGCACGACACGTTCCGACACCGTGTCGAGCGCTGACGTCGCTTCGTCGAGGAGGAGCACGGGGGGGTCCTTCAGCAGAACGCGTGCGATCGCGATGCGCTGCTTCTCTCCGCCGGAGAGCCGGTACCCGCGTTCACCGACGACGGTGTCGTAGCCGTGCTCGAAGCTCATGATGATGTGGTGTATGTTCGCGGCTTTGCACGCCACGATCAGTTCCTCCTCGGTCGCGCCGGGCTTCGCGTACCGCAGGTTCTCGCCAATCGTGGCGTGGAACAGGTAGGTCTCTTGCGAGACGATCCCGACCTCGTCGATGATCGACTCCTGCGTGAGGCGGCGCACGTCCGCACCCGAGAACATGACCGACCCGTCGGATGCTTCGTACATCCGAGGGGTGAGGTACAGGACGGTGGTCTTCCCCGCACCGGAGGGACCGACAAAGGCGACGTGCTGCCCGGGTTCGGCGATGAACGAGATGCCCTGAAGCGTCGCGCGCGCGTCGGCCGCAGCATCCGGATACCGAAAGACAACGTTGCGGAACTCGATGCGTCCGGTGGGTCCTGGTGCCTCGCTGACAGAAATCGCATCGGGAGCGTCTTGAATAGCCGGCTTCAGATCGAGGTACTCGAAGATGCGCGCAAAAAGCGCGGTCGAGGTCTGCAGATCGAGGGCGACGCGCATAAGGCCCATGAGCGGCATGAGCAGGCGCGCTTGGACGGTGGTGAAGGCCACCACAGTGCCCGCCGTGATCGCGTCGGTGCCGCCGGTGATCAAGTAGCCCGAGACGAGGTAGATCACGGCGGGAACGCTCGCCATCAGCACCTGTACGACGGCAAAGAATCCTTGGCCGCTCATCGCCCGACGCACTTGAAGACGCACCTGGTTGAGGTTCTCGTCGGCGTATCGGGTGGATTCGGTGCGCTGGCGATTGAACGACTTCGACAGCAGGATTCCCGAAACGCTCAGCGTCTCTTGCGTGATCGCCGTGAGTTCAGACAGTGACTCTTGCGTCTCGCCCGCGATACGGGCGCGCACCTGGCCGACCCGGCGCTGCACGATCACCAGGATCGGCATCATGAAGATGGCAATGAGCGTCAGTCGCCAGTCGATGATGATCATCGCGACGAGCGAGGCGATCACCGTCACGACATTGCCCAGGATGCTGGTGACGGTGTTGGTGAGGACACCCGAGACACCGCCCACATCGTTCTGCAGACGGGATTGGATGACTCCGGTCTTGGTGCGCGTGAAGAACCCCAGCTCCATCGCCTGAAGGTGCTCGAACAGCTTCACCCTCAGGTCGCCGGTCACCTTGTTGCCGACCGTCGAGGTCAGCCAGGTCTGACCGACACCGAGCACTGCCGACACCAGGAATAGCGCGATCATGATGAGCACGAGTTGCCACAGCAGGGGAATATCGGGCGCCGAACCGTCGATCGGAAAAAGAGCGTCGTCGAAGATGCGCTGGACGATGAGCGGAGGAACCACCGCAATGGCCGCACCGACCATGACCAGTGCGCCCGTCGCGATGATGCGCCCACGGTAGGGCCGGAACAGGCTCAGCACGCGCGGTCCGAGGTCGGGGATCTTGGGCGCTGCGGCGTTCAACTTCTTTTGCGCCTCGATATCGACACCGCGGAATCCGCCGCCGCCCCCGCGTCCTCCGCCACCCATGCTCATATGCGCCAGCCTAGCCAGCGTCACGGACGCCGTGGCAGGGTTGAACCCATGACGTCCACACCAGCATCACCTGACCACGACGGTACCGACCTCGCTGCGCTCCGTAGCGAGATCGACGCGCTCAAGGCGATCCCCGAAGACGAACTACTGAGTCCTGTTCCGAGCTTCGCCGAAGACGATGAGCCGACGCCAGCGCCCACCGACGCCATCGGGTCAGAGCAGTGGGACACTCCGGCAGAGGACGAGTCGCTCGACCAGCAGTAGCACCTTTCGGCCAAACTTTTCCTGTCGATCGGGAATGCGGCGTCAGACCTCGCCGTTATCCTGGAAGCTTCCCTCGTGCGCGGCGCCTGTCGGTGCGCGCCCTGATGCGGAATCTCTGCCCCTCGGGCACCACACTTTCCGCCGATTCTGAGGAGCCGCTTCATGGCCGACACCGTCACCCGCCCCGGGACCGGCAATATTCCTACCGCCTCACCCGCGGTGCTCACTCCGCAGCAGAACCGGGTGATCTGGCTGCTGCTCGCCGCAGCCTTCGTCGCCATCCTGAACGAAACAACGATGGGCGTGGCGATCCCGCACCTCATCGACGACCTGTCGATCACTGCCGTCGCCGCGCAGTGGCTCACTACGGCGTTCATGCTGACGATGGCTGTGATCATCCCGATCACGGGCTTCCTCCTGCGCCGCTTCACGACGCGCACGATGTTCATCGCCGCAATGTCGTTGTTCTCTTTCGGGACGCTCATCGCCTTCCTCGCCCCGGGATTCCCTGTGCTGCTCGTCGCCCGTGTGGTGCAGGCATCCGGAACCGCGATCATGATGCCGCTGCTGATGACGACGCTCATGGTCGTCGTACCCGCACATGCCCGCGGACGAATGATGGGCCGCGTATCGATCGTCATGTCGCTCGCCCCCGCGATCGGGCCGACACTTTCCGGCGTGCTTCTCGACACCGTGGGCTGGCGCTGGATCTTCGGCATCGTGCTGCCGATCGCCCTGGTTGCTCTCTTCGTCGGTGCGCGCTGGATTCACAACATCGGTGAGACTTCGTATGCCCCGATCGACATTCCTTCGGTGATCCTCTCAGCCTTCGGCTTCGGTGGAATCGTTTACGGCCTGAGCCAGATAGGCGGAGCGGCCAGCCACGGCGGTGGAGCAGAGGCGGATGCCGCGGCCGGCGCCTCGACGAACGCTCTGATCATTTCACTGAGCGTGGGCGTTGTCGCGCTCGCCCTCTTCATCTGGCGCCAGGTCCGCCTTCAGCGCACCGACGACGCGCTCCTGGATCTGCGAGTCTTCCGCTCGACGAACTTCTCGCTCGCGATCGGACAGATGACGATCCTCTCGATGGCGTTCTTCGGCGCGATCACGGTGCTGCCGTTGTACATGCAGCGCGTACTCGAGCTCTCGCCGTTGACCACCGGGCTCGCCGTGCTGCCGGGCGCGCTCGCCATGGGTCTGCTCGGCCCGACGATCGGCCGCATCTACGATCGCTGGGGCACCCGCGTGCTCCTGATCCCCGGCTCGATCATCACGGTGGGCATGCTGTGGTTCTACAGCACGTTCGACGTGAGCACGCCGGTCTGGGTGATCGCGGTTGCACAGACTGTGACCTCGATCGGCCTGGCTATGTCGTTCACACCGCTGTTCACGGCATCGCTCGGATCGCTCGAGCGCAAGTTCTACTCCTACGGCTCGGCGGTTCTCGGCACGGTCCAGCAGGTCGCTGGCGCGGCCGGAGTGGCCATGCTGATTGCGGTGATGTCTTCGGTGCAAGCGGCTGCCGAAGCATCCGGCGTCGACGAACTGACGGCGGGCGCGCAGGGCGCTCAGGCGGCATTCACGCTCGCGGCGATCCTGTCACTGCCGCTGCTGGTGGGCGCATTCCTCATCCGCAAGCCCGCCGACCAGATCGGAGCGCCCGCGGTCGCGGCTCACTGACCCGTTCAACCCCGCGACCCGCCTAGCTACAGCGCGTCCAACTGCAGCGCGTTCAGCTGCAACCACTGCCGCCGCAGCACGAGCCCTGCGACGGGGCCACCGTGAGAAGGTTCTTGTCATCGGCGACCGGGGCAAGGGTCTCGGGCGTGGTGAGGGGCGAAGTAGTCATGACCCCATCGTAACGGCTCGTCATGAGCGGCCGCCGAGAACCACACCCGCGGTTTGGCATGTCGCGCAGTACTGCGCAGAACTACCGCCGAAGGCAACGTCACGAACGACGTCGGTGCACACCGGGCAGGCCTCACCGGAGCGACCGTGTACCCGCATCGACGCAACCTTGGCTGCTTTCAGCTGATCGATGGGGATGCCGCGGCGTGCGGCGACCGCGTCACGCACGGTGCCGGTGACCGCGCGATACAACGCTGTTCGCTCCTCAGCGGTCAGCGTCGCCGCGTGCACGACCGGAGAGAGCTTCGCGAGGTGCAGGATCTCGTCCGAGTACGCGTTTCCTATCCCGGCCAATGACTCTTGCTCCTGCAGAACAGCCTTCAGCTGCTTGCGTCGCCCCGCGAGCACAGCGTCGAGGTCTTCCTGCGAGAACGCGGAATCTGCGGGGTCGGGGCCGAGCTTGGCCACGGCCGGTACGTCTCGGGGGTCGTCGACGATCGACAGGCCGAGCGAGACCCAGGAACCGGCATCCGTGAACTCGATCGCCGACGAATCGTCGAACTCAATCACTGCCAGAGCGGGTGGAGCGTCTCCTGCGAGGGCTGGAACATCGTCAGGTGGGTCGCCGGGCTCGACCCAGCGAGCCCATCCGTGGCGGCCGAGCGCGACTCCCACATGCCTGCCGCCGAAAGACAGGTCGAGGTGTTTGCCGAATCGTTCGACGGCCGTGATCGTTGAGCCGATCATCTCGGCCGGCGTTGCATCGCGTGTCTTCACAACACGGAACTCCAGAACGTCGACGGCGGTGATGACGCGACCAACGGTCTGTTCACGCAGAAATTCGGCGAGCGCCTGTACTTCCGGAGACTCGGGCATGCCGTCATCCTCCCACTTGCCTCAGACAGGAGCAGGCCCACAGTCAGCCCCGCCTGTCAACCCCTCGACCCGGATTAACGCAAGCGGATAGTGTTGCACGGTTCCGACACCCTCGGATCGTACGACCTCCCGAAAAGAAAGACACCACATCATGGGCTTCCTTGGATTCCTTCTGCTCGGCCTCATCGCCGGTGCCATCGCAAAACTCATCCTCCCCGGCAAGCAGGGCGGCGGATGGCTCATCACTCTTCTGCTCGGCGTCGTAGGTGCGCTCCTCGGCGGATGGCTCGGCAGCGTGCTGTTCAACGCGCCCCTCGAAGAGTTCTTCTCGCTGCAGACGTGGGCGCTCGCCATCGGTGGTTCGATCGTCGTTCTGCTGATCTACGGCCTGCTGGTCGGCCGCAAGTCACGCGCCTGAGTCCACTCGCGCGAACCGCATCCCCGTCCAGCTCCGGCTGTGCGGGGATGCGGCGTTTCCGCTCGTCACGGTTCCGGCGCCGGAACCGTGCCGCACTCCCGCGCCGCCGTCAACCCCCTTCTCAGCGACGGGTGGATGACGGATGCTGGACCACATCAGACAAATGGAGGTCGAGCATGACCGGCGACAACGAAGAGATCGGCACCGACAGCGGCGCGGAGCCTGACACGGAAGAGCTGGAAGAGCCCAGCACCGAGAAATCAGTCGAAGAAGAGCCCGAGGCGAAAACCCCCGAGGAGTCCGAGCCCAGCCACGAGGCGGTGGGCATCGGAGTGGTCGGCCGGCCTCTCGTCGAGCCGGAAGGGCCGCCAGACGAAGGCTGACTCGTCAAGCAGCGTGCTCGCCGTTCGCGGAACGGGTGACACCGCACCCGTATCCTGAGAAGGCACCGTCGAGCCCTCGCACCTATCGAGACTCCCGACTTTGCGCGAAAGGTCCGTGTGAAGATCGCCCAACTCCGCCGGTTCGTCGCCCTTGTCGAGGCGGACGTGCACTTCCCGCGTGCAGCCGAGGCCCTCGGCATCCCGCTCGCCTCTCTTTATACCTCGATGGAGAAGCTCGAGGACGAAGTCGGGCACCCGCTCTTTTCCAATACGAAGGATGGGAAGGTCCTGACCCCGGCCGCCGTGCTCCTGCTCGAAGAAGCGCAGCGACAGATCGCTGCCGCACCTCCCCCCGCCGAGAAGCAGAAGGCGCCGGCAGGCGGCAAGGCCAAGGCGTCGAAGGGCAAGGGTCGCGCTCCTGCCGTGAAGGGTCAGCCGAAGCCGTTCAAGAAGCGCCAGGGCCGCTAGTACTCGCTCACCAGCCCGGTGTCGACGCGCCAGTGCCGATCGGTGCGCACGGTCTTCAGCATCCGTCGATCGTGCGTCACCAGGAGCAACGTCCCCTCGTAGGCCTCCAGTGCTTGCTCGAGCTGCTCGATGGCGGCCAGATCCAGGTGGTTCGTCGGCTCGTCCAGGACCAGCACGTTGACTCCGCGCGCTTGCAACAGCGCCAGCGCTGCGCGCGTGCGTTCGCCCGGTGAAAGCTCACCCACGGGCCGACCCACATGATCGGCCTTCAGCCCGAACTTCGCCAAGAGCGTGCGGACTTCTGCCGGTGCCAGCGACGGGACGAGGCCCTCGAACGCGGACGCGAGCGGCGTAGAGCCGACGAGCAGTGACCGAGCCTGGTCGATCTCGCCGATCTGCACATTCGCGCCGAGGCTCGCCGTGCCGTCGTCGGGTGGCTGCTTTCCCAGAAGTGCCCGCAGGAGAGTTGACTTGCCAGCTCCGTTCGGGCCGGTGATGCCAATCCGCTCCCCCGCGTTGACCTGAAGGGATACCGGACCCAGCGTGAACGAGCCTTGGCGAAAGACCGCCGAGCTCAGCGTCGAGACCACAGAGCTCGATCTCGGCGCCGACCCGATCGTGAACTCGAGCTGCCACTCCTTACGCGGCTCGTCGACCTCGTCGAGGCGCGCGATGCGGCTCTCCATCTGGCGCACCTTCTGCGCCTGCTTCTCGCTCGACTCCACCGACGCTTTGCGCCGGATCTTGTCGTTATCTGGTGCCTTCTTGATCGCGTTGCGCACGCCCTGGCTCGACCACTCACGCTGTGTGCGGGCCCGCGCGACGAGATCCGCCTTCTTCTCGGCGAACTCGTCGTACTTCTCGCGTGCGTGACGGCGGACGGTTGCGCGTTCTTCGAGATAGGCATCGTAGCCGCCGCCGAACACGCGGTTCGAGGATTGCGCGAGGTCGAGCTCGAGTACACGGGTCACAGAGCGCGCGAGGAACTCTCGATCATGGCTGACCAGCACGACTCCCCCGCGGATGCCGCGCACGAACGCCTCAAGACGTTCGAGGCCATCGAGGTCGAGGTCGTTGGTGGGCTCGTCGAGCAGAACGATGTCGAATCGGCTCAGAAGGAGAGCGGCGAGCCCTACGCGAGCCGCCTGCCCGCCCGAGAGGGATGTCATCACAGCCGTGTCTCCGACGTCGAGTCCCAGGTCGGCCAGTACGGCCGGGATCCGCTCATCGAGGTCGGCCGCGCCGCTCGCGAGCCAGCGCTCGAGCGCCGTTGAGTAGGCATCGGCGGGGTCGACGCCGGGTGCGGCAAGCGAGGGATCACCGAGGGTGGATGCTGCAGCATCCATCTCTCTCGTCGCCGCAGCGCACCCCGTTCGCCGGGCGATGTACTCAGCCACGATTTCACCCGGAACACGCCCGTGCTCTTGCGGAAGAAAGCCGACGAAGGCGTCGTTCGGTGCGAGGGAGAGAGACCCGGCCTGCGGCTCGTCGATTCCTGCAAGAATCCGCAGCAGCGTGGACTTTCCGGCGCCATTGGCCCCGACGACTCCCACCACATCACCGGGACCGACGGCTAGTTCGAGTTCATCGAACAGGGTGCGATGGCCGTACCCGCCGGCCAGGCCTTGCGCCACGAGTGTTGCGGTCATGGGTCAATCCTTGCACCAGGGACGGTGCGCGCGACTCCGGGAACGCCCTGACGCGGTACCGTCGAGGATGACCTCGAGCGCCGGCCCCACCCGCCGCATCGAGTTGACGATGCGTCGACCGTGGTTCGCGCTCTACTTCGGCGTCCGGCCCACACTCGTCATCAGCGGACGCGGCCAGCCCACGCAATGGGGTCGCGGCACATGGCAGGTCGCCGCTGATACTCCCGCTGAGATCAGCGTCTTCCTGTTCAACCGACTGTGGAAGTTCGGACAGGCAACCATCCGGCTCAAGCCGGATGATCCGCCGGTGCTGGAATATCGCGCGCCGGCGCTGCCTTTTCGGACCGGGCGTTTTCGCGGCGGCGTTTCCTGACTACGATCACGGGCATGGCCGACCATGTCGCAGACTCCGCCGCCGGGAATCTCTCAGCCGCGCGGCGCGCGACGCCCGAGGATGCGCCCATCGTCGCGCGCCTCCTGCACGACTTCAACACCGAGTTCGACGCTGCGTCGCCCGGGGTCGGGGTGCTCGCGCCGCGACTGCGGAAGTTGCTTGCGTCACCGACGACGTTCGCGCTGCTCGTCGGCGATCGCGCCGAGGGCGTCGCCCTCGTCACGCTGCGCACCAACGTCTGGTACCCCGGCCCGGTCGCGCTGCTGGACGAGCTCTACGTCACACCTGATCGGCGAGGGCAGGGGCTCGGTTCGGCGATGATCCTCCTGCTTCTCGACGAGTGCCGATCACTGGGCGTCTCCGCGATCGAGATCGGCGTGGACGCGCCGGATGTCGACGCCCAGCGCTTCTACGAGCGTCATGGATTTCAGGGAGTGGATCCCGACACCGGCGATCGCGCCTTCTGGTACTCGCTCGAATTGTGATGAGGGGGCGGATGCTGCATCCGTCCGCGTGCATCAATCCCAGTCGAGATACTCCTCGATGATGACCGCGGTCTCGATCGGGTGGGTGGCCGGAAAGTCATGACCGCCACCGGTGACCGTCTTGATGCTCGCGCGGGTGGGAGCCGTCGCCTGCAGCGCCTCGCCGTTCGCGGCGGGGGTCACGTCGTCCGCTGTTCCCTGAACGATGAGGACGGGGATCAACGGCGCGAGCGCGACGTCGGACTCTTCGACGCTCAAGAGCAGAAGGCCGTTGACGCGGTCGCTGTGGGATGCGGCGAAGACGCGCGCGGCAGTTCCCGCCGCTCCGTGACCGCCGATCCAGGTGTGGTCTAGACCCACGTGGTCGATGACCGCGAGCGCGTCTTCAGAACGGCCAGCCGCGTTCTGTGCACCGTCGCGCGAACCGATGCGCACGATGTGGAACCCGGCTTCCTCGGCGAGGTAGTGCGCGACGACCGCGAGATCGCCCGATTCGAGCGTGCTCTCGATGAGAAGAACGAGACCGACGGGGCCGTCGCCCTCGACGGCGTAGGGAATGGCGCGGCCCTCGGGCTCGAAGATCTGGATGTCAGTCACAGTCATCGATTCTCTCATCCACACGGGAATGACTTTGTTGGCCGACGTGATCTACGACGGTTGACCACACGGTCGACGCTGCCCTCGGCGGCAAGACCAAGGTGAGAAACCTCGCCCACCTATGTCAACGTCAACACAGTATGGAGCATTTTCATCGCCTGGCGAGTCCCGCGCTGCCTCCCACTCTCGTTGGCCACGGTTAGACGTTGAAGCGGAACTCCACCACGTCACCGTCGTGCATGACGTAGTCCTTGCCCTCCAGCCGAGCCTTGCCGCGGTGACGAGCTTCAAGAACGGAACCTGCGTCGATGAGGTCCTCGAACGAGATCACCTCGGCCTTGATGAAGCCCTTCTCGAAGTCGGTGTGGATGACACCGGCCGCCTGCGGGGCCTTCGAACCCTTGGCGATCGTCCAGGCCCGCGCCTCTTTCGGCCCCGCCGTGAGATAGGTCTGCAGGCCGAGCGTGTCGAAGCCGATCCGCGCAAGCTGGTCGATGCCCGACTCTTCCTGTCCGGTCGACGCGAGCAGTTCGGCAGCGTCGTCCGGGTCGAGGTCGATGAGTTCCGACTCGATCTTCGCGTCGAGGAACACCGCATGAGCGGGCGCAACCAGTGCTTCGAGTTCGGCCTTGGCTGCAGCATCCGTCAGAACAGCTTCGTCGACATTGAAGACGTAGATGTACGGCTTCGCCGTCATCAGCCCGTACTCGCGAATCGGCGCGAGATCCAGACCCGAATGCGAGAGCAGGATGCCGCGCTCGAGCGCGTCCTTCGCCGCGACTGCGGCCTCAAGGGTCGCGGGATCGGCGCGCTTGCCTTTGACGTCCTTCTCAAGACGCGGGATCGCCTTCTCGAGCGTCTGCAGGTCTGCGAGCATCAGCTCGGCGTTGATCGTCTCGAGATCGTTCTTCGGGTTCACGCCGCCCTCGACGTGAACGACATCATCGTCGGTGAAGCCGCGCACCACCTGAGCGATCGCGTCGGCCTCACGGATGTTGGCGAGGAATTGGTTTCCCAGCCCCTCACCCTCACTCGCGCCGCGGACGATGCCGGCGATGTCGACGAACGAGACCGTGGCGGGGAGGATTCGCTCGGAGTGGAAGACCTCCGCAAGCCTCGCCAGCCGCGGGTCGGGCAGACTCACGACGCCGACGTTCGGCTCGATCGTCGCGAACGGATAGTTCGCTGCGAGCACGTCGTTCTTGGTCAGTGCGTTGAACAGGGTGGACTTGCCGACGTTGGGCAGGCCGACGATGCCGATAGTGAGAGCCACGGGAGTTCAGTCTACGCGGGCCGCTCCAGGGCTTGATCGGCAAAGCATTCTCCGGCGGCGCGCCTCCCGCCCGGGCGCGCACGACTGCGTGACGCTGGGGTGGTGCCCCTGGACTTCACCGCAATCGACTTTGAAACGGCGAACTCCAGCAATGCGTCCGCGTGTGCGGTAGGCCTCGTGCGTGTGCGGAACGGCGAGATCGTGGACAAGACCGGATGGCTGATCCAGCCGCCCGCCGGGCACGATCGGTTCTTCGAACTGAACACGCGCATCCACGGCATCCGTGAAGAGGATGTCGTCGACGCGCTGGGCTGGAGCGCGCAGCTCAACGACCTTTCCGATTTCATCGGGGGCGACATCCTGGTTGCGCACAACGCCGGCTTCGATATGGCGGTCATCAAGCGGGCGTGCGAAGCGACGGGGGACGAGCATCCGGCGTATCGGTACGCCTGCAGCCTGCAGGTGGCGAGACGGGTCTACCAGCTCGAGTCCTACAGACTTCCGTTCGTCGCAGCCGAGGCGGGTTTCGCGGACTTTCCGCACCACAACGCCACAGCCGATGCGATGGCCTGTGCACACGTCATGATCGATGCCGCTCGCCGGGTCGGCGCCTACGACATCGACACACTCGCCGAACTTTCCGGGGTCAGGGTCTCGCAGATCTCGATCGCCGAAGCGCCTGCCACGACGGTCTTCGCCGCCTGAAAGCGCGCAATCGACGGCTTTGTCGGTGGGCTCCGTCATCCTGTAGGAATGGATGCGCTCACCGTTTCGATGGTTGTCGTCGGATGCCTCGCCCTCGGTGCCCTCGCGGGTTGGGTCGCCGGACTCTCGCGCGGCGCCGCACGGGCGGCGCGCGAACACACAGAGCTCCGCACCCGCATTGCCGCGGCGGATGCCGCACGCCACGGCGTACAGGCTCAGCTCGATCACCAGCAGCTCCTCTACCGCGAGCTCGCGTCGCAGGCCCGCTCAGATCAGGCAGCCCGCGAGGAACGTGAACGTCGAGAACAGAGCGTGCTGCGCGCACTGGCACCGGTGCAAGAGACACTCCACGCCATGCAGGCGAAGGTCGACGACCTGGAGCGTGATCGACATGTACAGTTCGGTTCACTTGCTGAACAGCTCCGGCGTACGCACGAATCCGGCGAGGCACTTCGACTGACCACAGAGTCGCTCGCGAGCGCTCTGCGTTCCGGCGCAACGCGCGGGGTGTGGGGCGAGACACAGTTGCGGCGCGTCGTGGAGGCTGCCGGGCTGACCCGCTACGTCGACTTCGATCTGCAGTCCTCCATCGCGAGCGACGCGGGTGCGGGCCGACCCGACATGGTAATCCGACTGCCGGGCGAGAAAGCTATTGCTGTCGATGCGAAAGTGCCGTTGGACGCGTATCTGCAGGCGAGCGCGATTCCCCTCACTGCGCAGGGTGCGGAAGGGGCGCGGCGCCGCGCGTTGTTGGATCGTCACGTGAAGGCCGTGCGCGCCCACGTGGATGCGCTGGCGAAGAAGACCTATTGGGCTGGCTTGCCGTCCAGTCCTGAATTCGTGATCTGCTTCATTCCCAGCGAATCACTTCTGGCCGCAGCACTCGAAGAAGACCCGTCGCTTTTGGACTATGCGTTCAGCAAGCGAGTCGCGCTGGCTTCGCCCGTGAACCTGTGGGCTGTGCTCAAGACAGTGGCGTTCACGTGGACTCAACAGGATGTGTCGCAAGAGGCTCGCGCACTCTTCGATCTCGGCACGCAACTCTACGATCGCCTGGGCGGCCTCGCCGGGCACGCCGACGACCTGCGTCGTGCGATCGAGCGAACTGTCGACAGCTACAACCGTTTCACGAGCTCACTCGAGACCCGAGTGCTGGTGACCGCCCGGCGTTTTCCGGGGATCGATCAGACGAAACTCGATGCGCTCAACGCGCCGGCGACGATCGAGAAGCAACCTCGCCATATGAGTGCACCGGAGCTTCTCGACGGCGTTGCGGAGGGCCGCAACGCGGGGCGCGACGAGGCAGAACACCCGCCGGCGCTGATCGCTGACGTGGGTGACCTGCGCGAGAGGCTCTGACCTACGAACCGCCGGGCACGAAGCTCATCACGGCGATCACGACACCCGAAACCGCGATGAAAGCGCCGATCATCCACCAGACGCTGACCTCGTGTCCTTCGTCGCGGCGCTTGCGAAGCAAGACGTCGGGACGACGGGCGGGATCGACCGCGTCTGCGATCACCGCGTGGGCACCGGTCTGCGGTCCTGAACTACTCACCTGAGCCGACATCCACAACCCCCTCGCACGGGGGAACGACATCATCGTTCCCACGTGCGATTCTGCCAGAGAACCCCGAACACGGGGTGGACTCGGTAGCGGGTTGACAGTTTCAGCGAAGAAGGGCTAGAGCCACTTCGAGGTCAAGTGCTCCGACACGATACGGCGCAGGGTGCCCGACCGGCCGCGCAGCACGACGGACTCGCTGTAGATGAAGTCGCCCTCGCGGCGCACACCTGCGACGAGCTGACCGTCGGTCACACCGGTTGCGACAAAGATGGTGTTCTGCCCGGTCACGAGCTCATCTGCCTCGTAGACGTAACCGTCAGTCCTCAGGCCGTGGTCAGCACCCTTCTGCTTCTCGTCATCGTCACGTGGCCACAGAATCCCCTGCACGTGTCCGCCGAGCGCTTTGATCGCGCATGCGGTCACGATGCCCTCGGGGCTTCCCCCGACGCCCACGCACATGTCGGTGCGTGCGTTGTGCCGTGCCGCGTTGATGCCACCGGCCACGTCACCATCCGACATGAGGCGCGTTCCGGCGCCCGCTTCGCGGATCTCAGCGATGAGCTTCTCGTGTCGAGGGCGGTTCAGAACCGAGACGACCATTTCATCGACCGGTTTGCCGAGCGCCTTGGAGAGCAACCGAATGTTCTCGCCGATCGGGAGTCGGATGTCGACGACACCGACGCCGGCGGGCCCGGTGACGAGCTTGTCCATGTAGAACACGGTCGACGCGTCGAGCATGCTCCCACGGTCAGAGACCGCAATGACCGAGAGCGCGTTCTGGCGGCCTGCGGCAGTCAGCGACGTGCCATCGATCGGGTCGACCGCGACATCGCATTGCGGGCCTCGCCCGTTGCCGACCTTCTCGCCGTTGAAGAGCATCGGCGCTTCGTCCTTTTCACCTTCACCGATCACGATCGTGCCGTCGAAGTTGACCGTCGTGAAGAATGCGCGCATCGCGTCGACCGCGGCCGCATCCGCGGCGAGTTTGTCACCTCGTCCGATGAACGGCACCGCGCGGATTGCCGCAGCTTCAGTCGCTCGAACCAACTCGAGTGCGAGATTTCGGTCGGGATGCAGCGGGCTCATGTCCGCGGTAAGACTCACCATGTGGTCAGCCTAGCCAGCGTCGGCACCGTAGACAGGGTGTTAACGCGATCCGGGTGTGAAGGAATCTCGATTCTTGCTGAGCAGGCAGATGTCGGCTGAACCGCGCCAGCGCAGCGCTCCATCCATTCAGGACTCCGCCTCACTTCGCTAGAGTGACCTGTGTAGCCCGCCGACCTCGAGGAGCACCCATGCCCGTCGCAACGCCCGAGCAGTACGCCGAGATGCTAGACCGAGCGAAGGCAGGGGGCTTCGCGTATCCCGCGATCAACGCCGCCAGCTCGCAGTCGATCAACGCGGTCCTGCAGGGCCTCACCGAGGCCGGCTCCGACGGCATCATCCAGGTCACGACGGGTGGTGCAGACTACTTCGCCGGACACACCGCCAAGGGTCGCGCTACCGGCGCGATCGCGTTCGCGAAGTTCGCCACCGAGGTCGCAAAGAACTACCCGATCACCGTTGCGCTGCACACGGACCACTGCCCGAAGCCCGCGCTCGAAGACTTCGTGATGCCACTCATCGCTGCCTCAGAAGAAGAGGTCAAGGCCGGTCGCAACCCGCTCTTCCAGTCGCACATGTGGGACGGCTCAGCCGTGCCGCTCGATGAGAACATCGAAATCGCCAAAGAGCTGCTTCCCCGTCTGAAGAACATCAACGCCATCCTCGAGGTCGAAATCGGTGTCGTCGGCGGCGAAGAAGACGGCGTGCAGCACGAAGGATCAAACGACGCGCTGTACACGACCGTCGCTGACGTGACCAAGGCCGTCGAAGCGCTCGGACTCGGTGACCAAGGTCGCTGGATTGCCGCTCTCACCTTCGGCAACGTGCACGGCGTGTACAAGCCCGGCAACGTGAAGCTGCGCCCCGAACTCCTCGGCGAGATCCAGGAAGGCATCACCGCTGCCTTCGGCACCGGCGCCAAGCCGCTCGACCTGGTCTTCCACGGCGGCAGCGGATCGACCGACGAAGAGATCGCCCTGGCCGTCGCCAACGGTGTCATCAAGATGAACATCGACACCGACACGCAGTACGCGTTCACGCGCTCGGTCGCCGGCTTCATGTTCCAGAACTACGAGGGCGTCCTGAAAGTCGACGGCGAAGTAGGCAACAAGAAGGCCTACGACCCGCGCGCCTGGGGCAAGATCGCCGAGTCGGCTATGGCCGCACGCGTCGTTCAGGCGACACAGCAGCTCGGCTCTGCGGGCAAGAGCCTCGCCGCCTGATCGCACCACCGAAACGCCGCCTCCCGCACCAGGGAGGCGGCGTTTTCACATGGCCGAGCGGTCAAGGAGCGCGGTAGATGTCCAAGATCGTCGGCGCACCCGCGGGCTCGTGTATGACGACGATCTCGTCGCCGGCCCGCACGCTCCCCGTTTTGACCACACGCAAGTACGGCCCCAGCCGGCGTTCGTCCGAGAAGCGCTTCACCCAACCGCGTTCATCAGCACCGCCGACCCACCGAGCGAAGGTCTGGCAGGGAGTGCGCGGCATCGTCACCTCGACCTCGACGCGGTCGCCGATACGCCACCGCTCGCCAACCCGGGCGGTGTTGACGTCGATCCCCTCCGTGCGCATGTTCTCGCCGAAGAACCCCGGCGGCAACTCGCGTCCGAGCTGGTCTTCCCAAAAGTTCGCGTCTTCCTGGGCGTAAGCGTAGAGCGCTTTGTCGAGTCCACCGTGGTGCTTTCGGCTCGCCTGGACGTCACCTCGCACACCGTAGGCGCCGATCTTCACTGCTCCGGCGAGCGCCCGCTTGTCGATCGCTGTCACCCCAACCGTGCCCGGCTCAGGGCGAAGCTGGTGAACAGCACAGACAGCAAGAAGTTGCGGCATCCCGCGATCGTATCCGGTGGCCGACGCCACAGATCGCCCGAATGACCTGACCCTCAGGAGGCCATCGTGCGCACGTACTCCTGGAAGGCGGGGTCCGCCATGACCGGAACGGTCAGGCAGGCGGTGACCACGACGTAGGTGATGACTGCGCCGACGAGCGGAATCCACCACGCCCGGCGCCCGCCACGCACGCGACGCCACGACACCAGCGCCGTGAGGACATAACCGATCACCATGGAGATGCCGGCGACGGCGCCCCACACGGCGGCGCCAGTCGGCCCCGAGACGTTGGTGAATTCTCCCGGGATTCCCATGGTCTCCATGGCCCGCGTGAAAGTCGACGTGACGTCGAAGAAGCTTTGCACCGAGACCACGACATTCACGAAGCCGATACCCAACAGCACCGCGGTGATCAGGCGGTCGACGGTTCGCGCAGGAGTTTCGCGAACGGATGCCGCCGCCACCGGTTGTTCGGACGGGGCAACAGCTGCGCCGGGCGGAAGGCCGTGATCGAGCGCCTCGGTGATCGCAGGCTGCTGGATGCGCGCGCGCTGTTCTTCGGCCGTGGCGTACTCGCCGTATGCCGGGCGGCGTCGAGAATCGGAGCCGTCGCTCGAGCCGTTACTCACGAGCGTCGCCCGCCGAGTTCGCCCGAGCGACCCTGTCGCAGTTCCTTCGGCAACGAGAAGATCAGATCCTCCTCGGCAGTCTTGACCTCTTGCACCTCACCGTAGCCCGCACCGGCAAGGTCGGCGAGGACTTCCTGGACGAGTACGTCCGGGACCGACGCACCGCTGGTGACTCCCACGGTCTCCACGCCGTCGAGCCACTCCTGCTTGACCTCGTCGGCGTAGTCGACGCGGTAGGCGGCCTTGGCGCCGTACTCGAGCGCGACCTCGACCAGACGGACGCTGTTCGACGAGTTCGCCGAACCCACGACGATCACCAGATCAGCGTCCTTGGCGACCTTCTTGATCGCGACCTGACGGTTCTGGGTGGCGTAGCAGATGTCGTCCGAGGGCGGGTCCTGCAACTGCGGGAACTTCTCACGTAACCGTCGTACCGTCTCCATCGTCTCGTCGACCGAGAGGGTTGTCTGCGAGAGCCAGACCACACGCGAGGGGTCTTTGACCTCGATCTGGTCGACATGGTCGGGAGAGTTGACGATCGTGACGTGATCGGGGGCTTCGCCCGCCGTGCCCTCGACCTCTTCATGGCCTTCGTGCCCGATCAGCAGAATCTCGAAGTCGTCACGTGCGAAGCGCACTGCTTCGCGGTGGACCTTCGTAACGAGCGGGCAGGTGGCGTCGATCGCCTGCAGGTGACGGTCGGCGGCCGCAGACACCACCGCTGGCGATACCCCGTGAGCGCTGAAGACCACGTGCGCACCCTCGGGAACTTCGTCGACCTCCTCTACGAAGACCGCGCCTTTGCTCTCAAGTTCAGCCACCACGTGGATGTTGTGCACGATCTGCTTGCGCACGTATACCGGCGCACCAAACCGTTCAAGCGCCTTCTCCACGGCGATCACAGCCCGGTCGACACCGGCGCAGTAGCCACGCGGCGCCGCCAGCAGCACACGCTTGTGTCCCTTGACCGGGATATCCTGAAGGGGCTCGCGCCGCCGAGGAACACGGGGAACGGGCATGCGGACGGCCGTACTCGCTGACGCAGAACTCACGCCTTGATTCTACGTGTGGGGGCCTGTGTACCGGCCGGGCGCGGGCGATGTGTATGGCTTGATAGCGGCTTCCTGCCCGAGCAGGGGCGAAAGGACCGGATGACGACCTTCCGACCCGACACGACCACGGGGGAAGCACCGCCGCCAGACTCGGTGCATCCGCGGGACTCCCGCGGCGACTCACCTACCTCTGTGTCACGACTCAACGACGCGATCCGCGGTTTCGTCGCCAATTGGGGATCCGTCTGGGTCGAGGGCGAGATCACCTCATGGAACCTGCGCGGAGGCAACGTCTTCGGCCGGTTGAAAGACCTCACGACCGACTCCGCCATTTCCTTTCGCCTCTGGTCGTCCACGCGCGAGCGCCTCCCTGCCGACCTGAAGGTCGGTGACCACGTCATCGCGTGCGTGAAGGCCGACTACTTCATCAAGACGGGCGACTTCACGTTCGCGATCTCCGCGATGCGACACGTGGGCCTCGGCGACCAGCTCGAGAATCTCGAGCGGTTGCGCGCGAAGTTGCGCGCGGAGGGCCTCTTCGATGCGTCCCGCAAGCAGCCACTCCCCTTTCTTCCCGGGCTGATCGGACTCATCACGGGTGAGAACTCCGACGCCGAGAAGGACGTGCACCGCAACGCTGAACTGCGTTGGCCGCAGGTGCGGTTTCGCACGAAGCACGTCGCCGTGCAGGGCGATCGTTGCGTCCCCGAGACCGTTGCGGCGTTGAAGGCGATGGATGCTGATCCCGATGTCGACGTGATCGTCATCGCGCGCGGAGGTGGCGACCCGCAAACATTGCTCGGGTTCAGCGACGAACGCCTCGTGCGAGCGGTGGCCGCAGCATCCACCCCTATCGTCAGCGCCATCGGGCACGAGAACGACCACCCGCTCCTCGACGACGTCGCGGACCTCCGCGCGTCGACTCCCACGGACGCCGCCAAGCGAGTGGTTCCGGACGTGGCCGAACAGCGCGCCCTCGTCGGCCAGTTGCGCCAGCGCCTCACCGGCCGACTGACGCAGCGAGTGAGTCATGACATCGCCCAACTCGAGCAACTGCGTTCGCGGCCCGTGTTGCGCGCGCCCGAATCGTTGTTGACCACCCGCTCGCACGAGGTGTTCCTGCTCGTCGCGCGGGGTCGCGAGCGCATCGACCGCGCGCTCGAGACGCAGGGGCGACGCATCGCCGAGTTGCGAGCGACCCTCACCGCGCTCTCCCCCGCGTCGACACTGGCGCGTGGCTACGCGATCGCGCACCGCACGGATGGGGTGATCGTGAGGGATGCCGCCCAGGCGCCCGCGGGTGAGCCGGTCATCATCACGGTCGGCCGCGGGTCGTTCGCTGCCCAGTCACAGGGCGAGATCGCCGAAACCGGCCCCGACAGCGTGTCGGACGGGCAGACCTAAGATGGAATCATGACTGGAACGAGCGCCCCCGACGTCTCGACCCTGTCGTTCGAGCAGGCGCGTGACGAATTGATGCGTGTCGTCGCCGAACTGGAGCAGGGCGCGCCGACGCTCGAGCACTCGCTTGCGCTGTGGGAGCGGGGTGAAGCCCTCGCCGCACGTTGCGAGGAGTGGTTGATCGGCGCCAAGCGACGCCTTGAGCAGACACGCGCGGCCGTCCCGACGGACGGCTCGATCTCGTGATGGCGCAGAACCCTCGCGTCGTCGCTGAACTGGGCAGGCCAGAGACCCCCGACGAGACTTCGGCTCGAAAGGCTGCGTCGTCATTCGCGTACCGGTCGAGCCAGACCACGCGCAACCTGATCGCCGCCCTGCTGGTGACGCTCGCGATCGTCGTCGTCATCGTTTTCGCCGTGCCGCGCGGCACACCGCCGGCGCGCGAGCCGATCGATGTGGCCACGATCGCCGCGCAGATCGCATCCGCCGAAACCCGCACGGTCATCGTTCCCGACGCGCCCGACGAGTGGACGATCAACCGCGCCCGCGTCGAGGGCGACAGCACGCGCGCGTGGACGATCGTCTACGCGCCCGAACTGGGCTTCGTCAACATTGCGCAAGGCTTCGATGCGGATGCTTCGTGGCCGACGCGCGTGCTCTCCGGAGCGTCCGCAGATGAGGCGGTGACCATCGACGGCATCGAATGGACACGGTACGACATCGCGGACCCCTCGCGTGCGGGCAACGTGTCACGCGCGCTCAGCACACCGGCCGGGACCGACACGATCCTCATCTATGGCGGTGGGATCGATACGGCCACTCTCGAGCAGGCAGCCGCATCCGTCACCGGTCAAGTGCAAGCACTACGCGAGGAGGCTCCGTGACCGACCGACCCACTCCGCAAAAGGTCTGGGATGAGATGCGCCGGGGCAACCAGCGCTTCGTCGCGGGCGAGCCCGAGCATCCTCGGCAGGACGTCGAGCGACGCCACCTGCTCGCAGGTGGGCAGACTCCCCGAGCTGCGCTGTTCGGCTGCTCGGACTCCCGGCTCGCGGCCGAGATCATCTTCGATAAGGGTCTGGGCGATCTCTTCGTCGTGCGCAATGCCGGTCAAGTGATTTCGGACTCCGTCATCGGAAGCCTCGAATACGCCGTGGCCGTCCTGGATGTGCCGCTCATCATCGTGTTGGGCCACGACGAGTGCGGCGCCGTGAAGGCGGCGATCGACAGCACGGGAATCGACGCGCCTGCCCTTCCGGCGCAGATCTGGCGACAGATCGCGCCGATCGTTCCTGCGGTCCGCCGGGTTCAGCGCGCCGACGGAACTCAGAATTCTTCCATCGATGCCGAGCACGTCGGGCGCGAGCACCTGCGGGGGACAGTCGCCGACCTTCTCCACGCCTCCGAATTGATCAGTACGGCCGTTGCAGAGGGGCACCTCGCGGTCGTGGGAGCCAACTACAAACTCTCTGAGGGCACCACGGTGCCCGAAATCATCGTGGGCGCCGCAACCGACGCGCACGCCTGAAAACCGAGCAAGACGAAGAAGGAACAACGACGTGACCGACATCGAATACCGCATCGAACACGACACGATGGGCGAAGTACGCGTCCCGAAGGACGCTTTGTACGCCGCGCAGACACAGCGTGCCGTCGAGAACTTCCCCATCTCGGGCGACCCCCTGGAACCGGCACAGATCGTCGCGCTCGCGCGGATCAAGAAGGCTGCTGCGCTCGCGAACAAAGAACTGGGCACCCTCGACGGCGCCATCGCCGATGCCATCGCCCGCGCCGCCGACCGCATCATCGCCGGCGAGTACGCCGACCAGTTCCCAATTGATGTTTACCAGACCGGTAGCGGCACGTCCTCGAACATGAACATGAACGAGGTTCTCGCGACGCTCGCTACCCGGGACCTCGGCTCGACCGTCCACCCCAACGACCACGTCAACGCGTCGCAGTCCTCCAACGACGTGTTCCCCACTTCGGTACACATCGCCGTCACGCAGGAGCTCATCGACGACCTGATCCCGGCCCTCGACCACCTCGCCTTCTCGCTCGAGACGAAGGCGGAAGAGTGGAAGTCGGTCGTCAAGTCGGGTCGAACGCACTTGATGGATGCCACGCCGGTGACACTCGGCCAAGAGTTCGGCGGCTACGCGCGTCAGATGCGCCTCGGCATCGAGCGCGTGCGCGCCGTGCTCCCCCGCGTCGCTGAAGTACCCCTCGGCGGCACGGCCGTAGGAACCGGGATAAACACTCCCGCCGGCTTCCCGCAGAAGGTGCTCGAACTGATCGTCGCCGACACCGAACTGCCGATCACCGAGGCGAAGGACCACTTTGAGGCCCAGGCCAACCGGGACGGTCTGGTCGAGGCATCCGGCGCCCTGCGCACAATTGCCGTCTCGCTCACGAAGATAAACAACGACATCCGCTGGATGGGGTCGGGCCCCAACACCGGACTCGGCGAGCTTCACATTCCTGACCTGCAGCCGGGTTCGTCGATCATGCCCGGCAAGGTCAACCCGGTCGTGCCCGAGGCCACCCTGATGGTGTGCGCACGAGTGATCGGCAACGACGCCACGATCGCGTGGGCGGGCGCATCCGGATCGTTCGAGCTGAACGTGGCGATCCCGATCATGGGGTCGGCACTTCTCGAGTCGATCGAGCTCCTCGCCAATTCGGTCCGCCTTTTGGCCGACAAGACGATCGACGGACTCGTAGCCAACATCGAGCGCACGTCCGCGCTGGCGGGAATGTCGCCGTCCATCGTGACGCCGCTCAACAAGCTCATCGGCTACGAAGCCGCCGCGAAGATCGCCAAGCACTCGGTGGCCAAGGGAATCACCGTGCGCGAGGCGGTCCTCGACCTCGGTTTCGTCGATCGCGGTGAAATCACGCTCGAGCAACTCGACGAAAAGCTCGATCTGCTCTCGATGACGCACCCGGGCTGAGCGGTCTGCGCCCACTCGCGGGGTCGCACGGGCGATAATCATGGGGTGACCCGCTCATCTCGTCCGATCTCAGCCCGCGCGAGGATTCTCGCGGCGGTGCTGGCTGTGGCGTGCTTGGGGCTCGCGATCGTCGGAAGCGTCACGTTCGTCGTTCAACACAGCAGGGTGACAGACGAGATCGACCAGCGGCTGAGCGCTCAGGTCGCACGACTGCAAACGGTCGCAGCGGAACAACCCGATGACACAGGGTCAGCCGGAGGTGCCGCCCCTGCCACCGACGACCTCGTCATCGAAGAGTTCTCGAGCGTCGAGGACTATCTGCAGGCCGCTGTCGCCCGCCTTGTGCCGGCGCGCAACGAGGGCTCGGTGGCGATCGTCGACGGCGAGGCGCGCTTTCGGCCTGCAACGCTGTCGGGTTTCGATATCTCTGACGACCACGAACTCATCGCGCGCGCTGTCGCGGAAACGACGGCTGCGGGCGGCACGGTGCGAGGGACGGCAGAGACCGAGCACGGATCGATGCGGTACGTCGCGATACCGGTCAACGTCGAAGGCGACCCCGCGCAGGGCGTGTACCTGCGCGTGGTCGATCTGAACGCTGAGCTTGCGCCGGTGACCGCGGCCATGTTCACCTATGCGATCGCGGCGGTCGGCGTGTTGCTTGCGATCGGTATCGTCGGGTGGTTCGTCGCGGGCAGACTGCTCTCGCCGCTCGGCCGGCTTCGCGCGACGGCAGATGCAGTGAGTGTGACCGATCTCTCCCCGCGCATGGCAGCAGGAGGCAACGACGACATCTCTGACCTCTCGCGCACAGTCAACTCGATGCTCGACCGTATCGAAGGATCGGTGGACTCCCAGCGCCAGTTGCTCGATGACGTCCGGCATGAGCTGAAGACACCCATCACCATCGTGCGCGGTCATTTGGAGCTCATGGATCCCACGGATGCCCACGACGTCGCGACCGCAAGAGCGATCGGAATCGCGGAGCTTGACCGCATGACACGGTTGGTCGAAGACATCGACCTGCTCGCGAGCGTCGAAGGCGGCACATTCGCGACGGTAGAGGTGGACCTCGCCGCGCTGACGGCTCGGGTCGGCGAACTCGTCTCCGTCATCCCCGGGCACCCGTGGCTCGTTTCGGCTCGCGCAGAGGGTAAGACGCTGGGCGACCAGGACCGACTTCTCCAGGCGTGGCTACAGCTGGCAGACAACGCGGCGAAGTACACCGCCGAGGGTTCGCCCATCGAGATCGGGAGTCGGATCAATACCGACGAAGTGTGCCTTTGGGTCGTCGATCACGGCCCCGGTATACCGCCCGCGTCACGTCAGCAGATCTTCCGCCGGTTCGGCCGTGCACAGGGTCGCCGATCCGTTGGCGGGTCGGGCCTGGGGCTCGCCATCGTCGATGCGATCGCGAAAGCCCACGGCGGCCGATGTCTCGTCACAGACACTCCCGGAGGAGGTGCGACGTTCACCATCCACCTCCCCCTGCGCGCCACTGCCTTGCCCGCACCCGTTCGCGCCGGTGACGTGCTCCAACGAGAGGCAGCTGCATGACCGCAATTCTGATCGTGGAGGACGAACCGCACATCGCCTCGTTCGTCTGCCGTGGGCTCGCCGCCGCCGGATTCTCGCCCACCATCGCCTCCGATGGACGTTCGGGTCTTGAAGCCGCGCTCAGCGGCGACCACGCGTTGGTCCTTCTCGATGTCGGACTTCCCGGAATGGACGGGATGGAAGTCCTTCGCACTGTTCGCGCCACCGGGTCCCGCATCCCGATCATCATGCTGACAGCGCGCACCAGCACCGCCGACACCGTGGACGGTCTCGAATCGGGAGCAAACGACTACATCCGCAAGCCCTTCACGTTCGACGAACTCTTGGCGCGCGTCCGCACCGCGCTGCGCGATTCACCCGGCGGCAGCGGTGTAACGATCACGCACGATGAAGTGACCCTCGACATTCTCGGTCGGCGCGCCACGGTGGATGGCCGCGAGGTCGATCTCTCGGCACGCGAGTTCGCGCTGGCCGAGCAGTTCTTGCGCAATCCCGGACAAGTGCTGACCCGCGAGGCCCTGCTCAGCCGCGTGTGGGGCATGGACTTCGACCCCGGATCCAACGTGGTCGACGTCTACGTGCGATACCTGCGTGGCAAGTTGGGCGTCCACCACATCACCACTGTGCGTGGCACAGGCTATCGCTGGGAATAGCGACACACGCGACTCCTGCCGCCCCTCGCCGAGCGAGAAGAAGCCCCCGGCGCTGGGGGACGCCGGGGGCTTTGGGAAGGGCCGGGCTGGGGAAGCCGGCCGGACCAGTCGCTATCGGTCTGGGGAGTCCAGCGACTGATCTCTCTTCGATCCGACACCACGCGGTTCTCCCGCGGGGTCGGATGATGTTCCCGCATGTGCGGGAGTTTGTGGGGACATGCCGTTACCGCGCTCCTGATGACCCTGTGCGTCGCCGTGCGGTTGAGCCTTTCGTGCGGCTTCCTTCGCACCGTGTGAGCGCGCGGTCTCGGTGATGTTGGCCATCGGCGCAGCTTCAGTCTCGACGGGCGCTTCGCTGCTGATGTCACCGGCAACGACCAACGCCGCGGGCGCAGGGACCGTCACAGCGCCGGGGGGAGCAGTGTCGGCAGGTACAGCGCCGGTGGGAGCAGTGTCGGCAGGAACAGCGTCGGTGTTCGCAGTCGCCGTCTTGACGGAAACTGGGTCACTGAGCAGCGCCGAACCCCGGGTCGACGAACTCGGAAGCTGAGGGGCCGCCACCATCACGGCGCCAACACTGACCGGTTGACCTGCGGCGTCCACGAGATGAGTTGCGTTAGCCATCGCCGCGGACCAAAGAATCGCGGCGCTCGCGGCGACCACGACGGTACCGCCGCTAGCCAGGCGCACCCGATTGTCCACGATCATCTCCGTTCGACCCCCGCGCTTCATGCGCTATCACTCCATGTTCTCAGACCGACCTGACAACCAGCGGCAAACTGCATGAGACTCTTCTCATGCAGTTTGCCGCCGGTGTGCCGCGATTGCGACAAGTTATGCCAGATCAAGCCACGCAGATCACGCCAACTCGCCCGCCTCGAGGAGTTCGGTGACGAGCGCCGCGATCGCCGACCGCTCGGACCGCATCAATGTGACGTGTCCGAACAAGCTGTGACCCTTGAGCGTCTCGATGACCGAGGCGACCCCGTCGTGCCGGCCGACGCGCAGGTTGTCACGCTGCCCGACGTCGTGAGTGAGCACCACACGGGAGTTCTGGCCCATACGACTCAGCACGGTCAGCAGCACATTGCGCTCCAGCGACTGCGCCTCGTCGACGATCACAAAGGCGTCATGGAGCGAGCGGCCGCGGATGTGCGTGAGCGGAAGCACCTCCAGCATTCCCTGCGCGACGATCTCTTCGACGACGTTGCCCGAGACGACGGAACCCAGGGTGTCGAAGACGGCTTGACCCCAGGGTCCCATCTTCTCGCCCTGATCACCGGGAAGGTAGCCGAGTTCCTGCCCGCCAACGGCGAAGAGTGGACGGAACACGATGATCCGCTTCTGTTGCTGCCGCTCGAGCACGGCCTCGAGTCCCGCGCACAGTGCGATGGCCGACTTGCCGGTGCCTGCACGCCCGCCGAGCGAGACGATCCCCACCTCGGGGTCAAGCAGGAGATCGATCGCGATGCGCTGCTCGGCCGAGCGACCGTGTAGCCCGAAGACCTCTCGGTCGCCGCGGACGAGCTTGTATGAACCGTCGCCGGTCACTCGCCCGAGTGCAGACCCGCGCTCGGAGTGAATGATGAGACCGGTGTTGACCGGGAACCCGCGCACATCGTCGCTGGTGGCGACGTCGCTCTCGTAAAGGTCGCTGATCTCGTCACCTGAGACGTCGATCGTGGCGATACCGGTCCATCCAGAATCGACGGCTTGCTCTGCCAGGTACTCTTCGGCCGAGATTCCGAGCGACGCTGCCTTGACTCTCATCGGAAGGTCTTTGGATACGACCGTGACTCCTTGTCCGTCCTGGGCGAGATTCATCGCGACGGCGAGAATGCGGGAGTCGTTGTCGCCGAGGCGCATGCCGAGCGGAAGAATCCCGGCGTCCGTGTTCGTCAGCTCCACCCGCAACGTGCCGCCGGCACCCACCGGTACCGGGAAGTCCAGCCGCCCGTGCTCGATACGCAGTTCGTCGAGATGACGAAGAGCTTGCCGCGCAAAGTACCCGATCTCAGGATCGTGCCGCTTGCCTTCAAGTTCGGTGATCACCACCACCGGGATCACGACGTTGTGCTCGGCAAACCGGAAGAATGCCCGCGGATCGCTCAGCAACACCGAAGTGTCGAGAACATAAGTGCGGAGGTCCTGATCGACCCCGTCGACATCCTCGATATCGACGCTTCCGATTTCGTGGTTTCGCTGCTGCTGTGGTGCCCGTGTGGTCACAACCCACTCCCGCCCCGGGGTGAAAATCCCGGCAGTCACGAGTCGACCAAGGGGTCACGAGTCGTTTCCGAAAGGCCGACTCGACGGGCGCTTTGCCCGATGAGTTGACCGTACGACCGCGAGCGCGAACACACGCCGAAGACACGCACCTTTTCTGGTTACGAGTTTGTGAACTCCGGATGCTTCACCACACGCGCATCGATGAGAAAGCCGCGAGGGCATCGCCGAAGAGCCGTAGAGTGTCGGCCCCGGTTCCGACATGTGGTGCGACGCGCACGAGCCCTGATCGCACCGTCACGGTCAATCCGTGGTTGGCGAGGGCTGCGGCCAGCGGCGCGGCATCCTGCGGGGCGGGCTGAAGCGTGACGATTCCCGCGCGGCGCTCGGGTGCACGCGGAGTGATGACCGGAACTTCGTAGCGGTCGGCGAAGAAGATGACGCTTCGTGTACGTTCGGCAAGCTCGGCCTCGATGGTGGCAACGCCGACCTCGCGCACCTCGCGAAGCGCCGTCGCCAGTCGCGCCACCGCGAGAGTGTCGATCCCCGATACCGAGAACGCGCGGGAGGATGCTGCGGGCTGAGGGACAACGTCCACGGGCAGGTCACCGTCCACCCCGACAAACCCCGACAGAACCGGAGCAATCCGCTCGAGCGCGCGTTCACCGAACCACGCGAGGCCGGTCCCGCGCCCCGCTCGCAGCCACTTGTAGCCCTGCGCACACACTACGTCGGCAGCGAGGTAGTCCGCCTCGATCATTCCGAACCCCTGAATCGCATCGACGATCAGCAACCGGTCACCGATCACGTCGCGCAACGCCGACAGGTCGGCCCGATATCCGGTGCGAAAGTCGACCAAGCTGACCGCGAGCGCGCGCGTGTCATCGGTCAACGACGCTCGCACGAGGTCGGGCGTGACCATTCCGTCTTCGGGCTCGAGCCACTGCAGATCGATCGACCCCAGCGAATCAGCCGCACGAGTGGCTGCCACGGTGAGGCTCGGAAACTCCGCACGCGAGAGCATTAACCCCCCGGCGAGCCCGTAGAAGGCGTGCATGATGCCGTAGGTCGTCGATGGTTGCAGAGTGATCTGATCGACCGACGTGCCGATCAGCTCTGCCGCGATCGCACGGGCCTCGCCGACATGTTCACCGACGAGCTCGATGCTCGAGCGCCTGCCAGAACCGAGCAGCTCCGTGTCTGCGTGCGCCTCGCTGCGGACTGATGCCGACAGCGGACCGAACGCAGCCCAGTCGAGGTATCCGGGTTCTCCGTCGAACGACGAGATGTACGACTCCAGGTCCATCACGGTCACAGTCTGGCAGAGGGCCTGATGAGTCGGGCGGCGAAGTCAGCCGCCGAAACGGCGGTTTCTCGTGGTGAAGTCGCGAATCGCACGCAGAAAGTCGACCTCACGCAGGTCTGGCCCGAGCGCTTCCACGAAGTAGAACTCGCTGTGCGCGCTCTGCCAGAGCAGAAAATCACTCAAGCGCTGCTCCCCCGAAGTACGAATCACCAGATCGGGGTCGGGCAAGCCTCCGGTGTAGAGATGCTCGCCGATCTGCTCGGGCGTGAGACTCGCGGCGAGCTCCTCGAGCGATCCGCCGTCCTTGTCATGCTGGGCGATGATGCTCCGCACTGCATCGACGATCTCGCCGCGTCCGCCGTAGCCGACCGCGAGGTTGACATGCAGGCCGGTGTGCTCGGTAGTCCGTTGCTCGGCGGTCGCCAGTACGCGGGCGAGATCGGGTGGGAGGAGATCGGAACGGCCGACGTGCTGCACACGCCAGTCCCGCTCGTGCGAGAGCTCTTCGGCGAGTTCGGCGATGATGTCGATGAGGTCGGACAGTTCTCGCGAATCGCGTTTGACGAGATTGTCGTTGGAGAGGAGGTAGAGCGACACCACGCGCACACCGATGTCGTCGCACCATTCCAGAAACTCACGCATCTTCGCGGCTCCCGCGCGATGCCCATGGGCGGCTGAGTCGTAGCCCAGTTGCTTCGCCCAACGCCTGTTACCGTCGATCATCATGGCGATGTGGTGCGGCACGGCATCAGGTTCGAGGTTACGGCGCAACCTGTTGATGTACAGACGGTAAAGGGGCCCCCTGCCCTCGTTTGCCGAATTGCGCGCCACGCCCCTACGCTACCGCGACACCCAACTCGCGCGGGAATGGTACTGAGTACCACAAGTCATGGGACTCAGTATGTACGAGCGTCGGCATGCCGCGGGGCCTACCCTTTACACATGAGCCGACGCGCGCCGAAAGACTCAGGGCCTGAGGTTCCTGAACTGCCCTTGATGGAGGCTGCGGATGCCGATGCGAAGGTACCCGAGATCCGTCCAACCTGGCGTGGCTGGCTTCATGCCGCCATCTTCCCCGTCGCGATTGTGGCCGGAATCATCCTGATCGTGGTGGCCGAAGGAGCAGCAGCGAAGTGGTCGGCCGCCGTCTTCATGGCGAGTTCTCTACTTCTCTTCGGCAACTCAGCGCTGTATCACCGCTTCGATTGGACGCCCAGAACCAAGGCGATCCTCAAGCGAATCGATCACGCGAACATCGTGATCCTCATCGCGGGGACCTACACCCCCCTCGCAGTTCTCGCCCTGCCCCCGGATCAGGGCACGCTTCTGCTCGTCCTGGTGTGGAGCGGGGCGCTCGCCGGCATCCTGTTTCGAATCTTTTGGATCGACGCGCCGCGCTGGCTCTACGTCGCGCTCTATCTGGTGCTGGGCTGGGCGGCCGTCATGTACATGCCCCAACTCTTCCAGGCCAACCCCACCATGATGATCTTGGTCATCATCGGAGGCCTGCTCTACACGGTTGGTGCCGTCGCCTACGCGCTGAAGAAGCCCAACCCTTGGCCCGGACACTTTGGGTTCCACGAGATCTTCCACCTCTGCACCGTCTTGGCATTCCTCTGCCACTGGACGGCGTGCCTCTTGGTCGCCCTCGACCCGTTCTCGCCGTCCCTGGGCTTCTCCGGCTAACTAGGCGCGCGGGGCAGCCGTGTCGTCGTCGGTGGCCGGTGACGGCGCAGCGGTATCCCGCTGGGCATCAGCATCCATCTCTGCAGCAAGCTCCTCGGCGATATCCGCGCGCACCCGCGCACGGCGAATGCGCCGCAGCATGTCGGAGACCAAGAGGATGACCGCGACGGCGAGGAGCGCGATGATGGCAAAGCCCCACACGCCCGGGGTGACGAGCTCCGGATCGACCATCAGCGACGGCGTAGGCAACGGCGTCGCAGACGTGGTGGTCGAACCGAGCGCGAGAGCGACGAACGCGTGCATCGTGGGTGTCCCTGTTCCGCGCGAGAGCGCATAGCCTGGAACCCCAGCCTAATCTTCCCGATGGAACACGATGACGACTCAGAGCATGCTCGATGAGCGCTACGGCAGACGCCGCCGCGGAGCCCCGCGATGGGGAATCGTCGTCGCGATCACGATCGGCGTCATCGTCACCGGGCTCTTCGGGTGGATGACCATTGCCAGCACCCTGGACGACGTCGGAGCCGACGCAACGGGCTTCGAGATCGTGGATGATCACTCGGTCGTGGTGAACTTCCAGATCACTGCACCTCTCGGTCGCTCGGTCGCATGCGCGCTCGAAGCGCAGGATGTCGAGCACGGCGTCGTCGGGTGGAAGATCGTGGAGTTCCCGGCTTCCGACCAGCACGCCCGAGCGTTCCGCGAGACTATTCCCACGACCGCCGAAGCGACGACGGGTTTGGTCAACTCCTGCTGGGTGACATAGTCTTTCCAGACCACGACGCCCTGGCCAGAGCCGGGGCGTTCGACGTACCGCCCCCGATCGCGCTGTTTCGAATTCATACTGTTATCAAGGAGTCCGACGTGTCCAGCGATGCCCCCGTCACTTTCCTCACGCAGGATGCCTACGACCGTCTGGTCGCCGAGCTCGAGCACCTCTCGACGACCGGCCGCGAAGAGATCGCCAAGCGCATCGAGTCTGCGCGCGAAGAGGGTGACCTCAAAGAGAACGGCGGCTACCACGCAGCCAAAGACGAACAGGGCAAGCAAGAGGCGCGCATTCGCACCCTGCAGCACCTGTTGAAGACCGCCACGGTGAGCGAAGCGCCCGAGAGCCACGGCGTGGTGGAACCCGGCACTGTCGTGACGGCCATCGTCGCCGGCGGCGAAGAGGTCTTCCTTCTCGGCAATCGCGAGATCGGCGTCGGTTCAGCGCTCGATGTCTACAGCGAGGCCTCGCCGCTCGGCGCGGCCATCCTCGGGCTCAACGAGGGTGACAAGACGTCGTATGTGGCCCCGAACGGTCGCGAGATCGCGGTCGAGGTCATCAAGGTCGACACCTACAACGGTCAGTAGTCCGACGAGCGCTACGCTCAGTCAGCCAGCACGCGCGGTGTGAAGCCCGCTGCCTCGAGGATCGCGATGACGTGAGCGCGGTGCTCTTCGCCACGCGTTTCGACGCTTAGCTGAAGTATCACCTCGCTGATCTGAAGTCCCTGTCCGTGGCGGGTGTGCAACACCTCGATCACGTTCGCTCCGGCCTGCGACAGCAAGTGCGAGACGCGGGCGAGTTGTCCGGGACGATCCGGGAGCGGGATCTGCAGTGTCATGTACCGACCGGATGCTGCGAGCCCGTGCGCGACGACGCGCTGTAGCAGAAGTGGATCGATGTTGCCGCCCGAAAGCACGGTGATCGTCGGGCCCGTGGCGTGAATCTTTCCGGCGAGGATGGCCGCAACCCCCACGGCTCCGGCGGGCTCGACAACCTGCTTGGCGCGCTCGAGCAGAACAAGGAGCGCGCGCGCGATGTCGTCATCCGAAACGGTGACGACCTCGTCGACGAGTTCACGAATGATCTCGAAGGGCAGGTCTCCCGGCCGAGCGACCGCGATGCCGTCAGCGATCGTCGGGCTCGTCGTAACTTCGAGCGGATGCCCCGCGGCGAGCGAGCTGGGATAGGCAGCAGCATTCTCGGCCTGCACACCGATGATGCGCACGTTGCGGCCGTCCACTGCTGCGCGAGCCTTGACCGCGGCGGCCACGCCGGCAACGAGCCCTCCCCCGCCTATGCCCATAACGATCGTTTCGACGTCGGGGCACTGTTCGTACAGTTCGAGGCCGAGCGTGCCCTGCCCTGCGATCACGTCTGGGTGATCGAACGGGTGGATGAAGACCGCCCCTGTGCGCGCCGCGAACTCGGCCGCGAGTCGTAGCGGGGTCTCGACTGTTTCGCCCTCCAGGATCACCTCGGCCCCATAGCCACGGGTCGCCAGCAACTTGGGGACGGGCACTCCGAGGGGCATGAAGATCGTCGCTCGAATTCCCAGCGCCTGCGCCGCCAACGCCACACCCTGCGCGTGGTTGCCGGCTGAGGCTGCCACGACACCGCGAGCACGTTCCTCTTCGGTGAGCCGTGACAGCCGGTACGTCGCGCCTCGAATCTTGAAAGAACCGGTGCGCTGCAGATTCTCGAGCTTGAGATGTACAGGCACGCCGAGCACATCCGACAGGTGCTTGGAATGATCGAGCGGGGTGACCGTGATCACGCCGTCGAGCGTGGCTGCGGCATCCTCGAACGCCGAAAGGGTGGGGATCGCGGTGGACAAGTGCGGGGTGCCGCTCACGAACTGCTCTTTCTCTGACGGGGGACGGTGCTCCAGATGAGGTCGACATCAGGCGGGAGACCTGTCTCCCATGCCCGCCTCGACACGTACACCGCGACGACATTGACGAAGGCCGCGAGAGGAACGGCGAAGAGAGCGCCCGGAATGCCGGCGATCATCGCGCCTCCGGCCACCACCAGCACCACCGCGAGCGGGTGTACCTTCACAGCCGATCCCATCAGGAGGGGCTGGAGCACATGCCCCTCCAGTTGCTGCACCGCGAGAACCACGATCAGCATCCAGAGCGCGATCCAAGGGCCGTTGTAGACCAGGGCGAGGAAGACCGCCAACGCGCCGGTGATGACGGCACCGACGAACGGAATGAACGCTCCGAGGAACACCAGAACAGCGACCGGAATGGCCAGCGGAACCCCGAGCAGAAACGCGCCCAGGCCGATGCCGATCGCGTCGATCGTGGCCACCAGCAATTGGGTCCGCGCATAGTTGACGACCGTGACCCAGCCCGCGCGTCCCGCGCCATCGACGGCCGGGCGTGCCTTACGAGGGAAGATTCGTGTCGTCCATCGCCAAATGCCGGCACCGTCGGCAAGTAGGCAGAGAAGGATGAAGAACGCCAGGAGCGCCCCCGCGACCACGTGCCCGAGGGTGCTGCCGATCGCGAGGGCGCCGGAAAGGAGGAGTTCCGCCTGTTGCTGGACGAATGTCCACCCCTGCCCGAGCAGATCGTCGATCTGTTTCGCGGTCAGGTGAAGCGGTCCGTCGATCAAGTACTGCCGGAACTGCTCGAGAGCCTCGACGGTGCGTGCCTGGACCGAAGGCCACTGGCGCGCGATCTGCCAGATCGCGAGCCAGAGCAAGCCGCCGACCACCGCCAACGTCAGCAGCACAGACAGCACGATGGCAAGCCAACGCGGTACGCGGCGCCGCAGCATCCAAGTGAAAAGCGGGTGGAGAAGCGCAGTGAGGAGGATCGCGATGAGGAGGGGAATGACGAGGAGCTTGAGTTGGATCACCAACCAGATCGCGACTCCGACCGCGGCTGCGACGATCAAGAGCCGCCACGAGTAGGCGGTCGCCGTGCGCAGACCACGCGGGATGTTCCCCGACATCTCAGTGGTGACGACCCGACTGCGATCACGGAGTGCGTCGAACACCGAACCTCGAGGTTTCGGGTCTGTTCCGCTCATCGGGCCAGTCTAGGCGCGCGGCATTCCGCGCCGGTCATACAACCGGACCGGTCTACCCGGCCTTGCGGGTCGGACGTCGGAGGCGGGCACTAGGCTGGCCCGCGTGAAGTCGACGCGCAGCAATGCGAAGCGAAGCAACACGCTCAGCAGCGCACAGGCGCGGCGCGTCGCTCTCGCAGCCCAGGGGTTCGGTGGCGCGCGCACGACGAGCGCGGGCACGCGACAGCTGAATCTCGCGCTCGCACGCATGAAGACTCTGCAGATCGACTCGGTCAACGTCTTCGCGCGATCGCATTACATGCCGCTGTTCTCCCGGCTGGGTCCGTACGACACGGCCGCGCTCGATCGACTCGTTTTCGCACGCAAGGCCCCGTATGTCGAGTACTGGGCACACGTGGCGGCTCTCATTCCGGCAACTGACTGGGGTCTCTTCCGCTTTCGCATGGACGATCTGCGCGCGAAGTACGGTACGAAGCCCGACAGCTGGCCTGTCGTCCACGCTGATGTGATGGATTGGGTCCGCAGCGAACTCGCCGCACGAGGACCTCTGCGCCCGGCGCAGATCGACCACAACGCCAAAGAAGCCCGTCGAGGTGCGTGGTGGGACTGGGACGTGGTCAAGAACGCTCTGGAGTTGCTGTGGATGTTCGGCGAGGTCGCGATTGCGGGGCGTCGCGGGTTCGAGCGCACCTACGCCCTGGCTGAGCACGTCATTCCGCGTGAAGTGCTCGACAATCCCGTGCCGCGTACCGAGGCGATCCATGAACTGGTCCGACGCGCGAGCGCCGCGTACGGGGTGGCCACGGCATCCGACATCGCCGACTACTGGCGGATCAAGGACCGCCCTGTGGTGATGGCGGCGATCTACGACCTCGAAGAGGCGGGTGAACTCCTCCCGGTGCAGGTCGAGGGATGGCAGAGCGCGGGCAGGCCCGCGAAGGCGTGGCTGCATCGGGACGCCGCGCTCCCCCGCGGCATCGACACCGCCGCAATCCTCACTCCGTTCGACCCTGTCGTGTGGTTTCGCGATCGTGCCGAGCGCCTCTTCGGGTTCGAGTACCGCATCGAGATCTATACGCCGGCTCCCCAGCGGCGCTACGGCTACTACTCCCTACCGGTGCTGATCGGCGACGACCTCGTGGGGCGGGTCGATCTCAAGGCCGACCGGGCTCGCTCCACACTGATGGTGCAATCCGCCTGGTGGGAGCAGAGCCGTCCCCCAGACGCACCCGCTCGGCTGGCCGAACAGCTGCGGTCGGCCGCGCGGTGGCAAGGTTTGGAGTCGCTGTCGATATCTGGGTGGGGCGATGCGACAGGTGATCTCGCGCGCGAGCTGGCGGAGGCATCCCGTCACGAAGCCAACACGGCACTCACGCTGAACACTCCCGTCCGCGCTAGCGTGGACGAGTGAAGCGCAAGACAACCGTCGGGATCGTGGTGGGCGCGTTCGTCCTCGCCGCTGTCGGTGGTGTTGTGGTGTGGTCACTCAGCTCGCGCGCGCCGTCGGCCGAAGAAGCGGCTGATACGTACTTGCGAGCCCTTTCCGACGGCGATGCCGAGGCGGTTCGCTCTCTCTTGGAGATCGAACCGGAGAATTTCGCGCAGATCGAGTCGGCCTTCTCCAGCGCTGACGCTTACCTCGGGGACTACACATTCGAGGTCTTCGAAGACAGCTCGGTGCGGGCTGAAGTCGATTTCGACGGCGAGCCCGCAGTGGTGGGCTTCGGACTCTCAGAAGGTGCTGACGGGTTCCGTGTAACGTCCGACTATCTCGCGACACTGGAGGCCACAACAACGTTGGGCGACTCCGTGACGATCGGTAGCACGATCTTCTCCACGTCAGAGGCTGCGCACCTGCTTCCTGCGCTCTACACGGTCGGCGCGGCACCGGCCGAACTCTTTTCCGGCGACGCAGCTGTCGTCGTCACCAATGAGAATCCGGTGCGGGTCGCCGTTGAGGCATCCCTCTCCGCCGAAGGCATCGCCCTCATCGCCAGCCAGCTCGACGACTACGCCCGAGCATGCGCTGAGCCCGGCGCAACGGTGCCCGAGAATTGCGGACTTCGCGTGCCGTGGGCTGCTGACCTTGCCGCGCTCTCTGCAATCACTTTCCGGATCGATCAGTTGCCGGTGCTCGCTGTGGCCGACGATCTCGCTTCGTTTGCCGCGACCGATGGCATCATCGTGGCCACCGCCATTGGTACGACCCGCGACGGCGCGAGCGCGAGCTTCACCTACCGCGCCGATGACTGGGCACTTCGAGGCGTCATCGAGTTAACGAATGGCCGCATGGCGCTCCGTGTGATCTAACCCCTCAACGTTCGTGCACGATCTCGAGGCCGAGCCAGCGCGCGAGGTCGTTCACTTCGGCATCGACGGCGGATGCCACGGCCGGCGTGAACGGTTCGTCTTCGTGCAGCGCATTGATGCGCAGTACACCTGCCTTGCGATCAGCCTTCGCGTCGAGCTTGCCGACGAACCGGTCGCCGTGCAGGATCGGCAAGGCGAAGTACCCCCACCGACGCTTCGCGGCGGGCTTGTACATCTCGAGGATGTACTCGAATCCGAAGATCTCCTCCAACCGCGCGCGATCGAACACGAGCCTGTCGAACGGCGAGAGCAACGCTGTGCGGGGCGAGAAGTTCTCACTCGCGGCAAGAGCCTCAGGGTCGATTCGCCACACGCCGGGGACGCCCTCGACGACAGCCTCTTCGCCGAGGTCGCCCAGGTCCGGCGGATCTGCAGGATCGACCACAGATTTCGTTCGCGCGATTCCGAGCGCGCCGAGTCTGCGCACCGCGCGCTCGCGGGCTGCCTCGGCGTTCGTCAGTTCGTCGATCTCGGTCGGGTACACACGTTCCGCCAGATCGAACAGCCTTCCACCGGAGTCCCGCGATGAAATGGCGACGTCTCCGCACATCACGAGAATCTCGAGCATCTGCATCGAGTTTCGGTTGTTCGTCCATCCCGTCGAGCGCCATGATACCTGCGCGGTGTCGGGGATCTGCGCCGCGCGCAGGGGCCCCTCTTGCCTCAACCGCGCCAGCACATCCGCGCGGAATCGAGCATTGGCAGCCAACCACTCGCGCGGCTGCGCATAGCGGGGGCGTTGCTTCATGTCGGGCACGACGATCGCCAGGTCGGCCATCGTTCGGTAGAAGCCGTTCCACTCGAACACCGCGCGGTCCTCCACCTCCAGTCGCAACAGATCAGCAGGCTGATACGGCCAGCCGAGCCTGCTCCACAGGATGAGGTCGGCACTCGGCGCGATCGCCGCCGTGGGCTCAATGTTGACCACGCCGAGCGTGTCGATCGCTTCGACGATTCCTGCGGGCCTGTCCGCGGTGAGGAGTTGCGCCTGGATTGCGACGCGGCGCGCGCGCTCGCGCGTGAGGGTGTGGACCACGGTGCGCGCTACGCTCGCGCCAACCCGAGCCAGCTCAGAATTGAACCCTCGGCGGCTCCGAGATCGCGGCGCCGTCAACGACCTCGAAGAACTCGCGCTCGTTGAAGCCGAGGTTGCGCGCGAAGAGATTGTTCGGGAAAACCTTGATCTTGGTGTTCAGTTCGCGCACGCCGCCGTTGTAGAAGCGCCGCGAGGCCTGAATCTTGTCTTCGGTGTCGACGATCGACTGCTGAAGTTGAAGGAAGTTCTGACTCGCCTGAAGCTGCGGATACGCCTCTGCAACCGCGAAAAGCGACTTGAGCGCCTGCTGCATATGGCCTTCGGCGAGACCGGCCTCGGCCGGACTACCTGCTGACAGCGTCTCTGCGCGCGCTCTCGTGACGTTCTCGAACACAGCCTTCTCGTGCGCCGCGTAGCCCTTCACGGCCTCGATGAGGTTGGGCAAGAGGTCGGCGCGTCTCTTGAGTTGCACCGTGATGTCACTCCACGCCTCGTCGACGCGGACGTTGAGCTGGACGAGCGAGTTGTACGTCGCCCATAGGTAGATGCCCGCGATGACGACGAGCGCCACCACGATCAAGACCGGGATCAACCATGGCCATTCCATACTGAGCGACTCCGTTCGGTTTTGCCCTCATCCTAGCCATCGGCGGTGCACGGCATCAGAGTCCGCCGAGGACTCTCAGCGCCTACTCACCCAGGACGCGTTCAAGATAGACGTTCTGGAATGTGCGATCCGGGTCGAGGCGATCGCGGAGCGCGGTGAACTCATCGAACCGGGGGTACCGCTCTCGCAGCGCCGAGGCATCCAGCGAATGCATCTTGCCCCAGTGCGGGCGGCCCCCGAACGACAGCATGATCTCTTCGACGGCGTCGAAGTATTCGGTGGGGTCTTCGCGCCAGTAGCGGTGGACGGCGATGTAGGCCGTCGCGCGGTCATAGGCCGTGGAAAGCCAGAGGTTGTCGGCCGCGGCGAAGCGCACCTCGACGGGGAAGGAGATTCTCCAGCCACGATCCTCGACGAGCGCCCGCACCGCCTCGAAAGCACGCCTGACGTCTTCGACGGGGAGCGCGTACTCCATCTCGCGAAAACGCACCGAGCGCGATGTGGCGAATACGCGCGCCGACGCATCGGTGAACTCGCGGTCACCCCACACCTTCGCCGAGATGCGGTTGATCGAGGGAATGGTGGCCGGGATTGTCCGGGCCACACTGCACGCCACCTGATGAAGGCCCGAGCCGATCACCGTGTCATCGACCCACTTGCTCACGGCGGACAGCGGGTGCCGCGGCGCGCTTTCAGGAAGCCGTGTGTTCGTCTTGGTCATTGCTCGATCGGTGTGCGGAAACCAGTAGAGCTCGAAGTGATCGGCCGTCGCGATTCGGTCATCGAGCGCGCTCAGCACCGCCACCAGCGGCTCAGGTCGCTCCACAGCGTGCAGCACAAATGCAGGAACACACTGGATCGTCACCTCGACCAGGATCCCGAGCGCGCCCAGGCCCAGTGCGATGGCCGGAAGCAGTGCGATGTTCTCGTTCTCGTCGACGACGAGGATGTCTCCGGATGCCGCCACCACGCGCGCACCGCGAACCTGTCCCGCGATTCCGGTGAACCGAGCGCCGGTTCCGTGGGTTCCGGTCGAGATTGCGCCCGAAATCGACTGACGATCGATGTCGCCGAGATTCTGCATGGCCAGGCCATACGGCGCCAGCAGAGCGGGGATCTGGTGCAGGCGAGTGCCGGCGAGAAGAGTCACGAGTCCGCGCTCGCGGTCAACACGGACGAGACCGGTGAGATCAGTGAGGTCGAGCAGTACACCCGGGGCGACGGCGATGCCGGTGAAGCTGTGACCCGCACCGACAGCTTTCACGAGCATTCCCCGCGTCCCCGCTGCGCGCACCGACCGTTGCACGGCCTCGACCGTTCTGGGGAACTCGACGCGCTGCGGGCGCACGGACGCCGAACGGCCCCAGTTCTGCCACGTGCCTCCGGGCCTGGTCACAGGAACGCCTTTCCCTCTCCGCGGTAGGTGGGTGCCTCACCGACGATGCGACCATGATCGACGAGCAGGTACCGGTCGACGCGCTCCGCGAGCTCCCCGCTCTTGGAGTGACGGAACCACACGCGGTCCCCCACGGCGATGGCTCGGGCAGCACCACCCTGGAGCGGTGTCTGCACCTCACCGGCGCCCTCACGGCCGATCGTCTTCAGCCCCGCCGGCCAGACCGGCAGAGGCTGGCGTGAGGCGAGCGCGGGACCAGAAGCGATCCACCCGCCGCCCAGCACCGTAGCGATATCGGGTTGCGGCTTACGGACGACTTCGAGACCGAACGTTGCGGCCGGCGCGAGGGTGAACGCGCGGTAGCCGTCGAAAAGGTGCCCGGCGAGAAATCCACTCCCTGCAGTGAGTTCAGTGACCGAGAGATCGGATGCGGTGTACTCGAGCGATCCAGTCCCGCCCCCGTTCACGAACTCCAGCGGCGCCACCTCACGCAAGGCGGCCACGATCGCAGCCCTGCGGGCGATGAGCTCATCGCCCGATCGGCGCTGCATCCAACGGATGACGGTGTCACCGAAACCCGTGTCATCGCCTTGACCGGCGATTTGAGCCTCGTACATCATGAGCCCGACGAGGCTGAATCCCTCGCGTGCGGCGATGGCGCGGGCGAGGGTCGCCACGTCGCCCGGCTCGTGCACGGGCGAGCGGTGCACGCCTACATGGCCGAGGCCGGGGGCACGCCAGGATGCATCTGCATCGATGGCGACGCGGATGACCGGACGCTGGGCGGGTGCGACGACGGCGTCGATGACGTCGAGCTGCGCGAGGTCGTCGACCATCAGAGTCACCCGTGCCGAGGCGATCTCATCGTCGGTCAGTGCAGCGATCGCCGCGCGATCGACGCTCGGGTAACCCAGGACGACATCCTCATGTGTCTCGGCGAGCCACAGCGCCTCCGGCAGGGTGAACGCGAGTATCCCGCGGTAGCCGGGCAGAGCCAACGTCGCGTCGATGACTTCACGCACCCGTACCGACTTGCTGGCGACGCGGATGGGGACACCGGCGGCCCGCACGAGCATGTCGAGGGCGTTGTGCCGCAAAGCCGAGACGTCGATGACCGCGACGGGCCCTGACACGCCCTCCACGGCCGCGCTCAGCGACTCCCCGTACTCGCGCGCGTCTCGCCAGGGCTGCGTCGTCACAGGGACGGAGAGAAGGTCGAGGGTCATCGTCGCGACCTCGGGGGGGCACACATGTGATCTACCATACGGTTCCCATGACGACCGAAGAGCCCGAGCGCCGCGGCTACCGTAATCGGGTCGGATCCGGCTAGCGTGCCAGGGTGGGCGATGCAGAACGACGAGCAGCGGGGCACGGCGCGCACCCCGAGCCCGGCGTAGCGTTCGTGCTCGGCGGGCGGTCTGCGCGGTGCCGTCCAGATCGGTATGCTGCGCGCACTTCTGGAACGAAAGACCAGACCGAGCGTGATCGTCGGAACCTCGATCGGCGCCATCAACGGTGCCATCGTAGCGAAGACTCCGTCGCTCGGCGCGATCGATGATCTTCTCGAAGCATGGATGTCACCCGAAGCCGCCTCGGTGTACGGCGACTCGTTTCTGTACCAGTTCTCGCGTCTCATCCGTACGCGCACCCACATGAACTCGCCTGCCCCGCTCCGGCGGATGCTCGAGCGCATCCTCGGCGCCGAAGCGGACTTCGGTGACCTCTCTGTTCCGTTGCGGGTGGTTGCGGCGAGCATCGAGCGGGCGGCAGAGCAGGTCTTCGACTCCGGGCCGCTCATCCAGGCCGTGCTGGCGTCCGCTTCCGTTCCCGGTCTGCTGCCGCCGACCCGGATCAATGGCGAGACCTATATCGACGGGGGCGTTGTCAACTCGATTCCGATCAGCCCGGCGGTCGAGACCGGTGCGACGACGATCTTCGTGTTACAGGTGGGTCGGGTGGAGAAACCGCTGCGGCCGCCACGCACGGCGGTACAGACGGCTCAGGTCGCCTTCGAGGTCGCCCGACGACACCGCTACGCTCGCGACATCGCGACGCTTCCCGAGGGCATATCACTCCACGTTCTCCCGATCGGCGGCGCGCTGGAGGGAGACGACTCACTCATGTCGTACCGCCGCATGGACACTGTGCGCACCCGCATCGAACTGGCGTACGAAGCGAGCACGTCCTACCTTGACGATCACTTTCCTTCGCCGGCGAGCCCGAGGTGATCCGACTCCCCCCGCGATGGGTGCGCAGGGTGGTGATCGCACCGCTGGTCGTCATCGCCGCCCCCCTGCTCATCGGTCTGATGCCCCTGCTCCTCCTGGTCATCATCATCGTGGCTTCGTTCATCCCACGCCGGTTCCGATGGCCGCGGGCGCTGCTCATCGCCCTGGTCTACCTCCTGTGGGATGCACTCCTGCTGCTCGTTCTCTTCGCTCTGTGGATCGCCACAGGCTTCGGATGGAAGATCCGCTCGTCGTGGTCGATCCGCGCCCACTACGCGGTGGCGGCCCTCGCGCTGAGAGTGCTCTTCTGGGTCTGTCGCGGGGTACTCCGCGTGCGCGTCCTCACCGAGGGTGCGCAACAAACGGACGACAGCACGACAGCGGCGTCGTTCCGTCAAATGCTGCGCCCCGGCACGCCCGTCATCGTCGCGAGTCGGCACGCTGGCCCTGGTGATTCCTTCGTCCTCATGCATGCGCTCCTGAACCACGTCAAACGGATGCCTCGGGTCGTGGTCAAAGACACGCTCCAGTGGGATCCCGCCATCGATGTTCTGCTGAATCGACTGCCCAGCCGCTTCATCAGCCCGACCGGCTTCACTCCGCCGACCGGAGGTTCGGCTCGCTCAGTGCAACGGCCAGCTAACGCCCATGTCGCAGAGAAGGCGATCACCGAACTTGTCGACGGCCTCGGTACCGCGGATGCATTCGTCATCTTCCCCGAAGGCGGCAACTTCACCCCCTCGCGCCGAATCACACGGATCGACCGACTCCGCGAGAGCGGAAAGGAGGCCCTCGCCCTTCGCGCGGAGGCGTTGCAACACGTGCTCGCGCCGCAACCGCGCGGCCTGTACGCGGCGATCGAAGCCGCCCCCCTCGCCGATGTGGTCTTCATCGCGCACTCCGGACTGGACGACCTGTCGAGCGTTCGCGACCTGTGGCGTGCACTTCCGATGGAGAAGCGGATCACGCTCCACGCCTGGCGGGTGCCGCGCGCGGACGTTCCTGTCGCGCGCGACGACCAGATGGTGTGGCTCTACGACTGGTTCACCCGCATCGACGGCTGGATCGACCGGGGGTCACACCCGGCGCCGAAGAGCGGTCCGCAGGCCGCGCAAGAGCAGGAGCAGACCGCCCAGTCCGACGACGCTGCCCAGGAATGAGAAGGACGACACGTCGTCGGTCAGCATAGGACCACCTCCGTCGGTGGTGAGCAGCACACCCGTCAACACGAGGGCGATGCCGATCGCTATCGTCGTCATGCGGCCGAGCACGTCATCAAGCAAGCGCCTCTCCTCGACGCCCTCGAAAGCACGCACACGCACCGACAGAGTCCCCTCGTCCAGGCCGCGAGTCACGTTCTCCAGACGTCGAGGCAATCGACGCGCCTGCTCAGAGAGCAGAGCCGACCACGTCTGCACGTCCAGGAGGGTTCCTCGCGCGGAATGCATCGACAGCGCTAGTTCCGGAGCGATCTTCACCGCGCGCTGAACCATGTCGTAGTCCGATACGAGCTTTCGCAGTGTTCCCTCCAGCGAACCGAGCGTGCGGAAGACGAGTAGGAGCGATGGCGGCATAGCGATTCGATGCCGACGCAGGACGTCCAGCAACAGCCCGAAAAAGCTCCCGTCGGTGCCGGCGACATGCACCCTGGTGAGGAGTGTCCCGATGTCGCGTTGCAAGGCAGAGGTATCCACTGCCCCGGCCGGCGGACCGCACATCAGCAGCGCGACATCCGTAACGGCAACGTCGTCTTCGTTCGCCACCCCGATCAGCATCGCCAAGAGGAGTCGACGCATGCTGCTCTCAACGATCCCCACCGCGCCGAAGTCGATCAGCGTCACCGAGGCGCGCGCCCCGTGGCGCGAGGGGTCGGTGGTCAGGATCAGATTGCCCGGATGCAGGTCCGCATGGAAAACGCCCTTGACCATGACTTGGTCGATGAACGCATCCATGAGCGCGTCCGCAACCTCGAGGGCTTCATCCGGCGGCAACGCGCCGGGCAGCAGCCTGCTGAACGGTGTCCCCGTAGCGCGCTCCTGCACCAGCATCTGTGCGGTCGAGAACTCGCCGAAGAGGCGAGGAATGCGCGGAGTGAACCTCCCCTGGCCGCGGACGGTCGCCCTCAGCAGCTCCGTATTGTTCGCCTCGATTCGGTAGTCGAGTTCTTCTCGCAGACCGCGCGCGAACTCGGTCACCATCGCGTGCGCGCCGTACGCCTTGGCCCAGTCGGTGCGTCGCTCCGCCTCCACAGCCAGGCGGTCCAGGATGTCGAGATCGGTCGTGACCTGCGCACGTGCCTGCGGACGCTGAATCTTCACCACCACTTCCTCGCCACTCACCAGTCGCGCTGCGTGAACTTGAGCGACGGATGCCGCGGCGAGCGGTTCGCGGTCGATCTCGGCGAACACCTCTGAGAGCGGGCGGCCCAATTGCTCTCGAATCGCGACCTCGGCCTCTGCCCACGGAATCGCCGAGGAGTCCATCTGCAACGTCGACAGCGCCGTGGTGAAGGCCGGCGGGAGCACGTCTTCCCTGGTCGAGAGAACCTGACCCAGCTTGACGAAGGTGACGCCCGCCTCATTCATCGCCGAAACCAGTGCCGTGGGCAGTTCTTCTTCGTTGCCCGCACGGCGACTCTCGTAGAACGTGATTCCGTGGCGGGACCCTATCGCGAGGATCTGCGCATACCGGCGGGCGCGATCTCGCCTTCGAAGTGCGTCCCGCACGATCGTGACGGGATTGCGCCACCGGTGCGACGGCCAGAGGAACTCCATCGTCAGGATGACGATCACCACGACCGCCAGCATCCAGCCGATCGTCAGCGCCACCATCGCCAGCGCCACAGAACCACTCACGATGATCTGGCCGTCGCGATACACGTCGGTCTCAGTCAGAGTCCACACCGCAACGGGTGACATGACGATGAAGACCACTAGTGCGGTGATCCAGGCGCGCAACCACCCGATCTCAGCGTCGAGCAACCGGCGTACGATCCAGGCCGCTGCGATCGAGAAGACCAGGACGACGATCGCGAAGACGATCCAACTCGGCATGACCCGATTCTGTCAGCTTCCCGCGACCGCGCCATGAGCGTGCCGCGCAGGTCGGAGATCATTGACCGTCTTTCCGGCCTCCATGACCCAGACCCGTTGGTCGCCCCAGGCCCGGCCGATTCCGAAGCGGATCCCGCGGAACTCGACGACGCCGCTGTCTGCGACCTTCTTGAGCGGATCTCGTCTGCGCGCTCCGGCTGCGGGGCTTACGGGGTGATGGGCCGGGGTGGGTCGGTCTTCGGTGTCGCGCCCATGCCGACGGCGGGGTGATCCGGCCGGGGAGGCCTTGGTGGGGCGGGTGTTGTAGAGGAGGTCGAAGTCGGCTGGCTCGTCGACGTCGAGGAACGCTAGCGGGAGCCCGGCGTTCGGAACCCTAGGTTCGATACAGCCACCGAGTGGAGTGGCGTGCACCGATCTCCTACCTTCGTATGACGGTCGTTCCTCGAGCAGACCGGCCCCATGTGGTCGCTGAACCAATCATCACTGACGAGCAGTGGTACCGTGGGCGCATTCCAGTGGGGAGGGTGACAGACGCGATGATCGACGCGCTCGCTTCCTTCCTGCAGGTCTTGCTCTCCTCTTTCAGTGTGATCGGTGCTCCCGAGGCTGGCTCGGCGACCGTGTGGGCGGCGGTTGTGTTGACGGCTGCCCTCGTCATTGTCCTGTTGCAGGCCGTGGGCTCGCCCCGTTCGGTGATGGCCTCCCTGATCCGCCCGAAGAGGGCCATCGATGTGTCGGTGGCTGTCGCGCAGAGTGATCCGGATGCTGCGGGCCACCCGCGTTCGCGCGCTCCAGGGATCCCGGCTCCGGCCGCGTAGCGCCTCGACGCTCTTCCACCCCGTTCGAAGGGTGATGTGTGTGTTCGTCGATGTCAGGCGTGGCCGTTCCGCAACCACCTCTCACATCATCGGACGGACATCATGGACCTCTTCTCGTTCCCACCCATCTCGGCCACCCTCGACGCGGCATATGCGCTGCTGATGGGGTTGGCGTCGCTGCTACAACCGATCACGGGCGGCGCATCCGCAGCGGTCGCCGTGGTGATACTCACCCTTCTCGTGCGGACGATCTTGATCCCCACCGGGGTCGCGCAGGCCAAAGCGGATCAGACCCGTGCGAGACTGACGCCGAAGCTGCAGCAACTCCAACGCAGGCACAAGAATGACCGTGAACGTCTGCAACGCGAGACGATGAAGCTCTTTGGCGACGAGCAGGCGTCGCCGTTCGCCGGATGCCTTCCCGTGCTCATCCAAGCCCCGGTCGTCGGCATCATCTACACGCTGTTCCTGCACACCGTCATCGCCGGCCACCCGAACAACCTGCTCACCGAACAGGTCTTCGGTGTGCCGCTCGGGGCCGCCCTCATCGGTTCCGTCGGAAGCGAAACCTTGACGTGGGCTGCGGCCGCCGTATTCGGTGCCGTGATCCTCCTGATCGCTGCAATCGCGGAGATCACTCGTCGGGTCTTGCGTCCCGCGCTAACAGCGACAACCACGACGGGCAGCGAAGTGATGCTCCGCCTCTTGGGGGTCCTGCAGTTCGGCACGGCGGTCGTAGCCGCGTTCGTTCCGCTCGCCGCCGGGCTCTACCTCCTTGTCACGGTCACATGGACGCTCGCCCAGCGACTGATCCTGCGACGAAGGTTTCCTATCGATCCCCCAACCCACCAGCCCTAGATGGTGTGTTGTCCATCCCGACGGGTCCGACGATCGAAGCATCCGCCGTCTCGCCCTGGATCCCGTGCACGGTCGGCGCGTGAGCGAGTTGCACGTGATCGATCGCAGTCCGCGTGCACCCGACTCAACCTTCCTGACTGTCCGCTCCCCACGACGAAGCCCCCACTCGACCAGGTCGGGCAGGGGCTCGCTTTGGTATTTCAACGATCGCGGGTTCTCATAATCAACAACCTTTCGTCGGGGACCTCGACAATAGCGAGTGATACCCAGCAAGGGCAAGACCTCACGCGATCCTCACAGCGAGAGGTCAGCGCCGCATCTTCCCCCGGCCTGACCGGCGTGCAACGCGTACTCGTGAACCATGTTGAGCAGCGACCGCCGGAGCGAACGGTCATGCCCCCGCCCCAGCGTGTCAAGCGATGCACACACTGCGATGGTGGCATCCGCTCGTCGAACCTCCGCCAGCCACCCGCGAATATCGTCGACGCTGTCGGGCGTTCCGCCTGCGAAATCGTCGTCGCCGTAGAAATCCCGCTCGCCCTCACCGCTCAGACCACAGCCGAGGTAGCCGGCCTCCATCTGGCGGACGAGCCCGAGAACGGAAAGTGCCACGGGCGAAACCGAGCGCTGCAACGCCTGCTTGGCCGACCATCCCGGAGGATCGGGTGAACAGCGTTGGTCGGAATCAATAGCGGGGTGCTCGGGTGTGCAGTCCCGCCCCGGCGGGGCTGCGTCTGGCAGGCTTGAACGATGCAAGAAGGAGACCCAATGAAGCAGCGCAGTCTGGCGGGACGACAGGTCTCGGCGATCGGCCTGGGCGCCATGCCCCTGTCGATGAACAACGACAGGGTGTATCCGTCGTTCGAGGATGCCGTGGCAACGGTGCACGCCGCGCTCGACGCAGGCGTCACTCTCATCGACACCGCCGACATCTACGCCCCCGACGGTGAGGAGATGGGCCACAACGAACGCATCGTCGCCGAGGCGATCCGCACGTGGGACGGCGATTCGTCGAGCATCTTCGTCGCCACCAAGGGCGGCATCACGCTGGGGGAAGACGGCGGAAAGGGACGCGACGGGTCGGCGGTGTATCTGCGCTCGGCCGTGGAGAAGTCCCTCGAGATTTTCGGCGTCGACCAGATCCAGCTCTACCAATACCATCGTCCCGACCGCACCCGGGTCTACGCCGACATCATGAAGAACTTGAAGTCGCTGCACGACGCCGGACTCGTCCGTGCAGTCGGCATCTCGAACGCGAGCGTGGAAGAGATCCAGATCGCTCTCGATGTGCTCGGCGAGGGAAACCTCGCCAGCGTGCAGAACGAGTTCTCGCCGAAGCATCCGGGAAGTATCGACGAGCTGCGGTTTTGCGCCGACCACGACATCGCGTTCCTGCCGTGGAGTCCGCTCGGCGGCACCGGTGGGGGTGCTCGCAGCGTCGGTGACCGATTCTCGGTCTTTCGTGAGGTGGGCGACGCGCACGGCGTCAGCCCGCAGCAGGCTGTGCTCGCGTGGGAATTGGCCCTCGGGCCGCACGTCATTCCGATCCCGGGTGCGCGGCGCGCAGCATCCATCACCGACTCGGCCAAAGCCGCCGATCTGGAACTCACCGCCGACGAGGTCACCCGACTGTCGAAGTCGGTCGGAATCTTCGAGTAACGCGAAGGTGGGATGAAGCTAAGCCGCGGACTAGCGTCTCGCGGATCTGTCGTGCCGCGTCGTACGATCCGGGGAGTCTGTTCGCTTTGGAGGAGGCCGTCAGTGACACAACACACTCTCGAGCTGCCGGAGGTCGACCTGGTGTACGACCAGCCGATGGACGCGAGCGGGTTCCAGCCCAGGTGAAACGGTTCGGGGACCGCACCGTCGTGACCTACGACCCCCGCGGCTTGGCGCGGAGTTCGTGGTTCGACTCCCGAACCGGCTTGCCGAGAGCGAAGTCCGGTGAGAGCCTAGGCGTGTGCGCGTGCTGTGTGCGACAACGGCCAACGACGGCCACTTCCGGCCGCTGTTGCCGTTCGCGCGAGCCTTCGCACATGCGGGACACGAGGTGCTGGTGGCTGCTCCGGCGTCGTACGCAGGCGTGGTGGCGAAGGCAGGATTCGTCCACGAACCGTTCGCCGATGCGCCGCGAGACCTGATAGGTCCCGTCATGAAAAGACTGCCGACCTTGGCGTTCGAGGAGGCGGACGGCCTTGTCATCCGCGAGGTGTTCGCCCGGATCGACGCACAGGCCGCGCTGCCGTCGCTCGTGGAGACGGTCGAGCATTGGCGTCCCGATCTGATACTCCGCGAGACCGCTGAGCTCGCCTCACTGGCCGCGGCCGAGCGGGCCGAGGTGCCCCATGTGCAGGTCTGCATCGGGATGCACGAGATCCTGCCTCGATTCGCGCAGGCCATTAGCGATCCACTGGAAGAACTCGGGCGGTTGGCTGGTCTGGTCGAGGGTCGGATGACCTCCGCGCTGGACTCCGAGTCCGTCCTCAGCCTTGTGCCCGAGCTCCTCGACCACCCCCATGGCGATGTGCCGTCGGGAAGCGATGGTTTCCTGCGGTTCCACGAGCCTCGGCCGGCCGCCCGCGCCGATCGCGTCCCCGATTGGGGCGACCCGCGGGCCCCGTTGATCTATGTCACCTTCGGTTCGGTCACCGGATCGCTGCCACCATTCGCCAGCGCGTTCCGGCGCGCACTGGATGCCTTGGCCCATGTCGAGGCGCGCGTGCTGTTGACGGTCGGGGGGAAGGTGGACCCGGCCGGCCTTGGACCTCTGCCGTCCAACGCTCACGTGGAGCAGTGGTGGCCCCAGGATGCCGTGCTCGGGCAGGCCGCGGCGATGCTCGGGCACGGTGGATTCGGAACGACCATGGGCGCCCTGGCCGCGGGAGTCCCCCAGGTGGTCGTGCCGCTCTTCACCTTCGATCAGATCGTCAACGGCGACCATGTGGCGGCGGTGGGTGCCGGACTCGCTGTCGAGCGGGGGCCGTTATCGGTGGAGTCGGCCGCAGCGGAGGTGCCCCGGATGCTCGCAGACCCGACCTATGCCGCGTCGGCACGTCGCGTCGCGGCAGCGATAGCCGACCTACCATCGACCGCCGAGGCCGTCCACACCCTGGCCCGCATAGTCGGCTGACGGAGCCTGCAGGCGCATAGCCTGGGCGGATGTTCCCTCTGGTACTTCCAAGCGAAGCGCCGCGCTCACGCGCGGGATCCGCTCTCCCCGCCCCTGACGATCCATTCTGAGGGCCTCAAAATCGCCCGCGATCCCAGTCGAGAGTAGGGAACGCGGGCCGTGCCCCCGCTGGGACTCGAACCCAGACTGAAGCGATTTTAAGTCGCCTGCCTCTGCCGATTGGGCTACGAGGGCATCACTTTCCGATGCCTACACGGTACCGGTCAGCTCGGGACGGTGGCCTTCACCGGCGCCTCGACAGCCGGAGCAGCCTTCGGTGCCTCGACGGCAGCGGCCGGACGCGGACGAGCGGCGAACTCCTCGAAGACGTAGCGCGGGTTCTGCACGGCCTCGAGGTTGACGAGGTCACGACCGAGCCACAGGTTGTTCCACCAGCCCCACACCACGCGGAACTTGCGCTCCCATGACGGCATCGCGAGACCGTGGTAGCCGCGGTGGGCAACCCACGCGACAAGTCCCTTGAGCGCGATGTTGCCGGACTGGAAGACACCGTTGTAGAGACCGAGACCGGCCACGGCGCCGAGGTTCTTGTGGACGTACTCGTGCGGCAGTTCTCCGCGAAGGACTCCGACGAGGTTCTTCGCGAGAAGCTTGGCCTGGCGCACCGCGTGCTGGGCGTTGGGAACGCAGTAGCCGCCCACGCCGCCACCACTCAGGTCGGGAACGGCAGACACGTCACCGGCAGCCCAGGCACCCTCGACGATTTCGTCTTCGGTTCCCACGCGCAGGTCGGCGCGAGTGCGAATGCGCCCGCGTTCTTCGACCGGTAGGTCGCCCCCGCGCACAACGGTCGGGTTGGCCATGACGCCGGCGGTCCAGATGATGAGGTCGGTCGGGATGACCTCGCCCGTCGAAAGCTCGACGTTGCCGTCGACTGCACCGGTCACCTGAGTGTCGAGGTGGACGTTCGCACCGCGCTTGGCCAGGTCTTTGAGCACCCACTCGCTCGTCTTGAGCGACACCTCGGGCATGATGCGACCCATCGCCTCGATCAGGTGGAAGTGGGTGTCTTCGAACGTTATCTGCGGGTAGCTCTTGATGAGCGACGAGGCGAAGGACCGCAACTCGGCGAACACCTCGATGCCGGCGAACCCACCGCCGACGACCACGACCGTCAGCAGGCGATCGCGAGCGGCGCCGCGCGGGAGCATCGAGGCCTTGTCGAAGTTCGACATGAGGCGGTCACGGATCGCGACCGCTTCTTCGATGGTCTTGAGGCCGATGGCATTGTCGGCGATCCCCGGAATCGGGAAGGTACGCGAGACGGCGCCGGCGGTGACGACGATCTGGTCGTACTCCTGCTGGTAGGGCTCACCGGCGATCGGCGTGATCGTCGCGACCTTGTTCGCGTGGTTGATTCCGGTCACCTTGGCCGAGATCACCGCAGTCTTCTTGAGGTGTCGGCGCAGGGCGACCACCGAGTGGCGCGCTTCGATCGAGCCCGCAGCGACCTCTGGAAGAAACGGCTGGTAGGTCATGTAGGGCAGCGGGTCGACGATCATGACCTCCGCCTCACCCTTGCGCAGGTGCTTCTCCAGCTTCCACGCAGTGTAGAAACCTGCGTAGCCGCCGCCGACGATAAGGATCTTGGGCACGGTGTTGGTCACGTGGGATTACTCCTGGATGTCAGCTGCTCGACGAAGGGACGACGATCGGATGCGTCGGACAGCAGCGGTGACGCCGAGCGCCACCAGTATAGCGGTGGAGGTCAGCACGATCAGCGGAAGCGACCCGTAGAGCACGGATGCGTAGGTCGGAAGGAGCAGTGACACCGGGGCCGGGGCAGCGTCGGCCGGCGGCAACATTTCGACTTCGAACGGCGTCACGGTCGGTACGGGCGCGGGTCCGGAGTCTGCTCTGCGGTAGAGACGGATCCATTCGCTGAGGCTCCCCATGGGGTTGACGGAGACGCTCGGGACCGATGCGCCTACGGCGGCGGCAGCATCCACCAATCCGGATCCATAGAGCAACGCATTCCGCTCCGAAGTCGACGCGGGAGGGGTAGCGGTCTCGATGATGCGGTTGATGACGTTGTTCACGTCGAGGTCAGGGTGAGCTGCGCGCACGAGAGCGGCAATACCGGCGACGATGGGCGCCGCACCGCTGGTCCCGTCCCACTGCACGAGTTGCCCGTTCGCCGAGACTCCCAAGAGCTTCTCGCTCGGCGCTGACACGCCGATCGTGATGCCCTGCGTCGACGCGCCCACACTCGCCCGACCGGACGGGTCGACTCCGCCGACGGTCAGTACGCCGGGGATGGTTGCCGGTGCACCGACACGCGTCGTTCCGCTGGCACGATTGCCGGCAGCCACGATGACGACGACATCCTTGTCGTGCGCGTAGAGGAACGCCTTATCCCAGCTCTCATCCCAGTCGGGCACGTTCGTCGTGAGCGACATGTTGATGATGTCGGCACCATTGTCGACCGCCCACACGACCGCGTCGGCGATCTGATCGACGAACGACACGGTTGCAGACGAGCCGAATCCCACCGAGATCGACAAAAGCTCTGCCTCCGGGGCGACCCCGATCATGCCGGTTTGGGGGCCGGTTCCGCGGGCAGCGGCCAGTGACGCCACCCAACTGCCGTGGTCCGCGTCGATGGCACCGACCGGTGTGCGGCCGTCCTCCGAGCCCGCCCCAGACACGTCGGTTCCGCCGACCACGGCGCCCGCGAACTCGGCCGGTCCGCGACCGATGCCTGTGTCGATGATTGCGATGCGTACGCCCTTGCCGCGCGTGGTCTTCCACGCCTCGGTGATGCCGTAGTCGTCGAGCCAGTACTGGGCGGCGCGTACGGGGTCTTCCTCGGGCAAGGTCGGGCTCGGCGTGGATCCCGGCGTGGCCGTGTCTACGCGCCCAGCCATCGGAACCCCCGGGATGACCGCCGCGGACGCGGATGGTGAGAGTCCCAGTACGATCGCGAACGCTAGCGCGAGGCCCACGAAGAGCCGACGCGTCATCCGCCACTCCCGGGTAAGGCGCACACGCAGCGATCTGGGGACCACGTCGACACCGCCAGGGCACGATCGCCCACCGGGTTGACACCGGGACCAGCGGCGAGCGTGTGGGCGAGCAGGGCGTGGAGGCACTTCACGCGGGTGGGCATGCCGCCGGCCGAAATGCCCTCGATCTCGGGAACGTCGCCGAAGACGCTGCGGTCCGCAAGGTACGCCTCGTGCGCGGCGACGTACGCCGCGCGCATGTCTTCGTCCATCGCGAGGTCATCGGTGAGCTCGCGCATCACCTGACCCGCCTCGAGCACCGACATCGCGGCGGTCGCCCCGGGATGCGTCAGGTAGTACAACGTCGGAAAGGGGGTGCCATCGGGCAATCGGGGTGAGGTGGCCGCCACCGTGGGGTTGCCACACACGCAGCGAGCGGCGATTCCGAGAACTCCGCGGACAGGGCGTCCGAGCTGCTGGTGCATCACAGCGAGATCAGTGTCGCTTGCCGGGGAGAAAGGCGGAGTACTCACCCATCCAGGCTACTGGCCGCTCCTGAGGGGTTCCTTTACGGTCTGAGCAAGGCCCGACTGCACGACCGACCGCACCAATCCGACCATCCAGTCGCTCTTGGTCTGCGCGATCTCGTCGCTGACCGGAGCCTGCTCCTGAGGAAGGCGCTCCACAGGCAGGTCGTTGTCGACGAGGTAGACGACCTCACCCGGCCGCACGTAATAGAGCCGCTCGCGGGCTTGAGTCGTGATGTAAGCGGGGTCGGTCCACCGATCACGTTGCCGCTCGAGGTCCGCGACATCGTCGCGACTGACTTCGACGGAGCGCTCGAGCGCGGCGATCTGCTGGCGTTGGTCGAGATAGGTGCCGATCGTGGGCACCAGTACGAACGCCGCGAGCACGACCAGGCCCATCATGATCATCATGAACCCCGAGAGGCGGATTCCGCCGAGCCACCCGCGGACGTCCACCTGACCGCGGGGTGTCCTACGGGATGGACGAGAAGGGGGAGCCGTGGTCTTCGCCATGGACTCCCCCTTTCGTTGCGAACTAGCCCTTGAAGCGCGGGAAGGCTGCGCGTCCGATGAATTCGGCCGCGTCACCCAGCTCTTCTTCGATGCGCAGAAGTTGATTGTATTTCGCCACGCGCTCGCTTCGGGCGGGCGCGCCGCTCTTGATCTGACCCGAGTTGGTCGCGACGACCAGATCGGCGATCGTGGTGTCTTCGGTCTCACCCGAGCGGTGCGAGAACATCGAGGTGAACCCCGAACGGTGCGCGAGGTCGACGGCGTCGAGCGTCTCGGAGAGCGTTCCGATCTGGTTTACCTTCACCAGGAGCGAGTTCGCAGCCTTGAGCTCGATGCCCTTGCGCAGGCGGGTGGGGTTGGTGACGAACAGGTCGTCGCCGACGATCTGGATCTTCGAGCCGAGCTGCTCGGTGAGGTGCTGCCAGGCTTCCCACGAGTCCTCGTCGAGGGGGTCTTCGATCGTCACGATGGGGTACGCGTCGACGAGCTCTGCGTAGTACGCGGTGAGTTCCTCGGCCGACCAGTCCTTGTTCTCGAAGCGGTACACACCGTCCTTGTAGAACTCGGTGGCCGCAACGTCCATACCGAGGGCAATGTCAGTACCCGGGGTGAATCCAGCCTTTTCGATCGCGGTGATCAGAAAGTCAAGGCCTTCACGGTTGCTGGGCAGGTCGGGGGCGAAGCCACCTTCGTCACCGAGGCCCGTGGCGTAGCCCGCCTTCAGAAGTTCACTCTTGAGCACGTGGTAGGTCTCGGTGCCCCAACGCAGTGCCTCGGAGAAGCTGGATGCGCCGATCGGAGCGAGGAAGAACTCCTGGCAGTCGATGCCGTTGTCGGCGTGCGAGCCGCCGTTGATGACGTTGAACAGCGGAACGGGCAGGATGTGCGCGTTCGGGCCGCCGAGGTACCGGAACAGCGGCAGGTCGGCGCTGTCGGCGGCAGCCTTGGCCACGGCGAGCGAGACGCCGAGAATCGCGTTCGCGCCTACGCGACTCTTGTTCTCGGTGCCGTCAACCTCGATGAGGATCTCGTCGATGATGCGCTGCTCGCTGGCGTCGACGCCCTCGAGCGCCGGGCCGAGCTCGTCCACGACGGCAGCGACAGCCTTAAGCACGCCCTTGCCGCTGTAACGGCTCTTGTCACCGTCGCGAAGTTCGTACGCCTCGAAGGCGCCGGTCGATGCGCCAGAGGGGACGGCCGCGCGCTGGACGATGCCATCGTCGAGCAGTACCTCCACTTCGACGGTCGGGTTTCCGCGCGAGTCGAGAATCTCGCGTGCGCCTACTGCCTCGATGAGTGCCACGGAAGTGCTCCTTGCTGAGTGTTGGGGTGATGCGGGCGGAGCGTCGTCGGTCCACTTTCGAGCATAGTGATCGGGATGCCTCGACCACAGGCATCCCGATTGCCTATCCCCCGGAAGATGCCGCTCGATACTTCATACGACGACGGCGATCGCGATGCCGTCCCAGCCTTTCGCGTCCAGGGTTTGCAACGCCGTCGCATCGAAGCGCGGATCTCGCGCCAGCATCTCGAGGCCACGCTGAGTGCCGATCACATCAGATCGTTCGGTCGCGGGGTTGGCGACTTCTCCCCCTCGCCCGACGTTGTCGACCACCACGACGGTACCGGGGTGGCCGAGCCTCGCAGCCCAGTCGAGGTAGATCGTGTTGGATTCTTTGTCGGCATCGATGAAGACAAGGTCGAACGGTTCTGAGCCCTCGAGTGTAGGGAGCACATCTGCCGCACGACCGAGCAGGATCTCGACCAGCTCGCCCACCCCTGCCCGCTTGAGGTTCGCTCGGGCGATAGTGGCGATGTGCGGTTCAGCTTCGATGGTCACGACTTGACCACCCGCAGGCAGTGCTCGGGCCATCCAGATGGTGGAGTACGCACCCAGTGTTCCGATCTCGAGGACGCGCTTCGCCCCCGAGATTCGCGTGAGCAGGTGCAAGAATTTGCCGTTCACCGGCGCAACCTCGATCGCGGGAAGATCTGCCTCCCGTTGTGCGGCGACCGCCGCCTCGAGTGCAGGATCGTGCCCGACGAGCGTTTCGGCGAAGTACGCGTCGAGCGCGCGCCAGCGCTCGGAGGTGGGGTCTGTCATACCCCCAGCCAACAAGCGAGCCTCGCCCACGTCAACCCTGCGGTGTCGCCTCACGCCGCGCGAGCGATTCGAGGAGCGCACCGCCCCGTGCGGCATCGTCGACGGTAACGACGAACCGTCGCCCTGAAACGCGGTCCACCGAGATGGCAGGGCCCCGACGCAACACGATGCCCGTGGCACCCACGACCGAGCGGATGCCATAGCCACCGAATTCCCCCATCGGGCTGACGTCGCTTACCTGCACCTTGCTGACATCACCAAGCGGCACAGTGAACCGTGGGAAGCCGACGAGAGAGACGACCGACAGCCCGGCGCCGTCGACCCGCACGGTGAAGGCCAAGGTCATCAGCGACGTTGCGATGAGGAAGAGTGTCAGGGCACCGAGAATCACCGCGATCGACGGCGGCCCTCCGGCAAACCATACGAAGAGCGCAGTGCCCGCCAGCAGCGCGCAGGTCACGCCGATCACGAGCGTCGCGCCACGACCCATTTCAGCGGTCTTGAACCACGCCGCGTGCTCGCCCGGCGCGAGTGTGATGCCCGATGCCGGAACCGACGTCACATTTCGTACCTCCTGCGTGGGCTGGATGAACCAGGCGACAAGTCCCACGACGAGGGCGGCGAGCACAGCCACGATCAGGACGGGGATGACTGACGGGGCATCGACGGCGTCCGCAAGCCCCCGCTGAGTAACAAGCGTTCCCGACGCGAGCACCCCGATGAGAGCCGACACGGAGGCAGCAACAGTGCCCATGAGGCGATAGGTCGGACCGCTGTCCCCGCGCCGGAGTCCAGGAAGACAGATGAGCGCGATGAGCAGAGGGAGCCCGAGTCCGGCGACGAGGGTAACAAGCGGGTTCACCCACGCGGGTCCAAAGCCGTCCGCTTGCCCCGTCGGACCCCAGTGGATAGCGATCGTCCCGGGCACATCCGGCAACGCGAGCAGTTGGACGACGAGCGCGGCGAGGGTGAGGCCCGCGGGGATCACCACCGCGACGAGTGTGAAGCGCCGCACCGCGAGGGATGAGCGGATGTCGGTCATGGGTTCATCTCCTTGATGAGCGAGGCAAGCGAAGAGGGCGAAAGCCCGATGGAATGAGCGCGTGCGACGAGGGCACGGACATCTTCGCGGAGCGTCGCGAGGGAGGTGGCGGCATCCGTCACAACCGCACCGCGCCCTCTCCGCATGTCGACGAGACCCTCATCCCGAAGGTCTTGATAGGCGCGCAACACCGTGTGCAGGTTGATCCCGAGCGCGGACGCGACGTCGCGGGCAGCGGGCAACCGGTCGCCCGCTCGAAGCACACCCAGCGCCACATCCGAACGAATCGAGCCAGCAACCTGCGCGAAAAGCGGCTGTTCGCTGGCGGGATCGGTGCGAATGAGCATGCGAATATTCTATAACAACTAGAACACTCGCAGTGTCAGGTCGATCAGGTGTCGTGCTCGATCGGGGCGTCGGCTTGGCGGTGATCGTCGTCTGCGCCAGGTGGATACTCCCCGACCTCGGATCGACGTCGGAGTGACAGCGCACTGGCCACGGCGCCACCCCACACAATGACGATCGACAGAACCAAGAACGTGACGGCGATCGGAGTCATGAGCGCGCTCCTCTGCGGGTCTGACCGGGCGTGGGCTGTGCCGCGACGGGCGGGTACTGGGGCCACGCTGTGAAGTCGTCAGGCGACTTTCGCCACGGAACCATCGTCATCACAACGGCCACGACCACCAGGAATCCGATCGTTCCCCATCCGAACACCCCGAGGTACCAAGCTGGGTAGCCCTCGTAGCCCTCGGTGATCAGCACGATGACGCGGGCCACGAGCATCCAGGTCAATACGACCGGCGCGAGGATTCCGACAAAGAGCACCCACACTTTGCCGACCTGGAAGGTGGAGAGCGCGTTCAGGTGATAGCGCAGCTCGTTCCCCTTGCGCAGTACCCAGACGACCAGGACGGTTGCCATGATCGCCGAGGCGACGATGCCGATGTTGTTCGCCCACTGATCAACGGTGTCCAGCGCAATGAGACCGGTCGTGGTGGAGAACACCGAGATGGACAGCACAGCAGAGATCACGCCCACGGTCACCGCCGCGCGGCGCGGCGTCCAGGCGAACTTCTCCTGCACACCTGCCGAGACCACTTGGAGGACGGAAATGAGGGAAGTGAATCCAGCGAGCGTCAGCGAACCGAAGAACAGAAGGCCGAAGATCGGACCCCCCGGCATCTGCGAGACGATCGCGGGGAAAGTGACGAACGAAAGGATGGGCCCGGCGAGACCCTCGAGGTCGGCAACGCCAACCTCCTGCTGATAGGCGAAGAAGCCGAGCGTGGCGAACACGCCGATCCCGGCGAGGATCTCGAACGACGAGTTGGAGAATGCGACGACGAGCCCGGGCGTGGTCAGGTTCGAACGACGGCGGCGGTACGACGCGTAGGTCACCATGATGCCGAACGCGATCGAGAGCGAGAAGAAGATCTGGCTGTACGCCGCGATCCAGACGTTCGGGTCACCCAGCGCCGCCCAGTTCGGCGTGAAGAGAGCGTTGAGACCATCCGCCGCGCCGGGGAGGAACAGCGCGCGCACCACCAACACCAGGAAGGCGATCACGAGCACCGGGAGGAAGATCACGTTCGTGCGCTGGAGCCCCTTGGCCACACCCAGCGCGAGCACGACGATCGCGGCGATCCAGACGAGGGCGAGCGGAATCAGCACGCCCGGAACGAACTCGAGACTGAAGCCCGGGTCGCCCACCTGGAGATACTCGCCGATGAAGAATCCGGCGGGGTCATCGCCCCATCGAAGATCGAACGAGAAAACGAAGAAGCTCAACGACCACGCGATGACCGCGGTGTAGTACAACCCGATGACGAAGGCAATGGCGACCTGGAACCATCCGAGGCTCTCCAGCCAGCGCCCGGCGGCGCCTCCGAGCCGGCGGAACGCCGTCGGGGTCGCCCCACGAAAGCGGTGCCCGATCGCATAATCCAAGAACAGGATCGGGATGCCTGCCGTGAGCAGCGCGATCAGGTACGGGATGAGGAAGGCCCCACCACCGTTCTCGTACGCGACCCCGGGAAAGCGCCAGATATTACCCAGGCCCACGGCGGAGCCGATCGCCGCGAGGATGAAGCCGACCTGGCCGGTCCACTCCTCACGGGGCTTGCCTGCACCTGTCGAACTATCGGTGGTTTGGGCGGATCCGGCCACGGATGCCTCCTCGTCGTGGGGCTACGAGCGAACTACCTCGGTCTCCGGCACGCTATCAGCACCGATGGCGCGTCCGCGAGAGGTGTCATCAGACGACGAGTCAGTCGAGGGATTTGATCTCGAGCTGGTCGCGCGTCGCTCCCGCGACAACGGTCGCGAACGCGGCATAGCCGTCGGATGCCGCGCGCTCCAGGAGCGCCTTCAGGTTCTTCGTCCGCTCCTCAAGGCGAACGCGCGAGCCTTCGCCGATCAACGCGGTCTTGAGCGCGAGCAGCTCGCCGATGGGTACATCGCGATCGTGCACGAGGACGATCGCCGGGGACGCGGCATCGTGACCCGCATCAAGAAGGTCGACAAGCCGCTCGAACCCCAGGGAAAAGCCGACCGCGGGCACGTCCTGCCCGAGGAATCCGCCGATCATTCCGTCGTAGCGACCGCCGCCTCCGAGTGAGTACGCGACGGACGGGTGGGCGAGTTCGAAGATGGTGCCGGTGTAGTAGCCCATCCCGCGCACCAGGAATGGGTCGAACACGAGCGGAAGGTCACCGATCTCGCTCTGCGCAAGGCGGGTGGCTGCTACTGCCGTGCCGATGCCGACGAGGTGCGCGACGATGTCGTCGGGCGCGCCATCGGGCAGAGCCTTGCGGATCTGCCGCTCGCCGTAAGGGTGGTACTCCATCGTCATGGGACGCAGGCCGAAGGCCTCGAACGCGTCGACAGCCGTCGCGGTGACACCGCGCGCACGCATTTCTGCGACGACACCCTCGTAGCCGAGCTTATCGAGCTTGTCGATCGTGATCAGTACGCTTGGGCGTTCCTCCACTGAGAATCCGAAGCTGTCGAGCATCCATTCCAGCGCACGCCGATCGTTGATCCGGATGCTGCCACCCTCGAGTCCGAGCGCGTCAAGCGCGTCGAGCGTCGCGACGGCGAGTTCGGCCTCCGCGCGGGCCGAGGCATCACCGATGATGTCGATGTCGCACTGCACGAACTGGCGGTAGCGACCCTTTTGCGGGCGTTCCGCACGCCACACCGGCGCGATCTGGATCGAGCGGAAGACACTCGGAAGCCGGCCGCGGTTGGTCGCGTAGAACCGCGCCAGCGGAACCGTCAGGTCGTAGCGCAGGCCGAGATCGGTGAGCGCGGATAGATCATCCGCGGCCGCGGCGATCGCTTCGGAATCGAGGCCGCGCTTGAGGACGTTGAAGGCGAGCTTCTCGTTGTCGCCGCCAATACCGGAATGCAGGCGACCGTACTCTTCCATGACGGGCGTCTCGATCTCGTCGAAGCCGTGCGCGCGGTAGCGCTCGCGGATGACGGCGAGCACGCGCTCGCGGCGGTTCTTCTCGGCGGGGAGGAAGTCGCGCATGCCGCGCGGCGGGTTCACGGATACCACGGGCCTATTCTTCCAGTTCGCTGTCGCCGTCCAGAGCGCTGACGCGTGTCTCCACCGCGCGAATCTCACCTTCGAGCAGCCTCAGCCGCTCCCGGAGAGCCCGCTCGGCATCCCACCCCTTCGCCTTCGCCACCACCACGAGAGCGAGCAGCGCATCACCGAGGGCGGCCTCGGAATCCGGCTGCGCAGCTCTCTCGGGTGCGCTCACACCGACCTGAGCGGCCTTCGAGACGAGCTTCTGCCCGAGGGCAAGTGACGGCATGCGCTCACTCACCCCGTCAAGAACGCTCGTGCGCGAGTGCTTCTCGGCAGCCTTGGCCGCGTTCCAGTGCACGAGGACCTCGTCGGGCGTGGTCGCGATCGCCTCACCGAAGACGTGTGGATGCCTCCGCTCCATCTTCTCGGTGACCCCGCGTGCCACATCATCGATGTCGAACGGGCTCTCCGCGTCGCGTGAGGCGATCTCGGCGTGGAAGAGCACCTGCCAAAGCAGGTCACCGAGTTCTTCGCGCAGATCGTCTCGCGAACCGTCTTCGACAGCGTCGATGAGCTCGGCGCTCTCTTCGATCAAGTAGGGCACGAGCGCGCGGTGGTCGATTCGCTGCGTCCAGACGCAGCGATCGCGCACGGCGCGCATCGTATCGGCTGCGGCGCGCAGCGGGTCACGGTCGGTCACGATGCAACCGGAGCGGGCTCCGCGGCGGCGAGCTTGCGGTAATGCGCCGCCCGCCACGACAGCAGGACGCCCGAGAGGATGAGCGAGATGAGCGATCCCGCCAGAACCCCGAGAATCGCCTCGTCCCGAACCAGGTCAGCATCGGCGAAAGCCAGCTCCGACAGCAGGAGCGAGACAGTGAACCCGATGCCACCCAGCGCGCCCGCGGCGACGAGATCCGCAAAGGTCAGCGCCGGAGCATCCTGCCCCTTTCCGATGCGCAATGACAGCCAGCCGAACAGCGAGATGCCGATGATCTTTCCGAGCGGCAATGCCACGAGAATGCCCCAGAACGCTGGCGACAACTCCGAGGCCGAAACGGCGGGAATCGCCACGAGCGCTGCCGAGAAGGCGAAGATCGGAAGGACCAGCCCGTTGACCCACGGCTCGATCACGTGGCGCGTGTGCAGCGCGGGCTGTTGCGCCATGGCGAGGCCGAGCACGACCCCGGCGATGGTCGCGTGAACGCCCGACTGGTAGACGAAGACCCATGTGGCAAGGCCCAGCACGATCAACGCGATGATGATCGGGAAGCGCCCGCGCGTGTCGAGCTGGCGACTCAGGATGCCGAACGCGACCACGCACACGGCGGCCGCGATCAGCATCCCGAAGTTCACGCCGTCTGTGAACAGGACCGCGATGAAGAGGATCCCGACAATGTCGTCGAGGATTGCCAGTGCGAGCAAAAAGATGCGCAGAGCCGGCGGGAGTCCCTTGCCGAAGACGGCGAGCACACCGAGTGCGAACGCGATGTCGGTCGCCGTGGGGATCGGCCACCCGGCCGCGGCCTCTGACCCGTGCGCGAAGGCAACGTAGATGATGATCGGAACGACTACGCCACCCGCCGCGGCGATCGCCGGTTGGATCGCCTTGCGGAAAGAATTCAGCTGCCCGCTCGTGAGCTCGAACTGCAGTTCGATCGCGACGACGAAGAAGAAGATCGCGAGCAAGCCGTCCTTGATCCAGTGCGAAACCGACAACTCGAAAACACTGGGGATGCCGAAGTAGCTGTGCATGAAATCGTCGACAGCGGGCCCGGCCGCAGTGTTGGCGACGATCAGGCCGAGTACGGCTGCGAGCAGGAGAATGATCGCAGGAAAACGTGCGGAGCGAAGCAGGGACATCGGGTCCTTCCGGGGACGCGGCGGGGGGTCGGCAAGAGCGACGCCGACCAGACTTCCCGGCACTCCTTCGCTCAAGTCTAGCCACGCTCGAGACGCCGCCCCGGTGTGATCTGAGCGAAACACGAGCGGGCTAGCGTGGTCGAATGCGCGAGTTCACCCAGACCGAAGCGATCGATGTCGTCGGGCGGTACGAGGCCGAACAGGAGATTCCCGAGAGAATGCGCGCCGATGTGCGCCTTCTGGGGTCGATCCTGGGGCGCGTCCTGCGCGAGAGCGGATCGCCCGGACTCTTCGAAGATGTCGAACGCCTGCGCGTGGCGACGATCCACGCGTACACCGACGAAGATCCCGAGGCTTTCGCCCGTGCGGGCGAGATTGCGGATTCCTTCTCGGTCGCGCGAGCGGACGAGGTGGCGCGAGCGTTCACCTGCTACTTCCATCTGGTCAACCTGGCGGAGGAGCACCAGCGAGTACGCATCCTGCGCGAGCGCGACGGGCGCCCCGACCGCGAGGAAGCCGGTGACTCGATCGCCGCGGCATTCGTCACGCTGGCGGCAGAAGTCGGCGACGACACCGCCCTGGACCGCCTGCGCAACCTGCGCTTCCACCCCGTCTTCACCGCGCACCCCACCGAGGCCCGTCGCCGCGCGGTGTCGACCAGCATCCGTCGCCTCGCGACCCTGCTCGATGAGCACGACGCGTCGGTGCGCAATGGCGCCGACCAGCGTCGCGCCGAGCGCCGCATGCTCGAAGAGGTCGACACGCTGTGGCGCACCGCTCCCCTTCGCCCCGAGAAGCCCTCCCCGACTGACGAAGTGCGTGCGGTCATGGCGGTCTTCGACGAAACCCTGTTCACGGCCGTTCCGCACGTCTACCGACGAGTCGACGACGCACTTCAGGGGCCTGCGGCGGGTGGGCGCGCTCCGGTTGTGCGGCCCTTCGTGCGCATCGGTTCGTGGGTCGGCGGCGATCGCGACGGCAATCCGTTCGTGACGGCGTCCGTAACGCGCAAGGCCGCGGCGATCGCGAGCGAGCACGTGCTCCTGGGGCTCGAGCGCACGGCGAATCGCATCGGACGCACGCTGACACTGGATGCTACGACCACTCCCCCGAGTCCTGCCCTCGTCGCCCTCGCGCTGAAGCTGTCGGCCGCCGACGAAGAAGCGGCGGCCGAGATCACACAGCGGTCACCGAACGAACCGCATCGCAGCATCCTGTTGCTTCTCGCCCGCAAGATCGCCGCGACCCGCAGCCGCAACGCGGACCTCGCGTATCGCGACCCCGAGCACCTGCTGGTAGACCTTCGCGTCGTCCAGGACTCGCTCGTCGCCGCGCGGGCTCCGCGCCAGGCGTACGGCCACCTGCAGCAACTGATCTGGCAGGTCGAGACGTACGGCTTCCACCTCACCGAACTCGAAGTGCGTCAGCATTCGGCCGTCCACGCCAAGGTGCTGGCCGAACTCGACGACGGCGGACCGCGGTCGCCGCAGACCGAAGAAGTGCTCGACGTCTTCCGCGCGATCGCGTACCTGCAGGACCGCTTCGGGCCGCGGGCCGCCGGCCGCTACATAGTGTCGTTCACGCAGTCTGCCGGTGACCTCGCGAACGTCCACCGGCTCGCGGCGTACGCCGTGGGACCGGGTGTCACTCCGCCGGTGCTGGATGTCATCCCGCTCTTCGAGACGTTCGCAGACCTTCAGGCGGCGCCGGGGATCCTCGCCGAGATCGTCGAGCACCCGGAGTTCAGTGATCGGTTGGCCGCCACCGGCCGACGGCTCGAAGTCATGCTCGGCTACTCCGACTCGTCGAAGGATGTCGGACCGGTTGCGGCGAACCTCGCGCTTTACGAAGCCCAGGCGAAGATCGCGACGTGGGCGAAAGAGTCGAGCATCGTTCTGACTCTCTTCCATGGCCGCGGCGGCGCTCTGGGCCGCGGCGGCGGACCGGCCAACTCGGCGATCCTCGCGCAACCCGCAGGGTCAGTCGACGGTCGGTTCAAGCTCACCGAGCAGGGCGAAGTCATCTTCGCGCGCTACGGCGACCCGGCGATCGCGATGCGACACATCGACCAGGTTGCCGCGGCCGTGCTGATGGCGTCTGCTCCGTCGATCGAACAGCGCAATACCGACGCGGCTGCGAAGTACACAGACGTCGCGACGACGATGGATGCGGCATCCCGCGCCCGCTTCTTCTCGCTGGTGAAGGCACCGGGCTTCGCACCGTGGTTCGCCCAGGTCACTCCGATGGAAGAGCTCGGTCTGCTCGCCCTGGGTTCGCGCCCCGCGCGTCGCGGACTCTCGGTGGAGTCCCTCGAAGACCTTCGGGCGATTCCGTGGGTTTTCGCGTGGACGCAGGCGCGCATCAACCTGGCCGGCTGGTTCGGCCTCGGCACCGCGCTCGAAGCCGTCGGTGACGAAGCCCTGCTCGCGCAGGCCTACGGTGAGTGGCCGCTGTTGCGCACGATGATCGACAACGTCGCGATGAGCCTGGCGAAGTCCGACGACCGCATCGCGCGGCATTACCTCGCCCTCGGCGATCGCGACGACCTCGCCGCACTCGTCATGGACGAGATGGAACTGACTCGATCGTGGGTCGTGCGGGTCACGAGTGCCACAGAGCTGCTGAGCAACAAGCCCGTGCTGCAGCGTGCCGTGAAGATGCGTAGCCCTTACGTCGATGCCCTGTCGTTACTGCAACTGCGTGCGTTGCGCGCACTGCGCACCGAGTCGGGCGCATTTGACCCCGAACAGCAGCGCCTGTTGTTGCTGTCTGTGTCGGGCGTCGCTGCGGGGCTTCAGAACACCGGGTGAGATGCCGGCCGAACACCTGGGTCAGTCGACCCGGGCGTCGTCCTGGTGACGGGCGAGGCTCTGACCGTAGCGCTCGGTGAGCTGCACCATGAGGTCGGGTGTCTCGCGGTCGAGGCCGAAGACGTAACCCGGAAAGTCGAGTTCGTGCTGCGCCGCCCAGATCTCTTCGTGCCTGTCCGGCGAGAGGATCTGCACGGGATTGCCGACAGCCACCCACGCGATCGGCACCGTGCTCTCGGCGGGGAGGCTCGTACGCAGGTGCACGACCGCGTTGATGCGCACCTCGCTGCGCGCGCCGATACGCGCGCCGTTGAAAACGCGCGTTCCGGTGGCGAGAAAGACCTCGTCTTCAACAACTGCACCCGAGATACTCGCCATCGGTCCGACGAGAACGTGATCGCCGATGTGCACCGGGTTGGTCGACGTGGCGCGGATAAGGGCGTTCTCCATCACGATCACGTTCTCGCCAAGCGTGATCACTCCCCCTTCGGAGGTGATCACCGCGCCGTGCAACACCTGGCAACCGGGACCGATCTCGACATCGCCGCTGATCACGGCCGTGGGCGCAATCACTGCGGTCGGATGGATGCGGGGCTGGGCCCCGAGGTGCTCGAACTTCACCGTTCCTCCTCGATCATGCTCAGGCTACCGGCACGCCCGCGCTTCATCGGCTGCGCTCAGGCCACGCACTCCACTGTCGACCGCCCGTCAGCACGGGAATAGCCGCATCCAGCCGTTCAACGGCGATATCGGAGTGACCGGTGCTGCCGGATCTGCCCCCCACGCCATCTTCGCGGAGCGCGAATCCGACCGCGAGCGACCGCTCAGGATCGTAGACCTCGGAGTATCCCCCTCCGACGATGGTGCGAACCGTCCACTCCAGCTCGTCGGCGCTGCCGTCCCACGTCTCGTCGCACGCGTCGCATCCGCACACCGGAAAGAGGAAGTCGTGCAGCAGACCTGCGTGCACCACGATTCCGGGGTGAATCGTGTAGATCACCGTGATCCGCGCTGCGTCCGGTTCCGCCGGCGTGACGCGCACCGCGCGCGCCACTCTGTGGTTCCCGTCGAGACCCACAGGATGCATCAGATCGGAGGCGGCCTCAAGTGAGTCAGAAGCGTCCGCGTCGAACTCGCCGACGAGCCACTCGATGAGTGCATCGGCAATCTTCTCCAACGGTGCGAACCGTTGCGGGTGAGCCGTCACCGAGTAGGTGTCTTCGGGGGGCGGACTCACCGCCCAGCGCGTACCGTACGAGATCGGCGCTCCATCGGCATCGAGGAATTCCTCGTTCTCCACCACCGGCCGCTGAAATGCCTGCATCGCTTGATGCTACCCGGCGGGTTCGTCTTTCACCGGCCAAAGTTGGTCGATCAGCTGCCCGACCCACGTGATGAGCGCCGCATCCGTCATCGCTTCGCCGCCCGCCGTCGGCAACGGCACGACGAGGGCATCGCCCCCCTGCAGCAGCTTCGCCTTCGGGTGCAGACGCTGCAGGCGCACCCGCATCGAATCGGGCAAATGGGCGGGCGCGATACGCAGATTCGGCCCCATCGCGACGACGTCGGCGAGCCCGGCCTTCGCCGCACGGCGGCGCAGTCGCGCGACGGCGAGAAGCCCCTCGACCTCTTGTGGCGGCTCGCCGTAGCGGTCGGTGAGTTCTTCGACAACGAGGTCGATCGACTCGTCTTTCGCGGTGACGGATGCTGCCGCCGAGAGCTTCTGATACGCCTCGAGGCGCAGCCGCTCGCTGTCGATATACGAGTCGGGGATGCGCGCCTGCACCGGCAGTTCGAGGCGGAGTTCCGCCGGACCCTCGACGTCATCGCCGCGGAAAGACGACACGGCCTCGCCGATCATGCGCAGGTACAGGTCGAACCCTACACCGGCGATGTGACCCGCCTGCTCGGCCCCGAGCAGGTTGCCGGCGCCACGGATCTCGAGATCTTTCAAAGCCACCTGCATCCCGGAGCCCAGGTCATTGTTGACCGCGATCGTCTCGAGACGGTCGGCCGCGGTCTCTGACAGCGGCTTCTGCTCGTCGTAGAGGAAGTACGCGTACGCGCGCTCGCGCGCACGACCCACGCGGCCGCGCAACTGGTGCAGCTGCGACAGACCATACTTGTCCGCCCGGTCGATGATGATCGTGTTCGCGTTGGCGATGTCGAGCCCGGTCTCGATAATCGTCGTCGAGACGAGCACGTCGGCGCGGCGTTCCCAAAAGTCATCGACGACCTGCTCGAGCTGGTGCTCGCCCATCTGGCCGTGGGCCACCGCGATGCGAGCCTCGGGAACCAACTCCGCCAACTGGGCAGCGACACGCTGGATGGACTGCACCCGGTTGTGGACGAAGAAGATCTGGCCCTCGCGGAGCAGCTCTCGCCGAATCGCCGCGGCGATCTGCTTGTCGTTGCGGGCTCCGACGTAGGTGAGGATCGGATGCCGGTCTTCGGGCGGAGTCTGGAGCGATGACATCTCGCGGATGCCCGTGACTGCCATCTCCAGTGTGCGCGGGATCGGGGTCGCGCTCATGGCGAGGATGTCGACGTTCGTCTTCATCTTCTTCAGCTTGTCTTTGTGCTCGACGCCGAACCGTTGCTCTTCGTCGATGATCATCAGGCCGAGGTCCTTGAAGAGAACCTTCTCGGTGAGGATGCGGTGTGTGCCGATCACCATGTCGACCGTGCCGTCGGTGAGACCGGCGAGCACATCGCGCGCTTGCTTGTCGGTCTGAAAGCGCGAGAGCGCCTTGACCTTCACCGGGAACCCGGCAAAACGCTCCTGGAAAGTCTCGATGTGCTGTTTCACCAGCAACGTCGTCGGCACGAGCATCGCGACCTGCTTGCCGTCTTGAATGGCCTTGAACGCGGCACGGACGGCGACCTCGGTCTTTCCGAACCCGACGTCGCCCGAGAGCAACCGGTCCATCGGGATCGGCTTCTCCATGTCAGCCTTGATCTCGTCGACCGTCTGGAGTTGATCGGGAGTCTCAGCGAACGGGAACGCTTCTTCGAGCTCGCGCTGCCAGGGGGTGTCAGGACCGAACGCGTAGCCCTTGGACGCCATGCGAGCGGAGTAGAGCTTGACGAGTTCGACGGCGATGTCGCGCACGGCCTTGCGGGCTTTGCCTTTCGCCGCCGCCCAATCGGACCCACCCATCTTCGACAGTTGGGGAGCCTCGCCACCCACGTACCGCGACAGCAGGTCGAGCTGATCCGTCGGGACGAACAGCTTGTCGCCGGGATACCCACGCTTGGAGGGCGCATACTCGATCACGAGGTACTCGCGGGTGGTCTTGATCGGGTTACGCCCGCCGCTGGAAACCTCACGCTGGGTCAGCTCGATGAACTTTCCGATTCCGTGGGTGGAGTGCACGACCGCATCACCAGCCTTGAGCTGTAGCGGATCCACGACGTTCTTGCGGCGAGACGCGAGCTTCTTGACGACCCTCTGGTCGCTGCCGATCGTGCGGCCGTAGAACTCGGTCTCGGTGAGTACGGCGAACTTCGCTTCGGGAACCTCGAAGCCGCGCTCGAGTGTGCTCACCACGAGGTGGGCCACGCCGGGCTCGGGCACCTGGTGCAGGCCGTCGACCTTGCGCGCGGCGATCCCCTCTTCGGCGAGCACGTCGCGTGCGCGTTCGACGAGACCGGTTCCGGATGCCGCGACCACGACTCTCCAGCCGTCGGCGAGGAGCTCGCCGACGTGCAGGATGGCACCCTCGACGAGACCCTGGAACGAGGGCACCGGCCGTGCCGCCACCCGGATCGCCGCGGCCTCTTCGAGGAGCACGTCGACGTCGGTGAGGCCTTCGGCCGCAGCATCCGCCGCCCCCGAATCGAAAGCGCTGACTGTCCACCAGACGTCGCCGCGCGCGTGTGCGGCGTCGCGGAGGTGAGGGAGGGTGACGAAGTCCCCGGCACCGAGGTCGACCGGGGTATCGGCGCCAGCGGTCGCCGCGCTCCAGGCTGCCTCGAGAAACTCTCGGTTGGTTTCACCAAGCGTGATCGCGCGGGTAACGGCGCGCTCGGGATCGACGAGCGCCACCGCGACACCCTCGGGAAGGTAATCCACCAGAGTGACGAGTCCGTCAACGAGCGCGGGGAGAAGGGACTCCATGCCCTCGGCCGGGATTCCCTCGGCCATCTTCTCGAGCATTCCGCGCAGACCCGGGAACTGGTCGCGCAGTGCCAGCGCGCGCTCGCGCACGTTGTCGGTCAGCAGCAATTCGCGGCTCGCGACCAGCTCGATCGCAGGCACCTCACCCGGAAGGGAGCGCTGATCGGCAACGGAGAAAGCGCGGATCTGGTCGACCTCATCGCCGAAGAACTCGACGCGGTAGGGGTGGGCTGCGGTCGGCGGGAAGACATCGAGAATTCCGCCGCGCACCGCGAACTCGCCGCGCCGCGAGACCATGTCGACGCGCAGGTACGCCCGTTCGACGATCTGGGCCAGGATCTCCGACATGTCGTGTCCGCGACCGCCGACAGCCAGGCGAATCGGTGCGACGTCGGCGAGCCCCGCAGCCAGAGGCTGAATGGCGCCACGCACGGACGCTGTGATGATGAGGGGCCGCTCGCCCGTCCAGGCGGCGATTCGCCCCAGCGTTTCGATGCGTCGGCCGACGATCTCAGGTGACGGGCTCAATCGCTCGTGGGGAAGAGTCTCCCAGGCCGGAAAGTGAATCACTTCGGCGCCGGGCATCAGCGCCTCCAGCGCCGGACCGAGCGACTCGGCGCGTCGGCCGGTCGGCGTGATCACCAGCGCCATCGGCGGACGACCTACACTCCGCCGACGCTCGATGAGAGAGGCGAGAAGCGGCGCGCCGAGTCCTTCGACGAGAGAGAAGTCGGCATCGACGGATGCCGCGCCGAGGGCGTCGCGGAACGAATCGTCCTGCTCGAGGGCGCGCAGAATCCCGGGAACTGTCACTGCAGAAGTCTACGGCCGCGGCCGACACCGGTGGCGCGGGTCGCACCTTAGGATGACTGGCGTGAGCGAACCCACCGGCGCCCCCTACGCCCCGCCCCCCGGCGCTTACGTTCTGCCCCCGGGCTACGTTCCCGGCGCCCAGTACGCGCCGCCTCCCGGCTACGGCGCTCCGGCCGCGTACGCATTGCCCCCGAGCTACGGTGCCCCCGCGACCCGCGGTTCTTCGGTTCTCGGTCTCGTCGCACTGTGGGCAGCGCTCATCGCCGCCGTCGGCACGTCTATCGTCGGAGCGGTCGCGGGGTGGAGTATCGGCCTCGGCGTGGGCACCGAGTTCGCGACCAGCCCGCTCGATGCGAACTTCGACTGGTCGATCCTGTCGCCCGTGCGAGGGTGGGTGCTCACGGGCGAGAGTGCGTTCTGGACCGGGACGGTGGTGGGCATCTGCGCCATCGTGTTGGGAATCGCCGCGATCGTGAAGAATCAGCGCCGCGGAGCCGGCATCGCCGCCGTGATCATCGCCGCGCTGGGCCCGATCGTGTTCGCGGTCGGAGTCCAGGTGTTGATCGCGACCGGACTCGCGGCAGGAACCAGCGTCGCAGGCTGAGCCTGCTTGAGCGATCTACGCCCGCGGGGCGTGGTGCTTCTGTTGCGCAGCGAGCAGTCCTTCGTCCACGAGTTGCTCCACGGCATCCGCGGCGTCCCCGATGAGGATCGGAAGGTTCTTGCGCTCTGTCGCGCCGAACGGGTCCAACACCCAGTCCGCGGGATCTTGCCTCCCGACGGGACGACCGATCCCGACCCGCACACGTGGAAACTCGGGCGTCGCGAGTGCCTTCGCGACGTCCCGTACACCGTTGTGACCGCCGTGCCCTCCCCCAACCTTCAGCTTGATCGTGTCGAAGGGTATATCGAGTTCATCGTGGATCACGACGACGTGGTCGGCATCGATCCCGTAGAACTTCGCGAGGCCGGCGACCGGCCCGCCAGACACGTTCATAAAGGTGTTCGGCTTGGCGAGCACGAGTTTGCTCCCGCCCGGGCGAAGCCACGTCTCGACAACCCGCGCGTTCGCCTTGTGAGCCCGAAAGGACTCACTGCGACGCGAGGCGATCTCGTCCAGGACCATCTGACCGACGTTGTGACGGGTCGACTCGTAACGGGGGCCGGGGTTACCGAGACCCACAATGAGCCACGTCTCTGCCATGACGTCCATCCTCCACGAAGAAGGAGGGGGCGCGGAATCCGCACCCCCTCCTGCACAAAAGACTTACTCGGAGTCGGTCGCAGTCTCTGACTCTTCAGCCTGCTCGGCCGCAACAGCCGCGTCAGCCTCGGCGATCTCGTCGGCCTCGTTCGACGGACCAGAGATCGCGACGATCAGGGTCTCCGCGTCGACGATCAGCGACGCGCCCTTGGGGAGCGTGAGGTCAGCCGCGGTGATGTGGGTACCCTCTTCGAGACCCTCGATGTCGAGCTCAATGCGCTCGGGGATGTGGGTGGCCTCAACCTCGAGCAGGACCGTGACGGCATCCTGTGCGACGACGGTGCCGGGAGCCGACTCGCCGATGAGGGTCACGGGAACGTCTACCTGGACCTTCTCACCCTTGCGGACGACGAGCAGGTCGATGTGCTCGATGATCTGGTGCACGGGGTCCTTCTGAACGTCCTTGACCAGCGTGAGCTGCTGCGAGCCGTTGACGTCGAGCTCGAGCACGACGTTGGCGCGACGGATGAGCAACGCGATCTGGTGACCTGGAAGCGCGACGTGGACAGGCTCGGTGCCGTGACCGTAGATCACGGCGGGGATCTTGCCGGCAGCGCGCAGGCGGCGGGCGAAGCCCTTGCCGAAGTTCTCGCGAAGCTCGGCGTGGACCTTGGTGTCAGTCTCAGTCGACATGGTGGATTCTCCTTGATGAGTGCAGGTCTGTGGGGTGTTACTTCAACTCGAACGCGTGCGCGTGAGGAAAGCCGGAAAGCCCGCATCACCGCGTCGATTACGGATGCCTCGCCCGGCCTCGCGGCCACGACAGAGGGTTCCCTCGCCGAAGTTCGTCTGCCAGTCTACCAGCGGTGGTGTCGCGCCCGCACCGCTACCATTGGCACGTACGCGCAACGTCCCGGGAGGACTCATGACGATCGACAGCCAGACCGCCACCTTCGCGCTCGTGGGCGTCATCGGAGCCATTTCCGCACTGGGCCTTCTAGGCACCGTGCTGGCGTTCTGGTCGATGGGTCGCTCCGCGTACCGCAAGGACTGAGACTTCACAGTCGATCCCCGTGCTGGGTGAGGCGCGCGTTCTCATGCCGTAACACGAACACGCCAGACTCTAGGCTGGAAGTCGAACGACGACAGGAGTGCGTGTGACCGAGGCAACGGCAAACATCGGCGTAGTAGGACTAGCGGTTATGGGGTCCAACCTCGCCCGCAACCTGGCAAGCCGCGAGGGCAACACCGTGGCGATCTTCAACCGCACCTTTGCCAAGACCGAGGAGCTCACGACCGACCACCCCGAAGCGGGTTTCGTGTCGACCTCGACGTATGAGGAGTTCGCGGCGTCGCTGCAGAAGCCGCGTACGGCGATCATCATGGTCAAGGCCGGTGGCCCGACCGATGCCGTCATCAACTCCCTCGTCGAGGTCTTCGAGCCGGGCGACATCATCGTCGACGGGGGCAACGCGCTGTTCACCGACACGATCCGTCGTGAGAAGGCCGTGCGCGAGACCGGGATCAACTTCGTCGGCGCCGGAATCTCGGGCGGTGAGGAGGGAGCCCTCCTCGGCCCCTCGATCATGCCCGGCGGGTCCGACGCGTCGTGGGTGACTCTCGGTCCGATCCTGAAGTCCATCGCCGCGATCGCGGAGGGTGAGCCCTGTGTGACCCACATCGGGCACGACGGTGCCGGGCACTTCGTGAAGATGGTGCACAACGGCATCGAGTACGCCGACATGCAACTCATCGCCGAGGCCTACGACCTCATCCGCCGCGGCACCGGCAAGACCCCCGCCGAGATCGCGGACGTCTTCGCCGAGTGGAACGCGGGCGAGCTCGAGTCGTACCTGATCGAGATCACCGCCGAAGTCCTCCGCCAGGTCGACGCTGCCACCGGCCAGCCGCTGGTGGATGTCATCCTCGACCAGGCCGGAGCCAAGGGCACCGGCGCCTGGACCGTGCAGACCGCACTCAACCTCGGGGTCCCGGTCTCGGGGATCGCCGAAGCCGTGTTCGCCCGGTCGCTGTCCTCCCACCCCGAGCAGCGCATCATCTCGCAGGTCCTTCCCGGCGTCGAAGAAGAACTCACCGTCGAAGACACCGACGCGTTCATCGAAGACGTGCGCCTCGCGCTCTACGCCTCCAAGATCGTCGCGTACTCGCAGGGGTTCGACGAGATCCGCGCGGGTGCTGCCGAGTACAACTGGCAGATCGACCTCGGGGCCGTGTCGAAGATCTGGCGAGGCGGATGCATCATCCGCGCCCAGTTCCTCAACCGCATCGCCGACGCCTACACCGAAGCCCCCGAACTCCCCGTGCTGCTGACCGCCCCGTACTTCGTCGAAGCACTGGGTCGAGCACAGGGCGCATGGCGCCGGATCGTCTCGACAGCCGCGGGCTCCGGCATCCCCGCCCCCGCGTTCTCCTCCTCACTCGCCTACTACGACGGCCTCCGCGCCGACCGCCTGCCCGCAGCCCTCATCCAGGGCCAACGCGACTTCTTCGGCGCACACACCTACAAGCGCATCGACAAAGAAGGCACCTTCCACACCCTCTGGTCCGGCGACCGCACCGAAATCGAAGCCGAAGACACCCACTGATTCACACGCCATCGGGCACGATGGAGGGATGAGCGCACAGCGAGTCCTGTATATCGGCGGTAGCGGCACGATCAGCGCGGCATGCGTGCGGCGTTCCCTTGAGCGCGGTCATGAGGTCACCGTGCTCAATCGCGGAAGCGAACGCCGCGCGCTGCCCGCGGGTGTCGAGCAGCTCACCGCCGACGTACGCGACAGCGACGCGAGCCGGGCAGCCGTCGGCGATCGGGAGTTCGATGTCGTGGCGGACTTTCTCTCGTTCGTCCCCGAGCACGTGCAGACCGGGCTCGATCTTTTCGAGGGCCGCACCGGGCAGTACCTGTTCGTCAGCTCGGCATCCGCCTATCAGAAGCCGCCCGTGAGTCTTCCGGTGACCGAGCAAACCCCGATGGAGAACCCCTTCTGGCAGTACTCCCGCGACAAGATCGCCTGTGAGGATCTTCTGTTTGCGGCGTATGAGACACGAAACACGCCGATCACCATCATTCGTCCCTCGCACACGTACGACGAGCAGATGATCCCCACGCTCGGCCGCTGGGCCGACATCGCGCGTATGCGCGACGGACGCCCGGTGATCGTCCACGGTGATGGAACGAGCTTGTGGACGATCACCCACGCCGATGATGTGGCCGTCGCGGTGACGGGACTCTTTGGCCATCCCGAGGCGCTCGGCGGGGCGTTCACCGTTACCGGCTCGCACGCGCCGACGTGGAACCAGATCTACGGGTGGCTGGCTACGGCGGCGGGTGTGGCATCCCCCGATCTTGTCCACGTCACCTCTGATGCGATCGCCGCGTTCGCGCCCGAACTCGGCCCCACGCTCGTTGGCGACAAGGCGCACTCGGTGATCTTCGACAACGCCAAGGTGATGGCGCTCGTGCCTGAGTTCCGCACCACGATCATGTTCGACGAGGGTGCGCGCCAGATCATCGACTACTACGACGCGCATCCCGACCAGCAAGCCATCGATTCGGCCATCGACGGCGTGTTCGACCGACTCGTGCAGTACGCCCGTTCTGCAGGGTGACAAGATTCAGGTGCCCAGCCCGAAGCGAATTGAGCACCCGTGAGTACTGCCGTGACCGTCGGCGTCTTCGCTGAACCTACCCGGCGAGTCGGAGGCTGGTGGATCGCCGGCTTCGGCGCCGCATGGCTGGGACTGTGGATGGCACAGCTCACGCCGATCCAGTTACTGCTCCCGCTGCAGGTCAACAGCCTCATCGCCACCGATACCTGGCAAGACAGTGTGTTGGTGTTCGGTCTAGTTTCGGGGCTGTCCTCGATCTTCGCGATCATCGCGTACCCGCTGACCGGCGCGCTCTCGGACCGCACGACATCACGATTCGGCCGACGTCGACCCTGGATCCTTGGCGGTGCCCTGCTGTTCGCGGTTTCGCTCGGTCTGCTGTCGGTGCAGAGCACGGTACCCGGGGTAGCGATCACCTGGTCGCTCGCAATCACCGGGTTCTGCGCACTGAGCTCGGCGCTCACCGCCATGATCTCGGATCAGGTTCCGGTGAAACAGCGCGGTTTCGTCTCGGGCATCGTCTCGGCACCGCAGGCGGCGGGGATCATCGTGGGCATCGTGCTCGTCAGCTTCGTCTTCACCGGCCTCTTGCTGGGCTACGCGGCGCTGGCCGTGCTGCTGGTACTGCTTGTGCTCCCATTCCTGATCCTCGCCCCCGACGCGGTGCTCGAGCGCATCGACCGGGCGCCGCTCACGTTCGTCGGGATGGTGCGCGGGTTCTGGATCAGCCCGCGCGCGTACCCCGACTTCGGTTGGACGTTGCTCAGCCGCATCCTGGTGAACATCGGCAACGCGCTCATCACGGGACTGCTGCTCTACTTTCTGATCTTCGGGCTGGGCCGACCCGAATCGGGGGCTGAGGACGACCTGCTCATCGTCACCCTGATCTACATGGTGTTCTCGATCATCGCCTCTATCGTGGGCGGACGGTTGTCGGATAGATGGATGCGGCGCAAGCCCTTCGTGTTCACGTCTGCTGCTCTGCAAGCCGCCGGGGCGCTACTGCTGCTCGTTTTCGCGAGCTTCGAGACCGTCCTGCTGGCCGCGGCGATGCTCGGAGCGGGATACGGATGCTTCCTTGCCGTCGACCAGGCGCTCGCCACGCAGGTACTCCCCGATGCGCGGACGCGCGGCAAAGATCTCGGCATCATGAACATCGCTTCCGCCGTGCCCCAGGCCTTGGCACCGATGCTCGGAGCCCTGATCGTGGTGGCGTTCGGCGGGTTCTCAGCGTTGTTCGTTATCGCCGCGGTGATAGCTACGCTCGGAGCCCTTGCGGTGCTGCCGATCAAAGCTGCACGCTGAGGCCCACAAGCTTCACAGCACGCTCATAGCGCATTCCATAGGAACCTCATAGTCTCGGTGCGCACAATAGGTGCATGAGCACCTCTTCTCCTTCGCACGCCCTGCTGCGTCCCGACGGCACGCCCGTGCGCGTCGCGGTCATCGACGATGAGCAGATGCTCACCGACCTGCTCTCGATGGCACTGCGCATGGAAGGCTGGGAAGTCCGCGCCGCAGGGTCCGGCTTCGACGCGCTGCAGCTCGTACGCGACTTCGAGCCCGATGCGCTGGTGCTCGACATCATGATGCCCGACCTCGATGGGATGGCCGTGCTGCAGCGACTGCGGCACTCCGGAAACGATGTTCCGGTGCTCTTCCTCACCGCCAAGGACTCAGTGAACGACCGAGTCGCGGGACTTACGGCCGGCGGCGATGACTACGTCACGAAGCCGTTCAGCCTCGAGGAGGTCGTCGCGCGCCTGCGCGGCCTCATGCGCCGCGCTGGCACCGCCCAGGCCAGTGGTGCCGAGCCGATCCTGCGGGTGGGTGATCTGACGCTCAACGAGGACAGCCATGAGGTCGAACGAGCCGGTGAGCAGATCGATCTCACGGCGACTGAATTCGAGCTTCTGCGCTTCTTGATGCGCAACCAGCGCCGGGTGGTCTCGAAGGCGCAGATTCTCGATCGCGTGTGGAACTACGACTTCGGCGGGCGCTCGTCGGTCGTCGAACTGTACATCTCCTACCTGCGCAAGAAGCTCGACCAGGGGCGCGAGCCGCTCATCCACACGGTGCGCGGTGTCGGATACATGATCAAGGCCCCGCAGTGACGACCGCGGATGCCTCCGAAGCACCAAAGGAAGAGACTGCTCCCAAGAAGCGAGCCTGGACTCTCCAGCGCAAGCTCATCCTGACTGTGGTGGGCATCACCTCGCTGATCATGGTGCTGGTCGGTGTCGCCACCAGCGCGATCCTCGGCGGGGTGCTCGAAGCAAGTCTGACCGAACAGCTGCGATCCTCGGTGGAGCGGACGCCGGTGATGGCGCGTCAACTCATCGCGGCGGGACTCACTGCCGAAGAGATCCTCGAAGAACAGCCTCAACAGCCCGGGTTCCTCCTCGCGGTTGAATCTCCCCCTCAATCCCCCACCGCCGCGGTTGTCGAGTCAGATGGTTCGGTCACTGAGCTCACCGAAAAGCAGATCGTACAGCTGGCCGCAGGGCTACGCGCCGAAGGCCCCCTGGTCGTCACGATCGATGACATCGGCACCTTTCGAGTGCATGGCTCGGCCGTTTCCTCCGTCCCTGGAGGCCCCCAGTCGATCGTCGTCGTCGGACTGTCGCGCGCCGACGTCGCTCTGACGATCGGACAGATGCTCACCACAATCGCACTGCTCACCCTCGGCGGTCTGGTGCTCCTCGCAGCCGCCACAGCGTGGACGATTCGCGCGGGGCTTGCTCCCCTGCGCGCTGTCGCCGATACCGCCGAACGCGTCGCCACTCTGCCGCTCGATCAGGGCGAGGTGTCCATTGCCGAGCGGGTCCCCGCCCACCAGGCCGACCCGCGCACCGAGGTCGGGCGCGTCGGTGAGGCATTGAACACCCTGTTGGATCACGTCGGCGCATCGCTGGATGCCCGTCAACACAACGAAGAGCGGATGCGTCGGTTCGTCGCCGACGCGAGCCACGAACTGCGCACGCCACTGGCCTCGATCCGCGGCTACTCCGAACTGTCGCTACGCGCCCTCCGGCAGGGCCATGGCGCCGCGACCGTGGAAACGACCGAAGCATCCCTCGAGCGAATCCAGGCGCAATCGTTGCGCATGACAACGCTCGTGGAAGACCTCCTGCTGCTTGCCCGTCTCGATGAGGGCCAGGAGCTCGTGTACGGCGCTGTCGACCTGTCCCGGCTGGCGATCGAGAGCGTCGGCGATGCGCAGGCGGCGGATGCGGGTCACTCGTGGATTCTCGACCTCAGCGACGAACCCGTCGTTGTCGCGGGCGATGGCGGCCGGTTGAGCCAAGTCGTCGGCAACCTCCTCGCCAATGCGCGCACACACACGCCCGAAGGCACCACGGTGACGGTCAGCGCGACCGCAGATGACGGCTTCGCCGTATTGCGCGTGCACGATGATGGGCCCGGCATCGACCCCGGCGTCCGCGACGAACTCTTCGAGCGCTTCTCGCGCGCCGACCGATCTCGCGCCCGCAAGACCGGCGGAACCGGACTCGGACTTTCGATCGCTCAGGCGATCGCGCTCGCCCATGCCGGCGAATTGTCCGTGCGAAGCGAGCCGGGAGACACGACCTTCGAGCTTCGCCTGCCGACGGTGATGCCCACCACACCGGCGGACTGACTTGGTCGGGGCAACCCGACTCAGTAGCCGCTGAACGCGTCGGTCGTCATGGATCGCGCGCGCTCGAGCGCCGGGGCGAGATCAGCGATCAGCGCGGCCGGGCCTGAGATGTACGCATGACGCGCTGAGATGTCGGGCACGACGCGCAAGAGCCCCTCTGCGTCGAGTCGCACGCCCTGCGCCCACATCCAGTGCGACGGGAGGTTCTCGGGACGATCACGGGTGAAGACGATGACCGTGACCCCGGATGCCTCGATCTCGGGGCGGTACGCCAGTTCGGCGGCCTCTGATGCGACGTAGACCACCACCACATCACGGTCTTCTTCGGCGAGCTGCAGATGACGCAACTGCGATACGAACGGCGTCACTCCGATGCCCGCCGCCACCATCAGTATCGGTGTCATCGTTTTGGTGGGGAGCAGGAAGTCGCCCCAGACGCCGGTCACGGGAAGCGCCGTTCCGGGCGTGACCTCTGCGAGAGCGCGCTTGAACGAACTCATCGGCTTCGCGCCCGGACTACGTCCGTTGCTCTGCGCCTCTTTGAAGGCGACGCGCACGAGCGGGAGGTCTTCGGGCGCGGACGCGATGCTGAACTCGCGCCGGGTGCCGCGGGCATCAGCGTGACGGTGTGGCACTTCAAGCTCGAGGTATTGCCCGGGCAAGAACTTGAGCTCGCGTCCCGCGCGGAAGGTCAGCTCGCGCACCGTCGGAGTGAGGTCCGTGCGGGCTTGGAGCGTGAGTCGGACGGCGGTGCGCACGGCGAAGGCGAATGCGACGAGGTTGCCGATGAGCAGCGCGCGGTCCTGGCCGAGGCTTACCGCTCCCAGGTCGATCGGCCAACCAGCCAGCACGCCGACGATGACGGCAACGGTGAGTTGCTGCCAACGGCGTGGAGGAAGCGTCAGGGGCTCAGAGAGCATGAAGGCGCCAAGGAAGAGGAACGGCCCGGAAAGCAGGATCGGCCAGAAGATCTCGCCGATCTCGACCTCCAGCCCCGCAGCCTGGTATTGCGATGAGGTGCGTGCGACGGCCACCGCGACGGCGACGAGCAAGAAGACCGCGATGACTCGAATCTTCTCCGTTCGCCACAACACGATCAGCCCGAGCAGAGCAACGGGTGCCACCATGGCCGCCGTTCCCACCCACCAACTCGGAGCACCGAGCTCCGGGGCGACGATGTAGAGCACCGCCAGAGCGGCCGCACCAGTGGCGGCCGGGTTGAGAATGTGCCGACCCTGCCAGGCGATGACGTACTTCGACAGCGACGCCACCGCACCGGCGACGGTGATACCCAAGAGCGGAAGCGGCTCGAAAGACGGGGCGAGGACGAACAGCAGAATCAGCGCCGTGATCAGCGAGGACTCGGGGCGCCAGGGCCGCTTGAGGAGTCGGTGGGCGGCGACGTCGACTCCCCCGCACACGAACGCAAGAGCCACGAACGTGACACCGAGTTCGAGAGCGGTCGGGCCGACCTGACCGAACAGCGACAGCACAAGAGCGATCGCCGCGAGCGCGCCGAGCGCCATCAGCACCAGGCGGTACATCGACACGCGCCCGAGCACGGCGAAGACGCGATTCCAGAGAGAGGTCAATGAGCCGATCACAGAAACAACTCTGCCTTACTCCCGGGTGACCACTGCACCGAGCCGTCGGTGGTCATCCTTACCCACTGCACGTCCCACTCGAAGGCGAGCTCCGGTCCACCGTCGAAGAAGAGCGCCGTGGCGATTGCATCCGCGCGCATCGCGGTCTCGGCGATCGCCCACGTCGCGGCGATCGCACGCACCGGCTCTCCGGTGCGAGCATCCAGCACATGATGCAGACCCTCACCCCAGGCGCGCCGATTGGTGGCCGAGGCACACAGTGCCGCATCCGAGACCTCGATCACACCGATCGCACGCCGCGTATCGAAAGGATGCTCCAGTCCGACACGCTGCGTCTGGCCCCGAACTCGTGAGTCACCGCTCGCGTCGACCACGACTGTGCCCGACGTGGTCGCGCACAGGGCCTCGAAGACGATGTCGACCAGACGTCCTTTGCCGATCGCGCCGATGTCGACCATCGCTGGCTCCGTGAGGGAGAGGTGTTCGCCCGACCACGCCAGCATCCGCCGCCAGTCCTCCGGCGCCGCCTGCGCGCCCCGGTCGATCAGCGACACCTCCGGTCCGTACCCACGGCGCGCCAGCGCGTCACCGACGAGCGGGTTGACGGCTCCGTCTGTGGCGGCGGAGAGCTGCGCGTAGGTGTCGAACAACGCGGGCGCATCGGGAGGCAACGGCACCTGAGCGACGCCGTTCGCGAGCGCCGAGACAGCCGAATCGGCGCGGAACCTCGACCATTCGTGCTCGAAGCGATCAATCAGCGCGGTCACCCGAGCGCGGTCGCCGTGGCTGACGGGCCGGTCAGTGTTGATCTGCCAGTGCGTCCCGATCGCCTCGAAGTTCCAGGCGAACACTGGTCACGCCGTAGCTTCAGACTTGATGATCTCGATCGCCTTGTTGAACCCGCCGCTGGTGAGCGAAGACCCCGCGACCCGACTCACCTGGATCTCGTCGATCGATTGTCCGACCACGACATCGGCGATCCCGCCGATGAACCTTCCCTGGTACTCCTCAGACTCGGATTTCTGCGGATCGCCCTCGACCGTCACGTCGGTGATCACCCCATCGGCGAGCGTGATCGTCACCGCGATCGTCTCAACGGATTCTGGGGTCGAGTAGGACCCATCAGCGGTGTAGGTGCCGTCGACGTAGGTCCCCGTCGAGGTTCCCGTCGATCCACCTGTGGAGGAGTCCGTCGACGTGCCTGAGTCGCCGGAGTCCGTGGTTCCGGTCGCGTCGGGAGACGCACACCCAGCGAGAGCAATGGCGCCCGCCAGTCCGACCAGGGTGGCGACTCCGAAGCGCGTGGTCTGTGAGCGAGATACGGCGGTGCGGATCATGAGGGTCCTCCTTCTGCGGCCTCCGGACGAGGTAACGCATACGCTACGCACCCAGGATGCCAATCAGGGGCGTCACGCCTTTGAACCTGCTATGAATGCGCGCGCGCGTTCAGGCAGCGCCGTCGAACATGCTCGTGACCGATCCGTCTTCGAAGACCTCGTGAATTGCCCGCGCGAGCAGCGGCGCGATGGGCAGGATCGTGAGCGTCGGGAAGCGCTTGGCCTCGGGGATCGGGACGGTGTCGGTGACGACGACTTCGTCGATCGCCTCGGACTGCAAGCGCTCGGTGGCGGGGTCGCTGAAGATCGCGTGCGTCGCGGCGACGATGACGCGCTCGGCGCCGTTCTTCTTCAGCGCCTCGGCCGCCTTGACGATCGTGCCGCCGGTGTCGATCATGTCGTCGACAAGCAGGCACACTCGTCCGCTGACGTCACCGACGATCTCGTTCACCGTCACCTGGTTCGCCACATTGGGGTCGCGGCGCTTGTGGATGATCGCCAGCGGCGCCCCCAGGCTGTCGGACCACGTGTCGGCCACGCGAACGCGGCCGGTGTCGGGTGAGACGACCGTGAGCTGCGCGCGGTCAGCTGCGCTGAGGGTGTTCTCGAAGTACTCGAGGAGCACCGGTTTGGCGAAGAGGTGGTCGACGGGGCCGTCGAAGAAGCCCTGGATCTGCGCGGCGTGGAGGTCGACGCTCATCACACGGTCCGCACCGGCGGTCTTCATCAGGTCGGCGACGAGGCGGGCACTGATGGGCTCGCGGCCGCGGCTCTTCTTGTCTTGTCGGGAATACGGATAGTACGGCGCGACGACAGTGATGCGCTTGGCCGACGCGCGCTTGGCAGCGTCGAGCATGATGAGCGTCTCCATGAGCCACTCGTTCACCGGAGGACCGAAGCTCTGGATCAGGAAGAAGTCGCATCCGCGGATCGAGACCTCGAACCGCGTGAGGATCTCACCCGACGCGAACGTGCGGTACTCAGTGGGCACCAGCTCGGTGCCGATCGCCGCAGCGACATCGACCGCAAGAGCGGGGTGCGATCGACCACCAGCGACTACCAGTCGCTTCTTCGTCTTGGCTACCAGCCCTGGCGCAATATCGTGCTCGCGGTCAAGTTCAACCGTCTTCTTCTTGCGCGCCATCGTCCGCCTTCTGTGCCGACCGAGACTTGACTACGGCAGCCGCCGCGCCCGTTCCCGGTCTGTTGGTCTCGACCCAGCCCTCGACGTTGCGTTGAGGGGCCACGCTCAGAGCCAGCGCACCGGCCGGAACGTCCTTGCGGATCACCGCTCCGGCGCCGGTTTTGGCTCCGTCACCGATCCTAACGGGCGCGACGAAGACGTTGTGCGATCCGGTGTGCACCTCGTCGCCGATCTCGGTGCGGTGCTTGGCGATGTCATCGTAGTTCGCCGTGATCGCACCCGCGCCGAGGTTCACCCCGGTACCGATCGTCGTGTCACCGATGTATGACAGGTGAGGCACCTTGCTGCCATCGCCGATCGTGGAGTTCTTCGTCTCGACGAACGTGCCGATCTTGCCGCCAGCGCCCAGGTAGGTTCCGGGCCGGAGGTACGAGAAGGGGCCGACCGTCGCGCCCGCGCCAATCACAGCGAGCGTCGCCTGCGTGCGGGTGACTGTCGCGCCCTCGCCGATCTCACAGTCAGTCAGGGTGGAGTCAGGGCCGACCGTCGCGCCGGTGGCAATCACCGTCGCGCCGAGCAGCTGAGTGTTCGGCAGCACGGTGACGTCGGGCGCGAGCACGGCATCCACGTCGATCCAGGTCGTTGCGGGGTCGATTATCGTTGCGCCTTCGAGCTGCCAGCGACGCACTGTCCGCGCATTGAGCAAGCGCCCTGCTTCGGCCAGTTGCACACGGTCATTGACGCCGAGGGCGGCCGCGGCATCGGGCGCCGCCGCGGCTGCGACGAGTTCGCGGGCCGTGCGTAGCAACCCGACGACGTCCGTGAGGTACTTTTCGCCCAGTGCGTTGGCTGTTCCCACGAAGCTCAGTTGGGTGCGCAGCGCGGGCGCGCGAAACACGTAGACGCCGGCATTGATTTCGTTGACGGATGCCTCGTCGGCCGTCGCGTCCTTCTGCTCGACGATGCGCTCGACCGACCCTTCGGCGTCGCGGATCACCCGTCCGTACCCGGTGCCGTCCGAGAGCACCGCGCTCAGCACGGTCGCGGCGGCACCGCTCTGGCGGTGTGCGTCGATGAGGGCCGCGAGAGTGTCGGCTTCGAGCAGGGGCACATCGCCGCTCAGCACGAGAACGTCGCCTTCGAACCCGGGGATCGCTTCGAGTGCCTGTTCGACGGCCCGGCCCGTGCCGGGAACCTCGTCCTGGTCGACAACCCTGACATCGTCGGCCTCGACAGCTGCCGCGACACGATCGCGGTCGTGACGGACAACAACGAGCACAGACTCGGGCGAGAGAGCGCGGGCGGTGTGGACCACGTGGCCGACGAGAGTACGCCCGCCGATCGGATGCAACACCTTTGGCAACGCCGACTTCATGCGGGTGCCCTGGCCTGCCGCGAGAACGACGACGACCAACGATGCAGTGGTATCTGACATGCTCCGCCGCCAGGATTCGAACCTAGACCTAACAGCTCCAAAGGCTGTCGTGCTGCCGTTACACCACGGCGGACCGGCACACGATGACGCGCGCCCCGTCAAGTCTGCCAGACCGTGGGAACATGACAGTGTGACCTCCGACACCGATGAAGTGGATCGCATCGTGCAGGCGTGGGTCGCGCAGCGCCCTGATCTGGACTTTTCGCCGCTCGAAGTGCTCTCGCGCGTCGATCGCCTTTCTCGACATCTGGATCGCGCGCGCCGCGACGCCTTTCGCCGCAGCGACCTCGAGTCGTGGGAATGGGACGTTCTCTCGGCGCTTCGCCGGGCGGGCGAACCATTCCAGCTCAGCCCGAAGCAACTGCTGCAGCAGACGCTGGTCTCGAGCGGCACGATGACCAACCGGATCGACCGGCTCGTCGGCAGGAGGCTGGTGCACCGTGAAGCTGACCCGGACGACGGTCGCAGCATCCTCGTCACACTGACCGAAGACGGAAAGATTCGTGTGGATGCCGCGATCACGCGGCTGGTCGATGCCGAGGCGGTCCTGCTCGATGCGGTGTCGCGGAGCGATCGCGAGAAGCTCGCGGGACTCTTGAGAAAGCTCAGCCTCGGGTTCGACGGATAGTTGTTCTGGTGCGCGCGCTAGCCGACCTCGATCACGGTCGCCCAGACGAGGTCGACGACGCACAGACCGTCTTCGGTATCGCGGAAGAAGAGATCGCCCGGAACGGAGCCGCCCCCTTCAGGCACACCCATCTCGAGGTTGATGCTCCAGTCGGGGTCAAGGGGGGCCTGCTCCTTCCAGTAGGTGCCGGTGTACCGCTCGGGTTCGCCCGGCTCGAGCCCGGTCCAATCCGCGGGCTCACCGAAGTCGGCGACACCGTCCTCGCAGGCGAGCGCTTCTGCCTCACCGGTTCGGGCCGCGATGATCACCGCGTCCGTGGCCGCGATCACTGCAGCGCCGTCGACACCCCAGATCACGGTGTCGAGGGAGCATCCGGTGATGCCGATCGCCAAGGCGACCGCGAGACCCGCAGAGACCATCGAGCGGGTGGAGCCTGCCGTTCGGCGTGATTCGCGCATCGTTTCACCGTACAACGCGTCCTGGCAACGAAACCCACACATCCGTGCACGAAAACCACACGTCCGGACGCGACAAATCTGTGGTCTCGTGCACGGATGTGTGGGGTCACCCCGGGAGCAGTGTGAACTAGCCGAGCTGTTCGGTGAGCTCGAACCAGCGCTCCTCGACCTGATCGCGGTCGGCCTCGAGCGTGCCGATGCGCGCCATCTCGGTGCCGATCCCGGCGTAGTCGGACTGGTCGTGCTCGGCGAGCGCTGTCTTGGCGCTCGCGATCTGACCCTCGAGCTTCTCAAGGCGCCGCTCGAGGGCTGAGACCTCTTTCTGCGCGGCGCGAAGCTCAGCACCGGCGAGCGCGGGAGGACCCGCGACCGCGGCCGCGGCAGCGGAGGCTGCCACTGCAATCGGAGCTTCACGCTCCCGCGTGCGCAATCGCAGGTACTCGTCCACTCCACCCGGCAGGTGCCGCAGGCGCCCGTGCAGAATCGCGTACTGCTGGTCGGTGACGCGCTCGATGAAATACCGGTCGTGCGAGACCACCAGGAGAGTACCCGGCCAGGTGTCGAGCAAGTCCTCCATCGCCGCGAGCATGTCGGTGTCGAGGTCGTTCGTCGGCTCATCGAGAATCAACACATTCGGCTGCTCGAGCAGGATCATCAGGAGCTGCAGGCGGCGCTTCTGACCACCCGAGAGATCTTTCACCGGCGTCGAGAGCTGGGCGCTCGAGAAGCCCATGCGCTCGAGCAACTGACCGGGCGTGAGTTCTTGCGCCTTGGACCCCGCACCGAACGTGTACGTCGTGCGAAGTCCGGCAATCACCACGCGGACGGGATCGTTCATGTGCCGTTCGAGCTCATCCAGGCGCTGGGTCAGTGTTGCAACCTGCACGGTCTTGCCGCGCTTCACCCGACCCGCGGTCGGCTCGACGGTGCCCGCGACGAGCCCCAGCAGTGTCGACTTTCCGGCGCCGTTGACCCCGAGAATTCCCGTGCGCTCGCCCGGCGCGATCCGCCACTCGACGGCGTGCAGCACCTCGCGCGGCTCGCCGGTCGATGCATCCGGATAGGTGACGGATGCATCGAGCAGGTCGACCACGTCTTTGCCTAGACGAGTGACCGCCAAGCCTTGAAGCTCGGTCTTGTCGCGAATCTCGGGAACGTCTTCGATCAGCTCATTGGCCGCGTCGATGCGGAACTTGGGCTTGGACGTGCGCGCCGGCGCTCCACGGCGCAACCACGCCAGTTCTTTGCGCGCGAGGTTCTGGCGGCGTTGCTCGATCGTGGCCGCCTGCCGGTCGCGCTCGACGCGCTGCAGAATGTACGCCGCGTACCCCCCCTCGAACGGGTCGACGATACGGTCGTGGACTTCCCATGTCTTGGTGCAGACCTCATCGAGGAACCAGCGGTCGTGTGTGACGACCAGCAGTCCACCGGAGTTCTGGCTCCACCGCGTCTTCAGATGCCCAGCGAGCCAGGCGATCGCCTCGACATCGAGATGGTTGGTGGGCTCGTCGAGGAAGATGACGTCGTGGTCGCCGATCAGCAGCTGCGCGAGGGCCACGCGACGGCGCTGACCCCCCGAGAGCGCCGACAACGAGGCATCCCACGCGATGTCAGACAACAGGCCCGCGATCACGTCGCGCACGCGGGAGTTGCCCGCCCACTCGTACTCGGGAATGTCGCCGACGACGGCCTCACCCACGGTGCCATCGTCACCGATGGTGTCGGCCTGATCGAGCACACCGACCGTGACTCCCCCGCGCACGGTGACTCGGCCGCCATCGGGATCGAGAAGGCCGGCGAGCATTGCGAGCAGGCTGGACTTTCCGTCGCCGTTGCGGCCGACGATGCCTATGCGGTCGCCCTCGTCGATGCCGAGAGAGACCGAGTCGAAGACCACCTTCGTGGGGAACTCGAGGTGCAGGGCTTCAGCCCCCAGTAGATGCGCCATATCTCGATCAAGGCTACGCGAGCGGATGCTCGGTCGACGCGCGATAGCGAAAGCGCCGGGCCCGGAGCGATTGCTCCAGACCCGGCGCTAGGTAGATCGCGTGCCTACAGTGGCGTTCGGGTGCGTTACAGCAGACCTTTTTCGGTCAGCCAATCCGTGGCAGCGGTCGCCGCCGAGGCCTGCTCGTCACCCTCGACGCGGTCGCGCAGCGCGATCAGGTCGTCGGTGGTGAGCTCGGCCGAGATGGCGTTGAGGACGTCTGCGAGCTCTTCCGAGTCGATGGATGCGCTCAGCAGCGGGATGATGTTCTGCGCAGCGATGAGGTTCATGTCGTCCTCGAGGACGACGAGGTTCTCAGCAACGAGGGCAGGCGAGGTCGTGTAGATGTCGGCCACCTGCACCGTGTCATCGACGAGCGCGCGCACGGTGTCGGGTCCACCGAAGTCCTCGTACGGGATGAACTCGACGTCGGTGACGCCGTAGACCGACGCAAGACCCGGAAGGCCATATCCAAGCTCAGAGAACTGCGGGTTGGCTCCCAGCGTGAACGGCTGCACATTCACCAGGTCGCCGATCGTGACGAGGTCGTTCGCCTCGGCGAACTCGCTCGTCACGACGTAGGCGTCCTTGTCTTCTGCTTCCGCAGATTCGTAGACGACGAGGTCGTCTGCGGCGACCGCATCCCCCAGCGCCGCGTCGACATCTTCGGTGGTGCGCTGTTCGAAGTCGACGTCGTAGTACGCGAGCAGGTTGCCGTTGTACTCGGGGATCAGGTTGATCGAGCCGTCCTGAAGAGCGGGAATCGTCTGCTGACGCGGGCCGATGTTGAACTGAGTCTCAACCTCGAACCCGGCGGCCTCGAGCGCCTGGGCGTAGATCTCGCCGAGGATCTCGCTCTCGGGGAACGCGAAGGACCCGACGATGATCGTGTCGGAGGTTGCTGCTCCGGCGTCCGTGTCTGTGTCGGGGGCCGTGGGATCTGCTTGCGTGCATCCGGCGAGCGCGATGACTGCACCAGCCGCGATCATGCCCGCCATGACCCGGCCCATCCTTGAAGTTTTCATGCTGTGAAATTCCTTTCTCGGAGTGGTGTTTCCACCGCCGGGGGCTTTTCTGCCCGTCGACGGAGCTGTGCGCCCTCAGAGCCGGCGGCTGTGCCGGTTCCAGGGACTCGTGTGAGGCGCTGGATCAGCGCGAAGACGCCATCGACCACGAGGGCGAGAACGGTGACGAGGATCGCGCCACCGAGAATGCGGTCGTAGTCGTTGAGCCCGATGCCACTGAAGATCACGCGACCGAGACCGCCGAGCCCCGCGTATGAGGCGATCACGGCGGTAGCGATGACCTGGAGGATGCCCGAGCGCAGGCCGCCGATGATGAGCGGCAACGCGAGCGGGATCTCCACTTTGGTGAGGATCTGCATCTCGGTCATCCCGCTTGCTCGCGCTGCGTCGATCGTCTGGCGTGAGACCGACTCGAGGCCGGCGTACGCCCCCGCGAGGATCGACGGGATCGCGAGGATGATCAGGGCGATCATCGTGCCGAGGAAGACCCCGAACGTGCCTCGAACGGCCGAGCCGAGCACCATCGTCAGGAAGAACAACACCCCGAGCGTGGGAAGTGCGCGCATGGCTCCGGTGAAGCCGATCACGAACTGACGCCCTCGTCCGGTGTGGCCGATGTAAAAGCCGACCGGGAGGGCGATGAGAGCGGCGATCGCCACCGCGACGAAGGTGTAGAACAGGTGCTCGGCGATCCGGTCCTGAAGTGGCAGGGGCGTTCGGGATCCCGGTACCCAGTTCGCGGGATCGAGGATCCAGTTCAGCGCGTCGATGAAGAGGTTCATGCCGCCCCCGCCGCTCGAAGCGGTGCGGTGACCGACTCAGTCCCCGCACGACGACGCGTCGCTCGATCCGTGCGGCTCCACGGAAGGAGCGCACGTCCGATCAGGACGAGGATGACGTCGAAGATCAGGGCGATCAGCAGGCTTGCGACAATGCCGACCATCACCTCTTCGAGGTTGTTGCGTGCCTTGCCATTCGTGAACAGGTAGCCGAGGTTCGCCGACCCGATCAACACACCGACGGAGACGAGCGCGATTGTGGAGGCGGAGACGATTCGCATGCCGGCAAGGAGCACGGGGCCCGCGAGCGGGAACTCCACCCTCCAGAATGCGCTCCACCGCGAGAAGCCCATCGCGGTCGCGGCCTGCTTCGTGTCTTCTGACACGGAGCCGAACGCGTCGGCGGATGCGCGCACCATGATCGCGACCGCGTAGACCGTCAGCGCCACGATCAGGTTCACCTCGCTGAGGACCTTCGTCCCGAGTATCGCGGGGAGGATCACGAAGAGCGGGAGCGACGGGATCGTGTACAGCAGGCTTGTCACGGTGATGATCGTGCCGCGCGTGAAGCGTCCCGCCAGAGTCAATCGACCCAGAGGCACCGCGATCAGGAACCCGAGCACGATCGGAATCACGCTCAACCGTACGTGGTTGATGCTGAGCTCCATCACGAGCTCGAAATTCGCGAACAGCCAGGTCACGACGCGTCGCTCACGATTGCGCCCTGCGTGCGTCCCTCCGTGTCGACGACGACGGTGCCATGCGGGGTCTGCTTCAAGCGCAGCGCCCGCCTCCCCCGATCAGCGCCGATGAAGCTGGCGACGAAGTCGTCCGCAGGATTCTCGATGATCTCGTCGGGCGTCCCGGCCTGAGCGATCTGCGCGCCTTTCTGCAGGATCACCACCTGATCGCCAAGCAGGAATGCCTCGTCGATGTCGTGGGTGACGAAGACGACCGTCTTACCGAGTTCGCGCTGAAGTCGCAGCAGCTCCTGCTGCAGGTCGGCACGCACGATCGGGTCGACGGCACCGAACGGTTCGTCCATGAGCAGGATGTTGGGGTCAGCCGCAAGACCGCGCGCGACACCCACACGCTGCTGTTGACCGCCCGACAATTGATTCGGATACCGCCCCGCGAGCGATCGATCAAGCCCGACGGTATCGAGAAGGGCGAGCGCGTTTTCGCGGGCGACCTTCTTCGGCACGCCGCGCAGTACAGGCACAGTGGCGACGTTGTCGATGACGGTGAAATGGGGCATGAGCCCAGAGTTCTGCATCACGTAGCCGATGCTGCGACGCAGTGGCACGACATCTTTGTTCAGGATGCTGTCGCCGTCGATCGTGATGTCACCTGAGGTCGGATCGACCATCCGGTTGATCATGCGCAGAAGGGTCGTTTTGCCGCATCCCGAGGAGCCGACGAACACCGTGGTCCTTCTTGAGGGGATGACAAGGCTGTAGTCCTCGACGGCGCGAGTGCCGTCCGGGAACTCCTTGGTCACGCCGGAGAATTCGATCATCTGGATTTCGAGCGTAACGAACCCTGGGAAAGGTGGGTCCGAATAACGGTGACCATTGTGTTACAGCCAGAGAAGCACTAGCGCGCTAAAGAATGCGCGCTCCCGGTACGGGGCCGTGTACGTGGAGGGCGTGGTGACCCGCTGCTGACAGCAGGATCTGCACCTCGAGAGCGGCAGGCGGGTCCGCGGTCAGGAAGGCGAGCGTCGGTCCTGAACCCGACACCATCCCCGCGAGTGCGCCGTAGTCCAGGCCGGCCTCGAGTGCGGTCGCAAGATCGGGCCTGAGTGAGAGAGCCGCCGCCTGCAGGTCGTTGCGGACGTGCTCGGCCAGCGCGACCGGGTAACCGGAGCGCAACGCCTGGAGCACACCGGTGGCAACAACCGGTACCTGCGAAGCCGGAGCGATATCGGGGTGCGTGCGCAGTTCATCGAGACGGCGGTACACGTCGGGTGTCGAGAGTCCACCCTCGGCCGGGACTATCACCCAGTCGAACCTGCCTTGCGCGAGCGCCGGACTGAGCTGATCGCCGCGGCCCGTTCCGACGGCGCTTCCGCCCATGAGAGCGAAGGGCACATCTGCACCCAGTCGCGCGGCGAGCTGCTGCAGCTGCGGCCCGCCCAGGTCGGTGCCCCATAGTGCGTCGCACGCGACCAGGGCGGCCGCAGCATCCGCCGACCCGCCGCCCATTCCCCCCGCGACCGGCACATGCTTGACGATCTCGAGGTGTACCCCGCCTCGGTAGCCTGCCTTCTTGGCGACCAGACGTGCCGCGCGCAGAGCAAGATTGCGGTCATCCGCCGGCACGCCGGAAACGTCCACCGAACCCGAAATCGAGATCGTGAACTCGTCGGAGGGCGATGCCCACACGTCTTCGTAGAGCGACACGGCCTGATAGGCCGAGGCAACATCGTGGTACCCGTCTTCTTGGACATCGCCCACCTCGAAGAAGAGGTTGAGCTTGCCGGGCGCCCTGACATGCACGCGGCCGTCGACGAGCGGCGCGCTCACAGCTTCGCCGACTCCGCCCAGAGGTCGACGTCGATGATGTCGGAGAGCGCGTCGATCTGCTCGAGTTCCTCGGTGCTGAATGCGGGGCCACTCAGGGCGGCGATGTTCTCGTCCAGCTGTTCGGGACGCGAGGCCCCGATGAGCGCCGAGGTGACTACCGGGTCACGCAGCACCCACTGGATCGCAAGCTGAGCGAGAGTCTGCCCGCGCTCCTTCGCGATCGTATCGAGCGATCGAAGGGTCGAAAGGCCCCGCTCGGAGAGCGGTCGCTCGGGCAACGACCTGCGCTGCTGGGCACGATCGGCGGGGCCGCCGCCGAGGTACTTGTCGGTCAGCAAACCCTGCGCCAAGGGGGTGAATGCGATCGCGCCCATCCCCTCCTGCTTCAGGACGTCGGTGAGGCCGTCCTCGACCCAGCGGTTCAGGATCGAGTACGAGGGCTGGTGGATGACCAGCGGCGTGCCGAGGCTGCGCGCGGCCGCAGCGGCAGCGGCAGTGCGCTCAGCGCTGTAGGACGAGATGCCGACGTACAGGGCCTTGCCTTGGCGGACGAGCGTGTCCAGGGCGCCCACGGTTTCTTCGATCGGCGTCACGGAGTCGGCCCGGTGCGAGTAGAAGATGTCGACATAGTCCACGCTCATGCGCGTCAGAGACTGCTCAGCGCTCGCGAGGAGGTACTTGCGCGACGCGTGATCGCCGTAGGGACCTGCCCACATGTCGTACCCGGCCTTGGACGAGATGATCAGCTCGTCCCGATAGCGCCCGAAGTCCTCGCGCATCATTCGACCGAAGTTGGTCTCAGCGGTGCCGTACGGCGGGCCGTAGTTGTTCGCGAGGTCGAAGTGCGTGATTCCGCTGTCGAACGCGTGGCGCAAGAGAGCGCGCTGGTTGTCGAACGGGATATTGTCTCCGAAGTTCCACCACAACCCGAGCGAGAGCGGCGGAAGGTACAGGCCGGAAGCACCTACTTGGCGATACTCGGTCGCGGAGTATCGCTCCGGGGAGGCCGAGTAGGGCCGGTGAAGATCGTTGACATCTGGGCGAAAGCGCGGTGCATCGGTCACGCCCCGAGCCTAGCCCGCGCACACGGCGACTGGTCCTGCACATCCGGGGTCGCGTGTCAACGGTATGACCCCCGAAACGGGATCGACACGAAGGCGACGTAGTCTTGCCCTCTGTCCCCCGCGGACAACCCCCGTCGACCCCCAAGGAGGCCCTATGGCAACGCTGTCTGCACTGCCCGCCCATCCCCGCAGTTGGGCCTCACTCCTCGAACGTGACGATGTCGTTCTCGATCAGGGAGTGTTGCGGCTGCGGCATCCGTCCGCGACGCCCGACGACGCGCGCACCGCCGACTTGCTCCTCACAGCTTCTGCGCTCGAGGAGGCCGACGTTCCCGTGCTCCTGATACGCCACGGCGTAAGGATTCCCGCCCTGGTCGTTGACCTGAAGGATGCTGCCGCCGCTGTCGCAGCGTTGCGCAAAGTCGCAGAGCCCCTCTACATCAAGCGCAAGGCGCGTGCGGCCGTGCTGGCCGCCGAGTTCGACGCCTTAGGGTCCGCCCCCGCGTCCGTGCGGGTGTACCGTCCGCGCATCACCGAGCGCGGCGAACTGCGCTACAACCACGAAGTCGGCATCCGCCTGGAATTCTGGCGCTTCGGCGCCGATACCGTCGAAGCCCCCCACGACAACGCCCTCACCCGGCGACACACCCCGGTTCAGGACCTCGAGTTCGACCTCGTCGAGCGCTACGGCCGCACCTGGCGGACGCTCTCGGGCATGTTCGATATCCACCCGGCCGAATTCACCGAAGACGTCGACATGGTCTTCTCGTGGGTCGACGGTTCCTCGACCGAGTTCCAGCGCACGCGCGCCGCGCAGATGGCCGAATACGTCGTCGGCGAAGGCGATGACGGCCCTGCCCGCTACCGCCACGTCGACGAACTTCGCTACGCCCTGCGGAGTGTGCACATGTACGCCCCCTGGGTCCGGCGCATCTTCATCGCCACCGACTCACCGGCGCCCGCCTGGCTGATTGACCACCCCAAAGTGACGGTCGTGCGCAGCGAAGAGTTCTTCGCGGATACCTCGGTGTTGCCGATCCACAACTCCCACGCAGTCGAGGCGCAGTTGCACCGCATCGACGGGCTCGCCGAGCACTTTCTGTACTCGAACGACGACATGTTCTTCGGACGTGCCGTCGAGCCCGAACTGTTCTTCTCCCCCGCTGGCCTCACGCGCTTCGTCGAGTGCGGGATCCGCATCGGCGCAGGCGGTCAGGCATTGCACCGCAGTGGGCACGACAACGCGCTGCGGGTGAACCGGGCGCTGTTGCGCGAACGCTTCGGTCGCACGATAACGCGTGACCTCGAGCACTGTGCCACTCCGCTGCGGCGCAGCGTCGCCGCCGAGGTCGAGCGGGCCTTCCCCGAAGACTTCGCTCGTACCGCGGCATCCCGATTCCGCTCGGCCACCGACATCTCGGTGACCAACAGCCTGTACCACTACTACGCGCAGTTCACAGGGCAGGCGATCGCCACCACGACTCCGCGGGTCCGCTACGTACAGACGACGCTCGCCGCCTCACTGTCGGGAATGGAGCGACTCGCGCGCCGACGCGACGTCGACATGTTCTGCCTCAACGACGGCGGCGCGGGCGAGATGCCCGAAGAATTGCGGGTACGGACCGTCACCGACATCCTCGAGCGGATGTTTCCCGTGCGCGCCCCCTGGGAACGCGCCGACCTCGGCGCGGGCGCTGGGTCGTCTTTCAGCGAAACACCGGAATCGGCTCCGTCGGCGGGGCGTGCCGCTGCGGGCTGACACGTGGGGCGACGGCCTGAGCGGCCACCCCGGCCTGCGCGAGACGCCGTTGCGCCTCGGCAGGGTCGATGTGCTCGAGGACCGCCGGAGCATCGACAGCGACGACTGAGTGGACAACGGTGTCGTCGTAGATGTGAACCAGGTTGAACGCCTGCGCGCCATCCTGCGGCCGGCTGCCGCCGACGGGCACCGTGAGGTCTTGCGCGTAGCAGGTGGATGACGCCACCGAGACGGGGACCCCGGCGAACGTGGCAAACGTCGAGTAGTGCAGATGCCCCGCGATGATGGCGCGCACGTCGGTGCCTCGAAGCACGGCGGCGAGCCGGGCCTGGTCACGAAGTTCGACGCTCGCCGCCAGCGGCAGCACGCTGGGCACGGGTGGGTGATGCATGGCGAGGATCGTGCCCAGGGGCGCGGGCGTCGCAAGGACGTCGGCGAGCCAGCGCAACTGGGCGTCTGTCACCTCGCCGTGGTGGGCACCGGGGACGCTGGAATCCAGCGTGACCAGGCGCAAGCCGTCGAGTTCTTCCACTCGATCGATCGGCGCAGAGGTCGCGTCGTGAGGCTCGTCGAGAAGCTGTCGGCGAAAGTGCGCGCGGTCGTCGTGGTTACCCATGACCCAGAACACACGTGTGTTCAGGGCAGCCGCGAACGGCTCCACCAGTTCGCGGAGCTCGCGGTACGCGTCTTCCTCACCCAGGTCGACCAGGTCACCGGTGAAGACGATGCCGTCGGGTGTGATTCCGGATGCTGCGATCACCGCGAGTGCACGCGCGAGGCGGTCCCGCGCGTCGACGGCGTCGAACAACCTCGATCCCGCGGCACGCAAATGGGTGTCACTTAAATGCAGAAGGACGCGCTCGGGCGCCGGGTATTCCGCAGTACGCATCGGTTCTCCCCGCTCGTGCGCCAGCATGCCTCAGCAGAGCAAATATTACAGGCATGTTTCGTGAACTTCCGGGGACCGGCGCGCGAACAGTGACGAAACGGTGCGGCGAATCAGCTCACAACCGCGGCAATGCGGCGGAAGTCGTCGACGGTGAGTTCTTCGCCGCGCGCCGTAGGAGCGACCCCGGCGCGTTCGAGAACGGTTGACGCTTCAGCGGATGAACCGCCCAGCACGTTGGACAGTGCTTGCCTGAGCATCTTGCGACGCTGTTGGAACGCAGCATCCACAATCTGAAAGGTACGTAGACGCTCTGCTTCCGTCCCGCGGGCCTCGGTATCACGCTCGAAGGCGACCAACACGCTGTCGACGTTGGGAACGGGCCAGAACACCTGCCGCGACACGGTGCCCGCCAGACGCCAGCGTCCGTACCAGGCGGCCTTCACGCTGGGCGCGCCGTAGATCTTCGACCCGGGAGGCGCCGCGAGTCGCTCCCCCACCTCAGCCTGCACCATGACCACCCCGCGTTGCAGGCTCGCGAAGGTCTCCATGAAGTGCAGCAGCACAGGCACACTCACGTTGTACGGCAGGTTCGCCACAAGGACGGTCGGGTCACCCGGAAGTTCCGTCACGCGCAGAGCATCAGCATCCAACACCGTCAGCGCACCTTCGGGCACACCGTGCGCGGCGGCGGTTTCGGGAAGCCGCGCGGCGAGACGGTGGTCGATTTCGACAGCGGTGACGGATGCTCCGACCTCGAGAATCGCGAGGGTCAGTGATCCGAGTCCTGGGCCGACCTCGACGACGCGCTCACCGGACTGCACACGGGCGACCTGCACGATCTTGCGCACGGTGTTGGCGTCTACGACGAAGTTCTGGCCCAACTTCTTCGTGGGGGTCACATCGAGCTCAGCGGCCAAAGAGCGAATCTCGGCACCGCCGAGAAGGTGAACGGGCATGCGTTCACTGTAGTTCGGAAGCCTTGACAGTCTGACGCCAGACACGACACCCTGGCCAGAGGCGAGCATGCGCGCGTCGATGGGCTGCATCGAGGAGGATCCACTATGAGTTCGGCGCCAGAGTCCACCGCGAACGTCTCCGTTCCCATCCGCCGAGTCGTCCTGGTCGCCGCCACCGCGGCGCTCGGAGGTTTCCTCTTCGGGTTCGACACGGCCGTGATCAACGGTGCGGTCAGCGCGATCCAGCAAGAGTTCGAACTCGGAGACGCGGCGCTCGGTTTCGCGGTCTCGTCGGCTCTCATCGGTTGCGCCATCGGCGCCTGGTTCGCCGGGCGCATTGCCGACCGCTACGGCCGCATCCGCGTCATGGTGATCGCCGCCATCCTCTTCGTGGTCAGCGCTGTCGGGTGCGGACTGGCCATCGGCGTCTACGACCTGTCGTTCTGGCGCATCGTCGGCGGGCTCGGAGTGGGCGCAGCATCCGTCATCGCTCCCGCGTACATCGCCGAGGTATCGCCGCCCGCTCATCGCGGCCGTCTCGGCTCGCTTCAGCAACTCGCGATCGTCACCGGAATCTTCGTCGCCCTGCTCACCGCCGCAGTGATCGTGGCCATCGCGGGAAGCTCGACCACCGAGTGGCTCCTCGGGCTTCAAGCATGGCGATGGATGTTCCTGGCAGAGATCGTGCCCGCCGTGGTTTACGGCCTCCTCGCTTTGACGATTCCCGAGTCGCCCCGGTTCCTTGTCGCTCGCGGCGAGTTGAAGAGGGCTCGGGAGGTGCTCACTCGCTACGTGGGCGGCGACATTGAGAAAACAACCACCGACATCATCAAGACGGTGGAAGGCAAGTCCGATCGGCCACGATTCTCGATCCTGCGCGGAGGAAAGTTTGGACTGTTGCCGATCGTCTGGATCGGTATCGGCCTGTCGGTCCTGCAACAGTTCACCGGCATCAACGTCATCTTCTACTACTCCTCGACCCTGTGGCAGGCGGTCGGCTTCACCGAACAAGACTCCCTGACAATCACCGTGATCACCTCGGTCACCAACATCGTCACCACCATCGTGGCGATCATGCTGATCGACAAGGTCGGCCGCAAACCGCTTCTGCTCGTCGGCGCGATCGGTCAGTTCGCATGTCTGCTCGTCCTGGCGATCGTCTTCGCCACTGCGACGGTGGTGGATGGGAGCCCGGTACTCGAGGGAGCCGCTGGCCCGATTGCGCTGGTTGCCGCCAACCTGTATGTGGTCTTCTTCGGTGTGTCGTGGGGACCCGTGGTGTGGGTCATGCTCGGCGAAATGTTCAGCAACAAGATTCGAGCGCTTGCCCTCTCCGTTGCCGCGGCCGCGCAATGGGGAGCGAACTTCGTCATCTCGACGACGTTCCCGGCCCTTGCCAGCGTGGGCCTCGGCCTCGCCTACGGCGTATATACCTTCTTTGCGTTCGTCGCGATCTTCTTCGTGCTGCGCTTCATCAAAGAGACGAAGGGACGCACGCTCGAGTCGATGACCGACTGAGGATCCATCCGGCGCGGGTGGCGAGCAGGGGCGCGCTTAGGATGGCGGGATGCCTTCGCTCGGCGATCTGATCGCACCTCGCCGACTCGGCCGAGACTTTCGGTGGCTGCTCTCGTCGTCGTGGACAAGCAACCTCGGCGATGGGATCGCGCTGTCCGCCGCTCCGCTATTGATCGCTTCCCTCACCTCCTCGCCCTTGCTGGTGGCTGCCGGCGCCATGATGCAGTTCCTGCCGTGGCTGCTGTTCGGGCTCTTCGCGGGCTCCATCGCCGACCATCACGACAGGCGGCGACTCGTCATGATCGCCAACGGGTCGCGAGCATTGATCGTGGCGGGACTCGTCGTCTTTCTTGCCACCGGTCAGGTCACCGTGTGGATCGTTTTGGCCACCGCCTTCCTTTACGGCACGGCCGAAGTCTTCGCCGATACCGCGGGGAGCACGCTCCTGCCGATGATGGTCCGACCCGCCGATCTCGGCATCGGAAACGCGCGGCTCCAGGCGGGGTTCCTCGTCGGCAATCAGCTCGCCGGACCGCCGCTGGGCGCGTTCCTCTTCGCCGCGGGGTCGTTCTGGCCGTTCGTCGTGCAGATCGTCTGCGTCAGCCTCGCGGTGATTCTCATTTCTCGGATCGCACGCACACCGGTCCCACCCAAGGATGAGGTGGCGCCGGACGCCAAGGCTCATCCGATCCGCGAGGGTCTGCAGTGGCTGCGCGGCAACGCGCCCGTGCGCACACTCGTGGTGATCATCCTCGTCTTCAATGTGACGTGGGCTGCTCCATGGGGCGTCCTCGTGCTCTATGCGACCGAATACCTGGGCATGGGACCCGTCGGGTTCGGAGTGCTCACGACCGCCTCGGCGCTCGGCGGGCTCGTCGGCACGATGTCGTTCGGCTGGCTCGAACGACACATTTCGTTCGCGACGCTGATGCGCATCGTTCTGTCGCTCGAGGTGCTCATGCACCTGGCCTTCGCGCTGACCACTTCACCCGTGATCGCGTTCATCATCATGTTCGGGTTCGGCGCGTACGCGTTCGTGTGGGGCACGATCTCGACCACCGTGCGTCAGCGACTCGTACCGATGCCGCTGCAGGGGCGCATCGCGTCGGTCAACATGGTCGGCGTCTTCGGCGGACTCGTGATCGGGCAGCTTCTTGGCGGACTTATCGCCCAGGCGTGGGGGCTGACCGCGCCGTGGTGGTTCGCCTTCGGCGGCTCGGCGATCACGTTGCTGCTCGTCTGGCGGTCAATCTCGTTGATCGCCGCAGCGAAGCCGGTGCTCGATTCGGAAGAAGTCGAACGGATAGGTCCCGAGGACGAGCCCGGTGCCGGCGGGATGCCTCTCCCCGACCGCTAGGAGAGAAACAGCAGCTCAGTCCTCGAACGCTCCGTAGACCTCGAGCGTGTTCGCCGCGAGCTGCGCGCAGAACCCGTCGAGGTCCACGCCGAGTTCGTCGGCGATGAAGCGCACCGTGACCGGAATCAGGTACGGCGCGTTGGGCCGCCCGCGGTGCGGGGTCGGCGTCAGGAACGGAGCATCCGTCTCGACCAGAATCCGCTCACGCGGCGTCACTGCGAGCGCGTCGCGGAGGTTCTGAGCGTTCTTGAAAGTCACATTGCCGGCGAAGCTCAGGTAATAGCCGGCGTCCGCAGCGACGCGCGCCATCGCCTCATCACCCGAAAAGCAATGAAAGACCGTGCGGTCTGGGGCGCCCACGCGGGTGAGTGTCTCGAGGACGGCCTCGTGCGCGTCGCGGTCGTGGATCTGCATCGAGATGCCGTGCTTCTTCGCCAGGTCGATGTGCGCCTCGAAGCTCTCGTACTGTGCCGGGATGCCGTCCGCCTCGGTGCGGAAGAAGTCCAACCCCGTCTCGCCGATCGCACGCACGCGCGGCTGCACCGCGAGCTCATCGATCACCGCGATCGCGGCGTCCAGCTCCCCGGCGGACTTGTACGCGGGCGCTTCGTTCGGGTGGATGGCGACCGCGGCCAGAACGCGGGGGTGGGATGCTGCCGCCCACGCCGACCAGCGGCTCGAGTCGATATCACCACCGGCTTGCACAACACCGATGACGCCGATGGCCGCGGCACGCTCGAGCTGCTCCTCCAGCGAGAGCGGCTCGTCGCCGTCTTCGATCTCGAGGTGCGCGTGGTTGTCGTACACCGGGACGTTCAACGGATCGGGGGCCGCAGGCCAGCGCACGTCACCACGACCGTCCTGCGAGCGCGAGCGGACGTACTGGCTCGGGTCGCTCACCGGCGCTCAGACGCTCTGCTCGACGCGCGGGAAGAGCGGGGCCAGGGCGTTCACCGTAGCTCCCGGGCGCAGCCCGCCCCAGGTTCCGGCTTCGCGGATCGGCTGGGCGGTCAGGTGACCGAGTGTGTCACCCGCACCGAGGGCGACCCAGAGCTTCTGTGTCGCGACCGGCATGACCGGCGACAAGAGCACAGCAAGCGCACGAAGGCCCTCGGCCGCGGTGTACAGCACCGTGCCCAGCCGCGCACGCTGCGCCTCGTCTTTTGCCAGTGCCCAGGGCTCGTTCTCGGTGATGTAGAGGTTCAGGTCGTCGACGATCGTCCAGATCGCGGCGATCGCTTCGTCGATGCGAAAGCGCTCGATCGCAGCGTCGGCGGCGGTGACGGCATCCGCCACCACCGTCTGCACTCGAAGGTCACGCTCGGTGTACTCCGCAGGCGGCGGGACGGTGCCCTCGAAGTAGCGATCGATCATGGCCGTGGTGCGCGAAGCGAGGTTGCCAAAGCCGTTGGCGAGCTCGGCCTGGTAGCGGGCCGAGAGGTCTTCCCACGAGAACGAGCCGTCCTGCCCGAACGCGATCGCCGACAGGAAGTAGTAGCGGTACGCGTCCGACCCGAACACGTCGGTGATCTCGGTCGGCGCAATACCGGTGAGCTTCGATTTCGACATCTTCTCGCCGCCCACGAGCAGCCAGCCGTGCGCGTAAACACCGCGGGGCACGTCGACCCCGGCTGCCATCAGCATCGCCGGCCAGATCACCGCGTGGAAGCGCAGAATGTCTTTGCCGACCACGTGATACGCCGGCCAGCGCCGCTCGAACTCGTCGAGCCCGGAGTTCGACGAAGGGCTGCCGTCGTGAGAAGATGCAGCGCCGTATCCGACGGCGGTCGCGTAGTTCAAGAGCGCGTCGACCCAGACGTAGATGACGTGCGACTCGTCCCAGGGCACGGTGATGCCCCAGTCGATCGTCGACCGCGAGATCGAGAGGTCTTTCAGCCCGTTCTTGACGAACGAGACGACTTCATTGCGCGCCGACTCGGGGCGGATGAAGTCGGGCTGCGTCTTGTACAGCTCGAGCAGCTTGTCTTGGAACTCGCTGAGCTTGAAGAAGTAGTTCTTCTCCTTCAGCAGCTCCAGCGGCTTGGAGTGGATCGCGCAGACTTTGAGGCCCTCGAAGGGTCCGGTGCCGAGCGCGATCTCGGAGTCCGTCTTGAACTCCTCACAGCCCACGCAGTAAAGCGCCTCGAACTCGCCGGCGTAGATGTAACCACGGTCGTAGATCGCCTGAACGAACTGCTTCACACGCTCTTCGTGACGAGGCTGGGTCGTCCGGATGAAGTCGTCATTGGCGACATCGAGCGTGTTCAGCACCGGAAACCAGGACTCGCCGACGAGCCGGTCGACCCATTCCTGCGGGGTCGCTCCGTTCGCCGCAGCGGCACGCATCATCTTCTGACCGTGCTCGTCGGTGCCCGTGAGCATCCAGGTGTCGTCCCCGGCCTGACGGTGCCAGCGCGCAAGCGTGTCGACCGCCACGGTCGTGTACCCGTGGCCGATGTGCGGCACATCGCTCGGGTAATAGATCGGGGTCGTGATGTAGAAAGATTCGCCGGTGGGCATGGGAAAGATTCTACGTGCGACGGATGCCTCAGCCCGCCGTGTGACGACTCTCGAGCGCTGCCTTATAGAGGTCTCGCGAGGGATGCCCGGTGAGGGCAGCGACTTCGGTCGAGGCATCCTTCATCCGCGTGCCAGCCGCCACAGACTGCAGCACCTGTGCGACGGCATCGGGAAGGGCCACCTCGCGGGGAGCAGCTCCCGCCACCACGATGACGAGTTCGCCGCGCACACCAGGCTCAGCCCAGGCGGCGAGCTCCTGCAGCGTGCCACGGGCGATCTCCTCGTGGAGTTTCGTCAGCTCTCGGCAGACCGCCGCGCGGCGGTCGGCACCGAGCGACTCGGCCATGTCGGCGAGGGTCGCCGCGACACGGGTCGGCGCATCGAAGAACACCATCGTCCGTTGCTCGGCCGCGAGCGCGCGGAAGGCGGTCATCCGCTCGCCGTGTTTGCGCGGAACGAAGCCTTCGAACGTGAAGCGATCTGTGGGCAGGCCCGAGACGGCGAGCGCCGTGAGCACGGCGCTCGGGCCCGGGATCACGGTGACGGTGACCCCCGCAGCAGCAGCGGCCGCCACAAGTCCGTAGCCGGGGTCTGAGACCGTGGGCATGCCCGCATCCGACAGCACCAACACGTCCTGCGTGCGCGCGAGCTCGACGATCTCGGGAGCCCGCGCCTTCTCGTTGTGGTCGTGCAGCGCGATCAGACGCGGACGATGAGAGATGGCCAGCGCCGCGAGCAAGCGCTGTGTCGTGCGGGTGTCTTCGGTGGCGATCACGGTCGTGGTCTCGAGCGCGTCGATCAGACGGCGCGAGGCATCGCCCAGATTTCCGATGGGCGTCGCCGCGAGGATGATCACGGGCCCAGCATAGGCTTGCACGCGTGACGATTACCGCCGCGCCCCCTGCGCCGTCGCCGCGTGCGCGTCGCACCGTGCTCGACCGGTTGACCGCGCGCGTGAGCGGCGACCCTCGCCTCGTGCGTCTATGGCGCTGGTTGGCGCCGACGATCATCACGGTGATCGCCGGGATCCTACGACTGTGGAATCTTAGCTCTCCGCACGCATTCGTCTTCGATGAGACGTACTACGTCAAGGACTCCTGGACGCAGTGGAACCTCGGCTTCGCCTCGGGGTGGCCCGAGGCGGCAGACGAGCGATTCCTCGCGGGTGAGACCGACATCTTCACCACGGTCGGCAGTTTCGTCGTGCATCCGCCGCTCGGCAAATGGTTCATCGGACTCGGCATGGGCGTGTTCGGGCCTGAGTCCGGTTTCGGCTGGCGCATCGGCGTCGCGCTGTGCGGCACCGCGACGGTGCTGGTGCTGTACCTGGTCGCCAAGACCCTGACCGGCTCGCTCGTCTTTGCTTCCGTGGCCTCGGGTCTCATGGCGATCGACGGCCTGGCGATCGTCATGAGTCGCGTGGCGCTGCTCGATATCTTCCTGACGTTCTTCGCACTTCTGGCGTTCTGGTTCGTGCTCTTGGACCGTCGGCGCCATCTCGAGCGCGTTGCTGGGGTCGTCGCCGCCCGTTCTGTCGATGGCGAGCCCCCCGCGTGGGGTCCGGTGTTCTGGAATCGCCCGTGGATCGTTGCCGCAGGCGTCGCGGTCGGCGCGGCGACCGCCGTGAAGTGGTCGGGGCTCTATGTCGCGGCTGGGCTCGGCGTGTACCTCGTCGTGACAGACGCCCTTGAGCGCCGGCGGGCGGGCGTCACTTTTTGGCCGATGGATGCTGCGTTCCGTCAGGGCCTCGTCACCTTCGTCCTGTTCATCCCGGTGGCGTGTGTGGTCTATTTATCGTCGTGGATCGGCTGGCTCGTGACCGCGGCCGGCTATGACCGCCAGTCCGTGCCCGGGTCGCCGCTCGCGAGCCTGTGGACCTATCACGAGGCGATGTACGGATTCCACGTCAATCTCGATAGTGCGCACGGTTACGCGAGCCCGGCATGGCAGTGGCCGTTGCTGCTGCGACCCACGTCGATGTACTTCCACCGCGATGACCTCGGGCAGGCTGGATGTGAGATCGCGAACGGGTGCGTTCAGAACATCTACAGCATGCCGAATCCGCTGATCTGGTTCGCTGCGGTCGCCGCCGTGATCTACCTCGTCGTGCGGTTCGTGATGACACGCCGCTGGCAGTATGCGATCGTGCTCACCGGCGTGGCTGTCACTTACGTGCCGTGGTTGCTGTACCCGGAGCGGACGATCTTCCAGTTCTATACGATCGCGATTCTGCCGTTCATGCTGCTCGCCCTGACCTTCGCACTTCGCGATGTCGCCGGAGGCGCCTCGGACGATGCCTATCGCCGCACCAGCGGCCAGCGCACGGTCTGGGTGTTCCTCGCGGTCGTCCTCCTGCTCTCCGCCTTCTGGTACCCGGTCCTCACCGCCATGCCCGTGCCGTACGACTTCTGGCGCATGCACAACTGGCTGCCGACCTGGGTCTAGTCCTCCTCGGGCAGGAGCGGGTGCACCGGGTAGAGACCGAGGTCGGGCTCGCGGGACGGGGCGAACCTGATGCGTTCCCGGCGCCCTCGATTCGCCGGTCGGCCCGGGCCTTTGAAGGGAACTGTCGGCGCAAACTGCCCCAGGGGGTCGTACTTCTCGCCCTTATCGGCGTTCCACCCGATCGCCGTGTCCATCTTGTGCCGCAGGTCCGCCACCGTCCGTTCAAGGACGTCGAAGCCCAGCGGATTCAACCGGTACCAACGCCACTGGAGTTCGGCGCGCACATCGACGTAGTGGGCATTCCGCAGGTGGCGGAGGTGCTTCGAGACGGCGGTCCTGCTGATTCGAAACTCCCAGCCCACGACGTCGGCGAGTTGCCCGGCGGTGTGTTCGCCGCTAGCCAGGATCTCCACCAGGCGGAGCCGTGCGGGTTCGGCGAGCGGTTCGAAGACATTCATGAGGTTCACGGTAGGGTCCGAGTCGTGTCGCGCGGGCACTGTTGCCGCAATCTGTGGGTGACCTGCCCGCTCCGCGATGCGGGAAGGAGAGGATGCGCCGGCCCCCGCTGGCTGGACACCCTCTGGAACGAATTGAACTTCCCGTTCACACAGCACTCCTCTGAACGAATTCAACTTCCCGTTCACACAGCACTCCTCTGAACGAATTCAACTTCCCGTTCACACAGCACTCTTCTGCGCACCCCCGCGGCGAGACACCGCTGTGTGAGCGGGAAGTTCACTGACCCTGTGTGAGCAGGAAGTTCAATACCTCTGAGAGATATGCGCGGCGCCCAGCCGTGAACTCGCGCGCCCGAATGCGCCGACGGGATACGATCGAAGGCTATGTCCGCGCCCGAACCCGTCATCTCTTATCCGCCCGAGCTGCCCGTCAGCGCCGCCAGGGATGAGATCGCGCGCGCCATTCGCGACAATCAGGTCGTCATCGTCGCCGGCGCTACGGGATCGGGCAAAACGACCCAACTTCCGAAAATCTGCCTCGAACTCGGTCGCACGCGAATCGCACACACCCAGCCTCGACGCATCGCTGCGCGAACCATCGCCGAACGCATCGCCGAAGAACTCGAGGTCCCGCTCGGCACCACGGTCGGGTACAAGGTTCGTTTCACCGACAAGGTGTCGGAAGACACGCGCGTCGCACTGCTGACCGACGGCATCCTGCTCAATGAGATCCATCGCGACCGGCTGTTGCGCCGCTACGACACGATCATCATCGACGAAGCGCACGAACGGTCGCTCAACGTCGACTTCTTGATCGGGTATCTCACCCGCATCCTGCCCAAAAGACCCGACCTCAAGGTCATCGTCACCAGCGCGACGATCGACCCAGAGAGCTTCGCCCAGCACTTTGCGGATGCCTCGGGCACCCCCGCGCCGATCATCGAGGTGTCGGGCCGCACGTATCCCGTCGATATCAGATACCGGCCGGCGGCCGACACCGATGACGACGTCGACGGCATCGCCGCGGCGCTGAAGGAACTCGATCACGAGCCCACCGGTGACGTGCTGGTGTTCCTCCCCGGCGAGGCAGAGATTCGCGACGCGATGGATGCCGTACGTGGAATGTATGCGAAGGATGCTGCGCCGACAGAGGTGCTCCCCCTCTATGGTCGACTGAGCTCGGCAGAGCAACATCGCGTGTTCGAGCGGTCGACCGTGGCGGGCGTGCGGCGCCGGGTGATCCTCGCGACGAACGTTGCCGAGACGAGCTTGACGGTTCCCGGCATCCGCTACGTCATCGATACCGGTACTGCGCGCATCTCGCGCTACAGCAATCGCACGAAGATTCAACAACTCCCGATCGAGGCGATCTCGCAGGCCTCGGCCCAGCAGCGCTCCGGCCGCGCGGGCCGCACAGCACCGGGCATCGCGATTCGGCTCTACGCCGAAGACGACTTCACCAGCCGTGAAGAATTCACCGAACCCGAGGTCCTGCGCACGAGCCTGGCTGCGGTCATTCTGCAGATGCTCTCGCTCGGTTTCGGCGACATCCAAGAGTTCCCCTTCCTCACCAAGCCCGACTCCCGCGGGGTCAAGGCCGCCTTCGATCTGCTGATCGAACTCGGCGCGGTGGCCGATACCCGCCTCACCGATCTCGGTCGCGAACTCTCACGCCTCCCGATCGACCCGCGCTTCGCGCGCATGCTCATCGAAGCGCGGCGCACCGGCGTCCTCCCCGACGTGCTGGCGATCGTCGCGGGGCTGTCGATTCCGGATGTCCGCGAGCGCCCCGAAGAGCGTCGCGAAGAGGCCGACCGACTTCACGCCCGCTTCACCGACCCGACGAGCGACTTCCTCAGCCAGCTCAACCTCTGGAACTACCTGCAAGAACACCAGCGCGAACTCGGCTCGAGCGCCTTCCGCAGGCTTTGCCGCAGCGAGCACCTGAACTATGTACGGGTCAGGGAGTGGACGGACGTCCATCGCCAACTCACATCGCTCATCGGCCGCACCAAGGGCTCTGGCGACGATGCCGCGGACCCCGACGTGATCCACAGGGCGATCCTGTCAGGCCTGCTCTCGCACATCGGCATCCTTGATGAACGGCAGGCTCCACCGGCGAAGGGGACAAATGCGAAGCCCGCGCGCCGCGACCCGAAGTCCGATACCTACCTCGGAGCACGCGGCGCACGGTTCTCGATCTTCCCGGGCTCGGGGCTGAAGAAGAAGCGACCGACCGCAGTCATGGCGGGCGAACTGGTCGAGACCAGTCGACTCTTCGCGCGCACCGTCGCAGCGATCGACCCGGAGTGGGCAGAACCTCTCGCCGGAGACCTCGCCAAGCGCAGCCTGAGCGAGCCGCACTGGTCGAAAGCCTCGGGCGCAGCATCCGCCTACGAAAAGGTCACGCTGTTCGGCGTCGAGATCGTGCCGAAGCGACGGGTTCAGCTCTCGCGATTCGATCGCCCCTTCGCCCGCGAGCTGTTCCTGCGACACGCGCTCGTCGAGGGCGAGTGGGACCCCTCACACCTCGATAAGCGGCTCACCGCTTTCGAGCGCCGCAACTTCGAACTGCGCCGGCGACTCGAGAAGATCGAGGAACGCGAGCGTCGCCGTGACATCCTCGTCGGTGATGAGGCCGTCTATCGGTTCTACGACGCACGGCTTCCGCGTGATGTCTTCGATCTGCGATCCTTTGAAGCGTGGTGGAAGGATGCCTCCGCCAAAACACCGCGACTGCTCGACATGTCTGAGGCCGACCTGTTGGACGAGGCATCCCGCGGCGACGAACGAGACTTCCCCGCCCGGTGGCAACAGGGCGACCAAGTCATCTCGCTCGCCTATCGGTTCGAACCGGGAGCCGTGGACGACGGTGTGACCGCCGTAGTGCCGCTTGCGCTGCTTGCGCAACTCCGACCCGACGGATTCGACTGGCAGGTTCCGGGGATGCGCGACGAACTGATCACCGCGCTGCTGCGTGCCCTGCCGAAGTCGATTCGCCGGCACGTTGTTCCCGCCGCGGACTGGGCAGCGACCTTCTCTGCAGAACTCGCAGGAAGCGGTCCCGAGTCGCACTCCGGCACACCACCGATCGCGCTGCTGGACGCGCTCGCAGCCCGCATCCAGCGTGTCGCGAACCAACCCGTCACAGCGGCAGACTTCGAACTCGAGCGCGTACCTGGCCACCTGCGCATCTCGTTCCGCGCCGTCGATGAACGAGGACGACAGGTCGGCACCGACCGCGACCTGCAGATCTTGCAGCGCACACTCGCCGATCGAGCGCGCACCTCTGTCGCGCGTTCCCTCCGCGCTCCGGACGAGCGTCCGGGCGCGCCACGCCCTTCAGCTGGCACCGCGACCGCACCGCTCGTGGCGAACTCGGGGTTCACCGAGCGCGCGGGCTTGACCGAGTGGGACTTCGGGGAACTTCCCGAAGTCGTCGACACTCGAGTCGCTGGCGGAATCGTCCGCGGGTATCCCGCGGTCGTCGATGACGGCTCGAGCGTGTCGCTGCGTATTGAGGCGACGCCTGAGGCTGCAGCATCCCGCACACGCAACGGTGTGCGACGACTTCTCCTCCTTGCCGTTCCGTCCCCCGCCGCGTACGTGCTCGAACACCTCACCGCTCCGGAGAAGCTCGCTCTCGCGGCATCCCCCTATCCGAGCGCCAAAGCCCTCATCGAAGATGCTCGGGTCACCGTTGCCGACGCAGCGATCGAAGGCTCAGCGAGTGGTGCACCAGTGCGCACGCGTGCCGGCTTCGACGCCGTACGGGACGCGTTCTCTGCGGCCGTGGTGGATGAGCTCTTCCGAACCGTCTCGCTCACCGCACGCATCCTCACGGCTTCGCGCGATGTCGATCGCGCCGTGCGCAGTCAGAACTCGCTCACGCTCCTCGGCGCGCTGAACGATGTGAAGGCTCAAACCGCCGGGTTGATCTACCCAGGGTTCGTCTCTGCCACCGGCGCTGCGCGCCTGGTGCATCTCCCCCGCTACCTCCGCGGCGCTCTCGATCGCATCACGGCTCTCGCCGAGAACCCGGGGCGGGATCGCCAGCGCATGACGGAGTTCGAACGGGCAGCCTCGGCATACGCCGAGGCCGGTGGGAAGATTCCCCCCGGCCCCGGTGCAGCAGATTCACTCGTCCACGCGCGCTGGCTGCTGGAGGAGTATCGGATCAGTCTGTTCGCGCAGACCCTCGGAACAGCCGAACCGGTGTCGATCCAGCGGATTCAGAAGGCGCTGCGCGGCACATAGCGCTACCCCCCGTTGCCCAGCACTCCGATCAGTCCGGAGATGATCATGTAGAGGGCCACCGCCGAAACGAGCACCCAGATTCCGACGCGCGTGGTCGAGGCGGGTTTGCGATCAGCCATCTGCTAGTTGCCCGACCGACGACGGTTGAAGACGTCGAATGCGACTGCCAGGAGGAGGACGAGTCCCTTCACGACCTGTTGCCATTCGATGCCGATACCGAGGATCGACATGCCGTTGTTGAGCACACCGATGATCAGACCACCGATGATCGCGCCGCCGATGGTTCCGACGCCGCCCTGAACAGCTGCACCACCGATGAATGCTGCCGAGATCGCCTCGAGCTCGAAACCGTCACCGGCCTTGGGACCGGCGAGGTTCAACCGCGCGGTGAAGATCAATCCGGCCAGCGCCGCCAGCACGCCCATGTTCACGAACAGCCAGAAGTCAACGCGCCGGGTCTTGATGCCCGAGAGCTCGGCAGCGTGACGGTTGCCGCCGATCGCGTAGATGTGGCGGCCGAAGACCGTCCGGTTCATCACGATGCCGTAGATCAGAACCAGGATCGCGAGGATGACCAGGGTCACCGGGATTCCCTTGTAGGAGGCGAGCGCCCAGGTGAAGAATCCGATCGCGACGGCGATGAGCACGAGTTTGGCGATGAACCAGGCGACCGGCTCGACCTCCTGGCCATACTTCTGTCGTCCGCGGCGAGTGCGCACCTGCTGGGTGATCAGTGCGGCAATGGCCAGCGCGCCCACCAGGAGCGTGAACACGTCCGGATCGGCCTCGCCGAAAACGCCGTCGATGAAGCCGTTGCCGAGCGCGCGATATTCCGTGGGGAACGAGCCGATGTTGGTGTTGCCGAGCACCACGAGGGCGAGCCCGCGGAAGATCAGCATTCCCGCCAGCGTCACGATGAACGCGGGTATGCCGACGTAGGCGATCCAGAACCCTTGCCACGCCCCGACCGCCGCGCCGATAACCAGCGACAGGATGACCGAGAGCCACCAAGGAAGTCCCCAGGTGACGGCGAAGACGCCGGAGCACGCGCCCACGAACGCAGCGACGGAACCGACCGACAGGTCGATGTGTCCCGCGATGATCACCATGACCATGCCGATCGCGAGAACGAGGATGTATCCGTTCTGCACGACGAGGTTCGAGATGTTCTGCGGCCGCAGAAGGATGCCATCCGTCAAGAAGGTGAAGAGGGCGACCACCACGACGAGCGCGATGAAGATGCCGTTCTTCCCGAGATCGGCGATCAGGTGGCTGATCCAACTCGTGAACTTGTTCTCGGGAGGGTTGACGTTGCCGCCTACTGCGGGCGGTTCGGAAATAGTCGAAGTTGACATGAGGATCTCCTGGCGCCCGCTAGCGGGGCTTCTCCATGGTCATGAGTTTGAGGACGGTTTCGGGGGTGGCCTCTTCGATCGGCAATTGGCCGGTGATGCGCCCCTCTGAGAGCGCATAGACCCGATCGCAGATCCCGAGGATCTCGGGCAGTTCGGAAGAGATCACAATGATTCCCTTACCCTCAGCCGCGAGCTTGTTGATGATCGTGTAGATCTCGTACTTCGCGCCGACATCGATGCCGCGAGTGGGCTCATCGAGGATGAGCACCTCGGGATCGGCGTAGATCCACTTGGACAGGACGACCTTCTGCTGGTTGCCGCCGGAGAGCTTGCCGGTCTTGACCAACACGCTGGGCGCCTTGATGTTCATGCTCTTGCGGTACTCGTTCGCGACCTTGAATTCTTCGTTGTCGTTGACGAGTCCTGCCGTCTCGAGCTTTTTGAGCGACGCCATCGAAATGTTCCGCTTGATGTCCTCGATGAGGTTCAGTCCGTAGGTCTTGCGGTCTTCCGTGGCATACGCGAGCCCGTTGTCGATCGCTTCGGCGACGGTGCGGGTCTTGATCTCATTGCCCCGCATGAAGACTTTGCCCGAGATGCGCGACCCGTAGCTTCGGCCGAAGACGCTCATGGCGAACTCCGTGCGTCCGGCGCCCATGAGGCCCGCGATACCCACGATCTCGCCGGCGCGGACATCGATCGACACGTCATCCACCATCACTCGCGTGGGGTCCTGCGGATGATGCGCAGTCCAGTTCTCGATCCGCAGAAGCTCTTCACCGAGGTTCGGCTCGTGGTCGGGGTATCGGTGCTCGAGGTCTCGACCGACCATGTCCTTGATGATGCGGTCTTCGGTGACATCTGCCTTCGCGATCGTCTCGATCGTCTTTCCGTCACGAATGACCGTGACACGGTCGGCGACCTTCTTGATCTCGTTCAGCTTGTGGCTGATGATCACGGACGAGATGCCTTCTTCACGCAGGCTGAGGATCAGATCGAGCAGGTGATCGGAGTCCTCGTCGTTCAGCGCCGCCGTCGGCTCGTCGAGGATGAGGAGCTTCACTTCCTTGGACAGCGCCTTCGCGATCTCGACGAGCTGCTGCTTGCCGACGCCGATCTGCTTGATCTTCGTCGTCGGGTTCTCTTTGAGCCCCACGCGAGCGAGTAGCTTCGCCGCCTCGAAGTTCGTCACGTTCCAGTCGATGAGCCCGCCAACACCCTTGCGCTCATTGTTGAGGAAGATGTTCTCGGCGATCGACATGTGGGGGCTCAGGGCGAGCTCCTGGTGGATGATGACGATGCCCTTCGCCTCGCTGTCGCGGAGGTTCTTGAATTGCACTTCGTCGCCGACGTAGATGATCTCGCCGTCGTACGTGCCATGGGGGTAGACCCCCGACAGCACCTTCATGAGCGTGGACTTACCCGCGCCGTTCTCGCCGCAGACGGCGTGAATTTCACCGCGTTCGACGGTGAATGTGACATTCGATAGCGCCTTGACACCGGGGAATGTCTTGGTGATGCCGCGCATCTCCAGAATGTTGCTGGTCATGTTCGCAGACTTCCTCGTTTGGACTGACAGGGGGAGCGTAGCGGACGAATGACGGTGGGAGAGGGATTCTTCCCTCTCCCACCATCATCCTTGGGTGGTGGGGTGAGCTGGGCTCGTTAGAGACCCAGGTCCTCCGCCGTCCAGTAGCCCGTGTCCACCAGAGCGGACTCGACGTTGTCAGCCACGACCGGCACCGGGCCGAGGAGGTACGACGGCACGATCTTCACGCCGTTGTCGTAGGTCTCCTCATCGTTGACCTCGACCTCGTCGCCGTTCAGTGCCGCAACGGCCATGGCCGCCGCGACCTTCGCAAGCTCGCGCGTGTCCTTGAAGATCGTTGCGAACTGCTCGCCGGCAAGGATCGCCTTGACCGAGTCGATTTCGGCGTCCTGGCCTGAGATGATCGGCCACTCGTCACCGGGGCTGTAGCCGGCGCCCTCGAGCGCCGAGATGATGCCTCGCGAGATACCGTCGTAGGGCGACAGAACTGCGTCGACCTGCGTGCCATCGGAGTAGTTCGCCGTGAGGAGGTCCTCCATGCGGCTCTGGGCGGTCTCGCCGTCCCAGCGGAGCGTGGCGGCCTGCTCGATCGTCGTCTGACCCGACTGAATTTCGAGCGTTCCGTCTTCGATCAGGGGCTCCATCACGTCCATGGCTCCGTCGAAGAAGAAGAACGCGTTGTTGTCGTCCAGCGATCCTGCGAACAGCTCGATGTTGAACGGGCCTTCGGGAGCATCTGCAAGCGGTGCTCCTTCGAGGTCGGTGAGGCCGAGTCCGTTCAGGACCGTCCATGCCTGCTGCTGACCGACGAGAAAGTTGTCGAAGGTCGCGTAGTAGTCGACGTTCTCGGTGTCGCGGATCAGGCGGTCGTAGGCGATGACGGGGATGTCAGCGTCTGCGGCGGTCTGCAGGACCTCCGAGAGTGTGGTTCCGTCGATCGAGGCGATGATGAGCGCCTCGGCGCCCTTGGTGATCATGTTCTCGATCTGCGAGACCTGGGTGGGGATGTCGTCCTCTGCGTACTGCAGGTCGACGGTGTATCCCTCGGCCTCGAGCGCTGCCTTGACGGCGTCGCCGTCGGCGATCCAGCGCTCCGAGCTCTTGGTGGGCATGGCAACGCCGATGATTCCGCCGCCGCCTTCGCCTTCGCCCGAGCCGGTGTCGCCGGATGTTCCCGAGCATGCTGAGAGCATCAATGCTCCTGCCGCAACTGCGGCCAGAAGGATCTTCTTGCCTTTCACTGTGTGTCCTTTCTTGGGACTTCGTCGTCGTTTTGGTGCTGGTCGTGCTCGATATTCAGTTGTTCCCTCGTTCGGCCGGGGATGCCCGGGCGAGCTCGGAGTCCTGTCCGTAGACGTTGTGATACCGGACGTAGAGCCGGTCGATGTCGTCTTGCGGAATGGGGATCAGTGGTCCACCTTGACGGGCGAGGTGGACAGTACGCGCGACGTCCTCGAGCATGACGGCGGACTTGACCGCGTCCTTCGCTGTCGGACCGATCGTGAATGGGCCATGGTTCTGCATGAGAACCGCTGTCGAGCGGTGGCCGGTGAGGGTCTGCACGATTCCCCGCCCGATGGAGTCGTCGCCGATGATCGCGAACGGGCCGACGGGTACGGGCCCGCCGAACTGATCGGCCATCGCCGTGATGACGCAGGGAATCTGCTCGCCGCGGGCGGCCCAGGCCACCGCATACGTCGAGTGCGTGTGCACGACCCCGCCCACCTCCGGCATGTGGCGGTAGACGTAGGCGTGGGCAGCGGTGTCGCTGGAGGGAGCATGCTCGCTTCCGGGTGTGCCGGCAACGACGACGCCCTCCAAGTCGCAGACGATCATATTCTCGGGAGCCAGGTCGTCGTAGGCGACTCCCGACGGCTTGATGACGAAGAGATTCGCACCGGGGACGCGGCCCGAAACGTTGCCTCCTGTCCAGACCACCAGGTCGTTGCGGACGAGTTCTGCGTGAAGGCTTGCGATCTCAGCGCGCACACGGGCAATGGCAACCTCGGTACGCACGTTCGCCGCGTAGCTTTCACGCGTATCGATGTCGCCCACCTTGGCCACGTGACCAACCCCTTCGTTGTTCTTGCACTGCCCGGTCGATGTGACCGTTCACATTGCGCAACTATAGCGACGGTTCCACCCTCGATGTCAACATCGCGACGTATCGGGTTGGTAACGGCTATTCAGGCCCAGGGCACCGGACCGGTTGAGGCCCGAACGACGAGCTCAGGCAAGATGACCGGAACCGGGTGCGCCGCCTGACCTTCGTCGGGAGTGAGCAGAAGTTCCACGCACCGGCGTCCCAGCTCAGCGAAGTCTTGGCGGACAGTCGTCAGCGGCGGCCAGAAGTGGGCAGCCTCGGGGATGTCGTCGAACCCGACGATGCTGATGTCACGCGGAACGTCCAACCCCTCATCGCGGATGGCGTGGATCAGCCCCAAAGCCATCTGATCGTTGGAGGAGAAGATTGCGGTGAAGTCCCGCACGCGCAGGAGCTCGCGCCCGGCGTAGTAGCCGAACTCCGCTGTCCAATCACCGAGCACCGGCGCTGTGGTCGGAATGTCGCTGGCGGACATCTCTTCGAGAAAGCCCTTCATGCGTGACTCTGCTTCGATCCAGTCCTGCGGTCCGGCGAGGTGATAGATCTGCTGATGACCAAGGCTGATCAGGTGTTTTGTCGCAAGGCGCGCGCCCGCAATCTGGTCAACGGTGAGGGTGTGGTCAGGATCGAGCCCGGTGGACTGCAGAGTGACATAGGGGACATCGATGCGCTGCGCGGCAAGCGAGCGGAAGACGCGCATCTGCGGGGCGATCACAACGAGGCCCTCGATGGACTGGGCCATCAGGTGGGCAAGTCCCGCCCGAATGGAGTCGGGATCGGATGCCACGATGTTGGCGGTACTGACCCAGTAACCTCGCGCCCTGGCCGCAGATTCGATCGCCGCAATGCTCGACGCCGACCCGTACTGGGTGCTGGAGGCCGAGAGCACACCGATCGTCCGCGATCTACTGGTGACCAGCGCTCGCGCAGCGCGGTTGGGCGTGTACTGGAGTTCGGCCATGACCGCCAGGACGCGATCGCGCGTTTCGGGACGGATGCTCGGGTGATCGTTGAGCACACGCGAAACCGTCTGGTGCGAGACGTCCGCCAGGCGCGCGACGTCGCGGATGCTCGGCCGCCGGCCGCTGGCATCCTCGACCATGCGTGCTCTACTTTCGATTCCGAATGCGCGTCGTGACGCCGATTTCTCGAGCTCGGCATGCGCACGGTCACATTGCTTCTGCCTATTATGCACAACCCTCGCAATAATCCCGAGCACGAATGTGACAGTCACATTCCCTGGGAGCCATTCTTCGAGCCCTCGAAAAAGGTCGCGGCAGATCAGATGTCGCGGGGCGTACGCTGAGGGCATGGCGGACCTCTTCAACAACCTCCCGCTGAGCAACAAGGTTCGACACGACGAATCCCACGTCACTTCCGACCGGCGGTTGGCTGTGGCAGACACCATTGATCAGGCCGCCGTGTGGCTGGCGGAAGCATCCATCCCAGAAACGTCGCGAAACGAACTTGCGCGAGCTTTCCTCAGCGACGCGCGGATCGTCGCCGACAACGTGCCCAACTCATCTCCCGGCACCGTGTCCATGCTGACCGAATCAGCACAGCAGCTTCGGACCGGCAAGAAACAGAGCATCCGCGCGTTGTCTCACGCCCTTCGCGCGCTGTTGCTCCTCGGCATCGCGCTCGATCGCTCCCCCATTGTTCCGCCGCTGACGTCAGGATCGGTCGCGCTGTATGCCGCGACGTCTGCTTCTTTCGACCGGCGGGCGGTCATCGCCGGGCACTCGATCCGCGCGACCGACGCCGATTGGGCGTTCGGTAACGGACCGGTGCTGGAAGGCACCGCACTGGGGATCGTCGGGTTTCTGCTGGGCATCAGCGACAACCCACCCGCATCTCCTCCTCCGCGCGAGAACTTCAAGCCGTAGTCCGGGCCGTCGTCCGAGCCGTCCTCCGCGCACCGTCGCAACAGTTCGACACACGATCCCGCGTCGATCCGCTGCGCACGCCACAATGGAGCGCATGTCGACCTCTTCCCGTGCGTTCTCCACCGCCCAGGTGCAGGCGGGGTTCACGCCCGGAGTGGCCGAGAACACCGCGATCCCCAGCATCCATCAGTCCAATGCTTTCGAATTCACGTCGCTGACGCACGCGCGTGACCTCTTCGCGCTCCGCCGCGACGGCAACATCTACAGTCGTGCCGCCAACCCCACCGTGCTCGTTTTCGAGCGTCGGGTCACCGAACTCGAAGGCGGCATCGCGGCCGCGGGTGTCGCATCGGGGCAGGCTGCGGTCGCCGTCGCGCTGTTGGCTTTGGCAAAGCAGGGCGAGCACATCGTGGCGGCTCGTCAGCTCTACGGCGGCACCGTCGACTTGCTCGCTGACACATTCCCGGATTGGGGCATCGAGGTCACGTTCGTTGATCAAGATGATCCGGATGCCTGGGCCGCCGCTGTTCGTCCGACCACACGAGCACTGTTCGCGGAGTCGGTGACCAACCCGATCGCGCAGGTGCTCGACATGCGTTCCGTCGCCGCAGTGGCGCATTCGGCCGGGGTGCCGCTCGTCATCGACGCAACCGTCGCCACCCCCTACCTGCAGCGCGCGAAGGACTTCGGCGCGGACATCGTCGTCCACTCAGCCACGAAGTTCTTGGGAGGGCACGGCACGTCGCTGGGCGGAGTCGTGATCGACCTCGGAACCTTCGATTTCAGCGCGGAGCCTGCCCGGTGGCCACAGCTCAATGAGGAGTATGCACGCGTGCGCGGCGCGAGCCTCGTCGAGCGATTCGGCGCGACCGGCTCGCCGTACATCTCACTCGTCAAAACGAAGTACGTTCACGACCTAGGGCCGTCGCTTTCGGCCTTCAACGCCTTCCAGCTTCTGCAGGGCATCGAGACGCTCGACCTCCGCATGGATCGCCACAGTGCGAACGCCCTCAAGGTGGCACAGTTTCTCGAGTCGCATCCCGCGGTCGCGGCGGTGCACCACCCGGGCCTGGAGTCCAGCCCCTGGAATCACCTCACCAGCGAATACCTCGCCCGTGGCGCAGCATCCGTGTTCGCATTCGATCTGCACGCGCCCGCCGATCCCGAAGCGGCCTTCGGCGCGGTCGAGGCGTTCATCAGCGAGCTCGAGGTCATTCGACTCGTCGCCAACATCGGCGATGCGCGCAGTCTCGTCGCTCACCCCGCCTCGATGACGCACAGCCACATGAGCACAGAGCAGTTGTCGGAGGCTCGGATTTCATGGGCGACCGTGCGCCTGTCGATCGGCATCGAAGACGCGGGTGACTTGATCGCCGATCTCGACCGTGCACTGTCGACCGTTCCTCTCACGCACATCGCTGCGAGGGCAGCTCACCACTAACCTCGAAGGATGACTGAATCGTCCTCGCCCAGCCTGCGCTGGGGCATCCTCGGGCCCGGCGGCATCGCCCGCGCGTTCACCAGCGATCTGCGAACCGCGGGGCGGGAAGTCGTCGCCGTCGGCTCGCGAAGCGCCGAGTCGGCAGCCGCGTTCGCGAGCGAGTACGGCATCCTGCACGCGCACGGCTCGTATGAAGAGCTGGTCGCTGATCCCGACGTCGACATCATCTACATCGCGACGCCGCATCCGTTCCATGCCGAACAGGCGATCCTCGCGCTCGAAGCCGGCAAGCACGTGCTCGTGGAGAAGCCGTTCACGCTCACGGCGCCAGAGGCGGCACGGGTGCGCGATGCCGCCCGAGAACGCGGTCTGCTCGCGATGGAGGCGATGTGGACGAGGTATCTCCCCCACATGGTGCGCATCCGCGAGCTCGTCGCCGAGGGCGCGTTGGGCGAGGTGCGCGCCGTCTTCGCCGATCACACGCAGAAGATCTCGAGCGAGCCGAACCACCGGCTGAATGCGCTCGAACTCGGCGGTGGAGCACTGCTGGATCTCGGGATCTATCCGATCTCGTTCGCGTGGGACATCCTCGGCGCACCGACCGCCATCAGCGCACACGCGCACCTGGGCGAAACCGGCGCCGACATCGAGGTCGCGACGATCTTCACGCACGAATCCGGGGCGCTTTCGACAACGCTGTCAGCGGCGCGGTCGGCCGGCCCGAACACCGCGGCGATCGTCGGCACCGAAGCGCGCATCGACATCGACCGAGTCTGGTACAGCGCGACCTCGTTCCGCCTCGTCGCGCCGGACGGCACAGTGCTCGAGTCTTTCGAATCGGCCATCGACGGCCGCGGGATGCAGTATCAAGCGATCGCCGCCGAGCAATACATCGCTCGAGGACTCACCGACAGCGACATTCTGCCGATCGATGAGACGGTGGCGATCATGGGCACCCTGGACGAAGTTCGCCGGCTCGTCGGCGTGACCTACCCGCAGGAGAAGTGACGTGCCCGACCTGCAGAACCCGCGCGTCGCGGTATATCTCGACTTCGACAACATCGTCATGAGTTGGTACGACCGCGTCCACGGGCGCAACTCGTACGGGCGCGACCGCCAGCGGATCGTCGAGACCCCGACCGACCCCGATATCGCCGAGCGCCTCACCGCCGCGACGATCGACGTCGGCGCGATCATCGACTACGCGGCGTCCTTCGGCACGCTCGTCCTCACCCGCGCGTACGCCGACTGGTCTTCACCCGTGAACGCCATCTATCGCTCGCAGCTGGTCGCTCGCGCGATCGATCTGGTGCAGCTCTTCCCGGCGGCCGCGTATGCGAAGAACGGCGCCGACATCCGGCTCGCGGTCGACACTGTGGAAGACATGTTCCGCCTTCCCGACCTCACCCACGTCGTGATCGTTGCCGGCGACAGCGACTACGTTCCGCTGGCACAGCGATGCAAGCGCCTCGGCCGCTTCGTCGTCGGTGTCGGCGTTGCCGGCTCCACCGCGAAGTCCCTTGCGGCGGCGTGCGACCAGTTCGACGCGTACGACGCTCTACCGGGCGTGGCGCGTCCGTTGGTGGAGAAGGCGGATGCTGCGCCTCGCTCCCGTTCTCGCAAAAAGGTGGCCGATCCGGCCGCAGAGCTTCTCGACCGGGCCTTGCGACTCGAAAGCGACAAGGAAGACGCCGAGTGGCAGCACGCGTCGGCGGTGAAGAGCCTCATCAAGCGGCTGGACCCTGCCTTCAGCGAGAAGGGTCTGGGGTTCAAGAGCTTCACTGACTTCGTCAAGGCGCATCCCGCTGTGGCCGAGGTCGACGAGTCCACCAACATCGTGCTGATCAGGTTGCTCCCCGACCGACGCTGAGGATGACCTCGCCTCACATGAATCGATTCTCATGTGCACCACCTTGAGACCTGAATCGTTTGTCAGGTAGTGTGCTCGACGCGGCACCCCCCGCCGCATCCGCGCCTTACAAGGAGGTATCAAGCGCATGGCTTCTGCCGCGTCTTCCCCTGCCACCACCAAGCCCTCAAGCTTGCGTCGTGTCGTCACCGCATCGATGGCGGGCACCGTCGTCGAGTGGTACGAGTTCTTCCTCTACGCCACCGCCGCGACCCTGGTCTTCGGTCCGGTCATGTTCCCGCCGTCGGATGACCCGTACGCGGGCATCATCGCGGCATTCGTGACGTACGCCGTCGGCTTCATCGCGCGACCGCTCGGCGGAATCGTGTTCGGTCACTTCGGCGACAAGTACGGCCGGAAGAAGCTGCTCCAGTTCGCGATCATCCTCGTCGGTGTCGCCACCTTCCTGATGGGCTGCCTCCCGACGTTCCAGCAGATCGGCTACCTCGCGCCGGTCCTGCTCGTTCTGCTGCGCTTCGCTCAGGGCTTCGCCGTCGGTGGCGAATGGGGTGGCGCCGTTCTTCTGGTCGCCGAGCACTCTCCGAACAAGTCACGCGGCTTCTGGGCCTCGTTCCCGCAGGCTGCCGTCCCCGTCGGAAACCTCCTGGCGACCGTCGTACTGCTCGTGCTCAGCCGCACTCTCAGCGAAGAGGACTTCCTGAGCTGGGGCTGGCGCGTCGCGTTCTGGCTGTCTGTCGTCATCGTCGCGGTCGGCTACTACGTCCGCACCCGCGTCACCGATGCCCCGATCTTCATCGAGGCTCAGAAGGCCGCCGACGAGTCCAAGGCCACCCGTTACGGCGTGCTGGCAGTCCTCAAGCGTTACCCCCGCGGCGTCATCACCGCGATGGGCCTGCGCTTCGCGGAGAACATCATGTACTACCTCGTCGTGACGTTCTCGATCGTCTACCTCCGTACCGCGCTCGAGATGGATGTCGCCTCGATCCTGTCCTGGCTGGTGATCGCCCACGTCGTGCACATGATCGTCATCCCGCTGGTCGGACGCCTCGCTGACAAGATCGGCCGTCGTCCGGTCTACTTCATCGGTGTCATCTTCGCGGCGACCTGGGGATTCATCGCATTCCCGATGTTCGACACCCGCGACCCGCTGATCATCATCCTGGCGATCTGCCTCGGCCTCGTGATTCACGCCTTCATGTATGCGCCGCAGCCGGCGATCATGTCGGAGATGTTCCCCACGCGCATGCGCTACTCGGGTGTCTCGCTCGGATACCAGGTGACCTCGATCGTCGCGGGTTCACTCGCGCCGATCATTGCGACCGCGCTGCTGTCGAGCTTCGGATCGTACATCCCAGTCGCGATCTATCTCGCCATCGCCGCGGGCATCACGCTGATCGCGGTCATCTCGATGCGCGAGACCAAGGGAGCAGACCTGCACGAGCTCGACCGCATCGACGACGAGCGTACGTCCAGCCAGGCTGATGAGGTCCTGACTCGGACCTGAGCCTCACCCTGCAGAAGCCCCGTCCCGCACTCCAGCGGGATGGGGCTTCCTGCGCGCCCACAGCGATGTCAGCGCAGGAGCGCGCGCAGGGCCTGGATGGTGTCGGCCTCGCCCGCACGCTTGTCGGGGCGATACCCCCTCACACGGGCGAAGCGGAGCGCTGCTCCCCCGGCATATCGGGTCGAGCGCTGCACGCCGTCAATCGCGATCTCGACGACTGTGACGGGTCGCACGTGCACGGCGTAGTCGCTCCGGTGCGTCTCGATCGTCGGAAAGTGCTCGGTCTGCCAGCGCAGGGTTTCATCGGTCAAGCCTTTGAACGTCTTGCCCACCATGACGAACCCTCCGGGCTCGCCGAACTCGCCCTCCGGGTCGCGGGCGGCGAGGTGCAGGTTCGACAGCTGACCCGTGCGCCTTCCCGACCCCCATTCGACCGCGACGACGACCAGGTCGTAGGTGAGGACGGGCTTGACCTTGATCCAATCCTTGCCTCGGCGTCCCGCAGCATAAACGGAGTCGAGCGCCTTCACCATCACGCCCTCATGGCCGATGGCGAGCGCCTCGGCAGCGAAGGCTTCGGCGGTGGCACCATCCGCCGCCTGTCCCGCCGTGTGGATACCCGGAACCCGCCATGCGCGTGCAACCCGATCGAGCACCGCGAGGCGTTCGCTCAGCGGCTCGTCGATGAGGTCTCGACCGTCCAGGTGCAGGATGTCGAAGAACCACGGACGCAGAGCAACGCTTTGTGCGGTCTCTGAACCGAAGCGGGCCATCGTGTCTTGGAATGGGCGCGGGCCGCCATCCTCGTCAAGCGAGAGCGTTTCTCCGTCCAGGATCACGGCCTCCACGGGCAGAGACAACGTCGCCGCGACGATCTCAGGCACGCGGTGGGTGATGTCGGCGAGGTTGCGGGTGAAGACCCGCACCTCGTCGCCACGCCGGTGCACCTGCACGCGTGCACCATCGAGTTTGTATTCGACGGATGCCTCTCCCCCGAGCATGTCGATGGCCTCGGCCACTGCCGCCGCCGTCGATGCGAGCATGGGCATCACCGCCCGACCGACGATGAGACCGATGGATTCGAGCTCGACGGCCAGCCCCGTCAGCGCAATGACGGCAGTCTCACCCAGATCCCCGGTGAGCATGGCAGCCCGACGAACGTCGGCGAGTGGACGGTCGGATGCTGCGGCCACCGCGTCGGTCACGACGCCCTGGAGCGCGCCAGTGCGCAGCTCACCCAGAATGACGCGTGACAGAAAGTCCCACTCCGGCGCGGTCGCGCGGGATGCAAGTGCGGCGAGTTCCGCGCGACGCGTTGCGGTGGAACCGGTTCCCTCGGTGGCCGCCAGCCGCGACAGCGCCGCATCGACGTCCGCCACCGTGAGCGACTGCTCGGTCGCGTGCGACACCTCGAGGCTCGTCAGCGTCCGCCAGCCGATGCCGATGCGTCCCTGACGGGGTTTCGCGAGCAACAGGCCGATTGCGGGCGCGATCTCGTCGGGTGTGAACGCGCGCAATACCTCGGCGAGGGCCGTGACCTTCGCCCGCCGTGACGGAGTGGCGGCGACCTGCTCGGTCGCCGATACGAGATCTGCGAGCGGCATCACCGCGACACCACCTCACGAATCGCCGGGGCGAGCTCGGGATGCGCGAAGCGGTAGCCGGCGCTCTCGAGGACGTCCGGAATGACCCAGCGGCTCTTCAGCACGAGTTCGGGCTCCGTGCGCAGCGCCCACATCGCGGGTTCGAGCATGAATCTCCATGCGGGTAGCCCAATCGGCATGCGCACAGCCTCGCGGAGAGTCGCCATGAGGGTGCGATTGTCGCTGGGTGCGGGCGAGGAAAGGTTCACCGCGCCTGTGATGTCATCGTTGTCTCGGATGAATCGCACCGTGCCGACCACGTCGTCGAGGTGGATCCAGCTGAACTTCTGCCGACCGCGTGAGCGGTGCCAGTGCATCTTCACGGCGCCTGCGGCGTCTGGCCCGATACTGCGGTAGCGGCGATGCGCGAACCATGGGCCGTCGTACTGCGGCCCGCCGAGCCCGAACCGCGCGAGGCGCTCGAGGATGCCGGTCGCAGGTCCGTCGCCGAGCACGATCGCCATCCGCAGGGCGACGCGCCGGGTGTGCGGCAGCTCACCATCGAAGAAGGCCGCCTCCCACGCCCGCGCGACATCTACCGAAAAGCCCGCGCCGATGTCTCCCTCCGACTCGGTCTGCGGGCGGTCGAGCGCGTAGCGGTAGATCGTGGCGGTCGAAGCGTTGAGCCACAGTCGCGGCGGGGTCGCAGCATCCGTCACTGCACGGCGTAGCTGCGCCGTGGTGTCGACACGCGATCGAAGTATTTCGTCGCGGTTCTTGTCGCTGTATCGGCAGTTGACGGACTTGCCGGCAAGGTTCACCAGAATCTCGGCTCCGTCCACGAGTGCCTGCACAGCCTCGGAATCGATCCAGCGGGCGTCGGGTCCGTCTCTGCCGATCACCCGCACCTCATAGCCGTCCGCGCGAAAGGCGTCGGCGAGCGCACGGCCGACGAAGCCCGTGCCGCCTGCGATGACCACGCGGCCAGTCGTCACTTCGCAGCGCTCCACGTGCTCCACAGTGCCCAGACCACGAGCACCGGCTGAAGCAGAAGTCGGATGAAGCGCGCCCGATCGGTGCGCATCCCCGGAGCGGACCTTCCCGTCTGCCACTGGTAGACATTGCCCGGGAACACAGCAACGAAGAACGCAGCAACGAGCGCGCCAACGGTGCGGCGGTCTTTCGGGAGGACGATCAGAGCGCCGCCGAGCATGATCTCGGCCGCGCCGGAGGCCACGACGATCATGTCTTTGTCGGTGTGGAGGAGGGTGGTTGTCCAGTCGGGAACGACGATCCGATACCCGCGGCGACCCCAGCTCAGATGCGAAACACCCGCCACAACGAGCAGGGCGGCCAAGGCGAAGCGAAGTACCGTGCGGATCATCACTTCAGTCTCACCCATCACCGCAGGCGCGCGGCGACCTCAGCTGCAACGGCGAAGAACTCGTCCTGAGAGAGATCGTCTTCGAGGGGTTGGAGCAGCACGGCAGCGGCGCCGGCATCGTAGAACTCCTCGAGGCGGGCGACCACCTCCGTGAGCGAGCCAGCGGCGATCCTGTCGTACTCGCCGGGCCTCTTCCACCGCTCGAGGTGACGTTCGGCGCGGGCCGAGGCATCCGCCCCCACCGCAATCGGCACGAACACGACATTCGCGTGCGGGCCGGTTCTGCCCGCGGACGCTCTGCCGGAAGCGATCCGCGTGCTCGCCGCGGCGACTCCCTCGGGCGTTGTTCCGCCGGTGAGCACGGTGCCGTCCGCGACTTCGCCCGTCAGGGTCAACGTCTTGGGCCCTTCCCCCGCGGCGTAGACCAGAGGCGCGACAGAAGGGGGCCAGTCGAGCTTCACCCGATCGAGGTTCACATATCGCCCCGACGTCGAGACTTCCTCTCCCGCCAGGAGCGCACGTAGCGCGGGGATGTACTCGCGCATGAGAGTGAGTGGCGATGCCACTCGTGCCCCTACCTGACCCATCCATGAGAGCACGCCGTGGCCGAGACCCGGCAGCAGTCGCCCGGGAAACATGCGCTCGATCGTGGCGATCTCCATCGCCGTCAGCGCGACGTTGCGCAGGGGCATCGGGGCGATGCCGATGCCGACCTGAATTCGTTCACTCCACGCAAGCGCGGCCGTGGCTGCAGCGAAGGCACTCTCGCGAAAACAGTCCTCCCAGACCCACAGTTCGTCCATTCCCGCGGATTCCGCGAGATGGACCGCCTGCCGAAAGTCCTCCGGCGGGCGGTCGGGGGTGAAGATCGCACCGACTCGACGAGACGCTGTTGTCATGCCTCCACAGTGCCAGAAAGGCGGTGCCGTGATGAAGGACACTGCCAGGATTGCGACATGGACGATGTTGCCCCGGTGGTACAGCCCGCCCCTCCCGAGATCGATGACGCGACGGCGCGACGGATTGCAAAAGACGGGTGGGGGGTGGATGCCGCGCCTCGCAGTCTCGGCAGCCACCAGGACCGCAACTTTCTGTTCGACCTGGGCGGCGAATCCGGGGACGAAAAGCGCCTCCTCAAAGTCGCCAATCCGAGCGTGAGCGCCGCAGAACTCGAAGCGCAGTCGGCCGCTGCCGAACTCATCGCAGCGAGCGGAACGCGCGTGCCCCTGGCCCTGCCCCTCGCAGAGGGAGCAGACCGATCAACCGCGCTCCGGGTAGAAGTCGAGGGCACCGTGATGTACGCCCGACTGATGGAGTTTCTGGCCGGCGAGACCCTGTCGGGCTACCTCTCGCCGACAGCGATTCGGGCGATCGGTGCCCTCGCCGGCCGAGTGGACTCTGCCCTCGCCGACTTCTCGTCGCCCGCCGCTGAGCGCGTCCACCAGTGGGATCTGCGCCACGCCAGGCGGACGCTCGAAGAACTACTCCCCCATGTGGCGGATGACCAGCTTCGATCGCAGCTCGAGGCCGAGTGCACGCGCGCGTGGGCGGTGGTCGAGCCCCTCGCCGCAGACCTGCCCATGCAGTTCATCCACGGCGACCTCACCGATGACAACGTGATCTCGACCGACGGTCGCGTCCCCGACGGCGTGATCGATCTGGGCGATCTCAACCTCACGTGGACCGTCGGCGAGATCGCCATCACGGTCTCGTCACTCCTGCACCACGACGGGGTCGGGCTCGCTGAGGCCATGGTCGCCGTGACGGCCTACGACGCAGCAAGACCGCTCACCGATGCCGAGGTCGAGGCGCTGTGGCCCCTCGTGATCGTGCGCGCCGCGACGCTGGTCGCGAGCGCGCACCATGTGCTCGGCATCGACCCCGACAACGCGTACGCCGCCGAGAACCTTACGCACGAAGAGGCAATTCTGAATGGCGCGATCTCCGTGCCGCTCGCGGTCGCTACGGCTCTCGTTCGGCGTGCGACCAGCCGGGCAGCCGAGGGCATAGCTGCGCCGTCCGGTCTCCCGTTGCTCGGCGACGCGACGGACGTCGGAGTGGTCGACTTCTCGCCGACCAGCGCGGCTCTCAGCAACGACACCTGGCTCGCCGAGGACGCGGAGCGGCGGATCTTCGGTGTCGCTCTGGCGCAGCATCCGATCGTCATCGCTCCTTTCGACCAGTCGCGCCTCACGCGTTCGCAGCCTCTTCACACCGCTGAACCGGCGAACGTCGCGCTCGGAATCGAGCTGCACACGCGCGACCGGATGCCTCTGCACGCGCCGTGGGCGGGCGAAGTGATCTCGCACACCTCGTCGTCGGTGACGCTCCGCTCCGGCGAGTTCGACCTGCGGATCGATGGTGTGGTGGAACCGGTCGCGCAGGAAACTGAAGCGACAGTCGGCGAGGTCTTCGCCCACCTGCTCGGTCCGGCGTGGATCGCGCTCGGACGGACCGGCCTCGAAATCCCTCGATTTGTACCGCGCTCTCTCGCCAGTGCGTGGCACGCCGTCGCGGCCGATCCGAGTTCACTGTTCGGTGTGGAGCCGTCGGCCGCGGGCGCGGACGCGGCAAGGCTGCTCGCTCGGCGCGACGCCGTCTTCGCCGAGGTGCAGGAGCACTACTTCGCCGAGCCGCCCGTCATCGTGCGGGGATGGCGCGAGTACCTCATCGACGCCGACGGACGCGTAACCCTCGACACTCTCAACAACGTCGCCTCGATCGGCCACGGTCACCCTCGAATCGCTGCCGCGGTGGCGGAGCAATGGAGTCTTCTCAATACGAACTCGCGCTTCCACTATCCCGCCGTCGTTGAGTTCGCTGAGCGCCTGGCTACGCTCGTGCCCGATCCTCTCGACACGGTGTTCCTCGTGAACAGCGGATCAGAAGCAGTCGATCTCGCTCTCCGACTTGCTCAGGCGTGGTCGAGTCGGCTCGACGTCGTCGCGATGCGGGAGGCCTATCACGGGTGGACCTACCTCAGCGATGCAGTCTCGACTTCGACCGCTGACAACCCCGATGCGCTCGCCACCAGGCCCGAGTGGATCCACACGGTCGACGCGCCGAACACATTCCGCGGCGCGTACGGCCTCGATGAGGCTCACCGATTCGCCGAAGACGCCGTCGCCGAGATCGATCGGCTGGCCGCCGACGGCACGCCCCCGAGCGCGTTTCTGTCCGAGACCTTCTACGGCAACGCGGGCGGGATGAAGCTGCCCGACGGCTACCTCGGCGCGGTCTACGCGGCAGTGCGCGCGCACGGCGGGCTCGCGATCGCCGATGAGGTGCAAGTCGGGTACGGACGTCTGGGCGACTGGTTCTGGGGTTTTCAACAGCAGGATGCCACGCCCGACGTCGTGACGATCGCCAAGGCAATGGGCGCCGGGCACCCGCTGGGCGCGGTCATCACTACCCGCGAGATCGCCGAGGCGTACCGCCGCGGCGGGTACTTCTTCTCGTCGGCGGGTGGGAGCCCGGTCTCCAGCGTGGTCGGGCTCACCGTGCTCGACATCATTCGCGACGAGCGGTTGCAGGAGAATGCCCGTGACGTCGGCCGGTATCTGAAGGAACGCATCGAGTCGCTCGGGCAGAAGCATCCGCTCCTCGCAGCAGTGCACGGTGCCGGCTTGTATCTCGGGTCCGAGTTCGTGCGCGATCGTGATACCTGGCAACCTGCGACCGCAGAGACCGCAGCGATCTGCGACCGTCTTCTCAGCCTCGGAGTCATTGCCCAGCCGACGGGAGACCACCAGAACATTCTCAAGATCAAACCGCCGATGTGCTTCTCGCGCAAAAGCGCAGACTTTCTCGTCGACGCCCTCGATCAGGTGCTGACCACGGGCTGGTGACCGTGGTCAGTCGCGCCCACCCGGAGGGCCGACGGTCAGCAGCACCACGAACAGCACGATGACCGCGAGGGCGATGAGGGCGCCCAGCACCCACGGGCGGTGCAAGAACCACCGCATGAGACTGTCGTGCCACGCCTGGTCGCGCGGGTCATCCGTAGCGGCGAGGCGCCAGGCCCCGTCGAGTCGGCCGGTGCGGTGCAACCAGAGCTCGGTCGGGATCGTCGCGTAGGGAATGATCGCACTTCCGATCGCGACGACCGTCGGCCACACTCCCCAGCGCTGGTTCTTCGCCACCAAGATCGCAGTCGCACCGTAGGAGAGAAAGACGACGCCGTGGATGCCTCCACCGATCGTCACCGCAATCGACAGGTCTGCTGTCGCGCGGAGGATCAGGCCGGTGATGAGCAGAGTCCATGAGATGGCTTCAGCGATAGCGAGCGTGCGGAACAGGGTCAGGGGCGTGCGGAACACCGGTCTCCTCGGGTAGGGATGCCTCCAGCCTACGATCCACGCAGACCGTGATCCGCCCAGTAGCGTTGACGCCGTGACCTTCTCGCCCGATGCAGTGTTTCTCAGCGCACTGCGACGCTGGCCCGACGTCGAGGCTCCCGATCTGGTCGCTGTCGATGCCGCCGACCGGCTGATCCTCGATGAGGCCACCGAGGCTCTCTCTGCTGCCGGCGCGGGCGAGGTCGTTGTCATCGCCGATGCGTACGGCGCGCTGACGCTCTCGGCAGCCCGCTCCGGCGTCACGGCGCTCCGGGTGCATCAGGATCCGTTGACCGGTGAACGGGCGCTCGCCGCGAATGCTGAACTCTTCGGCCTCTCCGACGCCTTCCGTTCCCTGCCGCTGTCCGCACGCTTGCTCACCGGGGCCCGACTGGTGCTGGTGCGCCTCCCGCGCTCGCTCGACGCTCTGCGCGACATCGCCGGGCTCATTGCAGCGCACGCGCACCCCCACGTGGTCATCTACGCCGGCGGGCGACTGAAGCACATGACGCCCGCGATGAACGATGTGCTGCGCGAGCACTTCGACCGGGTCGATGTGACGCACGCCCGGCAGAAGTCGCGGGTCCTCATCGCACGCGGACCTCACACCGGCGCGGAACCTTCACCGCGGCGGGCGGTCCACGACGGCCTCGTGGTCTGCGCGTTCGGCGGCGTCTTCGCCGGCACCGCGATCGACATCGGCACGCGGTTTCTGCTCGAGCACGTGCCTGCGACGATTGACGGTGCGGGTGACATCATCGACCTCGCGTGCGGAACGGGGGTCGTTGCGACCCGCCTTGCGCTGCAGCATCCGGAGCGTGTCATCAACGCGTGCGACGACTCCGCCGCTGCCGTCGAATCGGCACGTGCCACTGCCGCCGCCAACGGCGTCGCAGACCGTGTGACGGTCGTGCGCGACGACATGCTGACGACGAGGGCGGATGCCTCTGCCCGCCTCATCACCCTCAATCCGCCGTTCCACTCGGGTGCGGCGGTTCACGAGGGCATCGCCCCTCGCATGTTCGCCGATGCCAGCCGTGTGCTGCGACCGGGCGGCGAGCTGTGGACCGTGTGGAACTCCTCGCTGCAGTACCGACCCGCCCTGGAACGGATCGTCGGGCCCACACGTCAGGTCGCCCGCAACGCGAAGTTCACCGTCACGGTATCGACGCGGCGCGCGGACTGACGCTCAGCCGCGGACTGACGCTCAGCCGCGGGGGGTCGGTCGGGTCGACCAGTAGGCCCACGCGACGAGCACAGGCTGGAAGAGCAGCCGGACGAGCCGCTTGCGGTCGGTGTCGAGCCCGAACCCGTCGCGCTTCTTCGCCCACTGCTCGATGTTGCCCGGGAAGACGGCGACGAAGAACGCCGCAAGGATGATTCCGAGCGTGCTCCGCGACTTCGGCAGCACCACGAGCGACGCGCCGAGCATGACCTCGACGACGCCCGAGGCGACGACAACGGCGTCTTTGTCCATCACCTTGCCGGTGATGTCAGGCACCTGCGCCTGGAACTCTTTGCGACCCCAGAACAGGTGACTGACACCGGCGAAGACCATCGCCCCGGCGAGCGCCCACCGTGCGAAAGCTCTCATGGGTTCAGAAGTCCCAGTCCTCGTCCTCGGTCGCTTCGGCCTTGCCGATGACGTAGGACGAGCCCGACCCCGAGAAGAAGTCGTGGTTCTCGTCCGCGTTCGGCGAGAGTGCCGACAGGATCGCCGGATTCACGTTCGTGGTCGTCGACGGGAACATCGCCTCATAGCCCAGGTTCATCAGAGCCTTGTTGGCGTTGTAGTGCAGGAACTTCTTGACGTCTTCGGTCAGACCGACGCCGTCGTAGAGGTCTTGGGTGTACTGCACCTCGTTGTCGTAGAGCTCATACAGCAGGGAGAACGTGTAGTCCTTGATGTCGTCGCGCTCGGACTGGCTGACCTTCTCGAGACCCTTCTGGAACTTGTACCCGATGTAGTACCCGTGCACGGCCTCGTCGCGGATGATGAGGCGGATGAGGTCGGCTGTGTTCGTGAGCTTCGCCCTCGAAGACCAGTGCATCGGCAGGTAGAACCCCGAGTAGAACAGGAAGCTCTCGAGCAGAGTGGAGGCCACCTTGCGCTTGAGCGGGCTGTCACCCTGGTAGTACTCCATGACGATCTGAGCCTTCTTCTGAAGGTTCGGGTTCTCGACCGACCAGCGGAACGCCTCGTCGATCTCTTTCGTCGAGCAGAGCGTCGAGAAGATCGAGGAGTAGCTCTTGGCATGCACCGACTCCATGAACGCGATGTTGGTGTACACCGCCTCTTCGTGAGGCGTGATCGCGTCGGGGATGAGTGAGACGGCGCCCACCGTGGCCTGCACGGTGTCAAGCAGCGTGAGCCCCGTGAACACGCGCATCGTGAGCAGCTGCTCGTCGGGGGTCAGTGTGTTCCACGACTGGATGTCGTTGGACAGCGGGATCTTCTCGGGCAGCCAGAAGTTGTTGACGAGGCGGTTCCACACCTCGACGTCCTTCTCGTCTTGGATGCGGTTCCAGTTGATCGCCTGCACGCTGGTGAGCAGCTTGAGCTTGTCGGGAGTCATGAGATTTCCTTGATCGATAATAAGTTGTGGCTCACAACATACAGCTGACGCACTCGGACATGTCGGTGCCTTCGAGGGCCATCTGGCGGAGGCGGATGTAGTAGATCGTCTTGATGCCCTTCTTCCAGGCGTATATCTGGGCCTTGTTGATGTCGCGGGTCGACGCGGTGTCTTTGAAGAAGAGCGTCAGCGACAAGCCCTGGTCGACGTGCTGAGTGGCGGCGGCATACGTGTCGATGACCTTCTCGTAGCCGATCTCGTACGCGTCCTGGTAGTACTCGAGGTTCTCGTTCGTCATGAACGGAGCCGGGTAGTAGACGCGGCCGAGCTTGCCTTCCTTGCGGATCTCGATCTTCGAGGCGATCGGGTGGATCGAGGACGTCGAGTTGTTGATGTACGAGATCGACCCGGTCGGGGGCACAGCCTGCAGGTTCTGGTTGTAGATACCGTGCTGCTGGATGCTGGCCTTCAGCGCCGTCCAGTCCTCCTGCGTCGGGATCGGGATGCCGGCGAACAGCTCTTTCACCTTCTCGGTCTCGGGCTGCCAGGCCCGGTCGGTGTACTTGTCGAAGAACGCACCCGAGGCGTACGTCGAGTCAGCGAAGCCGTCGAAGGCCTCGCCCTTCTCGATCGCGAGGTTGTTCGATGCACGCAGGGCGTGGAAGAGCACCGTGTAGAAGTAGATGTTCGTGAAGTCGATGCCTTCTTCTGACCCGTAGTGCACGTGCTCGCGAGCGAGGTAGCCGTGCAGGTTCATCTGCCCGAGGCCGATCGCGTGCGAACGGTCGTTCCCGTCCTCGATCGAGCGGACCGACGAAATGTGGCTCTGCTCGCTCACCGCGCTGAGGGCGCGGATTGCAGTCTCGACCGTACGACCGAGGTCGCCGCCGTCCATCGCCAGCGCGATGTTCATCGACCCCAGGTTGCACGAGATGTCTTTGCCGATCTCTTTGTACGAGAGGTCTTCGTTGTAGGTCGTCGGAGTGTTGACCTGGAGGATCTCAGAGCACAGGTTCGACATGTTGATGCGGCCCTTGATGGGGTTGGCCGCGTTCACGGTGTCTTCGTACATGATGTACGGGTAGCCGGACTCGAACTGGATCTCGGCGAGCGTCTGGAAGAACTCACGGGCGTTGATCTTGGTCTTCTTGATGCGCGGGTCATCGACCATCTCGCGGTACTTCTCGGTGACCGAGATGTCTCCGAACGGCACGCCGTACACCTTCTCGACGTCGTACGGCGAGAAGAGGTACATGTCTTCGCCGTTCTTGGCAAGCTCGAAGGTGATGTCGGGGATCACGACACCGAGCGAGAGGGTCTTGATGCGGATCTTCTCATCGGCGTTCTCGCGTTTGGTGTCGAGGAAGCGCAGGATGTCGGGGTGGTGCGCCGAGAGGTACACCGCTCCGGCACCCTGACGGGCGCCGAGCTGGTTGGCGTAGCTGAAGCTGTCTTCGAGCAGCTTCATCACGGGGATGATGCCCGACGACTGGTTCTCGATCTGCTTGATCGGAGCACCCGACTCGCGGATGTTCGAGAGCAGCAGCGCCACGCCGCCACCGCGCTTGGAGAGTTGGAGCGAGGAGTTGATGCCGCGCGAGATCGACTCCATGTTGTCTTCGATGCGCAGGAGGAAGCAGGAGACGAGCTCGCCGCGCTGCGCCTTGCCCGTGTTGAGGAAGGTCGGGGTCGCCGGCTGGAAGCGACCGGCGATGATTTCATCGACGAGCTCGTTCGCGAGTTTCTCGTCGCCGTCAGCGAGACCAAGAGCGGTCATGACGACACGGTCTTCGAAGCGCTCGAGGTAGCGCTTGCCGTCGAAGGTCTTCAGCGTGTAGCTCGTGTAGTACTTGAACGCACCGAGGAACGTCTCGAAGCGGAACTTCTTGCCGTAGGCGCGATCGTTGAGCTGCTGGATGAACTCGTCCGAGTACTTGGCCAGCACCGCCGGCTCGTAGTACTCCTTCTCGACGAGGTAGTCGAGGCGCTCCTTGAGCGAGTGGAAGAACACCGTGTTCTGGTTGACGTGCTGCAGGAAGTACTCCCGTGCGGCGCGCTTGTCGGCGTCGAACTGGATCTTCCCGTCCGCGTCGTACAGGTTGAGCATCGCGTTGAGGGAGTGGTAATCCATCCCCTCGAACCGTGCCTCTGCCTTGAAATCGGTCTCGGTCACTGCAGCTTCCACCATCGTTCCAATCCTTCGCTTACGCGATCCACATCTTCTGGCGTGCCGAATACTTCCAGCCGATACAAGTGGGGCACTTGGCACTTGCGGCTGATGATGTCGCCGGCGACACAGAAATGTTCGCCGAAGTTGGTGTTTCCCGCGGCGATCACTCCGCGAATCAGGCTGCGGTTTCGCTCATCGTTGAGAAAACGGATGACCTGACGGGGCACCGCCCCTTTTTCTTCACCCCGGCCCTGACCCCCGCCATAGGTGGGGGTGACCAGAACAAAGGGTTCGTTGATCTCGGGCATCGGCTGACCGGGCTGGAGGGGGATTCTCACTGCCCGCATCCCGAGGTTCTCGAGCTTTTCGATGAACCGGGCCGTGTTGCCAGAAACACTCGAAAAGAAGACGAGAAGTGGCACGTCCGTCACGACGCGCGGCGCCATGACGATCGTGGACATGTCAGGCCAGGCGCGAAGCGAGCTCGTCGATTTTGTCGGGACGGAAGCCCGACCAGTGGTCTTCATCGGTGATGACGACAGGCGCCTGCAGGTAACCGAGGGCCTTGACCTGCTCGAGCGCGTTCGCGTCTTCGGAAAGGTCGAGAATGTTGTACTCGATGCCCTTCGAATCCAGGGCGCGATAGGTTGCCGTGCACTGTACGCACGAAGGCTTCGTGTAGACCGTGATTGCCATGATTTCTGGTTTCCCCTCAACATCCGACTGTTCCGTCCGGCAGTCCCCCCGCCGGGAGTCCAATACTACATATGGGTACCGACATCCGATAGCACCACAAGGGCTAGTAGTTACATCCGTGTAGTTTTCCACCGTTCTCTACAGGTACAACACAGGTTGTCCACCGATTCATCCACAGGTTCGGAAGAATCTGACAACCTGAAAAGTGCCTGAAAGACGGCCAAATCGGATGCCTCACCGGAAGCTATCCACAGATCGGACGCTACGCCGAGGTTCCGACATCGGATTTGCCTGTGGAGAGTGAATTCGGCGTGTCGGAACTCCTGCACGGCGTGTCGCAGTGCCGCTAACGTGGAGCGGTGGCGAACAGCAATGCGGGGTATCGGGATCTTCTGAAGACCCCCGGCGTGGCGCGCATCATGGCAGCCCAACTCACCGCTCGATTTCCGAACGGCATGACGAGCCTTGCCGTGCTGCTCCACATCGAGCACGTGACCGGTTCGTACGGCGCCGCGGGTCTCGTCCTCGCCGCGACATCCGTCGGACAGGCCATCGCCGGCCCCGTCACGAGCCGGTGGATGGGCATCTGGGGAATGCGCCGCGTGCTCACGACCACGCTGGCGATCTGCGCCGTCGCAATCGCGACAATCGCTCTGGTCGAGGCATCCATCTGGGTCTATATGGTGCTCGGCCTGATCGCGGGACTTTCCACACCGCCGGTGCAGTCCGCCGTCCGCACCATCTATCCGAAGATGGTCACCTCGCGTCAACTCACGCCGTTGTTTTCGCTGGATGCCTCGCTGCAAGAGATCATCTGGATCGTCGCGCCCGTCGTGATCACCCTGGTGGCGACCCAAGTGGGCACGGTTCCGGCGCTGCTGTTGATCGTGGTGATCCTCATCGGCGGCGGCGCGTGGTTCATACTCTCCCCCGAAGTGGGGCGCGTGCGCATCCCGCGCAGCCGCCGCAGCATCGGCAAGGTGCTCGCCAAGCCGCCGGTGCTGCTGGGCACGATCATCGGCTTCCTCCTCATCGGCGCGTGCGCGGCGGTCGAAGCCGGTGTCGTGGCGACGTTCGACCACGGCGGACTGGAGGCAGGGCTCGTCCTCGCGGTCTTCTCCATCGGCAGCCTCGCGGGCGGTCTCTCGTTCGGGCACATCCCGATCGGCCCCTGGGCGATGGCCCGCCGTATGCTGATCGTGGCCGTCGGCCTCTCGCTCACGATGATCTCGCTGAACATCTGGTGGATCGGCGGAACCCTGTTCCTTGCCGGCATCGGCATCGCGCCCGCGCTCGCGGTGCTGTTCGCCATCACGAGCGCGAGCGTGAAGTTCAGCGAGACGGCCGAGGCGTATGGCTGGGTCGGCACCGGTCAGCTCATCGGCGCCGCGGCCGGCTCAGCCGTCGCCGGGTTCTTGATCGACGGTGTCGGGGCGACCGGCGCGTACTGGGCTGCGGCGGGCTTCGCGATCGTCGGGCTCATCGTCGCCATCGCGTGCGTGCGCGCATTTCCCGATCTCCGCCATCGGGATCCGAGTCCGATCCCCGACACCGAACCGGTCTCGACCGTATCTCCTGCATAGTCCGCGCATAGCTCGCACAAAGGCCGGTGCCGTTGTCTGGACACATGAGAAACCAAGGCTCCGCGAACAGCACCGCTACCGATTGGCTCGACGAGAACGGTCAGCAGATGGACGAAGACCATCGCGGACTCGTCTACGACATCCGCACTCTGATCGATCGCCGCCGCGCCCTGGGGATCTTCAGCGGCGTGGCGCTGACTTCGCTGCTGAGCGCATGCGGAGTGATCAGTGAGACGGATGCCTCGGCATCCCCCTCATCGACCTCCACAGCGACCCCCACCGCGACGCCTTCCGCGAGCGCGTCCGCATCAGCGTCCGCTTCAGCATCCACCCGCCTCACCGAAGTCCCCGACGAAACCGGTGGCCCCTACCCTGCGGACGGATCGAACGGAATCAACGTGCTCGATGACTCGGGCATCGTGCGCAGCGACATCCGGGCGAGCTTCGGCGCGTCGACCACGGTCGCCGCGGGGGTACCGCTCACCATCGCCCTGACCGTGCGAGAAGCCGCCACCGGTGCCGCGCTCGCGGGGCGCGGCGTGTATCTCTGGCACTGTGACCGCGACGGCAACTACTCGCTGTACAGCGGGGGCGTCGAGAACGAGAACTATCTGCGCGGTGTGCAGCAGACCGACGCAAACGGCACCGTGCGATTCACCTCGATCTATCCCGCGTGCTATTCGGGCCGGTGGCCGCACATCCACTTCGAGATCTACGACCATGTCGCGACGGCTGTGACATCGGGCCCGATCGTCAAGACCAGTCAGATCGCGCTCCCCGACGAAGCCAACGCTGCGGTGTACGCGACGAGCGGGTACGAGCAGAGCATCCGCAACGCCTCGCAAGTTTCACTCGCGCGCGACAACGTCTTCGGTGAGGACGGCGGTATCCACCAGATCGCCACGATGTCGGGCTCCGTCTCCCAGGGCTACACTGCGAGCTTGACGATCGGAGTCTGACGGGTCCGAGTCAGGCGATGCGGCGCACTAACTCCAGGACGGCGAGGGCATACGCATCCGCCGGTTCCGGATGCTCGTACACGAACGACTCGCCACTCACGCTGATCTCCACCTCGTAGGCGTCAACCAGACGCCGGAGTGAGCGGAACGCTCCACGGAGCAGTTCGCGCAGTTGATCTTCGCGGGGCAGCCACAGGGCATCGTCGAGAGCGACCGAGTCCAGCGCCCATTCGGTCGTTCCGTTGAAGGCGAGGATCTTGCCCGTCGGGTAATCATGCGCCTCGATGGTCATTTCACTCACGGTGAAGACATCGGCCTCGAACTCGGGCTCGTCGAGCTGAAATCGGTCGCCCGAGCGCGGGTGCCACACCAACCCCGCTTCACGCAGAGCGGCGGCGAGTTCCGTCGAGATCATTCCTCCATCATGGGGCCGGAAGCTGCACTCCGGCCCCGCCCGTACGCTGGAAGTATGCCCGCACCCGTCACCCTCCCCCGGCTCTCGTGGGGGTCAGTATCGTCACCCCGCCGTGCGCTGCTCGTGCACGGCCTGGGCTCGAACGGCGCGCTGATGTGGCGCTTCGGCACGGCACTGGCGGACGACGGATGGCGCGTCGACGCGGTCGATCTGCGCGGACACGGCACGGCTCCGCGCGCGCTGGACTACTCGATCGCCGCTTATGCCGCCGACCTCGCCGAGACGGTGCCCGATCACTCGGGCGCATGGGACACCGTGATCGGACATTCACTCGGCGGCGCCGCATCGACCGTGGTCGCTGCGATCAACCCCGGCTGGACGCGGCGACTGATTCTGATAGACCCCGCGATCCACCTTGCGCCGCGCGATCGCAACATCGTGCAGGGCAGCCAGACCCGTTCGTTCGCCGACCCGACCGCGAATGCCGTTCGCGCCGAGCATCCGACGTGGCACGAAAACGACATCGAGCTCAAAGCGCTCTCCGCGCGCCAGGCGAGCCGTTGGGCGGTCGAGCAGACCACCATCCAGAACCCCGCATGGGACGAGCGCGACGCCGCACGCCGTCTGGTGACGCCCACGCACATCGTCGCGTCCGACCCGGAGGTCTACTCGATCTTCACCGGCGACCTGGCCACCGCGGTGCTCACCAATCCGGCGATCACAATGTCAGTAGTCACGGGTGCCGGACACTCGCCGCACCGCGACAAGCCCGACGACACGCTCGCGCAGGTGCGCGATGCGCTCGCCGGCAACTAGCCGCCGACCGACGAGTTCAACGCACCGGGATCTCGTCTCCGACCCCGACATCGACCACCACACTCACGGTCTCGGGAAGGCCCGACAGTGCCTCGGTGAGATCGTCCACCGGCGGAAGCGTGCCATCCGGATCAGTCACCACGATTGTGGCGACGAGTCCGTTCCACGTGACGTCATCCACTTGCGCCCGATCCTCATCGGCCAGCCATATCTCAGCCGCTGCGCCGATCTCCGCCGACCAGCGGGCGTGGAGAACGGTGAAGATCGTGTTGGCGATCAGCGGGAGCACGACGACGATCGTCAGGATGCTCACCACGATGTAGGCGCGGCGACGGTTCGCCGTGCGCGACGACCCAGGTTCGCGGGCATACCCCGACATCGTGAACACGATCGTGCCGGCGACGACGAGCGCGAAGACGTTCGAGAGGAAGAGGAAGAGGGCGCCGGCCGCGGCGCCCCACTCACCTTGCCCGGCACAGACGCCGACGACGCCCAGCGGCGGAACGAGCGAGATCGAGATGGCGACGCCGGGTAGCACGGCGCTCAGGTCGCGACGGCACATCGCAAACGCGCCGGCTGTGCCTGTCGCGAGCGCGGCTACGAGATCCAGCAGTCGCGGAGACGTTCGGCCGAGGATCTGTGAGTTGGACTCGAGGCTCGCGGGGTCCGCGATCACGAAGGTGAACGCCCAACCGAGAAGGACAACGATGACGAGTCCCGCCGCGACCCACCCGATCGAGCGCAGCACCAGGCTCAGATGGCCTGTGACGATGCCGAGCGCGATCCCCAGAATCGGCGTGCCGAGGGGCGCGATGATCATCGCGCCGATCACTGTCGCGGTCGAGTCCGCCAGCACTCCGCTGATCGCGATGATCGCCGACAGCACGAGCATGATGAGAAAGCCCGTGCGCTTGGCCAGAGGGTCGCCGTACTCCAGATCGAGCGCGTCGTTCAGTGCTTCAACAGGTTGGCGTTGCGTCGGCGGGATGAGCGTTTGAGTCAGGCGCGACACGGAGATCTCCTTGCTCGATGAGGGGCGGACAAGGTCCGATGCGCTCATGATCGCACCAGAATAGAAGGGTGAGCATCCCCTTCGATCCCGTGTCGGTCCTTCCCGATGATCTGCTGGAGCGGATGCGCGAGCGCGCCGCGATCCACGACCGCGAGAACACCTTCCCGGCGGAGGATCTCGCAGACCTGACGGCAGCGGGCTACCTCGCGATCCTCGTGCCGAGCGAGCTCGGGGGCTCAGGTCTCAGCCTGGCCGAAGCATCCGTTCTGCAGCAGCGACTGGCCACCGCGGCGCCCGCGACGGCCCTCGCGATCAACATGCACCTCGTGTGGACGGGCGTCGCGAAAGTTCTGGCAGACCGAGACATCGACACGTTGCGCTTCGTCCAGGAAGGCTCGGTAGCTGGCGAGATCTTCGCGTTCGGGATCAGCGAGGCCGGGAACGATCTGGTTCTTTTCGGCAGTGACACGGATGCTGCGCCCCAGCCCGACGGCGGCTATGCGTTCACGGGCACGAAGATCTTCACCACCCTCTCTCCGGTGTGGACGCAGTTGGGGCTCCACGGGCTGGATACCTCGAACCCGGACGCGCCGAAGATGGTCTACGCGTTCGTGCCCCGCAGCGAAGAGGCCGCGGGCCGCATCACCATCCGCGATGACTGGGACACCCTCGGAATGCGCGGGACTCAGTCGCGAACGACCGAACTGCACGGAGCGATCGCTCCCGGTGACCGGGTCGCGCGGATCCTCGACCCGGGACCCAATCCCGACCCGATCGTGTTCGGCATCTTCAGCGTCTTCGAGGTGTTGATCGCTTCGGTGTACACCGGCATCGCAAGGCGCGCGCTCGATGTCGCGGTCGCCACGGCGAAGGTGCGCACATCGAAGAAGACCGGCAAGACGTACAGCCAGGACCCTGACATCCGCTGGCGGATCGCCGACATGGCCCTGGCATACGACGCTCTGCCCGCTCAGTTGCAATCGCTGGCTGACGACATCGACGCCCAGGCTGATCACGGAGCACTCTGGTTCGCCAAGCTCGCAGGTCTCAAGCACCGGGCGGTCACCATGGCAAAAGCCGTCGTCGACGATGCCGTGCTTGTGGCGGGCGGGTCGTCGTACTTCACGCGGTCAGAGCTCAGCCGTCTCTATCGAGATGTGCTGGCCGGACTCTTCCACCCGTCCGACCCCGAGTCGGCGCACGCAACGGTCGCGAGCGCCTGGCTCGGCCCGGTCGAAAGCTAGCGCGAGACTCGCAGCGCTGCGCGCACGAGGTCGATGTGGGTGCGAAAGCTCCGGTACATCTCGCGTGTGGAGTGGAAGTTCATGGCGAGGTGGATGCCGCTGCCCGCGTCGCCGAACAGATGAGCACCGGTGACCCCGAGGTGCCCGGTGAGATGCGGGAGACCGGCGAGGAACGGCGAGAATCCGCCGTAGTGCAGACGCATCGCGCCGGTGCCGTAGCGGATTCCGGGACGAAAGCGGTGCGGCGCGTCGGTCATGCGTCGGCGGGAAGCCTCAGAGACCAGGGCTTCGCTGTGCCACGCGACACTGAAGCGCACGAGGTCATCGACGGTCGAGACCACGCCCCCGCCACCCCAGTCGCAGCTGAGGGCGCGAGCCCGGCTGAGCTCGTTGCGTGGGTCGTCGGTGCGGCCGAGCCAAAGTGCCGCGAGGTCGAGGTCTTCGGCGGGACGGTCGGTGGACGCTCCGCCACCGGGCATCGAGTGGAAGAGCAGACACGAGTCCGCCATTCCGACGGGCGTGAAGATGCGCGCGTGCAACTGATCGGCGAGCGACGCGCCACCCGCCTCTTCTATCGCGCGCGCCGCGAGCACGAACCCCGTGTCGGAGTACGAGAACCGCGCACCGGGCTTCGCCACGGGCTCTTGATACTTCTGTGAGAAGTCGAGCAGGTCGCTGGGTGTGAAGAGCCGATCGGACTCGGCGACGAGTGAGTTCACGAAGGGCGCGGTTCCGCGCGCCCTTCCTTCGAAGTAGTCTGCGACTCCGCTCGTGTGCGAGAGCAGCATCGCGAGCGTTACCTCGGCGGCGCGATCGACGCCATCCGTGACGAAGAGTCCCGCCCATTCGGCCTCCGGAACGAGGCCCGTGATCGGCGCCTCCAGGTCGATCCGACCCTGCTCGGCAAGCTGGAACGCCAGGGTCGCGGTCATCACCTTGCCGACGCTGGCTGCCTCAAACCTCTGAGCTCGGTCACCGAAAGCGAACTCGAACCCGGGTGCGATCACGAGAACCTGCGGCTCGGGCAGTCCTGTTCGAGCGCGGGTGGCGCGCTCGAGCTTTGCCGTCAGTCGATCAACAACTCGGGCCGTCGCCGTGTCAGGATGAACCACAAATCCTCCTCATAGATATCTCTCGTAGTAATATACCTATGAGGAGCATAGATCGAAAGGTGCCGTATGCAATACGTGATCCTCGGACTGCTTCTGCTCGGCCCGCAGTCGCTCTACGACCTGCACAAGCAGTTCACCCAGGGAATCTCGCTGTTCTACAGCGCCAGCTTCGGGAGCTTGCAGCGTGCGCTCACCCTTCTGACCGCACAGGGCATGGTCACCGTGGCCGAAGCGAGCGAGGGTCGCCGCGGGCGCAAAGTGCACACGATCACGCCGGAAGGGCGCGCGATGTGGCGGGAATGGATGCTGGCTCCCACGACCGGATCCGACCCCGAGACCACCATGCTCGCCAAAGTCTTCCTCGCCGGACTCCTGCCCGAACCCGCTGAACGCGCCGAAGTCGTCGCCCGCCTCAGCGAGCGCGCTGCAACCGACCTGGATGTTCTCCGAGCCGCCGCGTCCGCCATCGACTCTCAGCACCTGCCCGCCGAGTACGCGACGATCTTCGCCTACCAGCGCGCGACACTGGACTACGGCATCCGCGCCCACGAACTGGCGGCCCAGTGGCTCGAGTCACTCCCCGCATCGCCGAGCGGCCCGCCGTCGCCTGGCCCCATGCGAGGATGACCAGATGACCCGCACCCCCACCGCTCTGCTCAGCCCGGCAGACCAAGAGCGCCGTCGGGGCTTGCGGTTCATGAAGGGTGTGGCGCTCGCCGCGCTCGTCTTCATGGCCGTGTTGTTCGTCATCGCCTTCGCCCTGCAAGAGACCATTCCGGCGTTCGCGTACGTTCGCGCCTTCGCCGAAGGCGGCATGGTCGGCGCTCTCGCGGACTGGTTTGCCGTCACGGCGCTGTTCCGGCATCCGCTCGGAATACCGATCCCCCACACGGCGATCATCCCGAACCGCAAAGACGAAATCGGCCAGAACCTGGGCGAGTTCGTCGAGACCGAGTTCCTCCGCGGAGATGTGGTGCGCGAGAAGCTCGAAGCGACACACGTCGCCGCCAAGCTCGGCGAGTGGCTGCGGCAGCCTGAGCACGCCCAGCGGGTGGCGGCCGAGGCATCCGTCATGGCGTCCGGCGTACTGACCGCGCTCAGCGATGACGACGTGCAAGACCTCATCGAAGACCTCGCCCGCGAACACCTGATCGCCCCTGAATGGGGTCCGCCGCTCGGGGGCTGGCTGACGCGCATCGTCGAGGCCGGCGCACACCACGGAGCCGTCGACCTCGGTGTCGACAGCATCGCGACGTGGCTCGAGAGCAACCAGACCGCCTTCACCGGACTGGTCTCCCGTCGACTCCCCGCATGGGTGCCCTCGCTCGCGCACCGTTTCGTCGATGACACCGTCTACAACGAAGCCGTGAAGTTCGTGCAGGCAGTGCAGGCTGACCCCCAGCATCCCGCGCGTATCGCGATCGATGCGTACCTCACGCGACTCTCCGACAACCTGCAGCACGACCCTGCCACGATCGGCCGACTCGAAGACGCCAAGAGTTCGATGTTCGACAGCCCGCGCGTGCGGGAACTCGCCGCGCACGCCTGGAACACCGCGAAAGCAGGGCTCCTCACCTCGCTCGCTGACCCCGAGAGCGGGCTGCGCGTGCGTGCGGCGAAGGCTCTTGCAGAAGTCGGCGAGCGTCTGACCACCGACGCCGCATTGCAGCACCGGGTCGACACGTGGGTGACGGATGCTGCGGTCTTCTTGGTCGACCGCTATCGCCACGACATCGCCTCGATCATCACCGACACCGTGAGCAAGTGGGACGCCGATGAAACCACCGAGAAGATCGAGCTCATGGTGGGGCGCGACCTGCAGTACATCCGCCTCAACGGCACGATCGTCGGTGCACTTGCCGGACTCACAATCTTCACAATCGCGCACGCCCTGCTCGGGTAGCCTGGGGCCATGGCGGCCGATCAGCTCCTCTTCAGCTACGGGACCCTCCAGAACGCGGAGGTTCAGCTCGACACCTTCGGGCGCCTCCTCGAGGGTGAGGACGACTTCCTCCCCGGTTTCACCGTCGACTACGCCGAGATAGAAGACCACCGCATCATCGAGATTTCCGGGGCGACGGTGCATCCGATCGTGCGCGCAACAGGAAACCCACTCGACAAGGTGCACGGAATCGCGATCTGGGTGAGCGAAGAAGAGCTCGAAGCCGCCGACGAGTACGAAGTCACGCTCTACCGCCGCATCTCTGCACGACTGACGAGTGGGCGCACGGCGTGGGTCTACGTGGGCAACTGAGATGGCACTCTCGTACGATCCGCTGTGGCCGCGCGCGGGCGATTGGCCGCGCCCGTCTGAGATGACAGGCGAGTGGGATGCCGCGATCCTCGGTGTCCCGGCTTTCCGCACGTCGCTCTCCCCCACCGGAGCGCACGCGACGCCGGCTGCGGTCCGCGACGCGTTGCGTCGATACAGCCCGACTCTGATGGGACCGCCCGCGATCGACTTGGCCGAGTCGCTGCGCATCGTCGATGCCGGTGACATCAACGAGCCCGATGGTGCCGCGGGCGAAGCATCCGTCCGCGCCGCCGTCGAGGCGCTACGCGCGCGGGACGCCTTTGTGGTCGCCCTCGGTGGCGACAATTCGATCACCTATGCCGTCACCCAGGGGGCGGATGCTGCTGGCCTGATCACCCTCGACGCGCACTTCGACCTGCGCGATGGCGTCTCGAACGGGTCACCCGTGCGGCGGCTCGTCGAAGACGGCCTCGATCCACGGCGGATCGTGCAGATCGGCATCGCCGACTTCGCCAACTCCCTCGCCTACGCGCACCGCGCGGCCGATCTCGGCATCACCGTGATCACCCTCGACGAGGTGCGGCGGCGCGGCGCGGCCGACGTGATGGCCGAGGCGCTCTCGGTAGCGGGGGCGGCGGGATCCGTTCACCTCGACATCGATGTGGACGTGTGCGACCGATCCGTGGCGCCGGGCTGTCCGGCATCGGTACCGGGTGGGCTGGCCGCGTGGGAGCTTCGCGCGCTCGTGCGGGCCGCCGCATCCGACCCGCGCGTCCTCAGCGCCGACATCGTCGAGGTCGACGCGACCGCCGACGCATCGGACGGACGCACGGTACGCCTCGCGGCTCTGTGCGTACTCGAACTACTCGCGGGGCTCGCCTCACGGAAGGGTGGATGACATGGTGCAGTTGGCGCTGGTGCGACACGCGAAGTCCGACTGGGGCGACCCGCGGCTCGACGACCACGACCGTCCGCTGAATGATCGAGGTCTGCGGGATGCCCCGGTCATGGCGCGGATGCTCGCTGAGTCGGGGTTCACCGCCGAGGCGATCCTCTCGAGCACGGCGCTGCGGGCGGCGACGACGGCGGGCTTCTTCGGCGAGGCATTTGGGCTTCCCGTGCAGGTCGACTCGGGGCTCTACGGCGCTCCGGCGTCGATGCTGCTGATGGCGGCCTCCGAGAGCGGCGTGCAGTCAGTAGTGGTCGTCGCTCACGACCCCGGAATGACCGTGCTCGCAGGCAATCTCTCGGGGCACGAGATCGGCCATATGCCGACCTGCGCCGTGGCGACTTTCACGTGGGATGCCGACGACTGGGACGTCGCGACCTCTCTCGATCCGGCATCCTGGACCTTTGACAGCCCGCGGTCTTAGAGTGTCACGCCGTCCTTGTAAACCGACCGAATGAGCGGAACGCCCGGCCGGTAGGCCAGGTGCACGCGGGTCGGGGCGTTCAGCAGCACGAGGTCGGCGCGCGTGCCGGGGGCGATCACCCCGACATCTTCGCGGCGCAGGGCACGCGCTCCCCCCGCGGTGGCAGCCCAGACCGCCTCGGCAGGAGACATCCCCATCTCGCGGACGGCGAGCGCGATCATCAGCGGCATCGAACTGGTGAAGCTCGACCCCGGATTGCAGTCGCTCGCGAGCGCGACGGTCACGCCGGCATCGATCAACCGGCGCGCGTCGGGGTACGGCTGCCGGGTCGAGAACTCGACTCCGGGCAACAGCGTCGCGACGGTATCGCTGTCCGCGAGGGCGGCGACGTCGTCGTCGGAGAGGTACGTGCAGTGGTCGACGGATGCTGCGCCCACCTCGACCGCGAGCCGCACACCATCACCGGGCCCGAGTTGATTACCGTGCACGCGTGGAATCAGGCCAGCGTCGATTCCGGCGCGGAGGATGCGGCGGCTCTCGTCGGGGGTGAACGCGCCCCGCTCGCAGAACACATCGACCCACCGACTGTGGGGGGAGCAGGCCTCGAGCATCGGGCCTGTGACGAGGTCGATGTACGCCTCTCGGTCGTCGACGTACTCGACCGGGACGACGTGCGCACCGAGGAAGGTGACCTCGGGCGTGACTTCGGCAGCGACGCGCGCGATACGCTCTTCGTCGGCGATCGTGAGGCCGTACCCGGTCTTGATCTCGAACGTCGTCGTTCCCTGAGCGTGCAGTTCATCCACGAACCCGGCGAGACGTTCCCGCAGTTCGGCGTCGGTGGCGGCTCTGGTCGCAGCGACCGTTCGGCGTATACCGCCGGCGGCATAGGGCACTCCAGTCATGCGGGCTTCGAACTCGTCCGCCCGATCACCCCCGAAGACGACGTGGGTGTGGCTGTCGACGAATCCCGGGATCATGGCCCGGCCCCCGGCGTCCACCACCGTAATCTCGGTGTGTTCTGACGGCGAGAACTCAGTCCCGCGACGAGAACGCAGCCCACGACCGTGTTCTCGTCGGCGGACTGGGTTCTCGCGGTCAAGTGACTCCGCGCGGCCCACCCAGGCGATGCGGTCGCCGTCGAGGAGCACCGCGGCCTCGCGCAGGGTTCCGCACGGGTCGCCGGGCGTGGCGACGTTGGTCGTCAGCTCGCCGATGTTCGTGATCAGCGTGGTACTCATGCAGGCCCCGTCACAGCATCGGAACGTTCAGGCCGCGCTCGCGTGCGACCTCTTTGGCGCGATCGTATCCCGCATCGACGTGTCGCATCACGCCGGTTCCGGGGTCGTTCACGAGCACGCGCGCGAGCTTCTCGGCGGCGAGCGCCGTGCCATCGGCGACCGTGACTTGCCCTGCGTGAATCGATCGGCCGATGCCGACTCCCCCACCGTGGTGGATCGACACCCACGACGCGCCCGATGCCGTGTTGAGCAGCGCATTCAGCAGCGGCCAGTCGGCGATCGCATCGGACCCGTCGGCCATCGCCTCGGTCTCGCGATAGGGCGAGGCGACGGAGCCCGCGTCGAGGTGATCGCGACCGATCACGATGGGAGCTGAGAGCTCCCCCGAGGCGACCATCTCGTTGAACTTCAGACCGGCGAGGTGACGCTCCTGATAGCCGAGCCAGCAGATGCGCGCCGGCAGGCCTTCGAAGTGCACCGTGTCCTTCGCCTTGTCGAGCCACCGCACAAGCCCGGCGTTGTCGGGGAACAGCGCTTTGACGGCCTCGTCGGTCTTGCGGATGTCTTCGGGGTCGCCGCTCAGCGCCACCCACCGGAAGGGTCCGCGTCCTTCGGCGAACTGCGGCCGAATGTACGCCGGCACGAAGCCGGGGAATGCGAAGGCGTTCGCAAAGCCCCCCAGCACCGCCTCGGCGCGGATTGAGTTGCCGTAGTCGAAGACCTCGGCACCGGCATCCTGAAATCCCACCATCGCAGCCACCTGCGCAGCCATCGCCGCACGCGCTTTCACGGTGAACCCTTCAGGATCGCGGGATGCTTCGGCCGTGAAGTCCTCGAACGCGACGCCGATCGGCAGATACGCGAGCGGGTCGTGCGCGCTCGTCTGGTCTGTGACGATGTCGATCGGCGTGCCGCGACGCAGCAGTTCGGGGAACACCTCCGCAGCATTGCCGACCACGCCCACGCTCAGCGCCTCGCCCGCGTCCTTCGCCGCGACCACACGCGCGACGGCGGCATCGAGATCGGTCGAGTACTCGTCGAGGTAGCCGTGCTCGACCCGGCGCACGAGGCGCGACTCGTCGACATCGACGATCAGCACTGCTCCGCCGTTCATGGTGACCGCGAGGGGTTGCGCGCCACCCATCCCGCCGCAACCGCCGGTCAACGTCAGCGTGCCGGTGAGGTCGTCACGTCCCAGCGACCGCGCGACAGCCGCGAAGGTCTCGTACGTGCCCTGCAGGATTCCCTGGGTGCCGATGTAGATCCACGAGCCGGCCGTCATCTGCCCGTACATCGTGAGACCGAGGTGCTCGAGGCGGCGGAACTCGGGCCACGTCGCCCAGTCGCCGACGAGGTTCGAGTTCGCGATCAGCACGCGGGGCGCCCACTCGTGGGTCCGGAACACGCCGACCGGCTTGCCGGACTGCACCAGGAGCGTCTCGTCGGGCTCGAGCTCGTCGAGGGTGCGCACGATCGCGTCGTAGGCCTCCCACGACCGGGCGGCTTTGCCCGTGCCGCCGTAGACGACGAGGTCTTCGGGGTGCTCGGCAACCTCGGGGTCGAGGTTGTTCATGAGCATGCGTTTGGCGGCTTCGGCCCCCCAGCTCTTGGCGGTACGGACGTTGCCCCGCTCCGCTCGGACCGTGCGGACGTCGCCGCGGGCGGCGCGGATGTCGTCGTGAGTCATCGGTTCACTCCTTCGTGTGCGGCGCGAGCAATCTCGCCAGAGATCACCAGGGCGGTGACAGCTTCGATGTCGGGGCTGAGGTAGCGGTCGGGGCCGGGGCCGTCGGCCACGGTGCGCACGAGGTCGCGCACGGCGCCGGTCGCAGGGCCAGGCTGCAACGGGGCGCGCAGGTCGAGGGCGCGGGCGCCGGTGAGTACCTCGATCGCGAGTACGCGGGTCAGCCCGTCGATCCCGCGCCGGAGCTTGCGGGCCGCGGCCCACCCCATCGACACATGGTCTTCCTGCATCGCCGACGACGGAATCGAGTCGACGGATGCCGGAACCGCGAGTCGCTTGAGCTCAGAGACGATCCCGGCAGAGGCGTATTGCGCGATCATGAGGCCGGAGTCGACACCGACCTCATCGGCCAGGAACGGCGGGAGTCCGTGCGAGCGCGCGGGGTCGAGCGCCCGGTCAGTGCGGCGCTCCGAGATCGACGCGAGGTCGGCGACCGCGATCGCGAGGAAGTCCAGGACGTACGCGACCGGTGCGCCGTGGAAGTTGCCGTTGGACTCGACCCGTCCGTCCACGGTGATCACCGGGTTGTCGACGGCCGACGCAAGCTCGCGCGAGGCGACCATGCGGGCGTGATCAGCCGTGTCGCGCGCGGCGCCGTGCACCTGCGGCGAGCAGCGGAGCGAGTAGGCGTCCTGCACGCGTGTGCAGACGGCGGGGTCCTTGTGCGACGCGACGATCGGCGAGTCGCCGAGGTACGCGCGCAGGTTTGCCGCCGAGGCAGTCTGCCCGGTCTGCGGGCGCAGCGCCATCAGGTCAGCGGCGAACACCGCGTCCGTGCCCAGCTGTGACTCGATCGACATGGCGGCAGCCACATCAGCTGTGTCGAGCAACACCTCAAGATCGTGGAGCGCGAGCAGCAGCATCCCGAGCATGCCGTCCGTGCCGTTGATGAGGGCAAGGCCCTCCTTCTCTTGCAGTTCGAGAGGAGTGATGGATGCCGCCGCCAGCGCATCCCCCGCCGTCAGGAATTCGCCGTCGACACGCACATCGCCTTCACCGATCGCGGCGAGCGCGACGTGCGACAGCGGAGCGAGGTCGCCCGAGCAGCCGAGCGAGCCGTACTCGCGCACGATCGGTGTGATTCCGGCATTGAGCATGGCGGCGTAGGTTTCGGCGACCACAGGCCGCACTCCCGTGCGGGCGGTGACGAGGGTCTGCAGGCGAAGCAATTGCAGCGCGCGAACGACCTCGGTCTCGACCTCTGCTCCGGTTCCGGCGGCGTGCGAACGGATGAGGCTGAGCTGCAGCTGGCGGCGACGCTCGGGCGCGATGAAGGTCGTGGCGAGCGCCCCGAACCCGGTCGAGACGCCGTAGTGCGGTTCGGGGTCGTCGGCGAGACCTTCGATGAGGGCGCGGGATGCCGCAACCCGCACCATCGCGCTGGCATCGAGTTCGATCGGCGCACAGTGGCGAGCGACGGCGACGACGTCTTCGGGGCGCAGGGGTGCGGCGCCGACGACGACGGGAGCAAGGGTGACGGTGGTCATAGGTCGATTCCACACCGCCGGGGTGTTCTCCACAGCGGGGTCGTGACATCCTGTGTCTGTGATCCCAGATAGTCCGCACCTCAGCACGACGCCCGCTCCGCAGGTTCCGGCTGCGGACCAGACCCTGCGGATCCTGTCGCACCTTGCACGCCAGCGCGGACCGGTTTCGGCCAGCGCAATGGCAACGACCCTCGGCATCCCGCGTTCGACCGTCTATCACCTGCTCGCGACCCTCGAACAGCACGGCTTCGTCGTTCACCTTCCGGCCGAACGCCGCTGGGGATTGGGCACCGCCGCGTTCGAACTCGCCGGCGGCTACGCCCGCCAGCAACCTCTCACCCGCGTCGGACGGCCGTTGATCGCAGCCCTCGCCGACCGGGCCGGCGAGAGTGCCCACCTCGCCGTGATGACCGGGCGCGATGTGCTCTACATCGTCGAAGAGCGCGCGCCGCGGCGTCCGGCGCTCGTGACGGACGTCGGCGTGCGTCTGCCCGCGCACCTGACCGCGACGGGCCGGGCGATGCTCGCGGCACTCCCCCGCGAGCAGGTTCGGGCGTTGTATCCGGATGCCTCCGCCTTCGCCGACCGCACCGGCCGTGGCCCGACCCGACCCGGTGAGCTGCGCGAAATTCTGCGGATCGCGCGCGCCGCGGGCTTCGCAACCGAGGACGGCGAGGTGACCCTGGGGTTGAGGTCGGTCGGCGCCGCCGTTCTCGATCACACGGGGTGGCCGATCGCCGCGATCGCGCTCACCTGGCCAGACGACGCCCAGCGAGATGCGACTGATCTCGCCGGTGTGATCGCACCGGTGGCCGCGGAGCTCGGCAGACGGATCGGCGGGCTCGCGGTGATCGGCTCTACCCGCGAACGATGAGTCGAGGCTCGACGAGCACGTGTTCGGGAGCCGAGTCGCGGTCGCGCGGCACGACGTGCCCGGTGGTGCCCATGAGCAGGTCGAGCACCGCGGAGGCCACGAGCTCTGGGGACTGCTCGACGCTCGAGATCCCGAGCGCCTCCGCCACTGGTGTGTTGTCGAAACCAATGACGAGCAGTTCTCGCCTCCCGGCGTCTGCGGCAGCGAGGTGAGCGCCCACCGCGAGCGCGTCACTCACGCAGACGAGGGCATCCAGGTCATCGAGCACTCCAGGTTCATTGAACGCGGCCGACATGACCTCCCGACCGACTGCGAGTCCGTCGACCGATTCGAATCGCGGACCGGTGGCGCCAGCATCCGCCATCGCCTCGCGCCACCCGCGCTCTCGGTCATCGCCCGTGCCACTGCCCCCAGGCCAGCCGAAGAAGCCGACACGCGGCCCCGCGCTGGCCAACGCGTGACGGGTCGCCGCACCGGTGCCCGCGGCGCCATCGACGTCGACCCAGGTGTGTGCAGAGTCGTAGACGTTGCCGCCGCCCCACGGCCGGCCGAACGAGACGAAGGGCACGTCGCGTTCGAGAAGCCACCCCGTCCGCGGGTCGCCGAAGAACGTTCCGGTCACGACGACAGCGTCGATTTCGGCCCCGTCGACGAGGTCACCCAGACGCGCGATCTCTTCTTCGGCAGTGCGGGCGCTGTAGATGAGTACCCGCATTCCGCGCGCGCTGGCGCGCTCGGTCAGCGCGTGGATGAAGCGGTCGAGAAGCACCCCCGAGATTCCGCCCAAGTACGGGTCGAGGTGGATGCCGATGGTCGAGCTGCGCCGCGTGCGCAACCGCCGCGCGGCCGCATGTGGGCGGTAGGCAAGGTCGGCGATCGCCTTCTCGACGCGCTCGCGTGTGGCGTCACGGACGATCGAGGGCGTGTTCAGAACGTTCGAGACCGTCTGCCGAGACACTCCCGCCGCGCGGGCGACGTCTTCGACGGTCGGCGCCTTTGCCATCAGCATCCTTCCGCGTGGATCGAGAATGGGAACGTTCAAATCGTTATCGGCACTGTAGCGCAATGGTCTTGACATTCACGAGGCTCCCCCTCTAGGTTTCACTCACAGACAAATTTGATCGATCAAATTGAACGATCAATTGCACACAGAGGTGTTTTTCAAAGGAGACAGACATGACCAGGAAATCTCGCGCGATCGTCGGCGTAGGAGCGCTGGCCGTCGCAGGCGCGCTTGTACTCAGCGGCTGCGGCGGATCCAGCTTCGACGAAGGATCGGAGGGTGGCGGCGACAGTGGTGAGCTCACGTCGTCCGAGGATGCGCTCACGATCTTGATCGGCTCGAGCGGCGAAGCCGAGACCGTCGCCGTCGAAGAAGCGGTGGCGGCCTGGTCAGCAGAGTCCGGCATCGAGGCCGACGTGCAGGTGGCGAACGACCTCTCGCAACAGCTTTCGCAGGGGTTCGCCGCCGGGTCACCGCCCGACTTGTTCTACCTCTCGACAGACCAGATCGCCGGTTTCGCCGGCAATGGGTCGCTCGCCGCCTACGGCGACCTGATGTCGAACAAAGACGACTTCTACCCCTCGCTGGTCGAGAACTTCACCATCGACGACGAGTTCTACTGCGCGCCGAAGGACTTCTCGACGCTCGCGCTGATCATCAACCTCGGGCTGTGGGAGGCGGCGGGCCTCACCGAAGCCGACATCCCCACCACGTGGGAAGAGCTGACCGCCGTCAGCGAGACCCTCACCTCGGGCGAGACCGTCGGCCTCGCCTTCGGCACCGAATACCAGCGTGTGGGTACCTTCATGGCCCAGTCCGGCGGTGGCCTTGTCGTCGACGGCGAAGCCGCGGCGAACAGCCCCGAGAACGTCGAAGCGCTCGAGTACGTCCAGTCGAACCTCGAAACCGGCAACTTCTCGTTCGCCTTCGACCTCGGCGCAGGCTGGGGCGGCGAGGCGTTCGGCAAGGAACTTGCAGCCATGGTCATCGAAGGCAACTGGATCGGCGGGGCGATGAGCAACGACTTCCCCGATGTCGAGTACGTCGTGGCCGAGCTCCCGGCGGGACCCGCAGGCCCCGGAACCCTGCAGTTCACGAACTGCTGGGGAATGGCCGCCGACAGCCCCAACCAGCAGGCAGCGCTCGAACTGGTCGAGTACCTGACTGCGGCCGAGCAGCAGCTGGCGTTCTCGGAGGCATTCGGTCCGATGCCGTCCGTCGAGTCAGCGGCTGACGCCTGGACCGAGGCGAACCCCGACCTGGCTGCCTTCTTGAACGGCGCCGAGTATGCACAGTTCCCGCCGAACGCAGACGGAGCCAGCGACGTGATCGCCGACTTCAATGCGCAGCTGGAGTCGCTGGCGACCGGTGACCCCGCAGCGATCCTGGAATCGGTGCAGGGCAACCTCGAAGCAGTGATTCAGTAACATGACCGACACGGTCACCGCCCCCCGCGCCGAAACCCGCAAGTCCAGGCTTCGGCGCGGGGAGGCCGCCGCCGGATGGATCTTCACGGCCCCCGTGATCATCATCCTCGGCGTCTTCCTCCTCATCCCGGTGCTCATGGCACTGTGGGTCAGCTTCTCCGACTGGACCGGCCGGGGCAGCCCGCTGTCGGGCAACGTCGGATTCGTGGGGCTCGACAACTACGCCGCCGTCACCACCGGTGGTGGGCTCGCCGAACGCGACTTCGGCATATCCATCCGCAACAACGCGTGGTACGTGCTGCTCGTCGTCCCGCTCCAGACCATCCTCTCGCTGTTCCTCGCCGTGCTCGTAAGCCGAGCCATCCTGCGCGGACGCGGGTTCTTCCGCACCGCCTTCTACTTTCCGTCGATGACCAGCTCAGTGGCGATCACCGTGCTGTGGCTGTTCCTGTTCTCTGCCAACGGCGTCGTGAACGAGATCCTGTCCTGGGTCGGTGTCGCGGGCCCCAACTGGTTCAATGACCCGCGCGGGATCGTGCACGTGGGTCTTTCCGCAGTCGGGGTTCAGGAAGGACCAGAGTTCCTGACTGCGGGTGAGTTCCTCGGCGTCAGCCCCTGGGAGTGGATGGCAGGGCCGTCGGTGGCGATGTTCGCCTTCATCCTGATGGCCGTCTTCACCACGAGCGGCACCTTCATGCTGCTCTTCGTCGCGGCCCTGCAGAACGTCGGCAGCGAGCTCGGAGAGGCGGGCATGATGGACGGCGCGACGGGCTGGCAGCGTTTCCGCCTGATCACCCTCCCCCAGCTGCGACCGACCCTGTTCACGGTGCTCACGCTGGGACTGATCGGATGCTGGCAGGTCTTCGACCAGATCTACACCGGCACCCAGGGAGGTCCCGCCAAGACGACGGTGACCCCGGCCTACCTCTCGTACGACTCTGCCTTCATCGGACAGGACTGGGGCGAAGGTGCCGCGATCGCCTTCATCCTGTTCCTCATCATCATCGTGTTCACGATTCTGCAGCGCTTCGTGCTGCGTGATCGACCGGTGTCCAAGCGTCGCGCTGCGCAGTACCAGCCGAAGGGAATGAAGCCATGACCAACACTGCGATGGCGCAGACCGAGGTGATGATCCAGGACGAACCGACGCCCGTGCGGGTCCGGCGGTTCAGCAAGCGCATGATCTGGGGGCAGGTTGCGCTTTACGCGATGCTGCTCATCCTGGCGCTGATCTACATCTACCCCTTCCTTGTTCAACTGGCGACGTCGTTCAAGACTGAGGCAGAAGCGGCAGCCGACCCGGTTTCGCTGATACCCAACGTCTGGAGCCTGGCGGCGTACGAACTGCTCTTCACGCGGAGCGATTTTCCGCTGTGGTTCATGAACTCCGCGATCGTGACCATCACCGTGACCCTCGGTCGCGTGTTCTTCGTCTCGCTCGCCGGTTACGCGCTCGCGCGGCTGGAGTTCCGCGGCCGCACCGTGATCTTCGCGCTTGTCGTCGCAGTCATGGCCGTCCCGGGCGTGGTGCTGCTGATCCCGAAGTTCTTGGTGCTGAATCAGATCGGTCTCTACGACTCTTACGCGGGCATGATCCTGCCGTTGCTGGTCGATGCGGCCGGCGTGTTCATCATGAAGAACTTCTTCGAGTCGATCCCGCCCTCCGTCGAGGAGCAGGCACGGATCGACGGCGCCGGTCCGTTCCGGGTGTTCTGGTCGATCGTGTTGCCGATGGCGAGGCCCGCCCTCATCACCATCGTCATCCTCTCGTTCCAGGGTTCGTGGAATGAGTTGAGCCACTTCATCGTCGCCACGCAGTCCCCTGAACTCACAACGCTGACGAAAGGTGTGGCCTCGCTCGCGTCGGGGCAGCTCAGCCAGGGCAGCCAGTACCCGATCAAGCTCGCCGCGGCCGCGATCATGACGATCCCTGTCGCCATCGTGTTCTTCATCTTCCAGAAGCGCATCATGAACAACTCAGAAGGAGCAGTGAAGGGATGACCCTCATGCAAGAGGTGGGAGTCCCCCGCCAACCCCTCTTGAACGACGCCGTCGTGGTGTTGCGCGCCCCCACCCAGGTCTGGTCGGGTTCGACAGGCGAACTCGGTGCCGGTGCGATCGACGGCATCTTCCACGGTGACACCAGACACGTACGCAGGCTGACGTTGACCGTGGGGGACGCGCCTCTCGAGTGGATTTCGCTCTCACCCGACGGTGCGTCACGGGCGGTGTTCGGTGGGCTCATGCGTGACGTCGACGATCAGACGCCGGATCCGAAGGTGCGGATGCTGCGAGACCGAACCGTCTCGGATGCCCGTGTTGACGAGGTCATGACCGTCCGACCGAACGTCGCACACGCCATCCACACCGTCGTCCGCGTGCGCATTGTGCCCGAGTTCGCTCCGCTCGCGGAAGTGAAGGCGGGTCTTGCGGTCGCGCGCGAGTGGACCGTGTCGATGGATGCGGAGACCGAATCGGTGACCGTCGCATCCGACGATCGCTCTTTCACGATCACCGCGCCCGGTGCGACCGTCTCTGCCGACGTGGGCGGCATCGACCTCGAGTGGCCGCTGGATGTCGCGCCGCACGGCTCGGCTTTCACGTCGTGGACCATGGCGCTGCGAGACCCGTCGCTCGTCGTAGGCGCCGCATCCGGGCCTGCAGACTGGGATGCGCCGGTGGTCGGTGGTGATCCGCGGGTGCAACGCTGGCTCAACACGGCGCTGGGTGACCTCGACGCACTGCGACTGAGCCTGCCGGGGCATCCGGACGACGAATTCTTCGCCGCGGGCGCGCCCTGGTTTCTCACACTCTTCGGGCGGGACTCACTGTGGGCCGCGCGGCTCGCACTGCCGGTCGATAGGAGGATCGCGGCATCCACCCTGCGCGTTCTCGCTCGCCTGCAAGGTGACCGAATCGATGCCGATTCCGCTCAGCAGCCGGGCAAGATTCTTCACGAACTCCGTGGAGAAGCTCTCGAGATGCCGGGTGAAGGCATCGAGTTGCCGCCGGTGTACTACGGGACGGTCGATGCGACGGCTCTGTGGATCTGCCTACTCGCCGACGCGTGGCGCGCCGGTATGCCCGATTCCGAAGTTCGCGAGTTGCTCCCCGCGCTGCGGCGAGCGCTGGACTGGCTCCTCCACCACGCCGACAGCGACGGCGACGGCTTTCTGGACTACATCGATGAGACAGGGCACGGCCTTGCCAACCAGGGATGGAAAGACTCCGGTGACTCCATCCAGTGGCGGACGGGCGAACTCGCCGACGGGCCGATCGCCCTCTGCGAAGTGCAGGGCTACGCCTACGAGGCAGCTCGCGCGGGCGCCGACGTGCTCGATGCATTCGGCGAGCCTGGCGGTGAAGACCTTCGCGAGTGGGCGGCAACGCTCAAGGCCGCGTTTGCGCGCGCGTACTGGGTCACCACCCCCGAGGGCCGCTATCCGGCTGTGGCGTTGGACGCTCACAAGCACCCGGTAGACACCCTCACGAGCAACATCGGCCATCTGCTGGGTACCGGGATCCTCGATCCGGAAGAAGAGGCCGAGGTGGCGCATCTACTCACGGGCCCCACCATGTCGTCGGGCTTCGGCATCCGGACGATGTCTACCGAGGCAGCCGGATACTGGCCGTTGAGCTACCACGGAGGAAGCGTCTGGACCCACGACTCGGCGATCATCGCCCGCGGAATGGCTCTGGCAGGGCTCGAAGACGCGGCTGATCACGTCGTCCAGGGTCTTCTCGCCGCCGCCGAGGGGTTTGGCTTCAGAGTGCCCGAGCTGCACTCCGGCGACCCCGCGTCTGAGACCTTCAGGCCGACTCCCTACCCCGCGGCGTGTCGCCCGCAGGCGTGGTCAGCGGCGTCAGCAGTCACCGCAGCGCACATCGCGGCGCGCGGCACCACCGCGTTCAGTCGACCTTGACGACCGGTCCGCCCGTGAGCGCGACCAGCTGGTCGAAGGTCATCGGAAAGACCGTGTGCGGCGTGCCACCGGCTGCCCAGATCTCGGGGTAGCCGGCGAGGGCTTCGTCCACGACCGTGGTGAGCGGGGCCGAATGCCCGGTCGGCGCGACTCCACCGATCGCTTGCCCGGTCGCTTCGCGCACCTGCTCCGCGGATGCTCGGCGGATGCTCCCCCGCCCGAGTCGCTCCGCAAGGGCCGCCGTGTCCACGCGGTGCGCACCACTGGTCATGACCAGCAGGGGCTCGTCGTCACTCCAGAACACGAGACTGTTGGCGATCGCTCCGACCTCGACGCCGAGCGCAGCCGCCGCGAGGGGGGCTGTGGACGCAGCATCCGGAAGCACGACGATCTCGCCCTCGATACCGGCCGCGCGAATGGAGTCGAGAACGAGAAGGCTGCGGGTGGGAAGCGATGCGGTCATGCGCCCACCCTAAACGAGGCGCTCACCGCACTGCCCTGCTCACGGCGAGCGAGTTGCAGGGGCAACGTGCGGTGTCGCGACCGGTTGGGTCTACCTGCCTCCGATTACCCTGCAACTGGCACCACTAACCCCGCTTCCGACCTCGATAGCGAAGACCTCGCAGACCGTCGAGCACCGCCTCTGGGCGCCACATGATGTCCTCGGCCAGCAGTCGCAAGGTGACGAACCCCGCGCGCGCGGCCGCGAGGTCGCGCCGCCGGTCCTCGCGTTGCGCTTCCGGAGACGAGTGGTGTTCGCGGCTGTCGCACTCGACGATCAACCATCCGTCGACGAGGAAGTCGACCCGCCCAACGCCGGCGATCGGAACTTGCACCTCGTGCGCCCACCCCAACGAACGAAGCATCAATCTCACAAGAGTCTCCGGGCCCGACTCCGCGCGGGCATCGAGCAGCGCACGCAGCCGGCGATATCGCCGCGGCAGGGCCGCGAAGAGGTCCTCAAGATCGTCCGCGTGCATGATCCCCATGTTGAGGGCGGAATCAATTGAGGCGACTGCCGAGCGGGGGTCTTGGCAGCGCACAGCGTCAATCACAGCGTCGAGGACCTCGACCGTCATCGCACGCGGATGCGGGTGCCGCATCAACTGCCGGCGATGGGTTTTGGCGACGCCAGATCGGTGCGGAAGGCGCGCCGAATGTTCATCGACGTGGATGTGCAGGTCAGTGCGGTCTCGAACGAACACGCCGAGTCGTCGCAGTTCAGAGACGCACGCGAGCCGGCCGAATGCGCTCACGGCACTGACGCAATAGGGGTCGACCTCCGGCGTCGTATAGACACCCTCTCGTAGTCGGAGAAGCGCACCGGTGGAGACCGCGCGGCCAATCTCACGCCTTGTGAGACCCTCGATCCGCAAATCAGAAGTGCGCAGAAAGCGTGGGGTGGCGAGTTGTCTCTGTGAGGCCATCGCGCCAGCGTGCCGATGTCGCGGCCCCGAGAAAGTGCAGACCGACGAGCTTGTCGATAACACCAGGCGACCAACGCCCTGAGGAGGAGACGACGGTTCGACCCGCGCTCCGCTCGGGCCAGCATCACCGACGCGAGTGGCGCCAGTTGCAGGGGGCGCGGGCCTCGGCGAAGGTGCGCAACACCCGTGAGGAGCCCTCGCCCTGCAACTCGCACACGCCCTGCAACTCGCACACGCAAGACGAGGCCAGCCTCCCCTTGCTGGCGTCGGATCCACGTGAGGAGGACGCTGGGTGCATGAGCCGCAGGATCCGTCTTCTCACGCGCTATCCCGTGATCACGGCGACGGTGATCGTGGGCATCGTGGTACTCAGCCTCGACCTTGCCGAGCTCGATCGGGCTAGCCGGTGGCTCGCAACCCTCTACGTGTCGGCGATCATCGTCTGGACACTGATCGGGATGATCCGTGACGTCATGCACGGCCGTGTCGGCCTGGACGTGCTGGCTGTGGTCGCGATGGTCGCGACCCTCGCCGTGGGTGAGTACGTCGCGTCTCTCATCATCGTGCTGATGCTCTCGGGCGGCGAAGCGCTGGAGGACTATGCGAGTCGGCGCGCGAAGAAGGAACTGACCGCTCTCCTGGACCGATCGCCCCAGATCGCGCACGTCATCGTGCACCCTGCAGACACGTCGTCAGATGAGGTTGAGGACGCCGCGGCCGACGACGTCCGCGTCGGCGATGTTCTGCTGGTGCGACCGTCAGAGATCGTTCCCGTCGACGGAGTCCTGCTGAGCGACTCGGGCTCGTTTGACGAGTCCTCGCTCACCGGCGAGAGCATGCCGGTGAGCCGGAGTGCGGGCGAGGATGTGCTGTCGGGCGCGATCAACGGTTCGCGGGCGGTGCGTATCCGCGCCGTGCGCAAGAGCTCCGACAGCCAGTACCAGCAGATCGTCGCGCTCGTCCGCGATGCGCAGGAGTCGCGCGCGCCCGTCGTGCGGTTGGCCGATCGCTTCGCGATTCCCTTCACGGCCGTCTCTCTCGTGATTGCGGGAGCCGCCTGGGGACTCTCAGGCGACCCGACGCGCTTCGCCGAAGTGCTTGTACTCGCCACTCCGTGCCCGCTGCTGATTGCCGCGCCCGTGGCGTTTCTCGGCGGTCTCTCGCGCGCGGCGAAGGCGGGCATCATCATCAAGGGCGGGGCGGTCATCGAACAGCTCGCGCGCGTGCGCTCAGCAGCCTTCGACAAGACCGGGACGCTCACGCAGGGGCAACCGACGTTGGTTGAGGTGCGCGCAGCCGACGGATTCGACGCCGACGAGGTCCTGCGGCTAGCCGCGTCCGCCGAGCAATACTCCTCACACGTGCTCGCTGAGGGCATTCGCCGAGCCGCCGCGGACCGCGGCCTCGAGATCGACGCGGCGACCGAAGCCGGCGAGGTCGCCACCAACGGAGTGACGGCGATGATCGACGGTCGCACCGTCGTCGTGGGCAAACCCGCGTACATCGCCGCGCTCGCTCCCGACACGGTGCGTGCCGTGCTTGAAGCCGGGCACGCGGCCGCCTACGTAGCGATCGACGGGCGCTTCGCGGGCGTGCTGATCCTCGCCGACGACGTTCGGCCCGAGTCCGGCGCGGTCGTGGCGTGGCTGCGCAGGAACGGCGTTGAGCGTGTGGTGATGTTGACCGGAGATGCGCGGGCGACGGCGGACTCCATCGCGGGTGAGATCGGCATCACCGAGGTGCACGCCGAGCTGCTGCCGCCCGAGAAGGTGCACCTCGCCGCCGGTCTACGCCCGCGCCCGGTTCTCATGGTAGGCGACGGCGTCAACGACGCCCCCGTGCTGGCTGCGGCCGACATCGGCATCGCGATGGGTGCGAAGGGCGCCACGGCGGCGGGTGACGCCGCGGATGCCGTGATCCTGAAGGACTCGCTCGCCAAAGTGGTCGATGCCGTCGCGATCGGGCGCCACACCCTCCAGGTCGCGTACACCGCCATCTGGATCGGTATCGCGATCAGCATCGCCCTCATGCTCGTCGCCACCACGGGCCTCATCCCCGCCGTCGCCGGTGCGTTGATTCAAGAGCTCGTTGACCTCGCGACGATTCTCTACGCGCTGCGCGCACTCACCGGGCCACCGACCAGGCTGGCCCTCTCCTCGACCGTCACGTCAGGTGCGTTGGTTGAGGGCGAGGATGTTGCCTTCGCTGTCCGCAAACCACGCCGATCGTTCCCCGGGTAGTTCGGCGACCCCGTTCGTCGTTCTCAGGCCAGGAAAGTCGTAGTCCTGAAACTCGACTCCCTTGACACTCAATTCCGCCATGTCGGCGTCGAGATCATTCGTCTCGATGGCGAACACCGTGTTCTTAGCGGTGCCGGCAAAGCCGGAGAGGTAGACGAGCAGCGGAGTGCCACCGAGTGTGTACATCACCGACTGTGCTTCTTCTTGGATCTCGACCGGTGTGATTCCTAGAACTTCTTCATAGAACGATCGCGCTCGTGCAAGATCGGACACCGCGATGACGGCGGTTCCGCGCGCTCCCTCAAACATGATCGGCTCCCTTCTTCTCGCTGTGATGCATTACGCATCGCTCCCCCGCCGCTGACGGTACTCCGCCCAACAGTCCGGGGGAAGTGCCATCGAAACTACGCAAACTGCGTGCTTCTCGGCGGAGAGGTTGAACATTTCGTCGGACGGTGATCTTATGGAAGTCGGATGCGGCAAAGCCGCCGTATTCGTAGCGCACAGCCCACAAGGCCAGCCGAAAGAAGATGCGATGACGCTCTCCCAGACTTCCCGTCTGCCCCTGCCCGAATTCACCCACGAACGCGTGGAGGTGATCACAGGCCGACGCAGTGGCCTGGTCATCACCGTCGCACTTCATTCGTCCGTGCTCGGTTCCGCCCTGGGTGGCGCGCGACTGTGGTCGTACCCGCACTGGAGTGACGCCCTGGGTGATGCGCTGCGGCTTTCCGCTGCGATGACCCTGAAGAACGCGGCCGCGGGCCTCGACGCGGGCGGCGGCAAGTCGGTCATTGCCCTTCCACCGGGAACGATGCTGGACGCCGACCGTCGCCGCGCGGCCTTCCTCGACCTCGGCGATGCCGTCGAGTCTCTGCACGGGCTTTACCGCACGGCTGAAGATGTGGGATCGACCACCGAAGACATGCTGATGGTCAGCGAGCGCACCGAGCACGTCGTGGGCCTCCCCGACGCGGTCGGCGGCTCGGGCGAGCCCGCCGGCCCCACAAGCCTCGGTGTCTACGAGTCGTTGCGCGCGACGCTCGAGCAGGTGACGGGGGATACCGATGTCTCGGGCCGCCGCATCACGATCTCTGGCCTGGGCCAGGTCGGTAGCCGCCTCGCGGTGCGCCTCGCGGCTGAGGGTGCAGTGCTCACTGTGACCGATGTCAACCCCGCCAAGGCCGATCTCGCCCGTGACCTCGAGGCCGCATGGATCGCGCCCGGGGAGGAGCACCTCGTGCCCGCGGATGTCTTCGTCCCGGCCGGCATCGGCGGACTCCTCACCGACGATGTCATCGATGCGCTCGACGCGAAGGCCGTGTGCGGCCCGGCGAACAACCCGTTGGCCGACCGCTCGGGCGCTCAGCGGCTCGCCGGCCGAGGCATCCTGTACGCACCCGACTTCGTCGTCAACGCCGGTGGTGTGATCTACCTCGACCTCGAAGCCAAGAAGATCGGCACGCGCACCGAGATCATGGACCGCGTTGCCGCTATCGGCGACACCGTGCGTCGCATCTTCGCCGAGGCTGCGGCCCGCGGCGTGACTCCGCTGGAGGCCGCAGAGGGTCTTGCGGCCGAACGTCTGTCGGCCGGTGGGCGTCAGCCCGTCATGACCGGCTGAGCGTCCGCGACGACTCGCGGGCGTGCAGGGTCGGCAGGAGGTAGGTGCGCTGAATGGGACGGGCGGCGCCGTCCGTGAGACGGCCGACGATCGACTCGACTGCGAGACGGCCGACATGCTGTTTCGGTGGGCGCAGTGCGGTGATGGCCGGCTCGGCGTTCTCGGCGACCTCGTCGTCGTAGGCGACGATCGCGAGATCGCCCGGAATCGACCAGCCGCGGTCGCGCGCATACTGCTGCAGCAGAACGGCCTGCGGGTCGGAGTGGATCAGCAGCCCCGTCGTGCCCGTCGCGCGGCACGTGTCGAGGATCCCGGCGATGACGGCTTCGCGCGCGAGACCATCACCATCTTCGAACGCCGCGTCGAGGTCGGCATCGATGACGCACTCGAGGCCGAGGTCGTTGACCGCCCGCACCCAGCCCCGCCGCAGCTGCCACGATGTGGGCGATCCCGCCGACGTCAGAATGCCGACCCGACGGTGTCCGAGCGATGCGAGGTGATCGGCTGCGAGGGTTCCGCCGAACACGTGATCGGTCGTGACCCATTCGAGGCTTGTGAGTGCCAGCGCCGAGGGCGCGCGACGCTCGGCGAGTACGACGGGGATGCGCAGCGACTCGAGCCAATGCAACAGAGCCTGGCCGTCAGCACCCTGTGTGTCGGGTGCGACGATGAGCCCGTGGAGGCTTCCTGATTCGACCAGCGAGACGATCTGCCTCCGCTGATCGTCGACCGAGTAGCTCGCCCCCCGCAGGATGAGCTGCACCCCCAACTGGGTTGCGGCCGCCCGCGCGCCGATGATGATGTGCGGCCAGTAGTAGCTGAGCGACGGCACGATCATTCCGACGCGGAAGCGGGTCGGCGCCGCCGTGTGCGCAGCCGGAACCGTCGTGTCTAGCGGGCTGCGGAGCGTGGCGCCGCCGTGCACCCGGGTAAGAAGTCCCCGATCGGCGAGCTTTCCGATGTCGCGGCGAATAGTGAGTTCCGCCACGCCGAGTTCACCCGCCAGCTCCGACACGCGTACTTCGCCCGTTCGGCGCAACTCGCCCAGGATGCGCTCTTGTCGTGACATCCCGAAGGGCTTCGTGGGCTTCGTGGGCTTCGTGGGCTTCGTCGTCGGTGACTCGCTCATTGCCTCTCAGCGTACCGGTGAGCGCGAGTTCGTGCGTTCCGGATCGAGTGTGTTCGATTGCGACCGGTTTGCTACCGGGATGAGACAGATCAGTGATGGGATGCTGAAGCCGGGACGAACCGGCTGATCTCACTGTCGAGGAACCCCATGCCGAAGCTGTCGAAACTTCTTGTCGCGCCCCTCACCGTCGGTGCGCTCGTGCTCTCCGGAGCACTCGTCGCCACCCCCGCCGCAGGCGCAGCATCCACCCCCTCGTCGATCTCGGTGCAGCCCGCCGCTCTCGGCGGTCTTCCCACGCTGACCTACGACGACGTCACGACGTGGGCCGAGATCCTCGTCAATGGCAACGATGTCGAGCGCGACGCCGCAGGCCTACCGTTCAACACCTTCGGGGGGTTCGGGTCGGTCTCGTGCAACAACACCTCGAACCTGCTCCTGGACTACAAGGAGGAGCAACCCGAGGTGTATTGGCGCATCATGAACCTGATCTTCAACCCCGAGACCGGGGCGGGGCTCAAGCACATCAAGGTCGAGCTCGGCGCTGACAACAACACCTCATCGGGCACCGAGCCTGCGACCAAGCGCTCGGCCGACGAGCCTGCCAACGTGCTGCGCGGCGCAGGCTTCCACTTCATCGCCGACGCCCAATCGATCAATCCCCACATCGAGGTCGAGGCACTGCGCTGGGGCGAGCCGTCGTGGACGAACGGCGACGCCGACCTCCGGTACCAGTGGTACAAGGAGACGATGGATGCTGCGTTCGACACGTACGGCGTCGAGTTCGACTACATGAGCCCCTCGCAGAACGAGGTGCACGCGAACTACATCAACAGCGAGCTTGCCTGGACCGTTGACTTTGCGAAGCGCCTCGAAGCCGACGCTCAGAAGCCTGAGGCTCGCTACGACTACTCGAAGGTGAAGATCGTCGCGCTGGACTCGTATCGCAACGTCGGCCAGGTGTCGCGCGCGATCCTCGCGAGCCCCGACGCCCTCGAGCAGGTCGACGCGATCGGCTACCACTACGACATCTCCGGTGACGCCGCGCTCACACGCCTCAACAAGGAGTTCGGCATGGAGGTGCTGTACTCCGAGGGCGTGTCGCCCATGATCGACCCCGAGTACCGCATCAACGCCGACCCCGCGCGCGGCGGCATCGGCGGCACGGTCGGCGCCGTCGACATCGCCGACCGCTTCATCAACGCGTACCGCTGGAGCGGCTCGGACGCGAACCCCGGTCACATGACGACGTTCCTCTTCCAGCCCGCCGTGAGCGCGATGTATGAGGGCTCGCAGTACTCGCCGAAACACCTCATCCGCGCCTCCGACCCCTGGTCGGGCTACTACGAGGGCGGCGTGGGCATCACGCTCGTGCGTCACTTCATGCAGTTCATCGACGAGGGCTGGGAGTACGTGGAGGGAGCATCCGGCGGTGACGGCACGAAGGGTGACGGCGGCACGAACGTCGACACGTCGACCAAGACGGTGTTGACTCTGCGGACGCCGAAGGCCGAGACGGACGCCGGTGCTGACACCGAGTTCACGCAGGTGCACGCTAACAACACCAACCGCGTACGCAACTTCGAGGTCAAGGTTGCAAACCTCGACAGCGATGAGTCCACGGCCCTCGGTGTGTGGGAAACCCGCGGGCCGGACGCCGGCGAGGCGGTCGATGCGAATCACATGAAGAACATCGGCAAGGTGGTGCCCGTCCGTACCGAGACGATCGGCGGCGTCTCGCACCAGGTCTACCAGGTGCAAGTGCAGCCCTACTCGATCCTGACCCTCTCGACACTGCCGAACGGCATCCACGGAACGACGACCGAGTACGCCTCAGGCGAGTACGCCTCGCCCTCGTCAGATGACGTGCTGCCGCTCCCCTACACCGACGACTACGAGTACACCGAGTACTCCGCAGCCGATGTGAACGGCGTCGCGATGGACTACGTCACGCGGCGCGGAGGATCGCCCCGCTACACAGCCGACCAGAACGGCGCGTTCGAGGTGGTTCCCTCGGGCGGCGCTCAGGGCAACGTCATGGAGCAGCGCAATCACGCTCAGAATCGCGGCTACACGTGGAACGTGTGGGGCGATGGCTCTCAGCGGAACGTCTCGACAGCCAACCCGGCGACGGTGCTCGGCGACCACTCCTGGACGAACTACACGGCGTCCGTCGACTTCACGCTCGACGAAATCACGCGCGACGCGACTCTGGGCAACTTCGCCGGAATCGGGGTGCGGCAGGTCGTCGCCGAGGGCGCCGACCTCGCGGGCTACAGCGTGCGCGTCTTCGACACCGGACTGTGGGAGCTGCGCAAACGCGACACCGTGGTCCAGACGGGTACGACGTTCCTCTTCGACACCTCCGCGTGGCACACGCTGCAGCTCGAGGCCCGAGAGAACGTCATCACAGCAACTCTCGACGGTCAGGTGCTTGCCACCTACGCCGACACGTCGTCGACTCCCATCATGTCGGGACGCATCTCGATCGTGAGCGGCTACTACAACACGTGGTTCGACAACCTCGCCGTCACACCGATCGACGGGCTCTCGTGGCACGCCGTGAAGATCGACGACGCGGACTCGCGCATCTCCTACCCGAACGGCTTCTCGTTCTCGCAGGCCGGGTATGCGCACCTCAACCGCACGCAGCACGTGCTGTCGACGGGTCGCTCGTTCACGTTCGACATGGACGGCACGGGCTTCAACCTGATCGGAGCGACCGCAGCATCCGCTCTCTCCATCACGATCGATGACGAGCCCGCACGCACCGCGAACGTCGGAGCGACCGGCAACCGTCAGACGTCCTACTGGCAACGCGGACTCAGTGACGGCCCGCACACCGTGACGGTGCGCACGACGAGCGGCACCTTCACGCTCGACGGCGTCGACGTGCTGATCGGCGGTGGAGGCACGGGTGCCGTCGATCCGGCGATCCGACCCGTGTCCGTGACGCAAACGCTTCCGAGACTGGCGACGGCTCCCGCGGTCGTTCCCGAGCTGCCGGCGACTCTCGCCGCCACGAGTGAGACGGGTGCCGCTATCGACGCGCCCATCACGTGGCAGGCGACCCCGGCGCAGTTCGCGAACCCGTACGACATGGTCAAAGTGGACGGCACGTTCGTGAACAACCCGTCTCTCGCCGTGAGCGCGTACGTCGAGGTCGTGCCGCCGGGCACCAGATACTTCGTCGATGCGAACGCGCCCGCCGATGGTGCAGCCTTCCCCGCGATCGACGCGGCCGCAGGTGACACGCTCGTCAACACCACTCCCGATGCCGCGTACACCACCGCTGCTGGGTGGGGTCGCGTCGGCACTTATACCGGCAAGGGCCGCCTGAACCAGACGCCCTACGACAAGTCCAAAGAGACGGGCTGGTACACGTCCGGACCGTCGACACCCATCGCGTACAGGTTCACTCTCCCGGCGGGCGACTACGAGATCGCGTCGGGTCACACCGAGTGGTGGAACCCCGGGTCGAACCGCTCGCGTCGCGTCGCGACGACGATCGGGTACGCGGATGCCGCGGGCCTTCCCGTCTCGCAGACCATCGGCACGCACACGTTTGTGAACGGGTCGCTCGGCTCGACGTCCGTCCTGCGCGGGACGTTCACGCTGACGCAGCCGACGACAGTGACGTTCTCGGTGGCCGGCACGGGCGGCACGGAGGCACCCGCGCTCAGCTGGATCGGCATCAATGACAAGCGCGTGGTCGTTGACAAGTCCGCGCTGTCCGCGTTGCTCACCGAGGCATCCGAAGCCCCACGCCGCGCCTACTCATCCGACTCCTGGCAAGCGATGCGCGCGGTCGGCATCTCGTCGAAGGTCGTGTACGACGATGTCCTTGCAACGCAGGAGCAGGTGGATGCTGCGGCCGCCGCGCTTCAGACGGCGATCGACGCCCTCATCGAGGTGCCCTACATTCCCGCTGCCGACTACCGCATTGCGGTGGAGGTTGGGACGCCGGACATCGAGCTGCCGGAGACCGTCGAGCTGTCGACGATCAGCGGTGTGAAACACGATGTCGCGGTGACATGGACGGGGACGCCGACAGCGGCGACACCATTTGCCGTCGAGACACTGCCGGGATCCGCAGATGGCGTGGCGGTCACCCTCACCGTCGAGGTCGTGCCTGTGGGCACGGTGTACTTCGTCGACGCGGCGACGCTGGTCGGCGGCGGAACCTCGCCCTCGTTCGATGCGGTGGCGGCGCTGCGCGGCGACCTGCTGCGCAACGACGCTCCCGACGGCGCGTTCGCCGAAGAGACCGGCTGGGGTCTGGTCAACCCGATCGACTCGGGTGCTGGCTTCGTCGGCGCGAAAGCCCGCGTCACGGGGGCGTACGACAAGCAGCGCACCACGGGGTGGTGGGCCAGTAGCGGCGGTTCGATCGACTACCGCCTGACACTGCCGGCAGGCTCGTACGAGCTGATGTCGGGCTACCAGGAATGGTGGGGCGTCACACGTCAGGTCGCGCCGAGCGTCAGCGTGGCCGACGAGGTCATCATGGGTACGCCGGTCGACCTCTCCTCGTCCTCACCCACGGGGACATCGACGATCGCCTTCTCGCTCGAGGAGGAGACGACGGTCCTGTTCCGAGCGGCACGCGGCACCGGAACATCCGACCCCGTCCTGAGTTGGCTCTCGGTCGTCGACACCACCCGCGCGGGAGCCCCCGGCAACCCTGCGGCGGCGAAGGCGAGTGACACGTCGATCACGATCACGTGGGACGCGTCCGAGCCCGCGGGCAGCGCGTTCGAGGGCTACCGCGTCTACGCGGCCGGCACCGACACGGTGGTCGGCACGACGACGAGCACGACACTCACGGTGACGGGTCTCGCGCTCGGCTCCAGCCACACGTATGAGATCGTCGGCGTGAACGAACACGGCGAGAGCCAGCGGTCGGCGGCCACAGCATCGGTCACCCTGCCGGAGGTCCCGTCCAACGACGGCGCGACGAAAGCTCCCGGCAAGGGCGTGCTGTCGTCGAATGACGGCTGGGACACGGGTCTCAAGGACGGCACCTTCCAGGTGACGATGGATCTGTGGTGGGGCGAGAACGGTTCGCTGTTCAAGCTTTACCAGGACGGCGTGCTCGTCTCGTCGACCATGTTGACGATGGCGTCGCCGAGTGCGCAGAAGGCGGTCGTGGAGATTGCCGGGCTTGCCAACGGCACCTACCAGTTCACGGGTGTGCTCGTGAACTCGAAGGGCACGACGGAAACGAAGGCGCTCTCCGTGAAGGTGACGGATGCAGCGCCCGGCAAGCCCGTGCTCTCGGCTGACAACTGGGACGGCGACGGTTCGTACACCGTGATTGCCGACATGTGGTGGGGCACCAACGCCTCGTCCTACCGGTTCCTCGAGGGCGGCGTCGAGGTGGCAGCCGGATCACTTGCCATCGGCACCCCCGGGGCACAGAAGGTCACGCTGCCCGTGACCGGCAAAGCGAAGGGCACGTTCGTATACACGGTGGAGTTCATCAACGCGGCGGGTGTCACGGTGAGTGCTCCGTTGTCGGTCAAGGTCACCAAGTAGCATCCCGAACACAAGAAACCCCGGTGGCGCTCCACGCGCTGCCGGGGTTTCGCTTTCGCGCCGTGGGCGACCGCCAATTGGCGGGCAGGACGAACAGAATTGCCCCTGTCTGGCGGTACACCACACCTGCGGCGCGGTCGATCATTGATCAAAGCCACAGTGCAGTGGCCGTGCCGTGAATGTGCCAATGGAGGACAGCATGACGAACACCCACCCCGCTCCGCCTTTCGACGTCGAACTCGCCGCCGTTCTCGCCGTGGTCGGTGAGATGCTCCCCCCGACGATATCGCCCGAGATGATCGAGCCCTTCCGCGCCGGCGGGCTTCTCGCCGTGCCGATCGCCGACCTGATCGGCGATCGCCCCATCGAGCATGAGGAGAGGGTCATCCCGGGTCCCGAGGGGGCGCCGGATATGACTGTGTCGATCTTCCGTCGGAGCGACCACGCCTGGGGCGGCCCGGGTATCTGCTACACACACGGCGGTGGCATGGTCATCGGCGACCGCTTCACGGGCGCCGAGGAGTACCTCTCATGGGTACATGATCTCGACGTCGTGGTGGTGTCGATCGAGTACCGTCTGGCCCCTGAGAATCCAGACCCTGCACCCGTCGACGATTGCTACGCCGGTTTGGTCTGGATGGCCGAGCACGCGGAAGAACTCGGCATCGACCCTGCGCGGATCATCATCGGCGGAGTAAGCGCAGGCGGGGGGCTCGCTGCAGGGGTTTCGCTCAAGGCACGTGACCTGGGCACACCCGCGCTTGCGGGCCAGTTGCTCATCTACCCGATGCTGGATGACCGAAACGAAACCGTCTCGAGTTACCAGGTCGACGGGTTCGGCGTGTGGGATCGCGGAAGCAATGACACAGGATGGGATGCGCTCCTCGGTCACCGTCGCAAGACCGGCTCCGTGTCGATCTACGCCGCGCCCTCCCGCGCGACCGACCTGACGAATCTCCCGCCCGCGTTCATCGATGTGGCCACAGCAGAAGTGTTCCGGGACGAAGACGTCGCATATGCATCGCGCATCTGGGAGCAGGGCGGTGTCGCCGAGTTGCATGTCTGGCCCGGCGGGTTCCACGGCTTTGACGCCATGGCGCCTCAGGCGAGGCTCTCCCTCGAGGCTCGCGCTGCGCGAGTGGCATGGTTGCGACGCGTTCTCGGGTCATGACCTGAACCGTCGGCCTCACCCGCGCCGGTGACGGCTAGGGTGGGGCCGACGGTCAACTCCCACAGGCGGCGAAGATGCAAGAACTGGTGGGTCGCCTCACGGCTCTGGATGCCGAGGCGACAGAGACGCTCAAGGTCATCGCGTACTTCGACGCGCTGGTCGACGGCCATGCGAGCACCGATGTGCTGTTGCGGGGCGCGGCGATCTTGAGTGGCTGCGGCGCGGGAGCGATCGCCGGCCGCACCGAGATGAGGGTCGACGCGACGGGCGCCCGCTCCCCTGTGACGCGGGGCGACTGGCCATCACGCACTTTCGGTGATGATGGCATCGCCTGGATCGAGCGGAGTGGACCCGCACACGCTAACGACGAGATGATCCTCGAGCGGTTGGCGATCGCACTCAGCATCGCATGGGAACGCACCTCAGCCGAGGCGGCGACACGTCGTGCCCTGCAGACCCTGATCGACCCGGCATCCACCGTTGAGGCACGACTGGCCGCCGCCCGCAGTCTGAAGCTGTCGACTCAGTCACTGCACCGCATCGTCGCCCGCGCCGTCGACGACTCCGTACGGGGGCCATCGGTGACTGTACCCACTCGAGTCGGGATGGTGCGGGTGTCGGTTTACGAGCAATCGGAGCCGGTGGACGGCGAGAGAGCCGGCATCGGCGTGGCGAAGATCCCCGATCACCTCGGGGAATCGTGGGCGTCGGCGCTCGCTGCCCTTCGACTGACATCGACCCGAACACCGACCGTGCATGCAGACGAACTGGGCGTGTTGTTGCTCCTCGTCGAAGCCGCCGATCGCCTGGTCGACGCGGGTCAGGATGCTCCGTCCGACGTATGCGCTCTGTCAGAGCTGGTACGCACCCGGTCGAACGCGCTGGACCTGCTGGAGTGCATCGCGTCAACCGACAGCCTGCGCTCGGTAGCCTCCGAATGCGGCCTCCATCACTCGACGGTGCAGGCACGCGCCGCCGCATTCTCTGATGCACTCGGATTCGACATCAGGGTCCCGCACGGACGGACTCGTCTGGCGCTGGCACTGGCCATGCATTCCGCGCTCACGAATAGGTTCGACGTCGTCTCAGAATGAGCCGTCAGCGCGCGGCGAACTCGACGCCACGCCATCCCCGTCCCCGGCCGACTCAACCAGGATTCGGCGTTGTTGCAGCGCGGCCTCGTGACGTTCGGCGAGGGTGACGACCCGGGCTTCGTCGATCAGACGGCGTAACTCGCGCCGGAACGCCCGACCGGGTCGGCTTCCGCGAGCGCGAGCGCCCGCGGGAAGAGCAATGACGGAGGTCGGGCTCGAGCTCGTCGACACCGTCAACCAGGATCTCGGCGTGCCTCTCCGTGATGCGCGCCTAACCCGCATTGCGGCCGCCAACTCCGTCGCAACCCCCGCAGAACGACGTCGCCGAACCGGTACCGCGAGGTGCCAGCATCTGCCACAAACTGCTCTGCCCGTGCATAGAAAACCCCCGCTGAGCGGGGGTTTTCTATGGTGGACCTAAGGAGATTCGAACTCCTGACCTCCTCGATGCGAACGAGGCGCGCTACCAACTGCGCCATAGGCCCGTAAAACCTCAGTTAGGTTATCACGGCTCCAAGAGCAACCCGAGTCAAGCGCTACTGCCCGACCGCGCGGCGCGCGAGCAACTCGCGCACGTGCGCCTCGATGGCGGAGTCGTCGACGGCACCGGCAGCTCCAGAACGGGCGAACTCGATCGACGGTGGCCGCTGAGCCTCGGCGCGCTGGCGCATCGACTCTTCGACCGCCGCGTAACGTAGCGCTTCGCGCGCAGCTTCAGCATCCAACATCGTCGCTGCGCGTGATCCCGCAGAGGCCGTGAGCGGCTTCGGCAATTCACGCGGAGCCCAGGCGCGGGGCGCACCGACAGCAAGATCTTGAACGGTCGCCACACGGACGGCGGGAGCATCCGCCACCCGCTCAACGGTGCGCGCACCCACCCGGGACATCCTTTGCAGAAGCAACCCCGACAGAACCGCGGTCCCGACGCCGGCCCACAGCAAGAGCTGTGATCCGGTCGCGACTACCTGTACTGCACCCCACATGGCCGCGCCGACAGCGAAGATTCCGAAAACGGTGATCGCGAGCCGGAGGCGTCGACGCGCACGTGCCCGGCGAACGACGGGAGCCGACATCGCGGCTACGCGCTCGTCTCGCGCCCGTTCAAGGTCGATCTTTGCCTGCTCGAGTTCGATCTTGTGCTGCTCGAGCGCGGTCTGCTCGCGTTCAACCAGCGCTCTGCGGGCGAGTTTTTGCTGCGCAAGGGCCGTGCGGGCGTTGAGCTCGAGCCGGACCTCTTCTGGGGTCTCGCTGGTCTCGGCGAGCACGCGCAGTGCCTGGTTGAGGCGAACGGCGTTTCGCTCTGCGGCGTCGTACTGGCGGCGACTATTCCAGGAGGGCAAAAGGTAGACGAGCCACAGCAGCGCTGCGACGAGTACGATCACTCCCCCACCCAATACCTGCCCACCCATGCGTCCAAAGGTATGCGACCGCGTGCCGCATCCTGCGATACCTCGTCGCGTGTCTGCAACCCCGTGCGAAGAACCCGCTCAGGCGTGGAGTCGATCTGCGGGCGGAACGGTTGCCGCATCTTGTGGCACCTGCCCCGACACCCAACGCTGCAGCACACCCTGCGGCACGTCCTCGCGCACGAGAGCGAACGTGTAGTGGTCGCGCCAATCGCCATCGATATGGATGAAGCGGCGGCGCAGGCCTTCGTAGCGGAAGCCGAGCTTTTCGACGATGCGCAGGCTTGCATGATTTTCGGGACGGATGCAGATCTCCATGCGATGCAGGTGCAACTCGCTGAAGCACACATCGGTGGCCAAGGCCACTGCCGTCGGCGTGATGCCGCGTCCTGCGAACCTCTCGCTCACCCAGTACCCGATGGTTGCCGACGCAAGCGACCCCCGCGCGATTCCCCACACGTTGAGCTGCCCGGCGATGTCGCCGTTGTATTCCATCACGAACGGCACGCTGGCGCCGTCCCGATACTGCTGCAACAACCGGCGGACGCCCACGCGCATGTCGAACGAGACCGGGCCTTCGGGGCTCGTGGCCTCCCAGGGGCGCAACCACGAACGATTGCCCATCAACTCGTTCTGCAACGTTCGTGCATCCCGAGGTTTGACGAGTCGCAACGACACCGGGCCGTGCCGACGAGGACCGATCGGCTCCATGCGACCCCCTCGTGCAGAGCGAAGATCAGAGCTTCGCCGCGAACTCCTTGAACCACGGCCGCAACTCGGGTCCGAGATCTTCTCGATCTGCGGCGAGCTGCACGATGGCCTTGATGTAGTCAACTCTATCGCCGGTGTCGTAACGGCGGCCGCGGAACACGACTCCCCGCACGCCGGGTCCGTTCGGGTCAGCAGCGAGCTCTTGCAGAGCGTCGGTGAGCTGAATTTCGCCACCCTTGCCCGGCTCGGTGCGCTCGAGAATGTCGAACACAGACGGAGCCAGCACGTAACGGCCGATGACCGCGTAGTTCGAGGGCGCGTCCTCGGCCTTGGGCTTCTCGACGAGGCCGGTCACCCGAACGATGTCTTCAGTGTCCGTCTCTTCGATCGCGGCGGCGCCGTACATGTGGATGTGGTCACGGTCGACTTCCATCAGCGCGATCACGGCTGCTCCCGTGCGCTCGTGCTCGGCAATCATCGTCGCGAGCAGTTCGTCTCGCTCGTCGATCAGGTCGTCACCGAGCATGACGGCGAAGGGAGAGTTGCCCACGTGTGCGCGGGCGCGCAAAACCGCATGCCCGAGACCCTTGGGCTCGCCCTGGCGGACGAAGTGGATGTCGGCGAGATCGCTCGAGGCGAGCACGCGCTGGAGCCGCTCCTTGTCGCCCTTGTGCTTGAGGTTGACCTCGAGCTCGGGAACGGAGTCGAAGTGGTTCGAGATCGCGTTCTTGTTGCGTCCGATGATGACCAAGATGTCGTCGATGCCCGCCTTCACGGCCTCTTCGACGACGTACTGGATAGCCGGCTTGTCGACGACCGGCAGCATCTCCTTCGGCATCGCCTTGGTGGCGGGAAGGAACCGGGTACCGAGACCAGCGGCAGGAATGACGGCCTTGAAGGGGGAGTGAGCCATGCCTCGATCCTACCGAGCCGATACACCGCGCCTAGAATCGAGGCATGTCCGACGCCATCGCCGACGCGAAGCGCGCCCTGCGCGCTGAGTTGCGCGAGCGACGTCAGTTGCGTTCGCAGTCGGCGAGGGATGCCGCGGCCCTCGGCATCCGCACCCAACTCGATGCCCTGACAGAACGATTCGGCGTCCGTTCCATGTCGTGCTTTCTCTCCACCACGACAGAACCGGGCACGCGTGAGTTCGTCGATGCAGCGGTCGCCCGCGGCATCCGCGTGCTCTTGCCCATCACGCGCGCAGACGGGCTGCTGGACTGGTCGGTCGCTGTGCCCGGAGCGGACATCACCGAAGGACTCTTCGGTATGCCTGAGCCCGAGGGCGAACTTCTCGGCCCCATCGCCGTCGGCGATGTCGACGTTCTCGTGATTCCCGCCGCTGCTGTAGGTCGGGACGGAATGCGGCTCGGCTGGGGTCGCGGATACTTCGATAAGACCCTCGGATCGATGGAGGGCTGCCCTCCGGTCTACGCCGTGATCTTCGACTCTGAGATCCTCGACGAGGTGCCCTCGGATGTGCACGACCAGCCGGTGACCGGAATCGTCACCCCCACGCAGACTCTCGATCTCACTCCGCCGCGGCGCTAGCCGCCCCCGCGCTCACCCGATTCGCCCAGCTGAAAGTCAGAATGCCCACTTACGCCTACGCCTGCAAGCAGTGCGGACACCGCTTCGATGCCGTCCAGTCCTTCGCCGACCCCACGCTGACCGTGTGCCCAGAGTGCGGCGGACCACTGCGCAAGGAGTACGGGTCGATCGGGGTGACCTTCAACGGTTCGGGCTTCTACCGCAATGACTCGCGGGCGGCTTCTGGGTCATCGTCCGACAAGGGCTCCGACGCGTCCTCCTCCTCCACCGCATCCCCGAGCAAGAGTTCGAGTGAAAGTGGCGGGTCATCTTCTTCTTCGACATCATCGAAGAAGGAGGCGAAGTCCTCCCCCGCTCCGTCGGGTTCGTAATGGGCGCATCGTCGCCATCGGGAGGCAACGCATGATCAACGGGTTCAAAGAATTCATTCTCCGCGGCAATGTGATCGATCTGGCCGTGGCCGTGGTCATCGGCGCTGCGTTCACCGCGATCGTGAACGCCATTGTTGCGGGCCTCATCAATCCCCTGATCGCACTCATCTTCCAGGCTGACTCACTCGCCGAGGTCGGCCCCACTTTCGTCGGCGTGAACGGCAACGAGGTGTTCTTCCCGCTCGGCGCGATCGTCGGCGCCCTCATCAACTTCCTCGCTGTAGCCGTCGTCGTCTACTTCGTCTTCGTCATGCCGATGAACCGATGGAAGCAAGCAGCTGCCGCGAAGGCCGGCGTCGTCGAAGAGCCTGACGCCACGCCCACCGAGGCGGAGCTCCTGCTCCAGATCCGCGATCTGCTCGAGAAGCAGCAGCGCGCCTGACCGAAGGCGAGCGACGCTCACCAGTGCGGCGGGACATCCCGTCGCATGCGGTCGTCGTTGGGCCCCGTGCTCGAGGGTGATGATGATCCGGATGCCGCGGCATCCGGATCATCATCGTTTACGGGCATCTCTGCCATCGTTCCCGGCGCGGGGGTCAGTTGTGCCCGCCGGGATCCCGGCACGCGCACAATCCGCTGACGTTCGTCGTCGGCAGAACCGTCGTCAGACGAACCGGCGTCAGGGCACATCGAACGGCTGGGTGTCGGTATCCGCGCGCGGGACGGCTGGCGGCACACCGAGCAGAGCGGCGATGCGGGCGGCGACGGCGCCCGGATCGCTGTACAGATCGAACGCGTGCACGCGCACGTAGTGCCAGCCCAGTCGGCGCAGGATCTGGGGCCGGAGGCGCAACGACTCGCGCAGCGAGTCACCGATCGTCTCGGGGTCGCTCTCGGCGACCACGGCCTTTCCGGCGTACTGGGCCACGAGTGGCAGAAGCCCTCGGTAGTGCACGTCAACAGCGACGCCGAGGCTCCGTAGTTCACGGGCGAGCGCGAGGGTGAGCGGGTCGGCGAGGTCTTCGAGGCGCGCTTCGCGAGAACGGGCGGCGATTCCACCGAGAATGTTCATGAGCGTCGCAGCGCCGAATTCGAGGCGTCCATCATCGAAAGCCGACGGCCGGATCGATGACACGATCACCATCGAGCGGCGTGCGCGCGTCATGCCGACGGTGAGCAGTCGCTCGCCGTCCGGCGTGGAGAGATCGCCGAAGTCGCTGAGCACACGGCCGTGCTTGGTGAGCCCGAAACCGAGTGAGAAGATCACGCGATCACGGCTGGCGGCCACGGACTGTTCGAGGGTCAAGACGGCGAACGGCTCGGCGGTCTCACGGGCGACGAAGTCGGCCACATCGGCACGGCCCGCGAAGGCCGCCTCGACGGCCGCGCGAATGCGCTCGGCATGCTTGGCGCTGGCCGTGACGACCATGAGCGACTCGCTCCCGCGGTTGATCGCGTGTTCGACCACGAGCGTGACGACGCGCTTGACCTCGGCATCGGGGCTCTCGACGGCACCGCTCACCGGGTCAGGGGCTCCGGTCCCGCCCTCGACGTAATCGACGCTGAGGCTCCCCCGGCCGAGGTAGGACCCCGCCCACGGGAAGGACGAGAGCTCACCGCCGTAGAAGGCATCGTTCACGAGTTCGGCAAGGTCTTCGCCACCTGCGCGGTAGCTTCGGGTCAGAGTCTCGACCGGCACGATGTCGGCGAGTCGCTCGAACAGGCTCACCTCATCGAACGGCGCATCGGGCGCTTCTTCTTCATCGCCCGAGTACCCGGCCGCGATCCGGAACGGAGTCGGCTTCTGCGTGACGGGGTCGCCGAACACGACCACTTGCTTCGCCCTGCGCAGCGCGGGGGTGGCCTCGGCGAGGCAGAGGGCTCCCGCATCCGCCACGATCACGACATCGAAGCCGAAATCGGCCGGAATCGCGGGAACGTCATAGGGCGAGGCCAGCCACACGGGCGCGAGGGTGCGCAGCAGTGTGGGTGCGACGCTCATGATCTGATCGGGCGCGGTCACGCCCTCTTTCAGCGCCGACTTGAGCGCGGTGGCTTCGCTGGCGTGATCGACGATTCCGATGCGCCATTGCGTGGCCAGTTGCGAAGCGAGTAGGGGGCCGGATGCCGCGGCGTGAGCTTCATCGACGAGTCGGAAGTCTCGCTCCAGCCTGTCGACAACCGCAGTGTTCGCACCGAGGAGCGCCCGGTCGGAGCGGAGCAGATGTTCGAGCGCGGACTGCCACCACGCGAACTCGAGCTCGGCACCGACGTGGTCTTCGGGAACGTGCCGGACCGATAGTTCGGCCAGCAGGGGCTCGAGACCGAGTTCGGCGAGCTCGGAGCGCAGTGTTGCCCGCTCGACGAGGTTGTCGAACACGGCCGAGTCGGCGGCGAGCCCCGCGAGGATGCGTACGAGCTCTCCGACGGGGCGGGCGGCAAGCCGGTCGCCTCCGGTACGGCCCAAGAGCGCGTCGAGTTCGCTCAGGTCGGCATCCACGCGCTGCCATGCGACGTGCACGTCCGCAAGGCCGAGAGGTACTTCCGGCGCGACGCCGGCGTCGACGAAACGCTGCCACTGCGTGCGCTGCTGCTGGATACGCTGGAGCGACTCGTACATGTCGACGATGTGCACGCCGGGGCGCACGTACTCGCGCGATAACCGGCGCAAACGGCGGCGGTTGGCTCCGGTCATGTTCGGCGAATCGCGGCGCGGGCCGTGGGCCTGGATCAGTTCGCCCAGGGGCCGTTCGAAGACGGTGAGGCTGAACCGGTCGAGCGAGTCGCGGATGCCCTGCAGTACCCGCAGGTACTCGCCCAGCTCGGCGATGGTCCGAAACGGCCGCATCCGCGTCTGCGCAATGAGCGCGTAGCCGCGCTCAAGAAGGGCCGGCACGTCGTGGCGGTGAACTCGCGCGGCCAGCGCGTGTGCCGAGCGCGCCTGCTCTGTCGTAGCGAAGGTGACGCCGTACCAGGGTGAATCGTCAGGGCCGAAGCGGAACTCGCCCAGTCGCGCGGCGTCCGCGAGCTTTCCGGCTGCCGCGCGCCGTACCGGCGCGAGGCGGTGGAGCACGCGCGCGTCGAAGCGTGTCGTGGTCTGCGGCGGCGGAGTCTGTGCCGAGATGCCCGCGAGCGAGCGGAGGATGTCGAGCATCGACACACCCAGGCCGTCGTGGGTTTGCGTGATCGCGCCTCGGTAGTCGCGGAGCACGCCCCGCAACCGGACGAGGGCGTCGTCGATATCGGCGACCTTGGGCTGTTCGGCTTTCTCGTTGCGACCGATCGCCCGAATGAGGTCGCGCTGCAACTGGCGCGGCGAAGCGGCCAGAGCGGGCAGGCCGATGCCGGCGAGTCTGTGGCGCACGCCGTCGATGGTCGAGCTGCGCGCGCTCACGACGAGGACTCGCTTGCCGTCACGAGCCAGCGCACCGACGGCGTTGATGACGGTCTGAGTGCCACCGGTGCCGGGAAGTGTGTGCACCGCCAGCGATTGACCGGCGACGATCCGGGCGAGCACGGCCTCTTGCTCAGCATCCGCATCCAACAACAGCGTGTCCGACGCGGGCGAACGGTCATCCGGGTGCGAACGCGAGGGCACGTCGCGCTGCATCGCGAGGTTCTCCCGATCGTCGGGATGACCCGCGAGGGCGTTGAGAATCGTGTGGTCGAGATGGACGCAGTCGCGCGACATCGCGACGGCGATATCGGCGAAACTCGAGGCGAGCATGCGCGGTTGCACGGTGAACGATTCGATCGATGAGGTGATCGAGCGCAGGTGATCGATGATCGGCTGCGGAGCAAAGACTCCCCCGGCATACGCATGAGCGGCCAGTGCCACACCGTCGAGTTCGATGCCGAAGTGGGTGTGCAGTGCCGCGATCAGCTCGGGGTTGATGACGAACGAGCCGTGCAGTTTGAGCTCGAAGTCGGCGTGGTGTCGCCGGATAGCGAGGGGGCGCAGCAGCACCGGAGCGGTGCAGGCGAGCCCGCCGATCTTCCACGACGCGAGTCCGACGGCGAGGCTGACGGTGTCGATTCCGCGCGTGGTGTGGAGTTCAACGCTCTTGGCGGTGATGCGCTCAGCGGCCAGACGCGCGTTTCGGCGTGCGACCTCATCACGGAAAAGGTTGGACAGGAGCGTCGAGCGGCCCGTGAAGAACTGGGGAAGACTACTGGGGTGGGCCTTGGTGATCTCGAGTGCGGCGTCGTCGTCCGAAAAGTGCAGCAGGGTCGACCTGCCGCCCAGCGCCGCCGCTTCGTCGCGCAACCGCTCGCGTTCGGGCTCAGCAATGTGCATGACCGTCACCCCGGGCTCCGAAAGACCGAGGTCACCCGGAGTTACGTTGGCCGCGGGCGGGGCATCTTCTGCGCCGATCACGGCGTTGCCTTCTGCTCGCCACACACGAGCCACCCTAAGGGCCGACTTCGCGGCGCTCTTGCATCCCGAGCGAGTTTCGCGGTATTGGGGTCTTCTGAGTTGCAACCGTCATCCGCTCCTGCACCACGCGCCGCTGCGGCCAAGACTCCACAATCCTCCGGCGTCGACCGTGTTCGAGCACGCCGTGCGAACAGGATGATCGCGTGACCACTCTCCCGACACCGCACTTCTGCGTACATCCCTCCCCGCTCGGCGACATCCTGATCGTCACCGCAGGCGGCGGCATCGTGCTGCTGCATCCGGTCGACGACGTCGATGCAGCACTCGACAACGCGGCGCTGATGCTTCGTGCTCTGCCGGTACTTGATACGACGGATGCTGCAATCAACGAAGCCGCCCGGCAGCTCGACGAGTACTTCTCGGGCGGACGCCGCGCGTTCGAACTTCCCTTGGACTGGGGACTGATCAGCGGATTCACTCTGGAGGCGTTGAAGGCCGTCTGCGACATTCCTTATGGCGAGACCGCTGGGTACGGAGAGGTTGCGATCACTGCAGGCAGCCCCGGCGCGGCGCGTGCCGTCGGCACTGCATGCGCGCGCACCCCGTTCTCGATCGTCGTTCCGGTGCACCGAGTCGTGCGGGCCGACGGCTCTCTCGGCGAGTACGGCGGGCGGCCCGAAATGAAGAAGTACCTCATCGATCTCGAACAGAACGAGGTGGAGCAGGACGAACGTGAAGCCGCGGGCGTGTAGGCCGTCCGCGTGCATTCCCGACAGTGCAGCGGCCCGGACGGCTACCTCCTCCGGGCCGCTGCATTTGGCCCAGTGATATCGTCGACGCTACGAACACGGCGCTGCGGCCGTCACCTGGGAAGTAGGTAGTAGGTGGATTTCCCTTCCGCCGGCGAAACCGACGCACAATTGGTCTCGCGCGCTGTGCACCAATTAGCCCGACGCACGCACTTCCCTGTGGTGTTCGGCGGCATCGAGCACGACCATTCAGTCGAGGTGACCTCGATCGTCGGAGCGAGAACGAAACACCTCGAGGGGCTCGTGGTTCACGAGTCCCGGGGGCTCGGTGGACGAGCCATGGTCGAGAAGCGGCCGCGCCTCGCCGTCGACTATCGGTCAGCACGCGGCATCACCCACGACTACGATCAAGCCGTCCTCGGCGAGGGAATCTCGACTCTGTTCGCCGTTCCCGTCGTCGTCGGAGCACGGGCACGGGGAATCATCTATTGCGGGTCATGGTCGAAGTCGCCGGTCGGCGATGTGGCAGGTCAAGCGTTCGGGGTTGCGCAGGAACTCGCCACCGAACTGCGGGTGCGCGACGAAGTCGAGCGTCGGCTGTCCCTGGTGACGAAAGCCACAAGCGATCACGGGATGGATGCCTCGGCTCGCGAGGGCTTGCGCGAGACTTACGCTGAACTGCGCAGCATCCGCGCCTCGATCGAAGACCGCGCGCTGCGTGAACGACTCGGCGCTCTCGAGCGCCGACTGGCGTCGCTGTCGACAGCGGAGATCGAGATCGGGGCTCCCGAGGTGCGCCTCTCTCCGCGTGAGATCGATGTACTCGCATGCGCGGCGCTCGGTGCCACGAACGCCGAGATCGCCGGGACGCTCTCGCTCAAAGAAGTGACCGTCAAGTCTTATCTGCAATCAGCAATGGCGAAACTGGATGCCTCGACCCGTCACGCCGCGGTCGCAAAAGCGCGCCGAGTCGGACTTCTCCCTTAGCTTTTCTCCGAGTTTTGCGACTTCTTCGAATTCGCAATGGTCGCGTGCGACAACTGCGCGTATGGTCGGCGCTATGGCCCGCAGAATTGTGCATCAGCTCGTCGACGATATCGACGGAACAGTCCTCGAAGTCGGTGAAGGCGAAACCGTGCTCTTCTCCGTGGACGGGGTTGCCTACGAGATCGATCTCACCGGCGACAATGCCGACGCACTCCGCACGGCCCTTGCGCCGTACGTCGCCGCGGGGCGCTCGATCTCGTCCGCTCGCGCATCGTCCGCGGGCGCAGACGCCGCGCGCAAGCGTCGCCGCACCGGACAACAGGATTACAGCGCGATTCGCGACTGGGCCAAGAGCAACGGCTACCAAGTGTCGGAGCGGGGCCGGGTGCCAGCATCCGTTCTCGACGCGTACGAAGCCGCGCACTAGCGCGTTCGGGGTTTAGGTCACCGCGCCGCGGCGCGAGTACTCGGGCTTGCGCCACTCTTCTCTTTCGAGAACGTCGCGCAGAACCTCGACTGCGTCCCAGACGTCGGCAAAGGTGACGTAGAGAGGCGCGAAACCGAACCTCATCAGGTCTGGCGCGCGAAAGTCACCGATCACGCCGCGGGCGATGATCGCCTGCATCACCGCATAACCGTCGCCTCCGCGGAGTGCGACCTGGCTCCCCCGGGCCTCGTGCTCGCGAGGCGTGACGACTTCGATGCCCCAGTCCGCCAGTCGCTCATCGACAAGCGCGATGAAGAGGTCGGTCAGCGCGAGACTCTTCTCGCGCAGCCGGGCAAGATCGACTTCCTCCCAGATCTCGAGGCTCGCCTCGAGCGCCGCGTACGACAGGAGCGGCGGCGTACCCACCCGAAACCGGCCGACTCCCGGAGTCGGGGCATACTCGACCTCGAAATCGAACGGGCGCGCATGCCCCTGCCACCCGGTCACCGCCGGGCGGGCCTCGGCCTGGTGACGCTCTGCCACCCAGATGAAGGACGGCGAACCGGGTCCGCCGTTGATGTATTTGTAGGTGCAGCCGACGGCGAGATCGGCGCCGACACCGTTGAGGTCAACCGGCAGGGCGCCGGCGCTGTGGCAAAGATCCCAGATCATGATCGCGCCGGCGGCCTGCACCTGACGCGTCACCTCGGTCATGTCGTACAGACGGCCTGTGCGGTAGTCGACGTGCGTCAGGACGACGATCGCGACGTCCTCGTCGAGCACGTCGTCGAGGGTCGGTCCGTCGTCGTGGATGAGTCGACGTTCGATCGGCTCGGCCCCGCTGAGCATCTCTTGCACGCTCTCCAGCACGTAGAGATCGGTCGGAAAGCTCCCCCGTTCCGACACGACCACACGGCGCCCGGGCCGTAGGCGCATACCCGCGACAGCTGTTTGGAAAAGGCTCGATGAGGTCGAGTCACCGATCACGACCTCGCCCGGCGCGGCTCCGATGAGAGGCGCGATGCGGTCACCGAGAGTCTGTGGCTTCATGAACCACCCGGCGTCGTTCCAGCTGCGGATGAGCCCCTGGCCCCACTCCTGGGTGATCACACGCTGCACATGCGCAGCGGTCGACGCGGGTAAGGCACCGAGCGAGTTGCCGTCGAGGTAGATCACTCCCTCGGGCAGCGTGAAGCGCTCGCGGAACGGCGCGAGCGGATCGGCGGCATCCCACGCCAGGCAGGCAGCACGATCGATCGGGGCGGCGGCGGGGATAGTACTCATGTGCGGACGGATCCTTCTCGGCTCGAGATGTGAGATGGCGACAGCGACAGAAAGCGGCGCGCGTTTTCGTGGCGGATCGCCTCCCTCTGCGCCTCGGTGAGGAACTCGGCACGATCGATCACCGCACCGACAGGGCGTTCACCCAGTGGGTAGGGGTAGTCACTGCCGAGCATCACCTGCCCAGCTCCCAGCGTATCCACCAGTAGACGCAAAGCCGCGGGATCGAAGACGACCGAGTCCACGCTGAAGCGGTCGAGGTATTCCGTCGGAGGGCGTTCGCTGACACCGACCGCATCCGGACGCTTATGCCACGCGTTCTCAAGGCGACCCAACCAGAACGCGAAGGAACCACCGCCGTGAGCGAAGCAGAGGCGCAACGAGTCGGGCACACGGTCGAGGACTCCGCCGAGAATCAGCGCGATGATCGACAGATGGGTCTCCGCTGGCATCCCGGTTAGCCAGCGAGCCATCCAGCGGTCGAGCCGCGGCGAATCGGGCATGTCCCACGGATGCACGAAGACGGGCACGGCGCGATCGGCGCAGTGCTGCAAGAAAGTGACGATGCCCTCGTGATCGAGGTCGCGATCCCCCACGTGGTTGCCGATCTCGACCCCGACGTGCCCCGATGCGATCGCGCGGTCCAGTTCGACGCACGCGGCATCGGTGTCTTGCAACGGCACCTGCGCGAAGGGGATCAGCCGATCGGGTTGCGCGGCGCACAACTCCAACGTCAGATCGTTGAAGATGCGCGCAACCTTTGCGGCCTCCGCTGCGGGCTTGGCGTAGGCAAAGAACACCGGCGTCGGAGAAACGACCTGGATATCGACCCCGTCCGCATCCATGTCTGCGATCCGGGCATCGGCATCCCAGCAACGCTCATCGATGCGTCGGAACTCGCTGGAGCCGATCATGATCATCGCCTCGCGCTCAGAATCCACGCGCAATTGGGGCCAGGGGCCGGGCCCAACCTCTGCGGTGAGGTCTGGCCAGCCCCGAGGCACCATGTGCGTGTGCACATCGATCGTGCCCACGTGGTTCAGCCCTTGCCAGGATGGACAACGCCGCAACCCGGGCAGGTGCGGCCTTCTTCGCTTTCGTAGAAAGCGCGGAAGACCGGAGGTAGATCCTCGACGATGTCGCGCACCTGAAGTTCCACCTCGTGCACCTTGGTAGCGCACGCGGGGCAGAACCACGCGAACTTCTCAAGGGTGCCTTCCTCACGGATGCGCTCGATGACGATGCCGATTGAGCCAGCTTCGGGTCGCTGCGGGGAGTGGAAGACGTTGCCCGGGAGAAGCCACATCTCGCCCTCACGGATGTCGATCCGCTGCGGACCGTCGTCGGTCATGATGTTGACGTGCATGTTGCCGCGGTATTGGTAGAACCACTCCTCATACGGATCGAAGTGGTAATCGGTGCGCTGGTTGGGGCCACCCACGACCTGGACGATGAAGTCGCCCATCGGCGTCCAGGCCGCCTTATTGTTGACCGGCGGCTTGAGCAGGTGCTCGTTCTCGGCGATCCACGCGGGAAAATCGATGACGGCTGGGATGTTGCTCACAGTTCCTCCTTGATAGTGATACCGGATGCGGGGCTGGGGCGCCGAGCTATTGCTTGAATCTCGATACGCAGATGCGGGTGCGGGAGAGCGTGTACTGCGACGGTCGTGCGCGCAGGACCGGACTCATCGAAATACTCGCCCCAAACGGCGTTGTAGCCGCCGAAGTCGTTCATGTCGACCAGGAAACTCGTGGTCTGCACCAGGTCATCTAGAGCGCATCCGCAGGCAGCAAGAACCTCACGGATGTTCTCGATCACCGCACGCGTTTGGACTGCGATGTCGAGCGTGGTCGTACCGAACTCGTCGACCTCAGCGCCCGCGATCGTGTTGTCGAGACGGCGGCTGGATGTGCCCGAGACGAAGACGAAGGCGCCCGAGACCTTGGCGTGCGGAAAGCGGCCGCGCGGAGTGGCCTTTCCGGCGACGGTGACGGCGTGCTCATCGGTCATTTCGATGCCCCATTCTGCTCGATGCGGATCCGTACGCGACCGAGGCCGGCAATGCTCGTTTCGACAATGCCCCTCTGCGGCAGCGGTATTGCGACCGTCGCGGCACCGGCGAGCAGGATCATTCCCGAACGCAGTGCGAACCCATGTGTCGCGGCAAGTCGACGCGCCACGGCGAGCGCCCGGGCCGGGTGACCCAGAATCGCCGAGGTTGAACCCGTCTGCACAAGGCGATCGTCGACTTCGAGGAGGACTGCCCGATTGTCAATCCGCCCAGCCTCGGCGGGAGTCATCCACGGACCGATCGCAAATCCCGCTGCAGACGTGTTGTCAGCGACGACATCGCCAAGATCGAACTGAAAGTTGCGGTATCGCGAGTCAATGATCTCGATCGCCGGGGCGACGGCCGCGATCGCGTTACCGTCGTGCGCATCCACATCGGAGCCCAAGAGATAGGCAACTTCGGGTTCAACACGGGGATGGATGCACGATCCGAACTCGAACGCTCCCCCATCCGGTATCTGCATGCCCGCAGTCAGGGTTCCGAGGATCACATCTTCGACGCCCATCTGGCGCGCCTTCGCGCGTGAGGTGAACCCGAGCTTCAGTCCCACAACTCGGTCTCCGCCTTCCACCCTTCGCGCGATGAGCGCATGTTGCACCTGGTAAGCCGCGTCGACCTCGAGCGGAGCGGTCGCCGAGAACTGTGCAATCGGCTCGGCCCGCACCTGCGCATCCTCGAGACTCTCGGCGAATTGCGCCGCGCGTACCGCGGAGATCATGCCGCACCTGCGCTCATCGCCGCCAGGTTGCGGGCGGCCGCGAGGTCAAGAGCAACATCGACGATCATGTCTTCCTGCCCGCCTATCATGCGGCGCCGGCCGAGTTCGATCAGGACGTCGCGGGCGTCCAATCCGTGGCGTGCCGCGGCACGCTCGGCGTGCAGCAAGAAGCTCGAGTACACCCCGGCATAGCCGAGTGTGAGTGTCTCGCGATCGACCCGCACCGGTCGCTTCTGCAACGGGCGGATGAGCGACTCGGCAGCATCCTCGAGCGCGAAGAGATCGCAATCGTGCTGCCAACCGAGGAGGTTCGCAACCGCGACGAACGCCTCGATCGGAGTATTGCCGGCACCCGCACCCTGACCCGCAAGCGAGGCATCGACACGGTAAGCGCCGTGCTCCACGGCAGTGATGCTGTTAGCGACGCTGAGCGAAAGATTCTCGTGAGCGTGAACGCCGATCTGAGTGTCAGGGTCGAGTACCTGACGGTAAGCATCGATCCGCTCGGCGACATCGCGCATCGTCAACCGGCCGCCCGAATCGGTGACATACACGCAGTGCGCACCGTACGACTCCATGAGCTTCGCCTGCTGAGCGAGGGGGGCCGGATCGTTGAGGTGACTCATCATGAGAAACCCCGAGACATCCATGCCCTGCTCGCGCGCCCATCCGATGTGCTGAGCTGAGACGTCTGCTTCGGTGCAGTGCGTCGCCACGCGCACACTCGTGACTCCCAGGTCGCGCGCCCGGGCGAGCTGGTCGATAGTGCCGATGCCGGGGAGGATGAGAGTGGTGAGCGTGGATCGAGTGAGCACCGAGGCTGCGGCCTCGATCCACGCGACGTCGCTGCTCGCACCGTGTCCGTAGGCGACGCTCGACCCACCGAGTCCATCTCCATGCGCGACCTCGATCGCATCGACCCCGGCCGCGTCCAACGCGGCGGCGATCGTGCGGACGTCCTCGAGGCTGTACTGATGACCCACTGCGTGCATGCCATCGCGGAGGGTGACATCCTGAATGTAGACACGAGGTGCTGGGGTGTCTGAAGCAGAGTTCACGCGGATACCCCCGCTCGCGCTAGGACGAGTCGTTCCGCGGTGCGGAGCGCTGCGCTCGTCATGATGTCGAGATTGCCTGCGTACTCGGGAAGGTAGTGACCGGCTCCGGCGACCTCCAGCAGAATCGTCACCTTCGTGCCCCGGAAAGGGCGGTCGAGAGCCGGTACGTAGGGCTCATCGACGGGGTCGAACTGCACGTGCTGCTTCAACCTGTACCCGCCGACATAGTCCTGAACCGCCAGGACCATTTCTTCGACCGAGGCGCGGACGGCGGCCTCGTCGACCTCGCCGGCCACCAGGCAGTACACCGTGTCGCGCATGACGATCGCAGGCTCTGCGGGGTTGAGCACGATGATCGCCTTGCCACGCTCCGCGCCACCGATCAGCTCGATCGCGCGCGCTGTCGTCTCGGTGAACTCGTCGATGTTTGCGCGCGTCCCCGGCCCAGCCGACTTCGAGGCGATGGAGGCGACAATCTCGGCGTACGCAACCGGCGCGACCCGCGAGACGGCAGCGACAATGGGCACGGTGGCCTGGCCTCCGCACGTGACCATGTTGACGTTGGTTGCGCCGAGGTTCTCGTCGAGGTTGACCACCGGCACGACATAGGGTCCGATCGCTGCGGGCGTGAGATCGACCATCAGGCGGCCTTCGTTGCGCACGAGTGCGTCGTTGCGTGCGTGTGCACCGGCCGAAGTGGCGTCGAAGACGAGCTCGACGTCGGTGAACTCCGGCATGCGCAAAAGGCCGTCCACGCCATCGTGGATGGTCGGGATGCCCAGGCGGCGAGCGCGCGCGAGTCCATCAGAGTTCTCGTCGATGCCGACCATGGCCACGACACGGAGGGTCTTCGACAGACGCACCACCTTGAACATCAGGTCGGTGCCGATGTTGCCGGAACCGATGATGGCTACGCCGACGGTCATGCTCGTGCTCCTTCTGTGGATGCTGCGGCGAAATCCACTCGGACCTCTCCGAGGCCGTCGAGGCGTGCGCGATATACGCCGCTCTGCGCGGCCACCATGGGACCGAGTGCACCGGAGAGGACGACCTCGCCGGCGCGCAGCGGCTGGCCGTGGCGCGCAACAGCCCGCGCCAGCCACGCGACCGCAATGATCGGGTTGCCCAGGCACGCGACCCCTGACCCGGTCGAGACGGGCTCGCCGTCGAACTCAAGGCTCATGCCGACAGCACTCAGGTCGAATCCATCGAGCTTCCGCGGCGTGGTACCGAGCACCAGCGCACCGCCGGACGCGTTGTCGGAAATCGTGTCGGTGATCCGGATGTCCCAGCCGGCGATCCTCGAATCCACGATCTCGATCGCGGGGAGAACGAACTCGGTCGCCCGGATCACATCGGCGACGTGGCTCGTCGGCGACTCCAGATCATGGCCCAGAACGAAGGCAACCTCAGCCTCGACGCGGGGTGCGATGAATCGTGCGAGGTCGACGCTTTGGCGGTCATCCAGCATCATGTCATCCATCAAGACGCCGTAGTCCGGAGAACGGACGCCGAACTGGTTCTGCACGACAACAGAAGTGAGGCCGATCTTTCGGCCGACGACCCGGCGTCCCGCAGCGATCCGCCGGGCGATCCCGAGGGACTGCACGGCATACGCCGCATCCTGATTGATCTCGCCGATGATGTCACGCACGGGGTCGCACCCGACGAGGGTGTCCGACGCGTGCGCCAGCCGCGCATCGGCGGCGTGAACTGCATCCGTGATCACAGCTGCACGCAGACGTTGGTGGGTTCGGTGTAGAAGTCCAAAGAGTGCTGCCCACCCTCGCGCCCGATGCCCGAGAGACCAACGCCTCCGAACGGGCTGCGGAGATCGCGCAGGTACCAGGTATTCACCCACGACATGCCCACGCGCATGCTCTGCGCTACGCGGTGGCCACGGGTAAGGTCACTCGTCCAGGTCACCGCAGCCAGGCCGTAGTCGGTGTCGTTGGCGAGGCGGATCGCCTCTTCTTCGGTGTCAAAGGGGATGAGGGCCGCAACCGGACCGAAGATCTCTTCGCGCACCGTACGGTGCGAGTTGTCGAGACCGGTCCACAACGTGGGCTCGATCCATGAGCCCCCGTTCAGATCGTCTCCCAGGTGAGGAATGCCGCCACCCGCAAGAATGGTCGCGCCCTCTGTTTGCGCGAGGTGAAAGTACGAGAGCACCTTCTCGCGATGGCTCTGCGAGATGAGCGGACCGGTGGTTGTGGCGGGGTCGGCGGGCCGACCCAACCGTAGACGCGCGGCATGGTCGGCGAGCCCCGCAGCCACATCGTCGAAGATCGCTCGTTCGACGTAGATCCGTTCGGTGCATAGGCACACCTGACCGGTGTTGAGGTAGGTAGATCGAGCAAGGCCGGCCACGGCGGCATCGAGGTTGGCATCGGCGAACACGATTGCGGCGTTTTTGCCGCCGAGTTCGAACGACACCGGACGCACTCGCGGGGCGACAGCCCGCATAATCGCCGAGCCTGTCTCGGAGGCGCCGGTGAAAGTGACTCCATCGATGCCCGGGTGGGTTGTGAGGTACTCGCCCGCGGAGTTCGCGCCGAACCCGTGCACGACATTCACCACACCGGCGGGCACCCCGGCCTCCATCAGAATCTCTGCCAACAGGGTCGCCGACGACGGCGTCTCTTCGGAGGGCTTGACCACGACTGTGTTGCCGGTAGCCAGCGCGGGGGCGAGCTTCCAGGTGAGCAGCAACAGCGGGAGGTTCCAGGGCACGATGACGGCGACGACTCCGAGCGGCTTGCGCACGGCGTAGTTGAGCGCGCGCCGGCCGTCGGCAAACTCGGTGAGGAACGAGTCGATGCCCGCGGCCGAGACGATGTCGGCGAACGCACGAAAGTTCGCGGCCGCACGCGCCACATCCAGATCACGCGCGAGCGCTTCGGGCTTGCCGGTGTCACCGACTTCGGCGGCGACGAGGTCGTCGAAGCGACGCTCGATGGCGTCGGCGATTCGGCGAAGAATACCCGCCCGCTCGGTGACCGTCATCCGTCCCCACGGGCCATCGAATGCCGCGCGAGCGGAAGCGACCGCCCGATCGACTTCATCGGGGCCTGCCTCATGCACGTCGGCGATCAGCGAGCCGTCGATGGGGTTCAGCTTCGCGAATGCGCTCACCCCGTCGATGTGCTCTCCGCCGATGAAGTTGCGCAGCTGGAGGCTCGCCGGAGCTGCCACGGTGGACACGGGCAACAGCGACGTCGGTGCGGTCATGGTGCCAGGCTACGAAGTTATCGAGTTGCCGACTAATGCTCTCTTGCGGCACTGCCATGCCCGTTCGGCTATAGTTCCGTGCGTGGGAACGGACCGCATTCTCGACGGGCGACTGAAGATTCGCCATCTTGTGCTCGTTACAGCAATCGCCGACGAGGGCACTCTGGTGCGCGCCGCCGAATCACTTCACATCAGCCAGCCCGTGGTGACGCGAGGCCTCCGCGAAGTCGAAGATGTGCTGGGCGTCCCGCTGTTTGAGCGACTTCCTCGGGGAGTCGTTCCCACCGAGTACGGGTATCCGTTCATCGAGCGCGCCCGCTCGGTACTGGCGGAGTTGCGGACCGCGGGCGAAGAGGTGCTCCTCCTGCAGTCAGGCCAACTGGGTACCGTCACAGTCGGCACCCACCTCGCGGGCTCGAACCTGCTGCTCCCGAGAGCAATCGCCGGTCTCAAGGCCGAGCACCCGAAGTTGACCGTCGTTGTCCGCGAAGGAACGCCCGACACCCTACAACAGCTCCTTCTGGCCGGTGACCTCGACCTCACGGTCGGGAGGCTCTCGTCGACGGTCCCGGTCCGTCTCGAACAGGAGCGCCTCCACCAGGAGCCGATCCGACTCGTCGCCCGGTCGGGGCACCTTGTGCATGACCGTCCTCGAGTATCGTTGTCCGACCTCGTGACCTTCCCGTGGATCTTCCCTGTCGCGCAAACCGCTCTCCGCGCCGAACTCGAGGCGGTGTTCTTCCACGAGGGACTGCCGCTCCCGGCGAATCGCGTCGAGTGCACGTCGATGCTGACTCTGCGCAACCTCCTTGTCTCGACCGATGTCATTGCGGCGCTGCCGATGTTCATTGCGGTGGATGACGCGGCGCTCCGCATTCTCCCCACCCCGCTGAGTTCGATCCGGCGTTCGGTGGGAGTCACCCTGCCCAAGGATCGAGCCCCCTCCGCTGCGGCAGCAGTGCTCCTCACCCATCTCCGTCACGAGGGCGCGCGCCTGGCCGAACTCGAACGCGAGTATGCGCGATCTGAGCCGCGTTCGCACGGTTGATATGTCCTGACGGTCATATCGGCGAGCGGGATAGATATTGGACAGTCCCGAGGCGCGCGACCGACGCTGGTAGCACGGACGCCATCCGCGTCTGTGACCGACTGCCCAGCTTGGAGGCGACATGGCCGGCTCTCCGTACGTGCCCGATGCGAAGAAGTACAACCCGAAGGACTATCAGCGGGTGGAGGGCGAACCGCGTGATCCCGACCCCGCGAGCTGGGGCATGCAACCGGATGGTACGTTCCTTCCGCCCGCGCACACCCCGTCGGTCCCGCGCGACGTGTTCATCGACTGGCCCGGCCAACTCCCCCATCGCGATGCCAACACATACGCGCTGAACGCATCCTCTGAAGCGTTCTACCCGATCGTGGTCAACACCAGCCACTCGTGGCAGGCGATCTACGACTGGGACGACCGTCGCTACATGCTGCATTACGGCGGCGGCAACCGCTGGAACGTCTACGACATCACCGACCCGCGCAACCTGGCAATCATCGATGAGGAGACTCTGCCGTGGACGGGTCCGAGCTTCGGCGCGGTGACGATCCAGTGGAACGAAAACCTCGGCAAGCACATCGCGATCCAGGCCAACGAAACCCCGCGCTACTTCCTCAACGGGCGCGTCGCGAACAAGTGGATCGACGACACTGTCGAAGGTCAACTCCTCGAATGGGAGGGACTTCGTGGGTTCCGCGTGTTCGAAGTCAACGGTCCCACGCCGCGGGACTGGACCCTGCTGACTGAGGTCTCGACTGACCCGAATCACGGGCCGGACGAGATCCAAGAGGGCAATGGAGTACTCGACCTGCCGGTGTACTACGGAGACAAGTACCTTTTCGTCGCTACCGCGCCCGACAACACGTTCGTGAACCAGCCCTACAAGACCACGCTGTGGGCTGCCGGCCATGCCGCCTACGATGTGTCCGACCCCGCCCACCCGGTGCACCTGTCGACCTGGTGGGTACCTGGAACGCGCGCCGGTGAGGAGTCGGACTCGCCGTATCTCGCCGACAATCCGCGCTGGAACAACAAGACCTCGTGGTTCGGGTCACGTATGGGCATCTTCATGCCCCGCTCGGTCGAGTCGGGGTGGACTCATGGGTATGCGGCGCAGGGCGGTCAAGGCTTCTTTGTGCTGGATGTCTCTGATCCGTCGAACATCCATCACATCGGCTGGTGCGAACTGCCCGAGAGTGTCGCCGGGACCGAGGGTGACAACGTCGATACCACGCAGGTCGAGGAGACCGGCTACGTGTACGTGTCGGGCTACCCGATGAACACCGACTGCTACGAGCCGGCGAAAGAGATTTACCAGATCGATGTGAAAGACCCGACGCAGCCCCGTCTCGTCCGTACCATGCCCCGCCCGATGCCCCCATCGGAGGCTCCCTTCACCGATTGGGCGCAGCGGCGCGGGTCATTCGGCCCCAAGCGATCGGGCTACTTCACCAACACCGGCACCCCGCACGGCGGGATCCTCCCCTACGCGTTCTACGCCGCTGGTGTGCAGATCTTCGACGTGCGCGACCCCGATGACCCGAAGGTCGGCGCGTACTTCGTCCCGCCGATGGGCCTCAGGGACGACGATGACCTCGCCGCTCCCGTGCACGGAATCTTCGTGGAGTGGGACCGAAACCTGATCTGGGTGTTCGCGAACCACGGCATCTACGCCGTCTCGACGCCCTTGCTGGGCGAGCCGAAATCGGGCCTCCCGGCATAGCAATTCCGGTGGGACCGATACCCATTCGGTCCCACTTCCCACCTGGGGCACGACTTGTGCTTGTCTTGCCCCATCAAAGTACGTTCTGGATCCAGAATACAACTACGAAGGAAACGTTCATGGACGACGTCGCAGCCCGCAACAAGCAGATCGCCCTGGAAGTGTGGGGAAACGATCTCGCGTCACGCAAAGCCGATCCCGACAGCCCGGAGTTCAGGCAGTACTTCGACACCTACTACACCGAGGATTACTGGAACCACGCGTCAGATCCGGGCAAGGACCGGGGTTTCCAGAACGCGTACTTCGTGCGCAAGGCGTTCGGTCAGCTGTTCACCGATCCCCGCTTCGAGATTGACAAGGTTGCCGCGGACGGTGACCTTGTCTTTCTCGAGGGACGCTTCTCCGCTCGCCACACCGGCCTTACCCTGTACGGCGTCGCTGCCAGCGGGGTCGCGGTGAGCCAGCAGCAGGTGCACATCCTCCGCTTCCGAGACTTCAGGATCAGCGAGCACTTCGTCGTTCGCGATGACTACGAGATGTACCGTCAGGTCGTTCCGATTGATCAGGATGCTGGCCTCCTCCGCTTCGTCGATACCGAAGAATACGTAGCTGACCGCGACGCTGCCGAGACAAAGAACGCAGAGCCTGCCGAGGCAGCGCTGTGACCAGCCCCACGTTCCAGATCGAAGACAAGCTCATCGAGCGCGACCAGGACCCGAGCCGGTATGAGTTCCGCCTCGAGCGCACTGGCCGCCAGGTGACGGTCGTCCTCGGCGGAGTCGTCGTAGCCCGGAGCCGGCGCGTTGAGCTCCTGCACGAGTCGAAGCACATGCCGGTGTACTACTTTCCCGCAGAAGACGTACAGATGGATCTCCTCCGGCCATCGGGGCGCACGAAGGATGTTCCGGTGCGCGGGACGGCGCGCTACTTCGACGTGAACGTGGGAACCAAGACGGCGTCGGATGGCGCGTGGATCCACGAGTCGCCGATCGACCCCGCTGCCGCCGGCCTGCGCGGAATGGTCGCGTTCTACTGGGCCAAGATGGACCACTGGTTCGAAGAGGACGACGAGGTGTACAAGCATCCGCGGGATCCCTATCACCGGGTCGATGTGCTCAACAGCTCTCGCCACGTCGAGGTGGTCGTTCTCGGTCAGGTGATCGCCGATACCCGGCGTCCGCGCCTGCTGTTCGAAACCAGCCTCCCCACGCGCTACTACTTCCCTTGGGTGGACGTACGCGCCGAACTGCTGGTGCCTTCGACCACACGCTCGGTCTGCCCGTACAAGGGCGAAGCGGAGTACTGGTCAGTGAAGATCGGCGACCAACTCGTGAAAGACATCGCCTGGGTGTACCGGCACCCGATCCCCGAGATCCCCAAGATCGAGAACCTCGTGTGCTTCTACGACGAGCAGGTCGATGCCGTCATCGTCGACGGCGAGCGCCAACAGCGACCGCGGACCGCGTGGTCGAAGGCTCCCGTCGTCCGCACTGTGACGGAGAGTTGAACCTGATGACCTCTGAACTCGGCGGTGGACGCCTCGTCGTCTCAGGCCTGGAAAAGCACTACGAGCTGGAGGGCACCGCAGTGCCGGTTGTCAAGGGTGTGTCATTCACCATCGAGCCCGGCAAGTTCTACTCGCTCCTGGGCCCCTCGGGGTGTGGAAAGACCACCACACTGCGCTGCGTCGCCGGGTTGGAAAACAGCAACGGCGGAGAGATCACCCTCGATGGTCGCGTGCTCTCTCGGGGCACCCAACATGTCTCTCCCGACAAGCGCGACGTCGGAATGGTCTTTCAGAACTACGCCATCTGGCCGCACATGTCAGTGTTCGCCAACGCGGTCTTTCCGCTTCAGGTTTCGTCCGGCCGGCTGCCGAAGAAACAGGCGAAGAAGCGCGCGATGGAGGCTCTCGAACTCGTTCAGCTCGACTCGTTCGCCTACCGGCCGGCCACCGCGCTCTCCGGCGGTCAGCAGCAGCGACTCGCGCTTGCGCGGGCACTTGCACACCGTCCTCGCCTGCTGCTGCTGGATGAGCCGCTGAGCAACCTAGACGCCAAGTTGCGCGACACGATGCGGCACGAACTGCGAAACCTCCAGCAGTCACTCGGCATCACCGCGCTGTATGTGACCCACGACCAGTCCGAAGCTCTGTCGATGTCGGACCGCGTTGCCGTGATGCACCAGGGCCGCATCGTTCAAGAAGCATCCCCCCGCGACCTCTACTACCAGCCTGCCGATCGCTTCGTCGCCGACTTCGTCGGCCGCGTGAACATGATCCCCGCGGTGGTGCGCGACCGCACAGACAACGGGGATGCCTTCGTCGAGGCGTTCGGAACACGAATGACCACGCCCTGTCCGAGCGACATCGGGAAGGGCGGAGACGTCACGATTACCTTCCGACCCGAGAGCGTTCGCTGGCACGAGGTCGCCCCCGACCGCCCCAATGTCATTCCGGCGCGCGTCGTACGGGTGGAGTTCCTGGGCGAAATCGTCGAGTACGAGGCCGAAGTCCTACGGGGCGAGACGGTGGTGGGCACGTTGGTGGCCCGCGGCGCCCCGCTGAACTCTCCCGCCACCGGGAGCAACGTTTTCATCGAGCTCGCTCCGCACGCCTGCCGCGTTCTCGCCGCCTGACCCATCACCACCCGCACTCCACCACCAAGAGATCGACGTCAGAGAGGACCAACTCGATCATGAAAACACCCACAGGACGTGGCGCCACCATCGCGCTCGCCGCCGCCGGCATGCTGCTGCTGAGTTCGTGCAGCTCCCCCGCCGCAGAAACACCCGGCGCCGTTGCGCCGTCTGCGGGCGGCGGCACCACCGCAACCTGCGACGCAGTCGAGGTCGGCGGGTTCACGCGGTGCGAAAACTTCTACGAGGACTTCTGGCCCGAGATCGATCGCCAGATGGATGCTCTTTACGAGCAGGCTCTTGCGATCGACGGCGGTCGATTGGTGGTCTGGGATTGGTACGAGCTGGCCCCCGAGGTCATCGCTCAGTTCAACTCCCGCTACCCCGAGCTGACGATCGAGACGCGCGGTCTCACCTACAACCTCCCGTCGGCGATCATCTCCGCGGATGCGACCGGTGCGCGCAACACCGACATCATCTCGGGATCGCTCGTCTCGGCCGCGGCCATGACAGATGAGGGCTACTGGGCGGAGGTCGACTGGACGGAGTACGGAGTGCCGGAAGAGTTCCTCTCGATCGGTGCCCCCGAGATGTTGCCCGACAGCATCAACGGCTCGCTCATGCAGGTCAACGTCGACAAGATCGAAGCACCGGGCGCGCTCGAGGGCCTGCTCGCTCCCGAGTTCAACGGCAAAGTGTCGATCGCCAGCTACAACCCGATTGTGTTCGCCGGCTACGGCATGGCCAACGGGGAAGAAGCCATGGTCGATCTGATCGGGGAACTGAAGTCCTCGGGTGCCCTGCAGGTGCTCGAAGACCAGAACTCGCCACTCTCCAGCGGTGACGTTCCGATCGCGCTCAATCAGACCTTGTTCAACCCGAACCCGAGCCTGGCGGCGGTGCCCTTCGAGGACGGCGCTGTCTTCGCTCAGTTCTCTGGCGTGAACGCGGATGCCGAGAACATCCCCGGCGGAATGCTGTGGACGCTCTGGAACGCGTACGACCCGGACTGGCTGGAGCTACGCATGACCGACGAACAGTTCTCCACCACGCAGGTGCCCTACCCGGGTCTGCCGACCTCGCTGTTCGAGAAGGCCACAGGGCTCATGAAGACCAATGCGGACGCACTCCTGCTCGGCCTCGAGAACGGCGCCAGCATCGAGACCCAGGCAACCCGCGACGAGTGGATCGCCATGACCACCGCCGCTGATGCAGCGCTGAACGGATAGCACGTGTTCAAGGCAGGACGGACCACGAAGGTCGCACGCACGCGGCCCACCACGATGACGGTCGCAACGGTCATCGCAGGAGTTGTCATCTTCCTTCTCCTCGCGATCCCGCTGCTCGTCCAGGTGATCACCGCGTTTCGTGGTCCGTTCCTGCCGTTCGGAGTGCGCTCCTCACGCTGGACTCTTGAGAATTTCGTCACGCTCTGGGGCCTTCGCGACGACTTTTGGGCGGTGCTCGGCTCTACCGCCCTTTTCGTGGGCGGCTCCACGCTTCTCTCGCTTTTGATGGCCTTCGGCCTCGCCTGGGTTACGGTTCGCACCGATGCACCGTGGCGCAGGATCATCTCGGTGCTGGTCATCGTGCCGTTCATCATCCCGCCGATCGTCAAGGCGCAGGCCTACCTGTTGATGCTCTCCCCCGAGTCGGGCGTGCTCAACCAACTTCTGAGCGTTCTGCCAGGCGATCTGGTGATCGACCCGTATGCGTTCTCGACGATGGTGTTCATCCAAGCGCTGACCAACGTCACCTTCCCGTACCTGTTGATCGTGCCCATCCTCACGAACATGGACGGGTCGCTCGAGGAGTCCGCCCGCGTGTCGGGGGCATCCTGGCCGCAGACGCTCCGTCGTGTGACGTTGCCGATGCTGTGGCCGGGACTGCTCGGTGTCGGGGTGCTGACTTTCATTCTTGGTCTGGGCAGTCTCGAAGTCCCGCTGCTGTTCGGTCAGGACTCCGGCAAGTCGATCTTCGCTCTCAAGCTCTGGACCCTGATCAGCGCAGGGGCAGGCCAACTGCCGCAATACGGCCTCGCGGCCGCGTGGGGATGCGTCTTCCTCGTCGTCACTACGATCGCGTTCATCATCTACCTACGCGCTACGCGAGATGCCGAGCGTCGGGCCTCTGTGTCGGGCAAGGGGTTCCGCCCGACCGTCATGAAGCTCGGCGCCTGGCGCATCCCGACCCTCGTCGCGGTCTTCATCTTCGTCCTGCTCACGGCGGTCCTGCCGCTGTTCGCGTTGCTCTGGGCCGCCATCACGCCCTATCCGATCGCGTTCTCGCTCACGGCACTGGCAGAACAGACCGCATGGGGTTCGTTCGGCGACGTTCTCAGTGACGGTGAGTTCTGGGCTTCGCTCACACGCACTTTGATCATCGCCGGGGGCAGCGCGACGATCGCCAGCATCGCGGCGACCATCCTCGCCTACGGCATCGCGCGCAGCCGCTCGACGGTGCGCACGAAGGCGATGGACCTGTTCGCTTCGTCGTCAGTGGCGATCCCCACGGTCATCGCAGGATTCGCGATGTTTCTCACGTTCCTCGTTATCAACCCCGTGATCCCGCTCGCGGGCACCCTCATCGCACTCATCATCGCCTACTCGTATCGAGTGTCGATCGCCTATCGCGCCGGCTTCAGCGCCACTCTTCAGATCCGAAAAGAACTCGAAGAGGCGGCCGTCATCAGCGGCGCAACTCGGCTCGAGGGCTTCCGCCGGATCGTGACGCCGCTGCTCATGCCGACGGTCTTCGCCGTGTGGATCCAGATGTTCATCCTCGGCACCAACGAGTTCACCCTCCCCGCCTTCCTCGCGACCCCCGAGACACGACCGCTCTCGGTGTACATGTACGCGATGATCAACCCGCGATCCGCGCAGTTGTACGCGCCCGATAAAGGCGCCGCGATGGCGCTCATCTTCACTTTGTTGGTCTTCCTGATCGGCTACGGCTTGCAGTACGCGATGTCGCTGCGGGCGATCGGGCGCGCCCGACGAAGGCGTGTATCGATCGGCGATGCCTCGGCATTCGTCGCACAGCAAGTCGAGGCCGTTCCCGTGGGTACCGACAAGCTCGGGGCGGAGGCATCCGACACCGTCACCATCGTCCTCGGCAACACACGAGCCCGCCCACCGCGCTGATCGCATACGAGTGAGGGCCCGTCGATGACGGGCCCTCACTCGTGCGACAGCGGGCCGATGCGATCAGGCGATGTAGTCCACATGGCCGTAGGGACTCACGGCTGCACGGTACTGCTCGACCAGGTCACGCCATCCGATCTCGTGAATGTACACCGCCTCGATGAAATGCCAGAGCAGGTAAGGGTGTGCCCCCAGGCGATAGAGCGCGTCGAAGTCACGCGCTGCGAACGCTTCCTGTTCGTCGGCAGTGAGGTATCGGTCATCGGTGGGGAGGTCAGTCCCGCCGGCGTGCAAGAGCCACGTCTGAACGAAGGCACCGGGATCGGCGACGTAATCCGCCACTCGAGCGTCGCTCATCTCGACCGCCCGCATGAACTTGCCCAGCATGTACTTGCTCATCGGCGGGTCCTCCACAGGAAGAAAGGGCTCGACGCGAATCGTGATTCGGTCGCCTCGGCGAGATCAGCGGGCCGCGAGCGCATGGCTGCCAGCGCGGTGATGATGTTCACGTACTGGTAGGTCACATTGCCTGCCGCCATGATGCGGTCGTACCGGCAACCGTGGATGGCGGCCTCGAGGTCGCCGTCCCGCATCCACCCGACCGCCTCGGCGTCAAAGTCGGGGTCGGGCGACCCGTGCCCCAAGAACTGCTTGGGTCCGCCGATGTCGGTGGCCATATGGCCCGAGGTGATCAGCGCGACGCGTGCGTCGGAATCCCACCGCTCGACGCTCTCGCGAAGGTGGTCTCCGAGCACAGCGAATCGGCGCGGGCTCGGTAGCGGAGGAAGCGCCGCGTTGACGTGAATCGGCACGACGGGAATCTGGAGGTCGGGTGTCAGGTACTGCAGCGGGATGATGAAACCGTGGTCCAGGCGCCACTCGTGGCTGACCGCAAAATCGATCGTTTCGGGGAGCACCTCGCGCCCGGCGATCACATCGGCGAGTTCGCGGTGTCCGCGGACCTCGACATACTCCATTCCGAAAGTGCGCACCTCGTTCTCGTAGGTGCCGTGGTAGCTCTCCGCCTTGCCCACGACGAACGCGGGCGAGTTGTCAGAGTAGAACTGTCGGATGTGGTCGGTGCCGACGACGATCGCAACGTCGACCTCGAGGTCGATGATGGTCTGCCGGATCAGCGCGAAGTTGGCGGCGACGCCTGCCAAGTCGTCGGGCATCGGTTCGACCATCGCACGCCAGAGAAGCGGGTTGTGGGGAGTGGCCGCAGCCATCACGAGTTGTGCCATCAGGTCTGCCTTCAGATGCCGAAGAGGGTACGGGCGTTGTCGAGCAGGATCTTTCGACGCGACTCTTCCTTGAACGGAAGCTCGGCGAACTCGCTCATCCACCGCTCGGGGGTCATCACGGGCCAGTCCGAGCCGAAGAGCACCCGATCGGTGATCAACGAGTCCGCGTAGCGAACGACCTCGGGCGGCAGGTACTTCGGCGCCCATCCGGAAAGATCGAGGTAAACGTTGGACTTGTGCCACACCATCGCGAGGTTCTCCAGGTGCCAGGGCCACGCGGGGTGCGCGCTTATGATCCTGAGCTCGGGGAACTCCGTCGCCACATCGTCGATGTACGGCACCGGGCGCGCGTTCTCCAGCCGGTAGCCCCCGCCGCCGGGCGTTCCAGCACCGGCGCCCGGAAACCCCGCGTGGAACATCACAACGAGCCCGAGCTCGGCGCATGTCTCCCAGATCGGAAAAAAGCGGCGGTCATTGGGCAAGAACTTCTGCCGCGACGGGTTGAGCTCGCCGACGCCCTTGATTGCGTACTCGGCGTGCATCCGGCGAATTTCGGTGATTGCCGCCTCTCCCTTCCACGGGTCTATCCCGGCAAAGGCTATGAAGGAATCGGGGTGGTCGACCTGAGCCTGGCCGAGCAGGTCGTTCGGCGCACCCGGAATGCCCGACGTGGTTTCGGAGTCGGAGTTGACGATGACGGCCATCATCTTCCGGTCGCGGTAGCGATCAGCCTGCTCGGCGAACGACACCACGGGGCGGTCGCGGCCGAAGTGCGCCGCCATTTCGCCGTGGCGGCGACCCATCGCCTTAAGGAACTCTTCGGTTTGCGGATGCGTGTGCACATCAATCGCGACGAGGTCGTCGGGAATGCTCATCTGGTGCCACCTTCTGGCGTGGTCGGTTTGGGCTGCGGCGTGGAGAGGATGCCGTTGTCGGCGCCAAGCGCGGGAGCCGCGTGGTAGTCGCGGCGCCCGCTGTGGGAGAAGACGGCACTGTGCACGGGAACACGGAGCGGCCGTCCGTCGGACCCGGTGATCTCTTCAACGAGGTTCATTGAGGCAACTTGCGGGTCGTCGAACAGGTCAGCAACAGTATTCAGTGGACCGTGCGGGATGTCGTAATCGTTGAGCCGGTCAAGCCAATGCGCACGCGGACGAGTGGCGGTGATGCCCTTGAGGACCGCATCCAGCTCGTCGTAGTTGCGCACGCGGGCTTCGCGGGTGGAGAAGCGCTCATCGGTGGCCAGTTCAGGATGCTCCAGCACCGCCACGAGGCCGACCCAGAACTTCTCCGGCACGGACATGTGAATGACGAAGGCCCCGCCATCTGATCCCACGCACGCGTATGCCTGCGCGCGCCGAGGACGGGAGTCGGGCCCGGCGACCTGCCCTGTCTCGAGGTAGGTGGAGGATGCTTCGGTGAGGAAGTCGATGAGCGAACCGACCATCGAGACCTCGACGTGCTCACCCTCTCCGCGGACAGGGCGCGCGTGCAGAGATGCGAGGATCGCCTGGACGGCCGCGCTGCCCGACAACAGGTCGGAGAAGGCGGGGCCGAGCGGGCGCAGGATCGACTCGGGAACGATTTGGCTGTACATTCCACCGACAGCCGAGATCACGGTGTCGTACGCGGGTCGCTTCGCGTACGGACCTGTCGGACCGAAGCCGGTGATGGCGCACGAAATGACCATGCGGTTGCGTTCGCGCAGAGCATCGGGGCCGAACCCGAGGCGGGTGGCGACTCCGGGGCGGAAGTTCTCGATGAATACGTCCGCTCCATCGACCAGGCAGAGAAGCTGTTCGATGCCGGCGGGGCTCTTCAGGTCGATAACGACCCCCCGCTTGTTGCGGTTGTAGGCAGCGAACTGGGGGCTCATCGCTCCCGAGCCCTCCCAGCGACGCATCGGGTCGCCCTCGGCGGATTCAATCTTGATGACATCTGCGCCGAGGTCGGCGAGCACCTTCGCCGCGTACGGGCCTGAGATGTACTGCCCTGCCTCAACGACGCGGACGCCCGCCAGCGGGCCTTTGCCCGCGCCCTCAGCCGTATTACTCCACATCGATGATGACCTTTCCTGAGGCTCCGGCGGTGAAGGCGCGGTACGCGTCGGCGATCCGGGCGAGCGGGAACCGCGGGCCGATCACGGGGCGCACTGTGCCGTCTGAGACAAGTCGCAGCCCGCGCCGCACGTGTTCATAGTCTGCGCTCGCCACACCGACAAGGCTCTTACGGCGCAGGTAGAAGTCGCGGCCATCTAGCGGAATCGTTGCCGCGACGGAGGATGAGCAGAATGCCGCGCGGCCCTTCCATCCGAGCGTCGCCACAGCTGCAGCGGTGACGGCGCCGTGGCCGCTCACGTCGATCACGACCGACGGCTCGCCGATGTTGAGAGCTGCGATGCGTGCGGGGATGTCGGACGGCTCAGCATACGATGCGGCGAACACGCCGTCAGGAACCGTGAGATCCGACCGGGAGGCCGCGATGACACGAGCACCCAGGCCCAGAGCCACCTCGACCGCGGCGCACCCCAGGGTGCCGCTGGCACCGGTGACCAGGACGAGATCCGAGGCGCTGACGGCCGCGGCATCCATCGCATTCAATACGATGGGGACGCTGTGGACTGCCGCCGTCGCGACTTCGGGTGCGAGCGAGCCGCGATCGAACGCGCTGGTCGACGGAACCACGACATACTCGGCCGCTCCGCCGTCGCGATGCACGCCCACAACGCGCTGGAGCGGGCAATCCGCCTCACGCGCACTCAGACACCACGCGCAGTCGCCGCAGGGGATGTTGGGCTTGACGACGACACGCTCCCCCACGCGCGCAGGATCGACATCCGAGCCGACCGCAGTGATGACCCCCGAGGGGTCGAGGCCGAGCGTGCGGGGCAGAGCGGCCGCGGCGCCGGGGCCGACTCCGGCGATCACGTTGAGATCCAACTGATTGACCGAGACTGTCTCGACGGCGATGGCAACCTCACCCGCCGCGGGCCTCGTCGCAGCGATATCGGTGATCGCAAGCTCGTCGAGGCTACGGCCTCGTAGGCGTGCTGCTCGCACAAGATCCTCCATCTGAACAACTACTGGATACCGTATCCAGTTTTGCGACATCTGTCTACGTAGCTACCAGCATGGACCCGCCCAACGACCGTCGCGGGACGGCTGCGCAGAACACGCCATAGACATTCCTTTCCATTCTGGATACCGTATCCATCAATTCACGGATGTTGCTCCGTGCACCATTTGTGAGGGACCCGTCCATTGAATGGAGAACCATGCGCACCTCGAGAAGGACCCACATCATCCACGCAGCCGCCGCGTTGTCAGTGCTCGCACTGCTGACCGGCTGCGCTGCCTCAACCGGGGATTCTGGCGGGGGCGGTGACAGCGTCGCCCTCCCCGATGGTGAGCCCGGCCCCGCCGAACACCCCGAGATCACCGTCGCCATCCCCTTCCCCGACATCACGATGTACTCGATGTACGTCCTGGCGACCGACCTCGGCTACTACGAAGAAGAAGGACTCACGGTCGAGGTGATCACCGCCGACAACGTCACCGCAGCCGTGGCGAGCGGTAGCGCCGAGATCGGCGTCGAGTCGACCGGCACGGTCATCGAGGCCATCCGCGGTGGAGTCGAGATCGATCTTGTCGGTGGCCACTACTGCCGACAGAACTTCGACTTCGCGGTTCAGGATGGCATCACCTCGGTAGACCAGCTCGAAGGAACGGCTGTGGTCTTGGCCGGCACGCCCGGTGACCCCGCCGAGTTCCAGCGAAAGCTCGTCCTGCAGGAGGAAGGCTGGGATCTTGACACCGTCGACGTGGAAATCGTCTATCCCGGTCCCGGATCTGAGTCGTGGACGGAGTTCTTCGTCAACGACCGAATCACCCTTCAGCCGTTCTACGGCGACGACCTGCCGGCTCTGGAGGCGCACAACGCGAACGTGATCGTCGAGTCGCTTCGCAACTGGGCCAACGACGTGCAGGTGGCGGGAACCTCATGGGCCGCTGAGAACCCGAACACCATGGTGCGATTCCTGCGGGCGACGATCAAGGCCGTCGACTTCATGATCGCACCGGCAGCGGGCGAGGTACCCGAGAACAAGGCGGAGGTCCTCGAGATCTACGAAGCCAACGACTTCGACGTGGAGGCACTGCGAGAGCTCGACAGCCCGTGGGTACTCGACGGTCACCTCGCGTGCCCGAACCTCTACTTCGACGCAGATGCGTGGGACACCACGATCGAGACGCAGTTGCTCGAACCCATCGAGTTCGACGAATCGCAGTTGGCCTATCTGCTGAAGGCGCAAGACCTCCTCGGCATCACCAACGACGGCCCCAGCACGCTCACCTACCCGTGAGTTGAGGCCTATCCTTCGATAGAGCGAGCCCCCGCCGTTGCGCATGACGGCGGGGGCTTACTCGTGCCCGAACAAGGGCCGGCCCCCGCATCGCGCATGATGCGAGGGCCGGCAGCTGGAGAGACGGATGCTACGGCGTGGAGTGCGCCGGAAGTGCAGCGATCGCTTCGATCTCGAAGAGATACTCCGGTCCCGCGAAACCCGCCACTTGCACCAGCGTCGAGACCGGGAAGTCGTGGGTGAAGTAGCGCGCGCGGATCGCGCGGAGGTCATCGCGCACGAGCAGGAAGTCATCCCGCACGAACACGTTCACCTTCACGATGTCGGCCGTTGTGCCGCCCGCGGCCCGCATCACCTCGGCGAGGTTCGCGAAAGCCAACTCAATCTGCTCCACCCCGGTGGACGGCATTGTGCCGTCGGCACGCATCCCGATGATTCCGCTGACGAACACAAGGTCTCCTCCGCTCACCCGAATGGCCTGACTAAAGGCGGCGGTGGGCGGATATACCCGATCCGTCGTGATGATCTGCTTGTGCACTCAGCCTCCGTTCATGACCTGACGGTCGTCGTACCAAGGCGCCAGCCGCCTGCGCAGGGCACCGATGAGGGTCAGTGTGAGGTTGGCGATGATCACCATGACCACGACCATCGCGATCGCGCGATCCATCTCGAACTGATACGCGGCGTACTCCAGCATGTGCCCGAGGCCACCGGCTCCGCCGAGGAACTCACCCAGCACCTCGCCGGTGAAGCCCAGTGCCGCGCCGCGCTGAATGCCCGACAGGCTGTACGGGAGGGTCGCAGGGAAGATGACCTTCCACCCGAGCGCCGGACCGTTCACACCGAACACTCGTGACGCGTTGACGAGCGACGTGGGCACCGTGACGGCACCCTCCATCGTGTTCAGGATGATCGGAAAGACCGAGAGCAGAAACACCAGGGCGATCTTGGATTCGTTGCCGAGCCCGAGCACCAGGATGAATATCGGCGCGAGCGCCACTTTGGGGGTCGAGTACAGCAGCCACAGGAAAGGCGCCACCGTGAAGCGCAGGAGCGGCGACCACCCTACGGCGAGTCCGACCACGACGCCGACGACGATGGCGAGCACCAGGCCGATCGCGAGGTTCTGGATGCTGAAGAAGAACGCCTCCCAGAATTCCGGGTCGCCCAGCAATCCGACGAAGGCGGCGAAAACGGCCGTCGGCGGTGGGAGGAATACGGCCGGGACCAGCTGGAACCAGCTCACCGCCGCTTCCCAGACGAGCAGGATGCCGGCGACCACGGCCAGCAGCAGAAGCCTCCACTTGACCTCGCCGGGGGCGACCAATTGTCGAGGACGCATCACTCGACCCGTCGTAGCGCTCATCGGCGGCCCCTCCTCGTCCACGGAGCCACCCAGCGTTCGATGAGGGTGACGACCTGCGTCATCCCCACGCTCCAGACGACAACGACGGCGATCGCGGCGAAGGCCTGATCGGTTTGGTAGGTATTCGTGGCGCGGATGATGAGGGCACCCATTCCCGTCGGCGATCCGGTCATTTCAGCCACGACCATGCCGATGGTGGCGAGCACGACCGCTTGACGCAGGCCCGCGAACAGAAAGGGCACGGTCGAGGGGAGGAACACCTTGCGGTAGAGATCCATCCGGGTCGCGCCGTACACTTTGCCCGCGCGCAGAATCGACGGGCTCGTCGTCCGCATGCCGGCCGAGATGTTCAGCAGGATCGGAAACAGCGCACTGATGGCCACGAGGAAGATCACCGGGCCCATGCCGAACCCGAACCACGCCTTCGACAGCGGTTGGTAGGCCACGGTCGGGGTGGCGTAGATCGTCCATGCGATCGGGCCCATGATCCGGTCTGCCGGAAGCGAGCTACCCATCACGAGACCGACCGGGATTCCGATGACGACGGCGATCGCGAACCCGGTCACCCAGGCTTGCACCGAATATGCGGCGTTCGTGGCGAGGCTTCCGTTCGCCACGATCTCGCTGAAGCCCTGTGCGATGGCGGAGGGCGGCGGGAAGAACACGGGGTTGATCCAGCGGAACACACCCACCACGAGTTCCCAGACCACCAGCAGTATCACGACCTCGACGGCGATCACGAGCGCTTTGCCGCGCGGACTCAGCGATACCAGCCAGGCGGCCAGACCTCGACGTTCGATGTTCGGCCCACGCGCGGTGAGGATGGTCGCGGTCATGCGCCGGAGGTCCTCGCTGCCGCAGCCGCTTCACCCTGCAGCGCATCCCAGAGATGATCGCGGAGCTCGAGGAACCGCGGGTCGCTCTGCACGCTGCGCTCGCTGCGCGGGCGAGGGATGTCGGTGGTGATGACTTCTTTGATCGCCCCCGGATGGCTCTTGAAGACCACGATGCGATCGCCGAGCAGAATTGCCTCCTCGATCGAGTGGGTGATGAACACGACGGTCTTGCCGGTCGCTGCGATCAGCTTCTCGATCTCGTCGCGCATGACCTCGCGGGTGAGGGCATCCACGGCGCCCAGCGGTTCATCCATGAGCAGGATGCGTGGCTGGGCGACGATCGCCCGAGCAAGTCCGACACGCTGCTGCATCCCGCCCGAAAGTTCGCGAGGGTATGACGACTCGAAGCCGGCGAGGCCTACGAGTTCGATGGCCTCCTGCACGCGTTCGCGCCAGCCCGCCCCGCGCAACTTCTTTTGCATCTCGAGTCCGAAGCGCACATTGTCAGCCACCGTGCGCCAGGGCAGGAGCGCATAATCCTGGAATACCACGGCGCGATCCGGCCCCGGACCGGTGACGGCGACTCCGTCGATGAGCACTTCACCGGCCGTTGGCTTCACCAAGCCCGCGATGACGTTCATGAACGTCGTCTTTCCACAGCCGGACGGCCCCAGGACCGTGATGAACTCGCCCTCCTGCACGTCGAGATCGACTCCCTCGATCGCGACCCGTGTGGTGCCGGTGCGAGCGAGGTTGTAGCTCACCGAGAGGTTGCGTACGGAGATGAGCGGACCCGACCGGGGATTCTCCGCGGGTGGCTCCGGCTGGACGGGGTGGGCCTGTTGTTCCATGGTCATCGCACCATTCCTCTTCTCGCCGTGCAGGGGGGCGGGCAGTTGCCCGTCAGCGCATCCGGGGCAGAACTTCGTTTCCGAGGAGCTCGATCTGCTCGAAGAAACGGTCGAACTTGAACCGGAAGTCGAAGACGAGGTGCTCGACCCCGGCCGCTTCGAACTTCTTGAGCTCCTGCACAGCCTCGTCGGGGCTGCCCACGATGAGCTGGCCTTCGAGATCCTCAACGGTTTCGAAAACCCCCGACGGCGGCTTGACGGCGAACTTCGCCTTATTCGCCCATGCCAAAAGGCCCGGCACGTTGACGTCCTTCAGAGCCTCTTCGCGGGTCTCCTCGATCGAGGTCGGCGGAATCACGGCGATGGTCGGCATCGGGCGGCCAGAGGCATCCGTCATCTCTTTCATGACACCGATGCGCTTCTCCATCGAGGCCAACGAGATCCGGCCGGGCATCCAGCCATCGGCATACTCGGCGGCAAGGCGAGCCGACCGCGGCGTTGCGCCGCAGTACCAGAAGGGAATGCGTCCACCGACGGGCTTGGGCTCGATCGTGACGTTTTCGAAGGAGAAGATGCCGTCATCGTAGGTCACGTCGTTCTCGGTGAACACCCGCTTGAGGATCTCGGCGTTCGAGCGGACGGCCTCGACACGATCCATGTCTCCCCAGCCGATCGCTTCGAACTCATGGTCGAATGTTCCGGCGCCGAAACCGAGGATCAGTCGTGGTCCGACGAGCTGGGTGATTGTGCCCGCCATGAGTGCGGTCACCAGCGGATGGCGGAACGGGATGAGCGAACCGGTGCCGAGCTCGATCTTGTTCGTGACCGCACCGATGGCGGTCAGCGTGGTCAGAGCGTCGTAGAACGTCCGGTTCGGCTTCTCCATCTCGCCGTGCGGCTCGAAGACGAGGTGGTCGCGCACCCAGACCGAGTCGAAGCCCTTCTCTTCAGCGAGCTTCGATCCTTCGAGGAGCTTCTCGCGGCTGGCCTCTTCGCCGAAGTGCGGCAGCAACAGTCCAAACTTCATGATTACTTTCCTTCCTGCGCCCGCGCAGCCGCGAGCTTGCCGAATCCTGCTTCGCCGACGACGGCGCCGTCTGCGTACACCTCACGCCCACGAACGAGCGTGCGCTGGATCTGCGCGCTGATCGTGCGGCCGTTATACGGGGTCCAGCCGATCTTCGACAGAACGTCTTCGTCGGTGATGGTCCATTCCGAAGCCATGTCGGCGATCACGATGTCGGCGTCGGCGCCGATTTCGAGAGAGCCCTTCACACCGCCCAGGCCGAACTTGTCGGCGGGCACCGAGGCGACCATCTCGACGACGCGCTCGAGGCTCAGTTCGCCGCGGTTGACCGCGTCGAGCATGAGCTCGTAGTAGTACTGGATGCCCGGAGTGCCCGTGTGCGAGCTCCACATCTGCGTCCAGCCGATCTCTTTCTCCTCACGGGTGTGCGGAGCGTGGTCGGACGATGCGACGTCGATGGTGCCGTCGCGCATGCCTTCCCAGATGGCGGCCCGGTTGTCGTCCGGAACCCAGTACGACAGCGCGTACGGACCGAGCGTCTCGACGTCGTTCCACGTCGAGAGGAACGGCGCCCAGTGGTTGACCTCGCACGTCACGTCGACGCCGGCCGCCTTCGCACGGCGAACCGCCTCGATCGAGCGGCGGGTCTGGATGTGGGCGATGTGCACTGCGCAACCGGATGCTTCGGCCAGACGCAGAACGACGTCGATCGCGGTGTCCCAAATGACACCCTCGCGAGCGGCGTATGCCGAGGCATACCCCTGCGGAGTGTTCTCGCCGCGGGCCAGATACTGGCCTTCGATGTAGTCCATCAGCGCCTGGTCGTGCGGGTGCACGATGAACCGGATACCGGTCTCGGCGATCTGGTCCATGATCTGGAGCAGGTGGCCGTGGTCATGGATGCCGGTGCCCGCGGGGTGTGGGTAGGTGCGGCCGGTGTCGACGACCATGTAGATCTTGAATGCCCGAATGCCCATTGCAGCCATCGGCGCGATCTGGTCGAACTTCGTCGGCGCCGGGTTGTGGTTCCAGTCGACGATCGACGATGCGCTGTAGCGCTCGAAGACATCCGTCAGCGTCGCGACATCGATGGTGGGCGGCTTGAGGTTGGGCATCCCGAAGATCGTCGTGACGCCACCCGCGGCTGCCTGTTGGGTTGTGGTGAAGATGTCTTCCTTGTGCTCGTAGCCCGGTTCGCGGGTGTGGACGTGCACGTCGACCATGCCGGGAAGCACGAGCTTGCCGGTCGCGTCGATCACGCGGGCAGCGTCGACGTCGACGCCCGGGGCGACGACGCCGGCGATCTTGCCGTCACGCACCAGCAGGTCGCCGAAGACGGGTCCTGCGGGGGTGACGACGGTGCCGCCGGTGATCTTGAGATCGATGGTCATTGGGGGGCCTCCATGTTCTGACGAATCTCGCCGGCTTCGGGCAAAAGAGTGGTGCTGATGCGGACGTGTGCGGGTCTGACGTAGCGATCGAACCAGTCGACGATCCGCGGAGTGGTCTGTTCCCAATAGCGGTCGTAGGCCGCGTAGTGGGTGGTGTGACGCTGCATGATGAGTTCCTTCGGCCCGCGCGCGGCCGCGTAGAGAGCTTCTGCGTGGTCGGTCGGGGTGGTCGCGTCGCCCTCGACACCGATCACCATGAGGGGAGTAGTCAGGCCCTTCGCCGCGTCGATCGGGCGGTAAGCCAGGATCTCTTCGGCGCTCGCGAGAGAAATCGCCGAAGGGATGCGGTCATCCACATCGGCCTTGATCGTGGTGGCGCGTCGCTCAGGAGTGGGGACCATGATCTCTTCGCGCGGGTGCACGAGGCGTCCGGCGCCGGTGGTGACGCGCAGCTTGCGGTCTTCCTCCAGCGACGCGAGAAAGGCGAGCCACTCGTGCTCCTGGCGCATCCGGTGCAGCCAGTCGGTGCCATCGGCCACGGGCACCTGGCTGACGGCGGCCTTGACGCGATCATCGACACCGGCGAGAAGAACCGCGTTGCCGCCGCCCGTGCCACCGGTGCCGAACACGCCGATCGCATCGGCGATCACGTCGCCGCGGGTAGTGAGGTAGGTCACCGCGTTGACGAGATCCTGCAACTGGCGCGAGGGCGACAAGATGCCACGGTCGCCCGCGGAGTCACCGAAGCCGCGGTAGTCGAAGATGAGGACGGCGAAACCTGCCGCCACGAGTGCCTCGTGGTAGCGAACGTAGAGCTTGGCGTCCTTGAGGCCGAGCCATCCCGGACCCTGCACGATCGAACGGTAGGGGCCGGCGGTGTCGGGAGTGCGCCAGATCGCCGACAGCAGATCTCCCTCGCTGTAGAACTCGACCGCGGTGGTCTGCATGGAAGAGGGTCCTCTCGATGATCGTCATCACGGCAGCTCGGATGTGCGACCGCTAAACAGATCATTGCGCATTCTGGATCCAGAATCCAGTATTGAGTTTTGTAACGCGCCAGAGTTACACTGACCACGACCTCCGATCGGACCTGATCGGTGAAGCTGACCCGGCATTGGGGCTGCGAGTCGCCGACCTCGTCGGATCACCGCATTCACCCCCATCGGAGGCTTCCTCATGTCCCTGTCCCCTCTGGACCGCGCCACCACGTTCGCCGCGGTCGCCGCTCTTTCTGTCACCGCGCTCGCCGGATGCGCCGTCGCCAACGCTGCAGCCGACAACGGCCCGCAATCGACGGCAGAGGCCGCGGTATCCGGCTTTCCTCTCGTCGTCGACAACTGCGGAACCGAGGTGACAATCGATTCCGCGCCGGAGCGCGTCGTGACGATCAAGTCCTCGACGACAGAACTTCTGCTGGCATTGGGCCTCGGCGACCGCATCGTCGGAAGCGCCTTCAGCGACGGGCCCGTGCCTGCGGAGTACTCGTCGGCGGCCTCCCAGATCGAGACGCTCTCCGACAAGGTTCCCTCGCAAGAGATCACGCTCGCCGCCGCGCCCGACCTCGTGTTCGCCGGCTGGGAGTCCAACTTCTCCGCTGAGGGCGTCGGTGAGCGCGAGGGGCTTGCCGCCCTGGGCGTCGGCACTTACGTCGCACCCGCCGCCTGCAAGGCCCCCGGATACATGCCCGATCCCCTCACGTTCGACGGCGTGTTCGCGGCGTTCGAAGAAGCCGGTGCGATCTTCGGCGTGCCGGATGCCGCCGACGCGCTCGTGGTCGAACAGCGTGCCGCGCTGGCGGCCATCACACGCGACGACAGCGGCCGCACGGCACTCTGGTACAGCTCGGGCGAGGACGTGCCTTACGTCGGCGCGGGGATCGGAGCACCTCAGATGATCATGGAGGCGGCCGGCCTGCAGAACATCGCCGCCGACGTGCGTGACACCTGGACGGCGATGGGCTGGGAAGCCATCGTGGCGGCGAACCCTGACGTGATCGTCTTGGTGGATGCCGCGTGGAACACCGCCGAAGCGAAGATCGCGATGCTCGAGTCCAACCCCGCAACGGCAGCGCTCCCCGCTGTCGCAGAACACCGCTACGTCATCGTCGACTTCCCCGCGACGGAGGCGGGTGTGCGAAACGTCGACGCGGTGGCCTCGATCACAGAGCAGCTCGCGGACCTGCGCTGATGTTCTCGCAGGTGCAGGTACGCGCGCCGCGCGCGGGGGCGGTGCAGCACAGCCAGCGCGCGAAACGCGACCCCGCATCGCATGATGGTCGTCGAAGTGGGGTCGGCACCGCGTTATGGAGTATCGGCCTCACCGCGGTCCTCGCCGTCTCGATCGTCGCGACCGTCGTGATCGGCCCTGCGGGGCTGGAGCCGGCCGACGTGGTGACGAGCATCCTCGCCCACCTCGGGCTCGGCACATCGCCGCTCACGCCGCTGCAGGACGGCATCGTATGGGAATTGCGGATGCCGCGTGTGCTCACGGCCGCGGCCGTCGGGGCCGGACTCGCAATCTGCGGGGTCGTCATGCAGGCGCTGACGCGCAACCCCCTGGCAGACCCGTATCTGCTGGGACTGTCTTCGGGAGCATCTGTCGGAGCGGTGGTCGTGATCGTGCTCGGCGTTGCCCTCGCGCTCCCCTTCGCCGCGTTCCTCGGAGCTCTGGCGGCTCTCGCGGCTACCCTCTTGCTCTCGCGAGCGGGGGGTGCGATCACTCCCACACGCACAGTCCTCGCGGGGCTCGCCGTGTCGTCGGTGTTCGGCGCGGTGACCAGCCTGATCATCTTCTGGTCGGCGACCGGTGACAGCTACCGCGAGATCCTCAACTGGCTTCTCGGTTCGCTCGCGGGAGCGGATTGGCCCGCCGTCGCAATCGCCGGGGCTGCCGTCCTCCTCATCGGACTGCCGCTGCTGGGCAGCGCCCGCACGCTGGATGCCTTCGCCTTCGGTGATACCGCCGCCGCAGCGCTCGGCGTGCACGTCGGCCGGAGCCGTGTTCTCCTGCTGGGCGCCACCGCGCTGCTGACCGGCGCGCTGGTCTCGGTCAGCGGATCGATTGGGTTCGTCGGCCTGGTGCTCCCGCACGCCGTTCGTCTGATCGTCGGGTCTCGCCACCGGGCGCTGCTTCTCCTTTCTGCTCTCGCGGGGGCGGTGTTCCTCCTCTGGGCCGACACCGCCGCGCGCACACTCTTCGACCCACGAGAGCTGCCGGTCGGCATCATCACCGCCCTGATCGGCGGACCCGTCTTTGCGATCCTTCTTCTGCGCCGCCGGGGGCTCACGTGAACGGGCTCGAGGTCTCACGCCTGAGCTTCTCGCGCTCGCGGCGCCTCATCGTCGACGGCATCGACATCACTGCTCCCCCCGGAACGATCGGGGCGATTCTCGGGCCCAACGGTGCCGGAAAAAGTACCCTGCTGCACCTCATCGCGGGAGTGGAGCGGGCGGATGCCGGCCTCCGAACGCTCGGCGGCGACGACCTGAAGAGCCTCCGTCGCCGCGACCTTGCCCGGCGCATCGCGCTCGCCGAGCAACACACCGAAGACGCTCCCGACCTGCTAGTCGAAGAGGTCGTGGCGCTCGGACGCACCCCCTACCGCGGAGCGTGGTCGGGGCGGGATCCGGCCGATCGCGCGGTGGTGCAGAGGATCATCGAAGCCACGGGCCTGTCGTTGCTCGCCGATCGCCCCTACGACCAGCTCTCCGGCGGCGAGCGCCAGCGCGTGAACCTCGCGCGGGCACTCGCCCAGGAGCCTGAGCTGCTGCTCTTGGACGAGCCGACGAACCATCTCGACATCCGAGCGCAATTGGCAACGCTCGAGCTGCTGCGTGAGCTCGCCCGCGGCGGGCTCACCGTGCTCGCCGCCCTTCACGACATCGGCCTGGCGGCAACCTACACGGACCACGTCGTGGTGCTCGATCGCGGGCGAGTGGTCGCGGCGGGGCCGCCCGCGACGGTCATCGACTCCGCGCTGCTCCGGACAGTCTGGGGTGTCGAGGCTGAAGTGCTAAACCACCCCACAACGGGCCGCCCGCTGATCGCGTATGCCGGCGTCTCGACGCCGGCATACAGCGCAGACGAGCTCTCCCCGCGCTTCGCCTGAGGTACGACGAAAGGGCGGGCGGCATCCACCGCCCGCCCGTTCGCGCGCTCAGAGTGCGCGCAGGCGCGGTGCGAGGTCTCGCTCGAAGAGCTCCATGAAGCGGCGCTGGTCGTTGCCGGGCGCGTGGAACACCAGGTGGTTCATGCCCGCGTCGATGTAGCGCTTGATGTCGTCGACGACGGCATCGGGGTCGGTTCCGATGATCCATCGGCGTGCGATCTGCTCGATCGGCAGCGCGTCGGCGGCCCGCTCCATTTCGACCGGGTCGGTGATCGAGTGCTTCTGCTCGGGAGTCAGCGACAGTGGCGACCAGAACCGCGTGTTCTCGAGCGCGGTGTGCTCATCTTCTTCGTACGACAGCTTGATCTCGATCATGCGATCGATCGCGTCGAAGTCGCGGCCCGCGGCATCCGCTCCTTCCCGGACGGCCGGGATCAGCTTCTCTGTGTACAGCTCCATGCCCTTGCCGGAGGTGCAGATGAAGCCGTCGCCCGCGCGTCCGGCATACTTGGCGACGACGGGTCCGCCTGCGGCGATGTACACGGGCACACCGCCTTCGGGGCGGTCGTAGATGGATGCATCGTGCGTCGAGTAGTACTCACCCTCGAATGACACTCGATCCCCTGACCACAACTCACGCATGAGGCGTATCGACTCACGGAGGCGCGCAAAGCGCTCCTTGAATTCGGGCCAATCCTGTGCCCCCGCACCGCGGAACCCGGTGGCGATCTCGTTCAGCGCCTCACCCGTGCCGACACCGAGCATGATGCGGCCCGGGTAGAGACATCCAAGGGTCGCAAAGGCCTGCGCGATCACCGCGGGGTTGTAGCGGAAGGTCGGCGTCATGACGCTGGTTCCGATCTGGATCGTCTGGGTGCGCTCACCCACGGCGGCCATCCACGCGAGCGAGAACGGCGCGTGCCCACCCTCGTGCCGCCACGGCTGGAAGTGATCACTGACGGCCACCGACTCGAAGCCATGCTGCTCGGCGGCGACCGAGAGATCGACGAGCTCGCGCGGCGCAAACTGCTCGGCCGAAGCCTTGTACCCGAGTTTCAGAGTCATGAGATTCCTATCTGTTTTCTGTGGCATTGGTCAGCGGTGTGCGAGTTCTCGGTCGTCAGAAGTTTGCTCGGCCAGGCGCCGCAGCGCGCGTGCCGTGTGGGGGCTCGTACCCAGTCTGCGCGCTGCAGAGAGGTCGGCGACGGTATCGGCGTCGGTTCGCAGTGCTGTTGCGATAGCGGCGGGGTGCGCGGCGAAGAGGTCGGTGAACCCTGCCGCGCGGTGACGCGCGGCCGAGTGGGTACCGAACTCCGGCGCGAAGGAGAAACCGGCGCGCGCAGTTGCCATCGTCGTCCCGGCACCCGAGGCATCGGGGACGAACGCGCGCGGGTAGAGCCCGGCGCATTGCAGGGCCGCGCTCAGGTGTGCCGAAGTCAGCGCGGGAAGATCTCCGAGCAGTACTGCTGTCGAAACTGGGCCGCTGACGCGGGCAAGTTCGATACCCGCGCGAATAGCGGCCGTAAGGCCGCCGATGATCGGCTCGGGAACGCACTCGAGCCCGCGCTGCTCCACCTGCCGACCCACGACGATCACTCGTGTCACACCCGGAGCGTGGCGCGCCGCGTGCACGGTGTCGTGGGCAATGGCCTCCGCAAGATCGGTGCGCGCCCTTTCACCGAGCGACGCGAGCCGCGACTTGGCACGGCTGAGCACCTTCAGCGGAATGACGATCGTCCACTCGGTCATGCGGAGTATCCGTCGCGCGATCGCGCCTGGGGTGCCGCACGACGCTCTTCTTCGCGCCCGAGAGCGACGGCCTCTGCCGTGCCGAGCCAGAACAGGTCGTCACTCGAGCGACGGATGATCGTTGATGCACCGGGCAGATCGAGATCACCGACGAGGTGGGTCAGCCCGCTCACGATCGCGACGGGGCAGCCGCTGGACTTGCCCTTGATCAGGTCTCCGGCCCCGGCCAACTCGTCGGCAACGCAGGCCATCGTGACCAATAGGGTGCGGCCGGCCGCATCGACCGAGCCGCGAAGATCGTCGAAGACGTGGATGCCGGCTGCGCCGATCGCAACGTCAGTCTGCCCCTCGCGCCACGGCCGACCGAGCGTGTCGCTGATGACCACACCGATGAGGGCTCCGGTTGCCGCACGAAGACCTTGCGCGAGCGCTCGGGCTGAGGCATCCGGGTTCTCGGGCAACAAGAGAATGGTTCCCTCGTCGGTATTCGAGGCGTCTACCCCGGCGGCGGCGGCCACCATACCGAGACGGTTCTCGACAATGCGTGTGACGCCGCCGGGATGTATGCGCGTCGCGACGATCCGCACGGTCTCGTCGGTGATCGCCTGCTCGCGGTCGGCGGCGTGACGCAATCGCCCCTCGGCTTTCGAGACGATCTTGGACGTCACGATGAGGATGTCACCGTCTGCGAGTGATCCGGATGCGGCGTCGAGGATCATCGTCAGCAGATCGTCGCCTGACTGCACCTCGGGGATGCCCTCCAGGCGCCGCACTCCGAAACCTGACGCGCTCACGCGCGCAACCCCGGAAGAACTTCGCGACCGAAGACCTCGAGCCACTCGGCCTGGTTTCGCCCGACGTTGTGAAGGTAGATGCGATCGAAACCCAGATCGAGGTGGCGCTGGATGTGCGCCCGGTGCACATCGGGGTCGGCAGAGATCACCATCCGGCCATCGAAGTCTTCCGGCCTGACCGACCGTGCGATCTGCTCGAGGTCGAACGGTGAGCGAATGTCGCTGCGCGAGAAGCGCATACCGCCGTTCGGCCACTCGACGACAGCGTTGCGCATCGCGTCTTCGTCCGTCGGCGCCCACGAGAGGTGCAACTGCAGCACCTTCGGCATTTTCGTCGCGTCGCGCCCCGATTCTTTCGCACCTTCGGTGAACCGGGTCATCAGAGTTTGCAAGCGCTCGATAGGCGCGTCGGTGGTGATCAGGCCGTCGGCGACGCGACCCGCTCGGCGGGCCGTGACCGGGCCCGCGGTGGCGATGAGGACCTCGGGTGCGACCGCTGGCATCGTCCAGAGCCGGGTCGACTCCATCGTGAAGTGTGGGCCACTGTGGCGGACATCGCGGCCGGCGACCGACGCGGTGAAGAGCTTGCGGATGATCTCGACCGCTTCGAACATCCGGGCGATCCGTTCCGGCGCCTCCGGCCAGTATTGCCCGACGATGTGCTCGTTGATCGCCTCGCCCGAGCCGATCCCGAGCCAGTGTCTGCCGGGATACATCGCTGCGAGAGTGGCGCTCGCCTGCGCAATGACGGCGGGATGCGTGCGGAACGTCGGGGTTGTGACGCCGGGGCCGAAGTCCCCCTCCGTTCGTTCGCCGATGGCTCCGAGGACGCTCCAGACGAACGACGCGTGCCCCTGCTGGGGCACCCACGGCTGAAAGTGATCGGTTGCCATGACTCCCGAGAAGCCATGGGATTCAGCCAACGCTGCGAGAGTGACCGCATCTGAGGGAGCGAATTGCTCGAGCATGGACGCGTATCCGATCTGCACGGCTCACCCCCGGTTCGCGCGCGTCGTCGAGACCGGATGTCTCAACTCACGTGAAACCGATTATTGCGGATACTGTATCCAAAATGCAACTAATCACTTCGCGACGTTTGTCGTCGGTGATCGGCGCGAGCCGCGAGGCGCCGCGGTTTGCAGTCGCGCCGCCTCGTCGGCCTCGAGCAGGGCGATGACCGCGTCGCGCACGCTCTCGAGGTGGTTGCGCAACACCCCGAGCGCAGCATCCACATCGCCGCCCGAGACCGAGGCAAGAAGCTCCTCGTGAGAGTGGCTGTGGTCTCCCCCACCAACGAGTCGCCAACCCAGCACATAGCGTCCGACCTTCAGACGTAGCTGCTCGATCATTTCCCAGAGCAGCGGTCTGCGCTGCGCGTCATACAACTCGGAGTAGAAAGCCGACCGCGCATCGACGAAGTCTTCACCTTCGTTCTCGGAGTCAGCGGCTTGCGCCAGCTCGACGAGGTGTTCGAGCCGCTCGGGGGTCATGTCGACCATCGACAGCCGAAGGGCCTCGAGCTCGAGGAGCGACCGAATCTCGTACACCTCTCGCGCCTGCGACGCCGAAAGTGCCTTGACGACCGCGCCCTTCCGATCGTGGAACTCCACCAGACCGTCAGCCTCGAGTTGGATGAGGGCAGAACGCACCGGCAGGCGCGAGACGCCGATCAGTTCGGCGAGCGTTTCTTGCCGCAGCTTCTGGCCGGGTGCGAGAGTCCCGTTCAGGATCGCGTCGCGCAGAATGTCGTAGGCCATGACGCCCACCGACCGATAGCCCGTGGAGATTCGACCAGCAAGTTGCTGGAGCGCCTGGGCGCCCGATTCGTCGAGAGGGCCGGGATCTGCCGCATCGGCAGTGCTTCGAGGTGCCATGGCAGATGAACCTATCGGAAAATCCGAGCATTTCGGCAGTTCGGATCCAGGATTCGCGATCTTTGAGCCATTTAGCCCTCGCGCAGCCGGCACCAGCTCGTGCGCCCGGACCGCGCGATCGGCGACGAGAACGAGCTGCGGGACGAACTTGGCCCTACGTTGGCCTCGCTTCACGCGTTGGTCTTGACCGTCGACAGAAGCTTCGTGAGCGTCACCTTTGCGTCTCCGAGCACGATCGACACCTTCGGGTCGAAGAACAACTCGTTGTCGATTCCCGCAAAGCCGGGATTCAGTGAGCGCTTGAAGAACACAACCTGCTGAGCATCCGCCACGGTGAGAATCGGCATGCCGTAGATGGGCGACCCGGGCGAGGTCTTCGCCGCCGGATTCACCACGTCGTTGGCACCGACGACGAGCGCCAGGTCTGTGCTCTTGAACCGAGGGTTGACCTCGTCCATTTCAACGAGGGCCTCGTACGGCACGCTGGCCTCGGCCAGCAGAACATTCATGTGCCCGGGCATGCGACCGGCGACAGGATGAATTCCGAAGACGACGTCCACTCCCCCGGTCCGCAGAATCTCGGCGAGTTCGGCCGCAGCGTGGTGGGCTCCAGCCACTGCCAGGCCATACCCCGGCACGATCACCACGCGCTGCGCGTAGTCGAGCAGAATCGCGACGTCGTCGGTCTCCATCGTCCGCACCGGGCGATCCGATGCCTCTGACGCCGAACCTCCCACCGCGCGTGGGCGGAACGCCCCGAATACGATTCCCGTCACGGTGCGACCCATCGCCTTGGCCATCGACATCGTGAGGATCGTGCCGCTCGCCCCGACCAGCGTGCCGGCGATGAGCAGCAGCACATTGCCGAGGACGAGGCCGGATGCTGCCACCGCAAGCCCGGTGAACGCATTGAGCAGCGAAATGACGATCGGTACATCCGCACCACCGATCGGCATGACCAGCAGCACCCCGAGCACGAGCCCCGCCACGAGAAGACCCCACGCCCACAACAGATCGCCGGTGAGTACCAGCCCGACACCCGCCGCAACGGCGGCGAGAAGCATCCCGATCATGAGAAGCCGCAGCCCTGCGAAGGTGACCGCGCGCGAGGTGATGATGCCCTGCAGCTTGCCGAACGTGACGAACGACCCCGTGAGCGAGACGCTGCCGATGAGCACGGTGAGGGCGACCACGGCGAGGGTCCAGGGGCTTTCGGAGTGCGAGACCTCGACGAGAGCGACGAGGGCCGCTGCCCCGCCGCCGACGCCGTTGAACGCGGCGACGAGTTGCGGCATCTCGGTCATCTGCACGCGGCGCGCCGCGATCACGGCGATGATGGATCCCGCGACCATCGCGGCAAGGATCGCAACGAGGTTCTGCAGGTCGATGCTCAACATGTAGGCGAGCACGGCGAGCGCCGCGCCCGCGGCGCCGAACAGATTCGCGCGGCGGGCCGTGCGCGGGTTTCCGAGGCCCTTCAGCGCGAGGATGAACAGCACCGCCGCGACGATGTAGCAGACGGTGACGACTTCTGCGGGGAGCAGCCTCATCGCTTCGCCCCCTCATTCGCGGTTGTCCCTGCGGTGCTGGCAACGCGCCGGGGCTTCGCCGAGAACATCACCAGCATGCGGTCGGTCACAACGAACCCGCCGACGAGGTTGATGGTGGCTAGGAAAACCGCCAGGATCGACAGGATCAGCGCAAGTGCATCTTCGGCAGCACCTGCGACCATGATCGCTCCAAGCAGGATGATGCCGTGGATGGCGTTGGCCTCGCTCATGAGCGGGGTGTGGAGGGTGCTCGAGACCTTCGAGACGACCTCGAAGCCCAAGAACACCGCGAGGATCGTGACGGTCAGCAAGGCGAAGGCATCCATCAGGCCGGCACCTCCAATGCTTCGCGGACGCGATCGTTGCGCACCGCGCCGGCGTGGGTGACGGCGGAGCCGCCGACCAGCTCATCGTCGAAGTCGAGCACGAGGTTCCCTTCGTGGAGCATCGGGAGCAGGAAGTTCGCGTAGTTCATCGCGAGGAGTTTCGAGGCATCCGGAGCAAGATCCGACGTGATGTCGCATGCTCCGATGAGGGTCACTTCTCCTCCGTCGACGGCGATCCGCTGATGTTCGCCGGCGACTGAGCCTTCGATGTTGCCGCCGGTCTCTGCGGCCAGGTCGACCAGCACAGAGCCGGGCTTCATGCGACGCACCATCGCCGCCGTCACCAGTCGCGGGGCCGCGCGCCCGGGGACGGCCGCGGTGGTGATGAGAATGTCGGATGCCGCGACATGCGTGGCCAGCAGCTCTTGCTGCCGCGCGACCCGGTCTTCGGCGAGTTCTGCGGCATAGCCTCCGCCTGCGTCGGCGGTGCCGAGATCGAGGTCGATGAAGGTGCCGCCGACCGACCGGACCTCGTCGGCCGAGGCGGCACGGATGTCGTTGGCCGACACCACCCCGCCGAGCCTCTTCGCGGTGGCGATGGCTTGGAGACCGGCCACCCCGGCCCCGAGCACGAGCACTCGTGCGGGGGCGAGCGTTCCCGCGGCGGTCATGGTCATCCCGAACATGCGCCCGAAGGCATCTGCCGCCAGGGTGACGAGCCGGTATCCCGCGATCAGCGACTGCGAGGTGAGCACGTCCATCGACTGCGCGCGTGAGATCCGCGGCAGCAGGTCGAGAGCGAAGGTCGTCACCCCGCCGTCCTGGGCAGCGCGGACGGCGTCGATGCCGCGGAAGGGATCCATCGTGCCGACCGTGATGGTTCCGGCCGGCAGGGCCGAAGTCTCCTCCACGGTGAGGGGTCGCACATGGAACAGCACGTCGGCCGCCATCGCCGAGCCGGGCTCGACGAGGGTCGCGCCGACGGCCTCGAACGCGGCATCCGCTATCGATGCACCCATCCCCGCATCGCGCTCGACCTGCACCGCCACGCCCGCCGACAGCAGCTTCTTGAGGCTCTCGGGTGTGGCGGCGACGCGCCTTTCTCCGGGTATGCGCTCAGCGCGCACGCGGACGGTGACCGTCACGAATCCTCACTTCTGCTCCACGTCGTCGTCGAAGCTCTGTGGGAATCGTAACGAAGCTTCGATGGGTCAAGATCACATCAACGATCACGATCCTGACACCGCAGTGCGCGGGTCGAAGCCCCAGGGCAGCTCGAGCCCGTGGGCGGCCATGAGATCAGCATCCGCTAACAGCTCGACCGTCGGGCCGTCGGCGACAATCCGGCCACCGTCGAGCACGAGAGCCCGCGGGCACAGCTCGAGCGCGTACGGCAGGTCGTGTGTGACGACGATGATCGTCGCATCCAGCGCCTGCAGGGTCGTCGACAGCTCGCGCCGCGACGACGGGTCGAGATTCGACGTCGGTTCGTCGAGGACGACCACATCGACATCCATGGAGAGAATGGTCGCGATCGCGGCGCGACGACGCTGACCGAGTGAGAGGTGTTGTGGCGCGCGGGATGCCGCGTCCGCCAGTCCTACGCTGCCCAGCGCCCGCGTGACCCGGTCGTCGAGTTCGTCGCCGCTCACCCCGTAGTTCGACGGGCCGAAAGCGACGTCTTCACCGACAGTGGGCATGAAGAGCTGGTCGTCGGGATCTTGAAAGACGAGCCCCACCCGACGCCGGATCTCTCGGACAGTATCCCGACCGAGCACCGCGCCGCCGATCGTGACGGAACCCGCCGAGGGCGTCAGGATGCCGTTCAGGTGCAGCATGAGGGTCGTCTTGCCCGCGCCGTTCGGGCCGAGCACGGCCACTCGCTCGCCCGCGGCCACCTCGAAACTCACTCCTCTGAGCACCGCGCGACCGCGGTCGCCGGGATACGCGTAGTGCAGGTCGCGCACCGAGACTGCGGCGCTCATAGGCGACCCGGCTCGCTGTAGCCGCGGGCGAGCATTGCGAGGTGCACGCGTTCGCCGCGCGCGTGAGAGCGCGCGAACAATGAGCCCATACCCGTGGCGATGACCCGCCAGGAGCGCGGGCCGCGGGCCACGAACCCGCGCGATTCACGGGCGGTGCGCATGCGCGCCGACTCCCCCACGATCACGTCGAGGTACCGCAGCATGAACGCCATGATCGACGTGAGTTGACGGGGCAACCGCAGTGACTCGAGCGCGAGCACGATCCGCCGTGGCTCGGTCGTGGTGACCAGCACGATCGAGGCGAGCACGGCGAGGGTCGCCTTGACGAGCAACCCCCACGCTCCCCACAACCCCGCGATCGACAGCGAGAGCCCGAGCACCTCCGTGCGTGGTCCGGTCGCGATGAACGGCATGAGCACAGCGAACACGACGAACGGCACTTCGATCACCATGCGCCGCAGCACCGTGCGGGGCGGGATGCGGACGGATGCCAGCATCCCGATCACGAACACGCCATAGACGCCGAACGCGACGAACCACTCGCGCGGGGTGGCAACGACTATCACCGCGAACGCGACCAGCGCGAGCAGCTTCACCCGCGGCGAAGCGCGGTGCAGCCATGTGTCACCGGGCCGGTGGCCCCACAGAGCCGGAGTCGCCACGTCAGTCCTGCGCCGCGCGCCTGGAGGCCGCACGTCCGACGAGCCAGGCAAGCCCGAAGGTGACTGCGCAGCCGATCGTGCCCGCGATCACGAGCTGCAGCCACGGGTTGTCGACGAACGAGACGCCGTAGTCGGCGAGCGGGCTGCCTGCCGTCGCGCTGTCTTCGGCCGACCCGATGAACCCGGTCGACTCGGCCACGAACTCAAGCCCGTCAGGGTTGCTCGACGCCCAGACGCTCAGCACGCAGGCGATGAACAGCGCGGTTGCGAGCGCTCCGACCGTGAAGAACTTCGTCGACATCCGATGCGGAATGAACGTGCGGCGGCGCGATGCGCTCATGCCAGCACCCCCGCCGTGACGCGAGGTGCGCGTTCGAACTGCGCTCCGTAGACGAGGTCGGGGCGCGTGGCGAGCACCGCCGAGACGATGAGGGCGGTGATGATCGCCTCACCGAGGCCGATCGCAGCGTGCCACCCGAGCATCGCCGCGAGCACGGTGTCGAGCGGCACCGACACGTTGCCGCCGATCGCGAAGAGCCCCACGAAAACGGCGGCAGCAGCCGGCACTGACAAAAACGCTCCGAGGGCGGATGCTACGGCCACTGCCCAGCGACGACCGGGCAGCACCCGCATGACAAGGCGGAACACTCCCCACCCGACGAATACGGTGACCAATCCGATCAGAGTGATGTTGGTGCCGAGCGCGGTGATACCCCCGTCCGCGAACAGAAATGCCTGGACTATCAGCACCACACTCAGACAGAGGACCGCGGTGGCGGGGCCGACGAGCACGGCGGCGAGCGCTCCCCCCATCAGGTGGCCGCTCGTACCCGCGCCGACGGGAAAGTTGACCATCTGCGACGCGAAGATCAGCGTCGCAACGATCCCGACCATCGGCGCTTTGCGATCATCGACGAACTCTTTGCCGGCGAGCTTCAGCGAGATCGCGATGCCTCCCGCGGCCACGACACCCGTGGCGATCGAGGTGGGCAGGTTCAGAAATCCGTCGGGAACGTGCACGTGCGCCCTTTCCGGCGTGATGCGACTCAGTCGCGCCTTGATGTCACTCTAGTGCGACCCAGTCGCACGAAGTCAGAGCCTCGTGGGCACTGTGTCACGATGGGTGGCATGTCCGAGGCGACGCACGCGCACCTGCATCACTCCTCGCCGGATGCTGCCGTCGAGGTGGCTCTCGACGCGCTGCGCGCGCGGGGCGAACGGGTCACCACCGCGCGCCGTGCGGTGCTCGACGTACTCGCGCGCACCCACGAGCACTTGAGCGCGGATCAGGTCGTCGCCGACCTCGAGAAGGTCGCGCCGGATGTACACCGGGCGACGGTGTACCGCACGCTCGAGATGCTCGCCGATCTCGGCGTTCTGTCGCACCTGCACTCCACCGGCGGGGCGACCGTCTATCACTTCGCCTCCTCGCCCGAGGGGCACGAGCACCTGCACGCCCAGTGTCGGGTGTGCGGGGCGATCATCGTGATTCCGGCCGACGCGCTGGCCGAAGCATCCGTCCGCGTCTCACGCGCCACCGGGTTCGCCATTGACGGCCCGCAGTCCACCCTGATGGGCGTGTGCGCCGAGTGCATCGCGTCCGAACGGGTTCGCGGCGCGTAGCTCTGACGTGAAGCGGCTGACTTACAGCGCTCGGGCGATCGCGAGACCCGCCAGGGCTGCGGCGACCGCAAGCACCAGCATCCCGAACGCGTTGATCGCGAATCGCCGCCACTCGCGCCCCTCGGCCATTCGCACCGTGTCGACCATGGCGGTGCTGAAGGTGGTGAAGCCGCCCATGAGGCCGACGCTGAGGATCAACCAGGCTTCAGCGCCGAGAAGCGACGCCCCCGCAAGTCCGGCCAGAAAGCCGCTGATCAGCGACCCTGTGACATTGATCACCATCGTTCCCCACGGAAAGCCGCTGCGCGTCCGGCTGAGGATCAGCCCGTCGACGATGAATCGCAGCGCCGCGCCGGTTCCGCCGCCGATCATGATGAGCAACATCAACCCAGGGTTCACGAGACAACCTCCTGCGAGTCGGCCCGCCGCGGAAACACACGGGACCCCACCCACACGCCGAGCGCGGCGAGCGCGATGCCCGCGATGACACTGCCGACCGCGTACAGGCTTCCCGCGAGGGGATCACTCTCGAGCAGCAGGGCGGTGTCGGTCGCGAGCGCACTGTAAGTGGTGAACCCACCCAGCACGCCGGTACCGAAGAACAGGCGCACGTCGCGCTTCACCGGCGTTTCGGTGTCGCGAGCGCCGAGCGCGCCGAGCAGAACCCCGAGCGAAAACGCCCCGACCATGTTGACCAGCAGGATGCCCCACGGCACGCCTTCCTGTGCCGCGACGACGAGGACGGTGCTCTCGCGGGCGAAGGTCCCGAGCGCGCCGCCGATGAACACGGCGACGATCAGGCGCGGCCTCGCAAAGAGCGGCTGGGCGATCTGCGACGCGTTGCCGCGCTCAGGATCGGTGAAAGACACGCAGGCTCCTTCGGTTGTCACACGACAATAGCTTCGCGCGCGAACCTCACAGGGAAGCGAAGGGCGCTCGTGTCGCGTACGGTTAGGAGGAAGCATGCTGCCCGAACGGATGCTTCAGGAGGACTGACGCTCATGAAGATCACCGCAAGTTCGGACTGGCGAGACTCTCTCGCCTTCGATGCGCCCACCGTTGTCTCTGAGATCGCACCCGGTGAAGACACCCGATGCTCGGTCTGCGGGCCGGCGTCAGACGCCCGCCCCCGCACAGAGCTGTGGGCGCTGAAGCACCGTCACCCCACCGATCACGCGGGCTATGTGCGGTTCTACTGCACCGAGCACCTGCCGGTCATCGACCGTAAGCCTGCAGCGGCGAAGACGGCCAAGGCCAACGCTGCCCGCGCCGAGCGCAAGACCGCCACGCGCCGCCCCATGCTCAGCGACGCCCCGCTGCGCGCTCTGTGCCCGAACTGCTTCGTCGAGACGTCGGCCAAGGGTCTCTGCGGAATCTGCGGCACCCAGCTCTAACCCTCTCCTAGAGAGTCAATCCCGCTCGGCGAGGGTGTGACGGGGGTACGCTCCCCCGGCGATCTTCACCAGGTGGGCGTGCGCGTACTCGCACACGAGCGCGTGGCGATAGACCATGCGCGGAACGTCGACGTTCGAGTCCATCCAGAGGCTCAGCGCCCCGAGCTTCCAGTGCCTGAAGGTGTCGTCGTCGGTGATCACCGCGAGGATCTCCATGAATGAATCGTCGAAGCGGATGCTGTGCACCGCGCGGCGGTACTCCTCGACGGTCAGTGCCATCGAGAACGGAATGTTCATGAAGCACAGCGCGGTCTGGATGTCGAGCCGGAACTTGCGGCGATGCGAGCGCTCAGCATCCAGCTTCGGAATATCGAGCTGAGTGAAGTCGAGCTTCTCTGCGGCCGTGAGCGGAACACCGTCGAGGGCGATCAGCACGTCGTAGACGTTGATGTCGTGCTCGACCACGGCCTCGTCGCCGAGGCCCGCGAGGGTTTCGGGGCGCAGCGTGACCGGCTTCATGTCGACCGGGGTGTTGCGGATGATGAAGTTGACCAGGTTGGTCTCGACGACGAAGTGGCGGATCAGCAGCTCGCCCGCATCGGGTGAGACGAAGTTGCGCAGAAACCAGACGCAGAGAAAGTCCATGGCAGGCAGCGGCATCCACCGAAACGGCAGCACCCGCTTGATCATCGAGATGATCGCCACGAGCACGCGGGAAAACACGCGGGCGAGGGGGTAGAGCCAGCGGCGCGAGAGCCGGCGCTGATCGTTGATGATCATCTTGACCACCGTGCGGTCGAGCGGCACCGACGGGTCGGAGTAGATCGCCTCCCACATGCTCGGGTCGGACTTCACGAACTCCGGGATGGAGGGCATCGAGGGCATCGACGGGAAGGACGGCTTGGATGCTGCCACCTCAGTTGTCCAGTTCTTCCAGTTGCAGCGCGTAGAGGCGGGCGACCACCTCGGCGCACCGCACGATCTCGTCGGCGGCCGACTCGTCGACGATGCCCGAGGTGAGGATCGCCTCGAGGTCGCCGGTGTGGGCGGCGTCGGCCTGCTCGTGGTACCGCATGAAGTGCACCTGGCTGTCGGCGAGCCCGAGCAGCTCCTGGTAGCGCGCGGCCCACGCGGCCGCGCGCCGCGCGCCGAGACCCTCGATGATGAACATCGCGCCCATGAGCCCCACCGGGTTCGGCTGGTCGGCGTAGTGGAACATGTAGCCAGAGAGGGCTTCGGAACCGAGGTTCTTGCGACCCGCGCGAAGCTCGGCGAGGGTGCCGCCGACGGCGACGTAGTCGCGCTCGATCATGAGGTAGTCGCGATGCTCTTCTTCGGCGTGCTTGATCGCGGCCGCGCGCAGTTCGAAGTGCGGAATGTCGAAGTTCGACGCCGCGCGCGAGATCCACAGCGACCCGTCGACGACCTGCTGGCGAAGGTTGAACAGCAGACGCCGGTAATCGTCGATCGTGGCCGTGCCGTCGTCCAGTCGCGCCAGCACCGGCACGCGGGCGAGCCTCGCCTCGAAGTCTTCCCACACCGCGGCGAGGCGATCGGCGAGTGTCTCGGTGACTGTTTCGGTGGATGCGAGGGTGTCGGTCATGACGATGCTCCTTGCTGGGTGGGCGGGGCGACGACGGTGAGGTGGGCGAAGGCGAAAGAGAACCGCCCCGACTCGGGCACAGCGAGAAGGATCGTCTCGCCTGGCGCGAAGCGTCCGGATCTCCAGGCTTCTTCGAGGGCGATGAAGATGCTCGCGGCGCCGGTGTTTCCGCGGGTCTCGAGGTTCGAATACCAGCGGTCGGTGTCGAGCGTCGGGATTCTGCGGCGCAGCGCATCGAAGGCGACATCCCGAAAAACGTTGGTGCTGTAGTGACAGATCACGTGGTCGAGGTGCTTCACATCGACCAGGCCGATGTCGACGAGCTCTTCGAACTGATGGATGCCGCACTCGGCCAACTCGTCGAGCATGCTGACGTCCTGCCGGAGCAGGAACATCCCGCGCGCGTCTGCCTCGGCCGTGCTGACGTCTTGCCACGTGCTCCCGATCTCGGGCTCAGGCCCCTGCATCCCCGCGCGCATGCAGACGTCGTGCTCGTGCGCGAGTGACACGTGCCGCACCCAGTCGACGCGCAACGAAGGCTTCGTCGGATGGGGTTGGAACTCCACGACCACAGCTCCGGCGCCGTCCGACAGCATCCATCGCAAGAAATGAGCGTCCATCCCGGCGCGGATTCCTTCGTAGCGACGCTGGCGCAGGCTCCGGCTCGGCAGTTCTGACCCGACGACAGCCGCTCGCGGGTGGTCGCCGAGACGGATCTTGCTGACGGCCGCATCGAGCGCCGCGAGGCTCGACGCGCACACGCCCGAGGCCGAGAGCAACTGCATGGGGCCGCCGCCGAGCCGGCCGTGCACCATCGATGCAAACCCGGGTACCAGCACATCGCCCATCGTCGTCGCGGTGGCGAGCATGCGCAGGTCGGTCGCCTCAATGCCGCGATCGGCCAAAGCTGCGTTCAGCGCTTTCACCGCGAGATCTTCGTTGAGTTCGTTCGCCTCGCCGTGCTCGTCGAGGGCGTAGTGGCGGGTCTTGATGCCGTTCTGCTCGAGAATGCGGCGACGGATACGCTCGGTGACCGCATCGTCACCGCCGAGCCGCAACACAATGCCGTCGTTGTCGACCGGTTCGCCCGGAAGATAGCTTCCGAATCCGGTCAGATACGCGGTCGCCGTCGTGGCCATGTGCACACCCTATGTGAGCGAGTGCGCCGACGAGATCGCTTCAGAGCGCGCCGCGTGCGTGTGAGGACGCGACGACGGATGCTGCGAGCCTGTCGAGGTCGGCCTCGATCATCGCGATATCGCGGGCGAACTCTTCGTCCGTCATATCGATCTGCCGGACGGTGAAGATCACCTCGGCACCGTTTGGATGCGAGAACACCCGCATGGGATTGGTGACCACGACCCCCGAGGGCAAGGTGACGTCATGATCGAGCACGCCGAACGAGTTGCGCTCCACGAACTGAATGCGTACGCGTCCCATCGAGGACTCGACGAAGAGCGCGTCACCTTCTTGAGTAACCTCCGACTGTGCAAGGCCCGCCGCCCAGACCGGGAGGTTGCGAAGATCAGCGGCGAAGTCATAGACGGTCGCGACATCAGCAGCGATAACTCGACTGACGTGGTGGCTTCTCATTGATGCTCCGCGAGTGAGGCTTCGAGCAGCTCTCGGAGCACGCCCCGATCCACCCCCGTCAGCCGTGTGAGATAGAGGCAGACCTTGCTCGCGCGATGCGGGCCGAGCGACGCCATCAGTTCGGGCCACCTCTCACTGAAGTCAGCAGGCAGGTAGACGGTGTGCCGGGCTGAACCCGAGGCGAAGGCAAGCCGAGGCATCCGTCCGCTGCGTCCGCTCTCGTAGCGGTATTCGACGTCGCCGAACCCGATGATGCGGCCCGCCCAGACGATCGGTTGCTCGCCGCTGATCTCGCCGAAGATCGCAAGGAGTTCGTCGGCCTCGGCGCGACGCGGACCGGTCGCCCGGTTGAGCACGTCTTCGACCGGCGTCTCGGACGGTGACATCGCTGGTTGGTGTTCTGGCACTGTTCACCTCTTCTGGGACGCTCGAGGACCTGGGATCCCCTGATTATCACGTGAGCGACCGATTGGCAACGGCCCTGGGTTGTCGACAGTGTTAGTGCACACTCAGAGGTCGAGCCCGCGCCGATCGTACGGGCTCATGCACCAGGAGGTTCACCATGTTCCGCACTCTCATCCGCTATATGCCGCTGATCCTGCCCGTCGTTCTCAAGTTCTGGCAGTCGCGCAAGGCAGCCAAGTCGACCACCGGTCGCACCGCACCGACGACAGGCCGCTGAGCCGACACAGACATTCGACGGCCTCCCTGCGCGCACAGCTACTCGCAGGCGAGGCCGTCACCATCTCCGTCGCCACCGTGGCCGGTGCCGACCGCGAACCACTGATAGATCTCCGATTGCGCGGGATCGTCGCGGTTGAACGGGCCGACCGGATGCCCGACGTCGTTCTTCTTGAGCTTCGTGCACGACGAGTACTGGGTCCACCAGGTGTCGACCACCGGGGCAAGCGCCAGCGCCTGACAATCGACTGTCACCACGAGACCGTCGGCGCCGAGCGTGGCGAGCTGGCTCGCGTGATAGTTCTCTTCTCGCGGATGCTGCGGATACCCGTCCCGCGAGTCGTACCGAGCGACCGCGTTGCCTGACTGCAACTGCAAGAGCCCGAGATCGACACCCGCGGGGGTGGTGACGTAGCGAACGAGTCGCCCATGCTGGTCTTGGTCGTTCTGACCTGCCGGCAGTTCGAGCGTCACTGGATCACCCGAAGCGATCACCGCAGAGATCGCCGCTGACGCACCGTTGTCGCCGCACTCGCCGCGCTCGGGCGTGTCGATCCCGATGATCCGGACTGTCCCGACGCTGGTTTCGATCGTGTCGCCGTCGATGACCGAGACGAACGTCACGGGTGCGATGGTCTCGACGGGGGCGACGGATGCTTCGGTCTCCGCACTCTCGGCGGCGTCTGCGGACGGGGCCGTTGTGGGCAGCTGTTCGGTGGGCGCAGCATCCGGAGCACAGCCTGCGAGCGCGATCATCACCACCACCGCCAACCCGACTGACCCGAGTGTCGTCACCCGTCGCACGTGCTCTCCATCCCCAGCCCGCGTCCCCACGCGGGGAGCGCTGCGCTGGCCAGTTTCCCGTCGCGCTCAGGTCGAACGTAACAGCGCGGCTGCGCCGCTGTCACGGCTGGGACCGCCTCGCGGGCGACGCGCGACCTTACGCGTGCAGAGCCCGAATTACAAGTAGGCAATCAAAGTTCTTGCTCGATGGTTTCGTTGCCGGTCGGTGCACCCCCGGTACCGCTTCGCCTCCCCCGAGAAAGGAACAACCAATGTCGTTTTCACGGCCCGCCCCACTCGTCCCGCGCCTACACCACTGGGTCAACTCCGCGAGTGATCTCGTGGTTGCACCGAGGTCACCGCGCAGACGGCGAAGCACCTGGATCGCTCCCGTACCAGTCACAGCCCCCCGGCTGTCGTGACTGCCGGCGGCGGAGCAAGCCCTAGCTGAGACGCCCGCTCCCGCGCGCAGAGCGCGGGCGCACCCGCGAGGATAGGCGGCTGGCGAAGCAAATACAAGTACCCAAACTCTGCTTGCTTTCGGTCCTACCGTCGGAGCCTGCGCAGTTGCACTTCTTCACGCAACCCGCATACCCCTCGTTCAACGGAGAACCCCATCCGGGATCTGATTCGATCCCCCGCGCGTCCACGAACAGAGGTAGTGCCATGAACGAAGTGCGTCCTGAGCTCGTCAGCCAGCTCATGTCGGGTCCGTCGCCGGACTTCGTGTCGGTCGTCCAGGACGCACTGGGAACGATCGACTGGGGTGCGATCCAGCAACTGTTCGACACTCTTGCGCCCTTCTTCCCCTTCGCCATCGCCGGCACCATCGTGTGGGGGCTGTGGATCTACCGGTTCGCGCTGTCGCGCCGCGCACAACCGATCGAGAACGCGCATCGCGCCACCACCTCGGTCATCGTCCCCTCCTACCACGAAGACCCCGACATCCTTCTGGAGTGCCTCGACTCGTGGCTCGCGCAAGATCCGGACGAGATCATCATCGTGCTCGATCTCGCCGACCTCGAGGCGTACGACCGCATCACGGCGCTCGCCAACCCGCGTGTGCACCCCATCCTTTTCCACCACGTCGGCAAGCGCTCGGCGCTGGGCGCCGGCATCCGCCTCGCCCAATACGACCTGCTGATCCTCACCGACTCCGACACCCGCTGGGAAGACGCACTGCTGCGCAACGTGCAGATGCCGTTCATCGACCCTGAGGTCGGCGGCGTGGGCACGCAGCAGAACGTGTACCAGCGCGCCACCAGCGTGTGGCGTCGCATCGCCGACTGGATGGTGAACCTCCGCTACTACGACTACGTCCCGGCGATGGGCCGTGCCGGCGCGGTGCCCTGCCTGTCGGGGCGCACTGCCGCCTACCGCCGCGATGCGGTGCTCGCTGTGCTCGATCACCTCGAGAACGAGTTCTTCCTGGGCCGCCGCTGTATCGCCGGCGACGACGGACGACTGACGTGGTTGATCATCGCGTCGGGTTACAAGACCGTGCACCAGTCCAGCGCTCGCGCGCTCTCGATGTTTCCCGACACCTTTCGCGCATTCATCAAGCAGCGGGTGCGGTGGAGCCGCAACTCGTACCGCTGCTACCTGACCGCTATCGCGAAGGGGTGGCTTTGGCGGGTTCCGTTCGTCACGAAGATCACCGTCCTGCAGATCCTCTTGACACCCGTCACGATGGGCATGACGCTGACCTATCTGATCTTCGCGCGTCTCGAGTTCACCGCCATCGGCATCGCGGCCACACTTGCGTGGTTGCTCCTGGGGCGCGGCATCCGGGGCTTCTCGCACCTGCGCCGGCACCCCCGCGACATCCTCATCCTGCCGCTCATGGCTCTCACGGTGATCTTCATCGCGCTCCCGATCAAACTCTTCGCCTTCATCACGATGAATAAGCAGGGGTGGCTGACCCGCCATGCCGACCAGATCGGCGGCGACGGGCAGAGCGCGTCCTCACTGACGACAACCCCCACCGATGTCTCGACGTCGAGCGCGCAGCGAAGCGAAAAGGAGCTCGTCGCATGAGCCGCTCACGAAGGTTCTTCGGCACTCTGCTGATGACACTCGCCGTCATCGCGACCGCGTGCGTGGCTGGCGTGGTCTTCAACAATCCCCCGGCGATCGCCGCGGCGACGGATGCTTCGACCGACACGGCAGCCATGATCACGGGCGACCCTTACCTGGGCAATCCCGACGCAGAGACCGTGCTCGTCGCGGCCGAGCAGGAGCGGATCGATTTCGTCAAGTCCATCGGAACATCTGTCGAGTGGCAGGTGGAACGCGTCGAGGGTCCGTTCCGCGTGCCCACCACCCCGGCCGCGACCCTGGTGCTGACCGCCCGCGAGGCACCGTACACACGGGCCGACCTGCAGCGACTCGCCCCCGACACGTTCGTGGCGCAGGCGGACGGGTCGTTCTTGCTGTCTGAGAATGTGCTGGCGCTCAGCGGCGCGACCCTCGACCTCACCTCGACCGCCCCGCCCCCCATCAAACTTCTCAGCACGCCGAGCACGTTCGTCTCGATCGTGACGGTCGGCAGCGCCGTCACGATCACAGGTACCGCCGAGCAGGTCGCGGAGTTCACCAGCTTCGATCCTGCCTCCGGCGCAGCTGATACCTCGACCGCCGACGGACGCGCGTACATTCGCGCGATCGGCGGCACGGTGAACATCTCGCACGCTTCCTTCTCCGACCTCGGTTTCTGGGCCGGCGACACCGGTGGGCTCTCGCTGACCGGCGCGAACGACGCGGTCGCTGTGCCGATTGCGCCCGGCGCGCTCGAGGTCGGCGGCGCTCCCACCATCTCTGAGGCAGAGGTCACCGAACTGACCGCCGATGAGCAGCCCGCACCGAGCATGATCGGGGGCAAGATCTACAACGTCACTCTCACGAGAAACGCCTTCGGCCTCTTCATCTCATCCGCCTCCGGTGTGACGATCAGTCAGTCCAGCGTCACCGACAACCTGATCGACGGGCTCGTGTTGCACCGTGACGTCGCTGATACGGCGATCACCGCCGTGCAGGCGAACGGCAACGCCCGCGACGGCATCGTCGTCGAGCAGTCCAGCTCGGGCATCACGATGTCGGCGGTCACGGCATCCGAAAACGGTCGAAACGGCATCGGCATCGACGGCCGCCCGTTGGTGACGGGGCCGAGCGCCAACGGCACCGCGGTCACCGAATACGGTGATGTGCACGTGAGCGAGAGCACGGTCTCAGACAACGGTCGGTACGGCGTGCAGGTCATGGGCGGCAGCGCGATCAGCGTCACCGACAGTGATGTCACGGGCAACCTGGTGGGCGTCGCGCTGAACCGCGGGTCTACCGAAGTGCAGATCACGGGCAACACCTTCACCGCGCAGCAACGCCAGTCGATCTCGGTCGGTGGCGGCGTGAGCGCGAGCGTGATCGACAGCAATCGGTTCGAGTCCGTCGATACCGGCGTGCGCATCGACGGCGCCGCTGCGCTGGTCGAAGACAACGTCTTCGCCGATATCGGCAACCATGCCGTCACGCTCGTGGGTGACGCGACCGGAGTGCGCGTGACCGGCAACACGATCTCCGGCGACGGAAGCACTCCGTTCTACGACAACGCCACCGGTGGGTTCTTCGCCGGCAACGACGTCGACGGCTGGGCGAAGCCGGTGACCCCCACGTCGGTGGCACAGACGGTGGCGCAGCCGTTGACGCTGCTGTGGATCGGGCTCGGCGCGATCCTTCTCATCACCGCGATCGCGGGTTCGCGCAGACGTGCGACCGGCGACCTCTACCTCGAACGCCGACCCCTGACCGAGATCAGCCGCGGCATCGTCTCGGTCGATGACCTGAGAGGCCCCCGCTCATGAGCGACTACACTTCCGCACGTTCCACCCGGCGGCCGCGGCGACGGGTGACCCTCATCGCCGTCACCGTCGCCATCCTGTCGGCCATCCTGATCGGGGCCGCCACGATCGCCTGGGCCGTGAGCCGCACCACTGACTCCGACCGCGCGCCGGGTGGCCAGGCGTCGGAGAGCGCGCCGGCCGACGATTCCGATGGACAGTTCGCGTGCCCCGACGCATCCGTTGAGATCACCACTGCCGACGAACTCGAGAAGGCGCTTCAGGATGCCGAGCCCGGCGACGTCCTGAATCTCGCACCCGGTCGCTACGTCGGCGAGTTCGTGACGACACAGAGTGGCCGCCAGGGCGACCCCATCACCCTCTGTGGCACTGGCGAGAGTGTGCTCGACGGCGGCGGCATCAAGGGCGGCTACGTCCTTCACCTCGACGGTGCCACGCACTGGGTGCTTCAGGGGTTCAGCGTCGAGAACGGACAGAAGGGCGTGATGGCTGACGGCACGACCGGCACCACCATCCAGGGTCTGGCCGTGTCGCAGATCGGCGACGAAGCGATCCACCTTCGCGCCGGCAGCAGCGACAACCAGGTCATCGACAACACCATCAGCGACACCGGGCTGCGCAAGCCGAAGTTCGGCGAGGGCATCTATATCGGCACGGCCGAGAGCAACTGGTGCGACATCAGCAACTGCAAGCCCGATGAGAGCGACCGCAACCTCGTGGCCGGTAACGACATCTCGGGCACGACTTCCGAGAGCGTCGACATCAAAGAGGGCACGACCGGCGGCATCCTGCGCGACAACACCTTCGATGGCAGCACGATCACCGGCGCCGACTCGTGGGTGGATGTGAAAGGCAATGACTGGCTGATCGAAGGCAACACGGGCACGAACTCGCCCGAGGACGGTTTTCAGACTCACGAGATCGTCGACGGCTGGGGTACTCGAAACGTGTTTCAGAACAACACGGCCGACCTCGGCACGAAAGGTCTCGGCTTCTCACTCAAGCCTGAACGAGACAACGTGTTGATGTGTGACAACACCGTCTCTGGCTCGGGCGCAGAACTCAGCAACGTCGAGTGCGTCGAGTAATCCTCGCGCTCACTCCTACCTGCACCACCTCGCGGTCATCCGACCACAACGATTGGACGCACCACATGCTTACTGAAGAACGCACCACGCTCGAACAGCCGATTGTCGAGCATCCGCGCATCACTGTCATCGGGGTCGGATACCTCGGCGCGACGCACGCCGTCTGCATGGCGGCGCTCGGCTACGACGTCTTGGGCGTCGATGTCGATGAAAGCAAGATCGAGCAGCTTCGCGCCGGCCGCGTGCCGATGTACGAACCGGGTCTCGAAGCCAAGCTCGGCGAGGCACTCGCCTCGGGCCGACTGACGTTCACCACTGACATGGATGAGGCAGCGGCGTTCGGCGACGTGCACTTCGTGTGCGTCGGCACCCCGCAGGCCGCAGACTCGCAGGCGGCAAACCTCAGCTATGTCGAAGACGCCTTCTCTGCCCTGGCCGCGCGCATCGACCGCAAGGCACTGCTGGTGGGCAAGTCGACGGTTCCGATCGGCACCGCCGAGCGCCTGACTGCGCTGGTGTCCGAGATCTCGCCCCTGGGCGCCGAGCTCGAGCTGGCGTGGAACCCCGAGTTTCTGCGCGAAGGATTCGCGGTGGAAGACACCCTGCACCCCGATCGCCTCGTCTTCGGCGTGACGTCGGAATGGGCGGATCGTCAGCTTTCCGCCGCGTTTGCGCCGATCCTCGCGCAGGGCACCCCTGTTGTACGCACCGACCTTTCGACGGCCGAGCTCGTCAAGGTCGCGGCCAACTCGTTCCTCGCGACGAAGATCTCGTTCATCAACGCCATGGCCGAGGTCTGCGAAGCCACTGGTGCCGACGTCGACCTGCTGGCCAAGGCTCTCTCGTACGACACGCGGATCGGCGGCCGGTTTCTCAAGCCGGGGCTCGGCTTCGGCGGCGGATGCCTGCCGAAAGACATTCGTGCCTTCGCGTATCGGGCAGAAGAACTCGGTGTCGGCCAGGCGGTCGCCTTTCTCCACGAGGTCGATGAGATCAACAACCGTCGCCGCGTGCGCATGGTCGACGTGATCCGTGACCTCGCCGGGGGCAACCTCGCGGGCAAGACTGTCGCCGCACTGGGAGCAGCGTTCAAGCCGAACTCGGACGACGTCCGTGACGCACCGGCCCTGGACGTGGCACGCATGCTGTACCTCGAGGGTGCTGAGGTGCGGGTGTACGACCCCCAGGCGAACAAGAACGCGCACCGCCGCTACCCCGACCTGAACTACTCGGGTTCGATGGCCGATGCCGTGACTGACGCCGACGTGGTCGCCCTGCTCACCGAATGGGACGAGTTCGTGGACGCCGACCCGAGCATGCTGGGTGACCTCGTCCGCACCCGCCGAATCGTCGATGGTCGCGGGGCGCTCGACCGAGGCGCCTACCTCCAAGCTGGGTGGGAGTTCCGTGCTTTGGGACGCCCTGCCCACACCGCCGATCGGGCGGCGGTGACCAGCCGCCGCTAAGCGCGGTGGCTGAGGCGGCGAGGAAGGGAGCAGGTCCTTCCTCGCCGCTTTTCTCTGCCTGCCGTGCGGTGTCGCCGGTTCGTGCGACGATCCTCGCGCGGGTGACGCGCAGGGACGAAAGGGCGGGGCAGATGCGGGGCGAGGCGACCGTGCTGCACGCCGACCTCGACGCCTTCTATGCCTCGGTCGAGCAACGCGATGCGCCCGCGCTGCGCGGGCGTCCGGTGATCGTCGGCGGTGGCGTCGTGCTCGCCGCGAGCTACGAAGCGAAGGCTCGCGGCGTGCGCACGGCGATGGGCGGGCGCCAGGCGCGGGAGTTGTGTCCGGATGCCGTGGTCGTGCCCCCTCGGATGGACGCGTACTCCGCCGCGAGCAAGAACGTGTTCGCCATCTTCCGCGACACCACACCGCTCGTGGAAGGGATCTCGATCGACGAGGCGTTCCTCGAGGTCGGCGGACTGTGGCGCACGGCGGGCACGCCCGAAGCGATCGCCGTACGCCTGCGCGAACGGGTGAGGGCCGAGGTCGGGCTCCCGATCTCGGTCGGAGTCGCGCGGACGAAGTTCCTCGCCAAGGTCGCGAGCGCCGTCAGCAAACCGGACGGGCTGCTGATCGTCGAACCCGCAGGTGAGCAGGACTTTCTGCATCCGCTGCCCGTCGAAAGGCTCTGGGGGGTGGGGGCGGTGACCGCCGAGAAGCTTCACCGGTTGGGCATCACGACCGTCGGTCAACTTGCCGAACTCGAAGCCTCTGCTGCCGAGCGGGTGCTGGGCAGGGCCGCCGGTGCGCACCTGCACGCGCTCGCGCGGCTGCGTGATCCGCGGCCGGTCGACACCACGCGGAGGCGCGGATCGATCGGGTCGCAACGTGCGCTCGGCACCCGCCCGCGTGCGCCCGAAGAGCTCGACCTTTTTCTCACGCAGATCATCGATCGACTGGGCAAGCGGCTCCGCGAACGCGAACGCGTGTGCCGCACGGTCGTGCTGCGCCTGCGCTACGGCGACTTCGCGAAAGCGACGCGGTCGCGCACGGTGCGGTTTCCGACCGATCGGACGGCCGTGTTGCTCGGCGTCGCGCGGGCACTGCTCGCGGCTGCGCAGCCCGAGATCGAGGCGCGCGGCATCACGCTGATCGGTATCTCGCTCTCGGGGCTCGGGCGGGCCGAGAACGTCCAACCCGAGTTGCCGATCGACTGGGACGACGGCGAGCGCCTCGACTCCGTGCTCGATGCGGTGCGCGACCGGTTCGGCGCAGCAGCCGTCGCCCGCGCAACCCAGCTGGGCCGCGACCCGGGGTGGTCGACTCCGGTGCTGCCCGAGCACGAGTAGCTGCGCGGCTCTTAGCCGCGAGAACCCAACCCGCCGACGAGAACTCGGTTGTAGGCGGTGTCTTCGTCGAGGGACTGAGTTCTCGCGGTCAAGCGACGGGGCAAAATGGAGGCATGCCCGCCGTCCATCGCCCCGGTCTTCGGATCGGCTCGGGAGTCACGATTCCCGAGTCCGAGCTCTCGTGGCGGTTCTCGCGGTCATCGGGCCCGGGCGGTCAGGGCGTCAACACGGCTGACTCGCGGGTGGAGCTCGTGTGGGATGCCGCGCACTCGGCCGCCCTCTCCCCCGTGCAACGCCAGCGCGTGCTCGACAGGTTGAACGGCCGCTTGGTCGACGGAGTGCTGACGATCGCGGCATCCGAACACCGCGCACAAGTTCGCAATCGCGATGCCGCGCGTGCGCGCCTCGTCGACCTGCTCGCGCAGGCCCTGCTGCCGCCGTCGCCGCCCAGGCGCGCGACAAAGCCGACTCACGGGTCGAAAGAGCGTCGGCTGGACGAGAAGAAGCGTCGCACCGATGTGAAGCGCCTGCGCCGCGCACCGCACGACTGATTCAGCGACTACCCGCCTACGGCACGGAGGTCAAGGGCCTTGGTGTCGGTCCGAGGCCGGTGCAAGCCTGGGTGAAGAGCACCTAAAGATGCCACGAATCCTAGGAGGACGCATGCCCTACACGGTCGGATACTTTGTGGGGAGCCTGTCCTCCACCTCGATCAATCGCGTTCTGGCGAAGGCGTTGATCGGCGTGGCGCCTGAAGATCTCACGTTCACTGAGATCCCGCTTCGCGATCTGCCGCTCTATACCCCCGACTTCGACGCCGACTTCCCGCCCGAGGCGCGCGCGTTCAAGACCGCGATCGCCGAGACGGACGCGGTCATGTTCGTGACGCCGGAATACAACCGTTCGATCCCGGGCGGTCTGAAGAACGCGATCGACTGGGCATCGCGTCCGTCGGGCGAAAACTCGTTCGATCACATCCCCGCAGCCGTGATCGGCGCATCGGTTGGCTCAATCGGCACCGCGGTCGCGCAACAGAGCCTCCGTGGTGTGCTCAGCTACTGCAACGCCCGGCAGATGACCGAGGCCTACATCCATTTCATACCGGGCGACTACGCCGAGGACGGATCCGTCAACAACCCCGACACAGAGAAGTTCCTCCGCGACTTCATGTCGGAGTTCCGCGATCACATCGAGCGCGTCCTGACCGTGTTGCCACGTCCGGATGCGACTGACGACCGAACAACGAAAGGATAAGCAGATGTCTGATCCGAAAGACCCGACCGAAGAGCCGCTGATCACCGAGGTCCCGGCCGAGCAGACTCGAGACGACGACGAGGGATTTCAGCCCGTTGTCCCAGATGGCGTCCCGGCGAGCAAGCCCGCGCACCCGGACCCGAAGGACGCTGAGCACCCGCCTCCGCGACGGCACTGAAAGACCGCCACCGATCACGTCGATTTCGGGCGGAGCGAAAGCGTCAGCCGAGGTCGGGCCCTGAGGCGATGTCGACGCCGTGGTTGTCGGGCGACGCCAGAGTCCACCACATGGGAGCGTACGAGGCGTCGACGAGCCGTCCGCCAGCGGCGAGCGCCGCGTCGACCCGGGCCTGGGCGTGATCAGCCGGCACATAGATGTCCATGTGCGTTCTACCTCGTGACGGCACGTCCCCCGCGATCGGGTTGAACGCGAGTGAGGGTCCGCGACGCAGCGGGTCGACAGCATCCGAGTCCCACATCGGTTCGTATCCGAGCGCGGCCATGAAGAACGGCCGCGCATCGATCGCGGAGTGCTGGGCAACATAGATGCTGAGTGATTGCGCACGCGACGGGTCGGGGCGCAGGTTCAGCTCGCTCGCCGCGCGCGACACCATCGCGGCGAACTCCGGCGCACCCGCCGGAACGCCCTCGTCGCCGCCGTGCGGAATGCGCACCGCGATCGCTTCGGGGCGCACGTCTATGTCGGGCCGGATGCCGAGGCTCTCGGCCGCCGCAACCACCGGGCCGACCAGCCCGGCCGCCTGGACGAGCGACTCCGCCATGAACACCGCTTCGGGCCCGGCCGCGGTGACTCGCCAGTCGGCGACTCCCGGGGACCGGTGGAACTCGGCCACCGAGATCCGGCCGTGGCCACTTGTTGACTCACTCATTCGGCCCACGCTACGCCTGGCCGGAGACACACGGAACGCCGAACCCATTGACCGCGAGAACCCAGTCCGCCGACGAGAGCACGGTTGTGGGCGGGGTTCTCGTCGAGGGAGTGGGTTCTCGCCGCCTAGGCACGAACCACCTGCACGGTCGCGAGGGTCGGGTCGGCCGCGTACGCGATGCGTCCGCCGTCGACCAAGGCGGCGCGCAGCGCGCCCAGAGCCTCAGAAGTCACGGTTTCACCAGGCGCGAGCACCGGAACTCCGGGTGGGTAGGGAGCGATCAGTTCTGCGCAGACACGGCCGATCGCAGCATCCGCCGGCACTGTCTCGTGCGCAGCAAAGAAGGCCGCACGCGGATCCATCGCCTGTTCGGCGCGCACCGACCATGCCGCCGACGCCGTGATCATGCGCGGCGTCCCCCGGTGCCGCGAGATTGAGGCCACCAGCTGGCCGAGAAACCGATCCACGGTCTCGACGGAGTCAGCGACCGTGATCATCGGCACGAGCACCTCGCGGTCGGCCATCTCAAGGGTCATGCCCTGCGCGTTCAGGTCGCGTTCGATCGCGTGCCCGTGAGCGCCCGTGCCAGCGAGCAGCACGACGAGCTTGGCCGGATCCACCGCGAACTCGCCGTCCGGGTGCTCTGCGTCACGCCCGGTCAGCACTTCAACTCCTTCTACCGAAAGCAGTCGCGTACGCGCACGCGATACCAGGTCGACGACCCCCGAAATCAACGATTCCCCATCGCGCTCGAGCATCGCCCGCGAGGCATCTACGCTCGCGATGATCACCCCCGCAACGCTCGTCGTGTGGGTCGCGTCGAAGGCGCGTTCCAGCCGGTCTGCATCGAGATAACCGCCGGATGCTGTCGTCCGAGCGAGCAGCAGAGCACCCTGGCTCCACGCCGGCAGCGACTTGTGCGCACTCGTGACCAGTGCGTCCGCGCCGCGCGCCAGCGCGTGGTCGGGGACGCGTGCCGAGAACCCGAAGTACGCCGCCCAGGCCGCATCGACCACGAGCGGAACGCCGGCTTCGTGTGAAGCATCCGCCAGTTCTTCGATTTTCGACAGGGTGCCGACGTACGAGGGGTCTCCGATGAGCACCGCACACGCGTCCGGGTTCGCAGCGAGCGCCGCGCGCACCGCGTCGACCGGTACGGCCCCGGGAAGCCCGGTCACCACGTCGAGAGCGGGAGTCACCCACACCGGGCGGAGGCCGGCGAGGACGATGCCGAGCAGAACCGAGCGGTGCAGGGTGCGCGAGACGATGACCGTCTGCCCCGGCCGACCGAGCGCGAGCACGATCGCCTGGTTGGCGTGGGTCGAGCCGCCGACCGAGATGCGACACCAGTCGGTGCCCCACGCCCGCGCTGCGCGCGCTTCGGCGTCGGCAAGCCGGCCGTGGTCTTGTTTCATCGTGTCGAGGCCTGCGAGCATCGGCACATCGCCCTGAATCAGGTCGCCGACGAGTTCGCGGCGATGCTTGTGGCCGGGAATGCTCATCGGCTGCACCTCCCCCGCCTGCGCGGCGTCGGTGAAGCGCAGCCACGCGGCGAACAGCGGGGCGTCGGCGGCATAGCCGCGCGGGTCGCGATCGGTCATGGCGTTGCCTCCAAGAATCTGCGCGCAGCGTCGGCCACCGCGTGGGCGAAGTGTTCGAGCTGCGAGGCATCCACCCACTCGTCGATCGCGTGCAGCCCGCCGCCCGCCGGTCCGCACACCACCGTCGGCACGCCCGCCGCCTGCCAGAGCGCAGACTCCATCCAGTACGGAGCCCCGGTGCGCCGGGCGTTTGGTGTGCCCGCTTTCTCGAGCGCATCGCCCAGCAATCCGGCGAACTCCGCGGCCGCGCCTGTCTCGTCTTGCTCCCATGCATCGCGTGTGAGCCTGAGTCTGGCGTCGGCGGTGAGCCCCGGAACCGCGGCAGTCACCCGCTCGAGCAACACGCGGACTTCGGCGAGCGCATCGGCCGGAGACTCCCCCGGCACCGTGCGGCGTTCGATCACGACTTCGGCTTGGGCTGCGACGCTGAATGGCGCCGTGCCCGCGCGCACGACCGTGGCCATCAGCGTTCCAGCGCCGAGAAGCGGATGCTGTGCCCCCGCCCTCAAAGCACCGTCAGCGTTCTCGACCTCGGTGAGCAGGCGGTTCAGCCCACGGATCGCATCGACCCCTTCGCCCGGCTGCGACGAGTGCGCGGCCCGGCCGTGGAGCGTCACCTCGACGACGGAATAGCCCCGGTGCGCGATCGCAAGGTCGAGCCAGGTCGGCTCGGCGATCAGGCACAGATTGGGTCGCATGCTCCGCGCGGAGAGATCTGCGATCACTGCTTCCGCACCAAGGCTCGCGTCTTCTTCATCGGCGACGAGCGCGACGATGACCTTTCCCGGAGCGTCGGTGGCGGCCAGGTGCTCGGCCGCGACGATGAGCCCGGCGACGCCGCCCTTCATGTCGGACGTTCCGCGCCCGTAAAGCCGATCGCCCTCGATCCGGGCCGAGAACGGGTCGGGCATGCCCTCGACGCCGACCGTGTCGAGGTGTCCGTTGAGCACGATCGTGCGGCCGGAGCGCGTGCCGGTGTACTCGGCGATGACGCTGACGCGGCGGTGATCTGTTGTGTCGACCAGGGTACGGACGATGAACCCGGATGCCTCGAGCCTTGCGCCGATGAACGCTGCGAGTTCCGCTTCCCCGGCTGCGCCTTCGGTGAGCCCGGGGTTGACCGAGTCGATCGCCACGAGCGCGGTGGTGAGGTCGACCGCTTGGGTGGGCGGCGGGGTGGGGCTCATGGCACGACACTATCGACCGAGGCGCGAGCGCTTTGGTTGACGCACAATGCCGAGCGCTCGTCCCTCCCGCTCGCGAGACCCGAACGGCGCGCACATCAGACACCCAGCCCGAGGGGCTATGCTGAATCTTGATAGGCCGGGTTCTCATCGGTCTCGCCCCGGCCGCGTGGTAACGGTCGGGGCTTTTTCATTCCCTCCGGCGTGCAAGCCGCGCCGACGTAGTCCGATCGACCCTCGGTCGCTCACTCCAGGCAGAACTCGTTGCCCTCCGGGTCTCGCAGTTGGTAGTACACCTCGGGCCACGCACCCCAGGTCTGGTCGACGAGTCTGACCACCTCTGCCCCGAGCGCGACCAGCCGGTCTTTCTCGGCGTCGAGTTCTTCACGCGTCGGCCTGCGGCCCGGTGTCGAGCGCACGTCCATGTGCAGTCGATTGCGGCCGACCTTGGCTCCGTCGGCGTGGTGGAAGAACAATCGCGGGCCATTCACACCTTCGGGAGGTTCGGCCAGCGCGCGTTTCGCGAGGTCGGCCTCGGTCAGCCCTGAGGCGAGAAGTTGGCTCTTGAGAGGCTCCTCCCACTCGACGAGTGGGTAGCCGAACACCTCGGCCCAGAAGTGCGAGAGCCGACGCGGATCATTCGCGTAGAACGTGATGTTGCCCAGTTTCGATGGTGTGGCTGGTATGGGCCCCGCTCCTGACGACACGGCTTCTGAAGACACGGCGACCTCCTGTGGTTCGATGCGCGCCAGGCTACTCGGGGTCACCCCCAGTGGTTCTACCGATCGCTTCGGGCGCGATCCAGCTGACCACGGTCGGCGGCGATCCGATCCTCGTGTTCGGCAAGCGATGGATGCTCTAGGGCGTCGGCACGAGGCCGCTCGTCGCCGGAGTCGCCCACGTATCGGGCAAGGGTCCGACGGCCGAGATCCTCGGATCCTCGGCACTGGAACGCCAACTCGTCGCGGAACTCGGAGTCGCCAACATCGCGATGGGCCTCGCGGGCTTGCTGACTACCCTTTGCGACGGGCGATCCCGACGCCGATCAGCACAATACCGACGACAAGCACGATCGGGCCGACGACGGCCCAGAACGATGATCCGCTCATCGCGGATCCGCCCAACACGTTGAGGCCCTGGAGGGTCCAGATTCCGCCGAGCACCGCAAGGATCACCCCAAGGACGATGGGCCAGGTCCGCTTCATGTGCTCACCTTAGCGATCGTGCGGGATGAGCCGCACCGGCCCTTTCCCGGCAGTGTTGATGGTGAGCCTGTCGACGCCGTCGAGTGTGTAACTTTCTCAATTGAGAGCGCGCGTCGTCGAGGGAATCGCGCCGTCCGCGTAGAGGTCCTTCGCGACGTCCTGCAGCGCGGTCAGTGCGACCCGCTGGGTCATCGGACCGTACGTGATGCGGGCCACGCCCAGCGCCTCGTACTCGGCAGCCGTCAGGGCTCCGGGCAGTCCGATCACGCTGACCTTGCGGTCACCGATTCCCTCGACGAGCTGCCGAGTCACATCTGCTTTGAGGATTCCCGGGACGAACACCGTCGTCGCGCCTGCCGCGAGATAGGCACGCCCACGCTCGATTGCATCGGCGATCGACTCGGCCACAGGGCGGTCGCCAGCGCGGACGAAGGCATCCGTCCGCGCATTGAGCACGAACGGAATTCCCTCGGCCTCGCCCGCCGCGATGGCTGCCTCGACAACGGCAACCGACTCAGCCAGCGGCTTGAGGCGGTCTTCGATGTTTGCTCCGACTACGCCAGCAGCGATGGCCTTGCGCACCGTCTCCCCCGCGTCACCGAACCCGGCATCGAGGTCGGCGGTGACAGGCAGGTCGACGGCCTCCGCGATGCGGCGCACCATGTCGAGCATGACCTCGAGCGGGATGTTCTCACCGTCCTTGTACCCGAAGGTCGCAGCGATGGAGTGTCCGGCAGTCGCGATCGCTTTCGTCTCAGGAAGGGCAACGATCGCCTTCGCCGAGACAACGTCCCACACGTTGACGAGGCGAAGGATCTGGGGCGCGGTGTGCAGCTGGGCGAGGTTCTCGGCGTGAGCGACATGAGTGGTCATCCCTCCACGCTACGGCTTCGGTGTGCGGTCCGGGTCGCCAGATTTACGCGATGAGCGGATGCTTCGGCCCGCCCACCCATCTATGGTTGACCGCTCTCGACCGCTAGATTTGCCCAGACGGCGAGCACGGATTCGGAGGCTGAAATGTCCGCGTCAGATAGAGAGCGCAGCATCCTGCTGATCGCGCGCATCGTGAGCGCTGTCTTCCTGCTGGCCGCGGGCGGAATCCACCTGTTCTTGGTCGTGAACGGCACGGGAGGCATCCTGGGCGTGATGTTCGTCCTCAACTTCGTCGCCGGTGCTGTGCTGGGGATCGGGATGCTGGTGGTCCCGGCTCGATTCCTGCTCGGTGTCACCGTGCTCGGGCTGTTGTTCATGATCGCAAGTCTCGCCGCGCTCCTCCTCGCCCTCACTGTCGGGCTGTTCGGCATCCGGTCGAGCTGGGAGTACCTGCTCGCGCCCGAGACGGTGATCCTCGAGTCGATCGGGGTCGTCGTGCTCGCGGTCGCGACGGTGATCGTGTTCCGACACCGGAGGGCAGAGCTCGAGCTCAGCCGCTGAACGCGGCGACGAACCGGTCGCGGAAGGCATCCATGCGCCATGCCGGGGCGTCCGGGGATGGACGGAAGCCGGCATCCCACCCCCACTGCTCTATCTGCTCGAACACTGCGGCGTCCTTCGACACGATCGTGATCGGCACGTCGCTGTCGGCCCCCGGTCCGCTCACGATGCGTGAGGGCTGGTGGTCGCCGACCAGTACGAGCACCAGATGAGGCGGGTCGTAGGTCTCGAGGAAGGAAAGGGTCGCGCCGAGGGAGTACTCGATGGCCTCCGCGTACGCGGCGCGGACGCGCTGCTCGTCCGGCCAGACGTCAGCCGAGGCTTTGTCTTCACCATCGAAGATCGAGCCGTCGCCGAGATCAGACCACGAGACGAGACGGGGATTCGGAGTCCACGGGGTGTGCGACGAGACGAGGTCGACCTCGGCCATGATCGGCGTGCCGCTTCGCGAGAGCTCCTCGTCGAAGAATCGTTGCCAGGTGAACTGGTCGGGCACGCGTGCGAAGCCGAACGCAGGCCCCCGGAAGTCCAGTGAGCGCTCGTCGAGCATTCGGTCGTAGCCGTAGAGGGCGGCGCCCTCGGGCCACGGCGCGGTGTGGGCGGGATTGACTGCGACCGTGCGCCAGGCCGCCTCACCGAAGAGGCGACTCAGCGTCATGCGGTCACTGGACAGCAGCGTGTCGTACTTCTGCTGCGAGTCCACCCACATACCGCTCTGCAGCGTGCCGTGCGCGAGCCAGCTCTCACCGCCGAAGGTCGGCGAAGTCAGGAACGCGCTCTCCGCGCGGTAGCCGCTCTGCGTCAGCCGGGTCGCGTACTCGTCGATCACGCGTTCGATCCCTGCCATCGGCCCGGTGCCCGACACCGCGACCTCGCCGTAGCTCTCGACGAACGCGACGACGACGTCTGTGCCGCGCAATCCGGTGAGGAGCTCTTCGGCGGGCCGGGAGCGCAGAGGGTCTTCTCTTAACGCCTGGGCGAAGGTATCCCGGTCGCGGATGCTCTGCACCGACTGCACGGCCGCGGACTGAAGGGTCGTCGCGACATCCGCCGCGGCGAGAGGCACGGCGGTGGGATGTTGCGCCCCGGCGAGCGCGAGCGCGATCCACGTCACCGCCGCCGCCGTGACCGCGATGGGCGCCCGCGGCCGGGAGTGCGACAGCATCCCCCCGCACCGCAGTGCACATCGGGCGATCACGACCACTGCGGCGGTCGCGAGCCCCAGGACGATGACGGCGACGAGTGCCGCGTTGACATGTCCCGCGACGTCTCGGACGACGTTGTAGGCGTTGATCACCGCGCGCCAGTCCTCGGTGGGTGCGAAGCCGCGATCGATTGTCGCGACGAACGCGAGGTCGAGCAGGGCGATGACGGCCGCGACGACGCAGACCGCCCCGAAGGCGTAGGCCACGATCCTCTGGGGCATACCGTCGGGCAGGGCGAGGACGAGCAGGAGCAGCAGGATGGTCTCGACGGGTAGCCGCAGCGAGGCCGGTGTGCCGCTGCTGACCGCTCCGGCGACGAGGGGGGCGGCGATCACCACCGCCCACGCGACAAGGCTGGCGACGAACGCGCGCCCTCCCGGGGGCACCCCCGGGAGGGAATCGCGGATCGTGGCGCGCGTCATGACTTCATCCTGACACCGTGGGAACGAGAGGGATCGGGCGGCAGCGCCGGCGTGCCGCGGAGTGGCGTGTGCCGCGGCGAGAGAGCGAGAAGATCTTCACGCGTCGTCGGCAGAGACTCGGGCCGGCGAGGTGCGTAACACCTTCCGGCGACGATGGCAACCCCACCTCGATTTCATGGTCGATCTCGGCCGGCGCGCGTACGATTACGCGATCGCACGACGAAGGGATACGAGAATGACCGACATCCAGGGAAACTCCGACCACACCCAGGCGGGGCGAGACGCCGCGGAGCAAGTGAGCGCGTCCGCCGCTGAGGCCGCAGAATCGCTCGGCGCCACGACGGAGCAGATTGCTGACGAGGTCTCGGCCAGTGCCGAAGCCGCGAGTAGTGACGCCGCAGGAACCGTGAGCGACATCGCCGACAAAGTGAGCGCGAAGGTCGGCGACGTTGTTGATGGAGCCAAGGACGCTGCGGCGCAGGCGAGCGCGGCCGCCGGAAAAGCCGCGGATGCAGCCGTCGATGCCGCGAAGGCCGCCACCGCGAGTATCAAGGACGCCGCGGGCGACGTCGATCTAGACAGCCTTGTCGCAGGCACCAGGGCGGTCGCAGTCGACTGGACCGACAAGCTGAAGCAGACCTATCGCGAGCGTCCGGGCGTCGTGATCGCGGCAGCCGCTGGCGCTGCGGTGGTGCTGGGCGCGATAGTGCGCTCGATCGGTCGTCGCTGACACTGACGCTCGCTCTGTATCCACGCCAGCGAGGAGTGGATACAGAGCGCTGCGCGTGCTCGGGATCAACGCCTGATTGATTGTCGTGAGAATGAGCGGTGGCTCCCTTGGGCGCGATTGGGATCCTCGAGCGTGGTCTGTTACTCCGCGAAGCGTAGCCCGCGCGCGTCGAGCTCCTGTGCGAGGATTCGCACGGCCTTCTGACCGACGCCATGGATCTGCAGGAGGTCGGACGCGGTGAACGAAGTGAGCTGAGCGAATCGCGTAATGCCGTGCACGGCGAGCTCACGCCGCGCGACCTTCCCGAGTGATTCCGGGAACTCAGATTCGCCTTCCACGCGAATACCCTACCGACCGCAGACAGCAGGGCTCGGACTCGATCCCTGAACGAACACTGCGCGGTGGTTGCGAGACTCGGCCCTGTCAGAGGAGGGCGGCGGCTGCGCGCAGGCCCTCAGCATCCGCCGCGGCCCAGCGTGTGACGATGCGTCGGGCGCGTTCGGCTTCCGTGCCCGACAGGCCGGCGAGCAGGGGTCGCACCACGTCGAGGGCGAGCGGCTCGATGAGACCGGGCACGCGGACATCCCGGAGGAACCCCTCGATGCGGGTGAGGTCGTTGCCGGTGAGCGTGTCGACCTGCCCCTGCAGCAGAACGATCGCCGCAAGGCGACGCTCGAAGACCGGCTCGGCCCACAGTTCCGACGCGAGTGCGGTGATGTCATCGTGCTGGAGGTTTCGATGGCGCTGAAGCGCGTCGCGGACGGTACCGCGAACGGCGCCGACCGACGTACCGTACACGCGCAAGCCGCCCACCGATGCATCGCCGTCCGCCCAGGCGCGCCACTCCGACGCCTCGGCTCGCAGCGTGCGGTCGATGAAGGCGGCGGCGGGGGTCTCCACAGCTCTATCCTCGCCCCACGTCAGATCTGACACCCGCAATCAATCGAGAGATCCGGTGCAGCAAACCGCGATGATGCTATGCGGGAGATCTGAGGGGCTCCAGGCCAGTGAGGACGAGGTCGAGGCCGAAGAGGAACTCTTCCGACGGGTCGTAGTTCGCAGCGACGAGCGCCGCGGCGGACTCGTTGAGATAGGGGAACTCGTCGGGAGGGAGCTGGGGAAGGTAGACGTCCTCGGTCATATCCGCGAGCTCGCCGGCGGTGTCGAACGGCAGGCTGGCTTCTTGCAGGGCGTGGCCGTAGACGTAGCTGTTGATCAGCCAGTTGGCGTGCGTCGCGGCCAGGACCGAGAAGCCGGCCTTTCGCAGGCAGGCCGTTACCGCTTCGCGGTGACGGAGGTTCGCCGGCCCGGGCGTCGTCCGAGACTCCATCAGGCTGATTGCCCACGGGTGTCGAGCGAGAACCTGTCGGGTGGACGCCGCCTCCTGGCGCATCGCCGACTGCCAATCGATCTCGTCAGACGGGCGCTCGATCTCGGAGAACACGACGTCGATCATGGCGTCCAGAAGCTCGTCCTTGCTTGCGACGTAGTGGTAGAGCGACATCGCGCCCGCACCGAGCACGCCGGCGAGCCGCCGCATGCTCAGCCTGTCCACGCCCTCGCCGTCGGCGAGCCGCACTGCTTCGTCAACCACTCGCTGCTTGCTCAGCCCGGCGTCTGACGCGACCTGGGGTTGTTCCTTCGCAGACATGGATCTCCTCGCTCGAACGACTTGACAATCGTACAGCGTACGGGCATAGTACAGCGTACGACGTACGATGTACGAACGGGAACCACAAGCGCCCGACACGAGAACGCGGACGGACCGCTCCCCTCGAGAGCTCACGGATGTCGATCCGTGTGAATGTCCCGCCCTTGCTCGACAGCCAGCCAGTCATCTCGACTGCACCGAAGGAGTGAAAGATGAGATCACCAAGGAGCACCGCCACCACGCCAGCTCGTAGCGGGATCGTTCAAGGCCGGCTCGTCGGTGTCGCGGCGATCGCGTTCGCGGTATTGGTGGTGACAGAGAACGTCATGTTCGCGGTGACGGACGCGCCGAGCTACGGCGATCCCATCGACGAAGTGCTGACCTATTACGCGACCAACCGCGACACGGTCGCGGTCATATCTGGTCTTGTAGCCATTTACCTGCCGCTGCTGCTCGTGTTTGTGACGGGCCTCCACAGCAGTGTGCAACGGCGCGGCGGATCGGGCACCGTCTGGTCGCGCCTCGCCGTGGCTGCGGGCGCAACGCTGGCGGCCATCCTCGTACTCTTCAACGTCACGCAGATCGGGATCGCGCTCTCCGCCGGCGGCCTCGACGAACCGACACCCGCGTTCGAGCTCGTCTGGCAGATCCACGCGGCGGCGTTCGGGCTGGCGCTGCCGATGATCGGTACCACCTGCATCGGCGTGACTCTCGCCGCGCACGCCAGCGGACTGACTCCAGCTTGGCAGAGCGTGCTGGGCCTGGTGAGTGGGAGCCTGCTGCTCGCCGCCGGACTCGGCAACCTCGCGATCGCGGACGGGTCGGCGCTGATCTTCGTCGGGCTCCTAGGGTTCGCCGCCTGGCTCGTCTGGATGCTCATTACCGGAGTGCGCCTCGTCCGGTCCTGACCAGACTGAGGGCAGCGCCGAGGTGTCAGCATCACCTGAGCTGCGCTCGAGCTGTGAGAATTCGACTTCCCGCAGAGGTCCTGTTCCGGGCGCCGTACACGGTGACAGGCAACGCCTACCGGACTGTGCGGCTAAACGCTGGTAGCGGGCTTCTCGTTCGCGGCGGGTGCCGGCACGTCGTCGGGGGCCGTCCATACGGCGCGGAGGATCTGAATGGTGGTGTCGAGGTCGACGCCTGCGCGGTTGCTGGTGTCGGCAAGTGCGCGGGCGGCGTCGAGAACCGGGCGACGAGTGGTCGTCGCGGTAGTGCTGACGCGGGTTCCGCTTCCGGTGCGGGTGATGAGGAGGCGCTCGGTTTCGAGCGCGCGGTATGCCTTCGCGACGGTCCCGGGCGCGACTGCAAGATCCTTTGCGAGTTGGCGGACCGAGGGGAGCCGGTCGTTCGCGGCGAGTTGGCCGGAGGCGATCAGTCCTCGGATCTGGTCCCGGATCTGATCTGTTGGTGGAGCGGATCCGGACAGGAGGATGATCACGCGTCCACCATCAACCGCGCGTTACGGCGCGCACTGACTGCGGTGAGCGCGACCGACGCGAATAGCGCGGTACCGGCCACGACGGCGATGTAGGAGGCGACGATGAAGACGGGGATCATCGCCACGATGGGAGTCGTGAGGGTCACCTGCCCGACATCCGACGACACGGTCGCGGCAAGCGACGCGGTGCGGGCGAGGGATTCCACGATCAATCCGAGATGGAGGACGAGGGATGCGGTCACCACGACGATGACGTTGCGCGAGCGGATGCTTCGGATGCGTGCGTCCTGCTCCCGGTCAGCCGCCAGCGGAGGCCGGGCGATGAGCGCGAGGCTTCCTGCCGCGGCGGCGGCGAGCGCGATGATCGTGATCAGTGCGGAGAGCGAGTAGTACCAGCCGTAGATGTAGGTCGCCATTGTCGTTCCGGTTCCGAGGTCGACAAGGTACATGTCGTACCGCCCCGTGTCCGGGTTCGGCTGAGACGCCACCCCGGAGAGGATCGTGATCAGCAGGACCACCGCCAACACGATGGCCGGTGCGAGGAACCAGCGGGGGCGGGTGAACCGGAGCGGACCGCGGGGCGCGAGTTCGGCTACCCCCGCGCCCCGGCGGGATCGGATCGGGAAAGCGAGCAGCGCGACTCCCACGATCCCAACCGCCACGGGGATCGTGAACCGGTAGTCGAAGTACCAGACCGCGAAGGCAGCGGACGGGCTAAAGGGCATAAGGACAGGCCCCGCCATCAGTACCCGGACCGACACCTCGACAAACACAGCCACCACGCCGGCGACAACGGTGAACACAGCGACCGACCCACCGAGCGGATGCAGGTTTCGACGGCGCATCAGCCACCAGGCCACGGCAAGTACGACTCCTACGAGTGGTGCAACGAGCACCCAGATCAGCATCCACGGCATCAGCGCGCCTTTCGCTTGTATCATCATGATGACACACATTTGTAGCATTGAGTTGCTACACTTTCTCGTGATCGCCGATGAATCACTGTGATGGGCGGAGCAACGCTGGTCAACTGGGCGATACCGGATGCAGGAGGTCAACGGGCGAGCCTAAGAGGGGGTCGCTCGAGCACGAAGCTATTGCTGAGCTGTCTTTCCTCCTTGCGCGAGACGGGGGCTCAACTCAAGTCCGAAAGATTGGGGTCAGATGAGGTCAACGCGGGTGACGATGATGTCGGTCTCGCTTCTTGGGCTGGCAGCGCTGCTTGCTGGTTGCTCGTCGAGCGGAACGAATTACTCCGCTCTGGATCAGCAGGTGAAGCCTGGGGATGAATTACCCAGGGCGATCGACAATGGCGGCGACGAAATTGCCGCTGACACGGCGCGATTCGTGGGCGAGCATGACGGCGTGAGTCTGTGGCTCGCGCGCGCTGAGCGCCCGGACATTGTCTGCCTTATCGTGTACGCGAACGATCAGGACTGGGTGACCGGATGCGGCGCCGAAGGAGGTCCGATCGGCGTCGGCGGACCCTCCGGTGGTTACGTCCTCAGTCCCGACGGCGCACCGACCCCCGACGGCTCACGTCAACTGACCGACAACGTCGACGTTGTCACGAAATAGGATTCCCTCCACTAACGCTCCATCTCGCTAACGTTCGCCATCACTCTGGCATTCGCCTTCCGGTTGTTCCTCGGGCTCAGGGAGACTGTCTTCCTTTGCGCCGCGACCGCGGCCAGTGTCTCGGGATGCCGTCAGTCGGGCGCGGTAGCCGCAGTCAGCACGATGAGCGGACTGTGCGCGATCATGTCGTCGACATCGTCTCGGCGCCATCGGCGTGCGGCGGCCTCGATGAGCGGCCGTGCTTCGTGGGGATCGGTGATTACCCGCGCCGTGGCACGAACGTCGGCCTCGATGCCCTTCTTCAAGTGCACAATGACTTTGGGGTCTGCGGTGATGTTGTGTATCCAGTCCCTTGTGCGGTCTCGACGCGGCATCCCGGTGATGAACAGCACGCCGTCCTCATGGTGCAGGAAGATCTCAATGCGGCGCGGTAGCCCGCTACGGCGACCGGTCGTCGTCAGGTCGATGAGCTGACTTCGGTGCAGGGCCTCACTGACGTCGTTGTTCATACCTGTTGAAGCAATCTCGCTGCTGCAGACATTCCAAGCGATCGGTGAGACTTTCCGTGCGCAACGCTGATCGCAGAGCCCCCGGTAGCAAAAGCCACGTCTGTCGCCCGCGGGTCCCGGAGCGCTCAATCACGGCGCTTAAGCCGGTCGACCAACGGGCGCAACCAACCGGCGGAACCTTAAGCATCGCGGCGCCAATCGGCGACCTCGGCGTCGGCGACGAACTCGGCCGCGAGGTAGGTTGCGACCGCACCCGTGTTGGAGCTTTCTGCGCAAACGGTAGCGCTCGACGAACCCATCTCGCGCAGCGTCGCCGCGGCAGCCCGCGTCATGACTGCGCCGTACCCACGCCCGCGGTGCTCTTGATGAACTCCCAACGGCTCGATGAGCCCCGGACGCGCGACACCGCCGGACCACACTGCGGAGACCGCGACCGGGCGGTCCTGTTCGTCGCGGAGTAGAAGGATGCGCGCGGCGTCTAGGAACGGAGTGTCCGCAGCCGCACACCATTCATCGACGAAGCTGCGAAGGCGCTCGTCGGTCGTGGGCGTCCCACGGAAAGCCGACCAATGAACCGACACCCACTCCGCGGTGCGCTCCGGCTCGACCGTCTCGATGCGCAGATCGGAAACCTCGACGGGCGCTGCAAGATTCCGACGCAGTGGTGTCCACGGCTCGTCGGGCAGCCACCCGTGCCTCGCGAGTTCTTCGGCGAGAGCGGCGGCGCCGCGCGCCTCGATCGTCGCGCTTCCGGGCTCCAAGACACCGGCTGTCGCATCACCGACGTCCGCCGAGATGCGAGAAGCGAGAGAGGCGTCATGGCACCGCGCCGGGTCTATCGCGAACCGCAACAAGTTGGGGCCATCGAGCAGTGCAATCGCGACAATGGTGTCACCGTCGGACCACACGCGCGTCGCGGCGGCGGTGGCGGTGGATCCTCGCAGTGAGTACCAGCCCAGATCGCCCGGATGTAGGTGCAGTGGTCCATCGTCGTCCTGCCACCCGCCCAAGACGCGGCCGATGTGTTCGAGCTCTCGGCGGTCGGGCGTTCTCGCGTTCGCGTACATGAGCCCTCGTTTCCCAACCGCACAGGCGATGCATCGCATCGTGACCAGCGCGGCCACCGCGAATACAGAGCATCGCGCAATCGTCGAACCACCCAGGTTAGCCCCAGGCGGCGACGTGAAGGCGCTCGATGATCGTCGCGGAACTCATTGCCCGAAGCCCGCAGTGGGTCGCGGTGCGCCCGCGGTCTTTGGCGAAGGTCGACTCGTATGCGGGCGCCGTCTAATGCGTTAACCGCTTTGCCATCGATCCAGAGCGCGCGCCGACAAAGCAGGGCGCCGAGGCCAACGCCGACCAGCCCGAACGCGATTGTCCAGACCGACGTAACCCGCAGAGAGCAAGATTGCTCAGCTTTCGACGCGGCACAAGACGCCCGAAATGCTCGATGTTGGCGATCTGAGACGTCGCGCGCATGTCGTCGCAGGCGGTCGTTACCGGTGCGGCGAACTCTAGTAGTGCGGGCCAACGCGGGCAAGAACGCCTTCTGTGTGGTCTGACCACAGAAGGAATCCCTGATCAGAGCGAATAACGGCTACGCCCCTGGAGGGACTCGAACACGTTTTGAGCATTGTGCTCTGCGGCATTTAGCGACAACTTCCGCGGAATTACGCGGGTTCTGCCGACTGCGAAGGCATCGAAAGACGTCCGAAAACAGCTATCGGCAAATGGAATGCGGGCAAAAGGCGGCCAAAAGATGGGCCCCGTTCCCCTGTTTTTGGGGGTACTCGGAGTAAGCCTTCATTCACCGGCATTTGCAATCAAATTCCGACATAGCCATTTTGAGCATATTGCTCAGCATGCGGGACTCTATCTCCCATCTGTTGCGCAACATGCTATGTTTCGGCTCGACCTTGCTTCTCGGGAGCGAGCACTGGCCTCTCCGGCATCTGGACGCTCGTCGATGTACGCTTTGACGTACATCTCCTAGCGTGTCAGAATCCTCGTACAGTGCCATGTGTGTCTGAAATCTCGTACAGGATGTCCGCCGAGGAAGGGAGCGACCAGTGCTCGTGAACGTCTCGCGCGATTGGGCGAACTTCGTCCGCGATCGCCGCTCGGACCTCGGGCTCACTCAGGCCGATCTGGCGCACCGGATCGGGCGCGCCCGCCAGTGGGTGGTGCGGTTCGAGTCCGGTCACGCCGGAAGCGCCAGTGTGGACAGCCTGATGGCGGTGCTCAACGCACTCGATCTGTACGCCGAGGTCGCCGCGGCAGACGACGGCGCTGATTCAGATCCGATGTTCATGGACGTCGTCGATCCATGGGATGTTCCGAAGGCGCACCCATGAGGCTTACTGCGTATTTGGATGGGCGGCGCATCGGCTGGTTCACCCAGCGCGACGGCGGCGACGTCACGCTGGAATTCGATCCTGCCTGGCAGCGTGATGCCGGCCGCCTCGAGCTGTCGCTCTCGTTGCCGAAAAGCCGGCGCCGACATGAGGGCACCGCGCCCGGGAACTTCCTCTGGAACCTTCTGCCCGACAACGACGACGTGTTGGCGCGGTGGGGGCGGACGTTCGGGGTTTCCCCGCGCAACCCGATGGGGTTGCTTGCGAACGTGGGACTGGATGCGGCAGGCGCAGTGCAACTCATCGACTCGACGCAGTGGGACGAAGCGGTACTCGACGGGCCGGACGAGATCGAGTGGGTCGATGACGCGATCATCGCTTCGCATCTGCGCGAGCTGCGAGCCGACCCTTCCGCGTGGGTGGGGTCAGGCTATGAAGGTGGCTATTTCTCGCTCGCCGGAGCCCAGTCCAAGTTCACTCTCGTCCGCGGCCCCGGCACGTGGGGATTCGCGAACGGTCGCGCCGCGTCGACGCACATCGTCAAACCCGGCGTAGCGGGGCTCCGCCGCAGCGACCTGAATGAGCACCTGACGGTGCGAGCTGCGCATCACCTCAAGATGGATGTCGCACACAGCCGACTGGCGAGCTTCGAAGACGAGAGTGCGATCGTGATCGAACGCTTCGATCGTTACCGGCGACGCACCGACCAGGTCGAAGGAGCCGCAGTAGCCCGCAGGCATCAGGAGGACTTCGCGCAAGCGACGGGCACGCATCCAACGGCGAAATATCAGAATGAGGGCGGGCCCGGCATCGCCGCGATCTCACAGCTCATCATCGACAGATTCGGTCCCGCCGGCCCCCCGGAGGCCCTGAAGTTCTTCGACGCCACGATCTTCAACTGGGTTGCGCTGGGCACCGACGCTCACGCGAAGAACTACGCACTACTGTCGTCGATGTCTCGAACGGGATGGCCTCGCCTTGCGCCTCTCTATGACCTCGGCTCGGCACTGTCGTATCCCGAGATCAACAATCGCAGAGCAAAGCTCGCGATGTCGTTTGACGGCCACTATCGCACCTTCGAGATCGAGCCTCGGCATATCGTGCGCGAGGCAAGTGTCTTCAACAGCATCCTGGGGCAAGGAGCCACTGCGGACTGGGTGTACTCGTGCGCACGGACATACGTCGATGGGTTGCCCGACGCGCTGAGCCTTGCCGCCGAGGAAGCCTCGCTCAGCGGGGAGGAACGACAGTTTGCCGCGACCCTGATCGATCGAGCCCGCGAGCGCACAGAGCAGCTGCAGCGGCAACTGGAACGCCGGCAGTGACCCCGCCGCTTGCCGGGCGGGTCGGAGCACTGCCCGCAATCGGCGGGGCCGTCGAATGCGAGACGCTATACGACGCGGGCGGGATCATCGCCCGATCGACGGACCCCCAGTCCCGGATGGTCCGTAGTGCGGGCGGGTCGGGTCGTTGTATGGGTCTACCGCCGGCGCCCGTCGAGGCTCCTGTATCCGCACTTCAGGCGCGATTCCCGCATCACGCGCGCGGGTCATCAGTCGGGTCGCGGTGCTCTGGCTGACTTCGAGCGTGTCCGCTACGAGCTTGAGCGGGGGGTAGCTGATCGCCGTTGCTACGCGATAGACGGCGGTCGCGGCATACAGATTCTCCAAAGGTTCGCGCTCCCCCTCGGCGATGACGCGGCGGAGAAACTCTCGCACCGAGACCCTGTCGCGATCGGCGCCGCTCGCTCCGGGAACGTCAACGGTCACAACTTCGATCGCCGATTTCGACATGATCCAGTGCGTGCGCACCTCGCGGAGCATCTGGCTGGTGATGTCCACGCCTTCGCCGTCGCGTTCAACACCAGCGAACACGACGGCAGTGCGGCCGAGCGCAGCATCCCATTCGATCCGCACGGTGATCGTGCCGGGCACGTCCTGCTCCCCCGACACACGCGCACGCCAGGATTTCGGAAGGGTTATGTGACTGCCGAGATCGATGCGTTCGTCGCTGATGTCATATGCCTCGACGTCTGCCATATAGTCCACTATTCCAGGTCGACGGCGATTCGCGAAGAAGACTGTCGATCCTGGCTCACATCTGTGCTACGTTGCGACGAAGGGAGACTGACACTACTGGCTCAAGGAAGGAACGTGCTATGAACCACTCACCGGGGCACCTTGCTCTGACGATGAAGGATGCCGCGAAGCTCGTCGGCGTCGACTACCGGACGATCAAGCTCGGCATCGAGAACGGGACCATCCCCACGATCCAGCTCGGCCCGCGCCTGATGATCCCCCGCGCCCCGCTGCTGCGCGTGTTCGGGATCAACGCCTGAGCGCGGCGCCCGCGTGCCCGGCCCAAGCCGCAGGCCGACATTACCCGCGCCTGGCTTCACCGAGCGGTCTTCATCCACACTGTCAATGACTTCGCGGTCGCGAATCGCCTGAGGGTGGCGCTGTCAAGCGGGCGGGAATACCGCCGCTAAGCGCCTGTGGATGCTGTCGACGTCTGTCGCAGCTACGTCGTCCGAGACTTCGGCCAGCCGCTTGAGGAGCAGTTTTGGCCACAGCACGTCGATGTCGTTCACGGTGAATGCCCCGCCGATGAGCGGCCAGTCGGCCTCTACGAAGCAAAGCGCGCCCCTCACGATTACGTCCGTGTCGGCCAGTGCGGCGGACACCCTCTCCACCTGCGACCGCACTCCCTCGACGAGTTTGGTCTTGTCGCGCCCACCAATACGCAACGTCTCGACGCGTGGGCGAATCAGACCGCCCTCTACATGCAGGGCAGGACGCTGCCCCTTGTATCGCTTCGCGTCGATCACCCATACCCCGGCCGGGGTGACGACGATGTGGTCGATGTTCGCGCGCGTGCCGGGAATGCGGCGATCGTGAAGCACCCGGGCGGAGTCCGGCAAATCCCGGAGTCTCTCGGCGAGGATCTCCTCTCCGATCGCGCCGCCCTGCCATGCACGTGTGCTCTGGGGGTCCTCGGAAAGCGCAAGGATGAGTCCCCCGAGCTTCGGATAATTGGTGCGAATGCGTGCCTCGCGGGCGTCCCTTCGGCGTTCGTGCTCGCGGCGAGCCGACGCGCCAGCAACACCATCGCTCAGAGCAACGGGTTCTGCTTCGCAGGTCACGCAGCGCACTGACTTCGAATGACGCTCATAGATCGCGTCGCTTCCCGTCGACAGCGCCGCCCCGCAGAGTCGGCATATTCCTGCGTAGCGCAAACGCATACGCTTCTCGTCTTGCCCCGGCTCAAGCGTCACGGCACGACGCTAGCAGCGCTCGATTGACGCCAGGGCAGGGCGCGCGTCATAGCTGTCCGACTGCGACTAACCTTCGCTCATGGACGTTGACGGGACGGATGCAACCGCTCCCGAGGGAGATCCCACTCAGGCGCATGCAGACTCACTCGCGCAGTCCTTCGTGACAATGAGGGACATCGCCGTCGACTTAGATCGTCTTGCGCGAGCGGAGGTCCCGCCCACGAGTCGGCTCGGCGCTGACGAGCGCACCGCCCGGGAAGCGGGCGGCAGTCTGGTGCTGACTCAGTACGTTCAGGAACGCGCCGCAACCACAGCACGGTTTTTGTTCGAGCTTCACCGTTCGACGCTCGAGGCCGATCCGGGACAACTGACTCTGGACTTCGTCCTCCTCTATCCCACCATGCGCGGGGCAATCGAGAACAGCGCAGCCCTGACCTGGCTACTCAGTCCGGAAGACCGTCCCGATCGGCTCGAGCACTTCATTCAGCTGCTCCGCCGCGACGTCGGTCAGTTCGTCGCGAACAATAAGCGCCTCGCCGCGTCACGCGACGACTCCGTTCCCATTCCCCCTGAGATGTTCGACCAACTTGCGACTGCCATGGAAACCCAAGGCCCCCTCGCCACGACCTACCTCGACAGCGCGGCAAGCGCGATCGGGCTTGATGCCCGTTCGACTCGGCAGCAAGCGCAAACTGCAACTCCCATCGCCGGCGTCTACGGCGAGAACAGCTTGGTGCATGTCGTCTGGCGCTTCCTTAGTGACCTCACTCACTTCTCTTTCTCCATCATGAGGAATCAGGAGATAGCTGAGGCCGAAGGCGGAGGACCGGTCAGGATCGCGTCGCTTCGTCTGTTCGCAACGACGACCACCCTGACCGCGCGCGACGCCCTGCGAGCACTCGAACAAGCCACGCACCGCGAGTCACGTCCGTAGGTCAGGGGCGGCGCGATTGGATCCCGAACCGAACAGTGTGCCGATCAGGAGCCCGTGTGGGCGCTCGAGTCGGATCTCTCCGAGGTCACCTTGGCGCAACCTCAGACGGGTAGCTCCATCAGTACATCTAGCGTTCGAGATGTAGTTCGTGGGCAGCGTCGGTGTGGGTTCCGGCGGGGTACGCCTGCGCCCGGTATCGATCGCGGATGCGGAGCGCAGATTCGTCGGGGTGCTGAAGGAGGTAGCGCCCGACGTCCGTATATTCCGCGAGGCGTCCTTCGCTTACGGAATTGAAGGACCATACGGGATGTCGCCACCGGTGGAGTAGTGCCAGCGCAGTCCAATAGATGCCGATGCCCGGGAATGTCGCGATCGGCTCGATCGAGTGATTAGAGTCGGGAAGGATGAGATGGTGCTCAACGTTCGCGCAGACGATCTCCATGCGAAGTCCGAGCTTGCCCTCTTGTACGGCCAGAGCGTCGCGGACTTGACTCGCTGACGTTAACCCTGCGATCGCCGTTGCCCGTTGCACCTCCCTCTCATGGTTGATTAGTTTCCTGATGGGCAGGTCGAGTGCGTCCGAGATTTTGCGGTCAAGTGCTCGCGAGTGTCGATCGGTCTCCACGATGCGTTGAAGGTGTCCGGCGTCCGAGGAACTATCCGCGAGGAGGTCGGTTCTACTGGGGTCGACCTCGTTCCGGATGGAGATCAGCTGCTCGTCCACGTTTTCGATGAGGGCAGCCGTGAGCGCCAAGCGACGTCGGACGGGCCTCGGGAGTAGATCTGAGTCGTGGTAAGCGAGCTTGTGCTCGATCTCAGCCCACGCGTGTTCGACGATGCTTCTAATCTGGACCTCGGCAACGGCGGGAGACATCGACGGTTGCTGAATCAGGTCGCCAAATGGAAGGTCTCGGTGGCGGGACGCCCAGGGCATGGTTGCCACGAACTGGATCGATCTGTATCCAAACTGCGTGTCGTCGAGGGCATCCGCCTTGTTCACGTACGTGCCCTCGTGCACGCTCATCATGTCGCGGACGACCGCCTCAACCCAGGGCGCGTCATCGCGGTAGTAGGTGATGATACGGACACCGATGACGTCTTCGATATGCAGCGCCGGATCCTTCTTGATCTTGTCTCGGAGCTTGCGCTCGAAGGAAATCCGATCCTTCGCGCGCGCTCTGACAAGGTGCACGTGCCCTCTAAGCGAGTTCGCGGCGAGCGCCTCCTGGACGCGTCTCTCGAGCTCTGCGGCGTTCTCCCTGTAACGCTCGTAGTTCGTGTCGTATACCTCGAGCGCCTGTGTGATTCGACCCTCGTCATTAGCCGACAGTGACATGTCCCGAATGCTAGCCCAGCGAGTTAGCGGACGGATCGCGCTCTTCCGCTGTGTCCGAACTAGGGGTCGCACTGAGCATGTGGCACGCATATACGCTCTTCCCCACGTCGCGATCGGTTGGATCCCTCCACGGACACCTGCGAGGACGGTCAATCGTCGTCGCATTGAGGGAATACCTACTAAATCAAGAAGCGGGCGCTCGCTCGCGAACGGAGCCGAGCCAGTGTGCTGACCGATTCCCGTTTACCTTCCACTCGCTGATTCACAAGAGAGCGTTGAGGTCCACAAATAGCCGTTCGAAGTTGTCGAGGGCAGTTTCCAGAGGCTGTCCAGTCACCGCGTCCGGATGAGTTATCAGGTACTTCGAAGGGGTGTAGTGGTCGAAACCGGGATTCCAGCCGGAAGCGAAGGCCGCGGCCTCAACCACCACTCGGTCATCACTGTCCGACGGCTTCTTGGCGGGCATCTTCTTACTGCCTTTCAACGCGTACGCAGCGTTCACGAGTTCGACGTAGAACGCGCGTCCAAATATGTCCTCTGTATCGGCATCGCGGTCGTTGCTCGAGTAATCGGTCGCGATGAAGACATGCCCGTCGTGCAGTAACTCAGAGGTCTGAATCTCACGGACCTTATTCCGCGAGCCATCCCCAAGATCTGCAAGGACCGCTACGTGGAGGTCGTTGCCGGAGAAGAGCGCCAGGAACGACGGGACTTTCGTGATACCCCCGCACGGTGTGATTGTCCATCGTGAGTCCAGGGCCGTTCGGCCGGCTTCGGCTAGGGCCTGGCTTGCCCACTGGAGGTAGAGCAGGTCCGAAGGCCCCTCAACCAGCAGAGTGTGTTCGCCGACGAATAGTGACTGCGAAATGTCGTAGCCCAGCGCCGCTCGAAGCGGAAAAAGCGTATCCCCATTTGCTTTCAATACCTCTGAGTTGACCTTTGTGCCAAGCACTTCACCGTCCCTGCCTGTTGCATCCTCGACCGTTCGGCAGGACAGCAGATTGTCGGTGTCGATCATGAAAGGCGAGTGAGTGCTGTAGATCACCTGGTACTTGGTGAGCAACTCTTCGTCCATGAAGCGCAGCAGGTCTTGTTGGGCTTTCGCATGCAGACTCAGACCCGGCTCGTCGAGCAGGACGATGAGGTTCTCTCCATATGTCTTCTGCACCTCGGAGAACCACACCAGGAAAGAGAAGAACCAAATGAAGCCCGTACTGCGCTCATCTAGCGAGATCGTTGCCTCGTGGCGCATGTTCTCAATACGGGTCTGGAACACTTTCCCCGTGTTGAAAGGCGGATCGTCGCCCGATGCTGCCTCATGGAAGCGGAAGCGAACCTTTAGGTGCTTGTTCTGGCTCCAGTAATTGAAGATGCGCCGAGACATCCGACTTTCGACTGCTTCGAGTTTGCTGATCAGGCCCTCGGATGTGTTGATGTTGACAAGGTCATCCAAGGAGGTCCCGACCATCGAAAGGAGGGCGAGGAAGACGTTTGCTCCGAGCAGGCTCTCCAACGTCTGATTGTCTCGATGGCTTATGACCTGGTTGACGGAGATGCGTCCAGGCAACCTGTCGTATTCGGCGTAGTAAACAAAGACCGGCAGCCTCCCTCTCAGGTAGGAAAAAGCGGTGCTATTGAGGTTCCCGCCGGTGAGCAACTGAGCCAGGCGCTGGGCGAACGCCGCCTGTTTGGGTGTCGGTTCCGGAATGGCTCCCAACGCGGCGATTAGCTCACCCGGATTCGCGGCGCCCTTGAGTGGTGCTGCCTCTGATGCGTTCAGCGACCCACCTGCGAGGAGTGCCGCTGCCGACTTGCCATAATCCAGGGGAAGCGTCCAGTTGAGCTTGTTGGCGTAGTTCTTAGTGAGTGTGACTTCGCGGCTCGTCACCGCATCGGCGGAACCCGCAAGTCGAGCAAGCTCCTCGTACTCGTCGTCATCGAGACTCCACACCGTCTCAATCGCGACCTCGTCGGGGTTGTAGTCCTCCATCAGCACTCGCGGGTAGTCCGTTTCACGAAACCCACCCCGTTCGGTGCGTGCTGCGTTGAGTTTCTCCAACGCCTCTAGCACTGCAGTTTTGCCGCTCTCGTTCTTGCCTACGAGGCAGGTCAAGTCGTTGAGTGTGAACCACTCAGAATCGATGACCGCCTTGTAGACCTTTACCCGCGCCTTGCGAAGTTTCATGACTGCCCCATTCAATCGCCGCCGTTCTCGAAGCGTATTGGCATAGCACGACATTTCTGACTATCGCGCAACGCGAAAGATTGACAAACGTGAGGGGGGCCTGGGGGGCTGAACGTGTACAGCGGCGGCGCCACTCTATGGTTTCGCAGTCCGGCCACACTTCCTCGCGGCGATCGTTCGACCGCGCCAGGTAGCCCGGTCGTCCGACGGGCGTCGACGACTCCGGTTACAGTGGGGGCCCGGCCATAGGAGACTGCGTGTACCCCACGATCGAATCAACGGTGAACGAGATTCTTACCGAGCCGTGGAATATCACGGACGGCAGAGTCGTGCCCGAGACCGAGAACATTGTGATGAAGAACGGCGGCAAGAAGGTAGATGCCACGTACATCTACGCTGACCTTGCAGAGTCGAGCGGTCTGGCTCAGAACCTGACTAAAGAAGCTGCTGCAAAGATCATCCGTGCCTACATCAACACCTCAGCACGGATCCTGCGCCAGTACGGCGGGGAGATTCGCAGCTTTGACGGTGACCGCGTGATGGCGATTTTTATGGGCGAGGAGAAGAACTGGAAGGCAGTCCGGGCGGCCCTTGCCATCAACTGGGCTGTGTTGGAAGTGATTCGTCCGGCGATCCGGACTGCGTGGACTGATGGAGCCGATTTTTCTGAGATCAATCACGGAATAGGGATCGATACCGGTGAGGCTCTGATCGTTCGCGGAGGGGTCCGGGACAACAACGACCTGATATCGGTCGGAGCCGCCCCGAACGTTGCTGCCAAGCTAAGCGACATCCGGGATTCGTTTCCGATCCACATTACGGACCGAGTGAGAGTGGACCTTAACGAGGAGCTCCTGACCTACAACGAGGGGCGTAATCAAATTTGGCAGAAGCTGTCCGGCCAAACGGTCGTGGGGGGCAAATACCACACGGTCTACGGTTCCAGCGTTCAATGGGGTCTGTGATGCTCGCGCGACGGCACGCCCGAACGAAGGAAGTGAAGGATCTTGAACTTGCCTTACTTCAGTCGAATGCGGTCGACACTGCGTGGCGCATCCATCAGGCGCAAGTCGATTGGACGGGGAAAGTCGACGCCAAGGCCACCTTCGCCTTCGCCATTGAGTCAGCAGCGATAGCCACCGTCGTTGCTCTCACCGCAACGGATCGCCTCTATTCGAGCCTGGTCGGTATTTGGCAGGCGGTGTACTACTTGGGTCTGGTGTCGCTGATGGTCGCCGCCGGGTTTGCGGCCTTGGTTGTCATTCCACGGCTACGGTCCAAACACCTGCAGAAGGAGTCCGACGACAACTTCGTGTACTTCGGCCATGCACGGCTTTGGAATGCGTCAGACCTTGAGTTAGCGCTAGTGAGCAGGGACATACTCCCGCAACTTTCTCGTCAAATTGTTGGCATGGCGCAGATCGCTTGGACAAAGCACGTACGCGTCCAGTGGTCGTTTAGGCTCGCAGCCCTTGGGGGCGTCGCTCTCGTGCTTTGCGGCCTGGCTGCAGGGACCAGCTGGCTGGGATTCCTCTTGCCGTAGCCCTAGCCGCAGAGCTCATTTTTCGTGAAGTGAAGGTCTCGCTTCTTGCCGCAGGTAAGTAGGGGCGGGTACCGCTTCTAGGTGGACGTTGGGAGACCGATGCGTCCATCCGGAGTCACCACCGGTAGCCGGCCGCAGGCCAGGTGAGTATCGCCGATATGCATCACACGATGCGCCCGGGAGTCTGCCGATCAGTGGTCCGGTTGTAGGCCCAGAGTTAGGCAATCTAACTCGCGATTCGTGTCAACAACCTCGGTGCTCGTCGGCAGCAACGGGCGACCGACCGTAGACGGTCACAGCCAGAGATCCCAAATCTCGTGCCGCCCGTCGCCGCTGACTGCATCCACCATCGCGCGCGCGTCGGGATCAGTGCGCGACGGGCGCCAGGGACCTCCGCCCGGTGCAGGCACGCTCAGTATGTCGTTGCGGCACCGCTCAAAGAGCGGTGCGTAACCGGCTATGTCGGCCTCCGCTCTGAACACCATCACAATCGCGCCGTCGTGCAGCGCGATTAACCTGAGCGGAGTCAAGTCGCTCGGCAAGGGTACCTGTGCCCCGGGCGCGATGACACAAATCAGGATGACGGTCACCATCCCACCTGGGGCGGGAGCGATCCACTCGACCTTCGAAAGCCTTGTAAGCTCCGTTGCCCCTGAAACGATGTCGTCCGTGGGCAGGAGAATCCGGATCATTTCGGTATAGCCGAGACCGTCGGGAGAGGGACGATCCCACTGACGTATCACCCGAGAGACACCGAGCTCTTCCGCCTTCGCACGGCTATATTGCATCCGCCAGTCGCCGCTTTGGTGGAACGACCATTTGCTGTCACCGCCCCCGTGTTCGCGCGTCGACAAGCACACGTCGTTCGTTCGTCGCGCGCAAGTCAGTGCCCAAGTCGCGCCATGCGCCTCTGGGGAGCCAACCGAGAAGCGCCACAGGTCGCCGGGCGCTTGGACTTCGAACTCCAGCGCGTCGTCCATCACACGGCCAGCATCACAAGTTGCGGCAGCGGGATCACAGAAGACACCATAGATCGCCCGGAGCTCGCTAGTGAGGAGCCCGACCCCCACGGGGCTGACCGATGGCTCACTAGGCGGTCCTCCATCAGAACGGGCGCGGACATGTCCCGAATGCCCTAACGTCCATCTCGCCGCGCCTCGTATGACCGGCACGAAAGTCCGCACGCTGAGCGCCCGCGAATCGAACGCCGCTACATCCCGATCCCGCGCCCCGCACTCGGCGCCCCAACAACCGGCCCCGTCCACATCGCCGCCTCCCGCGCCCGCGCCGCGCGTCGCATCTCCGCCTCGGCCGCGCGCACAGCATCCTGCATCGTCAGTTCCGGAGTGCCGCGCTGCATCGACTCGGCGAGACACTCGCGGGCCGCAGCATCCGTCCGCGCAATGACGATCGCCATGTTGTGCACTCGCCCGCGCGTGAGGCCGACGTAAAGTCCCGCTGCGTCTACATCCGGCCCGACGACCGAGGCATCGGCGGTGTCGCCCTGGACGCCATGCACCGTCGACGCGTAGGCGAGCTGCAGGTGCTCCCGGGCATACTCGGCAGTCACTCGCCGCAGCACGCCGCTGTCGGCGATCGACGCCAGATCGACATGCTCCTCTCGAATACCGCGCACGATCCACTGCGCACGGTTCTCGACACCCGTGAGCCGATCGTTGCGTCGGGTTTGGACGGTGTCGCCGACGAGGATGCGCTGCTCCCCCATCCCCCACGCGGCCACGCCGGCGTCCAGCTCGCCGTGATCGACTCGTCGCTGCTGGATGGCGTCGTTGATGGCATCCGCCTCCGCGTTGGTACCCGAGACCAGCGTCACCCGCTTGCCGCGCGCGTGCCACTCGAAGTAGGCGTCGATCATCCGCTCGCGCACCGCGTCGTGATGATCGACCCGTTCTGCGTGACCGCGTTCCGTCAGCTCTCCGGCGACCGTCAGCGCGGTCTCGCGGTCGCGCGTGTTGCGCAGTCGCAGCGTGAGTGCCGCGTAATCGGGATCACGGAATCGATGCACCGTATCGAGCTCGACCGCGGCATTGGCAAAGCGGATCGCTGAACCCATCGCACCGGAGTGTCCGACCGGCAGCGCCTGGTGCGGGTCGCCAACGAACGCGAGACCGACCCCCTGTTCGATCGCGAGGTCGGCGAGCACTTTCGCGGTCTGGAGATCGACCATGCCCGCTTCATCGACCACGACCCGATCGTCAGACCGGAAGACGTACTGCGCCGGCCCACGATATGAGACCCCCGTGCTGGGATCGACCTCCCCCACGCTCAGTCGTGTCCACACCCTCGCCCCCGCCTGATCGGCACCCCACCGGTAGCCGTGGTCGGCGAGCAATGCGTGAATGCTGGATGCTGCAGCCCCAACCTCGCGCGACGCCACGGCAGCGGCTTTCCTGGTCGGAGCGACGACCAGCATTCGCCGTCGTTGCGCGCTCAGCGCTGCGAACGCGACACGCAGCATCGTCGTCTTGCCGGTGCCAGCGGGGCCGGTGACCGTGACGAGCCCGTCGGTCCCTGCGATCGCGCACGCGGCGACGCCTTGCGAAACATCGAGCGTCGAAGCGTCCTCGTTCGACGCGGAGCGAAGCAACTCGCTGGGCAGGAGCGAGCGCCCGGGCTGGGCGAGCGCGTCCAGGCGTCCGGCGAGGCGAATCTTCGCCAGCACTGTTTCGTTGGCCATGAAGGCCTTGACGTGTGCAGGCGGAACCTCCGCAACGAGCCGGTAGACACCCTTCGCGGCGCGCGTTGTGATCTCACCGATCACTTCGTCCAGCTGGTTTCGCTCTGCAGCAATGCCGGTGCGCGAGAGCGCGCGAACTGCGCCGGCGCGGATGTCGAAGGTACTGAACCGCCCGCCGCATGATGTTGACCGTTGGTCCGCATCCACAATCGCCGCGGCAGCGAGCAGATCCAGATCGAGGGCCTGAAGGCCTGTCGCAGCGACTGCAATGGGTGCACGCGCGGTGATCAGGCTTGGATCGATCGCCGCGATCTCGTCGCGAACGCGCGACTCCCACGACATCTCGTCGAGGTCAGCCGGCTTGTTCGGGCGCGCAACCGCCCAGGCGCGTCGATCGATCTGATGGAGGACGTCGACGCTCGGCGCTGATCCTCCGTGCCCCGCCGACCACTCGGCAATCAGACGCGCGCGGTTCGCCTCGATCTGCGACGACCGACGCGAGAGCGGGCGGACGGCGCTGGCAAGTTCGGCGATCTCCCCCGAGTCATCGAGGGTGTACCCGTGGCGCGCGAGCGCGGCGATCCACGCGGGGTCTGTGCGGGCGGCGAGCTCGCCCTCGGCGTTGACGACGGTGTGCAGCTTCATCGCGACGCGCGAGTCGAGGTTCGACCACTTGCCGTCCGCGCCGAGCACTTTGATGTTCAACCACAAGTGGCGATGGATGTGCGGGTCGAGCGCCCGGGATCGGCGGTGCTGCAGCTCGACTACCTCGATGCGCGTGATGTCCTCGCGGACGAGCCCACCGTGCCCGCGCCGCGCGTTGAGCTCGGTCTGCCACGTGAGCAGGATCCGCTCACGCAGCCGGTCTTGCAACGCCTCGAACTCGCCCGCGAGCTCGGGATGCAGCAGCGCTGCGATGCTGTACGACTTCGGGTGGTTGAGAGTCCCATCCAGCACCAAGTCCGCGTCAGGGCTCAGCCGCTGGTGGCCGCGCTCCTCCCCCGTGACCGGGTCATGCCCGGTGAGCCAGACACGAAGACCCCCGGCCGTGAGTTGGTCGGTCGTGATGACGCCGTTGTCGACGATGAACCGAGAGACGGTGGAATCGGATGCTGCGCCATACGCCTCGAGCGCTTCGGCGCCCGTCGGATGGGGCATGTGAGCGTCGCACGTGCCCTCGAGAGCGTACGAGATTGCGTGCCGAACCCCCCGGGATTCGACACCCCGCTTCCATCGCTCCAGACCTCCGCGCATGGCGCCAGGGTAGGCGAGGTTTTCTGGCTTATCCAGGGATATTTCTGCGTTGCAGGTATCTGTAGCAAAGCGGTTTCGAACGGCGTCGCCCATCAAAGGTGCCTGCGTGCATTGCTTCGTCTCGATGGTTCGTTGCCTCGATCCTATGGTTGCGTCCGCCGGCCCGTCCGGTCGAGACGGTCGCCTCCAAGACCTGTGGCCTAGTGGTCGTCACTCATCGATGTATTGCGGGATGATCGACGTCAGGTCTATCCCAACGACTGACGATCCCGGGAAGAGGCGTTATGACGAGAGATCCAGTACAGCACCGCTTCAGCGCCCAAGAGGCACGCGAGGTCGCGCACCTTGTTGCCGACCACATCCCCGAGTTTCGGCGAGAGGTCTCCTTTGTCCCCCTCGATGAGGCTGCGGCCAACGCTGGCGTTCTGGCTCTCGTCGAGTGTCTGGAGAGTCTCCCCGGCTCGATCCGCTCTGCGCTGAAGCGGGCTGGCGACAGTGCCGCCTTCCTGAGCGATGATCGTCTGCAGGGGCTGGCAGAACTCATCCAGAACGCCGACGACCTTGGGGCGACCGAGGCCGTCATTTCGGTCGATGGGGTCGGCTCGCGATTGCTGTTCTCGCACAACGGCGCCCCACTCACACTTCATGACGTTTGGGCTCTCGCCATCCCTTGGCTCAGCCTCAAGGTATCCGACGAGGAAAAGCTGGGTCGCTTCGGCATTGGGCTCAAGACGCTCCACGCACTATCTGACGTGCTCGAAGTCAACCAGGGACACTTCCAAGTGCGCTTCAGCTCGAACACAATTCAGCCGCAGGAGCAGTCCATCGGTTGGTCCGAGAGCGATATCACTCAGACCACCTTCGCCATTCCCTTTACCCCGGGCAACGTCAGCAGCGATGACGCTGTGACGTGGCTTAGACACTGGGATGACGCTGGCCTCGTCTTTCTACGACACCTGTCGACCGTTCGTGTAGTCGACGACGACGGCCGTGAGCTCATCCGAGTGCAGGTGAACTCCGATGACGACGAGGTTCTCCCGCTCGCTGGTGATCGCACTACTCGGCGTCGAGTCTCGGCCGCGGATGGCCGGCAGTGGCTGGTCTACAGCCGAAGCGCTCCTTCTCCAGAAGATGCCGGACGAGTTGGGAAGGCGCACGGCGCACGAACGCCGTTGGCGTACGCGTTCGCCCTATTCGCGGGTGACACGGGGCATATACATGTCGGGCTGCCTGTTCGAGAGGTCGGTCTGCCGTTTCGCATGCTTGCGCAGTTCGATCCGCAACCGTCGCGGCGCGATATCGCAGACACGGACTGGAACCTAGCGCTCATCCCTCTGCTCAGCGATCTTTGGCGTGACGCGATCCTAGACATGTTTCGGCTCGCACCAACCCAAGGTTGGATGAGCGTACCCACGACGACAGAATTCGACGCCGATCACAGGACGTCGGGTCGGTTGCGCGCGCGTCTCTCCGAGCATCTGCTCCAGCGAGCACGGGTCGAACTCGCCGCAAATCTGACTTTCGACGATGCCGGACTCACCTACCGACTCAACGAACTCGCCTACGAGGCAGCCGAGCTCACTCCTGTGCTCGCGCGTGCGGATGTTCAGCTTCTCTCCGAGCGCCCCGGAGTCCTGGCTTCGGTGGTTCGTTCCGATACGAACCGGTGGCGCGAGGTACTTTCTGACCTCCGTAGCATCGGTGCTGTGACGCCAGCTGAGGTCAGTGTCGAAGACGCCAGCATCCTGCTTGACGACGACCAGCGCTCCCCGCAATTTCTTGCTGATCTGCTGATTGTCGTAATCGAGGCAGGGCTCCATGGGACCATCAGTTCGCGAATCTGTCTGACGCTCGACGACGACAGCCGCGTGTCGCCATCTAGTCGAATAGGCACTGCGGTCCTACTGCCGGCGGGACCTGACCCGTTGTGGAAGCTGCTAGGGATCGGAACGCGACTCCATCCAACGTTCGTGAGCCAGCCACGCTGGAGCGTCCTTCGAAACTGGCTTGAGGTAGGCAAGTGGCTTCGGCCGTCAGCGACCAGCACTGACGCGCTGGCGGTACTCGCCATCGCGGGCAGTTTAGGAACTGTCCTCGATATACCGCTGTCAGACCCGCAGATTGAAGGAGTGCGGCGGACGCTCGAAACAGTGCCTGAGGCGGATCGACAGTCGCTCGGCGCTGGCATCGGCCGAGCGATCAGCGTGTGTGTGGTCACTTACGCGGCCTCCGGCGATCAAGTCAAGACCTACGCCCGCCCATGCGAGACGTACTTCATCGAACGCGAAGCAAGTACATGGTTTGTCGCCGCAGGGAAGACGCCGGGGCTGACCTGGATCGACCGGCGCTATTCGGAGCGGATAAAGAGCGACCTTGGTCGAGAGGGCATTGGTGCGCAGAAGCTCTTTCGTCTACTCGGTGCCGAAGTCGCGCCTCGGATCGTCAGCCACCCGGCGAACTATAGGCGCCTGTCGAACTACAGCCCCGGCGTGCCTGATTCGGCGCAGGGCTCTCCCGCACGCCGACGTGACGGTCTGCGCAACTTGCAGGCATCCTTCACGTTGCAGGACTGGATCTCGCCAGACCTCGACGCCGTCCTGACGAGCATCGCGAAAGAGAAGGATGCTGCCCAGCGCCGGCGACGCGCGGGGGCCGTGCTCGGCACTCTCACCCGAGCCTGGGAACGTCTGAGCGAACACTCAAGCGTCATTGCAGCGTCGCCTTACCACCGCTGGGAGCACAAAGGAAACATCGACGCTTGGTGGCTAAGCAGCGCCGCGTCGATCGCTTGGTTGTCGTCGGAGAAGGGCAAGGCGACTACGCCGCACGAGCTGCGGATCAAGAGCGCCGCGACCGTCGCACTTTACGGTGATGACCCTGAGCGCTACTTGAGTCCAGCGCTTGACACCGAGCTGTACCGCGAAGTCCTGGCTCGCCTCGGGGTAGCCGGAGACCCCTCCGCACGAGAGCTCATTGAGAAGCTAGAGGAGGTACGTGCCGAGGGCGCGACTTCGGAGTCGGCCGAGGACCTCGCGGCGCCGCTGTATCAGGCGCTTTCGGTCCAGGTTCACGGGAACCGACTTGGCGGGATGCCAGCTGGTTCAGCTCGTACCGCGTTCGGGAGGGGAGACGGTCTGATCGCCACACGGAACGGTTGGCGTCGGCCGACCGTTGTACTGGCCGGTCCACCGATATTCGGCGAGATGCGCGACTTCGTACCCTCGGTATCGGGTACCGACGCTCTCTGGAGCTTGCTCGGTATCCGGCTGCCGAACGGGCACGAAGCGCGCAGCCTCCTCATAGATCTGGCGCGAAGGAGAACCCTGGCCGCCGATGAGAAACTGATCATGCTAGAAGCGCTCCGCCTTCTGGTGGGAACGCCGGAGGCCGAACCGACCCGCCTACGCAAGGCTGCTGTCTGGGTTGGCGACCGTTGGGAACGCCGCCGCCCGGTATACGCCACCAGTAACGTCCTCATTTCCCAGGGGCTAAAGGATCGAGTCCCGATATGGAGTCCCGGTGGCTCGTTGACACAGCTCGCTTCACTGATTGATGCCTACCACCTGACGCGGCTCGATGCTCCGCACGGGCGGGTACTGGATGCGGCAGTGGCGATCTATGAGGCCAATCTGACGCAGGTCTTTGCCACCGCGGTCACTAACCTCCGGTCCGATCTCGCTCTGAGCGACCCCAATGCCGAAGCGAGCCTTCGAGTCTCGTGGGACGAGTTGGCAGCCCTCCGTGTCGAGCAAACACCCCACGTCCGGGTCAGAGTTGTCGAACCGACTCATAGCCTCGACGAAACCATTGAGGTCGATAGTTGGATCGACCTCTCAGCGGGAGTCTTTTACATATCTGATGAGGCTGCGATCGGATCACCGAGCTCCGGCGCCTATGCAATTGCGTCGGTCTTCGATGGAGACGCTCGCCGGATTGCACATGATTGGGTGGCCGCATGGTCCATGGCGCTGGAGGGTCACCACGAGGAAGAGATTACGACGGCCACGCGCCTCGACATCGAGCGCAAGCAGTCGCGCAACGAACGTAGCGAGGAACTGCTTCGGAGTCTGGCCAAGCATGGCAAAAACCGTCGCTCGAAGGACGGCACATTGGGCACCACAGGGACAAGTGAGCCTTTGGCGAACGTCATCACCGATTCAGAACCGGTGCCAGCCCGCCGACTGGTCGACCCGGAAAGCCTGACGCTCAGGAACGAGGACGGCGAGATCGTCGGTAGGACACCCACAGCGGACGTCGCCGACATCACAACGAAGCCGACGATTTCGTCCGCCAAAGCCCGCGAACCTGACGCATCGAACCCCAAGAAGCCGTCTAACGGCCGCGGGCGCGGTACGAGGAACTACACCGAGCAAGAGCGCGAAACGGTCGGCCTGGACTTGATTAGGCGAGTCCTAGGCGGTGATGAAGCGCGCATCGTCGACATTCGGCACCAGCGCAATGTTGGGGCGGACGCGATCGACGACTTGGAGAACTTCTTCGAACTCAAGGTGTACGCCGGACCGATACCGGAGTCCATCTCCCTGACCAACTCGGAGTTCCGGAGGGCACAGGAAACCGAGCAATTCTTTCTTGTCGTCATAGGAAACGTAGAACGCAGCGACAAGGGTCCCGAGATCCTGATCTTCCAAGATCCGCTCAACCATCTGAACGTGCTCCCGCAGGGGTCCATCAACCTTGGTGGGGTCCGGACCGCACGGGCACTTCGCTATACGTTCGAGTCACCGTCGTAGGGTTTCGCTCCGAAGGTTTTCAAGTCGGCCAATCCGACACTTCCGCGGAGCGAGCGCCGTCACAATTCGGTCAGATCGTACGCGGCAAGAACTTCCATGATTTCTCCGCCAGACCTCAAGGCTTCTTCGCGGGCGACTTTGGCATTGAGACAGTCCTCGCGGCACTAATCGTGCTTCTTCACCCTCACAGAGATCACCTGTTCAGTCAGGTCGTTCATGAACGAAGCGTCTGGTTCTGCCCCGCAAAAGGTCCGATCGACAGAACCACGAACCCGTTCGGGGCCGCGGCCGAACCGTCAGCCTGACGACGCAGAAGACTTCCGGGATCAGGCTTCGTGTAAACCGACGACAACTCGGTGTGGATCTCAGTTCCTGTTGTGGCCTAGCGACCTGGAGACCAGGACTCCCTTCCAGTAGGTCTCTCGGTCAATAACGTGCTGATCATCCGTTCGCATGGACCAAAACTCCAGCAGGGCGAATCGCATTGTCTTCTGGAAGTAGTCCTCGCCCTTCACAGCGAGGTGTGCTTTCAAACCGATGTTGTCGCCATGGAGCGTGCGGGCGTACTGGGACCAGCGTTGCCATATCCCGGTGTCTCCGTACGCCGACCCGACATAGGGCTCTCCCGTCCCTGTGTCGTGAATGACGTAAACCCCCTTCATATGCTCCAGGGCGATGCGCCAGTCAGGTCGGGCCTGCCTAACGATCGTCTGAATCTCAGCGAGCGAATGATTGATGCGATCATGACCGGGGAACGGATCGCCCTCGTAGCGCTCTTCAGCAATCATCGAAACAGTCATGTCGCTGAGACACGCCTCCATGTTCCGGCGGCGGTTGCGACCTGCGAGCGTCGCCCGCACGTAAAGCCTCTTGATGTAGGGACCCATAAGGTCCTCTCGAAGAATGATGTCGTAGGAGTGCTGCCGTGGTTCAGGACGACGCCCCACCACTTCCCAGATCCCACCGAACAACCAGCGAGTCGGGTCATGTCGGTCCTGCGCCAGCGAGAAGATGAACCGTCGATTGAAGTCATCGTTGACATTGCGCCATGAATTCCAGCGTTGCCATTGATCGGGATCATTGCCGAGGGCATCGATAGGAAATGACTCACCATTGAACACGGCGAAGTGAAGCTTGCATTGGATCGGATTGAAGTCCGACGGCAGCAGCGTTGCGAGCAAGATCGGATCCATGGTGAAAGGGTAGTGGTGCCAGGCTAAAGTGCCCGGCTCCCGATTGACCCACGCCAGGCGTCGCCGTGGCTAGCCAAACTGGCTACGAAGCTGACTTTGAGGGCTCGGTTCCGCGAAGCACGTCGTAGGCCGCTCTAAGCGTAGACGTGACGTCTCGCCCATTCGTCTTCGCTCGGCCCATCGGTAGGCGAGGCCCCTGAGCATGCGGGCTCACAAGCGTCCGCAACTCCTCTACGTCATACTCACGCGCCCAGTCGAGATGGTGCGAATCGCGATCGAAACGGATACAAAGCGCCAGGTCAAACTCGAGTGAGTGGAACTGGAACATACGGTCGTCACCCTTGGGCAGAGTGCGAGTCTTCACCTGGATGAGCCGACCGTCCGCAGCTGTCAGGTCGTATGCCTTTGTCCCCGGAGGTGGAAGCGTCCCGCCGTAGACCGCAAGTGCCAGTCCCTCACCGACCTCACCCTGAATCGAACCCGATGTGCGCGGGATCCCGCGCCGTCCGAGCTCGCGCAGAACCCGCGCGTGAAGATCGAATAGTTCTGAGACGGGGAGCGCCTCCAGGTCGAACTTGGCCACGCCCTCACCATACTGCGACGCCTGAAGGAAGGCTGACGTGGCGACATATCACCCACCGGGCCCATAGAAGCCGTCCAACTCCTGTGAGATGGATTGCTGACCGCTCCCCTGCTTGCCATCGCGTCGCCCGTTGAGCGATCGGCTCCAGTCAGCAGTCAGAGCATCCCACGGCACTCGTAGGATGGCGACCATGGTCACACTCTCAGCGATGCTCGGTCGGAACGTCCATAGGGTCGCCCCGCATCAGGAGCGATGGTTCCAGCGTTGACTGCTCCTTTCGCAGCGGCCCTTTGCGGGTTTCGCGCTAACGGTAACCCCAACACTTCAGATAGCAACGACTCGCAGTCCATCGAGCTTGGGATAGCGCTTTTCGATGAGCTCGGGGTAGTCGCTGACGCTCCGGACATAGCTCAGGTAGGTTCCGTCTTGGAACGAAGGACGGTTTCTGATCTGGTCGCAAGGCGTCCGGATCTTGAGATCCGGGAATCGCGCAGCGCCCTGGAGTTTGATCAGTACGAACACCTCGCAGTGTTCCGCAAGTTCTCGAGAGCATACGCCGGACCTGGGTCCGCCCTCGAAATCGAGCTCCGGGAAATCATGACTGCACGCACTAGCCCGGAGGTGGCGAAGGTGCTTCGGAAAGCGTTGGCAGCAGAAGAGCAGAGGCGCCAAGACCACGAGCTGGTCATGCAGCTTGCCGAATCCATGCCGGAAGAGTCCATGCTGCGCCTAGATGTGACGGTTGGCGAAACCTCAGGGCGGCATCGTCTCCTCGTGGGCCTCTCATCCAAGTGGAGTCTTCGCACTGATCGGGCTCAGGACTGCATCTCGCAGGGTGCGAAGCTGGTCAATCTTCGTCGCGGGCGAATGCCTCATTACGCCGTGCTCACAATGGAGCCGCGACCTTCGATGCTCAGACTCATCGCTTATGGGTCTGGAGCAGTGGACTGCGTCTACCACCTGGCGCTACCCGAGCTTCGTAGAGCGCTGAAGGCTGCAGAAGCTCGTCGGAAGGGCATGTGGGCGCCCCGCCAGTACCTCGAGCGTATGGTCCGGCAAGGCCGGATCCGAGACTACGATGACCTCGTTCAAGAGATCGGCGACCTGCCAGCGGGACGCGTGGCACCTTCGAAATAGAGCTCCGCGCGCCTACTCACCGAGTGACCGCTTTGACGCTCACTAGCTTGACTGGATAGTCGCGATGCGGCGACGAGATCGCGGAAACGTCTGACGCGGCGTCCCCGGAGCATCTGGTCTCCAGTCGTCGGTCACTGTTTCAGGAGCCAAGAGGGTAAGGCGGGCGGCAGCCTTGGCCAGGTCCTATAGAGTCCAATCGTGCGGCCCCCTGCCGCAGAGCCTGGAGTGCTCTGCACCCCTGACCCACGGCGTGGTCTCGAACCACTGCCACACACGCTCGACGACCCGACCAATGATCACGAGCTGCAGGTCGTATGGGCGTGGCTGGCCTCCCGCCCGCTGGCCACACACCTCACGAACGCGGTGGACGACGCAGTCAAGTACGTTCTTGACGGCGCGCGCACAGGCAGATTCGATCTGAACAGTCCTGATGTCGATTCCGACGAGCGAAGCTCCGTCGGGACAAAACTTCAGTACCGCGTGTTGCATGAGCTCAGTCTCTTCAAGGAGCCGCCGCTAGACACGCGTGTGGTGGACATTCCCGTCGAGCTGAAGGGCACAATTGGGCGCAACTGGATGATCCCCACCGAAGGTCAATGTCAGATAAGCCTGTTGATCCAGGTCGATACCGATCGTGGCCGCCATCGCGCGCTGCTGATGCGCACACACAGAGTCTGGTTGAACAACGGTGCTAACAAGGATGGAAAGCGAACGATCGTCGCCGGTGCGCTTCCGATCTTCGCCCTGCCACTCCTCGATTGGACGCCGCTCCCGGCGGAGCCTCTCCGACTCTTGACGCCCGATCAGCTCCGAGTCGTATTCGCTCCGCGGGTCGGTCAGGCTTCGCGACTCGTCTCGCTATTCAGCTTTCTCCCCAACACGGTCATCCCGCGATCATCGATCGAAACCGTGTGCTTTGGAAACAAAGATCCGCTGCGCAGAGCACGACAGGCAAAGGCTTCTGCGCACGAGTCGGGTCTCGAAGTACTGGTCGGCACCTGGAAGGCCGATCGCGCACGAGCGGAGGAGCTGGGGTTCGATCTCTCCGGTGCCGCATGGGTTGCCGCCACGACGCGCACACGTAATCCGGCCATCGATGCAACAAACGGCAGGCTGCTCATCGACTGGGGCCCCGCCCAGACACCGCCGTCCTAGGCGACCGCGAGCTCGGAGCTGTGCTCGGCTTCGCGCGAATGATTGGCAGCGAGGTGCGGCTTGACCTGTCTCGCGATCGCCTGGGCCAAGCCGGACGGCACGGCGTTCCCGATCTGGCGCGCAATCTGAATCTTCGTCCCAACCCAGCGATAGTCGGCGGGAAAGTCCTGGATCAGTGACGCCTCGTAATGCGTGATGACCCGATCGACAGACAGAGTCGGATCGCCTCGCCGCTGCGAGTGCTCCTCATCCCACTCACCAGATACCCATTGCGGGTGCAGGTACTGCCCCTTCTCGGGCTTGAAGAACTCGGTACGGATAGTAACCGACGGCAAGTCCCATCTCAGCCGTCCCATCACGTCCGTCGTACCGGTCGGCTTGTTCACCCAACATGTCGGCAAGAGCGCAATTGGAAGATCGAACCTGCCACCACCCGGGGGCACGAAACTGTAACGACTGAGGCTCTTCGCAGTCGGCCGGCGCTTGATGTGAAGATCCATGCCACTGAACGTGCCGGGCATGGACTGGCCGAAGTATGACGATGTCCGCGACGGGAGCTCAGTGGTGGACGGTTCAGTCGGCAGGCCGGAAATGACGTCACGTACGGTCCGCCAGGGGCGGAGCCCGGAACCAGGAGCGGGGTTTTTCGCATGGGTCGGCGCTGGGAGGGTAATGCTTCCGACTCGAGATCCAATGATGATCGTTCGCTTGCGCCGCTGGGCCACGCCATAGTCGGCTGCATTGAGTACAGCGTGCTGGATCTCGTACTCGCGGAGCGCCCCGCTCTCCGTCTCAGCGAGAAGCATCTGAAACTCGGGAGACTTCGCGAACCGATCGACATTCTCGATCACGAACACCTTCGGATTCGATTTCATCACGAAGCGCATGAACTCACGCCATAGCTGATTGCGTGGATCGTTTAGGTCTTTGAGGCCGAGGTTCGAGAACCCCTGACACGGCGGCCCGCCGATCACGATGTCCGCCGCTGGAATCATCTCGTCGGGAACAGCCGCGATGTCACCTGCTATGACGTGATCCTCGCCAAAGTTCGCGGCGTACGTGGCGGCTGCCGCTTGGTCCCATTCGACCGCAAGGACCGGACGGAATCCTTCTCCAGCGAAGCCGACTGTCATGCCCCCGCACCCGGCGAATAGGTCGATCATGCGCAACTCGGAGGTCATACAAAGATGGTACGCAAGACATCCGACAGTCAGGCGATCCCGCTCCGACTCTCCGTCAACCGCGCCGCAACCAAACCCACGTGGATCGCAATCTGAATCTCCGTCGGCGTTGAGGTCAACCTCAGATTGCGGGCCAGGAGTTCAACATTCGGGCGCAGCTGGCCTTGCCGACGGATGAAGGTAGGTCATCGCGCGAGCGATGCACGTTCCGAGGCCGTCTACCCATTTGCGACCTCCCCGACATCCAGCCCCCAGCGATCGGGCGCGGCGCAAGGCTCGTCGTCGAACGGCTGCTAAGCGGAGCGCGCCAGCGCGGAGTCTGCAAGGAGTGAGCGGCGAGAACGGAGGCGCGCCCGATCGCTACACTCTCGGCGTCGGAGGGAGGCGCCCCTCGACCTAACGCCAGTTGACGACGTCTTCCATCATCTATCCACATCTTTCATTGGCCGCATTGACGGTCTCCGACCAGTGTCCGAGACTAGGCCGATACTGACCGTCGAGCCGGCACGAGCGGAGGTCAAGATGGGCACCATCTCCCCATACGAAACGGTGAACGGCCGCCGCTACCGTGTGCGCTACCGAAAGCCGGATCACACCGAGACACAGAAGCGCGGCTTCAGGACGATGCGCGAGGCCAAGCTCTACCTCTCCATGGTCACGGTGTCGAAGTCGAAGGGCGACTACATCGATCCCACGGCGTCGCGGGTGCCGGTCCAGATGTTCGCCGACAGCTGGCTGCGATCTAAGCACCCGCCGATGTCGAAGCCCTCCTACTACGTGACGCTCGAGCAGGCGTGGAAGAACCACGTCGCTCCGGTCTGGGCTCACAGGGAGATCTCCTCGATCCGCCGCTCTGAAGTCCAGGATTGGGTGTCAGAACTCGCGACTCAGAAGTCGCGCACTGTCGTTCTTCGCGCCTTGGGAGTCCTCGCCGGCATTCTCGATGTGGCCATCGACGATCGCCGCCTGACGAACAACCCGGCCCGCCATATCCGCAATCTCCCTCGCAACGGCCCGGGCAGGCGCCGCGTCTACCTCTCACACGACCAGGTGGCGACGCTGGCGGCGTGCTCGGCGCATCCGACCATGGTCCTGACGCTGGCGTACACCGGCCTTCGCTGGGGCGAGGCGACGGGCCTGCGGGTACGCAGCGTCAATCGACTGCGTCGACGCTTCGTCATCGAGGAGAACGCCGTGATGATCGCCTACGAGATTCACGTCGGCACTCCGAAAACGCACGAGAAGCGCTCGGTCCCCTACCCCCAACGTCTCGCTTCGATGATTGAGCAGGCTTGCGCCGGCAAGGGCCCCGAAGGATTGCTCTTCGGCGACGGCGTCAACCACATGCGCAACTCAGGCAGCCAGGGCTGGTTCGCGAACGCGGTAAAGCGCGCACAGGCGGTCGATCCGTCGATTCCGCGACTCACACCGCACGATCTCCGTCACACCGCCGCGTCGCTCGCGATCAGCTCCGGCGCCAACGTGAAGGCCGTGCAGCGGATGTTGGGACACGCGTCAGCGGCGATGACACTGGACACCTACGCCGACCTGTTCGACGACGATCTGGATGCGGTCGCGGCGCGACTGAACGACGCTATGCCGCTGGTGGCGCTGCCGGCGGGTCCGCAGGCTCGCTACGCCCGGCCGCAGCGGCTGTAGAGCACATTGCTCAGTTTTTCGAGAGGCGACGAGCCGCTCGAAGTGCTCGTTTTCGGCGTTCTACGACGTCGATCGAAGCCGTTTGAAGGCCTCTGAATGAGGCTCGATCTGGGTTCACAGTGTTCTCAAATGCGGCCAAAAAACGGCCAAAAGTGCTTTCCGAGTGGTCTGACCACAGAAGAAAATCCTGATCAGAACAAAAAAACGACTGTGCCCCTGGAGGGACTCGAACCCCCAACCGTTTCCTTAGGACGGAACTGCTCTTCCATTGAGCTACAGAGGCTGGCGGCATCCAGTCTATCGACGCATCTGGGCGCAAGAGGCGCGCGCTACTCGAGCCAGTCCGTGATGAACCGGTCACTCGCGTGAATGTGGGTCGCTGCGTACGTGCCCCCGTCGAGCACCTCGAAGCGGTGCACGACGAGCGAGGGCACTACGAGCACCTGCCCGCCGACACCGACCAGCTGCTCGTCTCCGACGGTGAAGAGTGCACGACCCGAGTGGATCAGAAACGTCTCGCTGTACGGGTGCCGATGCAGGCGCGGCCCGCTCCCTACCTCCGCAGTGTGCTCGCGGATGATGCTCACCTGCGAGCGCTGAAGGTATCCCTCGAAGTTCTCGGTCAGCCCGATGTCGATAGCGGTGACAGTCATCGCCCCAGTCTGCGCGCCGGGTCCCACGGTCCGCTAGTGCGACAGCGCCTCGACGTTGTCTCTTGAGAATGCTTGACCCCAGGCATCCTGAATCGCTTTACTGAACCCGAGATGGAGGGTCGCATGATCGAAGCCGGACTACACCCCACCCTGCTCGAGCTGCTGGCGGCATGGGTCCTCGTGGTGGCATTCGTCTTGTCGCTGGGCTACGAACTGTGGCGGGCGACCGCGAAAGCGGGCACGTCACGCCACGACTCGATGCGCGCGTTCCTCGTGCAAGACCTCTGGCTCTACTTCGTAGCGACCGGCGTGATCGTCCTCCTCTTCGTCGGCGTTCCCTTCGCCGCTTGGGTCGGACTGGTCTTCTCTGCGCTCGTCGTGATTGTGTCGATCTTCGTCTACAACCCGCAGATCATGATCGAGCGCAAACCCGGACTCTTCGACTGGTTCGAAGATCTCGTCTACACCGGGCTGTTGTTCGTTTCGGCCACTCTCCTTCTGCTCGAGGTCTCAGGCTTCGTCCTCTCTTAGCTCGCCCGATATCGTGGGCGCCGATCGCCCCCCACGACTTCGCCGAACCCATCGCGATCACGAGCGCTGAAACCACCAGTCCTGAAACTCGCTCGCGCGGCCATCCTCGTCGAAACGGACGAGCCAGACATTCTCGTAGATGCCCGACTTCTGGCCCTGCGTGTAGGTGGTCACTCCGCGGATGACCGCGGCCGTCTTCGTCTGCAGTTCGACCGCGCCCGAGTACGACCACGTGCCCGGCTCGTCGCGCTCCTCAAGCCATCGTGCGACGATCTCTTCGACTCCGAACGCCGGCTCGAGATCGCGCGCGCCGCTGCGATATGTGGCGTTCGGCGCGAACAGCGCACGGACGCTGTCAGGGTCGTTCGTGGCCCAGGCGTCGAGGTAGCCGTCGAGAAAGCGCTCTGCGTTGCTCATGCGACGACCCTGTCACGGACGACCGGATGCCTCAAGCCTCGAGGCTTGCTCACACCAGCACTGTTGTGTGAGCAGGAAGGCACATGCCTTCGCAAGCCATGTCCAGACGGCGACCCCGGCAACGCCCCGTCGACTACCCGTGGACCACGATGTCGTCGAAGTCCACGGCCACTCCACCACCTTCAGCGGCGGCCGCGGCACCCTGTCCATACCCTCACTCGCGCCGCACCTCGACGACAACCTTGCCGAGCGCGCGCCCCTCTGCGTGCAGCGCGAGCGCGAAAGGCACGTCGTCCAGCCCCACCACCCGGTCCACACACACCCGCACCTCCCCCGCGAGCACGCGCTCCGCCAGTGGCCCAAAGAAAGCGGGACCTTCGTGCACGACGAGCAGCTGCATCCGCCGCCCTGAAAGCGCCCCAACCACAGAACCGAGCGTCAGCAGCCTCAGGATCGTCCGCATCGTCCCGCCGATCATGAAATACCTGCCGCCGGGAGCGAGCGCGCGGCGGTAGGCGAACACCGATCGGTGCGCGACGAAGTCGACGATGAGGTCGTACGCCCCCGTGCGGGTGAAGTCGGTCGCGCGATAGTCGATCACCTCGTCGGCGCCGAGCTCGCGCATGAAGGCGAGCTTGTCGGCGTTGTCGACGGCAGTGACGTGCATGCCGGATGCTTTCGCCAGCTGAATCGCGAAGGCTCCTGAGCCTCCGCCGGCGCCGTTGATCAGCATCCGTTCACCTGCATTGCCCCGCGCGACCGCTTGCTCGGCGATCGCGCCCGCTTGCGGGATGGTGGATGCCTCGACCCACGACAATCCCGCAGGTTTCAGCGCCATCACCGACGCCGGAGCGATGGCGAACTCGGCGAAGCCGCCCTGGCGCATGAGGTTGTCGCCGTAGACCTCATCGCCGACCACGAACTCGGTGACTCCCTCGCCGACGGCGGCGACCCGCCCGGCGATGTCGGAGCCGAGCGTGCGCCGGCGCGGACGGAAGAGGCCTCCGCTCAACCGCGCGTACGCCGGCTTGCCGGTGAGACCCTCCCAGTCGCTGAGGTTCAGCGAGACAGCATGCACCTCGATGAGCACCTCGCCCTTGCCGGGCACGGGTGCGGGAACGTCTTCGAGCCGCAGGCGATCGATGCCGCCGTACCGGTCGTACACGAATGCCTTCATGGCTCAGTCCGATGCCGGCAACCGCGAGCCCACGCGCACGAGGTTGTTGTCGGGGTCGGTGAAGTAGAACTCACGCATGCCCCACTCTTCGTCGCGGAGCACTCCGATTCGTGCGAGCGATTCGCCCCGCATCCGCCGCTCGACAAGGTATTGGTGCGGCAACGAGTCAGCGCTCGGCAGCGAAAGCGCGGCGTGCACGCTGTCGACGTCGTCGACGTAGAGATAGATCATGCCCGCGTCGGTAAAGGGGTCGAATCCGGGGCTCTCTGAGAGATGAAATCGGATGCCGGATGCCTCGACGAAGGCGTAACCCCCGACCTCGGCGACCTGCACGTCGAAGCCGAGCTCGCGGTAGAACGTGACCGCGCGATCCAGCTCAGCGACCGGCAGGATCGCACTCGCAGACCCTGACCATGACACCGCGGCTGACTCTGATGAGACCACGACAGCACCCTACCGCCCGGGCCCCGAACCTGGGTATCGCGTGGGAGTCAGACCGGATCGCCGCAGATCGGTTGCATCTGCCGCCAGATCTCGGAATCGTGGCCGGTTCAATGTCCGCCAAGTGAAGGAGAGCACAATGCTCGTAATGACCGAAACGGCAGCAGAAGCAGTGAAATCGATCGTCTCGCGGGTTCCGCAGGCAGCCGATGGCGGTGTGCGCATCCGCGACACCGGGCCCGAGAAGGGCTTCGAAATCAGCGTGGCCCCCGCGCCCGAGCCCGACGACACGGTGGTGACCGCGTCGGGAGCACAGGTTTACCTCGACGCCGGCGCCCGCGACGCACTCGATGACCGGGTGCTCGACGCCCAGCTGGGCGAAGACGGTTCCGTGCGCTTCGCGCTCGCCGACCAAGCCTGAGATTTTCCACAGGGCGGGCGTCGATTCATCGGCGCCCGCTTCGTGCTTCAACCGGCGGTCAGCGAAAGTCCCGCGACCGGTGATCGACCCCGACCCGCAGGTCTTCGAACCTGTCGGCGAGCAAGTTGGTCACTCCTTCGACCGAGCGCTCCAGCACGCCCCGAACTATCAACGCCGGAGCATCGCGCACCACCCGCCGGTACTTGTTCCACACCCCGACCGAGCAGATCACGTTGACGAGGCCGTGTTCGTCTTCGAGGTTGATGAACGTGATTCCGGATGCTGTCGCCGGCCGTTGCCGGTGCGTCACAAGCCCCGCCACCTCGACTCGCCTGCCGGACTCGTGGCCGCGCAGGTCACCCGACGTGAGGACTCCGCGGGCGTCGAGCCCCGACCGATAGTGCGTCATCGGGTGATCGTCGGTCGAGACCCCGGTCGCCCAGAGATCAGCCGCCAGCACGTCGTAGCTCGTCTGGTCGGTGAACAGCGGCGGCTGCACCGATACGAGCGAGTCGGGCAGAAACTCGATGCGGTCTTGCGCGGCCGACCCCGCGAGCCAGATCGCCTCGCGCCGGCTGAGCCCGAGGCACTCGAAGGCGCCTGCGGTGGCGAGCGCCTCGATCTGGGTGGCGGTGACCCCCGTGCGGCGAACGAGATCGCGCAGGTCTGTGTAGTCGCCTTCGGCGTCGCGCGCGGCGACGATGCGTTCGGCGACGTTCTTGCCGATGCCTTTGACCGCGGCCAAGCCCATCCGCACGGCGAACGCCCCGTCCCGCCGGTGGGCGGCGGACTCGTCCGGCGCGGTGATGTCGAACTCGCCGACCGGCGGCTGGACCCGGTGGGTACACGTATCTAGACCCCCTGCCATAGCTCCTGCCACCGGCTCGAGCACGGCCTCGACCCCCGAGGCATGCAGGTCGGGCCTGCGCACCTCGACGCCGTGCCGGCGCGCGTCGGCCACGAGGGTCGCGGGCGAGTAGAACCCCATCGGCTGCGCGCGGAGGAGCCCTGCCAAAAACGCTCCCGGATAGTGCAGCTTGATCCACGACGACGCGTAGACGAGCAACCCGAACGACAGCGAGTGGCTCTCGGCGAAGCCGAAGTTCGCGAACGCCTGGATCTTGGCGTAGATCGCGTCGGCTTCGTCTCCCACGAGTCCGTTCGACTCCATGCCCGCATACAGCTTCTCGCGTAAAGAGTCGATCCGCTCGACCCCGCGCTTGGATCCCATCGCGCGGCGGAGCAGATCAGCATCCTCCCCCGTCAATCCCCCGACGGCCATGCCCATCTGCATGAGTTGCTCTTGAAAAATCGGGATGCCGAGGGTGCGCTTGAGCACCGACTCGAGCTTGGGGTGGGCATAGGTCACCGGCTCTTGCCCGAGCTTGCGCCGCACGAACGGGTGCACCGCCCCACCCTGTATCGGCCCCGGCCGGATCAGCGCGATCTCGACCACGAGATCGTAGAAGGTACGCGGCTGAAGCCTGGGCAAGAGCCCCATCTGCGCGCGGGACTCGACCTGAAAAACCCCGATCGAATCGGCCCGGCACAGCATGTCGTACACAGCCTTCTCTTCTTTGGGCAGGGTCGACAGCTCCCAGTCATCACCGGTCGAGGCGCGAATCATGTCGAAGCAGTACTGCAGGGCCGCCAGCATGCCGAGCCCCAGCAGGTCGAACTTGACCAACCCCATCCAGGCGGCGTCGTCTTTGTCCCACTGAATCACCGTGCGATTCGGCATGCGTGCGTGCTCGATCGGCACGACCTCGCCCACGGGCCGGTCGGTCAGCACCATTCCGCCCGAGTGAATCCCCAGGTGTCGCGGAGCCTTCAGCAGCTCCGACGCGAACTCGATCACCTGGTCGGGAATGTCGTGACCCGCGCTCGTGTCGAGTGAGGCTCCCCACCCCTCGACCTGCTTCGACCACGCATCTTGCTGACCGGGCGAGTGCCCCAGCGCCTTCGCCATATCGCGCACGGCATTCTTGGGGCGGTACTGGATGACGTTCGCCACCTGCGCCGCACGCTCGCGCCCGTAGGTCGCGTACACCCACTGGATCACCTCTTCACGGCGATCCGAATCGAAATCGACATCGATGTCGGGCTCTTCATCGCGCAGCGACGACAGAAAGCGCTCGAACGGCAGCTCGTAGGCGATCGCGTCGACCGCGGTGATGTCGAGCAGGTAGCAGATGGCGCTGTTGGCTGCAGAGCCACGCCCTTGGCACAGGATGCCTCGGCGCCGAGCCTCTTGCACAATGCCGTGGACGATCAGAAAGTAGCCGGGAAAGTCCTTCAGCTCGATCACTCCGAGCTCTTTCTCGATCCGCACCCGATTGGCCTCGGTGAGATCGGGATACTTGCGCGGCACCGCCTCCCACACCAGGTGCCGCAGCCACGACATCGGCGTGTGTCCGGGCGGAACCTTCTGTTTCGGCAGCGCAGGCTTGACTCTGCGCAGCGGAAAGGCGAGTTCGTCGGCGAGCGGCACCGTGCGGTACACCGCCTCGGGATACCTCGCGAACCGCTCGGCCATCTCGGCTCCCGACCGCAGGTGCGCGCCCGCGTGGGCGGGGAGCCACCCGTCGAGTTCATCGAGCCCGCGGTTCGCCCGCACGGCGGCGACGGCCGCGGCGAGCAACTGCTTCTGCGGCGCGGCATAGTGCACGTTGTTCGTCGCGAGTAGCGGTAACCCGCGCTCGCGCGCGAGCCCGGCGAGCACGTCGTTGTCGCGCGAATCGCGCGGATTGCCGTGGTCGATCAGCTCGACGTGCACGGCGTCGCGGCCGAAGAGGTGGATGAGCCGGTCGAGCTCTGCGCCCGCCGCGTTCGCACCCGCGATGCCTTTGGCCGAGGCGAGGGCGCGGCGGACGGCACCCTTGCGGCATCCGGTCAAGACAGCCACGTTTCCCGAGAGCTGAGCCGACAACTCGTCAAGGTCGTAGACGGGTTTTCCTTTTTCTTGACCCTGCAGCTGCGCGTGCGTGAGCGCTCCGGCCAGGCGGTGGTAGCCCTCTTCGCCCCGCGCGAGCACGAGCAGGTGCGCACCGGCCGGGTCCGCTTCGCCGTTCTGAGGCTTCGGCAGTTCGAGCGACAGCTCTGCCCCGAACACGGTCTTGAGTTCGAGAGATTCGGATGCCTCGGCAAACCGCACGATTCCGTAGAACCCGTCGTGGTCGGTGATCGCCAGGGCATGCAGCCCCAGGCGTTCGGCCTCTTCGGCGAGCTCTTCGGGTGACGACGCCCCGTCCAGAAACGAGTACGACGAGTGCGCGTGCAGCTCGGCGTACGGCACGGGGTCGGCGGGCCGCTCGATCGGGACGGGAACGTACGGGCCGCGCTTGCGCGACCACGCCGGGCTGTCGCCTCCGTCGGCGCCGGCCGGGGGTCCGCCCGGGCGCCTGCGGTCGCTGAGCACCCGCTCCATCTCCGACCAGGGCACGGACGGGTTATCGAAGCCCATCAGCCGTACCGCCCCTCAGTCATATCATGCTCAGTCATATCGCCCCTCGACCAACCACGAACCGGCCTCGCACACGAGCAGCCACGCCTGACCCTCGGCATCGACCACCTGAAACCGGTGTGCGCGGCGCGAGCGCGCAGCATCCCACCCCCGCTCGATCACCGGCCACGGACCCGCCCACTCTTCGATCGCGCGTGTGCGCCCATCCTCGGTGAACTGCGCCGGCACGGCCGAGACGGCTCCGCGCTCATCGACATCGACGGCGTAGCCGCCGAGCGAGAGCACCTCGACCGGCGGAGGCTCGGAGTACACCACCGACGGCAACGGGTCGGGCAGACTGCCGGGCCACGGCCGCGCGCGCTCTTTCGCCAACACCGCACGGTCGCCCCACGGCACGAGCACCTGGCGTTCGGCGAGCCACCGACCTCCGCCGATCGCCGGGGTGAGCACTCCGCGATGCCCGAGCATCGCCTGCACCCGCGACAGGGCATGGTGCACGCGCTCTTCGGGTCCGGATCCGAAAATCGCGGGGCGATGGTGGGATGCTGCATCCACCGCCTCGGGCGAAATCCGCACGAGCGTCACCCCGCTCTTCAGCGGTGCTTTCTCACGCCCCCCGCCTCCGGGCTCCCCGGAATCCTCACCGAGCTGCCAGCGCACGCGATCGACCACGGCCGCCGCATCGAAAGACGCCGGATGCAGCCACACCCGCTCACTCTGCTCACCGCGATCACCCACCAGCTGTACCCGCAGTTCGGTGCAGACCAGGTCCCTCGCCCCGAGCCCGTCGATGAACTCTTCGGCCGCCACGCGCATCGCGAACGCGACCTGGTCGGCGATCTCGAGCGGAGGCTCGAACGCCACTTCACGGTGCAGTTCGGGTGGGGGCGTGCGCGGCTGCACGGGCCTGGAGTCGAGACCTCCGGCGAGGGAATGCAGACGGATGCCGCGCCCCCCGAACCTCTCACGCACCCGCTCTTCGGGCATCGCGGCAAACGCCCCAAGTGTCTGGACTCCGAGGCGCGCGAGCAGTCCGACCAGGTCGGCTGAGCTGTTGGCTGGTGATTTGGTCTGTGTGCTGGTTTGCGGGACACCGAGGGATGCAGCATCCAATACCGCCACCGACAGCGGAGCGAGAAAGCCGGCCGCACCGCCCGCAGGCACGGTGAACACCGGATCGCCCGGGCTCGCCCCGGCCTTGGCGGCCTGCTCGGCCGTGAAGGGTCCGTCGGCGATGCCCGCGCGCACGTCGGTGAGTCCGATCTCGCGCAGCGACGCGAGCAACGCCCGCGCGGCTTCGATCTCGCCCCCGTAGTAGCGGGCGGGTCCGCGAGCGCGCAGGGCACACAGCCCCGGCCGCACGAGCTGGACGCCCGGCGCCAGCGCTTCGATGCGCGAAACCACGGGCGAAAACACCCGTTGATCGCGCGACACATCGGCCGCGACCACTTTCAGGCCCGGCGCGCGCGCCTGCGCGTCTCGTCGGCGCTGGCCTCTGCGGACCCCGCTCGCGCGCGCCGCCGCCGAGCAGGCCACCACCGCGCCCTTGTCGATGACGGCGATGGTGCGGGACTCATCGAGAGCCGTACCTCTCGTAAGCGCAGTAATCGGCCAATCCGGAAACCACAGCACGAGACTGCGAGTTGGTGCTTGTGTCGACGTCACGCCGCTCACCCCGTCCTGGCCAGTGGTGTCAGCTCGGCGCGCTCGAGCGGTGCGGGTGCCTGGGTAGCGGGCGCCACTCCGCCCCCGGCGGCGGGAAGCAGGACCCGCCCGCGGTGCGGCACCGGCCAGCGCCTGCTCGACGAGGTGATCGTCACGGCGCGTTCGGCGAGATAGCCGTGGCCCCTCCCCAGCCCCGACCACTGCGGGTCATCGACCTCGAGGATCGCCTCGGCCTGCGGCCAGGGTCCTTGGACGAGCAGCACGGCCCCCCGTTCGCGCAACCGACCCGCCAGGCGGGCGATCTCACCATCGGGAGCGCGGCCCGTCGGGCGCACGGCGACGACGGTCAGCACGTCGGCGATCGTCGCGGTCACAGCGAGCCACCGCGGCCCCGGCTCGGGAATCAGCACGAGCCGCGAAAGATCGACCCCCATTGCCTCGGCCGCTTCGGCGCCGAGCTGAGGCATCCCCACCACACCACACCACGAACCCGTCTGCGACGCCTCGGCCATCAGCGCCAGAAGAAGTGCCGACGACATCGGGAGCGAGTAGGCACTCCCGGGGCGCAGTCCCCCACCGGGAAGAAGCTCGCTGAGCGCAGGCGATACCGGCAGTACCGGAGCATCGAGTCGGCGGCCCTGCATACGATCGAGTTGTGCGCGCAGGCGCGACACCTCGGCCTCGGGGGTTCGGTCGGGGGTTCGGTCACTGAACGCACGAGCGCGTGAGGCCGTCAGCGCCACGAGAACCCCCTCTCGATGTAGAACTAATGTTCTATTAGAACATCGTGTGTGCCCACTGTAAACCGGTGTCCCGACATCGCGAGTACCCTGTTTTTCTAAGAAAAGTCGTCGAAAACCCTTCCGCGTGTCGAAACCCTGTGCTAATCTGATCGTAGATCGCGCTCGTAGTGTCTTAGTGCGGCTTCCTCGTCATCGACGCTTCGGAGAGCCCATGAGCATGCACGATCAGACCCCCGGGTCCTGGCCGACGCTCGATGCGCTCGTGACCGAGATGGTCAACACTCGCAAGGCGATCGCCGCGTTGCAGGCGCGCGAATCGCAGCTCCTTGCCGAGGCGGTCGACGTGGCCCTCACTCGTACCGCAATCCTGCGCGGCGAGGGGCGCCGCGCAGGTGCCGACCTGCCGATGCGTGAGGTATCCGCAGAACTCGGTGCGGCCATGCGTCTCAGCGATCGCGCCGTGCAGACGCGAATGGGCGACGCCGCGATGCTCACCGTCCGGTTCACCGCAACCCTCGCCGCCTGGACCGAGGGACGCATTGATGCCGGCCATGTGAGCGCGATCCTCGACGCCGGGTCAGCGATCGAGAACGACGAGGCCCGCGCGCAGTTCGAGAAGCTCACCCTCGATATCGCCGAGCGTGAGACACCCGCCCGTACGAAGGCTCACGCCCGCGCGGTCGCCGCGCAGCTCGACCCCGAAGCCGCCGCACGCAGGGCGCGCCGCGCAATCGATGTTCGCGGGATCCGCGTCGTGGACCTCGACGACAACATGTCGCGGCTGCTCGCCGACCTTCCGACGACACTCGCCCACGCGATCGGCGACCGACTGACGCAGATGGGCCGCGACGTTCGCGGCGCGGAGTTGGCGGCGGCTGCCTCGGCAGAAGGCTCCGACGACTTCGAGACGATCGATTCCGCAGAGAACTCAGAGCCCATGACCAAGGACCCTCACCCGGAGGACTCCGATTCCGACGATTCGCAGAGATGCCTGACGACAGAGCCCTCCGCAGACGCTCCGCACCCGGGGGTCCGCACGCTCGACCAGGTAAGGGCCGACGTCTTCGCCGACTTGCTGCTCGCGGGCGCACCGTCGGCGCACGGCGACGGAGATGCACTCGGGGCGATCACTGCGCACGTACAGATCACGGTGCCTGCGCTGAGCCTCATGGGCCACGACGCAGGGCCAGCACTGCTGGCCGGATCCGGTCCGATCGACATTGAGACCGCGAAGCGTCTCGCCGCCGACGCTCCGGGATGGGACCGCGTGCTGACCGATCCACACTGCGGCGGCGTCCTCGCCGTCGACCGCTACCGACCGACCGCCGAACTCCGCCGCTTCCTCGCCGCGCGCGACGAACACTGCCGCTTTCCCGGGTGTCGCCGACCGGCGCGACGCACCGAGATCGATCACACATGGGATGCAGCAAAGGGCGGCGAAACCTCCGAGCGCAACCTGGCGCACTTCTGCACGAGACATCACACCCTCAAACATGCCACCGCCTGGACGGTCAAACGCGTCGGCCCCGGAGTCCTCGAGTGGAAGAGCTCGACCGGTAGACGTTACGAAGATCGACCACCCGCCGTGGTCAGATTCGTCCCGACCGACTGGCTCGAACGCGTTGCCGCACTCCCCGAGCATCCGCCGTTCTGAGTAAGCGCGCGTCAGCCGACGAGCGACTCCGTGGTCGCGATCTTCGCGAACCCGCCCGCCTGAAGATCCAGAGCGGTCGTCGCCATGAGCTCGTCGGCCGTGCGCGTGACGGTGCCGAGGCCCGCAACATCCGCCGTCAGATCAAACGTGCGGGTCGCATCGAGCGCGACCGTGACGGCGTAGCCGAGATTGCCCGCCATGCGCGCCGTCGTCTCGACGCACATATTGGTCTGGATGCCACAGACCACCAGTTCGCTGATACCCCGCGAGCCCAACCAGGCGTGCAGATCGACGTCTCCGTAGAACGCCGAGTTCACGTTCTTACGGACGAACAAGGCCGGATCGACTGCCGCGACGGCGTCGACCAGAGCATTTCCGGGGTTGTCGGGATGCAGCGGCGACCGCGCAGAGGTCGAGTCATGGCGGACGACCACAATCGGCTCGCCCGAGGCCGTCCACGCTTCGATGAGCGCCGCGACATTCTTCTCGCACGCCGGGTTCGTCGATGCACCCCAGAAGTCGAAGTCGTCGAAGGCGCGTTGCATGTCGATCACGATGAGGGTGCGGGTCATGCCCCCATCACATCACGGCACGGTGGGCACGGCCACGGTGGAGACGGTCACGGCACGACGGTTGTCGGACATGTTCGCTGGCACCTTCGCCCGGCGCTTTACCGACAATCCGGGCGCGAGCGCGCCGAGCGCCACCCCAACGAGGACCAACGCGAGACCCGCACCCTGCGCGATCCCGAAGGCTTCACCCGCCAGGGCGACGCCGAGAACGACGCCGGTCACGGGATTGAGGAGTCCCACGATGCCGACAGTCGTGGGCTGCAACCGTCGAAGCCCGGCGAACCACGCGACGTAGGCGACGGCCGTGGCGATCAGTGTGACGTAGGTGAAGCCCCACGCCGCCGCGGGAGTGAGCGCAGGCGGCGCACCCTCGAAGATCACGGCGATCGGCACGAGGACGAGTGATCCACCCAACAACTGCCACGCGGTCATAGGCAGGGCAGGCACATCTCCTCCCCAGCGCACCGTCAAGACGAAGCCGATCGACGATGCCACCATTGCGCCGAGGGATGCTGCGACCCCCCACCCATCGATGGCCCCGGCACCTCCGCCCAGCATGAGCACGACCCCGATGATGCCGATGCCGGCTCCGCCCGCCGCGGCCAGCGTCGGGCGCTGGCGTAGGAGAGCCCACGCGAACAGCATCATGCATGCCGCGGACGTCGACATCAGCGTTGCAGCGAGGCCGGACGGCAACCGCTGACCGGCGACGTAGATGAGCACGAAGAAGCCACCGACGTTCAGGATGCCGAGCACCAGGGAGCGCCACCACCAGGACCCCGTCGGCAACCGCCTGGCGATCAGCAGGACGATGAGGCCGGCCGGCAGGGCGCGCAGTACTCCGCCCCACAGCGGAGCGTCGGCCGGCAGGAGGTTGCGCGTCACGACATACGTACTCCCCCACGCGATCGGCGCGATGGCCGTGATGAGGATCCAGAACCAACGCTTATCTTCCATGGAAGATACTTTACCTTCCCCGGAAGATATAGTCGAATCATGGCTGAGAATCCTCCTCTCGACAGAGTCGCCGAGATCCAAGAGGCATGGCGACGCGAACGCCCCGACCTCGACCCCTCGCCGCAAGGGGTGATCGGGCGACTGCATCGCGTCGCGCTCGAACTGACCGACCGACTCGTCGCCGTCTACGGACAGTTCGGGCTCACTGAGGGCGAGTTCGACGTACTGGCGACACTCCGCCGCGCGGGCGCGCCATACGAACGAGCTGCGGGCGAGCTCGCCGACCACACACTGGTGACAACGGGTGGGCTGACCAAACGCGTCGACCGCCTCGAAGCCCGGCGGCTCGTCGAACGTCGGGCTGAGGCATCCGACGCCCGACGCCGAATCGTGCGCCTCACACCTGACGGTCTCGACCTCATCGACCGCGCGTTCACCGCCCACCTGGCGAATGAGCACGCACTACTCGACGAACTCGGAGCAGACGACACCGACGCCCTCGAGCGCGTACTCACGCGCTGGCTCGCAATCCTCGATCCGCGCTGAGCCTCCGCGAACAGAACTAAGCCGCAAGCGCGAGATACGGCTCCCACCGCGGGTCGGCCCGTTCGGTGCCCCGCACGGTCCACTGGCCGCCGCGCGGAGGCTGCGGCACAACCCGCAGATCCCAGTTCATCTCGAGCGGCGTGCGATCGCCCTTGACGTTGTTGCACCGCAAACAACACGCGACCAGGTTCTCCCACGAGTCCGCTCCCCCGCGCGAGCGCGGAAGGATGTGATCGATCGTGGATGCTGCCTTGCCGCAGTATCCGCACCGGTGCGCGTCGCGCCGCAGCACACCGCGTCTAGTGACCGGGATTCTGCGTGCGCCAGGTACGCGCACGTACCGGCGGAGCAGAATCACCGCGGGTCTCTCATACGATCCACGCGCGGCCCACACGGGTTCGCCCTCGACCAGTTCTATGACGGTCGCCTTCTCATTCATCACCAGTACGAGCGCTCTCTTGAACGACACGATGGCGAGCGGTTCGTACCCCGCGTTGAGCACTAGTGTGCGCACTTCTCATCCTCTCGAACGGGCCGGGACGGCTTCTCGGTTGTTCGGTACTGCAGTCACTCAGTGACGGTGAGAGGGTTTCAGGGCATGAAAAAAGCGCTGTCCAGTTACAGACAGCGCTTGGGCGCCGCGGACGAGCCGCAGCATCCGTTCACTCGATGCCGGAGCACAAGCAGACCTAGCGCATCCATGGTTCGGATGCGAGGAATTGTGCCCATTGGCGCCCCTCCGCTTCTCTCAGCGTCGAGTCTCAGGCTAACGCACGGTCAGCGAAGGAGGGTCAATCGAGGGACGGGCGTGTCAGCACGCGACCTCCGAAGAGGTGCGTCAGCCGGCGTTGGCCTGGAGCCAGGCCCACGGGTCGGCGACCGAACCGTTGATGTGCACCTCGAAGTGCAGGTGGTTGGCCGTCGAGCTACCGGTGCTGCCGACGAAGCCGATCAACTGACCGGCGGCGACCGACTGACCCGAGGCGACCTGACGACTGCCGTAGATCATGTGACCATAGAGCGTGTTCACGCGCTGACCGGCGATGACGTGGTCGATGGTGATCGCCACGCCGTACCCGCCGTAACTTTCTTGCGAGACGCGAACGACTCCCGCTGCAGCAGCGTAGAGCGGCGTGCCACCCGCGGCGAGAAGATCGACGCCCTGGTGATAGCCCGAGTCCCAGAGCCCGCGACCCTTGGTGAAGTTCAGAATCGGCCAGCGCACTTCGCCGCTACCGGGCGAGACCATCATCACGTTCTGGGGGATGGATGCTGAGGACGACGACGAGCTGGTGCGGGCACGAGCGACGGCCGCAGCGGCTGCTGCTTCAGCCGCGGCCTTGGCTGCTTCTTCAGCCTTCTTGGTGGCGATCTCTTCGGGAGTGGTCGCGGAGTAGCTGTCGCGCGTAAGTGTGGTCGCGGTCGCGTCGGAGGCTGCGACGAAGGTCTGGGCGTCGTCCGCAGCAACCTGCTGGAGAGTAAGCGTCTCGTCGGGCGAGCGGAATGCGCCATAGGCGGGGAGCGCGACGGTGGCAACGAGGCCACCGACCATGGCGATGATGGCAAGGCTGCGCATCGGACGAGGCTTCGAGCTCAGACGGCGGGGCGTGGCCTTGCGAGGAGCCGCAACGGGCGCAGCAACAGCCGTCGATCGACGGGCCGCGGAGCGGCGGGTGCGTGTGCGGGTCGTGGTGCTCGTCGCGTCACCCTGGGGCTCGATCGCGGTCGAATCGGTCTCTTCAGCCAAGCTTGTCCTCCTGCGCCTCTGCGCCGAGGCGCCTGGCTCGTCAGCAATCGATGTCGGGGCACGATATGCGGGCTTAACCGCGCGGACGACGAGCCGGGGAGGCAATCCGAGCGGAGTCCTACGGCGGGCTTCTCGCCTACGGACTCCTCCACGCTACCCGACGGTAACGAATCTGTCACGTTTGCCGCCCTGGCAAACGCCTGGATGTTACCGGTGGTCGTCGACCAAGAAGATGTGCGAGGCGACCTCGACCGGCAGCTCGAGCGCCTCGTCGTTGCCGTCCATCTGCACGAGGACGTAGCCCTCGCTGTAGCGGAAATCGCCGCTACGACCGGGCAGAACGCCGGCGCTCATGAACTGCTGCAGCAGCTCGGGGTCGACCTGCGCGGGCTCGGCGAGACGACGAATCGTGCCCGTGATGGGCTCGCCCGCGAGGTTCATACGGGTGACCAATCCCACGACGCCCTGGTCGAATCCGCCGCTCAGCGCGTCGCCGAGTTGGTCGAGTCCCGGGATCGGGTTGCCATAGGGCGATTCGGTCGGATGCCCCAGCAGCTCGATCAGGCGACGCTCGACCTGCTCGCTCATGACGTGTTCCCACCGGCACGCCTCTTCGTGCACGTAGGCCCAGTCCAGGCCGATCACATCAGAGAGGAGTCGCTCCGCGAGGCGGTGCTTGCGCATCACGTCGACGGCCTTCTGCCGGCCCGAGTCAGTGAGTTCGAGCGTGCGATCGTCAGAGACAACGACGAGTCCGTCTCGCTCCATACGGCCGACGGTCTGCGACACGGTCGGACCCGAGTGACCGAGGCGCTCAGAGATACGCGCGCGCAACGGCTGAATCCGCTCCTCCTCGAGTTCGAGGATCGTGCGGAGGTACATCTCGGTGGTGTCGATCAGATCGGTCATGAGGCCCTCGTCCAGCAGAAGTCGATGTAAGGACACCCTATCTAGCCGCACGACGTCACACGCCGAGGTCCGCTCGCGGCGAAACCCTAGAATCGACCCATGTCTTACGTCGTCCTTCCCCGCGAAATCCTGCCCGCCGACGGTCGCTTCGGCTGCGGCCCGTCCAAGGTGCGCAACGAGCAGCTCGATGCTCTGAGCGGTCCGGGGCGCGTGCTGCTCGGCACATCGCACCGGCAGGCGCCGGTGAAGAACCTCGTAGGGCGCGTGCGCTCGCAGCTGAGCGACCTCTTCCGGGCCCCCACGGGCTACGAAATCATCGTCGGCAACGGCGGATCGACGGCGTTTTGGGATGCTGCGGCCTTCGGTCTCATAGAACGCCGTGCGCAGAACCTCGTGTTCGGTGAGTTCGGCTCGAAGTTCGCCGGAGCCGCCAAGGCTCCCTGGCTCGAGGCGCCCGACGTCCGCGAGGTTACCGCAGGAACCCGCACCGCGGCCGAGCCCGTCGAGGGCGTCGACGTATACGCATGGCCGCACAACGAGACCTCGACCGGTGTCACGGCTCCGGTGAAGCGCGTCCACGGCGACGAAGGCGCCCTTACGGTCATCGACGCCACGAGCGCCGCCGGCGGCATCGACTTCTCGGCCAGCGAAGCGGACGTCTACTACTTCGCTCCCCAGAAGAACCTCGGCTCGGACGGCGGACTGTGGTTCGCCCTGGTCTCGCCGGCAGCGATCGAGCGGATCGAACGGATCGCAGCATCCGGCCGCTACATTCCTGAGTTTCTCAGCCTCAAGAACGCGCTCGACAATTCACGTCTCAACCAGACGCTGAACACTCCGGCGCTGACCACTCTCTACCTTCTCGAGAACCAACTCGAGTGGATCACCTCGCACGGCGGGCTGCAGTGGGCCGACGCCCGCACGCGCGAGTCGTCGGGCGCGCTGTACGAGTGGGCCGAGGCATCTCCCGTCGCGACCCCGTTCGTCACCAACCCGGCAGAACGCTCGCCCGTTGTGGTGACGATCGATTTTGATGAGTCTGTGGATGCTGCGGCCATCGCCGCGAGCCTCCGCTCGAACGGCATCGTCGACACCGAGCCGTACCGCAAGCTCGGGCGCAACCAGCTGCGCGTCGCGACCTTCGTCTCGATCGAGCCCGACGACGTGCGCCAGCTCATCCGCAGCATCGACTACACGCTCGAGCGGCTCTAACGCGCGAGATGCGTTGACTGGCGAGGTCTAGTTGACGGGCGAGGTCTAGTTGTCTTCGTCGTCGGAGTCGTCGTCGTCGGAGTCGTCGTCGGGGTCGGACTCTTCGTCGTCGTCATCGTCATCGTCATCATCGGAGTCGTCGTCGTCCGAGTCTTCGTCGTCCGAGGCCTCGTCCGATTCGTCATCGTCGTCGGACTCCTCATCGTCCGAATCTCCGTCGTCCGAGTCGGCGAGGTCGTCCGCGAGTTCGTCGATGTCGACACCATCGACATCGCCGGCGTGCAGAATCGGCGAACCGTCCTGGTCGAAGTCCGAAGCATCCAGATCGTCGACGTCATCAAGTTCGTCGTCGTCTTCTTCTTCGTCGCCCGACTCTTCGACATCTTCGCCGGCGAGCGCGGCAGCGGCCGCCTGCGCCGCGTGATAGTCCGCGAGACGTTCCGCCCACGGCAACCAGTCCGGAGCGAGAAGCGCGCCGTCACCGGGGAGCAACTCGACTTCGAGCACGGTGGGTTCGACACCCTCGACGTGGGCAAGGCTCACGGTCCAGTACCAGCCCGGGTAGCCACCCAGGCGGTTTTCGAACCGCAGAGAGACGACGCCGTCCGCCTCGACCCGGTAGTCTGCGGGCGCGCCGATCGTGGCACTCGGCGTGATTTCACGTAGCGCAGAGAGGGCGAGATCGTGTGAGGCGATCAGCACCGGGTCCGGGGACGCGGAAGAGTCGGACTGCGCGTCCGAGTCAGACTGCTCAGGCGTCGAGGTCATCCGCAACCTTGCGCAGCACAGCTGCGATCTTCTTCGCGTGCGACGCACTGGGGTATCGACCGTGACGGAAGTCGCCGCCGATGCCGTCGAGCAGCGTGACGAGATCTTCGACGATGACCGCCATGTCGTCGGCGGACTTGCGCGAACGCTTCGCGAGGCTGACGGGGGCTTCGAGAACCCGTACCGACAGAGCCTGCGGGCCCTTCTTGCCATCGGCGAGGCCGAACTCGAGGCGCGCGCCTGCCTTCAGTGCTTCGGTGCCGGCGGGGAGCGCCGTGGCGTGCAAGAAGACGTCCTGGCCGTCATCGCTGGCGATGAAGCCGAACCCCTTCTCCTCGTCGTAGAACCTGACCTTGCCGGTGGGCATGGAAACCTCGCTGTGTGACTGCGCCGCTCGCTGCGTGAGCTGCGTGGCGGCATGGCGGAACAGAGGATGGAACGATCCCCTTTCTCCCAGCCTACGGCACCACCGGTGCCGGGGTAGGCTGGGGCGGATGAGCACGCAGACCCCCGGCGAAGACGTTCCGATCCGCCGAATCGACCGAATCCTGGCGTTCATGTCGCTGGGAATCGCGATCCTGTCCATCGTGTGCTTCTTCGCGATCATGATCGCCACCGGCAGCGGCATGGAACAGGCCGACTTCTCGCAGGGCATCTGGCCGATGGTCGCCGCGATCCCGCTCTTCGGTCTGCCGATCGCCTTCCTCATGATCCTGACGCTCCTCATCATGAGTTTCGTGCGGCGCAGCCGCGCCAATCGCGGGTCCTGAGTGGCGACCTCCGAGCGCGCCCTCGCCACGTGGCTTTCGAGCCGCGACGACGCTGCGCTCGCTGAGACCTTCGCTGCGCGAGCGGTCTCACCCACGGTCAACTGGCACGACTTCTTCGACGCTGCGGCCGCACTGCTGGATTCAGCATCCATCGACCGCGCGCTCGCGCGTCTTCCGCGACGCGCGCTCATCGAACTGGCCGACCCGGATGCTGCGGCCCCGAGCGCGATCGATGAGCGACTCGCTCTGCACGATGAGAACGGCCAGCCGTACGCGGCCGTGACGGCTCGCGTGCTCGAGGGCATCGCCGCGCACCCCGAGGCTTTCATGCAAGCACCGGCGCTCGCGGCGAACGGCGCTTCGCCCGTGGCCTCGCCCGGCCAGGAGGCGGCCGCGGCCGAACAGGCGTTCACCACCGCCGGCGCTCTCGCCGATGTGCTGCTGATGTGCGTGCACGCTCCGCTCACTCGCACGGGCACCGGCGCCGTCAGCGCCGTCGACCGCAAGCGGCTCGTGGAGACCGGCGCTGTGAACTCCGCCGAAGAGCTCGACGACCTCGTCGACTCCGCCGCCGGGGCTGGGCTGCTACGTTCTGCCGGGCGCGAGTGGCTCGTCACGCCCGCCGGCGACCACTGGCTCGAAGAGACCACGACGACGCGCTGGACCACGATCGTGCGTGGTCTTGTGAGCGCACTCCCCCGCGGTCTGCGCGCCGCGGACGGCACGATCTTCTCCCCGCAAGAATGGCCTGCGGCCTACCCGCTCGACCCGGACTGGACAGCGCGCGCCGAGCGGCTCGAGCGCATCGCGCACCGCTGGGGCTTCCTCTCCCCCGACGGCTCGATTCCCGCGTGGACGCGTCAGCTTCTTGCAGGCGCGATTCCGGATGCTGCAGCCCTCGCGAAGTACCTTCCGGCTGAGATCGACAAGGTCTACCTGCAGGCCGATCTCACCGCGATCGCTCCCGGCCCGCTGGCCCCCGCACTCGATCTCAGGTTGCGCGGCATCGCGCGTCGCGAGTCGCGCGCCCAAGCTTCGTCGTATCGCTTCACCGCAGAGTCCATCGGTGCCGGAATGACCGAGGGTGAGTCGGCCGCGTCGATCAAGGAGTTCCTCGCGGGGATCTCGCTGACCGGCTTGCCCCAACCGCTCGAGTACCTGATCGACAGCACTGCGGGCCGACACGGCCTCGTGCGCGTGCAGACCGACGAGGTATCTGGGCGCACGAAGGTCGTCAGCCTCGACCCTGCGGTCCGCGACGCGATCGCCGTCGACCAGGCTCTGCGCCCGCTCGGTCTCATTCGTGACGGCGAAGCCCTGAGCTCTCGTGTCACCCGCGATGCGGTCTACTGGTCGCTCGCCGACGCGCGCTATCCAGTGATCGCCCTCGACGCAGGCGGCGCACCCGAACCGCTGCACCGCCGCTCACCGGCGATCGCGTCCGAAGGGGCAGCCACCCCGGTCGATGTCTATGCGCGGGTGCTGCAGAACCTTCGCGCCACGCACGGCACCGACGGCGACGCCGCGTGGCTCGAGCGCGAACTCGATCAAGCGGTTCGCGGCAAGACGACAATCGTCGTCGGCGTCCGCCTTCCCGACGGCGGCGAGCGCAGCTTCACTCTCGAGGCGACCGGACTCGGCGGCGGCAGACTCCGCGGCCGCGACCGCGGGGCCGACATTGAGCGCACTCTCCCGCTCACGAGCATCACTAGCGTCCGCCCGGCGTAGTGTCTGTCGGCGTAGTGTCTGTCGGCGTAGTGTCTGTCGGTGCGACAGCGTCCGAGCTCATCGCTGTGACGCGTAGACTGGCACGTTATGGCTGACGGTCCCCTGATTGTGCAGAGCGACCGGACGGTGCTGCTCGAAGTAGCCCATCCGGACGCCGAAAGTGCTCGTCACGAGCTGGCGATCTTCGCCGAACTCGAGCGGGCTCCCGAGCACATCCACACCTACCGCGTGACACGACTCGGACTCTGGAACGCGCGCGCCGCAGGCCACGACGCCGATGACATGCTGCAGACCCTCGAGCGCTGGTCGCGCTTTCCCGTGCCACCGTCGGTGTCGATCGACATCCGCGAGACCGTGGGCAGGTATGGCCGCCTCGTCATCGAGCGCGACACGGTCGAGGGGTTCGGCGAGGGCACGTTGGTGTTGCGGTCGACGGATGCTGCGGTCCTTGCTGAAGTCTCGAAGAACAAGCGCATCCAGCCGCTGATCGTCGCGAACCCCGAGCCGGGCACGTTCGTCGTCGACGCGTGGGCCCGCGGACACATCAAGCAGGAGCTGCTGAAGATCGGCTGGCCGGCCGAGGACCGCGCCGGCTACACGCCGGGGACGCCGCATCCGATCGAACTCGATGAATCCGGCTGGACCCTCCGTCCGTACCAGCGCAAAGCCGTCGACATCTTCACCGAGGGCGGCTCTGGGGTCGTCGTCCTCCCCTGTGGCGCGGGCAAGACACTCGTCGGTGCCGCTGCGATGGCCGACACCAAGACGACCACGCTGATCCTCGTCACGAACACGGTCAGCGCGCGCCAGTGGCGCGACGAGCTGATCAAGCGCACGTCGCTCACTGCCGAAGAGATCGGCGAGTACTCGGGTCAGGTCAAAGAGATCAAGCCGATCACGATCGCGACCTACCAGATCCTCACGGCGAAGCGTTCGGGGCAGTACGCGCACCTCGCGTTGCTTGACGCGCTCGACTGGGGCCTCATCGTCTATGACGAGGTTCACCTGCTTCCTGCGCCGGTCTTCAAGCTCACCGCCGACCTGCAGGCACGCCGTCGCCTCGGCCTGACCGCGACGCTCGTGCGCGAGGACGGCCGCGAGGGCGACGTCTTCAGCCTCATCGGCCCCAAGCGTTTCGATGCCCCGTGGAAAGAGATCGAGGCCCAGGGCTTCATCTCTCCCGCGATCTGTTATGAGGTGCGCGTCGACCTTCCCGCTGGCGATCGACTCGAATATGCCGCAGCCGCCGATGATGAGCGGTATCGGTTGGCCGCGACCGCTCCGGCCAAGATCGGTGTGGTCCGCCGGCTCGTCGAGCGGCACAAGGGCGAGCGGATCCTCGTGATCGGGCAATACCTCGATCAGATCGACGTGCTCGCCGAAGCGCTGGACGCGCCGAAGATCACCGGCGCGACTCCGGTCGATGAGCGTGAGGTTCTCTACCAGGCGTTCCGTGAGGGCTCGATCGATCTGCTCGTGGTGTCGAAGGTCGCGAACTTCTCGATCGACCTACCCGAAGCATCCGTCGCCATTCAAGTGTCGGGGTCGTTCGGCTCGCGCCAAGAAGAAGCCCAGCGCCTCGGACGCCTGCTGCGCCCGAAAGAGTCCGGCAACACGGCGAGCTTCTACACGCTCATCGCCCGCGACACCGTCGACCAGGACTTCGCGCAGAATCGCCAGCGGTTCCTCGCCGAGCAGGGCTACGCGTACACGATCTTGGACGCCGACGCGATCGCTGCGTAGCTGAACCCCGCGACTAACCGACGCGGGCGAAGAAGTCCCGCGCGAGTGACAACACCTCTTCGGGATTGTCATCGGTCATGAAGTGCGCGGCACCATCAACCGACGCGATCTCAAAGTGATCTGCGTAGCGGGACGTGTCTCCCGAGTGTGAGCGGACGAACGATGCCGTCAGCGGCTCGTCCTTCTCGCTGAAGGCATACAGGCTGGGCACGCGCAGACGCTCTTTGCGGTACCTTCCGGTGGCGAGTGCCGGCACCTCGCCGCCGATGAGTCCCCGGTAGATCTCGCGGATCGCGTCCTCGATCGCGGGGTCACTCAGCGGACCGAGATAGGTAGCGACCGTCAGCGCCGGCATCGGTTTCGCGACGTACGGAGCCTCGAACAGGTACGCCAGCGACTGGCCCCGACGATGGAACCGCAACTTGGGGACGTGTTTCATCGCCGGCAGCATCCCCAGGGTCATGGGCATGAACGGGGGCGGCACCGACAGCACCACCATCGCGTGCACACGGTCGGGATGCGCGTAGGCGATGTGTGCGGCCGGGAGCGCCCCCATGTCGTGCGCGACGATCCGCACACGGTCGAGCTCCATCGCGTCCATGAGCGCGAGCAGATCGTCGCGCATCGAGAATCGCTCGATGCGCGACGTGGCCGCGCGAGTCCACCCCGATCCTCGCAGGTCGGGGCAGATCACGCGGTAGGTGTCAGCAAGACCTACGCCCACGGTTCGCCACTGCCACCAGTGCTGAGGAAAGCCGTGCAGCATGAGCACCGGCTCGCCGGCGCCGATCGTCGCCACATGTGTGCGTAGCCCCGGAGTGTCGATGAACTCATGCGAGAAGCCCGCGACGTCGGGCATCGGGGGCGCAGTGGTCGCAGCATCCGCCCAAGTCTTTTCGTCCATGCGCGACACAATACTACTTTCGTAGTGGCGTGTCACTACTTTCATAGTATCGGTTTCCGGCATAGTGTCGTCGCGTGAGCAGCACCCGCGCCCGCGCCCTGGAGGCCGCCCTTGAGCTCGTCGGCGAACAGGGCATCCGCGCCCTCACCCATGCCCGCGTAGACGAGCGCGCCGGTCTGCCGAAAGGGTCAACGTCGAACTGGTTCCGCACGCGCGACGCCCTCATCACCGGTGTCGTGACATGGATGGCCGAGAGTGAGCGCGAAGACTTCGCCCGCGCGGACCCTCCGGTCATCGAGACCCCAGAGCAGTTGATCGACGCTCTCAGCGGCATGGTCGCCAGCGAGACGGGACCCTTTGCCGCCCGCACCCGCGCGCGTTACGCCCTCTTTGTTGAGAGCGCGGGCAACCCGAACCTGCTGCAACCACTCTTAGATCAACGTGCGGTCTACGTCGAGTGGGCGACCGCGCTTCTCGCAGGCATCGGGGCGCATTCGCCGAGCGAAGCCGTGCGCACCCTCATGGCCGCCAGCGACGGCATCACGCTGCACCGCGTGACGATTGATCCGGATGCCCCGATCCGTCCGGTCATCGAACGCACCGTGCACGCCTGCCTGGACTGAACTCAGCCCGTGGTGAGCCGCAGCGTCCGATGGTGCCCCGACGTGCGGAACAGCCACTCGATCACGCCCACGTAGGCTGCGATCATCACGAACGACACGAAGAAGCTGATGAGTCCGGGCGAGCTGTCGTTCACATCGGCGAGCCCCGCGACCCCGAGCAGGAACGCCAAGAGGTTGTTGACGATGTGCAGCGCAATCGCGGCTTCAAGTCCTCCAGTGCGCCACGTCATCCATCCGGCAGCGATCGCGAAGATCGCGACGCTCGCCTGCCCGAGCGGGTCGTACGCGTGCCCCAGCACGAACAGCGGCACCGGAAGAAGAATGGCGAAGGCCGGATGCTTCAGCCAGCGCCCGATCGCTTGCTGCAGGTATCCGCGAAAGACGTACTCCTCGGCCGCGGCCTGAAACGGGACCACCAGCAAGATCACCGCGAGGGTGGCCCAGAACTGCGGATTCTCGGCGGGGCTGATGATCTCGCCTGTAGACCCCTCGAGGTCCGCGGGCAACAGCGCCGACACGCCCGTGACGACACCCGCCACGACGGTCGCCGCGGCCAAGCTCACCAGCATCCATCCCCAACGAGTGCGCCCCGCCGCTGACGAGATGAGCCCGACGCGCCGCCCATTGACGATCAGCGAGGCGAGCAGATAGGCGGGAAGCATCAGGGCGATCGATCCCAGCAACACCGCCAGCAGGAGCGGATCGGTCAGATCGAACCGCACCTCGACGTCGAATGTGGCGAGATCGGTGCCCGCGGCGATCGCGCCGACGATGAAGACGACCACGCCCACCATGAGCATCGTGATGTACAACGCGACGCCGAGGAGGCCCGCCAGGAGCGGAGTCCACCACGCCGAGCGACTGCGCGCGAAGATCAGACGGTGGAAGGCGAGGCCCGCCCCGAAGGCGTCTTCGGGGATTTTCGGCGGTCGAGCGGAAGTCATAAATCCATCATGGATGCCAATCACGCGCACGAATGTCCAGCAAGCACATCACCTACGGTGCCAATATGGGCCTATGACCGCACCGCGCATCCTTGTTGTCGACGACGAGCCGAACATCCGCGAACTTCTCATCACGAGTCTCAGGTTCGCCGGCTACCAGGTACGCGCCGTCTCCAACGGCGCCCAGACGATCTCGGCCGTCCTCGAAGAAGAGCCCGACCTGATCATCCTCGATGTGATGCTCCCCGACATGAACGGGTTCAGCGTCACCAAGCGCCTGCGGGGCGCCGGCTACACCGCACCGATCCTCTTCCTCACCGCCAAGGACGACACCGAAGACAAGATCGCCGGACTCAACGCCGGCGGCGATGATTACGTCACGAAGCCGTTCAGCCTCGACGAGATCGTCGCGCGCATCGCCGCGATCCTGCGCCGCACGATGCAGGCCGACGAAGAGTCCGTGATCCGCGCGGGCGAGCTCACGATGGACCAAGACACGCACGATGTGCTCGTCGGCGAGGTGTCGATCGACCTGAGCCCCACCGAGTTCAAGCTGCTCCGCTACCTGATGCTCAACCCCAACCGTGTGCTCAGCAAGGCGCAGATTCTCGACCACGTGTGGGAGTACGACTTCAACGGCGATGCCGGAATCGTCGAGAGTTACATCTCGTACCTCCGTCGCAAGATCGATCCGCACTCCACCGAAGCGCTCATTCAGACCAAGCGCGGCTTCGGGTACATGCTGAAGGCCGGCAAGACCGCCTGATCGACCGAGGGGAGCCGCCCTGGCTACCAAGACCGATGTGGTCACCCGGTGGTGGCGCGGCACCAGCCTGCGCGCCAAGGTCACCGGGGTCACTGTCGCGCTCTTGGTCATCGGGCTGTTCGCCGCCGGAATCGGTACGCTCGCTTTTCTGCGCAACACCCTGATCGCGAATCTCGATGCGCAGCTCGTCTCGCTTGCCCCGACCGACGTCGCCAGCGGTCTGATCCAGATCGACACCGACCAGGGTGCCGTCAGTTTCAGCCCAAGAGTGGATGCGCCCGACACCCAGTACTTCGTCGCTGTCTACGACTCTTTGGGCACCCTGCGAGGCACCGGAGGCGGCGATCGCGATCAGGCACCCGCGTTCCCCGATGTCTTCACTCTGCAGCAGACCGGCGAAAAGGGACTCACGCCTTTCTCGATTCCCAGCGAAGAAGGCACAGCGGTCTTTCACGCGAGCGTCGACACCTACACCATCGACGGCACGCCCGAACTCTTCACCCAGATGGTGGCCCTTCCGATAGCGCCGATCAATCAGGTCGTCGCCTCGTATGTGGCGATCTACTCGATCCTCGCCGTCCTCATCGTCGCCGCCGGCGCCGTCGCCACCCGCTACCTGGTGACGTTGACATTCCGCAGTCTCGGCCAAGTCGAATCGACCGCGGAAGCGATCGCAGCGGGCGATTTCAGCCTGCGCATGACCGACATCGAACCCACCACCACTGAGGTCGGCCGGCTCAAGACCGCGATCAACGCAATGCTGGGACGAGTGGATGCTGCGATCCGTCAGCGCGACGCGACCGTGGGGCAGATGCGGCGGTTCATCGGCGACGCCAGCCACGAACTGCGTACCCCACTCGTCACTGTTCGTGGATATGCCGAGCTGTACCGCATGGGCGCGATCGCCGACGACGAGAAGATCGCCCAGGCGATGGACCGCATCGAGAGCGAAGCCAAGCGCATGGGCCTCCTCGTCGAAGACCTCTTGGCACTCGCGCGCCTGGACGAGCGGCGTGATGTCGTGATCACCGCGGTCGACCTGAGACCCATCGCACGTGACGCCGCGTTCGACGTTCAGGCCACCTCGCCGCGTCGACCCGTCACCGTGATCGACACCACCTCGAGCGAGAGCGTCGCCGCGGGAACATCCCGAGCGCCAGAACCCGCCGGTACAACCCCACAAGGCAAGCAGCCGCCCCGCGGCAAGCAGCCGACCCCGGCGGCTCGAGCGGGCGCCCTATCGCTGTTGCGGCGTAGACCCAAGCCCGTGCCGGCATCGTCGGCTGCGGGCGTCGGCGAACCTCCCGTCGCGGACCCCGGACCCCCGAAGCCCTCGACCCTCGCCTCGGGAGTTGCCGCACCGATCGTGCTGGGGGACGAGAACCGCGTCCGCCAGGTCGTGACCAACCTGCTGGGCAACGCGCGCCGGTTCACCGCCGACGACTCCCCCATCGAGCTTCGTATCGGCAGCGACGTCGCGGCCCACCGGGGATGGATTGAGATCATCGACCACGGCGAGGGGGTGCCCGACCAGATCAAGGAGAAGATCTTCCAGCGATTCTGGCGCGCCGATACCTCACGCGCTCGTGAGACCGGCGGCACCGGCCTTGGCTTGTCGATCGTCGCGGCGATCGTCGATGCCCTGGGCGGGGAGGTCGGCGTCCTCGACACCCCCGGCGGCGGGGCCACCTTCCGGGTGTCCTTGCCACTCGCGCCTGCGACCGACGTGATCGCCGCCCTGCAGCAAGAGACGCAGCCGCTCACGCGCCTCGACCTCGGCACGAACTGACGGCGAAGCATCCGTTCCTGCACAGCGCGCGTCGTGCGCGCCTCCTCCCCAGAAGTCGCACGCGTCGACGGGGAGGAGTGCCCGCGCTTCTAGCGTTGAGGCACAACCTCACTCAAGGAGCCTCACATGGCCGTTTTCACCGTCGACAGCGACGCCGTCTTCACCGCGACCGCGCAGGTGCGCGCCACCGCCGACCGTCTGCAGGCAGAGAGCAGCGCGATGCTTGCGCAGCTCACCCACCTGCAGTCCGCGTGGACGGGCTCGGCCTCTGTCGCCTTTCAGGGCGTTCTTGACCGGTGGCGTCTCACCCAGCTGCAGGTCGAGCAGTCCCTCGCCGACATCAGTGGCGCGCTCGGTGTCGCCGGACGCCAGTACGCCGACACCGAGCAGGCAACGATGGGCCTGTTCCGCTGAGTATCTCTGACAACGACGGATGCCCCGGCCGAGGCCGGGGCATCCGTTTCGTCATTCGCGCGAGTGAGCGAGGACTTAGAAGTCCATGCCGCCCGACGGGTCGCCCATCGGAGCTGCAGCCTTCTCGGGCTTGTCCGCGACGACGGCCTCGGTGGTGAGGAACAGACCTGCGATCGACGCTGCGTTCTGCAGAGCCGAGCGGGTGACCTTCACCGGGTCGTTGATGCCGGCAGCGAGCATGTCGACGTACTCACCGGTCGCGGCGTTCAGGCCGTGACCCGAGGGGAGCTCGGAGACCTTGTTCGCGACAACACCGGGCTCGAGGCCCGCGTTGAGGGCGATCTGCTTGAGCGGAGCCTCGATCGCGACACGCACGATGTTGGCACCGGTCGCCTCGTCACCGGACAGCTCGAGGGTCTCAAAGACCTTCTTCCCGGCCTGGATGAGTGCAACGCCGCCACCGGCGATGATGCCCTCTTCGACGGCAGCCTTCGCGTTGCGAACGGCGTCCTCGATGCGGTGCTTGCGCTCCTTGAGTTCGACCTCGGTTGCTGCTCCGGCCTTGATGACGGCAACGCCACCGGCGAGCTTGGCCAGGCGCTCCTGGAGCTTCTCGCGGTCGTAGTCGCTGTCGGTGTTCTCGATCTCGCGGCGGATCTGCGTGACGCGACCCTCGAGCAGTGCGCTGTCGCCGGCGCCCTCGATGATCGTGGTCTCGTCCTTGGTGATGATGACCTTGCGGGCACGACCGAGAAGGTCAAGCGTCGCGTTCTCGAGCTTGAGACCGACCTCTTCGGTGATGACCTGACCACCGGTGAGGATCGCGATGTCCTGCAGCTGCGCCTTGCGACGGTCGCCGAAGCCGGGAGCCTTGACGGCAGCCGACTTGAAGATGCCGCGGATCTTGTTGAGCACGAGAGTCGCAAGCGCCTCGCCCTCGACGTCCTCAGCGATGATGACGAGCTCTTTGCCGTCCTGGATCACCTTGTCGACGATCGGCAGAAGGTCCTTGATGTTGGAGATCTTCTGGTTGGCGATCAGGATGTACGCGTCCTCGAACACGGCCTCCTGGCGCTCGGGGTCGGTGACGAAATAGGGGTTGATGAAACCCTTGTCGAAGCGCATACCCTCGGTGAGCTCGAGCTCGGTACCGAACGTCTGCGACTCCTCGACGGTGACGACGCCTTCCTTGCCGACCTTGTCGATGGCCTCGGCGATCAGTGCGCCGATCTCGGGGTCGCCGGCAGAAATCGATGCGGTGGCAGCGATCTCTTCCTTGGTCTCGACCTCTTTGGCGTCTTCGAGAAGCTGCGCCGTGATGGCCGCAACGGCCTTCTCGATGCCCTTCTTGAGCGAGATGGGGTCGGCGCCGGCTGCGACGTTGCGCAGACCTTCGCGAACGAGCGCCTGAGCGAGAACGGTCGCGGTGGTCGTACCGTCACCCGCGACGTCGTCAGTCTTCTTGGCGACCTCCTTGACGAGCTCGGCGCCGATCTTCTCGAACGGGTCGTCGAGTTCGATCTCTTTGGCGATCGAGACGCCGTCGTTCGTGATCGTGGGGGCGCCCCACTTCTTCTCGAGCACGACGTTGCGACCGCGGGGGCCGAGCGTCACCTTGACGGCGTCGGCGAGAATGTTGAGGCCGCGCTCGAGGCCACGACGTGCCTCTTCGTCGAAAGCAATGATCTTTGCCATGTGTGGTTCGTCCCTCCCGGACGTTGAGTATGGGGTTAGCACTCAGTGTTGCCGAGTGCTAATGCCATTCTGGCACTCGGCCTATGCGAGTGCAAGCCGCGGGGGGAGGATGTGACGGATGCTGGCGGGCAACGGTTCACCACACGCATGAAGGGGATGCCTCTGGGCATCCCCTTCATCACCGCGTCCGCGGTGTGCGCGCGTCAGACGACGCGGACGGCTTCGGCCTGCGGGCCTTTCTGGCCGGTACCGACGGTGAACTCCACGGCCTGCCCCTCTTCGAGGACGCGGAAACCGGTCATGTCGATGTTCGAATAGTGCACGAACACGTCCTGTCCATCGGCGACGGTGATGAAGCCGAAGCCTTTCTCAGCGTTGAACCATTTGACGGTGCCTTGTGCCATGCGAGTCTCCCGAAGTGCCTTGTGTCTTCGCCATCGTAGGCACGAGCGGGGGCCAAAATCATGCCGTCAACCCACTGTTGACGTGCGTGCATCGAAGTATTTACCGGCTCGAAACACTCGGGCGGCAGAACCCCTCCGCAGGGCTCATTCGGTCGGGGAAGGACTCGGGTTCGCCGTGCGATCGAGCCCGATCACGATCGTCAACTGCTTGCCGGTGGCATCCGCAGGCTGGTAGACCTCGCTCTGCTCGATCTCCGCCCCCCCGATGACGCCGGCAAGGCCGGCAGCGGCAGCCTCGTCGGCGTCGGCGAGGTAGTAGATCGTCGTGGTGACGAAATCGTCTGAACCGGCTTCGCCCGCCGTAACGGTGTCGAACGCCCACCCGGCCTGCACGACGACGTCCTTGAGCTGAGTCGCGAGCCCCGGTTCCGGCGTCGCATTGAGGATGAGCACGTTGTACGAGGTGTCGATCACGGGCGTGACGACGGGCGCGGGAGTGCTCGACGGGGTGGGAGCCGGGAACAGCTCGACTCTGCCCGAGATCAGGAGCGTGCCGAAGATGCCGATCGTGATCAGGGCGATGGTTGCCAGAGCTGACCAGAGCAACACGATTCCGCGACGCATCCGCGGGTTCTCGGCGCGGTGTGCACCAACACGCCCGCTCTCAGCGGGAAGGTCGTCGAACCGGTCCCGGGGGAAGCTGGTTTTCGACACCTCCCGATGCTACCCGGCCGAGCGCGAGCGGACCGTCACGTCACGCAGGCGTCGGAGTCTGCCGACCAGCAGCGGATCGTACTGCTGTGCTTCTGCGGTATCGATAAGCCGAACGAGCAGCTGGTAGTAGCGTGCGGGAGCCAGCGCCAGTTCGGCGCGGATCGCTTCTTCCTTGGCCGGCGCGTCTCGATGCCAGGCCGCCTCGAAGTCGAGGATGGCACGGTCGCGATCGGTCAAGGGAACGTGGGGCACGCTGTCACGCTAGCGGCCGACCGCGCTCGATCCCGCGCGCCACTCCACGAACGCCCCGAGTGGATCCACGGTGGCGAGCGCGGAGCCGTTCCTGCCGAGCACGAAGCCAGCGAACTCGGGCCTCAGCGGAGGGGTCCAGCTATAGAGGTCGGCGGGATCGATGGTGATCCACTCAGCCCGTCCCGCCCTCAGTCGCTCGATGAGCGCTTCTCGCCCGGCGCGCGGTACGTGCGGCATCACACCGGGAGTGGTGATGACGAGCGTTGCCCCCGGCGGAGCCTGGTCGATCGCGTAGTCGAGCACCGCGGCGTCCGCGGCATCCCCCCTCATCATCAGCGGAGGGTCAGCAGCGACGATCTCGAGCGCGGCCCCGATGCGCTCGGCTCTGCCTTGCTCACCGGGCCACACGAGGGTCGTCAGAAACCGACGATGCTCGGCGTCGCGGGCGTCGAGCGGTGCGAGGTCGATGCCCGTACGCCACACAACCTCAGGAAGCCGGAGCGGCGGCGACCCCGAGACCGCGCACTCGAGCACAACCGATGATCCACCCGTGGGCGAAAGCTCGACGACGTCACCCTCGCCCATGGTGTAGCGGTACCCGTAGCGATCGGGGTACAGGCAGAGGCCCGCGCTGGCGCCGATCTCGAGCAGCGCGAGGGGACCCTCGATCAGACTGAGCGCGGGGAGCAGGGCGGCGCACCGTTGCGGTTCGTTCGTTTGCAGCGAGCGGGCGGATGCTTGAGCCACCACCTCGTCGGCGTGAACGGTGAGCCACTCCGCCCAGACCGCGTAAGGCCCCTCGTGCGCGCCGAGCAGCCGCGTCACCGCGAAGACCAGCGGGGGCTGGCGGTGGGTGGCGGGAATCCGGGCGAGGATCCGCTGGACAGCAGAATCCTCTGCCACACCCTGCGCCCACTCCGCGTAGAGATCGGAGCGACCCGGTGCGTCGTCCCTCGCGAATCGCCGGTAGCGCTCGGCGACGGCCGACACGTCGGGGGCGGCATCCGGAATCACTCCCCCATTCTCGCGGCGAACGTCCAGCCGCAGCGGAACACTCGCGGGCGGCCTGCTGTTGAATGGAGTGACGAGCAAGGAGATTCCCATGGCATACACGGTCGACAAGAGTGACGCGCAGTGGCGCGAGGACCTCACCCCCCAGCAGTACGCGGTGTTGCGCGAAGCGGGCACCGAGCGGCCCTGGACCGGTGAACTGCTCGACGAGAGCCGTGCGGGCCTCTATACCTGCGCCGCGTGCAACGCCGAGCTGTTCCGCAGCGGAACGAAGTTCGATTCGCACTGCGGATGGCCGAGCTTCTACGAGTCAATCCGCCCCGACGCGGTGGAACTCATCGATGACTCCAGCCACGGCATGGTGCGCACCGAGGTTCGCTGTGCTGCATGCGGATCGCACCTGGGCCACGTGTTCCCCGACGGTTTCGGCACGCCCACCGGCGACCGGTACTGCATGAACTCGCTTTCGCTGGATTTCGCTCCGGACGACACCTCGGACAGCGCCGCGTGACGATCCCCACGCCCTCTCCGCTCGCCGCTGACGCGTCGGGCGGAGCCTCCGGGCGCGTGGGCCCAGCTCTCGAGGCGGTTCGGGCACGCCGGTCATGGTCGAAGGTGACGGATGCTGCCCCCACCCACGACGAACTGCTCACGCTGGTCTCTGCCGCGGGCAGGGTCGCCGACCACTCGTCGCTGCGCCCGTGGCGTTTGATCGAGCTCCGCGGCTCTGACCGCGAAGTTCTCGGCCGAGCGATCAATAAGGCGAATGGCTCATCGGGCGCTTCTGACAAGCCTCTGCGGGCGCCACTGCTGATCGCCGTGGTCGCGAGCTATCGCAAGAGCAAGGTGCCGAGGTGGGAGCAAGAGGCGGTCGCTTCCGGCGTCGCGCACACGCTCAGCCTGCTGCTGGACGAAGCCGGATGGGGTGTCCTGTGGCGCACTGGCGACTACACGCGCTCGAAGGCCGTCGCGAAGGCACACGGACTTGGCAAGAACGAAGAGCTGCTGGGCTGGTTGTACGTCGGCGGAAAGCCGCCCCGCGTGCGGCCGGGCAGACGCAAAGCCGTCGACGCCCGTCACCACGTGAAGCGGATGCCCAAGCCTAAGAAGAACGCCTGAAGCGCCCCCACGGTGCGGCGACGACCAACACCGAGGCGAGTGCCACGGTGACGACGGCGATCTCGCGCACGAGCCCCGGGCTTGCCGCGGCCGGCCAGATCGCGTCCATGACGACCGCGGCAAAGAGCTGACCGACGATCGTGCCGAGCGCGAGCAGTAGCACGCCGAGGTGTGCGACCAACGACGCCGACAAGAAGATGTAGACAACGCCCAGCGCTCCGCCGAGGTAGAGCCACGGGTCGGTCGGGAGCGGTTGCGGGGTTCCGACGATCCCCACGTGAATGAACGCGGCGATGACGAGCAACACCGTTCCGCCGATGAAGTTGACGAGGGTCGCCGTGAGTGGTGAGCCCACCTTCTGCCGCAACCGCCCGTTCGTCGCCTGTTGCCAGGCGACCCCGATACCGGCAGCGAACGGGAGAATCAGCATCCACACCGGTGTTTGCCCCGCGGGCGCGCCACCGATCGAGAGAACGACCGCTACGAGCGCCAGGGCTCCGCCTGCCACTCGCGGGATAGTGACGGCAACGACTCCGCCCGGACCGAACCCGATGCGGTCGAGCGCCAAACCCGACACTGTCTGGCCCGCGATGTATCCGACCGTGAACAACGACACACCGATGATCGCGACCACCAAGCCCTGGGTTGCCACCGTGAACGCGCCTGCGGCGCCGCCCACCAGCATCCACCACGGAATCGTGCGTTCGCGCATACCCGTCGCCAGGCGCCCGAGTCCTTTGCGGCCGCCCGGCAGCACCAGCGAGAGCACGATCAGGATGACGAGGCCGGACGAGAACGAGATCGCCGCGGCGACAAAGCCGTCGTCGAGTCGTAACCCGAGCTGACCGTTGATCCGCGCCTGGATGGCTGTCAACGCCCCGATAAGCGCCGCGCCGGCGAGCGCGAGCCACCCGGGCAGATGTGCGCGGTCGGGAGAGCCTGAAGGTGACGATGACATTTTGAGGTCGACACTACGGCAGATCTGGACCCACCTGAGCGTGGCAGCACCCGATATCCGGCTGACAACGCCGAGCGGTGAGCTGCCCGAGATGGCAGGCCGCGATCGGGGTCTGAAATGTAGAGGCTTGTTCCCGCTTACGGTCCTGATCGCTGGGGTCACCCTCGCGGCGTACTACGTCAGCCGTAGCTCGGCGTCGATCGCTGTCGCGGTCCGCAGCAGCGGTGGGAGGTATGCGTCGAGGAGGTGCTCGACCGTGTCGCGGGTCGCGCTGGTCGATACGTTCAATCCGGCGACGACCGTTCCGTCGCGGCCGTGCAGTGGTGCCGCGATCGACCGCAATCCGGGTTCGAGCTCACCGTCGATGAGCGACCAACCCTGGTTGCGCACGAGCGCGAATTCACGGCGCAGTTCTGTGGGGTCGGTCACCGTGCGCTCGGTGAAGGCACGAAGATCGGATGTCGCCACCACCGCGTCGGCGGCAGCATCCGTCATCCCCGCCAACAACACCCGGCCCATTGAGGTCGCGAACGCGGGGAACCGCGTGCCGATCGTGATGCGCACGCTCATGATGCGGCGAGTCGGCACACGCGCGATATAGACGATGTCAGCACCGCCGAGCACGGCGGCCGAGACACTCTCGTCGACTTCGCGCGACAGAGCCTCGAGGTGGGGTTGCACGATCTCGGTCAGTGACAGCGACGACAGGTAGCTGAAACCGAGTTCCAGCACCCGCGGGGTCAACCGGAAGGCCCGGGCATCCGAGGCAACGTACCCGAGCGACTCGAGCGTGAGCAAAAATCGCCGTGCGGCCGCCCGAGTGATGTCGGCGCGGCGGGCAACGTCGCTGAGCGTCAGTTCCGGATGCTCGGCGTCGAACGCGCGAATGACCGACAGGCCGCGCGCAAGCGACTGGACGAAGTCCCCGGATGCCGCCTCATCTGCCACAGGCTCATCTTTCCAGGACGACCGCGAGACCCTGTCCCACGCCGATGCAGATCGCTGCGACCGCCACTCCCCCGCCCCGGCGGGCGAGCTCGTGCGCGGCGTGGCCGATGATGCGACCGCCGGACGCGCCGAGTGGGTGGCCGATCGCGATCGCACCGCCGTGGATGTTCACTCTCTCGGGGTCAAGCTCCGGCCAGAGCTGTACGCAGGCGAGGCTCTGTGACGCGAAGGCTTCGTTGAGTTCGACCAGGTCGACGTCTGCCCAGGTCTTGCCGGCTCGTACGAGGGCACGGTTTGCGGCTTCGACCGGCGCGACACCGAACACGTCCGGGTCGTTGCCGAAGGCTGCTCTGCCGGCGATCCGAGCGAGGGGCTCAGCATCCAGCACTCCTTCACCACCCAGCAACAGTGCTGACGCGCCGTCGTTGATCGATGACGAATTGCCTGCAGTGACAGTGCCCTCAGCGGCGAAGACCGCCTTCAAGCCACCGAGCTTCTCGAGGCTGCTGTCAGCGCGGATGCCTTCGTCCCGCGCGAGCTCGTGCCCTGCGACCTGCACGATCTCGTCGTCGTAAGCGCCCGCCTCCCACGCCTGCGCGGCGAGCACATGGCTGCGGAGCGCGAACGCGTCTTGCGCGTCGCGGGAGATGTTGTAGATCTGCGCGAGCTTCTCGGCCGAGGCACCGTTGCTGATCGTCCAGTCCGCAGGGAGCGCGGGGTTGGTCATCCGCCACCCGATCGCGGTGTTCCACATCGTCTGGTTGCCGACGGCCGAAAACGGCTTCGTCGCCTTCTCGACGACGTACGGCGCGCGGCTCATCGACTCCACACCGCCGGCGAGAATCACGTCAGCATCGCCCGACTCGATCGCCCGCGACCCCTGGATCACGGCCTCGACCGACGACGCACACAGCCGGTTGACCGTGACACCGGTCACCGTCGTCGGAAACCCCGCGAGCAGCGCGCCCATCCGGGCGATGTTGCGGTTGTCTTCACCGGCCTGGTTCGCGTCACCGAAGATCACATCCTCGATGCGGGCAGGGTCAATGCCCGTGCGCTCGACGATCACACGCATCACCACAGCCGCGAGGTCATCGGGTCGCACACCCGAGAGCGCGCCGCCTGCCCGGCCGAACGGTGTACGCACGGCGTCGTAGATGAAGGATGTGCCCATGTCAGTTCTCCTCAGCAGCGGCGAGCGTGAGGCCGGTCAGTTCAGCGATCATCTCGCTTCTCGCGTTCGCTCTGCGAACATCTATGCGCTCTACGCACACGCTAGCAGAGGGAGCGCTCTGAGGGTTTGGTGCCGACTACAGGACTTGAACCTGCAACCCCCGTATTACAAGTACGGTGCGCTACCAATTGCGCCAAGTCGGCAAGATCTACATTCTACGGGGCCGAGCGCTCAGCTGATCTCGTGGAGTCAGGGGCCGGGGGTCGGCGTAGCCGACGGGTTCGCAGCCTCGTCGTAGTACGTATCGCTCGCGATAGTCAGAACGAACTGGGCGAACTCCTTGGGGTCATCGAGCGCACCGACGTAAGGAGTGTTGTTCACGAGCACCATGGGAGTGCTTGTCAAGGCCAGACCCTGGGTACCCGGAAGACTCTTCAGTGATCGCTCCGTCGCAGCCTTTGCCCAGGGCATGTAGGACTGATCCTCAACGCACGCCCGGACGACCTTGGGGGAAGCGGCACCGGTCGCGATCGCGAGGTCAGCGAGCTCGACATCGGTGAACCCGTCCGAATCGACATCGGGCTGTTGAACGAGGAGGGCGTTGTTGAATGCGAAGAACGTGTCGTTCGAATGCGTCCCGACGCACGCCGCGGCACTGGCCGCACGCATCGAATACTTCGTGCCGTTGGACTTCGCCGTCAACATCGCAACCGGGTAGTAGGCCAAAGTTGCTGCACCCTCGGTCACCCATTTAGACAGCTGCTGCACGTTCGCGACCTGAAAATCGCGTGAACCGGTGGAGAGATAGTCGACGTAGACCCGGATGTCGACGACGGGCTGCTCGACAGCCGGTGTCGCGCTTGCATCTGGAGTGGGGGTTGCGTCTGGAGTGGGGGTCGCTGGCGGGTCGACCGAAGAGGCGGCGCCCACACCCGCGACCGATGAGATGACGAAGCCGTTGTCGGTGACGTTCGCTGGGCTGACCATCGGCTTTGCGGCGGAGGACGATACCGCCCAGGTCACGACGACCGCGGCGATCGCCACGACGGCGACGGCCGACACGGCGAGAGATGCCGTGCGAAAGCGACGGTTGCGCGTCTGCTGTGCGGCGACCAGTTGCGCCTTCTCGCGCACCGCGTCACGTCGCTCGCTCGGAGCAGTCGCGTTCGAAGAATCGTCGCTGGACATGGAACCTCTCGGGTGACGCGGGGGCCGAATTCGGCAGGGCCCGCTCCCAGAAGGCGGGCCGAGATCGATGGTATCCAGGCAGTCTGGGAAAACCCCAGACAGCACCTCGGTGACACCCGTGTCATACTGGAGTCACGCCCAAAGAAGGGCTGCGGGTCTAAGCCCCCGCTCATTCCTCACAACGGATCGTCCGGCACGTACCTGCCGGTGAAGGAGAAGAAAAAATGGCGTCAGTCACGTTTGACAACGCAACCCGTCTGTACCCCGGCGGAACCCGCGCCGCGGTCGACAAGCTCAACCTCGAGGTAGCAGACGGCGAGTTCCTCGTCCTCGTTGGCCCCTCCGGTTGCGGTAAGTCCACGTCCCTCCGCATGCTGGCCGGCCTCGAAGAGGTCAACTCGGGCAGCATCCGCATCGGCGAGCGCGACGTCACTGACGTTCCGCCGAAGGACCGCGACATCGCGATGGTGTTCCAGAACTACGCCCTCTACCCGCACATGACCGTCGCCGAGAACATGGGCTTCGCTCTGAAGATCGCCGGCGTCGGCAAGGAAGACCGTGCCGCCCGCGTGCTCGAGGCAGCCAAGCTCCTCGACCTCGAGGAGTACCTGACTCGCAAGCCGAAGGCGCTTTCGGGTGGTCAGCGTCAGCGCGTTGCCATGGGTCGCGCGATCGTTCGTCAGCCCCAGGTGTTCCTCATGGACGAGCCGCTGTCGAACCTCGACGCCAAGCTCCGCGTCCAGACCCGCACCCAGATCGCTTCGCTGCAGCGTCGCCTCGGCGTCACCACGGTCTACGTCACACACGACCAGACCGAGGCCCTCACCATGGGTGACCGCATCGCGGTTCTCAAGGACGGCATCCTGCAGCAGGTCGGTACGCCCCGCGACCTGTACGAGCGTCCGAACAACGTGTTCGTCGCTGGCTTCATTGGCTCGCCCGCAATGAACCTGTTCCCGGCGAACCTCGCCGAGGGTGGCGTCGAGTTCGGCACCGAGGTCGTTCCCCTGGACCGCGACACGGTCGGCCGTGCACACGGCAGCCAGGTCACAATCGGCGTTCGCCCCGAAGACATCGAGGTGGGTCCCGCCGACGGCAAGGGCCTCGCGGTCGTCGTCGACCTGGTCGAAGAGCTCGGTGCTGACGGCTACCTCTACGGTCACACCGACATCGGCGGCAAGCGCTCCGACATCGTCGCCCGTGTCGACGGCCGCAACCACCCGAACGCAGGCGAGACTGTCACGCTGGCAGCGAAGGCGGGTCACGTGCACGCGTTCGACATCGAGACCGGCGAGCGGCTCAACGACGCTCCGGTCATCTCGGGCAGCTGATTCACTACCGCGGCGCGGGGGGTCATCGACCCTCCGCGCCGCGGCATTTCTTCTGTCGGATCCTTCGGTCGGAGCCACATGCCAGACTCACTGAGCATCACCGCAAGTTCGGTGGATCCTGCACTACTGACGTTGCCGTGGTCGACACCGCTGGGTGAATGGCCTTCGAGCGCGATCGTATCGCTCCCGAAGGGTCTGTCTCGTCACCTCGTACGTTTCTCGAGCCTCTCGGGTCGGGTCATCGCGGTCAAAGAGACCACCGAAGAAATGGCTCGTCGTGAGTACGACATGCTCGGCAACCTGCAGCGCTTGGATGCCCCGTGCGTCGAACGCGTCGCGGTCATCGCCGGTCGCAAGGACTCGTCCGGAGAGCCGCTCCCCGCTGCCCTCGTCACTGCGCACCTGAAGTTCTCTCTCCCCTACCGCGCCCTGTTCACGCAGGTACTGCGCCCCGACACCGCGACACGCCTCGTCGACGCTCTTGCCGTGCTCCTCGTGCGCCTGCACAATGTCGGGTTCTTCTGGGGCGACGTCTCGCTCTCCAACACCCTCTTCCGTCGCGATGCCGGTGCCTTCGCGGCCTATTTGGTCGATGCCGAGACGGGCGAGCTTCACGAGTCGGGCTTAACACCCGGCCAGCGCGCGCACGACCTCGATGTGGCACGCACCAACATCGCCGGCGAGATCATGGACCTCGAAGCCGGCGGACGCCTCGAAGGCGGGGTGGATGCCATCGCCATCGCCGACGGCATCATGTCGTCGTACCACTCGCTGTGGGCCGCTTTAACGGATGCTGAAACCTTTGGCTCGTCCGAAGCCTGGCGACTCACCGAACGGGTTCAGCGACTCAACGATCTCGGATTCGATATCGGCGAGATGTCTATCGAGACCACCGCGGACGGCACGAAGGTGTCGATCGAGCCGAAGGTGGTGGATGCCGGGCACCACCAGCGCCGGCTCATCCGACTCACGGGTCTCGATGTGGAAGAGAATCAGGCCCGGCGACTACTCAACGACGTCGACGAGTTCCGCGTGCGGGTCTCACGACTCGGTGACGACGAAGACATGGCCGCGCACGAGTGGTTGACGCGCGTCTTCGAACCCGTCGTCAAGGCGATTCCGTTCGAACTGCGGTCGAAGCTCGAACCGGCCGAAGTGTTCCACCAGGTGCTCGAGCACCGCTGGTACATGTCGCAGGCGAAGGGGCGCTCCGCGTCGCTCGCCGAAGTGCTCGCCAGTTACATCGACACGGTGCTGCGCCACCGCCGCGATGAGGCGACACTGATGGGTCCGCCGACCGAGACGATGTCGCTCCCGGTCATCACCGCAGACCTCCCCGTCATCGACGATGACGACGACGGGGTGGACTGGCGGGATTTGGTTTAGGGCGGGTTCAATACCCGACAGTGAAACGCTCGCGTGAGTGCTTCGGGTTCTCGATCTCGTCGACCACGGCCACACCGAAGTCGGGGCCCGAGATGTACGAGTCACCCTTCTCGTCCGTCACGAGCACGTCGCCGCCGTCACGATAGGTGCCGGTGCGCTCGCCCGCGGCCCAGGCGCCGAAGCCGCCCGCCGGGTGAATGTAGAACCAGTCGTGCCCGCGGTCGTCGGCCTGGAGGTCTTCGAGGATACCGATCGCCTCGAGGGCTTCAGGCTTGTACTCCTCGGTGAACGACGGCTGATCGATGAGCCGCTCGCCCTCGGGGGCGATGAGGCTGCCGCCGGCGCCACCGACCACCCCGATGCGTACCGAGGTCGGGAGGTTCGCGACGAGCTGTGCGACGTTGTCTCGCATGTGCCCGAGCATGTCGCCACGGGCCGCAACGGCCGAGACAACCACCTCGACACCCTGCAACTCTTCGACGAGGCCCGGCACGTCCAGCAGGGTTCCCTCGATGTACGTCGCTCCCTCGATGCGCTCGCTCGGTACGCTACGCGCAACCGAAACGACCGTGTGCCCCCGGCTCAACGCCTCGTGGATGATGTTGCTTCCGGCGTAGCCGGTTCCTCCGATGACGGCAATGCGAGTCATGTTCTCCCTTTCGACGGTGTCGAAGATGACAAGATCTGCGCGGCTCGGTTCATTCCCCCGCGCGCAGAGTCGACACCTGGTACAGGGCGACGGATGCGGCGATCCCCGCGTTCAGCGACTCCATACCCGAGATCGGGATCGAGACGATCTGATCGCAGGTCTCGGTCACGAGGCGCGAGAGCCCCTTGCCCTCGGACCCCACGACGATGACGACCGGACGGTCTGCCAATTCGAGGGCAGGGAGCGAGACGTCACCGTCACCGGCCAGGCCGAGGACGAAGACGCCCTGCTTCTTGAAGTCCTTCAGCATCGAGGTGAGGTTCGAGGCGATCGCGACCGGAATACGAGCCGCAGCACCCGCGCTGGTCTTCCACGCAGCGGAGTTGACGCTCGCTGAACGACGCTGCGGCAGGATGACGGCGTGGCCCCCGAACGCCGCAGTAGAGCGGATGATCGCGCCGAGGTTGCGCGGATCGGTGACACCGTCCAGCGCGACGAAGAGCGGAACATTCCCTGCCTCGATGACCTTCTCGAGCAGATCTTGCGGGTGCGCATACTCGTACGGCGGCACCTTGAGTGCGACACCCTGGTGAACGCCGTCGAAGCCCGCCATGCGGTCGAGCTCGGGTCGCGTGACCTCCATGACCGGAATCCCGCGGTGGGTGGCGATGGAGAGCATCTCTTTCACGCGGTCGTCCATCTCGACGCGCTGAGCGATATAGAACGCCGTCGCCGGAATCTTGGCGCGCAGTGCTTCGAGCACCGAGTTGCGGCCGGTGACCGTCTCGGTGTCGTCTTCCTTCTTCGCTGCACGCGGCCGCGATTGCGCTTGCCCTGCAGGCTTGCCCTTACCGCCCGCAGCAGCGTAGCGCTCGGCTGCCGCCTTGCGCTGGCCGGCGGGGTGCCAGGCGCGGTCCTCAGCCTTGGGCGTCGGCCCACGACCTTCCAGCGAGCGCTTGTTCTTGCCGCCTGTGCCCTTCGTGGGGCCTTTCTTTCCCTTTGCGGCGCCCGGGCGCCCTGGCTTACCAGCCATTACATGCTCCAATGTGTGTCGTCCGGAGTGTCCTCCAGGGTGATTCCTGCGGCCGTGAGCGCGTCTCGGACACGATCGGCAGCCGACCAATCTTTGGCCGCTCGCGCGTCAGCGCGCTGAGCGATCATGGTGCGTACGAGGACATCGAGGGCGGATGCTTCGGCCCCGCCCTGCTTCTGCCACTGCGGGTCCAGGGGGTTGAGTCCCAAGATGCCGAGCATGCGTCCGACCTCGACCGACGCACGGGCCGCGGCCTCGTGGTCACCCGCGTCCAGTGCGGCGTTGCCCGCGCGGACGGTGTCGTTCACGACCGCGAGAGCTTGCGGCACACCCAGGTCGTTGTCCATGGCGACACTGAACGCATCGGGTAGCCCCGCAACGGTCAGCCAGCTTTGGGTTCCCAGCATCCGTCCTGCACGTTCCAGAAAGCCGCGAATCCGACCGAACACGGCGTCGGCTTCGTCGAAAGACTTCTCGGTCACGTCGAGGCTCGAGCGGTAGTGCGCCGCGGCGAGCGCGTAGCGAACGACGAGCGGGTCCCGCGTCTTCAGTACGTCGGCAGCGAGCATGAAGTTGCCGAGCGACTTCGACATCTTCTGGTCACCGGAGGTCACCAGGCCGTTGTGCACCCAGAAACGCGCGAACGGATCGCCCGCAGCCGTGGACTGGGCCAATTCGTTCTCGTGGTGCGGGAAGCGCAGGTCAAGGCCGCCGCCGTGGATGTCGAACTGGGCGCCGAGGTAGCGTCGCGCCATGGCCGAGCACTCGATGTGCCAGCCGGGTCGTCCCGGCCCCCAGGGCGAGTCCCAGATCGCGCTGGCGGGCTCGTCGGCCTTGGCGCCCTTCCAGAGGGCGAAGTCATGCGGGTCTCGCTTGCCTCGTGGATCGGCGTCGGTCGCCGATTCCATCGCGTCGATCGACTGATTCGTCAGCGCGCCGTAGGTCGGCCACGAGCGCACATCGAAGTACACGTCGCCGGGAGCGGCATCACCCGCAGGGTAGGCGTGGCCCGCAGCGACGAGCGACTCGATCAGCTCGATCATCTGCGGGATCGACGCAGTCGCCCGCGGCTCATAGGTCGGTGGAAGGATTCCGATCGCCGCATACGCACTCGAAAATTCGCGCTCCATGCGGTACGCGAGCGCCCACCAGGGCTCACCCGGCGTCGCGTTCGCAAGCACCTTGTCGTCAATATCAGTGACATTGCGCACGAAGCTCACCCGCCCGAAACGGTAGGCGAGCCAGCGACGAAGGATGTCGAAGCTCAGCGCACCGCGCAGATGACCGATATGCGGACCGGACTGCACCGTCGGCCCGCAGACGTAGATCGTGACGTTCAGGGGGTCCAGCGGCTCGAAGTCGCGCAACGCCCGCGCCTTGGTGTCGAAGAGCGAGACTGTCACCGCACCAGCCTACCGGCGCAGACAGGGTAGAACAGAGGAGTGCATGTTCTCGCCGTCCTCGCCGCGGCCCTGCTGTTCGGCACGACCGGCACTTCTCAGGCGCTCGGCCCCGAGGGCACGACTCCGCTTTCGATCGGCGTCATGCGGATGGTGATCGGTGGAACGGGTCTCGCCGTGATCGCCTTCGCTCTGGCCGCGCGCCACAGAAGGCACGCACCAGCCGGGCTCGCCTCGACACCGGCCCCACGGCTCACCACGCACCCGTTGGTGCTCATGGTGCTGACGGGAGCGTGCCTGGCGCTCTATCAGCCTCTGTTCTTCCTCGGTACGGCCGAGAACGGCGTCGCCGTCGGCACGGTTGTCGCGCTCGGTTCTGCGCCGATCCTCGCGGGCCTTCTGGAGTGGGCGCTCACGCGACGCGTACCGTCGGCGACGTGGATGTTGGCCACCGGGCTGGCCACCACAGGTGTCATCCTCCTCGGATTCGGCGGTGAAGCCGCTGGTTCCGGCAGTACGGGCGGCACCAGCCTCATCGGGTTGCTCGGCTCTGTCGGGGCGGGTGCGTCGTTCGCCGTCATCGCCAACGCCCAACGTCGACTTCTAGATGCCGGGTGGGACCCGTTCACCGTTGTCGGGGCGATGGGAGCGAGCTCCGCCCTCATTGCGGCGTTCGGACTCCCGTTCGTCGACCTGGCGTGGATGGCCACGACGAGCGGGCTGGTGATGGCGCTGTGGCTCGGGATCGGAACGATCTCGATCGCCTACGTCATGTTCACCTGGGGGCTCAGCGGACTGACCGCTGCGACAGCGGCGACGCTGACCCTCGGCGAACCGCTGACCGCCGCAGTCCTCGGAATCGTCGTGCTGGGCGAGCGCTTGTCGATCTTGGCGGTCGTCGGATTGATCGTGCTGGCAGCAGGACTCGCCCTCCTCGCGTGGGGGTCACGAGCGCGTGACCCCCGTCCGTTCGCCGTGGAGGCCTGACATGACCCGGCCCCGTATCCGCATTCGTATCGACGACCTTTCGGGTGAACCGACCCAGCTGCTCATCGCGGCTCACCTGGCCGGCATGCACCAGACCTCGCCGCCCGAGAGCGTCCACGCTCTGGACATGGACGGGCTGCAGCATCCGTCGATCACATTCTGGTCAGCATGGATCGACGACGAGCTCGCGGGCATCGGCGCGCTCAAGACGTTCGGCGATCGCCAGGGCGAACTCAAGTCGATGCGGGTCGACGACCGCTTCCGCGGGCACGGCGTGGGCCGTGCACTCTTGGCGCACATCATCGCGGACTCTCGCTCGCGGGGCCTCGCGAGCCTGTGGCTCGAAACCGGAACGCCCGAAGACTTCATTCCCGCACAGCGTCTCTACGAGAGCGTCGGGTTCACCGAATGCGGACCCTTCGAGGGCTATACCGAAGACCCGTTCTCGGTGTACATGACGCTCGACCTCGAGCATCAGCCCAAGTAGACCATCGCGATCGCGAACGCCGCGACGCCCTCACCAGCGCCGGCGAAGCCCAGGCCGTCCGTTGTGGTCGCCGAGAGCGACACCGGGGCACCCACAGCCGCGCTGAGCACGGCCTCAGCCTCAGTCCTCCGCGCAGCGAACCGCGGGCGATTCGCCTGGACCTGCACGGACACGTTCCCGACCCGCCAACCGGCCTCGGCGAGGATCTCGCGCGTCCGCTCGAGAAAAACTCCGGCGTGCGCACCGGCGTATTCGGGGTGATCCGTGCCGAAGTGCGTGCCGATATCACCGAGCCCAGCGGCAGCCAACAATGCGTCGACGATGGCGTGGGCGATGGCATCCCCGTCGGAGTGCCCCGAAAGCGCTTGTTCGCCTGGCCACTCGAGCCCCGCGAGCCATAGCGAGCCTTCCCCTCCGAACGCGTGAACGTCGGTGCCGATCCCCACTCGGGAGGTGGGGGGTGACACACGTTCACGCGGCGCGACGAGAGCGTGCGCGCGGTCGAGGTCGGCCGGAGTCGTGATCTTGAACGCCATCGGGTCCCCCTCTACAGCGACGACGTCATGGCCCGCTGCGGCAACGAGAGCGGCGTCATCGGTGAAGTCGTCGGATGCCTCGGCATACGCCGCATCCAGCACCGCCCGATCGAAACCCTGCGGAGTCTGCGCGGCAGAGAGCACCGAACGATCGACGGCCGCGACGACCCTGCCGGCCTCGACCCGTTTGATCGTGTCGACCACCGGCACGACCGGGACGACACCAGCGGCACCGCCCTTTACCGCTGCGATCACGCGCGCGTAGACCTCGGGCGGAGTCAAAGCACGTGCCGCATCGTGAACGAGAACGATCTCGACCTGCGGCGCGATGCGCGCTAGCCCAGCGGCGACGGACTCTTGACGGGTCGCCCCGCCCGGAGTGACCGACACGAGGTCTTCCGAGGAAGGGAGAGCCGCGCGTGCGTCGTCGAGGGCTGCGTCCTCATACCCCGGGGGCACCACGATAACCGTCTGCAGCGGATTCTCGGACGAAACCGCCGCTATGCCGTGGAGGGCATGACAAAGCATCGACTCTGCGCCAACCGCGACAAACGCCTTCGGGGCTCGCGCGCGCAGACGCGTGCCGGAGCCCGCAGCCACGACGATGACCGCAACGCGCGGCGAAGGGGCGATGTACACGCCCTCACGCTATCGCGCGGAGTCGATCAGGAAGCAAGGACCTCGTCGAGGATCACGCCGGCCTGCTCTTCGTCCGTCTTCTCAGCGAGCGCGAGCTCGGAGATGAGGATCTGCTTCGCCTTCGCGAGCATGCGCTTCTCACCGGCCGAGAGTCCGCGGTCCTGATCGCGACGCCACAGGTCGCGAACGACCTCGCTGACCTTGATCACGTCACCGGAGGCGAGCTTCTCGAGGTTCGCCTTGTACCGGCGGGACCAGTTCGTGGGCTCCTCCGTGAAGGGCGCGCGCAGAACCTCGAAGACCTTGTCGAGGCCTTCCTTTCCGATCACATCGCGGACGCCGACCAGATCGACGTTCTCTGCAGGAACCTCGATAATGAGGTCTCCCTGAGTGACGTTGAGCTTCAAGTACCTCTTGGTCTCGCCCTTGATGACCCGGTCTTTGACTTCGATGATCGTCGCCGCCCCGTGGTGGGGGTAAACGACGGTTTCGCCAACCTCAAAAAGCATGCAGTTATGTCCTTTCGGCAACCTCTAGGATATCACAGCGCAGATACGCTAAGGTTCTCCGCCCTCCGACTGTCCACGCCGCCAGAGATCTGACCACTCCCACTCCCAATGAAGCCTCTAGACTGATGGCGATGTCGTCATACGTCCTGGGAGGATCCGTGAACTCGCGCCTTATCGCGTCGATCGCCATCGGCGCAGCCGTTCTTTTGGGCACGACCGGTTGCAGCATGCTGGCTACGCAAGCAACCGCGATCCCCTATTCCCCGGCCGAGGGCGTCAACGTCCCCGACTCCGGTCCGCTCGAGGTTCGCAACGCGTTCATCGTCGCGAACGAAGACGGCTCGGCCGGCAACCTCGTCGCTGCGATCGTCAACCCGACCGACGAGGCGCAGACGCTCCGCCTCGAGTTCGGCGAGTCACCCGACACGATCACCGCGAGCGTGCGCGTGCCCGCGAACAGCGTGGTGAGCCTGGGCAGCGAAGAGGACGACCCGCTGCTGCTCGAAGGCGTCGAGATGCTTCCCGGCACCGACATTCCGGGGTTCTTCGAGTCGGGCGATGCGACCGGCGCGCTGGTGGCTGTGCCGATCCTCGATGGCGCTCTGCCCTACCTCGAGTCGCTCGTTCCCTGAAGTTCGAGCGGGAACATTCAGCCTCGAACGACTCAGCCCTCGAAGCGGTAGCCGAGTCCGCGCACCGTCACGAGCATCGTGGGGTCGGCGGGGTTCTGCTCGATGCGTGAGCGGATGCGCTTGATGTGCACGTCGAGTGTCTTCGTGTCGCCGAAGTAGTCACTCCCCCACACCCGGTCGATGATCTGACCGCGCGTGAGCACACGGCCCGCGTTGCGCATAAGGACCTCGAGCAACTCGAATTCCTTCAGCGGCATGGCGATCTCGCGGCCGGCGACGGCCACCGTGTGGCGGTCGATGTCAAGCAGTACACGCCCGCCCTCGAGGACGCGATCGTCAAGATCTGCGTCGGCCTGCGCGAAGCGCCGCAGCACGGCGCGCATACGGGCGAGGAGCTCCCGCGAGGAGTACGGCTTGGTGACGTAGTCGTCCGCGCCGAGCTCGAGCCCGACGACGATGTCGACCTCGGAGTCCTTGGCCGTCAGCATGATGATCGGCACACCCGAGGCGGTGCGGATTTGGCGGCAGACCTCGGTTCCCGGCATCCCGGGCAGCATGAGGTCCAGCAGCACGATGTCTGCTCCGTGATCACGGAAGGCCGTCAGCGCGGACGGACCGTCTTCGGCGATCTCGACTTCGTAGCCCTCCCGGCCCAGGAGGTAGGCGAGCGGATCGGCCAGGTCAGGTTCGTCTTCGACGATCAGTACGCGAGTCATTGAGGACCTCCGGGGTCGGCAGAAGCGATGGGGATGCTGGCGGTTTTGGGTGGCTTCACACGCTTCTTCTTGCGCGGCTTCTTGCGGGGGATGTCATCGGGCGGGTCGGTGAGCGGCAGTCGGACGGTGAAGGTCGAGCCGCGACCTGGCCTGGACCACAATCGCACTTCGCCGCCGTGGCGCTGTACGGCGTGCTTGACGATCGACAGCCCCAAGCCGGTGCCGCCAGTCCGCCGCGAGCGCGCGTCATCGGCGCGATAGAAGCGCTCGAACACACGGTCTTGGTCGCCTTCCGCGATGCCGATGCCCCGATCGGCTACAGCCACCTCGACGACACCGTCAGCGAGCTTCACGCCGACTCCGACACGCGAACCGCTGGGCGAGTATGCGATGGCGTTGGCCACGAGGTTGCCGAGCGCCTCGCTGAGCACCTGAGAGTCGCCGCGAACGTGGAGTCCGCGTTCGCCCCCGCGCACGAGTTCGACACCGGCTGATGCTGCGGCAATCGCATGTGCATCGATGGCGGCGGCGACGACCTCGTCGATCGAGACGACCCGCGCCTCGGTGAGCTCATCGGCCGACTGCAGGCGGGAAAGGTGCATGATGCGCGACGTGAGTTGCGACAAGCGCGCGGCCTCGGCGGTCAGTCGACCGGCGAAGATCCGCACCTGGGGCGGATCGTCCGCTGCGGACTCAATCGCTTCAGCCAGCAGGCTCACCGCGCCGACCGGCGTCTTGAGTTCGTGGCTCGTGTTGGCCACGAAGTCACGGCGCATCTGTTCAACCCTCTCCCGCTCGGTGATGTCACGGAGCACGAGAAGACTCAGCCGCGGCGAAATGCGCGTTGCCCGCACCGCGACCAGGCGCGGCTCAGCCGGGGCTGCACCCCGGCGGAGCCGCATGTTCTCGCTGGCTGGGAGTTCGGTGTCGCGAGCGCGGCGGGCGAGCAGACGGAGTCCTTCCTCGGTGAGCACGCTCGATTCGACGAGCCCGAACGGTGCAGCAGCGGCCGAGGCCGCCAAGATCGTCGACGACGTGTCGACAACGATTGCCGCGTCGTCCATGCCGTGCAGCACGTCCCGCACTCCATCCGGGATGTGCAGAGACGTCTCGCCAATCGCCTTATCGCGTGCCCGAAGGGCGGCGACGATCAGTGCCGCTACTGAGCCTCCGATGGCGACTCCGGCCAGGAGTGCGAGCAGCGCAAGCTGCGTCGTGTCCATGCCCCCAGCGTAGAGGCCCATGATGTTGTGAGCGTGTCAAGGCACCATGATTGCGCGGCGGCTCGGGCTACTATTCATTCTCGCGGCACCGTCCGTTAACCTTCGATGGCGACAATCGCCGAGGCTATGGGGCGGAAGCCCGCAGCGGTTCCGCCCGACCCGGGCGCCGCGAACAGAAAGGTGCTCCGATGCGCGAAGTGTTCCACCAGTCGCTCGAAGACGTACAGACCAGGCTTGTCGAGATCGCGGAACTCGTGACCGTGGCCATCGACAAGGCCACCCGCGCCTTCGGTTCCAGCGATGTTGCGCTGGCCGAAGAGGTGATCGAAGCCGATGCCGTCATCGACGAGAAGGCCATCGCGCTGGACGAACTCGCCATCGAGATTCTCGCGCGCCAGCAGCCTGTTGCCCGAGACCTGCGCATCGTCGTCAGCGCGCTGCGAATCAGCGCCTCCCTCGAGCGGATGGGTGACATCGCCGAGCACATTGCTCAGCTCACGCGCATGCGCTTCCCTGAGCGCGCGATCCCGAAGGGCCTGAAGTCCACCTTCACAAAGATGGGCGAGCTCGACGTCGAGGTCGCGCGGCAGCTCACCGAGCTTCTGCGCACGCAGGACCTCGCCCTCGCAGAGAAGATCCGCAACGACGACGACAAGCTCGATGATCTCCACATCAGCGTGTTTGAGAAGGTGCTCAGCGACACCTGGCAGGGCGAAGCATCCGCCACCGTCGATGCGACCCTCGCCAGCCGCTACCACGAACGGTTCGCCGATCACGCCGTCTCGGTCGCCAAGAAGGTGGCGTACCTCGCCACCGGCGACTGGGTCACCGAAACCGACGCGATCGAAGTCATCGTCAACGGCCAGCGCTAGCTCGCACCGAAGAAAAGAGAGCGGATGCCTCCGGGGAGGCATCCGCTCTACTTTGTTGTCAGTGGACGCTACTTCTTGCCCTGCGAGGCCACGGCGGCGGCACCGGCGGCGGCAGCCTCAGGATCGAGGTACTCCCCCGGTCCGAGCGGCTGGAGGTTCTCGTCGAGGTGGTACACCAGTGGAATGCCGGTCGGGATGTTCACCTCGGCGATGTCGTCGTCGCTGATGCCGTCGAGGTGCTTGACGAGGCCGCGAAGTGAGTTGCCATGTGCGGTGACCAGCACCGTCTTGCCCGCGCGCAGGTCGGGAACGATGTCGCTCTCCCAGTACGGCAGGAAGCGGTCGATCACGATCTTGAGCGACTCGGTGCGGGGCACCTCGCCGTCGATGCCGACGTAGCGCGGGTCGCCGACCTGGCTGAACTCGGAGTCATCGTCCAGCGGCGGCGGCGGAACATCGAACGAACGACGCCACAGCATGAACTGCTCGGGACCGAACTCTTCGAGAGTCTGCGCCTTGTCTTTACCCTGCAGAGCGCCGTAGTGGCGCTCATTGAGCCGCCACGTGCGCTTCACAGGAATCCACAGGCGGTCGGCAGCGTCGAGGGCGATGTTGGCGGTCTGGATCGCTCGGCTGAGCACGGACGTGTGCAGCACGTCCGGAAGCAGTCCCGTCTCAGCGAGAAGCTCGCCGCCACGGCGAGCCTCGTTCTTTCCTTGTTCGGTAAGGCGGACATCAACCCACCCGGTGAAGAGGTTGAGCTCGTTCCATTCGCTCTGGCCGTGGCGGAGGAGGATCAGCGTGTAGGGCGCAGTCATGGCGACAGCATACCGAGGCTCGGACTGACATCATGGGCTCATGTCGCCCGGCAACTCCCCCCGTGGGCACGTGACGCGCGGGACGACCGGAACCAACCGCCTGCGCCGAGTCGACCGCTGGATCGCCCGGCATCCCGCCCTCCGGCGCGCGGCTGACCCGCTCGTGGTGGACCTGGGCTACGGAGCCAGTGGGGTGACTGCGCTCGAACTCTCGTCGAGGCTCGCCAAAGCACGACCCGATGTCGAGGTCCTCGGACTCGAGATCGACCCTGCGCGAGTGGCGCGGGCGAATGAGCAACTCGCGGCGGTGCGTCGGGGCGAGACCATCTTTGACTCGGAGGCAAGGGTGTCTTTCATGCGTGGCGGGTTCGAAGTTCCGACTTCGTCCTGTCGGCGCCCCGCGGTGATCCGTGCGATGAACGTCCTGAGGCAGTACGACGAGTACGAGGTCGCTGCGGCGTGGTCACAGATGGCCTCGCGCCTCTCCCCCGACGGTGTGCTGGTGGAAGGCACCTGCGACGAGATCGGACGCGTCTGCACATGGGTCGCGCTGAATGCCGACGCACAGCCTCAGACGCTCACCGTGTCGTTGCGGCTCGCCGGGGTGGAGCATCCGTCGATCGCAGCCGAGCGCCTTCCGAAGGCGCTGATCCACCGCAATGTGCCCGGAGAGCGCGTCCACACGTTCTTGGCGGCGCTCGATACCGAGTGGGCGAGGGCGGCCGGTGTCGCGCCGTTCGGCCCGACTCACCGGTGGCAGCAGGCGATGATGGCGATGGATGCTGCGGGCTGGCCGCTCCGTGAGCGTTCGCGGTGGCGGCTCGGCGAAGTGACCGTGCCATGGGACACCGTGGCACCTGCCCTCTGACGGTGTCAGATACGCGGCACCGCCGCGCGGGCGTCATCCGCGGACAACCCCGTCGCCATCAGTAGATCGACCACGAGCGGGCGCATTGCGGCGACGAGGTTGAGTTCGCCGAGCGGCGCGCCCGGCAGCAGCTTCTCAGGATCGAGGTGTGCCGCGACGGCGAGGAGAGTGGCGCGTGCCTGTGGCTCGAGCGTGATGTCGTCGAGCGAATCGGCGAGCGCGTCTGCTGCCCGGAAGACCTCCGCGAGGAGGTCGGCCGAGACGGGACGCGCACTGCGGTCGTCGCACAGGTACACCACGCGACGCGCAACGACGCGGAGGTTGCGGTAGGCCAGTTCTAGGGATGCTCGGATCCGCTCTTGGCGGGCGAGTTCGAATCGGCGCTTCCGCAGGAACGGCGAGATGCGCGCGATCGCTATGCCGGATTCGACCGACGAGCGCCAGTTGTCGATGAGGGGTTGGATTGCGCGTGCCTTCTCGAGCCCGCGTTCCGCCCGAATCCGATCTCCGCGCCGCAACGCCTGAACGAGCGCGGCCGATGCACTGCCCAATGCCGCGAACACGGCACGCGCGTCGCGCAACGCTGCACGGTGGGGATTGCGCGGGATGAGCGCCGTGACGAGCAGCGCGGCGATTCCCCCGATGACGCCGTCGAGCAACCGGACGAATGGCGTGGTCGCGGGGATGATCATGACGATGAGCGACTGGATGCCTGCGGCGATCGCAAAGCTGGCCTGCGCCGACAGGAAACGCGCGACCGTGAGCGTCAGCCCCAAGGCAAGCGCAAGCTGCCACCAGCCTGGGCCAGCGACGAGCAACAGCAACTCGGCGACCAGGATGCCGACCAGCATCCCGACGACCGTATCGAGCACACGACGCGGACGCGCGTCACGCACGAGGCCGAGACTCGACAGCGTCACCGTCGCCGCGAGCAGGGGTGCGGGATGCCCCAGCACAAACGCCGCGAAGACGTACGCGCCGGTCGCCGCCACCACGATCTGCACGATCGCGATCCCCGAATCCCGCACTCGCGTGAGTGCCGGCCGCGGGTCGAAACGGCGACGCCAACCGGTCGGGATCGCGCTCGTCGGCGTCAGATCACTCACGCGCTACCCAAGGCCCTCAGACGGGCGGCGTGGCGGCTTTGCGCCGCGAGAGCCGGGTCAGCCGCGGCACGTTCGCGGTAGCACCGGCCTCGGGAGGCACGATGACTTCTTGAGCGGCGGCGATTTCGCCATCGGGCGTCTCGACAACGAGGTCCGCGTCGATCGGGGTCGACCGGCGCACGACGGCGAGCGCGATGGGTCCCTCTTCGTAGTGCAACGCTGACGAAGTCACCGCTCCGACGACATCATCGCCGATGCGGACCTCAGCACCCGGCTCGGGAAGCACGCTGGCGCTCCCGTCGAGCTGGAGTGAGACGATGCGACGCGGCGGGTGCCCGAGGTTGTGCACCTTCGCGACTGTCTCTTGCCCGCGGTAGCACCCCTTGCTCAAGTGCACCGAGGTGCGCAGCCAGTCCAGTTCGTGGGGAAGGGTGCGCTCATCCGCGTCGCTACGGCGCGGCCGCCATGCAGCGATGCGCAGAGCATCGGCCGCGACCACACCGGCCAGGGTGACCTCACCCGCCGCGGCCGCGCGCGAGAGCCGAGCCTCTTCGGCAGGCGTGACGAGCGCCTCGGCCCATGCACGGCCAGCACCCGGGTGAGGATCGACCGCGCTGTACGCCCACCCGCCAACAGCGACCGCGGGCCACGGGTCGTTCCAGACCAGCGGCACACCGTTCGGTGCGTCAGCGGTGACGACAGCGAGCGCTGCCGGTGCCCCGCCGACGACACGCAGCTCGTCGGAGGCATCGCGCGGGTCGACGCGCAGACGGAACCGCATGCGACGCAGCCACTCCAGCAGCGGAGCCGCGTCTTCGCGATCCACGATCAGCCACGTCGTCGCTCCGTCGTCGAGGACGGCGGCGGCGTGCTGAAGTCGTCCCTGCGGGTCGAGCAGGAGCAACTCGGTGCTCTCGCCGGGCTTCAGTTGGGTCAGCGCCTGCGAAGTGAGCGAATCGAGCCACGACAGACGGTCTTCGCCCGGCACGGCCAGCACGGCCCGATCGCCGAGGGGAACGATTGCCGATCCCTGTGCCAGGGCACGCTGTTCGCCTAAGGGATTACCGAGGTGCTGAAGCATCCCGCCCGAAACGACTGCACCGGGGACGGCAGAGAATGTGTGATCGGTGTTGTCGGGTTCCATCACGACACCCGTGCGAGGCGCGCCGACGCGTGGGAGGCGAGTTCGCTCCCGAGGGCGGCGATATCCCACGCCCAGAGGAGGTGTCCGTCTACCAATCCGTACATGCGGGATGCTGCGGCGTAGTGCTTCGCGCCCGCCGGACGCAGCACGGCATCGGTGGCGATGTCGATCCGCGGGCCCTTGATCTGACCGAGGTACAGCTCGCTCACCCCGTCGGCGTGGACGATCGAAGCTTCGATTTCGAACCCGCCGTCGGCGTTGCGCAGAAGCTCCACGTCATCCGCCGTGCGCGCCTCGGCCGCGGCGGACGCCGGAAGAAGGCCCGGGCCCGCGTCGGAGTCGGACGCCGGTCGAGAAAGCCGCCAATATCCGACCTCTGAAACGAGGGGCGTGCGCTCGTCGCCGTCGCCGTGCATCCATGCTGCCGCCGAGTAGTTGAGCACCGCACCGTCATCGTGGCTGAAGGTCACGCGGTGGGTGAACTCACCGTCGAAACGGGTTCCGTCGACCTCGTACGCAATGACCCCGGTGCCTTCCCAGACCCCGACGAGCCACGAAAGGGGCGCGAGGTCAGCCGGAAGATCTGTAGGCAGGTCGAACACGACGCGCCTCAGCGCTGGCCGCGGTACAGGTTCTTCAAGACCACGCCCGAGACGAAGAAGATCGCGAGCGACGCAAGCCCGAGGAGCCCGACGAAGAAGAGTTCCAGCGCGAAGAGATCCATGCGGTCAGTCTAGCCGGGAACGATCGTCGCGAGTCCGAAGCCGAGGCTGATCATCCCCATTGCCAGCATCGCGCCCAGGGTGCTGGCGCCCACGCGCTGCGTGAAACCCTGTGATCGGCCGTACCAGAGCTGCACACCGAACGCCAGGATGAGGCACAGACCCAGACCGGCGATCAGCCACACCGCACGCCACTCCGGGCCGACGAAGACTCCGACCGCCGCGGCGATCAGCGCCGCGACAACCCACACTGCGACGATTCCGCCGATCGTTCGGCGCGGAGCGAGTTCGGGGGCGACCATGCGTCTATTCTCACGCATCCGACCGAACATGCACAGTGGACCGCAGAAGCGAGTCAAGCGCCTGCCCTACACTTGGGGACACGGCGCGTCCACATTGCGCCGGAGGGACGGCGTTCTTGGCACAGCTTCTGGTTTTGAGCTCCACTCACGGGGGCGGCCCTGTCTTGCCGTCGCTCGAGTTGCTCAGCCATCGCGTGCGCCAGATTCCGGCTGAACCCGCCTCGCTCGTGAATGCTCCGAGCGCGGACGTGATCTTCGTCGATGCACGTGTTGACCTGGTCGGCGCGAAATCCCTGTGCAAAATCCTCAACACCACAGGATTGGACGCTCCACTCGTCCTGGTGGTCACCGAGGGCGGATTGACGGCCGTGTCGATGGACTGGGGCGTGGACGACGTCATTCTCGTCACTGCCGGCCCCGCCGAAGTCGACGCCCGCGTACGCCTTGCCATCGGGCGAATGTCCAAAGAGCAGGTCTCGACACGCATTCAAACTTCGGGCATCTCGATCGACGAGTCCTCCTACTCGGCGAAGGTGCACGGCAAGCCGCTCGACCTCACCTACAAGGAGTTCCAGCTCCTGCACTTCTTCGCTACGCACCCGTCCCGGGTGTTCACGCGCGAGCAGTTGCTGTCAGAGGTCTGGGGCTACGACTACTTCGGCGGGACGCGCACCGTCGACGTGCACGTGCGACGTCTGCGCGCCAAGCTCGGCGATCTCGAACAGCTCATCGGCACCGTGCGCAATGTCGGCTATCGCTTCAACGTCTACGAAGACGATCAGCTGCCGACCGCCAGCACGCGCTCCTAGCGCGTACTGCACCACTTCTCGTTCACACGCACGTCACTTCACCCTGCAATGATGAGGGGATGATCGAACACGATGTGCTCGACGCCGGGCTCGGCGATGCAGATGACGATGACTTCGACCTGTCTGAGGCGTTCGACTCTCAGCTCCCAGACAACCGCTATCTCGACCGCGAACTGAGCTGGCTCGCGTTCAACCAGCGCGTACTCGAGCTCGCCGAAGATCCCGACCTCCCCGTGCTCGAGAGAGCGAACTTCTTGGCGATCTTCGCCAGCAACCTCGACGAGTTCTTCATGGTTCGCGTCGCAGGACTCAAGCGACGTATCCTCACCGGTCTCGCCATTCCGACCAACGTGGGGCGCTCCCCCGCCGATGTGCTGGGCGACATCTCGGCCGACGCACACGCTCTACAGCTGCGCCACGCCGATCTGTGGACGTCGCAGGTGCAGCCGTCCCTGGCCGAGGCCGGGATCGAGATCGTCTCGTACGACGATCTGAGCGACGACGAGCGCGAAAAGCTCTACGACTACTTCCAAGCGCAGGTCTTCCCCGTCCTCATGCCGCTCGCCGTTGATCCGGCACACCCCTTCCCGTACATCTCCGGCCTGTCGCTCAACCTTGCGATCCGCATCCGCAATGCACGCACCGGCCGTCAGGAGTTCGCGCGCCTCAAGGTTCCCCCGATGCTCCCGCGCTTCGTCGAGGTTGCACACGACGGCAAGACGCAGCGCTTCATCCCGCTCGAGTCCCTGATCGCGAGCCACCTCGAGGACCTCTTCCCGGGCATGGAGATCCTCGATCACCACGCCTTCCGCCTCACCCGCAACGAAGACGTCGTCATCGAAGAAGACGAGACCGAGAACCTCATCCAGGCGCTCGAGGCCGAGCTTCTGCGTCGCCGGTTCGGGCCGCCCATCCGCCTCGAAGTCGGCGACGACATGGACGACCTCACGCTCAACCTGCTCATCAACGAGCTCGACATCACGGCGCAAGAGGTCTACCGCCTGCCCGGGCCGCTCGACCTGCGCGGCCTGTTCGATCTCGGTCGCATCGACCGCCCCGAACTTCGGTATCCGCCGCACCTCCCCCGCACTGCTGTGGCCTTCCAGCCCGCAGAGCAAAACGGGCGCGCCGATCTCTTCCGCGCGATCCGCAAGGGCGATGTGCTGGTCCACCACCCCTACGAGTCGTTCGCGACGAGTGTGCAGGCGTTCCTCGAGCAAGCGGCGAAAGACCCGCACGTCCTCGCCATCAAGCAAACGCTGTACCGCACGTCGGGCGACTCCCCCATCGTGCAAGCCCTCATCGATGCGGCCGAGTCGGGCAAGCAGGTGCTCGCCCTCGTCGAGGTGAAGGCACGGTTCGACGAAGCCGCCAACATCGTGTGGGCACGCAAGCTCGAAAAGGCGGGCGTCCACGTCGTCTACGGTCTCGTCGGCCTGAAAACCCACTGCAAGCTCGCGCTCGTCATCCGTCAGGAAGACGGCGTGCTGCGCCACTACAGTCACGTCGGTACGGGCAACTACAACCCCAAGACGAGCCGCATCTACGAAGACTTCGGGCTCTTCACCACCGACGACCAGGTCGGCCGAGACCTCACCCGCCTCTTCAACGAACTTTCGGGCTACGCGATCGAGAAGAAGTTCAAGCGTCTCCTCGTCGCTCCCCTGCACCTGCGCAAGGGGCTCCTTCGCCACATCGAGAAAGAGCGACTCAACGCGCTCGCAGGCAAGAAGTCCGGCATCCGCATCAAGGTCAACTCCATGGTCGATGAGCAGATCATCGACGCGCTCTACCGGGCGAGTGGGGCCGGCGTGCCGGTCGCGGTCTGGGTGCGAGGCATCTGTTCACTCAAGCCCGGAGTCCCCGGAATGAGCGAGAACATCACGGTACGCAGCATCCTGGGCCGCTATCTCGAGCACTCGCGCATCTTCGCCTTCGAGAACGACGGCGACCCGCAGGTATACATCGGCAGCGCCGACATGATGCACCGAAACCTCGACCGCCGCGTTGAGGCGCTGGTACGTGTCGTGGAACCGACGCACGTGAAAGAGCTCACCGACCTGTTCGAGCAAGGCATGGCAGACACGACGAGTTCGTGGCATCTCGGGCCCGACGGAGTGTGGACGCGGCGCAACCTCGCCGACGACGGCACACACCTGCTCGATCTGCAGGATGCGACCATGGCCAAGGTGCAGAAGCGCCGTCGCGGCCGGGCGGTGCGATGACCGAGACCGCCGTCTACGCGGCGGGTGGCGTTGTCTGGCGCATCGTCGGCGACAAGATCATGGTGCTGCTGATCCATCGGACGCAGTATCGGGACGTGACATTGCCCAAGGGCAAGGTCGACCCGGGTGAGATGCTCGCCGAGACGGCTGCCCGGGAGATCTTCGAAGAGACCGGCGTGCGTGTCGCGCTCGGAGTCCCTGTCGGGGTCTCGCACTACCAAATGCCCAACAAGCGCACGAAGATCGTGCACTATTGGTCCGCCGAGGCCACCGACGCCGCGATTCGCTCATCGGCGTTCATCCCCAACCGCGAAATTGCGGCGATCGAGTGGGTAACGCTCAAGAAGGCCCTGAAGCAACTGAGTTATCCGGTCGATGTCGAGATCCTCGAGAACTTCGCGCGTTTGGTCGATGAGGGCGTGCTGCGCACGTTCCCGATCATCGCGCTGCGGCATGCCAAGGCGGCTGCGCGTGAAGACTGGGACGGCGCCGATCTTGCGCGCCCGCTCACGTCTCGGGGCCGCAAGCAGGCGAATGCGATCGTCGGGCCTCTTCTGGCGTTCGGCGCGTCGGCGCTGATCTCGAGCCCCGCGACGCGGTGCACGAAGACCCTCAAGCCTCTTTCTCTCGCGCTCGGCAAGCGCATCGAGAAGACAGAACTCATCAGTCAGGATGCCTGGGACGAGGGCAAATCGGATCCGCGACGGATCATCGGCCAGCGGGTGCGAGCGCGTACCCCGGCGATCCTGTGCAGCCACGGACCAGTGCTGCCCGGGATCCTCGCCGAACTGGCATTGGCCACCGGCACGATGCGCGGTTCATATCTCGGCAGTGCGTCCGCACTTGCACCGGGCGCGTTCTCTGTCGTGCACCTTTCCGCCGCGAATCCCGGCTCGGGCATCGTCGCGATCGAGACCCATCTGCCGAAGGTCTGACGCGAGCTTTCGCGAGGCCGATCCGCTCCGGATCACCTCGCCCCGTTCACCTTCCGTTTACCATCCCAGCGCACTCTCTTAAGACTCCGCGCCTACGTTTCACAACGAGCCCTGCACCGGGCTCCTACCCGAAGCCCTCGTGGCCTCATTTCCCTGACACGTGAAGGATTCACACAGTGAAGATCTCTCGCATCGCCCAGCTGGGCGCTGTTGCTGCAATCGCGGCACTTACTCTCGCCGGTTGCGCCTCCAACGAAGACACCGGAGGAACCCCCTCGGGCGACTCCTCCGAAGAGATGGTCACCCTGGCTGGCGAGCTCGCCGGCGCTGGTTCGTCGGCGCAGGACGTTGGCGTGCAGGCCTGGGCTGCTGGCTTCCAGATGGCCAACCCCGACGCCACCATCACCTACGACCCGTCCGGTTCTGGCGCAGGCCGCGAGTCCTTCCAGGCTGGCGCCGTCGGCTTCGCGGGCTCTGACCGCGCGTTCACGACCGACGAAATCACCGAGGGCCCCTTCAGCGCGTGCGTCGAAGGCACCGGCATCATCCAGATGCCTTCCTACATCTCGCCGATCGCCGTGATCTTCAAGCTCGATGGCATCGAGACGCTGAACATGGACCCCGACACCGTCGCAGGCGTGTTCGCCGGCACGATCACCAACTGGAACGACCCGGCCATCGCCGCGACGAACGAAGGTGTCACGCTCCCCGATCTCGTCATCACGCCGGTCCACCGCGCGGACGACTCGGGAACGACTGAGAACTTCACCGACTACCTCTTCCAGGCCGCACCCGACGTGTGGACCTGGGAGCCCGACGGTGTCTGGCCGGCAACCCCCGTCGCCGGCGAGGCTGCTCCGCAGACCTCTGGTGTCGTTGCCGCTGTCGAGGGTGGCACCGGAACGATCGGCTACGCCGACGCTTCGCGCGCCGAAGGCTTCGGCCAGGTCGCGGTGCAGATCGGTGACGAGTTCGTCGCGTTCTCGCCCGAGGCTGCTGCTGCCATCGTCGACGCTTCGCCCGTCGAAGAGGGCCGCACCGCCGGTGACCTCGCGATCGCTCTTGACCGCACGCCCGACTCCGCTGCGTACCCGATCGTCCTCGTCAGCTACATGCTGGCGTGCGAGGAGTACGCGGACGCGTCGATCGCGCCGCTGGTAAAGGGCTTCCTCGAGTACGTCATCAGCCCTGAGGGCCAGGACGAGTCGGCCGCTGCCGCCGGTAGCGCACCGATCTCGGACACCCAGCGCGACGCCATGCAGGGCGCGCTGGACCTGATCGTCACGCCGTAACACCTTGGGTGCCCGGTCCGGCCTTGGCCGGACCGGGCATTCCCACGAAGTCTTCTGAGCCACCCGACCAGAGAAATCAGGACCCATGACGACGACCATCGCTCCGGCAGTCACGCCGAAGCCGAAGCCCAAGGAACGCCCAGGCGACCGTTGGTTCTCGGGCACCGCTCTGGCTGCCGGCGCCATGATCCTGGTGACTCTCGCCGCTGTCGCGATCTTCCTCATCATTCAGTCGATTCCTGGCATCAGCGCAACCAACGAGACCGCGTCGATCCTTCGGACGGACTTCTGGGATTACGTCTGGCCGCTCGCGTTCGGCACAGTCTGGGCCGCGTCCCTCGCCCTCTTGATGGCGGTGCCGCTTTCGGTCGCCGTCGCGCTGTTCATCTCGCACTACGCCCCGCGTCGCCTCGCACAGAGTCTGGGCTACGTCGTCGACCTTCTTGCCGCAGTCCCGTCCGTCGTTTTCGGTCTTTGGGGCATCCTGGTCCTCGCCCCCGCCGTGCAGCCGGTATATGCCTGGCTCAACGAAAACATGGGCTGGTTCCCACTCTTCGCCGGCACCGTCTCGGGCACGGGACGCACGATCTTCACTGCGGCCATCGTGCTCGCAGTGATGGTCATGCCGATCATTACGGCGATCTGCCGTGAGATCTTCCTCCAGACTCCCGTCCTGCACGAAGAAGCAGCCCTTGCCCTCGGCGCGACGCGGTGGGAGATGATCAAGATGGCCGTGTTCCCCTTCGGGCGAAGCGGCATCGTCTCGGCGTCGATGCTGGGCCTCGGTCGCGCTCTCGGGGAGACGATGGCCGTAGCCATGGTGCTTTCTGTGGCCAACGTCATCAGCTTCCGGCTCTTCACCGCCGAGAACCCGGGGACGATCCCCGCAAACATCGCACTGACTTTCCCCGAGGCGTACGGCCTGAACATCAACGTCCTCATCGCTACGGGACTCATCCTCTTCATCGTGACCTTCGCCGTGAACGCCATCGCGCGTTACCTCGTCGATCGTCGCAAGGAATTCTCGGGGGCCAACTGACATGACCATTGCGACCGCTCCCGCCCAGACACCTCCCACTCCATCGGCCGACACGAGTCGCCTGACCAGCGGCCACCTCCCTAAATGGGGGTCCTGGGCCATCCTCGGTCTGAGCACTGTTGTCTCGGGCCTCCTGTTCGCCGTGTTCTCGGTCGCCGGCGGCACAGAGTTCAGCATCGCCGGTTGGGCCGTCGTCTCGGTGCTCGCCTATCTCGTGCTTATCACCGTCATCTCGAGCCTGGTCGAAGGACGGCGCAAGGGCGTCGACCGCCTCGTGGTCGGTATCGTTTCGGCGGCCTTCGCCCTGGCGATGGTGCCGCTCATCTCGGTCGCCTGGACAGTCGTCACCAACGGCGTCGCCGGCATCTCGGCCGAGTTCTTCACCTCGTCGATGCGCAACGTCGTCGGCGAGGGCGGTGGCGCTCTCCACGCCATTGTCGGCACACTGCTCATCACCCTCGCTGCGGCGGTCGTCTCCATCCCGATCGGACTGTTCACCGCGATCTACCTGATCGAGTACGGCCAGGACCGCCGACTCGCGCAGGGCATCCGGTTCCTCGTCGACGTCATGACCGGCATCCCCTCGATCGTGGCCGGTCTGTTCGCCTTCGCACTTTTCGCGCTCTTCTTCGGCCCCGGCATCCGCATGGGCATCATGGGCTCGGTCGCCCTCGCAGTACTCATGATCCCGGTTGTCGTTCGCTCCAGTGAAGAGATGCTGCGGCTCGTTCCCAACGAGCTGCGAGAAGCCGCGTACGCTCTCGGTGTTCCGAAGTGGCTCACCATCGTCAAGGTGGTTCTGCCCACCTCGATCGCCGGTATCACCACGGGAATCATGCTGTCGATCTCCCGCGTCATCGGCGAGACCGCTCCCCTGCTGCTGACGGCGGGTATCACCGCGTCGATGAACTACGACCTGTTCAACGGGCGCATGGCGACTCTGCCGGTGTTCGCGTACACGCAGTTCATGAACCAGGGCATTCCTGCCCAGGCCTACATCGATCGCGCCTGGGCGGCCGCACTGACACTCATCGTCATCGTCATGGCGTTGAACCTCCTCGCGCGACTGATTGCGAAGATCTTCTCCCCCAAGCTCGGCCGCTGAACAGCGTCCGCAACCACTTACTCTCTCCCGAACGGAAATTAGAGGAATCGTGTCTAAGAGCATCGAAGTCAACGACCTGAACGTCTACTACAGCGATTTTCTCGCTGTAGAAGGCGTCTCGCTCGACATCGAACCGCGCAGTGTCACCGCGTTCATCGGCCCCTCGGGCTGTGGCAAGTCGACCTTCCTGCGCACGCTGAACCGTATGCACGAGGTCATCCCGGGCGCGCGCGTCGAAGGAAGCGTCCTGCTCGATGGCGACGACCTGTACGGTGCGAACGTCGACCCTGTGCTCGTTCGCCGTCAGGTGGGCATGGTCTTCCAGCGCCCCAACCCGTTCCCGACGATGTCGATCAAAGAGAACGTGCTCGCGGGCGTCAAGCTCAACAACAAGCGCATCTCGAAGTCTGACGCTGAGGCACTCGTCGAGAAGTCGCTCCAGGGTGCGAACCTGTGGAACGAGGTCAAGGACCGCCTCGACAAGCCCGGCTCGGGTCTGTCGGGTGGGCAGCAGCAGCGTCTCTGCATCGCCCGCGCGATCGCTGTCTCGCCCGAGGTGATCCTCATGGACGAGCCGTGCTCGGCCCTGGACCCGATCTCGACCTACGCGATCGAAGAGCTCATCGGTGAACTGAAGAACGAGTACACCGTGGTCATCGTGACGCACAACATGCAGCAGGCCTCGCGCGTGTCTGACAAGACGGCGTTCTTCAACATCGCCGGCACCGGCAAGCCCGGCAAGCTGATCGAGTACGACAACACCCGCACGATCTTCACCACTCCGACCGTGCAGGCCACCGAAGACTACGTGTCCGGCCGCTTCGGGTAACTCGCTCTCGGCCTGACCGCGCGTAACTGCGGGGATCCGCCGCAACACGCCGGGTTGAGGCATCCCCTCCCGGCGTGTCGTGGCGGATCCCCGCGGTTGCGCCCGACCTCTCCTCCCCACTTCGCGCGGGCAGGATTCTGTTCACGGATGCCTCGACCTGGCCACGTTGACGTCGTCACGAGTCTGAATCTGAGGGGATGTGCACCTCGACAGATTGCATCCTCACCGCCGCCCAATTGCGCGACGCTGGTCGTTCCCGGCGTTGGATCGAGGCTCGTGTGGTTTCAGGGTCCGTGCTACGGCTTCGGCGTGGCGTGTACGCCACGTCCGCAGCATGCGCGCCGGTGCGAGCAGCTGCGGCCCACGGCGGATCGATGGGTTGCGTCACGGCCGCACGACACCACGGGCTCTGGGTGCTAGACGACAGCGATCACGTGCACGTGTGGATGCGGGGCGACGCTCATCGCTACTCTCATAACCACTCGAATCGGATCGCGACGCCCGTCGGCTCCGGAAAGCCCGACTGCGGCTGCGTAGAACACTGGGACAAACCCGGCGACGCAGAGCATGCCCACGCGCCGTCCGTGGCGCGGATTCTTCGCCAGATCTTGACGTGCCAGGGAGTCGAGGCGTTCTTCGTCACGCTGGAGTCCGCTCTGCGTCTGCACAAGCTGGGTTCCGGTCAGTTGCGATGGCTTCGTACACGGGTCGGAAAGGTCGGACGCGCGGCAATCGACCTGGCGAGGACGGACGCGGACAGCGGTCTGGAATCCCTCCTGCGCTGGCGCTTGCGCGCATACGACGTGGAAGTTCGGACACAGGTCAGCGTGGTCGGGGTAGGGAGAGTCGACCTCCTCATCGGCGATCGCCTCCTCGTGGAGGCTGATGGCCGCGTGAACCACGACGGCGACTCCCATCGCCATAAGGACCTCGTACGGGATGCCGTCGCGGCGCAGTGGGGGTACATCACCCTGCGCTTCGACTACTCGATGATCGTTCACGACTGGGAACTCGTCGAACAGGCGATCCTGACCCAAGTTGCGCTGGGCAACCACCTCGTGCGCACCAAGGTCGGCGCGTAACTGCGGGGATCCGCCGCAACACGCCGGGTTGAGGCATCCCCTCCCGGCGTGTCGTGGCGGATCCCCGCGGTTGTGCGCGTCAGCGGGGCGAGAGCAGATAGCGATTGAAGGATGCTGTCAGCTCGGCGTCGACCGGCAGTTCGGTGTCGTCGATCATCGTGATCGGCGCCGCCAGCCGCACGCTCGAGACGAGCCAGGCGGCATCGGCGCGGTACAGCGCGGCGACGGAAACCTCTTCGTAGGCCATCTGGTAGCCCTCGGCACGGAGATGGTCAAAGAGGCTGATCTGAGTGGTGCCGTGGAGGATCCCGCCGCTCGGAGCTGGAGTAATGAAGCGGTCACCGGCCCGGAGAATCAACGACGCTGTCGGCGCCTCCAGCACAACGTCGTCAGTTGTGATGAAGATGGCGTCGTCGGCCCCGCGCCGGCGCGCCTCGCGCAGGGCGGCCATGTTCACCGCGTACGAGAGGGTCTTCGCTCCGAGGAGCAGCCAGGGGGCTCGTGCGGGCACACCGCTGTCATAGCCGCGGTCGAGAGTGACGACCCGAACGCCCGCGCTCCGAACGCCCGAGAAGTCGGTGGCATCAGAGGCGGTGATCCACGCCGTCGGTGACGGCCCGTGCTCGACACCGCGACTGAGGATCAGCTTGATGACCGCCTCCCCGACCGGCGGGCAGTGCTCAGCCGCGCGCGCGACCGCCTGCTGCCACTGGGCTCGGTTCGGCGCGGGGAGGTCGCAGATGCCGGCCGAGTGAGCGAGACGGTCCAGGTGGAGGATCACATCCTGGGCGTGCTGGTCGATGACTCCGATCGACTCGAAGATGCCGTCGCCGCGTTGCGCGCTGAGATCGGCAATGTTCAGCGCGGACGCCGACGGGTCGATCGTCGCGAAGGTTCCCTCGAAGTCGGTGCGAGCGTCGTCGCGCGCGGCGAAGTCCATCACGAGGGCAAATCTGAGAGTCATGAATCCGAGCCTAGGGAATGCCGACGCGGGGCGCTCGGTTACACTGGAACAGCCGGGCCGCAGTAACCCCGGGCTCCATCTTCTGCCGCTCAGAGCGGCTCCGCGCCGAGAGGCGTTCTGCGGCCCGGCACTCTCCTTCCAAAGGCTCAGGACGCCTCTCCCGGCGGAGCCGGCAACAGCACCGAGGCGTTCTGCGGCCCGGCACTCTTCCTTCCCAGGCTCAGAACGCCTCTCCCGGCGGAGCCGGCAACAGCACCGAGGCGTTCTGCGGCCCGGGACCAACTTTTCAGCTCAGCTCAGCGCGTCACGACGCCAGAGCGCCGCGCACGCCGCCAGGTCGGTCGCGTACGTCGCGAGACGCAGAGCGCGCGTCGTGAGCGTCGACGCCCGTTCGGGCTCGGTGGGCTCGTAGTCGTCCGCGAGGTGCGTGGCGCCGGATGCCTCAACCCGGCAGAATGCCGCCGCTCGATCGAGGGCAACCGCGAAGTCTCCTTCGAAGAGGCCGCGCAGGATCGTGTCGATGAGCGCGACGAGTTCTTCGGGGCCAGCGGGGACAGGGGCGCCCGCGATGACAGGGTCCGCAGAATCCAGAGCAATGCGTCCGCGCTCGTAGAGCAGCGCGGCCGTCTGCGGATCGTCGTGGATCATGCGCTGTAGCAGGTACAGCCTCCACAGCGCACCCGGGAGTGAAGCCGCGGGTGACCTCGACCACAGTTCGGCGATGTCATCGAGCCCGTGCTCATCGGTGAAGGCCACGAGCCGGTCGACGACCTCCCCGGTCGTGTCGTGGCGAGCCCGTGCGAGAAGGGCATACGCGGTGGAGTGCGCGACACGCAACACTTCGCCCGGATCCTCGCCCGCATAGAACCGATCGAAGACCTCGGCGGGCCTGCGCACGGGCTTGTGGAAGTCCCTCTGTCCGTCAGTCACCCATCCACGCTACCCGCGCCTGCGAGGGCGCGGGTCTCACGCAGTGGGGATGACGACGATCGGCTCTGTGGTGGGAGCCCCGGTCGTCGAGCCACCGGCTTGCTCGACGGTGACGGCGATCGTGTCGCCACGCTCGAACGCGCCGTCCAGAAGTTCGGTCGTCGAGCCAGCCGTACCCGCGGCGAAGGTCCCGCCCGAGACAGCGGTGCCGTCATCTCGCACGAACCACATCTCGAAGGTCTCCTCAGATGTGACCTCGGGCAAGCCGTTGCTGACGAGCACGACCTTTCCGAGCGACTCAGACCAGTGCGCGGTAGCGGTGCCACCGTCGGTGACGTCGACCGTCGCCGACTGGCCATCGGGCGCGTCTTCGATCTGATCGAGCGCGATGACAGCATCCGACCGATTCAGCATTTCGTTCAGGCTGACGGCGCCGACCCCGATACCGACGAGAAGGACGAGGGATGCTGCGAGCCCGAAGAGTCCGCGCGTCCAGTTGCGCCGCGAAACGGCCTGAATGGTCGTCGTCGTCGGGGATGGGTCACGATAGGGCTCAGGTTCCGGCTCGACCAGTTCAGCCGGCTGAGACTCTGTCAGCGCGGCCTCGCCCTGGGGCGCGGTGGCGATCTTCGACAGCAGCGTCGAACGCAAAGTCAGCGGCGGCGCGATGGAGGGTGTGGTCTCTGCGAGAGCGGCGACGGTCGCAGCATCCGTCGACACCACATCAGACCACTCCGGGTGCTCTGCCAGCGCCATCTCGAACGTGGCAAGGTCTTCGGGCGACAACGCGTTCAGTGCGTAGCCGGCCGAGAGTTCGGCGAACTCCTCTTTGTTCACGATGTCACCCCCATTTCAGTCCGGAGGCGAGACAGCCCGTCTCGCATTCTCGTCTTGATTGTCCCCAGCGGCGCCCCCACGAGTGCCGCAATCTCGCTCTGACTGTAACCGCCGTAGTACGCGAGCGTCAGAGCCTCACGCTGCGCCTCAGGAAGAGTAGCCAAAGCGGTCGTGACCTTCTCTCCCTCGATCCGCAGTTCAACTTGTTCCGCGACGCCGTCATGAGCGACGTCGAGGTCGCGAAAACCGATTCGCACGTCACGATCGGCACTCGACTGCGCCGACCGAACCCGGTCGACCGCCCGTCGATGTGCGATCGTGAGAACCCACGATCTTCCTTGACCTCTGTTCGGAGCGAACCGCTCGGCGGATTGCCACACTTCCAGGAAGACTTCTTGGAGTACTTCTTCGCTCTGTGATCTGTCGACCAGCACGCGCAGGATGAGTCCGAATGCTCGGGGCGAAAGCATGTCGTAGAGCCTCGCAAAAGCTCCCTGGTCGCCCTGCGCCACACGCTGGATGAGCTCGCCGACATGATCAACGGGTGGGGCGCCGTCTTCGGGCACCTCCACGCCATCAATAACCATCCCCCCAGCATGCCTTACTACGCGCGCGTAGCCCGATTGGCGCAAAGGGTTGCGGGAAAGAAAAAGTTCTGCATCTCGCCAATCCGTTTCGGAGGCCACCCCGAACAGCCTGTGTACGCCGCTTCTGGCGCTGGCCTCCCTTACCGGGAAGTGTCCATACACAGCGAGTCCCCCGGGACTCAGACATTCGGAGGAAGTCATGCTTACCAACAAGAAGAAGATCTCGGCGGGCCTCGCCCTCGCTATCGCTGCCTCGTTCGCCCTGTCGGCATGTTCGATGGGTGCAGAAACCGCAGCTACTCCTTCGGAGGAGCCCTCGATGGCCGAGGAGACCACCGAGCCCACCGAAGAGGCCGAAGAGATGATGGACCCGGCCGCGAATCTCGTCGGCACCGGTTGCGCCGGATACGCCGAAGCAGTGCCCGATGGTGCGGGCTCGGTTGCCGGCATGGCTGTCGACCCGGTCGCAGTCGCCGCATCGAACAACCCGATCCTGACCACGCTCACGGCAGCGGTCAGCGGCGGCCTGAACCCCGACGTCAACCTCGTCGACACGCTGAACGGCAGCGAGTTCACTGTCTTCGCTCCGGTCGATGACGCCTTCGCGAAGATCGACGCGGCCACCATCGAGGTGCTCAAGACTGACAGCGCGCTTCTCTCGTCGATCCTGACGTACCACGTGGTTCCCGGCCAGATCCTGCCCGCCGACATCGCCGGCATGCAGACCACCGTCCAGGGCGGAACCGTTGAGGTCACCGGCGAGGGCGACAATCTGATGGTCAACGGCGCAGCCGTCATCTGCGGTGGCGTCCAGACGGCCAACGCCACGGTCTACCTGATCGACACGGTGCTGATGCCGTAATTCTGAGGGCTCGTTGTCTGGCCGAAACCAGGGGGGTCCCGGTCAGACTTCGGGGCAGTGAGGCTGTCGGTGCGTACGCGCACCGACAGCCTCACTGTTTGACGTCAATGAGCGGTGCCCAGGTCGAAGTAGGCTTGACCTAACGGGCCTCTAGCTCAGTCGGTAGAGCATCGGACTTTTAATCCGCGGGTCGTGGGTTCGAGCCCCACGGGGCCCACTCGCAAAAGAGGACGTCGCGTCAGCGGCGTCCTCTTTTGCGATTCGGCTCCCGTGCTGTCGGAGAACACGGACGGCACAGCTTCGAGCCCCACGGGGCCCTGCTGTCCTACTCTCGCGTCAGGTCGACCGAGTAGTGCACGAACCCCGTGTCGGTGGCGACCTTGTCGTAGAGCACCCGCGCGGCCGCGTTGTGCGATTGAGTCAGCCAGTACACCTGCGAGCATCCGGCCTCACCCGCCCACTCTGTGACGGTCGCGATCAGCGCACGGCCCACTCCGCCGCCGCGCACATCGGGAGCAACGAAGAGGTCCTCGAGGTAGCAGTACGGCCCCTCGGCCCAGGTGCTCGTGTGGGTGAGCCAGTGGACGAATCCGATCGCTCGGCCTGAGGCATCCCGAGCAATCGCGCCGTGCACCGGATAGTCGGGGTCGGTGAGTCGTTCGAAGGTGAGCGAGGTTTGTCTGTCGCTCAACTCTTCTTCGTAGAACACCAGGTACCCGCGCCAGAGCGGCAACCACTCGTCACGGTCGGACTCGGAAAGTGCGTGGATCTCGGTCATACGGCTGAGGGTAGCGCGCGCACCATCTCGAGTTCACGCCCGTTGGCGCCATCGGACGCCTCCCCCGTGAGAACGAACCCGAGCTTTCGGTAGGCAGCCTGAGCGCGCAGGTTGTCTTCGTGTACCTCGAGCGCCAGCTCACGACATCCCTGGCGCTCCGCCCAGGTCTGCGCCGCGGCGACGAGTTGGTTCAGGATGCTTCCGCCCCGGCTCTGCGGACGCACATACACCGCGACCAGGAGCGCGCGATCACCCTCTCGATGGAGGACCGTGACCGATCCGATCCAGACACTGTTCTCTTCGGCCACGAACTGAGCAGCCTGGTCACTGAGAGCGGCGGCGACCGTCCGGTCAACCCAGAACTCTTCGGGCTGCGCCTGTGCGGCTTCCAGCGTGTCGAGGAAGGCGATGTGGGCGACCGGGTCGCCGAGCGCCTCGAGCCTCAGCGCCTTGACGCGTGACGCATCCGTCGCGAACACACGACGCACCTCGAGTGTCAGGCCGATGTCAGGCCCCTGACTCGGCGAGCACAGCACCCGCGTGAGCAAGCTCAGCCAATGCCGCCTCGCTCGATTCCGGCGCGACACCCGCGATGAGATCGGTGAAGATGCGGACGTGCCGGCCGTGCTCGATGGCGTCGCGCGCCGAGGCCAGCACGCAGTAGTCCGTCGCGATACCGGCGATGTCGACATCGACCACCCCGTGGGCCTCGAGAAGTGCGGCGACCGTGTCGCCCTCCTCTGTCGTGCCCTCAAAGAGCGAGTAAGCAGGCATGCCGTGACCCTTCTTCACGTGGTGGGTGACAGCATCCGTCACAAACCCTGGGTCGTACTCGGCACCCGCCGTGTCAGCCACGCAGTGCACGGGCCACGTTTCGACGAAGTCGGGCTCACCGGCGGCGAAGTGCCCGCCGTTGTCACCTTCGGGATGATGCCAGTCGCGGGACGCGACGATCACCGCGTACTCCTCGGCGTGGGTGACGAGAAAGCGCGAGATTGCGGCGGCAACCGCATACCCACCCTCGACACCGAGTGCGCCACCCTCGGTGAAATCGTTCTGGACGTCGACGATGAACAGTGCCCTACTCATGATTCGAGGGTACGCCGGTCGCCTCCGTCGCGCTCCCGTCCCGCCGCGAGAGCTTCGAGGGCCACCAGATCGCCCGCCCGATGTCGTAGGTGGCCGCCGGCACGAGGAAAGACCGCACGATGAAGGTGTCGAGCAACACACCGAAGGCGACGATGAAGGCGATCTGGGCGAGGAACAGGATCGGGATGACCCCGAGAGCTGCGAACGTGGCCGCGAGTACCAGCCCTGCCGAGGTGATCACGCCACCGGTGGCCACGAGACCGCGCAGGATGCCGGGGCGCGTGCCGTGGATCAACGACTCTTCGCGCACGCGCGACATGAGGAAGATGTTGTAATCCACTCCGAGCGCCACCAAGAAGACGAAGCCGAACAGGGGCACGGAAGGATCGCCGCCCGGGAATCCCAGGACGTGGTTGAACACGAGGGCGCTGATCCCCAGAGCCGCGCCGAACGACAGGATGACGCTGAGGATGAGCAGCACGGGCGCAAGGACTGCTCGCAACAGCAGCATGAGAATGAGCAGTATCACGAGCAGAACGATCGGAATGATCAGGGTCCGATCGCGGATCGACGTGTCGTTCGAGTCGATGTCGGTCGCCGTCACTCCGCCCACGAGCGCGGTCGACCCCGCGTCTGCGAAACTCCCCCGAAGGTCACGCACGGTTTCTTCGGCGGCGACGGAGTCGGCAGCATCCGTCAACGTCGCAATCACCAGCACGTCGCCCTCCGAGACGGTAGGTGTCGGAGCGGGAGTACCAGGAGGGCCAGCAGCGGTGAAGACCGCGTCGCCGTCTTCGACGGTCACACCGGCCTGCCCGGAGGGAGAGTCTTCGGACGCCACCGCGACGGAGTCGATGCCGCCACTGTCTTCGAGCACGGTGACGACGTCGGCGAGGCCGGACTCGGGCGCGATGACGTAGACGGGGCTGCCGGAACCTGCCGGGAAGTGCTCCGCGAGGACAGCCTGGCCGTCGCGCGCCTCGGACGCGCCCAGGACGAATTCGCTCGTGGGCACGCCGTCGGCTTTGAGCTGCAACACGCCCACTGAGGCGGCGAGGAGAAGCACGGTCGAGGCGATCCAGACAACCCGCGCGTGGCGGGCGATGAACCGCGCCTGACGCTGCCAGATGCCCGACACCGGCTGGGTGAGGTCATCGGGGAGGTCTGTGAGCCCGTGCTTCGGAATGAACGGCCAGAACGCGGCCTTGCCGAAGATCCCCAGCAGGGCCGGCAAGAACGTGAGCGCTGCCAGAACGGAGAAGGCGATGCCGATCGACGCGATCGGCCCCAATGCGCGGTTGGTCGCGAGGTCGGACAGTAACAGGCACAGCAGCCCCGCGATCACCGTCCCGCCGGACGCGATGATGGGTTCGAACGCGCCCCTCCACGCGGTGGTGGTGGCATCCCACTTCGTACGACCCTCACCGATCGCCTCACGGAAGCGCGCGACGTACAGCAGGGCATAGTCGGTTGCCGCCCCGATAACGAGGATGAACAGGATGCCTTGCACCTGACCGTTCAGCACGAACACGTCGAAATACGCGAGCCACCAGACGGTCAGCAGCGCAACGCACAGCGCGAAGACCGACGTCAGCAGCACGAGCACCGGGAGCAACGGCGAGCGGTAGACGATCACCAGGATGACGAACACCGCGAGGAGCGCGACGATCAGCAACAGCCCGTCGATACCAAGGAAGCCCTTGGCGAGGTCCGCGGTGAAACCGGCCGGCCCCGTGACCCAGCCTTCGAGGCCTTCAGGGAGTTCGTCCGCCACAAGGGTTCGGATCTCTTCGACGCTCTCCCGCACCTCGCCCGAGGCGTCGATCGGCACGAAGATCTGCACGGCCTCGCCGTCCTCGGATTGCAACGGCGGTGAGACCCCTTCGACGACGCCCGGCACGGCCGCGACCTCATCGGTGAAGGTCTGGATCTCGGCCAGCTGCTCATCGGTGAGCGGAGTGCCGGCGGTGATCACCACTACCGCGGGGATGCTGTCGTCCCCCAGAAAGTCGGGCAGGCGCTCACTCACCTGCGTCGCGTCGGCGCTCTCGGGAAGGAAGGACGACTGGCTGTTCGTCGACACCTCGTCGACCTTGCCGAAATACGGACCACCGATCGACCCCAGCGTGAGCCAGACGAGAACCAGGACGACGGGAATGCCGATGCGTAGCCATCGGCTGGGTTCACGCCGCGCGTGATGAGGAGAGGTCACTTCGCTAGGTTAGCTAGCAAAGTTCCGCCGAAGCTAGGGTGGGACCACTATGGTCTCGGCCCTCCTCGCGCTCGTGGGCGCCGTCGTTTACGGATCTGCCGACTTCCTCGGGGGGCTCGCCGCGCGCCGGTTGCGCTCGATCGTTGTGACCGCGATATCGGCCATCGGTGGCATCACCGCGTTGCTCCTCGCACTGCCGATCCTCGGCGGCGTGTGGTCGGTCGAAGACGTGATGTGGGGTGCCCTCGCCGGCATTTTCGGCGTCATCGCGCTCGCGCTGCTGTACGCGTGCCTCGCGATCGGCCCGATGAGCATCCTTTCACCCCTCACTGCCGTCGTCTCGGCGATCGCACCGATGCTGTGGGGGTTGCTCGTCAGCGGCGAAACACTCGCCCCCATCGGCTACGCCGGGCTCGGAGTCGCCCTCGTCGCAGTAGTGCTCGTCGGCTTCATTCCGGGCGGCGCGGTCGTGAGGCCATCCCTCCGCGGCATCTTGATGGCTATCGGTGCCGGCTTGGCGATCGGCGGGTTCTTGATCGTCATCGACCAGACCAGCCCGGAGAGCGGTCTCGGGCCGCTGGTCGTCTCACGTGCGGTCAACCTCGTCATCACCTCGATCATCATCATGACGATGGTGTTCGTCGCTGTGCATCGGGGCCGTGCCGCAGCATCCGTCCTCGACGCGTCTGGATGGGCAGTGGGTGCGACCCCGACCGGTCACGCCGACCTCGAGCATGCGGTGCAGGTTGACGCTCCCGCCGCGATGACGCGCACGCGCGCCTGGTGGCTCGCGATTCTGTGCGGAGTGTTGGATGCTGCCGCCAACGCACTCATGCTGGTCGCGCTGCGCCTGGGCGACCTGTCGATCGTGGCCGCGCTGACCGCGCTCTATCCGGCCGGCACGATTCTGCTGGCCGCCGTCGTGCTTCGTGAACGCGTCGCGGTGGTGCAGTGGGCGGGTCTCTCGCTCGCGCTCGTCGCAGGAGGAATGCTCGCGCTCGCCTGAGCAGTGTGGGGTGGTGAGTCAGCGCACGAACAGCATGATCAGGGAGCCGAGCGCAGCAAGCGCACCCAGCGCGAGAAACCCGATCGTGAGCCACGACAGCCCTCGCACAGCGGGGGAACCGGGCGACAAGCGCACGCGGTCGCTGCGGCCTCTGCGCACAAAGGCGTGTGCTGTCTCGCTGCCTGCGAGGGCGTGCTCTTGCTCGTGGCTCAGCCGCGCTTGACCGACCTGCCCGTCATCGCCGAACCACCGCGCAATACGCCCGTGCTCGTCCTCGCCGATCACGATCTGTGCGGGCACCCACGTTCCGTCGGCCACCCGGACGATCACGGTGAGCACACCCACCAGCACGCCCATGCCGAGCCCGACCCACGTGAAGATCTCAAGGATCGCATCGATCGCGTGAGTGGGCACGACGCTCCTCGATGTCTCGTCCCGAATCACCGTGTTTCGTCGGGGATTTCCGGGCTCCGACGAACGTGGTGTGCTGTCGATTCTACGTGACGGTCCGACGGCGACTCCCCCAACGTTCGCCTTGAGTTTGGAGGGTGGGCAGGTTGGCGTCACCGGCGCACGCTACGTTCGATGCGAATGAACGACGGGTTTCTCAGGAGGCGATTCGATGTCAACGACGCTCACTGCGAACACAGACCGCACGGCCGAGGAGCACCACCAGGATCTCCGGCGCACGAGGATCGTGAAGCGCGTGTCGCTATCGGTCTTGGTTCTAGCGATCGCTGGCGTCGTGATCGGTGTCCTCGTGCTGTTGGCGTGGATGGTCGACGAAACGCACTTCGAGCGGCCGAGTCAGGAGTTCGACGACTTTGAGCGCCAGGTCGGGAGCCTTCCGGGCGTCGACGGCGTCGACAAGGAACGATGGGTCGAAGCGCCGACGTTCTCATCCCCCACGTCGTGGATGTCCGTCAGCGTGGAGGAGTCCGGGCTACCCGGCCTGCTCGAGGCCGCCTGTTCCGCCGACTACCCCGACCCTGTCACTTGGTCGATCCGTGTGCGGACACCCGCGGCAACCGAAGTGTCGTTTCACGCGGACGCGACCGACTCGAATGCGGCAGTCAGCCAAGCTCGGTGTCCAGATTTCGGGTTCGACGGAGCATCGCTCGTCGACGAACTCGACCGGGTGGCCCCTGGTCTCGCCGTTCAGCCGGCGATCTGGGACAACGGACGGTTCGCTCTCGTCGTAGTCGAGGGCGGATTCACCCAAGTTCTGCCGCTCGTCGAGCACGCAAATGAACTGCTCGCCGCAGCCGGTCTCGATGCCGACAACCCGGTCGAGATCAGCTCGGAAAATCTCGGCGTCGTCCTCGAGCCCGGCGAGAGTCAGGAATATCTGGCGCTGCTCACCGAACTCACGGAACTTCACTCAGTCCGAAGCTTCTGGGCCGACCCGGACGGTGCGCAAGCCGACGGAATCGAGAAGGTGCAGATCGTCGCCCCGGACGACGAGCACGCGGCGATCGAAGAGAGTATCCGTGCCTCAGGGCTGCACCTAGCCGACTATCCGGTGCGCTTCATCGAACAGTGAACGCCGGAACCCAGCTGAGCCCATCGCGCCTCAGCGGCCGCGCTGCCCGGCTTGTCCAATCGCAACGGTGTGATCCCTCCGGAATCAGACGAAGCACATGTGACCAGCGGAATGTGGAGCCACCTGAGAGAATCGAACTCTCGACCTTCTCATTACGAGTGAGATGCTCTGCCGACTGAGCTAAGGTGGCGCGCGTCGCTTGCGCTACGCACGATCACCGATCTTACAGGCTCTCGTGAGCCCTGGCGAACGCACGCGGACCGACTACTCGCAGCGCAGGTCGTCCGCGGGAACGATGCCCTCGATCAGGTAGGCGTCCACCGCATCATCCACGCAGGCGTTGCCCTTGTTGTAGCCCGTGTGTCCCTCGCCTACGCGCGTGATCAGCACTCCCGACTCGAGCTGCTCAGCGAGTGCGACGGACCATTCGTAGGGCGTCGCGGGGTCGTTGGTCGTCCCGATGACCAGAATCGGCGCCGCGCCCGCAGCCGCGATCGCTCCTCGCGTCCCCGTCGGCGGGAACGGCCACGCGGCGCAGGCATCCGGTCCTGACCAGTACGGAGCGACCGTCGGGGCGCCCTCTTCAATGGTGGCTTGGGATGCTGCGGCATCCGCCTCAGTGCCGTCTGCGGGGTAGTCCATGCAGTTGTACGCACGGAAAGCCTCGGTCGAGTTATCGAGGTACTCCCCGTTCTCACGGTTGTAGTAGAAGTCGGCGAGTACGAACGCGAACTCGGGATCGCCGGCGAGCGCATCGGTGAGCGCGACGGACAGGTACTGCCAGTTGCCTTTCGAGTACAGCGCAGCCACGATCGCGGTCATCAGCGAGTCGGCGCCCAAGATGCGTCCGTCCGCGGCGGGAAGCGGCATGCTGTCGACGCTCGCCAACAGTGTGGCCAGATCGCTCATCGCCTCGTCGACGGTGCCGCGGAAGGGGCAATCCTGACTGGTCAGACAGTCGGCCATGTACGCCCGGAGGGCGGACTCGAACCCGAGCGCCTGCGTCGTCGACACTTCGATGCCCGATACCGAGGGGTCGATCGCCCCATCGAGCACCAGCCGCCCCACGCGGTCGGGGTAGAGCTCGGCGTAGGTTGCGCCGAGGAATGTGCCGTAGGAGTACCCGAGGTAGTTCAGCTTCGAGTCCCCGAGGACGGCGCGGAGAAGATCCATGTCGTGGGCCGAGTTATGGGTGGTGATGTACTGCAGAATGCCATCGCTGTTCGCCTGGCAGGCGTCGGCAAACCGCTGGTGCGCGGCGTTCAGCGACGCCTCCCACTCGGTGGACCCTCGCGCACCGGGCGCAAAATCGAACAGGTAGGAGTCCATGTCGGCGGAGTCGAAGCACGTGACCGCCGAGGACTCCCCCACCCCGCGCGGGTCGAACCCGATGACGTCGAAGACTCGCGAGACATCGGTTCCTACGGCGAACGACAGCGAGTCACGAATGAGCGCGACACCACTGGCACCAGGCCCGCCGGGATTGGTCAAGAGCGACCCGACCGGGTTTCCGTCATTCGCGCGATGCCGGATGACCGACAGCTGGATCTCGCCTTTGCCGGGGTCCGACCAATCGAGCGGCGCCGTGACCATGGTGCAATCGAGCTGCGCACCACAGTCCGACCACCCCAGATTCTGCTCGTAGAAGGGCAAGAGCGCAGCCGACACCCCCGACGTGTCGGGGGAAGGACTCGAGGCGGCGGGTCGCTGGCTCTCTTCGGGAATCAACGCCGACAGACATCCGCTGAGGAGGAGGGATGCCGCTGCCAGCGCCGCAACGACGCCCCAGGCGCGGCCCGCGCGACGTCGTGTGCTCGGTGACGAGGTTCGGGTGCTCACAGGGTCCTTCCACTCGCGACAGTCACGAGCATGCTCTCCAACGCCAGAACCGGCGCGACATTCTGTTCGAGGTTGCGACGCGTTTCGGCGATCCGATCCACTACAACCAGTGTGCGATCGATGCTCCACGCTGCCGCAACGGCGCGAAGCTCGGACTCGAGTTCACGATTGATCAGGTCAGAGTCCCGGCCGAACTGGATCATCAGAATGTCGCGAAACATCGACTGCAAATCCGTCAACACACGGTCGATTCCGTCGCGAAGGCTCCGCGTCGCCCGGCGCTTCTGGTCTTCTTCGAGCGCGGTGAGTTGCGACCGCACGGCCGGGGGCACGGGGGCGCCATCGGCGATCCCCATGGTGCGCAGCATGCTCGAGCGTTCGGACTCGTCGCGCTCGGCAGTGAGGGCTTTGGCGTCTTCGGTCGCGGCCTGTACGATCCGCCCGGCCACCTCGACCGCGTCACCGACCCCCCGCACCCCGAGCGCCCCGCGCAGGGTCTCATCGCGGCGCCGTCGTGCCGGTTCGTCCGTCGCCAATCGCTGGGCCATGCCGATGTGGCGTTGCGCGTGCCGCGCGGACTGCTCGGCGACCGCAGGATCAGCGCCCGTGCGCGTAACGATGAGCCGCGCAACGTCAGCGACGTCCGGTTCGTTCAGACGCAGCGTGCGCACGCGGGAACGGATCGTCGGCAGGAGATCAGCGTCACTCGGCGCGCAGAGCACCCACACGGTCCGCTCGGGCGGCTCTTCGAGCGCCTTCAGCAGCACGTTGGAGGTGCGTTCGGCCATGCGATCAGCATCCTCTACGATGATCACCCGGTGACGACCCACCGACGGCGCGAAATAGGCCCGCTCGACCAGTTGCCGCGCTTCGTCGATGCGAATGATGACCTGCTCGGTGCGCAGCGACGTCAGATCAGGGTGCGTTCGCGCGAGCACCTGGCGCATCGCCGCCTCGTCGCCCGGCTCAGCGATCAGCGCGGCGGCGAAGGCGTACGCGAGGGTGGAGCGACCTGATCCCGGCGGACCGGTGATCAACCAGGCATGGGTCATGCTCGCGGGGTCAGCGACCGCGTCTTGCAGAGCGCGAACCGCTTCGTCCTGCCCCCACACAGCACCCCAGGGCACGACGACCGGCGCGTCCGCAACGGCCTGAGTTTCCATGTGGATCAGCCTAACCGCGCCCGCCGACGGCGCTTACGGCAGGAGCACAGTGACGCGCTCGCGCACAGCGGCCGCGAGCTCGTCGACCGGGCGGCTGGCGTCCAGCACGAGAAACCGCTCTGGCTCCGCTTCGGCCAGCACAAGGAACTCGGCACGCACGCGGCGGTGGAAGTCGTGCCGCTCGGACTCGAGGCGATCAAACGGTTTGTCGTCGGCGTCGAGGCGCGAACGTGCCGCGTCGGGATCGAGGTCGAGCAGCACCGTGAGGTCGGGCAACAGGCCTTCGGCTGCCCACAGCGACAGATTGCGGACCTCTTCGCGGCCCAGCACGCGACCTGCACCCTGGTAGGCCACCGATGAGTCGAGATAGCGATCCTGAATGACGATCTCGCCGCGACCGAGCGCCGGGCGCACGACGGTCGCGACGTGTTGAGCACGATCGGCCGCGTACAACAATGCTTCGGTGCGGTCGGTCACTTCACCGCGATGGTGCAGGACGATCTCACGAAGCAAAAGACCGACTTCGGTCCCGCCGGGTTCGCGCGTGCGCACGACCGTGTGACCCGCCTCGGCGAGCCACTCCTCCAGCAGTGCCGCCTGAGTGGTCTTTCCGGCGCCGTCACCACCCTCGAGCGTGATCCAACATGCCGTCACTTCTTCGCCGGCGCCTTGCGTGCCGGAGCCTTGCGCGTGGTCGTGCGTTTGGGAGCGGGTCCCTTCGCGCGCTTGTCGGCGAGCATCTGCACGGCGATCTCGAACGTGATGTCGTCGGGCATCTGTCCACGCGGAATCGTGACGTTCGTGACGCCATCGGTCACGTACGCACCGAAACGCCCGTCCTTGATCTTGATCGGCTTCTCGCTGACGGGGTCGTTCTCGAACTCCTTCAGCGCGCTGGACGGACGTTTCGCGCCGTACTTGGGCAGCGCGTAGATCGCGAGCGCCTGTTCGAGCGTGATGTCGAAGATGAGCTGCTCGCTGTCGATCGTCCGCGAGTCGGTGCCCTTCTTGATGTACGGGCCGTAGGGACCGTTCTGCGCGGTGATGGGCTGCTCGGTCTCGGGGTCGATGCCCACCGTGCGCGGAAGCGCCAGCAACTGCAACGCCGTGTCGAGGTCGATCGTTTCGGGCGACATGGACTTGAACAGTGACGCGCGGCGCGGTTTGGGCGCGGAATCCTTCTTCGTCGTGCGCTTCTTCGGTGCGACGACTTCACCCGTCGCCTCGTCGATCAGGGCGACCTCTTCGGGCAATTCCTCCTCGAGGTACGGGCCGAACCGACCGTCCTTGACCACGATGAGCCGACCGGTCTCGGGGTGCTCGCCCAGCACTCGGTTGCCCGCGACCGGAGCGTCGATGATCTCCTGCGCTCTCTCGGCCGTGAGCTCATCCGGTGCGAGATCGTCGGGGATGTTCACTCGGCGCGGTTCGGCCTCGGGGTTGGCGGGATCCGTGACATCGAGGTACGGCCCGTAGCGCCCGAATCGGACGGTCGCAGCATCCGAAATCTTCGTCGCGTTCAGTTCCCGCGCGTCGATCTCACCGAGGTTGTCGACGATGTTGCGCAGGCCGATGTGCGACTCCGAGCCGAAGTAGAAGTCCTTGAGCCATTCGGCGCGCTTCTGCTCGCCGCGCGCGATGGCATCGAGGTCGTCTTCGAGTGCCGCGGTGAAGTCGTAGTCCACGAGGTCGGCGAAGTGCTGCTCGAGCAGACGAACGATGCTGAATGCCAGCCAGCTGGGAACAAGTGCCTGGCCGCGCTTGGTGACGTAGCCGCGGTTGATGATGACGTCGATGATGCTCGCGAACGTCGACGGCCGGCCGATACCCTTCTCTTCGAGCGCCTTCACCAACGATGCTTCGGTGTAGCGCGGCTTCGGGCTGGTCGAGTGGCCTTTGGCGTCGACGTCCTTCAGACGCAGGACGTCGCCCACGGCCAGGATCGGCAGCGACTGATCGTCGGCCTTGTCTGCGTCGGCGCGCTTCTCGTCGCGGCCCTCTTCGTAGGCTTCCAAGAAGCCCTTGAATGTATAGACCGTTCCGGATGCGGTGAACTCGGCGCGCTCGCTCCCCGCGTCGAGCGCGAGCGTGACCGTCGTGGTTTCGTACTTCGCGTCCGACATCTGGCTGGCGATCGTGCGCTTCCAGATCAGGTCGTACATGCGTTGCTCGTCGCGGTCGAGTTCTCCCGACACCGACGACGGGATGCGGAAGTCTTCACCCGACGGACGAATCGCCTCGTGCGCCTCTTGCGCGTTCTTGCTGTTGTTGCGGTAGGTGCGCGGGTTGGCCGGCACGGCCTTGTCGCCGTACAGCGAGACCGCCTGCGCGCGCGCCGCCTGCACCGCCTGGGCGCTCAACGCGGTGGAGTCGGTACGCATATACGTGATGAAGCCCTTTTCGTAGAGACGCTGGGCGACGCTCATCGCGTGCTTTGCGCTCATCGACAGCTTGCGCCCGGCCTCTTGCTGCAACGTCGAGGTCGTGAACGGCGGCTTGGGGCTGCGGGTACCGGGCTTGGATTCGAGATTCGAGACGGATGCTTCGCCCACCGCCGCGACCGCGGTCGCGAGCGCCCGTGCCCGTGTTTCGTCGAGCACGACCACGGCCTTCTTCAAGTTGCCCTTGTCGTCGAAGTCGGTGCCACGAGCCAGCGGGGCACCGTCGATACGGGCAAGGCGAGTCGTGAAGGACTCTGCGGACTTCACGGCGAGAGCTTCGAGATCCCAGTACGAGGCCGAGATGAACGCCATGCGCTCACGCTCGCGGTCCACGACCAGTCGTGTCGCTGCGGACTGGACGCGGCCGGCCGATGTGCCCTGGCCCACCTTGCGGCGCGTGACGTCCGAAACGTCCCACCCGTAAAGACGGTCGAGGATACGGCGTGTCTCCTGCGCGTCGACGAGGTGCAGATCGAGCTCGCGCGTGTTCTGGACCGCAGCGTTGATCGCGTCCTTGGTGATCTCGTGGAAGACCATCCGCTTGACCGGAACCTTGGGCTTGAGCGCCTCCAGCAGGTGCCACGCGATGGCCTCGCCCTCGCGGTCCTCATCCGTGGCCAGCAAGAGCTCGTCGGCATTCTTGAGCGCGCGCTTGAGCTCGGCGACCGTCTTCTTTCCGCGCTCGGACTCGACGTAGTAAGGAGTGAAGTCGTTCTCGATGTCGATGGAGTACTTGCCCACCGAAGTCTTCTTCAGGTCAGCGGGAATCGACTTGCGATCGGCAAGGTCGCGGATGTGCCCGACCGAGCTCAACACCTCGTAGCCATCGCCGAGATACCCCTGAATCGACCGCATCTTGGTCGGGGACTCCACGATTACGAGCTTCTTGCCATCTGCCAACGGGGGCATCCTTTCGTCGTCGCACACCATACACGCCGTTTACCGGGGTGCAACCTGTGAAGAGTGAATCACGGCGGCGGGCCCGCCCGCGCCGAGGCACTCCCAGTGAGGTGCCCGAAGGGTGCGGAGACGGTTACGGTGGCCGTCAACAGGTCGAGGTTGCACGCCGTCACCGCGACACCGAGTGCGGTCGCGATCTCGTCGGCGCGCCGGCACGGTTCGCCGACGATTGCTCCGGATGCTGCATCCGCCGCCGCAAGTGCTGCAGCGTCCGCCGCCCCGGCCAATCGCTGGCCGAGGACGGCGGCCGCACCTGCGGTGACGAGCCCGATTGTCAGGAGTGCAGAGCACGCCACAACTCCCACGACGACGGTCGATCCCGCCATCAGAGCGACCTCATGCGTGAGTTCCGCATTCAGAAGCCGCCCGCCAGCGCGCAACTCTCGACCGAGACCCGCAGGGCGAGGAGCGCCGGCGCCGACGCTGACACGCAGACGAGATCGCCGCGTGCGTGGATGGTTGTGACCGAGTCCGAGACCGCAGCCGTCACTGCTTGGCGCGCGCGATCATCGGACTCGCCACGTGCGACCAGCCGCGCCGCGTCGGCTGAGGCATCCTGAAGCCGCACGTGCCGCCCCGCGGCGCCGAGGGTTCCGACGCCCAGAAGCAGGACGAGAGCGACCGCGGGGAGAGCGACGGCGAACTCGGCGACGACCGAACCTCGGTCATCGCGCGTCATGCGACCGTGAGCGCGCGGCGCACGAGATCGGTCAGGATGCCGCGCACCTCGTCGCTGCGCATGATCACGACGAGCAGCCCGGCAAACGCGACGGCTGCCATCGTGGCGATGGCGTACTCGGCGGTTGCCGCTCCGGTGTCGTTGCCGGCGGTGAGTGCCGAGCGGTCGCCGAAGAGACGTTCCGCACGCCGACGTGTCAGCGGCGGGACGGTGAGGTGAGTGGTGGGTGAAGTGAACATTCGAACTCCGATCGTGGTGAGAGATAGATGGGTGGGCACGTCATGGGGTCTAAAAGCTGAGCGGCATCGTCGACATCACACTCAGCAACATCGGTGCTACGCCGAGGAGTAGGAATGCCGGGAGAGTGCAGACGCCGAGTGGAAGCAGCAGTCGGGTCGACAAGCGCGCGGCGCGCAACTTTCCCTCGACTCGCGCTCGGTGGCGAGCGAGCGAGCCGGCGGCACGGAGCAACTCGACCGCGGGTACCCCGGCGCTGTGCGAGAGAGCGAGCACGGCGTCGGTCTCGGGTCCGGCAGGCGAGCCCGTCGCGGCCTGCACGGCCGCCCGCGCGCGGTCGATCGATACGCCTCCGCTCAACCCGATGGCGAGGAGTTCGGCGTCGAGCCCGGGGATACCCGCGCCAGCCTCGGCGCGGCGCACAAGCGAGCCGCTCCACCACCGCGCGGCCACGATGAGCACTCCTCCGCCCACGAGACAAGCGATGCCGAGCGGGCCGCTGAAGAACGTGCCGAGCGTGTCGAAGCCGAGGGCGACCCCGAGCCCGACAGCCACGAGGGGAAGCCAGGCCATGAGCCGCGCGGTGCCCGCCGGTTCGGCCAGCGCAACGCGCACTTCATCGGCTGCTTCCTGCGCATCTCGAAGGGCGGACGCGAGACCGCGCAGACTCTCGGCGAGCGGAGCGCCGACGGTTGTGGCAACAGTCCAGGCGGCGGCGATGTCGCGCCACGCCCGCACCTGAATCGCTGACTGCGAATTCTGGCGCGGCGCGGGGAGCGCGGCCTGTGCAACCGCTTCAGCCGCCGTCGACCCGCCGTCAAAAGCTGTGCGCACCCTGATCGCGGCCGGGTCACCCGACTCCGCGAGGTGGCCCCAGGCGCGCGTCGGCGCGACACCAGCTTGCAACAGCACGGCCAACCGGAGCACCGTGTCGGCGGCGGCCGCCGCATCCGCCTCCATAGCGCGCTTCACGGCAGCACCTCGCGCTGTTCGATGGCGAGTCGACCCTGCGAATCCATCACCGGACGGCCGACACCGACGAGCCGCCGCCTGCCGTCCGAACCGCGTTCGACGTGGAGCACGGTATCGAAGGCGCTCGCCGCCTGACGCGCGAGCGCACGATCGTCGAGCCCGGCGAGTGCGCCGAGCGCCTCCAACCGCGCCGGTACGTCGACCAAACCGTTGGCGTGGAGTGTGCCTGCCCCGCCGTCATGGCCGGTGTTGAGGGCAGACAGCAGGTCACGCACTTCTTCACCGCGACATTCACCGACCACCAGTCGGTCAGGCCGCATTCGCAGTGCTTCGCGCACCAGGCTCGCCAAGCTGATGGCGCCCGCCCCTTCGAGGTTTGCCTGCCGCGCCTCGAGGCGCACGTGATGGGGGTGCCCGATCTGCAGCTCAGCGACGTCTTCGACCGTGACGATGCGCTCGCTCTGCGCGGCACCCGAGAGCAGTGCCGCGAGCAGTGTGGTCTTGCCCGCGCCGGCACCACCGGTCACCAGGATGTTGGCGCGCCGCGCCACCTCCCCCGTCAAGAACTCACTCACCCGCGAATCGAACATGCCGCGTCGTCCGAGCGCCTCCAGCGTCGGCCGCGCAAGGCGAGGCACGCGGATCGAGATCGTGGTACCCGAGACCGAGATCGGCGGCAGCACAGCGTGAATGCGAATACCGCCGTCCACACGCACGTCCACACAAGGCGTCCCGTCGTCAATGTGTCGTCCACCGAGCCCGATGAGCGACACCGCGAGCGCTCGCACCTCTTCTTCGGCAGCTCTCCACTGGCCCGCCCGTTCAGCACCCGATCCGCGGTCTACGAAGAGACCGTCGTTGCCGTTGATGAAGAGGTCGGTGACGTCAGGATCGTCGAGGTACGCGACGAACGGATCCCACACCGGATGCCGCGGCCCGGACGAGTTCGGACGCCGGGCCCCCTCGCGGGGTTGGGCGACGAACGACTGCGGCATGCTCCGACGCTAGGAGAGCCGTCCGGTGCCGAAACGTACTGCACGCCGATCCGTGGACGAAGCGTGAGTTCTCTCGACTGTGGAGGAAGCGAAGCGCGCAGAGAAAGAAGGGCGGCATCCCATGGGGGGAATGGGATGCCGCCACAAGCGACACCACATTTCGGGGGTGATTCGGGTGTCGCGATGCCAGAATCGAATGTTCGGCCGGACAAGATCCTACGTGGTCGAATGCAGGCGTCCAAACATTCTCACATGATGGTGATCTGATATATCGGTTGGACGTGGACGCGCTCCCACGCGCGAAGCCTCACCCACTATCGGAGGTAGTGCGTATCGAGCCTCACTGGGTAGATTTCGACACAACTCGACGGGTGCCCGAATCGCGGCATCCGACCCGCATGCACGCAAAGGAGCGCGCCGCCCATGAGCAGCCAGATCGATCACCTCCTCACCGAGACCCGCCGGTTCCCGCCATCCGCTGATTTCGCGTCGGCGGCGATGGGAACTCGCGCGCTGTACGAGAGTGCCGCGAACGATCGCGAGGCCTTCTGGGCCGACCAAGCGCGCGATCTGCACTGGCACACTCCGTTCACGCAGGTGCTCGACTGGTCGAACCCGCCCTTCGCGACGTGGTTCGCCGACGGGTCGCTCAACGTCGCGTACAACTGCCTCGACCGCCACCTCGAGGCCGGCAACGGTGACCGCGTTGCACTGCTGTGGGAGGGCGAACCCGGCGACTCGCGGCACGTGACCTATTCCGAACTCACCGACGAGGTCAAGCGACTGGCAAACGTCCTCGAAGGGCTGGGCATCGGCGAGGGCGACCGAGTCGCGATCTACATGCCGATGATTCCCGAGGCGATCGCAGCGATGCTCGCCGTGGCCCGCATCGGTGCGATCCACTCGGTGGTCTTCGGCGGATTCTCGGCCGACAGCCTGCGCTCGCGCATAGACGACGCCGGCGCGAAGCTCGTGATCACCGCAGATGGTGGCTACCGCAAGGGCAAGGTCTCGGCACTCAAACCTGCTGTCGACCTTGCGCTTGCCGATCGCAACGGCTCGGGCGTCCAAGAGACCGTCGAACATGTGTTGGTCGTCCGCCGCGGCGAGAACGAGGTGGAGTGGACCGAGGGTCGTGACATCTGGTGGCACGACGCCGTTTCGCAAGCCTCGAACGAGCACGTGGCGCAGGCCTTTCCCGCCGAATCGCCACTCTTCATCCTGTACACGTCCGGCACAACCGGAAAGCCCAAGGGCATCCTGCACACGTCCGGCGGATACCTCACCCAGGCCGCGTTCACGAACAAGGTGGTGCACGACATCCACCCCGAGACCGACGTGTTCTGGTGCACCGCCGACATCGGCTGGATCACCGGTCACACCTACGTCACCTACGGACCGCTCGCCAACGGCGCGACCCAGGTCATCTACGAGGGCACACCCGACACCCCACACCCCGGTCGCTGGTGGGAGATCATCCAGAAGTACGGCGTGACGATCCTCTACACCGCCCCCACCGCGATTCGGTCGTTCATGAAGCTCGGACGCGCCATCCCCGAGCAGTACGACCTGTCGTCTTTGCGTCTGCTCGGCTCGGTGGGCGAGCCGATCAACCCCGAAGCGTGGATGTGGTACCGCAAGGTCATCGGCGGCAAGGCCGCGCCGATCGTCGACACGTGGTGGCAGACCGAGACCGGGGCGATGATGATCTCAGCGCTCCCCGGTGTCACCGAGACCAAGCCAGGGTCCGCCCAGGTGCCGATCCCCGGTGTCGAGATCGAAGTGGTTGACGAGGACGGCTCGCACGTCGGCAACGGCAACGGCGGGCTCCTGGTCGTCACGCAACCCTGGCCGAGCATGCTGCGCGGCATCTGGGGCGACCCCGACCGATTCGTCGAAACGTATTGGGAGAAGTTCCGTTCGCAGGGCTACTATTTCGCCGGAGACGGCGCGAGGCTCGATGAGGACGGCGACGTCTGGTTGCTCGGGCGCGTCGACGACGTCATGAACGTCTCGGGGCACCGCCTCTCGACCACGGAGATCGAGTCGGCGCTCGTCGCGAACGAGGCAGTGGCCGAGGCGGCGGTCGTCGGTGCGGCGGATGAGACCACGGGGCAGGCTGTGGCGGCGTTCGTCATCATCAAGCAGAGCTACCTCGCCGCGCACTCCCCCGACGGGCTCGCGCAATCCTTGCGTGCGTGGGTCGGCGACCAGATCGGGCCGATCGCGCGGCCTCGCGACGTGTACATCGTCGAGGAACTGCCCAAGACACGCTCGGGGAAGATCATGCGGCGATTGCTGCGAGATGTCGCAGAGGGACGCGAAGTCGGCGACACGACCACTCTCGCCGACACGGCGGTCATGAGCGTCATCTCAGCGCAGGTCCGCTGAGCGTCACGAAGATCAGGCGAACGAGAAGACGACTTCGACTTCGACCGGAGAATCGAGCGGGAGCACCGGCACGCCGACAGCGGATCGGGCGTGCCGCCCCGCATCGCCGAAGACCTCGCCGAGCAGATTGCTCGCGCCGTTGATCACACCGGGCTGACCGGTGAACTCGGGCACCGAGGCCACGAAGCCGGTGACCTTGAGCACGCCCGTGAGACGGTCGACGCCGCCGACGGCGGCCGCAGCTGCGGCGATCGCATTCAGGGCACACTGGCGGGCGTAGCCTGCGGCGTCGGATGCTGAGACCAGCCCGTCACGCTCACCGACCTTGCCGGTCGCGGGCAGAACACCAGCGCTCATCGGCAACTGGCCGGCCGTGTAGACCAGGTCTCCGTGAGCCTTCGCGGGGACGTACGCTGCCACCGGCGGCACCACGGCGGGAAGGTCGATGCCAAGCTCGGCAAGGCGCTCCGAAACGATCATGATCGGGCCCCTTCGAACTGCTGCGCAGCGACGGCCGCAGCATCCAGCCCTGCATTCTGCGCGCCCCCACCGGTGGGCCGCTTGAAGTAGGCGACCAGCCCGCCTTCGGGGCCCTGCACGACCTGGACGAGCTCCCACCCCTGCTTGCCCCAGTTGTTGAGGATCGCGGCGGTGTTGTGGATGAGCAGGGGCGTGGTGAGGTACTCCCACGTCGTCATATCGAGCTCCTCATGTCGGTGGAGTGATTGGGCGGCGGGAGCGTTCCGATTCGGCTACGGGCGCGGGGCATAAAGGGATCGCCCAGGTAGCTCCCCTACGATCAAGCCTATGCCTGATACGAAACGAACGGCTAGCGGTGTGGCCGGAGGCCTTCTTGGTCTGGTCGGCCTCAGCGCTGTCGCGGGTGTGCTCATCACCGCCACCGTCACCCCCGCCATTGCGCTGACGGGTAACGCTGCGACCAGCGCCATCGAGATGTTCGACCAGCTCCCGAGCGTACTCGACATTGACAGCCTGATGCTTCCCGCGACGATGTACGCGATGAACTACGACAGCGGCGAGTACGTCGAGATGGCGAAGTTCTACGACCAGAACCGTTCGCCGGTCGAGTTCGACCAGATCGCGCCCGTCATGTACGACGCGATCCTCTCGTCTGAAGACCCCCGGTACTACCAGCACGGCGGCATCGACCTGATCGGCACGACCCGCGCCCTTGTGTCGAACCTCCAGGGTGGTGGAGAGCTGCAGGGCGGATCGTCGATCAGCCAGCAGTACGTCAAGAACATCCTTGTTCAACGGTGCGAGCGCGACGCCAAGGCCGAGACGGTAACCGCGGACGACGGCACCGTCACCGAAATTTCCGAGCTCGAAGTCCTACAGAACTGCTGGACCGACGCGGTGACCGCGGAAGGCACCGACGGCATTCAGCGCAAGCTCCAAGAGATGCGCTATGCCATCTCGCTCGAGCAGAAGTATTCCAAGAACGACATCCTTCTGGGCTACCTGAACATCGCCAACTTCGGCGGCACGACGTACGGCATCGACGCGGCCGCAAAGTACTACTTCGGTGTACCCGCCTCGGGATTGAGCGTGTCGCAGGCCGCGATCCTCGCAGGCATCGTGCAGAACCCGAACCTCTATCGCATCGACCAGACGGGTGGCACATCCGTGACTGCCGACGGCATCGCCATCAATGCGCAGCCTGACGGGCAAGTACTCGCGCCTCAGGGACTCCTGGCCGGTCTCGACACCAAGCTCGCTGAGGGCGAAATCACCCAGGAGCAGTACCTCGCGGCAGCCGACGGTTACACCTCTACCAAAGGCCGCCAGTTGTATGTGCTGTCGCGCATGCTCGACGACGGCAAGATCACTCAAGAGCAGTACGACGCCGCCGTCATCGAGCCGATCACTCCGAACATCACCCGCGCGGCGACCGGCTGTGTCGCCGCCGTCGGCGCTGAGTACTTCTGTCAGTACGTGAAGAACGTCATTCTTCAGGATGAGGCGTTCGGCGCGACCCAAGAGGAACGTCTGCGCCTGTTGCAACGCGCGGGACTCAACATCTACACGACCCTCGACTCTCGCGTGCAGTCAGTCGCTGACGCAGCAATGGCCGAATGGACACCGACCTCTGTCGAGGGCATGGTGAACGACGTCACCGGTATCTTCGGTGGCGCCGTCGCCAGCATCGAAGCGCAGACCGGCCGAATTCTGGCGATCGCCCAGAACACCGAATTCAATGAGTCAGCGGACGTCATCGGCAACCCCAACTACTCCTCGCTCATCTATGCCGCCGACAGCAAGTACGGTCGATCGGACGGGTTCGCGGCGGGTTCCACGTTCAAGCTGTTCACCCTGATCGACTGGCTCGAGAAGGGGCACTCGGTCAACGAGACCTTGAACGGCCGCGTCCGCGAGATCGAACGCATGAAGATCTGCGGCGGCGACTGGGTCAACGTCGAAGGCGACATCATCAACAACTTCAACAAGCAGTCCGGCTACACGGGCACACCCATGCAGTTCACGCGCGACTCGCTGAACACGGGCTACTTCGCGATGGCCGAGAAGCTCGACCTCTGTGATGTCGAGAAGGTCGCAGCCAAGATGGGTGTCACCCAGGGCAACGGCAATCCCGTCACCATGGGCAACCTCTTCTCGGTGATCGGGTCCACCGCCGTGTCGCCCATCGCGATGGCCGGCGCCTACGCCACCGTCGCGAACAACGGCATCTACTGCCAGCCGAAGGCGATCGACCGCGTCACGAACGCCGATGGCACGGACATCGCGATCCCTCAGACGACATGCACCCAGGTGCTCGACCCGAAGGTCGCGGCGACCGCCGCCTACGCCCTCGAGGGCGTCATGGCCGGCGGTGGGACGGGCCGTGCGTCGAACACGTTCGATGGCGTTCCCCTCATCGGCAAGACCGGTACGAACGAGAACCACCAGACGTGGATGATCGAGTCCAGCACCAAGGTCGCCACGGCGGTCTGGGTCGGCAACTCGACCGGCGAGGGCAACATCTTCCAGCGCTGGTTCAAGGGTGTGAAGATGTCGGATCTGCGCCATCAGATCGCCCCTGAGGTCCAGCGCGCGGCGAACGCCGTCTACGGTGGCGACCGCTTCGCGGCCCCTGACAACAACCTCACCCGTCGCGTTCTCACCGACCTCCCCAACGTCGTTGGGATGAGCGTGGATCAGGCGAGGCAGACACTGGAGTCTCGCGGGTTCTCCGTCGAAGTGGGCTCGTCCATCGACTCCGGCGAGGCCGAAGGCGTCGTCGCGGCCCAGAACCCTGGTGCCGGCCGCGTGAACGGTGGCAGCACCATCACGATCAGCCCCAGCAACGGTCAGGGAATCTCGGTTCCCGATGTGTCAGGGCGCCAGCTGGACAGAGCCATCTCTGAGTTGCGCGCTGCCGGGTTCGGCAGTGTGATCCCCGGAACCTGCACGCAGGATGGCGCAGCCCAGAACCAGAGCCAAGCCACGGGCACCCAGCCGGCAGCCGGTTCCGTCGTCAACCGCAATGCGGCGATCGTCGTGGACTACAAGGCGCGCAACTGCACAGCCCCCGGTAACGGAGGCGGCAACGGATGACCCGCGCTCGCGCGAATCAGGCCGCCCTCACCGCACTCGCTGCGGTGGGGGCGGCCTCCGCAGGGGCCGCCATCTGGGGCATCGGAATCGAGCGCTACCTCTTCACTGTGCGCGAGCATGAGCTGCCGATCCTCGCTCCCGGCTCTTCGCCGATCCGCGTCCTGCACATCTCGGACGCTCACATGGCGCCGTGGCAACACCGCAAGCAGGCCTGGATTGGAGCGCTCGCTCGGCTCCAGCCCGACCTGATCATCAACACCGGCGACAACCTCGGGCATCCTGAGGGGCTGCGGGGACTGCGTGCCGCGTTCGACCCGCTGCGGGGCATCCCCGGGGCGTTCGTGCACGGCTCCAACGACCACGCTGCGCCGAGCCCCCGCAACCCACTCCGCTACTTCATGGGTCCGTCGAAGCACGTCGCGGCGGCAGAGCCGCTCGAAACACACGCGCTCGACGGATACCTTCGTGACGAGTTGGGCTGGCTCGAGCTGAACAACGCCGTGGGCGCACTCGATGCCGGGGGCCAGCGCGTCGACCTGTTCGGGGTGAGTGACGCGCACCGCGGGTGGGACCGGCTGGACGCTCTGCCGGATGCTCTTGCTGAGCTTCAAGAGGACGGCACAGGAGTCGTCACCCTCGGGGTGACCCACGCACCGTACATCCGCGTACTCGATGCCTTCGTCGATCTCGGCGCCGATCTGACGCTCGCCGGCCACACACATGGCGGGCAAGTTCGCGTCCCCGGCTTCGGAGCGCTTGTCGCCAACTGCGATATTCCGCTTCCACAGGCGCGTGGACTCAGCGAGTGGACTCGCCTCGGCCGGACCATCCCTCTGAACGTCAGCGCCGGACTGGGCCACTCGATCTATGCACCGGTGCGGTTCGCGTGTCGACCCGAAGCATCCCTTCTCAATCTCACTGCCTCAGAGTGATCGTGAAAGCCTGAACCCGTTCGAAGCACATCCCGGTATCGGGTAGACTCGGAGGGTTGCCGCGAGAGCGGCGACGGGGTGTGGCGCAGCTTGGTAGCGCGCGTCGTTCGGGACGACGAGGCCGCAGGTTCAAATCCTGTCACCCCGACCACAGCGAGACACGCGAGGGATTCCTGCTCATGAGCGCCATCCGCCTTGTTGCCTTCGACCTTGACGACACGCTTGCGCCGTCGAAGTCAGCCATCGATCCGCGCATCGGCGACCTCTTGGTTGCTCTCGCCGAGCGCGTCGAGGTGGCGATCATCTCGGGCGGGCAGTTGGCCCAGTTCACGACGCAGGTGGTTGACAGGCTTCCGGATGCCGCGGCATCCGTCTCTGCGAACTTCCACCTTCTCCCCACGTGCGGAACGCAGTACTACCGCATCGGCGACGACGGCATCATCACGGTGTACGCACTCTCACTGACCGACGACGAGAAGGCCCGCGCCCTCGCCGCCGTCGAAGAAGAAGCACGTCAGCTCGACCTGTGGGAGTCCGAGACCTGGGGCGACATCCTCGAAGACCGCGGCTCGCAGATCACGTTCTCGGCCCTCGGCCAGCGGGCACCGCTGGATGCGAAGACCGCGTGGGATCCGACCGGCGAGAAGAAGAACACGTTGCGCGCAGCGGTGCAGAGCCGCATTCCCGACCTTGAGGTGCGCTCGGGTGGGTCGACCTCGGTCGACATCACCCACCGCGGCATCGATAAGTCTTACGGCATGCGCAAGCTGTCGGAGCAGACCGGCATCTCGCTCGACGACATGCTGTTCGTCGGTGACCGGCTCGACCCGGACGGCAACGACTACCCGGTGCTGGCGATGGGTGTCGCGTGTCACGCTGTCGAGGGCTGGGAAGAGACCGCCGAGTATCTCGACAGCCTCATCCCCACCCTCCCCCGCCGGGTCTGAGCCCTAAGAGCCCAGCGGCACCAGCCGGTGCAATTGAGTGACGTGCTTCGGCTCGAGCTCAGCGATGGTTGACACACCGAGGAGCTTCATCGTGCGTTCGATCTCGTCGCGCAGGATCGCGATTGTGCGGTCAACGCCCTCCCGCCCTCCGGCCATCAGCCCGTAGAGGTAGGCGCGACCGATCAGGGTGAACTTTGCGCCGAGCGCCATCGACGCGACGATGTCTGCGCCGTTCATGATTCCGGTATCGACCATGACCGTCGCATCAGAACCGACCTCGCGGACCACCTGCGGGAGGAGGTGGAACGGCACAGGCGCGCGGTCGAGCTGCCGTCCACCGTGGTTGGAGAGGATGATGCCATCCACGCCCGAGTCGATGAGCCGCTTCGAGTCTTCGACGTTCTGCACGCCCTTGACGACGATCTTGCCGGGCCAGAGGTCGCGAATGATCGCCAGATCGTCGTAGCTGATCGTGGGGTCCATCGCGGAGTTGAGCAGTTCGCCGACGGTGCCGCCGGTGGTCGCGAGCGAAGCGAACTCGAGCTTGGGTGTGGTGAGGAAGTCGTACCACCACCACGGGCGCGGGATCGCGTTGAGGATCGTCCCGACGGTCAACTGCGGCGGGATCGAGAAGCCGTTGCGCTTGTCACGCAGGCGCGCCCCGGCCACCGGGGTGTCGACGGTGAACTGGAGCGTGTCGAACCCCGCTTCAGCCGCACGCTTCACAAGGCCGTACGAAATCTCTCGATCGCGCATGACGTAGAGCTGGAACCAGTTGCGCCCATTCGGGTTTGCTGCCTTGACGTCTTCAATCGTCGTCGTACCCAGTGTCGAAAGCGTGAACGGGATACCAGCGGCTGCCGCGGCACCCGCTCCGGCGATCTCGCCCTCGGTCTGCATGAGCCTCGTGAACCCGGTGGGTGCGATGCCGAAGGGCAGTGCCGACGGGCCGCCGAGCACCTCGACGGAAGTGTCGACATCGGGCGCCGGGCGAAGGACGCCGGGATGGAACTCGACGTCTTCGAAGGCCTGACGGGCGCGCGAGAGCGACAGTTCGCCCTCGGCTGCGCCGTCGGTGTAATCGAACGCGGCCTTGGGCGTGCGGCGCTTGGCGATCGTGCGCAGGTCGTAGATGGTGAGCGCGGAGTCGAGGCGACGCTTCTTGCCGTTGAACTCGGGCTTCTTGAAACTCATCACCTCGAGAAGCTCAGAGGGTTTCGGAAATTGACGGGTAACCATGTGGGGGTGCCTTCCTGGGTGTAGACGAGAGTCAGCCATGTGCGCGGGCGAGCCCGGCCTCGGCGTAGTAGCCGGTGATGTGGTCGTGGATGAGTGTGCGTGCGTTCTCAACGTCGCCCGCGTCGACAGCGTCGAGGACCGCACGGTGTTCGTGGCGGAGGCGACGGGCGGCAGCATCCCAATCCGCAATTCCTTCCGCACCCGCCTGAACGTACGACTCGATCGAAGTGCGCAGGCCCGCCATCATGGCGGCGATGACCTGATTGCCGGATGCCTCGGCCAGCGCGAGATGCAACTGGGCGTCGAGTGCAAGAAACTCGGCCGGGGTCAGGTCGGGCGCATCCATCGCGTCGCACACGATGCGCGCGTCGGCGGTGGATCGCTGAGGATCTGCCGCGAGTGCCGCGACAACGGCACTTTCGAGGACGAGACGCGTGGCGACGACATCATCGAGCGGGAAGCCCTGCGCTGCAACCTGGAGCCTGAGGAAGGCCGAGAGCCCGCCTTGCGGAGTCGCGGTGATGATCGCGCCCGAGTTCGGGCCGGAACCGGTGGCGGTGCGGAGAAGTCCCATGACCTCGAGAACCCGTAGTGCTTCGCGAACGCTCGAGCGTCCGACCCCGAGGCTCGAGGCGAGATCGCGCTCGGACGGGAGGCGGTCACCGGGAGCAAGTCTGCCGGACTGCAGATCGCCCTCGATCGCCGCGAGGACGACGCGCCAGGCGCGAGACAGATCTGACATAGAACTCCTTGTGGTCTGACCACAGTAGCGTGTGGTCTGACCACAGCGCAAGGAGTCAAGCGGTGGCGAACCCCTGCGGGTTGCGCGACTGCCAGTTCCACGCGTCGCGGGTCGCGTCGTCGATCGTGCGCGTCCCGACCCAGTCAAGCTCGCGCGCCGCCTTCGACGGGTCGCAATAGGTCGCGTCGACGTCTCCGGGCCGACGACCGAGGATCGTCTGGGGCAACTCGCGTCCGACCGCGCGCTCGAACGCCGCAATGAGCTCCAGAACGCTCACCGGTCGCCCCGTGCCGAGGTTATAGACCGTGAAGCCGGGCTGCGCCTTCTCGAGCGCCGCCACGTGCCCGAGGGCAAGGTCGACGACGTGGATGTAGTCGCGCAACCCCGTTCCGTCTGGGGTGTCGTAGTCGGCACCGAAGATGCCGATGCGCTCAAGAGTGCCGACTGCGACACGCTGCACGAACGGCATGAGGTTGTTCGGGATTCCCGACGGGTCTTCACCGATCAGCCCCGACTCGTGCGCGCCGACCGGGTTGAAGTACCGCAGCACGGTGACGTTGAGATCGGGATGAACGCGTGCGACGTCTTCGAGCACGACCTCGTTCATACGCTTGGACTTGCTGTACGGATTCGACAGGTCGACGCTGGTGGTGGAGTCTTCGGTGAACGGCAGGTCAGCCGGGTCGGCGTAGACGGTTCCGGTCGATGAAAAGACGAAGGAACGGATGCCTCGCGCCACCCCCACCCGCACCAGTGCGAAGGTGGTGTCGAGGTTGTTCGAGTAGTACTCCAACGGCTGCTGCATCGACTCCCCCACGGCCTTGAACGCGGCCAGGTGCACGATCGCGTCGATCGGGCCGTGCTCGTCGAACACGCCCGCGACCACCGAATCGTCAGATGCATCGCCGACAACCAACGGCGCCGGCTTGCCGGTGATCTGAGCGATGCGCTCGGCGGCGATCGACGAAGTGTTGGAGAGGTCATCGAGCAAGACGACTTCGTGACCGGCATCGAGAAGGGCAACGGCCGTGTGGGCACCGACGTAGCCGGCGCCGCCGGCAAGAAGAACGCGCATGTGTCCCAGGCTACCGGTGACGGCCGGTCAGCCTATCTGTCCACCGGACTCGCGCAGGTAGCACTCGGCGCACATCGATTCGTACGTCACGCGATCGGTTGTGAGCTCGTCGATGGCCACCTGGTCACCATCGAAAACGAAGCGTCCGCCGACGAGTCTCGCATTGAAGAGCGCCTTGCGGCCGCATCGGCAGATGGTCTTGAGCTCTTCAAGGCTGTGAGCGAGTTCGAGCAACCGACGAGAGCCGGGAAAGGCGTGGGTCTGGAAGTCCGTGCGGATGCCATACGCCAGGACGGGCACACCGTCCAGTACGACGATCCGCAGCAGATCATCAACCTGGTCGGGCGTGAGAAACTGCGCCTCATCGATCAGCAGACACGCCACATCAGCGGGTCGCCCGTGAAGCGCAGGCACGAGCGCCTCGACGGAGTCATGCCGGATTCGCGATCGGTGTGCGGCGAACAGATCTCGGACGCCCGCACCCGGGGGAATCAAGAAGTCGACGTTCCGCGACATCCCCAACCGGCTCGTGACCTGCTCGGCACCTTTTGTGTCGATCGCAGGCTTGGCCAGGAGTACCCGCTGTCCGCGCTCTTCGTAGTTGTAGGCAGCCTGCAGAAGGGAGGTGGACTTCCCGGAGTTCATCGCTCCGTAGCGGAAATACAGTTTGGCCACGTGTCGAGAGTAGTCCGGTTCAGCGTCCGCCGAAGCCGCCGCCTCCGCCGCCCCCGCCCGACGAACCTCCCCCGGAGGACCCGCCGGAGGAGGACCAGCCCGAACTCGAGGACGAACCGCTCGACCCACTGGACCCCCGCGAGACCGGGGTTGCGGCGAGTCGGCCGATGGACGACGAAGCATCCGACAGCGCCCTGGAACTCACGGCGTCGAACAACGACAGGCGGGCGACGGATGCGGCAGCCACCGGTGCCGCCGAGCGCACGACCTCGATCCAGTCACGCTCGAGCCCGAAGAGCACCGCGTACGGCAGAAGGCGTTCATAGAGATTCACGACGTCGGCGCCGGGCTGGTTCGGCTGCTCACCGAAGCCACGCGTACCGGACGATACGAGATCGGCCGTCTGGGGTGCTTGGGCTGCGCGCAGTCGATCCTCCTCAGCGAGGGCCAGGTATTCACGAACACCCTCGAGGTAGGTCAGATGCATCCCGCCCGCCAGCGTCAGCGTGGACGAGGGCACCGAGAACATGGGCAGGATGAAGCCTGCGAAGAAGCCGCTCACAATGGCGCCGACATAGAGGATGTTGCCGATTGGCGCGATGTCGTTCATGACGTCGAATGCGGCATCGCCGAAGAAGATCAACGCGAAGGCCGAGCCAAGTCCGATTATCTGTGCGGCGCCTCGGACAGCCGCAACCCAACCGGGGGTAAGCCCGCGGTAGCCGCGCTGGATGGTGAACTCGTCGATGCGTCGAAGGTAAGTCACGGCCCGACTCGGAGGCTGACGAGCAAACGAGCCGAGGTCTATCTTGGCGCCAGCCGCAGCCTTGCGGCCGAAGAGCGTGTCGATCACCCGACGGTCGTCGTGATCGAGGCCTCCCGAGTCGACAAGGACGAGGTCGAAATCGCCCGGCTCATCACGCCCGCCGCTCGCGCGGATCTCGATCCGATCGCGCACGGCGAGATCGACGACGTGTGCGGCGAGCGCACGCTCGGGCACGCCCAGCACTCCGGCTGAGAGAGTGAGTGATTCGTCTTTCGGCGGGCTGTACTGCACGATGACCGGCGACCGGTCGGGGTTTCTCCGCAGTACGACCTTGAGGACGAGGACGAACAGCAGCCCGGCCAGTCCAGTGAGCAGTGCGATCGCGGGAAGAATCCACTGCCACCAGGGGTATGGCGCAGGAGGAGGCGGGCTCGGAGCGGCGAAGGTGCCCTGGGTGAAGCCGATCGCCAGCGTCGCACCCTCTCCCGCGGCCAGGCTGCCGATATCTGCGGTGACCGTTGACGCGGAGGACGAGGCATCCGGAACCCCCAGCGACGCCGCCCACGCGGTCACGACACCCGGCCACGTCGACGCGGGAACCGCGGCGATGTCGCACTGGTCGGTGGATCCTGCGGGGCCGCGATAGCAGAACGAGCGGCCGTCGATCAGCCCCTCTGCGGGCTCCCCCGCGATGTGCACCTGGGCGCTGGCAGAATTGAAGGGCTGCACATGGTCGGTGCCGACGACATCCCAGGAGAACTCGTCCGCGTCGGTGTCGTCGTAGCGGAGGACGACATCGCGCATCGTGTACGAGATCACGTAGGTCTGCACACCGCGGACGTACTCATCCCCGCCCGTGAGGACATAGATGTTGTCTTCGTCGGACTCCGTCCACCACGCCACGGGCGCGCCGTCCGCTCCGGTGACGCTCACCACGCTCGTCTGCAGATCGATCCCCGAGTCAGAGCGCGGCAACCAACGCACAATGCCCTTGTTCTGATCGAACTCGGGAAAACGCGCGACGAGAGTCTCGGTCGTGAACAGCCGGCTCTCGCCACCGGGCCCGCGAATCAGCCAGTACTCGGCCGCGAAGGAGTCGTAGGTGAAGTCATCGACCGACAACGCGGCGGACGCGCGCGCGGTGTCGCCAAGAACGGTGGCGGATGCTGCCGCCGGCGCCGCGTGCACGACGACGGCGACTGCGATGAGCAGGGTGACGAACCCCCGCAAGAGCACTCCCCGCCCCTGCCCGCGCCCAGCGATCATGCACTCAGAGTAGAGCCGCTGGGGGTCACGCCGTCAGTGCGAGCGTCTCTGCCGTTTCGGTAAGGGACTCTTCGGCCACCTCGGGTCGGGTGTTCAGCGTCTCGCCGTAGCTGGGGATCAGCTCACGCAAGCGGGGCTCCCACCCGTCGATGTGGTCGGGGAAGCAGTTCTTCAGAAGTCCGAGCATGATAGACACGGCCGTCGAGGCGCCCGGAGACGCGCCCAGGAGCCCGGCGATGGTGCCATCGGCCCCGGTGATGACTTCGGTGCCGAACTGCAGCACCCCGCCCTTCTTGGGGTCTTTCTTCATGACCTGGGCGCGCTGCCCAGCGTTGAGCAGCTCCCAGTCCTCGTCCTTGGCGGTCGGCATGAACGTGCGAAGGCTGTCGACCTTCTTCTCGTGGTTCTTGAGCAGCTCGCCGACGAGGTAGGTGATCAGCGACGGGTTGTCGATCGCCACCTTCAGCATGGGCCCCAGGTTGTGGGGACGCACCTGCGTGAACAGGTCGAGCATCGACCCGTTCTTGAGGAACTTCGGGCTGAAGGTCGCAAACGGCCCGAACAGCAGCGAGGTCTCGCCGTCGACGACGCGCGTGTCGAGGTGCGGCACCGACATCGGCGGAGCGCCCACCGACGCCTGCGAGTAGACCTTTGCCTTGTGCTGAGCGACGAGTGCGGGGTTGCTCGTCTTGAGCCACTGCCCACCGATCGGGAATACTCCGTACCCCTTGATCTCGGGAATTCCCGAGCGCTGCAGAAGTTTGATCGCCCAGCCGCCCGCACCGACGAAGACGAACCGAGCCTTCGTCGTACCGGGGGTGCGGCCGATGGAGTTGCGCCACTTGATCAGCCACGTGCCATCGGGCTGCTGCTTCAGTGTCCGCACCTCGCGGTTGGTGACGACCTCCGCGCCGCGCGCCTCGAGGTTGTCGAAGAGCTGGTGAGTCAACGCGCCGAAGTCGACATCCGTGCCCGCGGGCACGCGCGTTGCCGCGAACGGCTCACCCGCGCGACGCTTCTGCATGAGAAGTGGTGCCCAGGTGTTGATCACGCGCGAGTCTTCGCTGTACTCGATACCGGCGAACAGCGGCTGGTCTTTCAGAGCCTCGTACCGGGTTTTGAGGAACGCGACATCTTTCTCGCCCGTCACGAAAGTCATGTGCGGGGTCGAGTTGATAAAAGTCGAGGGGGCGTCCAAGACGCCCTCGTCGACGAGCGACGACCACAGCTGGCGGCTTTGCTGGAACTGCTCGTTGATAGAGATCGCCTTCGCAGGGTCGACACTCCCGTCGGGGCCTTCGGGGGTGTAGTTCAACTCGCAAAGGGCCGCGTGGCCCGTGCCCGCGTTGTTCCACGCGTTCGAGCTTTCGAGCGCGACGTCGTGCAGGCGCTCGTATACGACGATCTTCCAGTCGGGCTGGAGTTCAGAAATCAACGTGCCCAGGGTGGCGCTCATGATGCCACCACCGATGAGCACTACATCCACGGGTTCGGTCACCCTTCGATTCTACGTGTCGCCGTCCACGTCGATTTGCGGGATGAACTGGTCGAGGACCTCGAACACGTTTCCGGCGATGAACGCGAGCACCGCGATGAGCAGGCCGATCGTGATTGATCGAATCACCGCGCGCCGCGGATGCCCGGTGCCCGCGCGCGCAGAGACCAAGCCCGTGATCGTCAGAGAGATGACGACGACGGTCAGGGCCACCGAGAGCCGCCAGTCGTCTCCGGTGAAGACCACCGCCATGGTCAGCGGAAGAGCGCCCGACAAGAAGCCGAAGAAGCCGCGCAACGCAACGATCCACGGACGGGTCGCAGGGGGTGCGCCATCGAGAATGCCGTACTCGGTTTCGAGTTGCGCCGCCAAAGGGTCTTTGCTCATGAGCTGAGCAGCAACCTGTTCAGCGAGCGCCGGCTCGAGCCCTCGCTTGACATAGTGATCCCGAAGCTGTGCCTGCTCTTCGTCTGGACTCATCGTCAGACGGCGCTGTTCTTCAGAGATCAGGGTGAGCTCGGCCGCTCGATCCTGAGCTGCCTCCGCGTAGGCGGCTCCCGCGAGCGAAAGGCCGCCGGTGACCATCAGCGTCATCGCTGCGAAGAGGACAGTCTCATCGCTCGCGCCGGCTCCCGAGAACCCTTGGACGATGCCCGTCGTCGAGATGATCCCGTCGTTCGCGTCGAGCACCCATTTGCGGACGATCGCGGAATCGACCACCGGATGCTTCGATCAGGCGTTCGCGCCGAGCGAAGCCGCGACAACCTCCGCGATCTGGACGGCGTTCAATGCCGCACCCTTGCGCAGGTTGTCGTTGCTGATGAACAGCACGAGTCCCTTGCCTTCAGGGGCGGACTGGTCGGCACGAATGCGTCCCACGAAGCTCGGGTCTTTGCCCGCGGCGTACAGGGGCGTCGGGACTTCTTCGAGGACGACACCGGGCGCCGAGGCGAGCAGCTCACGAGCCTGGTCCGGCGTGATGTCGCGAGCAAACTCGGCGTGGATCGACAGGGAGTGACCGGTGAACACCGGCACGCGTACGCAGGTGCCCGCGACACGGAGGTCGGGCAGCTCGAGAATCTTTCGGCTCTCGTTTCGGAGCTTCTTCTCTTCGTCGGTCTCGTTCCAGCCGTCGTCGACGAGATTGCCGGCGAGCGGGATCACGTCGAACGCGATCGGAGCGACGTACTTCTCGGGCTGGGGAAACTCGACCGCAGATCCGTCGTGGACGAGATCGAGGGTGTGGCCCTGGGCGAGCACGCCCTCAACCTGACCGAGAAGTTCTCGCGCTCCGGCGAGACCCGAGCCAGAGACGGCCTGGTAAGTCGAGACGATGAGTCGCCTGAGGCCGGCGGCAGCATCCAGCACCTTCAAAACCGGCATTGCGGCCATCGTGGTGCAGTTGGGGTTGGCGACGATGCCCTTGGTGGCTTCGGCGATCGCGTGCGGGTTGACCTCGCTCACGACCAGCGGCACATCCGGATCCATGCGCCATGCGCTCGAGTTGTCGATAACGAGCGCGCCCGCTGCCGCGAACCGCGGAGCGTGAGCGCGGCTGCCGGTCGCTCCGGCGGAGAACAGCGCGATGTCGACGTCGGCAGGGTCAGCGGTCTCGATATCTTCGACGATCACGGTCTCGCCGGCGAACTCGATCGCCGTGCCGGCAGAACGCGAGGTACCGAACAGGCGCAGCTCGCGAATCGGGAAAGCGCGCTCCGCGAGAATCTCGCGCATGACGGTGCCCACCTGTCCGGTGGCGCCGACAACGGCAACAGAGAGTCCTGAGTCAGAGATACGGGTCATGGCCGAAATCCTATCTTCGTCGAAGCGATCAGCGTCCGGTGCCGGCGTGGACGACAGCGTCATTGTCGCCGTCGAGGCCGTACGCGGTGTGCACCATCCGAGCAGCCTCGGCGAGGTCGTCGCCGCGGACGACGACCGAAATACGGATCTCCGAGGTCGAGATCATCTCGATGTTGATACCCGACACGCTCAGCGCCTCGAACAGCGTGGCCGATACACCCGAGTGCGTGCGCATGCCAGCGCCCACGACCGAGAGCTTGCCGATCTGGTCATCGTGCACGAGGTTCTGGAAGCCGATCTCGACCTGGTCGCCGGCGAGCGCCTTCAGCGCCATTGCGGCATCCGTCTTGGGGAGGGTGAAGGAGATGTCGGTGCGCCCAGTCGTTGCCGCCGAGACGTTCTGGACGATCATGTCGACGTTCGCGCCGGACTTCGCAATGACCTTGAAGATCTCCGCGGCCTTGCCTGGAACATCCGGTACCCCGATGACGGTGACTTTGGCCTGACTGAGGTCGGTCGCGACTCCCGCGACGATCGGCTCTTCCATTTCTTCTCCCTCTTGCCCGTCCGGGCGGGTCATACCGGCGGCGAGCACCCAGGTGCCGACGCCCGAACTAAAGGTTGAGCGCGAGTGGATCAGTACGTTGTGGCGGCGGGCGTACTCGACCGCACGGATGTACAACACCTTCGCGCCATTCGCAGCGAGCTCGAGCATCTCTTCGCTCGAGACCGCACCGAGCTTGCGAGCCTTCGGCACAACGCGCGGGTCGGCGGTGTAGATGCCGTCGACATCGCTGTAAATCTCACAGACGTCGGCGCTCAGCGCTGCCGCCAGAGCGACGGCTGTCGTGTCGGAGCCACCGCGGCCGAGCGTGGTGATGTCGCGGGTATCGCGGTTGAATCCCTGGAAGCCGGCAACGATGACGATCGCACCCTCGTCGAGGGCCTCGCGCAGGCGAATCGGAGTCACGTCGACAATGCGTGCGGCGCCGTGCGTAGCATCCGTAATCATTCCGGCTTGGCTGCCGGTGAACGAGCGCGCTTCGAAGCCCATCGAGTGGATGGCCATCGCCAGCAGAGCCATCGAGATGCGCTCACCGCTCGAGAGAAGCATGTCGAGCTCACGTGGAGCCGGCATGGGCGCGACCTGGTTCGCGAGGTCGAGCAACTCGTCGGTGGTGTCGCCCATCGCGCTCACGGCGACGACCACATCGTGGCCGGCACGGCGAGTATCGACAATGCGCTTGGCGACGCGCTTGATGCTCTCTGCATCGGCGACGGACGACCCGCCGTACTTCTGGACGATCAGCGCCATGTGTGAGACTCCCGAAAGACTGCAGGGGCGGATGCGGTCTACCCCAACGCACTATCTTACGGACGCCGTCATGCCCGGCCGATCATGTGACGCGGTGCCTCAATCGACAACGAACGGTTGATCGTGGCAGTCGATAGAGTGCACCCATGGCGGACCTGCTGGCGGAGTGGACGGACTTCCACGTCGCGATCGTGGGGGCAACGGCCGCTCTCGCCGGCCTCGTGATCGTCGCGGCAAGTGTCAACATCAGCGTCATCGTGAAGTCACGTACGCTCACCGCGCGGCTGGGTTCGGGGATCGTCATGCTCGTCCTCGCCCTGGCCGTCTCGGCCGTCGCATTGATGCCGAGGATCACCGACGCGTGGTTCGGCGCGGTCATGCTCGGCCTCGCGATGGCCGCGCTGATCCTGCAGATCAGCACCGCGCGGCTCTTGGCCAAGGATCCAGATCCGCTTGATCAGAAGCGGTGGGCGAAGGCCTTGATCGGATTTCTGCCCCCTACCGCCTACATCGTCGCAAGCGCACTCTTGCTCGTGGACCAGCCCACGGCGATGTTCGTCTCGGCCTGCGGCGCGTTGATCGCCATCGTCGCGGCGCTCGTCGTGTCGTGGGTGGCGCTTGTCGAAGTGCTGCGCTGAGCGCCAGACCCTCAGACCGTGCGGCGGCCCTCGAACGCACGCCCGAGCGTGACCTCATCGGCGTACTCAAGGTCGCCGCCCACGGGCAGCCCAGAGGCCAGCCTGGTCACCGTGATCTCGAGCGAGCGCAACAACCGGCTGAGGTAGGTCGCCGTCGCCTCACCTTCGAGGTTGGGGTTGGTGGCGAGAATCACTTCTTGCACGGTGCCATCGGCCAGACGCTGCATGAGTTGCGTGATGCGCAGGTCATCGGGACCGATGCCACCGATCGGGCTGATGGCACCGCCCAGCACGTGGTACAGCCCGCGGAACTCGCGCGTGCGCTCGATCGCCGACACATCCTTGGCATCTTCGACCACGCAGATGACCGACAAGCTACGCCGAGGGTCGCGGCAAATGACGCAGCGGTCCTGTTCGGACACGTTGCCGCACACCTCGCAGAAGCGCACCTTGTCGCGCACCTCAGCGAGAAGGTGTCCCAGTCGCGCGACGTCGAAGTCGGGTGTCTGCAGAATGTGAAAAGTGATGCGCTGGGCTGACTTCGGACCGATACCGGGCAGGCGCCCGAACTCGTCGATCAACTCTTGAACGATGCCGTCATACATGGGCTAGCTGAACCTCGTCGGCGGCGCGTACGGCTCTTCGCCGACAAAGGTTGCGCCGAGCACCTGACGCACCACGGCTTCGCCGTACCGTTGCACGCCGTCGGAACGGGTCTGCGCCTGCACGACCGGACGGGGGGCGATCACGGGCGCCGTGGGCGGCACATCGTCCGTGAGCGACTCGGCGTCTTGCTCATCTTCGTCGGGCTCGACCGACGGCTCGACATCGGCGGGCGGGAGGACTTCGCCCTCGCGCGCCGGAGCAGAGTGAGCCGTGCGCACACGGGCCAGCTCTGCAGCCGCCTCTTCGGGCTCATCGTCGACGGCCAGCGGCGTGGTCGGGTCACCGAGCACGCCAGCGCGCGCACCCGGGTTGGTGTCGGTGGTCGGAATCGACGCGACAGCCCACTCGGTGACGGGTGCCGCCGACGCACGCGACGAACTCGCGGGGGCGGGGGCTGGGGCGGGGGCGGGCGGGTGCGCGGGTGCGCGCGGAGCGGAGCGGGCGGGAGAACGAGGCTGCGAGCGCGACGGCTCATCGGGCGGAGGAGGTGGTGCGTCATCGTCCGCCGCGGGAGGCTCGACATCGAGCGGGGGCACATCTGCGGCCACAGGCGGCGCGGAAGTGTCGAGGCGGGGACGGAACTTGACCTCGACTCCCACCACGTCGGCGATCGCTGCGCGGACGTCGACGTGAGCGTCGGTACCGCCCAGGGCGCGCGGCTTGAACTTGTCGATGTCTTTCTCGCTGGCGAACGCCAGGGTGAGCACGGGTGCTGCCGGATCACCGTCGAGACCGATCACGCGGGTCGCGGCGGCGATCAGCCATGAGGTGCGGCTGATCGTTTCGAGACGGGTCAACACGTCGGACCAGGATGCTTGCATCCGTTCGAGCGTCACAGGCCCGGGTGCCACTGCCGCCGGCGCCGTCTTGTCTGGCGCGGCCTTCGCGGGCGCAGGCTTGTCTGCGGCCGCAGGCGGGGTGGGCTCTGACTGCGGTCGCTCGGCAACGGCAGGCGTTGTGACCGGCGCGGCTTGGACCGGCGCTGCTTGGACGGGCGCCGCCTGCACCGGCGCTGCCTGCGCCACGGCGGCTGGGGCTTCCGAGATTGCCGTAGCGCTCGTCCCCTGTGCGAGAACGCGGGCCACCATCAGCTCGAGCTGGAGCCGGGGCGACGTTGCACCGGTCATCTCGTCAAGAGCGGTGACGACAAGGTCTGCGGTCCGCGATAGCCGCGCCGACCCGTAGACCTCTGCCTGTCGGTTCATCGCCGCCAGGTCGTCGCCCGATACCCCGCGAAGCACCGCGCCGGCGCCCTGGCCGGTCGCGGCGATGATGATGAGATCGCGGAGTCGCTCGAGGAGGTCATCGACGAAGCGGCGCGGGTCTTGACCGGTCTGCACGACGCGATCGACCGCCGAGAAAGCCGCTGCAGCATCGCCAACGGCGAAGGCGTCGACGACCTCGTTCAGAAGCTCGGCGTGCGTATAGCCCAGCAGGGCGACCGCGCGCGCATAGGTCACTGCTCCGTCCGATCCGGCAATCAACTGGTCGAGCAACGACAGGGTGTCACGGGGCGACCCGCCACCGGCACGCACGACGAGCGGCAGCACACCGGGCTCGACCTGCACCTTCTCAGCGCCGCACAGCTCTTCGACGTACGCGAGCATGGCCGCGGGAGGCACCAGTCGGAAGGGATAGTGGTGCGTGCGCGAGCGGATCGTGCCAATGACCTTCTCGGGCTCGGTCGTCGCGAAGATGAACTTGACGTGGTCGGGCGGCTCTTCGACAAGCTTGAGCAACGCGTTGAAGCCCTGCGGGGTGACCATGTGCGCTTCGTCGAGGATGAAGATCTTGAATCGATCGCGCGCCGGGGCGAACACCGCGCGCTCGCGCAGGTCACGGGCGTCGTCGACGCCGTTGTGGCTCGCAGCGTCGATCTCGACGACGTCGAGCGAACCTCCCCCGCCGCGACCGAGTTCGACGCAACTGTCGCAGACACCACACGGGGTGTCGGTCGGACCGGCCGCACAGTTCAGACAGCGGGCAAGAATGCGCGCGGACGTGGTCTTGCCGCAGCCGCGAGGCCCCGAGAAGAGATACGCGTGACCGACACGATCGCCGCGCAAGGCCGTCATGAGCGGATCAGTGACTTGCGACTGCCCGATCATCTCGCCGAACGACTCGGGCCGGTACCGACGATAGAGGGCTGTGGTCACCCGCCCAGCCTACGTCGTGGCGCCGACATCACACCGGGTCCACAGCATCCGTCATATCAATCACCGGGATCGCCGTCGTGACCGTCGGCACCGAAGCCGAGAGCAGCGTGCCATCCTCCCTGCGCGAATCGACGAATTCTCGCAACGAAGGGCGTCCCTTGATCACGGGTCCCTGGTTGGTCAAAGGGACCGAGACTTCTTCGCCGGCACCGACGACATAGGACTCGCCTCGCACGTCGAACGCGATGGGCTCGGCACTGCCGTCCGGCGCTTCATCGGCACGCAAGGTCAACGCGTCGCGCGTCACCTTGACGTGCAGACGTGTGCCGTGCCAGTGCAGGATGTACTCCAAAGACGGCCAATCGGCCGGGAGTCGCGGGTCGAAGCTCAGCGCGCCGAAGTGATCGCGCATGCCGCCGAATCCACTCACCAATGCCGTCCACACGCCACCGGCCGATGCAACGTGCACGCCGTCGGCCGCATTGTGATGGAGGTCGCCGATGTCGACGAAGATCGACTGACGGAAGTAGTCCAGCGCCAAGTCCTGATAGCCGACCTCGGCCGCAAGAATCGCCTGCACGACCGCAGAGAGAGTCGAATCCCCCGTGGTCAACGCGTCGTAGTACTCGAAGTCGGCCAGTTTGTCTTCGGGCGAGAAGTGGTTGCCCTGCAGAAAAAGGGCGAGCACGACGTCGGCCTGTTTGAGCACCTGGTACCGGTAGATGACCAGCGGGTGGTAGTGCAGCAGCAGCGGACGTTTGTCGGGCGGGGTGCTCTCGAGATCCCAGATCTCGCGCTCGAGGAACACATGGTCTTGAGGATGGATGCCGAGCGCCGGGCTGAACGGAATGTGCATGGCCTCGGCCGCTCGATCCCAGGCCTCGGCTTCATCGTCGTCGAGGTTCAGTCGGTCGACCATGTCGCGATACGCGTCTGGTGCCCGCTCGGCCATCTCGCGGACGGTACGTGCGGCGAAACGCAGGTTGAACCGGGCCATGACGTTCGTGAAGAGGTTGTCGTTGACGACCGTCGTGTACTCATCGGGGCCGGTGACACCGTGGATGTGGAAAGACTCGAGCTCGACGTCGCCATCGCTCTGGCGCCAGAAACCGAGGGTTGTCCACAGTCGCGCCGTTTCGACGGCGATGTCGACGCCCTCGCGGTGTAGGAACTCTACGTCGCCGGTCGAACGCACGTACTTCGCCAGGGCAAAGCTCACGTCGGCGTTGATGTGGTACTGCGCGGTGCCGGCGGCATAGTAGGCCGATGCTTCTTCGCCATTGATCGTCCGCCATGGGAAAAGCGCCCCGTGCTCATTGAGCTGGAACGCCCGTCGTCGCGCGGCAGGAAGCATGAGGTACCGCATCCGCAGGGCGTTTCGCGCCCACAGCGGTGTCGTATACGCGAGGAAGGGGAGCACATAGATCTCGGTGTCCCAGAAGTAGTGCCCGCTGTAACCGGAACCCGACACTCCCTTGGCGGGGACCCCTTGGCCGTCGGCGCGCGCGGCTGCCTGAGCGATCTGAAACAGGCACCAGCGCGTTGCCTGCTGGAGATCGTCGTGCCCCTCGATGCGCACGTCCGATCGCGCCCAGAAGCCGTCGAACCACAACCGCTGGCGCTCGAACTGACGGCGCACGCCTTCAGCCTTTGCGCGATCGAGCGTGCGCGTGCACCGGTCGACCAGTTCTCTCGCGGGCACCCCGCGCGAGGTGTGATAGCTCACGAGCTTGGTCACGTGGGTCGGCACTCCGGCCTTGGCCTGCACACGGAAGACATCGTTGGCGATGTCGGGCTCGATGAGTGTGCGCGCCGAGTACTCGTTCTCGGTCTCGACCACGTGCTCGGCAACAACGCCGACCGTCATGCCGGACTCACTCACCCGATACGAGAGCGCCGAACGCCCGGCATCCTGCCAGTACTCCACCGGCTGCAACACGCGCTCGCTGATGCGGTCCGCCTTGCGCGGGTCGAATCCCGCCTTTCTCGGCGCCGTCGGCGTTCCGCCGTAGACGTTCTCGCCATCCTGACGGTTGATGACCTGGCACGTAATCGTGACGGGCGCATCGGCGTTGAGGACGGTGACCTGAATACAAAGGATCGCCAGGTGCTTCTCTTCGAACGACACCATGCGTTCGTCCTCGACGAGTACCTCTTTGCCCGAAGGCGTCACCCACAGAATCCGTCGGCGCAGCACCCCATCGCGCATGTCGAGCGTGCGCTCGTACTCGCGCACGTCGGCGACGTCCAAAGACAACGGCTCGTCATCGACGTAGACCCGCATCACCTTGGCATCGGGAGCGTTGACGATGGTCTGCCCGACCTCGGCAAAACCGTACGCCTGCTCAGCGTGACGAATCGGAAAGATCTCGTGCAACCCGTTGATGAACGTGCCGTCTTCGTGGGCGTGACGACCCTCGGGGTGGTTTCCTCTCAGCCCGAGGTAGCCGTTTCCCACCGTGAACAGGGTCTCGGTGACCCCGCGATCTTCGAGGTTGAAGTGGCTCTCGACCAGGCGCCACGGGTCAACAGGAAAGCGGTCACGATCGATCACTGCACGAACTCCTCGAGGTCAGAAACGACAATGTGCGCACCGGCGTCGGTGAGGGCGGATGACCCCACCCCCCGATCGACGCCGATGACGAGGCCGAAGCCCCCGGCCGACGCAGATCGCACTCCGCTGATGGCGTCTTCGACGGCCACGCTCGTCGCGGGGTCGACGCCCATCATGCGTGCGGCCTCGACGAAGACATCCGGCGCGGGCTTGGAAGAAAGGTTGTCGCGCTCGGCGATGACCCCGTCCATCACCACCGGAAAACGATCGCGGATGCCCGCCGAAGCGAGCACCTCTTCGGCGTTCTTCGAACTGGAGACCACCGCGATGGGCGTGCCGGCTGCCGCCAGCACATCGAGCAAGGCGAGTGATCCGGGGTACGGGGCAATCCCGTCCTCGCGCAGAACGCGCTCGAAGACGAGGTTCTTGCGGTTGCCGATCCCGCAGATCGTGTCTTCTTCGGGGCTGTCCGAAGGATCGCCCCACGGCACTTCGACATCTCGGTTGCGCAACAGCGCCGCGACACCGTCGTATCGCTTCTTCCCGTCGAGGTGTTCGAAGTAATCCGCCTCGGTGTAGGGCGGGGCGATGTTCCAGTCCGCGAAGAGATTCTCGAACATGGTCTGCCAGGCATGCATGTGCACTTCGGCCGTCGGAGTGAGCACTCCGTCGAGATCGAAGAGCACGGCTTGGTACGTGGTCAGATCTGGCAGGCTTCGGGCAGTCATGAGACCCCTTCGCGAGAGTTCGGACGTCGGGTCGGCCCGCCATCGCGCCGTGTGACGGCATCGCGCCGTGACTACAGCGTAGCCACGGAGAGCGTCTGGCGCGCGATCTCGAGTTCTTCGTTCGTCGGCACGACCAGGACGGTGACGCGGGACGCATCCGAGGAGATGATCCGGATGCCGCGGCCGGGCGCCGCGTTGCGCTCGGAGTCGATCTCCACGCCGGCGAAGCCAAGCGTCTCCAGCGCGGCAGACCGCACACGCGGGGTGTTCTCCCCGACGCCGGCGGTGAAGGAGATGACGTCCACTCCTCCCAGTTGAGCGAGGTACGCCCCGGCGTACGCGCGCAGCCGGTGGACGTACACCTCGAACGCGAGCAGGGCATCCTCCTGCCCACGCTCCATCGCCGCGCGAATGTCGCGGTAGTCGGACGATCCTGACAGCCCCAGCAGTCCGCTCCGCTTGTTCAGGAGGTCGTCGAGGTCGTCGATCGACATGTCCGCGCGCCGTGCGAGATGGAACAGCACGGCGGGATCGATGTCGCCCGAACGTGTGCCCATCACGAGGCCTTCGAGGGGGGTGAGCCCCATTGAGGTCTCGACCGAGCGGCCGCCATCGACAGCGGTCACCGATGCGCCGTTTCCGAGATGGAACACGATCTGCTTCAGTTCGCCGAGCGGGCGCCCGACGAACTCAGCGGCCGCTTCGCTCACGAACTTGTGACTCGTGCCGTGGAAGCCGTACCGACGGATGTGATGCTCCTCAGAGAGCGCGCGATCGATCGCGTAGGTATACGCGGCCGGGGCCAAGGTCTGGTGGAACGCGGTGTCGAAAACCGCAACGTGCGGAACGTCAGGGAAGGCCTTCTTGGCCGCAACGACACCGGCAAGATTCGCCGGGTTGTGCAACGGGGCGAGAACCGAGAGTTCGTCGATTCCTTTCTCGACCTCCGCAGTCACCCGCGTGGGGGCGAAGTAGCGGTCTCCGCCGTGGACCACCCGGTGCCCGACAGCGACCGGCGGGTTGTCGGTCAATGCAGGACCATGCTCGGCGAAGGCGTCAATCATTACCTGAAAACCGGCCGTGTGGTCGGGAATGGGAAGCGTGCGTTCGTAGGTCGCGTCCAGCGCCGTGGGCATCGGGACTGCGGGGGTAGCAGCATCCGGAACCGGCGCGGAAAAGACCACCGTGTGCGTGGCATGGCCCTCGGCGTCGCCGATGCGTTCCACGAGACCGGACGCGAGCAGCCGCTCGCCGTCCATCTCGATCAATTGATACTTGAACGACGACGATCCACTGTTGACGATCAGGACGACGGTCATGCTGACTCCCCTGCCTCGAGGCTGGTCGACTCGCCCTGCGCCTGGATCGCCGTGATCGCGATCGTATTGACGATGTCTTCGACCAGCGCACCGCGTGAAAGGTCGTTGATGGGCTTGTTCAGGCCCTGCAGGACCGGGCCCATCGCCACGGCCCCCGCCGAACGTTGCACGGCCTTGTACGTGTTGTTGCCGGTGTTCAAGTCGGGGAAGACGAACACCGTAGCCCGGCCCGCCACCGCCGAACCCGGCATCTTCGCGGCAGCCACGGCCACATCGGCTGCGGCGTCGTACTGGATCGGGCCCTCAACGAGAAGCTCGGGAGCCCGCTCGCGGACGAGGGCGGTGGCGGTGCGCACCTTCTCGACCTCGGCGCCCGAGCCCGATTCACCCGTCGAGTACGACAGCATCGCCACGCGCGGATCGATCCCGAACTGTGCGGCGGTCGCGGCGGACGATATCGCGATGTCGGCGAGCTGCTCGGATGTGGGGTCGGGGATGACGGCGCAGTCACCGTAGACGAGCACGCGGTCGGCGAGCGCCATCAGGAACACCGACGAGACGACCGACACCCCGGGCTTGGTCTTGATGATCTCGAACGCTGGACGGATGGTGTGTGCCGTAGTGTGCGCAGCACCCGAAACCATCCCGTCGGCGAGCCCCAGGTGCACCATCAGAGTGCCGAAGTACGACACATCGGTGACCGTGTCGGCAGCCTGTGCGAACGTGACGCCCTTGTGCGCGCGCAGTCGCTCGTACTCGCGAGCGAACTTTTCGACGTGCACGGCGTCGAACGGCGAAAGAACCTGGGCACCGCGAATGTCGATGCCGAGCTCGATCGCGCGGCTGCGCACCTCGATCTCTTCACCGAGGATCGTCACGTCCGCGATTCCGCGGGCCAGCACGGTTGCCGCCGCCCGCAAAACACGGTCATCGTTGCCCTCGGGGAGCACGATCCGCTTGCGGTGCTCGCGGGCGCGTTCGATGAGCCCGTACTCGAACATGAGCGGCGTCACCACGGTCGGGCTCGCCAAACCCAGCGATCGCGTGAGTTCTGCCGTATCGACGTGCGTCTCGAACATCGACAGCGCCGTGTCGTAGCGGCGCTGCGAGTCTGCGGCGAGCCTGCCGCGGGTGCTCATGACCTTCACTGCTGTCTCGTAGGTGCCGAGATCCGTGGCGATGATCGGCAGCGTCGAACCAAGACCGTCGATGAGTCGATCGACCGTTTCGGGTAGCGGGAAAGGCCCGTTGAGCACGACGCCGGCGAGCGACGGGAAGGTGCCCGATGAGTGGGCGAGCATCGTGGCCAACAGCACTTCGGTGCGATCTGCGGGGATCACGATGATCGCGCTCTCGCTGAGGCGCGGGAGAACGTTGACCATCGACATCCCTGCGACGACCACCCCCAGGACCTCGCGCGTGAGCAGTTCGGGGTCGCCCTTGACGAGTGTGCCCTCCACCGAGCGAAGCACCCCGCGCACCGAGGGCGCTATCAAGAACCGATCTTCGGGAAGCGCCCAGACCGGCACCTCGCGCGTCACTGCACGAATCGCGTCGACGACCTCGCCCAGCGCCTCGGGATCGGCACGATTGGCGATGACGGCCAACAACCCGGCCCGCGCGTGCACCAGTTCGGTCAGCGCGAGAGAAGCGATCTGGCCCATCTCCGCGGGAGTGCGGGCATCAGAGGTGCCCAGCTGCTCTCCCTGCCCGGCGCGACCGCTCAAAGCAAGGAGCACCGGCGCGCCGAGGTTCGCAGCGATGCGCGCGTTGTAGCCGAGTTCGGCAGGGCTGCCGACATCCGTGAAATCACTGCCGACGATCACCACGGCATCGCACTGCGCCTCGACCGCCTTGAACCGCTCAACGATGACGGCGAGCGCTGCCTCAGGGTCGGCCCGCACCTCGTCGTAGGTCACGCCGACGCACTCGTCGTACTCGAGGTCGACACCGTCGTGAGCGAGCAACATCTCGAGCACGTAGTCGCGCTCTGTCGTCGAGCGGGCGATCGCCCGGAAGACACCGACCCTCGGGGTCGCGCGACTCAGCGTGTCCAAGACACCGAGGGCAATCGTGGACTTGCCGGAATGGCCTTCGGCCGACGTGATGAAGATGCGATGCGCCACGAAAGCCAGCCTATGGGCGCGCCCGGCAGGGATTGAGGGTCGGGCGCGTGAGAACGATGTGAATAGTGTCCGAGTAGGCTCCGAGAATGACCGAACCCCGACCCGGTTTCACGATCCTGATGCTGCAGTGGACTGTGCTGGACGGCCCCTTCGCCGACCGCTGAACACGGCAGAAAATTAAGACTCTCCGCGAACCCGGCAGAGCCTGGTTACCCTTGCTACGTTTCCGTCCTGGGGGAGTTGGCCTGGATGCCGCCTCGCGGAGAGCTGACCCAAGTCTACCCGGGGCGTGCGACTGCTCAAACCCGGCTGATAGTGGGCTGATATCACCCAGCACAATCCCAGGCCCAGGCAGGCGATCGCGTTGTTACGATCGAATGATGGGCAATGGTGCAATGCATGCGCCAGCGCAGGAAGGTCTCTCTTGACGGACAGTGATCTCACCGCGGAGGGCTTCGCCCGCGTGACGGACGCCATTCTTGCGTCGGTCGGTAGCGTCATCGACGGTAAACCCGAAGCGGTGCGCTCGGCCCTCGTGTGCGTTCTCGCTGAGGGCCACCTGCTGATCGAGGACGTCCCGGGCGTCGGAAAGACGATGCTCGCTCGCGCGCTCGCCGCATCCATCGACGCGACGGTGCGCCGCATCCAATTCACTCCCGACCTGCTGCCGGGTGATGTGACCGGTGTCTCGGTGTTCAACCCCGTGGAGCGCGAGTTCGAGTTCAAGCAGGGCGCGATCTTCGCGAACATCGTCATCGCGGACGAGATCAATCGCTCGTCCCCCAAGACGCAGTCCGCGCTGCTGGAGGCAATGGAAGAAGGGCAGGTCACCGTCGACGGCCGCACCCATCTTCTTCCTGAACCGTTCCTGGTCGTGGCTACCCAGAACCCGCTCGAGATGGAGGGCACGTACGCGCTGCCCGAGGCGCAACGCGACCGCTTCATGATGCGGATCTCGATGGGGTACCCCGACGCACGGTCCGAGGCCCTGATGCTGCGCCAGCGCGACATCGTCAATCCGCTCGACGAACTCTCTCCGGTGGCAACCGCCGCGCAAGTTTCTCAGCTCATCGCCTGGGCGCGCGCCGTCCACGTCGCACCGGCGATCGAAGATTATGCGGTCGCCCTCGCTCACGCCACGCGCGAACACCCCGACCTGCGCCTCGGCGCGAGCCCCCGCGCGACGCTGCAACTGGTGCGCGCCGCGAAAGTCTGGGCCGCCCTCGACGGCCGCGGCTTCGTCATCCCCGACGACATCACCGCACTCTTGGCGCCGGTCTTCGCGCATCGCCTGATTCCGTCGCGCTCGGCCGGCGGAGCCCGCGCACGCAGTGCCGCCGACGCGATCGTCGCCATCCTCGCGCGCATCGCCGCAAGCGTGCGCGTCCCCATCGCCGCCCGACAGTGACGCGATCATGAGACGCCTGTGGCCACTGACCGTGCGTGGCACAGGTGCGCTCATTCTCGCCATCGGATGCTTCATCGTGGCGAACGAAACCGGGGTCGCCGAACTGCAGTACTTCGGCATCCTGTTGCTCGCCGTCCTCGCCGCCAGCGTGATCTCACTGCACCTTGCACGGCGATCCGACTCGATCTCGCGCACACTTCACCCGGATGTCGCCACCGTCGGGCAGGACTCGCTGGTCACTGTTCAGGTCGGTATGCGCGCCGCGATCCCCACCCCGGCGGGCACCTGGCACGACGCCCTTCCCAAGGGGTTGTCGGGGCGTGCCCAGGGTGATTTCCCCGCTCTGGGTTCAGGCCTGCGCGGCGCGAACCGGACGGTGCAACTTTCCTACCGTGTGGCGGCATTGCGCCGCGGCATCCATTCCATCGGTCCACTCACGGTCCGATCAACCGATCCGTTCGGCCTCGCCCGGCGAGTGTCGACCTTCGCTGAACGCACTGCGGTGACCGTGGCCCCGGCAGTCATCGATCTGCCGCCCCTGGCAGACTTCGCCGGCGAAGCTGGCGGAACCCTGCACACCACGACCAATCAGCTGGGCCAAGGAGCCGACAACCTGGTGGCTCGGCCGTATGTGCCCGGCGACTCGATGCGTCGAGTTCACTGGCGCGCAACGGCACACCGTGGCGAGCTCATGGTGCGGCAAGAAGAGCAGGAGTCCACCCCCGAGGCGAGCGTCGTGCTCGATCGGGGCGTCCTGCGGTGGTCGACCGAGGCCATGCAGGCACCCGGGCTCGATCCGGGGTTCGAAACGGCCGTGTCGGCCTGCGTCTCCGTGGTCGCTCGACTCGTGCACGATGGTTACGCCGTCGAAGTCATCGACACCGACGGAATGCTCCTCGCTGAACGCATCGACGGTGATGACAGCGCTGAGGTCGATGCTCTGCTGACGCTTTTCGCGACGCTCACCGCGCGGCGCGACGACAGCCTCGGCCAGCTGAATCGGCTGTTCGCGGGCGTAACGACGGGTCCGGTGATCTTGATCACCGGACGATTCGATCCGGCGGATGCTGCCACCATCGCCCCGGTCGCGCACCACAGCACCCTGCCCATGCTGATCGCCGTCGCTCCCGTCGGCGACGCCCTCGACCGCGCCGCCGACGCCGGATGGCACGTCAGCGCGCTGGGACCCGAAGGCGATGTCGCAGCGGCCTGGGGCGATACCGTCGGACGCGGGGTGAGCCATGTCGGCTGACTCCACAACGCGCACCGACAGCGCGCGCTCCCCTGGTCGCGAACTGATCATCGTGGTCGCCCTCCTGGCGGCGTTGCTCACCGCGCTCCTGCCGGTGCTGCGCGTTGTGACGGCGGGAGCCTGGTTGTTCGGTGCAGTGGCGCTCTGCGTCCTCATTCTGGGCGCCGGCCACCTCGCCCGCCTTCGCCGCCTGCCCGCCATCGCGGTGAGCCTCATCGAGGCGGTGCTCTTGGTCGCGGTGATAACGGGCGTGTTCTTCGCCGACACGGCGTTGCTGTGGATGATTCCGACTCCCGAGACGCTTCAGGTCGTCCCCCAGTTGACCGCCGAAGCCTTCGAAGAGATCACCCTCGGATCCGCTCCGCTGGACGCGACTCCTGCCCTCGCCTTTCTCATCGTGGGGGCAATGGGCCTGCTCACGATCATCGTCGACCACGTCGTCCTTACTGCACGGATGCCACTGCTCGCGTCCGTCGGAATCATCGCGGTCTCGCTGATTCCGGCGATCGCCGTGCCGCGCAGCGTCGACGTGATGGCGTTCGTGCTGCTCTCGGCATCCATTCTCTTCCTGATTCGCGCCGAGACCCGATCACGCGAGAAGCCCATCGAGGCGGACTCGGCGCGGTCATCCGGCGTGCCTGCGACAGCACTCAGTATCGGCGCGATCGCCGTCGTGGTCGCCCTTGTCGCCACGCCGACCCTCCCCTCCCCGATCGCCCGCGCCGGAAGCGGCGTCGGCGGCTCGGGGCCGCGGATCGACGCCAACCTCAATCTCGGTGACGATCTTCGACGCCCGCAAGAGTTCGAAGCCCTGCGAGCGTGGAGCGACGCGCCGTCGATGCCGTACCTGCGCGCCACGACACTGACGCGGTTCGATGGCGCCGTGTGGCAGCACGATCGGGTGCGCACGGTTCCCCTCGACAACGAGCGGGGCTTCGGCGATCTGCCCATCGACGAAGAGATCAGGGTCACCGAGCATCGGACCAACGTCGAGGTCACCAATCTCGCATCGGTGTGGCTGCCGATCTCTTATCCGGCAGTAGATGTCGATGGTGTGGACGGGATGTGGTCGGCCGTCCCGTACAACCGCACCGTCGTCTCGCAGACCGGAACGAGCAGTCAGGGTCAGACGTACGAAGTCATCTCGACCGTGCCGCGACCGACGCTCGAGCAGATTCGCGCGCGCGAAGCAACGACAGAAGGACAGCGCGACGACACGCTCGCGCTTCCCGATGACCTGCCCACATCGATCGCGGCGGCTGCGATCGAGGTCACCACCGGCACCACCAACGATTACGACGCGCTCGTCGCGCTGCAGCGCTGGTTCCGCAGTGGCGAGTTCCGCTATTCGCTGGACGCTCCGGTCGAAGAGGGCTTCGACGGCCAGGGTGCTGATGCTGTCGCGCAGTTTCTCGAGGTCAAGAGTGGATACTGCATCCACTACGCCGCCGCCTTCGCGTTGATGGCGCGAACGCTGGACATGCCCAGCCGCATCGTCATCGGATACCTTCCCGGAGTCGCGACACCCGACCGGGTCGATGACGAAGTGGTGCATACGGTGCGAAGCTCGCTGCTGCACGCGTGGCCCGAGGTGCACTTCGACGGAATCGGCTGGGTCGCCTTCGAGCCCACCAACGGCCTCGGCAGTCCCACGTCCTTCCTGCCCGCGGCGGCGGCAGAGGGAGCGCTCGGCAACCCCGATGACCCCTCCGCGGCACCCTCCACTTCGGCTGCCCCCAGCGCCTCGGCGAACCCGAACGACCCGCTCAACCCGCGCGATGACGAAGCAGACGGCTCAACCGTCGGCACGGTCAATCCACTGCCGACCCTGTCCGTCCTGCTGGGAATCCTTGCGCTGCTCGCGATACCGGCAATCGCGCGTGAGGTGCGGCGCAGACAGCTGCTCACTGCCGCCCGCAACGGCGACTCGGCAGCCGCGTGGATGACCGTGCAAGACGCCGCGATCGACGTCGGCATCGCGGTGCCGTCGAGCGAATCCCCACGCGCCTTCGCCGCGCGTCTGGCCAGCGACCACGGCGCCTCGCCGCAGCGTCTGAACATGCTGGTGGGAGCGATCGAGAGAGCGAGTTATGCGCCCGACCGGGTCGCAGGTTACTGGCACGGTGATGGGGTGGCGGATGCTGCGACCGCCGTCCGCGCTGAGATTGTCGGCTCCGCTCCTCCCGCACGCCGGATCCTCGCCGTGGTCGCCCCGCGGTCGCTCCTCGTGCGACCCGGCAGCACCTACGCGGGCGCGGCAGGGGTGCGCGCTCGGGCAAGGTAGGATATTCGATGGCCCTCGCGAAAGTGCGGGCCGTGGAGGATTCGCCTAGTGGCCTATGGCGCACGCTTGGAAAGCGTGTTGGGTGAAAGCCCTCAGGGGTTCGAATCCCCTATCCTCCGCCCTGTGATTTAGCCCTTGAACTGGTTTTTTTCGTTCAAGGGCTTCGTCATTCCGGTACCGTACGAAGCTCTGATAGCGGTCGTTCCTCCTGAGCGCACTCGATCGTGGCGCCCGAAGAAATCCCATGTAGTGCCGCAGGTCAAACGGGGCGATATCTTCGAAGCTCCAGGAGAGGCGACTAATGGCCGAGAACGATCCCGCGGTGGATGTGCGTAAACGCGAGAGGCACGAGCTCGTCGCCGTGCTGCTCCTCTCCCTCGTGGCCGTCCTCACCGCCTGGTGCGGGTTCGAATCGTCGAAGTGGGGTGGTGACTCCGGAGTCGCCTTCAGCGAAGCATCCGCCGCACGAATCGAGGCCGCCAACTTCGAGAGCGAGGCGCGGGACGCGCGCATGCTCGATCTGTCTGTGTACACGCAATGGGTATTGGCAGAGGCTCACGATGATCAGTCACTCGCCGGGTACATCGAGGAGCGTTTCAGTCCCGAGTTCGCTCTGGCGTTCGATGCATGGGAGGACGACGGCCGAACTGAGCGTGGGCCGTTTTCGATGCCCGAGTACGTCCCACCGGGATCTGCCGCGGCGATGACGGCGCTCGATCGGTCGGATACTGCGTTTGCCGAAGCGCTCGACTTCAACGAGAAGGGCGACAGCTACTCGCTGATGACCGTCCTGTTCGCGCTCGTGCTGTTTCTCGCAGCGATCGCACAGCGCGGAATCTCACTCGTCGCATCGCGCATCATTCTCGGCGTCGCGGGTGCTCTCGCGGCCGGAGGAGTAATCGTGCTTCTGACGTTCCCCATCCGCTGGTGATCGCAGTACGCCGACAGTAGGGTCAGAGCACTCGCGCGCAACGGACGGGACGGTCAATGACAGACAACACCGCAACTGCACCCGCACGTCGCCCGATGAACTCACCGAAAGGCGCCGCGATCGCGGGGGTGCTCTTCGCGCTCCTGTTCGGTGTCGCGCTCGTCCTGATCAGGTCGGCGATGCCGCAGGAGCTGGCTGCCGACGGCGACTGGCTCAACGAAAGCGCGACGATGAGGCTCTCGATCGGACTCTCGCTCATCCCGTTCGCCGGCATCGCGTTCCTCTGGTTCATGGGAGTGGTGCGCGACCGGTTCAAAGAGAGCGAAGACCAGCTGTTCTCCTCGGTGTTCATCGGAAGCGGGCTGCTGTTTCTGGCCATGCTCTTCGTGTCTTCGGCAATCGCCGGCGGGATCGTCGCGACGGTTCCCTTCATGACCGATGACACAAGTCGAGTGGAGGTCACGAACTTCGGCCGCGCGGTGATGCTGCAGGTCAGCAACATCTACGCCCTGCGAATGGCCGGCGTGCTGTTGATCTCTCTCGGCACGATGTGGCTGCGCACGGGCGTCATGCCCCGGTGGCTCTCGTTCGTGACGTACGCTGTGGCGCTCGTCCTGCTGTTCGTGACAACTCTGAGCCTCTGGGTCACCCTGGTTTTCCCGGCGTGGGTACTGGGAGTCAGCCTGCTCATCCTCATCCAGAACTACCGCCGTCGGTCAGATCCCGTGGCCGCAGCGGTGTAGGCTGCGGCGGCCACGAACACCGTATTCACCGGAATGGATGCCTCGGCGACGACGTTGACGACAGTATGCAACGATTCGGCACACTCTCGTTCGGACACTACGGACCCCTGGGCGGCGGACGTCAGCTCACGGCAGGCGACTCGATGCTGCAAGCAATCGACCTCGCACAGGGGATGGACGACCTCGGCGTGAACGGCGCCTATTTTCGCGTCCACCATTTCGCCCGACAGCAGAGTTCGCCGATGCCCCTGCTCGCGGCGATCGCCGCGCGCACGTCGCGGATCGAAGTCGGCACGGGCGTCATCGACATGCGCTACGAGAACCCGCTGTATCTCGCGGAGGAAGCAGCATCGGTCGATCTCATCTCGGGCGGACGACTCGCGCTCGGCGTGAGCCGCGGCTCACCCGAGTCGGTCGTACGCGGCTACGAGACGTTCGGGTACGAAGCCGAAGATCCGCGCGGCGCCGACCTTGCTCGCGAGCACTTCGACCTCTTCCTCCGCGCTATCGACGGCGAGGGTCTCGCCGAGCGAGACTCTTCATCTCCCTTTGGCGGAGGGAGCGGGATGCAGCGCATCGAGCCGCACTCCCCCGGTCTGCGCTCCCGCGTGTGGTGGGGCGCAGGTAACCGCGACAGCGCCGAGTGGGCGGGGCGCATGGGCGTGAACCTCATGTCATCGACCTTGCTCACCTCTGCCGACGGTCGCCCCTTCGACATCCTTCAGGCAGAGCAGATCGACGCGTTCCGTGCGTCGTGGGGCGAAGCCGGTCATACCGGCGAACCACGCGTGTCGGTGAGCCGGTCGATCTTTCCGCTCGTGACAGCCGAAGACCACATGTACTTCGGTGGCCGCCAGGACGGTGACCAGATCGGTGTGATCGACGGCATGCGATCCACGTTCGGAAAGACGTACGCCGCCGAACCCGATGTCCTCGTCGAACAACTGCTGGCCGATGCAGCGATCAGAGCGGCTGACACGCTCATGCTCACCATCCCCAGCCAGTTAGGGGTCGACTTCAATCTGCGCGTCGTCGAGTCCTTCGCCACACACGTTGCGCCGGCACTGGGATGGGCGCCGACAACGGTCCCGTCACGCTGAGGCGAGCTGGCCCCGGACGATCGAGTTGCCCGAGTGCGCAGGGTCGCCATCCACGGGCTCGAACGAGATGTCGACGAGATCGTACGAGGACAGATCCACACCGGGCGGGATCGCAAACGTGCCCTTCGAACCCTCCAGCACACCGAGGCTGATGAGAGCTTCACCATCGTTGCGGATCAACCAGACCTCGCGGTAGTCGTCGGTCGAGGCATCCCCCTCCAGCGTCACCGTGAGCGTGCGCGAGCCGTTGCGGTCCTCTTCGACTTCCGCACTTCCGACAGCGTCAGGATGGTCGGGGAACGCATCGAGCGAGGCCGTCGCCAGCGATATCGGAGCGCTACCGGCGACAGAGATCCAGACGCCGCCACCGACGGCAGCGATCAGAGCGAACGAAGCGGCGAGCGCCCAGAAGACCCGCATCGGGCTTCGTCGGGCACGCTCCCTGGTGGTTGGCACTTCAGCAGGCTTCTCATCTTCAGCGGCTTCCGCAACATCGTCGAGCGCCGGCGCGTCGAAGGGGTTGGCTGCAACAGCGCCGCTGAGCCCGAGTTCGGCATGGATGCGACCCCACACGCGATCGGGTGGCGATTCAAGCTCGGCTTCGTCCATCGTGGTGCGGGCAACGACCGCGGTGTGGCGCAGTTGTGTGACCTCAAGGGAACAGAGAGCGCAGGACGCGAGATGGTTCCCCTGCTCGCGCGTGGAGATCGGCTCTCCCATCGCGATGAGTGCAAGCTCGTCAGGGTCAATGTGCGACATGGGTCACCTCCAATCGGTTGCGCATTCGGGTAAGACTTCGTCTGATGTGGCTCTTCACGGTGCCGAGCGGCATTCCGAGCCTTCTCGAGATCTCGTCGTGGCTCAGATCGTCGTAGAAGGCCAGCCGCATCACGGCTTGGGCGTCGGGTTCAAGTTGTTGCAGCTCATTTGCGAGCAACAAAGTCTCTGAGAGATCCGGCGGTTCGTGCACCAGGTCGTCAGGGTTGGTCACTCGCTCCATTTGCGCCTGGATGGCGCGAATCTTCGCGCGAGACTCGTGCATGTCGGCGATGCGACGTCGAGCGATCGCGACCATCCAGGTCGACAGCTTCGCCTTCTTCGAGTCGTACGACGCGCGCGATGTCCACGCCGATACGAAGGTGCGTTGCGTCACATCCTCGGCGTCGCTGCGATCGCCGAGCGAACGCAACGCCAGGGTGAAGACGACGGGCGACCAGCGCCGGTAGATCTCGGCCAGCGCAGCTTCGTCTCCCGCGACGAAGCGCACATTCAACTGTGCCTCAACCTCGTCGGGTGTCACGGTGTCCTCGCTCACAGTCGTCACAGCGTTCTCGCAATTGCCACAACGTTATCTCTGTAGCTTCCCGTTGATGAGTCGAACGGCCCGCCGCACGTGATGATCACGAGCGTTTTCGCGCCCTCGCGGGCGAAGAGCTGATCTGTGGGCAGCGTCGACTTCTCGTAGTAGGTGACGGATTCGATGGCATAGGTCACGCTGGTGCCGTCGGATGCTTCGACCACAACGGTCGATCCTGCCCCGGCATCCCGCAACCGTGACAGCGGACCAATCGGGTAGTCGGGAGCGTCAACGTGTGCGGCGAGCACCACATTGCCCTCGGTGCTCACGGCATCGGCACCGAACCGGTACCACCCAGCCACGGCCGGATCCACCGGGAGCTCCATCTGCCCGCTCTGCTCGACTCCCACCGAGGTGACGGGCATGTCGACGCCGAGATCTGGCATCTTCATCCGCACCGGAGGCACCGACTGAGCGGGCGCCGGCAGCACGGCCGGTGCCGTCGAAATCTCGATGGTCGGGGTGGGGGCAGGCGCGGGAGCAGTTGCCGCTGGGGACGGCGCCACTTCTCCCGCACCTGCCGGGGTGCACGCGACAAGGCACGCCGCGAGTGCCGAACCGGCTAGGGCGACCACTGCTCGCGCCCACCGATCCCGCTCTCGCGGCGTGCCCGCATGCATCAGCGCTGAGCGCTCGCGCGACGGCGAACGGTGATCAGCGCACCTGCGGCGACTGCCAGGGCGAGTGCCCCACCGATCGCGAAGGTGGCGGTGGTGGCGTCCTGCTGAGCGAGGTAACCAGCAGAGCCGGACGGAACGCCATCGGGGCTGGAGTGCAGTCCCGTGACCTCCTGGGCGGCGATGGCAAGGTTGCCGTCGGCCGCGCTACCCCACGCGTAGACGATCGTCAGAACGCCCTCTTTGACCTCAACCGGTGCCGGGCCGAGGACCGGCTCGGTGGTGCCCGCCAGGGCAACCGTTGCCTCAACCGTGCCCGCGGGCAGGTTCAGCGTGGCCTCGTTCGGGTTGGCGAGGCCTTCGACAACCGCGGCTCCGCCCGCGAGAACGTCGACGGCAGGTGCCGCAGCGACGTGACGGACTGTGAGGCGACCTTCACCGGCAGCGGTGGCGGCGTTGTCGTTGGTGAACATCTTCACTGACGGCTCGCCCGCTTCGCTGAGGTAGGCAACAGCCGTGAAGTTGCCGCCCGCCGTGAGCGGGAGGTCCGCGGCCAGGATCGGAGCGCTGGCGTCCGCGGCATCCGGAGCGGTGATGGCAACCGCGTAGGTGCCAGCAGGAAGGTCCAGCGGTCCGGCGAGGTCGCCCGGTGCGAAGTCGTCGAGCTGGAGCGCTCCGTTTACCCACACGTCCACAGGGGTGTCGGGAATGCCGTGAAGTACCGAGAGCTGGGCGTTCGCGGTGCTCGCCGAAGCGGGCATGGCGAAGCCAAGAGCGGCGATGAGTCCTACCGTCAATCCGGCAGCTGCTGTCTTGCGCACTGTCTTCCTCCTTGGGGATCCGGCGGGCGTTTGCCGCCTATGACAGTGCTTTCTCTCGTTGCCCCGGGTTTGGATGCACTCGGGCAAGAGTTTTTCCGAAAGCGGTTCACCAGCCCATCGATCCGGGGCCACCTTTGAATGGTCCGACGATCTCCGGCGTGATCCATCCGCCGTAGAAGCCACCCGGCTGGGGCGTGACGTCCACACCATCGACGGTGCAACGATCCATGTGCCCCGGGTACAGGGCGACACGATCGACGAGAATCTCGAACCCTGAGGAGGGATCGGGGTAGTTCCACGCGGCGGCGGCGGCGACCGCCCTGCCACCGCGCACATCGAGGTACCGGGCACGCCCTTTGAACTCGCAGAACGACGAGCCGGGCGCGGGCGCGAGCGCGCCGGGAGCGAAGTCGTCGATCCGCAGGTAGTAGGCAGGCGGGTGACTGGTCTCGAGTACGCGCACCACGTCGTCGCTATCGAAGATCACGGTGCCCCCGAGTGCGATGCGCACGCGCCGCGAGACACGCTCGACTCGTGGCGGCCGCGGATAGTCCCACACCGACTCCTGACCTGCCCGAGGAGCGATGCGTTTTGGTCTCATCGGCCGTACTCCTCAAGCCATCGCAGCCACACTTCGCTGATCGTCGGGTACGACGGCACAGCGTGCCAGAGTCGAGCGAGTGGCACTTCTCCGACGATCGCGATCGTGGCCGAATGCAGCAGTTCCGCCACATCTGGGCCAACGAAGGTGGCACCGATCAGCACACCGCGGTCTTCATCGAAGATCGCACGCGCGTGACCTTCGTAGTGATCGGCGTGCGTGCTCGCGCCGGCGACCCACGAAAGGTCGTAATCAATCACACGGATGCGGCGGTCCGCCTCCCGCGCAGACGCTTCGGTGAACCCCACTGACGCGACTTCGGGGTCGGTGAAGGTCACCTGCGGCACAGCATCGTGGTCGGCAGTGGCGACGTGCTTCCCCCACGGCGCATCGTCTACGGGCGCACCCGTAGCTCGCGCGGCGATGACATCACCCGCAGCACGCGCCTGGTATTTGCCTTGGTGGGTGAGGAGCGCACGGTGATTCACGTCACCGACGGCGTAGAGCCACGAGAAGCCCCCGACCCGCATCGTGTCGTCGACCTCGAGCCAGGAACCGGGTTCGAGCCCGATCGCATCGAGGCCGAGATCGCCCGTACGCGGCACACGGCCCGTTGCCACGAGGATCTCTGCGGCCTGCACCTCCGACCCGTCCGTGAGCGTCACGACAACCTCGGCGTCCGGCGCATCGCGGTCGACTCGGTCGACATCGACGCCCAGCCGCACGGTGACGCCCGCATGCCGCAACGCTGCCGTCACCGCCTCGCCGGCGAACGGCTCCATGCGACCGAGCATGCCCGACCGGGCGATGATCGTGACCTCGCTACCCAGGGCGGCGAATGCCGTTGCCATCTCGCACGCGACGACCCCACCGCCCAGAATCACGAGCGATTCGGGTACGGTCTGCACGCTGGTGGCTTCGCGGCTCGTCCAAGGCGCAGCATCCGCCAGCCCTGGAATGTCGGGAAGAAGCGCCGCCGTGCCCGTGCACACCGCCACGGCATAGCGCGCGGTCAGTTCGCTCACTGCCCCGTCGGCATCGGTGACGGTCACCACGCGCTCGCCCGAGATCTCACCGTGTCCACGCACGAGGTCGATACCTGCGCCGTCGAGCCACGAGACCTGACCGCTGTCGTTCCACTCGTGCGCGATGCTGTCTCGCCGGGCGAGGATCGCCGCGACATCGAGGTCGCCCGTCACTGCCTCGCGACTGCCCGCAACATCGCGCGCAGCGCGCAGTGCCGCTGCGGGTCGGAGAAGTGCCTTGGACGGCATGCACGCCCAGTACGAGCACTCCCCGCCGACCAACTCGCTCTCGACGATGGCGACAGAGAGCCCGCCCCGCACGGCTCTATCTGCCACGTTCTCGCCGACAGCCCCTGCTCCGATGACGATGAGGTCGTACTGACGCGTGTGCATACCTCCACGCTAAACCCGGCAGCGTTGACACCGGCGTGACCCTGCGAGACGCTCAGGCAGGAGGTGCGCGATGCCCACGCCCATCGAAACCGTCCCGACCTCGGTTGCTGCGTTCATCGGCGCGTCCACGGGACCGTCGGAGCCGGCGAAGGTGGCCACCTGGAGCGAGTTCTTGGCGGCATGGCCTGATTCGACCGCGCTGGCCGTGGCCGTCGAAGAGTTCTTCCGCAACGGCGGGCAGAGCGCCTGGGTATCTCCGATTGCCCGAGTGACGGCATCCGCTGTGCGACGCGCGGTGAACGCGCTGCATCCGGACGTGAGTCTCGTCGTCATCGCCGCCGAGCCCGCGGTGTCGCCGACTGTTGTCGCGGCTGCCGCCAAGGCGCTCCAGGGACGTCCGGCTCTGCTCTTGATCGAACCACGCTGGGTGAGCGTGAAGGCTGCGCGCGAGGCCCTCGCGGCGGGTGCCGAGGTCGCGCTGGGCGCCAGCGCAGCCGATGTCGTGGCCTACTGGCCGCGCCTGCGGCGGAAAGGGGCTTTCGCCCCTGTCTCACCGCTCGGGGCGGTCGCCGGCGTGTTCGCGCGAACCGATGCGACGCTCGGGTTCTGGCGCGCCCCCGCAGGCAACCACGCTGCTCTCCACGGCACGCCTTCGCTCGCGATCGCATTGACGGATTCCGATACCGAACTGCTGACTCGGCACGGGATAAACACGATCCGTTCGTTCCCAGGCCGGGGCACCCTGGTGTGGGGTGCGCGAACCACATCGCCGGACCCGGAGTGGCGCTATGTCTCGGTGCGGCGTCTATCGATGACGCTCACGGAATCAATCCGCCGCGGGCTGCAGTGGGCGGTGTTCGAACCGAACGCGGAACCACTGTGGAACCAAATGCGCAGAGATGTGTCCGCGTTCCTGCTGGCGCATTTTCGACAGGGAGCACTCGTCGGCGCAACGCCCGAGGACGCCTTCTTCGTGCGATGCGACCGCGACACGATGACCGCGGCCGATATCGCCGCCGGCAGGCTGATCGTGACTTTCGGGTTCGCTCCGCTGCTCCCCGCCGAGTTCATCGTCCAGACCATCCGGTTGCAGATCGCGTGATGATCCGCACCTGGCTAGCGTGAGCACGTGACGTTCCCGACCGAATCAATCCCGCTGTTCGTCTACGGCAGTCTGCGTCCGGGTATGGCGCTGTGGCCCGAGATTCGCGACCACGTCATCACGGCCGAACCTGCGACCGCGCAAGGCCGACTGGTTTGGCACTCGGGCGGTGAGTGGCCGTTGTTGCTTGATGGAAACGACCTTGTGCAGGGCGACCTGGTGCACCTGCACCCCGGCGCGGCGCCCAATGCGGTCTTGGTGGATGAAGAGCTGCGCTTCGGCTACGACGCACGCTGGATACCGGTCACACTTCGGGACGGCACCCAGGTCGATGCGCTCGTCTTCATCTGGCCGCGCGACAGCGAGGTGGGCGCGCCGATCGCGGGCGGAGACTATGTGGAAGCCGAAAGAACCCGGTCCGGCCGGGAGTAGACGTTCATCGAGTCGCCGCGCAGGAATCCGACGAGTGTTAGGCCGGATGCCTCGGCCAACTCCGCCGCGAGCGACGAAGGCGCAGACACCGCGGCGAGGATCGGGATCCCCGCCATCACGGCCTTCTGTACGAGCTCGAAGCTCGCCCGCCCCGAAACCTGCAGGACTGTTCCGCGCAGCGGTAGCCGGTCGTTGAGCAGTGCCCAGCCGACCACCTTGTCGACCGCGTTGTGACGCCCGACGTCCTCCCTCAGCACGAGCAGCTCGCCGGTCGCGGAATCGAACAGGGCCGCGGCATGGAGCCCACCGGTCTTTTCGAAGACCGCCTGGCCCGAGCGAAGCGCCGCCGGAAAGCCGGCGAGGGCCGTAGCTGTCACAGCCGCAGCATCCATCGAAACGGCGAAAGTGGAGACTGTCTCGACAGCCTCGATCGAGGCCTTGCCGCAGATCCCACATGAGCTTGTCGTGTAGAAGTTGCGCGTCAGTTCGGGCGCGGGAAGCACCACCCCGTCCTCGAGCGTCAGATCGAGGACGTTGTAGGTGTTGTCGGCTCCGCCCGTTCCGGGCCCACCGCAATGGATCGCGGATCGGAAGTGATCGCCGTGCGTGATCACTCCCTCTGACACGAGAAATCCCAGAGCGAGTTCGACATCGTTGCCGGGTGTGCGCATCGTCACCGCGAGCGGTGCAGCCCCGACGCGGATTTCGAGCGGTTCTTCTACCGCGAGCACGTCGGGTCGGCGTGTGCGCGCGTGCTCCGCGCCGATGACGATGCGGGTTACCGCGCGACGAGCAGTGATGCGGCCCATTTCGCCATGCTAGCCCGGTGGCCGTGCGTGCACCCGGACGCAGATTCGTCGACGTCCGGCAGCCGTGGGCTCGGTGAGTCCGGGAATCCGCGGCAACCCGAATCCACGCGCGCAGAAATCGGCGTCCGAGTTCACTGTGAATGGCGCATATCCTGCCCCCTTCTTTCGGCGGGGATCGTGTGTCCGCGCGGCTCGTAATGTGTATCTTGGCGAAAGGCCCCGCGGTCCCGCGTAGGGCGCTGGGCATCATTGCGTGTGACTGGGTATCACTGGGGGAACCGATGGATCTGCTGGACCCGCTGCTGCTTGCGCGTTGGCAATTCGGGCTGACGACGCTGTACCACTTCCTCTTCGTGCCGCTCACGCTCGGCATGGCTTTGACCGTCTCGATCTTCCAAACGGCGTGGTTTCGCACGGGCGACCTCAAGTGGCTCCACCTCACGCGCTTCTTCGGCAAGATCTTCCTGATCAACTTCGCGATGGGCGTCGTGACCGGCATCGTGCAGGAGTTCCAGTTCGGCATGAACTGGTCGTCGTACTCGCGCTTCGTCGGAGACGTGTTCGGGGCGCCGCTGGCCTTCGAGGGTCTGATGGCGTTCTTCTTCGAGGCCACCTTCATCGGCCTATGGATCTTCGGGTGGGACAAACTCCCCAAGGGCCTGCACCTCGCCAGCATCTGGATCGCGACGATCGGCGCCTGGTTCTCGGCCTACTTCATCCTCGCCGCGAACGCCTTCATGCAGAACCCGCTCGGCTACGAGATGTCGGCAGACGGCGGCCGCGCCGAAATGAACGACTTCCTCGCGGTGCTCACCAACCCGGTGGCGCTCGCCGCGCTCCCCCACACGCTGTTTGCGGCATTCATGATGACCGCCGGTGTCATCATCTCGATCGCCGCGTGGCACCTGCTACGCAAGCAGAACGTCGAGATGATGCGCCCGGCGCTGAAGTATGGCCTGTGGGGCATGATCGTCGCCTTCGCCGGTGTCGCCCTCTCGGGAGACCAGTTGAGCCTCGTGATGGTGTCGACGCAGCCTATGAAGATGGCGGCGGCTGAGGCGATGTTCGACAGCGCGTGTGGGGCGGATGCCTCGTTCTCTCTGTTTTCGATCGGAACCCCCGACGGCACGGGCGAGATCTTCTCGGTTCGCGTGCCGTTCTTGCTCGCACTCTTGTCGACGCACTCGCTTGACGGCTGCGTCGAGGGCATCAACGACCTCAACCTGCAGTACGCCACCGAGGACTTCCCGCAGTTCGCTGAACAGCTCGACGGCAATTTCGCCCCGATCCTGTGGATCACCTACTGGTCGTTCCGCTGGATGATCGGGCTCGGCTCCATCGCGGCACTGACTGCGGTGGTCGGGCTGTGGCTCACACGCAAGAAGGCAAAGCGCGAGGTTCCCGCCTGGGCCTGGAAGCTCGCGATCTGGGCATGGCCCGCGTCGCTCTTCGCGATTCTGGTCGGCTGGGTCTTCACCGAGATGGGCCGACAGCCCTGGATCGTCTTCGGACTCATGCTCACCGAAGACGGGGTCTCACCCAGCGTTCCGGGCTGGACCGTCCTGATCTCGCTGATCTCCTTCACCGCGATCTACGCCGCTCTCGCGGTGGTCGAAGTGGGATTGATCACGAAGACGGCGAAGAAAGGCCCCGACCCGCTGCCCGATCCGAATGCGCCGGTCACCGAGGTTCCTCTCGAAGACACCCCGACCACGGTCTACTAAGGAGACGCCGATCATGGATCTCGCCTACCTCTGGTTCTGGATCGTCGGATTCCTTTTCGTCGGTTACTTCGTCCTCGACGGCTTCGACTTCGGCGTCGGCATGTCACTTCCGTTTCTCGGCAAGGACGACATCTCTCGTCGTCAGATCATCAACACCATCGGGCCTGTCTGGGACCTCAACGAGACCTGGGTCATCGTCGCGGGGGCATGCCTCTTCGCCGCATTCCCCGAGTGGTATGCGACGCTCTTCAGTGGTTTCTACCTCGCGCTGCTGCTGATCCTGCTGGCGCTCATCTTGCGCGGTGTCTCGTTCGAGTACCGCCACCAGCGCGACAGCCTCAAGTGGAAGCGCGGCTTCGACACGATGATCATCGTCGGCTCCGCCGTGCCCGCACTGCTGTGGGGCGTTGCGGTTGCGAACATCGTGCAGGGAGTGCCGATCGACGCGGACTTCGAGTTCACCGGTTCGTTCCTGACTCTGCTGAACCCGTACGGACTGCTCGGCGGGCTCACGACCCTGCTGTTGTTCTTCACTCACGGCGTGTACTTCGTGGCACTCAAGACTGACGGCCAGGTGCACGAAGATGCCCGCCGGCTCGCCCGCCGGTCGGGCATGCTGACTGTGGTCGTCGCCGCCGCGTTCTTGGTGTGGACGGTCTTCATCGCAGCCGGCCGCGATGCGCCGCTGATCGCGTTCGTGGTCGCCGGTGCCGGAATCGCAGCGGTGGCCCTGGTGATGTCGATCATCTTCAATCTGCGCGACCGCGAGGGCTGGGCGTTCGGCTTCGGCGCTGCGACGATCGTGGCGGCCGTGCTGACCCTGTGGTTCGCGCTGTTCCCGTTCGTGATGCCGTCCTCGACCGACCCGGCCTTCAGCCTCACGATCGAGAACGCGTCGAGCACCGATTACACGCTCACGATCATGACCTGGGCTGCCGTCATCTTCTTGCCGCTCGTGTTGCTCTACCAGGGGTGGACCTATTGGGTATTCCGCAAGCGCGTCACCCGATCGCGGATTGAGAAAGCCGCGGCCCTGGCACACTGAGTTCGTGACAAGTAGATCGGACGCCACGCCCCGGCGCGGACGAAGACAGGCTGTCGATCCACGACTGCTGAGGTACGCGAGCGCGTCACGAGGCTTCTTCGTTGCGATCGCCGCTCTGGCGCTGGCTCAGACCGCGGTGATCATCGCGTTCGCCTGGTTGCTGACACAGGCCCTCACCGGCGCCATCGCCGGGCTGCCTCTGGACCTGCTCGGCCCGACTCTCGCGCTGCTGTCCGGGGTCGTTGTGTTGCGGGCGGTACTTCTGTGGGCACGCGACACCGTCGCAAGCCGAGCTGCCGCCCGGGTCCAGGCGCAGCTGCGGGCACAACTGGTCGAAGCAGTCGGCACGCTCGGGTCCGAATGGCTCGCCGGACGCAACTCATCGACACTGGCCATCACCGCCGGGCGGGGCCTCGATGCGCTGGATGCCTATTTCGGCCGGTACCTGCCACAATTCGTGCAGACGATGATCGCCACCCCGGTGATCATCGCAGTGATGTGGTGGCAGGACTGGATCTCGGGCCTCACCGTTCTGCTCACACTCCCCCTGATCCCCATCTTCATGGTGCTGATCGGCCTCGGCACCCAAGCTGTCCAGCAGCGGCAGTGGAAGACACTGGGGCACCTCGCGGCGCGGTTTTCCGACACCGTGCAAGGGCTGTCGACCCTGAAAGTCTTCGGACGACACCACCGGGCCGTAGCATCCATCGACGACGTCACCAACCGCTACCGACGCGAGACGATGCGGGTCCTTCGTGTGTCGTTCCTTTCGGGGTTCGCACTCGAGTTTCTCGCAAGCATCTCGGTGGCGATCATCGCCGTCTCGATCGGGTTCCGCCTGATCGACGGCTCGATCGCCCTCACGGTGGGGCTGTTCGTGCTCCTGCTGGCTCCAGAGGCCTACCTCCCGATCCGACAGGTCGGCGTACAGTTCCACGCCGCAGCTGAAGGGGTCGCGGCGACGGAGGACGTCTTCTCTGTGCTCGACGCGACTGTTCCGCAATCAGGTGCTCGGACGGGGTTGCCCTTCGACCGACCTGACGACACCCCTCTGCCGCCCCTCGTGCTCCGCGGCGTACGGGTGGCACGCGGCGAACGGATGCTGCCGCCCGTCGACCTCGTTGCTCCAGCGGGATCCGTGGTGCTCATCGAGGGTCCGAGCGGTGCCGGCAAGTCGAGCGTGCTGGCTGCCCTGCGCGGCGCCGCTGACTTCGATGGCGAGGCCACCTTCGGCGGGCGCGACCTGCGCACCCTCCGACCGCGCGAGTGGCTCGCCTGGGCGGGCCAAGCTCCGGGGCTCACGACCGGAACGATCAAGGACAACATCACCCTCGGAGATACCGACCCAGACTCCGACCTGGCACAGCGCGCGTTGTCACTCGCCTGCGCGGGTGGTCTCGATCTCGCACACCAACTCGGCGTGCAGGGCGCCGGGCTGTCCGGCGGCCAGGCTCAGCGCGTGGCGGTCGCGCGAGCGTTCTACCGTTACCTCCGCGGCCGCGCCTCGGTGATCGCGCTCGACGAGCCGAGCGCCGCCCTCGACAGCGGCACGGAAGAAAGCCTCTGGCAGTCGGTCCGCGAGCTTGCCGATGGCGGCGCTGCCGTGGTGCTGGTCTCGCACCGGGCGAGCGCGCGCGCCATGGCAGATGACGTTGTCACTCTGACCGGCATGGAGGTGACCGCGTGAGCCTCGCCTCGAGTGTTCTCCGTGGCGCAATGCCCCCCCCGCGGCGGCTCTGGCCGGCGGTCGCGGCGAGCTTTGCGTCCGAAGCATCCGCCGTCGCCCTCCTTGCCGTCAGCGCCTGGCTCATCGTTCGTGCGAGCGAGCAACCTCCCGTGCTGTACCTCTCGGCCGCGGTCGTCGGGGTTCGCCTCTTTGCGCTCACCCGTGCGTCCTTCCGCTATCTCGAGCGCTTGCTCGGCCACGATGCCGCGCTGCGGCAGCTCGCGACGACCCGCACGAGTCTCGTCCGCCGCCTCGTGCCGCTGTCGCCTGACGGACTTACCCGGACGGGTCGGGGCTCGGTACTCGGCACGCTCGTCGACGACGTGGATGAGCTGCAGAACCTGCCGCTGCGCGTCGTGCAGCCACTCGTTTCGTCGGGGATGGTGGTGGTCGGCGCGGTCGCGCTCGTCGCGGTCGTGTGGTGGCCTGCCGCGCTCACCCTTCTCGGTTGTCTGGTCGTGGCGACACTCGTCGCGACCGGCTGGGGTTGGGTCGCTGGGTCGCGCGCCGACCGCGCCATTGCTCCGTTGAGGGGACGCCTGGCCGACGCACTGATGGACCACTTCGCCAGTCTCGACGTGCTCCTCGCCTATGGTGCCGAAGAGTCGAGCCGCGAGCGCATTCGTACGGCCGACGCGGCCCTGCGCCGGGCGGTCGTTCGCCGTGCCGGAGCCCAAGCGGGCACCGCCGCGGTCGTCACCCTGTTGGCGGGCGCGGCCTGCATCCTCGCGCTCGCGGTCTCTGCACCGGAAGCTGCCCTCGGGGCAGCCACTTTCGGGGCGGAATCCGGTTTGGGCCTGACCGGCCCCGCGCTCGCGGTGGCCGTGCTCGTGCCGATGGCCGTGTTCGAGGTCTTCGCCTCGGTTCCCCTCGCAGCGTCCGCCTGGCGACAGGTGCGCGCATCCGGCGAACGCATCGCCGATGCTGTGCCTGTGGAGGTACCGGCGGGCCTGGTCCGAGAGACGCTCGCCCCGACCGGCGAGGTGCCGGCCCTCGGGAGTGGGCTGCGACTTCGCGGTGTGAGCGCGCGTTGGCCAGAGGCCGTAGCGCCCTCGCTGACCGGCATCGATCTGGACGTACGCCCGGGCGAACGGATCCTCATCGTAGGATCCAGCGGAGCCGGCAAAACGACCCTTGCTCACGTTCTCGTGCGCTTTCTGGACTGCGGCGGAAACTATGAGATCGGCGGGCGCGACGTCCGCGATATCGCGGTCGATGACGTGCGACTGGCGGTGGGGCTGTGCGAGCAGCATCCGATGCTCTTCGATGAAGACATTCGCCAGAACTTGCTCTTTGCCCGCGACACTGCCACGGATGCCGACCTCGAGGCCGTTTTGGCCCGCGTCGGTCTCGGCCCGTGGCTGGCTGAGCGCGGGGGGCTCGATGCGCGCGTCGGCGAGCGAGGGGCACTGGTCTCGGGCGGGCAAGCGCAACGGATTTCGCTCGCGCGGGCATTGCTACGCGGATTCCCGGTGCTCATTCTGGATGAACCGACGGCGGGGGTGGATGCCGCGACCTCTGACGCGCTCCTGCGGGATCTGCTCACCGCGGTAGGGCCCGATCAGGCGGTCGTGATGATCTCGCACCTCGACGTGCCGGGCGATCTCATCGACCGGGTCGTGCACCTCGAGGACGGATCTTTGGCTAGCTGACCTTCTCCACCGTCGGTGCCGAGGCGTGCTCGCCCGCACCTTCTGTGGATGTTTCAGCCGCCGCCGTGATGCGATTCGCCATGCCCGCGAAGATGAAGCCGTGGAACGGCAGCACCGCCATCCAGTACAGGCGCCCGGCGAGCCCCTTCGGGAAGAAGACCGCTCGCTGGTCGTAGCGCGACCCGGAACCATCCGGCGAGGCACGCAGTTCGAGCCACGCCAGACCCGGCACCTTCATCTCGGCCCGTAGACGCAGGAAAGATCCCGGCTCGATCGCTTCGACCCGCCAGAAGTCCAGCGCGTCGCCGACAGTCAGGCGGGCGCGGCTCCGGCGTCCGCGGGCGAGACCGATTCCTCCGACGAGTTTGTCCATCCACCCGCGGATCGCCCAAAGCACGGGCGTGGAGTACCAGCCGTTCGCGCCACCGATTCCCTCGATGACCCGCCACAGCGCTTCCGGCGGCGCTGATGTGTGTGCGACTCGCGCGTCGACGAATACGGCCTTTCCGGCCCAATCCGGGTCACTGGGGAGCGGGTCGCTGGGCACACCGAGCACCTCGGAGTCTTGCCAACTGGTCTCGACCGCGTCGGCGTCCTCACGCCCGAGCGCGAGATCGACGGCCCGACGGTAGGGAGTGAGCCCGGCCTCGGGTGCCGGGATCAGTTCGTCGATGTCATGGTTCTTCATCACGCACTCGTTCTGCAAAGACTCCACGAGAGGCCGCGCGATCGATCGCGGGATGGGCGTGACCAGGTTCACCCAGTGCGAGGCGAGCCCCGGCGTGAGCACGGGAAGAGCGGCGATCGGGCGCTGGCGAAGCCCAGCCTGCACCGCATAACCGTTCATCATCTGGCCGTAGCGCAACACGTCGGGACCGCCGATGTCGACCGAGCGGTTCACTTCGCGATTCACCCGCGCGGCGCCGAGCAGGTAGTGCATCACATCTCGCACTGCGATCGGCTGGATGTGGTTGCGCACCCACTTCGGCGCGGGCATGTACGGCAACACCTCGGTGAGGTGGCGCACCATCTCGAACGACGCCGAGCCCGACCCGATGACGACACCGGCCTGAAGGACGAGGGTCGGCACACCGGAGTTGAGGAACAGCTCACCGACCTCGACGCGCGAGCGGAGGTGCGGCGACAGCGGGACTCCGTTGGGATGGAGTCCACCCAGGTAGACGATCCGACCGACCTTCGCTGCGGCCGCCGCATCAGCCACCGTCTTCGCCGCCTGACGATCGGTGTCTTCGAAACCCTTGCCTGCCGACATCGAGTGGACGAGGTAGTAGAGCACGTCGACGTCCTTTACGGCCTCTGCCATGACCTCCGCGTCTGAGGCGCTGCCGACGACAACCTCGACCCGCTCGCCCCACTCGAACGCCGCCACCCGCATCGCGTCGCGCGCGAGTACGCGCACGCGATAACCCGCCTCCAGCAGCCGCGGAACGAGCCGGCCTCCGATGTAGCCGGTTGCACCGAGCACGAGCGCGCGGGGTGCGGTGCCGTCTTCGCGCGGAATCGAGCGCAGCTCGGGCTCGCGGCCGGTGGGTGCTTTGTCTAGGGGCGAGCTCATGTGCTCGACGCTACCCCGCCCCAGAGAGGTCAGGGTCGGGGTTGCGCAGTCGGCCGGAGTCTGCGCGCGAACGCGCGCGAGCCCTCGCCGGATGGCAACTCATCGAACCCGACGCGCGGGTAGAACGCCACCGCGCCGGCGTTCTCGGAGGAGGCCTCGAGGTGAACGCCCGTGATCCCGTCGCGCTCAAGAGCAGCGATCAGCGTCTCGATCAGCCGTCGCCCGAATCCTTGGCCCTGCAGTTCCGGTAGCAGGTCGATGTGCAGGTGAGCGGGGTACTCCCTCGCGTGCCACTGCTGGCCCGCCGCACGCTTCTGGGCGTATCGGATGATGTCGCGCTCCCGGTCGGATGCACCCTCGAGGGGGTATCGATCGCGGACCGCCGGCCACCACTGGGCGCCGAACCATTCCTCGAAATCCTCGGTGTCGGGGGCCGCGACGACGTAGCCGACGACGCGGTCATCGTCCGAGACCACCACGAAGGCCAGCCCCGGGTGCCGGTCGACATACGGCAGGACGAAGACATCCGCCCACAGCAGATCGTCGCGGAACATCCCTGTGGCGTCGGCACCGGCATCCGCCGTTCGAACGCAGATGTCGGCGACGGCCGTCCGGTCCGCGGGCGCGTAGGGGCGAATCTGCGGCATGTCAGCCGCCGATCGCGTTCATTCCGCGAGCCGGTTGCAGGAATGCCGGGTCGTTGATCGCGTGCCCCGGGAGCTTTGCGTGGATGCACGCGCGCAGCATCCCCTCGACCGCTGCGTCGACCGCTGACTCGGCTGCGCCCGCGCGCAGGATCGGGACGAGGTCGTACTCGGTCGTCGAGAACAGGCAGTTGCGCAGCTGGCCATCGGCAGTCAGCCTCAGGCGATCGCAGTCACCGCAGAACGGCGCGGTGACCGATGCGATGACACCGACGGTGTGCGGGCCGTCATCGAGCTGCCACGTCTCGGCGGGCGCGCCCCCACGACCGGGGATGGGGGTGAGTGTCCAGGCTTCAGCGAGCGATCTGAGAATCTCGTCGCGCGTCACCATCGACGACCGATCCCATGTGTGGCCCGCGTCCAACGGCATCTGCTCGATGAACCGCAACTGAGCGCCGTGACCGATCGCAAATCGGACGAGGTCGACGAGCTCGTCATCGTTCACCCCGCGCATCGCGACGGCGTTGAGTTTGAGCGGACGCAATCCGGATGCTGCGGCCGCAGCGATACCCTTCAGCACATCCTCCAGGCGGTCTCTGCGGGTGAGATCGCGGAACCGATCGCGCAGGAGGGTGTCGATGCTGATGTTGAGACGCCCGAGCCCCGCAGCCATCAGGTCGGGGAGCTTCTCGCCAAGACCGATGCCGTTCGTGGTGAGCGCGATCTGCACCGGGGTACCGGTACCGTCGGGCACGGTGATCGCCGTGAGGCGCTCGACGATCTCGGGCAAGTCGGTGCGCAGCAGCGGCTCACCGCCCGTGAGGCGGAAAGTCGACACTCCGACGGACGCCGCAACGCGGGCCACCCGGACGACCTCGTCGATGTCGAGAATGCTTGTGCGCGCCAACCATTCGTTGCCTTGCTCGGGCATGCAGTACGTGCACCGCAGCGAACAGCGATCGGTCAGCGAGATCCGCAGATCACGGTGCACCCGGCCGTGGGTGTCGACGAGTGGCCCAGAAGACTCTCCGGCCGCGTCGGATCCGACGGAGTCGGGCACACGAGATCGCGGCATCCCGATGAGCACGGGTGCCGCGCTCACGAGAGTTCCCGGAGGCGATCCATGGTTCGAGCGTAACCGTGTCCGCGCTCGCGGTGGCGAGACGCGTCAGGCTCGCACGATGCGCACGGCTGCGGCATCCACCCGCAAACGAACCGGCATACCGTTGGTGAGCCCGAGTTCGGCTGCGCGATCCGCGGTGACATCGACCGCGACGTCGGGGTCGGTGGTGCGCACCCGGATCCCCGCCGGTGTCGGCTCGAGCCGCACGACTCGCGCAAGCCACACGCCTCGCCCGGTCGGCGCCGAGTCCAGTCGAAGCGCACCCGTCCAGGTCGACGCGTCGACGCCGTCGATGTGTACGGCGGAGGGAGGAAAGATCGCTGCGGCGTCGCCGGCGACGGATGCTTCGACCCGCAGCTCTCCCGAGACCCATTCGCCGTCCGCGGCGTGGCCGTCGACCCGATTGAGCCCCGCGACGGCAGCGGCGAAGCGGGTGGCAGGCTCCGCCAGCACGTGCCGGACGGGTCCCCACTGGGTGATGATGCCGCCCTCGAGGACAACGAGTCGCGACGCGAGAGACACGGCGTCGACCGCGTCGTGTGTCGCCACGATCGCCGTAGTGCCGGTCGAGGTGAGTTGCTCGCGGATCAAGGCGCGGATGTCGCCCGCCGTCTCGGCATCCAGCGAGGTGAGCGGTTCGTCCAAGAGCACGGCGGCGGGTTTCGTGACCAGAGCGCGCGCGATCGCGACGCGCTGCTGCTGCCCTCCGGACAGTTGGGCGGGATGCCGTGCCCCGAGGCCGGCGAGCCCGACTCTCCAGAGCCATTCGTCGGCATCCGCATCGGCGGCGCGACGCTCGACACCGCGCGCCCGCGGACCGAAAGTGATGTTGTCGTGGGCGCTCAAGTGCGGGAAGAGATGCGGGTCCTGGCCGAGAAGGACGACTCCCCGTTGCGCGGCCGACACGTGCGTGCGGGGTGTGGGCGCAGCATCCACCACTCGCTCCGCGACGCGAATCGTGCCGCTCGTGAGGGGCACGAGACCGGCGATCACGCCGAGCAGCGTCGACTTTCCGGCACCGCTCGGTCCCATGACTGCGAGCGTCTCTCCCGCCTCGATGCGGAACGTCGCGTCGAGGCGGAACGCACCGCGCTGAACGAGCGCCTCGACTTGAAGCGCGGTGCCGGTCATCGGGTCACCCCGGGCCGCCATGCGCGGACGAGCAGCAGAACAACGACGGCGGTGATGAGCAGGAGGAGCGAGAGCGCCACCGCCGCACCCTGCGAGACGCCTGCGCCGTTGAAGGCCGTGTAGATCGCGAGCGGCATGGTCTGCGTTACGCCCGGCGCATTGCCGGCGAACAGGGCGGTCGCTCCGAACTCGCCGATCGCGCGGGCGAAGCAGAGGATCACGCCGGCGATCAGGCCAGGAGCCGCCAGCGGCAGGGTGACCCGGCGAAGGATCGTCCACTTTCCGGCGCCGAGGGCGGCTGCGGTGCGCTCGTAACCCACACCGCTCGTGCGGAGAGAGCCCTCGAGTGCAAGCACGAGGAAGGGCAAGGCGACGAAGGCCTGGGCCAGCACGACGGCGGCCGTGGTGAACGGCAGCCGGATGCCGAGTTCGGCGAGCGGTTCACCGAGCCACCCGTTGCGTCCGAACAGGAAGAGAAGAGCCGCACCGCCGACCATCGGCGGCAGAAGAAGCGGCACCGTCACCACGGCACGGAGGACGGCAGCCGTGCGCGCCCCGCTGCGCGCGATCGCGAGAGCAAGGGGCACACCGACGATGAGGCACAGTACCGTCGCGAGCAGGCTCGTGCCGAGCGAGAGCATGAGCGCCGTGGCCGCCTCGGGCGAAGAAACATCCGCCCACAGCGTCGACCACTCGACTTTGCCGATGAGCGCAAGGAGCGGGAGGACGAGCAGTGCCAAGCCGAGCACCGCGGGCAACAGCAAAATCTGCGGGACGAATCCGATGTCACGCCTCACGGGGCAAGAAACCCTTCGCCGGCGAGGATGCGCTTTCCTTCGGGGCCCAGCACGAAAGCAACGAAGGCAGCCGCAGCTGCGGGGTTCGCAGCATCCGTCACGGTCGCGATCGGATACTCCACAACGATGTCCTCGGCGCCCTCGGGAACGAACCGCTCGAGATCGGCGCGACCTCGCACATCTGTCGCGTACACGAGCCCGGCATCGGCTTCGCCTGCCGCGACCTTGGTGAGCACTGCGGTCACGCTTTGTTCCGCGCTCGCGGGGCGCACCGTCAGTCCCTCTGCCTCCAAGAGCGCGAGCGATGCCGCACCGCACGGCACGGGGGCCGCGCACAGCACGACACGGAGTGCCGGATCACCGAGATCTGCCAGCGCCGTGACTCCCCCGGGGTTTCCGGTCGGCACAGCGACAACCAGCGTGTTGCGTGCGAAGACGGTCGATTCGCCTGCCGCCCCGGCCCCTTGAACCGTGCCCATCGTCACCGCGTCAGCCGAGGCGAAGACGTCTGCCGGAGCACCGGCGATCAACTGCGTCGCGAGAGTGCTCGACCCGTCGGTCACGAGCGGCCGCACATCGACACCGGGGTTCGCGTCTTCAAAGCGCTCACTGATCGCCGCGAACGCGGATGCGAGGGATGCCGCGGCATAGACCGTGATCGTGCCGTTCAGATCGTCGCCCCGTTCTTCATCGACCGGCGTCGCGGCCGCACAGCCGCTGAGAATCCCACCGAGCACGGCTACGGTCAGGACCGCAAAGAGTCTCGCCCCGAGCCCGCGCCCCGAAGCAACCATTCGCCCACGCTAGCATCGAGCCCCCACGGTCTAGCCTGGGGTCATGCGCCTGCCACCGCTCGTCGACCCGCTCGATCAGCTCACAGATGTCGAACGCGCGCGCACCGCTCGGCACGCGAGTCTTGCCGGGTTGGGTGAGATCGGCCAGCGCCGACTCGCCGCCGCCCGCATCGCCGTGGTGGGCGCCGGTGGCCTCGGGTCGCCGGTGATTCTTGCGCTTGCCGCCGCGGGTGTCGGCACCCTCACGGTGATCGACGACGACGTGATCGAAATCTCGAACCTGCAGCGGCAGGTGATCCATCGACGTCAGGATGCCGGTACCTCCAAGGCCGAGAGTGCCGCGCGCGCAGCATCGGCCCTCTCCGACACCATCGTCGTTCCGGTCCTCACCCGCATCGACGGAACGAACGCCGAACAGGTGCTCACAGGAGCCGATCTGGTCATCGACGGAAGCGACACCTTCGACACTCGCGAGGCCGTTGCTGCCGCGTGCGAGCATCTCGGCGTCCCGCTCGTATGGGGCACGGTGCAGGAGTTCGGTGCGCAGGTGACGGTCTTCTGGTCCGCGCCGCCCGCCGGCATCGGCGCGGTCGTCCTGGCAGACCTCTACCCGACTGGTTCTGTGGGCGACGTGCCGACGTGCAGCGCCGTGGGAGTCCTCGGGTCGCTCTGCCTCCAGGTGGGGTCGCTGATGGCTACCGAAGCGATCAAGCTCGTGACCGGCATCGGCGATCCTCTCCTCGGTCGGGTGTTGGTGATCGACGCCCTGCGTGCCCGGCAGACCGAGGTGCCACTCCGGGCAGCATCGGGAGCAGCATCGGGAGCAGCATCCGCCGCACCCCTCGCTTCCGCTCCCGCGTTGCGCGAACGACCCTCCCTCACCGCGGTCGGACCGAGCGCGCTCTCCGACACCCGGGTGATCGATGTGCGCGAAGCCGACGAAGTCGCACGCGGAATGATTCCCGGCGCGATCCACATTCCCCTGGCCGAGCTGCTCGCAGACCCGTCGGCCATCACGGGTCCGGTCGTGATCGTGTGCCAGACAGCGGTGCGTTCACGGCGCGCAGCCGAAGCGCTTCGCGATGCGGGAGTGGACGCGTCGATCCTCGCGGGCGGAATGGAGGCGTGGACCGCGACCCGGGGTCGGGCGCCCTCATGAGCGAGCTGCGCAAGGTCGAAGAACATCTTGCTCGCGTGCTCGGGGCGGTCGTGCCGCTCCCCGCCGAACGCATCAGCGTTCCGCACGCCCGGGGACGCACCCTCGCCGAGCCCTTACGGGCGCGCGTCGACATTCCCGTCTTCGACAACTCCGCGATGGACGGGTTCGCCGTCCTCTTCGCCGATGTGCGGGATGCCTCGCCCGACGCTCCCGTGCAGCTCGATGTGGTCGCCGACCTTCCCGCAGGAACCGCCCTGGATCCCGCGATCGGGCCCGGCCAGGCCGCGCGCATCATGACCGGCTCCGCCGTTCCGACCGCGGCCGATTCCATCGTTCCGTTCGAAGACACGCTGGGTGGACTCGAGGACTCGCTGGCGAACATCACGGTCGTACGCGCTCCGCGCGCAATCGGCGCACACATCCGCCACCGCGCGAGCGATGCGCACGCCGATGACGAGCTGCTCCCCCCGGGGGCGGTGCTCGGCGCCCTGCAACTCGCCGCCGCGGCAGCCGCGGGCGTGACCGACCTCGTCGTCGTGCGCCGACCACGCGTGGCGGTGGTGTCGACCGGATCGGAGCTGGTACCGCCGGGTGCTTCGTTGCTGCGCGGGCAGATACCCGAGTCCAACAGCGAGCTGCTCAGCGGTCTCGTCATCGAAGCCGGCGCCGACCTCGTGCTGTGCCTGACCGTGCCCGACGACGGTGATGGCCCGGTGCACGCGGTGGCCGAAGCATCCACCCGCAAAGCCGACGTCGTGATCTTCACGGGTGGGGTGAGTGCCGGAGCGTACGAGCCGGTCAAGGCAACACTCGGGCACACGATGGACTTTTCGAAAGTAGCGATGCAGCCCGGCAAGCCGCAGGGATTCGGGGTCGCGGGCGGCATGCTGCTGTTCGGTCTGCCCGGCAACCCCGTCAGCGCCGCCGTGTCTTTCGAGGTGTTCGTCCGCCCGGCGTTGCTCGCCCTGCAGGGGCGTTCCGACCTGCAACGTCCGGTGCTGCGGTTGCCCGCTGCGACCGGCTGGCGCACCCCGCCCGGACGCCGCCAGTACCTTCCCGTCGCTCTGGACCGCAACGATCCCGCGCGATGGACCGTGCGACCGGTGACCGGCGGAGGCTCGCATCTGGCGGGCGGGCTCGCTCGCGCTGAGGCCTACGCGGTCGTCCCTGCCCAGGTCACGGAGGTCGGCGCAGGCGACCCGGTCGATGTCATGCTGATCTCATGAGTTTCACGCACCTGGACGATGCCGGGCATGCCCGGATGGTCGATGTCACCGAAAAGCAGCCGACCGTCCGTGCTGCGACCGCTCGCGGATTCGTGCGCTGCTCACCCAAGGTCATCGCCGCCCTGCGCGACGGCGCCGTTCCCAAGGGCGACGTTCTCGCCGTGGCACGCATCGCCGGTATTCAGGCGGCAAAAAGAACCCCCGAACTGCTCCCCCTCGCCCACGTCATCGGCGTGCACGGCGCTGTCGTCGACCTGAGCATCGTCGACGACGGTGTCGAGGTCGCCGCAACCGTCCGCACGGCCGACCGCACCGGAGTCGAGATGGAGGCCCTCACCGCGGTGTCGGTCGCCGCCCTCGCGATCGTCGACATGGTGAAGGGCCTCGACAAGGCAACCTCTATCGAGCACGTCCGCATCACTGCCAAGACCGGCGGGAAGAGCGGCGACTGGGTACGCCCCGAGCCCCAGTGACCATCTCACTCGGCGCGATCCTGCTCGCGGGCGGGCGCGGTTCTCGGGTCGGCGGAGCAACGAAACCGCTGTTCGAGATCGACGGCACGACTCTCCTTCAGCGGGCAGTCGGCGCGGCGGAGGATGCCTCTGCACGCCCGGTCACTGTCGTCGGGCCCGTGCTGGACCCGACGCTTGCGGTCGAGTGGGTGCGGGAAGATCGACCGTTCGGCGGCCCCGCCGCTGCAGTGGTCGCTGCGCTCGACACGTGGACCGGCACCGACCCGGAGTGGACGCTTCTGCTCGCCTGCGACCTGCCCGGCGTGCGGCCCGCCGTGGGCCTGTTGTTGCAGTCCCTCCCGCTTCTGTCAGCCGACACCGAAGGCCTTTGCCTCTCCGACACCGCCGGCCGCCCTCAGTGGCTGACCGGGCTTTACCGCACGTCGGCGTTGCGCGTGGGCGCAAACGCCCTTCCCGACCGTGGCATCGATGCTCGAGCCCGTGCGCTCTTCGATGATCTGGCCATCGCGGTGGTTGCTGCCCCGGACGCACTGACCCGCGACATCGACTCGTGGGAAGATTTGGAGGTGGCGCGCCTTCGCGCCGCCGATGATCGGAGCCACTCATGAGCGACCGCACTCTTCTTCCCGAGGCCCTCGACGCATGGGCCGCAGCGGTGCGCGAGAAGCTCGCGCTCGATCACGATCTGCCCGTTGCGCTGGTGCTCGACCTGGCGCGTGACGTCGCGAACGGCGTGGCTCGACCCGCCGCACCGTTGAGTGCATTTGCCGCGGGCCTGGCAGCCGGGCGCGCCGGAGGGTCTGAGACCGACATTCGCGCCGCGGTGACGGCGATCACCGACCTCGCCGCCGGCTGGGAGCGCGAGTGACCGTCGTCCGCTTCTTCGCCGCGGCTGAAGAGGCCGTCGGTGCTGATCGCCTCGTCCGCACCGAGCAGACGCTCGGCGGGCTACGGGCGGCGCTCGAGACGGAGCATCCTGCGCTCGTCGCTCTTCTGCCGCGCTGCGCGGTGCTCGTCGACGGCGCCCGTGTCGACGATGATCACGCCTTGACGGCAGACACCGTCGTCGACGTGCTGCCGCCGTTCGCCGGCGGCTGACCCGGTCAGCCGGCTGGGGCGCGCTAGCCGCCGAGCCCTTTCCACGCCGTCGTGCCGTCGGCCTCGACCTGACGCTTCCACACCGGCAGGTCGGTCTTGATCGCCTCGATGATCGATCGGCATACCTCGAAGGCCTCGGCGCGGTGCGCCGACGCGACAGCGATCACGACAGCCGCCTCCCCCACGCCCAGTCGCCCGATGCGGTGTGACACGGCGACAATCGAGTCCGAGTCGCCGATCGCCTGCTCGGCTATACGGCGGAGCGTCCGCTCTGCGTCGGGGTGTGCGGAGTACTCGAGCGCGACGACTGCGGTCGAGGCATCCGGATCATGATCACGCACCCGACCGACGAACGTCACCTCGGCGCCCTTGTCCGCGTCATCGATCGCGGCGACGTGTGAGTCGAAGTCCAAGGGTTCGGCGCTGACCGCGGCGACAACAACGCTCACGCGTGATCACCTCCGCTGAGCTGGTCGATGACGTGGCGGGCGACCGAGAGAATGACGGGCATACCGGATGCCACGGCCTTCGGCGACCCCGGAAGGTTGACGATGAGCGCGCCATCTGTGACGCCCGAGGCGGGATCGACCACGCCGGCACGCCCGCGCGAGAGGATCGCCCCCGGCGCCTCGGCAACGCCGATGCGGCGAAGTTGTTCGGCGATGCCCGGCACTTCGCGAGTCAGCACGCTCGCGGTGCCTTCGGGTGTGTGATCGCGCGGACCCACCCCCGTACCACCGGTCGTGAGGATCAGACGCGCGCCCGTCGCGAGCGCCGCGCGCAACGCCGTGGCGACGCTGATCGCTCCGTCGGGGATGATGACCGGGTCGACGCACGAGAAGCCTCCGCGGACGAGCTCCGAGACGGCGACGGGCCCGGCTGTGTCGGGACGCTCGCCCGCGGCGGATCGGTCCGAAACCGTGATCACCACGGCACGATAGGTCATGTCGCCAGCCTACGGTTGCGCGGTCTCGGATCGGCGCTCGAGCCGCACGATGACCGACTTCGAGGTCGGGGTGCCGCTGACGTCAGCCACCGAGTCCAGCGGCACGAGCACATTCGTCTCGGGATAGTAGGCCGCGGCGTTGCCCTGCGGTGTCGGGTAGGCCACGATCCGGAACGCCTCGGCACGACGCTCTTCGCGAGCGGCGCCGATACCCCACTCCGACACGAGATCGACGATCTCACCGTCGGCGAACCCCAGTACCTGGATGTCCTTCGCGTTCACCAGCACGACCCGGCGACCGCCGTGGATGCCCCGGTAGCGGTCATCCTTGCCGTAGATCGTGGTGTTGTACTGATCGTGCGACCGCAGTGTCTGCAGCAGCAGACGTCCCCGCGGGATGCGCGGATACTCCAGCGGATTGACCGTGAACCGCGCCGTACCGTCGATCGTCGCGAAACGGCGCTCGTCACGCGGGCCGTTCGGCAGGTGCAGCGTTGCGCCCTTGTCGATTCGCCGATCGAAGTCGTCGAAGCCGGGGATCACCCGGGCGATGTGACCGCGGATGAGCCCGTAGTCGCCCTCGAGTGCTGCCCAGTCCGCCTGCGGCGCGTTGTCGTCGGGTCCGAACACGAGCCCGCACAGCCGCGCGACGATCGCGACTTCGCTCAGCATGCCCTCAGAGGGCGGTACGAGCCGCCCGCGTGACGCGTGCACGGCGCCCATCGAGTCTTCGACGCTCACCCTTTGCTCCCGGCCGCCGCGCCGATCGCGGTCGGTGCGTCCGAGTGTCGGGAGGATGATCGCCCGCCGGCCCGTGACGACGTGCGAGCGGTTCAGCTTGGTCGAGATCTGCACGCTGAGCCCGACGCGACCCATCGCCGCCTCCACAACGGCGGTGTCGGGCGTCGCCGACACGAAGTTACCGCCCATCCCGATGAAAACCTGCGCCTTGCCGTCGCGCATCGCACGGATCGCTTCGACCGTGTCGAACCCGTGCGCACGCGGGGCGGAGAAGCCGAATTCTGTGTCGAGCGCGGAGAGGAACGCTTCGGACGGCTTCTCGTAGATCCCCATCGTGCGATCGCCCTGCACGTTGGAGTGTCCGCGCACCGGGCAGACCCCGGCGCCGGCGCGCCCGATGTTGCCCTGCAGCAGGAGGACGTTCACCACATCGCGCAACGTCGCCACGGAATGCTTGTGCTGGGTGAGCCCCATCGCCCAGCAGACGATCGTGGCTTTCGAGGCACGCACGAGCTCACCGACACGGCGCAGGACCGACTCGGGTACGCCCGTGGCAGCGACCAACTCGGGCCACGCAGCATCCGCCATCGCATGTCGATACTCTTCGAAACCGCTCGTGTACGCGGCGATGAAGGCGCTATCAAGAGCGTCGCCGGACTCGAGCAGGTGTTTGCCGATCGCCTGGAACAGCGCCTGGTCGCCACCGAGGCGGATCTGGACGAACTCGTCGGCAAGCGTAGTTCCGCCGAGAATCACTCCGCGGGGCGTCTGCGGGTTCTCGAAACGGATCAGCCCTGCCTCGGGCAACGGGTTGACCGCGATGATCGTCGCACCGCGGCTCTTCGCCTTCTCGAGCGCACTGAGCATGCGGGGGTGATTCGTCCCCGGATTCTGTCCCGCGACGATGATCAGCTCGGCGTTGTGGATGTCGTCGATCGTCACGGTGCCCTTGCCGATGCCGATCGTCTCGCCGAGCGCCGAACCCGACGACTCGTGGCACATGTTCGAGCAGTCCGGCAGGTTGTTGGTGCCGAAGCCCCGCACGAGCAGTTGGTAGAGGAACGCGGCTTCGTTGGACGTACGACCCGAGGTGTAGAAGATCGCCTCGTTCGGGTCGTCGAGACCTCGCAGAGACTCGGCGATCTCGCGCAGCGCGTCGTCCCACGAGATCTCGCGGTAGTGCGTGGCGCCTTCGTCGAGGATCATCGGATGCGTCAGCCGGCCCTGTTGCCCGAGCCACCAGTCGTCGTGCCCGCGCAATTCGTCAATCGAGTGGGCAGCGAAGAACTCGGGCGATACCTGGCGCAAAGTCGCTTCTTCGGCGACAGCCTTGGCGCCGTTCTCGCAGAACTCCGCGATGTGGCGCTTGTCTTCTTCGGGCCACGCGCAGCCCGGGCAGTCGAACCCGTCCTTCTGATTGACCTGAAGGAGCGTCTGGATGCTGCGCCCGACGCCCATCTGATCGTGTGCGATCTTGAGCGCGTGGAGCACAGCGGGCACGCCGACCGCGACCTTCTTCGGTCGCGTGACACGCACGTCTGCTTCGTCGATGTCGCTCGTCGGGGGTTTCGTCGCCATGGCTCTAGGCTATGCCGACGACCTCACGTTGATGGCAGTCAGTCGTGCCACCGGATCACTCCCCTCACGTCGCCGATTGCGACCCCACCCCGGGTGGGTCCGTTCACCGCGGAGCGCGAGTCGATGGACTCCGTTCGATTGTCACCCATGACCCATACCGTGCCCTCCGCCACAGTCACACGGAATGGCACAAGGCCCCCGGGGCGTGCGCCCGAGACATAAGACTCGACAAGGGGCGTTCCGTTCAGGATCAATTTGCCGCTTCCGGCCTCACAGCACACCACGATGTCGCCAGACACGCCGATAACGCGTTTGACGAGGATGGCGTCATCGACGCTCGACCAGCCGTCGCGGTCGACAAACAACACGACATCGCCGCGAGCAGGATGACTAAGCCGGTCGAAGAGCACGGTGTCACCGCCATCAAGAGTGGGCGACATCGAGTCGTGTTCGACGCGAGCAATTCCGAACACAGCGAGAGCGAGAATGATGGCCGCCACGGCCATGACTGACAGTGCGCCTCGCACGAGACTCATCCGATGCCGGGCGATCCCCCCAGCCGACGGCGCGCATCCGCTTTCGCTGATGGACAGTCGCTGTGCAGATATAGTCATGGCACCTCCTCGAGAAGCGCAGCCATCGCCGCGATCTCACGCTCCTGCTCGATAAGGACATGCTTCGCCGTTGATCTCACGAAGGCGTTGGAGCCCTCCTTCACCGCGACGGTCGCCATCTCGAGCGCCCCCTCATGGTGGACGATCATGAGCTCGAGAAACAGGCGATCGGCCGCTGCACCATCGGTGCGGGCGAGCCCCTCCAGCTCAGCGAGCTGATCGGGCGTGGCCATGCCCTTCATCAGCGAGTGATCGATGTGGCTTCCGCATCCGCGCGCGACCTTACCCGCTGTCTCATGGGCGGAGTGCGCAGCGTGTGCAGACTGATGAGACGGAGCAGATGCCGCAGCCTCAGCCGCCGGAACGGCCGCCGCCCAGGCATCCTGCCACTTCTGCATCGTCGCGATCTCGGCAGACTGATCACGCTCGATGAACGCAGCCAGCGCGTGGGTGCGTTCCCGCGCGTCCGCTGCACCGAGCACCAATTCACTGAGCTCCAGCGCCTGCTCGTGGTGCGGGATCATCCCCTCGATGAAGCAGTAGTCCGCCGCGACAGGGAACCCGTCCGGCGCGGCACCGACCGAGAGGGGAGCGGACCCTTGGGCCGTCGCGCCCGTTTCGGGCGCAGGAATGATGAGGCCCATGACCATGATGGCGAGCGCACCCGCGCCGGTCACCGCCGCGATGCAGACGCCGATGCCGGCGACGCGTCTCGACATGGTTTCTCCTGAGTGCTCGAGAACGGGGCCGAGGGGTGGCCGTAGCGGCCACCCCTCGGCTGTGGGTGGAATCAGGCGTGCACCTGCCCGCCCGAAGGTCGAACGAATCTCGACAAGAGAGCGAGCGCGCCACCGGCGACCAACAGCAGGACGCCTGTCAGTGCCCAGCGATTGGCGTCCGTTCCCGTCGAGGCGAGGGCACCCAGGATCGCTGCGGGAGATGCCGACGCGACGGTGAATGAGCCCTCTGCGACAGCAGTCGACGTCTGCCCGGTAAGGACGAGTCGGTGCTCACCCGCGGGTGTCGAGCTCGGCACGATGAACTGCAGGTCGACTGCTCCTTCCGAGTCCGCGATGAAGGTACCGACGTCCACCGGATCCGAATACAGAACCGCACTCACCGTCTCGCCAGGGGCGAATCCGGAAGCCGTCGCGCTTTGCGTTGCTCCCGGCGCGACCTCGGATTGTCCGAACGTGACGGTGTTGGTGGGCGCCGGAGTCGTCGGCGCCGGTTCGGTCGGAGCGGGCGTTCCGCCACCGCCCGCCGGAGGTGTCGCCGACGTCTCGGGGGTCGGCTCGCCTGTCGAGGTCGGGCTCGGTGACGCCGAATCTGTCGGCGTCGGTTCCGGCGATGCGGTCGGCGTCGTGCTGATGTTCGGGTTGGGAACACCGCGCATGTCGCCGTTCACCCATTTGCGTCCCTCGGGAATGATCGGGTTCTGCGCCGAGAAGTCTCGCGGGTAGAGGGTAAAGCCCTGCCAGTGGATCGGCATCGGGCTCTGGTCCTCGTCGCGATTGATGTGGTGGAAGCCGACATTAACCCACGCGACCGGGTCGACGAGTGGCTCGCCGTCGGCGATGTAGTCCGTCACCATCTGACCCGCCTTGCTCGGGATCAGGTTGTAGCTCGCGTGGACCTCGTCGGACTTGGCCGACGTGAAGGCGATGTCGAAGTCGGTCTCGGGGTTGAGGTTGTAGGCCTGGTCGCGGTCCACGATGATCTCGTATGAGCGGGCGTGACCGTCGGCGTTGAGACTTTCGGGATTGACTACTCGATAGGCCTCCCGATTGCCGACGAAGACCTTCGTCTCGGCGTCGACCGTCGTCAGCTGCGTGTCGAGAATTGCCGTGCGTCCTGTGTCACCGGTCGTGCCGTACTCACCGGTGGGGGTGGTCGCGAACTTCTCGACCACGTGTGACTCAGCGTTGTCTACCGCGAAGTCGACGCGCCAGAAGGCCGAGTGATAGTGGTTCACGGCGAAGTCGTTGGCACCCTCGTCGAGCGGCCAGCCCTGGTTGACGACGTTCACGAAGTCATTGGGCGAAAGATCGCCGGTCGCGCCCAGACGTACCGAGACCTCGCCGTCGTCGTGGAAGCGGTACTCCGTCTGGTACTCGTACCAGCCGATGCGCGACACCGAGTGCAGAACGAGGTCGGTCCCCTGAGCCGCGTATAGCGCGTCACGCGTGATGTTGGACCGATAGGCGAGCCCAGAATCTTCCTCACCGATGCAGACCGCCGGAATCTCACCTCGCGTGGCATCGACCCAGGCCGAGCGCACCGTCCCGACCGGGCAATCCACTGCTGCAATCGCCTGCAGGCGGCGACCGCCGACCTGGTAGGTCGTCACGTCGTTGTACTCCGTTGCGCCGGTGTCGTAGGGAACGTTGAGCTGCGCGAGAGCGATCGAGTCGAGAACAAGCATCGGAGCGGCGTCGTCACGCGGCTGGTAAGCGACCTTGTCGAGGACGAGGCCGCGATACGAATCGATCCGCCAGCACATCTGCCAGCTCGAACCCGCCTCGAGTGTCTCCGACACGAGCGAGTCGCCAGAACAGGATGCCTCGGTCACGGTTTGCGCCGTCGCCGCGGCGGGGGTGGTCAGCACGAGGCCTCCCGAGAGCAGTGCGACGGCGATCGCCGCGCTGAGGGTGCGTTTCATCTTTGCTTTCTCCAGAATCATGAGACGGGAAGGACGGTGGTGGTGGACAGATTGACGACGATCGTGCTGGTGGTGAGGAAGGCTCCACCGTCGATCTGGGCGAGCACCTGAACGCAGCGTTCGACGCCACATGACTCGGCGCCGAAAGAGCCCGCATCAGTGACGAACGAGTGAGCGGTCAGTTCGACCTCTGCCGACTCGGGCGTGAGCGCCGAACCTCCGGTCAGAGCGGCGAATTCGTCGGCGATGGGCTGGCCAAGCTCCGACCCGAGGATCAGCTCCCATGCCAGGGCAGTTTCGGCATCCGTTGGCGCCGGCTGACTCCCTGACGCCCGCTCGATCGCCTCGATAGTGCCGGTGCTGACGTTGACGATCATGCTGACGAGCTCGTTGGTCGCGTAGTCGTAGTACAGCGAGAAGAGGCGGCGTTGACCGTCCGTATAGGCCTGGGGGTCCGCCACATCGGTCGAGAGGAACTGCAATCCGGAGTCGCCGAATACGTCCGCGCCGGCCGCGTACTCCGGAACCTGTGCGCCGAGATAGCGCACGTAGCTCACCTCCTCACCGGACAGCTGGTCGTACGCAGCGGGGATCACCGTGGGCGGCTCAACAGTCTCGGACTTCTCCGGCGCATTCTCATCGCTGCTGTCGGCGGCAATGGGTGTCGACGAGGGTTCGGGCGGTGACGACGTGGCCTGCACGGCGACCTGCATGGCGAAGACGAGCGCGACCGTCGCGCCGGCGGCTGAGACCGCCGAGGCGATGCCGAGCGACCGCGGCGTGAGCAGTTTGCGCCGCGTCGGAGGGGGGGCTCCTTCGGGTGCGAGCTGTGAATCAGTCACAGAGTTCCTTTCGGTGGGCGAGGTCGACGCGACACTCCGCGTCAGGGCGATCTTCAGGCAGCGCGATTTCGGCGAAACGCTCGGTGGCGAACGCGGATCGAAATCCGCATGAGACACGGAGCACTGCGAGGCCCCTCCTGTCTCAGCCGTTGTGACGAGCCGGAAACACAGGCCACCTCTGGGCGCAATCCACGCTCGATAACCTCGCCACGACCAGGAGGATCATGAGCGCGCTCGCCGATGCGATCAAGCGGGGCCGGCCACGCACCGACCTCGGCGAGACGTCGCCGTTTACTGGACTCCACCGCCGGCACGCGCGCACCGTCGACGTCATCGCACAGTCCGTCGCCGCAACTGCTCCAGCCGGCGTACTTCTGATTCATCCCGGCGCACTGTATGGCCGCAGCGGGTCGTTCGCATTCTTCGACATCGTGCTCACGCTCACGCTGGTGATCGCCGTAGCTCTGGTGATCGGGATGTTTGCGCGGCGCATCTCAAGCACCGGCTCGCTGTACACCTTCGCGGCCCGTGGACTGGGCCCACACGTGGGTCTGCTTGCCGGAGGTGCACTGGGGGTCGGCTACCTCGCGATCTCGATGAACACCCTGAGTTCCGGCGCGAGCCGCATCGCACGGCTGCTGACGGGGCACACGGATTCTCCGACGCCGCTGGCGCCCGCCCTCACACTGTTTTTCGGGGCCATCATCGCGGTTGTGATCGCGCGGGGACTGCGCATGTCCACACGCATCCTTCTCGTTGTCGAGTCGATCGCGGTCCTGACCGTGCTCGGGCTTTCGATCGCAGCCCTCGCGCTGACGCGGTGGGATATCAGCCTGCTCATTCCGCAGCCGCAGCACATCTCGACCGAAGCGATCATGACAGGCGTGGCGTTCGCGCTGATCGGTTTCGTCGGGTTCGAGAGCGGGGTGGCGCTCGGACCAGAGACGAGACGTCCGTTCGCTGCAGTACCCAGGGCGATCCTCATCAGTGTCGGCGCAACGGGGCTCGTCATGCTCGTCGGCACCGCTGCTCAACTGTCGCTGGTGTCCGAACGGCCCGGTGCCGCGTCACTCGAGTCTGTGACCGGTCTCGCCGGCCTCATCGACCTCATCATCGCGATCTCCTTCCTCGCGTGCGCGCTCGCCATGACAAACGCCGCGACGCGCCTCATGTTCGCAATGAGCCGCGAAGGAGTCCTCCCGCCCGTCTTCGGTCGAGTCTCGCAACGGGGTGTCCCCGCCCTCGGGGGTGTGCTGCTGACGGCGCTTGTCACGGTCGTCCCTTTCACAGTGTTCGCCCTCGGCGGCTCCCGTCAGGACCTGCGGATGGTCACCTCCCCGGCATCCACCCTCGGCTTCGTGCTCGCCTACACGCTGATCTGCCTGGCTGCTCCGATCTTCCTGTGGCGATTGCGCGAACTCACCCTGCGCAGCGCGATGCTCAGCGCCGTCCCGTTCGCTGGACTTACGACCGTTCTCTGCTTCTACCTGGGGGCCACCACGCGTGACAACCCCCTGGGGCTCGCATGGTCCGCGGTTATTCTCGCCGCCATTGTCGTCTGGGGTACGGTCACTCTCGCCCGTCGGCCCAGCCTCGCCTCGCGTCTCGGTGTGCACGACTGGGCGGTGGATTCCGACGCCCTCGACACGCCATCGCGCCGATGAACGCTCGCGCACCCGTCGACGGAGGTCGACTGCCCGAGAAGGGACTGGGGCTGGCGCTGGAGATCCTCGAGCAAGTTGCGCGCGGCCACCAGCGCTCGAGCGCAGCCGATATCGCGCGCGCAGTCGGCGCCCCACGTGCGACGGTGTACCGCGTTGTGAACGCCTTGGTACGCGACGAGTATCTCGTGCGGCGCCCTGACTTCTCCGGCTTCCTTCTCGGCGCCCGCGTCCTCGAGCTCGCGGCAGTTGTCGATGCGCACCGCGCACCACCGTCCTCAGGAATCGTCGAGCGTGTCCGCGTGGACACGGGTGAGGCCGTGCACCTCTTCGGCTTTCACGATGCCGGCGTGACGATCGTCGAGGAAGATGCTCGATATCCGCTTTCGGATCGGGCGACTCTTCTCAACGACCCCACACGGTCGGCCGTCGGGCATCTCTGGCTCGCCGAGCGCCCGCGACGCAATGAATCAGGCGCTCATCGATGGCGAGTTGCTGTCGCCGCGGCCGACATCGAGGCGATCACCGACGCCTATGTCATGCGGGGCTATACAGAGCAGGTCGCATCGCTCGCCCCGGATCGTGGATGCCTCGCAGTGCCGATCCGAGACAGTCGCGATGAACCAGTGGGAGCGATCTGCCTTGCCACGCCGCTCACGCGGTTCTCGCTGGCTGCACGGCACCTCAGCGCACTACGCGACGCAGCGACCGCGCTCGGCGGTCAGATGTCTCTCCAGCGCTGAAACGGCGGCAGCCCCGCCCGTCAGCGCTTACCGGTACCGAACATGCCCCGAATGACGCCATTGAGGATCGTCTGAGTCGACTTCGAACCGAGAATCTGCTCGAGCGGTGACTTCTGCGTGGAGCGCGTCGTGCGCGTGGTACCGGACGTCTTCTTCAGCAGCCGGTCATATTCCTGTCGCGCCTTCTTATCGGCCGCGGCCTGCGCCTTGTCCATCGCGGCTTGCTGTTTGGCGAGCTCGGCAGCCGCTTTGGCGCGGTCGATCTCGGCCTGCTTCGCGGCGGCTTCCGCTTCTGCGGCATTCATCTTCGCCGTGAGGATCTCGCGGGCGGATTCGCGGTCTATCGCTGTGCCGTACTTCGCGAGCAGCGGCGAGGCCTTCACTGCGGTCTCGATCGCCGGGTCGGGCGTGGGAGACATCAGACCCTGCGGCGCGCGCAGGCGTGTCCAGGCGACAGGCGTCGGCGCACCCTTCTCGCTCATGACCGTGACGATCGCCTCACCGGTGCCGAGCTCCTGCAGCGTGCGTTCGAGGTCGTAGCCCGACTTCGGGTACGTGCCGACCGTGGCGCGGAGCGCCTTCGCGTCATCCGGCGTGAACGCACGCAGCGCGTGCTGTACGCGCGACCCGAGCTGGGCCAGAACGTCGCTTGGCACATCCTTCGGCGTCTGGGTGACGAAGAAGACGCCCACACCCTTCGACCGGATGAGTCGCACGGTCTGGGTGATCGCCGCGAGGAAGTCCTTCGACGCGTCGGTGAAGAGCAGGTGCGCTTCGTCGAAGAAGAACACGAGCTTCGGCTTGTCGGCGTCACCCACCTCGGGGAGCCGTTCGAACAGTTCCGCCAGCAGGTACATCAAGAACGTCGAGAAAAGCGCCGGTTTGTCGATGACCCCTGGCACCTCGAGCAGCGAGATCACTCCGCGGCCATCGGGCGCCACACGCAAGAAGTCCTCCACATCGAACTCCGGCTCGCCGAAGAACACGTCGGCACCCTCGTCGGCGAAGGTGATGAGTTCGCGGAGGATCACGCCTGCGGTGGCCGACGACAGCCCGCCCAGGTTCTTGAGCTCGCCTTTGCCTTCATCGCTGGTCAAGTAGCTGAGTACGGCGCGAAGATCCGACAGATCGACCAGCGCAAGCCCGTAGGCGTCGGCGTAGTGGAAGACGAGCCCCAGACTCGACTCCTGGGTCGCATTCAGGCCCAGCACCTTGCTCAGCAGCAGTGGCCCGAACCCGCTGACGGTTGCCCGGACGGGTACGCCCTTTCCGACGCCGCCCAGCGCGAAATACTCGGTGACGGATGCTTCGGCCTTCCAGTCCTGGGCGATTCCGGCGGTGCGGGCGAGAAGTTTTTCACTCGGTTCTCCCGGGGTGGCGACCCCGGAAAGGTCTCCCTTGATGTCTGCGGCGAAGACCGGGACGCCCTTCGATGCGAGCTGTTCGGCAAGACCTTGCAGAGTGCGGGTCTTGCCGGTGCCGGTCGCCCCGGCGACCAGCCCGTGGCGATTCATCATCGCCAGCGGGATGCGGATCTGTGCGTCGGGTACGGGGTCGGTGTTCAGCAGCGCGCCGAGGTCCAGTGTTGCGGATTCGAATGTGTAACCCTTGACGACGGCGGCGATCTGGTCGGGTGTGAGCGGGCCGGATGCCTCGGCAGGCTCGGGTTTCGGCTCGGGTTTCGGCTCGGCATCAGCTTCCGACGCCGGCTCGGCGACCGGTGCGGGCGGCTCGGATTCCGTCGCCGTCGGCGCAGAATCGGCGGCGGGCTGAGCATCCGGAACCGCCTCCGAGGGAACGGAAGCAGACAGCGCAGCGGCTTTCGCCCTGGCCGCATCAGCCTCGGCGGCCGCGAGCGCGGCACGCGCGTGCGCGGCCTTCAGTTGGGCCTCAGCAGCCTCGGCCTCGGCGCGCAGGCGGGCAAGTTCGGCTTCAGCGACGGCGACAGCGGCGTCCGGCTCGGTCATTTGCCCAGCCTACTGATCGGTGAGGGACGCTGTCAGTTCTGGCGCGCGCGCCCGCGCACGCTCTCGATCGAGGGGTACCGCGAACAGTGCCGCCACGACGAGGGCAGCCCCTACTCCGGCGAGCGCGCCGCCCAGCGTGTCGCTCAGCCAGTGCGCGTGCAGATACGTGCGGCTGAAAGCCATCGCCAGCACCCACACGACGCCTGCGATGATCACCCACAGCCGTGGGAAGAGAACGATCACTGCGGTCGCCAAGGTCGCCGCTCCGGCAACGTGTCCGGAGGGGAACGACCCGTAGTCCGAGATCACGAGAATCTCTTCCGGACGAGCGCGCCCGAACGAGCGCTTGAGAACCTGAACCAGCCCCGCAGAGACGGCCTGTGCGACGAGAAAATACGCCGCCGACCACGGCCGTTTCACCAGGATCAGTACCAGCGTTCCACCGAGGGGAACGACGAAGATTCCGAACCAATGGCCACCCAGAAAGTCCATGGCGTACGAGAAGTTCAGCAGAAAGGCGTTTCTCGAGTCGACCAGGAGGGTGTTCCACCAGAGGTCGCCCGCGAACGGAACGTCGCCGCGCGAGTAAAGCCACGCACCGAGGCCGCAGGATAGTGCGATGAGCACGATGCCTGTCACGAGTGACGGAAGGTATCGCGAAGGTCTCATCGGCCCATTCTGCCGGACGGATACATGGGCACATGCGCCCGGGTGTTACGGCGCGAGCTGTGCGACAGTGCGCGGCCGCACGACGAACCAGAGAGCGAGCGCGCCGATCACCGAGCAGCCAACCATCACCGAGGCCATTGTCGTCGCCGTGATTCCCGACCCCGTCGCCAGCCAGCCGACGAGCGGCGAGATGACTCCGGCGACGCCGAAGTTGGTCGCTCCGACGATCGACTGCGCGGTTCCTGCCGCCTTGCCATGCCGGTCAAGGGCCAGCACCTGCACGCAGGGGAAGGTGAATCCACACGCGGTCATGAAGAAGAACAGCGGAATGACCGTTCCCCAGAGCCCGAGCCCCATTTGATCGGTGATGATGATGGCGGATGCCGAAACCACCAGCACACCGGTCGAGAAGGCCATGACCCACTGTGGCCCGTACCGTGCCGCGAGGCGCGCGGCGACCTGAACACCGACGACGACGCCGAGCGAGTTTGCCGCGAAGAGCAGGCCGTACTGCTGAGCGTTGAAGCCGTACGTACCCTGGAAGAGGAACGATGATGATGACAGGTACGAGAACAACCCGCTGAAGGTCATTCCGCCGATGATGAGCACGCCGATGAAGACACGGTCGCTGAAGACGCTCTTGTATCGCTGCCAGACGGTGGTGGCTCCCCGCTCATTGCGGCGGGCGGCCGGAAGCGTCTCGGGAATGAAGACAGCCGCCGAGACGAGCATGATGGCGCCGTAGATCGCCAAGACGACGAAGATGCCGCGCCAAGGCATGACCAACAGCAGTGCCGAACCCACGAGCGGAGCGAGCACGGGTGCGACTCCGGAGACGAGCGCGAGACGCGAGAGCATGACGACCAGGCGCTTGCCGCCAAAAAGGTCGCGCACGATCGCTGCGGCCACAACGCCGCCGGCCGCAGCGCCCGCGCCCTGCAGGACCCGCGCCGCGGAGAGAAGTTCGAGGGTGGGCGCCATGGCCGCACCGATGCTCGCCAGCACATGGATAGCCGTGACGGACAGCAGGGGCATGCGGCGACCGACCTTGTCGCTGAGCGGGCCCACGATGAGCTGACCGAGGGCGAAGCCGATCATCGTTCCGGAGAGCGTCAGCTGGATCGCGGCGGCGCTGGTCTGAAAATCTGCCTCGAGCACCGGGAATGCGGGCAGGTAAAGGTCGATCGTGAACGGTCCGAGGGCCGTGAGCGCGCCGAGCAGGATGATGTAGAGCACGCGACGACGCGCCGTGATCGAGTCCCCCGGGTGCAGCATGATGGGCGCCGTGGCGGGGTTCGCACCGAGTGTGCGGATCGCGCCGGTCGCGGTCGTGCGGGGGGTGATGGATGGGGTCACGGCAGGCGTGACGGGGACGGATGCAGTCTCAGGCAAGAGTCTTCGTTTCGGAATAAGTCAGCGATCGAATCGATTCGAACCACCAGTCTACCGGAACTGTCGGCCGCTTCTCAGACCCGCTCGCATGCGCTCGAATAGGATTGGGATGCCCCACCTCCTCCTGCTGCGGCCCGTCGTTGGGCGCCTTGCACAGTCACACCGAGCCGAGATCACACACATGACCCCGACACCTCCCCAGAAGCGCACGAGCGGCAACCCTGCGACGCAGTCCACTATCGACCTCACCGTCAAGCAGCAGCGCGAGCAGAAGCGGCAAGAGAAGCTCGCCGAGTACCAGAAGCAGCTCGCGAAGCGGCGTCGCAGCAAGCTGGTGTGGTGGGTCGTCGGTGTCGTCGTCGCTATCGGCGTGATCGCTGCGATCGTGGCATCCATCGTTTTCGCACCCGCACCGGCTCCTTCCTTCGACCGCGGCAGCGGTGACGGCAGCTCGATCGAGGGTCTGGAAACCTTTGAGAACACCGCCAGCCACGTGGAGGGCACTGTCGAGTACGAACAAACTCCCCCCGCCGGCGGCGATCACAATGCGGTCTGGCTCAATTGCGGAATCTACGACCAGCCCGTTCCCAACGAGAACGCCGTCCACTCCCTCGAGCACGGCGCCATCTGGGTGACGTACGACCCCGCCGCGGTCTCGAGCGACGAGCTCGCCGCACTTGAGGCGCAGTTCCCGTCGTCCTACGTGGTGCTGTCGCCCTATGAGGGACTGGATTCGCCGATCGTGCTGAGCGCCTGGAACAACCAGCTGAAGATCGACTCGGCCGACGACGAGCGCATCAGCGATTTCTTCACGGCGTTCTGGCGCAGCCAGGTCGCGCCCGAACCGAACGCCCTGTGCAGCGGCCAGCCGGACGTACCGGGCTTGCAGTCCTGAGGGTTCGGTGACCGACGCTGATGCTGAGCGGGCCACCGCCGGTTGGCAACGCTGGGCGCTGATCGGGCTGGTCGCACTCGCAATCGCGGGGCTCGCCTTCGCGATCGGACGGTTCTCGACCTTCGGATCGGCAGGCCCCTCGGCGACACCGACGAACAACTCGGCCGACGCCGGATTCGCCCGCGACATGCAGGTGCACCACACGCAGGCAATCGAAATGGCGATGGAGATCTATCGCAAGACCGACGATCCCGACATCCTCTCGCTGTCGTACGACATCGCCACGACCCAGGCGGGCCAGCGAGGCGAGATGTACGACTGGCTGGTCAAATGGGGCCTCCCCCAACTGAGCAACAGCCCCATGGCCTGGATGACGCAGGGCGAATCCGCTCACGAACATGGCGAAGCATCCGACGCCCCGATGACAGATGAAGAGATGCGCGAAGCGATGGGCATGGCGTCCCCTGCCGAGCTTGTAGCGCTTCAGCAAGCCACCGGGCTCGAAGCAGACTGCCTGTTCCTCGAGCTGATGATTCGTCACCACGCCGGCGCGATTCCGATGGCTGACGCGCTCGTCGACCTCGGCACCGATCAGCGCGCGATCGCGGTGGCCGCCACCATGTCCGAGACTCAGTCGTTCGAGATCGACGCCATGGAGTCCATTCAGGCTCGGTTGGGCTGCTCCGGCTGACACACGACGAGAAGGGGGGATGCGTCCGCAACACGCATCCCCCCTTCTTCATTGCCCGGTCTAGCCCTTTGTACTGCCTGCCAGGAGCCCTCGAACGAAGTATCGCTGCAGGGCGAGGAACACGATCAGCGGCACGATCACCGCGATGAATGCTCCGGCGGTTAGCAGATACCAGTCCTGACCACGGCTTCCCGCGAGCTCGGCAACCATCTTGGTGATCGGCGCGACATTGCCGTCGGCGAACATGAGCGCCACGAGCAGGTCGTTCCACACCCAGAGGAACTGGAAGATCGCAATCGAGGCGATCGCCGGCATGGTGAGCGGAATGACGATCCGGAAGAAGATCTGTCCGTGACCGGCGCCATCCACGCGTGCCGCCTCGATGACCTCTGCCGGGATCTCTGACACGAAGTTGTGCAGCAGGAAGATCGCCAGGGGAAGACCGAAGATTGCGTGCGCAATCCACACCTGCGTATAGCCGCCCGCGCTGCCGAACGCCTGAATCACCGGAACGCCGAAGATCTCTCCCTGAGAGAAGAACTGGAGCAGGGGGATCAATGCCATCTGGATCGGCACGATCTGAAGCGCGAACACGAAGATGAAGAGCATGTTCTTGCCCTTGAAGTCCATCCACGCGAACGCATAGGCGGCGAGCATCGCGATCGTGATCGGAATCACGGTCGCCGGAATCGTGATCGCGAACGAGTTCACGAACGACCCCGCCAGAGTCAGCTGGCTGTTTCCCGCTTGGAGCGCCGCTACGTAGTTGTCGAGCGTGAAGCCCCAATTCTGGAAGATCGTCCACCAGCCGCTGGTCTGGATCTCTTGACGCGGCCGGAACGACGTGATCAACAGACCAAGGGTCGGAACCGACCAGAAGACGGCGATCACAATGGCGGCGAGTGTCGCCCACCGCGATGTCAACCGGCGCTTGGTTCGCTGGAGGGGAGCCTCCATTTTCTCTTCGCCGCGCGTCATCTGACGTTTGGTCTGGTCATCGAGCGGCAGTTCAACGGGCATGCTCATCTCAACGCACCTCCCTTTGCTTCTTGAGCTGTCTCGCGTTGTAAACGACGATCGGCAGCACCAACACGAACAGGATCACGGCGAACGCGGCGGACCTCCCCGGCTCGAAGCTGCGGAACTGGGTGTACATCTCATTCGCGATGACCGAGGTGTTGTTGGCACCCGCGGTCATCGTGCGGACGATGTCGAAGACCTTGAGCGACACGATCGAGATCGTCGTCAGGACCACGATCAACGACGAACGGATGCCGGGAACGATCACGTTGATGAACCGCTGCCAAGAATTCGTGCCGTCGAGCTCCGCCGCCTCGAGCTGTTCGCCCGGCACACCCTTGATCGCTGCCGAAAGCACGACCATGGCGAAGCCGGTCTGCGACCAGATGAGCACGACGATCAGGAAGAACGTGTTCCACGGCTCTTGCGCCAAGAAGTTGATCGGCTGCCCGCCGAACCAGACGACGATCTGGTTCAGCAGACCGATCTGGGCAGCCTCGGCCGGACGCGCGGTGTACATGAAGCGCCAGATGATCGAGGCGCCCACGAACGAGATTGCAAAAGGCATGAAAACGAGGATCTTGTAGTACTTCTCACCGCGGACTTTGTCGATGAAGTACGCGTACGCGAGTCCGGCGATCGTCGAGACGGCCGGGGCGACAAGCACCCAGATGATCGTGTTGATGACGGTTCGCACGCCCTGCGGCTGCGTGAAGATCCACACGAAGTTGTCGAGACCGATGAAGGCGGTACCGCTGGAGTTGAGGAACGACTGAACGAAGGTTTGAATGGTCGGAACGATCAGCCCCACGAGCAGCAACAGCATGGTGGGCGCGAGGAAGGCGACGATGGTGAAGAGCGAACCCGCTCCTTGCCGAGAGCGCATGTCGAGCCAGAAGAAGAGCAGACCCAGCACACCGGCGGCGATGATCGCCCACGTGTAGGACTGCAGAAACCAGAGCAACCCGAGCGGAAACAGCACACACGCGGCAAGGCGGATGATCGTGTATTTGCGCCCCTTGCGCGGGGCGATCTCTACAAGGAAGAGAATGATCGCCACGACCAGCAGAAAAGCTCCGATGATGATCGGGATCTCGAGCCAGGGCGAGAGGGTGCTCAGCCATGCGAAGAAGTTGTAAGCGGTCATGGGTGGCCTTTCGAGTGCATCGTCGGACTCGTGAAGTGTGCGGGGACGTCGCTCTGCGAGAGCGGGGCCGCCCTCTCAGGCGACCCCGCTCACTCAGCGGCTCAGCTCGAAGGCCAGCCGGCCTCGATCTGCTCGAGGATGGTGTCGGTGTCAGTACCGTTCACCCAGTCGCGCATGCCCTGCCAGAACGTGCCCGAACCGACGCTCGAAGGCATCAGGTCAGAAGCGTCGAAGCGGAACGTCGTCGCGTCGTCCTGCAGAAGCTTGATCGCTTCCGTCAGGATCGCACTCGAGGCGTTTTCAGGGTCCAGACCCTTGTTCGCGCTGATCACGCCGCCCAGGCTGACCCGGCTGTTGGCCCACTCGGGGCTGGAGAGGTAGACCTGCACGGCCTGCGTGCTAGCGGAGTCGTCGAAGGCACCGACGATTTCGCCGCCACCCGTCACGGTCGCAGCCCCATCACCAGACTCCTCGAACGGAGGAGTCTGGAAGGCCCAGATGTCGCCGTCTTCGGCCACGGTGGCGCCGGCATCCACGATGAATCCGTCGTAGAACGACGCCTGGTGGTGCAGCAGGCAGTCACCGCTGGCCAACGCCGTTGCCGGGTCGCCGAACGGCGTTGTGCCGATCGACTGGACGTCGCCGTAGCCGGCATTGACGTACTCGGGGTTCAAGATGATGCTCGCAACCTCATCGAACGCCGACTTGATCTGCGGGTCGGTGAAGGGGATCTCGTTGGTCACCCACTGGTCATAGACATCGGTGCCGGACTGACGTAGAACAACATCTTCGATCCAATCCGTGCCCGGCCAGCCGGTCGCCGCATCCGAACCGAATCCGACGCACCACGGCGGAGCGCCGGTCTCGCCGGCGATCTGTGCGGTCAGTTCCTTCAGTCCATCCCACGTGGTGGGAATCTCCCAGCCGTTTTCGGCGAAGGTCGCCGGCGAGTACCAGACCCAGCCCTTGACGCTCGCCATGAGCGGCGCGCCGTACACGGTGCCGTCCACGGTGCCGAAGCCCTGCCAGAGCGGGCTCCAATACTCCTCGGCATTCGCCACGACCTCTTCGGGCGCGGGGACGAGGTAATCGCGCGTGGCCATATCTGCCAAAAGGCCCGGCTGCGGGAATATCGCCAGGTCGGGCGCACTGCCTCCCTGCGCACGCACGGCGATCTGAGCCTCGAACTCCTGCGACGCCTCGTACTGGATGTCGATGTCGTTCTCTTCTTCCCACTCTGCCCACGACTCTTCGAGCAGTTCGGCCTCGGTGCCCGAGATGGTGCCGTAGACCGTGACGACGTTGTCGTCGTCCCCGCCTTCTCCGCCTCCGCCACCGTTCGTGGTACCGGGCCCGCCGGAGCAACCAGCCAAGACCATGCCAGCGGCGCCGAACGCGGCTACGGACGCGAGGATGCGTCGTCTATTTCGTGTCATCATCTGTGATCCTCCTCATTGAGTACGTGCAGTTGGTGCGGTTACGTGCAGGTGGTGCGGTGCAATCGGCGCGCAAAGCCTCGGGAACCGATTCCACAATAAAGCTAGGGGATCTGCACGTGTCGCACAACCGATTCCTGCATCACAAGTCGGTCACGCATTTTCCGGGGTAGCGGAAACTTCCTTCCGGAGCCACAATGGTGTGGAATCGGTTCCATAACATCGACCGTTGTCGCTCGACGAGTCATCGAGGAGTACCCATGCCTGGCATCGCCGACGTCGCCCGCCTCGCCGGCGTCTCCAAGGCAACAGCCAGCCGCGCGTTGACCGGAACCGGATATGTGTCAGAGGCCACGCGCAACAAGGTGCGCGCAGCCGCGGCGAGCCTGAACTACGTCGCATCCACGAGTGCCGTCAGCCTTTCCACGGGCAGAACCCACAACATCGGCGTGGTGATGCCGTACCTGAACCGGTGGTTCTTCGCCGAAGTGCTCGAAGGTATTCAGGTCGAACTGCTTGAACGCGGACTCGATCTCACCCTCTACGATGCAAAGCCCGGCACTCGTGGTCGCCAACGGATCTTCGACGACTACTTGGCCCGTAAACGGTTCGACGGGTTGATCGCCGTCGGTCTTGAACCCGACGACAATGAGCTCGAACGTCTCGTCAGCATCGGCTTTCCGGTGGTGAGCGTGGTCGGTTCGGGCGACGCCACCACGGTGGTCGAGATCGATGACGACTATGCCGCCCGACGAGCGACAGAGCACCTCGTCGAACTCGGTCACCGCGACATCGCGTTCATCGGCGGCGGAGACGCGACGACACAGTCCGCTCAGGTGGATCGCCGGCGAGTGAGCGGGTACTTCAACGCGATGAAGGCCGCGGGTATGAGCGCGAACGCGCGCCACATCGTCTCTGAAGTGACGCTCCCCGGTGCCTATGCAGCCGCCGTCGACGCCTTGGGCGATGCCCGCACCAGGCCCACGGCGATCGTCGCCACGTGCGACGAGGTGGCGATCGGGGCAATCATCGCGGCGCGGCGGCTTGGTGTGCAGGTGCCCAGCGACCTGAGCGTGATCGGCATCGACGATCACGAGTTCGCGGAGATGTTCTCTCTGACGACCCTCCAGCAGTCCCCGCGCGAGCAGGGACGGATCGCCGTCGAACGCCTGTTGGAGCATTTGGAAGACCCTGACCTGCCGACGACCGTCGAGCGCCTACCCGCGCGACTCGTTGTGCGCAGTTCGACCGCCGCATTAGACCCCCGCCGCACGACCGGCGCGATCGATCGCCGCGAAGCGGACCACGCGCGCTAGCCCCGCGTGGGCATCGGGCGGTCTTTAGCCCAGGGCGCCCCCAGCTCTGCGAACGTACGCCCCTCCCAGACCGCACGCTCCGTCCACTCTTCTACGCCGTTCACGATGCGAAAGCTCTCCCCCTGCCGAGAGCGGTGAGTGATGAGTGCCTCGGGCACCTGGGCCGGGGAGGGTGAGGTCGTGATCGCCTCCAGCACGCGGGTGAAAGTTCCAGTGCGCGCAATCGGCACCGAGATGTCGTCGCCCGAGCGCGCGTGGGCCACGAGCTCGGCAAGCAGCCCCCGTCGAGCGAAGGTGAACACACGAGGCAGGGGGGATCCGTCGCGAAACACCGACAGCACGTCCAGGGTGTAGTTGTACACGGCATACCCGTGAGTGCCGCGCAGGAGCACGTACGGTTCGTGGCGGTGCGGAGCCGTCACGCTGAGAGCGGCGATGATCCGGATGCCGCTGGTCAGAGTCACCGCCAGCGACGACGTGTCATCGGTCTCGATCTCCGCTGCGCGATACATATCGAGATCGATGGCCTCGACTTCCGCCGGTTCAGACGCACCCGCGATCGTCAGTGCCGTGGCGAGCGCGTGGGCAAGCGGATTCGTCGCCGCCCCGTCGGCGACGACGCGCCCGTTCGCGATCCGGTGACCGGCCCAGGGCGCGCGCGCCCAATACTGGTCTGATCGCGACCAGAGCCCTGCCGCGCCGATGTGCAGCAGGTCGCCGATCGCGCCGGATGCGACGAGATCGGTTGCAGCTTCCACCCCCGCACTTGCCAGCGACTGAAAGCCGACCTGCACCGCCCGACCCGCTCCGCTCGACGCGGCGCAGACAAGGCCGTGGTCGGCTACCGACGCGACGGGCGGCTTCTCGAGCAGCACGTGTGCGCCCACCTCGAGCGCACGCAGCGCGAGTGGGGCGTGCGTGGGAATCGGCGTGCTCAACACGACGATGTCGAGGTCTCCACCATCGATCATGTCGGCCGCATCGACGAAGTATGCCGTGTGGGACGGCACCTCGCCGCTCCCCCGCGGGTCGGCGACGGCCACGAGGCTCACGCCCTCTTCGGCGAGCGCGAGGACGGCGTCGACATGGCCCCGGCCGTGACCGTGCACGCCCGCAACACCGACGCGCAATGGTGCTCTCACAAACCCGCCTGTTCGCGCAACCCGGGCAGTACGCGCTCGACGGCCGCGGCATCCCGCAACTCTTCATCGATGACGAACGCCGTGAGTTCGAGGTTCAACTCGCCGCCCTCGGCAATCGTGTGCGGCTCGTCCCAGGCGATCGACGGGCCGGCGCCCAGATACTCCGCGAAGCGCACGAACCAGGGCAGGTCGCCTTCGCCCTGGGAGAGGATGACGCTCGTTCCCCGCTCGGGGAATGTGAAGGCGATCCAGGGCGTACGCGCCCCGTGCACGGCCTTTTCGGTGTCGCCCGCCGGGCTGAAGACACGGGCGATTTCGGGTGCGAACCGCCAGAACACACCGCCGTACCCCGCGCCGTCACGGCCATTGGTCGCCGGCGATGCGAACGTGATCGCGTCCAGTGTCGCCTTGAGGTGGCTGCGCCACCGGAGAGCCCATCCGTTCTCGAGTTCTGCCGAACGGAGTTCGCGCACCTCGACCAACTGAGTGGTCTGGTACTGGTCGACCCAGCTGAGACGCTCGTGCAGAGCGTGCCCGTCGATGCGCAGGTCATCGCGGCGCTGGCGTCCATGGTTGGGAACCATGATCGAGCCCTCGCCACGCACATACGTGCGGCCGCCCCAGTACGACGTTCCGTTCACATCGGGAATCGCGAGCGACACCCCGAGGTGGTGCGGGTGGTCGGTGGGCTCGGTGACCGACAGCGGTGTTCCGACACGAGAAATGACGTTGCCCAGGAAGGGACGCGGCGAGAGAACCGAATCGACCGTGGAGCCCTCTTCGTACTGCGCGACGACCGTCGACCCCAATCGCAGGACCGGACGCGCCGGGCCCACCCACCCGCTCGCGTGCGACGCCGGACCCGAACTGCTGCGCGCGACGAGAATCGGGCGGTAGAAGAGGGGGTGATCGGCGGGTTCGCCCTCGAGCGCCTGGCGCAGGCGGTTCCAGGCCTGGCGTCCGATCTCGATTCGGGGAACAGACATCGTGGTCAGCGGTGGCGCGGCGAAACGTGACTGCGGGATGTCATCCATGCCCACGATCGAAAGCTGCTCGGGCACCCCGACGCCGACTTCGCGGAGCCGTGAGAGCATGCCGAGTGCCACGAGGTCGTTGAACGCAATCGCTGCGGTGGCACCGGTGGCGAGCACCGCATCGGCGGCGTCGTACCCGGACTCCATGCTGGAGCCCGCGCTGATCGTGAGAAATTCCAGTTCCGGATGCTCCCGCGCAAGCTCTCCCAGCCCTCGGGCGCGTTGCTCATTGGCGTAACTGAGGGGTGGCCCTGCGACGTAAGCGATGCGCCGGTGCCCGAACCCGAGCAGGTGCATACCGAGTTCTTTGACCGCGCTGGCGTAGTCGACAGTCAACTGCGAGGCGGCCGTATCGTCGACACGACGGTTGACCACCACCACCGGAGCGGTCCGGGCGATCAAATCCCGCAGTTCGCGGTCGGGCATTCGGGGCGAGACGAGGACGAGCGCGTCGCACTTGCTGCGCGCCTCGGTGGCGATCTCGCTTTCATCGCCGACAGCTTCTGCACTGTCGGCGACGAGGACACGGTAGCCATCGCGGAGGGCGGCGAGAGTCAGCCCCTTGAGCACACCCTGAAAGAGAGGGTTCTCGAGGTCGGGAACGAGAAGGGCGATCGTGCGACTGTTGCCGCGCACAAGGCTGCGAGCCGCTTCGCTCGGCGAGTAGTTCAGCGCGGCGACAGCCTTGTGAACCTTCGATGCGATCGCCGGGTCGACGCTGGAGACGCCGTTCAGAACGCGCGACACCGAAGCCTGCGAGACACCCGCATGCTGAGCGACTTGCGCCATCGTGATCGGACGCGATGTGACCTCGGTCAACGCGGCCTCCTCATTCTTCTTCGTGTCAATCATGGGCGTGCGAGGGCAACTTCGGGCCGTTCGCCGCGGCACGGCGTGGCCGCTCGGGACCGAACCCCTCATCACTTCGGTCCGGCCCCGAGCAGTGGGGTGGACGAGCGGGCCGCTTCACGGACGAAAGCGACCCGCTCGTCAGCTCAGAGCGCGGCGTCGTCGAGCGAGCGCTGGAGCTCGGCGACGAAGCTCGCGGTAGCTTCTTCGGGTGTCATCTCGCCGAACAACACCTGCTGGGTGTGCTGGCTGATGATCGTCTCGATCGATCCACCTCCCGGAGGCGTGGGCGACGGAGCATCTCCGACTCGCGGCGCGATCAGGTCGAGGAATTCCACGACCTCCTGGTTGACCTCGTCGAGCTTGGGCGTGATGTACTCGCGGATCGCGTCGTTGGCGGGGACACCGCGCTCGGCGAGCAGCAAGTCAGCCGCCTCTTCGCTGTTGGCGAGGAAGTCCAGGAACAGGGCGACCTCCGCCGGGTGCTCGGATTTGGCTGATGCCGACCAGAACATCGACGGCTTGTAGTACGCGGCCGGCGTTTCACCCTCGTCGGGAGTCGGAAGCTGCAGAACCGCCAGGTTCTGACCGCTTGCGGCGCGCAGCGCCGACACCTGGTTGGACCACCAGTTGCCGAAGGCGACCTGGTTCGTTGCCGTGAAGGACTCAGCAAGCCCTGCCGACTGACGCTCGATCGTGGCGGACGGTTCGGGGGATCCGCCTGACTCGGTGACATCGAGAAGGTACTGCCAGAACGAAGCGATGTTCTTCTCGTCGGCGACGATCTCGCCTTCGGCGTTGTACAGCGCGTCACCGTGCTGGCGCAGCCAGTTGTTGAGGTCACCGTCGTTGAATCCCCAGCCTTGGATGCCGAAGATCGAACCCGCACCCGCTGCGCTCACCTGATCTGACAGGTCGGCGAGATCCTCCCACGACCAGGTCTCGTCATCGGGCGTCTCGATGCCCAGGCTCTCGAGGATGTCGAGGTTGGCCATCACGGTGTAGGTGTTGATGCCGACCGGGATGCCGTACTGCACCCCGTCGAGGGCGCCTGTACCGAGCACGGACTCGGGGAAGTCCGCTGTGTCGATGCTTGAGCCGAGGCTGCCGAGGTCGAGCAGAACGCCGTTGTCTGCGTAGGTCGAGAGCTGCTTCTCGTCCATCTGAATCAGGTCGGGGGTGTCGCCGGCTGCGACGGAGGTGGAGAGCTTGTCCCAGTACCCGGCCCAATCGGTGTACTGCGGCTCGATGGTGATGTTCTCGTTCTCTGCCTCGAAGGCGGCGATCAGTTCTTCGGTGATCTCGTGGCGGACATCGTTGCCCCACCAGGTAAAGCTGAGGGTGACGGGTTCATCAGAGAGGGTAGGAGCCGTCTCGGGGGTTTCCGCTGTTCCTCCGCAAGCGGTCAGCGCCAGCGTCGTCGCTGCGCCCAGGGCGGTGAACATCCACAGCCGCTGTGCTGTTCGTGTGCGTCGCATGTCATGCATCCTTTCGACCGAGGTCGGTGTGTGAGGTGTGGTGCGTGTGATGAGGGAAGGCCCGGCGGGCCCGCGAAGTACTTCGTGACATCTCTGTCACTTGATCCCGGTGGTCGCGATTCCCTTGATGAGGAACTTTTGACCGAACAGGAAGACGAGGAAGATCGGGACGAGCGAAACAACACTCATCGCGAACATTTCGGCATAGTTGGTGGCGCTCTGCGCATCTTCGAAGCCGCGGAGGGCCAAGGGGACGGTGTAGAGCTCTGGACGGGTGAGATAGATGAGTTGGGCGAAGAAGTCGTTCCACGTCCAGATGAAGGTGAAGATCGCGGTCGTCGCGAGCGCGGGGACCATCAGCGGCAGGATGATCTGCAAGAAGATGCGTGGGTGGCCGGCGCCGTCAATGCGTGCCGCCTCGTCGAGTTCTTTCGGGATGCCTCGGATGAACTGCACCATCAGAAAGATGAAGAACGCATCCGTGGCCAGCAGCTTCGGAACAATCAACGGAAGGAACGTGTTCACCCATCCGAACTCAGAGAACAGCACGTACTGGGGGACGATGATCACGTGGATCGGGAGCATGATGCTCAGCAGCATCACTCCGAACGCGATTCGCTTCCATGTGAACTCGAGTCGGGCGAAGGCGTAGGCCGCCATGGCGCACGAGACCAGGTTTCCGACGATCGAGCCCAGCACGATCAACGCCGAGTTCCAGATGTAGACGCCGAACGGATACGTCAGCGCGTTCCACCCGTTGGTGTAGTTCTCCCACTCGAAGCTGTCCAGGACGATGCCCGGCTCGCGGAAGATCAAATCGTTCGGTCGCAGTGAACTGACCACCATCCAGATGATCGGGTACAGCATCAGCAGCGCGAAGATGATCAGAATCACGTGCCGGATGATGCTGGTCGCCGGCTTGCGGAAAGGGTTCTCGCGTCGTCGCCGCGGCGCCTTTCCGGTCACGATCGTCTCGGTGGCCAGGGGGCCAGCGATCGTCGGGTCAACTTTCGTCATCGTAGAACACCCAATACTTTGAGGACCAGAACGCGAGGGCGGTCAGCGCCGCCACGATTACCAGGAGGAGCCAGGCCATCGCCGAGGCGTAGCCCATGTTGAGGTTCGTGAAGCCCTGCTGATAGAGATACAGCGTGTAGAAGAGCGTGGAGTCGACCGGTCCTCCTGTTCCACCCGAGACGATGTACGCCTGGGTGAAGGACTGGAACGCCCCGATGATCTGCAACACGAGGTTGAAAAAGATGATCGGTGTCAGCAGGGGGATGGTGATTCGGAAGAGCTGTGTCATACGGCTGGCCCCATCAACCGAAGCAGCTTCGTAGTACATCGTCGGAATCTGCCGGAGGCCGGCGAGGAAGATCACCATCGGTGCGCCGAACGTCCACACATTGAGGACCATCAGTGTGCCCAGCGCCGTGTCGGGGCTCGAGATCCAGCCCTGGCCTTCGATGCCGAAGAACCCGAGCATCTGGTTGATCAACCCGTCGGTGCCGAAGATCTGCCGCCACAGCATCGCGATCGCGACACTTGCGCCCAGCAGCGAAGGCAGGTAGAACGCCGAGCGATAGAACGCCAGCCCGCGCATTCCTCGATCGAGAACGATCGCAAGGAAGAGCGCGACCGCGAGCTGAATCGGGACCGACACCAGGACATAGGTGAAAGTGACCTGAAGAGACGTGTGCAGGCGGTCGTCCTCCAGCATCCGCGTCCAGTTGGTGAACCCCGTGAACTGCGGCGGACTCAACAGGTTGTACCGAGTGAACGACAGTCCGAATGAGGCGAGCATCGGGCCGATCGTGACCAGCACCAGCCCGACGAGCCACGGCAGCAAGAAGAAGAACGCGGCCTTGTTCTGCTTCTTGCCCTCGAACTTCGCGGTCTTGAGCTTGCCGAGTTCGCCGAGCGCGCTCATGCAGAGAGCCGTTCGGTCGTGCACTCAGGGTGCGATTTCTGGCGGTGCATCGGTGCCACCGTCTCCTTTGTCATCGTCGTCGATGTGAGAATGCGCTTTCTGGAATGCGCATTCTCATTCTCACCCGCCGACCACGAAATGTGCAAGCATCCTTGAAAAAATCATTCGAAGAGGTTGGGGAGATCGCGAGAAAGGGCATTCAGCGAATCGCGCCAGAGATGACAGAAGCCCCGGATGCAGGCATCCGGGGCTTCTGTCGTGTGCGCTGTGTCAGCGCGCGAGATTACTTGAGGGTAACCGTCGCACCGGCCTCTTCGAGAGCGGCCTTTGCCTTGTCAGCGGTCTCCTTGTTGGCGCCCTCGAGGACAGCCTTGGGAGCGCCGTCGACGACAGCCTTCGCCTCACCGAGGCCGAGCGAGGTGAGCTCGCGGACGACCTTGATGACCTGGATCTTCTTGTCACCAGCGGCCTCGAGAACGACGTCGAACGAGTCCTTCTCTTCGACCTCTTCAGCAGCGGCGCCAGCGCCACCGGCGGCCGGGGCGGCCGCAGCGACGGGAGCAGCAGCGGTGACCTCGAAGGTCTCCTCGAACGCCTTGACGAACTCGCTGAGTTCGATGAGCGTGAGCTCCTTGAACGCGTCGAGAAGCTCTGCAGTGCTGAGCTTTGCCATGATTATCTCCTTGTTGGTTTTCTTAGCTAAACCGGGCCTTTTCAGGCCGCGGACTCCTGCTTCTCACGCAGCGCGTCGACCGTGCGAACGGCCTTCGACAGCGGTGCGTTGAACAGATAGGCGGCGCCGAACAGCGAGGCCTTCATCGCGCCGGCGAGCTTCGCCAGCAGGACTTCACGGCTCTCAAGGTCAGCGAGCTTGTTGACCTCATCTGCGGTCAAGGGGGCACCGTCGAAGTAGCCGCCCTTGATCACGAGAAGAGGGTGTGCCTTGGCGAAGGCACGAAGACCCTTCGCGACGGTGACCGGGTCACCGTGCACGAACGCGATGGCCGAGGGGCCCTTGAGGTCCTCGTCCAACGACGTGATTCCCGCGTTGTTCGCGGCAATCTTGGTCAGCGTGTTCTTCACCACGGCGTATTCCGCGTCCTGACGAATGCTGTTGCGCAGCTCTTTGAGCTGGGCAACCGTCAGACCGCGGTACTCGGTCAGCAGAACGGCGGTCGAGTCCTCGAAGTTCTTCGTGAGCTCGGCAACCGATGCGTCCTTCTGCGCCATGGCCACTCCTTGTGTGTACGAGACGCTCCGCGGTGGCGGGGCGTCGGCCAGAGGCATCCGGGCGTCGTCATCTCTACCCTGAGAATGACAAAAGCTCCGGCGCAAGCGCACGGAGCTGAAACCCTGGAGTTCGTTCGTACACCTGCGCGGGCCCCTGCAATTCGCAGTGCTTCAATCTCGTGCGCTTACGCGCACAACGATGACCGGCGGTCTTTGGCTAGGTACCAGAATAGGCGACGCCGTCGGCTCTGCCAAATCGTGGCGCACCCGGCCGATGTGCCAAGACGAAAGCCGTTGCCTCTGCGCGGGTCGTCACGCCGAGCTTGCGGAAGATCTTCGCTACATGGAACTTCACGGTGTTCTCACTGATGCCGAGTTTCACCGCGATCTCGCGATTGCGCTGTCCCGCGATCAGGAGGCTGAGCACTTCCGTTTCACGTGGTGCGAGGTCCCAGGCCGGTGGAGCCGCGGCGAGGGCCGTCGGCGGATCCAGCGGCATCACGACCGACATCTCCGTACCCCACCCCGCCGTCGCTTCGAACGACAATTGTCCGTTCAACGCCAACACACGCTGACGCACCAGACGCAGCTGCACGCTCTCCTCCGAGAGATCTCCCGGGCCGTCATCTCGCACGTTGATGAGCAGGTTGGTGCCGTCGCAATCCCACTGCACGCGCACCCGACTCACATCGTGCCGGTCGACGAGCGCGAGGATCGATCCGCGCACGACTGCCCGCGCGCCGTGCGCAATCTCACTCGGAAGTGCGCGTCCGTCGACGGGCGGTTCCACGAACTGCACATCGATATCGCGGTAGCGAACGAGCGGACGCAGGTCATCTCTCAGTCGCTCGAAAGCGGTGGTGACGGGCTCTTCGGTGAACGTGCGCACCCGGTCACTAGCCGTACGAAGGTGCACCATCCCTTCGGCCGCGAGCCGCGTCGCCGTCTGCCGGGCCGCACGATCATCGAGAGTCGTCGAACGCAACACGGCCAGAAGCGACTCCAACGTCGTGGAGTACTCATCGGCGAGTTCGGTAAGCGCCTCCATGCGCACGCTGGAACTCGCCCGTGCGAGCTGCAGGTAGTCCGGAGAGGCCGAGTCTGCGAGTTCCTGAACTCGCAGAGCAACGATGTTCCAGACCTGCAACACCGTGGCATCCATCGAGGCCGATCCGCTGGGGTCAGCCAGCACCAGGAGCGCCCCGTTGCCCGAGAGCGCTTGGAACGTCTCTACGCCACCCGTATTGGTGGCGATGGGCCCCCGACGAGTATGGCCGGGTCCCAGCATCCGTCGCCATTCGTCCAGGGCGAGGAAGGAGACGCCATCGACGAAGGATGCTGCGCCCACCCCTTCTCGCTGGGCTCCAGTCGCGTCGGCCACCAGCAGCACAAGGGCGGAGTGCCCGATCAGCGGTTCAAGAAAACTCGAAAGCCGCGCGGGGATGAGATCCGGAGGGGACGTGAGCACCTCAGCGAGGCCGCGCAGAAGTGCGATGTCGCCTGCGGAATCGCGAGCAAGGTCCATCCGCGCTGATGACATATGGCAAGACTACGTCGAGCACCCACCCTTTCGGGTAGTCAGAACGCCTCGGGAGGGTGATCGACCCACCTGAACGCACCGGCGAAGCTAGCGGTGGCGGACACACCCGCCCGAGAAAGGACGAGGATGTCTGGCAACAGAGCAGTCGCGTATAAAGGCCCCGGGGTTGTCGAAGTGATCGACACCCCATACCCCGAGTTCGAACTCAAGGACGGTCCGGGGGTCAACCCCGCCAACGTGGGCCGCAAGGTGCCGCACGGTGCGATCCTGCGCACGGTGGCGACGAACATCTGTGGCTCCGACCAGCACATGGTGCGCGGGCGTACCACTGCTCCCGTGGGCTTGGTGCTCGGTCACGAGATCACCGGTGAAGTCGTCGAGGTCGGGCCCGACGTCGAGTTCATCCAGGTGGGCGACATCGTCTCGGTGCCGTTCAACATCGCCTGTGGACGATGCCGCAACTGCAAAGAAGGCAAGACCGGCATCTGTCTGAACGTCAACCCTGACCGCCCCGGCAGCGCCTACGGCTATGTCGACATGGGCGGGTGGGTCGGCGGACAGGCCGAGTACGTTCTTGTGCCCTACGCGGACTGGAATCTGCTGCGCTTTCCTGATCGCGACCAGGCGCTCGAGAAGATCCTCGATCTCACGATGCTGAGCGACATCTTCCCGACCGGGTTCCATGGAGCCGTCACGGCCGGCGCCGGCGTGGGCTCGACGGTTTACGTCGCCGGAGCAGGCCCCGTGGGGCTCGCCGCCGCGGCGGGCGCGCAGCTTCTCGGTGCCGCAGTCGTGATCGTCGGCGACCTCAACGAAGACCGCCTCGCGCAAGCGCGGAGCTTCGGATGCGAAACCGTCAACGTCGGAGAAGGATCCGTACCCGATCAACTCGAGCAGCTGTTGGGCGTGCCCGAGGTGGATGCCGCGGTCGACGCGGTGGGATTCGAAGCACGGAGCGAGGGGCACGGGGCGCACGCGAAGGAAGCGCCGGCCACGGTGCTGAACTCGCTCATGGGAGTGACGGCCGCAGGCGGCGCGATCGGCATCCCCGGCCTCTATGTCACGGGCGACCCTGGTGCGGTGGATGACGCGGCCAAGGTGGGCTCGCTCTCGATCAGTCTCGGCACGGGCTGGGCGAAGTCCCTCTCGTTCACCACCGGGCAGTGCCCCGTGATGCGGTACAACCGCCAGTTGATGATGGCGATTCTGCACGACAAGGTGCACATCGCGGCCGCCGTCAATGCGAAGGCCATCTCGCTCGAAGACGCGCCACGCGGCTACGCCGAGTTCGATGCCGGCGCCGCCACCAAGTACGTCCTCAACCCCAACGGCTACATCGCCGCCTGATCACCGATTCACCCACACACAATAAGGAGCAACACATGACGAACCTCACCCTCGAAGACGCCCGTCGCGTCATCGCCGCCGCAGAGGCGAAGGCCACCGAGATCGGGCAGCCGATGAACATCGCGGTGGTCGACTCGGGCGGCAACCTCGTCGCGCACGTCCGCCAGGACGGCGCGTGGATCGGTAGCGTCAACATCTCGATCAACAAGGCGTGGACCTCGAAGGCCTTCGACATCTCAACGAAGGACCTCGGCGACAACTCGCAGCCGAACCAGCAGTTCTTCGGCATCCAGAACACCAACGGCGGAAAGGTAGCGATCTTCGCCGGCGGCATTCCGCTCTCGCGCGACGGTGTCGTCGTCGGAGCGGTCGGCGTCAGCGGAGGGTCTGGCGAGCAGGACCACTCGGTCGCAGAGGCGGGCGTCGCCGGGTTCTGACCCAGGCTGTTTTCGCGATTTCACCCTCACGAGTGCACGGCCGGGCTCACGCAGCCAGGTCGTGCACTCGACGCGAGGTCGTACACTCGCGAAGAAACTCAGAGAACGAGCAGCGAGACGTGCCCGGCGGGTGTCGCTCGGACACGCCGTCGGCGGTGAGACGTACGCTCGAAGGGTGACACCCGAACTCGCCGCGCGCTCTCCGCAACTCGCGGCGCGTATCGTCGCGGACTCGCGCGATCGAGTGGCGTGGGTACGGGCTCGCTCGCGTGGAATCACGGCGACGGATGTTGCATCCCTCGCCTCGGCGAACGGCATCAGCCGCGCCGCCGACGCGAAGCTCATGGGCTCGGGGTTCTCGGGCAACGCCTACACGCAGCACGGCCGAGTGCGTGAGCCTGAGATCGCCGCGTGGGTCGCGGCGACCCATGGCATCCTTCCCTCGTCAGCCCTCTTCCACGCCGTTGTCGAGAAGCGGCACCTGGCAACGCCCGACGGCATCGCGGTCGATACCGCCGGCCGCGTCACCCTCGCCGAGATCAAGACGACGAACAAGTCGTGGCGCTCGATTCCGCGTACGTACCTCCGCCAGGTGTGGTGGCAACAGCATGTTCTCGGCGCTGAGCGCACGCTTGTGGCGTGGGAAGAACACAACGACTTCGTTCCGGTGGCCGATGAGCCCCGCTGCGCCTGGGTCGAACGCGACCAGGTCGAGATCGACAAACTCGTGCGACTCGCCACGTCATTGATTGACGAACTGCATCGCCGCCACCTGGCTGGCAGGCCGGTGGAACAACGGATGCCTCGGCCCGAGGCATCCGTCCAGCCGTTCCGTGCCCTCGCGCTCGCGGAGTGACTCGCTCTCGTCCCATCCTCGCGGCACCACCGTGAGGCTTTAGTTGACTCATGTCAACGAGTCGGCGTATAGTTGATCTTCGTCAACTTTCGCGTCATCGTCGCCGCCCACGTCCACGCCATCAGAAAGAAGTACAGCTATGGCCAAGTCAAAGGCTGCGGCACCCGCGCTGACCGAGTCAGGCATGACCCAGCGTCAGGTACTCGAAGCGCTTTCGGGCCTGCTGCTCGGCATGTTCGTGTCGATGCTCGCGTCGACCGTCGTCTCGACGTCGCTCCCCGTGATCGTCCACGACCTCGGCGGCGATCAAGCCGCCTTCACCTGGGTGATCACGGCCACACTGCTCACCACGGCGATCTCAACCCCGATCTGGGGCAAGCTCGCCGATCTGTTCGACCGCAAGCTGCTGATCCAGATCGCGATAGCGATCTTCGTGCTCGCCACGGCGGCCGCCGGTTTCGCGCAGGACACCAGCACCCTCATCGCCTTCCGCGCAGTTCAGGGAATCGGTGCCGGTGGACTCGCAGCGCTCAGCCAGATCATCATGGCCGACATCATCAGCCCGCGCGAGCGCGGACGCTACATGGGCCTGTTCGGTGCCGTGATGGCCCTCGCGACCGTCGGTGGACCACTCTTGGGCGGTGTGATCACCGACTCGTTCGGTTGGCGCTGGAACTTCTACATCGCCATTCCGTTCGCGATCGCAGCGCTCGTCCTTCTGCAGATGACGCTTCACCTCACTCGCACCAAGCGCAAGGTGCACATCGACTACCTCGGCATCGTGTTCCTCTCGGCCGCTGTGTCGCTCCTTCTCATCTGGATCACCAACGCCGGCAAGGACTACGACTGGTGGAGCACGCCGAGTGTGCTGATGGTCGGCGGTGCGCTGCTCGCCGCGGTGCTGTTCATCATCACCGAGCTCCGCTCACGCGAACCGCTTATTCCGCTGCGCATGTTCCGCAACCGCACGTTCACCCTCGCCGTGCTGGCCTCGATCGCCACGGGCATCGCCATGTTCGGCGCGTCGGTCTTCCTCAGCCAGTACATGCAGATGGCACGCGGGGCAACGCCCACCGAGGCGGGCCTCATGACAATCCCCATGATCGCTGGATTGCTCGTCGCCTCCATCGTCGTCGGCCAACTGATCAGCCGCTTCGGCAAATGGAAGGGCTACTTGGTGGTCGGCTCGATCCTTCTCATCGCCGGCCTGTGGCTGCTGACGACCCTGCACTTCGACACCAACTTCGTGCTGGTCTCGATCTACATGGCCCTCATGGGAGCCGGGGTCGGCATGACGATGCAGAACCTCGTGCTCATCGTGCAGAACACCGCGAACCCGCAAGAGATGGGCGCCGCAAGCTCGGGAGTCACCTTCTTCCGCAGCCTCGGCGGAACGCTCGGCGTATCGGTGATGGGCGCAGCGCTCGCGACGACCGTCGCGAACCTCTTCGTGGACAGCAAAGAGGCGCTCGCCGCGGCGATCGCGGCGATCGGCGCAGAGGGCGCGGATGTCGCCGCGCAGCTGCAATCCGGCGCGCTTCCCGCGGTGCACGCTCTGCCGGAGACGGTGCGCATGATCGTTGAAGACATTTACGCCCAAGGCATCGCCCACTCGTTCCTGATCGCCGTCCCCTTCGCGATTCTGAGCCTCGTGGCGATCTGCTTCCTGCCGAACGTGCCCCTGAACCGCATGACGACCTCTGAGCGCATCGCCGCGGGCGAGGCCGACCTCGCCACGGTGAGCACGGCTCAGGGCATGGAGTCGATTCCTGCGACAGGCACGATTTCGGTCGTCGATGCGGATGCGTCGGCCGCGGCATCCGACCGCCGCTCATGAGCGACTCCGCCACTTTCGACGAGGGCCCGCGAGCGGACGCGGTGCGTGCCCTCGAGTCGGAGTTCTCCGATCTCATCAGCCGCATTCGACGCCTGATCGCCGAGAACGCGGAGCGGATGAGCCCGGGACTGCTGCCGGGCGCGTACAAGACGTTCACCACGATCGTCCGTCGCGAGCAGATCACCCTGTCTGCGCTCGCCGAGGCTTTGATGGCCGATAAGGGACAGGTGAGTCGCACCGTGCGAGACCTCGAGTCGCTGGGTTTCGTGGTGCGTACTCCCGATCCTGAAGACGGGCGCTCCAGCCTTCTGTCGCCGACCCCCCTCGGGCTGGAGCGACTCGCGCAGGCACGCGCCCCACAGCAGGGCACGCTTCTGACCGCACTCGAGGGGTGGACCGTCACCGAGATCGAGGAACTCGCACGACTTCTGCGTGCACTTTCGGCAGGCGAAGCCCCGGCTTAGCGGAGCGGTAGCACCCGCGTAACACGGGCGAGACAATCACGCTGTTGACTGTGACTACGAAGGCAACGACTGCTGCCGACGGTAACCGCACGCGGGAGGCCCACCGATGAGATTCCGACCGTTGCGCACCGCGTCCTCCCCCGCATCCGAGCTCGTGGCCATGCCCGAGCCGCCGGCCGAGATGCGCGCCGTCGTTTTCGATGCGCCGGGGGCAACCGAGGTCTTGCACTCCGCATCCCTTCCCGTTCCGACTCCGGTGCTCAGCGAGCTGCTGGTGCGCATCGTGGCAGCGGGGGTCAACCCGATCGACGCCAAGACCCGCGCGGGATTCGGCGTCTCGGCCGCGATCCCCGAGTACCCCTCCACTCTGGGATACGACTTCAGCGGTGTCGTGGTCAAGACACCCTACGAGTCGCACCCGTTCCAACCCGGAACCCCCGTCTTCGGCATGCTTCCGTTTCCCCGCTCGGGCGGGAGCTACGCCGAGTACACCGTCGTTCCGACTCTCTCGGTTGCGCGCAAGCCCTCATCGCTCTCGCACGTCGAGGCCGCGGGCGTTCCGCTCGCCGCTCTCACCGCCTGGGGCCTCGTGGTCGAGACGGCGCACGCCCACGAGGGCCAGCGCGTCTTGATTCACGCCGGCAGCGGCGGTGTCGGCCACTTCGCCGTGCAACTCGCCGCCTACTTCGGTGCTCATGTCACCGCCACCGGTTCGGCGCGCAATGCGTCGTGGTTGCGCGAACTCGGGGCTGCCGTGGTCATCGACCACACGACCGCCCGATTCGAAGAAATTGCAGCGAACGTCGACGTCGTGATCGATCTCGTCGGCAGCGTCCACGACGACACCGGTTCGAGGTCCCTGAAGGTGCTGCGCCCAGGCGGCCTGTACGTGCTCGTGCCGACCGGCTCCTGGCCTGGGTACCTCAACGCTGCCGCCGAAGCCGGCGTGCGGGCGACCTCGTACAAGGTGACGCCCGACGGTTCGACGCTCGCGACCATCGGGCGCCTGCTCGATTCGGGCGCGATCCAGGTCTACATCGATCAGGTGTTCGATATGGCGGATGCTGCGGCCGCCCACGCGGTTCTCGAAGAGGGTCACACCCGCGGCAAGATCGTACTCCGCGTGAGCGACGACTGACCTCGCAGCACCGATCTCAGGCGAGCACCCGCCGCCCCTCCGTCACGATCTCTTCGGCGATCGCGTCCAGAAGCGGCGAGCGCAGATTCCACTGCTGCCAGTACAGCGGCACGTCGACCGGCGGATCGCCGAGTCTCACCAGGGCGCCCGAGGCGAGGGAGGCCTCGGATTGGAACACCGGTAGCAGCGCCCAGCCGAATCCGAGATGCACGGCAGTGGCGAAGTCGTTCGAGGCGGGAACGTAGTGGCGGGGTGGTTGGACTGAAGCGGCCCCGCGGGCGGCGAGCCACTGGGTCTGTAGATCGTCGCGTCGGTCGAAATCGACGAGCGGTGCCACGGCGAGGGCCGCAGCATCCACCCCGCCCGAAAACCATCGAGCAGTGAACTCGGGGGTCGCGACCGCTTCGTACCTCATCGCGCCGAGCGCGCTGACCCGGCACCCCGCAACCGGGGCCGAGCGAGAGGTGACCGCGCCCATCACCGCTCCCGATTCGAGCAGTCCGGCGGTGAAATCTTGATCGTCGCGGCGAAGTTCGAAGACGACCGGATGCTTCTGCCCAAGCCGCGCCAGCGGCGGAAGGAACCACGTCGCCAGGGAATCGGCATTGACTGCGAGCGGAACCGAGGTGCGCAGGTCCCCATCGGGGTCGGCTCCGAGCTCGGTGAGTGTGTCATGTTCGAGAAGAGCGGCCTGTCGCGCCAGCCGGACGACCGCAGCGCCCGCTTCGGTCGCGCGCGCCGGTTTCGAACGCACCAGCACGACTCGGCCGAGCAGCTCTTCGAGGGTCTTGATGCGCTGGCTGACCGCAGAGGGTGTGACGTGCAGGCGGCGGGCCGCAGCATCCAACGTTCCCTCGTCCACGACGACGGCGATGGTTTCGGCGAGCTCGAACGGAATGCGCATCATTAGTCAGGCTAATGCATCAACAGAATCGTGAGCTGTACTGTGTCATCGTCTGCGCATAGCGTCGAAGAGTGCTCACTCCCCTCCTTGCCGGTATCGGCCTCGGCTTCTCGCTGATCATCGCTATCGGCGCCCAGAATCTCTTCGTTCTGCGCCAGGGCATCCGCCGCGAGCACGTCGTTCTGGTGGCGACGATCTGCGCGGTCTCGGATGCCGTGCTGATCGCGCTCGGCGTCTCTGGCGTGGGTATGGTCTTGGCGGCGGTGCCATGGTTGGTCGATGTCGTTCGCTGGGCGGGCGCGGCGTTCCTCATCGTGTACGGGCTCCTCGCCGCACGGCGCGCATGGCGGCCGAGCGGACGAACTCTGGACGTGACGCAGGCGGATGCCGCGGCATCCGGCACCGTCGAGACCACAGGCGGTCCCACCGTGGAGACCACAGGCGATCCCACAGTGACGACCCAAACGACCGCCACCAAGGCACTCCCCGTCGCCCTGACGGTGCTCGCGCTTACGTGGTTGAACCCGCACGTCTATCTGGACACCGTGTTCTTGCTCGGAAGTATCGCGAACACCCACGGCGATGCCCGCTGGGTGTTCGCCACCGGGGCGATCATCGCGAGCTTCGTGTGGTTCTTCGGGCTCGCCTTCGGCGCCCGCTACCTCGGACGCTGGCTCTCGACTCCGCGCGCGTGGCGCGTGCTCGACGGCATCATCGCGGTCGTCATGATCGGACTGGGAGTGAGCCTCGTACTCCCCCACTGATGCCGTCGCGGCGTTGCCGTACGGTGCTTCGCACGTTGGCTCACGCACAGGACGAGCATGATGGCGCACGAGATCAGGTAGAACGCGTGCAGACCCCAGATCGGGCCGAACGGCAGGCTGTACACGTAGAGCGAGTAGACGACGTTCGCGCCGTTGATCATCGCCAGACTCGAGTAGCTGTAGGACGAGACATCGCGTGTGCGCAGCGCCTTACGGAGCATCGGCAGATTGCTCACCGCGAAGACCACGGTGGCGACCGTGCCTGCGACGAGCGGAATGTCCATGATGCGACGGTAGGCCCGGCGCGGATGCGCACGCGTCGACCTAACGGCCCATCTTTGCGTCGACCGGCGCTGGGCAGAACTATGTAGACGAGCCGGCCCGGGTGGGTATGCACACAGCCTGACAGTTGCGCGGCGGCTCACACCAGAGCGTGTTCGTAGGCGTAGGCCGTCGCTGCGGAGCGGGACGAAATCCCGAGCTTCAGGTAGATGTTGCTCAGATGCCGCGCCACTGTCTTCTCGCTCAGCGACAGCGCCGTCGCGATGCCGCGATTGGTTCTTCCGGTAGAGACGAGCCGCAAGACCTCTACTTCTCTGAGGGTCAGTGCGCCGACCTCTCGCACGCCGCTGGCGAGGTCGAGATCGGCCAGGGCTGCCCGCGCGCCGAGTTCGCGCAAGACAACGCGCGCTGCGCCGAAGGCGACCGCGGCACCCGCGTCATCAGCGAGCCGCTGAAGGATTCGCCCGCGAAGGATCCCACATCGAGCGACCTCGTACGGTGCATCGAGGATTGACCATGCCGTCGCGGCAGTCGTCACAGCCTCGAGCGCGCCCTCAGCGTCGTCCTCCGCGAAGAGCACCTGCGCCTCGCCGAAGGCCGTGACCGCCGCGAGCAGTGGAGTGGTCCAGACCTGGCGGGATTCACGGAGCGAGATCAGCGCTTTGCGGGCCGCCACGACATCACCCGCCGCCGTCTCGATCTCGATCGCCGCGGGCAGAAGTCTGCGACGGACTGCCTCGTTGGCGGCAACGACACTGTGTCGAATCATCGCCTGCGCAGCGGTCACGTCTCGCTCGGCGAGACGGAGGAGGGCGAGGCCGGGCTGCGGATCCCAGCCCGTTGCGCCCGCGCTGCGGTAGTGCTCCCCGGCTGCACGGAACTCGCCACGGTGCCGTTGCAGCTCGCCGAGCTGGTAGTTGGCGACGTAGCCCGAGGTGAAGTCTCCTGCGCGAAGACGCTCCTCTGCGAGTGTTGCCGAGAGGGATGCCTCCGCCCACTCGCCGTGGAGCAGAAAGAGCTGCGCCCGGTAGGCGTGCCGTTGGCCGCTGTAGGCGACCAGCCCGGTTTGCCCGCGACACCAGGTGTCGAAGTCAGCAGTCCATCGCTCTGCGCGATCGAGGTCGAAGCCCTCGTGCGCGACGTCCAAAACCACCCGATAGAACATGAAGGGTGTCAAGGGTGACACCTCGCCCGCCGCAACGATGGCGAGCGCCTCGTCGATAAGTGCCAGTCCCTCGGCGGTGCTGCCGATCGTCGACAGACCCTTTCCGCGAGCGAATGCCGCCTGAGCCGCAAGTTCGCTGTCACCCGTTCGCGCGGCGATCGCTGCGATCTCTTCGAATCGGCGAGTCGCATCGACGATGTCACCGACGAACAGCGCAGAAAATGCCGCCGGCATGAGTGCGACGAGACCACCGACGGCTTCAGCATCCGCCAACCGATCAGCCAGACGCAATCCACGCGCGATCCACGGAGCGCTGAGCGCCGGGTCACCCGCCTCGAGCATCTGGATCGACAGCCATCCCGCCGTGCGCGCTGCACCCGTGATGTCATCGCCCGCGAGGTACGCCTCGTGGGCGGCGATCAGATCCGTCGTCGCCGAATCGACGTGGCCACGCAAGAACATCGTCGTCGCACGGAGCTCCAAGTCAGGTGCGGCGAGCCCGCCGTCGTTGCGCGCCGCCGCCGCGAAGGCATCGGATGCCTCTTGCCATCGACGCTCTCGCACCGCGGTGCGGGCACGCTCAAGTGCTTCCGTCACAGCGCCGCCTCCCTCCGCGCGCGATATCGCCGTACCCACACGGCGCGACGGTTCGTTGAGCGAAATGTAGCGCCGTGCACATGCCGCCGCAAGACCGACGAAGGGCCCCACCTGTCGGTGGGGCCCTTCGCGATGCGGGTCAGACGCGCGGGCGATGCCGCGTGCCGAAGTCCGGATCAGATGGCGTTGACATCCAGCGGGATGCCGGGGCCGAACGTGGTCGAAACCGCGCCCTTCTGGATGTAGCGGCCCTTCGAGCTGGACGGCTTCAGACGCACGATCTCTTCGAGAGCGGCCTTGATGTTCGCATCAAGCTGCTCGGCCGAGAACGACGCCTTGCCGACGACGAAGTGCACGTTGGCGTGCTTGTCGACGCGGAACTCGATCTTTCCGCCCTTGATCTCTTCCACGGCCTTGGCCGGGTTCGGGGTCACGGTGCCGGTCTTCGGGTTGGGCATGAGGCCGCGGGGACCCAGCACCTTACCGAGGCGACCGACCTGGCCCATGAGCTCGGGGGTCGAGACGGCTGCGTCGAAGTTGGTCCACCCTGCGGCGACCTTTTCGATGAGCTCAGCGCCACCGACCTCGTCAGCGCCAGCGGCGATCGCAGCTTCAGCAGCAGGACCGGTCGCGAACACGATGACGCGGGCGGTCTTGCCCGTGCCGTGCGGAAGGATGACGGTGCCGCGCACCATCTGGTCGGCCTTGCGGGGGTCGACAGCAAGCTTGAGCGCGACCTCGACGGTCGAGTCGAACTTGGCCGAACCGGTCTCGCGCGCGAGTGCGACGGCCTCGGTCGGTGTGTAGAACTTGTCAGCGTCGATCTTCGCCGCTGCGGCCTGGAATGCCTTGGACTTGGTAGCCATGATCGTTACTCCCCCTCGACCGTGATGCCCATGGAACGGGCTGTACCGGCGATGATCTTCGAGGCGGCCTCGATGTCGTTTGCGTTCAGGTCTGGCTGCTTGAGCTCTGCGATCTCGCGCACCTGAGCCTTGGTGAGCTTGGCCACCTTGGTCGTGTGCGGGGTGGGCGAGCCCTTGGCAACGCCAGCGGCCTTCTTGATGAGCTCAGCCGCCGGAGGCGTCTTGAGGATGAACGTGAAGCTGCGGTCCTCGTAGACGGTGATCTCGACGGGGATGACGTTGCCGCGCTGAGCCTCGGTGGCTGCGTTGTACGCCTTGCAGAACTCCATGATGTTGACGCCGTGCTGACCGAGCGCCGGACCGATCGGCGGTGCGGGGTTGGCCGCACCGGCCTTGATCTGGAGCTTGATCAGGCCGGTCACCTTTTTCTTGGGTGCCATTTCCTTTTCCTTTCATCGAGCCTGTCGCTTGGCGACCGGCTCTCCCGCGCGTCCGGCATCTCCGGACCGCGGTTCCCCCGGCGAACGCCGGGAAGTCTGTAATTACTGCACAGGGCTTGTTTACTACTGCTTCGTGACCTGTTCGCTACTGCTTTGTGACCTGGTCGAACGACAGTTCGACGGGGGTCTCGCGCTCGAAGAGCGACACGAGCACGGTGAGCTTGCCACTCTCGGGCTTGATCTCGCTGATCGAACCAGGAAGACCCGCAAACGAGCCCTCCTTGATCGTGATCGTCTCACCGACCTCGAAGTCCACTTCGGTGATGATGCTGCGCGCCTGCGTGGCAGAGCCCTTGGTGGCACCCGACTTGGCCGGGGCCGTCTCTTTGATCTCGACGAGCGACTTCAGCATGTTGAAGGCCTCTTCGAAGCGGAGGGGCGTCGGGTTGTGTGCGTTGCCCACGAAGCCGGTAACGCCGGGCGTGTGGCGAACAACCGACCAGGTGTCTTCGTTCAGATCCATGCGCACGAGCACGTAGCCCGGGATGCGCACGCGGGTCACCATCTTGCGCTGACCGTTCTTGATCTCGACGACGTCTTCCATCGGAACTTCGATCTGGAAGATGTCATCCTCGACCTCGAGCGTGTTCTTGCGCTGCTCGATGTTCGCCTTCACCTTGCGCTCGAACCCGGCGTAGGAGTGAATGACATACCACTTGCCCGGGAGCGAGCGAAGCTCGGCACGGAACGCGTCGTAGGGGTCTTCTTCGGCGTCGGATGCTTCGGCGTCATCGACGACGGCGGCTGCAGCGTCGACGTCTGCGACGAAGTCTTCGTCAAGCACGGCCTCGTCCGGCTCACCGTTGACATCAGGGCCGTCGTACGGTGTCACGTCGTTCGCGTGCTCAGCCACGTATTCGGCCTCTTCTTCGGCGAGCGAGTCGGTGAGCACCTCAGCGGCGGCTTCGGTCTCGGCGGTCTCGTCGAGGTTGAGTGCGTCGTTCACGATGGCGTCTGCCTCCGGGTCGTCGATGTCGATGTCGTCGAGGTCATCGAGATCATCGATCTCGTTTTCGTCCACGACGTGCAGTGCGGCGTGCTCGGCCGGCTCGACCGAGCGCTCTTCTTCGGCGAGGACGTTGCCCTCTTGGGCTTCGTCATCTTCCGAGGACTGCTCAGCAGCGGTCGCCCAGTCGGCATCGTCGACATATCTTTCAGACACTTTGAATACTTCCGTTCCGTGAACTGCGGATGCGCAGATCCACGTGATCGATCAGGTCAGGCAGGGATGCCGAAGACGACGCCTGCCATCCAGGTGAAGAGGAGGTCGAGGCCATAGACGATCGCCATCATCACCACGACGAACCCGAGGACGACCGCCGTGTACTTCAGCAGTTCCTGGCGGGTCGGCGTAACGACCTTGCGCAGTTCTGCGAAGACCTGACGGATGAAAAGGGCGATGCGAGAAAAGACGTTCAGCTTCTTCTCACGGGGTGCGCTGCTGGACGCAACGACCTCGCCCTTCGGCTCGTCCTGAACCATCGATGCCACCTGATTACCTTCCATGTGTCGAACGTCGACCGACGAATGTCAGTCACGCTGACGCGCAGGGCGGACAGGAATCGAACCTGCAACCTGCGGTGTTGGAGACCGCTGCTCTGCCAGTTGAGCTACCGCCCTAAAGGCCCGAGGGCCCCAGGATGCCGGCATCCTCACTCCGAAACCTGTCTTCACGGGTGTTACCCGATCCGTGGGCACGGCGAAAGAATGCAGACTTAACTGCATGCTCAAGTGTACGGCATGGGGGTGAATGGGTCGAACCAGCACCCACCCCCATGACGTCACTCCGCGATGCGGATGAGCTTCTTGTTGACGAACTCGTCGGCCGCGAGCAGACCCATCTCACGAGAGGTGCCCGAGCGCTTCACGCCGCCGAAGGGCAGTCCGGGCTCGTCGGCGAGCACCACGTTGACGTAGACCATGCCCGCCTCGATCTTGTCGGCCACGCGAGCGGCCTGAGCCTCATCGGTGGTGAAGACGTACGAGCCGAGTCCGAACGGAGTGTCGTTCGCGACACGAACAGCCTCGTCCTCATCCGCAACCTTGTAGACCACCCCGACCGGTCCGAAGAACTCTTCGCGATACGCATCCATATCGCTGGTGACATCTGCTAGCACCGTTCCCGGGTAGAAAGCACCGTCGCGCTTTCCACCGGTGACGAGGGTTGCGCCCTGCGCGACGGCCTTGTCGACCTGCTCGGCGAGTCGCTCGGCCGCGGTAAGAGAGGACAGCGGGCCGAGGACGGTGTCATCGGCGAACGGGTCGCCGACCGTGGCGGCGGCCATCGCCGCGGTGAACTTCTCGAGGAAGGCGTCATAGAGTCCGTCGACCACGATGAAGCGCTTGGCGGCGTTGCAGGACTGGCCGGTGTTGTCGAGTCGAGCGTCGACGGCGGACTGCACTGCGTGGTCGAGGTCGTCCGTCGACAACAGGATGAAGGGGTCAGAGCCGCCCAGTTCGAGCGCGACCTTCTTGAGGTTGCGGCCGGCGACCTCTGCGACGGCGGCTCCTGCACGCTCCGAGCCGGTCACCGAGACGCCCTGCACGCGACGGTCCGCGATGATGGTCGCCGCCTGATCGTTCGTGGCGTACAGGTTGACGTAGGCGCCCGCCGGGAGCCCAGCATCCTGATACATCTTCTCGATCGCCGCAGCCGACTCGGGGCACTGCCCCGCGTGCTTGAGCAGGATCGTGTTGCCGATCACGAGGTTCGGGGCAGCGAAGCGGGCAACCTGGTAGTACGGGAAGTTCCACGGCATGATGCCGAGCAGCACGCCGAGTGCGGAGCGGCGGATGACCGCGGTGCCCTCGCCGTCGATGTCGATCGGCGAGTCACCCGTGATCTTCTCGGCGTGATCGGCGTAGTACTCGGTGATGTCGGCAGCGAAGTCGACCTCTCCGAGCGCGGCCGACAGCGGCTTCCCCATCTCACGCACGATGATCGCTGCGAGCTCGTCACGGCGCTCGCGATGCAGGTCCGCGACACGGCGGACGGCCGCGGCGCGCTCCGCAACGGGGGTGTCGCGCCAGGCGCGGTAAGCGCCCTCGGCGGACGCGATTGCGCCCTCGACGGCCTCATCGGTCATGGTGTCGTAGGTGGCCAGGGTTTCGCCCGTTGCGGGGTTGACGACGGCGTAGTCGCTCATGCGGGTCTCCGTTTCGAATCGGTGTAACTAGTCTGCGTCAGCGGCGAGCGCGACGGACGCTGGCGGGTGCGTCGAGCGAAAGCGTCTCGCCGCGGAAGAAGGCCGGGCGCTTGATGGCCTGCCAGATCATGATGACGATTCCGACCACGATAATCAGCATTCCCAAGACGAACACGATGCCCACACCGCCGATGTTCGAGCCGCTGCCGTAGGCGGGATCCATGCTGTCGATCAGCGTCTTGAAGAATAGGAACACCAGGATGATGCCACCGATCAGCGGGAACAGGAACGTGAAGAACACGGTGCGGGTCGAGTCGAACCACTGCTTGCGGAAGTACCAGACGCACGCGAATGCCGTGATGCCGTAGTAGAAGCAGATCATCATGCCGAGCGTCAGGATGGTGTCCCACAGGGTGTCTTCGCTCACCACACGCATCACGGCATAGAACGCCGATGCAACGATCGCCGAGACGATCGTGGCGTAGCCCGGCGTGAAGAACCGCGGGCTCACCTTGGCGAACGAGGACGGCAGAGCCCCGTAGTGTCCCATCGACAGCAGCGTGCGCGCAGGGCCGACGAAGGTCGACTGCAACGACGACGCCGAGCTCGTGAGCACGGCGAGCGACACCAAGAAGGCGAGCGGTCCCAGCACCGGGTCGGAGAGGAAGAAGAACACGTTGCCCTGAATGTCTTCGTTGCCGAGGCCAAGTTCGCCCGTGCCGACACCGGCGAACATGATCATCGCGATGGAGAGCAGCAGGTAGAGCGACACGATCGTGAGCACCGTGAGGGTCGCCGCGCGTCCCGGCGTACGCTCGGGATCCTTTGTCTCTTCATTCATGGTGAGAGTGACATCCCAGCCCCAGAAGATGAAGATCGACAGCGACAACCCGGCCGCCACGGCGGCGAACGAGGTGACCTCGAAGGGGTTGAACCACGACCACTCGAACGGCGTGTAGTCAAAGGCATTGCCGCCGACCGCCTGAACGATCGCGGTGATCGCGAAGAAGAGCAGGACGGCGACCTGGAACGTCACGAGTACGTACTGCAACTTCTGCGTCGTCTGCATGTCACGGTACGAGATGTAGGTCGCACCGAGCATGAAGAGCAGGCAGACCGCGATATTGATCCACGTCACATACGCGAGTTCGGCGATCGCCGGGTTTCCGGTGATCTGCGAGATCAGCAGGAAGAGGAAGTCCACGGCCACGCCGGCGAGGTTCGACAGCACGAGGATCGTCGCGACGATGAGCCCCCACCCCGCCATCCAGCCCACCCACGGGCCGAAGGCACGCGTGGCCCAGGTGAACGAGGTTCCCGCGTCGGGCATCCGGTTGTTCAACTCACGGTAGCCGAAGGCCACCAGCAGCATCGGAATGAAACCGATCAGGATGATCGCCGGAACCTGCGCCCCGACCTCCGACACCGTCGGGCCGATCGCCGCCGTGAAGGTGTAGGCCGGGGCGATGCACGAGATGCCGATGACGATGGCGCCGAGCAGGCCGATGGTTCCGGCGCTCAGACCCTTCTTCGAGAGCCCGCCCTTCTCATCGACGGTGGTCACTGGTGCTTCGGCACCCTGGGGAGCGCTCACGGCTGCCCACCTTCCTGTGCGCGTGTGCGCGGCACAACGATCATGGGAACAGGAAGCTCGTGCAGCATCTTCGCTGCCGTGGAGCCAAGGAATAGTCGCCGTGGCCGCGCCAGGCGACTCGAGCCGACGACCGCGATCTCGCCCGGCTCCCAGCCCAAATGCGAGACGGCGTCTTCGATGCTGTCGCCGCGGGCGACGATCGCCTCGGTCTCGATCTCGACGGGGAGAGCCTCCTGCGCCTTCGCCAATACCTCGTCCGCGTGAGCAGCACCTGCGATACGGATCACCCCGGTGTCGACGCTCGCGGGCAGATCGACAGTGACCAGCGACAGCAGTCGCAGCTCAGCGCCGGTCGCGGCGGCCAACGCCGTCGCGGAGTCCAGCAGGGCATCCGCGCCGGGACGCGTACCGATCGCCGCCGTCACGCGGGTGATTCCGCTCAGCGGATCGACCCGGCGCGAGCCCTCGGGAGCCAGCACCACCGGAACATCCGACGAGTGCAGCAGTTCGGTGGCGACCGTGCCGAGGCGGTGACGGCCGCGCAGGCCGCCGTTCGCCGCACCGATCACGATGTGCGATGCACCGAGCTCGGTCGCCGCGGTGAGCAGCCCCTCAGCGAAGGAGTCGCCGTAGCGTACGTGCGTGCGGTGTGTGACAGCATCCGGAATCTTCTCTGCAGCGGTGCCCAGCCATTCGGCCGCCTGTGTGCGCAGGTAGCGGTCGTAGCCGGCGTCCGGCGGTGTGATGACGCTGCGGTCGTCGCCCGGGAGGACGACGACGAGGTCGAGTTCTGATCCGGATGCCGCGGCCAGCCGTGACCCCAGGGCCACAGCGTCTTCGCCTGCAGTTGTCGCGGTATAGCCCACGACGACGTGTCCGCTCATGCGCGGGCCTCCTCGATGATGCTGGCGGCCACGAACCGGCCCATGCGGATCGCGCCGTCAACGTGCTGATACCCCGCGCCCGCCATGTCGCTGCAGGCGAAATGGATGCGGCCGACCGGCGTGCGCAGATCTGCACCATAGCGGTAGAGGCCGCCGAGGTCGAAACTCGCGGCGTAGGCACCGCGAGTCCACTCCTCCGCCCCCCAGTCGCTTTCGAAGTAGACGATCGGTTTCAAGGCCTCTGGGCCGTAGTAGTGCGAGAGCGACTCGAGGATGCGCGTCTTGCGCTCTTCGGCTGAGACCCGGAACAGGTCGTCGGCATTGCGGTCCGAGACGAACCCGACGAGGGTTCCTCGCTCATCACCGAAGTTGGTGTTGTCGTACGCCTCGTGCGAGATCTCGTAGGGGCTGAAGGCTGTACCCGACAGTCCCTGCTCGCGCCAGAACGGGCGGTCGTACACCGCGTGCACCTTGATGACGAAGCCCATCGAGATGTGCTGATGGAGCTGTTGCTTGAGGCGGGGCAGCGGTGGGTTGAAGTCGATCCACGGGTACAGGATCGGCGCGTGCGCAAGGATCACGTACCTCGCGTGCACCGTCATTCCGCCGTCCGAGATCACGCTCACGCCGTCGTCGGTTGTTTCGACGGTGTGGACCGGGTGGCCCAGGAAGATGTCTTCGGTCAGGCGCTCGGCAAGGAGGAGCGGCACCTGCTGAAGCCCGCCGACGACGCGCTCGTCGAGGATGTAGTCGGCGTCGACGAGGTGGCTGAAGCTTCCGGCGCTGGCGGCCATGAGCAGGGCCTGGAGTGCCGAGAACGCGTAGGCGGGCTTGGTGAGCATCGCACCCGCGATGAAGAGAGCGATGTTGTCGCGGACCTCTTGATCATCCGTCTGCTCTTCGAGCCAGGCCTCGAACGAGATGCGGTCGAGGGCCTCGGCGTCGGGATGGGCCCACGGAGCGTCGGGGTCGATCTCTGCGACCATCTCATCGAGCTTCTCGATGAGCCGCACCATTTCTTTCTCGGTCTCGGGCGGGACGGGGAAGATCTCTCCGGTGAACCGGGTGAGCTCTCCGTCGGCATTGATGTAGACCGAGTCACCCTCGCGGTAGCGGCTGTAGGTTTCGAGTCCGAGCTCTTCGAGAGTCTCTTTGAGTGCCTCTTGGTCGGGCGAGACCCACTGTCCGCCGATCTCGAGCATCGCTCCGTCGACCACATCGGTCCAGAGCCTCCCGCCCACGCGGTCGCGTGCTTCGAGCACCGCGACCGACAGCCCCGCCTTCTTGAGTTCGTTCGCAGCGGTGAGGCCGGCCGCGCCCGCGCCGATGATGACGACGTCTCGGGTGATCTCACTGTCGGTCATGCACATTCCTTCGTTGGTGGTGCGGTGTCGTGCGGGCTCGGCGTCAAGCTGCACAGCGGCGGATGCCTGATGGACACCTCGGATCAGGCTGCGGCGAGCGCCGCAGCGACGACGTCCAGGCCCTCGTGGAGCAGCTCGTCGGGAATCGCCAGCGGCGGGAGGAAGCGGATCACGTTTCCGTACGTTCCGCAGGTCAACACGATCACACCTTCGGCGATGCATGCCTTGGCGACCGCGACGGTGAGCGCAGCATCCGGCTCGCCTGTTTCAGCGTCTACGAACTCAGCCGCGACCATCGCACCGTATCCGCGGACGTCACCGACGCGACCGTCGACGGCCTGGAGTGCGGTGAGGCGGTCTTTGAGGATCGCTTCGATCTCACGCGCTCGCTCGAGGAGTCCGTCGTTCTCGAAGGCGTCGATCGCCGCGAGCGCCGCGGCACAGGCGATCGGGTTGCCGCCGTACGTGCCGCCGAGGCCTCCGGCGTGCGAGGCATCCATCATCTCGGCCCGACCGGTGACGGCCGCCAACGGAAGCCCGCCCGCGATGCCCTTGGCCGCGGTGATGAGGTCGGGAACGATACCGAACAGTTCGCTGGCGAACATCGCGCCGGTGCGGGCGAACCCGGTCTGAATCTCGTCGGCGATAAAGACGACGTTGTTCGCGCGGCACCAGTCGACGATCGCGGGAAGGAACCCGTCGGCCGGGACGATGAACCCGCCCTCGCCCTGGATCGGCTCGATGATGACCGCGGCGAGGTTGTCGGCGCCGACCTGCTTCTCGATGATCGAGATCGCCTTCTTGGCCGCCTCGGCACCGGTGAGTCCATCGCGGTAGGGGTACGACATCGGCGCGCGGTAGATCTCGCTCGCAAAGGGTCCGAATCCGCTCTTGTACGGCATCGCCTTGGCCGTCAGGCCCATCGTGAGGTTCGTGCGGCCGTGGTAGCCGTGGTCGAACGCAACGACGGCCTGCTTCTTGGTGAACTTACGGGCGATCTTGATCGCGTTCTCGACCGCCTCAGCGCCCGAGTTGAACAGTGCGCTCTTCTTCACGTGATCGCCCGGGGTGATGCGGTTGAGGGCCTCGGCCACCGCGACGTAGGACTCGTAGGGCGAGACCATGAAACAGGTGTGGGTGAACTGCGCGACCTGAGCCTGCACGGCCTCGACGATCTTCGGGTGAGCGTTGCCGAGGGTCGTCACGGCGATTCCTGAGCCGAGATCGATGAGCGAGTTACCGTCCGCGTCGACGATCACTCCCCCGCCCGCCGCGACAGCTTCGATCGGCGCGGTGTGACCGACGCCCGCGGCGACGGCCGCGGCCTTGCGCTCGAGCAGCTGCTGCGAACGGGGTCCGGGGATGCTGGTGACAAGACGACGCTCCTGGGCAAGAGTGGGGCCGCCAAGAGGTGTGGTGAGGGTATCGATCGCGCTCATAGTCGCGAGCGTATTTCTGCGGATGCGACGCTCGCACCCGCCCTGATGTACATTCTGGGTACAACGCTGTACCAGCGGTACATCTGGAGGTGTCATGGAGTCCGTCTCCGATTCCCCGACCCTGCGCGCCCTCCTGGCCCGTAGCGACCTCCGGCTGCGGCTCGTGTCTGGACCCGACCGGGATCCGGCGGTCCTCGATCGGGCGATCCGATGGGTCCACTCCACCGATCTGGCCGACCCGACGCCCTTCCTCTCGGAGGGGCTGGTGCTGCTGACCACCGGCACCCAGTTCCACGGCGATGACCCCGCATCCGTCCGTGACTATGTCGCCCGGCTCGCATCGCGCGGAGTCGTCGGACTGGGCTTCGGCACCGAAGTGGTGCGGGACGGCATTCCTCCCGAACTCGCTGACGCCTGCGGCGAGGCGGGCATCCCGCTGTTCGAGGTGCCCTACAGCACCCCCTTCATCGCTGTCGCCCGCGCCAACGCCGAGGCCATCGCCGCGCAGACCTATGCGCGGCGTAGTTGGGCGCTCGCCGCGCAGCGGGCGATCGCTCTGGCCGCACTGAGGCCCGATGGACTGGGCGCGACGCTGGCCGAACTCGCCAGACAACTGGGCACATGGGTCGGCCTGTTCGACGCTGCGGGTGAACTTTCGCGCGAGCATCCGATCGGCGCGCTCGACGCCGAGACGGCGCGTGGTCTCTACGGCGAGGTCGGGGCGGTGTTGCGCCGCGGTGCCCGGGCCGGCTCTGCGCTGCGGATCGGCGAGACGCCCTTCACTCTGCAGACGCTCGGGCGCGGCGGACACCTGCGCGGGGTCATCGCCATCGCCGAGGGCGACCTCGATCAAGAAGGGCGTGGGGTCGTGACGGCCGTCATCGCCATGGCAGGACTTGCGCTCGAGCAGCACCAAGGCCTCAGCCGCGCGCGGGGAGCGTTGCGCGCGGGGCTCGTCCAGTCTTTGCTGACCGATGACCCGGCGCTCGCTCGACGGATCGTCCGCGATCTGTGGGGACCGCTCCCCCCGGCGCCGATCCTGGTCGCGATGACGGATGCTCCGGCCGGGCGCGCCGAGGGTATCGCAGAGGTTCTCGAACTCCGCGTTGACGAACGCCGGGGGTCGCTGTTCTTCGGGCGCGGTGACGAGGGCCTCGTCCTGGTGCTCCCGGCGGGCGACCGTCGCATCCTCGACGAACTCGTGGAGCGCTTCGATGTGCGCATCGGTGTCTCTGCGCCGGGTGGGTACGACACCTTCGCAGCGAGCGTCGGCCAGGCGCGGGTGGCTCGCGATCGCGGCGACCGCCCGGTGACCGACTTCGACACCGTGGCGAGGGCGGGAGTGCTCTCGGCCCTCTCGCCGAACGCTCGCGCCCTCGCCGTTGCCGCGCTCGAACCGTTGACCACGCACGATGCCGAAGAGGGCACGCACCTCGTCGAGACCGTGCGCGCCTGGCTCGACAACGACTGCTCGCACGAGGCATCCGCCCGCGCCCTCGGCGTGCATCGTCACACCGTCCGCACCCGGCTCGCCGTCGCCGAACGGGTACTCGGCAGCGACCTCAGCCTGTTCGCCTCGCGAGCGGAACTCTGGGCGGCGTTGCAGGTGATCGACGGGTCGGACTGACTCGGCGTGTGTCGGACGCAGATTCCTCGCGCGCCCGATCACCTGGCAGCGGAAAGACGAGAGTTTCGCGCGGCGCCGTGTCCGGCGGAGATCGGATTTGCGTCCGAATGTACGGGCGCGGCCGCTGACGACCGGGAGAGGATGTCAGCATGACCCCTGAATCGGCCGTGGCGAACGGCGACGTGTCGTGGTGGTGGCATGACCTCGGTGGGCTGCCATCCGCCCGGCCAGCCCTCACCGGCGATCTCGATGCGGACGTCGCGATCGTCGGCGCCGGGTACACCGGACTCTGGGCCGCGTACTACCTGAAGACGCGCCAGCCCGACCTCCGTGTCGCGGTGCTCGAACAGCGCTTCGCGGGGTTCGGAGCCTCGGGCCGCAACGGCGGCTGGCTCACGAACTCGGTCACAGGGGGCCGTGCACGGTATGGCCGCGACGGCGGCGCGGCGCAGCAACTCGCCCTCAACGCCGCCGTCGAGGAAGTCATCGCAGTGACCGAGCGTGAGGGCATTCACGCCGACATCGTCAACGGTGGCGAGTTCGAGGTCGCCCGCACGCCCGCCGCGCTCGCGCGCCTGCGCACGACGTTCGCCGAAGAGGCCGCATGGCCCGGTACCGATGTGGAGTTGCTGGATGCTGCGGCCGCCGCATCCCGCATCGACATCGCCGGCGCCCTCGGGGGCATCTGGCACCCGCACTGCGCCCGGGTACACCCGGCGAAGCTCGCGTCAGGACTCGCAAGTGCCGTGGAGCGACTCGGTGTCACGATCTACGAGAACACCCACGTCTCAGCGATCGAGGCGGGTCGGGCGATCACCGACCACGGCATCGTCCGGGCGGCGCACGTCCTGCGCGCGACCGAAGGGTTCACCGCCGACCTCAGGGGAGAGCACCGCACCTGGCTGCCGATGAACTCGTCGATGATCGTCACCGAGCAGTTGCCGCCATCGTTCTGGTCGAACGTCGGGTGGGAGGGCCGCGAGACGCTCGGCGACTTCGCACACGTCTACATGTACGCCCAGCGCACGGCCGATGACCGCATCGCTTTCGGAGGCCGCGGCGTGCCGTACCGCTACGGTTCTCGGGTCGACACCGATGGCTCGACGCAAGAGCGCACGATCACTTCGCTCGCGGCGTTGCTGAGGGATTTCTTTCCGGATGCTTCGGCAGTGCCGATTGCGCACGCTTGGGCGGGCGTGCTCGGCGTACCGCGTGACTGGGCGGCCACCGTCGGGCTCGACCGCGCGACCGGCCTCGGCTGGGCGGGCGGCTACGTCGGAACCGGCGTCACAGCGACGAACCTCGCGGGTCGGACTCTCGCCGACCTCGTGCTCGAACGCGAAACCGACCTTGTGCGACTCCCGTGGGTCGATCACCGGGCGAAGAACTGGGAGGTCGAACCGCTGCGGTTCTTGGCCGTCAACGCGATCTACACCGCCTACCGCGCGGCCGACCGGGCCGAAGCATCCGGTCGCTCGTCGCGCACTTCCGTCTTCGCGAAAGCGGCCGACCTCATCGCCGGGCGCTAACCGACAGAGCTACTCCTCGCGAGGACCGAGGTGTAGCTCTGCCACGAATCGGGCCGACGTTGCCGTGCCGCGCTCGAGCTCGACGAAGACGACCGTGTTCGCCCCCGAACGCACCACGGGTGCGGGGACGAACAGGGTTCGCTGGGGCCCGCTCCGCCAGTAGCGGCCCAGAAGAAAGCCGTTGACGAAGGCGTAGCCCTTGCCCCAGCCGTCGGTGTCGAGAAAGAGGTCTGTCGCCTCGTCCAGGTCGAACGTCCCGCGCCACGCAGCGCGGGCAGCGTCTGCGCTTTCTTCGGATGCCTCAACCGCCACCGCAAGACTCGCTACGTCGATCGGGGTCGCGGTCCATCCCTCGAGCGGCGCACCATCGAGGGTGACCGCGCCGATGAGTCCCTTGTGCTCGCCGAGCCGCACGTCGTAATTCACTCGGCCCTGATCTTCGACGAGGACGCTCAGCCGCTGCCCTGCGGGCACCCAGAGCGAGGTTTGGTGCAGCGTGCGAGACAACGTTCCGATGGCGACACCGTCGACCTCGATCCACGCGCGGTCGCGCACTTCACCGAACGCGAGAAGCCCGCCGCGACCACCCAGCACGCTGTCGTACCTCACGAGCGCACTCGTATGATCGAGGCCGTCGAACGTCGGCGGCCGGTCGAACGTCTGGCCCGAGGCCTCCGGCACCCAGTTCCCCGTCGCCGTCAAAGCAACCTCGAATGCCGGCGCGGGGGCGGCACTCACCGCTTCGTCGGCCGGTACGGGCGTGTACTTTGCGAAGACTTCACGGAACGCGCGGAACTTCTCGGTGGGATTTCCCGCCTCGTCCAGCGGAGCGTCGTAGTCGTACGACGTCGTGATCGGCAGGTACCGCCCCTTGTGATTTGCGCCGTTCGTCAGCCCGAAGTTGGTACCGCCGTGCAACATGTAGAGGTTGACCGAAGCCCCGGCGGCCAAGAGTGCGTCAAGCTCGGCCGCGGAATCCGCCGCCGACGTCGTGTGGTGCACGCCGCCCCACCAGTCGAACCAGCCGTCCCAAAACTCCGCACACATGAGGGGGCCGGTGGGTTGATGGTCACGCAGGGTCGCGAGGCGCTCGTCGGCTCGCGATCCGAAGGAACCCGTGAGGTGAAGACCCGGGAGCGATCCGGCGGACAGCATCTCGGGCGTGGGCTGGTCGATCGTCGTGAGCGGAACCGTGATGCCCGCTGATCGCGTCACGCGCACCAGCTCTGCGAGGTACTCCTTGTCCACCCCATAAGCCCCGTACTCGTTCTCGATCTGCACCAGGATGACGGGCCCACCGCGATCGATCTGCCGAGATTCGACGATCTCGTAGACGCGCTCGAGATAGATCGTGACTTCGGCGAGGTAGCGGGGTTCCGAACGACGCAGACCGATGTCGGGCATCGCGGTGAGCCAGGCCGGAAGACCGCCGTTGTGCCATTCCGCGCAGATGTATGGGCCGGGCCGCACGATAGCGTGCAGGCCTTCGGCCGCGACGAGGTCAAGGAAGCGCCCGAGATCATTCACGCCGCTGACGTCCCACTCACCGCGCCTGGGTTCGTGCGCATTCCACGCCACGTACGTCTCGATCGTGTTCAGCCCGAGAAGCCGCGCCTTGTGGATGCGGTCGGCCCACTGATCGGGGTGAATGCGGAAGTAGTGCAGAGCACCGGAAAGGATCCGGTGCTCTGCACCGTCCAGCAGAAAGTCGGTATCGCCGATCTCGAACGTCGACATCTCAGACGGAACGTGACGAGAGCAGTTCTGCGAGCTTCTTGAGCTGCTCGGCATCCTCCAAGGCGGATCCGACGGCGACGACCCGCACGCCCGCATCGAGGAACTCGCCGGCGTTCGAGGCATCCATTCCGCCGGTGGCGACGAAGCGCACCTGCGGGAACGGTCCGCGAATGTGCCGGAACCAGCCCGCTCCGAGCCACTGTGCGGGGAACGCCTTGAGCCACGTCAGGCCCAGGCCGACCGCGAGCTGGACCTCCGATGGCGTCGCGACACCGGGAATGATCGGGATGCCGGCATCCTGCGCCGCACGCACGATGACCGGATCCAGCCCAGGCGAAACGAGGTACGCGGCCCCGGCAGCCTTCGCCGCGGTGACCTGCTCCACGCGCACAATGGTGCCCGCGCCGACGACCTTGCCGCGCTCCGCGCCGAGCCGGACGACCTCGCCCAGAGCACGCTCGTCCTCCTCGGTCTGCAGCGGCACCTCCACGTGGTCGAGGCCCAGATCCCAGGCGGTCGTCGCGAGGGCGACAGACCGCTCGGTGCCCATCCCTCGCAGGATCGCCATCAGCGGAGCGCCCGAGAACGCCTCGTCGAACCAATCGCGTGACTCAGTCATGCGTTCTCCTCCTCGTCGACGGAATCGCCCGTCGTCTGCAGTGTCAGTGCCGCGCGGGCATGGCCGGCGCGCAGTCGTTCGGTCAGGGGTGCCCCGTCCAGGAGTTTTGCGAGGTACCCCCCGGCGAAGGCGTCACCGGCACCCACGGCTTCGACGACGTCGACCCGCAAAGCGGGCTCGAACGTCTCATCAGTGCCGACGTACGTCGTCGCGCCGATGTCGCCGTCTTTCACAACGAGTTCGGCGACCTCGGGAAAATGAGCGCGGACGGCTGGGGCATCCGGCGTCGCCCACAATGTCTCGGCCTCGTCCCACCCGACGAACACGATGTCGGCGCGGCGCGCGAGGTCTTCCAATGGGGCGGCGGCGTCAGCCACCGACCAGAGCGCGGAGCGGTAGTTCACATCGAAGCTCACCAGCGCTCCCGCCGCGTGTGCCCGGTCGATGATGCGGGCGAGAAACCCCGAAGCAGAGGTCGAGATCGCCGCAGTGATTCCCGAGACGTGCACGATGCGCACCCCATCGAGCACGACGGCCTCCGCGTCGGCGGCCGACAGATGAGCCGCCGCCGAACCGGCGCGGTAGTAGCGGACCGGCCGACCAGGGTCTTTGAAATACACACCGGTCGGATGATGCGGGTCGAACTCAACGGTCGAGACATCGACTCCTCGACTCGCGAGCAAGCGGGCCACACGGTGTCCGAGGGGATCATCGCCGAGCCGCGAGAACCACCCCGCGCGGTGCCCGCCGGCCGCGACGTGGGCAGCGACGTTCGACTCGGCCCCGCCCGCGTCGAGGCGGAACACGTCCGCGTCGACAAGACTCTCGGCGGTGGTCGGGGTGACCATCGCCATCGTCTCGCCGATCGCGAGCAGCTCGGGGGCGGACACCGAGAGCCGCGTCACTTCAGGCCGGTGACGGGGGCGGGGTCCATGTCGTCGAACGCCTGGTTCTCGCCGGCCATCGCCCAGATGAACGAGTAGGCCGCCGTTCCCACACCCGAGTGCAGCGACCAGCTGGGCGAGATGATCGCCTGGCGGTCTGCGACGACGAGGTGGCGGGTCTCTTCGCGCTCACCGAGCAGGTGGATAACGCGGGCATCTTCAGGCACGTCGAAGTAGAGGTAGCACTCGGTTCGACGGTCGTGGGTGTGCGCGGGCATGGTGTTCCACATCGAGCCCTCGTGCAGCTCGGTGACGCCCATGACGATCTGGCAGCTCTTCACACCGTTCTCGTGGATGTACTGGTTGAGCGTGCGGCGGTTGCTCGTGGTCTGGTCGCCCAACTCACGAACTGTCCCTTCGCCGGGTGAGACCAGCGCGGACGGGTAGGCCGTGTGCGCGGGGGCCGAGAAGAGGTAGAACTGCGCGCCCGCCGAACCGTCGGCATCCCGGAAGACGACATCCCGGACGCCACGCCCGAGGTAGAGACATGCGCCCGCGACAAGCTCGTAGACCTCGCCGTCGGCGGTCACCGTGCCCGTATCGCCGACGTTGATGATGCCGACCTCTCGGTGCTCGAGGAAGTAGTCGCTGCGGATCTCGGGGTAGCCGGTCAGCACGAGATCCGTGCCGGCGGGGACGGCTCCGCCCAGCACGATGCGGTCGTGGTGCGTGTAGACGACGGTGACCTCGCCGGGCACGAAGAGCTCGGGCACGAGGTAGCTGTCGCGCAACTGCTTCGTGTTCATGCCGGGAATCTGGGCGGGGTTGGTGGCGTAGCGCTGTTCCATGTGTTCGCTCCTTGGATCTGTAGAGAAATCTGTCAGCGCACGAGCCAGCCGCCGTCAACGGGCACGATGGCGCCCGTCACGTAGGCGGCGGCATCCGACGCGAGGAAGATGAAAGCGCCCTGCAGGTCGCCGGGGGTGCCCCAGCGGCCGGCGGGGATGCGGGCGACGATGGATGCCTCGCGCGCTTCGTCGGCACGGATCGGCGCCGTGTTGTCGGTCGTCATATAGCCCGGGGCGATGGCGTTGACCGTAACCCCGGAGGCCGCCCACTCGTTGGCGAGGGCCTTCGTGAGCCCGGCGACCGCATGCTTGGACGCGGTGTATGCCGGAACGAGAATGCCCCCCTGAAACGAGAGCATCGACGCGACGTTGATGATGCGACCGGAGCCCTGCGCGACCATATGCCGGCCCGCCGCCTGCGAGAGGTGGAACACGGCATCGAGGTTCACCGTCAGGACATCGTTCCAGTCCTGTGCGGCGGATTCCAGGGCCGGCGCGCGGCGAATGGTGCCGGCGTTGTTGACCAGAATGTCGAGTCCCCCGAGCTCTGCGATGACCTCATCAACCGCGGATGTCAGTTCTTCTGGAGAGGCAGAGACGAGGTCACGTTTAACGAGGTGCACCCTGCGGCCTGTCGCGCGGATCAACGCGGCGGTGTCGCCCGCGTCTCCGCGGTCGAGCAGCGCGACATCGGCACCGGCTTCAGCAAACGCGACCGCAGCCCCCTGGCCGAGTCCGCGACTGGAGCCCGTGACGAGGGCGACTCGCCCGTCGAGTCGGAAAGTGTCGAGAATCATGCGGGTGCTCCCTGCGCGTAGGTGAAAGTGGTCGTGAGGGCGCCGAGCCCCGAAATGCGGACGGTCACAGCATCCCCCACCGCCAGAGGGCGATGCGAGTCCTGCGCTTCGGGGAGCTTCTGCGGAGTGCCCGTAGAAATGACATCCCCGACCTCGAGCGTCATGAACTGGCTCAGATAGTGGACGACGAACGCGACCGAGAAGATCGTGGTCGAGGTCGACTGCGACACGGTGACGACCCCGTCGCGCACGACCTCGACGAGAAGGTCCTGTGGATCGACGACCTCGTCGGCCGTGACGATCCACGGGCCGAGCGGTGCGAAGCCATCGGAGCACTTGCCGAGCGCCCACTGGCTCTGCCGGCGTTGCCATGCGCGGTCCGAAATGTCGTTGAGGATCGTGTAGCCACCGATGTGGGATGCCGCGTCTTCCAACGACACGGCATGCGCGCGGCGCCCGATGACGACGGCAACCTCGCCCTCGTAGTCCATATCGGTCGCGGCGTCCGGAACCACCACCGGATCGTGCGGGCCGCCCACAGCGTTCGGCGTCTTGACGAACACATCGGGAAACTCGGGATCGGATGCGGTGGCGTCGACGCCGTCGGGGACGTGTCCTCGGTAGTTGTACCCGAGGCAGAGGAGCTTGCCTGGGCGCACGGGCGAGTCGAGCTCTGCATCAGCCAAGGCAGGCAGAACTTCTGTCGCGGCGGCGATCGCCCGCACGGCCGCGGCACGGGCGCCAGGGTCAGAGAGAACATCGGCGACCGAGCCTTGGAGCTCAACGATCCGGTCAACGCCATCGACGTCCACCACGACTGCGGCCGTCAGCCCGTCGGGCTTACGCAGAGTGACGAGCCTCACCAGTACGGCGTCCAATCCGGGCGCGCGACACGCATCAGCGCTTCCAGGTAGAAGTAGTCGCCCCAGAGAGTGCCTTCATCCACACCGTTGTCTTTCGGAAGGTCGTAGACACTGTGCAGGAGCAGGGCATCCGAGTCTTCCGGATTCGCCGGTGCGTAGTTCGCGATGAGAGAGGTCAGGATGCCGCGGGCCTCCGCCGTCCATCGCGCCGCCGCCCCGGGATCGGTCTCGAGCGCGGCCAACTCAAGAAGTCCGCACACCGCGATCGCACCGGACGAGCTGTCGCGCGGCGCATCACTGCCGTCGGTGTAGACCAGATCCCAGAACGGAACACGGTCGCTCGGAAGGTGCCGAAGGAAGTACTCCGCAGAGCGACGCGATGCCTCGAGAAGCTGTGCGTCGCCGGTCGCGCGGTAGTTGAGCGCGAAGCCGTAGATGCCCCACGCCTGCCCACGCGCCCAGCACGACTCGTCGAACGCGCCCTGCTCAGTCGCTCCTCGCAGCGGCTCGCCGCTCTCCGCATCCCAAAAGAACGTGTGAAATGTCGAGTCGTCCGCACGGAAGATGTGCTCGCGCAGTTGCGCGGTGTGGCGCCGGACGGCGTCGACGTAGCGCTCGTCGCCGGTCTGCTCGTACGCCCACGTGAGCAACGGCATGTTCATCAGGCTGTCGATGATCGTGCGACCGCGCTGTGCGGGGTCGGAGAGATCACCCCAGGCCTGCACGATGCCGGCGGGCTCGAGGAACCGGCGCATCAGCGCATCCGCCGCGAGCAGCGCAGCCTCGCGCGAGTCTTCGTCGTCCAACAACCGCCACGGGGCGACCGAGGCCAGCGTGTAGAGAAAACCGAGGTCGTGCGTATCGAGATCCTCCTCGTGGCGCACGCGGCGTGCGAAATCACGAGCATGGCCGAGCGCGGCATCCCGAAACTCCTCGTCACCGGTGAGCTCGAACGAGATCCACTGGGCTCCGGGCCAGAAGCTCGTCGTCCAGCCCTGGTTCGCGCCGACACCGAACTCCTTGTGGGCCGGACGCAGTGGGTAGCGATCGTCAGTGGTGGTGTTATCCGGGTACGCACCGCCGAAGGTGCGGATGTTGCGGCGCACGGTCGACAACGCATCCTCGAGCGCACGATCGAGACCTGCGATGGCAGCAGTCTCGGTGAACATGGACGTCATGAGTGGGGTTTCCTTCGTGAGGGGTGACGACGCGGGTTACGCGACGGCCGGTTCGAGGTCGAGCACGGGCCGCAGCGAGTACCGCGAGTTCGCCCATGCGAGATAGAGGGCGGCGGATGCTGTGATCCCCAGCGCGATCGCGGGCATGGAGACGAACAGCCACACCTGAGCGGCGAGCGCCAGCAGTGACACCGCCGTCAGATACCAGCGGCGCGTGCTGAGGACGGCCGCAGCCTTGACGATGTCGCGCAGGCGCGCACCCGGCTCCTCGGCGAGAGCGACCAATGCGAGGAGAGTGGTGGCGAGCGTGACCAGCCCGACAACGAGCAGCATGGGGCCTACGAGCATCCCGATCGTGGCTTCAGCGACCATCCGGAGGTCCACGAGCACAACCACCATGACCGCCGTAGCCGTCACGCCGATCGCCAGCGCCTTGCGCCAGGTGGCCTTGAGACCAGCCCAGAAGGCACGAGCCGGTGTGTTTCCCCCGGCCGCCTGCTCACGGAACACCCGAAAGGCCGCGGCGATTCCGGGAGCGCACAGCGGTGCGGCGAGGGCAAGAAGGGGCCACGAGTGCATCGGATCGGTCGTCACCAAGAGCACGACCATCGGAAGGCACGAGGCGATCAGCAGGGCGTTGGTGATGACGCCGAGGTAGACCACGTTGAAGACGGTGGCGTACATGTCGTGCGAAACGCGACGCAAGATCAGCCCTTCATTCCACTGGTGGCGATGCCCTCGACGAAGTACTTCTGCCCCGCGAGGAAGATGAGCGCGATCGGGATGATCGAGATCACCAGGCCCGCGAACAGGAGGGCGTAATTCGTGTCGTAGAGGTTGCTCACGAACGACTTGAGCCCGAGCTGAATCGTCCACAGGTCGGGGTTGCGCAGGTAGATGAGCGGTCCGAGGTAGTCGTTCCATGTTCCGACGAAGGTGAGCAGCGTCAGGCTTGCCAGTGCCGGGATCGAGAGCGGGAGCATGATGCGTCGCCAGATTCCGTATTCGCTGAGCCCGTCGAGACGCGCGGCCTCGCTGAGTTCCTCAGGGATGGTCTCGTAGAACTGCTTCATCAGGAAGACGCCGAACGCACCGAAGGCCTGAATCAGGATGATCGCCCACAGTGTGTTGGACACCTTGATGTTCGACAGCAGGATGAACTGCGGGATCATGTACGACTGCCACGGCACGGCGATCGTTCCGATGTAGACGAGGAAGAGCACGTCGCGACCCGGGAAGCGCATGCGGGCGAAGCCGTAGGCGGCGAACGAGCCGGTCAGCACCTGAAGGAACGTGACCACCACCGCCAGAAGCAACGTGTTGCGGATCCAGACGAGCATGTTCGTCTCGGTCCAGATGTCGACGTAGTTCGCCCAGATGAACGTCTCGGGGAACCACTTGACCGGGACGCTGAAAACCTCGTTGGGGCTCTTCAGCGAGCTCATGATCATCCAGAAGAACGGCAGCAGGAGGCCGATCGCGGCGATGATGAGCGCAATGTACATCGCAACGCGGGCGACACGACGCCCGGGAGTCTGCGCGGGTCCGCGCGAACGCTCACGGCGCTCGGGAGCGCCCTCGGTGAGCTTGCGGAGGCCGATGCGATCCTGCGCCGGGACGGTGAGACCGGTCATCACTTACTCGCTCTCTTGTTCCAGAAGAACTGAATGATCGTCACGGCGATGCACATGAAGAACAGCGCGACAGCGGCAGCGGAGGCGTAGCCGAACTGGCTCTCCTCGAAACCCTTGCGGTAGATGAACTGCGACATGACGAGCGTCGCCTGTCCGGGTCCACCATCGGTCATGACGAGGATCAGGTCGAAGATCTTGAACGAGCCGATCGTCAGCATGACGACGACGAAGAACATCGTCGGCCGCAGGCACGGGAGCGTCACGTTGACGAAGCGGTTCCAGGCGTTCGCGCCGTCGACGCGGGCTGCTTCGTATAGTTCGCGCGGCACCGTCTGAAGCCCGGCAAGGAACAGGATCATGTAGTAGCCCATATCACGCCAGGTGCTGACGATGACGACGGCGGGCATCGCCCAATCGGTCGACGTCAGCCATCCCGGAGGATTCTGCACGCCGAAGAAGCGGAGAATCTCGTTGATCGGGCCGTAGTCAGGGCTGAAGAGGAGGTTCCACACCACCGCGATCGCGACGATCGACGTGATGTAGGGAAAGAATGCGGCGGTGCGGAAGAACGCCACCCCGCGGAGCTTGTTGTTCAGCAGCAGCGCGAGTGACAGCGACACGATGATCGTGAGCGGGATGTGCAGCGCAGAGTAATACAGCGTGTTGACGACCGCGATCCGGAAGCTGTTGTCGCCGAACAGCCGCGTGAAGTTGTCGAATCCGATCCAGTCGGCCTTGCCGAACACGTTCCAGTTCGTGAACGACATGTAGAACAGCACGACGACCGGGACAAGCGTCAAGGCGGCGAATCCGATGAAGTTCGGGAGGATGAAGCTCCACCCGATCAGGGTGTTGCGAAGCGCGAGCTTCGAGCGGCGCTTGCGTTGCGACGGCGGTTTCGCCGTCTTCGCGCCCGCGTCCCGTGCGGCGACTGTCGTCATGATTCTCTGCCTTCTGCTGCTGTTCTGAGGCGGTGGTCGGCCCTGCGTTCGGCAGGGCCGACCACCGTCATGACGGACTCAGTCGAGTCCGACCTCGTTCTCGACGCGATCCTGAGCTTCGGTGATCGCCTGCTCGACGGGAGTCGAGCCGGACATGATCGCCGTGTGCATGTCGCCGAGGATGCCCTGGATTGCGGCCGTCTTGGACGACGTCGGGTTCTCGGGGTGCGTCTCGTGAGTCGACCACGCGAACTTCGACAGATCGTCGGTCGGTGCGCCCTCGACGCCGAAGTACGTCTCGGTCACCGTCTCGTTCGAGAAGGCCGGGGTGATTCCGATTGCGGCGAGCACATCCGCGCCCGCTTCGCTTGCGGCGAAGGCCAGGAACTTCTTGGCCGCTTCCTGCTTGGCAGCATCGGTGTTGGCGTTGATGCTGAAGCCGGTCGGGTCACCGAAGGTGACGGGCTCGTTGTCCATGCCCGCGGTGCTCGAGCTGAGCTGCGGGATCGGAGCGATGCCCCACTCGAACGTGTCGGCGTCGCCCGAGGCCTGCTGTGCGATCAGCGTCGCGGTGTACCACGTGCCCATCGGAAGCATGGCCGCGGTCTGCTTGCCGAACTCGCCCTGGTAGGTGAGCTGGTTGGCGCTGGACGTGTTGAAGTCGATCTGCGCACCGTCGTCCTGAAGAGCCAGCACGCGGTCGTAGAACTCACCCATGTACTCGTAGTCGCCGTCGAGAACGTTCGTGTCGTTCTGAGCACTCGCGAAGCCCTGAACGACGGACTGCCAGCGGTGCATGTAGCCACCGCGTGCTGGAGCCAGCGCCGCCGAGAGTTCTCCCGCGGCGGCGTCGTAATCGTCCCACGTCCACGAGCCGTCGGGCTCGTCGATGCCTGCCTGCGCGAACAGGTCCTTGTTGTAGAACAGGACCCACGAGTCCTGGCGGTAGGGCACGCCGTACGCGACGCCGTCGACCTCGTACGACGAAGCTCCGCCGATGCCCTCGGGGAGTGCGATGTCTGACACGTCGAGGAGCTGTCCGCCCTCCTGGAAGGTGGTGACGAACTTGACCTCCTTCTGCGTGATGATGTCGGGGCCGGTGCCAGCGGCGAGGTCGGCCGTGACGAGCGTGTTGTACTCGGCGGCGTCATAGCCCTTGAGCTCGACGGTGATGTCGGGGTTCTCGGCGGTGAACGCGTCGGCGAGCGCCTGGAACTCGGGCGTCGTCTCCAGGCTCCAGCCCGAGAGAGAGATGGTGACGGGACCTGCCGATGCGGCCGGCTCCTCCGTCGTTCCGCCGCTGCACGCGGCGAGCGTCAGCGATGCGACGGCGACGAGTGACGCCGCGGCTGCGAATTTACGCTTCATGAGGGATGCTGCTCCTTTGCGATTGCTGTCCGGACCCGTCCTCGGGCTCGGGCCTTACTCCCGGTCCGCCGCGGTGGCGGGTCGGTGGTCGATGAGACGGGTCGCGGTTGCGACTCCGTCGGGCCACGTCACGGACGCAGTGTGATCTGCGATGTCGACGCTGGTGGATGCGGGGTCTCCGACGGCGGCGCCATCGAGCCAGACGAGCGTCGCGGTGAACCCTCCGACCCGGACGGAGTGCTCGACGACCGGTACGGCGGCGTGGGCGCCGAGCGGGCTGGCGTCATCGCGGGTGATGACGGATGCGGCGCCGCCGGCTGTGAGAGAGCGGATGCCGCTGGTGCGGCCGTTCGTGACGGCGCTGGCCGTGTCTGGGATGGATGCAGATGCCGGGACTTCTGCTGCGGCGAGCGCCCAGCCGCCAATTCGGAGGCGCAGCTCTGATGCTTCGACCCCGGATTCAAGGGCGTCGACAGAACTGAGCCGCACCTCCCACGGCCCGCGGACGAGCGACTGCACCGTGAGAGTTCCAGCGAGGGTGAGCTCACCGGTGATACCCGAGCCGTGGCGTACCTGCGTCTCGGCCGGAACGATCCAGTGCGCCGTCGAGGTCGAAGCGGCGATCGCAACCTCGTCGTCGACGCGGGTGCCGAGCAAAGTCATGGCGGCGCGATGGGTCGATCGACCTTCGGCATCGACGAGCACGACGGACTGCTCGAGCGGCTCGCGCCAGGCCTGTCCGCCTGCCAGCGGCGCAGCCGCGGTCGAGTAGCCGATGCGTGCGTAAAGCGGCGAGTCCCCCGCGAGGGCGCCCTCCGGTGCATGGTCGGTGCCGTGGTTGGCGATACGCACGATCCCGTCCGCCTGGGTGGCCGAGACGACCCACCCGGGGGCGGCGATACGGGTGAGGACGTCGCCGGACTCGACCGGGAGCGGCTCGCTGGGGGCTGCCCAGACAGGATGATCGGCCGGCAACGAGATACCGATGAGGCCCTTCACGGCCCAGTAGGGCGATCCGGAACCCGAGTACGACTGAGCGAGCTTTCGCCATTCGCCGTGCCAGCCCATCGAAAGCAGATCATCGTCGTTCGGCACGCCGTTGTCGACGAAGTGGTGAACCACTCGGTCTGCCGCGTGGCGGAGAAGTCCCGGCGACGACGACGGCACACCCGCGATGATGCCGGCCCAGAACGGCGCGGCGGCAGCAAAGCGGTAGATGAGGCTCCGGCCCTGGATGAGCGGCGATCCATCGGCGCCCACGAGTGCAGTGGCATCGAGAAGGAACCGGTCAAGAGCCGCGAGATCGGTTGCGGCACGGTCACCAGCGAGCTCGGCGCCCCCCTGCATCCGCACCCAAAGAACCGGGTAGAGGTGCAGCGCCCAGCCGACGTAGTGGTCGTACGAACGCTCGAACCCGTCGCTCAGCCAGCCATCCTCACGCACGAGGGAATCGTGGAGTGCGAGGTCGTCTGCGATGTCTCGCGCGGACCACGGGCCGCCGACGGACCGCAAGAAGGTCTGCACGACGATGCGGAACCAGAGCCAGTTCGTCTTGGGGTAGCTGTCGTCGCCGACGACCGGCGCGAGGTAGTCGATGACGCGCTGCTGCGTGGTTTCGTCGAGGCGATCCCAGATCCACGGGCGCGTCATATCGAGGATGAGCGCGAGCGATGCCGCTTCGACCTTGGCCTGTGCGTGCTCGTCGAGGCGCACCCAGCGGTCCGGAGCCTCGGGGTCGACACCGGCGACGATGCCGCGCGTGTAGAAGTCGATGAGGTCATCGACGCCTTCGCCGCGCTCCCCCGCGATGCGGAATCCGGCGAGAAGGAATGTGCGGGCGAACCCCTCGAGTCCGTCGACGGCCGTGCCGTACCCGCCTTCGACTCCTGGGGGCGTGATGCGGGCATTGTTCGGAGATGCCCAGACCATCGCACCCGCAAGCAGTCGGTCGGCGAACGCAAGCCACTCCGTGCGGCTCCAGTCCGCCGTGCTGCTCGTGCGATCCGCGTACACGGGTTCTCCTTTGAAGGTGCGCGATTGATTCGAGTTCGTTCGCGATCGTTTGGAGATTAGCAATCCATTTCGATCATCGCAAGTCAAAAGTTATCGTGATACGATCATTTTCGATCATCACCGATGACGTGTACGAGACTCGATGGAGAGAGACTGCGGATGAACACGACCTTCCCAGGGACACTGTCCGACGCGTTCGGCCGTCGCTCCTCGACCCGAGAACTCGGCGCATTGCTGCGGATCGCGGATGAGTCACTTCCCGTCGAACCCGCGACAAATCGCGGCGTCTGGGGCTCGGTCGATGCAGGCGAACTCCTTTCTCGTGCAGCTCACGACCTTCGCGCGCCATGGCCTATCCCCCTCGCCAGCGCAGCCGCGCGCGTGTATCGGGACGGTGACCGAGACGGATGGGAACAGGTCGCGTATGAGCGCCAATATCGCCTGAGTCGCGCCGCAATCGCTGCCGCAGTCACGCTCGACGAGATGTGGATTGATGAGGTGATCGACGGAATCCAGTTGCTCTGCGAACAGAGTTCGTGGTGCTGGCCTGCACATGACGACACTTTCGAGCGACACGGCGCCGTTCTCGCAACAGTCACCGACCCGTTCCTCGACCTCGGTGCGGGCGAGGTCGTCGGTCAGCTGGCGTGGATCGATCACGTGTTGGGCGCAGGCCTCGATGCGCGGGCACCCGGCATTCGCCAGCGAATCCGCCATGAGGCCCGATTGCGCGTATTCGACCCGTTCGTCGCGCGTCGCGACTGGCACTGGATCGGACTCGACGGCGACGTACACAACTGGAATCCGTGGATCCACGGCAACGTCCTTGTGGCCGCACTCCGACTGCTCGATGCGCCGGACGACGTTGCGGTGCGCGCCGCGATTGTCGCGCTGAGCGTCGAAGGACTCGACCGCTACGTCACCGTCTTACCCGCCGATGGAGCGATCGACGAAGGCTACTCGTACTGGTGGAACGGCGCATGCCGCGCCTTGGAAGCCCTCGACATCCTCAGTTACGCCACGGGAGGCGCCCTCGACGCCACCCCCAAGGTCACGGCACTCCGAGAGACCGTCGCCTTCCCGCATCGCTCGCATCTGGGCCGCGACTGGTACCTCAATCTCGCCGACGGCCAGGCCAGGCCGTCCTGCGATCAGCCGTGGCACGCCCTGTACCGCGCAGCGCAGCGCGCGGGAGATCAGGATGCCGCAGCCCACGCTGCGGCGCACCGCGATGTCACTCCGAACGAGACAGCGGGGTTTGGCCGACTCGTGCGCGCCCTCACCGATCGCGATTGGGTCGAGGCATCCGTCGTACTCTCGCCGCTCCCCCGCGATGTGTGGTTGCCATCCACCGAAGTGATGCTTGCACGAGAGACGGCCGGATCATCCGACGGACTAGCCCTCGCCATCAAGGGCGGACACAACGGCGAGCACCATAATCACAATGACGTGGGCTCCTTCGTGGTCGCGTCCGACGGCGTGCCCGTCCTTGTGGACGTGGGCCGCCCGACCTACACGAAGGCGACGTTCGGGCCCGATCGGTACGACATCTGGACGATGCAGAGCTCGTGGCACAACGTGCCGGAAGTCGGGGGAATCCCCCAGGGGGTGGGGGCGGAATTCGCCGCTCGCGATGCCCGCGTCACCGTGACGGATGCCGCATCCACCCTCTCCCTGGATATCGCTGATGCCTACCCCGTCGATGCGCTGCGCGCGTGGCGCCGCACCGCGACCCTTGACCGCGAGCGCGGCACCGTGCGCGTCGAGGACGCATGGGACCTGGACTCCCTGGGCGCAGGCTCGGAGCCCCTTACGACGGTGCGCCTCCTCGTGGCCGGCGAGGTCCGCCTCGCCCCCGACTCCGCCGGCATCGTTCCCCTGGACGGCGCGCACCCGGTGATCGTGCGTTGGCCTGGAACCATCCAGGCCCGGATTGTCCAGCGCGAGCTTGATGATCCGATGCTCTCCGACGTCTGGGGCGCGCGACTCACCCGCATCGACCTTGACGTCACATCGGCCCGCGAGGTCTGGATCACGGTAGAAAAGGACACATCGACGCTCGCGCGCCGAGCGACGACGAGGGATCAGCAATGACCGATCAACAGCACGCACTGCTCGCGCCCGCGCGGCACGCACATATCCTCGCCGCGCTCGAGCGCAACGGAACAGTGCGCATCTCGCAGCTCACCGATGAGCTCGGTGTCGCCGCGGTGACCCTGCGACGCGACCTCCAGCAACTCGAGGAGGAGGGGCACCTCGAGCGCGTCCATGGTGGAGCAGTTCCGGCGGCGAGCTCTGAGACGGCGTCGCCTGAGACTGCTCGCCCGGGATCCGGAGGGTCGATCGCCGTGCTCGTGCCGTCGCTGAACTACTACTGGCCGGGCGTCGTGCGCGGAATGGAGCAGGAGGCCCACCGCCGCGGCTTGCGCCTGCTCCTGCGTGGGGCATCCTACGAACTGCAAGACGAGCGACCGGTGCTGGAGCGCCTTGTCGCCACCGATGACGTGCAGGGTCTGATCGTCGCGCCGAACCCCGATGCCGCTCATGCTCAGGACGTCGTGCAGTGGCTCGCTGAGAGCGGCGTGCCCAGCGTCTTCGTCGAGCGTGAGGCGGTCGCACTTCCCAGCCGTGAACCCGTCGAGAGCGTTACCACCGATCACGCGCTCGGCGCGGTGCTCGCCGCCCGTCACCTGGCGCGGCTCGGACACCGAAAAGTCGGGCTCATTCTGTCTCGCGATTCGCCCACCGGTCGCAAGATCGTGAAGGGGTGGGATGCCGCATGCGAAGAGCTCGAACTCAGCCCATCCGAGCACTTCGAGCAGTTCTTTCCGGACCGCAACGGTCCTGGCTTCTCGGCCGCCGTCGAGTCGGCCATCGACACCGCACTGTCCACCGGGGTGACGGGATTGCTCATCCACTCCGACCCCGAGGCGATGGCGTTCATCGACATCGCCCTCAACCGCGGGATCTCGGTGCCCGATGACCTCTCGGTCGTGGCCTACGACGATGAGGTCGCTCAGTTGTTCACCCCGGCACTCACCGCGGTGAGCCCGCCACGCGCGGGCGTCGGTGCCGCCGCCGTGGACCTGCTCGCGCGGCGAATCGAAGACCCGGATCGCCCCGTGCATCGTGTCTCGCTGAGCCCCACCTTGAATGTCCGGCAGTCGACCGCGCCGCCGGCGGCGCGGTCGTGATCTCACCGTTCGACCACTCACCCTGGGACTTCTGGGACCGAGCCGATCCCGCCGATCACACCGCCCAACGGGCACTGCAGACAGACCTCATGCGCGCACACCCCGGGTGGCGCTTCGACGACCGCTGCTTCGTGTCGGATCATTCGTCCGTCGACAATGACGACCTCACCCTCGGCGCGCGTACGTATGTCGCGGCGGGCGCCTACCTGACCGGGTCACTTCACGCGGGCTCGGACTGCTCGATCAATCCGTACACGGTGCTGCGTGGTCGCATCGTCCTCGGTGACGGCGTGCGGATCGGAGCACATACGTCGATCCTCGGCTTCAACCACACCATGTCCGACCCGGATCTCCCCGTATTCCGGCAACCTCTCACGTCCCGAGGCATCCGCGTCGGTGATGACGTGTGGATCGGCTCGCACGTCGTGATCCTCGACGGCGTCACGGTGGGGTCGCACTCGGTTATCGCCGCCGGCGCCGTAGTGACCAAGGACGTCCCGAATGGAGCGATCGTCGCAGGCAATCCCGCGAGGTTCCTCAAGTGGCGTATCGCCCCGGCGGACCCTTTGCCCGAGCGCATCGAGGAGTTCGGGAAACGTGCGCGCGCGTCGGCACTCGCCATCCTCGAGCGCTCGTGGGATGCCTCGGCCGACCTGTTCACCGATCGGCCAGGGCAAGCCACAACGGTGCGCGCGCAGTGTGATGCGATTGAGATCGCCGACCTTCTGCTCGGCACCGCACCGCCGCAGCTTCCCGCGGCTGAGCAAGTGCGCCGGCTTCGTTCGTGGCAAGATGCCGAGACAGGCGCCGTCGCGCCTCTGGGCAAGCCACACCCCGATCTGAACAACCCCGATGTCGCGTACCACGTGGAGTGCGTCGGCTATGCGCTCGACCTGCTCGGCTCACAGTTCGCCCACCCCGTTCCTGCACTCAGCGGCGGAACCGCCGCGGAGGTGACCGCGTTCCTGGACGGCCTGCCATGGGAGTCCGAGGCGTGGACGGCGGGGCACTGGGTCGACGCTGTCGGTACGTCCCTTTACTGGTCGAGGCAGCGCGGCGACGCACGCGACCCCGCGTTCGCCGAGACTCTCCTGGGATGGCTGGTCAGCCGGGCGGATGCTGATACCGGGGTGTGGGGCGGGGGCGACCTGCTGCAGCGGGTCAATGGCTTCTACCGCGCATCACGCGGCACGTTCGCACAGTTCGGCATCCCCATTCCGTACCCGCGCGCTGTTGTCGACACGGTACTCGTGCACGCGGAAGACGAGACGCTGTTCGCATCCGCGGCGCAGAACGCGTGCAACGTGCTGGACGTCGCCCACCCCCTCTGGCTTGCCCGCGATGCGGGCCACCGTGCGGCCGAGGTCACGGCTCTTGCACGGACCTTGCTTGGCCAGGCGATGGATCACTGGGTCGACGGTGAGGGGTTTGCCTTCCACCCCGGCTCCGACGGCGCAGCGCCGGGGTTGCAGGGCACCGAGATGTGGCTCGCTATCGTCTGGTATCTCGCCGACCTTGCGGGCCTGTCCGACCGCCTCGGGTATCGCCCGCGGGGTATCCATCAGCCCGAGCCCGCAGCGTCCCTCGCGTAACGGCCCTCTTCACTACCCGATCGAGCGGCGCCAGTTTTCCAGTACGCGCGCAACGGCACGGGTGTGCGACCACGGCATCTGCGGTACTTCCAGCCGGCCCTCCGCAAGCGCGAACGAAAGGGCGTCCGCTTCCGCGGCAAACGGGTCGACTACCTCGACGGCGATTCGCGCCGGGTCCTCTCCCGCTCTGCGGACGATGAGCGTGCTCGCACTCTCCGTCCGGCTCCCCCATACATCGGGGATCTCGATGTTGCCTTCCGTGCCCGTGATCGTCGCGGAGAGCGGGAGCTCAGTGACGATTGAGGTGCGGATGCGCGCCCTGCTGTCGCCGAAGCGGAGGGTGGCGGCGGCATCCTCATCGACGCCCGTGTCACCGATGTATCCCTCGACGTCGCCGACGACACCGTTCAGATCGAGGCCCGCCCACGCGGCCACACCCACAGCGAACGACGCGGGGTAGCCCCCGGCATCCAGCACCGCACCTCCGGCGAGATCGGGATCGAAAAGCCGACCAGAGCGCTCCCCCGCAGCGAAACCGAACGACGCTTCGGTGGCGACGATATCGCCGATTGCGCGTTCCTCGATCAGCGCCCTCAACCGATCTGCGAGCGGGCCGAAGCGGCATTTGAATGCCTCGAGAAACGGCCTGTTCGTTTCGGCGGCGACCGCCAGGACACGCTCGGCGTCGGCCAGGTTCGTCGTGGCGGGCTTCTCGCAGAGCACTGCTTTGCCCGCACGAAGAGCGGCTTCGACGAGTTCTGCGTGAGAGGTATGCACCGTTCCGATGTAGACAGCGTCGACGTCATCTCTGCTCAGGATGTCGTCGTACGTTCCCGACACCGGCGCTGCGTACTGCGACGCGAACGCCGAGGCACGGGACGGATCCGAGCTGCCGACGGCATGAAGCATCCCGAACTGCGAACGCGGCAATGCACGCGCAAAGTATCCACTGATCTCACCCGGCCCGAGAACGGCCCACCTCGTCTGCATGACTGCGACGCTATCGTCACCGGGGTGCATGCGCCTCGAGAAACTCGTATACGTCGGTCGTGTCAACTCCCGGGAACGCCCCTGTCGGCAGCGTCGCCAGCAGCGTGCGCGGGGTGCGGACGTTCGGCCACGAGTTCTCGCGCCAGGATGCCTCGAGATCGGCCGGCGCCCGTCGGCAGCAGACCTCGACGGAGTGCCGGGAGATTCCGCGATTGGTGGTCTCGCGACCCAGGAACCACTTCGTGTCATCGAACCGCACGCCCACCGACACCGAGTGCGCGCCCTCGCTGGAGAGTTCGACACGGGCCGTACACCAGTAGGTTCCGTTCCCCGTGTCGGTGTACTGGTAGTACGGGTTGAAGTGGTCGTCCTCGTCGAAGACGACCCGCGAGGTCCACTTACGGCAGCACATCTGGCCCTCGATCGCGCCGAGCCGATCTGTCGGAAAGTTCACGTCGTCGTTCTCGTAGGCCTTCGTGATCGTGCCCGACTCGTGCACCTTGAGGAAGTGCACCGGGACGTCGAGGTGCATCGTCGCGAGGTTGGTGAAGCGGTGCGCGGCCGTCTCGTACGAGACCGAGTAGGCATCGCGCAGATCTTCGATCGAGATCGCGCGGTCTTTCTTGGCATCCTGCAGAAAGGGCACGGCGTGTGCTTCGGGAATCAACAGGGCGCCCGTCAAGTAGTTCGTCTCGACCCGTTGCCGCAGAAAGTCCGCGTACGACGTGGGCTCACGGTGCCCGAGGATCCGGCTGGATAGCGCCTGCAGCACGGCGGTGCGCGGGTCACCCTTCGACGCGAGCCTGCTCGAGAGGTAGAGGCGTCCGTTCTTGATGTCGGCGACGGACCGGGTCGTCTGCGGTAGGTCGGCGACGTAGTGCAGGGTGAAGCCGAGATGCGCGGCGATGTCGGATGCTGTGCGCTGTGTGAGGGGTCCGCCCGGGTGATCCACCGCGGTCAAGAGCCGCCGCGCCTGCTCTTCGAGATCGGCGAAGTAGTTGTTCTGCGTGCGCATGAGGTGCCGGAGGGCGACGTTCGCCCGCCGGGCTTCTTCGGGTGTTGCGGCGCGTTCGTCGCGCAGTCGGTCGATCTCGCCCTGCAGCGCGAGCATAGCCTTCAGCGCCTCGGAGGGCACGGTCTTGCCGATCCGGAACGGCGCGATCCCCAGAGCCTGAAAGGTCTGTCCGCGCATTGCGCGCTCGAGTGAAATCTCGAGCGTTGCCCGCTCGTCGAGGGGCTCTGACTCCAGGAGCGCGTCCAACGTCGTGCCGAGCGCCCGAGCGATCGTCCGCAGCAGTGTGAGCTTCGGCTCGCGGCGACCGTTCTCGATCATCGACAACTGGCTGGGCACGCGATCCACCGCGGTGGCGAGTTCGTCCAGCGTCATGCCGCGGTCAGTACGCAACTGACGGATGCGTCGCCCGATCGTGAGAGAGTCCACCTCTTCATCCTCCGGAGGGACGGTGCCGGTGTCGCGATCGATGGAGGTGCTCATAGGGCGATTCTGTCACGAAAGCAGAACTTTGCCGAAACTTCACACCCGGATCGGTCATGAGTGACTTCGAACTTCACTCAATACTGGATTCACGACCACCGCCCGACGTTCATAGGAAGACAGCGACATGACTCCTTCAACCGCCACCCCGATGCGTACGAGCACGGGACCCATCGCAACGCAGACCACTGAGCCCCGCGTCGAGGTCATCGGTCGCATGGCCCCCCGCTACGACGAAGTCCTCACGCCCCAGGCACTCGCGTTCCTCACCGAGCTGCACCAGCGTTTCGGAGCGCGCCGCCACGATCGCCTCGCCGACCGGATGCGCCGTCGCTTCGAGATCGGCAACGGGCACGACCCGCAGTTCCGCGACGACACCCGTCACATCCGCGAAGACGCTGAGTGGAAGGTCGCCGGCGCCGGCCCGGGGCTTGAAGACCGGCGCGTCGAGATCACCGGTCCGACCGATCCCAAGATGACCATCAACGCGCTGAACTCAGGTGCAAAGGTGTGGCTGGCCGACCAAGAAGATGCCACCAGCCCCACCTGGAAGAACGTCATCGAGGGTCAGCTGTCACTGCGCGACGCGATCCGCGGTGAGCTGAGCTTCACCAGTCCTGCCTCTGAAACGGCACCGGGGAAGCGCTACGAAGTCACGGCCGAATCCACGCCCACGATCGTGATGCGTCCGCGCGGTTGGCACCTGAGCGAGGCCCACATGCAGTTCACCGACCGCTCGGGAAGACAGATGGCGACCTCGGGCTCACTGGTGGACTTCGGCCTCTACTTCTTCCACAACGCGACGCAGCTCATCGCGAACGGCCGTGGACCCTACTTCTACATCGCCAAGATCGAATCGAGCGAAGAGGCGAAACTGTGGGACGACGTCTTCACGTTCAGCGAGCACTACATCGGCATCCCGCACGGCACGATCCGCGCGACCGTCCTGATCGAAACACTGCCTGCCGCGTTCGAGATGGAAGAGATCCTCTTCGAACTCCGTGACCACATCGCGGGGCTGAACGCGGGCCGCTGGGACTACATCTTCTCGATCATCAAGAACTACCGCGGCCGTGGGGCGCGTTTCGTGCTCCCCGACCGCAGCGAGGTCACGATGACCGTTCCGTTCATGCGGGCGTACACCGAGCTGCTCGTGCAGACCTGCCACAAGCGCGGGGCCTTCGCGATCGGTGGCATGAGCGCATTCATCCCGAATCGTCGGGACCCCGAGGTGACGACGATGGCGTTTGAGAAGGTGGCCGCCGACAAGAAGCGCGAAGCCGGCGACGGCTTCGACGGCACGTGGGTGGCGCACCCCGACCTGATTCCTGTGGCGATGGCGGAGTTCGACGCGGTGCTGGGCGACCGCCCGAACCAGATCGACCGTCAGCGTCCCGATGTCGAGGTGAAAGCATCCGACCTCATCGACGTGCACATCGGGCGTCCGGTCACGGCCGCAGGGGTGCACGCGAACGTGTCGGTCGCGATCCGCTACATCGAGGCGTGGCTGCGCGGATTGGGAGCGGTGGCCATCGACAACCTGATGGAGGATGCCGCGACCGCCGAGATCTCGCGTTCGCAAGTGTGGCAGTGGATCCACCAGGACCGCTCCACCGCCGAAGGCGACCTGATCACGCGCGAGTACATCGAGGGTCTCATCGCTGAGGTGCTGAGCGAGGTCGACCGTCGCGAAGGCGACCGGTTCGACGACTCGGCCGAGATCTTCCGCGAGGTGGCACTCGGCCAGGAGTTCCCCGCATTCCTCACCCTGCCCGCGTACATGAAGTTCCTCGTCGAGACCGACTGACGTTCTCCCGCCAACCCCAGACACCAAGAAGGAAATGAAATGACTCAGTACCAGGACGACATCGACGCCATCCGGGCGCTCAAAGAGCACAACGGCTCGAGCTGGGATGCGATCAACCCCGAGTCGGTCGCGCGCATGCGCACGCAGAACCGCTTCCAGACCGGACTTGCGATCGCGCAGTACACGGCCGACATCGTGCGGGCGGACATGGCCGAGTACGACGCCGACTCGTCGGTCTACACCCAGTCGCTCGGCGTCTGGCACGGCTTCATCGGGCAGCAGAAGCTCATCTCGATCAAGAAGCACCTGAAGACCACGAACAAGCGCTACCTCTACCTCTCGGGCTGGATGGTCGCCGCACTCCGCTCGGAGTTCGGTCCGCTGCCCGATCAGTCGATGCACGAGAAAACGGCGGTACCCGCGCTCATCGAGGAGCTGTACACGTTCCTCCGTCAGGCGGATGCCCGTGAACTCGATCTGCTCTTCTCGCAACTCGACAAGGCTCGAGTTGCCGGCGACGAGACCGCGGTCGAGTTCATCCAGTCGCAGATCGACAACTACGAGACCCACGTCGTGCCGATCATCGCCGACATCGACGCCGGCTTCGGCAACCCCGAGGCGACGTACCTTCTCGCTAAGAAAATGATCGAGGCGGGTGCGTGCGCCATCCAGATCGAGAACCAGGTGTCGGACGAGAAGCAGTGCGGCCACCAGGACGGCAAGGTCACGGTTCCGCACGAGGACTTCACCGCCAAGATCAACGCGGTCCGCTACGCGTTCCTCGAGCTTGGCATCGACAACGGCATCATCGTCGCTCGCACCGACTCGCTCGGTGCTGGCCTCACGCAGAAGCTCGCCGTCACGGCGCAGCCCGGCGACCTCGGCGACCAGTACAACTCGTTCCTCGACGTCGAAGAGATCTCTGAGTCCGAGCTCGGCAACGGCGATGTCATCATCAAGCGCGACGGCAAGCTGATGCGCCCGAAGCGTCTCGCGAGCAACCTCTACCAGTTCCGGCCCGGAACCGGTGAGGAGCGCGTGGTGCTCGACTGCATCACGTCACTGCGCAACGGTGCCGACATGCTGTGGATCGAAACCGAGAAGCCGCACGTCGAGCAGATCGCCGCGATGGTCGATGAGATCCGCAAAGAGATCCCGAACGCGAAGCTCGTCTACAACAACAGCCCGTCGTTCAACTGGACGCTCAGCTTCCGTCAGCAGGCTTACGACGTTCTCGTTGAGCAGGGCAAGGACGTCAGGGCGTACGACCGCAGCGACCTGATGAACGTCGACTACGACGACACCGAACTGGCACGACTGGCCGATGAGAAAATCCGCACGTTCCAGCGTGACAGCTCTGCGCGTGCCGGAATCTTCCACCACCTGATCACACTCCCGACGTACCACACGGCCGCGCTGTCGACCGACAATCTCGCCAAGGGATACTTCGGCGACGAGGGCATGCTCGCGTACGTGAAGGGAGTCCAGCGCCGTGAGATCCGCGAGGGCATCGCGACGGTCAAGCACCAGAACATGGCGGGCTCTGACCTCGGCGACAACCACAAGGAGTACTTCGCCGGCGACGCAGCCCTCAAAGCTGGCGGCGCCCACAACACGATGAACCAGTTCTCCTGATCACGCTTCTCGCGATCGAGAACGGATGCCTCGGCCCTCGCGGTCGGGGCATCCGTCGTTCGGTGCGCCGATCAGCGGAGCAGGCCACGCTCCATCGCGAGGGTGACAGCACGCGTGCGGTCGGCGACGCCGAGTTTCTCGAAGACCTTGAGCAGGTGCGTCTTCACCGTGGACTCACCGATGCCGAGGGACGACGCGACCTGTTTGTTGCTGTTGCCCGCAGCGACCAGCCGGAGCACTTCGGTCTCGCGCGCGGTGAGCACCGATTCCCGTTCAGGGTGGCGCATACGCTCGACCAGTCGCACCGCGACCTGCGGCGACAGCGCCGATTGACCTGCGGCGACCGACCGGATTCCCGCGACGATCTCGGCCTGTGGAGCGGCCTTGAGCAGGTAACCGGAAGCGCCCGCCTCGATGGCGGCGAGGATCTGATCGTCGGTCTCGTAGGTCGTGAGGATCAGCACCTTCGCATCGCCCGCGGCGGTAATCCGCGCTGTAGCCTCGACTCCGCCGACTCCCGGCATCCTGAGATCCATGAGCACGACGTCGGGGCGGGTCGCCGCCGCGACGCGCACTGCCTGCTCTCCGTCGGACGCCTCCGCCACCACCTCGAAGCCGGGCTCGTCTGAGAGCATGACGGCGAGGCCCGTCCGTACCACGGGATGGTCGTCGACGATCAACAGTCGGATCACCGCAGCGCCTCATGTCCTGTCGGGGTCGCTGGAAGTCGCACGACGAGGGTCGTGCCCCGGCCCGGAGTCGACGACACGTCAAGTTCGCCACCCGCCAGCGCCACGCGCTCAATCATGCCCTCGAGACCGAACCCGTCCGACCGCGCGCCGATATCGAACCCGCGGCCGTCGTCGGCGACGGTGAGCTGGGACCGCCCGTCCGGCCCGGCCGACACCCCCACGGCCACCCGGGTGGCCGCAGCATGCTTGCGAACGTTGGCGAGCGACTCCTGCAGACATCGCAGCAGCACCAACTGCGACTCCCGATGCAGCACACCGGCGGAATCGAGCTTCAGGTCGAGGTCGATCGTCAGCCCTGCCTCGGATCGAAAGCGGCTCACGAGACGGTCGACGGCGTCACCGAGGGCGGCGTCGGACGGGACGGCGGCCGTCCGCGAAACGATCGCGCGCGCCTCCTCGAGAGCATCACGCGAGAGCCGTTCGACCGTCGCGATGCTGTCCGCCGCGATGTCCGCTCGTCCTTCACTGAGCTGTCGGCCTGCGCGCTCCGACAGAATGGCCAGGCCTGCGAGAGTCTGCGCGAGCGTGTCGTGCACGTCCCTGGCCAATCGCTCGCGCTCCATTGCGGCTCCGCGATCGCGGCTCAGCGCCTCAACCTCCGCCTGCGCAGCGGTGAGCTCGCCGAGCAGGCGCGCGCGCTCCTGGCCGTATTCGACGACGCCCGACATCCACAGGCCGAACGCGATGGCGAAGGCGAGACCGAAGCCCGCGGTGGAGGCGGCGATGGCGAGCGCCGGAAGCACCGAATCACCGCCGTCGAGGATGCCCGAGAAAACGGCGACGCCCGTGAAAGTGCCGAGCGCGATGGCAATCGATCCGATGATCGCCCCGCGTCGATCGCCCGCCAGCACCCATGTCAGCGGGTATGCGATCGCCTGCAAGATCGCGAAGAAAGGCTCGCCCGCGCACCCCGCGGCCAGAGCCACTGCTGCGCACGAGACGAAGACGGGAAAGCGCCATGGCCGATGTGACGTCAGGGCGGGCCGCGCTACGAGCACATAGCTCAACACCATGAGCACAAGCCCCGCCGCAGCCAGGGCGACGGCGCCAGACGACGCGCCGCTCGATCCGAACCACGTGGTCACTACGACCACGAGGGACGCGGCGACCAACGCCGCGTCCCACCATCGTCGATTCTGCATGTCTGCCGTCCCGCGCTCAGGTTACGCGTCGCGCCTGTTCCAGCGGAAGGTGACGCGCGCGAGCACGAGCCCCACGACCAGCCAGACCGTCAGAGCGATCGCAACGCCCGCGATGTTCCACTCGCCGTTCTGCTCCAGCGCGGAGTACTCCTCGGGGAGGAAGACGTAGCGCATTCCCTGCGCCATCCACTTCACCGGCAGCGCACTTGCCGCCGACTGCAACCAGTCGGGCAGCAGGTAGAACTGGAAGTACACCCCCGAGATGAACTGCACGACGAGCCCGATCGGGATGACCACCGCGACGGCGCTGCGCGCCGATCGCGGAACCGAGGACAGCGCCACTCCCAGGAGGGCAGACCCGGTGATGCCGAGGACGAAGACCCACGCGAACGTCGCCCACTGTGCGGGATCAGTAGGCAGCGGTACCCCCAGCACGACAGCCGCGAACACCAGGAGGACCGCCGCCTGCACGACCCCGGTGACACCCACCTGGACGATCTTGCCGAGGAAGTAGCTCACCGGCGACAGCGGGGTGGCCCCGAGCCGCTTCAACACACCTTCGGACCGATCCACCGCGATGTCGATCGCCAGATTCTGAAAGCCCGAGAGCAGAAGACCGGCAGCGAGCATGGCCGGCAGGTACATCTGCGCGACCGGCACGGGAGGCAGTCCCGGCGCGGGCTGCATGTCGCCATCCGCCCCGAATGCCACGCTGAACAGGCCGAGCATGAGGATCGGGAACAGGAAGGTGAAGAACACGGTGTCGCCCGAGCGGACGTACTGCATGAGCTCGAATCGACCCCGCCAGAGTCCCATGCCGACGCGACTGCGACCGACCGTGCTGCGGGCGGTGCGCCCGCTGTGTTCAAGGACGCTCATGATTCATGCCTCCGTCAAGGCGTCCGCGGGTGCCGCGGCGCCGGTGTGCTCGGCCACGAGACCGAGGTAGATGTCTTCGAGTGAGGGTCGGACGATGTCCACCGATGCCGGCTCCGCGCCGGTGCGGGCGACGAGGTCTGCGACGAAGCGTGCCGGCTCGGCGGTGCGCACCTCGCGTGGACGCTGCTCGCCCGGCTCGGTCCAGCGCACGATCGGGATGCGGGCATCCTCCCCGCCGATGGCGCCTACGGGACCGAGCGCCCGCAGCCGCCCGGCGACGAGGATGCCGACGCGATCTGCGAGCTCCTCCGCCTCGTCGAGGTAATGGGTCGTCAGCATGATTGTCGTGCCCTCGGCAGCGAGCCCGCGGATCATCGTCCAGAAGTCACGTCGAGCCTTGGGGTCGAACCCGGTGGTGGGCTCGTCCAGGAACAGCAGCTCAGGGTTGCCGATGACGCCAAGCGCGACGTCGACGCGTCGCTGTTGACCCCCCGACAGCTTGCTCACCCGCATGGGCGCCTGCTCCTCGAGCCCGACGGCCGCGAGTACGTCGTCGACGCTGCGCGGGTTCGGGAAGAAGCCGGCGAACTGGGTGAGGTACTCGCGGACCGTGAGCGCGCCGAGCAGCCCGGTGCCCTGCAACACGACACCGATGCGCGACTTCCACCGCAGTCCGGCCGTCGCGGGATCCGCGCCGAGCACCTCCACTTCGCCCCTCGTACGGTCTCGATACCCCTCGAGGATCTCGACCGTGGTCGACTTGCCCGCGCCGTTCGGTCCCAGCAGCGCGAACGTCTCACCGCGCGCGATGTCGAGGGACACGTCCTCGACGACCGGACGGCCCGAATACACCTTCTGCAGGTTCCGCACCCGCACCACGTTCTGATTCATGGCATCCACGATTCCGGTTGGCGGACCGCCCCGGCACGGCCGTTCGTTCGGTTCGACGTCCTCCATTCGGTGGATGCCGACGGTCCATCGACTCACCGCGGCGTACGGCTGGCGGGCCGCGAATATCCATGCGGTCCACTGGAGCCGGGGCATTCCGCCGGTACCCTCAGAGGGTGACTGAACGCGCCCCGCTGTCCCGAAAACTGTCCGCAATCGCCGAATCGGCGACCCTCAAGGTCGACGCGAAGGCGAAAGCCCTGCAGGCCGCCGGTCGCCCGGTGATTTCCTACGCCGCGGGCGAGCCCGACTTCTCTACCCCGCAGTCCATCGTGGATGCTGCGACCAAAGCCCTGCGCGACCCCGCGAACTTCCGCTACACGCCTGCCGTCGGCCTTCCCGTGCTGCGCGAAGCGATCGCCGCGAAGACGCTGCGCGACTCGGGGCTCGAGGTCGACCCCTCGCAGATCATCGTCACCAACGGCGGCAAGCAGTCCGTTTACCAGGCGTTCCAGGCTGTGGTGAACCCGGGCGACGAGGTGCTGCTGCCCGCACCGTATTGGACGACCTATCCCGAGGCGATCGCACTGGCCGACGGCGTTCCCGTCGAGGTGTTCGCGGGGGCCGAGCAGGACTACAAGGTCACCGTCGAGCAACTCGAAGCGGCACGAACCGAGCGCACCACCGTACTCGTGTTCGTGTCACCGTCGAACCCGACGGGCTCGGTCTACACGCCCGAAGAAACGAAAGCGATCGGCGAATGGGCGGTCGAGCACGGCATCTGGATCATCTCGGACGAGATCTATCAGAACCTCGTCTACGAAGGCGCGCGCGCCATGTCGATCGTCGAGGCGGTACCGGATGCTGCGGCCCAGACGATCCTCGTCAACGGTGTGGCAAAGACCTACGCGATGACGGGCTGGCGGGTGGGCTGGATGGTCGGACCCAAGGATGCAATCAAGGTCGCCGCGAACCTCCAGTCACACCTGTCGAGCAACGTGAACAACATCGCTCAGCGCGCAGCGCTGGCCGCCCTCACCGGCCCGCAGGGCGAGGTGGAGGAGTTCCGCCTGGCGTTCGACCGACGGAGGAAGCTCATCGTGAGCGAACTCGCGAAGATCGACGGCGTCGCGGTGCCGAACCCGCTCGGAGCGTTCTATGTCTACCCCGACGTGCAGGGGCTGCTTGGGCGCGAGTGGGCTGGCGTCACCCCGACCACATCGCTCGAGCTCGCAGACCTCATCCTCGAGAAGGCTGAAGTCGCGGTCGTTCCCGGTGAAGCGTTCGGCCCGTCCGGGTACCTGCGACTTTCGTACGCCCTCGGCGACGAAGCCCTCCTGGAGGGCGTCCGTCGCATGCAGGAGCTCTTCGCCTAGGACGAACGAGCCGCCCGCGCCCTGGGGAAGGCGACGGGCGGCCCGGGCCGCTGTGGGGTCAGTCGGCCTTCACCACAGCGAAGTCGCCGTCGAGTTCGACGTCGATGTCTTCGCCGTTACCGAGATCGATCTCGACCTCATAGATGTGGTCGCTGTCGTCGCTGTTCTCGACGCTCACCACCGTTCCCGAACCGACGTGAGCGAGAGCAGCCGCTGAAGCGCGCTCGACAATCGCCGCATCGGTCACGGTGTCATCGTCCGTGCCCCCGTCGTCGCTGAAGTCATCGTCGCTGAGATCGTCGTCCTCCGTCGAGACGACGTTCAGATCGGAATCGAGCTTGACCTCGACAACACCGCCTGCATCGAGACGAACGTCGATCTCGTAGGCGTAGGCGGCATTGTCGTCGACGTCTGCATCGAGCACGACTCCCGGTCCGACAGCGGCAAGGGCCGCGGCGATCGCACCTTCGAGGTCCGACGCCTCCACGGATGCGGGTGAAGGTTCAACCGACGACGAGGTGGAGATCGGCGCGAGCGAGGGGGTGTTGCTCGCCGCGACCGCGACCGCAGTTCCACCGGCGATCAGTACGGCTGCTCCGGTGACACTCGTGATCCAGATGATGGGTTTGCGCATGATTCCTCCTGGGTAGGACTCCACGATCTCGCGCGGTCCCTGAAGCAGACCTGAAGCCGGAGAAGTTCGTCAGGAAGGCAGGGTGACCGTGAACCGTGCGCCACCGAGCGCACCCGCATCCACCCGCACATCACCCCCGTGCGCGCGCACGATCTCGCGCACGATCGCCAGCCCCAGGCCACTCCCGCCCGCGTCGCGCGCTCGCGCTTCGTCCAGTCTCACGAAGCGCTCGAACACATGCTCGTGCTCGTCCACGGGAATGCCCGTTCCGTCGTCCTCGACGCTGAACCCGGCTCCCGATGCGGTCTGCATCGTCGCGAACACCACCCGCGTGCGCGCATGTCTGACGGCGTTGTCGGCCAGATTGCGCGTGACCTGACGGAGGAGTCCGAGGTCGCCGTGCAACCGAACGGCGCCCACGGCGTGCGTGTCGACCGTCACTCCCCCGAGGCCACGCAGGCGCCCAGCCTCAGCCAGCAGAAGGTCATCGAGGTCGACCTCGGTGACCGCGAGGGCGAGTGCACCCTCGTCCACTCGCGTGAGCACCAGCATCCCCTGCACGAGGCGTTCCAGGCGCGCGCCCTCGTCGAGCACCACGGCGCTCAATTCGGCCGGGCTGATGCGATCGGGGTGGGCCTGTGCGACTTCTGCGTACTGACGCATCGAGGCGAGCGGCGACTTGAGCTCGTGCGAAGCATCCGAGATGAATCGTCGCTGCGCGGCCTGAGACTCTTCGAGGCGCGCGAGCATGCCGTTCATTGTGTGTGCGAGTCGACCGATCTGATCACGCGTCGCTGGCTCGTCGACCCGTTGGGAGAGGTCGGATGCCGACATCACATCAACCTGACGTCTCATGCGGTCGACCGGAGCGAGCGATCTCCCCACCGCGAGCCACGTGGTCAGAGCCACGACGATGACGATGATCGGAACCGAGACTGCCAGCAGCCCACCGACCGTCGCCAAAGTGGCGTCGGCATCTTCGGTGCTGTGGCCGGCAACGACGATCCACTCCCCCTCCTCTGCCGTCGCAACGACGAAGGGAGGTTCGCCGTCTTCGAGGCGCACGAGCGCGGGGGAGGTTCCCTCGCGGTCAGCGAGCGCACCCACGTCTTCTGCCGCATCGCTCGCAGCGACCACCGCTCCACTGTCACGGTCAACCACCTGCCAGAACCGCTCGTCGTCGAGATCAGGCAACGAATCGACACCTGCGCTGTCGACCTGCTCGGCGAAGGCCTCGGCATCCTGCGCCGCCGACACGGTGAGCTGGTCGTACAGCGCCGTGCGCAGCGTGAACCAGAACCCCACGGCTCCGACGGCAAGCGCGAGCGCGACGACGGATGCTGCGACCAGCGTGATGCGCACGCGGATTCCCGCGCGACGAGATCGCTCACTCACTCTCGAGACCAATTCGGTAGCCCGCGCCGCGGACGGTGCGAATGCTCTCACGCCCGAATGGTCGGTCGACCTTCGATCGCAAGTGCCCGATGTACACCTCGACGATGTTCGGGTCGCCCTCGAACGCGAAGTCCCAGACGCCCTCGATGATCTCGGCCTTCGAGACGACGTCGTTTGCCCGGCGCATCAAAAACTCCAACACGGCGAATTCGCGGCTCGTGAGGTCGATCGGGGAATCGCCGCGGTGCACCAGCCGCGCGGCAGGGTCGAGCGTGAGGTCGCCGACGGTGAGCTTCGCGGGGCGCGCCGCTGCGCCTCGGCGGATGAGGGCGCGCAGCCGCGCGAGCAGAACGGCGAAGGAGAACGGTTTGGTCAGGTAGTCATCGGCGCCGGTATCTAGGCCCTCCACCTGGTCCCACTCGCCGTCTTTGGCCGTGAGCATGAGGACCGGCGTCCAGTTCTCTTCGTCGCGCAACGTGCGGCAGACCACGTACCCGTTCATTCCGGGCAACATGATGTCGAGCAGGATCGCGGCGTACTGCTGTTCGCGGGCGAGCCATAGACCGTCAGTACCCGTGTGCGCGACGTCTACGGCGAAGCCCTCCGCCTCCAGACCTCTCTTGAGCCCTTCCGCGAGGCGCGGCTCGTCGTCCACCACCAGGAGTCGCATGTCTCCATCGTGGCCCATTCATGCTGAAGCCGGCCTGAAGCCGCATCCTGGACACGCCCGCTCAGAGTTCGACGCCCACCAGCACCGGCTCGGGTTGCAGTAACAGACCGAACTCCGAAAGCACGCGACCTTGAATGAAGCGTGCCAGTTCAGCGATCTCGGCCGCCGTCGCCTCGCCGCGATTGGTCAGTGCAAGCGCATGCTTCGACGACAGCGCAGCGCGCGAACGACCCAGGCGAAAGCCTTTGCCGACGCCGGACTGCTCGATGAGCCAGGCGGCGCTGACCTTGACGTCCGATGGAACGGAGGGCTGCGGCGGGATGTAGCCGTCGAAGTTCTCGAGCGGAATCACCAGCAGGGGGTCGAGGTCGGGAGACACCGGCCATTGCGGGCACTCCGGAGGGAGTGTTCGGGCGAAGGATGCCGAGACGATGGCGTTCTGAAAGAACGACCCGGCGCTGTAGGTGTCGGGGTCAGCGTCATCAAGCACCATGCCCTTGCGGGCTCGCGTTGCCAGCACGTGCTCGCGGATCCACGCGAGGGTGACGTTCTGGTCGGCGCGGAGGCCGAGCGCTGACCGCAGTTGTGCGCCCTCGATCGGCCGGTCAGCGTGGCCGACTTCGGCAAGCTCGAGAGTCACCGAGAGAATCACAGCAGCACGCTCGGGCACCGAGCCATAGTGGTGTTTGAGAGCGGACGTGCGGAATCCCAGTCCGAGCTCGTCAGCCGACACGGTGCGGATCTCGTGGTCAACCTCGTCAAGGAGCTCGACCTCGACGAGGGTCTGCACGATCTCTTGCCCGTAGGCACCGATGTTCTGGATCGGTGCCGCACCGGTCGTTCCCGGAATTCCCGACATCGCTTCGATGCCGGCGAGACCGTTTTCGACGGCGTACGCAACGAGGTCATCCCAGTTGTGCCCCGCCTGCACTCGAAGTCGCACGAACCCTGGGCGTGCCTCGAGGCGCTCGATGCCCTGCGTGAGCACGCGCACAACGGTGCCATCGAACGGTTCATCGCCGGCGAAGAGATTCGATCCCCCGCCCAGCATGAGGCAGGGCTCACCCTCGCTCCATACCTCGCGCACGGCCTCGACCAGTTCGTCGCTGGTGGGCGCGTCGATCATCCGGCTCGGTGCGCCGCCGGTGCGCAGCGTGGTCAGCTGCGCGAGCGGGAGGGGGGTGACCTCGGGCATCGTGCCGCTCACGCGGTCCGGACGCGGACCTGCGCCTTGCCCAGCACGGTCGTTCCACCGAACGTCACGGTGAGATCGATGCGGGCCGTGCCGTCCTCGACAGCGCCGACCTTCGCGACGATCTGCAGGTCTGCGCCGGTCTCGGGGTCGACGACAACCGGGCGCGTGAACCGCACGCCGTAATCGACGATGCGTCCGGAGTCTCCAAGCCAGGGCACGAGAGTCTCGACAGCGAGGCCCATGGTGAGCATTCCGTGGGCCAGCACACCGGGCAATCCGACGGACGCAGCGATGTCGTCGCGGTAGTGGATCGGATTGAAATCGCCGGATGCTCCGGCATAGCGCACCAGGGACTCCCGGGTGAGATGAACCTCGCGCTCGGCGACGATGTCGCCCACCACGAGCGCGGTCATGAACCCGCTCCGACCAGGAGGACGGAGGTGGCCGTGACAACATGGGCGCCCGAGGCATCCGTCACCACCGCATCGCTGGTCACCATCGCGTTCCCGCCGAGGGTGCGGATTCCGGTCACCGCCAGCTGCGCGACGAGTTCGTCGCCGGCGACGATGGGGCGCGTGTACGCGAAGCGCTGCTCGGCGTGCAGCACGTGCGACAGCTCGATACCCGAGTCGGGCTCGGCCAACAGCTGCTGCAGCGTGAGGTCTTGCACCACCATCGCGAACGTCGGCGGCGCCACGACATCGGCATAGCCGAGCGCCTGCGCGGCGGCCGGGTCGGTGTGCTGAGGGTCATGGGCGAAAACCGCGCGCGCAAACTCGCGCACCTTCTCACGGCCGACCAAATAAGGGGCGGTCGGGGCGAATTCGCGACCGACGAGCTCGGGGTTCACTGGCACGGTGCCATCCTACCGAGCGCCCTTTCGACCGCGGATCGCCTTGATCGCCATCTGCACAGCGATCACTGTGAGGAACACGGCGAAGAGGATGTTCGCCGTCAGCGGGTCGACGATCGTGGCGATCCACGCCCCGAGTGCCGTGGTGGTGCAGGCAGCCCCACCAACCAGCGCAGCGGCGACCAGGTCGACGTTCTTGCGCTTGATGTTGCCGATCGTGCCCGAGACCGCGGCGGGGATCATCATGAGGAGCGACGTGCCCTTCGCGGCGAGGTCGCTCGTGCCGAAGAGCAGCATGAGCGCCGGAACCACGACGACACCGCCCCCGACTCCGAGCAGCCCTGCGAGCACACCGGTCACCAGGCCCAGCCCCAGCAGAGCGATGACGATGAGCGGGGTCAGGACCAGTTCGGCGTCACGCGAGGGAATCACCAGGAACAGGGTGACGATCACGACGGCGAGGAATCCGACGAACCCCCAGCGCAAGGCCGTAATCGGCGTCCGGGGAAGCAACCATGTTCCACCTTGCGCACCGACCACCGCGCCCACGGCGAGAATCAGAGCGGGGATCCACGCCACCGAGCCGTGCACACCGTAGGAGATGACGCCCACCATCGCTGTCGGCACGATCGCGGCGAGCGACGTGCCTGCCGCCAGGCGCTGGTCGAAGCCCACGAGAAACACCAGGAACGGCACGATGACGGTTCCGCCACCCACGCCGAAGAGGCCCGAGAGCAGACCCGCGGCGAGGCCTATCCCAGTGCACGAAATGATGAAGCGGGCGTCCCGTGGCCGGGTCGCAGCATCCGTCATCACTCGACGTTATCGATCGCCCAGCCGTCGCCTTCGGGAACGAGCGTGTAGGTCAGCTGCTCTTCGAACGGCACGGGCGGATCGGCGGGATTGCCTGCCTCGTCGACGAAGCTGTCGAAAGCCTCACTCGTGCGGACAGTGATCGCGCCCTCGCCCGACTCGATGCCGGTGACGCTCACCTGGTAGTTCTGCACCGAAGTGGCGAACGCCTCCGCCTCGGCTTCAAACGTGGCGCAGTCGGGCCACCCGGGCGAACGGAAGTTCTCGGTCGTGGAGGCGAAGAATGCATCACAGTCCACGTCTTGCCACGCCGCGTCGTAGAGTTCGACGGTCGCGACGGCGGCATCCTCGTCCGCACTCGTGGGCGCCACCGGCGCCGCCGAGGACGACGAGTTGCCGCTCACCGCTGCTCCGAGTAGGAGCACCGGAATGAGGACTGCAGCGGCGACCACCACACCCAACAGGGCGATACCGGCAACGACCCAGATCCACGTCTTCGATTTCTGAGGCTGCGTCGCCGCGGTGAACATCCCGCTGGGCGCCGCGTTGCCGGGGTAGCCGGGCGATGCCGCGTAGGGCGGTACGAGCGGAGTTGCGGGCTCGGCGTAGGCGAGCTCAGGCGGGAGTGCGTCGATACCTTCGGGCTCGGGCGCAGACCCGGCCGCGGGCTCCGGATCAGGGGCAGCGACGTGCTCGGTCCAGCGCGCTCCGTCCCACCAGCGCAGGGCGCCGTGTCCGTCGTCGTACCATCCCGGAGCCATGTTGGTCATGCGGCAAGACTACCGGCCGCATGACCCCCACTTCGGCTTGCGAGCGCGCTCAGCGCGTGCTGAATGCTGCGTCGAACGCCGCGGTCGGCGCGGCGAACGCGTTGCGCTTGACGAACTCCAGCGCCTCGGGCGCACCGATCAGGCGATCCATTCCCGCGTCTTCCCATTCGACCGAAATCGGGCCGTCGTACCCGATGCTGTTGAGCGCCCGGAAGGACGCCTCCCACGGCACATCGCCGCGACCGGTCGAGACGAAGTCCCATCCGCGGTTCAGGTCGGCCCACGCAAGGTGCGAGCCCAGACGTCCGTTTCGACCGTTGCCGAGGTTGAGCTTCACGTCCTTGCAGTCGACGTGGTAGATCAGGTCCTTGAACTCGAGGATGAAGTCCACCGGGTTCAGGTCCTGCCACATGAAGTGCGACGGGTCCCAGTTCAGGCCGAACGCCGGGCGGTGTCCGATCGCCTCGAGCGTACGCACGGTGGTCCAGTAGTCGTAGGCGATCTCGGACGGGTGCACTTCGTGAGCGAACCGCACACCGACCTCGTCGAAGACGTCGAGGATCGGGTTCCAGCGGTCGGCGAAGTCCTGGTACCCGGCATCCACCATCGCCTGAGAAGCCGGCGGGAACATCGCCACATACTTCCAGATGCTCGATCCGGTGAAGCCGACGACGGTCTTGACACCGAGCGCCGCGGCAAGGCGAGCGGTGTGCTTCATCTCTTCCGCGGCGCGCTGGCGCACGCCTTCGGGCTCGCCGTCACCCCAGACCTTGTCGGAGAGGATGTCGCGGTGACGCTGGTCGATCGGGTCATCGCAGACCGCCTGGCCCTTGAGGTGGTTCGAGATCGCCCAGACCTTGAGGTTGTGCTTCTCGAGCAGTGCCAGCTTGCCTTCGACGTAGCCGGGCTCATCCCAGCGCCACGGGTCGAGGTGGTCGCCCCAGCAGGCGAGTTCGAGGCCGTCATAGCCCCACTCTGACGCCAACCGCGCCACTTCTTCGAGGGGCAGGTCGGCCCACTGGCCGGTGAAAAGAGTGATCGGACGCGTCATCGCTGTCTCCTTCGATTCGTGTGAAATGGGTGGGATGCCGCGGCTCAGTCGCCGGTCGACACCCACACGCTACCCGCCTCAGACGAACGCTCGACCGCGTCGAGAACTCGCTGGACGTGCAGGCCGTCTGCGAACGACGGGGACGGTGCGGTCTCGTCGGCGATAGCCGTGACGAAGTCGAAGACCTGGTTCGAGAACCCGTGCTCGTAGCCGAGCATGTGACCGGTCGGCCACCACGGTGCGAGGTAGGGGTGATCCTGTTCGGTGACGAGGATCCGCTGGAAGCCGAGGCCGGTGGACGGCAGTGTCGCGTCGTAGAACTCGAGTTCGTTGAGGCGCTCGAGGTCGAAGGCGATCGCCCCGGTGGATCCTGAGATCTCGATCCGGAGTGCGTTCTTGCGGCCCGTGCGGAATCGCGTGGCCTCGAAGGAGGCGAGCGCACCCGAGCTCAGGCGACCGGTGAACAGGGCGACGTCGTCGACCGTCACCGCCCCGCGTTCTGCGGATGCGGTACCCGAAAGTCCGTGACCCTCCCCCAGAAGCGGGCGCTCCTTCACGAGGGTTTCGATGATTCCCGAGACACCGGTGACGCGTTGGCCGGTGATGTATTCGGTGAGGTCGATCGCGTGAGCGCCGATGTCGCCGAGCGCGCCGGACCCCGCGTGTTCTTTCTTGAGGCGCCAGGTGAGCGGTGACTCGGCATCCATCAGCCAGTCCTGCAAGTACTCGGCGCGCACTTGGCGCACCTCGCCGATGCGACCGGCGGCCACGAGGTCGCGCGCAAAAGTTGTGGCGGGCACACGGCGGTAGGTGAAGCCGACCATAGAGCGGACTCCGCGAGCTGCGGCGCTCTCGGCGGACGCGGTCATCGCTTCGGCCTCGGCGACAGTGTTCGCGAGGGGCTTCTCGCACAAAACGTGCTTGCCGGCCTCGAGGGCTGCGATGGCGATCTCGGCATGGGTGTCGCCCGGCGTGACGATATCGACCACGTCGATGTCGTCGCGGGAGATGACGTCGCGCCAGTCCGTGGCGGTCTCTGCCCAGCCCCATTTGCGGGCGGATGCCTCGACGTTCGCAGCATCCCGCCCGACGATCACGCTCATCTGAGGATCCAGCGGCAGGTCGAAGAAGCGGGGGGCTACACGCCAACCCTGTGAGTGGGCGGCGCCCATGAAGCCGTGGCCGATCATGGCCACGCGGAGAGATGCGGTCATCGCAGTTGTCTTTCTGGAGAGTGGGTGCGGGGCGCCCGCCCTGGTGGACGGACGCCCCGCGGTGTCATCAGGAAGCGAACGAGAGGTCGATGAACTCTTCGACGTTGTCCTTGGTGACGACGGGAGCATCGAGCACGATGCGCTTCGGAATACCGGGGGTGATCAAGTCACCCATGGTCTTGGCCTGCGCGATCAGTCGTGCCAGCGCAACACCGTCAGCTGCCTGCGTCGACGGGTAGATGACCGTCGCCTTGAGTACCGAGTCGTCGGCGGCGATGGCATCCATGGCGTTGCGGCTACCCGCACCACCCATCATGAAGAACTCCTCGCGACCGGCGGCGGTGATGGCGGCGAGAACACCGATGCCCTGGTCGTCATCGTGGTTCCAGATGGCGTCGATCTGCGGGTTCGCTGCAAGGAGCTGCGACGTGACGGACTCGCCACCGGCAACGGTGAAGTCTGCCGCAACGCGAGCGTCGACCTCAAGGCCGCAGTCGCTGAGCGCGTCTTCGAATCCCCGCGAGCGGTCCTGCGTCAGCGGAAGCGAGTCGATTCCGGCGATTTCTGCCACGAACCCTTCGCCACCGAGCTGCTCACAGATGTACGTACCGGCCGAAACACCCATGCCGTAGTTGTCACCGAGGATGGTGGCGCGAGCGGCGAACGGGCTCGAGAACTCGCGGTCGACGTTGATGACCGGGATGCCGGCTGCCATCGCCGCGATGGCGACCTCGGTGAGGGCGGCACCATCGGTGGGCAGCAGGACGATCGCGTCGACGCCGTCGTTGATGAAGGTCTCGACGGCAGCAATCTGCGCGTTGGCGTCGTTGGTGCCTTCAGCGACGCGCAGTTCGACGTCGTCGAAGCTGTCAGCGGCTGCCTGAGCACCGGAGTTGATCGCGCCGAGCCAGCCGTGGTCGGCTGCGGGGCCCGAGAAGCCGATGACGACCGTCTCGCCCGACTCTGCGTTCTCTTCGGTGGACGTACCGCCACCGTCGACAGCGGCCTCTTCTTCGGCACCGGCGGTGCAACCTGCGAGAAGTCCGATGGCGGTGAGCATGGCAGCGCCCGTGAGAACGAGCCGCGTACGCGCCTTGTGGTGTGTGCGCATTGTGTGTTCCTCCTTGAATGTGATGCAGCGGTGACAGGGTGGGTTTTCCTGCGAGGGGGAAGCTGCCCGCACTCATGGGTCCACTCTGACGGGATTCACCGTAACAGAAGTGAGCGTTCGATTGTCATCTTTTGTTTAATCTCCGTCAGAAGTCGCCGGATCGTGATTTTCGAGGGAAAGTCAGACGCGGCTGGGTGGCGACCAAGCCGGAGAACCCCCTCGTCAAGCGGCACGAAGACGTGTTATGTTCGGCGAGTGATCAAAGTTGACCAACAATCGGCATTACTCGACGTCCGAGGCGTGACGAAGTCCTTCGCGGGTGTTCATGCCCTGCGCGGAGTCGACCTTCATGTTTTGCCTGGCGAAGTGCACTGCGTCCTCGGCCAGAACGGCGCAGGCAAGTCCACGCTCATCAAGACGCTCGCTGGGGTCCACCGACCCGACGGCGGTGAGATCTCGTGGCTGGGTGAGACGGTCGTCATCCCGAACCCTGAGTCGGCGATCGAGCTCGGTATCGCCACGATGTACCAAGAGCTTGACGTCGTCGATGGCCTGACGATTGCCGAGAACATCTTCCTCGGGCACGAACTCGCGGCAGGTGGATTCACGAAGCGATCCGAAGCGGCCAAGCAGACGCGCGAACTCTTGCAGCGGCTCGGGCACGCGAACCTCTCGCCCAATACCGAAGTCGGGCAGCTCAGCGCCGCCAACAAACAGATCGTTCAGATGGCACGGGCCCTCTCACACGACATCAAGCTCATCATCATGGACGAGCCGTCCGCTGTCCTCGACAGCGAAGAGGTGAAGAACCTCTTCCACGTCGTTCGCGAACTCACCTCGCAGGGCATCGCGGTGATCTACATCACCCACCGCCTCGAAGAGATCCGTCAAATCGGCGACCGCATCACGGTCCTCAAGGACGGGCGCACCACCGCGACGAGCCTGCCGGTGGACACGACCGAAACCGCAGAACTCATCCGTCTCATGACAGGGCGTGATGTCGAGAACGTCTTCCCCGCGGCTCAGCCGATCCCGGCTGACTCTCCCGTCGTCCTCGAAGTCGAGGGCCTCGGACTTGCCGGAGTATTCGAAGACGTGTCGTTCACCGTGCGGGCGGGCGAAGTGGTCGGCCTCGCCGGCCTCGTCGGTTCAGGACGCTCCGAAATCCTCGAGACGGTCTACGGCGCGCGCAAGTCGACCGCGGGCTCGGTGAGCGTCGGGGGCAAGCAGCTCCGACGCGGCTCGGTCGTCCATGCCGTCGCATCCGGAATCGGGCTCTCGCCCGAGGAGCGCAAGAGCCAAGGGCTCGTGCTCGAAGAGCCCATCTACGTCAACGTCACCCTCGCGTCGATGTCGCGGTTCGCCAAAGCAGGATTCCTTGACGAGCGCGCCGCGCGCAACGTGAGCCGCGAGCAGATCGAAGCGCTCGAACTGCGTCCGGCTGACCCTGACCGCCCCGCGATCACTCTGTCGGGCGGAAACCAGCAGAAGATCCTGCTCGCAAGGTGGCTGGTGCACGGCACCCGTGTGCTGCTGCTCGACGAACCGACCCGTGGCGTCGATGTCGGTGCGCGCGCCGAGATCTACGCGCTGATCCGCCGCCTCGCCGCCGCCGGCAACGCCGTCGTCGTCGTCTCGAGCGAAATCGAAGAAGTCCTCGGCCTCGCTGATCACGTCCTCGTGATCGCCGACGGCCACATCATCAAGGCACTCCCCGCCGCAGAAATCGACGAACACGGTGTTCTCGATCTCGTCATGAAAGGAACCGCCGCGTGAGCGAGCAGACCACCCCCGCCGCAGAGCCCGTTCCGACGGCCTCTACTCCGGCATCGTCCGGCTCGACGGGCCCTGAGAAGAAGAGCGCCTTCAGCTCCTTCATGTCGGGTTCCGTCGGTCGCAACCTCGGCCTCGTGGTCGCCCTCCTCGTGCTGGTGGTGGTCGGAGCCGTGACCGCGCCCGACACGTTCCTCGGCATCTCCAACATCCTGACGATCCTCCGCCAGGCATCGATCATCGGTGTGGTCAGCATCGGCATGACCCTCGTGATCATCGCCGGAGGCATCGACCTCTCGGTCGGTTCTGTCCTGGGCCTGGCGTCCGTGGTGGCGACTCTGATGGTGATTCAGGATGCTGTGCGCCAGACGCACTGGATCATCATGATCGTCGTCGCTCTCGCCGTCGGCGCCGCCGCCGGGTTGATCAACGGAATCGTGATCGCGTACGGCAAGGTCATCGCCTTCATGGCGACGCTTGCCATGCTCGTTGCCGCCCGAGGGCTCGCCGAGATCCTCGCTGACCGGCGCACGCTCGTGGTGGAGAGCCGCCCCTTCATCGACTTCATGAACGCCGACTTCATCGGCGTCGACATCCTGATCTGGATTTTCGCGATCGTCGCAGCCCTCGGATGGGTCCTGCTGAACCGGACCACCTTCGGCCGCCGAACGGTCGCCATCGGCGGCAACCGTGAGGCCGCGCGTCTTGCCGGTATCAATGTCAACCGGCACGTCATGTGGCTGTACGGCATCTCTGGGCTCACCGCCGGTATCGCCGCGGTGATGTACCTCGGACGCACCACCGCCGGCACGTCAACGCACGGCACGCTGCTCGAGCTCGATGCGATCGCCGCAGTCGTCGTCGGCGGAACCCTGCTGGTCGGTGGTCGAGGCACGATCACCGGCACCGTCTTCGGCGTGCTGATCTTCGCCACGCTGTCGAATGTTTTCGTTCAGAACAACCTCTCCTCCTCTGTCCAGGCCATCGCAAAGGGCGTGATCATCGTGGTCGCCGTCCTCCTTCAGCAGCGCTTCGCCAAGCCCAGCGGACGAACTACCTGATCGGATGTCGCCGCCCGGCGCCGTCACGGTTCTGACTGTTGATCGGCGCCGGGTGGCCGCATCCGAGTCAAAGTCCGTCCGATTCCGCGCCATTGTGCGCATCAATACACTGGAGTGTGGGGAAAATGAGCATCGAGCCGTCTTCCGGGGCATCCGGAGTCAGCCAGCTGTTCCAACTTCTGCGCGACGGTGTACCGCGTACCCGAGCTGAGCTGGCAAAATCGACCGGCCTTGCCCGCTCGACCATTGCCGCTCGGGTCGACGAGCTCATGCGCATGGGTCTGATCACTCCGATCGCTGACGGTGTCTCCACCGGCGGACGGCCGCCGTCGCAGTTCGCACTCAACCCCGGCGCACGCCTTGTGCTGGCAGCCGACATCGGCGCTTCGCACGCGAAGCTCGCGATCACAGATCTGACCGGCACGATTCTCGTCGAGCACGGCGAGCCCCTCGATGTCACGCTCGGCCCGGTGACGGTGCTGACGTGGGTGGTCGAGAACGCGCGGGCGCTGATGGAGCGCCTCGACCGCAACCCGAAGGATTTGGCTGCGATCGGAATGGGAATCCCCGGACCGGTCGAGCACTCCACCGGGCAGCCGGTGAACCCGCCGATCATGCCCGGCTGGGATCGCTTCGACGTCCCCGGCTGGGTTCGCCAACACCTCGACGTTCCCGTCCTCGTCGACAACGACGTGAACATCATGGCCCTCGGCGAACGCGCCGCCGCCTACCCCAACGTCGAACACCTGATGTTCGTGAAGATCGCGACGGGTATCGGCGCGGGTGTGATCTCGGGTGGCACGCTGCAGCGCGGTGCGCAGGGCATCGCCGGCGACATCGGTCACGTACAGGTGGCGCGCGGCGCGGGTGTACCGTGCCACTGCGGAAACAAGGGATGCCTCGAAGCCCTCGCATCCGGCCCGGCCATCGCGCGGGCCCTACGAGGCCAGGGCGTGCAGGCCGACTCCGGCAACGACGTCGTGGACCTCGTCAAGCGCGGCAATATCGATGCGATCCAGGCAGTGCGTCAGGCTGGCCGTGACATCGGCGAGGTGTTGACCACCTGCGTCAGCCTCGTGAATCCGTCGGTCATCGCGATCGGTGGGTCGATGGCGCGGGTAGGTGAGCACCTCATCGCCGGCGTCCGTGAAGTCGTCTACACGCGCTCGATTCCCCTGGCCACCGAGCATCTCGCGATCGTCCAGTCGGTTGCGGCGGGTAACGCCGCCGTCCTCGGTGCGTCTGTGCTCGCGATCGAGCACGCACTCTCGCCCGAGACACTCACGTCACTGGTTTCGGCGTAGTCGACGCCGAAGCGACCGCCCGAGCGACCTCGCTGATCTGATCGGGGCCGACGCGACAGCATCCGCCCACCAGTCGCGCGCCGTCGGCAATCCACTCCTGAGCGTGCGCCGCAATCTCGCATCCCGCGCCCGACCACCGACGCGCGTCGGCGTGCCAAACCTCGCCGCTGTTCGGGTAGACAACGCCTGGTCTCGCCCCGCCGAGGTCAGCGAGCGCTCCGCTCACCTGGGCGGCGTCGCAGCAGTTCACCCCGATCGCGACAATCTCAGGCACAGACGCGGCGAGCGCGAAAGCATCGGCGAGCGAGTCCCCTGATCGGAGCGTGCTATCGGCGATCGTGACGCTGACCCACGCCGGTATATCCAGGCCTTCGAGCTCGCGACACACCGCTTCGAGCTCGGCGAGAGATGGGATCGTCTCGCAAGCGATGACATCTGGGCTGGCGGCTGCGAGGGCGTGCAGGCGCGGGCGATGCCACGCGCGCAGTTGTTCCACGCTCAGTCCGTAGTCGCCGGTGTACTCACTACCGTCGGCGCGAGAGGCGCCATAAGGGCCGACGGATGCTGCGACCCACGCCTCCCCTGGGGTCAGTCCCGACTCGTCGCGTGCTTCGCGCGCAAGGTCAACGCTTCGACCGAGCAGCCCGGTGATCTGGTCACGCGTCAGGCCCGCCGCATCCAGCCCGGTATAGCTGACCTGGTAGGACGACGTGATGGCCACGCGCGCGCCCGCGGCGAAGTACTCGTCGTGCGCGCGACGGATCGCCGCGGGGTCATCGATCAGCAGCCGCGCCGACCACAGGGAGGACGACAGATCGTGTCCGTGTGCCTCGAGCAGTGTTCCGAGCCCGCCGTCGAGCACGACGGGCCCGGCTTCGATCGCCTCGGTGAAGGAGCTCATCGGGTCAGCCTACCCAGGGCCGACTTCTCAGCCCGTTCGTAGTCTCGCTGGGTAGCGTCGAGGCATGGCCGATGCTCGCACGCTCATGATCGACGATGACAGAGTTTCCTTTTCCGCCGTTGAGCTGCGGCAGATGCGCGATGAGCTGCAGAGCTTTCTGCTCGAGTACCAGTTCGGTCTGCGCGAGGTCGAGACAAAGCTCGGGATCCTGCGCGATGAGTTTCAGCACACGCACGACTACAACCCGATCGAGCATGTCTCGAGCCGCGTGAAGTCGCCCGACAGCATCGTGGACAAGGTCAGTCGCAAGGGCATCGATCCTGACCTGGACAGCATTCGCACGCACATCACCGACATCGCCGGTGTGCGTGTCACCTGCAGCTTCGTCCACGACGCGTACCGCCTCTTCGACCTGCTCACCGGTCAGGATGACATTCGCGTGCGCGTCGTCAAGGACTACATCGCCGAGCCGAAGGAGAACGGCTACAAGAGCCTGCACGCCATCGTCGAGGTGCCGGTCTTTCTTTCCACCGGCCGAGTGGACGTGCCCGTAGAGGTGCAGTTCCGCACGATCGCGATGGATTTCTGGGCGAGCCTCGAGCACAAGATCTACTACAAGTACGACAGCCACGTGCCGCAGGAGCTGCTGGCCGAGCTGAAGGACGCCGCCACCACGGCCTCAGACCTCGACTTGCGGATGGAGCGGCTGCACCGCGAGCTCCGCGCTCCTGAGGGCAGCGAGCCGGCCCGGATACCCCGGGGCCGATCCGCACACGGCGCCTAGCGAGAACGACAAACCCCCGGCACCGCGAAACCTCGGCGTCGATGGGCCAACGATGCAACGCTCGCTGTCACGCCCTTCAATGCGAGGCGGCGACGGGTCCCCTGCGCTTGACGACTCTCGTCACCGCGAACACGATTCCTGCGATGATCAGTCCGACCACGAGGCCGAAGACGCCCGATAGTGCTGTGTCGATGAACCACACCACGATGGGCCCGAGCGACTCGATGGCGTGCGTCGCGGCGTGCAGCAGGTCGTATGGAGCCTCCCAGAAGGTCAACGCGAGGTTTTCGATCACCAGATGACCACCGACCCAGAGCATCGCTACCGTACCGATGATGCTGATGACGCGGAACACCGTCGGCATCGATCGCACGATCCGCTCGCCGGTGCTGCGCACCTGGCGCGCCGAGCTCGCCGCCATCTTCAGCCCGACGTCGTCGATCTTGACCAGGAGTGCCACGGCACCGTAGACGAGCAGCGTCATCGCGAGAGCGATCACGGCCAGAGCAGCGGCAGTCATCCAGATCCCGAAGTCCGCGTCGAGACTGGCCAAGGAGATCAGCATGATCTCGGCGCTCAGGATGAGGTCGGTGCGGATCGCGCCGAACACGAGCTTGCGCTCGTCGCGCGGTTCAGCCTGACCTGGGCCGTGGTGAGCGCCGAACCACTCCAGGACCTTCTCAGCGCCCTCGAAGCAGAGGTAGGAGCCGCCCAGGATGAGCAGCCATGGCAGCACCCATGGCGCGAAAGCAGTGAGCAGCAAAGCGATGGGGATGATGATGACGAACTTGTTGACGAGACTGCCGATTGCGATCTTCCCGATCATCGGCAACTCACGTGCAGGAAGGACTCCCTGCACGTACTGAGGGGTGACGGCCGCGTCATCGATCACCACGCCAGCGGTCTTCGCGCTCGCTTTTACGGCGGCGGTGAGGATGTCGTCCACGACTGCGAGCAAACCGACCGACAATGCGCACCTCTTACTTTGGGGCCTCCGACGCGCGGGCGCGCGCCGATCGGCCTCATGCACGCTAGTGCACCACTGCCTCGACGACAATCGGGTTGCGTTCGGAGAGCACACCGGTTGCCGGCTTGGACGTGGCTAGTGCGGGTGCGGTGAGGGACCCGTTTCCGGGCGTCCGTGGAATGCGCGCGCTCGAAGCGGCCAATTGTGGGCGCGGGGCATCCACTGATCTCGACAGCACGCATTCCGGAATCCAAACGTTCAACCACGGTCCGATCACTGTGCTCGATGCGTGTCACCCGCCCGCCCCCTCAGGAGCCTTGCGATCGCCCCGGAGGCCACCGATCACGCGCGTGAGGGCTATCTCGTTCTCCTCCGGCAGGGTCAGTCAGACTCCCGCCGATTCGCCGCCCTTTGCTCTGACGATGACTTTGCCGTGCAGGTGGCCGCGCTCGCTGAAGGCGAGCGCGTCGGGTAGCGCGTCGAAGTCGTATGCTGCGGCGATCGCGACGTGGAGTTCGCCGCGTGCGGCGGACTCGAACACTTCGCGCACAGCGGCGGTGATGGTCAGCTGGGTGGGATCGCCGCCTGCGACGATCGCTCCCTGGGCTGCAGAGGCGAAGTCCACGATGGTGACGATCTGGCGCGCCGGGATCACGTCGGTGACGCGGCCGATGAATCCGTGGCCGGTCGTGTCGTATGCGGCGTGAATGCCAGCCGGCGCGAGCCGTCGCAGGTCGTCGACCAGGGCGGGGCCATAGTCGATTGGGGTTGCGCCGAGTTCTCGAACGTAGTCGTGGTTGCCGGCGCTGGCTGTGCCGATCACGGCGTGTCCGTCGCGGACCAGGAGCTGAGTGATCATGCTCCCGACCGCGCCGGCGGCGCCGTTCACGACGACCGTCGACGCCGGTCCGGGCTGCAGCAGGGCGTAGATCCGGGTAGCGGTCTCAGCCGCTGTCGGCAAGGCCGCCGCCTGTTCAGTGGACAGCCCTGCGGGTACCCGCAGTAGCCGGGTGGCTCTCGTGATGGCGGTCTCGGCGAATGCGCCGCTGTCGATGAAGCCCGCGACACGGTCGCCCACGGCGAACCCGGTGACGTCCGCTCCGACACTGAGCACGGTACCGGCCGCTTCTGAGCCGATCACGGCGGGCAGTGGCAGGGGGATCAACTCGGCCAGCCACCCGTTGCGGATCTTCCAGTCGAGTGGGTTGATCGCGATCGCCTGCAGACGGACGGCGATCTCGTCCGGGCCGGGCGGGGGCTGGTCGAGGGTTGCGTGCTGGAGTCCGTCCGGGCCGTAGTGCGAGAGAAGGTAGGCGTTCATGGTGATGATTCCTTTCAGGTGGTGTGGGGTCAGGCTGCGAGGAGCGGGTAGTCGGTGTATCCGTGTTCTGCGCCGCCGTAGAGGGTGGCGCGGTCAGGCTTGTTCATCGCCGCCCCGCTGCGGATGCGGGCGAGGAGGTCGGGGTTGGCGAGGGCGAGCGAGCCGACGCTGATCACATCGGCTAGTCCGTCGTGCACGTCGTCTGCGCGCTGGACAACATCGGCGCCGGCGCGGTTGAGTACGAGCCCAGTGGGCCAGCTTGCCCGGATGCTGCGCAGGAGCGCCTCGTCGCCCAGGTGCACCACGTGCAGGTACGCCAGCCCGAGTGGAGCGAGGCCGGCGATCAGCGCGGCGTAGAGCTCCGCGGCATCGGTTTCCTCGATGTCACCGAGCGGGCTGCCAGGGCTGATCCGATAACCGACGCGGTCGGCACCGATCTCCTCGGCGACCGCGCCGGCCACCTCGAGCGGGAAGCGGATCCGGCCGGCCATGTCGCCGCCGTACAGGTCCGTGCGGCGGTTGGCGTTGCTGCTCGTGAACTGCTGGAGAAGGTAGCCGTTCGCGCCGTGCAACTCCACGCCGTCCGCGCCGGCGTCGACGGCGAGCCGCGCCGCGCGGCGAAAGTCCGAGACGGTCTGCGCGATGTCGGCCTCGGTCATCTCGCGCGGCGTCGACATCGGCTGCGCGCCGGTCGCCGTGAACATGTCCCCGCGCGCCGCGATGGCCGACGGCGCCAACGGGGTACGACCGTGCGACGTGTTCGAGACGTGCGACACCCGGCCCACGTGCATCAGCTGAATGACCAGAGTCGATCCCGCCTCGTGCACAGCATCCGCCACCCGCGACCATGCCTCAGCCTGCTCGGCGTTATGAATTCCCGGGGTGGCCAGGTAGCCCTGACCGTCCTCGGACGGCTGCGTGCCCTCGGTGATCAGCATCGCCAGGGAGGCTCGCTGCGAGTAGTAGGTGCGTGTCAGGTCGGTGACGAGCCCCGCGCTCGTGGCGCGACTGCGTGTCATCGGGGCCATCGCCACCCGGTGCGGCAGTGCGATCCGGCCCAGGGTGGCGGGCGACCACAGCGCCCCGGTCTGGGTGGACTCATTGGTGGACATATTCACAACTCCTTCGACTTTGAACTACTTATCAGCACACAACACGGGCGCTTCGGCGTTTATTTCCAATTCGAAGCAGGTTCGTCGATAGAATTGTGGACATGGCGCAGCGATCGGTCCCGCAGGCCCTTCCGAGCGAGTTCGGTGTGTACTTCGCCCTTCTCGAGGTGGGCGCCCTGGTACAACAGGGCGTGCAGGGCCAGCTCCGCACCGATGGGGGGCTGAGCTTCGTCCAGTTCCAGATCCTCGCCGTCTTGGCGGAGCGCCCCGAGACGCCGCTGAGTATGACGGACATTGCGGACAGGATCGTGCACAGCAGGAGCGGCTTGACTTACCAGATCGCGAACCTCGCGACCGCCGGACTGGTCGCCCGCGTGCCGTCACCCGACGACGAACGCGGCGTCAACGTGAGCCTCACCCCCGTCGGCGCCAGCCTTCTCGCACGCGTACTGCCAGGCCATGTCAGCGTCGTTCACGACGTGCTCATTGCCGCACTGGGCGATGAAGACAGAGCCGAACTGACTCGACTACTCACAAACGTCGCGGCCCACGTGCGGTCCCAACCCTCACGATCGACTCGCCGCTAACCTCGCCGCGATGGCACCCCTGGACGATGCGAAAGTCCGCACACCCAAGGACCGGCTGCCTCACACGCGGGATCCGGCGGAAACACATTCGTCGGATCCCCCAATCGCGCGCGACAGAACCGTACCCACCCTGCCTCTTCGCGGTGCCGGTTTGGGCCCCGTAACCCGCGAGCCGACCGTCGCAGCAAAGGTCGCCCAACGAGCGATCGGGGAATGGGAAGCGCTTCGCTGTATCCCTCTACCTGGCTCCCGATTGCCTGCGCGGGAGCGTATGACTCAACCTGCCGCTCGTCAGAGCCGCCCGACGTTCTCGATGTCTTCCCAGAACTCTGACGCCACTTCGGCCGACACCGTTGCGCGCGTCGCCGAGATCGCCGCAACGTAGTCCGTGAGGAACGGCCCGTCCGGGTTGTCGGCTCCCGAGGCAACAGCGCTCTCGAGGGCGGACTGCGAGGCCTTGCGGGCTGCGTACTCGATGTCGGCTGGTGAGAAGCCTTCGGTCATCTCGACCAGCACACTTACGTCAATATCGACCGCAGCGGCGGGGATGTAACGCTCCCAGATCGCCTCACGAGCTTGATCGTCGGGAAGGCCGATAGGGATGACGTAGTCGAAGCGTCCGTGACGGAGGAACGCAGCATCCAATGCCCTGATGAAGTTTGTGGCGCAGATGAGGAGTCGACCAGGCTGATCACGGAAGGCCGGGATGATCTTGAGCAGCTCGTTGGTCACGCCCTGCGTCGGTGACGGGGGCTCGCCCTGCCGATGGGAGGCGATCTCTTCGACCTCGTCGATGAAGACGACGGCGTGCTCGAGTTCGGAGATCTTAAGGAACGTCTCGCGGAGTGCCCCGGCCAGTCCGCCCGGGTGCGACGCCAGCCGGGAGGGAAACACTTCGACGAACGACCACTCCAACCGTGAGGCGATGGCCTTTGCGAAGGTCGTCTTTCCGGTTCCGGGAGGCCCGAAGAGCACGATCGCGCGGGGAGGCACGACACCGAAACGGTCGGCCAGCTCGGATTGCGCCAAGGGCATGACGACTCGACGCTCGAGCAGGTCTTTCTCGGCGGTCATCCCTCCCACCGCGTCCCAGAGTCCGCGCGGCAGTACCCGCCCACCCAACTCGGCGAGGATCTTGAGCTCCTCGTGCTGCACGGGGATGTGCCGCTCGAAGTAGTGCAGGTCTTGCTTGAGCGCGAACCCCTGGTGCAGAAAGGCCCCCACGCGGGTTTCGGCTGCGGGCATCAGCGCCGAGAGTTTGGAGATGCCCACCGCAGCCATGCGCGCTTCGAGCGCAGCGAGCATCGACGAACCGATGCCCGTCCCCCGCACATGGGCTGCCGTCGCGAGGAAGACAACCCACCCTTGAGCGTGCGCAGCGCGCCCGATCGCGGCGCCGACCACCTCATCACCGATCACCGCGACGACCGCATGGTCTTTGGCGCAGGATGCGAGCACGTCAGAGAGTCCGTAGACGGGCTCGGCGTCGGCCGTCAACATCTGTTCCCACAACCGCAGGATGCCGTCCACATCGTCCGCGTGATAATCGCGGATGCGCCAACCGGTCATGTCGTCTCCTTCGACTCTGCCGCGCGCGACGCTCAGCCGATGAGTTCGCGCAATCGGCTCAACGGGAACTTCGAGACCGCATCGGCGCGCTCACCCTCAGCGAACACGTTCGACACGATCAGCGCGTCGTCGCGGTCAAGGTAGCCCGTTGAGCGTAGCGCTTCAAACCGGACTGCCCGGTTGACATGGTCGAAGGGTTGGCCCGCCACGGACTCACCGTGGCGGCGGTGCCGCCCAATCTCCTGGCGCTGTCTGGGCGATCCATGCCAAGCTCGGGCCCCGCAGGCTGCGAGAACCCGGCCTGGATTCACCTCGGTGGCATGAGCGCGAGCCTGAGCGGGGACCTCGTGGATCGGGGCACACGCGATCTCGCCACTGGCTCCGTCGGGCTTGACGAAGACGGCCAAATCGTGACCTACACCGTCGCTCCCGGCGATGCGCTGTACGCGATCGGCGACCGGTTCTGCATCGCCAACGCGCTGACGATCGCGACCCTCAACCACACCCGCACCATTCAGCCCGGAGAAGTGCTGCTTCTCCACCCTGACAGCTCGGTCCCGTGGGTGCCGTACTTCAACCCCGCCGACGCGCCCGCCGGTTACCAGCAGATCCCCTACCAACTCGCAATCGAGGCGATGGGTGCTGCCGCCGCCGCTAGCGACCTCGACGCCATGCGCGCGATCTTCGCCGACGACCTGTCCGGACTGTTTCCGAACCCGGCCGATGCCGACGTGATCGCCGAGGCGCTCGACGCTGGCGACCTCGAAGCGCTGCGCCAGATGTTCGCTTAGCAGCACGGATGGGATCGGCCGCGCGACCGGCCGCGCGACCGCCAACGGAAACACGAAAACCCGGCTGACCGGGGGTTTCGTGTGGTAGCAGGAGCGGGGCTTGAACCCGCGACCTCACGATTCCGGCGGGGCATTCTTGCGTTGCTGCTCCCGCATCGCGATACCTCGATGTATCTGGCTTTAACCAGGCATTTCTCGTCCGGATGGAGTTGTGTTGTGTTCGATTGTACGACTCGCCTCGGACAATCTCGACGGGTCTGGAGTGAATAAACGTTGGATAAACGTTGACGCATCGAGTGCCGACTCCCAGATGGGCGGACGATCATTGGCCATCCCCTCGAGCGGGTCTTGCGAGCATGGCCCCGCCGCGGATCGGCCTTGGTGCAGGACCGGGCGGGCACGTCGACCAACCTTCGCGGACGGCCGGAGGGCTACGGCCTTAGCGTCTGGTAGGCCGAGATCGAGCTAGCAAGAGACGACGCGACTTGATGTCAGAAGTCCACGCGATACTCAACGTGGCTCAACTCCATCTCGATTTGAATGATTGAAGCGGGGAAATGCCGCTCTTATGACGTACTTGTGCATAAAACAAAAGTTTTGAGCTATGCTGGTCCTGATCGACACGGGGACGAAGGGATCGAGATGACTGACTGGCGAAGAGAATTAACCGAACGGCAACTTGTACATTTGCGAACTTTCGCTCCCCTAGGGATTCATCGGGGCCAGGAACGGTCCGCGCGCGCCCACACCGAATACCGAGATCCCGATGGGCACCAGTTTGTGTACGGGGTGGGGATGGCTCATGCCGCGCAGAAAGAGTGCCAAGCTCTTCTTCGCGAAGTACCGGGCTACTCAGAAGATCATGTTCCGCGGTCCTCCCGCATGCTGATGCGCCTCGGACACCATGTCATTCACGTTCAGCGTGTTGGTAAGAAGATGCCCCGCAACCACCGTCGAATCAATCTGAGGAACATCTCGGACACGCGGCGGGAGACGCTCACAGCAGCGAGCAATGCGCGGTACGCCGATGCGCCTCCTCAGCCGCTATTCGCGCTGGACTCCGGCGACGACGAGCAGCACGCGAATCTCACTGAGGCACTGGGTGCAGCCGAAGCCAAAAAGGGACTGCTCTTGGTCCCGTACTACAGCAGCACGCCGTTCACCGTGGGGCAAATGTACCTTGCGCCGGCAATCCTGTCGGGGAACTATCTTGAGTTCTCAGACCCGGAGCCTCTCGTCTATCGTCAGACGGGCACCACTGCACAGGATGCCGCTCGCGAAGAGCCGAAGAGCAACCGCAAGTTCGCGAGCGGTGCGCGCCCGAAGACGTCCGCCAAGCTCCGCGAGTGACCCGCCCCTCTCCATCTAAGACGCAACCCAACCTCCTCAAACATGCCTCCTGAAGATCTCCTCGCCGTCGCGCGTGCGTTTGATCCGGCTCGCCTCACCCAGGCGCGTCGGATCAGCGCGATGTCGAAGAATGACCTACACAAGGCGGTAGGCGTTTCTGCCGCCGCTATCGGTCTCTACGAGCGCGGCGAGGTCCGCCCTCGACCCGACACCATTAGAGAGCTCGCCCAAGCGCTGAATGTCCCGCCAGGATTCTTCGTCCACGGACGGCCGCGCGTACAGGTGGAGGTCGCTGAAGCGTCATTCCGGCGGCTGCGATCTACGACAGTCGGACAGCAGCAGCAGGCCACCGCCTATGTAGAGCAGGTCTGGGAGCTGAGTTGCTACCTGGAGGAGCGCGTCGAGTTCCCTGAACTGGACCTGCCCGCGTGGGCCTACCCGGACTCCACACACGTCCCGGATCCGGTGACGGCTGCCCAACAACTTCGGGAGCACTGGAAGCTCGGCAGTGAGCCCATCCCCCACCTCGTCTACGAGATCGAGCAGCACGGGATCTTGACCGTCTTCTTCTCGATGAAGCAAGACGATGCCCTTCCAGAGAAGAGCCGTATTGACGCGTTCTCGACGACCGCCCTTCCACGTCCGCTCATCGTTCTTACCCCGGACAAGGCAGACGACGTTCTCCGGCACCGATTCAGCGCGGCCCATGAACTTGGCCATGTCGTCATGCATCACGGCAGGCTGGGCTCCGACATCGAGATGGAACGTCAAGCAGACATGTTCGCCGCCGAGTTCCTCACGCCCCGAGATGTCATCCACGACCATCTGCCCACGAGATTCAACCTCAACGCGCTTCAGGAACTCAGCGATGAATGGGGCGTCTCCCCCGAAATGCTCGTCTACCGCTCTAGGGACCTCGAGCGGATCTCGGAGTCGTCAGCGCGCCGCGCCTACATCACGCTTCGTTCCGTTCCACGGATCCCGCTGTCAATCTTCGCGTTCCCCGGCGAGCGCCCGGAGCTACTTCGCAATTCCATCGAGCTACTGGAAACGATAGATGTCTCCACCGTCGACATCGCATCCGCGCTCCAAATGAACGCAAGACACATCCGACGACTTGCAGGCATAGAGACGGAGAAGCCGCGGCTCTCGCTGGTCGACCGTTCGTTCCGTTAGCTACGCCTTGCTTCGTTGGCGAGAGGTCCGCCGATCGATGCGAACTGCGGCGACTCACCAACGATGACTCTTCGTTCGCGCCATCATTCAGCAGCCTCTGGCTCCGTCGCCGCGGATCGCAGCCTTGGAAGTACAAGGTTCTCCTCATGCACAAATCGCCCTGCCATGTGGACCTACAGGCGCGAACATCGCATCGCTCTGCCCAGCTCATCGTGTGGGAGCGCGAAGGGGTGAGGTATCCCCGGCCGGAATCCAGCTGCTCTACAAAGCACCCGGGCTCTGATCGCAGGACCAGCAGGACTTCGACGCTGCGCTTCCCTTATTTTCCGGCCAGGCGTTGGCGTGGCTTCACATGGCACTGAACGTCGATCCCCCCTCATCCGTGGATCGCGGCGCTAGCGGAGGACACCGAGATTGTGTGTCGCGATAACGCTCGGGCCGCATTCCCAGTGTTGTCGCTGACCTGCCCTAGTTTTGGACCATGACCCAGTCGACCGATCCTTGGGATGCCGCCGTCAGCGCGTTCGGCACGGCGTGCGCTGCAAAGCTCTCCGGGCCCGGCGACCATCAGAGCGCCGCTCGAGGCGCTCATACAAGCGGCAGGCGACTTGTGTGGCAAGGCGGCCGTCATGCACGACGAGGTACGGGACGCGGACCGGCGCGTCCGCCCTGACTACGGCGTGTCCGTCAACCAGATCGTGATGGGGTACGTCGAGGTCAAAGCACCGGGAAAATCGATCAAACCCGAGAGCTTCAGCGGTCACAACTTGGAGCAGTGGGAACGGCAGAAGGATCTGCCGAATCTGATTTACACCAACGGGACGGATTGGCGGCTATACGTTGACGGGAACCTTCGCATAGAGACGTCACTTTCCCCGAACCCGCTGCTCGAGATCCGTGGAAACCTGAGATCGAACCCTGACTTTGAGATCTTGCTTCGCCTGTTCCTCGAATGGAAGGTGGTACCGATCACGTCGGTACAGGCCCTTGTCCGAGCTATCGCTCCCCTCACGAGGCTTCTGCGTGGCGAGGTTCTCGATCAGCTCGCCGCCGAGCGGCGCCGGGTTGATGCTGGAAGCAAGGAAGACGAACAGCCATTCATCGGTTTGTCGCGGGATTGGCGCCGTCTCCTGTTTCCGCAAGCCGACGACAAGACCTTCGCGGACGGGTATGCCCAGGCGGTAACTTTCGCTCTCCTGTTAGCGCGCACAAGCAATATCGGCGTTGAGGGTCGCAGTCTCCACGACGTCGGCAAGGATCTTGGGGCACAGCATTCGCTCATGGGACGGGCTCTACAGCTCCTTACCGATGATGTTGAGGCTGACTTTAAGGTAACGCTCGATCTTCTCGTGACCGTAATCGGAGCGGTCCAGTGGGCCCGTATTCGCAAGACCAAGCGTGATGTCTATCTCTATCTGTACGAGGAGTTCCTGGCTGAGTACGACGACGCGCTACGGCAGGCGTCGGGTACGTATTACACGCCGAAGGAGCTTGTAGATCAGATGGTTCGTCTTACCCAATCTGTGCTCGTCGACACACTGGGCATTGAGGAAGGCTTCGCGTCGAACAAGGTCTTTACCGTCGACCCCGCAATGGGTACTGGAACCTTCCTGCAATCCATCATCGAGGCAGTCCGGGTTTACGTGGCCGAGGACGGCATCGGGGTCGGCGGCGTTGGCGACGCAATGACGGGACTAGCTGAACGTCTTGCAGGTTTCGAGCTGCAGATGGGCCCATATGCGGTAGCCGAGCTGCGAGTCGCCGAGTTGCTAGCACAGGCTGATGCAAAGCTCCCAAAGGGCGGGCTCAAGCTCTACGTAACAGACACGCTCGACGACCCTGAGAGCGACCAGACGCAAATCGCCTCCGGGCTTCAAACCATTGCAAACTCACGCAAGCGCGCTAACGAGCTAAAGCGGTCCCAGAAGGTCAACGTCGTAATTGGCAACCCGCCCTACCGCGAGTTGACCGCCGGTCTCGGAGGCTGGGTCGAGCACGGCAGTCTGGCGGCCAAGAGAGGGAAGAAGAGCCAGGGGATCTTGCAGGACTTCCTAAAGGATGTCCCCGGCAATATCGCTGCCAAACTGAAGAACCTCTACGTGTACTTTTGGCGATGGTCGACTTGGAAAGTTTGGGAGTCGACAGTTGCAGATGAAACAGGCGTTATCTGCCTAATCACCACGTCTGGATATGTCACCGGCTCGGCGTTCAAGAGCATGCGACGTTACCTTCGGGAGCAAGCCACCGAAGGCTGGATTATCGACCTGACTCCCGAGGGTCACACCCCTGATGTTCCAACACGAATCTTCCCAGGAGTTAGGCAACCACTGGCCATCGGTATTTTCGTTCGTACGCCAGGAGCAGACGCCGGCATCCCCGCCAAGATTCGCTACGTAGCGTTGCATGGGAAGCGGCACCAGAAGTTCGAGGCACTTCGCACTCTGGAGCTGGGCGAGGGCGGCTGGCAGGACGTTCGGACGCAATGGACGGCTGCGTTCACGCCCGCTCCAACCTCGGAATGGGACCAGTGGCCTTCGCTCGATCAGCTCTTCGCCTGGTATCGCCCAGGGATTTTCACGACCCGCACCTGGGTCTATTCGCCCTCGACGGATGTTCTCGACGAGCGCTGGAAGACGATGGTGTCCGAGCCCAACGTCGAGCAACGCACCAAGCTCGTGAAAGACAAGCGTGGCGAAGTCATCGACAAGCAGTTCAAGGACCTGCCCGGATTCAAGCACGAAAAACGGTTGAGCAAGCTGTCGAGCCTGACTTCTTCGGCAGCCATGGAGCCCGCGGTCCGGGTCGGTTACCGCGCCTTCGACCGGCAGTACCTCATCGCCGACCCGCGGCTCATTCATCGCGCAGGGGAAGACTTGTGGAATGCTCGAGAGCTCACCGGTCAGGTGTTCATCGTCGAGCAGCATGTTCACGCGGTCGGCGATGGGCCCGGGTTGCTCTTTTCGGGCCTGATGCCCGACAACGATCACTTCAACAATCGCGGCGGTCGGACTCTGCCCTTCATACAGCCGGACGGCACGCCGAATCTCGCTGATGGGTTGGTACTTGCCATCTCTAAGAATCTCAACGCAGAGGTGACGGCGCGCGATGTTCTCGACTACACGGCGGGTGTCGTTGCTCACCCAAATTTCACAGAGCGATTCGCGGACGAACTAGATACTCCCGGCATCCGCGTCCCTCTGACTGCGGACGTCAACCTCTTCCGGCGAGCAGTGGAGCTCGGCAGACAGGTGGTCTGGGCACAAACCTTTGGCGCGGTCGGTGGCGACGGTGCTCCACCGGCATTGCTGTTCCCGAAGGACGACCCACGCCGAATCACGTTGCGTGCGGGTGTGAAGGATCTACCAGAGCGCCTTGACTACGACATCGCGAGGCAGGAGATCCTCATCGGAGGTGGCCGATTCGGCCCCGTCTCCCAAGAGGTTTACGAGTACGCGGTTGGCGGGCGCTCGGTTGTCAAATCGTGGGTTGATTACAGGGCAAAGGCGCCGGCTGGGAAGCGTACGTCGCCGTTGGACGAAATAGTTCCCTCAGCATGGGAGCCAGAGTGGTCCCACGACCTCGTGGAGGTACTGACGGTGTTGACCCGACTAATCGAGCTCGAGTCCGCTCAGGGCGAGCTGCTCAGCCAAATACTCGAGTCCGCTCTCCTAACGTGTCATGACTTGGAGACGGCGGGAGCCAAGTGGCCAACTAGCGACCAGCGGCGGCCGCGGCCCGCTAGCGAGACGACGCTCGACCTGTGGGGCGGCAGCGCACCGACTGAGTCCGCGGGCGGCACAACAACGACGGAGTCCGCGTAGGCCTATCAACCGCTCGATCTTGGCTATCGCGGATTAGCCAACTCCGCGAGTAGCGATCAGAGTTGCCTCGTAGGTCCGCGCGACAAAAGCTCGTGACTCGTTGCCATACAGCTAAGTTCACCCGTGGTGGAGTTATTGAGAGGCGGCCTCTTCGAAGAGCCGAACATCGGGTAGCGATTAGCTCAATCTGCGCCAATATCAACTGATCGCGGTGCTCACCAACCCGGCCCAACGGATCACCATGATTCTTGAGGCTTGACCAGAGTGCCCGTTCGTGGAGCGGCTATCGCTCGTCGTCGCCGAGGAGGAACTCCCACTCTCGCAAGACGAGCCCGTCGATTTGCTCGGAACTACGGCCGGTGAATGGCCGATCGCTCGTTGCCGTGCCTGTAGTTGCCGGTGACTCGTGCCATCAACTGCTGCGGGTCGTCGCCGCGATCGAAGGCATCGAGGAAGTTGGCCGCCGCCGACTTTCGGAGCGTCGCTGCCGGGCGACCGTGATGGCGAATTTCAACAACCTCGCCCTGCACCGTGAACTCGAACCCCCTCGGACCACCCGCCATAGCTCTGAGCATGCCCCACTCACGCGCGTCGTGCACGTCAAGGGACCGGCCGCCGGCCACCTCGCTCGGGTCGTATGAACCGCGCTGGGCGAAAGTTTGATGATCGGACAGACGCCTGAGGCAGTCTCACTCTTTCGAACAAGTGCGACCCAACGTCCCTTTCGGTAACATGCACTCGGCCCTTCCACAGGACCGCCGGACGCAAACGCGGGTTGGAGTAGACCCGCGCTCGCTGGTCTCGGCGGGAGTAATCCCGCTGCACCCAACCGGTGGAACCGAAAGGAGGTGGCCGCGGATGAAAGAAAAGTCGAATCCGCGTGGGTCAGTGGCTCCATGGATCGGAATCTGTTTGCAGATTCTCTCTCTGGCGGTAGCTGTAATCCGTTTGCTGTCGCCTTAGGCGACAGTCGGGTGGGCTGGGCTCATACTTCGGAGTTCCAGCCCCCACAACTCGCCGCCACAATGGCCATCGACCCTACCTGCGCGCGAGTCGACCCGCTGCCGCTCGTATCCGTCGAGGCGCCCGTCCCCGTCCCCCCGCCCGTCTGCCGAAACCAGCGCGGTGCGCGACCGATCTGGGCGGTCGCGTCGAGCGACACGGATGAACTGATAGCCAAGTCGATGGGCTTTCGCCCAGGCGCTCCCGGCAGGGCGACGCGAGCTCGTGGAGGATGGCGTACCCGAGCGCCGGACCGCGATGTCGGACCCCCTTCGTAGACTCGATAGACCAGCCCGACCGAAAGCGGAGTACGCCCTGATGGCTCACCTGAAACAGCAGTTCAAGGATGCGTTGAGCTCCATCGAGCCCGGCGACGACAAAGCCAATGCACCGGAGGCGCATCGGTTGGTCCGCGACGCGCTCGTGGCTGACGCCAAGCTCGCCGAGTACGGGGCCAACCCGGTGCTGATCGGTTCCTACAAACGAAGCGTCTCGATCAAGCGGGTGAAAGACGTTGACGTGTTCGTCCGCCTCCCCGATCTGCCGAGCGAGATCACCTCGAAGGAAATCCTCGACCGGTTCTTCAACGTCCTCCATACCGAGTTCGGGCGTGATAACGACGGGCATCAGCGCACCAAGCGACAGGATCGAAGTCTGCAGGTCTCGTTCCCCGACTACGACCTCTACGTCGATGCCGTTCCCGCGCGCCCGCATTGGGATGGCGAGACCTGGGAGATCCCGCAGAAGGGCGACGACAATCAGTGGGTGCGCACCAACCCCGAATCGCTGACGTCGCTGTCGACCGCGATGAACACCGCGCACGACGGCTTTTACGTCCCGACGGTGAAGCTACTCCGCCAGACCCGACGCGCGCTCCTCGGCAAGAAGAAGCCGGGAGGCTTCTTCTTTGAGGTCGCCACGTACCAGGCCTTCGCCTCGGGTCTGGTGACGGGGAGTGATCACGCGGAGCACTACGTCTCGGCGCTCGACGAGGTCAGCAAGATCGTCGAGAACTTCGTCACCTACGGCATTGTGGTCAGCGACCCCACGCTCCCGGGGCACACCATCAACATCCGCGCGACCGATGACGAACTGGAGGCAGCTCGGAGCCGATTCATCGACGCTGCAGCCGACGCTCGGGGCGCGCTCGAGGAGCAGGACGAGGGCAAAGCTGCGATGGCGTTCCAGAAGCTGCTCGGCAAGAACGGCGACGAGGACACCGTCTTCCCGATGCCGCCGGGGTTCAACGACGACGGATCGAAGCGGGAGTTCGCGATCTCCGCTGGTGAGCGAGTCGTTCCGGCGGGTACCAGGACCTTCGGTTGACGATCGCTGAATACGACGAGTACGTCGCATACTCCCGTCAGCATTTCGAGGAGGGCCTGATCCGCGCGGGCTTCATCGAAGGCGATACCGGGTGGCGAGGCACGATCGCACACCCGGGAGAGTCAACCGAGGTCGTGATCTCGTTTCGGGCCCGCTTTCCGTTCCAGCCGCCACGCGTTGTTCCCGTCGACCCAGACAGCGTCGCGTGGTCTTGGCATCGAGAACTGGACGGCGCGCTCTGTTTGGTCGCGGAGGACGACCACGACGATCTGTGGTGGACAGAAGCGTCGGCCTTCCTGGAGCACGTGACCGAGTGGTTTGAGCAGGCGGATGCTGGGTGGCCGGATGATCGGCCCGATCTGGATCTCGAGCGATATTTCCAAAGGTCCGAGGACGAGCGCCTCTATCTCTACGATGACCTCGCCGGGTACCTGAACGGCTTCGTGCGATTTCGCCCGAAGAGTAACAACACGATGCGGATCGGGAGCGGTACGCGCCCGCCGAAGGCGTCCAAGCACAGCAAGGACCGCTTTGGCTATGTCGCCGATCTCGGCGACATAGCCGTTCCACCCAGATCCTGGCAGGACGTCGCGGCCCGCATCGCCCCCGACGTGGACTTGGACCGCCGGATCCGGACCCACCTGGTCGACATCGTTGTGCTCATCTACCGGCGCGGCATCCATGACGGCGCGATCGTGCTTGAGGTTTGGCCGACGAATGACGGGGGTTCTGCAGTTCGGCGCCTCCGCGCGGCAGCCGACACCACCGCGGCGAAGAGGGCCCGCGCAGGTGTGGTTGCGCCTCTGCTCCACGAAGCTCGGGTCGCGATCGTCGGCGTCGGCGCGCTTGGCTCCTTCACGGCCGATCTGCTAGTGCGTGCCGGCATCCGACACCTCACGCTCATCGACGACGACATCGTCATGCCCGGTAACCTCATCCGCCACCTCGTCGGACCGGAGATGGTGGGGTTGCGGAAGGTCACCGCGGTCAAACGACATCTGGTCGCTCGGCATGAGATCGCCGCAGACGACATCGATGAGCGCGACGGAGCCGTCTCGTCTGGTGACGTCGCCATGGAGCTTCTGACGAGCCACGATCTCGTCGTGGATACCACCGCCGACTTCGCCACGACCGCCCTCCTGCATGTCGCCGCCAGGTCCACGCGGAAGCGGATGATCTCTGCCTCGATTCAGAACGACGGCGCCACCTACCGCGTCGATCTACTCCCGCCGCTTGAGGGCGCCGACCCGCTTCCGAGCTCGAGCGTCGACGTCGACGTCGACCAGCAGCCGCCCGCAGTGTTCGAAGCCGGGTGCGGCAGCCCAATCTCGCCAACACCACCCCACGTAGCGGTCGAGGCGGCATCCGCGACCGTCCGTCACATCATCGGCCTTCTCATCGGCCGTCCCGTCCACCCCTCAGGGGAAGTACGGACCCTCGTCGGCCCAGCAAGGACTGCCCAATGACTCGATCCGCTCCGAGCATCGACGTGAGTGTTGACGCCCACGAGACGATCGCATCCGAGACAGCGAAGCGTCTACCCCTCGAAACCGGCGGCATCCTCCTCGGATACCGCGAGAAGGACAACGTCGTGATTGCTCACGCCCTCGTGGTCGACGGGGGTGGCGCGACAAAAGACCGATATGTCCGCGACGACGTTCGGGCGAACGAGCGGCTGGCAGAGTTCCTCGCGGATAGAGCAGAGGACGACCCAATCGGCTACGTCGGAGAGTGGCACAGCCATCCCGCACCGTCCGGCCCGAGCACGATCGACCGCAACGCAATGCGCGGCGCTGCCAAAGCCACTGACGGCTCCATCGCTCTCCTCGTACTCACGCCCGGCGACATTGGCGGGTACTTCGGCATAATCGCACAACGTCAGAGACTCGGCCGAGTCGTCATGCGGGATGCGTACGTGACCTTCCCCCCGCCACGATTCGGTCAGCTTGGCCCGCTTCCCGATGGCGCAGTTCGCGGTGATGGGCCAGTGTTCATCTCGTACCGCCAGTCCGACGGGACACAGCAAGCGGAGTCGTTCGAGAACTTGCTCAGAGCGGCGGGTCTGGTCGTGTGGAGAGACCGCGTCGACCTGCGACCAGGGACGACCACAGACCGGCTCGAGCAGGCGCTCACGGATGGGCTTTCGGCAGGAGTGCTCGTTGTGACTCCCGACATCGCCGACAGCGAGATCGTCCGCGAACGCGAACTCCCCCGACTGCTCCAGCTCGACGAGAACCCCGCGTTCAGCCTGTGCATCGCCAACAAGATCCCACGACAGGGAAGCGAGTCGAAATGCGACTACGACGCGCCCGACCGACTGCTGCGACTCACACCGGCACGAACGCTCGCCGACAAGAAACAAGCCAATGCGCTCGACCCCCAAGGCGAACTCGAAATCGTTCGCGACCTCCTCATGCACCGCATCGAACAACGCCGACCTGAGATCCGCGCAGAGAACCGGGACTTCACCATCCGGGTTCAGAGTCGCCCTGCCCCGTTCGCCGTAGATGCCGACGATGACGACCTTCACATGCGGATCAAGGGTGCCACCGAAGGACGGCTCCCGACGCCCGAAGGCCTCGAACTGCTTTCGCGGACGCTCCCGCTCACCGGTGACGCCGTGTTCGCAGCAGGCGCGAAGCGCGTGCGGATCTCCGGCGGCGCACACCTCTCGATCGGACTCGCGCTCGGAGCGGTATTCCCCGAAACCAAGTTCGGCAACGTCGCGGTCCACGATGTGCAAAACAACGTCTGGGAGTCGACACCAGCGAGCAACGATCCGGGCGTCACCGAACTCAACGTCGAGGCGCTAGCCATCGAGGTCGCTCAGCCAAGCAACGCGGCGAACAGAGTCGCGGTCTTCGCAACGCTCACCGCAGACCCAGACCTCACCGCGTTCGAGCGCCTCGTGCGCGAGTCCGCCCACGGGTTCGCCAGCGTCGAGATCGTCTCCGTCACGAACTCCAATCGGATCAATCCACAGGAAGCGGGCCGCCTCAGCCAAGCCGTCGCCCAGCATGTCAAGCACCTGTCCGCAGAACACGGGCGGGCCGAAGTACATTTCGCCTTCCACGGCCCCTTCCCCATGGCCGTGCTCGTCGGGCGGTACCTGAACACTCTCCGCACTATCTGCTACGAATGGGACGGCGACACGATCAACGGCCCCCGGTATCGGCCAGCGATCGCCCTCGAGCCCGGCGTCGCCGGTGGTCCGATCACCGAGGTAATCCTGTAGCGAGGGAACCGAGCAGACCCGCCCTCGACCCTCCGCTATCGGGCAATGCCCGTAAGGGGATCCATTGCGGGCACCGGGCAGTGACCGCCGCGGTGCCTACCTAGAACTGCCGGCTGAGGACGCGTCGGTGCCAGGCCGGGCGTCGCCGAGCTCTGCAATCCGGGGATTTGACGCTCGTATCCACGAAGCGCCTCATCCCGGACACTCCGAAGATCTCCCTGGCGCAACCGGTCGACCGGGACGACTCGACTCACCTCGGAAATAGCGATACGCACAACGGTCTGCCCGACGGGAATCCGTGGATGTCCCGCTTGCACGCGTTCCCGGTTCACGGCGGTCGCCCTCGCGACTAGCTTCGTGCGGTGTCGCCGAATGTAGGCCTCGACCGCCTTCACCAGTCCCTTGTACTGCTCCCCCCGCTCGCGCTCAGCGACGATCGCCTTCACGCTCCGCACAGCAGCCGCCACATCCCGACTCGTGAGCTGATCGACACGACGCATCCGATCGGTCAGAAACTCGACAGCCTTCGCGTAGACGACGTCCTCGACATCCACCGCCGGCAGACCCATGCGCTCCCTAGTAGCGACGTACGCTTCTGCGAACTTGCGCATCTGTGGCTCGTGCTCGAGAACGTGGGCGGTCAGCGCACCGGCGAAGGCGTCGAACTGCGCCGTTCTCTTCGGTAGGTCGGGGCTCGCGAAGTACGCGTCAGCAACTCGATCGTTTGCGCGCCGCTCGGCGGCGGTAGCGTGATGCACCCGCTTCGGTGGAAGACCTGCGCGTTCGAGGAGGCGCTTCAGCCGCTTTGCCGCGCTGTTCGAGTCGAGAACGGCGCGGTACTTGTCGGGATCGCTCCGGTACTCACGCTGCAGTTCGGCAAGGCGATCGGTGTTCCGATCCGCCCAGCGCTTGCGTGCCTGCTTGGCCTTCTCGGGGTCAGCGTCACGTCGGGCGGTTGCCCGTGCGTTCACCTCATCGCGGTGCCTCGCGTGATAGTTCCGGTAGTACTCGCGCACCTTGTCGCGGTTCTCGTCCACCCACCGCTTCTTGTACTCGCGGACATGCTCGGGATGCTGCCGCTTCCACTCCGCGGAACGCTCGCGCGCCTTCTGACGAAGCTCAGCAACGCGCCGGCGGCGTGCCGCCGCTCGACGCATCGACTCGCGGTTCAGTTCACGGTTGCGGTCGAGGTTCTCTTCCCTCCACCGTTGCCTCGCTTCGCGGACCTCGTCTTTGTGGGATTCTCTCCAGGCCTTGGACTGCGCGGCGACGACCCCCGGGTGTGCCTTGCGGTACGCGCGGTCCTTTTCCCGCCGCGCCGCCAAGCGAGCTTCGTTCGACTCTGCGGACACGGCCTCGACCGCACGGCGACGCGGCGCATCAGCGCTCTGCCTTGCCACGAGAAGGACTCGTTCAGTCTTCCGAGGGGTCCGGCGCGAGCTCGATGACAATCTCAAGCAGCTGCGAGCGATGCGTGGTCGGGTTGACGATCACGCGACCGACCGCATCGCGCACTCTGTCTGCGTCGTCGTCGGGCAGGCCGGCGACCGGTTCCATGCAGTACGCGATGTCTTTCTGAAGGTCGAAGTCGCCGTCCTCGAGAACGATCTCGGGGTAGTAGAAGAGGGCGGCGAGCGCAGTACGGTGCAGCAGATCGTCGAACTGCTCTTGGGGAATCGTCATGGGACTACCTCCTGGTGGATGGGTCGATCGAGGTTCAAGAGTGGCGTGAAAGAGAGGTGCGCGCTGGGTTCCCGCTACCGTGCGGCGCGGCTGCTCACAGGCATCAGATCGTCGGATGCCGCGACTCGCTCGAGATGCACGCCCTCGCTGAGGGTGCGCGCCCGCGCAGCACGGTCGGCCCATGCCTCGCGGATGCGCACGAGAATGAGCTGCCCCAGACAGACCGGCCCGGCAACGATGAACTTCACGGCGTTCCAGACGAAGAGCAGCACGAGAAAGTTGAGCCACGCGTCGCCGGTGTGCGCCGCGGCCTCCGCGCACAGCACGACGCCGAAGAGGTACGGTACCGCGAGCAGCATGGCGGGCACGCCCCACTTCAGGCCGCGACGGGTGTGTAGCGCGGCGAGCAGAATGTTGGTCGGCGCGTAGCGGCGAAGGAAGAAGCGGATGCGGGTGCTCAGCATCCAGATCAATGCAAACATGCGTCAGTCCTCGAGGTGTTAGCAACGAGAACCTGAGTGGACTGCCCGACATGTCGGGATCATGCCTTCGCAACGAGCGAAGACGCGCAATAGAGGTTGCCTGATCTCAGGTTAGAACGCGCCGGCGACGTTGGGAAGAGCACTAACGCCCAATGCCGGAACGCTCGGCACGTCGATCTGTCCGCGGCGGCTGAGCCGCGTTCGACCGCGAAAGCCGTTGGGCGTCCTCCATCGCGACACGCGCTCGCGCGGCATCCCGCTCCTGCGCGCTGGATGTCGCTGTCGCACCCAGGACGCGCCGTCCGACCACCCCGTACCGATCTCGGTATGCGGCAACCACCCGCGCGTCATGCCGCCATGCCTCGGCAGCCGCGCCCCGCGGCTGCTCCCCCAGCTCAGTGATCCATGGCGCACGGTCGCGCACCGCCCGCGTGACGAGCTCATCGACACGCCACTCCATCAGCTGCGCACGTTCCTTGAGAGCGCGGCGCATGTCGTCGCCCATCGAACCGAGAGCGGCGGGAATGAGGCCGACGATGAATCGCGGTTCCGTGCGGGCACGGTGCGCATTGGCGGTGCGGGAGATCGCACGCGCGACGCGAGATTGCAGAATGGCCGCCACATCACCGACATCTGCCAGCGGCCGTGAACCGACAAGACGAGGCAACACGGTCTCGACATCGATATGGTTCGCCTCAGCCCGCCGCAACTCCGCTGTGAGCGGTCCGAACGCATCCGAGTCGAGCGCCTGCGCAGCTTCCGTCTCGGTGAGCCCTGACCGACAGACCAACGCCGCCCACCGCTCGCGCTGCGCTGCGGAGGCGATGGTTTCGTACTCGGCGGCGAGCTGCGCGATCGAGCCCCACGCGTCTTGCTCGACCTTCAGCGTCTCGTGCGCGGACAGTTCGGCGCCGACGTTCTGGAGCACCCCGTTGAGCACGCTCCGCGCCGAGGCATCCGCGCTATCACCGGGGTGTGGCCCGTCATGGGCTGCGTCGGGGCGGTCCACGGCGACGTACGCGACGTTCGCGTGGCGCCCGCGCGTCATCGCGACGTACAGGTTCTCGCGCGTCGTCGCGCCGTCCACGAGAACATGCGCGGTGTCGGTCGTGATTCCTTGCGCACGGTAGGCAGTGACTGCGTAGCCGAGTTCGACGTGTTCTTGCACGTAGGCGGCGGGAAGTCGGACGCCGTTCCCCCAGCGTTGACCGTGCCGCCGCACCGTCATCGTTACGTTGTCGTGCACGGCGACAACCGTCCACCGATCGCCGTTGCGCACCCACGATTTGCCCGTTCGGAGGAGCCGATCGTTGCGTCGCGTGATGATCGTGTCACCCACAGCGACGTGCGTTCCATCGTGCAGCCTCACTTCTCGGCTGGCGTCGATCGCGCCACCAAGAATGAGGTCCGCGCGAGCGCGTGTGTTCAAGAGTGCGACAGCCTCTCGCGAGTCCGTCACAAGCACCGTGGACCGGCCGGCCCGGATGTCGGCGCGCCACGCTGAGTACGCAGCATCCGTCATCACTTCACTCTCGCCCTGCCGCAACCGGTCATGCGCGAGGTAGACATCGATCGCGTCGGTATCGCCGTCACGGAGGAGCAATGACGCGGGCCTCTCCCACTTGTGGATAAAGCGGTGGATATCAACCAGCTCGGGTGCGTCAGGTCGCGCGTGCACAAGCATCGAGAACGCGCCACCCGCCCCAACCGACTGCAACTGCGCGTGATCGCCGACGAGTAGCACCTTTGCACCGGCGATAGCCGCCAACCCGCAGATGCGCTCTAGCGAGGCGGTGCTGGCAAGCGATGCTTCGTCGATGATCACGAGCTGTCCGCGGCGGAATCCCTCGCCGTGGACGAGATGGTTTTGCCACCACTTGGCTGTGTTCTCGGTCGCAATGTCGAGGTCCTCGGCGAGCACGTGCGCGGCCGCCGCCGATGGCGCGAGCCCGACGACCGACTCGGTACCGTGCTCGAGTTCCCAGGCTCGGCGTAGCGCGATCATCGCCGTCGTCTTGCCCGCCCCGGCAGGACCAACCAGAACATCGAGGACGCGCGGTGAACTCGCGATCGATGTGAGGGCGGATGCTTGATCCGTCGTCAGCGCACTGCCGTCGGGCAAACGGTGGCGCAGCCCGTGCTCGATTGACTTCTGCGTGGCGTAAGGGCCTGACATGTCGCTCGCGAACTCGAGCAGGCGAGCCTCGGCATCGAGCAAAGCCTCCGAGGTAAACCGCGCGCCGCTCCGCGGACGAAAGACCGTGCTGCCATCGCCACGCCGGAACGCCAGCGGGCTTGTCGCGAGTTCCGGCGGCGTGAGCCTCAGCGACCGCCGCTCCGCCGCGTCCACAACCATGCCCACGATGGCTTCGCGGTCGGATGCTGCGGCGAACCGCATTCCCATGGTCTGACGGGCGGCTTCCGCCGTGAGATTCCAGCGGGTCCACGTCGTGCGCTTGTCGCTCACCACCTCCACCACAGTTGCGCCCAGCGCCTCGATCGACTCGAGCGGCACGGCTTCGGCGCGAAGCAGTTGCGGTGACTGCGACTGAGTGGCTCCGTGCGCCCAGGTCGTAGCATCCGTCTGCAGGATCGCACTTGCACGCTGACGCCACTCCGCCGTGAGGTCAGCGAGCGAGCGCACCTCCTTCGGCGGGCGCGTCATGAGCGTTGCCTGAGCGCGCAACTTCATGATCGTCGAAGCATCCGGACGATGCCCATGCGCCTCCACGAACGCGTCGATCAGGCGATCGGTCTCGACGTCGATGTGGCGCGCGCGCGTCGAGAACTCGGAGACCAGCGACTCGGGCACGGTCGCAACCGCCCACGTTGCATTGCGGTCACGGCCTCGTTCACGAGTCACCCACTCGACGCCGAGCGTGCGTGCGAGCTCGTCCGCGAACAGTGCTTCATGCAACTCCGACAGCGCAACGACCGCGGCATGCATCGGCCGCCCGTCGAGCGAGCGCCACTTGCCATCGAGCGCCGTCTGCACCTTATTGCTGATCACCACGTGGGTGTGCAGGTGCGGGTCGCCGGCGCGGCTGTCGAAGTGATCGAACGCGGTAGCGATGACGCCGGTCACATCGACCTGCGCAACGGCACCGTCGCGGCTGGTTGCGCCGGTGCGCGTCGCGGCAACCTCGCGTTCGATGTAGTCGAGCACCTGCGCAACTGCCTCGTGGTGCGCATCTGCGATGCACGTCTGGGTTGCAGCATCCGCAATCCCCCACAACACGCTCGCCGACTTCGGAATCGAGAACGTGAGGTCATAGCCGGCGACGGCGCGGCGGTGGGGCTTTGTGGGCTCGCCGTCTACCGCGACGCGGTACTCCGGATACGCCCGCCCGAGGGGTTCGCCGGATTGGGGATCGCGGCCCATGCCGATCAAGAGCTGCAGCTGGCTCTCCGCGACGATCTGATCCGCGGCGATCTCGCCGTTCGCCAGCCCGCGCAGGCCAGATCCTATCCAGCGACCGGGAGGTGTTCCCTCGGCGGCGTAGTACCGGGTTAGCGGCGTCGACAGCGGGCGATTGCCATCACCAGCTGCGACGGTGCGAAGCAGATACTTGTAGCCGTCGCCCGCGCTCATGACCCGCATCGACACCGTCACCGCCCGCACCTCCCCGCTCATGGGGAAAGGTGCGCCGCCTCGATCTGCAAGAGGCGTGGGACCGAATGAGTGAGCTCTACGGGGACGGTCGGTCGACGTCTGAAGCCGACGGCGGTGAACGAGGTGGGATGCCGGATGGGTGCGCCGATGACTACGGTGAAGGTGATGACTTCTGATTTCGTGACTCGAGCGCGATCGCTCGCGGCTCGGCACCTGTCTAGCTCTCCTCGTCGGTGGGCGCACGTGCAGGGTGTCGCGGCGACCGCCGAGATCGTTGCGCCCGTCCTCCACGCCGAGCACAGCGATGAGATCGTCGCGGCTTGCTGGTTGCACGATGTGGGCTACGCGCCGGATGTCGCGAAAACAGGTTTCCACCCGGTTGACGGGGCGACATTCGCAGAGGGAGAAGGGATGCCGAGTCTCGTCGTGTCACTGATCGCATTCCATACCGGGTCAGTGTTCGAGGCGCAGCAACGGGAGCTACTCGCCGAACTAAACGCGTTCGCTGCTCCCCCGCGCGACGTGCTCGACATCGTCACGTATGCCGATATGACGACGTCGCCCTCGGGCGAACCGGTAAGCGCAGACGAGCGCGTCGCGGAGATCCTGTCGAGGTACGACGAAGACGACCCCGTGTTCGCCGCGGTGTCGACGTCGGCGCCGGAACTTCTGGCTGCCGTGGCCAGAGTCGACGAGCGCCTTACGGTAGCTCAGCCCAGGTAGGGCGCTTCGCGATGCTCGAGGAAGCGGTCAATGCGCAGCTGCCCAAGCAGGTTGCGAGGGTTTGACGGGAAGACGCAGGTCGGGTCAGCTCAAGGCATCGGCGGCGAACGTACGGTGTCAACTGAGGATGTTCAGTCCGAGGTGATCCGCGTCGGTTCGATACGCGCGACAGTGCCGAGAAACTTGGTGATCTGCTCCTCGAGGTTTGCCTGGGTGCTCGATCCGGGGTGGATGGCACACCCTACGGTGAGTCCGTCAACGTAGATAGAGAGCATGGTTGCCACCGTCTTGGCAGGCAGCGCCGTCCGAATGGCACCTGCCTCGATGGCCAACCGGACGGCTCCCAAGACCCGCTCTTCGTATGCGGCGTGGTCCGATGCCAACGAAGCCGCGAGTTCCGGTCGATCAGCGAGACGGCCGAGTAAACCAAGGAAGATGCGGTAGTCGAGCGAACTGGTTTCGTCGATGGGAAGTGCACGCACGAGAAGGGCGATGAGCCCCGCTAGCGGGTCTGACTCATACGGTCCCACTGCGGCGTGTTCTCTCTGCAGAGCAAGCCGATATGCATACAGCAACAGCTCATCTCGATCAGCAAAATAGTGAGCGATGACCCCACGGGTCCAGCCCGCTTGCGCCGCAACGCTCCGGACGGATACGCCTTCAATGCCGTCGCGCGCGAGGACCTCGAGAAGCGCGGTTCCGAGCTCCTGACGTCGCTCTTCGTAGTCCACGATCTTGGGCACGTGCAGTCACGCTTCCTTTCGTCCGGCGTCGATGTGCGGCGTTCTTCGTGTGTCGTCGATGTAAATCGCTCGTTACAACTCTTGTCTAATGCCTCTTCGTCGTGCTTATATATGACACTGTCATATTTCAAGGAGGAAATGATGATTCGAGAGAACTTGTTCACGGTCGATGAGCTGATCGAGACACCCTGGCTGCCGTGGGAACGAACTGCACCTGGGACAAACGTCGTGCGCTCCGCGCGAGGAGTAGAGGTGTTCGGCTACAACGCCAGCTCGGCGCTTCTGCGCAACACCGACTTCAGCACCGGTCTACTGGAGCTGTTCGATCACTCGGGTGTCGACGACGCAACCTTCCGAGATCTTGTGGAGAACAGCGTGAACTACGCCGAGGGCGCCGCTCACACGCGACTGCGCGCAGCGATCGGCTCATTCTTCACCCCCGCGCGCGTAGCAGGAATGCGCGCCGACGTGCGAGCTGACATCGAAGCTGCGCTCGAGGTGATCGGCGACTCGGCAGAGGTCGAGCTGGTCGGGCAGCTCATTCGCGACGTGCCCGCACGAGTGTTCGCGCGCCTGCTGGGTGTGGATCCGATCGCGCACGGCGATTTCATCAGCCGGATCTCCGAAGAGTCCGTTCGGGTGTTCGAGATGGACCCCACGCTCGGTGAACACGTCACGCTCGCCTGGACCGAACTCACGAACTGGGTGGACGACCTCATCGCCATCCACACGCCGGGCACGCCGGACAGCAACGTCATTGACCATCTGTTGGCCAAGCAGGGTGCAGGGAACGTCACCGCGAACGACATCCGCTCGGCCCTCGTCACGCTGCTGGCAGCGAGCACAGACACGACGCAGATCCTTGCGGCGCTGATGTTCTGGTCGTTCGCGGAGAACCCCGACCAGTGGCAACGGCTGCGGGAGCAGCCCGAGTTGGCCTCGTCGGCCGTGACCGAATCCGCCCGGTACCGTCCGGGAGACGCGTGGATCTTCAGAGTCGCGACCATCGACACCCACATCGAGGATGTCCCGGTGCACGCTGGCGACCACGTCTTCGCCCTGATCGGGGCAGCGCACCGCGACCAGAGTGTTTTCACCAACCCCGACGCGTTCGATATCGGCCGTACAGAGCGGATGCCGCTGAACTGGGGAGTCGGCAGGCACTTCTGCATGGGCCGCATGTTCGCCGTCATGGAGCTCGAGGAACTTCTGCTTGCAACCTCGCAGCGCTGGGAACGCATCGAACATCAGGACCCTGCGGCCGCAGCCGCAGCCCCTTACCTGTCCGTACAGCAGCAATTGCCGCTGCGCGTGCACCGTGCCGCCGCTACCGTCCCCGCCTGAACCCGAAGGAACAACTCATGCCTACCCTCAATCCTGACACCCACGCATGTATCGGCGCCGGCATCTGCACGAACACCGCGCCCACGGTGTTCGATCTAGACGAGAGTGGTCTGGTCCGCTTGCGAACCGTCGACGTGGATCCCTCTGACGTCGAAGCCACCGAAGCCGCGATCGCGATCTGCCCGGCGCAAGCGCTGGCCTGGGCACACAGCTGACCATGTCCAGGACCGTCATCGTCGGTGCAGGAGCTGCGGGGCTCACCTGCGCCAAGCATCTCCGACAGCTCGACGACGCCCGCACTATCATCGTGCTCGACAAGGACCCGGACGTCCCCTACGAGCGGCCCCCGCTGTCCAAAGCGCTGAGCGGGGCCGGATCGGTCAGCGGCGGCAGGGACGAGCTCGTCAAGGTCGGCATCGACGTCGTACTGGGAACGGCACTCCGCGTGAATACCGTTGCCCAGGTGCTGAACACCAGTCGTGGTGACATCGCCTACGACGAATTGGTGCTCGCTCCGGGATCTCGTCCGCACCGCCCCGCATGGGTCTCCGACGAGGTGCACGCGTTGCACTCACTGGATGACAGCCGTCGACTCCGGGACGCAGTGAGCGCAGCGCGCACCGCTGTCGTCATCGGTGGCGGGTTCGTCGGCGCCGAGCTGGCCGCGTCGCTGGTCAGTGCGGGAGTTCAGACAACATTCGTGTTTCGCGAAGACGCCCTCTTCCGAAATCGCCTCGGGGAGGCGGTGTCGGACCTCCTCACTCGTCTGCACGCGGACGCCGGAGTGAGGCTCATCCCCGGCGCAGCTGTCGCCGGTGTGGAGCCGGGCCAACCTGCCCGTGTCCTGCTGACGGACGGAACGACTCTGCCTGCCGACCTCGTCGTGGCGGGAATCGGCGCTCACCCCGACACGGAATGGCTTTCCGACACGTCCCTTCTCGCCAACGACGACACCATTCGCACAGACGAGTCCCTCAGCACCCCCGCTCCCGACGTGTGGGCCGCCGGAGACAGCGTCAGTTGGATTGGATCGGACGGATCCGTCATGCGATCCGCGCACTGGACAACGGCCCGCTCACACGGACGCCATGTCGCCATCGACCTCGCCGCCGCCACGCGCACCCCATTCCTCGAGGCGCCGTACTTCTGGTCCATGCAGCACGGCAGCTTGTTGCAAGGCATCGGCCACATCGACCCACGGTGGGCTGAAATCGACATCGTCGCCGGAACAGGTCCAAAGCCTGGCCTCCTCGCCCGCTACTTCCTCGACGGCGAACTGGTCGGCGCCGTCGCCATCAACCACCCACAAGGCTTCATGGCCGCCCGAGGCGACGTGGAACACCGCGCCGCTTCCACCCATACCCGCTGAGACACCACCCGAAAAGATTGTCGAACCCGTCATGAATCAAGAGAACTCACCCGTCCCCGCCGTCACCCTCAAGTCCGGCGTGCTGACCGCCGGTGGCATCGCGCTCATCGTCGTCGCCGCAGCCGCCCCGCTGAGCCTCATCGCCGGTTACGGCCCTATCGGATTCCTCGTAGGTGGAATCGGCGCTCCCGCTGGATTCCTCATCGCCGGGGTTGTGCTGGCCATGTTCATCGTCGGCATCCTCGCGATGACCCGCTTTGTCACCAAGCCGGGCACCTTCTATGCCTACATCGGTGAAGGACTGGGCCCGTCCGCCGGGACAGGAGCCGCCGCGCTGGCAATCACCGCGTACCTCACTATCAACATCGGTGGAATGGGGATCGTGAGCGCAACTACCCAGAACCTCATCCTGGTAGCCACGGGGGTCGATATTCCCTGGTGGGTTCTCGGCCTGATCATCACAGCACTGATCTGGTATGTCTGCCGTCGCGGCATCGACGTCGGCGTGAAAGTACTAGTGCTGCTCCTTGCCGCAGAGGTCGGCATCCTTGTCGTCGTCGCGATCGCCGTCCTCGCTCGCACCGGCCCAGCTGACCTCAGCTTTGCCTCGTTCGAACCCGCCAACGTCTTTACACCTGGGATGGCCGCGGCCGCGCTCGTGTGGTTCGGTGCATACTTCGGCATCGAATCGACCACCATCTACCGCGCAGAAGCAAAGAACCCGGCCCGAACCATCCCTCGCGCGACCATCATCTCGCTGGTGTTCCTCGGCCTGTTCTACTGCTTCGTCGCGTGGGCTATCGCCCAGGCGTTCGGCGTTCCTGATATCGCCGCAGCGATCGGGGAAAACCCGACGGCACTGATCTACATCATCGGTGACTACTACCTCGGCCCGTGGGCCGGTCTGACTGCGCAAGCACTTCTCGTGGCCAGCTCCATTGCGTCCGGGATCGCGTATTTCAACGCGGTGAGCCGCTATGGACATTCCATGGGCTCGGACGGCATCCTCCCGAAGCTCGCCATGCGCGTACACCCGAAGTTTCGCTCCCCCTCGTTCGGGAACGTCCAGGCCATCGTCACGGCCGCGTTCGTGCTGATCTTCGGGCTCCTCGGACTCGACCCGTTCCTGCAGTTGACTGTCTGGTTCTCCAGCCCGGGAACGCTTGGACTCATCTCCCTCATGGCACTGGCGTCCATTGCGGTCTCGGTGTTCTTCGCCCGTCCACGCGCAGGGATCACTGCGGCCCGACGTGTCATGTTCAGCGTTCTCGCCGCAGTCGCGGCGATACTGCTAGCGGGAGTCGTGACGATGATGATCCTGAACATCGAACTGCTCACCGGCGCTGGAGGCATCTTGAACACGATCGTGGTCGTTACGCCCGTCGTTGTCTTCGCCGCCGCCTTCATCGGGAGCGCAATTCGACGCAGGTCACGCACGCCCGCCGCTGCGGAGAACGCGCTCCCGCAGCCCCAACGCGTAGAGGGAGTGTGAGCCGCGTGCCCGAGTCGCGTGTCGACGTCGTGTTCACCGGCAACTTCTGGACCGCAGGTCTTCCTGGACCGGTGACGGGCGCCGTGGGCATCACCGGGGACGTGATCACCGCCGTCGAACATGCACCCTCCGCAGTCGAGGAACTCACCTCTTCAGCGCGAAGGGTGATCGAGACCGGCGACGGTCTTCTTTTGCCGGGCTTCCAGGACGCCCACGTTCACCCGATCATGGCTGGCGTTCGTCTGCAGGAATGTGCACTTCATGACCCGGAGAGCGCAGAGCAGTTCCTCGACGCAATCGACCGGTATGCGCGCACCCACCCTGACCGAGAGTGGATCACCGGTGCAGGATGGACCTTCGCCGCTTTCCCCGACGGCGGTCCCCGCAGAGAACTGCTGGACGCAATCTGTGGCGGCCGCCCGGCAGCGCTGGTCGTGCGAGACGAGCACGCCGTTTGGGTAAACACCGCAGCTCTCGAACAAGCCGGCATCACCTCCACCACCCCCGATCCGATGGGTGGGCGCATCCAGCGCGACCGGTCCGGCGTGCCCACCGGGGTGCTGCATGAAGCCGCGATGGCGCTGCTCAACGATGTGAAACCCGTACCGTCGGCTGCCGATCTGGACACCGCACTGATCGCCGCGCAGCGCACCTTGCACACGCATGGCGTCACTGCGTGGCAGGACGCGCTGGTCGGCAACTTCGGCGACATCGCCGACGTCTACGACACCTACCATCGCGCCGCCGCCGCAGGCCGCCTGACGGCTCGCGTGAGTGGTGCCCTATTCTACGAGCCCAGCCTCGGCATCGACCAGATCGCCGAGATGGCCGCGCGAAGAGACGCAGCAACCGGCCTGTTCACCACCCACACGGTGAAGATCATGCAGGACGGCATCCCCGAGAATCACACTGCCGCAATGCACGCACCGTACCTGGACGTCACCGGGCTTCCGACCGACATCACCGGTGACTCCCTCATCGCGCCAGACGTTCTCGACGAAGTAATCCACGCGCTGCAGTCGGCCGGCTTCGACATGCACTTTCACACGATGGGTGACCGCGCCCTCACCGAAGTGCTCAACGCGCTCGAAAAGACACCCAATCCGGGTGACCTTCGACACCAGATCGCACACTTGCAGTCCGTCCGACCGTCGGACATCGCTCGATTCGCCCCGTTGAACGTCACCGCGAATATCCAACCGCTCTGGGCTGCGCACGGACAACAAATGGATCACCTGTGCATCCCGCTGATCGGGGCCGAGCGCGCCGATCAGCAATTTCCTTTCGCCGACCTTGCGCGGGCCGATGTCCGGCTCGCAGCAGGTAGCGACTGGCCGGTCAGCGACCCTTCGCCAATGCAGGCCATCCACGTCGCCGTCAACCGAGTCGCGCCGGGATCTGACACCGACGCGCCGGTATTCATTGAACGACAGAGACTCTCCCTCGTCCAGGCACTGACCGCTTACACCGTTGGCGGCGCGTATGTGAACCGGTTGGACCGCACAGGCACAATCGCCCCTGGAATGCTCGCCGACCTCACCCTCCTCGACCGCGACCCGTTCACCACTGCACCGCTCGACCTGCACTCCATCCTGCCGATCGGCACTTTCGTTGGCGGCACCCAGGTGTGGGCCGCGGACGAGTACCAATTTCCCGCATGACGAGACCGTCAAATCGTAGAGAGATCGTGTTGGCTGCAGAGCGACTGTTCATCGAACGCGGCCATGCCGCCACTCTCGATCAGATTGCACAAGCCGCGGGTATCTCGAAGGGCGGACTCCTCTACCACTTCGGCAGCAAGGAGGATCTTCGGGCCGCTGTGTGCCAGGAGGTCGTCGATCGCTTCTGGGTGGCCGTCCACCGGCTCATCGAGAACGATGAGCGCTATGCCGGCGTGCTCTTGTCCGCCTACGTTCGCGCGCTCACCGGCGATAGTTCTGACGCCGCCCGCATATTCGCGCCGAGCGCGCTGCCACCTCTGTTCAGTGAAACGCCAGCCGCTGTGGAGGTCCTCCGCCAGGACGCCGAAAAGTGGCGCACTGCGTTCGCTAACGACGGGATCCCGCAACAGCGATCACTGGTGATCCGACACAGCGCGGAAGGCGCCGCAACCGCAGCCGCGGAAGGCTACATCGACGACAACGAGCGAACGATGATCCGTCGCGAGCTTCTCACGATGATCGAAGCCGCCTCCGCACTTTCATTTTGCTGATTCACCCCGAGTGCGTCCGCGCTTAGAGCCGAAGCGCGCCCATCTGCTGGCGATCACTGTGGTCCCTGGTGTCGAATCTCTGGAGACGTCTCGAGCGTGGCTCCCCACACAACCGGCAACCCTCCGAGCACCGAGGCTCCTGCACGTCCGCAGAATTTTCGAGCTCAAGGTACCGAGCGCGAGCCCTCTGGGATCGAAGCGGCCTTGGGCGCCACCACGATCGCTCCGATTCGGTCCGCGGTGTCGACGCCGGCACCCGATCCACACGCTGCCGTGACTCGAGTTGAAGAGCGCCTCTCCGCAGCTCAGCCCAGATAGGGCGTAGCGCGATCCTCAAGGAAGTGATCGATCCTCAATTTCATTGACGGGTGCATCCGCAGGTCGGGTACCCGTTCAGGCTCGATCCATGCGATGTCTGTTGACTCCTCGTCGTACGCGAGCTCGCCGCCGACGAGCCGGCTCGTGTAGCAAAGCGAGAACTGCTGTCGCACCTCGCCATCGTCGTACTTCATGACATGCCGCGGGTTCGTGTAGACCCCGACGAGACCCGTGATCTCGACATCCAACCCGGTCTCTTCCTTGACCTCCCGCACGGCGCACTCTTCCATCGACTCGCCGAGCTCCATGCCTCCGCCCGGAAGTGCCCACAGTCCGTTGTCCTTGCGGTGGACGAGTGCGATGCGTCCCTGATCGTCGACGACGACGCACGTGGTCGACGGGACGACACTGTTCGCCGGCGGTGCGTCGGGGTCGTTGTAGTAGTCGATGCGAGCCATTCGCTGTCGCCTTCCGTCAGTAGCCGAGGGGGTAGATCACGGATCGCGAACTCGCCCAGATTCGTTCAAAGGACTCCGTGTAGTTCTGCCAGAGTTCGTCGTCGGTGTCGCGGGGAATCTCGAAGACGGGATTGTCGCCCGCTGGCGAGCCCAAGATGTGGTGGTTCGCGTAGAGGGTGTCGTCGATGAAGAACATCGTCACGTAGAGCGGCGTCGAATGCGTGCGAATCTCGATCCCGTCGACACCATCGAGAGGCTCAAGTCGCGAGAGCGTCATCCGGCATCTACCGGCGAGGGCGTCACCAATGCGCTCCTCGATGCCGCGCTGGTGAACCGAGCCGGAGCCTGGGTCACCGACGGTGATGCGCACCTGTGTTCCGCGATCGGCCGCTTCGCGCACGATACGCAGGAATCCGTGCACGTTGTCGAACAGAAACGTGCCGCCGTACATGCAGATGTCGATGCGATCGCTCGCGCCGGAGAGGAGCTCGCGCCACAGTTCGATGGGCACCTGTGCGCGAGAAGGGAACATGCGCACCATTCGCGCAGACGCATAGATCGCGGATCCACTGCCCACTCGGGGCCACAAGTCTTCGGCGTCGCACTCGAGAACGGTGGCGATTGCTTCCGCTACTCGCAGCTGCGGAGTGGTCTCGCCGTTGAGCGCCCGGACGATGGTGCGTTCGTCGCATCCCGCCCGCGTGGCGAGGTCTCGGGGGTTCACTCGCTTCTGCTGCATTTGCTCTGCAAGGCGGCGTCCGGTCCCCGTACCGTGCGGTCGTTGTCCCGTACCCATCGCATCCTCGCGCCAGATCTCGTCAGCAGTCTTTGACCCAGTCTGACTTAACTCTGGTCTTTCTCCGACTGCTCTGGCCGTGTGCGATCTCTCGCATGACCTTTCCGCACCGCGAGCACGGCGAACAAGTTCGGAGGAACTCGGCAGCGCACCTCCCCATCAACGACGCCCGCCGCAGATCGGGCTCGCACGCCCAGGGAGGTGGCCAGGTGACTGACGATCAGCATCCGCGCATCAGCGAAACAGGGAGGCCGGCATGATCATCGGTGAACTGCTCCAGATGGCCGGTGGGATGTCGCGACGCGAGGCGGCCATTACTCTCGCGCGCGCTGACATCCCGGTCTTCCCGTGTATCCCGGGCGGAAAGCGCCCGCTGACGCCGTCCGGATTTCGCGACGCGACGACGCGCGACTACCTGGTCTACAGGTGGTGGAAGCGGTGGCCCGACGCCAATATCGGCATGCCGACCGGCCCGAAGTCGGGTTTCGATGTCGTGGACGTCGATGTCAGAGGCGACGAGTCAGGCTTCGCTGTCTTTCAACAAGCGCTAAGCGCCCATCTCGCTGACGGCGAGATTGCGCGCATTCAGACGCCTTCCGATGGAATGCACGTTTACTACTGGACTGACGTCGCGCAGCGCTGCTGGCAGGCAGCAGGCGCGCATATCGACTTCCGCGGAGACGGCGGATACGTGGTTGTTCCACCGTCTGTCCTCAACACCGAGCGAGGGCCGATCGCCTACCGAGTAACATCACTGGGCAAGCGAGCCGAACGACTCGATGCCGTCGCACTCCGCGCGTTCGTGGATCCACGACCGGTCCCGATGAGTCACACGCGCTCGACGGGCCGCACGAGTACCGCGGCGCTCGCGAGGTGGGTCTCCCGGCTCCAGGAAGGTGAGCGCAACCGCGGCCTGTTCTGGGCAGCATGCCGTCTCTTCGAGACGGGCACATCGCCTCGGGATGCGATGGCAACACTCGTCCCGGCGGCCCAGCATGCCGGACTGGAGACCCCCGAAATCCTCGGGACGATCCGCTCCGCATGGCGCAACAGCAGCGCCGAGCCGTACGGACCAAAGTTCACAGCCTTCGCGAACCCGGCGGCCCGAGATCGCCGTCCGGGATCGGGACCGTGCCTATCGTGAGCGCGTCCCGTTTCGACGGCATCCGGGTCGCCACCACCACCGCAGTCGCCGGGACGATGTTCATCGCCGGCGGGGCCTTCTGGCTCTCCTTCACCTCACTCGAAGACCTCGCACACCGTTCCGGCATCGGTGCAAGCCAGGCATGGGCCTGGCCGCTGATCGTCGACGGGATCATTGTCGTCGCGACCGTCGCAGTCGTCGTCCTCGCAAGCTCACGGGCCGTCTGGTACCCATGGCTCCTGCTGATAGTCGGGGCAGCTGTCTCCGTGACCGCGAATGCCATCCATGCGATCCTCGCAGCCGATGCGGATGTGCCAGCGGCTCTCGCGGCTTCGGTGGCGGCAGTCCCGCCGCTTGTGCTCCTGGCGATCACGCATCTGACGTCGATACTCGCCCGCCACGCCGCTCGCAATGGCACGGCTACCAGCCAGCCGGTAGCCCACGAGAGTCATTCCTCCGCTCCCGCGCCCTCCACTGACGAGCGCGTCACCGGCCGCGCCGAAGCGGCCGCGCTCCAGGCGTCCGGCTGGTCGAATGCCGCGATCGCGCGCGAGCTCGGGGTCCACCCATCAACGGTCGGGCGCTGGTTGAGCGTTCCGCTCGGCGCACCTCACCCACAACAGCAGCTTTCACCAGGAGGGCAGGCAGATGAATGAGAAACGCCAGGATGCCGAAATCGAGTACACCCCTAGGGTGACCGACGCGGTCGAGATCGAGGTCAAGGAGGCCGAGCGTCCCCGGATGCTCCGGCCCGCAGCGGGCACTCGCGCAGCGCGACACGATCGCCTCGCCGAGGTGCGTGGCGTCACCTGGATGCGCATTTCGGATGCGGTCGCCATGGGAGGCGGCAAGGTCGCTGGCAGGGGGCTCAACCTCGAAGCGGCCTTTGTCCGAAGCATCCGTCGCCAACCGGCCGTTACCCGACGCGCAATCAGCGAACGCGCCCACCATCTGGCGCCGCTGGCATCGTTCGGCAGCACTCGACGCATTCACTCCGTGGGGCGCGACGCGATGGGCCGGGGGTGAGTGCCATGCCTCGATCAACTCATGCGAGTACCGACCACTCGTTCAAGAGCCCTGAGGGTCTGCGAGCCCTTCTCATCCGGCTGCAACAGAACGGTGGCGCCGGCTGGCGCGCGGACGCCGAGGCCGCTGCACTGATGCGCCACGCGGCCGACCGCTACGCAGCACTCGCGCGCAAGCACGGGCTTGACCCGTGGGAAGCCGCGGCTGCCGCGTTCGACGCGATGCGTTCGCCATCGATCCGTCGCGCCGACGATCCGTGGGCGATGGTGACCCGCGCCGTCCAGGTCACCTGCATCGCGGAGGAACGCGCACGCGGACTGCTCTGTTCGGTGCACCAAGCACGGCGCGCTCACTACTCGGCCTTTCACGATGCCGAACGCTTCAGCGATCGAGAGAACCCGCTACTCGAGTACCACCCCGCATTCAGGACAGAACCTGTCGACGTGGACCCATCGCCGCAGGCGGAAAACGTCGGATCGGCTGTCGAGGATGCCGTCGCGCTCTTCACCCTGCTGGGGTGGCCTGCCGAGCGCGCCCGCACGGCGATCGAGTACGTGTGCACGCGACTGGCTGACTCGCCCTCGCGCTCGTCGGCGTTCGAGGCTCTCCGCCGCGACTACAACGCTCGCGCATTGCTCGATGTCCCTCAACGCGCGTGGACTGCGATGCTTCGAGTGCTCCTCGGTCACCCCGACCCCGCTTTTGCGCACACGACGTTCGGCCGAGGCATCCTTCTCCGCCTTCTCGTTGGCGAGCCGCTCCGCGCGCTCCTCTCGGACGAGCAGATCGTGGCAGAGATTGCCGGGCACGTGCCGAGGTCTGAGACATGAGCATCCGTGGACACATCGAGCTCGAACGCTCCATCGACTCCATTCGAGTCGGCAGCAGGCATCGAGTCGATCTGGGTGATGTCGGCGCTCTCGCGGCATCCATCGAGAAGAACGGGTTGCTGCAGCCACTCACGGTGACACCCGAGGGCGTGCTGGTCTGCGGCGCACGACGGCTCGCCGCGCTGCGGCAGCTCGGCGTTCGTACGGTCAACGTCTGGGTGCGAGCTGGGGTGACCGATCGTCTCGCTCAAGTGCTTGCGCAGCAGGATGACGATGCCCTGCACAAGGCGCTCACTCCGACCGAGTCGGCCTCGCTCTACCGAGAGCTCAAGGGTCTGCTCGCCGAGGACGCCGCCCGTCGGCAGGAGGCGTCGCGGTTTACCGCGAAGCAACTGGGCACCGAAAGTGCCGGTGCCGCCACGGTGGCGCAACCGTCAGCACCGAAAGGCGACGCTCGCGCGCAAGCAGCGGAGTTCGTCACCGGGCGTCGTTCCTACACAACGCTCGAGCGGATCGGCGAACTTCAGCGCGTCGCGGCAGACCTGGCCGTCGACGCGGCGGTGCGGGCGGATGCCGAGGCGGAGCTTGCGAGCATCGATAGTGGCGCACCCGTCGCTCCCGGATACCAGCGAGTAAAGGCTCGACTCGCAGCGCCGCCTACGTCCGCTCGCCGGGCGGATCTCGAAGCGCTCGCCGAGCTCGCACTCAAGCGCGACCGAGTTGGCTCGAAGCGCCCGACCGTCGGTGGCGAGGTCCGCCAACAGCAGTCGACCGGCGGCGAAACCAAGCTTCCCGTCCGCGCGTTCGTGTTCATGTGGGACGACCTACGCGACTGGTGGCAGAAGTTCGACTGCGACGAGATCGCGGCAAGCCTCACTGACGAGCAATGGCGTCAGTTTGAGGACACCGTCTCGGGAACCATTGCGTTCGCCACCGAACTGCGCGAAGCGCGGGCCAATCGCGACCTCGCGCCGAACCTCGCCGCGGGATAGCTGCACCGTGCGGTCGCGTTCGCGCACCTCTCAGTCGGGCACCCCTTCCGATGGTGTCGGAGCGGAGCCTTCATGCGTACACATCGCCCTCACGGTCGGCGTCTTTTCCTTGTTGCAGTGATCGCTGGTGGTGTCGCGCTTCTGCTACTCGTCGGGTGGGGTGTCTACGGACTATTGCGCGGGCCGTCGGAGCCGCAGCATCCGCCCGCAACGACATCGACGACGGATGCCTCTCCCCCGCGTTCTGCTGAGGTCGGCGTCGGCCCGCGTGCGATCTACCCCGCGCGCGATCCCGAGGTGTTCGCGCGACAGATCGCTGATGCTCTCTTCACGTGGGACACACGCGCGACGGCGGACCTCAGCGAGTGGGCGCAGGTCATCGTCGACGTAGCCGATGCCGACGAGGCGCTCGCTGCGGCGAGCGATGTCCGCTCGTATCTCCCGACGCCGGGCATCTGGCAGCAGTTGCGAAGCTACGGGACGCGGCAGTGGCTTGTGATCGACTCGGTTTCCGTCCCCGATGCATGGTCCACCGCGGTCACCCAAGCACAGCCCGGCCAGCTTCCTCCAGGCGCAACGGCGTTCACGGTCGAAGGCACGCGGCACCGCGAAGGAACGTGGGGTGCCGAGCCAGTGGCGACGAGTCGATCCGTGGCGTTCACCGTCTTCATCGCCTGTGAACGCGCGGAGCCGTGCCGGCTTCTTCGGCTCTCCCAGCTCGACAACCCGCTGCGGTAAAGCGACCGAGGTCAACATGAAGCGGGTTATCGGAATCCTGGTCGTCCTGATGGCGGTCTTGCCCGCGACCGGACTGGTATCGGTCGCGGTGTTGATGACGACAGCCTCCCGCACGTGCGCGACCGCACCGCCATCCGTCGGCGATGAGGCGATCATCGTGCCCGAGACATCGGGCCTGGTGTTTCCGCTTTCGGACGGTACGTACACCGACACGTCGAGCTATGGCTGGCGAACAGACCCGTTCACGGGTGTGCGAACTTTCCACGAGGGCAGCGATCTCGCGGCGGCGAACGGCACACCGATCCTCGCAATCGCGGACGGCGTCGTTGCCTTCGCGGGCCTCAGCGGTGGATTCGGCGGGCTCGTCATTCTCGAACACACCGTGGACGGTGAACGCGTCGCGTCGTCCTACGCGCACATCTACGAGAACCGGATTCACGTGACCCGCGGCGCCACGGTGACCGCCGGGCAACACATCGCAGACGTCGGCTCCGCGGGCCGATCTACCGGCCCCCATCTGCACCTGCAGATCCACCCGGGCGGCGTAGATCAGCCGACCGTGAACGCGCTCGAATGGCTCTCGCGAAGTGGGGCTGCAGGGGTCACGGATCCTGCACCTGCCACAACCTCATGTGAATCGGTGGAGGCACCATGAACAGCGCGGTCTTCCCCAATTTCGGCGCCGTCGGCGGTGCTGGCGAACTCCGTGAACTGATCGGCGCCCTGCTGATGGTCACTTTGATCGCGGCGGTGCTCATGCTGATCGTCTGCGCCGTCGCGTGGTCGCTCGCCTCATCGAACGGCCAGTACCAGTCCGCCAGCAGGGCTCGAATCGGGGTCTGGGTGAGCATCGGCACCGCGGCAGTCGCCGGAGTCGGCGTCGCCTGGCTCAACTTCCTCCTCGACCTCGGCTCCTCGATCTAGGCACTCCCCACGGCGCCCTCGCCGGCGCCGCGGGACGCCCTGCGCTCCTCCCTGATGTTCGTCTACACACATCCAGGGAGCAGCATCGTGATCGACATCACACCAAACGGGACCGGCCTTCCGGGAATCGAGCAGTTGCGCGTCATCGTCGGTGCGGTGATGACCGTCGGCCTCATCCTCAGCGTGCTCGCGCTCATCGTCGCGGCGATCGTCTGGGGCTTCGGCGCGAACTCCTCCAACCCGCATCTCGCGTCACGCGGAAAGGTCGGTGTTCTCGTCGCGTGCGGAGCGGCGATCATCTGCGGTGCGGCTGTCACCCTCATTAACTTCTTCTGGGCCGTCGGCCAGACCGTCTGACCGGCCCAGAGGAGGAGTCCGAATGAGTGTCTGTGACGTGCCCGTCATCGCGGCAGTGTGCGAAGCCGTGGGCGAGGGCACCGCATCGCTCGTCGCGGCCCCCTTCGATTGGCTCGCCCAGGCGATGGGCGCAGCGGCGGCGTGGATGTTCGAGTCGGTGTGGAGCGTCTTCGATACGACGACGATGCTCGACATCACCGAACCCGGATACCTCGATGTCTACAACGTGCTGTTCGGCGTCGCGGTGTTCGTCACGTTACTGCTCTTCTGCCTGCAGTTGATCACGGGACTCGCTCGCCGAGACCCGACCGCACTATCGCGGGCGTTGCTCGGGATGGCGAAAGCTGTACTCGGATCATTCCTGATCATCACGCTCACCGGACTGCTCCTGGAGATCACCGATCAGCTGGCGGTCGGCATTGTCCAGGCGACCGGAAACACCATGGAAGGAATCGGCGACCGCATCGCTCTCCTCGTTGCCGGTCTTGCGACAATCAACGTTGCAGCTCCGGGTGTCGGGGCGATCGTCACGATCTTCCTCGCGGGGCTCGCGATCTGTGCCGCGGCGATCGTGTGGTTCTCACTGCTCATCCGCAAGGCACTCCTTCTCGTCGCGATCGTGTTCGGACCGATCGCTCTCGCAGGTTTCGCGTGGGATGCCACCAAGGGCTGGTTCGGCAAGTGGGCGGCGTTCGTCGTCGCGCTCATCCTCTCGAAGCTTGTGTTGGTGGTGATCTTCCTCGTCGCGGTCGCACAGGTCGCGTCACCGATCGATGCGGATCTCGCGTCGGTGAGTGATCCGATCGCCGGCATCGTGCTGATGTTCATCGCGGCATTCGCTCCGTACATCACGTACAAGTTCCTCAGCTTCGTCGGCTTCGACATGTATCACGCGATGTCGAGCGAGCAGGAGGCCAAGTCCGCGCTCAACCGTCCGGTGCCGGTCCCGACCGCTCCGATGGCAGGTGGCGCGAAGAAGGTGCTCGGGTCAGCGGGGCGTGACGGAGGGGCCACCGGCGCGGCTCCGGCACCGCCGTCCACGAGCGCAGCTGCGGGCGGTTCAGCTGGCACTAGTGCGGTAGGTGCGGCAAGCGGCGCGAGTGGACCTGGTGCCGCATCCGCGGCGGGTGCGGCAGGACCCGTGGGCGCGGCGGTGGCTGGCGGCGCGATCGTGGCGAAGGATGCTGCATCCGCGGGGCCGCGCGCCGGGTCGATGATCGGTGACGCGGCCAATTCGCAGGCCCAGCAGTCGAGCACGCCATCCGCTTCGACGCCTCTCCCGCCTCACATACGAACGAGTACGGCGCCGGCTGCACCGACGACACTTCGTGACCGGAGTGGAGCTGAGGGCTCGCGATGAATCCAACCCCTGACTCGAGCCAGTTCCAGCTGGCACCGGTGCAGTTCTCGAGATTGACTCGCCGAGGCATCCTGCTCGGACTATCGCTCCCCCAACTCATCGCACTGTCAATCGGCCTCTTCACGATGGTGGTGAGTTTGTATACGTCCGGCGCCACCGGCGTTGCGTGGACGAGCCCGCTGTGGGCAACGGCTGCTGCGATCGCGATGATCCCGGTAGGCGGTCGCAAAGCCGTGGAGTGGTTGCCGATCGTCACCCGATGGGTGTGGCGCGCGTCGACGGGGCAGCTACAGTTTCGGCGCCGCATCCTGCGTCCGCGTCCCGTCGGAACTGTGGCCCTCCCTGGCGACTCTGCATCGCTTCGGGAATGGCACGACCCAGAATCAGGCGCAGTGATGGTGCACGACGCCTACGCTCAGACGCTGACCGCGGTCATCGCCGTCTCTCACCCCGCCTTCGTGCTCCTCGACCCTGCTGAGCAGCAACGCCGCGTGTCGGGGTGGGGGCGTGCGCTGGCGGGGACCTGCAGATCCGGGCGGATCGCTCGGGTCCAGGTGTCGGAGCGGACGCTGCCCGACTCGGGAATTGGACTCTCCGAGTGGTGGGCGGTAAAGGGTGTCGACGACGGCAGTTGGGCGGCTCTGGTCTATCGGGACCTCATCGAGCGGGCTGGACCGGCGAGCGAGCGGCACTCGACGACGATCAGCATCTCGCTCGATCTCAAGGCGGCGGCTCGACCGATCCGCGCATCGGGGCGAGGCATGCGTGGCGCGGCGACCATCTTGCGACAGGAGATGACTGCTCTCACCGCTTCGCTCCGCGCAGCCGACCTGACGGTCACCGGATGGCTCAGCGCCGACGAACTCGCACTGATCCTGCGCACGGCATACGATCCCGCGGTCACCGCCGACCTCGAACGCCAGACCATCACCGGCCGTTCGCTCACGGCCGCAGGCCCAGTTGCAGTGAGCGAGACGTGGGAGAAGATCCGCACGGACTCCGCTTTTCACGCCGTGCTGTGGATCAGTGACTGGCCGCGGTCGCAGGTGTTCCCGGGCTTCCTGTCACCTCTCGTCCTTTCCACCGGGATCCTGCGAACGATCTCGCTGCACTACATCCCTGTGCGCAATGATCAGGCCGCTCGCGACATCCGGCGGAAGAAGACGGAGCTTCTGAGCGACGCGCACCAGCGCAGTCGGATCGGACAGATTGAGGATGCCGGAGCCACCGACGAGTACGGTGACGTTCTTCAGCAAGAGCGGGATCTCACTTCCGGACACGGCGCATTGCGCGCAACCGGCTTGATCAGCGTGAGCGCCGCGTCACCCGACGAGCTCGATGCAGCGATCGCGACGATCGAGCAGTCCGCGCTTCAGGCTTCGTGCGAGGTTCGCCGGCTCGTCGGCCAGCAAGCCCAGGCGTTCACAGCTGCGGCGCTCCCGCTGTGCCGAGACGTGTGACGCGCGCACCTCACTAGTAGGAATCCCGATAGGAGTTCAGAATGAGCGTTGAAGCCCCACGCGTTGAGAGCCGTTGGATCAGCGTCGTATTCCTCGAGAGCGAAGAGGCGGATGACGTTCTCGGGATGATTGACCGCGACGGTCCGCTCACGGCGATGGCACATCTGGAGCGCTGGGATTTTGGCGACGAGACGACGGATGCTGCGCTCGTCAACGGATACGTCTACGACGCTGTACCAGTCGGAACAACCGACCGAGTCATCATGGACGACGAGTCGGGATACACCCTTACCTACAGCTCGGCCCACGGCCACGTTTCGCTTCTTCGCAGCTACTTGACGCCGCCCGAGGCAGAGGAACCAGCCAATCTCGGCACCGCGGGAGGCCGGTCGCGCAACCGAGTGGAAGACATCGATCGCGATCGTTGGCTGCGGGTACCAGCCAGTGCTCTGCGCGCTCAGTACCGAAAGTTCGCGCGGTGAGCGATGGGCCGGAAGGGCGGTTGCACACTGCATCCCTTCATACGCCGAAAGGAGAACCGCGGCGTGATCGGCAATCTCGCAAACGGGCCGCGACAGAAGCCGTGGCGCAGGTACGAAGCGCGAGAGCCGCGGAGAAGAAAGAGCGGCTCGCCGCAGAGCACGCAGCCGAGGGCGTGGGCCGTCACCTTCCGCGAGCGGGAGAACCTGGGCCGGCTGCTCTTCGAACACCGGGCCGACTGAAGCTGCCGAAGCATCAGGACACGTCAGCCACTCTGGCCGGGCACTACCCGTTCCTTGCCGAGGCTGGTCTTGGTTCTGCAGGGGTGTTCGTGGGACAGGATATGTACTCGGGCGGGTCGTTCGTCTATGACCCGTGGGTGCTGTACCAACGCGGGCTGATCACCGCGCCGAATATCGTGCTGGCGGGGATCGTCGGCTCAGGGAAGTCCTCGCTCGCGAAGTCCCTCTACACGCGCTCACTGCCATTCGGGCGCCGCGTGTACGTGCCCGGCGATCCCAAGGGCGAGCACACAGCGATCGCCGAGGCCGTCGGCGGGCGCGCGATCATCCTCGGCCACGGGCTGCGCAATCGCCTCAACCCCCTCGACGAAGGCCACCGACCCCTCTCCACATCCGACGCCGAATGGGAAGCACAGGTCACGTCCCGACGGCGCGACCTCATCGGCGCGCTTGCCGAGACGGTGCTCGAACGATCACTCAGCCCGCTCGAGCACACCGCCATCGACCTCGCACTCATCGATACGGTCCGCACGACAGACATACCGACCCTGCCGATGGTTGTCGCGCGCGTCCTCGCACCTTCGACGGCGGATGACCGGGACGGAAGGCTGACCGAAGACGGCCGGATCGTCGGGCACGCTCTGCGCCGACTCGTTGCCGGCGATCTCGCCGGACTCTTCGACGGGCCATCAACCGTGCGCTTCGACCCCTCGCTACCGATGATGTCGCTCGACCTCTCCCGCGTGGCCGAGAACTCGACCCTAATCTCGGTGCTGATGAGCTGCTCTTCGGCCTGGATGGAATCGGCACTCGCCGACCCGGACGGCGGCCAACGGTGGGTGATCTACGACGAAGCGTGGCGACTCATGGCCTACCCCGCACTGCTGCGCCGCATGGACGCGCAATGGAGGCTTGCCCGCCACTTCGGCATTGCGAACATGCTGATCTTCCATAAGCTCAGCGACCTCGACAACGTCGGAGACTCCGGATCCGCGATGCGCGCCCTCGCCGCGTCACTCCTGGCCAACGCCGAGACTCGGATCATCTACCGCCAGGAGGCCGACCAGCTGGGATCGACCGCAACCGCTCTGGGTCTGACCGGCACCGAGCAGAGCCTGCTGCCAGCGCTGGGAACGGGCCAGGGGCTGTGGCGGGTGAAAGATCGCAGTTTCGTCGTGCAACATCAACTGCATCCCGTCGAACTCAGCGCATTCGACACCACCGCCCGCATGACGAGCACCTCCCGATGACCGTGCCGAACCAGAAAGGGATGCCGGGCGACGAGCTCGCCAACGTTGGAATCGGGATCTTGGTTGGTGGTGCGGCCCTTGCTCTCTTGCTGCGCGCGGCGGGATCCGTAGCCGCGTGGGCCAGCAGCATCCCGCAACCGACCGGCGGAGTGGAGAGCGGGCTTTCCGTTCTGCTCGATCCTGGTGATCCGGCTGGCGCCTTGGGCGCGCCGACTCTGAATGTTGTTGCCTACTGGATCACCGCGGCGGTGATACTTGCCGCAGCGGCGGCTTTGGTCGTCGTCGGGTGGCGGATGCTGCGGGGCGCTGGGCGTGCCGCGCGAACGGACCCGCACCGCATCGTGGGCATTGCGACCCGGTCCGAGGTCGCCCACTCCGCCTCGCGGGCCGCGCTGATGCGTCGCGCTCGACATCTTCGGCCCTCGCTCACAAAGCCGAAGCCGACGGATATCGGCTACCGGATCGGAGTCTCGCGCGGTGACGACATCTGGGCGAGTGTCGAGGACTCGATCTTGCTCATCGGACCACCCCGCTCGGGCAAAGGCGTGCACATTGTCATCAACGCCATCCTCGACGCCCCCGGCCCCGTGATCACCACCTCGACTCGCCCCGACAACCTCACCGCGACGATCCGGGCAAGATCGCGGGTCGGTCCGGTCGCGGTGTTCGACCCTCAGCACCTCGCAGAAGGAGTGCCGGCCGGTCTTCGCTGGTCACCGATCCGCGGCTGCGAGGACCCTCTCACCGCGATGGTTCGAGCTTCTGGACTCGCCTCAGGGACGGGACTGTCTGCCGGCGGTGTTGAGGGCGGCGGGTTCTGGGAAGCAAAGACCCGAACCGCCCTGCAGGCTCTACTCCACGCTGCCGCACTCGACCACCGCTCCCCCGCCGAACTGTTCCGATGGACACTTGACCCCGCTGCTGCGGCCGACGCGGTCGCCATCCTCACCACTCATTCTGCTGCGGCCACCGGCTGGGCCGACTCGTTGCAGGCCACGCTCGACGCCGATCCGCGCACGCGAGATTCCATCTGGCAGGGCGTCTCCCTCTCGCTATCCGCCCTCGCAGACCCGCGTGTACTTGATGCCGTGTCACCGCGCGATGGCGAGCACTTCGACCCGACACAGTTCCTGCGTAGCAACGGCACTCTGTATCTCCTCGCGACCGGCGCAGGTGCAGGCAACTCCGCCGCGCTCGTCGCCGCGTTCGTTGAAGACCTCGTCGAGACCGGGCGCCGCATCGCCGCACGAAACCCGAGCGCACGGCTCGACCCGCCACTGTTGTTGGCGCTCGACGAGATCGGCAACCTCGCCCCGCTCCCCTCCCTACCCACACTCATGGCCGAAGGCGGAGGCACCGGGTTCACCACGATGCCCGTTCTTCAGTCGCTTGCCCAGGCACGCAGCAAGTGGAGCGACAACGCGGCCGGAGCGATCTGGGACGCCTCCATCGTCAAGATCATCCTGGGCGGCGCATCCAACTCCCGCGACCTCCAAGACCTCTCCACTCTCATCGGCGATCGCGACGAAGCCACCGACTCCACCACCGTCGGCGACCGCGGATCGCGCTCCTCCCAGCGTTCCGTGCGCCGTGTCGCGATCATGCCCCCCGAGATTATCCGTACGCTCCCGTTCGGCACCGGACTGATTCTGCTCCGTTCTGCGCCGCCGATCATTGCGCGCCTTCGCCCGTGGACTGCACGAGCCGACCGCAAGATCGTTCAGGCAGACCGGGCCGCGGTCGAGGCGGAGTTGCGGGTGCCGACAGAATTGCCGCCTTCGAAGGATGCGGACTGACATCGGCACACGCGTTAGTGCTGGCGCACCTCCCTTGCAGAGCGAGCCGACTCGGCCCGCGTGATCGAGGAGGAAAGTCCCATGGCACTTCACACTCAGGAATCCATCTCCGGATTCATCGCATCTGACCCGCAGCGTTCTGTCACGGACAAGGGCGATACCCGCTTCTACGTGCGCATCGGACAGCCCCACTTCCAACGCAACGAGGACGGAACCTTCACCGAACTCGCACCGACCTTCCACGACATGGTCGCCTACCGCACCACTGCTGAGCGCGCATTCGAGCGGTTCGCCAAGGGAGACAGCTTCGTCGCCGAAGGCTACCTCCGCACCTTCCCGATCGAACGCGACGGCAAGACCATCCACGGCGAGGAGTTCGTCGCCAAGAAGCTCGGCCACGACCTCGCCCGCACCAACTACGACGTCGACCGGTCTCGCCGCGCTGCGGCCTCGCCGGACCGTGAGCCCGTCAGTCAAGCTCCTTCCCGCGCGAGCACACCTGCCCACGGAATCTGAGCCATCGTATGGATCACTCACCCCCGCCCGACGAGCCAGACCCGCCGTTCGGAGACGCATTCGACGGCGAGCCGCCGCGTCCCATCAATTGGAACCTCCTCACCGCGGACGAAGCCGAAGCCGAATGGCTCTCACTCAACCGCTGGGTCAACTGGCTCCGCCGCACCTACGGCCTGCCGGCCTCCGTCATCCCACCGTTCTGGCACCGGCATCCCGAACTCGTCTGGGAACTCTCCGCCCTCCACTTGCACTGGCTCAGCGCATACGACCCCGACCAGCATGCATCCGCCCCACTCGGATGGCACCGCGACTTCGTCGACGCCCGCGAACGGCTCCACGACTGGGTCGCGACCTCCGGTACACGGCTCGATCGAGATCGACCGACACGGCAGACGGCATGGCCGGGGGAGGCGGTTCCGATCGCGATTGGCGAGCGGATTATCCAGGACCGAGACAAAGATTTCGTGGCGTTCCTTGTTGCTGATCTTGCCGAAAGGCGCGACCGCGGATAGCCGTGTAGAAGCGTGTTTGCCAAGCAGATCGGGGTGTACGCGGGTCTTGCGGGTCACTGCACCTAATGGAGTCGCAACTCCACATCGATCGCCGCGGCCGAGCGGAGCAGCGGCGGCAGATACGCCTGAAGCAGATGCTCGACAGAGTCGCGCGTTGCGCTGGTCGATACGTTCAGCGCCGCGATGACCCGACCATCACGGCTGTGCAGCGGCGAGGCGATAGAGCGGAGCCCGGGCTCGAGTTCGCCATCCACGAGCGACCATCCCTGCTCGCGCACCCGACGGATCTCTTCTCTGAGTTCCCCCGGATCGACGAGTGTGCGTTCGGTGAGTGGCCGGAGATCGGATGCTGCTACCACCGCGTCGGCGGTAGCATCCGTCATTCCCGCCAACAACACCCTGCCCATACTCGTCGCATAGGCAGGGAAGCGCGTGCCGATCGTGATGCGGACGCTCATGATGCGTCGGGTCGGAACGCGGGCGATGTACACGATGTCGGTGCCGTCAAGCACGGCGGCCGAGACACTCTCGTCCACCTCGCGCGAGAGGATTTCGAGGTGGGGTTGCACGATCTCGGGGAGCGACAATGACGACAAGTAGCTGAAGCCGAGTTCGAGCACCCGAGGGGTCAGCCGAAAGGCGCGGGCGTCCGAAGCCACATACCCGAGCGACTCGAGAGTGAGGAGAGAACGGCGGGCTGTCGCGCGCGTGATGTCGGCGCGTCGGGCGACATCACTGAGGGTCAGTTCTGGATGCTCAGCATCGAACGCGCGAATGACCGACAGCCCCCGCGCAAGCGACTGCACGAAGTCCCCGGATGCCGCCTCAGATCCCGTCACGCTCACGGGCTCACCCTATCCATTCACTCCTGGCAACAAGTGATCGATGCCGTACTCAGGCTCATTGGCGCTCACCCGCTCAATACACCGCCTTTTCGGGTCGCCTACTCACATCCAGCCTGAGTTGGGCGACGACGGCTCGGCCGCCGCCGGCAAACGTCGCTGGCGCCTACCGCTCCAGGACGACCGCGAGCCCCTGACCGACACCTATGCAGATCGCGGCGACGGCGATTCCCCCGCCCCGGCGGGCGAGTTCGTGCGCGGCGTGGCCGATGATCCGCCCACCGGACGCTCCCAGTGGGTGACCGATCGCGATCGCACCCCCGTGAATGTTGACTTTTTCGGGGTCAAGGTCGGGCCAGAGCTGAAGGCAGGCGAGGCTCTGCGACGCGAACGCTTCGTTCAGTTCAACGACATCGACGTCGGCCCAGGTCTTGCCTGCGCGGGCGAGCGCGCGGTTCGCGGCTTCGACCGGCGCGACACCGAACACGTCGGGGTCGTTGCCGAAGGCTGCGCGACCGGCGATGCGGGCGAGGGGCTCAGCATCCACTACGCCCTCACCACCCAGCAGCAGCGCCGATGCGCCGTCGTTGATCGATGATGAATTGCCGGCTGTGACGGTGCCGTCTGCGGCAAAAAGCGCCTTCAGAACGCCGAGCTTGTCTAGCGTTGTCTCGCCACGGATGCCTTCATCTCGGGCAAGCTCGTGGCCGGCGATCTGCACCATCTCATTGTCGTAGGAACCGGCAGCCCACGCCCGCGCCGCCAGTTCGTGACTTCGCAGAGCAAACGCATCCTGCGCATCGCGCGAGATGCCGTAAATCTGCGCGAGTTTCTCGGCTGATGCGCCGTTGCTGATCGTCCATTCCTTGCGCAGAGCAGTGTTGGTCATCCGCCAACCGATCGCCGTGTTCCACATTGTCTGGTTGCCAACCGCCTGAAACGGCTTCGCCGCCTTCTCTACGACATACGGGGCGCGGCTCATGGACTCGACGCCCCCGGCGAGGATCACGTCGGCGTCACCTGCCTCGATAGCGCGCGACCCCTGGATGACCGCTTCAACCGACGACGCGCAAAGGCGGTTGACCGTCACCCCGGTGACCGTCGTGGGAAAGCCCGCGAGCAGCGCACCGAACCGCGCGACGTTGCGGTTGTCTTCGCCTGCTTGGTTGGCGTCGCCGAAGATCACGTCCTCGATGCGGACGGGGTCGATGCCGGTGCGCTCGACGATCGAGCGCATCACAACGGCGGCGAGGTCATCGGGGCGGACGCTCGAGAGGGCTCCGCCGGCTCGGCCGAACGGGGTCCGGACGGCGTCGTAGATGAAGGATGCAGGCATGTCAGTTCTCCTCTTGCGTTTCGACTCTGCATTTAGACTCGCCCGCGACTCGCTCAACGACCGGGCTCAGTTGCAGGCCGGTGAGTTCTGCGAGCGACTCGACCGTGTTGTCGCCAAACGCTTCGCGCACCGCGAAGCCTGTCGGGGTCACGTCGAACACCGCGTGGTCGGTGTAGACGCGGGTCACACACCCTACGCCGGTGAGCGGATAGGTGCACGACTCGACGAGCTTGGACTCACCCTGCTTGGTCAGCAGGTCGGTCATCACGTAGACGGCCTTCGCGCCGATGGCGAGGTCCATCGCTCCGCCGACGGCGGGAATCGCGCCGGGTGCTCCGGTCGACCAGTTCGCGAGGTCGCCGGTCTGCGAGACCTGGAACGCGCCGAGGACGCAGACGTCGAGGTGGCCTCCGCGCATCATCGCGAACGAGTCCGCGTGGTGGAAGTAGGCCGCCCCCGGCAGCGCGGTCACGGCCTGCTTGCCGGCGTTGATCAGGTCAGGATCGACGTGCGCGGCATCCGGCGCCTCCCCCATCCCCAGCAGGCCGTTCTCGGTGTGCAGGATGATCTCTTGGCCCCTCGGCAGAAAGTTCGCTACCAAGGTGGGGGCGCCGATACCGAGGTTGACGTACGACCCCTCGGTGATGTCGGCGGCGATGCGCTGGGCGAGTTCGTCGCGGGTGATGCAGGTACTCATGCGGATGCTTCTTCCCTGGTGGTCGGGAGCTGTCTGCCCTCGAGGTCAACGCCTCCCACAAACACCCCGTCATTGAGCCATGCCCGCGCACCGACGGCGACCACCCGGTTTACGAAGATGCCCGGGGTGACGACGTTCTCGGGGTTCAGATCGCCCAGAGGGACGATCTCGTCGACCTGCGCGACAGTGACAGTCGCGGCCGAGGCCATGATCGGGCCGAAGTTTCGCGCCGTCTCGCGGTAGATCAGGTTGCCCCAACGGTCACCCTTAAGCGCACTGATCAGCGCGACATCGGCGTGAATCGGATACTCGAGCACGTAGTCGCGCCCGTCGATCGTGCGATTTTCTTTGCCCGCGGCAAGCTCGGTGCCGACCCCCGTCGGTGAGAAGAACGCCCCGATCCCGGCGCCAGCGGCGCGGATGCGTTCGGCGAGGTTGCCCTGCGGGACGATCTCGAGTTCGATCTCGCCCGCGCGGTACAAGCCGTCGAAGACCCACGAGTCGTGCTGACGCGGGAACGAGCAGATGATCTTGCGCACGCGCTTCTTCGCCAAGAGCGCGGCGAGCCCGGTGTCGCCGTTGCCGGCGTTGTTCGCCACGATCGTGAGGTCGCCAGCGCCCTGCGCGATGAGCGCGGCGATGAGTTCAACCGGCTGACCTGCGCAGCCGAAGCCGCCCATCATGACAGTCGACCCGTCAGCGATACCGGCCACGGCGGACGCGGCATCCGGAACAGTCTTGTCGATCACTTGACTCCTTGTGCGCTGTACGAACAACAATTCGCTTTACGCACAGATTAGCAGACGCACGGTTCGGAAATGAGCACAGATCGCGACCAAGTATCGACGTAGCACCTGCATGCGCACCACAGATATCTGCGTAATTAGGCCATTCGCCAGATGGGTGGCGCCACGACAGCCTCATGATCGGCGGCGTCAGGACTCGTCATTCATATAGAGGCGCCAGGCGTTGAGCCGGACCACGAGCATTCTTGGCTGCCCGCTAGTTGTCAGGTGTTCTCAGCGGTCGAGGGCGGCAAAACGCTCGATGTCGCCGTTCGTGCCCGACACGATGATCAGGTCATGGTTCGTGACCACGGTGGTTGCCTCCGCGTAGCGGAACGGCTTGCCGGGACTCTTCACGCCCAGGACAGTCACATTGTGCTTGGACCGCACGCCCGATTCGTTCAAGCCCACGCCGCGGATGAACTTCGGCGGGTACATCTTGGCGATCGCGAAGTCGTCGTCGAACCGTATGAAGTCCAGCATCCGCCCGGTTACGAGGTGCGCCACGCGCTCGCCTGCCTCCCGCTCGGGATAGACGACGTGGTTCGCGCCCACCCGGGAGAGGATCTTGCCGTGCGACTGGGAGACCGCCTTCGCCCAGATCTGGGGGACCTTCAGGTCGACCAAGTTTGCGGTGATCAGGACGGATGCCTCGATCGACGAGCCCACCGCGACCACCGCGACCTGAAAGTCCTGGGCACCCACCTGCTTGAGCGAGTCAATGTTTCGGGCATCAGCCTGCACGGTGTGGGTCACGCGCTCGGACCACTTCTGGACGAGCTCGAGGCTCTCGTCGATGGCGAGCACTTCGCGCTCCAGCCGGTCGAGTTCGCCCGAGCAGGCCGCGCCGAAACGGCCCAGTCCGATCACGAGAACGGGGGCATCGCTTCTGATTCGATCACCCAACGATCGGCCTCTCCGCGGGCAGCGAGTGAAGCTGCGAACCGGATGTCGCGACCACCACTGTGCGCGCGTCAAACGCGTGGTTGGAGGATTCGTTCACAGGGCTGCTCCACATAGGTGAAGGTGGGAGCCGCCGAGAAACCGGCCCTGTTCAACGAGGTCGCTACCTGCCCAGAGCGACACAACTCCCACACCTAGACGCGCGTGAAGAGCAACCGCGCTACACCGCGTGGGAGCATTCATGCTGAAGGTCACCCTCGATCACCCGGCCATGTGGCCAGCATCGCCAAGGGTAGTCGGCTTGCTCGTGGTCGGTCCATATGGTTTCGATGCCGACTGAACAGTCGGCATCCGGCTGCTAGCGCATTCGCCTGGCCGGGGACCGTCTATCCATGGCACAGATCGGTGACTTCACCCCCTCCTGCACAAATGGTAGCGTTTCCAGTACGGAAATAGTCCGTTATTCGGAATGTTGACCAGATTGGATTGCCGGATGACCACCGACGATGTCGTCATAGTTGCGGCAGCGCGTACTGCCCAAGGCCGCCTGAACGGGCAGCTGGCCTCGTTTTCCGCGACCGATCTCGGCGCAGCGGCGATACGTGGGGCACTCGAACGAGGTGGTGTCGACCCCGCAAACGTAGACGCCGTGATCATCGGCCACGTGCTGCAAGCAGGAGCTGGCCAGAATCCCGCCAAACAGACCGCGTTGGCGGCAGGTCTCGACCGAACCGTTCACGCCACATCGGTGAACAAGGTGTGCCTGTCCGGTCTCACGGCCGTGATCGACGCGCGTCGGATGATCCTGGTGGGCGACGCGCAAGTGGTGGTGGCGGCAGGCATGGAGTCAATGACCCACGCGCCGCATTTGCTGCCCGGCTCGCGCGTGGGGTGGAAGTACGGAAACTTTGAGGTGCTCGACCACCTGGCTCACGACGGCTTGCGGGACGCGTATGACGGCACGAGCATGGGAGCCACCACCGACGAGGCCAACCCACGCTTCGATGTCACTCGCGAGCAGCAGGACGCGGCGGCGCACCGATCCCATTCGCGCGCCGCCGCCGCCCAGCGAGGAGGTGTGTTTGCGGACGAGATCGTGCCGCTCTCGGTCGTCGCGCGTGGCGGGGAATCGCGGATCGTTGACACGGACGAGGGTGTGCGACATGACTCGACGCCTGAAAGCCTCGCCGGCCTGCGTCCCGCTTTCACCGAGGGCGGCAGCGTGACAGCCGGCAACTCCTCCCCTCTTTCCGACGGCGCTTCGGCGGTCGTGTTGACGACGCGAACCAGGGCAAAAAGGGAGCGCTGGACTGTTCTGGCCGTCGTCGGCGAGTCTGGCCAGGTTGCGGGCACCGACAACACGCTCCACGAGCAGCCCGCCAACGCGCTGGCAGTGGCGTGTCAGAAACAGGGCATCAATCCTGCAGACCTCGACCTGGTGGAGATCAACGAGGCGTTCGGTGCCGTGGTCGTGCAGTCCCAACGCCGCCTCGGGCTCCTCGACGACGTAGTCAACATCCACGGTGGAGGCATCGCGGTCGGCCACCCGCTCGGCGCCTCCGGCAACCGCCTCGTCGTGCACGCCGCTCATGAACTGCACCGCCGGGGCATCGGCACCGCTGGCGTCGCCCTATGCGGAGGTGGCGCGCAGGGCGAGGCACTAATTCTGACGGCATCCTGATCGGCCGGTGCTTTCGCGGCGCGAAGAGCGGGTTCAAATCCTGAGGTCTGTTCCGCCAGTACGCCCGACTGACCTGGAGTCAGCTCGGCGCAATGACCGTCGGTTAGACCTGGTCGTATCGAATGCAGTGCCGAGCTCGGACTCCGAGTGTGGCGCGAGATCCGCCGTTCTTTCGATGCTCCATCACCGAGCGTTCTCCCGAGCGGGTTTGCCGAGAGAAGCCCCACTTGATCGGCTGGCGATGTGCGCCACTTCGACACTCCTTGCCGTCGCGGTCTTCACGATGAGTTTCGCCGCTGGGCACCAGCTCGACCTGGAGAGGAAGCCGCAACGATGAGCGCTGCTCGCGAAGGATCTCTCGAGCAGGGCTTTGAGTCGCCCGGCGTCTGCTTACGGACGGACAACGATCCCGGAGACGTCGCAGTCCCCCACGATGAAAGACTGAGACGGTGACCCTGCTCGAACCCGCACGAACCGTCGACCGAGTTGCGATCGCCGACGCTCTCAGTCGCGCCGCCGCCGGGGTGCGGCTGGAGGTCGACGACGCCGAGACGCTCCTGGGTGCCACGGGTGCCTCGTTCGAGCGGATGCTGCGGATCGCGGGCGCGGTGCGAGATGCCGGCCTGGCGGCATCCGATCGTCCCGGGGTTATCACCTATTCGCGCAAAGTGTTCATCCCGCTGACCACGCTGTGCCGCGACCGCTGCCACTACTGCGTCTTCGTCGACACCCCCGCGCAGTTGCTCAAGCTGCACAAGCCGACCTACATGTCGCCCGAACAGGTGCTGGCCGTCGCCCGCCAGGGGGCGGCGGTCGGCTGCAAAGAGGCGCTGCTGACCCTCGGCGACCGGCCCGAAGACCGGTGGCCAGAAGCGCGCGCCTGGCTCGACGAGCACGGCTACACCTCGACCCTCGACTACGTCGGCGCGATGGCGCGGCTCATCACCGCCGAGACCGGCCTGCTCGCCCACCTCAACCCCGGCGTGATGACGGCGGGCGAACTGCGGACGCTGCGCCCCACCGCCCCATCGATGGGCATGATGCTCGAGACCACATCGCGGCGATTGTTCGAAGAGCCCGGGCAGGTGCACTACGGCTCACCCGACAAGGATCCCGGCCTACGGCTACAGGTGATCGAAGACGCCGGCCGGGAGCGGGTGCCGTTCACGACCGGCATCTTGGTCGGGATCGGCGAGACGTTGCGCGACCGTGCCGAGTCTCTGGTGGCGATCCGCGCGGCGCACGAACGCAACGCCGTCGACGGCCAGGGCCATGTGCAGGAAGTGATCGTGCAGAACTTCCGCGCCAAACCCCGCACGGCGATGCAGGGCGCGCCCGACGCCTCAGTGCTCGAATACGTGGCGGCGGTGGCGGTGGCCCGGCTCGTGATGGGGCCGCGTATGCGCATCCAGGTCCCGCCCAATCTCTCCGACCCTGCCGAGTTCGAGATGCTGCTGCGCGCCGGCGCCGACGACTGGGGTGGGGTCTCGCCGTTGACGGCCGACCACGTGAACCCCGAGCGACCTTGGCCGCACCTCGCCGATCTCGCCGATCGAACGGCGGCGCTCGGCTTCGCGCTTCGTGAGCGGCTGACTGCGCAGCCGGAGTTCGTGCAGGATGCCGCGACCTGGATCGACCCGACGCTGTGGTCAGCGGTTTCTGCGCTTGCGGATCCCGCGACGGGTCTGGCCGCGTTCGCGTCGGGCCCGAATCCAGCGCTCGCCCGCGAATCCACGCAGTCCGCCGCACAGGAGCGACTGGGTTCAGCCGCAGCCCCGGGGTTCGGCGAGGCAACTGCGGCGCGGACACTCGCGGAGCGTGCGGCGGCCGACCCGCTGGCACTCGACGACACCGAGTGGGCGCTATTGCTGCGGGCCACCGGCCCCGACCTCGACGCGCTGACGTCGACCGCTGACGACGTGCGTCGCTACACCGTGGGTGAGGCCGTGAGCCTGGTCGTCAACCGCAACCTGACCTCGAGCGGGTTCCGGTCGGCCCCGACGGGCGAGCTCGGCACCTTCACGCTCGATGACGTCCGCGCGATCGCGACGGATGCCGCCGACCTTGGCGCCACCGAGATCTGTGTGCAGGGACTCCTCGTCCCCACCGAAAGCCCCTGCGCGTACCTCGAGATCGCGCGTGCGATCAAGACCGCGACCCCCGACATCCACATGCACGCCTACCGTCCGCGGGACGTGTGGGACCTCGCCGACCGCGGTGGGCTTGGGCTCGACGGCGCGCTCGCCGCGTTGCGCGAAGCCGGCGTCGGCACCGTGCCGGGCACCGGCGTCAAAGTCCTCAGCGAGCGCGTCCGCGCGCTGATCGCTCCCGGCGATCTCGAGATCGACCGCTGGATTGAGGGCATCACCGCCGCACATCGGGCCGGCTTCCGCTCGACGAGCGTGATCTTCTACGGCCACGTCGAGACCGCAGAAGAGCGCATCGCCCACCTGCGCCGCCTGCGCCGGATTCAGGACGATACCCGCGGGTTCACCGAGTTCGTGCCGATCCCGCTTCCCGGCTCGTCCGGCGGCGTCTCGCTCGTCACTGGCCGCCCCGCGCTCGATGAGCACCGCGCGATGGTCGCCGTGTCGCGCCTGATGCTGAGCGGCAGCATCCCGCACATTCAGATCCCGTGGACCCGCGTCGGCCGCGACGCCGCCGCGACCCTGCTGCAGTCGGGCGGCGACGACCTCGGCGGCACGCTTCTCGACGGTCGCGTCCTGCCCGAAGCCGGCATCGAGCACGGGCTCGAGCTGTCCGTGGCGGATGCCGCGCGCATCGTCGCGCGCCTGTTCCGTCCCTTCCGCCAGCGCACGACCGACCATCGCGAGCAGACACGATGACGCGCGTCGAGGTCGCGATCGTCGGCGCCGGGTTCGCCGGCCTCGGCATGGCGATCGCGCTGCGCCGGGCGGGACGCGATGACTTCGTCATCCTCGAGCGTGCGGCATCCGTCGGCGGCACGTGGCGCGACAACACATATCCCGGCCTCGTGTGCGACGTGCCCAGCCACCTCTACGGCTTCGCCACGCACCCGAACCCTTTATGGTCGGGCACGTACGCGCGCGGGGATGAGATCCGGTCGTACCTCGAGCGCATCGTCGATGTGGAGGAGCTCCGCGATCGACTACAGCTCCGCGCGGCGATGCGATGGGCGGACTGGGATGCCGCCGAAGGGGTGTGGCGCATCGGCACTGGAGCCCCCGGCACCGCAGCCTCCACCGGCGGCACCTGCGACGACGTCATCGTCGCCGACGTGCTCGTGATCGCCTGCGGACGGCTCACCGAGCCCTCGATTCCCCGAATCTCCGGCCTCGAGAGCTTCCCCGGGCCGCTGTTCCACTCGGCCCGCTGGGATCACTCCGCCGACCTCGCGGGCGCCCGCGTCGGGATCGTCGGCACGGGGGCGAGCTCGATTCAGATCCTGCCCGAACTGGCGCGGACGGCGGCGCAGGTCACCCTGTTCCAGCGCACGCCGGCGTGGATCGTGCCGCGAGGCGGCGACGCCTACTCCGACACCGACCGCGCCCGGTTCGCGGCGACGCCGCAGGCTCTCGAGGCGCTGCGCGCCGACCTGTACGCCGAGGGCGAGGCCCGCTTCGCTTCGCGAGCCGGCGACTCGGATGCAGCGACCGAGGCGGAGGCCGTCGCGCGGGCACACCTCGAACGGCAGGTCCACGACCCGGCGCTGCGCGCCGCGCTCACGCCGGACTATGCGTTCGGCTGCAAGCGCGTGTTGCTGTCGGACGACTTCTACCCGGCCGTGGCGTCGGACGCCGTGACGCTCGTGCGGGGCGCCCTCTGGGCCATCGAAGGCTCGACACTCGTCGGCTCGGACCGCTCCCGTCATGACGCCGACGCGCTCGTGCTCGCGACCGGCTTCGCCTCGACCCGTCAGCCCTACGCCGAGCTCGTCTCGGGCGAGGGCGGCGTGACGCTCGCTGCGCACTGGTCGCAGGGCATGACGTCGTTCGCCTCCACCGTGGTCTCCGGCTTCCCGAACATGTTCGTGTTGAACGGCCCGAACGCGTCGCTCGGCCATTCCTCCTCAGTGCTCATGATCGAGGAGCAGGCGGCGTACGCCACCCGTGTGCTCGCTGGGCGCGCGGGCCGCGTGCTGCGCGTCCGCCCCAACGCCGAGCGCGTCTACACCGACGAGATCGCGCGGGCTGCGGCATCCACTCGCTGGATGACCGGCGGATGCCGCAACTGGTACGTCGACGAACGCTCGGGCCGCCTCACCCTTCTGTGGCCCGGTACGGTCGAGGCGTTCCGCTGCCGACTCGCGCGCGCTGACGGCTCGGAGTTCGAACCCGCCGACGAAGCCCCAACGACCCCCGCGCCCGTGGAGGGCGTACTGAGAGGAGCATCATGAGCTTTCCCCTGAGATTCGGCTACAAGGCATCGGCCGAGCAGTTCGGACCCAACGAACTGTGCGAGTTCGGAGTCCTCGCCGAGGAGATGGGCTTCGACTCGGTCTTCGTGTCCGACCACCTGCAGCCGTGGCTGCACGAGGGTGGCCACGCCCCGGCATCTATCCCCTGGCTCGGCGCCCTCGGCGCCCGCACGTCGCGAGTGCTCATTGGAACGTCAGTGCTCACGCCGACGTTTCGCTACAACCCGACGGTCATCGCGCAGGACTTCGCGACCCTCGGCGTGATGTACCCCGGACGTGTCATCCTCGGCGTCGGCACGGGCGAAGCGCTCAATGAAGCGAACCTCGGCTTCCCGTGGCCCGATCCGCCCGAGCGGTTCCAGCGCCTCAAGGAGGCGATCACGCTCATACAGCGCCTCTGGACGGAGGAGCGCGTGAACCACGAGGGCACGTTCTACACGACCCGCAACATCACGATCTACGACAAGCTCGACCAACCCGTGCCGATCTACATCGGCGCCGCGGGCCCGGCCGCCACCCGGCTCGCGGGCCGCATCGCAGACGGCTTCATCACGACGTCGGGTAAGGCCGAGACGCTCTACACCGACACCCTCCTGCCGGCTCTGCACGATGGGCTCGAGAAGGCCGGTCGCCCCGCCGACGAGATCGACACGCTCATGGAGGTCAAGGTGTCGTACCACCCCGACCCGGCGGTCGCGCTCGAGAAGACGCGCTTCTGGGCGCCGCTCGCGCTGAGCGCCGACGAGAAAATGGGCATCGACGACCCGATCGAGATGCAGCGGCTCGGCGAGCAGCTGCCAATCGAGCGCGCGGCATCCCGCTTCATCGTCTCGACCGACCCGGACGAGCACGTCGAGCAGATCTCGCGGTACGTCGACATGGGCTTCCGCCACCTCGTGTTCCACGACCCGGGCCACGACCAGGAGGATTTCCTGCGCACGTACGGGGCGGAGATCCTGCCGCGGCTGCGCGCCCGATTCGGCCAGTGAGGCCGACTTACCAGCCCGGCTGGGCCGTCATCATCCCGGTCAAGCCCACCTCGGTCGGCAAGTCCCGACTCGACCTGCCCACCGTCGACCGGGTGACCCTCGCCCGGGCGATCGCACTGGACACGATCGCCGCCGCGGCAGCGTGCTCCGCGGTCTCCCAGGTCTATGTCGTGACCGACGACGGAGCGCTGATCGCGCTGGCCTTCGACATCCCCCGACTGCGATTCGTGCCGGAGGACGACGGCAGCGGCACGCTGCGCGGCATCGACGCGGCGGTGGCGGCCGGCGCCGAAGCGGCCGGAGAAGGGATGCCGCGCGCGGCGCTACTCGGAGATCTTCCGGCGCTGCGGCCCGGCGATCTCGCCACGGCCCTCACCGCAGCCGGCGCGCACGAGCGGGCGGCCGTCGCCGACGCCGAGGGCACCGGGACCACTCTCGTGACGGCGCGGAGCGGCATCCCGCTGAGCACATCGTTCGGCGAGGGGTCCTACGGGCGACATCTCGAGCTCGGCTGCGTCGCGCTGGACCTCGCCGACGACTCGACCGTGCGGCGCGACGTCGACACCGCCGCGCAGCTGAAGGTCGCGGCCGGCCTCGGTCTCGGGCCTCGGACGAGCGGGCTTTTCGCGGCTCAGACAGCATGTAGACCGCGCCAATCAGGCTGAACACGATCACCAGGCGCTCGAACACGACCTGATCATGCGAGAACATCCCGAAGGAGCGCCGCGTGGCGCGACAGATAGAACCACGAACACCCCCGTCATTGACACCAAAATGGTGTTCGACCGTCATCTGATCTGCCGAGGAGCGTTGGGCGACAGTTCGGCGAGACGAACGTCAACCATCCGAGACAAATGCCCAGCGAGGGATCGCTGCGGTCTCTCTACGAGACAATCGTTATCGATTCGCGCAACTACGTGCGGCACGTTGACTTCGCGGATCTTATCGACGCCACTCGATCCAGGAGCGGCTCACGACGCTGGTCTTGATATACCAACGCTGGTCGTCCAACCGCTCGTACGTCTCTCGGTAATAGCCCATGCCGTGCATGTATACGACCTTGGACCCTTCCGGCCACCAGCCGTAGTCCTCCATCGGCCAGACTGCCCTCGCAGTGGACTGAGAGCTCAACTCAATCTCAGGCGTAAATACGTGGTGCACGCTGCGTCGGTTCAGGCTGCCGCGGGACTCCCCGAACCCTTGCACGGCCGCACGCCCGATCAAGGGCCATTCGTAGGCGGACAAACCCTCCAGGAACTCGAAGGTAAAGCCTGGGACGGGAATACGTTCGTTTGTGACCGGGTCGCGAGCGATTGAGAACGCGCTGAGGTCGACCTGCGCATCTGGCGCGAACAGCGACGCCCAACGCGGCCAATCCTGGTGGTCGACGTAGTAGCAGTACCGTGCCTTCAGTTGCTTGATCTCCTCAACCGACGCCAGGTCGTCCAGCGAGGGTGTTCGGTAGCTGAGACTCGTCATGCTCACTTGATCTCCCGCGTCTTCTTCGTTCTATTCAAAGGGTCTGCAATCCGATGACTCCAACTTGGATCGACTTCCCTTGGACCCACGAACTGGGAATCCGGAATCACGCTGTGCTTCATTGTTCGCCAAGTCCGTCGGCAAGAGCGTCGCGCCAAGCGCCCCAGTCCTCGACCACGGCCGAACCCTCGCCGAGAGATTCCCGGACGTCATCGGGGGATTCCACACCCAGCGCGCCTGTTGTCAACTCCCACCACGCATCCATGGTCTCCCGGGCCCGGTCTATCTCAGCTTCGGGATCCAAGACTGCCGAGGGCGCCAACGACGCAAGCTCAGGCTGATCAGCCCACCAGCCGTCGATAGTCGGGTTGAACTCACTCGCATCGATGATCTCGCCACCCGCTTCTTCCACCGCAGCCGCCAGATCCTTGAACTCATCCATGCTGTCTTGCACATAACCCGTCACCGCGTCGTAGCGCGCCTCAGTGAGAACTTCCTGAATCTCGGGAGCGAGCCCATCCCACGTGTCGGTTGAAATCGCCCAACTAGCAACTGTCGGAGCCGACTTGATGAAGGACACCCAGGGTGTCACGTCCAGGAGGCTGGTACTCACGATGGTGGTGGGCGCATTCACGGCGCAGTCCAGCACGCCACGCTGCAGCCCCTCGTACTGGTCAGTAGTCGGCATGAAGGTCCCCGACATCCCCATCGACTCCATCTCCCCCTGCGTGAGCGCGCCGCTGACTCGAACAGTGCGTCCCTCGAGGTCCTCTACCGAATCGAATTCCTCTACGCAAGTCAATACGTTTGGGCCGGCAGTCAGCGGAATGAACGAGATGAATCCCGCTTCTGCCTGCTCGGCCGCTGCCGCGCTTTCGCTTTCATATTGGACCAATTGCTGACCGGATCCGGCGACGGTAACGCCGGGGTAGCCCAGCTTCTGCAACTCGCCCTGGATGAGTTGATCCCACCAATTGCTCACGGGCAATTGGTCCGGAAAGTAGCTGCTCGCGATGAAGGTCACGTCAGTGAGGCCGGAGTTCAACGCCGAGAGGGATTCCGGCACCCCGTGCAACGCACCGGACTCGTAATAGTCGAACGTCACCTTGCCATCGGTCGCTTTCGTCGCCGTATCCATCCAGGTTCTCAGGAGCTGGCTGGACACGTTGCCTGGTGCGAAGGGATTTGAGACGGTGAGTTCTACGGGATCTATCGAGCTCCAGTCGACATCGGCGGTCGCGCCGGTGCTTGTTGCGCTCGGGGTGGCATTGCCGCCGCTGCAACTCACCAAGAGCGCGATAGCACCACACGCCCCCGCCAGTACGATGAACGCTCTTCTTGCAATCACTGTGCCACTCCCCTGTCCGGTCATCGTTGACCATGGTTCAAATCCTGACGAGATTCGTACTGAATGTCAAGGCAGCTGTATAAGACGGGATGTGTGTCGAGGACGGCATCCTCGCGCTCGAAAATCTGTTCGGACTCTCAGATGACGTGCAAGGGTACCGCCTCGCGCTTGAATGCCGATGCGCTGTTGGGTGCTGTTCGCGACCGCGACGGACTGGATCACCGGACTTACCGACGCCCACCGGCAAGGCCGACTCCCGCAGGGACTGGCCGGCTACGCCGCTACGGGCTGATCATCGTCGACGAGGTCCGATACGTGCCGTTCGCGCAACACGCCGCGAACCTGTTCTCCCGGCTCGTCTCATCAGCTACGAACACGCCTCACTCGTCCTCACCTCGAACCTGCCGTTCTCCGGCTGGGGCGGTTTCTTCCGAGACCAAGCCGTAGCCGCGGCGATGATCGAACCGGATCGTCCACGAGGCCGACGTCCTCACCCTTCAGGGCGCCAGCTAACGACTCCGCGGACGCGGCATCGACAGCCGTCCCAGCATCCGCACCACCACCCACGAAACCCTGGCCAGACTGCCCGCAACCGTTCACTTTTCACGCGGGTGGTTTCTAGCGACGGTTGCAACACTTCCTAGATTCTGGAGGTTGTGTTGGCATCATCTCGTCGTGCGAAGAAGGGTCCTGGGCGTCGGCAACTCTCGGACCAGCGTCAGCGGTTCATGGAGCTGCGAGAGCGCGGGTGGGGAGTCGAGGCGGCCGCCCGCGAAGTCGGCGTCTCTAGGACCGCCGGAAACAACTGGGCCTACGGTTACAAGACCTACCGACATGGGCAGCTGGTGGGGTTCGTCCCGGCGATCGAGCGCCTATCCGTGCGTGAGATCAGCACACGGTTCCTCTCGCAGGACGAACGCATTCAGATCGCGGATCTGCGGCACGCCGGACTGAGCGTCCGGATGATCGCGGAGCGGTTGGGTCGGGCGCCATCGACCATCTCCCGTGAGCTGCGCCGCAATGCCACTCGTGGTGGCCGCGGCTACGGCCCGTTTGCTGCGCAGCGCCGCGCGACCGCTCGCCGCGCCCGTAACCATCCGCGGCGCATCGAGTCCAATCAGGACTTGAGGAGGGTGGTGCTCGAGAAGCTCTCCCATCGGTGGAGCCCGCAGCAGATTAGCCGGCATCTTCGTGCGAGGTTCGCTTCGGATCCGACCATGTGGTTGTGTCACGAAAGCATCTACCAGGCCGTTTATCGGCCCTCGTCGGGCCTTCTCCGACCTTCCCGCCTCGCTCCGCAACACCGCTCGCCGCTGCGTACCGGACGCGAACAGCGACGCGCTCACCAACGCACCGATCGACGTCGAGCACGGTTTGAGCAGCCAATGCTCACCATCCATCACCGCCCCTTCGACCCGCGCGACCGTTCTGAGGCGGGGCATTGGGAAGGCGACTTAATCATCGGCAAAGACCAGCGTTCAGCGATCGGCACCCTCGTCGAACGTCAGACACGACTCGTGAGGTTGCTGCACCTTCCTCGACGCGACGGCGACGCCCTCCACGACGCGCTCACTGCCCGCATGCGCGACCTACCCTCAGGGCTGATGCGGTCGATCACGTGGGACCAAGGCACCGAGATGGCACGCCATCTCACGATCACTAGTTCCCTCGGGGCTCCCGTGTTCTTCTGCGACTCACACTCGCCCTGGCAGCGCGGGTCGAACGAGAACATGAATGGTCTCCTCCGCGACTACTTCCCCAAAGGCACCCCGCTCGGCGGCCACTCACCACGGCACCTGCTCGACGTCGAGAACGAGCTCAACGACCGCCCAAGATTGATCCTCGACGACCGCACTCCCGCCCAGCTCTTCGCCGCATTGCTAGCCTCAAATAATCCGCAAGTGTTGCGACGTTGACTAGAACCTGCCGCGCCGACTGTTCAGAATTCGAGCAACGGCGACACCGTACAGCAGGCCTCCCGAGTGGACGCTTGCGCCCACGCGGCTGACTTGCTTGGTGGCTGGCGATCCTGATCCTGGCAGGCAGGGCCGGGACTAAGGTAAGAGGTCGCCGATTTGCGTCGCGCGCAAGGTCAAAGGGTCGATCGCTGCTTGTAGAATCGGTGCCCAAAGATCGACCAGATCATCGCTGGAGATGGTTTTGTCGGTGAACAGACCCAGGAACCGCATCCCTTCAGCGAGTCCGACCAGCTGGCAAGCGACGATCGAAGCATGAGTGCGCTCGGCTGTCGTGTCTCCGATGAGACTCGCGATCGGAGCCACCCACGTCGCCCCGAAGTCCGCGCGCGCCTCTTCGGTGTCGGGAGCGTCACGCACTGAAAGCGCAATTGCAGCCCAGGGTTCGGGCCGATCCTCGTCGCGACGGGTTACCAACCGCTGCACAAGTACTCGACCGATCTGCGGGCGCGTCAGATCGAGTTCGGCGAGCGGCACGGAAAGGTGACCTGCCTCGGCGTAGAGACCCGCCTTGCTCCCGAACAGTTTCATGACGAGAGCGGCTGACACTCCGGCGGCGCTGGCGATGTCACGCACAGTTGCACGGGCGAAGCCTTTCTCGGCAAACTGGCGGCGCGCGGCGGCGAGGATTGCTTTGTTGCTGGTCTGGGAAGTCATGTCGTCGCGACGATCTCGACGGATGTGGACTGCACGCCCACGTGGATTTTCTGAGAGTGCGCCCACGCTTCGTCCGGGTCGATTGCCGTGAGGACGTAGGGGCCCGTCGGTGGAAGTTGCATCCGGTATCGGCCGCCCTCGTCGCAGCGAACCGACGACACGAAATGGCCCTCGGCTCGGTACAACACCACGATGATTCCGTCCACGGATCCCGTTGGCCGGGTTACGTAGCCAGATAGCGACAGTTGCTCCGAGATCGCAGCATCCCACTCCGTCTCGGCGTCCGCGACGTCGATCACATATGTCTGTGGTGCCCAGCCGACCGCGTTGGCGACTGCGAGATATCTTCCGGCACCGCGCAGTGCCGCTGAGTATCGCCCATTGAGGTCTGCGCGAGACCAGTCGACCGGGGTGCCGTCGAGGTTCATGAACGTGACGATAGCCGGATGTCGCGGCACGACATCATCGCCCAAGATTATGCGGCCGCGAATGAGAGCCTGTTCGCGCCCATTTTGGGCTGCCGTTTCCAGGCGCCGCCGCGTGTCTGCTGGGATGAACCCAGCGATGGCCGCGCCAATGAGTCCGCAGGCCGACGCGAGCCAAAAGCAGAGCTGAATCGCCGGCGCAGAGAGGAATTGGTGCCCGTCCAGAGACACCGACATCGTGGTCGCCAGCAACGCCAGGAAACCACTGCAGATTGACATCGCCAAGGAACGCACCAACGCATTGATGCCGTTCGCGGCCGCCGTCTCAGTCAGCGGCACCGCCCCCATTAGGATCGTCGGGAGCGCCGCGAATGTCATTGCAGTACCCACGCCTATCAGCATCGTCCCCGCGACGACAGTGAACAAAGAATCAGCGAAAAGCACTCGAAACACATATGCGAGCGCGAGGACGATATTGCCCGCGACAAGTACACGTCTGCCACCCCACCGATTCATCAGGGCTCCGGTGAGGGGCGCGATTGCAACCACGACAAGCCCGCCGGGCAGCATGACAAGCCCGGCACCGACGACCGAAAGTCCGAACCCATACCCGGTCCCGTGCGGGGCCTGAACTGCTTGCGTCGTGACGAGCATATTGACCATGAACGCGCCAGTCGCGAACAGTGTGGAGAGGTTTGCCAGCAGCACTGGCCGTTTGACCGCCGTTCGCAAGTCGACCATAGGGTTGCTGACCCGCAGTTCCAGCGGAACCCAGCCGGCAATCCCCACGAGAGCGACACCGATTAGGGCGGCGATCACGGTGATTTCCCAGCTACCGACCTTGGATATCACGACTAATGTCGCGGTCAGAATCACCGACAGCAGCACCGCCCCCGCGATATCGAAGCGCGCGGGGGCGCGCACCGGCGATTCATCCACCGCGAGGAGCACCCCGATGATGAAGGTCAGGCCCGCTAAGCCGCTGAACCAAAACACCGACTCCCAGCCGAACCACTCGTACAAAGCGCCCGACAGCGTCATTCCCACGGCTGCGCCGATGCCTAGGGTCCCGCTCATCAGCGCGACCGCAGAGCCGACACGCTCTCGGGGCAGTAAATCGCGCAACAGGCTGATGCCGATCGGGATCAACGATTGCGCAAAACCCTGCAAACCCCGCCCCACGATCATGGTCGGGTAAGACTCGCCGACCGCGACGACGAAGGAGCCGATCGTCATCGCCGCTAGCGCAACGACGATCATCCGACGCTTGCCGTACATGTCCGCCATGCGGGAGAGGATGGGGGTCGCAATCGCACTTGCGAGCAAGGTAATCGTGATGATCCACGATGCATCGTTCGGCGACACGTCGAGAAGATCGGGCATTGCGTGAAGGAGCGGAATCGTCAGCGTGAACTGCAACGAGGCCGCCATCCCGCTGAACGCCAACACGGCTACGGTCAGCGAGACGGGAACGCGTTTCGCTCGCGCCATCTACACCTCCAGGTCAGTGAACAACCGTTCACCCCAGTGTCAGAGAACCATGCTCCTCACCCTTCGGTCAAATGGGTTAGCACGGGACGTCACAAGACAGCGCATCTCGCCACGCCCGTTGGCAGCCATTTGGCCGCGCCATACCGTCGGGCCTGGGTTCGCTGTTGGGGGTGCAGGTCGGGGTGATTATCTCGGACACGCTGTCCGCGCCTGGCGCGAAGGGCACACCGAGACCGCGATCGGTGCCGCCGCCGTGCACGCCTTCGAAGACATGCGCGGGTAGACCGATGCTGAGCGTCGCCCGCTCACGGTGACGATGCCGTGCGTCGCCGCGAGCTGGGGTCGGCCCCAGATCTGGTCAAGGGAAGGCATCCCGCCGTCCCAATCGCGGTCGTGCGGCCGGAGCGACCTGGTCGGCGCACTGGACCTGCCCGGCGCACGATCGATCCTGCGCGAAGCGGAGCACGAAATGTTCCGACAGGACGTCGACGAGGCCCACGCCGACGGATTCGCCGCGGGCGCCGCATGCGCCCATCAACGCGACGCGGAGGCGTTGGGCTCCGGGCCGTTACCCGGGGAGTTCTCAGGCCATCGGGAATGGGCGTAGCCGGTCAAGGCCCGCGGGGCCGGACCCGCTCGTTCAGGAGTGCTTCCAGCCGCTGACTCTCCGCGACAGCCATCGAGTACTCGTGCTCGGGCGCAGGGTAGCGGTGGGTGCGCACGTCCTCCGCATAGGCGGCGACGGCGGAGATCATGGGTTCACGGAGTTCGGCGTACCGCTTCACGAACCGGGCGGCGCGGCCGTCGAAGATGCCGAGCAAATCGTGGAACACAAGAACTTGCCCGTCGGTGGCGGGACCGGCGCCGATACCGATCACGGGAATATCCAAGAGCGGCATCATGGCGTCGGTGGCGGGGCTGGGGATGGCTTCAAAGACCAGCGCAAAACATCCCGCGCTTCGCAGAGCCCGGGCGCTGCGAAAGACGGCGACCGCCTCCTCGGCAGTGCGGCCCTGAGCACGGTAGCCGCCGATTGTGGCGGCGGTCTGCGGAGTGAGCCCTACGTGCCCCATTACGGGAATGCCGGCGGCGACGATCGCTCGCGCCCGCTCGACTGAGGTGCCGCCTCGCTCGATCTTCACGGCGTCCGCGCCGGCTTCTTTAACGAAGCGCTGGGCGGTCGCGACCGCTTGCACATCAGAGACCTCGTAGGAACCGAACGGAAGGTCGGCCACCAGCAGCGGCGTACGCAGTCCGCGGCGCGCCGCCGCGGTGAGCATCAGCATCTCGTCCACCGTCACCGGCACCGTGCTGTCGTAGCCCAGCACCGTCATCGCGGCGGAATCCCCCACCAGTACCATGTCGACACCGGCGGCTTCGGCGATCTGGGCGCTCGGATAGTCGTACGCCGTAACCATGGCGATCGGCTGGCGCTTCGCTTTCAGATCCGTGAGGCGCGCGAAGGTCATCCGCGGCAGCGGGATCGAATGCGGCTGGGCACTCACAGCGTCGGATGTTTCCGTGCGGGTCGCATCAGTGCGCCTCCAGAATTCGGTTGTCGTTGAGTCGTGCGCGGCCCACCTGCGCGGCGACCGCCAGAAGTGCGCCGTCCCCGATGGTGTCTTGCGCGGCGAGATCGTGCACGGAACGCAGTTCCAGATATTCCGGCTCGACGCCGGCGTCAGTGAGCACCCCACGTGCCGCCTCGAGCACGATGGCCGCGGGCGTGTCGCTGTCGACGACGGCGGCCTGCGCCGCGTCGAGGGCGCGACTGAGCGCGGTCGCGCGCAGTCGCGAGGCGGGGTCGAGGTAGACGTTGCGCGAGCTCATCGCGAGCCCGTCCGGTTCGCGGATGATGGGGCAAGCGACGATGCGTACCGGGATGTCGAGATCTCGCACGAGACGGCGGATGACGAGCACCTGCTGCGCATCCTTCTGTCCGAAATAGGCCCGATCGGGCGAGACGATCCCCAACAGCTTCGCCACCACCGTCGCGACGCCATCGAAATGGGCTGCGCCTCGATGCAGCCCATCGAGCACCTCGGTGATGCCGGACACGTGGATGCTGGTCTCGAAGCCGTCCGGATAGATTTCCTTCACCGGCGGTGCGAACAGGATGTCGGCGCCGGCAGCCGCCGCCAGTGCGGCGTCGCCGTCCTCCGAGCGCGGGTACGCGTCGAGATCCTCGTCCACGGCGAACTGCGTGGGGTTTACGAACAGCGAGACCACGACCAGTCCGGTGTCGGCGCGGGCCTGCCGGATCAGGGAGAGGTGCCCCTCGTGCAGCGCTCCCATGGTGGGTACCAGACCGATTGTGAGGCCGGCCCACCTTGCATCGGCGGTGACGGCGCGGACCTCAGCGATTGTGCGGACGACTTTCATACGACGGCCCGGCTTCCCGGCCAACGAGCGGGTGCTCGCGGCTAGGGCGTCGAACAGGGGAAGAACGGTGGGCGCATCGGCGGCGATGGCGGATCGCTGCCGTTCGACGGTGCGTTCGTCGCCCCGCGTGATCGGGCCGGTGAGAGCGTCCTGTGGGCCTCGTTCTGCCCAGTTCTCGACGGTGCTGCGCACCAGCGGCGCAAGCAGCGCGCGGGCGTCGGTTTCGGTGAGACCCGAGGTGCCCGCGACTTGTTCGGCAGCTCCCAGCAGCGTCACCACGAAGTTCGACGCGAGGGATGCCGCGGCATGGTATCCGGCGCGGTGCTCGTCGTCGATCGGGAATGGGCACGCGCCGATCCGGATCGCCAGCTCGGTCGCAACCTGGAGCGCGCCGGCCGATCGTCCGGCGACCGCGCACCCGATGCCGCGGAACGCCTCGGGTCCCTCGCCGCCGGCGAACGTTTGCATCGGGTGCATCCCGAAATCGACACCCGACGTGACCACCGGGGTCGCGCCGGACACATGGCCGATCAACGCGCTGGTGGCGCCGAGCGTGACGACCACGCCGGCGATCTCCGCATCCGGCACGCAGATCAGTATGACGTCGGCATCCGGCACGACAGCTCCGCGCACGGTCGGACCGGTCACCGCAATTTCTGCCGCGCGGCACGCCGCCGCCAGCGCGCGCCCGACGCGACCGCGACCGACGATGGTCACGGTCGCCACGGTGAACGGCGGGGTATGGCTGGGTGCACTCATTCTGTTTTCGGTGACCGCGATCAGCCGTGACCGATCGCTTTCTTGAGCTGTTCGGCGACCCGATCCGGAGTTCCTTCACCGTCGACTTCCGTGACCAGGCCCCGTTCTGAATAGGCCTGGACGATGTGCGCAGTCTCGCGATCATAGATGTCCAACCTGCGTTCGATGACATCCGGGGTGTCATCCGACCGATTGCCGATCAGCGCGCGGCTGCTGAGCCGCGCCAACAGGGTCGCGCGATCAGCCTGTAGGAGCAGCACATGGTCGATGACCTGTGACTTCTTGGCGAGGATCTCGTCAAGGTCATGAACCTGAGCCAGGGTTCGTGGGTAGCCATCCAAGATGAAGCCGTTGGACGCGTCGGGTGCCTTTAGTCGCTCAGTTAGGACGGCCGTGGTGATCTCGTCGGGGACGTACTCACCGCTCTCGATAATGCTTTGAAGTTTGAGCCCGAGTGGAGTCCGTTTCGCGATCTGGCGTCGAAACATGTCGCCGGTGCTGATCGCAGGAATTGACAGACTCATGCTTAGCGTTCGGGCCTGGGTCCCCTTACCCACACCAGGCGGGCCCATCAGGATGACTTTAGACATTCGACTCCTAGTTTGGCGCTGCACTTCAGATGTTGAGGACGGCGGTCGCCCGACTTACGCAATTAGCCGACTACAGTGCGGCGCGAATGGGCACGGCGTTCATGCGCGCGAGGCGCAGCCAGGTCTCCACAACCGTGTCCGGGTTGAGCGACATGGATTCGATTCCCTGTTCGACGAGCCAGTCCGCCAGGTCGGGATGGTCGCTTGGTCCCTGGCCGCAGATGCCGACGTACTTGCCGGCGCGGGCGCAGGCTTCGATGGCCATCGAGAGCATCTTGAGCACGGCGGGGTCGCGTTCGTCGAACGTCGCGGCGACCAGGGCAGAGTCACGGTCGAGTCCGAGCGTGAGCTGGGTCATGTCATTGGACCCGATGGAGAAGCCGTCGAAGTACTCGAGGAACTCATCGGCAAGGACCGCGTTCGAAGGCAGCTCGCACATCATGATGACCCGCAGGCCGTTCTCGCCGCTGCGGAGGCCGTTCTCGGCGAGCAGCTCAATGACGGCGGCGGCTTCGCCGAGGGTGCGTACGAACGGCACCATGATCGCGATGTTGGTGAGCCCCATCTCGTCGCGGACAAACCGCAGCGCCTCGCATTCCATGTCGAAGCACGCGCGGAAGTCCTCAGAGATGTACCGGGCGGCTCCCCGGTAGCCGATCATCGGGTTTTCCTCGTGCGGCTCGTACAGCTCGCCGCCGAGAAGGTTGGCGTACTCGTTGGATTTGAAGTCCGAGAGGCGCACGATCACCGGTTCGGGGGCGAACGCGGCCCCGAGCATCGAGACCCCTTCGGCGACGCGTTTGACGAAGTACTCGCGTGGTGAGGCGTACGCGCTGATCCGTTCGGCGATCTCCTCGCGCAGCGGCGATGCGAGCGTGTCGAATTCCAGCAGTGCACGGGGATGGATGCCGATCTGCCGGTTGATGACGAATTCCAGTCGCGCCAGTCCGACTCCCCGGTTGGGCAGTTTGGAGAACGAGAACGCCTGGTCGGGAGTACCCACGTTGAGCATGATCTTCACCGGACTCTCCGGCATCGCGTCGAGCTGCGTGACCAGCTCTTCGAATTTCAGGATGCCCTGGTAGACGAAGCCGGTGTCGCCCTCCGCACACGACACTGTGACTTCCTGGCCGTCGTGCAATACGCGAGTGCCGTCGCCGGTGCCAACCACTGCAGGGATGCCGAGTTCGCGCGCGATGATCGCCGCGTGACAGGTGCGGCCGCCTCGGTTGGTGACGATCGCGGAGGCGAGCTTCATGATCGGCTCCCAGTCGGGATCGGTCATGTCGGCCACCAGCACGTCGCCAGCCTGAAACTGGTCCATCTGCGCGATCGAGGTCATGACCCGCACCGGGCCGGCGCCGATCTTCTGACCGATGGCACGACCTTCGGCGGCGATGTCACTGGTGCCTTCGAGCACGAACCGGCGCATCACGTTCCCGTCAACGCGGGAGACGACCGTTTCGGGGCGGGCCTGCAGGATGTAGAGCTCGCCGTCGATGCCGTCCTTGCCCCATTCGATGTCCATCGGCCGGCCGTAGTGCTCTTCGATGACCAGCGCCTGCCGTGCCAGTTCCTCGACTTCAGCATCCGTGATGCTGAATCGTGACCGATCCGCCAGCGGCGCATCCGTGAACAGGGTGCTGCCGCCCACGTGGCGTCCGTGCGCGTAGACCATCTTCACGGCCTTCTCCCCCACCGATCGCTTCAGGATCGCCGGGCGGCCCGTCTTGAGGGCCGGCTTGTAGACGTAGAACTCGTCAGGATTCACAGCGCCCTGCACGACCGCCTCGCCGAGCCCGTACGAGCTGGTGATGAACACGGCCTGGTCAAAGCCCGACTCAGTGTCGACGGTGAACAGCACGCCGGAGGCGCCGATATCCGATCGCACCATCCGCTGCACGCCCGCCGACAGCGCGACGTCGTGGTGGTCGAAGCCGTGGTGCACGCGGTAGGCGATCGCCCGGTCATTGTACAGCGATGCGAAGACGTTGCGGATCGCGAGCAAGATGTTTTCGATGCCGCTGATATTGAGGAAAGTTTCCTGCTGACCGGCGAAGGACGCGTCCGGAAGGTCCTCAGCAGTCGCGCTGGAACGCACCGCCCACGAGACGAACTCCGGTTGGGGATCGCCCGCGACCAGGCGCGTGTACGACTCCCGAATCGACTTCTCGAACCCCAGCGGAAACGGCTGTGCCATGATCCAGTCCCGCACGTTCGCGCCCACCCGGGCCAGTTCGGACACGTCGGACACGTCGAGAGCCTCGACCGTTCGCCTGATGCGGTCATAGAGGCCGTTCGCAGCGAGGAAGTCGCGATAGGCGTCGGCGGTGGTCGCGAAGCCGCCAGGCACGCGGACCCCGGCTCCGGACAGGTTCGAGACCATCTCGCCGAGGGAGGCGTTCTTGCCGCCGACCTGGGCGATGTCCGCCATGCCGACCTGGTCGTACCAGAGGATGTTCGTCATGCGTGCTCCTTGTGGGTGATCTCGGGGAAGGGAGAGGAATGGGATTTAGCTGCGCAAGCGCATTGACTGCATGATGACCGCCGACATCTCCTCGACCGACTTGGTCGAGGAGTTCAGGAACGGCACCCGGTTCCGGCGATAGAGGTCCTCCGCGCGACGGAGTTCGAGGGTGCACTGCGCCAGGCTGGAGTACACCGAGTTCGGGCGTCGCTCATGCCGCACCTGACTCAACCGCAACGGGTTCGTGGTGAGCCCAAAGCACTTCGCCGCGTGCCGATTGACCGACCCCGGGAGACCGTCGGTAGGGAAATCGTCATCTGTGAGGGGGTAGTTGGCCACCAGCAGCCCGTACTGCAGGGCGAGATACATCGTCGTGGGTGTCTTCCCGCAACGAGACGGAGCGATGATAATCACATCGGCGATATCCAGAGCACGGCCGCTCTGGCCGTCGTCATGCTCAATCGCGTACTCGACCGCACGCATCCGGGCGAAGTAGCGATCGATATCACCCACCCCGTGAAACTGACCGAGCTGCTCCGACCGGCTAGTGCCCAACGCGACCTCGAGCTCGGTGAGATGTCCGCTGAGAAGGTCGACCAGCACGGACCCCGGGACGTCTAGCGCGCTGCGAATATCTGCCGACTTGACCGTCGTGAAGACGACCGGCTGCGCACCCGAATCGATCACCCGCTGGATGTCGAGCGAGACGGCTATCGCTCCATTGACGCTGTCGACGAACGGAATGGTGTGCCGGACGAACAACATCCCGGGAAAGTTGGCCAGGAGAGCGCTTCCAAGCGTCTCGGCCGTGATGCCGGTGCTGTCGGAGATGAAGAAGGCTGTCCGCGGCAGGGAGGGGGCGCCGCTTGCAGCCACGGGATTGGCTGGCGGACTCGGCGCCATAGGGTTCTCGGCTCTCTGCTTGTAATAGGAGATGGTCAGAGGATACGTAGATTTGATCCGCTCTTATTTGCAACAGAAGTGATAAAATCGCGCAAAATTGGCCAGCGAGAAAGGTTCGCCGCCTGCTCGAACCGGTCGGATCACGCCGGCCATCGTGCGATCGGAATAGGGCGTTGGTCGGTGAATGACTCATTCCCAAGGCTGCGGTGTCAGTTGCGCACGGAGGTTGTACGCGTGAGTTTCGGCGGGGACGCCGCCGCAACTGCCCATGGGGCGGGCGGCGCCAGCCACGATGACCACCTTTTCTACCGTCATTCTTCCGCCACTTCCTCCGGTCGCTTGAGCGCGTCGATAGCAGCGGTGTCAGGAACGTAGCTGTTGATGTGCCGTTCCTCGGGGCCGTTGTAGGCCGACAGCGGGCGGATGAGCGCGTTGGATGCCGCCTGCTCCACGATGTGCGCCGTCCACCCCGTGATACGCGCAGCAACGAAGATTGGGGTGAAGGTCAAGGTGTCGAAGCCCATCAGGTTGTAAGACGGACCTGACGGGTAGTCCAGGTTCGGGTAGATCCCTTTGCGTGAGACGAACTCCGACTCGAGCGAGTCGTAGAGCGCCGCGAGGTCGCGCGCGCCGTAGTGCTCGACGAGGGTGTCGAGCGCGACCTTCATAGTGGGAACGCGCGAGTCGCCCCGCTTGTAGACGCGGTGGCCGAACCCCATGATCTTGCGCTTCTCGGCGAGGGCGGTATCGAGCCACGGCCCGACATTCGAGGCTGTGCCGATCTCGTCAAAGATGTGCATGACCGCCTCGTTGGCGCCGCCATGCAGCGGCCCCTTGAGTGCGCCGATCGCGCCGACGACCGCGGAGTATAGATCCGCCATCGTGCTCGTGATCACACGGGCGGTGAAGGTCGACGCGTTGAACGAGTGCTCCGCGTACAGGATCATCGACACGTTGAAGGCGCATGCGACGACCGGGTCGGGCACGTCGCCGAAGGTCATCCAGAGGAAGTTCTGCGCGTAGTCGAGGTCGTCGCGCGGGTCGACGATGCCCAGCCCATGACGGCGCCGCTGGTCGTACGCGACCATCGCAGGCAGCTTCGCGAACAGGCGCCGCGACTTCACGAGGTCCGACTCGCGCGAGTTGTCGTACGCTGCCGGATCCGACGCGCCGACGAGCGACACCGCGGTGCGGATGACATCCATCGGGTGGGCGTCCAGCGGAATGAGGTCGATCGCCTGGCGGACGTTGTCATCGAGTGTGCGGTTCGCGCGCTCCTCGGCCACGAGCGCCGCGAGCTCGTCCTCGGTCGGCAGCTCGCCGTACCAGAGCAGGTAGGCAACGGCCTCGAATGGCTGCGTGGCGGCCAGCTCCTGCACTGGGTAGCCGCGGTAGAGCAGGCTGTTGGTCTCGGGGTTCACCTTGGACACCGCGGTGTAGTCGACCGTGACCCCCGCGAGGCCCTTCTTGATCTCGATGTCTGTCATGTCTCTGCTTCCTGAGGAGGTTCAGCGGGCGATCTGGAAGTTGAACACAGAAGTGTCGAAGTGGTTGTAGTCCTCGTAGTCGATCAGGTCGTACAGGTCGGCGCGGTGCTGCATCTCGCCCAGCTTCGAGGTCAGATGGCCGTCGGCGTCCAACGCGTCCAGACCGCGGCCCGCCGCGCCCATCGCGATCCGCAGCAGCGAGACCGGCCAGATAACGATGTTGATCCCGACGCCGCGCAGCTGATCGACCGAGAACAGCTCGCTCTTGCCGAACTCGGTCATGTTGGCAAGGATCGGCACGTCCACGGCCTCCCGCACCGCGGCGAATTCGTTTAGGTCGCGCATGGCCTCGGGGAAGATCGCATCGGCGCCGGCATCCACCAGCGCCTTCGCACGGTCGATCGCGGCGTCGAGGCCGTCCACCGCCCGGATGTCGGTGCGCGCCATGATCAGGAAATTTGGGTCGCGCCGCGCGTCGACCGCCGCGCGGATGCGTTTGATCGCGGTGTCCTCGTCGACCACGGACTTGCCGTCGAGGTGACCGCACCGCTTCGGGTTGATCTGGTCCTCGATGTGCGTGCCGGCAAGCCCGGCATCTTCGAGCGTCTGGATCGTCCGGGCGACGTTCATCGGCTCACCGAAGCCAGTGTCGGCATCGATGATCGCGGGCAGCTCGATCGTCCGCGCGATCTGCTGACCGCGACCGGCGACCTCGGTGAGGGTCGTGAGTCCGATGTCGGGAAGCCCCAGGTCGGCGGCGAGCACCGCACCCGAGATGTAGACGCCCTCGAAGCCCTTGCGCTCGATGAGCTTCGCGCTCAGCGGGTTGAAGGCGCCCGGCATCCGCAGCAGCTCACCCGAGGCGAGCCGCTCGCGGAACAGCCGGCGCTTCTCGGCGGCGGGAGTCTGTGCGTACAGCATCAGAACAGCCCCTTCGGGGCCGGAGCTCCAGCCAGCACGCGGTGCTCGGCGACGATCGTGAGCTCGCCGACCTCGGCGGGTGTGAGCTCGGGCAGACGCTGGGCGAGGTCGAGGAATCGCTCGATCTCCTCCGGCGCGAGCACGGGCTCGGCGAGGATCCGGAACTTGCGGATGTAGTCCTCACGGGCGAACGGCCGGGCACCCAGCGGGTGCGCATCGGCGACAGCGATCTCATCGTTGATCTCGCGCCCGTCGGTGAAACGGATGACAACGCGGCCGCCGAAGGCCTTCTCGTTCGGGTCGTCGGAGTGGTAGCGGCGCGTCCACTCGTCGTCCTCGGCCGTGGTGACCTTATGCCAGAGCGCGACGGTGTCCTCTCGGCCGGCGCGCTCGGGCGCGTAGGAGTCGACGTGGTGCCACGTGCCGTCCTGCAGCGCCACCGTGAAGATGTACGGGATCGAGTGGTCGAGCGTCTCGCGCGATGCCGTGGGGTCGTACTTCTGCGGGTCGTTCGCGCCCGAGCCGATCACGTAGTGCGTGTGGTGGCTCGTGTGCAGGACGATCGACTCGATGTTCTCCGCACTCCCCGGTCCCTGAGCCTGTCGAAGGGCTGGGTTCTCGTTGTGCAGCTTGCGGGCCAGATCGATCCACGCCTGCGCCTGGTATTCGGCGGAGTGCTCTTTGGTGTAGGAATCGAGGATGCCGCGCTTGGGCTCCCCCTCGGCCGGCAGGGGCACTTCATAGGCGGCATCGGGACCGTCCAGCATCCACGCGACCACGCCGTCTTCGCCTTCGTAGATCGGCGACGGGCTGGTCTCGCCGCGCATCGCGCGGTCGACGGCTTCCACGGCCATCTTCCCCGCGAACGCGGGTGCATGCGCCTTCCAGGTCGAGATCTCGCCCTTGCGCGACTGCCGGGTGGCCGTGGTCGTGTGCAGGGCCTGACCGACGGCCTGGTAGATCGTCTCGGTGGGAAGGCCCAGGAGCGTGCCGATGCCGGCCGCGGCCGATGGACCGAGGTGGGCGACGTGGTCGATCTTGTGCTTGTGCAGCGAGATCGCCCGCACCAGGTCGATCTGGATCTCATAGCCGGTCGCGATGCCGCGCACGAGCGCCCGTCCGTCGGAGCCGACGTGCTGGGCGACCGCGACGATCGGCGGGATGTTGTCGCCGGGGTGCGAGTACTCGGCGGCCAGGAACGTGTCGTGGTAGTCGAGTTCGCGCACCGCGACGCCGTTCGCCCACGCGGCCCATTCGGGGCTCGTGCGACGCTCGACCGCGCAACCGAAGACGGTCGACCCCTTGCCGCTCACCGAGACGGCGTGGTCGAGCGCCTGCTGGCGCGCAGCGCTCACGGGTGCCCGGCTAAGGGATGCCGCCGCCACGGCGGCGTTGTCGATCACGCGGTTGATGATCATGTCGACGACTTCGGGCTCGACCTCGACCGGGTCGGTCGCGACCTCGGCGATGCGCCATGCGAGCTGACCCTTGCGGGCGAGGTGCTCGTCGCTGCGGTGGACGCGGAGGTGGTGGGTGACGGTCATGCTGCTCCCTGTTCGGTGCGGGGTACTTTTCCGGGTTCTGATGGGGTGGCCGCGACGGACCCAAGCCCCGCATCGAGCGCGTTGTGCAGATGCACATGCGTCGCATGCGCCGCCAGCGCGGCGATTGCGAGGCTGGTGTGATCGACGGGCCTAGCGGGTCGCGGAGCCGCTGGCGCGACGGTACTCATGTGGCGGTTACTTTCCAAGAGCGCGCCGCCAGCGTCCGCGTCCCCTCCGCCGACGCTGCAGTGGCGTCATCACGCGGAGCGAGCCGTCTGGCCGTAAATACCTCGAATTCCGTATCACGATTTCGTGCGGTCTGCCTTTCGAACGAGGAGCCAGGCCCCGGGAATCAGTAGCGCGGCGGCGGCGGCCTTGATGAGGCCGGGGACGATGAAGGGCCATACGCCCGCGTCCAGGACGCCGGACAGCGTGATGTCCACTCCCATGACGTTGGACAGAATCATCGCCATGTACGGAACGCCGATGAGGAAGGGGACGATCGAGGCGAGACCGAAGCCGACGAACGCCAGCGCCGGATTGCGATCCCAAGCGCGTTCGGCAAACCATCCCGCGATGAACGCGGCGGGGATGAAGCCGATGACGAACCCGAAGGACGGCATCAGCACGTAAGCAGGTCCCGCAACCGGTCCGGCGAAGACCGGCACCCCGGCGAGGCCCACCAGCATGTAGGTCGTGAGCGACGCGGCAGCGCGCTTGGCGCCGAGCGCTGCGCCTACCACGAGCACCCCGAGGGTCTGGCCCGAGATCGGCACCGGGCCGATGAAAAACGATACTTTGGCGAGGAGCGCGACGAGAGCCACCCCCGCGAGCACCAGGCCGGCATCCACTGCGAAGGCGTAGGAGCGGCTTGCGGGACGGGCGATGAGATCTGCGAGGACGGCACCGTGCGGGCGGGACGTGATAGCGATCGTTGACATAGGTGAACTCCTGATCAGTTGACGGACGAAGAAGTCGAAGGGGCAGGCTGCTCTCGGGCTGCCATCAGGTTTGCGACGAACGCCGTGTTGAACTGCCCACTGCGGAATCCTTCGCTTCCGAGAATCTCCTGGTGGAATGCGACCGTTGTGGCGACGCCGTCGAGCTGCAGTTCACGCAGAGCGCGCTGCGTCCGCGCGATGGCCTCATTGCGATCGGAGCCCCAGCAGATGAGCTTTCCGATCATCGAGTCGTAGAACGGTGGGATCGCGTAGCCGGTTTCGACGTGGGTGTCGATACGCACGCCGAAGCCGCCCGGAGCACGGAACCGCGTGATGACTCCGGGATTGGGCGCGAAGCCGCGTTCCGGGTCCTCTGCGTTGAGGCGGCACTCGATGGCGTGACCCGTAAGCACGATGTCGTCTTGGGTCAGTGTGAGCGGCTCACCGCCGGCGATGCGCAGCTGCGCCTTGATTAAGTCGATGCCGGTGACCATCTCGGTGACGGGATGCTCGACCTGGATCCGGGTGTTCATCTCGATGAAGTAGAAGGCGCGGGTGATGTTGTCGAAGACGAACTCGACCGTTCCTGCGTTCGTGTATCCGACCTCGCGGCAGAGCGCGACGGCGGCTCCCGTGACTGCCGCACGCAACTGCTCATCGAGGACCGGCGAGGGGGATTCCTCGATGAGCTTCTGGTTGCGGCGCTGCGCGGTGCAGTCGCGCTCCCCCAGATGAAGGACCGTGTCGCCGTCCGAGATGACCTGCACCTCGATGTGGCGAATGTCGGTGAGATACCGCTCGATGTAGACGGAAGGGTCACCGAAGGCCACTTCGGCTTCCGACATGATCTCTGACAGATCACGTTCGAGGGTGTCGATGCTCGCCACCACCCTCATGCCGCGTCCACCGCCTCCCGCTGCCGCTTTGATGAGAAGGGGGAAGCCCACCTCACGCGCCACGTCAACAGCCTCGGCGAATTCCGCAACCGCTCCCAGCGACCCCGGCACCGTCGGTACGCCCGCGCGGCGCGCGATCTCCTTGGCCTCGATCTTGTCGCCCATACGTCGGATGATTTCGGAGGACGGTCCGACGAACCCGACGCCTTCCCGCTCGCACAGAGCTGCGAAGTCGGCGTTCTCGGAGAGGAAGCCGTAGCCCGGATGAATCGCGTCGACCTTCAACGCCAGCGCAGCACCCACGATCGCTTCGGCGTTCCGGTAGCTCAGGTTCACCTGGGCTGGACCGATGCACACCGCCTTGTCGGCGAGCTTCACCGGCAGCGAGTCGGCATCGCCCTCGGAGTACACCAGCACGCTTCGGATACCCAGTTCCTGACATGCACGGATGATTCGCAGTGCGATCTCACCGCGGTTCGCGATGAGAACGCTAGAGAGTCCCTCAGCCATCGGTGCGGATGACGATGAGCGGCTGACCATACTCAACGGTCTCGTTGTTCTGAGCGAGGATGCTGGTGACCATACCCGCGACCGGCGCCTCCACGTTGTTCATGAGCTTCATGACCTCGACGATGCACAGAACAGCGCCGACCTCGACGCGCGCGCCGACCTCCACGAAGTTCGCAGCCCCGGGCTTCGGCGCCGAGTAGAACGTCCCGAGCATTGGGGCCTTGACCATCACATCGCCGTCAGCGATCCCGCCCCCCGCAACCGGCGCTACCGGGCCGGGTGCCGCGGGTGTGACGGCGACCGGATCCGCTGCAGCCGCAGGTAACGGAGCTGCCAGCGGCGCCTGCACTGCGACGTTCGGCGTCGCACCCGCAGGCTGCGCAACAGGGGCGTGGTTCCGTGAAATGAACAGCTCCACGTCCCCGTACTTGAGTGAAAGCTCGCGAACGTCGTCGCTGAGATGCACCCAGTCCACGATCGCCTTGAGCTCCTTGATATCAGGGGGGTTAAGCGGCATCGTCTGCTCCCTTGTCGATGGTGATGCGAATGTCTCCGGCATTGAGTGTGCGGCGGCCCGTGCCGCCTGCGGCGCCGGCGAGTGACTTGATCAGGTCGAGGATCGGACGCTGCACCTCGTCGGGGTTCCCCCCGGCTGCCACCGTGGCCCTCATCTCGTCCACCTGTGATCCGGCAAACATTGCTCGCAGGAGAAGCGTGTCGATGTCCTCGTCCGGGTGCTGTCCGATGAGATCGTCGAGCATGGGAGGGATGACGGTGGGCGGCACGAGCGCGATGTTGGCCGATCCGTTGCGGATGATTTTCTCCAGGACGCTCGGCTCGATGTCCGCGAGTAGCTTGCCGAAATAGCCGAGGGCGTACTTCTTGATCTCGTTGGGCACAACGGAGTATCGATCTCCGGTCATCACATTCATGACGGCTTGAACCCCGACGAACTGTGCGAACGGAGTGATCATGATTGGATAGGCGAGCTCACTCCGGACTCGAGCCACCTCTACGAGCAGGTCGTCGTACCGATCGGAGAGTCCCGCGGTCTCGAGCTGCGACCGGAAGTTCGCGAGCATCCCTCCGGGTATCTGATGCATGTAGTGGATTCCGTTGTATTCGACGGGAGCGCCGACCGGTTTGTCTTCAGTCTCCGCAATATCGAGGAGCTGCTCGCTGATCGTGTTCACTCGGTCAGTATCGACATCCACCTGGTAGCCCAGTGCGCGCAGATCGCGGACGAGGGTTTGGGTGGACGGTTGTGCGTTGCCGGTGGCCAGCGGCCAGATTGAGGTGTGGATCTGGTCTGCGCCAAGCTCGACCGCCTCGAGGTATACGAGCGGCGCCAGCCCAGTGAGAGAGTGCGTGTGGATTTCGAGGACTCGATCACCCACCACTTCCTTCAGCGCCGGAACGAGCGTGCGAATGCGATCCGGCGTGAGCAGCCCCGCGGCGTCCTTGAGCATGATCGCATCGACGTCCGCCTTCTCAATGAGCTCCTTTGCCCTGCTGACATAGAGCTCATCGGTATGCACAGGGCTCTGAGAGAAGGACACTGCCCCGAACGTGGACGCACCGAGCTCCTTCGCCCGAACGAGGCCGGGGATGATGTTCGCCATGTCGTTGAGGCCGTCGAACGAGCCGATCACGCGGAAGCCATTCGCATACAGCCTCTCCACCCACGCCATGATGATGTCGTCTGGGAGGAAATCGAAGGCCGCGATATTGCGTGATCGGATCAACGCACGGAGCTTCGTATTCGGCATGTGCTCGTGCGCCAGCCGCACGCGCTCCCAAGGATCCTCCTTGAGATACCGAACGGCCACGTCGAACTGGATCGGCGCCACGAGGTCAACCTGCTCGAACCCCGCGCGGTCGTAGTTTTCCGCCATCGCGATGACGTGTTCGGTGCGCATGCGAGTCGCCCACAGGCTCTGGTGACCGTCGCGGAGCGAGGTCTCGACGATCTTGATCTCGCGGCGACTGTTGGCCGGGCGGCCACCCTCGCTCATTATCGAGGCGATCGACTCATCATTCGTCGGTGACATTGCAATCCCCTGCTGGCTCGAAACGATGTCCCGGTCGGAGGGGTGCTCGCCCGGCCGCCCCATAGAGTCCGGTACTTTTTGCGACGCACCCGCGGCACGACGTCTTGTTTACAATACGCGCGCCCTCAGCAAATGCAACTACAGTAGTTTGCGTGGACCGCAAGTTTGAGCCCGTGCAGAGCGTGCAACGCGCGCTGACCATCATCACCCTCGTGCTCGACGAGGGCTCAGTGAGTGTGAGCGAGGCGGCCTCCGCACTCAATGTCAATCCGTCGACGGCATACCGATTGCTGGGCACACTCGCGCTCCAGGGTTTTGTGCTGCGAGGCGACCAGAAGCGATACTCCGTTGGCCCCGTGCTCCGATTCGACCACGCCGCGTTCCCTCAGCCTTCGCTCGCGATGAGGCTACGGCCCGCCCTAGAGCAGCTGTATGAGCGCACCGGTGAGACTGTGCACATCGCGACACTCGCGGGCACGCAGATCCAGCACCTCGATGGCATCGAGGCGACCTCGCACTCACTGCGGTTCGGGCTCAGGGTGGGCGTCTGGCTCCCCGCACACCGGACGTCGGCCGGCAAGGTCCTCCTCGCGGAGCTTCCGGACGCCGAGATTAATGCGCGATACAAGATGGCGATGGCCAGCCCACGTGGACGCCGCATCGACGTCGACCTGGCGTCACTGCACGAGCAGATCGATGACGTACGCGACACGAGGATCGGATGGAATTTCGAGGAGAGCGAGCCGGGAATCGCCGCCATGGCGATCGCCACAGGCGACCTGGGCGGGCAACGGGCGGCCATCAGTATCTCGCTGCCCATCGCAAGGTTCACACACGACAAAGGCCGACTCTGGGCTGCGGAGCTTATCCGCCTTGTCGACGAGCTGAGAAGCTCATCGTCACCCTCGGTTGCTGTGGAAACCGTGCCTTCAGCCGTTGACCATTGATGTTTTCGACGGCGTAGCGCCCAACGGCGTCGAAGAATCTACGATCATCTCGTCGACGTCTCGGCACCTATGACAGCCCTACGCCGACAACAGCCCTACGCCGACATTCACATAGTGGCGCCGAGACCCGTGGGGCGCCAGGCTGTCGTGGGTGAGGAGCATTCCAGCAGAAGGCGCAACGGCCTCTTTGTGGCGCCTCGAGCTGCTCCTGAGTCTTCTTGCGGTCAACACGACTTCATCGGATTGGGCGGGCCAGCGGCGAGCAATGCAGCTCGTCATCGAGCGGATGCTGGGTGAAGCGCCCGACCTGAAGGTCGAGCGGTCCACACCATCGGGATTGCCCTGGGCGATCATCTCCACACCAGGGCTTGGGCGCCGCCTCGCATTCGTCTGCCACATCGACACCGTGCCGACCGGTGACCTGGCACTGTGGTCGGTCCAGCCGCACCGCCCTGAGGTTCGAGACGGTCGGATCTACGGGCGTGGCGCGACCGACATGAAGGGTGGACTCGTCGCGGCCGCAGCCGCCTTGCTCGAGGCCGCGGCGATCGGCGTTCCCTGTTCGCTCGTGCTCACGAGCGACGAGGAGATCGGCTCTCTCGGCGCCGGTACTGTTGCGCCGATGTTGCAGGGCCGCGGTATCGCAGCCGTCATTGTTCCCGAACCGACCGACAACGTTGTCGTCGCCGGGCACCGCGGAGTGCTGTGGCTGCGCATCTCGGCACGCGGCATAGCTGCGCACGGGAGCATGCCATCGCTCGGTCGGAACGCCATAACAACACTCATGCGCGTCCTATCCCGCGCTGAGGCGGAGCTGCCCCTTCGCGAAACGGTCGCATTCGGGCGCGAAACGGTCGCATTCGGGCGCGAAACGATGAACATCGGCGTCGTAGCGGGTGGCGAAGCGGCGAACGTCGTGCCCGCTGAAGCGCACGCCATCGTCGATATACGCACCATCGAGCCAGACAACTCGCAACTGCATGCCTGGTGGTCGGGCCAGCCCGAAGTCGACGAGGTGGAAACACTCCTGGACTTATCGCCTATCCCTTGGTCCGGCGACGATCCGTGGGTGAGCGCCTTGCCTGGACCACACCAAGCGCGGCCCGCTCCCTACTTCACCGACGGATCCGCACTCGCTCCCGCGTTGTCCGGAGTCCCGACCGTGATCTGGGGTCCTGGCAGAGCCGAGCAAATGCACGCCGCGGACGAGTATGTTCTCCGCGACTCGATCGAGGGCGCCTTCCACCTGTACGAACAGACCATTCGGCGCTGGGACTCGCGCAGTTAGAAGGAGTGACGGCACCTTCAGTCGCATCTCAATTCGAAAGGTGACTTCTAGCGCGATCGTGAACGTCGCGAATCTGCGCAACCCTTGCACGAACCGGACCGTTTGACAAAAGTGACCAATAACGTCAGTATTGACGATGGTGCGATCCGCAACGGTGGCGCCGCCCGCCCCCTGGTGTCGACGAAGAGCCGGTGACGAATGAGGGTGCCGCGTTCACGGTTGCGGCGGTTCACGCGGCGAGATGCCGTAGCGACAGGAGGAACGCTTGAATAACACACGCAGAGGTCCGCTGACCGGGATTCGAGTCGTCGAGTACGGCGTCTGGCATGCCGGCCCCGGAGCGGGCGCGATACTCGGCGACATGGGAGCCGACGTCGTAAAAATTGAGATGCCGGGCGGGGACCCTGAGCGCGCTAACGGCGGCGTCGGGCCGTTGGCGGGCAAGACGCCAGGCGACCCCGACGATTGGGGGATCCTGTTCGAATTCTCCAATCGGAACAAGCGTGACATTTCACTGGACATCACGACCGAGGGCGGCCGGACGGTGTTCGAGGACATCGTGCGCAGTGCCGATGTCTTCATCTCGAATCTGCGCGGTTCGACCAGACGAACGCTGGGCATTGATTATGAAGCCCTGAAGGAGATTGCTGCGGACATCGTGTATGTCAACGTGTCGGCGTTCGGCGACACAGGTCCACAGGCCAATGACGGAGGATTCGAGCCCGTCGGTCAAGCGATGTCGGGAATGATGTACCTGGCCGGCGCCGCGGAGCCGAAGCTACTCACGGTGCTGGTCCTCGACCAGATGACGGCGATCACCGCCAGCTACGCAGCGCTCGCGGCTCTCATTGAACGCGGTCAGACCGGGGAGGGCCAAGAGGTCGTCACCTCCCTGCTGGGCTCGGCGATGTGGCTGACCGGCATGAACCTCTTCGCTACGAGCGTATCCAACGAATCACTGGACGTGAAATGGGATCGGATGGCGGCGTCGGCGACGCGGACGTCGTACGAGTGTCGCGACGGAAAATGGATCATCGGAAGCCACTATCCGCCGGACAAGTTCTGGCCGATCCTCTGCCGAGTCCTCGATCGCGAGGACCTCCTCGAGGATCCACGCTTCACGACAAATCAGATGCGCATAGAGAACAATGACGAACTCATGCCGATGCTTGACACCGTCTTTCGCGAACGTGATCGCGAAGAGTGGCTGAAGCTACTTTCCGAGGCTGGGCTGCTGTTCGCACCGGTGTACAGCATGCTCGACGCGGTCAATTCCGAGCAGGCCGCGCTCAACGGTTACATGCAGCCGATCCACCACCGTCGCCTCGGCGATGTGCGCGTCCCTGGATTTCCCATCCGTTTCGGCGGGCGGACAGTCGGGCCGGTGCTCCCGTCACCCGAGATCGGAGAGCACACGATCGAAATTCTCGGGGAGCTCGGCTACGACGACGTGCGTATCGCGAAGCTCGTGGGAGATGGCTCAGTCTTGCAAGGTGCGGGAACGTGGGTCGCCGAAACGCCCCACGCGGACTCGTCTCCCCTACGACGGTGACGGCACCCGAGCGGGAGGAACGTGATGCTCGCGGCAGTCGCTGTTTCCCAGCATCCGGATGATCCTCTTGCTGGCCTCGCTCTTCGGGACGTGCCCGTCCCAGAAGTCGAGGAAGGCTGGACGCGAGTGCGCATGCGCGCTGCGTCTCTGAACCCGCACGACCTTTGGTCGCTCAAGGGCGTCGGGCATCCGCCCGAGCGGATCCCCATGATCCTCGGCTGCGACGGCGCCGGAGTGACCGACGACGGCCGTGAGGTGATCCTCTACTCCGTGGTGGCGGACACCGATCGAGGGCGGGGCGATGAGACCTTCGACCCCGATCGCGCGGTGCTATCAGAGACGCTGGATGGAACCCTCGCGGAATTCATCGTCGTGCCCTCCCGCAACCTCCTTCCGAAGCCTGAATGGCTCACCTTCATCGAAGCTGCGACGCTGGGCGCCGTCTGGGGCACGGCTTATCGGATGCTGTTCACCCGCGCCGGGATCCGTCCAGGGGACAGCGTGCTGGTGCAGGGCGCCAACGGAGGAGTCGCCAGCGCGGCGATCCGACTCGCCTCAGCGGCGGGCGCTCGCGTGTTCGCGACCGCCAGGTCGGAGCCGAAGCGTCGATATGCGCTCGAGCAGGGTGCGTATATGTCGCTCGAATCGGGAGCGCGTTTGCCGGAAAGAGTCGACGTGGTCATCGAGACGGTCGGCGAGGCGACCTGGGCTCATTCGCTGCGGGCCGTTCGCCCCGGCGGCACGATCGTCATCGCCGGCGCTACCAGCGGAGAGATGCCTAAAGCAGAGCTGCGACGCATCTTCTATAAACAGCTGTCGGTGATCGGTTCCACGATGTGCACACGCGCAGAATTCGAGTCATTGATTCGGATGCTGCACATCACAGGCATCCGCCCCTCGATCGATTCCGTCATCCGGTTCGATCAGGTCCCTGCAGGGTACAAGCGGATCCTCAACGGTGATGTGCGCGGAAAAATCGTGGTCGACTTCGAGAAGGTCGACTGAGACAACCGAACCCGGTGAGGGTCTGTCGGCAACTTTCTGGGTGAGGGCGTCGGCGTGATCGGTTCGGCTTCGGCTGACCGGGAAGATGAATCACGTCATGAACCCCGAATTGGAGACAGCTGAGCAATCCGAGATCGTCGATCTGCGAACCGGGGAGATCCTCCCCGCGCCTGCCCGACGTCACCGCCGTCACCGAGCAGCTAGCCGCCGCGCGTAGTCAGGGGATCGATCTGATGTGCCCGAACGGGCTGCTGACGGGCTTGCCGAGCCAGGTGCTGCAGTCTGCGTTGGAGGAGGAGCTCACCGAGCATCTCGGCTACGTAGCGGGCGACCGCGCCGGCAAGCAGTCGGTCAACTCAGGAACGGATCGACACCGAAGAAGATAAGGACCGAGATCGGCGATCTGCCGTTCATGTCCCGAGGGAGCCGGCGGGGACGTTCGCGCCGATCGTGGCACCGAAACATCAACGCCGGATCGCGGGGGTTCGATGAGGCGGTGATCTCGCTGTTTGCGAGGGGCATGACCCTCTCGGCACGCGCCGCGCAAGGTCCAACCCTGCGCTATCAGTTCCAGGAGGCGACGACGCATCTCCGTCATCGGCCGACGACCCGGCTCCTCTGGAACGCGACGAGAAGACATACCAGAACACCTTTCTGATCGTTCTCGTTGCGACGATCACTGGAAACCACCCGGTCGTTCTGGCCTGGTTCTCAACCAGCGCCGACACACGGAAAGTCCGTCAGCTGGACGTCGTACACCCAGTGGCGCTGATTGACGCGCTCGTGATCAAAGATCCGGGACGGGCAGGTCGCCAACCGATCCGTCCACGTCGCTGTCGGCGTCGATCTCGAGGGTCATCGTCACATTCTCGGACTGTGAATGGGACCGACCGGTGGAGAGGGCGCGAAGCAGCGGATGAACATGCTCACCGAGGTACGCAACCGCGGTATCGCCGATGTCTGCGTCGTCTGCTGCGACGGATTGAAGCGAGTGAACCGATGGTGGTAACCGTCTTCGTGACTGAAGCTACACCGATAGGCGCTGGTCTCCGCCGTGTGCCCTCTGCTCTGCCACCAGCGCCGCTGCGTAGGAAGCATCGGTGGGGTCTCGTGTCGAGGCAAGCCAGACGGGTGCGATTCGGGCATGTTCGCCGCCGACCGGAATGATTGTCTCGGTGTCATGGACGATAGTTCGGTCCAGAATGCGCCATTCGCCGTTGCGGCGCTCCACGATATCGATGTACCTGAGGATGATCATGTAATCCGCCGCAGGCTCATCGTCTGTCGGATACGTTCGGTGGTAGGCCAGAGTAGTCGACTCCATCCATCCGGAGTCGCCGTGCACCTCGACGAACTGGTTTGCGCAGACGTGTGTGGTGCATGCAAACCGGGGCAGTACTTCGGCACACCAGTGAACGAACTCCTCGACACCTCCTCGAAACTTTCTATGGTTGTCAATCGCGTCCGGATGATAGATGGAGCGGATGAGGTCCCAGTCCATACGGTCAAGCCCCCGACAGTAACGAATATGGAGTTCCTTGATGGCTGATACGTCGACCAAGCGCTGAAACTCCGGGTCCCTGGTGTTCGTGCTGCGCGACGCCGGCGTCATCGTGACCTCTCGAGAACTAGTGTGTGGATCCTAATTTTGGACGATTGCCGTCTACAAATCAACTAGAACTGTTGCCACTTACGAGGCAGGCGATGGTTGCCGGCGTCGCCGCGAGCGACGGCGATGCTGAGGGCTTGGGCTTATCAGACTTGCATGACCGCGCCCGGACGATACTGTCTGCGGTGATGCCAGGCCGCCTTGACGAGCAGGCGGCGGGCGTCGGTGTTTCCGGTCTTGGTGATCGAGCCGGCACCCGACTGTCCGAAGTAGCACTCGGACGGCACCAGCTCGAGGAACGCACAGCCCGAGAACTGAGTCGGATAGCGATCGGCGGCGCCTGCCGGCATCCCAACGCAGCGAAGTACTTCGATGATGAGCTCCGACACCTCGTCCCGAGACCAGCGGCGTCCGGTCTTGAGAGATCATTCCAGCGTCGTCGCAGATAGCAATGCTGCCGAGTCGCGTTTTCTTTCTCCACGTGAAGGTTCCCCGGCAAGGTATTCCAGTTGCGCCGACACGGAGATCTCAGCAGCGATACGGGCCGCTGGCGCGATCTGGGCGTAAACCCTGTCGGTAACAGCTGTGATGACGCGGGCTGTTCGACTGGGCGCCATTCCCAGTTCGCCCAAAGCCGCTGACACTTCGGCCAATCGCCGGGCGCGATGTAACTGATACTCCTCAACTATCAAGGTCAGGCTCGGCAGTGCATCGCCGTGAGCGGGCAGGACGCGGCGGGCATTCTTCAACTCGCGGAGCGTCTGCAGCGAACGAAGGTAGTCGCGAAGTGCACCTTCAGGCTGCGCGAGCACCGTCGTCCCGCGGCCAAGGATCGTGTCCCCGGTCAGGATAGATCCAGATCGATCGCTGGAATCCAGCGCGCCGTCGTCGGGAAGTTGAAAGCAGACGGAGTCAGCGGTGTGCCCTGGAGTTGCAATCACCGTCAGGCGGGTGCCACCGGCGTTGATCTGCTCGCCGTGCTTGAGAGGCGAACCGCCTGTGCAGAGCGATGGCTCGGATGCGCGCACCGGCGCCCGGAGGCGATTGCTCAGCGTCGCCGCTGACTCTGCGTGGTCGAGGTGATGGTGGGTGAGCACGATGAGATCGAACGGCCCGAACGTCTCGATCCGATCGAGGTGATGAGCGACCTCCGGTCCAGGGTCGACCAGCACGGCGCGCCGCGAACCGGGTTCCCTGATGATGAACGTATTCGTGCCATCCAGCGTCATCGGCCCGGGGTTGGGAGCGAGGAGCCGAGTCGTCAGCCTGGTCCACTGATCGGAAGCGACCATGACGGATTGCCCGTTCAGACTAGAACGAGCGAGTGCACATTTTGGGATGTGCACAGTCCCTTCGCGTAGTCGTCGAACTGATCACACTCGTCGAGCAACCGGCGAGCGCCCACCGCGAGCTCCTCCGCGATGGGCCGGGGCCGGATCCCGCGTCCGTCAGGTTCAAACAAGCGCACTCCCAGACGAGCCTGCAGCGCCGACATTTGGCGGGACACCGCGGCAGGACTGTACCCGCAATTTCGGGACGCCTCGATGATGGAACCATGATCGAGCACAGCGATGAAGGTTCGCAGAACTGTGAGATGAATCACGTCGTCACTCCCTTTGCCAACACGATGGACTAATACGGCGGTCGTCAGCGCGCCGCGGCCGCCTTCCCGCGCCGCTCACCTATGAGCCTCGAGCGCGGGATCGCCACCGGCGGCGTCGTGCGACTCAATCGGACGCCGTCATCGAATTACATAGACGACAATCGTCTGTAATTAGACTACCGTATCCTCCGGCATGTGGACAGGGAAATTCTCCAGTGACGGGAAGGGTTGCTCTTCTGTACGAATTGCGTCAGTATTAGGTTCCGCAGCGACAACGGTCGCCTCCGACGCCACATGAGTGAGATTAGAGGGCGGCAATCAATATCCGACTGGCTGGCACGGTGCTGGCCCCGCCCGGGCCAAGGCACGGGTGCCTAGTCACTCAACATTGGAGTTGATGATGTCGAACGTATACGACCTGTATTGGCAGCTCGTGGAGGCCATTCAGAAGGGTGACAACGAAAAGACGCGGTCACTGCTCGCGCCAGATTTCGTGCTGCATCAGGACCCGGGCATGCCTTACGGCGGAACCTACGAGGGGCCTGACGCTTTCATGGACCACATCGCCCACATCTTCGGCACTGCATGGGGCGGCACGAACTTCACACCGGAGTTCCAGCTCGTCGACGACGAAAACCAGCGCATCAACACGGTTGTGCACCTTGAGGGCAACATCGGCCCGAACAAGACACACGTCGAAACCTGGGTCAACGAGATCTGGGAATTCCGCGACGGCAAGGCGGTCAAAGAGCGCAACTGGTACTGGAACACTCCTGCCATCACTCGCGCACTCGCCGGCGAGGACTGACCGGCGAGAAGTCTCGCTCCGCAGTCGGACAGGGGGCTGGAACACGCGTGCGTCAGGCGTGTTCCAGCCCTTTCATAGAGGAGTGATTCGCTTGAGCGATTCTGAACAGATCACACGCCTGATCTACCTATACGGTCACGTCATCGATGACAAGGAATGGGACCGTTTGGACGAAATCTTCACCGACGATGGCGAGTTTGAGATCGAGGGGACGGATCATCATGTGTCCGGTCTCGCGGCGATCGACCGGTTCATGCGGGGCATCGTGCACCCTCTGGCTCATTTCAGCACCAATGTCATCGTCGATCACGATGAAGGCAGCGACACCGCCAGAGCGAGAGTCAAACTGTTCGCTCCGCGCGCCAACGGCACCTGCGCGATAGCCACCTACCACGACGACATCGCACGGACCGAGAACGGGTGGCGCTTTCGGCGCCGCCTGGTGAAGGTGACCGAACTGCAGTGGCGGTCCGCGCCGCTGGGCTCGTCCTAGCCCCCATCGACACCGGCGCAAGAAGCACTCCGGCGCCGTGTAGAGGGTTGTGGCCGCATAGAACACACACACCGCCCGTGCCCGGAGAAGGGGAACGGGCGGTCTTTCCTGGGTCGGCGCGGGTGTATTCAGATGTGGCGGCTAAGTCCCCCGTCGATGGAAATAGCCTGGCCGGTGATGTATGAGGAGCGCGCTGATGCGAGGAACGCAATCAGGTCTGCCGCCTCCTCCTTGAAACCGAAGCGACCCAGCGGTAGGTCGCTCTTCTTGATGAAGGCATTGCGCGACTCGTCATCTGGGAACATCTTCGAGAGCTGCTCACTCTCGATACGGCCTGGCGACACACAGTTGACCGTGACGCTGTGCGGCCCGAGGTAACGCGCATAGCCTTTCGACCAGAGATGCAGCGCCGCCAGCGCCGACATTGCCGCTGATCGCCCAGAGGGCTCCAGAGCGACGGCCATGTTGATGACACGACCCTGCGGGCTGGCGATGAGCAGATCCTCGAACGCCTCCGCCATCCAACGCTTTTGATGGAAGTTGAACACGAACTGCTGCTGCCATACCTCTTCGGTGAGCACTGTGCCGAGCGGTTCCGCACCTCCTGCGTTGTTCACCAGGATGTCTAGGCCACCGAAGGCTTCCTCGACCTGCGCGCGTACTCGCCCTGGGGTCGCCGCATCCGTAACGTCAGCGGGAATCAGTAGCGGCTCTTCGCCGCCGGCCGCCACGATCTCCGCGCCAAGCTTGTCCAGTTCCTCAGAGCGTCGTCCGACGAGGGCGAGCCGCACACCTTCAGCCGCGAGCACCCCCGCGGTCGTCCGGCCGATACCCGCGGTTGCGCCGGTGATGACGGCAACTCTTCCTGCGATTTCGAGATCCATTGCGCTTCTTCTTTCGTCGATCGTCAGACGGCGGCCGGGATTGCGACAGAGGCGGTCGCCGTCTTGGCAGCGATACTCCGCATCGTCTTGGCGAGGTCGACCAGGGCAGCAAGCTTGTCGGACGTGCTCATCGCGCGCCCGAGATCGGGACGCCACGGGCAGCTCACAATGACGTGATCTACACCCACCTGGACCAACTCAACGATGGCGGACTCGTTCGGCAATTTGAGCATCGCGCAGAACTGGAACGGGCGGTCGTCCCGGCCGTTTGCCTTGCGCAACTCGGAGATCGTGCGCACCTGCTCGCGAACCAACTCGGGCTTGGGCGCACAGATCCACCCGTCGCCGCGATTAGCGGCACGGCGCATTGCGACGAGGGTGTGACCGCCGAAATACAGCGGCACCTCAGTCACGGGCCGCGGATTCGTTCCCATCGCCTGGAACGAGTAATGGTCGCCGTGGTGCGGTTCCTCCACGCCATGCCATGCCTTCTGCATGATGTCGAGGGCCTCGTCGAATCGCTTGCCGCGCCCGTCCCACGGCACGCCCAGCTCGTCGTACTCTTCCTTCATCCACCCAGTTCCGACACCGAACTCGAACCGATTGTTCGAGATGCCCACCAGCGTGGCGGCCGCATTGGCGGAGACTAGCGGGTGGCGAAGGTTGAGCAGGTAGAGCGAGGTCATGAAATGGAGCTTCTCGGTGGCTCCGGCGATCGCGCCCGCGGTGGTCCACAGGTTCAGCAGCGGCGCCTGGTGGTCTATCGACCGCGGACCGTCTGGCGTAGGTCGGTACGGGTAGTCGGATTCGATGTTGACCGGGTGCAGCACATGCTCACCCATGGCGATCCCATGAAACCCATGATCTTCGGCAGCACGCGCAATGTCGATCAGCTCGTGGGGGTCGGTGTAGCTGAGCGAGAGTGAGAACTTCATCGTCCTTGTGTCCTTCGGGTATCAGGTGGTGGAAGAGTTGACGCGATCGTTCAGCCAGGCCGCGGCGAGGCCGAGCGATTCGTCCGCTTCGGGGACGTTTCCGGCGAACAGCTGGAAGACGTGCGGGACTCCCTCCCATGAGTTCAGCTGAACGTCGACTCCGGCGGCAACGGCCCGATCTCGCGCGCGCGTCGCGTCGTCGAAGAGTATCTCCGTGCTGCTGACGTGTATCAGCAGCGGCGCGATGCCCGAGAAGTCCATGTACAGCGGCGACACCCGTGGGTCGTCCCGTGAAACTTCGCCGGCGTAGTAACCACCGAACAGCTCGAGTGCGGCCTTCGTGGTCCACGGATCTTTGGCCGCCAGGCGTTCCATGGAGTTGCTCGTCAGCGCCAGATCCAGCCACGGCGAAAAAATCATGCCACCGGCAGGCTGATCCATGCCCTCGTCACGAAGCTCTGCCATCAGCGCGAGCACGATTCCTCCCCCGGCGCTGTCACCGGCCAACACGATCTGATCTGATTTCCAGCTCTTTTTTCGCAGCTCTTCGTAGGCCGCCCGCGCGTCTTCAAGCGCCGCAGGGAAGGGGTGCTCGGGTGCACGGCGGAAGTCCAAGCCATACACCGGAGAGTCCGTGACATGGGCAAGGTGTGACATCAGACGGGCGTGACTCTGAAGCGACCCCATCACATACCCACCGCCGTGGAAATAGAGGATAACGCGACCCGGGCGCGCTGAAGCGGGCTCATACAGACTCGCGGCTCGCCCACCGAGCTCGGCCTCCGTGTGAGTCACGTCGTTTCGCACTGTGGCCCACAGTCCGATGCCGTCAGCGGCCTTCCGCCGCTCGTCAAGAGTGAGTGATGGGCCGAGACCGATCACACCGGCTTTGTATTCGGCGATAGTTTGTTCGGTGGCCAGTGCCTGAGGACTGGGCATAAAAGAGACCCTCCGGAAGAGATGATGAGTGAGTGAACCGTGGAGAGGGGGCGTCAGAACTGAGTCCCGCCGTGCTGGGCGATGTAGCCGAAACGGTTCTCCGTGACGTGGCCAGCGAGAGCGCCCTTGATCATGGCCGCCATGCTCGGCGCGAGCTGTCGCCCGGAAGCGATGCCGCTCGAGAGAAACCACAGCCCGGGCTGCGCAGTCGGCTTGTAGGTGTTCCTCAGCTCGCCGACTTCGTCGAAACCGCCGATGTCGCCGACTCGATCGGCAACATCACGCCCGAAGAGTGTCTCGGTCTCGACGCGCTGATTCTGATAACCGGTCGCGAGGATCGCCACGTCGAATGCCAGGACCGAGCCGTCTTTCATCTCGAGTCCCTCGTGCACGAAGGTCGTGACGTCCTCGGTCTGGATGACCTTGATTTCACCGGCGATGATCAGGTCGGACGCCCCCACGTTGAAGTAGTACCCCGCGAAGCTCTCGAAAACCTGCCAAAGGAATCCGTTCTCCGGATACCGGATACGTAGTCCCGCCGCCTCGAGCTTGTCCAGCATCGGCTGATCGGCGTCGGTGCACATCTGGCCGAGCTTGCGAAGATTCTCTTTCAACAGCGGGTAAACCCAACCCGCCATGCTCATCAGGTCCGCCACCTCGGTCGGCGTGCCGTCGAAGAATGCAGGTGAATAGACGAGGTTGGTGGTTTTGAGATCGACCACGGTGACGGGGTTACGCTGCAGCATCGTCACGCTGGCACCGTTCAGGTACAACTCACGAGCCGTGTCATGGCCACTCGTGCCGACGCCGACCACGAGCACCCGCTTGCCCGCGTAGTCGCGACCCGTCGAGAACTCCTTGGTGTGCAACACGTCACCGGCGAATGAAGCCATGCCGGGCAGATTCGGTCGATCCGGACGACCGCCAACTCCTCCCGTCGCCATGACGACATGCCGCGGCCGCATGGTCCGCTCGGTGCCGTCTGCAGATCGCAGGACTGTGGTCCAGCGACCCTCCAGGTCGTCGTACTCGCCACTGACGAGTTCAGTACTGCTCCAATAGTTCAACTGCATGGCCTTGACGTAAATCTCGATCCAGTCGGCCAGTAGGTCCTTCGAGAGATACTCGGGATACGACTTCGGAAACGGCATCCCCGGAAAGTGCACCATCTCCGTCTCATTGTGCAACGCGAGCGAGGAGTATCGGGTGCGCCAACTGTCACCGGCGCGGGGGAATCGATCGACGACGAGGACGTCGACGCCCAGGTCCTGGAGCGCTACCGCGGCGAACAGTCCGTGGTGTCCGCCGCCTACGATAATGACTTCCGGATCGCGGTCTTCGTATCGAGCGCGCTCCGCACGGATCTCTACGAAATTCCTGCCGGAGGCGCGATCGAAGCCCGCACCTTCGGGCCGCTTCGGCTCGGCGCCGACAATCCCCTCCAGCCGTGTGAGGAGCAACCGCGCCTTAAGACCGTTCTCGGTCGCGACCAGTCGAACCACCCCGTCCGCATATCCTGTTGCAGTTCGGAAGACGATGTACGCCTCTATCACTTCCTCACCTCCACGCGTCACACGCGTGGGGGCAGTGCGGCCCGGGGCGAGCCCGAACTGATGCGCACGAGACTCGGGGGCGGAGGCGCGTATCAGCCTCTCGATCTTCGCCAACCCACTGACGTTACCGAGGTCCCAGGTGAACGCGCCCATGTCGCGCCAATGCGAATCAGTCAGGAACAGTTCCGAGAGTCGTGAGAACTCCTCCGCCCTCAACAATTCCTCGAACGCCTCAAGCCAGGCGATCACCCCGTCACATTCCGTCTGAGGGGCAGTAAGGGTCTCGGTCAACGACGTGCTCATTATCTCTCCACCATTGGCGATCTCTGCCGAGCCGAGCGCGTGATGCATCCCGCCGATGGGTGCACGCGCCGAATCGGGTCAACTTCTATGGAAATAGTAGACGCGAATGGTCGGGAATTGCAAGCGGTCGGACGAATGTCACCGAGATCGCCTGCGAGCCGCGCTCGATGATGTAATCTTATTACAGACGATTTTCGTCTAAGTAAGATCGCCTCCCGCGACAGGTGGCTCCTAACGGTCGCCGTGACCTGCCTGTCGTGCGCGACGATCCCATAGTGCCGATGATGATCGTGGGGTCTAAGAGCTCACGGCCAAGCCCGAGGAGGGCCAACTGGTGAAGAGGTCGCTGTACGAGGAGACCCATGACTCTTTCCGCGAATCCGTGCGGGGTTTCATGGCTCGACACGTCGTTCCCGTCCACGACTCGATCATCGCGGAGCGCGCGATCCCACGTTCAGTATGGAAGGCGGCCGGAGAGGCAGGCCTGTTGGGCCTCGAGGTGCCCGAGGAGTACGGCGGAAGCGAGGCCAACGACTTCCGCTTTAACGCGGTCTTCCTCGAAGAACTCGCCAAGGAGAGCATGGCTTTCGCGTCCAGCTTCTCCATCCAGGGCGACATAGTCGCGCCCTATCTGGTGAAGCTGACCTCTCCCGAGCAGCGTGAACGGTGGCTGCCGGGTTACGTGTCCGGTGACATCCTGGGCGCGATCGCAATGACCGAACCGGCAGTGGGCTCCGACCTCGCAAACTTGTCGACCCGTGCCGTCCCGGACGGAGACAGCTGGGTCATCAACGGATCCAAGACGTATATCACCAACGGCCTGAGCGCGGATCTCGTCGTCGTCGCTGCGAAGACAGACCGCGATGCCGGCGCCAAAGGCATCAGCATGTTCGCCGTCGAGCATGGAACGGAGGGATTCGTCCGGGGAAAGAAACTGGACAAGGTCGGGCAGCCGGAGTCGGACACTGCGGAGTTGTTCTTCGAGGACGTCCGTGTACCGAAAGAAAACCTCCTGGGCAAGCTTAACCACGGTTTTTTCCACATGATGACGTTTCTTCCCCAGGAGCGCATCGCCGCGGCGGTCGCCAACCTTGCCCACGCACGCCAGACGTTCGATGAGACGCTCGCCTACGCGAAGGATCGTGTCGCATTCGGCCAGCCGATCGGCTCCATGCAATACAACAAGTTCCTCCTAGCAGAGCTGATCACCGAGCTCGAAACTGCCCAGGCGTTCGTCGACGCGGCGGTGGTGCAGCATGCCCACCGAGAGCTGTCGGCTGTCGACGCCGCCAAGGCGAAGTGGTGGTCAGCCAAGGTGCAGAACCGTGTCATCGACGCGTGCGTTCAGCTATACGGCGGCGCGGGCTATATGAACGAGATCCGTGCCGCTCGCGCGTGGAAGGACGCTCGGGTGACGCGAATTTGGGCCGGGTCCGAAGAGATTATGAAGGAAATCATCGGCCGCGACCTGGGTTTGTGACCGACGAATTTCCTCCTCCGGGGCGATTACGGCCGCGTAAAGTGACGCCGATCATTGCAGGACAAATTTGATGCCGCTCACTGCGAGCGCGAGGGAGATATCGATGAAGATTGTCGTATTGGTGAAGGAAGTGCCCGATACCTACGGAGAACGCGAGATCGATCCGGAGACTGGCCTGGCCAACAGGGCAGCGAGCGAGTCGGTGATGGACGAAATCAACGAGCGGGCGCTCGAAGTCGCCCTGAGATACGCCGACGCCAATCCCGAAACTGAGGTAGTTGTACTCTCCCTTGCGCCGGAGACCGCTACGGCGACTATCCGCAAGGGCCTCGCGATGGGTGCATCTCGTGCGGTGCACGTCGCAGATGATGCCCTTGTCGGCGCCGACTACGGCGTTACAGGCGAAGTCATCGCCGCGGCACTGCGACGCATCGGGTACGACCTCGTCGTAGCGGGCAACCTATCGACAGACGGCTCGGGTGGAATCATTCCGGCCATGGTCGCCGAGCTTCTCGGCGTCCCGCACGCCACCGCCCTCTCCTCGGTGTCAATCACCGAGAACGAGGTGACCGGGCAGCGCTCAAGCGACGCGGGCATTATGCAGATGTCGGCGCCCCTTCCCGCAGTCATCTCAATCACGGATCGTTTGCCGGACGCCCGTTTTCCGAACTTCAAAGGCATAATGGCGGCGAAGAAGAAGCCTCTCGAGGTACTCAACCTGGCCGACCTCGGCGTCGAGCTCTCGGAGTCCGCGGTCCCCCACTCGATCATGGTCTCGGTGTCCGAGCGTCCGCCGCGCGCAGCAGGCGTCAAGATCCTCGACGAAGGCGATGCCGGCAAGAAGCTCGCCGACTTCCTGGCGCAGAATCGATTGGTTTAGGAGACGCTGATGACAGAGTTCGCAAGTGATTCGGTACTCGTGCTGGTGCACGTGTTGTCCGCAGGTCGCCTCGCCAAGAGCGCTGCGGGCCTCATCGGAGCAGCGTCACAAGTCGGAACCCCGGTCGCGTTGGTCGTCACTCCTCCAGGTGAGGGACATGCCGCGGCCGGAGCAGCGGGAGCGCTCGGCGCCTCTATCGTTCTCGTGGCCGAAACCGATCGACTTGCTTCGGCGCTGACGGGGCCTACCGTCGACGCCCTTGTGAAGGCCGTTGAGACGGTGCGCCCGGATGCCATCCTCGTCTCGAACTCGGTCGAGGGACGCGACGTCGTCGGTCGTTTCGCTGCGCGCTCACGCGCGGCGGTGCTCGCCGATGTGGTGGGCGTCTCGCGCGATGACGAGGGCATAGTGGCGCAGCACTCCGTCTATGGCGGTGCGTACAACATCCGATCTGCCGCGACGTGGGGCGCTCCGTTGATCACGGTCCGCCAAGGGGCCATCGAAGCCCGCGTCGAGGCCGTCGACTCCCCGACAATCCATACGATCGTCGCATCGTCCGCGACCACGCCGTCCGCGTCGATCCTGTCTTTCGAGGAGGCCGTCGAGGAGTCGAGTCGACCCGAACTCCGCGGTGCAGAGCGGGTTGTCTCCGGTGGTCGCGGCCTCGGCTCGCTTGAGCAGTTCATCCTTGTGGAGCAACTCGCCGATGCCCTCGGTGCCGCCGTCGGCGCCTCACGGGCTGCGGTCGACGCTGGCTACGTGCCCCAGACCGCCCAGGTCGGCCAGACGGGGGTGTCGGTCTCCCCTCGGCTCTACGTTGCGCTGGGTATTTCGGGCGCCATCCAGCACCGCGCAGGCATGCAGACTGCAAAGACGATCGTGGCCATCAACAAGGATGGTGATGCACCGATCTTCGACATCGCCGACTTCGGCGTTGTCGGCGATGTATTCACTGTCGTGCCTCAGCTGATTGCTGAGATCGAGGCGAAGAGGGCCTAGGCGATGTCAGTGAACGTTACGGCGATTAGACGCGGTCTGCCGCGGCGTTCCGGCGACGAATCATGGCCGTCGGCTGACGCGATTCCGCCGCAAGAAGCCGATCTGCGGTCGGAGGACGCGGTGAAACGTGAGCTGGTGACTCGGTCACAGGCATCACCTCCCCCGAGGTCGGCTCCCGTTGCAACGGCTGCCCTCGCGTCGACCGCCGCCGCTACGCCTTCCACTGAGCCAGGTGCGGAGGTCTCCGGCCCCGCCGGCGACCCTGCGTCTGCCCCGCCAACATCACTGCGGCGGGGTCTGCCGCGAGTCGCCGGCGGAGACCCGTGGCCGCCCGCCGCTGGAATGGCGACACCCGCGGCGAGCCCGACTGCTTCGCCGAGCCCGACGACTAACGCCACCGCCACCGCTTTGTCGATCGCGACCTCGCCGCTCGACTCGATACCGCTCCGCCGCGGGCTTCCGCGAGCTTCGGGTGGGGAACCCTGGCCGCCGCCTGCCTCCGCTCCCGCCCCGCCTGCGGCGCCGGTCATGGTCGCGCAGCTGCCCCCCGGAACCGACGGTGTCGACGCCGGTAAGACCGGCGCACTCACCGGCACAGAGCAGACTGCCGTCGTGCCACGCAGCGACCCATCGGTACCGCTGCCGTTCACGCGCACAGTGTTCGAGGGCACGGGTGGACGTGGACCCGTGCACACGCGCCCCAAGCCGAAGAGATGGGGGCCCTACTCGGTTGCGCAGTGGCTAGGCGCCGCAGTCGTGGGGGGAGCGGCACTCGTCGTGCTCGCGGCGATGGCCGTTCTGGCGGTGCGCTGGTTGCTGAGCCTCGACGTGATGCAGGAGTTCCTCGGGACATACCCGGGTGAGTACCATCTGCCGGATAGTGCGCCCGTGGGGATACCGGCGTGGCTCGGGTGGCAGCACTTCTTCAACTTCTTCCTTATCGCGCTCATCATTCGGTCCGGGCTTCAGGTCCGACACGAAACGCGCCCGAGCGCTTTCTGGTCGCCCCGCGGCAATCCCGGACGGAAGATTAACCTGTCGTTGTGGTTCCACCAATCCTTGGACATCCTGTGGGTGACGAACGGTCTGATCTACGTGGTGCTCTTGTTCACGACCGGGCAATGGGTGAGAGTCGTCCCCACGTCGTGGGATGTGTTTCCCAACGCAGTGAGCGCGGCGTTGCAGTATGTCTCGCTCGACTGGCCGACGGAGAACGGCTGGGTGAACTACAACGCTCTCCAGCAGATCGCCTACTTCTCGACGGTGTTCATCGCTGCGCCGCTCGCGATCGCGACAGGTGTGCGAATGTCAGGCATCTGGCCGAAACGAGCCAAGCTGCTTTCGTCGTGGTATCCCATCGAAGTCGCGCGCGCCATCCACTATCCGACGATGCTCTACTTCTGCGTATTCATCGTCACGCACGTCCTGCTGGTTCTCGCCACCGGGGCCCTAAGAAATCTGAATCATATGTTCGCCTCTCAAGGATCGATCCAGCCGGATGCGTACGCCGCCAACTGGCTCGGATTCTGGCTGTTCGTCGCCTCGTTGATCGCTGTGGGCGCCGCATTGGTCGCGGCACGGCCGCTGATCCTGGCTCCGATAGCGCGGCTGTTCGGCACCGTGAGCTCACGATGATCAACATGCCCGTCGGGAATCCGGCCGCCGGCCGCGCCCTGCGGGCCGCCAATCGGTCTGAACTCCCGCGCTCTAGGTCGCCACGAGCGTGGTTTGCATCGAAGCATCCGCGAGGGCGCGGCATGCCCAAGTGTTACTTTGCCAGCAACGAGCCGGCTCGTCGATCGGACTGTGGGGAACGATCCCACGTGTGAGGACCGCGTCCACGTTCACGCAACACTGACTTCTGCACTTTCATCGTCGGCGTCTTTGGCAACTCGTCGATGAGCTCGACGAAGCGTGGGACCGCGAACGCCGGAACGTGCTCAGCCATGAAATCGGTCAGTTCGGCCGGTTCGACACTGGCGCCGGGCGCCGCCACGACGAAAATCATGACCTCATCCTCGGACCACTCCGAAGGAGTCGGCACTACGGCACATTCGGCAACCGCCGAGTGTCGAAGCGCGATCACTTCCACCTCGGCAGATGAGATGTTCTCGCCCCGACGTCGCAGCGCATCCTTCATCCGGTCCACGAAGTAGTGATACCCGTCCGCGTCTGCCCGGAACAGATCACCCGTCTTGAACCAGCCGTCCTCCGTCCACGCGGCGGCACTTGCCACCGGATCGTTCAGGTACCCGAGATTGAGCGTGGACGCCTCTCCCCCGACCTGAAGCTCACCAACTTCGCCTACCTCTACCGGTGTTGAATCCTCGTGGACCAGACGGACGGGGAAACCCGCCTCCTTGCCGCAGGACAGAAAGTCCGCCGCCGTCACAGAGGAGCCTGCCGGCGTGAGGAAAACGTTGACGATTTCGGACATCGCGTAGGTGGCCACCACCCGGTCAATCCCGAAACGCTGGGCAAAGTCCTCGACGTACGGCGGGAGAGGGCCGCCCACACACGCCCTAATCGGGTTGTCGGCGTCGTCATGTCGCTCCGGGGAATCCATGAGGAAGGCCATCATCGCTCCGATGAGCAGCGTGTCCGTGCACTCGAATCGGCGGACATCATCCAGCCACGCGGAGGTACGGAAGCCCTCACGCGTGACCAGGCCCGTGCCGCGAGCCGCTGCTCGATAAAGAGGCCCTCGCGCCGACCAGTGGAATGGAGGAAACGGGTTGTAGTAGGTACCGTCTGCATCGGGATCCAGCGCCTCGGCGATCTGGATGGTTCCGGCACATCGTCCCCACGGGACGATGACGCCCTTCGAGTTGCCGGTCGTGCCGGACGTGAGAATGACGCAGGCGGGATCTGCGAGACCGCCGTCCACGAGCGCGATCTGGGGCAAGGAACCCGACAGCAGTTCCGCGGACGAGAGGAACCCCCTCTGCGTGGCATGGCCGCTGAGGATCACGGGGACGGTCAGCTCGGGAAGCAGCGGCTCCCAGATCGAGGTGAAGCGCTCATCGATTACGATCGCGCGGGGCGAGATCGTTGTGAGTACACGCCGAAGCCAATCACCTTTGAACGCATGGTTGAGTGGCGCCTCCATCGCTCCGATGGCGGCCGCACCGATCCACGACACAGCCGCCTGATCGCCTCGCGCGAGCATCGTCGCAACCACGTCGCCGTGGCCGACGCCGAGCCGCGCCAGCATTCCTGCCCACGCCATTGAGGACTCGTGCAGGTCCGACCAGGTGTAAGCGCTCTCGTCATCAACGGTCCGGAGAGCGACAGCGTCGCCCTCCGTTTGCGAGCGCAGCCGGATCAGGCCCGGCAGCGATACCGATTTAGGTGACTTCATCATCGATCCCGTACTGGAAAAGCGACATCGTCGTCGCACCGATGACGTCTCCGCGCTGATTCTGATAGACCTCGTAGCGCGAGAGGAAGTACCCATCACCTAGCTTCGTCTTGCGCAACCCGGAGCAGTTGAGCAGCTGAGCCGTCGAGCGAATGACGTCGCCGGGCCGTATCGGTGCGCCGAACTCGGCGTGCCGACGCTGGACGATCACCTCTCGTGCACCCGGAGCACGCCACTCGAAGGGCCAATCCGACGCGACCGCGCTGGGCCAGGCTTCCTGGTCCGGCGCGTCCACGTCTGGGGCCGACGAGTCCAGGCCGAGCTGTGGTGCCCGATTCAGGTTCCAGATGGACATCGACGCCGCGGGTGCGATCACCTCGCCACCGTTGCCGCCCTGGTACACAGGATTCGCGTCGCGAACCATATCGCACCAATAGCCGATTTGCGCCTCGCTTACCGGGAACGGGGCTTCCCGAGTGAACCGCTCGTCCAGTCGATCACGCAGCGTGATCGGCATCTCATCGTCCAGCTCGACAGCCGGCGGGTCGACGGAAAGCGCTCGCGGGGAAGGTGCAAGCCCATCGGCGATAAGGTCGAGTACGATGGGCGCTTTCGCGACCTTCCGGCCGTCCTTCGTCGTGATCGTCACCTCGATCTCCACACTGCGTCGCTCGCCATCAGCGAACTTGCGACTCACAACACCCTCGACGTGCGCGACGTCGCCCAGGCACAGCTGATCCGACATCGTGAGCGACATGCTAGCCATGATCGCGCGGGGTCCGGCCCAGTCGGTCGCGCATCGGCTCATCAAAGCCTGCAGGTAAGTCGTGTTGACGAACGCCTCGCGAATCCCGAGCTTGAGGGCGAACGCGCTGTTGTGGTGATACGGCATGTAGTCGCGCGTTCCGGCGGACGCGAGGACCATGGCCTTCGTCGTCATGGGCAGATCGAAGCCCGTCACCGCCTGGCCTTCCGTGACGTCCATCCAGTCGATACCAGAGTTGAGTGTCGTTTCGGCCATCAGTACCCCTTCGGCATTCCCAACATCTTCTGAGCGATCTGGCTCAGCACGATGCTGTTGTTCACCGGACCCAACTCCGAAAGCTTCGCCTGGAGGAAGAAGCCGATGATATCCGTGTCCATATCGGCGAAGCCGCCGCCGTACACATTGGCGGCCGCATTGGTGGCCTGGCTGACGGCCGTACTAGCCAAGTACTTCGTGGCGCTGGCTTGGATGCCTATGGACTCACCCCGGTCGAAGGCGGCCGCCGTCTGGAAGAGATAGGCGCGCGCCGCCTCGGTGTTTGCCTTCGCCGCCGCCAGGGGATGATGAACACCCTGGTAGGTCGCGATCGGAACATCGAAAGGGGCACGCACGGACGCATATTCCGATGCTTTCTTCAGGACGTAGTCGGCCGAGCCGAGGTTCGTGGCCGCAACGATGAGGCGCTCGGGGTTGAGACAGTCGAACAGTACCGAGAGTCCCTGGCCCTCAGGCCCGAGCATGCTGTCGGCCGGGAGAACCACGTCGTCGAACACGATGGAGTACTGCTTCTCTGCCTTATGGATACCGATGTCCATGATTGTCGCTGACACCCCCGGAGAAGTGGGGCGCACCAGAAAGACGCTGATGCCTTCAGTTCGGCGCTCCGGATCATATGGAGTGGTCCGCGCAACAACCAGGCACCACTCTGACTCCATGAACCCGGTGATGTAGTACTTCGTACCGGTCAGACGGTAGGTTCCGTCGGGCTGTTTGGTCGCTGCCGTACGGATCTTGAAGGTGTTGCTGCCGGCATCAGCTTCGGTGATGGCGAATGAGAAGCGCGATTCGCCCGTCGCTGTAGCCGGAAGGATCGCATTGCGCTGCTCCTCCGTCCCGTACTTCACGACCGGGATCCGTGACATGAAATTCGGGGTGGCAGCCTGCAGATTGAGACCGGCAGAGGCCTGCCAGTCGATCGCGTGCAACAGGTCGGTCGTGTCACCGCCGATGCCTCCGTACTCCTCGGGCAGGCCGATACCAAGCAGACCCGATTCGGCCCACGCGTCCCACAGCTTCTGGGGGACCTCGTTCGCGCGTCCCGCGTCGGCGACGTGCTTGCGATCAATTCGCTTGATGATGTCGTCGCAGATCTGCCGGACATCTTCCAGGATTTCACTCATTGCTTGTTCTCCTTTGAAAGCATTGACGGCGGCGTCGCTGCGTCGCTTGCACGGACGCAGACCTGGGCGTCGTCCCCTCATCGCATTTCTATACGATGATCGTCACATATTACCGCACCGCCGACAGGCGGTGCTCCCGTGCCCGGCATGCCAGCCGGACGGGGTTCCGGACGCGCGTCAGTCGGTTTGCCACTGTGGCTGACGTCGCTCGACGAAGGCGGCCGTGCCTTCGTAGGCGTCCGGAGCTGCGCCGATCTCGGTCATGAACGAGCGCTGAAGATCCCAGTACTCCGAGAACGTGTTTCCCTGTGCGTGCTCCAGCAAGCGCTTGGAGGAGCGCACGGCAATCGGGGAATTCTCCGCCATGCGGTGCGCAATCTCGAGGGCACGATCGCGTAGGTCCGCCTCGTCTACTAGTGCCGAAACAAGCCCGGCATCCTGGGCCTGTTGGGCTCCGATGGGTTCGCCCGTCAGGACCATCAGGTTCGCCAGACCCTCCCCCACTTTGCGCGGGAGTCGGTAGAGACCCCCGGCACCCGCAATGAGCCCCCGACCGACCTCGGGCAGTCCGAACGATGCGGAGCGCGAGGCGACGACGACGTCGCAGGTGAGCACGATTTCAAGGCCCCCCGCGTATGCCGGTCCTTGCACCGCGGCGATCAACGGCTTACGCGCTTGACGGCGGACGAATCGGAACAAGCCCCGCGGCGGACCCAGCGTGCTGAACTCTTTCAGATCCATACCGGCGCAGAAAGTCGAGCCGTTTGCTTGCAGGACACCCACCCGCAGCATCGGATCGGAGTCGAGTCTCTCCGAGGCTTCGAGAATCAACTGGCCGAGTTCGGCGTTGACAGCGTTTCGTCGCTCTGGCCGATTCAAGGTCATGACGAGGCATCTGTCGACGACTTCGATCTCAAGAGGTGACGGCATGACGCTCCTTCGGGACACTACGAGAAAGTATACGCTATTCGTCAGTAATATGAATGCTGGCGGAAGAGATGCTGTAACTGACGAGATAGGCGGACGGCCACGATGCGCCGTTCTTGCAACGAAGGAGTCGATGATGCCGATCGCAGCACGAACAGGGCCGCTGAGCGGGATACGCATCGTCGAGGTTGGCGGCGTCGGCCCGGCACCGCACGGCGCGATGATGCTCGGCGATCTCGGGGCTGACGTGGTTCGCATCGAGCGGCCCGGCTACAACTTCGATCAGGATCACTTCGACTTCGTGATGCGCAACCGACGCATGGCCGTTCTCGATCTCAAGCAGCAATCACACATCGCCGACCTACGTCGGCTGGCCGCGGTCGCTGACGTTCTTATCGAGGGGAACCGGCCGGGCGTGGCCGAGCGGCTAGGTTTTGGCCCTGAGGAGTGCATTGACGCGAATCCGAAACTAATTTACGCACGCATGACGGGTTGGGGGCAGTCCGGCCCGCTGGCGATGCGCGCCGGCCACGACCTCAACTACGTCTCACTCACCGGAGCGCTCAACGCGATCGGTCGACCCGATAGCCGCCCTACCGTGCCTCTCAATCTCGTCGGCGACTACGGCGGCGGTTCAATGCTCCTGGTGCAGGGGGTCCTAGCGGCGCTCGTAGAGCGTGCCACCTCAGGGCAGGGTCAGGTCCTGGACGTCGCCATGGTGGACGGAGCGAGCATTCTGTCCCAGCAGATCCTCTCCCTCCACCAGCTGGGCAGATGGAATCCGATCCGGGGGTCGAACACCCTCGATGGCGGCGCGCCCTTCTACGACACGTATGAATGCGCTGACGGCAAGTACGTGGCTGTCGGCGCGCTCGAAGAGCAGTTCTACGATGAGCTGCTGCGCGGACTCCAGGTGCGTCGAGACGACATCCCAGATCGAAGCGACACCGCTCAGTGGTCGGCGCTTCGCGCGATCTTCACCGAAGCCTTCCTCCAGCGCACGCGCGACGAGTGGACAGACATCTTCGAGGACACGGATGCCTGCGTCTCGCCCGTTCTCGATTTCGACGAGGCCGCGCAGCACCATCACATGGTCGCCCGATCGGCCAGGGTGGAAGTCGAGGGGATGAGCCAGGCCGTGCCGGCACCGCGGTTCTCACGGACCCCTGCAGGCACACCATCACCCCCGCCGCGGCGGGCTTCGACGATCAACGATGTGCTCGCCGACTGGAACTCGTCCAGCACGCAACTCTGATCAAACGTTCTCGGCGCTGACGGTGAATGCACCTATGGCTCCGCGGGTCAAACTCGTGAATCCATCGACCACTGCAGGAGCGTATAGGTTCCGTCCTCCGCATCCTCAAAAATGCCCTTCACGGCCGAGCCGATCGAGACATCCTGGTTCCCAGGTCCGAGCAGGTTGCCGATGAGACGCACGCCGTTCGCATGAGGAAGCTCTACGAGCGCCACGATGTAGGGGACAGCGGCTCTGAGTTGCGGACGAGCCGGATGCCAGACACGCGTCCAGCTGTAGATGATCCCTTCCGGCTCAGTTTCGTCCCAGTTGAGTCCGAAGGTATGACAGGTCCAGCACACGACATCCGGGGGCCATGTCCAGGTACCGCACTGTCCGCAATGCGGTAGGACCAGCCGGTGCTCGCGCAGCCCGTCAAAATGAGGCAGGTCGAAGCCGTCCGGCATCGGCCGCGGAGCCACGAACGGCTCCGGGAAGTACAGGTCCGTGCTCACAGTAGCTCCTTCGTTCCGTAGATGACTGACGTGCTCACTGACGTCATCGGACCGCCCGCGCATAGACAGGTTCGGGCATCGGCGACTTGGTTGATCGCGGTGCCGCGCAATTGACGTACGGCCTCGACATGCATCTGCATGGATTGCACATAGGCTTCCGCGAAGTTGCCCCCGGACGTGTTCAACGGCAGGGATCCGCCGACCGTGAGGTTCTCGAATGTCAGCAGTTCCCCCGCGTCCTCGGCCGTGCAGAATCCATGCTCGATGATCGCCATGACAACTCCGGCGGTGAAGTTGTCGTACACCTGCAGCACGTCGATGTCAGCGGGGGCCAATTCTGCCCCTTTGAACAATCGCGGGGCCAGCGTTTTGAACCCCCCGGTGACATAGTCGGGCACGTTCTCCTGAGCAGCCCCGCGCAGCGGGCCGCCGCCGGCGGCCGAGAGTATGTAGACCGGATCCTCGCGCAGTGCTTCCGCCTGCGCACGGTGGGTGACCAGAACAGCGGCGGCCCCGTCACTTTCCGCGCAGCAGTCATATAGATGGAAAGGCTCCGAGATCCAGCGCGATTCCTCGTACGCCTCGGAAGACAACGGGCGACCATGCATGACGGCATGCGGGTTGCTGTTCGCGTGGTGGTATGCGGTTCGCGCGACAGCCTCGAAGGCGCTCGGGTCTACGCCGACCACCTCCAGCAGCCGCTGGGCGCGCAGAGCGTATTTCTGAGCCGGGGTGAGGAATCCGTATGCCGCCGTCACCCCACCCAAACCATGGCCCGAGACCTCGTTCGACACGGAACCGCCGCCGTAAGCTCCGAGACCGAATCGCGCCGCCGGCGGCTGCGTGATTGCGCGGTACGCGATGACATTGTCTGCCATACCGGTCGCGACGGCCGCAGCGGCGAGACCGACGTGGCCGCTCGAGCCGCCGCCGCTGATCGTCGCCTGCATGGCAGAGACCCTGAGGTCCTTCAGTCCCAGAGCCGCCGCGATCTTGGGCGGTTCGTTTTTATCGCCTCCGAAGGAGACGAGTCCGTCCACATCGCGAACATCGATGCCCGCGTCGTCCGCCGCGGCGATCACCGCCTTGAGACAAAGCTCGAACTCCGAATCCGGCGAGCCACCCCGCTTGTAGAAGGTGCTCTCGCCGACGCCGACGACTGCAGTTTTGCCGCGCAGAGTTCTCTGTTCAGTCATGACGCACCCACCGCTCCGTTCCCTGCGGCAACGTATTCGTCGCGGAGTCCGCGTTTCATCATCTTTCCCGAAGGATCACGCGGCAGCTCTTCTCGGAAGTCCACGCTTCGCGGACACTTGATGTCTGCGAGGTGCGACCTGCAGAATGCGATGAGCTCGCGTTCGAAATTTTCGCACGCCTCGTCGCCGACAGGCATCTGAACCGGCTGGACGACGGCCTTGACCTCTTCGCCGAAGTCCAGATTCGGGATTCCGAACACGGCCACGTCGAAGACGTCCGGATGGGTCGCCAGGACGTTCTCCGCTTCTTGCGGATAGATGTTGACGCCCCCGGAGATGATCATGAAGGCTTTGCGGTCGGTCAGATAGAGGAAGCCGTCCTCGTCGACATGGCCGATGTCCCCGAGGGTGCTCCATCCTCGCGCATGCCTGGATGCCGCAGTCTTGGCCGCATCGCCGTGGTATTCGAACGATGAGCCGTTGCCGAGGTACACCGTTCCGGTTTCGCCCGGAGGAAGCACTACTCCTTCGTCGTCGCAGATGAAGATCTCGCATCCGATCGGACGGCCCACGGTACCGCGGTGCTCCAGCCACTGCTGCGAGTCGCAGAACACGACGCCGTTGCTCTCGGTTCCGGCGTAGTACTCGTACACCACGGGTCCGAGCCAGTCGATCACCTGCGCCTTGAGCGCGGGAGGGCATGGTGCTGCCGAGTGGACGAAGTATTGCAGGCTCGAGGTGTCGAATCCGGCTCGGACATCCTCGCCCAGTTGCATCATGCGCGACATCATGGTCGGCACGACCTGGCTGTGCGTCACGGCGTAGGTCTGCACCAGGTCGAGGTATTTCTCTGCATCGAACTTGTCCATGATGACCGCAGTGCCGCCGAGCGCCGTCGCGGCCATGACGAAGCGGATTCCCGCGCCGTGATAGAGCGGTGCGGGACAGAGGTAGACCGTGCTCTCATCAAAGCCGAACAGCTTCCGCGCCACCCAGGACACACCGACCGGGGCGGTTTCGAGCGGGGCGGCCTTCACGCTTCGCACGATCGCCTTCTGGCGTCCGGTGGTGCCGGACGAGTAGAGCATGTCCGCGCCCGCGGTTCGCGGTGACGGGAGAGGCTCGGGACTGGCCGCATTGACCGCAGCCTCGTATGACTCGAAGCCGTCGACCGCGCCGTCGATCACCAGGCGGACCACGAGCTCGGCACGCCCGGATGCCACCTCGGACGCGACGTCAGCGAACGTGCTCGCGGACACGATTGCGCGTGCGCCGCTGTCAGACGCAATATAGCTGACCTCCTCGGCGGTCAGACGCGTCGAACAGGGCGTGTAGACCAGACCGGCGTAGTGGGCGCCCCATGCCACCTCGAGGAACCGCTCGTGGTTATCGAGAAGGATCATGACGTGGTCGCCGGGAACCAGACCGCGCTCGGCGAACACCTGCGAGACGCGATTAGCCCGGTCATCGAGTTCGCGGTATGTCTGCGTCCAGCCGCTCCCTCCGTGGATCAGCGCCAGGCGTTCGGGAGATTCAGCCGCGTATCTGCCCGGGTATCTCTCGACGGGGGGTTTGAGGGGGGTTTCGTGAGTCATCTGGAATCTCTCCAACAGTCGATCAGGCGGTTGTACTGGCACGTCGCTGTTCGCGAGTGACGCCCAGGCCCATGGCGATGAGGTCCCGGGTGGCGTCGTTCACGCCGACGGCTCGCAGCTGGTCCTTCATCACGCGACCGGAAGCGTTGCGGGGCAGCTCGGGAACGATCTCGATGTACTGAGGGACGGCGAAGTAGGGCAGCTCGTGCGCCATATAGGCCGCCAGTGCGCCGAGATCGAAGGTGTCTGGGTTCGTCACCACGAGAACGGCCTTGATGGACTGGTCCAGTTCACCTTCGATCTCTACGCCGATGACAGCGGCCCCGGTGACATTCTCGAAGCGAGCAAGTGTGCGCTCCAGTTCGAAGGCCGACACGTTCTCGCCGCGGCGCCGCATCGAATCCTTTTTCCGGTCGACATACTGGAGCTCGCCGTCGACCTCCCGCCCAAGGTCTCCCGTGTGAAACCACAGCCCGTCGAAGGCTTTCACTGTCGCCGCGTCGTCGCCCCAATATCGTTCGAACATGGCGTGCGGCTCGCGGGGTCTCACCACGATTTCACCGACCACTCCGGGAGCCACGCTGCGCCCCGCGTCGTCGTGGATCGCCACGTGCAGAGCCGGCGCGGGGCGCCCGGTGTAGGGGCTGACGGCCTGTTCGGCGAAAGGGTTATAGGCGATCGGGTAGCACTCGGTCTGTCCGTACTGCTGGGTCAGTGTGCGGATCCCGAACCGCTCGGCGAACTGCTCTTGCTCGGCGACCGAGAGTTGCACCGTCGACATTGCTCGGAGCGTGTGCGACTTGTCACAGTCGGAGGGCGGCTGCTTCAAGAGCGCTTGCGCGATCCAGCCGACGGCGACTGCTACGGTGGCACCCACCTCGGTCGCGCGTGCCAGATATCGCGACGCAGAGAACCCGCTCTCGATCACCACCGGGATTCCGACGGCGAGCGCGCCCAGCAACGGGGTTTGTCCTCCGACGTGGAACAGTGGCGCGGCGGTGAACACGACATCGTCGTCCGTCAGAGCCGACAGGGCCTCGGTGTACCTTGCCCAATGCTTGGTCTGGCCGTTGCTGATGACGCACCCCTTCGGCAGCCCGGTGGTCCCAGACGTGTAAAGAATCGCGTAAGTGTCCTCGTCGCGCCCGTTCACAGGCACGATCGGCGCCGCCTCCGAGGCGAGCGCCAGGTAGTCGATCAGCTGCCTGCCCGCGATGTCAGTGTCCGGGGCCTCACCGTCGACCACCACGACGAACTGGAGGTCGGGAAGCGAAGACACGAGCTGACGCACCATCCCGAGACCCGCAGCGTCAGTGACCAGCGCTCTGCATCCGCTGCTCGTCAGTTGATGCCGCAGCGCATCGCCCTTCAAGTAGATGTTCAGCGGCACGGTGATTGCACCGAGACCGGCCACGGCGAGCAGGGTGGTCACCGTTTGCACCGATGTCGGCGCCATCACGGCTACCCGATCTCCGAGACCCACACCCCGAGCGGCGAGCGCTCCAGCGATCCTCCACGCCTCGCTGCGCACCTCGCCGTAGCTTCTGCTGCTGTCCGCAATGATCAGAAAGCGATGGTCTGGCCTCGCGTCAGCCCAATGCTCAAGCGACTGCGCGACCGTCTTGTCTACCCTCACGGACCCTCCTTGGTCTGTGACCGCCGTCAACGTCTGCGGCGCCTTCGCCGGCACCCACAAGCGCGAACCCATCCGCGCTGCACATAACCGACTTGTTTCGTCTACTATATGGTGCGCAGGGCCTTGAGGTGCACGCACATCGTGTCAATCCGGGCCCGCGAAAGGCATTTGAGATGAACGTGAAGGTAGATCCGCAGAGCCCCGTCATCGTCGGGGTCGGCCAAGTGAACGCCTCGTATCCGGCGGGAGAGCCGACCACGCTGATGGCGGAGGCTTTGAGCCTCGCCGCATCGCAGAAGGTCCTGGATGCCATTGACGAATTGGATATCGTCGCGATCGGAAGCCGTGCGTACAGCAATCCGGGTCACCTCGTCGCTGCAACGCTCGGACTCACCGTGGACCGCGTCGGGTACACCACCCACGGCGGTCATTCCCCTCAGATGCTTGTGAACCGCGCCGCGTGGCACGTGTTCACTGGTAAGCGCGACATCGTTGCGATCGCGGGGGCCGAGAGCTGGCGTACACGGCGTCTGCTCAAGAGGGCGGAGACCGCGTCCGGATGGACTGTCCAGAGCGCTGATCAGCAGCCTGACGAGCTCATAGGACGCGAGCTCTCGATGGCTACCGATGTCGAAGCGCGCGTCGGCTTCGGGGATCCGCTCGATGCCTACCCGATGCTCGAGTCCGCAATTCGGGCCGAGGCAGGCCGAACGATCGACGAGCAGAACGACGTGATCGCCCGCCTCTGGTCCGCTTTCAGCGACGTGGCAGCCGAGAATCCTTACGCCGCCATCAGGCGACGGGTGACCGCTCAGGACATCCTGAGCCCGGCCGATGGCAACCGCCTGATCAGTCACCCCTATCGAAAGCTCGCCGTCTCGAACAACGACGTGGATCAAGCGGCCGCGATCATCGTGACGTCCTACGGGCGCGCGCTTTCGCTCGGCTACTCGGCTGACGACTTGGTCTTCGTTCACGGGTTCGGAGAAGCCGTGGATTGCGACTCCTTCACCGCTCGCGCGTCGTACACAAGCTCACGCGCGATTCAAGCCGCTGCCATGGATGCACTGGCGATGAGTCGGGTGTCGATGGACGATATCGCACTTGTCGATGTGTACTCGTGCTTTCCCTCCGCAGTGCAGATCGGGGCCCGCGCCCTCAATCTCAAGCTCTCGGGAGACCTCACGGTCACGGGTGGACTCACCTTCGGCGGCGGACCGTGGAACAACTACGTCACGCACGCGATCGCCACCATGGTGACCGCTCTCCGAGACCGTCCCGAGGACCTGGGGATGTGCACTGCAAACGGTGGTCTGTTGACGAAGCACGCCATCGGCATCTACGGAGCACGGCCCCCCGCCTCCCCGATCATCGAACCGCGCGTCCGTCAGTGCGACACGCAGCTGCCCGTGACCGACGTCCTCCACGGCCCCGCGACGATCCTGGCAAGCACGGTCCGCTATGCCCGCGATGACGTCGCACAACACGGATTCGTCGTGGCTGAGACCGCCGAGGGGGTTCGCATCCTGGCCCGTACCGACGAATGGAATCTTCTTGCCGAACTGGAGGCGAACGACGTTGTCGGCCTGACCGCCATCGTGCGGGGCACGTCGCTCGTAGACTTCGCAGAGCGGTCACCCTCTCTCGCTCCAGCCACCCGGTAATCCAATCCTGTCGAGCGAAAGCAGCTGAGGCGCTCGGCGGCGCAGATCGAAACGAGGTCACTCATGCCACCGGATCACACAGTGGAGCCGCATATGGAAGCCGACGCTGTGAACCGCATCGTTGCAGGACGGCGGAGCAAGCGGGCGTTCCGCCCCGGCCCTGTCCCGCACGCCATCCTCCAGCAGATCTTCGATATCGCCCGCGCATCTCCGTCTTGGTGCAACAGCCAGCCCTGGCATGCCTACGTGACACAGGGCGACGAGACGGACCGGTTCCGCTCAGCCCTGCTTGCCGACGCCCTCGCGCACGCCGGAGAAGTCGAGTCGGATATCCCGATGCCGACCGAGTACCGCGGCCATCACCTCGAGCGACGTCGTGAGAGCGGATGGCAGCTCTACGACGCCGTGGGAGTCGCGCGCGGCGACCGGGAAGCCTCTGCGCGTCAGTCGGCGAAGAACTTCGAACTCTTCGGCGCTCCCCATGTTGCAATCGTCACGGTAGACGTCGCGCTCGGCCCTTACGCGATACTCGATGTCGGAATTTTCGTCGGCCACCTGCTCCTCGCCGCAGCATCCCTGGGTGTCGGGACAATTCCACAGGCCGCCGTTGCTACGCGTTCGCCCCTCGTCCGCTCCTTCTTCGGCATCCCCGAGACCGAATCGGTACTCGTCGCGGTGTCTCTGGGCTGGCCCGATGACGATCACCCGGCCAACGGTTATCGTACCTCCCGAGCAGAGTCCGAATCCGTCGTGCGTTGGCGCGGGTAAGGGCACTCTCCAACCATGCGCGCAGCCAGGAAGACGAGGAGCAGTCGATGTTAGACCCCTTCCTCGACGGCATCACTCGACTCCCCGCTGCTACCGACACACACGTTTCGGGAGAACTGGTTGACGCCAACGGGCACATGAGTCTGCCTCACTACGTGACCGCGGGTGTCCGATCAGTGTGGAATCGAGCTCTGCCGCTGGGCCTGGCGGAAGCGCGAGCGGACGGGTTGTCGCTTTTCGTGTCGGAACAGCACAGCCGATTCCTCGGCGAAATGCTCTTGGGTGAGCGCTACACCGTGCACGCGCTGTTCCTCGACCGCTCGAACCGTGCGCTGCATACCCTCGCGTACATCGTCGATCGCAGCCGCCAGAGGCTTGCATGCCGGATCGAGAGCGTGCACATCCTCGTCTCGATGCAGACCAGGCGAAGCCTGGCGTTTCCTTCGAGCTTCGCGACACAACTCGACAGAGCCATCCACGAAGACCGGAATCATGTCGATGACTCGACCCTGTGCTCGGGACTTTGGCGGACGCCCGCCCCCGAACCTTCGGCGGCGCCGAGGGATGGTTTGCATATTTAGACACTTATCGTCAGAAACTGGTATTCTTGGGTCCGCTCTCGGTTTAAGCCAACGGAGGTTATGAAGATGCAGACGAAGATCTGCCAGATGCTCGGGATAGACATCCCGGTGCTCGCCTTTTCGCACTGCCGCGATGTCGTCGCGGCAGTGAGCAAGTCCGGGGGGTACGGCGTTCTTGGAGCCGTGCTCATGAGCCCCGCAGAACTCGAAGCCGAGCTCACCTGGATCGACGAGCACGTGGGCGGGGCGCCCTACGGGATCGACCTGATGCTCCCCACCTCTTTGGCGGACGGTGGAGTCAGCCCCGACGCGGTCCAACTGCCGGCCGACGCAGTGGCATACCGAGATCAATTACTTCGCGAGCACGACATCGATCCGGACAGCCTGACCGCGGTGGCCATGGCAACCGCAGAGTCCTTCTCTGAACACCGCGCGGACGAACTCATCGACGTGGCCCTCGCGCACGGCGTGACTCTGATCGCCAGCGCACTCGGACCGCCCCCGGCCGCCATGGTCGAGAAGGCTCATGCAGCAGGCGCATACGTCGCGGCCCTCGTCGGCAACAAGAAGCACGCGCTGAGGCAGCTCGAGCGAGGAGTGGACGTGATCGTCGCCCAGGGGTACGAGGCGGGCGGACACACCGGCGAGATCGGAACCATTGTGCTCACCGCAGAGATCGTGCAGACGGTGAATTCCATCAATCCGGACGTGCCCGTTCTTGCCGCTGGGGGAATCATGAACGGTCACCAGCTCGCTGCCTCGGTCGCCCTTGGCGCCGCGGGCGCCTGGTGCGGATCGGTCTGGCTAACTAGTCGAGAAGCCGAGACCGAGGAGCACCTCAAGCGCAAGATGCTCGAAGCCAGCTCGAGTGACACGGTGCGGTCCAAATACCGCACGGGTAAGCCCTCGCGCCAGTTGCGCTCAGCGTGGCATGCCGGCTGGGAGGCTCCCGGCGCGCCTGCCTCCCTGGAGATGCCCCTGATGGGCTACCTGAGCGAACCTGCGCTACAGAAGGCGAGTCTGCTCGCCGATGGTGGCCACGTCGGCGCGACGGAGCTCAGCACCTACTGGGTCGGTCAGGGCGTTGGACTGATGAATCAGCCTAAGAGCGTCGCCCAGATCATGGCGGACTTTGCAGAGGGATACATCGAGGCCGTCACCGCCCTGACAGAGTCGATCGACGAGTAGGACTCCCAACGGTCGGGTGCCTCGCGGCCCTAAACAGCTGAGGCGACTTCTTCTGTGCTCCAGTCGATCGATGGATCCGTCGTCGCCGCAAGGACGAGCGACACGGCATTGTCGAGGAATATCTCAAGGGCCTCGGCGCTCGACGCTCTTCTTGGAGCGGTGAGGACGTGCATCAGAATCGCGCCCGAAAGCGCGTCGAGCGGCAGGGTTACGGGTACGCGCTCGGGAAGCTCGCCACGGGCCTTGGCGCGACGCACCATGGCTCGACCGGACGCCAGTTGCTCCATGCGGAATTTGGTGTAGGCCCCGAATTCCGGATTGCGCGTCAGCTCCATCAGCACACGGAGGAAGGCGCGACCTCTCGTGCCGGAGTACGTCACCAGAAGCTGTCGGCCGAGAGCCCGAAGGTCGCCAGCGTATGAACCGCTGTCGATGACGGGCGGAACGAAAGGGAGTTCCTGTTCCAACGCAGCGGTGAGAAGGTCTGTCTTACTGTCCCATCGCAGATACACAGAGCCTTTACCCACTTTCGCCACGCTGGCGACGCGGTCGAGGGTGAACCCGGACCACCCGTGAGAGGCAAAAACATCGATGGCTGCGTCGATGATTCGCTTGTCCACCTCCGGGTCGCGAGGTCGTCCGCGTTCAATATTCGTCACCGCGATATCGCCTCCCTGCCGCAGTCGGCATTCGCATCTGTGCCGCCGTGTGGGATACATGTCGTTCTGTTCGAAACCAACAGTGTGTTCCGGCTAGGCAGCAGAATCAAGATAACATTTGCGTCCGGATTTCCCCAGGATTCACACCCTGGTTGCATCGGTCGGGGTTCACGCCTGCATTTCTGTACGCAATCCGTCTGCTAAATTTGACCAATGGACTACGGTCGCTACAAGAAACTGGCCATTGAACGCCGGGACTCCGTGCTCACAGTCACGCTGAATCGTCCCGAGCGATATAACGCGATCGACGATGAACTGCACGAGGAGCTTGGCGACATCTTCTATGACATCGCCAAGGACGACGAAACTCTGGTGGTGGTTCTAACGGGAGCCGGTACGGCGTTCTGTGCGGGCGGTGATTTGAAGGCCATGGCGGAGCATTTGCGGTCGCACGGCGCGGCTGGCCACTATTTGAACGCCGCAACCGGTAAGCGAGTCGTCAACGGAATGCTTGACCTCGAAAAGCCGATAATCGCCAAGATCAACGGTGTAGCGATCGGATTGGGAGCGACGCTTGCACTCTTCTGCGACATCTCCTACATCGCTGACGACACTCGCATCGGTGACCCGCACGTCGCCGCAGGCGTCGTTGCCGGAGACGGCGGAGCGATCATCTGGCCCCAGCTGATCGGCTACAACCGCGCCAAGGAATATCTGATGACCGGAGACATGATTCCAGCAGCCGAAGCTGCGGCGATGGGGCTGGTGAACCACGCGGTCCCCCGCGACGAACTCGACGCGGCTGTGGACGCGATGGCGCACCGGCTCGTCGCCGGGCCGACGGACGCGATCCGCTGGTCCAAGGTAGCCACGAACATCGGCCTCAAGCAGATCGCCAACTCCGCCTTGGACGCGTCCATCGCCTATGAGATCGTCACGATGCGAAGCGCGAGCCATGCCGAGGCCATCGAAGCATTCGCGAGCAAACGGCAGCCGGACTTCACCGGGTTGTGAGCACTGTGCCGTCTGTATCGGCAATGGTTATCGCGTCTTGGCGATGATGTCGGTCGCGAATCGCTCGAGACGTTCTTCCATCGTGTCGCCGGGAATCACCCAGTCCGGGAGCATGATCGCTTCGACCCCAAGGTCGGCGAGCGCCTGACAGTCGGCCAGCGTCGGTGCATCGCGTAGTCGTGCCCGCACCGAGAAGCTGTCGACATCGCGCCCTGCCTTGTCGAGTTCAACTCGCAGATCCTTGATGATGCTCGCCATCTCTTCCGGGTTGACCTTCGCCCCCACCCAGCCATCGCCGACTCTCGCGGCACGTCGGAGAGCGGCAGGGCTTTCTCCGCCGACGATGATGGGCAGTGGACCCTTCAAAAGGGGCGAGACCGTGACCTCGTCGAACGAGTATCGCTTCCCGGCCCAGGCGAGCGGTTGATTGCGACTGAGTTCACGGATGATGTCGAGCGACTCGTCGGTGCGACTTGCCCTGGTTCGGAAGTCGACACCCATGGCCTCGAGTTCTTCGGCCATCCACCCGATCCCGACTCCGAGATCGACTCGATAGTTGCTGGCCACGGCAGCCGTTGCTGCCTGCCGATAGAGAGTGAACGGATGCAACACCGGGACGACGGTCACGTGCGTCGCGAACCTGAGTGTCGACGTCACGGAGGCCATGCTGCCGATACACACCCACGGATCAGGGAAGTCCATATCGACACCGAATGCGGTGGTTCGGTCGGCGGGCTTGCCGTAGGGGTACGGGCTCTCGATCTTTGTGGGCATGCACGCGTGATCCGGGATAGCGACACCATCCACGCCCAAGCTCTCGACGAGTCGCGCGTAATCGGGCATCTCGTTGGTAGGGATGCCGAACATGGCGAGCCAAAACTTCACGAAGCCACCGCCCTAACGCCGTCGTAGACGGCTCTTCGAGACTGAAAAAGCCAACCCGCGTCACTCAGGGTGAGCTCATCCGCGTACGTGCCGAATGCATGAACGAAGGGAGCCCCGCTCGATTGCCCCCCACCGCTGCGCTTGAAGACGACGAAGTTCGAATCGCACGACGCAGTTGTCCCGTCGGCCGCGAGCAGAAGGCGAGCTTCGCCCACGCCATGCTGCTGGAACACGTCGGGAGACGGGGGCTGAGCACCGATGAACGCTGAAATCGCGTCGCGGCCGCGAAAATCCTTTGCGCCGCCCGCCCCAGAGCTCGGAACCAATTCGAGGCGCCCATCGGAAGCGAAGCACAATCCGACACCGTCGGGATCTGAGACATCCACGGCCGCAGCGTAACGAGCGAACAGGTTGAAGATATCGCGCTCAGCTTCGAGCCTCGCCAACCTAGCTTCTATAGTAGTCACGAGCATAATCTGACATATTTAGACCAGTAAGTCAACGGTGGTGGGAGCGCCGACCATCGTCCCTCTCCGATCGCGCAGATTGATGCACGGCGCTCACTTGCCGCGTTGCGCGGCGCACCCACTTCCTAAATAATGACGCTATTAGTCCGTAAATGTGACAAGCGGAAGCATTGCTGCGCCGCACATAACCGTCGACCAGCGACCTCGTAGGACGTCCCTACTTTTCGTACCAAAGCTCAGGAGAATCATGGATCTGACCCGTTGTACCGCACTGATCACAGGCGGGGCGTCTGGCCTTGGGGCCGCGACCGCAACGCGGCTCGCCGGCGCAGGCGCTCACGTTGTAGCGCTCGATTTGCCGCAGGCGCTCGAGGGCAAGAACGCACCGCAAGGTGTGCGCTATCTCGCGGGTGACGTAACCAGTGCCGACGACATCCGCAACGCCTTCGAGTCTGTCAGGAGCGGCCCTCCTCTTCGCGTGGTCGTCAACTGCGCAGGAATCGCCCCCGCGCGCAAGACGCTCAGCTCGCGCGGCGCCCATGAGCTCGACCTGTTTCGCCGCACAATCGAAATCAATCTGATCGGCACCTTCAACGTCCTGAGCGTGGGAGCCTCTGTCATCGCCGAGCAGGATCCAGACGAGAACGGCCAGCGTGGTGTGATTGTAAACACCGCTTCGGTCGCCGCTTTCGAGGGTCAGATCGGTCAAGTAGCGTATGCCGCTTCCAAGGGCGGAATTGTGGCGCTCTGCCTCCCCGCAGCGCGCGATCTGGCTGCTTATGGGATCCGTGTGAATACAATCGCGCCGGGGATCGTGGACACTCCGCTTCTCGCGGCTCTGGGAGAGAGTGTGAACGAGTCTCTTGCAGGTTCGGTTCCGTTCCCCCGTCGCCTCGCGCGTCCTGACGAGTTCGCGCAACTCGCACAGATGATCATCGAGCACGACTACCTGAACGGCGAGACGATCCGGATGGATGGCGCCATCCGGATGCCTCCATCTTGAGCTAGCCGCGGCACTGAGTCCGCGAGGCCCTTGTCCACCCGTCGCCTGGAGAAATCATGCCGGTAACAACTTCCGTTCAAAACTCAGCGCTCATAATCTCACTGGATCGTCCAGAGCGCCGCAACGCCATGGATGACGTCATGGCGCGGCAGCTCGAGATGGCGCTCGACCTTCTGGAGGAGGACGAGGGGCTACGCGTGGGTGTGCTCACAGGCGCTGGCGGACACTTCAGCGCGGGGACAGACCTGAACCTCTCGCGCAGTCCCGCCACGCCGCGCGGAGGCGAGTACGGCATCGTTCGTCGACGTCGCACGAAACCCGTCATCGCGGCAGTGGAGGGTGTGGCATTCGGCGGCGGCCTCGAGATCGTGCTGGCTTGCGATCTCATCGTCGTCGCCTCCGGGGCGCGGTTGGCGCTTCCGGAGAGTCTGCGTGGCTTGATTCCGACGTGCGGGGGTATCTTCCGCATCTTGGACGTGCTTCCGGAATCAGTCGCGCTGGGCATGCTCCTCGCCGGCGACGAGCTCGGTGGTGAGCAGGCTGGCGTGTACGGGCTTGCCACACGAGTAGCGGCCACCGGCGACGCCATCCCGGTGGCGCTCGATCTGGCGGAGTCAGTGTGTCGATCGTCGCCCGCATCGCTCACAGCTCTTCTGCGCGCGGTCGCGCGCAGCCGTGAGAAGCGGGATGCCGAAGGCTGGCGTGCCACCGACGAAGCGATCGCAGCGATCAACCGCGGCGATGACATGCGCGAGGGCGTCGCCGCATTCTTCGAGCGACGCATTCCCTCCTGGCATCCCGACGCATTGAAATCCTGACACCGCGCGTCGGTTGGCCAGCACGATCGAAACCCGTCAGAGTTCTGGCGCGGAGTTCCATGTCCGTTCGGTCACTTCCACACACGAGTCGGGGGTGCGGGATCGAAATCCCCCACCCCCGACGTGACGGGTCGCTAGGCGCCCACCGGTGTGCTCTACTGGATTCCCGGCCCTTCAGCCAGCTTGTCGCGCCACGGCTGCCAGTCGTCAACTACTCCGCCGCCCTCGGCGAGCACATCACGAATGTTCTCGGGCTCGGGATCGATCCCCAACTCCTCCGTCGAGAACGTCAGCCATTCTTCGACGACAGCGTTGATCGCCGCGATCTCGGCTTGGGGGTCCTCGACCCCTGTGGGAGCAGCCGATTCGAGGCTGGGCTGGTCGGCCCACCAATCGTCGACGACGGGGTTGATCTCGTCAGATTCGATGACACCACCGCCGATCTCCTCCGCGGCGTCGGCAAGAGTCTGGAACTCATTCAGGCTCGCCTGTATCCAGGTGGTCATGGCGTCGTACCGCGCCTCGGTCATGACGTCCTGGATCTCGGGTGCCAACTCTTCCCACGCCGACGTCGAAATGGCCCAGCCGGAGCCGAGCAAGGGGGCGAATTTCGGGAATGCAACCCACGGCGTGACCTCGAGCAGACCGCCGCTGACGACCGTTGTGGGCGCATTGACGGCGCAATCCAGAACGCCGCGCTGCAGCGCCTCGTACTGCTCGTTGGCGGCAGTGAACACGCCACCCATGCCGAGAGACTCGACCTCGCCCTTGGCTGTTGCGCCGCTCACCCGCGTCTGACGGCCCGCGAGATCGTCGGGCGTCTCAAACTCCTCGACGCATGAGAAGGCAGGCGGCCCGATGAGCAGCGGCATGAACGAGATGAAGCCGGCTTCTGCCTGCTCTGTCACGCTGGCGCTCCCGCTGCCATGCTGCGCGAATTCCTGTCCGATGCCCGCCACGTCCACGAGGGGGTAGTTGACACTCTGCAAAGCAGCCTGCGTGACCTTGTCGCGCCAGTTCGAGATCGGTAGCTGATCCGGGAAGAAGCTGTTCCCCATGTACGTGATGTCGGTCAAGCCGGAGTTCAAAGCGGAGAGCGACTCGAGAAGCGGGTGCAGAGTGCCGCCAGGATAGTAGTCGAAGGTGACGACGCCTTCGGTCTGCTCGGTGACCGCGTCCATCCAGTCTTGCAACAATACGGTCGAAACAGATCCCTCCGCGAAGATGTTGCTCACCGTCAGTTCGACCGGTTCGATCGAGCTCCAGTCGGAGCCGGCGGAATCGGTTGGTGACCCAGCGGGTGCGCCGCCCCCGCCGCTGCAAGCGGTGACGAGCACGGCGACACTCAGCGCACCGATCACCGATAGTGGTGTTGTGATTTTTCGATTCAAGAGTCCACTCCTTTGTGTTATTTGATCCAGCCGGGGCAAGAAATGGCGCCCATCCCGGAGCCCTCGATCGCGCAACCTCACGCCTTCCGAACCCTCCCGATAAGGAGGGCGCCCCGCTTGTGCTGGTCCAGACACCCGCGACTGGACCGATTCGCCTCGCCTTCACGAAACTCGGCGTCCACCCCAAGTCTCGACTCCGAATAGCGCCGATCGCGATTATCTTTACGAGAATCGTCAGGTTTGTCAAGAGCGTCTTAACGGATACCGACGAATCGCGTCAGGATCGTTATGTGGACCCCTTGCCTCACAGAGTGCAGGGTCGCTGATTGGAAGGAAGGCGTGCGCTCATCATGGGGGGGCGGCGGAGGCATCGACGCGGCAACTAGGCAGCGTCGAGCGAATGCACTTTGACCGCCAACCTGTTTTACGTACGACAAGCGTCAGTATTCGCGTACTCTGTTGCCGACCGTGTCCTCAGTCGGCACGTCGGGTTGCGATTGATGACTGTGCCGGACGAAAAAGGAGTCTTGCGCAACGTAGGCGAAAGGGTGGATCAAGATGGACTATCAGACGATTCGGGTGGAGCAAAAGGATCGCGTCGGGTGGATCACGTTGCACCGCCCCGAAGCCTTGAACGCCCTCAATGCTCAGATGATGCGCGAGGTGGTCGCTGCCGCTGACGCCTTCGACGCCGACGAATCAGTCGGCGCAATCGTCATCACCGGCTCGACGCGCGCGTTCGCTGCCGGCGCGGACGTGAAGGAGATGGAAACGAAGACGCCGGAACAGATGAGGTGGCACTTTGCCGACTGGGACCGATTCGCATGCGTGCGCACCCCGGTCATCGCCGCGGTATCGGGGTTCGCGCTCGGAGGAGGGTGCGAACTGGCCATGATGTGCGACATCATCCTCGCAGCGGACAACGCGAAATTCGGCCAGCCGGAGTTGAACCTTGCCGTGATTCCCGGCATGGGCGGCACCCAAAGGCTGACGCGTGCCGTCGGCGCCTATAAGGCCGCGGACTTAGTGCTAACCGGCCGGATGATGGGCGCTGCCGAGGCCGAGCGATGCGGACTCGTCTCGCGGGTTATCCCAGCGGACGATCTCCTCTCCGAAGCGCTGAAGACCGCCGAGTCAATCGCTGCGAAGTCGTTGCCGAGCACGATGACGGCGAAGTCGTTGCTGAACGCCGCCCTGGAGACACCGCTCCGCGAGGGACTGCGAACCGAGAACTTCGCATTCGTATCGGTGTTCGGCCTGGACGACCGGGCCGAAGGCATGGCCGCGTTCCGTCAAAAGCGAAAGCCCGAATTCATCCACCGGTGAGCGAACGTGACGGAACGCGAATAGACGAGCGCCTGTGATCTGCTGTGTGGTGCATCGCGCTGCTATTTAGCGGCCGACAGCTCGGGCAACCACAACGCGATCTCGGGCCAGAAGATGAGGATCACCAGCATCAGTACGCAGGCACCTATGAATGGCATCACCCCTTTGAAGACGTCGGTGATCTTGAGGTTGAGGCCCATACCCTTCGTACTTGACTGCGCCAGAGCGAGCACGACGAAATTCAAGATTCCCAGTGGAGGGGCTATCATGTCGATCTCCGCGAGGATGATGAGGAACACCCCGAACCAGATCAGGTTCACGTCCAACGCGATCAAGGGGGCCATGAAGACCGGGATGGTCAAGAGCATCATCGCGAGGGTGTCGAGAAAGAATCCCAGGATCAAATAGATCGGGATAAGCAAGAGTAGGAATGCCAGCTGACTAAGTCCGAGGTCGCTGACTAGGTCCGCAACCCACTGCGCGAGGCCGCTGAGTGTCGTTACCCGGGTGAGCAGGTTGACGCCGACGAGCAGAAGCATGATTGCCGCAACCGCCGAAACCGTCTCCATCAGGCTGTGCGACAGGAAAGTTCGGACGACTTTGCGAGTCGGCACCTGGAGCTCACCGCGCACGATGTTGCGCTTGGACCGAGCGACTACGACGCCCAACCCGAGAACCAGCGTGATCAGCGCTCCGAAGGCACCAGCCTCGGTAGCGGTGAAGACTCCGAAATAGATGCCGCCCAACACGACGACGACAATGAGAAGCACCGGCACCAGGTTCACAAGTGACGCCAGGCGCACTTTCCACGGAAAGCTCGCACCGCGAGGCGCAGACTCGGGACTGAACGCCGCCCACAGGAGGATGACGACGACAAAGAGCACAGCGAGCGCGAGGCCTGGCACGAGACCTGCGAGCAACTGCGGACCGACGGGGGTCTCCGCCACGCCGGCGTAGATCACCAGCAAGACACTCGGGGGGATGACCTGACCGAGGGTGCCCGCCACTCCTGTCGCGCCCATTGCCAGCGAAGGCTTGTATCCCGCGCGGATCATCTCAGGAATCGACACGCGGCCCATGGCGTACGTGATGCCAATGGTGCTACCGCTCGTGGTTGCCATACCGGCACCGGCGAAATTCGTCGCTATAGCGAGCCCTCCCGGCAGGCGGCCAAACCATTTGCTCGCAGTGTCGTACGCCCCGCTCATCAGGCCGCTCTTTCCCATGGCGACACCCATCAACACGAACATCGGAATGACACTGAGCGACCACGATGCGAACGACGTGAATACGACCTCCTGCAGGGTTCCGGCGATCGCCTTCGGCCCGACCAGGACGTAGAGACCGAAGATACCCGCTGCCGACATTGCGATGCCGATCGGAATCTTGAACAACATGAGACTCATCATCAACAGGATGACGACAAGACCGACGATGAGCTTGTTCGACGGAACGAAGAAGAGGTAGACGGCGAGCAGAATCGTGACGACAGCGGCCACGATCAGCCCGATGGTGAAGCGTCGCGCAGCCAAGGCGGCTCTGATGTCCGGAAACGGTGTCAGTTCTGACGAGGGCTTCTGGGTCGTCGTAGGCTCGCTCACCGGACTGCCTCCTTTCCAGAACGCGCATGCGCGCGGTCTGCCTCGTGCTCAAGCTCGACTAACACGTCCTCCCCATCCTCGAGAATGGCGGCCACCTCGTCCGCATCGGAGGAAATAAAGTGCTCGACGGTGACCGCTCGCATCAGTTGAGCGGCCGACTGCAGAAGCAGACCGACGAGGCCCACGGCAACCACCCATCGGAACAGCCAGATCGCGAGCCAGGGCGCGCCGACCGCACTCTCACCGAAGTCCATGGCCTGGGCCGCCTTCTCGATGCTGAACCAGAGGAACAACACGGCGGTGGCGAGCGTAAACGTCATGCCGACGATCTCGATGATGCGCTGCGTCCTTGGACCGGTCGGTGCAGTAAGCAAGTTGACCCGGATGTGCTCCCCGCGTAGTAGCGCATACCCCAGAGCGAGAGACACCAGACTCGGCATCCAGGCGTACTGCGAAAGATCGAGGGTACCCGGAAGCGGACGGTTGTAGAAGTATCGGCCCACGACATCGAGGACGATGTTGATCATCAATCCCACCGTTGCGACTCCCGCGAGAACAGCGAGCGCGGTGCTGAACCGGTCGATCCACTTCAACCAGGGAAGTCGCTCGGTCACGTCACTCATGAGCACGATCCCGTCGCGACGCTCGCCGAAGCACGGCCACGTCCCGGGCGGAGCGCTCGAATCGCCCGCGCTCGATCGGTTGGCCTGAATTGCGTGGGAGTTGAGTGGATACCGCAAACCGTCATTTCACAACCTCATTGTTGGTTCATCAGATAATGCCGCGGAGCGGACTTATTAAACAGTGATCGTCAGTATCGTAATCCCGATCGTAGGCTGACGCCAGCAGTCAGCAGTTTCTGATGTCACGTCCGAGCACGCCTACTAGCTCGAACTGACGGAAACGGTGCAGTATTGTGTCGAGCATCGGTGCGTGAAACTCGGCTTGGAGCGATCGGTATTCGGAGTCCGAGGCTACCCCGGCAGATTGGAAGGACCTATGTCTCACTACTCATCTCTTCCCGATACATTGCGTGTTCGCATCGAGGGGCCGGTCCGGGTTGTCACGATTACGCGAGCGGAAGCGAAGAACGCGATCGATGGCGATTTGCATCATGGCTTGACGGACGTCTTCCGGCTACTTCGCGAGGACGGGGACGCCCGCGCGGTGCTTCTCAACGCCGAAGGCGACATCTTCAGCGCAGGGGGCGACTACACATGGTTCCAGGAGTTGCAGAATGACCGTCTCGCGCTCGAACGATCCGTCGAGGAGGGGTGGACCCTGCTCGATGCGCTGATCCGTTTCCCGCTTCCCCTCGTGACGGCGATCCAGGGTGGTGCCGTCGGCGTCGCAGCAAGCATTGGCATCCTCTCGGACATCGTGGTGATGTCAGAGGACGGCTTCTACCGCGACACCCATGTGAAGCTGGGCATGACGGCAGCGGACGGTGGTCTCGCCTGGTCGATGTCGGCGGGTCTGCAGATCGCCAAGGAGTACGTGCTCCTGGGCGATCGCCTGACCGCCGCCGAGGCCTACCGCCTGGGTATGGTCAACCGCGTCGTGCCGCGGGCCGATCTCGAGAGAGTGTCACGGGACTATGCGGAGCGCCTGGCCGCGCTACCGTCGCGAGCGGTGCGAACGACCAAACGAGGATTCAATATGCAACTGGAACGCCTCGGCGGAGGAGCCTTCGAGTACGCTCTGGCGTCCGAACTCGTCTCCCTCATGTCACCAGAACATGCACAGACAGTGTCGAAACTCGCTGATCGATCGATCTCGCGATCTCCGGCCGAGGGATCCGATCCGGCCGCTGAGGATAGCTGAAATTCTCTCGCCGAGGAGCTCGGTTCGCGGGAAATTCGTTCGTTCGTCCAGCGGTCAACGCGAGGTCGTGTCGGATCAATCGCGACCCGGCTACCTCGCTAGTGAGGATCACCGTCCGGGCAGCAAAAGGAAGAGTGAGCTATGTGGCCAATGCATAATGAGTTCGAGCGCTATGTTCACGAGGCAGCAATCAAGAATCTGCAGATCCGCTACTGCCGCGGGATCGATCGGCTGGACTGGGATCTGGTGCGTTCGTGCTTCCACGAGGATGCGATTGACGACCACGGGCGACGGTTCCGCGGCGACATCCAAGATTTCATCGCGTGGGGATCATCGCCCGGGTCACTTTCGCGCTTCGCCGCGACGACGCACTTCACCGGCAATCAGCTTGTGGAACTCCACGGCGAGGTGGCCTGGATGGAGTCCTCGACGCGCGCTTATCATCGGACGTTTCCTACATCTGACACTCCGGCCACCGATTGGATCTTGAACCTGCGTTATGTCGACGTCGTGGAACGTCGCCATGGGCATTGGCGCATCTTGGACCGAGCCATCGTGGTGGACTCTGAAACCACCATTCCGGTCGGCGGGGACCATGATCAGGTCGGCCCTGACTGGCACCGGTCGGCGCGCGACCGTACCGACGTGTCGTACGCTGCCGCGTGGGTGGCGCGGAAGCGGGCGTCGGGCGGAACCGAGCGCCTCTCGGTATGACGCGGGCGGATATCACGCTTCGCGAGCCTTGAGCCAGAGATACGGCCTATCGACGGTCTCCGGAAGTCAAGTAGAGAGATCGTAAAGGAATGTGCCGAGATCAGATCCTTCACAATCACCCGCGAGTCGCGAACATCATGCGGGACAGTGCCACGAAGGGAACGATCCTGCTGCTGTCGTCAGTAGCGGCTAAAGAAGCGCGAGTCGACTATCTGCCCTACAACGCCAGCAAGATCGCCGTGCTGCACATCATGTGGTCCATGGCGAAGATTCTTGGGCCGTTTGGCATCTCGGTGAATGCTGTCAACCCGGGTCCGGTGAATATGCCGATGTGGGCGCAGCTCGCCGACAGTCCGGTGCCGCTCGGGCAGCTCGGGACGCCCGCGCCGCACAACTACCGATGCAACGCTTCGCCAAACCGGCCGAATTAACTAGCGCGATCAACTTTCTGACCGACCCGGCTAACCGGTACATCACCGGCGTGTCACTCGACGTCGCCGGCGGAGCGCACCTCGGCGCGGGCTCGTAGAACCGGAGTCCCGATCAGACGTTTGCATCGTGTTGGATGGGGATGAACGACCAAACACCGAAAGATTTTCAACGACCTATCGTGCCTTGACCACCGGGAGCGAGCCTCTGCAACACATCCGCTGACACGGGGTTCACCGACCGATCGGGCTCGGCATAATGCTCCTTCGTCGTTGCCGCTGAGGTGTGGCCCAGCACCTCAGCTGCCGTGTCGATGCCGACCGTGTTCGCCAGCAAGGTCGCGCCCGTGCGACGAAACGCGTGGGGCGTGATGTCGACACCGTCCAGGCCGGCGAGTGTAAGGATCTGACGGAAGGTGCGACGCGCATTGTGCGGCGCGAGCGGTGTACCGGCACGCGTGAAGAACAGCAAATGCTCCTCGTACTCCCCCGCGATGAGAGCAAGGCGCCGGCGAATCACCTCCGCCGCAAACGGAGGCACCGCGACGGTCCGGTTCGATTCGTCGGTCTTCGGCTTGGACTGCCGCGAAACACCCTGACCTCTGCGCACCACGATCGTCCCGCCGACGTGAATCGTCGGCGGGTTGGCCGCCATGTCGACGTCACACTTGCGTAGCGCAAGCGCCTCGCCGATCCGTGTGGCGCTGCCCAGCATCAGCTCGATCAGATCGCGCACCTGCCCATCGGGATGCGGACCGAGGGTGCCCTGCTCGGTGCGCCATTCCCGGGCCGCCGTGCGGATCGCGAGAATCTGCGCATCCGTCAGCGCTTTCGGCACCCGCTTCGGCTTCCGCATCCGGGACGTCTCCTTGACCGGGTTGCGCGAAAGGATCTCGAGGCGGACGGCGAAAGCCATCACCATGCTCAGAATGGTCCGGGAGTGCTTTGCCCGCGCGTAAGACTTCGCGCGCTGGACCTTGAGGTACCTCTCGATGCGTCCGACAGTGACCTCCCGGACGGTGAAGCGTTGAAAGGTCGGCATGACGAGGGTGCGCAACTCGCGCTCGTAGACCTCCTTTGTCCCGTCGGATCGCTCCGTGTCGAGCATCAAATCGTCCAGCCACGCTGCGGCAAGGTCAGTGAAGGGCGAGTCCGCGCTGAGCGTGTCACCGAGGTCACCGCTCCGCATCCTGGCCACGAGGCGAGTCTTGAGCTCCGTCTGGGCAGCGTTGCGGCTCGCTCCGGTCGCGATCACTTGGCGGGTTTGGCCGTCCCAGTCGCGGAACCGCGTCGACGCCTGGAACCGACCCGGCGCCACAGTCTTGACGGTGATGTCACCGAACGTCCCGATGGCGAGCCGCGGCCGCCCAGCCATCAGGACTCACCCCCAGCGCCAGCTGCGGAGCGGCTCTCATGACGGGCGTCGAGCCAGTCCCGCACCACGGAAACACGGAAGCGAATCTCGCGCCCCACCCGCACCCCGGTCGGTCCATTGCCGTCGGCGCGGAGATCGTAGATGGCCTGCACGTTCACGCCGAGGTAGTCGGCGAGTTCGCTGGTTGTGATAATCGGCTCCAAGCCGAGTTGGGTGAGTCGTTCGCTGTCCATGGCAGACAGGTGCACGAGTCGATCCCAGAAGAACCGAGGCGGGTCGAACGCTCTGCCCCAGAAGCCGCACGAAACGGGTGTGCCAAGCAATAAACGTTGAATAAACGTTGAGTGCATCAAGTCTCTGTCCCTTCAGATGGGACAAGAAATGCTGATCAAGATAGATTTCGAAGTAGCAGGAGCGGGGCTTGAACCCGCGACCTCACGATTATGAGTCGTGCGCTCTAACCAGCTGAGCTACCCTGCCACGAGGCATCCGGAATGTTGAGAATTGGATGCTACGAGCCCCGAGTCAGGATTGAACTGACGACCCCTTCCTTACCATGGAAGTGCTCTACCACTGAGCTATCGGGGCGTGCTGCCCGCGAGCGGGCAACTAGAAGAGAATACCAGAGCGTGGGCGTCTCTTTGAATCGTGGCTCAGCCTCCGGTGTGCTCTCTGAGCCACACAAGCGGGTCGATGGCCGTGGTGCCGCCGACGAGCAACTCGAAGTGCGTGTGCGCACCGAACGAACGCCCGGTGTTGCCGGTGCGGCCGAGCACGGTTCCGACCGTGACGGTCTGACCCTGCTGCACCTGGATCGACCCGTACTGCAAGTGCGCGTAGTGGCTTGAGATCAATTGGCCGTCGATCACGTGGTCGATGATCACGTGCACGCCGTAGGCGCCACCCGAGCTGGTCGCCACGCGCACGACACCGTCGGCGATCGCCTGGACGGGCGACCCTGCGCCGGGCGTGAAGTCGACACCCTCGTGCATGCGACCCGAGCGCATGCCGAAGCCCCAGCTGATCGGGACGCCGACCGAGAACGGCCACTGGATGGCCGCGGTGGGGTCGTTCACGAACGTGTTCGCGATGTTCGAGATGCCCGACGCGTATGCCAGCTCGGACATGCTCGAGATCGAGTAATTCTCGGTGCGTGCAACCGCGGCGTTCTCAGTACCGGCGGGGGCAACGTACGCCTGGATCTCGTCGGCGTCGATCGAGGCGCTCTCGGCACCGTCCGCGACAACCGCGACGGTCGACTCCGTACCGGTCGCGGCGGCAACCGCTTGAGCGGGAGTCGTCATGCCGACGGCCAGAAGCCCGACAAGGCCCATCACGCTGATCGAGAAAGACGCGGTGGCGAGACGCTTGAACGCTACGCCCGGACGTGCCGGAGGAATGCTCGCGGCAGAAATGGGCTCGTACACGGGTTCGTCAGCAGGCTCGTCGATACGCGACTGCACGGGGGTCTCTCCGGTGAAGGAAAACAAGCGTGAGGCGGTTTCGAAGAGGTCGGCGTCGGATGCCTCGGCCGCAACCTCTTCGTCAGTCGCGAGCCGCTCGGGCTCGTCCACGACGGGCTCGAGGAGCTCGAAAGGCTCGGCTGGCGCCTGCACAGCGGCGGGCGCCTGAGCCTCGGACCGGGACGCGCGCGCAGCGCGCCGGGAGCTGGATGGTGTGGGTGCCGAAGCATCCGTCACCGTCGTCGAGATGGGAATCGCGGACTCTGTCGGCATGCCCCACACAGGCGGTGCGGACGCGCCTGTCGAACCGGCTGCGCGGCGACGCGCCTCTGCACGGGTCGATGCTGCTGCCTCGGCCGGCGTCGCCTGAACAGGCGTGGCGGCGGTACGGCTCGAGCGTCGCGTGGGCGCGTTCTCGGCCATGGAGGTGTCAGAGAGCAAAGTGCAGGAGGGCTTTCGCGTCGTGTCGCTGTGGGGGCAACGGTACGGGCTTCGGTGCTAGTGGATCGTGTCCGCCATTCGGGTGACAAACATAACGATCAGGTAAACCCTATCGCCCCGCTCCTGGGAATGCGATGTACACGACCCACGACCCGCGGATCTGTGGAAAAGTTCTTGCGGTTTCTCAGCCGAGCGCAGCTGCGCGCAGTGCGTCGTAGATTGCGGCGCCGGAGGCGATCGTCATGGTGCGCGACGGAACGTCGGCATCCCCCGCGCCACCGACGCGGCCGCCCGCTTCGATGACGAGCAACGCGCCTGCGGCGTGGTCCCACGGATGGAGCCCACGCTCGAAGTACCCGTCGAGTCGCCCGGAGGCGACGAACGCCAGGTCGAGGGATGCGGCACCGATGCGCCGGAGGTCGCGGGCGAGCGGCATCACCCGTGCAACACGGGCGAGGTCACCGGCATGCGTCGACGGGTCGTAGCCGAATCCTGTCGCGAGGAGGGCTCCTGCGGGCATCGGCTGATCGTTGACGGCGAGCCGTTCATCGTGGAGCCACGCACCGCTACCGGCGGCTGCATGGAAGAGTTCGCCCGAAGCCGGGTTGAACACCACCCCTGCCACCGCGTCCCATTCCTCGGGCACGGGCTCACCTGCCACCGCGGCGATGCTGACCGCGTAGGACGGGATCCCATAGGCGTAGTTGACGGTGCCGTCGATCGGGTCGACCACCCAGGTGATGTCGGAGGTACCGCGCTCGGCTCCCGACTCCTCACCCAGGAAGCCATCGTCCGGACGCGCTTCCTTCAGTCGCCGACGGATCAGCTCCTCGACCTCGCGATCGGCCTCGGTCACGATGTCGGCGATGTGCGACTTGGTCGCTGCGATCGCGACACCCTCGGTACGGCGCACCCGGGCGAGTTCACCGGCTTCGCGGGCGATCTCGATGGCCAGAGCTTGCAGGTGCGCGGCATCCGTCATACCTCCACGCTATCGCCGTGCCGGTGCTCGCGCGGGCGGCTAGCGTTATCGCATGGCCACAGCAGTCCAGACCCACACACATGACGTCGTCATCGTCGGCGGCGGGCACAACGCCCTCGTCGCAGCGGCGTACATCGCCCGCGCAGGGCGCTCGGTCGTCGTCCTCGAGCGGTTGTCGCACCTCGGTGGCGCCGCGGTCTCGGAGCGGCCATGGGCAGGTGTCGATGCACGCCTTTCGCGGTATTCCTACCTGGTGAGCCTGCTCCCTCGTCAGATCATCAACGACCTGGGACTGCAGATCGACCTGCGGCGGCGGCGCTACTCCTCATATACGCCCGACCCCGTGGACCCGTCGCGCGGCATCATGGTCGATACGGCGGATGCTGCGGCCACCGCCGCATCCTTCCTCCGCACGACCGGCGATGCCGACGAAGCCGCCCGGTTCGCTGCGTTCTCAGAGCGCCTCGCCCCGCTCGGGCAGCGACTCTTTCCGACGGCGACCGCCCCGCTGGCTCGTCGGGCCGATGTCCGACGCCTCTTGGGCGACGACGCACTGTGGGCCGACATCTTCGAGCGCCCCTTGGGCGAGGTGCTGCGCTCTTCGCTCGACACCGACCTCGCGCGCGGCATCGCGCTGACCGATGGACTCATCGGAACCTTCTCGTATGCCGACGATGAGAGCCTGCGCCAGAACCGGTGCTTTTTGTACCACGTGATCGGTGGTGGAACCGGCGACTGGGACGTGCCCGTCGGCGGAATGGGACGCGTCAGCGCCGAGCTCGAACGCGCGGCTCGCGTTGCGGGCGCCGAGCTGCGCTCGGGTGCGGAGGTGACCTCGATCTCGCCCGACGGCGAGGTCGCGACTGGCACGGCGACCCTTCGCGGACGCCTTGTGCTCAGCGGCGTTGGTCCGGCTGTTCTCGAACGACTTCTCGCAGGCGGTTCGTCCGCGCGCTCCGCGGAGGCTCCTGAGGGGGCACAGGTGAAAGTCAACATGCTGCTTCGCCGGCTCCCCCGCCTGCACGACACCGAGGTTGCCCCCGAAGCGGCCTTCGCCGGCACGTTCCACATCAACGAAACAATGACTCAGCTCGATGGGGCATACGAGGCCGCCGCGGGCGGAAGCATCCCGCACCCCCTCCCTGCCGAGATTTACTGCCACTCGCTCGCCGATCCGTCGATTCTCGGCCCCGAGCTTCGCGCACAGGGGGCGCAGACACTCACCCTGTTCGGCCTGCAGGTGCCGCATCGGCTGGTGGCGGGCAAGGATCAGGATGTTGCGCGCACAGCACTCCTCGACGCCGCACAGCGATCGCTGGACTCGGTGCTGGCCGAACCCATCGCGGACGTGATCTACGAGGCCCCAGACGGATCACCGTGCATCGAAGCGCGCACGACCGGCGACCTCGAGGACTCGCTCGGGATGATCGGCGGCGACATCTTCCACGGCTTGTTGTCGTGGCCATGGGCAGAGGACGACGAGCCGTTGGAAACCCCCGCCGAGCGCTGGGGCGTGGCAACGGGCCACGCAAACGTGCTCATCTGCGGCTCGGGCTCGCGCCGCGGAGGCGCCGTGAGCGGTATCGGCGGTCACAACGCCGCGATGGCGGCGCTCGAAATCCTCTCCCGGTGAGCGGCGCTCTTTACGGGCGCGGCGGGAGCGGCGGCGGCGGCGGAAAGCCCTCGTACCCGGTCGGCGCTGCGGGCCCCGAAGACTGCGCGGGTTCCGGATCCGGGGTGACCTGCAAGGCCTCGACCGCAGGGGTTTCGGGACCGGGGTAACCGATCGCCTGAGCGCCCGGTGAGGGATAGCCGGTGTAGTACGCGTTCCAGTCGGGCGATCCATCGGGGAAGATCGGCAACGGCGTCACGCCGTCGACGTACAGCGGCCAGGGCTGGAGGACTGCCGGCTGGGGCGCGTAGGCGACCGCGGGTGCGGCCGGTCGCGGATGCCTCGGCGCGAACAGCGCGTTCACCAGCGGAATCAGCGCGGTGCCGACAGCGGTGAGAATCGCGACAGCCACCACGATCCGCCAGTACAGATCGGTGAAGTTGACGTATTCGTACACCACCAACGGGATGATCAGGAGCGCCGCGAGGCCCACAACCAACGCGATCGTCGCGACGGCCACGACACGCGTGAATGTGGTTTCGTGGCGCTGGAAGGCACGCAGGAACAGCCGCAGGTGCAGCAGCGTGAGCTGCACGATCAGCACCACGAGCAAGAACTGCACGAATCGGCCGAAGCCGAACGAGAAATAGCGTTCCGGCATCCAGATCATCACCGCTCCGATGAGCAGAATCACCACCCAGCCCGCCATGCTCGCGAGCGCGAACCAGGCGGGTCGCTTCGGAGCGAGATGCGCGTCGAGGATGGCGACCCCGGCAAAGGCCGCGAGAAGCAGGATCGTCAGGAACGCCCGACCCACGATCCCGTCCTGCCCACCGACGAGCACCCAAATCACGCAGACGATGGCGGCAGCGATGAGCGCGCCGATCGCGACCCAGATGGCCGCACGCAAGAGCGGGGACTGAGAAGCATCCGCACGCGGGTCGTACACGGGATGCTGGTCAGGCACAGTCATGGCGGTCCTCCTCAGAGCGCAGATGCGCGCAGGCCCATCCTGACACGGCGTGCCCCGCGGATCGAGATCTGATGCTCGCGCTGTGGAGAGTCGCGTGCGGGCGTGGCGCAGGCAATACGAACGGCTTCACACGCCCGCGAAAAGACGAAGCCCGGTCGAGCATTTCTGCGTCTGACCGGGCATTTCGATTGGTGGCGAGTGAGGGATTCGAACCCCCGAAGTCGATGACAGCTGAGTTACAATCAGATCCCTTTGGCCGCTTGGGTAACTCGCCAGTGCGCATCCGCCCAGCTTGTACAGTCGACCGGAGGCGCGATCCACAATATTACCCTCAGAGCGGCACTGCCAGAAATCGGGCCCTCAGGTGCCGAGCCCGTCGAGATCCATACCCCGCAGAGCCGACGGCACGCGCAGCAGTGCACCCTCGAAGCGACAGGTTGCGGCAGCGGCATCCATGGCCTTCTCCAACACCGCAGACCACGCATCGTGATCGGCCGGCGAGTCCTGGATCATGCCCGCGATCGTTGCTGCGAAGGCCGCGTCGCCGGCCCCCATCGTGTCGACGATGCGCCCAGGAAGATCCGAGATCGGGCGGGTGACAGCGTCCGTCCCCGCATCGATCGCCGCACCACCGGCGCCGTACGTCGACAGCACGACCCGCGAGCCCAGATCGATGAGACGCGTGCGCAGCCAGTCGAGCGGTTCGCCGTACAGCATGGTCGCGTCGTCTTCACCGATTTTGACGAGGGATGCCTCGGGCGCGAGCCGCTCGAAGCCTGTGACGAATCGTGCGAGGTCGTGCATCATCCCCGCGCGAGGGTTCGGGTCGATCGCGAGCGGTGTGTCACCGACCGCGCGCGAGAGTTGCTCGGTCTGCGCAAGATCGTCGAGCGGGAAGCAGCTCACCACGGCCATGGATGCGTCACGTAGTGCCTCGTGCTCGGCGTCACCGAAGTGGATACGTCGGTTCCAGGCCGCGTCGTTGAACGCGTATGTCGGCTCGCCACCGCCACTGCGCGTGCTGACCGCCCGAGACGTGCCGAGCGGGCCGGGCGTCTCTCTCAGCTCAACGCCGTAATCGGCGAGGTAGGTGCGGATGCGGTCGCCCGCTTCGTCGTCGCCGACCATCGCGATCAGCGACGCGTCAAGCCCGAGGCGCGCGAGACCGACCGCGACGTTGAGGCCAGCTCCACCGACGAACTCGCGCACGCCGGTGTCGTCGCGCAATTCATCGATCAGTGCGTCCCCGACGACCACCACTCGTGCTGTCATGCCCTGCTCCGCTCTGACTCGAGTACTCGTGCGACGAACCCCTCGACACGGCGTCGAGTGCCGTCGATGCGTCGATCGACGCTAGCGCGCATTTCGCTCGGCGCAAGGGGTGCGGCGAGCCGGACGTTCTCGTGACACGACAGGTCGAGACAGATGTAGGTGCCGACACTGTCGCCGTGCTCACCGGATGGGCCGGCCTTGCGGGCCGTGAAGAGTGAAACTTGATCGGCTGGCTGCATCGTGTGGCACAGGTCGCACATCGCCGAACGGGCACGCGATGATCCGTCGGCGGCGCGCACCACGACTCCGTGCGGCTTACCGTCGGACTCGACGATGAGGTACCCCCGTCCGCGCGTGCGCGGATCGGGGAAGGCCCAGAAGTCCAGGTGGTCCCAGTCGTTGAGGACGAAGTCCGCCGGAAGCGTCATCACGCGCAACTCGTCGGGGGACGCATTCGTCAGTGCCGCGCGAACGTCGCTCTCGGTCATCGCCTGCATCGTGTCCTCCTCGCGTCCTGAGATCAGTCTACGAAGAGGCGCTCCCTACGAGGTGGGGGTCTGCTGCGTCGTGTCGGCGACGCTCGGTTCTCTCTCGGACGGGGCATCCACCGCACCGCGCTCGCGGATCAGGAACCCGAAACCGAACGCGATGAAGAACATCAGCACGCCGTAGATGGCCGCCGGCAGGCTGAGCTCGACAGAGCCCAGCACCGTCTGGGCGATCACGATGGCCAACGTGGCGTTGTGGATGCCGATCTCGAACGACGTCGCGATCGCCTGGCGCTTGCCGACCTTCAGCCAGCGGGGCACGATGTAGCCGATCGCAAGGCTGATCAAGCAGAACACGATGACGATGAGCGACAGGCGAGCGAAGTTCTCGACCAGCAGCGCCCAGTTCGACGCGACCGCGCCGGCGATGACGACGATCAGGATGATGACCGACGCGATACGAACGGGCTTGTCCATCTTCTTCGCGAAGTCGGGCCAGAACCGACGCACGACCATGCCTGCGGCGACGGGAAGGAGGACGATCGCGAAGACTTCAGCGGCCTTGGCCCACTGCATCCCGAGCTGATCGTCGAACGGCTGGAAGTACCAGATCGCGAAGTTCGTGATGAGCGGCAGGGTGATCACGGCGATCACCGAGTTCACGGCCGTGAGCGAGATGTTCAGGGCGATGTCGCCGCGGAAGAGGTGGCTGTAGAGGTTCGCCGTGGTGCCACCGGGTGAGGCTGCGAGCATCATCATTCCGACCGCGAGGACGGGGGGCAGCTGGAAGGCGAGCACGAGGCCGAAGCAGATGATGGGGAGCACGATCAGCTGGCAGATGAGAGCGATGAGCACCGCCTTCGGCTGCTTCAGCACTCTCGCGAAATCGCCGACGGTGAGGCTCAGCCCCAAGCCGAACATGATGATGCCGAGGGCGACGGGCAGGCCAATGGTGGTCAACGCTGACATGAGACCCAGTATCGCGGATGCCGCTACCCCGCGTCATCCGTTGTCCACATGCCTATCCCTGCGGAACGGAAACTCCCGGAAGCGACCAGGCGGCGAACGCCGGACCATCCGCGGTGAGCACGACCGAGCCATCTGCGGCAACACCGAGGGTCGCGTCCCCCGTGAGCTCGACCGCTTCGGTCGCACCCGCGAGGAGTCCGGGCGCTAGCTCGACATCAGCATCCCCCCGCGTCGCGACCACGAGCATTGATTCGTCCGTTGCTTCGCGCACGAAGACGACGGTCTCTTCGTCGACGTGCAGCCAGCGCAGGCCGCCGGTGGCGAGAACGGGGTGCGCACGGCGCAGGCTGATGAGTTCGCGGTACAGGTCGATGCGTTCAGCGATCGGCGCGGTCGAGATGTCGTCCCACGGGATCGGCGTACGGCTGGATTCGCCGTCTGCGCCGGTCAGCGCGAACTCGTCACCGGCGAAGATGACCGGCAACCCCGGGAGCGCCATCGCGAGACCGACGGCGACCGGAATCGTCCCCGGTGCCGCGTTCGTGGCGAAGCGGCCCGTGTCGTGGGTGTCGAGCGGTTGCATGTTGCCCAGCCGCACACGCCACGGAATGCCCGCGGTGAAGCGCACGACTGCGTTGACGAACTCGCGGGCGCTGTACCGGGGAATCCCACCGACGGGCTGCCCGAAGAACCACGCCTCGGTGACCTCGTCACCGTCGGCAGTGAGGTACGGCTCGTTCGTCGGTTCGCTCAGCCAGCCCCAGAGCGGCCGTGTGAAGGACGGATAGGTCATCGCGCCGTGCCAGCCGTCGCCCTGCAGATCGCTGGCGGCGTCGTTGGTCGACTCCCCCAGCAGGATCGTGTCGGGGTTGATCTGGATCATGGTTTCGCGCAGAAGTTGGCGCACCTCGGCGTTGAGGTCGGTCGCGCCGAGGCGCCCGGTCATGTTCGCCACGTCGATGCGCCAGCCGTCGGTCGAGAATGGCGGCTTCAGCCACTTCGCCACGACCGAGTCTTCACCCTCGATGAACTGACGGCGGAGCTCTTGCGAAGCCCAGTTGAACTTCGGCAGGCTCTCGTAGCCGAGCCAGGACTCGTACGTCGTGTTGCCCTCATCGGTGAAGTAGTAGAACTCCTCCTCCGGCACTCCGGGGTGGCCGTATGCCGCCCGGAACCACTCGTGCGTGTCGCCCGAGTGGTTGCTCGTCAGGTCGCCGATGACCCGGATCCCCCGTGCGTGGGCGGCTTCGATCAAACGGATGTAGGCCTCGTCGCCCCCGAGGAGCGGGTCGACTTCGAGGAAGGTCGCGGCGTCGTAGCGATGGTTGGATGCTGCGGCAAAGACCGGCGTCAGATACAGGACGTTCACCCCGAGCTCGACGAGGTGGTCGAGGTGCTCGGTGACGCCGTCGAGATCTCCGCCGTAGAACTGCGTCGCCCGAGCGGGCATCACCGGGTCGACGGGGTCGCTCCACGCCGCCGGGATCGCCCACGCGGGTGTCGGGCGATCATCGGCCGCCGCGGAGCGAGCGAAGCGATCGGGGAACACCTGGTACATGACCGCGTCGTAGAGCCAGGACGGGGGCGCCGGGTTCGCGACGAGCGCGAAGTCCTCGGCGTCGAGGGTCTCGATCGTGTGCAGCCCGGTCTGACTCAGCCATTCGACACGGCCGCTCTCGTGTCGCAGCATCCACCGGTATCCGTGTCGTGGGTTGCGGACCGTGACGGGCGCCTCCCACCAGTCCCACCCGTCGGCGGAGCCGACGACACGAGCATCGGTCCACTCGGGCTCGTGGTCGGGGTTCGAGCGGGTGCGGACGGCTGTCAGCGTGCCGTAGCCCGCAGGAACCCGCAGCCGCACGGTGACCACGTCGCCCAAGGCCGGTGCGAGTTCCGAGACATATAGCGGGGATCCGTCGTGATGCGGGAGGAGCGTTGTCATGTCGGTCATGTCCTTCATGCCTTCCGGTCGTGCGTCGATTGTGACACGCCGGCACTGCGCGTCAGTGCCCAGTTCTTATCAGTGCGCAGTTCTTACCGGTGCGCAGTTCTTATCGGTGCGCAGTTCTTATCGGTGCGCAGTGCCGAGGTGAATGGCCGCGGCAGTGAAAGGTGCCAGCGCGAAGGTGGCCACACCGTTCTCGACCGAGAACTCATCGTCGCGGCATCCGTCATTCGTCCACGATTCGCGTCCTCCGCTGACGACGTCGCAGTACTTTCCGTCCTGCATCGTCGTCGGAATCTGGATGCTGGTCGCTTCGTCGCCCACATTCACGGCGATCACTCCCCGGCCCGCACGCTCGAAGCCGTACGCATCTCCTTCGGAAACACCCTCGAGCCGGGGAAAGTCCATGGCGAACGCGCGAAACTCGAGCATTCCCGCGATCGCCGGCCACGTCTGAACGCACGTGCGAGCGCCGTCCTCGTAGTCGTCCGCGGGAAGGTCTGTGGCGATTGCACACGAGACGGGTGTCACGCGGCCGGCGTCGTCAGCGGGAGCCCCGGCATCGCGGTCGCTGAACGCATAACCCGAATAGACCACGGGCGTGCCGTAGTCGTCCGCGAGCATGAGCGCGTTCGCGATGACGTACAGGTCGCCGTCCCGGTAGGTGAGATCGGCTTCGCCCCGCTCGGTGTCGTGGTTGTCGATGAAAACGAGCGCTTTGTCAGCAGGAACATGCAGCGGGCGGTCGCCCTCGGTTTCGGGCTCGTTGACGAATCCGCTCGCGAGCGCCGGTAGGAGGTCACGCGCGTAGGTGAACTCGAACACCTCGCCGAACGCGGTGTACTCCTCAGGTTGCACTGGCTCGCCGCCACCGCGGATGACCTCGCTCATGATCCGGGTGCCCTCGGGCAGGGCCACGATGATCGCCTCGACGTCGGCGGCATCCATGTGCTTGGCTGCATCGATCCGGAAGCCCGCGACGCCCAGCGACAGCAGGTCATCGAGATAGGCACCGACGGTGTCGCGGACGTTCTGTCGCGAGGTGTCGAGGTCGGCGAGGTTGACCAGTTCGCACGTCTGCACCTGCGCGCGGTCGTCGTAGTTGCTGATGTCGTCGTTCGCGGTCAGCCCACAGTGGTGGAAGTCGTCGTAGCCGTACAGGTCCGGGTAGTCGTAGTGCTCATAGGGCGTTCCCGCCCAGCCCACACCGGGGTCATCCTGCCCGGTCATGTGGTTGATCACCGCGTCGGCGATAATCTGGACGCCCGCGTCATCACAGCGCTGCACCATGTCGGCGAACTCGTCCCGCGTGCCGAGCCTCGACTCGAGTTCGTAACTCACCGGCTGGTACGACGCCCACCACTCGTCGCGCACGATGTGCTCGTTCGGCGGCGACGTGAGCACCCAGGCGAAGCCGTTCGGCGCCAGGGTCTGCTCGCACTCGTCGGCGATCGCCGTCCACGGAAGTTGGAAGAGTTGGATGCCGACATCCGGCGCCGCTCGGTCTGGTTCGAGGGGAACCTGGTTGTTGCACGCGGCCAGCACGACGACAAGTGCCGCGACGGCCGCGCCGAAGACACCCCGCCTCACGGCGGAGCGCTGTGGAGGCAGCATCCGCTACTTCACGCTTCCTGCGGTCAGTCCACCGACGATGTACTTCTGCACGAACAGGAACATGATCAGGATCGGGACGGCGGCCATGACGGCACCGGCCGAGAACGCACTCCAGTCCGCATAGCGCGGGTTGGAGACGAGCTTGATGAGACCCACTGCCAGCGTCTGGTTCTCGGGCTGAATCAGCACGACGCTCGCGATGATGAAGTCGTTGAAGGTGCCGATGACCGACAGCATGCCGACAACAGCAAGGATCGGCGCGACCAGGCGAAGGATGATCGTGAAGAAGATGCGGGCGTGCCCGGCACCGTCGATCTTCGCGGCTTCGTCGATCGACGCGGGGATGGTGTTGAAGAACCCGTACATGAGGAACGTGTTCACGCCGAGTGCGCCGCCCATGTAGACCATGATGAGGCCGATGCGCGAGTCGAGGCCGAGTGCAGGGAAGTAGTCGCCGATGGTCGACAGCAGAAGGAAGATCGCGACCACCGCGAGCATCTGCGGGAACATCTGCACGACGACGATCGACACCAGGCCCATACGCCGACCGGTGAACCGCATCCGCGAGAACGAGTACGCAGCCAGCGCTCCCAGGAATACGGTGAGAACGCACGTGATGGCCGCGATGATCAGCGAGTTGGCGTACCACGCGAGATAGGGCACCTGAGGGTTGTTCAGAATGCGCGCATAGCTCTCGAAATTGAACGCCGCGAAAAGCGTGTTCGACCCGGTGAGCGTGCCGACCGGGTTCAGCGAGGCCGACAGCACAAAGAGGATCGGGAAGATCGCGAAGACCCCAGCCACGATGCCGACGAGGTGCCGCCATCCGGTTTCGTTGAACCAGCGGCCGAAGGGGCGCTTGCGCTGGGGCGGCAAGTGGCGCACCGGCTCGGACGCGTCAAAGCCCTCTACGTTTGCTGAATTGACGACGAGAGCATCGGCGCGTGCAAGGTGTGCGGCGACTGAGGTGTCGCGTGCGGGATCGGAATGCTTAGCCATGTCAGTTCAGTTCCTCCAGCACCTTGGTCTTGCGGAAGCTGATGATCGAGATCACCGCGACCACCACGAAGATCAGGATCGAGAACGCGGAAGCGAGGCCGTAGTCGCGGTCCTGGCCGGTGAAGGCCACCTTGTAGACGAGCGTGATCAGCAGGTCGGTGTAGCCCACCGGTATGGGCGCGTTGGAGTCTCGCGGACCACCGCCGGTGAGTGCGTAGATGGTGATGAAGTTGTTGAAGTTGAACGCGAAAGAGGCGATCAACAGCGGGGCGACCGTCACCAGCAGCAGCGGCAGTTTGATCAGCCGGAACACCGCCCATGGCCTCGCGCCGTCGACGGTGGCTGCTTCAGTGAGTTCTTCGGGGATCGACTGGAGGGCGCCCGTGCACACGAGGAACATGTAGGGGAAGCCAAGCCACAGGTTCACGATCAGCACCGAGATCTTCGCCATTACGGGGTCGGTCAGCCACGGGACGGCAAGGCCACCGAGAAGGACCTCGTTGATGAACCCGAAGCTCTGGTTCATCATGCCCGCCCAGATCAAGGTCGACAGGAAGGCAGGGAACGCATAGGGCATGATCAGCGCCACGCGGTACCACCTGCGGCCCCTCATGCGCGCGTCGTTGAAGACGATGGCGAGGAAGAGTCCCAAGAAGAAGGTCGAAGCGACCGAGATGATCGCGAAAGCGAAGGTCCAGAGCGTGACATAGATCAGCGGCCCGCGAATTGACTCGTCAGTGAAGGCCCGAACGTAGTTGTCGAAACCGACGACGATCTGCCAGCCCGGCAGCAGTTCTTCTCCATCTGGTGAGGTGAAAGCACCGGTGCCGATGTCACTGTAGACGGTGCCCGTGCGCAGATCTGTCAGCGTATTCGCGGCCTCGTCGTACTCGAGCGACGAGGTGTAGAGGTAGGCATTGCTTCCGTCGGTGGTGCGCAGAGCACCATCGTTCGGGTCGTCGGATGCCGGGACCACAAGCTCGACGATCTCGCCGGTTCGTGCGATGACCTGCGAGAAGTTGAGGGTGGTGTATCCGTCCACGGCGACGGCCTTGCCGTCTTCGAACGTCGCATCGACTTCACTGAGCGGCTCTCCGGTAGTGCCGATCAGGGCCTCACCATCCGGGTCGGTGACGAGCATGCTGAGGGACCCACCCCGATCGAGCACCGTGAGCGGGTAGGTCGGTGAGTCTTCGACGCGCTCGAGCGCGGAGCCCATCAGCGACGACACGGCCTGCTCCTGCGAGCCGACGTGACCGGTGCCGTAGTTCGTCAGCGAGATGTAGCCGGTGTAGAAGAGCACGAACACCTGGAAGATCAGGAGGAACAGGATGCCCGGCGCGAGGTACTTCGCCGGCAGGTTCTTGCGAGAGAAATACAGCCAGTTGAAGAAGGCGGTCACGACGACCACGAGACCGGCGAACAGCCACTGCTGCTGCGAAATCAGTACGAAGAGCGCGTAGACCGCGATCGCATCGAGGATGCCGAGCAGAACGATCTTGACCAGCAGGACCTTGATTCCGGCTCCGGCTGACTCGGCCAAGCGTGCTGCTTGCCGTTGACGCTTCGTCGGCGGAGTTGTGGTCTCGACCTCGTTGTCGGTGTGCGTCGTCATGAGTCCTCTTCGCGCTCTTTCGTGCCTGCAGACTATGGGAGTACGGGGGCAGGCTCTAGAGCCTGCCCCCGCACGTCACCAGGTGTGATTACTGGGCGATTGCGGCCTGAACATCAGCCGCGAGCTTCTGCCACGTCGCCGTGGGGTCAGCGCCGTTGATGACGTCAGCCTGGGCGATGCCCCAGTACTGCCACACCGAACCCATTGCGGGGATCGCGGGCATCGGAACAGCGTCCGCACCGACGGCGGCGAAGCCGGCGATGATCGGGTCGCTCGACGCGGTCTCAGCGGCGGCGCTCAGAGCGGGGAGGATGTTTCCCGCCTCGAACAGCGAAAGCTGAACGTCTTCAGAACCGAGGTAGTTCACGAGGAAGTCGGTCGCAGCAACCTGGTTCTCCGACTCCGACGAGAGGAAGAAGCCCTTGACACCGGCGAACGGCTGGGCGACCTCAGCCGTGGGGCTGGGAACCTGGTCGACCGAGACGTTGATACCTGCGTCGATCGCGGAACCGACGTTCCACGGACCGGTCAGCCAGAACGCCGACGTGCCGTTGAGGAAGTTCTCCTTGGCAATGGCGCCGTCGATGTCGGTGTTGAAGACGGCGGTGCCGTTCTTGCCCTGCGAGCCCAGCCATGCGGCGAACTCTTCACCACCGGCGTTGCCGATCTGCAGGTCGTCGGGGTTGTAGCCCTCGGCGGTCGAGCCGAAGACAGGTGCACCGAAAGCCGTCTGGAACGGGTACAGGTGGTAGGGGTTGCCCTCGACACCCTGCTCGACGACGAACGGCTGGGTGAGGCCGGCGGCCGCGCCCTTGGCGATCATGTCGTCGAACGAGGTTGCAGCCTCGGGGACGATGTCGGCGTTGCGCAGCACGGCGATGTTCTCGACCGCGTACGGGAGCATGTAGACGGTGCCTTCGTAGGTCGACGCGTTGACCGCGACCTCGAGGTAGTCGGCGGCGCTGTCACCGAGCTCGAGCGGAGCAACGACACCGTTGGTCGAAAGCTCACCCAGCCAGTCGTGCGCGCCCATGGTGATGTCGGGGCCACGGCCGGTCGGAACCTGCTGGATGAAGTCATCCTTGATCGTCGCGTTGTCCTTGCCGACGAGCTCGACGGCAACGCCGGTCTCTTCGGTGTAGGCGTCAGCAGCGGCCTGGAGTGCGTCGACGCGCTCGGCGTCAACCCACACCGTGAGGGTACCGGCGGACTCGCCAGCAGACTCGGACGGGGCGGTCTCGGTGGAGCCGGCGCAGCCGGCAAGGGTCAGCATGCCGACCGCGACGATCGCGCCAGCGGCGACCGCGCTCTTCTTGTTCACCTTCATCGGTGTACCTCTTTCAAGTGCGTTGGGATTATGACGGGCTGTGGCCGGCGGGGCACCGGATGTTGCCTATCGGTCGCTCGCTGATATGCAAGCGCTTACATTGTTGCATGTCCGCCCTGAAACGCAACTCCTCAGAACGGTGATCGATACGGGTTCGTGACCTATTGATACGGGAAATTCTCAGGAATGCCCAGCGATCTGCAAGCGCTTGCATTCCGAGCGGATGCTGAGCACCTCACCGCACCCCCGGCTAGACTTCCGCGCATGGCTGATTCCTCTTTCGACATCGTGAGCAAAGTCGACCACCAGGAGGCGGAGAACGCCCTCAACCAGGCGCGCAAAGAGATCGAGCAGCGCTATGACTTCAAGGGCACCGGCGCATCCGTCGAGTGGAGCGGCGAATCGATCCTGATCAAGGCGAACTCCGAAGAGCGCGCCAAGGCTGTCCTGGATGTCTTCCAGACCAAGCTCATCAAGCGCGGCATCTCGCTCAAGAGTCTCGAGTCGGGTGAACCCTTCGCCAGCGGCAAGGAATACCGCATCGTCTCGACGATCAAGGACGGTATCTCGTCCGAGAACGCGAAGAAGATCGGCAAGATCATCCGCGACGAAGGCCCCAAGGGCGTGAAGTCGCAGATCCAGGGTGACGAACTGCGCGTGCAGTCGAAGTCGCGCGACGACCTGCAAGAAGTTCAGCGCCTGCTCAAGGCCGCCGACCTCGATGTCGACCTGCAGTACGTCAACTACCGGTAAACCATGACGTCCGGGTCGCCGACGCGCTGTCGAAGTACGCCGCATCCGATGACATCCTGCGCCTCGCACGGCTGACCGTACTCGCTGTCGGGATCGCAACCCTGACATGCACACCAATGACCTCGGTCTGCTCCACCCGTCAGCGGACGCGCCGTCGCTTGCTCCGGCACATTCCGCGGTAGCTGCGGGACGAATCACGGCAACGTGAGTCACGCGTGGCAACGGAGATTCTGGCGGTGCCACCCACCGGAGATCGACGGCAGGCAGACGACAGCCATCGGTTGGCCGCGACGACTCGGGCACATGAAGGCTAGCGGACGGCGGGCATTATTGATAGGCCTATACAGCGCACCAATTAGCCCATACGTTGAGCTTGGCTCAGTCAGGGCTGTGCTCCTTCGCATCTCGGGGGATGAAAAGGCGTACCCCATGATAGCTCAGACTTCCGCGCGCTCGGCCCGACATTCTAAGAGCCGAGGACTTCGCAAAACGACTGCCGCGGCGGCCATGGCGATCGGGCTTACCGTCGCTTCGCTGGCGATCTCCGCGCCAGGAGCCTCTGCGGCTACTTTTGTAAATCTCGGGATCGCGGACACATACGTCGTCCTCGGCGCAGAGAGAGTAACGAACACAGGACCCACGGTCCTCAACGGCGACTTGGGCGTCTGGCCCGGGACCGCGATCACCGGTTTTCCGCTAGGAATCGTGGTGGACGGCACCACGCACACCACCGATGTACACGCACAACAAGCGCAGGATGCCGTGGGAACGGCCTATGACAGCGCGTTCGCTCAGCCGGCACTGACCGGCAACTATGACGTGCTCGACGGATTGACGCTCGTCGAAGGTGTGTACGCAGCAAGCTCGACGTCGCTGCTGTCGGTCAACAGCACGCTTACGCTCGACGCTCAGGGAAACTCGAGCGCTGTATGGATCTTCAAGATCGGATCTGCACTTACGACGATGAGCGGCAGCGTTGTCGATCTGATCAACGGAGCCCAGGCCTGCAACGTGTTCTGGCAGGTTGGCAGCTCCGCCACTCTCGGCACGGGCTCTACGTTCGTCGGAACCATCATGGCCATGCAGTCGGTCGCAGTGCAGACGAACGCAGAGGTCGAGGGCCGAGCTCTCGCGCGAGTGGGAGAGGTGACTCTCGACAACAACGTCTTCATCGATCCCCGATGTGACATCGGAGGACCGGGACCTGTAGGACCCACCGGGCCTGACGGAGAACCGGGTCCTGCCGGACCTGCCGGGGATGATGGCGCCGCTGGACCCACCGGACCTGCCGGACCCACCGGACCTGCCGGACCTGCCGGACCTGCCGGGGACGATGGCGCCGCCGGACCCACCGGACCTGCCGGACCTGCCGGACCTGCCGGACCTGCCGGACCTGCCGGACCTGCCGGACCTGCCGGACCTGCCGGGGATGATGGTGCCGCTGGACCCACCGGACCTGCCGGACCTGCCGGACCTGCCGGACCTGCAGGAACCGACGGTGTCGACGGAACCAACGGTGTCGACGGAACCAACGGCACCAACGGGAGCGACGGCACCAACGGAACCGATGGGATCAATGGAACCAACGGTGTCGACGGAAACAACGGAACCAACGGAACCAACGGGACCGACGGCACCAACGGAACCGATGGGATCAATGGAACCAACGGTGTCGACGGAAACAACGGAACCGACGGAACCAACGGCCTCGCCGGGGCTACAGGTGCAGCCGGACCGGCTGGGGCACCCGGAGTCAACGCCGCGGCGAGTCCCGGAGGTTCCACCGGAGCAGTCCGCAGCGGTTCGACCTTGGACAGTCTGCCAGCAACGGGTGCCGACAACTCAAGCCTAGGGATGCTGGTGTCGGCTGTCGCGATCTGCTCGATCGGCGGCATCGTCCTGCTGATCATCGCCCGTCGGCGGGCAGCACAGCGTGTCTAGCCGAATTTGAGCCCGGGTTTTCGAGAACTCGACCAGGACGGGTTGCCCGATTGTCGGGCAGCCCGTCTTGGCGTACGTGCGCAGATCGAGAACCGCTCCGACGACGGCGACCGCGAATCCACCAGGGCGAGTAGCCGTCCTTCAGGCGATCATCAGCGCGGCGACGAGGACAGTTTCGCCCGCGAGGCGCAGCCCGATGCTCTCGACACCGATCAGCTACACCGCGTAGGGAATCGATGTGAGGAACTCGTGCATCAGTCTCGTCCGAGCATCGCCTGCGCCCACCAGTCCAAGCGCCGGTAAGCCTCGTTTCGCGCGTCGTGGGCCGAGAGGAAGATGTCGTGGAGTGCACCGTCTATTCGTTCGACGGTGACCGAAGATCCGAGCTTGAGCGCGGCACGCGCGATGTCGTCGACCACCAAGACAGTGTCGGCGCGAGTGAGTTCGGGATCCCAGCGCGTGGGCACTGCCGTCCGCGCCGACAGCATGACGCACACGGGCGCAGTGATCCCGAGCCCAGCAGCCACTTTCGCGTGACCGTCGATCACCGCATGCATCCAGCCGACGTGGACGGGATTCGTCTGCTCGGGGCGCCAGGCGAGCTCGATGTCGACCGGATCGTCAGGGTCAGCCACCTCGCGCTGCGCGCGTGTGTAGAAACCGGCGTCCACTTGCGGCCAGAGATCCAGCGGACGAATACGAGAGTGGATGCCGAGCATCGGCGCGATCGCAGCTCGGGTAGCGGCGCTCAACTGGAACTCGAGCCACGGGCTGTTCAGGATCACGGCGGCGACAGCATCCGGATGCCGCGCTGCCCACAGGCTCGCGGTGAGCCCACCGGTCGAGTGTCCGAAGAGCACCAGCCGTCGTTCGCTTTTGCCGTCGCTCCGACGACCCATCGCCTCGAGCGCGGCACCGATGTCGGCGTCGTAGTCGGTGAAGTTGGCGATGTACCCCGGGGTCTGACCCTCGCGCAGGCTACGCCCGTATTTGCGTAGGTCGAGGGCGAAGAACCGCGCCCCGCGCTCGGCCCAATAGCGGGCGAGCCGGCGCTGGAAGAAGTAGTCCGACCAGCCGTGTAGATAAAGCACATCGACGTCGGCAAACGGCCGATGGTCGCCGAAGAGACGGTCGAGCGTGTGATGCTCGGGAAGCAGCCTCACGATAGTGGCGACGACCTCGCCCTCGTCATCGACGCCGAGGGGGAGTGTGAGCTGCTCGAAAGGCTCTCCGAGAACATCGGGGACCCATTCAGCGCTCATGGCAACAGCCTAAAGCCGCCCCCGCGTGCAGGCGCGACGCGCTACTCCGCGCGGGAGACGCGGACCATGTCGTCGCGCGGAACGACCTTGATGCGCGCGCGCTCGTGAGGGGCGCCCAAGCTCACCTCATACTCGTCGAGACGGTGCCATCCCGTGAGGTCGGTCCAACGGACGCCGCGCTCGGCGAGGAGGTTGGGGATCGCCTCTTCGGACGGGTCGGAGGGCTGCCACCACGACCCCTGGTCGTTGATGAGGTGGCGGACCGTCTCCATCGCGTCGGACTTGGTGTGGCCGATCAGGCCGACCGGTCCGCGCTTGATCCACCCGGTCGCGTAGATGCCGGAGACGCGCTCGTTCGAGTCTTTCTGCAGAGCCTGACCCTCGTGATTGGGGATGACACCGTGCCGCTCGTCGAACGGGACACCGGGGAGCGGCGAACCGAAGTAACCGACGGCGCGGTAGATCGCCTGGATCTCGACCTCGCGCAGTTCGCCGGTGCCGACAACGCCACCCTGCCCGTCCGGGCGGGTGCGCTCATAGACGAACGAGCTCACAACACCCGAGGCATCCTTCTTCACTTCCACCGGCTTCGCCCAGAAGTGCAGATGAAGACGACGGGATGCCTCTCCCCCGGCGTTGTTCACCGAGGGGCGCTTGCGCCACGACTGCAGCACGCGGTCGATAACGAGCACCTGCTTGTTGCTGGCGATCGCGTCCTTGGACGCCTGGTCGTAGTCGAAGTCTTCGTCGTAGACGACCATGTCGACATCGCGCAGTTCGCCGAGTTCACGCAACTCGAGCGGGGTGAACTTCACCTGTGCCGGGCCGCGGCGGCCAAACACGTGGACGTCGGTGACGGCCGACGCGACGAGCCCCGCGTGCACGTTGTCGGGAATCTCGGTGGGAAGCAGATCTTCAGCGTGCTTGGCGAGCATGCGGGCGACGTCGAGCGCGACGTTTCCGTTGCCGATCACAGCGACGGATGCTGCGTCCAATGGCCACTCGCGCGGCACATCGGGATGCCCGTCGAACCAGCTCACGAAGTCGGCAGCGCCGAATGATCCGCCGGCGTCGATGCCGGGGATGTCGAGCGAGGTGTCGCGGATCGCGCCGGTGGCGAAGATCACGGCGTTGTAGTGATTCTTGAGGTCATCGAGCGTGATGTCGTGCCCGAAGCGCACGTTGCCGAACAGCCGGATATCGCCGCGGTCGAGCACGTCACGGAGCGCCGTGATGATGCCTTTGATTCGCGGGTGATCAGGCGCGACGCCATACCGGACGAGGCCATACGGCGCCGGGAGCTGCTCGAACAGATCGATCGAGACGTCGAACTTGCGCTCGGCCTTGAGCAGGATGTCAGCGGCGTAAATGCCCGCGGGGCCGGCGCCGACAATGGCGAGTCGGAGCTTGGTCATGGCAGTTCTCTCGAGAGGGGTCAGCGGGAACGGTCGGCGACGGCTTCGGCGAAACGCGTGAGCGCTTCGCGGACAGCGCTGTCAGGCAGCGGGTCAAGGGCAGCGATCGCTTCGCTCGACCACTCGTGCGCGAGGTCAAGTGTGGCTTGAGTCGCTTCGTGCTCACGCAACTGGGCGAGCGGGTCGTCGAGAATTGCCGGGTCGGCGCCGTCGGCGATGCGCCCGACGCCCTCGTCGATTGTGGCGTGGAGCGCGACCGAAGCAGCGTCGGTGCGCTGACCGAGCAAGAGGTAGGGCATGGTCGGAACCCCTGCGCGCAGATCGGTGCCGGGCACCTTGCCGGTCTCGTCGGGGTCTGCTGAAAGGTCGATGACGTCGTCGAGCAACTGGAAAGCCACGCCCGCCTTCTCACCGAAGACGACCATGGGCTGCTCGAACTCTTCGGGTCCGTTCGAGAAGATCACCCCGGCCTGGGCAGCGGCAGCGATCAGCGACCCCGTCTTGTCTGCGAGCACATCGAGGTAGAACGCGACCGGGTCGTCGTCCTCGCCGGGCCCGACGGTCTCGTGCAGTTGCCCGAGCACCAGACGTTCGAAGGTATCGGCCTGCAGTCGAATCGCCCGGTCGCCGCGGCGGGCCATGATCTGGCTCGCCCGTGAGAACAACAGGTCGCCGGTGAGGATCGCGACGTTGTTGCCCCACACCTCGTGGGCACTGGGCACTCCGCGGCGCTTGTCGGCAGCATCCATCACGTCGTCGTGGTACAGCGAACCGAGGTGCGTCATCTCGAGCGCGGCCGCACCCTCGATCACCTCGGGCGTGGCGCCGTCACCCAACTCGGCGGTGAGCAGCGCAAGCATGGGGCGAACGCGTTTGCCGCCCGCCTCATAGAGGTAGCGGCTCGCTGCGTCGACCAGTGCATCGGTGACTCGCAATTCTGCAGCCAGGGCTTCGTCGACTCGGGCCAGGCCCGCCTCGACCGTCTTGAGCAGGCGCCGCGACCGCGGGCCCGCGAAGATGCGGTCGGAGAGGCTCAGCTGACCCGCAAGGGGCGAACCGGGCGCAGAAGGAGTCACAACTCCAGCCTACCGGCCAGGTTTGACGGCCCGGTGGAGAGCGACAATCCCGAACGACAGGTTGCGGTACGCCACGTCGGTCCAGCCCTCCGCGCGAATCCACGACGACAACGTCTGCTGGTCGGGCCAGTCGCGGATCGACTCGTTCAGATAGTCGTAGGCCTCGGCGTTCGAGCTCATCGCGCGGGCGACGACCGGCAGGATGCGATCGTTGTAGAACCGGTACAGCCCATTGAACGCGGGCTGCGGCGGGTGCGAGAACTCGCAGATCACCAGCCGTCCGCCCGGCTTGGTGACACGCAGCAGCTCGGCGATCGCTCTCTTGGGCTCATTGACGTTGCGAAGCCCGAACGACATCGTGACGGTATCGAATTCCCCGTCGCCGAACGGCAGGTCGGTCGCGTCGGCCTCACGGAAGGTGAGATTCCGGATGCCGCCATCCCGCGCCGCGGGGCCGTAGCGGCGCTCCCCCTCGGCGATCATCCCCGGCGAGAAGTCGGCGGCGACCACCTCGGCACCACTGCGAGCGAGGGCCACACTCGAGGCGCCGGTGCCGGCGGCCAGATCGAGGATTCGCTGCCCGGGCTTCGGCGCCACAGCGCGCGTCGTCGCGACTCGCCAGAGCCGGTCGTTGCCCATGCTCAGCACATCGTTGGTGATGTCGTAGCGCCCCGCAACCTGGTCGAACATGCCGCTGACTTTCGCCGGATCTTTGTGCAGATCGGCACGGTTCGGCTCGTTCTCGGTCATCCTTCGAGTCTAGGCGGGGGCGTTGCCCCGGGCGCGGCCCGGCCGCACTGCGCACCTCTAAAGTTGAAGGGTGATCGATATGCCGCGCCCGCCGCGTCTAGTGGTCGAGACTCACGAGGTCGACCACATCGACGATCTGATCTCGTTCACGTCCGCCGACCAGCCACTGGCGTGGTTGCGCCGCGGTGACGGCATCGTCGGGGTTGGTCGGGCCGTGGCGTCTGTCCATTTCGGTCACGGTCTGCCCTTTGCGCCCCACCAGACCGAAGGACCCGAACCCGCCGACGCGTGGCGTCACCTGTGCTCGGCGGCCGACGTCACCGACGACGTGGGGCTTCCGGGCACAGGGCTCGTAGGTTTCGGTGCGTTCTCGTTCGACCCCCGGTCGGCATCACCCAGCGTGCTGGTCGTTCCTCCGCTGATCGTCGGCAGGCGCGGCGGCCGCTCGTGGGTGACCCGCATCCGCAATCTCGATGCCTTCGTACCTGACCAATCCCCGAACTTCGCCGCCCAACCGTATGGCCCGTACTGGTCGGGCACGCTCGGCCCCGGTGCTGTTGCCCCCGCGGACTACCAGGCGATGGTGCGCGCAGGCCTCGACGCGATCGAGGCCGGGGAAGTCTCAAAAGTCGTGCTCGCCCGTGACCTCGTCGGCACGCTCCCCGCTGGCGCCGATCTGCGCCGACTCGTCCGCGCCCTGTCGACGGGATACCCCGACACGTGGACCTTTGCCGTCGATGGGCTGATCGGGGCGAGCCCCGAAACCCTGGTGACTGTGACGGGCGGGGCCGTCACGGCACGCGTGCTGGCGGGGACGATCCCGCGGGGAGCGGACGCAGAAGCGGATGCCGCAGCATCCGCATCTCTCGGTGTCAGCGCGAAAGACCTCGACGAACACCGCTACGCCGTGCGGAGTGTGCTTGAGACTCTCGCCCCGCACACCGGTGACCTCCGCTCGGACTCGGAACCCTTCACCCTCGAACTGCCCAACCTCTGGCACCTCGCCACCGATATCGCCGGGGAGATCGCCGACCACGCGTCAGCCCTCGACCTGGTGGCCGCTCTGCACCCCACGGCGGCTGTCGCCGGGACGCCGACGGATGCTGCGATCGAGGTCATCCGCCGGCTCGAGCCTTTCGACCGCGGTCGCTACGCCGGGCCGGTCGGCTGGGTCGACGCGAACGGGGACGGCGAATGGGCGATCGCCCTGCGCTGCGCCCAGATCGGCTCCGGCCCCGCCCGCGGCTTCGCGCAGTACTCCGACACCATCCCGGTCACCGCGCACGCCGGCGCAGGAATCGTCATCGGTAGCGACCCCGAACTCGAACTCCTCGAAACCAGGGTGAAGTTCAGGCCGATCGTCGACGCGCTCGCGTGAGACCCACGACACCAGATCCGGAAAAGGCCGCCGATTCGGATGCCGGTGCTCTCAGCATCCGAATCTGAGACCATTCTCCGAATCTGCCCCGCGAGGCATCGATCAGGTGGCGGCGAGTCGCGCCTTCTCGGCCTCGACGTCGAACGTCGCCGCCGGCCACTGCGGGTCGATCGCCTCGAGCGTCTCGAGCAGCAGCGCCTGCACCGCCAGCCGCGCGTACCATTTACGGTTCGCCGGCACGACGTGCCACGGCGCGTACTCGGTCGATGTCCGCTCGAGGACGACCTGATAGGCCTTCATGTACTCGGGCCAGAGCTTGCGCTCATCGATGTCGCCGGGGTTGTACTTCCAGTACTTGTCAGGTCGTTCCAGCCGCTCGGCAAGGCGGGCCTTCTGCTCGTCCGGCGAGATGTACAGCATGATCTTCACCACGCGGGTGCCGGCATCCGCCAATCGCTTCTCGAAGTCGTTGATCGCGCCGTACCTCCGCTCGATCTCGTCGGCCGGAGCGAGTGATCGCACGCGGCCGATCAACACGTCTTCGTAGTGCGAGCGGTCGAACACCCCGATGAATCCGGGCTGGGGCACCCGCTTCTCGACACGCCAGAGAAAGTCGTGACTGAGCTCTTCTTTCGTCGGCTTCTTGAACGCCGTGAGCATCACTCCCTGCGGGTCCACCGATCCGACCACGTGCCGGATGATGCCGCCTTTGCCCGCAGTGTCCATCGCCTGCAGCACGAGGAGCACACTGGAGTCCGTGACTTCCGAGCGGGATGCCGCATACAACCGTTCCTGGTACTCATCGAGTTCATCGACACCGGCGGCGAGATCCGCTTCGCCTCGGGCCTTGTCTCCGGAGTATCCCGGAGCCGACTCGGGGTCGACGTCGGCGAGGCGGAATCCGCTGCCCACCCGAAGGATGTCGAGGGCTTCAGCGGTCCATTGAAGGTGGCTCTTCGCGGTCATGGCCCCATCATGGCGTGACCGCCCGCGCCGTGGCTACTGCCGCTCAGCGCGTGAGCGGGACCTCGATGATCTGCCGGCCGCCGACCGGTGATGTCAGCGCCTGGTCGAGCGCGGTGCGGGTCGTGACGCGCTGGTACTCCCAGCCGTACGCAAGCGCCAACTGCTCGAGTCGCGTGGCGTGCGGGGTGAACAGCACACGATCCATGTCGTCGGATGCCGCGACCTGAGCCACTTCGAGGGCATCGAAGATCGTGCCGCCACCGTCGTTGCCGACGATGACCTGAATGCGCGGTTCGACTTCGGTGGGCGGAAGCAGGAGCGCACCGACGTCGTGCAGCATCGCAAGGTCGCCGAGGAGGACTCGGGTTATCCCCGCGCGCGCGGTCTTCTGGCTGGCGACCGCCACACCTGTCGCGGTCGCGATCGTGCCGTCGATTCCGGCGAGTCCCCTGTTGGAGTGCACCGGAATCTTCTTGCCGCCCAGCACCTTGTCGGCAACGCGGACGAGCCGAGACGAGCCGAAGAAGAGTCGGTCGTGCGGCCACGAGGCTCGCCAGACGGCGTCGACCAGAGCCTCACGGCCGAGGGGTGCGCGAATGACCTCGAGTTCGGCGGCAATCGCACCCAACCGCTCGCCCGGCACGACCGACGCGAGTCCGTCGGCATCTGGCGCCTTCGGGGTCAGGTCGACCATCGCCGCCCGCGACGCAGTGAGCCACGCACCCAGCCACGCGCGATCGGCGTCACCCGTCGCCACTGCCATCGCATCGACCGGGACGGTTTCACCGTTGAGGTTCAGTGGCTCGCCCGGGCCGCGCAGCGCGAGCACCTCGACATCGTCACGAGAGAGCAGCGCGGCCGCTTCGCGGGAGAGCGTCGGATGCCCGAGCACGATCACGCGCTCGACGCGACCGCCGAGCTCGGGGTCGGACAGCAGAGCTCGGTAGCCGTGCACGAGGTAGCGGCCGAAGCGCGCGCCGCTGACGATCTCGGCCACCAGCGGCCACCCGCCGATGTGGGCGACCTGCTCGGCCTCTGACCCGGCATCCGCCCCCGCAATCACGATCGTTCGCGGACCGCGGACGATCACGTGCGGATCGTCGTCCGGCTCGGGCGGCATATCGGCCTCGCCAATGCCGCCGCCGCCTTGGAAGAACGCACCGAACACCTCGGGTTCGACCGCCTCGGTCACCGGCGGAGCGTCAGGATCGTCGTCGGGCTCGGCAGAGAGTTCTGTGGCCGGAACTCCTAGCCATAAGGGCAGCGATCCAGCGAGCGGCTCGCGGAAAGGAACGTTGAGGTGCACGGGGCCGGCAGAGCGCAGGCCCGCGCCGAGTGCCGCGGCCATCGCCTCGGTGGCGACCCCGCGGAGCATGACGCTCTGTTCGGAATCACCCTCGTCGTCGACCTCCTCGGGTACCGGCAGGTCTGCCTCCAATCGCACGCTGGGCGCGAACATACCCGGCTGACGTGTGGTCTGGTTTGCGCCGACACCGCGCAGCTCCGGCGGCCGATCTGCCGTCAGCAGGAGAAGCGGCACGCCCGCGTGGTGCGCTTCGAGCGCGGCGGGGAGGAGGTTAGCCGCGGCTGTGCCGGAGGTGCAGATGACGGCAGCGGGCAGCCTCGATTCCCGCCCGATGCCGAGCGCGGTGAAACCAGCAACACGTTCGTCGATGCGCACGTGGAGCGACACGCGACCACGGCGTTCTAGTTCAGCGGCTACCAAAGCGAGCGCTTGCGAACGTGACCCCGGGCTGAGCACGATGTGCCGCACGCCCTGTTCGACGAGCTCGCACAGGAGCGCAGCGGCGGCGTCGGTCGCGGGTGAGGGGAATTCCCGAGTGCTGACGGCGCTCTCGTCGTTCGCGGCGTCAGCCGCGTCGTCGTGGACGGACACGATCAGCCGAGCGCTCCGCGCTGACCGCGGATGTCGTCGTCACCGTCGGCACGCGGCACGTCAGGTGCGGGAGGAGTCGCCGGCGTCCCCGGTGTCGCGGGAGCGGACGACCCTGACGCACCAGCGGCGGGGCCATCGGGATGCGTCCAGCGCGGGTCGTCGTCTTCGGAGTCGAGTAGGGCGAGTTCTTCTTCGAGGCGACGGATGCGCTCGTCCTGGTCACTACGCGATGCGATCTTGCCCAAGAACTCGGGGTCATCGTCCGGTGCTCGCCGCCGACCGACGGCCGCCGATTTGCGGGTGCGACCCACCAACAGCCAGAGCAGACCGCCCAGCACGGGGAGCAACACGACAATGAGCACCCACACCGGCTTGCTGACGCCGCGGTGACGCGAGGACGGCTGGAGGGCGCAGTCGACGATGGTGAAGACCCAGAACGCGGTCGCCACCAGGGCCAGAATCAGAAGCACCCGAGGCACACGTCCATCCTAGGCGCGTCTGCGACGACGGGACGGGGATGTGGGCGAACGCTCAGCCGCCGCGCCCACCTCAGTGGTGAGGCGCAACCTACGATGGAGAGGTGAAAGTCCGCTCCGCCCTCGTCTATTCAGTACTGCGCCTGTTGGCGTTCCTTGTGCCCTTCGGCATCCTCATGCTTCTGCCGATCTTCCGCGAGTACTACTGGCTGGCAGCGATCTTCGCCGCGCTCATCGGACTCAGTCTGTCGATGCTCTTCCTGCGTCGCCCGCTCGACGAGGTGTCCACCGCGCTCGCGCAGCGTCGCGTGGCAGACCGCGCAGCTCGGTCGGACGAAGAGGTCGAAGACGCCCCGACGGCCACGCCGTCAGCGGGCGATGAGGGTCCGGCCGAGGCATCCGACCGCTGATCTTGCGCTGAGCGCGTCTCTCAGCCGACGAAGGCCCAGCAGAGGAACGCGCCGTAGGCGACCGACGTGAGCGAAGTCAGCGCCAGAGCGACGACGAGTTCTTTCGGCGCGCGGTAGGTCCACACGATGAGGATCGCGGGGAGCGCCGCCAGCAGAGCGAGCAGCGTGAGCCAGGCGATCGGGTAGAACAGCGCGAGGAAACACGCGATCGCGAACGGTGCCAAGGCGAAGATGGTGAAGAGCCAGCGGGTCGGGGTACGCCCGATCAGCACTGTGAGGGTGCGTTTGCCCGCCACGCGGTCTTGATCGATGTCACGCAGATTGTTGGCGAGCAGTACCGCGCAGGCCAACAAGCCCGCGCCGATCGCACCGAACCACGCCTCTTGCGGGAGCGCGAAGGCCTGCACCCAGGTGGTCCCGAGGGTCGCAACGAGCCCGAAGAACACGAAAACGACGACCTCGCCCAGTCCGTAGTAGCCGTAGGGCCGCTTGCCGCCGGTGTAGAACCACGCGGCGACGATGCAGATCGCCCCCACGGCAAGAAGCCACCACTGCTGTGTGCGGATCGTGATGGCGAGACCGGCGACGGCTGCGATTGCGAAGAAGACGAGCGCGACGATCAGCACCGTGCGCGGCTTCGCCTTGCGAGAAGCCGTCAGGCGGGCGGGGCCGACGCGATGGTCGTCCGTGCCGCGGATTCCGTCGCTGTAGTCGTTGGCGTAGTTCACACCGATCTGCAGCGACACCGCGACGATCAGGCAGAACAGCGCGATCACCCAGTGGAACTCGTCGATCACGAGCATGGCCGCGCCTGTTCCGATCAAGATCGGCGTGATCGCGAGAGGCAGGGTGCGCAGTCGAGCGGCACCGATCCAGTCGCGCGCCGTCGCGGGCTCGACCTTTCGCGGATCGCCCGATTCGCGCGGCTTCTGCGGGTTGCCCCGGGTCGGCTGCTTCTTCGGACCCGGGTGTTTGCGCTTCTTGCTGGAGGTGCCTGCCACGAGTGGAATCTTAGGGCGCGGAAGTGCCCGCCCCTAACTTCGGCGCGATACGAATCAGTGCAGGGCAGCGACCGCGCGGCCAATCGCCTCACGGTCGGGCTTGCCGCTGGGGAGCACCGCGAGGTCATCAACCAACACCATGCGGCTGGGCCGGGCGTGAGAGCCCACCTCGGCCGCCACCGCGGCGCGCGCTTCTTCGAGTTGTACCGACTCGCTGCGGCGAAGTGCTTCACCCCGCACGGCGACGATGACGGATGCTTCACCCCAGCGCACATCGGGCACACCAACGACTACGGCGCCAGCCAACCCGGGCACACCCCGAACGATCTGCTCGACGCGGTCGAGCGAGATATTGACCCCGCCCGAGACGATGACGTTGTCGATGCGTCCTCGGACGCGGAGCCTGTCGTCGTCGATGATGCCGGCGTCACCGGTGCGGTACCACCGCGTGCCGTCCGGGTCGCGGACGAAAACGGCGTCTGTGAGTTCAGGAACCCCGAGGTATCCATCCGCGAGCGTCGGTCCCGCCAGCTGAACCTCGCCACCTTGTATGCGCATCGATACCCCGCGTAAGGGAACCCCGTCGTAGACGCACCCTCCGCTGGTCTCGGTCGACCCGTAGGTGCGCGTGATGCGGGCACCGGCCGCCTCGGCGCGCTCAAGCGTTGCGGCGGCCAACGCCTGTCCGCCGACCAGGATCCGCTCGAACGACCGCAGCGCGGTGACTACCGCTGCGTCATGTTCGGCCGCGTCGAGGAGCTTCGACAACTGCGCAGGCACGAGCGAGGTGAAGGTCGGAACCCCTGCGGATGACGACATCATCAGCGCCGCGTCGGCGAAAGCCTGCGGCGTGAACGAGCCACTGAGGATCGCGGGCTCGCGGTCCGACACGATCGAGCGCACAAGCACCTGAAGGCCCGCGACATAGCTTGTCGGGAGCGCGAGAAGCCACGCCCCATCGCCGATGCGGTCCGCCGTCGCCCGAGCGCTGGCGATCAGTGCGTCGCGGCTCAGAACGACGCTCTTGGGCATTCCGGTCGACCCCGAGGTCGTCACCACGGCGGCGGTGCCTTCGCGCACCTCACCCGGAAGGCCACCGACGAGCCCCAGCCCGAGTGCCGGACCCGCCCCGTTCAACGTCACCCGCAACGCGCGCAGAATGTCGCGGGGGTCGTCTGCGGTGACGGGCTCGAGGTTCATGTGACAAGCTCCCCCACGCCGGCGCTCGACTGTTGAGTGTCCAGAACACGCGGACGGCGGCCCGCGGCGGCCCGCGTGTTCTGGACACTCAACAGAGAGGTCAGTACTGCCACGGGTAGGGCGCCCAGTTCGGCTCGCGCTTTTCGAGGAAAGAGTCGCGCCCCTCGACAGCTTCATCGGTGCCGTAGGCCAGCCGGGTCGCCTCGCCCGCGAAGACCTGCTGACCGACGAGGCCATCGTCGACCGCGTTGAACGCGAACTTCAGCATGCGGATCGCCGTCGGAGATTTGGTCAGGATGCCGCGGGCCATCGCGATCGCTTCGCGCTCGAGTTCGGCATGGGGCACGACCCGGTTGACCGCGCCCATCTCGTGGGCGCGGTGGGCCGAGTACTCCTCGGCGAGGAAGAAGACCTCTCGAGCGAACTTCTGCCCGATCTGACGGGCGAAGTACGCCGAGCCGTAGCCGGCGTCGAACGAGCCCACGTCGGCATCGGTTTGCTTGAAGCGCCCGTGCTCGGCGCTCGCGATACTGAGGTCGCAGACCACGTGCAGCGAATGCCCGCCACCGGCCGCCCACCCCGGGATGACGGCGATGACGACTTTCGGCATGAAGCGGATCAGCCGCTGCACCTCCAGGATGTGCAGGCGCCCGGTGCGGGCGGACGCCTGCGAGCCGGGGATCTGGGGCGGAGCCCCAGAAGATGCTGCGTCGGTGACCGCGTCGGTCTCGGAGTATCTGTAGCCGTCGCGACCGCGGATGCGTTGATCGCCGCCCGAGCAGAACGCCCATCCGCCGTCCTTCGGACTCGGCCCGTTGCCGGTGAGGAGCACGACGCCGATCTTCGGATCCTGCCGGGCGATCTCGAGCGACCGATAGAGCTCGTCCACCGTGTGCGGGCGGAAGGCGTTGCGCACCTCTGGCCGGTGGAACGCGATGCGCGCGATGCGTCCGTCGTTGGACACATGCGCGGTGATGTCGGTGTACGAATCGGCGCCGGGTGCCAGCATCCACTCGTTCTCGTCGAACAGTTCAGAAACGCTCACTGGCCCAGCCTACGACCGCCGCGGTCGACGCGAAGCGTCACGCAAGTCTTGCGGTGCTGTTCGCCGCCCTACGCTGGATCGGTGACTTCGAATCTGCGCCTCCTTACGGCAGCGTCCGCCGCTGCTCTTCTTCTCACCCTCGCCGCGTGTACGACCGCAGCGCCGTCCGTCAACGACAACAACACCGTCGGCGCCGTGTCTTCGGCGTGCGCCGACTCCGAAGGCGTAACGCTGAGCGTCGACGCGAGCGCGTTGGGCGACGAGGATGACGTGTCGGGCGCGTGGTGCGTCCTCACTGACGAGGGGGTCGGCGCCGCCGACGCGCTTTCGATCGCCGCCATAACCACCGAGGGCACCGAAGAATACGGCGACCAGGTCGTCTGCCGCGTGAACAATGTTCCCGCCGCGGACCTCGCCCTGACGGCCGAGGACGGCTCGGACTACTTCGAACAGTGCGAGTCCATGCCCGCGGCCTTCGCGTACTGGTCGCTGTGGGTCAAGCCCGTGGGCGGCGAGTGGGACTACGCGCAGGAAGGCATCGCCACCCTGCAGCTCGAGCCCGGCGACGCGGCTGAGCTTCTGTTCACCCTGAACGGCGAACCCGCTACACCCTCGTCGTGAGATTTCGACCCGCACCGCTGAAGGCGGCGGCAGTCCTTGCCGCCGGCTTCATCGCGGTGCGGGTCATCTACCGCGTGCTGTTCCACGGCGCCGACGGCACTGGCCCGGTGCTGCTCGCGCTACCGGAAGTGCGGCTGCCTGCACCCTTCGCGCACGTCGTCATGTTCGGGCCTGTGACCACTGATGGATTGTGGGATGCCGCGACCAGCGCGGTTCCGATCGCTGTGACGATCCTCGTGTTCGGGCTCATCAACGCGATGATCGATCTACCCAAGGTGTTCGCGCGCGGCGCGCGGCGCGGTCCACTGCGCGGGATCGCACGCGTGTTGGTCGTGGCCTGGGCGACCCTTCCCGCCCTTGCCGAAGCGGTGCGGACGGTGCGGTTCGCTCAGCGCCTGCGCGGCGAGCGCGGCGGGGTGAGGTTGCTCGCCCCGGTGCTCGCGCGCACGCTCGAGCGAGCAACCGCGGTCGCCGCGGCCCTTGAACTGCGCGGGCTCTCGGGGCGTGCGGTGGAGGGCGATTGCGAGGTTCCCGTCGAGGTGCGTGACGCGACGCTGGGCTATGGTTCCGCGGTCGCGGTGCACGTGCCCGACCTGACGCTGGTACCGGGCACGCTCACGGTGGTGACCGGACCGACGGGTGCGGGCAAGTCCACGCTGTTGCGGGCGCTTGCGGGGCTGCACACTCACGTCGACGGCGGATCACAGACGGGGGTTGTTCGCGTCGCCGGTCACGATCGGGCTCTCGTCCAGCCGAGGAACACCGCGACCCTCGTCGGTGTGGTGTTGCAGAACCCGCGAGCGGGGCTCACCGCCGAGAGCGTGCGAGACGAGATCGGGCTCGCTCTCGAACTCCGCGGAGTCGCGCCGACGATCATCCGGGCGCGGGTGGATGAGATCGCCCAGCGGGTCGGGATCATCGAGCTTCTCGACGTCCGGGTGCGCGAACTCTCGGCCGGGCAGGTCACGGTCGTCGCCATCGCCGCGGCGATTGTGCAGCATCCGATTCTGCTTCTCGTTGACGAGCCGCTCGCCGACCTTGATACCGACGCCCGGGGGCAGATCGTCGAGCTGCTCGATATGCTCGCCCACGAGGCGGGGGTGTGCGTGGTCGTCGCCGAGCATCGCTTCAGCGATCTCGCGGCCGTGGCCGATCGCCGCCTCGAGCTGGTCGGGTCGCCCGCCACCGTCGCGGAGTGCACGACTTCGCCGCGAACGCACGACTTCCAGGCGGCGCGAAGCCGTCCACTCGACGCTACGTCGTGCATTCGCGAGGGCGGGGAGGACGCAGAGCCCGGGCCGAGCATGCTCAGCGTGCGCAACCTCCGCGTCGCGTACGGGGAGCGGGTGGTCGTTGATGCTGCGACGTTCGAGGCATCCGCCGGCGAAATCCTGGCACTCGTGGGCGCCAACGGTGCCGGCAAGTCCAGCCTGCTGGCCGCCCTCGCACTCCCGGTGGCCAGTGCCGACATCACGATCGACGGTGGTCCCGTGCCCACGGGACGCCACTCGAGCACCCCGATCGCTCTCGTGCCCGACGCCTCCGATGATTTGTTCCTCTACGACACCGTCACCGCCGAGTGCGCGCGGGCCGAACGCCGCGCGGGAGTGCCACGCGGAACCGTCCTGAGGCGCTGGGCTGGGTTCATCGGACGAGACGCGACGGCGGACGAGCGCGCCGACACTCATCCGCGCGACCTCTCGCTCGGCGAGCGCCGGTGTCTCGCGATCGCGCTGCAGCTCGCGCGCTCACCTCGCGTGTTGCTCATCGACGAACCGACGAGGGGTGTGGATGCTGCGGCCCAACGTCTCATTGCGCGCACGCTCATCGGACTCGCGGCCTCGGGCTCAGCCGTGATCGTCGCAACGCACGATGCCGCCTTCGCCACGGACGTTGCCGGACGCGTGCTGCATCTCGAGGAGGGTCGGCTCAGCGCGGGCGTGCAGACGCCCGAGCGGACCACAACTCCTGCACGGCGCGGTGTCGCATCGATCGACGCCTCCGACGAACCGCTGACTTCCCGGCACGCCCCGATCTCACCCAGGCGCAGCAAGCCGCCCGTGCAGGAGTTGTGGTCCTCCGGAACACGCAATCCGCTGCCTCCCGGCACTGCGACCCGCATCCGCCCAGGCCGCGCCCACGTCGATGGCACGACTCAGGGCAGTCCACGACTCTCGACACTGGCTGTTCTGGCGGCGAACCTTGTGGCGTTCGCGGCCTTCTGCTGGCCGCTGGCCGCGTACGCCGTGCCCTCGCAGGCGCAAGCCGCGGTGCCGGCGGCTGCTCTCGCGATCGCTCCGCTCGCCGCGCTGGTGGTGTTCGCAGCCCTTGACGGCACCGTTCGAACGGCCCACACTCTCGCCCTGCTCGGCACCCTCGCCGCGATCGGCGCCGCGATCCGCATCGTCGGCACCGGCGTCGGTGGAGTCGAGGCGCTCTTCATCCTGCTGATTCTCGCCGGCCGCGCCTTCGGCCCGCGGTTCGGCCTGTTGCTCGGTCTTCTGACGATCGTCGTCTCGTCGCTGGTCTGGGGTGGGATCGGGCCTTGGACGCCGTTCCAGATGTTCGCGTGCGCGTGGGTGGGCGCGGGCGCAGGTCTTCTCCCCCGGCTCCGCGGTGCGGCCGAGGTCGCGATGCTGTGCGTCTACGGCGTACTGGCGTCGTACGCGTTCGGGCTCATCATGAACCTGTGGTTCTGGCCGTTCGCCACAGGCTCCGGCACCGGCATCTCGTACGAGGCCGGTGCGCCGGTCGGCGAGAACCTTTCGAGCTTCTTCCTTTACTCGCTGCTGACCTCGAGCATCAGCTGGGACACACTGCGGGCGATCACCACCGTCATCGGCCTTGTCGTCGTCGGCCGTGCCGTCCTCGTGTCCCTCCGCCGCGCCAAGCCGGTGCTCGCGCGCACTTAGCCCTCAGGCGACGGCGCGCTTCACGAGCTCGCGGATCTTCTGCTCGACAGCATCCGTCACATTCACCACCGCGAAGGATGTCGCCCACATGTCGCCGTCGTCGAGGTGCGACGCCTCATCGAAGTTGAGCGTCGGGTACCGGGTGTCGAACTTAGACTTCGGCTGGACGAAGATGACGACCTTGCCGTCGACGGCGTAGGCCGGGAATCCGTAGAACGTCTTCGGATTCAGGTCAGGGGCCTCGGCGAGCACGATGCGGTGCACCGTTCGTGCCACCTCACCGTCGATGCCCTCCAGGCCGCCGATCACCTCGACGCACGCCTCGAACTCCTTGGCGAGCTTCGCCGCGCCCTTGAGCCCCTTGGTCGAACGCAACTCGTCAGCGCGCTGCTTCATCGCGGCCTTCTCGTCGTCCGAGAATCCGACGCCTTCACTGGTCTTGCCTGCCATGTTCTTCGCTTTCGTTTCAGGCCCGCTGCTGCAGGCGGATCATGTTGCCAGCGGGGTCGCGAAACGCACAGTCCCGCACCCCGTAGTCCTGGTCAATGGGTTCTTGCGAGACATCCGCCCCGCTCGCCTCAACGCGCGCGAAAGCAACGTCGACGTCGTCAGTGGCGAGGTTCACCCCGAAGTAGCTGCCCTTGGCGATCAGCTCCAGCAGAGTGTCGCGCTCCTCGTCGCTGATGTCATGGCCGACGCCGGGCGGATGCAGAACGATCGCTGTGTCGGGTTGCCCCGCGGGTCCGACCGTGATCCACCGCATGTCGTCGTAGCCGACATCGAGTCGCACCTCGAAGCCGAGAACATCGCGATAGAAGGCGAGGGATGCCTCGGGGTCGGTGTGGGGCAGGAAGCTGGAGTGAATCGTGATGTCCATGACGCTCACGCTACGCGTCGGGGTCAGGCCGCGCTTCTTGATTCCTGACCGGTCTGCTGATCTGGCGGACGATGCAGCCGGGCATGCCCGGAAGCGGCACCGCACCGCTCTCGCGGTACGCCGTCGGGGCGACGCCGACGAGCTCGCTGAACCTGGTGGTGAACGTACCGACCGACCCGTACCCGACCGCGAAGCAGATGTCGGAGACCGGGAGGTCGGTCGTGCGCAGGAGCGTCATCGCCCGTTCGATGCGGCGGGTCATGAGGTATTGATAGGGAGATTCGCCGTACGCCGCCATAAAGCTCCGGCTGAGGTGCCCGGCAGAGATGTGCACGCCCCGGGCAAGCCCCTCGACGTCGAGCGGCTGCGCGAACTCGCGGTCGATGCGGTCGCGCACGCGCCGCATGATCACGAGCGTGTCAAGGTTCGAGCCGTTCACAGTGTCGGACCGTTCAGAGTGCCGGTCGGCGCATCCGGTTCGACAGGCTCGAGCCCGCCAGAACGCCCAGGGCGATGGCCACCATCGTCGACAAGGCAGCGATCAGCGTCGCCGCGCCCGCGGAGTCACCACCCAGAGCATCAGCGACGCTGACCAGCCCCAGTGCGCCTGGCACGAGCAGCCAGAACGCGGGGGTGAAGGTCACCAGCGCCGCAGGGCCGCTCGGCTGGCGCGCTACCAGCGCCGTCACGGGCGTCACGACGAGCGCGCCCACGAACGCCGCGACGATCCCGCCGACGAGCGGATCGACGAGCACCTGCGCGGAGTAGGCGACGTACAGAACGAGCAGCATCCAGGGGATGTCGCGCATCGGCGCACACCGATGAACCGCAATCGCGACGCCGAACACGGCAACAGCCGCCCACGGCGCCACCGGCCCAAGAAGTTCAGGACGCTCTGTGAAGTCGAAGTCGGGCACCCCGACGACGGCGCCGGCCGCCACGATGCCGGCGCCCAGGAGGACGAGCTGCATCATTCCCGCCGCCGCTCTCCCCGCGCCCGAAATCATGTGCCCCATCGACAGTTCGAGCACCGCGGTCGTGAGCAGGGCACCGGGAAGGAGCACGACCAGCGGTGCGATGAGCGCTGCCATGATGCCGGTGCCCCATCCGGACTTGAGAAGCAAGAACACCACCACCGCCACCAGCAGCGCGATCCCCACCGTGATGAGCGCACCATACCGCTTGGGGACTCGCTCACTCACGAGAAGGCCAGCGCCGACGGCGAGCCCGAGTGCCGCCGAGAGGCCTACCCCTATCCACGTTGCTCCGAGCAACACCGACAACGCTCCGCTGAGGAGCGCATAGGCGAGCGCGCGGGGCACAGGGCCGTAGATCGGTCGCATCGCGCGGACGCGTGTGATCCGCTCAACGATCGAGGCGGGATCGAGCACGCCCGTGCGCGCTGCATCGACCGTCCGCTGGATCTCGTCGATCTGGCCGAACAACATCGTCCCTTGACCCGCCGACACTGCCCCCGTGCGACTCTGGCCCGCGCCACGGGCCGAAACCAGGACGGCGTTCGGAAAGGCCAGCACCTCACTCTCGGGGAGTCCATTGACGCGCGCCATATCGGTAAGGACGTCTTGTACGGTCTCGACGGAGTAGCCGGCCTCGATCATGGCGCTCCCGACCGATTCGGCTGCGGCCAGGGCCGCGTCAGGGTCGGGCGGATCGCTCTCCACGACCGGCGTTGACCCTGTCAGCACAGCGGACTGCGCGCTGACCGCAATGTCGTGGACCGCCCTGCCGCGTACCGCGATCAGCAGCACGGCGCTGATGAGCAGCACTGCGGCGGCGATCACGGTCGACGTGATGTCCATCAGACCGAGAAGTACTTTGCCTCGGGGTGGTGGAACACGAACGCGTCGGTCGACTGTTCGGGATGCAGCTGAAGCTCGTCGCTCAGCACCACACCCATGCGCTCGGGGCGAAGCAGCTCGACGACCTTGCGGCGATCTTCCATCTCGGGGCACGCGGGGTAGCCGAGCGAGAATCGCGCGCCGCGATACTCGAGCTTGAACAGGCCGGCTTTGTCGGCCGGGTCTTCGGCAGAGAAGCCGAGCTCTTCGCGAATGCGCGCGTGCCAGAACTCCGCCAGCGACTCAGTCAGCTGCATCACGAGGCCGTTGAGCTCGTAGTAGTCGCGATACTTGTCGGCCGCGAACATCTTCGCCGTCACCGAGTCGATGTTCGCGCCCGCCGTGACCAACTGCACCGGCAGCACGTCGACTTCGAACGAATCGCGTGAGCGCACGAAGTCGGCGAGGTTGAGGTGACGGTCACGGCGCTGACGGGGGAAGTGGAAGCGCAGTCGGTCCTCGCCGACAACACCGCCCGAACCGCCGTCGGGCGCCAACAGTCCCGGCACCCCGAGGGTCCCGGTCGGATCATCGCCGTGGTGCAGCACCACGACGTCGTCGCCCTCGCTGACAACCGGGAAGTATCCGTAGGCGACCGAGGCATCCAGCATTCCCTCGCCCAAAATCCTGTCGAGCCAGTACCGCAGGCGCGGCCGACCCTCGCGCTCAACCAACTGCTCGTAGGTGAGCCCGTCTTCGCCGCGACCGGGCTTGAGCCCCCACTGCCCCATGAACGTCGCTCGTTCGTCGAGGAAGGCCGCGTAGTCGGCGAGCGCGATTCCACGCACGATTCGGGTGCCCCAGAAGGGCGGGGCAGGGACGAGATTGTCGGATACTACGTCCGACCGTTCCGGCATCGCCTCGGGCTCGGTCAGGGTGAGCCGCGCGCCTGCGGCGTGAATCCGCTTCTTCAGAGCCGGGAGACCGACCTCTTCAGGCGCGGCCCCGCGAGCGATCGCCACGAGCGGCTCCATGAGCGCGAGGCCCTCGAACGCGTCACGGGCGTAGCGCACCTCTCCGGCGAAGAGCGAGGCGAGGTCGTCTTCGACGTAGGCACGGGTAAGCGCAGCGCCGCCGAGGATGACCGGCCACTTCTTCGCGAGACCTCGGGACTGAAGTTCTTGCAGGTTCTCTTTCATCACGACGGTCGACTTGACCAGCAGCCCCGACATACCGATCACATCGGCATCGTGCTCTTCGGCGGCCGCGATGATGTCGTTGATCGGCTGCTTGATGCCGAGGTTGATGACGTCGTAGCCGTTATTGGTGAGGATGATGTCGACGAGGTTCTTGCCGATGTCGTGCACGTCGCCGCGCACCGTGGCGAGGATGATCTTTCCCTTGCCGGCCGCGCTGGACTTCTCCATGTGCGGCTCGAGCAGGGCGACGGCGGCCTTCATCACCTCGGCCGATTGCAGCACGAACGGCAGCTGCATTTCACCGGAGCCGAAGCGCTCACCGACGACCTTCATGCCCTCCAGCAGATGGTCGTTGATGATCTGCAGCGCGCTCAAGCCGCCTTCGCGTGCAAGGTCGAGATCTGCCTCGAGACCCTTCGCCTCGCCGTCGATGATGCGTCGTTCCAGCCGCTCGTTGACCGGAAGAGCGGCGAGCTCGGCGGCCCGCTGGTCTTTGATCGCGGCGCTGTCGACACCGTCGAACAGGTCGAGCATCGCCGACAGCGGGTCGTAGGTGAGGTTGCCGTCGGCGTCATACTCGCGACGGTCCCACACGAGGTCGAGGGCGACCTTGCGGCGGTCGTCGGGCACCGACGCAAGCGGCACGATCTTGGCGGCGTCGATGATTCCTGAGGTGAGTCCGGCCTCTGCAGCTTCGTGGAGGAAGACCGAGTTGAGCACGCTGCGCGCGGCAGGGTTGAGCCCGAACGAGACGTTGCTGACGCCGAGGGTCGTCTGCACGCCGGGGTACTTCGCCGAGATTTGCCGGATCGCGTCGATCGTCTCGATCCCGTCGCGCCGAGTCTCTTCTTGCCCTGTCGCGATCGGAAAGGTCAGGCAGTCGACGATGATGTCGTCGACCCGCATGCCCCACTCCCCCACGAGCGCATCGATCAGTCGCGATGCAATCCGCACCTTGTCGACCGCCGTCCGGGCCTGCCCCTCTTCATCGATCGTGAGGGCGATGACGGCCGTTCCGTGTTCTTTCACGAGAGGCATGATGCGACCGAATCGGGATGCCGGTCCCTCGCCGTCTTCGTAGTTCACCGAGTTGACCACCGGACGCCCGCCGATCAGCTCGAGGCCGGCCTGGATCACGGCGGGCTCGGTCGAGTCGATCACCAGGGGCAGGGTGGATGCCGAAGCAAAACGCGAAACCACCTCGCGGATGTCGGCCACCCCGTCACGGCCGACGTAATCCACGCAGACGTCGAGCAGGTGGGCGCCGACGCGGGTCTGGTTGCGGGCGATCTCGACGCAGTCGTCCCACCGGCCTTCGAGCATGGCCTCGCGGAACGCCTTCGAACCGTTCGCGTTCGTGCGCTCGCCGATCGCGAGGTACGAGGCATCCTGATCGAACGGAACGTGCTGGTACAGGCTCGCGACGCCGGGGTCCGTGAGCGGCTCACGCTCGCGCGTCACGTCGGAATCGCGAAGCCGGTCGACCACGGCCCCCAGGTGCGCGGGGGTCGTGCCGCAGCATCCGCCGATCAAACCCAATCCGAACTCGCGGACGAACTGCTCGTGTGCGGTGGCGAGCTCGTCGGGGCTCAGCGGATAGTGCGCGCCGTCCTTCGTGAGCACCGGAAGCCCGGCGTTCGGCATGCACGCGACCGGCACGTGCGAATACTTCGACAGATGGCGCAGGTGCTCGCTCATCTCGGCGGGCCCCGTCGCGCAGTTGAGGCCGATCGCATCGACTCCGAGGGGTTCGAGCGCGGTCAGTGCCGCGCCGATCTCGCTGCCCATGAGCATCGTGCCGGTGGTCTCGACAGTCACTTCGACAAAGATCGGCAGGCGGATGCCTCGACCCACGATGGCCTGCTTGCATCCGTTGATCGCGGCCTTCGTCTGCAGAAGGTCCTGCGAGGTCTCGACGAGGAACGCATCGGCTCCCCCGTCGATGAGACCCTCCGCCTGCTCGGCGAAGGTCTGCTTGAGGTGGTCGTAGGTCGTGTGACCGAGGCTCGGGAGCTTCGTGCCGGGACCCATCGAACCCAGCACCCAGCGCACGCGGCCGTCGGCGGCCTCAGCGGCCTCGACGCGCTCGCGTGCGATTCGGGCACCGGCAGCGGCGAGTTCGGTGATGCGGTCTTCGATGCCGTAGTCGCCGAGGTTCGACCAGTTCGCGCCGAACGTGTTGGTCTCGACCGCATCGACCCCGACCGCCAGATACGCGTCGTGGATCGCACCGATCATGTCAGGGCGGCTCACATTGAGGATCTCGTTGCAGCCCTCAAGCTGCTGGTAGTCCTCGAGCGTCGGGTCGTGCTCCTGCAACTGCGTGCCCATCGCGCCGTCCGCAATGACGACCCGCGTCTGCACCGCATCGAGCAGCGCTTGCGACCGCTCAGGCCGCGCGACACCGTCGATGTCGAGGTCGAACCGGGGTGCAGCAGTGGGGGCAGTCACCGCGCGAGTCTATCGGCGCAGGATGACGCATCCCCCGTCGATTGTCACCCGCCGACCTCAGCCGTTCTTGGAATCCCGCCAGTCCAGCCAGCGCTGGACGATGCCGTAGTCGAAGTCGGGACCCTGGAAGCCCAGCGTGTACACGCGGGTTCCGCGGTCGAACAGGTCGTCCGCCTGTTCTTCATCTCGGTCTTTCAGTTCGTTCGAGATGATGATGCCGCTCGTATCACGACCGTCCTTCTCACCCCACTTCTCGATGACCGAGATCTTGTGCGTGAGATCATCGCCCTGAACGAAGCTGTGCCAGATGTCGGCGTGCTTCGCGACGATGCGCAGTGTCTTCTGCTCGCCCTTGCCGCCGATCATGATCGGAATCTCGCGGGTGGGTGCCGGGTTCAGCTTCGCCCACCGGTCCTCGATGCGGTCGAGGCCGTCCGCAAGCGCGTTGAGCCGGGACCCGGGAGTGCCGAACTCATAGCCGTATTCGTCGTAGTCACGCTCGAACCACCCGGCACCGGTGCCGAAGATGAAGCGACCGACACCACCCTTGGCGCTGATGTGGTCGAGCGTGCGGGCCATATCGGCCTGCAGGTCAGCGCCTCGGTAGCTGTGGCAATTGACCAGGCATCCGAACTCGACGCGTTCTGTTTGCTCGGCCCACGCCCCGAGCATCGTCCACGCCTCGAAGTGCAGCCCATCTCGGTCGCCGTAGAGCGGGAAGAAGTGGTCCCAGTTGAAGAGGATGTCGACGCCCATGTCTTCCAGTCGCAGCACCGCATCGCGAATCTGTGGGTACGTGAGGTGCTGGGGCTGAAGCTGGACGCCGAGGCGAACGGGGGTATCGAGAAGAGGCATTGTTTCAGCCTAGGGCGGGCTCAGCGCGCGCGGCGCGCCTTGAGGTAGCCGTCGACGGAGTCCCAGATAGCAACCCCCACGATCCCGAAGCCGAAGATCGTGGTCATCACGACGGCCACGGTGTCGGCGCTGTTCGCGGGAATCACGGTCTCGTAGAAGTCGGGGTTGATCGCGCGGCCCTCGCTCAGCAACCACACAGCGGGGACGACGACCAGGATGTTGAGTACGACGTTGATCGTGGCGGTCACGTAGTCCCACCGGCCACGGGCATATACCCAGACCGCGAGAAGCGCCTCCAGCGCGAGAAGCACGAACAGCGCGGCGATCCACCACGGCCACAGATCGGGGTGGAGGAACGGCAGTGGCTCATTGAGATCGGGAATGAAGCCGATGAAGTAGTCCCAGAGGACCGCGCCGGCCACCCCACCGAGCAACACGAGCGTCGCGATGAGGTCGCCGAAGCCGGCCCCGCGCGTCTTCGGCTCAGGAAGCTGATCGACGGTCCAGGGCGCCCACGGACCATCCTTCGTGAGCTTCGTGCGCTCAAGCGGCGACGAACCGTCTGCGCGCTCCAGGATGGCGAACACCAGCGTGGTCCAGAAAGCGATGTTCACGATCACCTGGATCGTCACCGGCACCATGGCGCCGATGACTTGGCCGATGGACCCTCCGTCCAGGACCTGGGCGATGGCGACACCGAACGCGGCACACGCGGGGACGATCGCCAGAAGAAGCTTCAGCAGACGCCACCACATGAAGTAGTAGCGCGGGCCGATCAGCCAGAACGGTCGATCCGTGTATGAAGCCGCGAGCTTGTCGGGGTCGCCGAGGTCGGTGAGCACGGCGCGCTCCGCAGCATCCGGCGCCTCGCCCTGCTCGACACGTGCGTCGATCTGGTCGGCGATCGAGCCGCGCAGCTCGGCGGCGAGATCTTCTCGCTGGTTCTCGGGGACGCTCCGCACAGCGGCGGCGACGTACCGATCGGTGAGGGTGATGGTGTCCATGTCAGTTCTCCGTGTTCTCAAAGTGCGGGAAGAGCGTCGATCGCCCCAGCGATCGCGCGGAACTCTTCGGTGAGGGTCGCGGCGAGGCGTGTGCCCGCCGCGCTGGTGCGGTAGAACTTTCGAGGCCGGGCCTCGTCGGTGTTCCACTCGCTCGTGAGGTGCCCCTGCTTCTCGAGCCTGCGCAGCAGGGGGTAGAGCGTGTTGGCGTCGGTATCGAACCCGCGCGCTCCCAGCTCTTCGAGCAGCCCGTAGCCGTAGCCCGGGTTTTCGAGAAGGCGTAGGCAGGCGAGCACCGCCGTGCCGCGCCGTAGCTCTTGCACATGGGTTTCGAGTGCTTCGGTCTCGCTCATGCTTCACACTGTACTGTGCGTCACACACTATCGTCAAGCACACATTGTTATTCCCTTGCGACCGGCAAGGATGGAGTCATGCAGCTTCCCCCCTTGGCAGACCTTCTCGCATCGGCGCGAGTCGTCGCCCTTCCCCTCGTCACCCGCTTTCGCGGAGTCGACAGCCGCGAGGCCGTTCTGTTCGAGGGTCCGGAAGGCTGGACCGAGTTCTCGCCCTTCGCCGAGTACGCCGACGCCGAAGCCGCGACGTGGCTGATCGCGGCGATTGACTACGGATGGATGCCGCAGCCCGCAGCCGTACGCACCGAGATCCGTATCAATGCGACTGTTCCCGCCGTTGACGCGGATGCCGTCCCCGGGGTGCTCGCGCGCTTCGACGGCTGCCGCACGGCGAAGGTGAAGGTCGCCGAGCCCGGCCAGCGCCTCGCCGACGACGTCGCCCGAGTGCGGGCTGTCCGTCGGGCGATGGGGCCGGAGGGCCGCATCCGCATCGACGCCAACGGCGGGTGGAACGTCGATGAGGCCGAGCACGCGATCCACGCACTCGCCGACTGCGACCTCGAGTACGTCGAGCAACCCTGCGAGACCGTGGACGAACTCGCCGAGCTTCGCCGCCGGGTGAAGTACATGGGCATTCCGATCGCGGCCGACGAGAGCGTGCGCAAGGCCGCCGATCCCCTGGCCGTCGCTCGAGCGGGGGCGGCCGACATCCTCGTGGTCAAAGCACAGCCGCTCGGTGGAGTGCGCCGGGCGCTGGACATCGTCACCGAAGCGGGGTTGCCGGCCGTTGTCTCCAGCGCGCTCGACACCTCGATCGGGCTCTCGATGGGCCTCGCTCTTGCGGCGGCCCTTCCCGAGTTGGACTACGACTGCGGGTTGGGCACGTCGTCGCTCTTCGCGTGGGACGTCACCGAACCGGCGCTCCGTCCGCACGGCGGCGTGTTGAGCGTCGGTCGCGTCGCGCCCGACCCGGCACTGCTCGCGGCGGCCGAAGCATCCGCCGACCGTCGTCAGTGGTGGCTCGACCGCCTCGAGCGTTGCTACGCCGAGGTCGCACCGACAACTGATCAGTTCTGAGGCGGCTCGATGACCAACTGCGCGACGCGCGCGAGTTCTTCGCCTGTCACCCGGCACACGGCCTCGTAGTCCAGTCCCGCCATCGTCGCGCGCACGGACTCGCTCTCCCAGACGGTGAGCATGAGGCGAGCGACGTCGTCTGCGGGGAGGCGGAAGCTGATGAGACCTGCCGCACCGATGTCGGTGATGATCTGCGCAACGCTGGCTCGCATCTCGGCGTCTTGCGCGAGGAATGCCGTCGCCAGCTTCGGGTCGCGCAGGGCGTGGATGCGGATCTCGCTCATCAACAGGATCGCCAGCCGGTCATCCCCCGAGACATCCAGTACCTGCTGGACGATCTCGAGGGGATCGCTCCCGGCGAGCGCGCCACCCTCTTGTTCGAGGAGAGCAACCCGCTCGCGCACGCCATCGACGCGGCTGCGCGCCACGCGTCCGGCGAGTTCGAGGAACAGTTCGTCCTTCGTCTCGAAGTTCGAGTAGAACGCACCCCGCGTGAAACCGGCGCGTTCACAGATCGCTTCGACGGATGCTGCGTCCAGCCCGACTTCGGCGAAGACCTTGGCCGCAGCATCCAGCAACTTCGCTCGTGTCGCCTCTCGGCGCCGCGACGTCACCGCAGTGGCATCGGTCATTCGCTTCTCCTTCCGCGCTGGTCTATCGAAACACACACCGTCCGCCCAGTTTCGAGCGACGCGCGCGCCCTACGATACACTCATGTATCCGATACAACGCTGTATCAATCCAATCTGATCCCGGCCCTCCGGAGGCGTTGTGTCTACCCTGCTGTATGCCCTTGGGCGTTGGTCGTTCCGTCACCCCTGGCGCGTACTCGTCGCATGGCTTCTGCTTCTCGGCCTCGCCGGCGGAGGCGCCCTCGCCTTCAGCAAGGGCACTGACAACTCGTTCTCGATTCCTGGCACTGAAGCACAGGCCGGTCTTGAGCAGTTGAGCCGCACCTTCCCCGAAGTCAGTGGCACGAGCGCGCAGATCGTCGTCGTCGCAGGCGACGGCGAATCGATCGTCGATGAGCCGTACCGCGGTTCGATCGAAGGTGCCGTCGCAGAACTCTCCGACGTCGATGGCGTGCTCGGTGTCACCGATCCGTTCGGCGAAATCGTCGCCGGACTCGTCAACGAAGACGAAACCGCCGCGATCATTCGCCTGCAGTTCGACGGGCAAGCAACCGAGGTGAGTCAAGGGTCGAAGGATGCCTTGACCGCCGTTTCGAACGACATCGCCGGGGCTCTTCCCGAGGGAGCGCAGGTCGCTCTCGGCGGAGATCTGTTCTCGCAGTCCGTGCCCGGGCTCACGATCACCGAGGGCATCGGCATCCTGATCGCACTGCTCGTGTTGATGGTGACCTTCCGCTCGTTCTTGGTCGCGGGTCTTCCTCTGGCGACAGCAATCATCGGCGTCGGGATTTCGATGGCGCTCATTCTGCTCTCGACCGTCGTCGCGTCGATCTCGTCGACCACTCCCCTGCTCGCGCTCATGCTCGGGCTCGCGGTCGGCATCGACTACGCCCTCTTCATCGCCGCTCGACATCAAGACCAAGTGCGCGAAGGGATGGACCCCGAAGAGTCCGTCGCCCGCGCGACCGGCACGGCGGGTTCTGCCGTGGTGTTCGCCGGCATCACGGTGATGATCGCCCTCGTCGGCCTTGCTTTCGCGAACATCCCGTTCCTCACCACGATGGGTATCGCCGCCTCTGTCGCTGTGGCGATCTCAGTGATGGTCGCCGTCACCCTGACCCCTGCTCTGCTGGGGTTCGTCAAGGGGCGCGTCATCGGATGGAAGCGCCGCCGCAAGCCGCCGATCGGGCCGAAGAAGGACAACCGCTGGGTCACGATCGTGACGAAGCATCCCGTCATCACCACCGTCGCCGTGACCCTCACGCTCGGTGTCCTCGCGATCCCCGCGTCGAGCCTCGCTCTCGCGCTTCCGAACGGTGGCGTGCAGCCCGAGTCATCTCCCGTGCGTGTGAGCTACGACCTCGCCGCTGAGCAGTTCGGCCCTGGCTTCAACGGGCCGCTCATCATGACCGGTACGATCGTGACCTCGACCGATCCGCTCGGCCTCATGCAAGACCTGGGCGCCGAGATCGAGAAGGTCCCCGGCGTGAAAGAGGTCGCACTCGCGACCCCCAACCAGACCGCCGACACCGGCATCATTCAGGTGATTCCGACCACTGCGCCCGATGACCCTGAGACGGCCGAGCTCGTGCGCGCGCTGCGCATCGAAGCTGATCGCCTCTACGAGGAGTACGGCGTCGACCTCACCGTCACCGGCTTCACCGCCGTCGCGATCGACATCTCTGACCGCCTCGGCGCCGCACTCTTGCCGTTCGGCGTATTCGTCGTCGGACTCTCGTTCATCCTGCTCATGATCGTGTTCCGCTCGATTGCCGTGCCCCTGACCGCCGCCGTCGGATACCTGCTCTCGGTCGCCGCCGCATTCGGTGTGGTGGCAGCCGTCTTCGAGTGGGGCTGGTTCGCCGACCTGCTGCACATCGCCCGCGTCGGGCCCGTGATCAGCTTCATGCCGATCGTGCTGATGGGCGTGCTGTTCGGGCTCGCGATGGACTACCAGGTGTTCCTCGTGTCGCGCATGCGCGAGGACTACGTTCACGCCCGTGCCCGTGCCCTCGCCGGCGGCGAACCCGTCGACGGCCGGGCGATCGCGCTGGGCGCGATTCGCTCGGGGTTCACCGCATCCGCCCGCGTCGTCACCGCCGCAGCCCTGATCATGTTCGCCGTATTCGCGGCCTTCGTTCCCGAAGGCGATGCGTCGATCAAGCCGATCGCACTCGGACTCGCCGTCGGCATCGCGATCGACGCGTTCCTCGTGCGCATGACCCTGATTCCCGCGCTGATGGCACTGATGGGTGAAAAAGCGTGGTGGATGCCTCGCTGGCTCGAGCGCGTGCTCCCCCACTTCGACATCGAAGGCGAGGCCGTCGAGCGCGAACTGGCGCTCGCCGATTGGCCAGAGCCCGATACGACCGCAGCGGTGGTCGCCGAAGATCTCATCGTTGCCGAAGACGACCGCGCACTCTTCCGCGGCGTCGATGCACGCCTCGAGCCGGGCGAATCGCTCGTCGTCACCGCGGGCGACCCCGTCGCGGCGCGGGCGCTTCTGCTCACCGTCGCCGGGCGCGTGGCGCCTACGGGCGGCAGGCTCCGCGTCGCGGGTCACCTGATGCCCGAGCGCGCCGCCTGGGTGCGCAGTCACGTCGGTGTCGCGTTGCTCGCAGGAGCCGATGACCCGGTGGCGGAGCTGCGTCAGGCGCTGCGCGGCAACCCGGGCATCATCGTCGTCGACGGCCTCGATACGGTGCCTGCAGGTTCGGGCCGCGAGCGCATCACCTCGACCCTGCGCGATGCCGCCGGGACCACCGTCGTGGCCTCTGCGGCTGACACAAACCTGGCCTCGGCGATCCTCGTCGACGCCCGACGGGAGAAGCCCCGGGTTCTCGACCTCTCGGCGCACCCGATCGATCTCGCGGGCCCGCTGCCAGGCCGCGGCACCGCAACTCCTTCTTCCGCACTCTCTTCTGAGGTGAACGCATGACTCTCTCCATCGAGCGCGCCCGCTCGCGCCGCCCCATCACCTGGCTGACCCTCATCGGCGTGCTGCTGTTGCCGGTCATCATCGGCGGCATCCTCGTCGCCGCCCTGTACAACCCGGTCGAGCGTCTCGATAGCCTGAACGCTGCCATCGTCAACAACGATGAACCCGTCACGATCGACGAGCAGATCGTTCCGCTCGGGCGTCAGCTCACCTCGGGACTCGTCGAAGGGTCGGATGACCTGGCGAGCAACCTCACCTGGACCATCTCGAACTCGGAGGATGCCGCGAGCGGCCTGGCCGACGGCACGTACGCGGCCGTCATCACGATCCCCGCGAACTTCTCGGCCGCAGCAACCTCTACCGCTCCGGGCGGAACGCCCGAGCGCGCCACGATCGACGTGCAGACCCCGCCCGACAGCCTCATCGTCGATGACGCCATCACCGCGCAAGTGGCTACGGCAGCAGCATCGATCCTCGGCGAGCAGCTCTCGTCGGTCTACCTCGAGAACGTGTTCCTCGGCTTCACGACGCTCGGTGACCAGCTGGGCACCGCAGCCGACGGCGCCGTGCAGCTCGCCGATGGCGCGTCGGCGGCCGCGGACGGCGCGGCTGAACTCCCGGGCGGCATCACTCTGCTCGGCGACGGTGCGACCCAGCTCGCCGGCGGCGCCGATCAACTCTCCGATGGCGCACGGCAGCTCTCGTCCGGCGCGGGTGCGCTCGGATCGGGACTGAACACCATCGCGGGTGAGACGCGCAACGCTGCGGCGGGCGCCAACCAGATCGCTGATGGGGTGGATGCTGGTGCCTCCGCGATCCTGGCGAACGGGCTTGTCCCCTCCAAGATCACCGACGTCGCCACTCTGACCAAGGACACCGCTGAAGGCTCTGCACAGGCCGCAGCGGCCGTGCTCGCTCTCGCGAACACCTGTGTCACGAACGGGGGAACGCAGACGTTCTGCGACAGCCTCGTGACCGCCGCGACCGCTGCCGACCAGGCTGCCACCGGCACCTCGCAGCTCGCGACGGGCACCTCGCAGGCCGTCGACGGCCTCGCGGCGGGGCTCCCGACAGCGATCGCCAAGCAGTTCGGCACGATCTCCTCCTCGGTTCGGACGCTCGGCGGCGGACTCACCCAGTTGGCCGGAGGAATCGACCAGTCGGCCGCCGGCGCGGGCGAACTGGCGACGGGTGCTGCCGGTATCCAAACCGGAGCGACCGGCCTCGGCACGGGCGCTGTGCAGCTCGCCGACGGCGCGAATCAGGCGGCCACCGGAGCATCGACCCTGGCTGGCGGCGTGCGCTCACTCGCCGACGGTACGAGCGAGCTCGCCACCGGCCTCCAGACTGCCGCCACCTCGATTCCTTCGTACACGGATGCCGAAGCATCCAGCCTCGCCGACGTCGTCGCCACTCCTGTCGAAGCGGACGGCATCGGCACCTCGCTCTTCGGCGCCTCGGCGATTCCGCTCCTCGCGATGCTCGCGCTGTGGTTCGGCGCGCTCGGCACGTTCGTCGCCCTGCAGGCCGTCTCGCGCCGTGCGCTCGCCTCGCGCGCGCCCTCGGCGGTGCTAGCCGGTCGCGGGCTGTTGCCTGCTGCCGCGCTCGGCGCGGCCCAGGGTCTGCTCGTCGCAATCGTGGTGCAGATCGCCGCTGGTTATGACTTCGGAGCGTGGTCGGTCTTCGCCGCCCTAGCGGTCGTCGCCGGCATCGCCTTCGCCGCGGTCAACCAAGCGCTCGTGGCCGTCTTCGGCGGCGCTGGTCGCTGGGTGTCGGCGCTGATCGGTGTGCTCGCTGTCGCGACCGGTGTGGTCTCGACCGCGCCGGTCGCCCTGTCGGGCATCGCAAACCTCATGCCGACGGCATCGGCCTACAACGGGATGGTCGCTGCCCTCACCTCGGGTTCGGGCGTGGGAGCGGGCTTCGCGGGGCTCATCGTGTGGTCGCTGCTCGCCTTCATCGCCACGACGATCGCAGTGGTGCGTCGACGCACGGTTTCGACGCGGACGCTGGTCGCAGCATCCGCCCTCCCCGCCTGACCCTCAGCCCCCCTCCCCCTCCCCTCCTGTTGAGTGTCCAAGACACGCCGGAGGCCGTCGGCTTCTCTCGGCGTGGCTTGGACACTCATCGGCTGTAGCGGCGGTTCCTGCACAGGAGCCATGGGCGGCTGACCCTCCACAGAAGAACGTCGGAGCCCGCGCGCGGGTTGCGTCGTGCGATGCGATGAATGGATGCTGCCTTCCGAGCTTCCTCCTGACCTCAATGGCGTTGCCTTCAGCGTCCGAGATGCTCGACGCTGGGGAGTTTCCGACGGTCGCTTGCGCGCGTCAGACCTCCGCGCACCGTTCCACGCAGTCCGGGCGCCTGCGCTTCCTCAACCCGCTACGGTTGAAGGTCGTTGCCGCGATCTACTCCCTCGGCTTGCACCGCTACAGTGCTTCACTCACACGACTGCTGCCGCGATCTGGGGGTTCGACCTGCCGCGATGGGTCGAGTCCGAGAGGCTCCATGTGGGTTCTCTCCTCGGTCGGCGGGAGCCACGAACGCAGGGCGTGACCGGGCATCGGCTTGACCTCCAGCCGACCGATCTCACCCTGCACAACGGGCTTCCCGTCCCGCTGCCAGCCGAGACTTGGGCGCAACTCGGTGCGATGCTGCGCCCGCGACCTCCGCGGCGTGGGGTGGCGTGGGACGATCCCTTGCGCGCACGACCCTTCACGGACCGCAGGTTTCTCAACCGCGACCAGTTGATCGTGGCCGCCGACGGCATTCTCACGCGCGGACTCGCTGATGCCGACGAACTCGCTGAAGCTGCGTCGCGGGTGCGACGGCGCGGGGCGATCGATCTCAGGCAGGCCTGTGAGGAGTCACGGCACGGTGCGGAATCTCCCAAAGAGACCGAGACGCGGTTGCTCATCGTCAGGGCAGGGCTCCCCGAACCGTTGCTGAACTGGGAGCTTCGGCATCCGTCAGGTAGTTTCGCTGCTCGCCTCGACATGGCGTTCCCGCAGTATCGCGTCGCAGTCGAATACGACGGGCGTCACCATGCCGAGACTGAGCAGTTCGCCCGCGATGCCGATCGGTGGGCTGAGATCGAGGGCCTCGGTTGGACGCTGATTCGCGTGCTTGCACACCACTTCGACTACCCTCAGCGCGACATCGTCGCCCGTGTGCGCAACGTTCTCGTCACGCGAGGCTGGCCCTCCCCGGGTTGAGTGTCCAAAACACGCGGGCGAGCCGTGACCTCACCCCGCGTGTTTTGGACACTCAACAGCAGGCGGGCGAGTGAGCGGGCGCGAGGGGTGGCTCAGCTCAGGCCCGAGTAGACGTGCAGGCCCTTGAAGAACATGTTCACGATCGTGAAGTTGAAAAGCACCGCCGTGAAGCCGATGATCGACAGCCACGCCGATCGCGTGCCGCGCCAGCCGCGGGTCGCGCGGGCGTGAATGTAGCCGGCGTAGAGCACCCAGATCACGAAGGTCCAGACTTCCTTCGTGTCGAAGCCCCAATACCGGCCCCACGCGTCGTTGGCCCAGATGGAGCCGGCGATGAGGGTGAAGGTCCAGAAGATGAAGCCGATGATCGCGAAGCGGTAAGCCAGCGATTCGAGCGCCTCGGCGCTGGGGAGTGTGCGCAGAAAGCGCGGGCCGGTCTTCACTGCGGAATCGTCGGATGCTGCGGCGGCGACCGCGCGACGCTCACGGCGGGCCTGCATGAGTTGCATGACCGAGAGCGCGAAGGCGAGGGCGAACAGCGCGGTCGCCAGTGACGCGACAAAGACGTGGATGACGAGCCACACCGACTTGAGTGGATCCGCCAGCGGAAGCACGATCGTGTAGAACCAGATCGCCGTGCCGCCCAAGAGCACAACCGTCAGTCCGGTGATGAAGGTGCCCAAGAAGCGCAGGTCGTACCGCAGCAGCACGACGAGGTAGACCGCCACGATCAACATCGTTCCGGTGAGTGCGAACTCGTACATGTTCGACCACGGAACACGGCCGGCCGCGATGCCGCGGGTGATGTCGGCGCCGACGTGGAAGAGGAAGCCGAGCACGGTCAGAGTGGTGCCGATGCGGGCCCACACATAGCGCGGGCGGTCGCCGGGCGCAGCATCCATCGTCGACGACGCTTCGCTCACGCGCACCTGCGAAATCGTCTCGCGGCCACCGGCCGCGACGAGCTCGCGCTCGCGCGCCACATCCTGTGCGCGCACGGCCTGGTCCCCGCGACGAGCGAGGTCGACCGCGTACGCGATGAACGCGAGCGCGTAGATAGCGATGGCCGTCCACACCAGAAGCACCGAGATCGAGTCGAGCGATACGGGGTCCGACGAGGCAGCGCTCAACGCGAAAAGTTCGGGCATGAACTCAGTTTACGCGCGGTCCGGATGCCTCGTCCCGGCCGAGACCAGCTCCTCCAACGGTCGCATCCACCGCTTCACCGTGCCGGGTCGCGAACTGTTCGACGGCGGCCGCCAGGGTCGGGTCCTCGCCTCGAGCAAGCCCGGCGTACTCGACCGTGAGCGTGTTCCCCGACGGCTGCACCTTGACCCACATTCGCCGACGCGGGACGAAGAGTCCGGCGAGCAGGCCGGCGGTCGCCAGCAGCGCGAAGATCAGCACCCAGCCGGCCGCGGCATCCCGATGGATCGAGAGCGACACGTACCGCTTGACCGAACCGGCGAAGTCGCCGCCGGTCATCGGCGCGTCGGGGTCGGCTTCGATCGGAGCGGCAGCCGAGGCTTCGTCGACGAACTCGATCGTCCCGAGACCGTCGGGCAGGTCCACGAACTGGCCGGGCAGAAGTTGGAGCGAATCGACGCCCGTATCTCCCCCGGTGAGTCGCTCCATATCCCCGGTGTCGAGCGTGTACACCGACCGGGGTGTTCCATCGTCGATCCCCAGGTCGCCCGAGAACACATTGAGCGTGACGACCGGGTAGACGAGCGCGGGGTAGACCGAGGTGAGGGCTCCTGAGGCGAGCGGCTGAGCCGTGGGGTAGAAGAAGCCCACGAGCCCCAGCTGTTCGGGCATGCCGTCGGCGATCTTGAGAACCCCCACCGAGGTCATCGACGTATCCTGCGGCAAGAACGGCACGGACTCGTCGAAGACGACCTCGCCCTCCGCATCCCGAATTCGGATCGTGGGCGCGTAGCCGTTGCCCATGAGGTAGACGCGGTCTCCGGCGATCTCCATCGGATGGTTTACCCGCACAGATGCTTCGCTGGACTCTTCGCCGGGGAACTGTGTCGTGACGTTCGCCGAGAAGTCCCCCGCTTGCCCCGCACCCGCTGTGCCCGGCGCCACGTACGTCACATCGAACGAGTCGAGGGTGATCGAGTACGGGGTGAGCCCGTCGGTGTCGACGAAGCGACCGGGGTTGAACGACGTGTAGTCCAGCATCGTGTTGACGAACGTGCGGCCCTCGATGATGACGGTCTGGCCGGTGTAGGCGAACCCGCCGCCGATGCCCACGGCCACGAGGACGCCGATCAAGGCCGTGTGAAAAACGAGGTTCCCGGTCTCGCGCAGGTACCCGCGCTCTGCCGACACCGAGAGCGTGTGGCCTGCGTCGTATCGCTCGACCCGATAGCCCGCTTTGCGCAGTTGTTGCTGGGCAAGGTCGATCGTGGCGGATGCTGCGGCCGCAGCATCCTGATCCGCATCGAGTTCGACCACGCGCTCGCGGTGGTCGCCGAGGCGCCCCAGTCGCGCAGGCGTGCGCGGGGGCCGCGACCGGAGGGCCTTGTAGTGGTGCTTCGTGCGCGGGATGACGCAACCGATGAGCGAGACGAACAGCAGGATGTAGATCGCCGAGAACCATGGCGACGGGTACACGTCGAAGAGGCTCAGCCCGTCGAGAATCGGCGCGAGATCGGGGTTGTCGGTGAAGTACTGCGTGACGCCGTTCGGGTCGGCGCTGCGCTGCGGCACGATCGATCCGGGCACGGCCGCGATGGCGAGCAGGAGCAGCAGGACGAGCGCGGTGCGCATGCTGGTGAGCTGCCGCCAGCCCCAGCGCAACCACCCGACGAGGCCGAGAGCCGGTTGCTGGATCTCGGATGCGTCGGACTCGGCGTGATCCGACGGGCGGAGCGTGCCTTCGGTCGCGGCGGGTGCCGAGTCTGTCGAGGCGCTAGATGATCGTGGGGACACTGGCGAACACCCCCTGCAGCTGAGCCATCCACGTCGTCCAGACACCCGTCACCATGAGGAGGCCGAGGACGACGAGCACAACGCCGCCGATTACGTTCACGACCCGGATATGACGCCTCACGAACGACACCGAGCGCGTAGCCCAGCCGAAGCCGAGAGTGATGAGGACAAAGGGGATGCCGAGTCCGAGCGAGTAGGCGAGGCCCAGAATTGCCCCGCGGCCCGCGGAAGCCGTGTCGAACGACATCCCGAGGATGACGGCGAGCGTCGGGCCGATGCACGGCGCCCAGCCGATACCGAGTGCGAGGCCGAGCAGCGGTGCACCCGCGAGTCCAAGGTTACTGCGCACTTGCGGCCTCGTGGTCCGCTGTGCGAAGCCGAGCAGCCCGATGAAGACGAAGCCCATGACGATGATGACGACTCCGAGAACGCGAGTAATGAGGTCCTGGTACTCGATGAAGAAGCGTCCGAGCGTGCCGCCCAGCATGTTGATCGCGACGAAGACGACGGTGAAGCCCGCGATGAACAGCAGCACGCCAACCAGGAGTCGGCCGCGCGTGGGCTGCGTGTCGACCTCAGTCGCAGCCTCCACCGTCGACGACGTCGAACTGTCGCGCGAACTTCGAGACGCCCGCGCCGCATCGGCCGACGCGCGCGCGATAGCGGGAACCTCGCGTGGCTCGCGTGGGGCGACGGCGCCGCCGATGAAGCCGAGGTAGCCGGGCACGAGCGGCAGCACGCAGGGCGAGAGGAACGACACGAGACCCGCGAGCACGGCGATCGGGATCGCCACGAGCAGGGAGCCGTCCGCGACGATCTCGGTGAGGTTCACGATTCCTCCGCGACATCACGCACGATTGTCGAGAGGATCGACGACTCGGAAATGAGTCCGATGAGCCGAGCGGCGACGCGCCCTTCCCGGTCGAGCACGAGGGTCACCGGCACGGCGCTGAGCGGCGTCTGTCCTGCGAAGGCGAGCTTGATGGAGCCGTCTTCAGTGGCGAGAGCGCTGGGGTATGTGACGCCGTGCGTCTCAGCGAATGCACGCGAGGTCTCGGCACCGTCATAGAGGTTGATGCCGAGAAACTGCACGCCGTCGCCGGCGTACTCCGCGTTCACTTCCTCGAGCACGGGCGCCTCGACCCGGCACGGAGCGCACGCCGCGTACCAGAAGTTGACGACGACGACATCATCCGCGTAGTCGGCGCTGGATGTCGTTCCTCCGACGTCCAGGACGCCTTCGAATTCGACGGGTTCAGTGCGCTCGGACTCCGGGATTTCGACGAACGTGAACCCGTCGGCGGCCACGAACCCTTTGTTGTCGCCAGCAAGATACTGCTCGGCGAGCGGGTCGTTCGAACACGCGGCGAGCGCGCCGACCAGCGTGAGGGCGAGCACGGCGGCGGCGGCTCGACGGAGCGAATGGTTCATACCGCCCCCACATCCACGGCGCCGGCCGTCGAGGCCGGTTCTACGTAGTCGACCTCGCGCCAGACATCACCGACGAGCTCGAAGCTCGTCACGCTCGACAGCGCACAGCGCCTGCGGCGCGGGTCATGGCGGGTGGGAAGGCCCGCAACGGCGAGGTGGGTGATCCAAATCGGCAGCTGGTGGCTGACGATCACGACGTCTCCGCCGTCGGCAGAGGTCCAGGCATCCCTCATCGCCGACTCCATGCGCTCAACGACCTGCGCGTACGGCTCACCCCACGACGGAATCTCGGGCCCACGCAGATGCCACCAGTTGAGCGGGTTCATGAGGGCGCGCTTCATGCGTTGGCCCTCGAACACGTTCGTGGGCTCGATCACGCGGTCGTCGATCACCGGTTCGATGCCGAAGAGCTCGGTGAAGGGTTCGGACGACTCGCGCGTGCGCTGCAACGGCGACGCGATCAGAGCCGTCACGGGGCGCTCGAGGCCGTGGACATACTCGGCCGCCTGCCGCGCCATGCGCCTGCCGTCGGCACTCAGTCCGAACGAGGGAAGCCTGCCGTAGAGGACACGGCCGGGGTTGTGAACCTCTCCGTGGCGCACGAGATGGAGGCGGTCGGCGGGCACCGTTCTAGTCTACGGCGGGCGCGTCTGTGGACGGGCTGAGCGTCGGCTTCAGCTCAGTCGCGGGAGGCCTCGGCGCGCTCGTCGAGTTCGCTCTCGAGCGCTTCGAGTTCAGCATCCAGCGTGTCGGTCTCGTTGTCTTTGCGACCGCGTGCCGACGCCACGAGCGCACGGGTGCGGGCGAAGACGAACCAGGCGACTCCGATCACGACTGCGCCGATCACGAAGTACTGCAGCACGTCGACGTACTGCTCGACCACGTGCCAGGACTCACCCAGGAGGAAGCCCGCCATGACGAAGATCGAGTTCCAGACGAGGCTTCCGGCGGCGGTCAGCAGACCGAACTTCCACAGCGGCATGCGCGTGATGCCGGCTGGGATCGAGATCAGGCTGCGGAAGATCGGGATCATCCGTCCGAAGAACACGGCCTTGCCGCCGTGGCGCAGGAACCACCCGACCGTGCGGTCGATGTCTTCGGGGTGCAGCAGCGGAACCTTCGACGCGATCGCGCGGAGGCGACGCAGTCCGAGCCAGGCGCCGAGCCCGTACAGCAGGAAGGCACCGACGATGGATCCCACCGTGGTCCAGGCGAGAGCCTCGAAGAGGCTGAACGACCCGTTGCTCGCGGCGAGCCCCGCCATCGGCAGGACGACTTCGCTGGGCAGCGGCGGGAAGAGGTTCTCGAGCGCAATGGCGATGCCCGCGCCGGCGGGACCGACCGTGTCCATGAGTGACACGGACCATTCCAGTAGTGCGCTGAGCCAAGAACCGTCTGTCGCGGTATCGGTCATCGTTGATTCGCTCCCATGTGTCGGGGGTGATGCTCGGTGATCGGATGCCGCGGCCACTGTGGCACGACACCTTCAGGCTAGGGGCCCAAAGTTACGAGAACCTGTGCATTGCCTGGCCGGATGACGATGCCGGTCAGCTCGAGGGGACCCCGGCGGCCGTCACCATGAACGCGAGGAGAAGCGCGAGGCCGATGCCGAACGCGCCGAGAAGAGCAACCCAGAAGGCGACCTTGCGCCGAACCAGGCGCACGATGCAGACGATCGAGGTGACGATGAAAACGATCCAGGGCAGGATCATTCCGATCAACCAGCCGAGCACGATCAGGTCGTTGCTGCAGTCGCGCACCCCGCACGGGTCAGACGCCATGATCAGGAACATTCCCATGACGGATGCCGCGAACGCCAGGGCCGCATCGACCACGAGGAGGACGACCGTGACGCCGACGTCCCATCCCTTGACCGGGGGCTTCGCCAGCGGCTGACTGCTCACGCGGGAATCGTATCGGGACGAGCGCTGCACTTTCCAGCGAGCGCTACGGCGATCGCTGCCGCGCTCGCAGGAATCTGTAGCGCTCGGCGAATGTCGGGCACGGCAGAAGCTCGGTTCGGGGGAAGGGTCGAAATTGGTTCAAGACACTCTTTCCGAGACTGCATTTTCAGCCTCTGATCTGGGTTGGAATGTCGGAACTCCTCAGCAGAATAGGTGTATGGAAGCCCTCGTCGAGCACCTCGAAAACCTGCGCTCGCAGGTGGCCGAGTCGCTCGGCGCGGTGCTCCAGCAGCACGCGCTGCATCATGCCAAGGACGACGATCTGACCGCGGCGATCGCGCTTGTCGGCGACATCGCTCGCCTCGCCGAAGGGCTGTTGATCGAGGGAGTGGGTGAGCTTGCAGAGCGCTCGGGCGGGCGCGATGTCGACACGCGGCTCACGACACGGCAGGGATGCCACAACCTGAACGAACTCGTGCGACGGCTCATGCTGTGTTCGAGTCAGACCGCCGGGCGCCTCGAACGCGCACAGCGTGCGGTCGCCCCGATGTGGGACGCGCTCACCGACGAAGAGCGTCCTGCCCCGCTTCCGGCGTTGCGAGCGGCGCTCCTCAGCGGCGAGGTCGGCATCGACGGCGTGCTCGCGGTCGGTCCGACCCTGCTCGAGATGCGCGACCGAGTGTCCGTCGAGAAGGTGTTGCTGGCCGACGAGGTTTTGGCCGCCCATGCCCGTGGCGAGGGGCCTGATTCGGCGCCACCCGTCGACGCCGACGTGCTGCGCGTGCACGCACAGGTGTGGGCGATCGCGCTCGATCAGGATGGCTCTGAACCGCACGATCGCGACATCACTCCGCGCCGGGGAGTCTCGCTCGGTCGTTCCCGTCACGGCCTCATCCCGATCACCGGCGGATTGCTCCCCGAGGTTGCCGCGCAACTTCAGATGATCATCGACGCGACGGTCGGCTCCCCCGCGTCGAGTGTGCGCTTCGTCGACTCCGATCAGCCGACCGCCGACGACAGTGAAGACCACCCGCGTGACGACCGGACGCGCGCGCAGAAAGCGCACGACGCGCTCGCGCTCGCCCTGTCGGTTGCGGCGCGCAGCGGCGACCTGCCCACCATCGGCGGCGCGGCACCCACGCTCGTCGTCTCGGTACGCGCCGAAGACCTCACCGCAGACACCGGATGGGCTACCGTCGAAGGCACCGACGAACCCGTGTCGATGACCGTTGCCCGTCACGTCGGGTGCAGCGGTGTGGTGCAGCGCGTCGCACTCAACCACGAGGGCCGCATCCTCCGCCTCGGCACCGAAGAGCGCCTTTTCAACCGACACCAGCGCCGGGCCATCGCCGTCCGTGACGGCGGGTGCCTCATTCCGGGCTGCGGCGTTCCCGCGGGCTGGTGCGAAGTCCATCACGTCACCGAGCACTCCCAGGGCGGCCCGACCCACAGCGACAACGGTGTCCTCCTGTGTTGGTGGCATCACCGCTTCATCGATACCGGGCCGTGGAGAATCCGCATGAATCGCGGCGTCCCCGAAGTCCAGGCTCCGCGATGGTTCGACCACACCCTCCGTTGGCGCCCGGTCACAAGATCCCGCGTGCGCATGCTCGACCTGGTCGGCCGCCGGACGTGATTCGCGCGCGTATCCGCACCAGCATGGGCGCAGCATCCGCCCGCGTAGACTGAACCCTCGTGACTGAACGCACCCTTGTCTCCCAACTCCACGCCCGCGAAGACGGACTCGTCTCGGTATCCGGATGGGTCGAAACCGTCCGTGACCAGAAGAAGGTGCAGTTCGTCATCCTCCGCGATGAGACCGGCGCCGTGCAATTGGTGAACCCCGCGACGCGTCCGGCAGAGGACGGAAGTGAACAGGATGTTGCGGCCCTCGCGATGACCGAGACCATTTCTGGCCTCGCCACGGGCACGTTCCTCACGGCCCACGGCGCGCTCAAACACGACGAGCGGGTCAAGCTCGGCGGTGTCGAGATCAAGCTCCACTCGCTCGAGATCGCTGCAGCGGCCAACCCCGAGACGCCGATCGCTGCTGACAGCAGCCCCGAGAAGCGCATGGACTGGCGCTTCCTCGACCTACGTCAGCGCCGCAACAACCTCATCTTCCGCGTGCAGACGACCTTCGAACATGCCCTCCGCACGTACTGGATCGAGCGCGACTACATCGAGGTGCACTCGCCGAAGCTCATGGCGAGCCCCTCCGAGTCGAACGCCGAGCTCTTCGCGCTGGAGTACTTCGGCGACCAGACCGCCTACCTCGCACAGTCGCCGCAGTTCTTCAAGCAGATGGCTCAGGTCTCAGGATTCGGCAAGATCTTCGAGATCGCCCCCGCGTTCCGCGCCGACCCGTCGTTCACGTCGCGCCACGCGACCGAGTTCACGAGCATCGACGCCGAGATCAGCTGGATCGACTCACACGAAGACGTCGCCCGCATGCAGGAAGAGCTCCTGCAGTTCGCGTTCCAGGCCGTCGCTGACAAGCACGGCGCCGAGGTGCAAGAGCTGTTCGGCGTCGAGGTGCAGGTTCCAGCCATCCCGTTCCCGCGCATTCCGCTGGCCGAGGCGCTCGAAATCGTGAAGTCCCGGGGCTACGAGGTTCCCCGCACCGACGGCGACCTCGACCCCGAGGGCGAGCGTCAGATCGCAGCGTACGTGCGCGAGACGTACGGCCACCAGTTCGTGTTCATCACCGACTACCACCCCGGAATCCGTGCGTTCTATCACATGCGCGACGAAGAGACCGGGCTGACCAAGTCGTACGACCTGCTCTTCAACGGCGTCGAGATCACGACCGGCGCCCAGCGCGAGCATCGCGTAGACGTGCTGATCGAACAGGCGAAGGAGAAGGGCCTCGACCCCGAGCACCTGAACTTCTACCTCGACTTCTTCCGCTTCGGCGCTCCCCCGCACGGCGGCTTCGGCATGGGTCTCGCGCGTGTGCTCATGCTCATGCTGGGCGAATCGTCGATCCGCGAGGTCACTTATCTGTTCAGGGGGCCCACGCGCCTCGCCCCCTGACCCTGGGCCTGCCTTCGGCTCGCGCCGTAGGCTGGAGCGCGTGATGATCAACGGACTGCAGAACTTTCGCGACACCGGGGGAACGCCTCTCACGCAGGGTGGAGTATCCCGATCCGGAGTGCTCTTTCGCTCAGAAGCGCTGAGCAACCTCACGCGTCAGGGCATCAAAGACCTCGCGGCGACCGACATCGGCGTGATCGCCGACTTCCGCACGCCGCAAGAGCGCGACATGGCACCCGACCTGCTCCCGCAGTCGCGCGAGTTCCGCATCGTCGAACTCCCGCTTCTCGAGGGGGCAATGACCGGAATGGCGCAGGGCGTGATGAAGGCGGCGGATCCGGATGCTGCGGCCGCCGCCATCCAGCAAGCCCTCGCGACCCTGCCCTCACTGAGTGACCTGTACGTCCACATGCTCGAGGGCGGTGCCGGGTCCTTTGCCGAGCTCGCGCGGTTGGTCGCGGCATCCACCGACAAGCCACCGACCGCGGTGCTCGTGCACTGCACCGCAGGTAAAGATCGCACGGGCGTTGCGGTAGCCCTGCTGCTCGAAGCCGTCGGCGCGGACCGCGAGGCCGTGATCGCCGACTACGCCTCTTCGGCCGACAACCTCGCGGGACCGTGGGCGGACCGCATGCGGGGAATGGTCACCGCGATGGGTGTTCCCCTCACCCCCGAGATCGACACACTGCTAACCGCGACCCCACCAGAGGCGCTAAGCGGTGCACTCGAATGGGTCGACTCCGCCCACGGCGGTGCGTCCGGCTACCTGCAGTCGGGCGGGCTGACGGATGACGAACTCGCCGCGCTGCGCGTGCGCCTCGCCGGCTGAGCCGAGAGATCTGATTCCCTCTCGCGCTCCCCTCCACCGAACCGCTAGCGTGACCGGTGACGGCCTCTGGTCGTCCCGCGCAGGCAACGACGCCTCGTCGGAGTGGCCGAAGGGGGTCCTGGTGGCAGGAAAGTTCGAACTCTGGGTAGACAAGGGCGGCGACTATCGCTTCAACCTTTTGGCGGGCAACGGTCAGGTGATCGCGTCCAGTCAGGGGTACTCATCGAAGTCCGGGGCCTTGAACGGCATCGAGTCGATCAAGACGAACGCGCCCGGCGCCGAAATCATCGAAGTCGAGAAGTAGTCTTCACCGACAGAGGCCTCGCCGAAGGGCGAGGCCTTTCTCATGCCTGCCGATCAGCGGCCAGAATGGCCTCGCGCAAGCGGTGGGGCGAGATACGCCAATGCCCGAGCACGTCGTCGTCCACAAGCACCACGGGGATCTTCTCCCACCACAGCTCGAACAGCGCAGGATCGTCCTGGATCGACAGCTCGGTGAGCTCTACGGCGTCGGCCACAGCATCCGGCAAATCAGCGACTACGGCCTCGATCACCTCGCGCGCAACGTCGCACAGATGGCAACCGTCCTTGCCGATCAGGGTGATCGTGGCCATCTCAGACCTCGACGGGGTAGCCCGCGGCGATCCATTCGTCGGTGCCGCCGTCGACATTGGTGACGTCGTACCCGCGTGACTCGAGCGCCTGAACGACACGGGCTGAGCGTCCGCCGACTTTGCAGATCACGTCGAGCGGACCCTCGGGGAGCTCGTCGAGGTGCTCGCCGATGGTCGACATCGGCAAGTTGATTGCACCGGGCACGCGGCCGGCAGCGAACTCATCGACCTCGCGCACGTCGATGAGCGGGCGGTCGGTGCCGCGGTGAAGTTCGTGAACATCGATCGTGCGCACGGGTGCCTCCTGGGTGATCGCGGTGTGCGGCTAACACGAAGCGCCCGTCCACAGGACAGGCGCTTGGTGTCGGTAGAACTCTTACTACTCTTGCCGCGCTACTTCTTGTTGCGGCGCTGGTGGCGAGTCTTACGAAGCAACTTGCGGTGCTTCTTCTTCGCCATGCGCTTGCGGCGCTTCTTGATGACAGAACCCACGGAAAACCTCACTACGTAGTGGTCTGGACGCAGACAAACCTGCGCCCGGGAACGGGCAGTACGAAAAAATGCCTCGGATCAGTCTAGCCGACGTCGGCGATAGGCCGATGCAGGGCCTCGGTGACCGCCGATTCGGGTACGCGATAGCTGCGGCCGAAGCGCACGGCGGGCAGTTCGCCCGAGTGAACGAGCCGGTAGACAGTCATTTTTGACACCCGCATGAGGTCTGCGACCTCGGCAACCGTCAGGAAGCGCACATCAGGCAGCTCAGCCATGATCTCCCCTTCCCCGAGTCGTGCTGAAGACACTCTATGGGGTGCGTGCGACGCGTGTAAACCCGTGTGACTGCTGGGATCGAGACGGATCATGCGGACGGATGCCTCGCCAGCCGTTCGCGCGCGTCGCGAACGGCCGCGCGCTCGACCTTTGTGGCGTCGCGCAGGGCCTTGTCGGCATCGCGCACAGCCTTCTGGGCGTCGCGCACCTTTTTGTCTCCAGCGACGTCTGCATCTTCGAGCGTGATCCACGACGGTCGATCTGGGCGCTCTCCACCGGCGGTGAGGGCGTCAAGGTACGCGGCCACTCCATCGAGAATCCGCTCGATCCCGAACTGAAAGGGGTCAGCGTCCGAGACGAACGCGCCCGCATCGACCGCTGCGCGCAGCGCGGGGTACCCGTCCGCGCTGATCAACGCGTCAAAGAGCGCGCCCTCGCGCTCCGTGATCTGCTCGGGCGACATGCCCGTCGTGCGAGCCTGCGACGCATAGCCGGCGAGCACAGTGCCGTACCAGCGAGCCTGGCCGGTGACGAGGAGCGTCACGGCGATGCGTTCCTCCTGAGTGAGCGGCGTGTCGGCCAGGGCGACGAGGCTCGATTCGATCCATGCAGAACTGTTCGGAGTGATCGGGGATCCCGTGATCGGGATGTCGAGCATCCAGGGATGCCGCAGATACGAACCGACCATCGCGGTGAAGCCGTCGCGAAGCCGTTCTCGCCATCCCGTCGTTTGCCCCTCGGGTGCGGGCGGCAGGCCCGTGGCTTCTTCCTGCATGAGCAGGAGGAGGTCGTCTTTCGCGCTGACGTAGCGATACAACGACATCGGGGTGTACCCCAGGCGGGCGGCGACGGCTGCCATCGAGACGGCACCGAGACCCTCGGCATCAGCCAACTCGACGGCTGCGTCGACGATCTTCTCGACGCTCATCTCGCGTTTGGGTCCGCGTTGCGGGTCTGCCGCTACGCCCCATGCCAGGGCGATGCCGCGCGGCAGTTCGAGGTCTGCATCGTCGGTCATCGGCCTACCTCTCGTCTGTCCCCATCCTAGGACTGTTTACACCGTAAACAGTATGTTATGGTCATAAACAGTTTTTTACGTACACAGTAAGGAATGACCATGAACCATGTCATCGAGGCGGTGGGTCTCGGCAAGTCCTTCGGCCGGCAGCAGGTGCTGTCGGGCCTGGACTTCTCGGTTTCACCAGGAGAAGTCTTCGCCCTGCTCGGCCCCAACGGTGCCGGCAAGACCACCACGATCAACATCCTCACCACACTCACCCGACCCGACACAGGCCACGCCACGGTTGCCGGGTTCGACGTCGTCACCGACTCCGACCAGGTGAAGCGCCGAATCAGTCTCACTGGCCAGTCGGCTGCGGTGGACGACATGCTCACCGGTGCCGAGAACCTCACGATGCTCGCACGGCTGTCCGGGTTGAGCCCGGTTCTCGCGCGGCGCCGCTCCGCTGAACTGCTCGAGCGGTTCGACCTCACCACCGCCGCCCGCAAACGGGCGGGCACATACTCCGGCGGAATGCGGCGCCGCCTCGATCTTGCGCTCAGTTTCGTCGTCACCCCTGCGGTGCTTTTTCTCGATGAGCCCACCACAGGGCTCGACACCCGCAGCCGGCGTGAAGTGTGGGGCGTCATTCGAGGGCTGGCAGATGCCGGCACCACCGTGCTGCTCACGACGCAGTACCTCGAAGAAGCCGACCTCCTGGCCGATCAGATCGCGGTGCTCGATGGCGGGCGCGTCGTATCGGCTGGAACCCCCGAAGAGCTCAAGTCGAGCCTCGGCAGCGAGACCGTCGAGCTGCGCGGTGCTGGCGGCGAATTGGTGAGAGAACTTCCGACCGACGGGACGGTAGCCGGGCTCCGGCGAGCGCTCGACGCGCTGGACGCGACGGGAGCCGACGGAACGGTGACTCTCCGCCGGCCAAGCTTGGATGACGTCTTTCTCTCGCTCACCGGGTCGACATCCCGCACCGACCTCACAAACCCGCAGGAGCAGCAATGACCACTCTTTCCGCCCTCACCGCCGCCCCCGGCATCCGCCCTCGCATCACCGGTCTGACCGCCGAGTCGGTATTCGTCCAGCGCAGCCTCCTTCACTCGCTGCGCGACGGAGAGTCGCTGCTCATGGCGATCATGCTCCCGGTCTTGCTGATGCTGCTGTTCACTTTCGTCTTCGGCGGCGCCATCGATCCGACCGGCGGCTACGTCGACTATGTCGTGCCGGGAATCATCCTCCTGTGCGCGGGCTTCGGCGCGGCATCCACTGCGGTGTATGTCGCGCGCGATCTGCAAACCGGAATCATCGATCGCTTCCGCACGATGCCGTTGCGCAGCGGAGCCGTGCTGACCGGCCACGTGATCGCGAGTCTGCTGCGCAACCTGCTCGCCACCGGCGTGGTGATTGCCGTCGCGGTACTCGTGGGCTTTCGCCCGACGGCGCCGTTCTGGGGGTGGGTGGCTGCGGGAGGACTGATCGCGCTGTACATCCTGACGATCACCTACCTCTTCGCCGCGATCGGCCTGGCTGCAGGAAGCCCCGAGGCAGCGAGCGGCTACGGCTTCATCATCCTGTTCTTGCCCTACCTCTCGAGCGCCTTCGTGCCGGTCGAGACGATGCCCGTCTGGCTACAGGGGATCGCTGAGCACCAGCCCATCACCCCGATCATCGAGACGATCCGCGGTCTGCTTTTCGAGCTGCCCCTCGGCGCGCAACCGTGGTGGGCGGTCAGCTGGTGCCTCGGCATCCTCGCCGTGTCGGTGCTCTGGGGTGCGTGGCTGTTCCAACGAAAAGCAGGACGCCGCTGAGCCTCAGCGCCCGGGAAGCTTCTTGAGCGCGCTCTCGAGGGCGTGCTTGGCGGATGCCGCGGCCCGGCCTACCACGTCGGCTGCGTGCGCCGCCGAATCGGTCAGCGCTGACGCACCACCGGAGGCTGCGAGCTCAGCATCCATCCGCTCATCGATGAAGGGAATCAGCCAATCGTCGACCTCGTCGAGCGGTTCTGAAGAGAGGCTGTAGTACCGGTGCTGACCCTCTTCGCGCACCGAGACCAGGTGCGCATCCCGCAGAACCTTGAGGTGCTTCGACACCGTCGGTTGTGAAATGCCCAGCTGATGCACGATGTGCGACACGCTCGTTCCGCGTTCCGCCGTGGCGGCACGGTCCAGAAGCAGCCGCAGGATGTCGCGGCGAGTGCCGTCCGCAATCACGTCGAAGATGTCCGCCATGGGATCAGATTAGTCGTGCCTCCGCCGGAGTACCATGACTGAGGTCCGTAAGCGAAGGGGGCGACGCATGGCGACTGGCCCAGCTGGGTCGTTCGCGCGGAGCGTTCCGCGGACGCTGAAGTCGATCTTCGACCGTGTGCGCAATGCCACGACCTCCTCCCCCGCCCGCTTTGCGGTGCTCGTGTTCGTCTCGCTGATCCTTTTGTTCACCGCGCTGCTGTCGCTTCCCGCGGCGACAAACGCGGGAAGGCGGCTGCCGCTGGCCGATGCTCTCTTCACTGCCGTCTCGACGATCTGCGTGACAGGGCTCACCACGGTCGATATCGCCTCGACGTTCTCCCCACTGGGCAAGACGATCATCTTCATCGGCGTCAACATCGGCGGAATGGGAGTACTGACCCTTGCGTCGATCCTCGGGCTCGTGATCTCAAAGCGCCTGGGACTGCGTGCGAAGCTCATCGCGGCGAGTGACAGCAACCCGCTGCGCTCGCACGGCGGACCGGTCAATGAGGGCCAGACGGTTCGACTCGGCGAAGTCGGCCAGCTTCTGCGGACTGTTGCCCTGTCGACGCTCCTGATCGAACTGCTGGTGGCGATCGCCCTCTTTCCGGCGATGCTGGTGGCCGGAGTCGCACCGCTCGACGCGTTGTGGCAGTCGCCCTTCTACGCGGCGATGGCCTTCACCAACACCGGGTTCACGCCGAACCCCGGAGGGCTGGAGCCGTTCGCCGATGACTACATCCTGCTGACGATCCTCATGATCGCGGTGTTCTTGGGAAGCATCGGTTTCCCAGTGATCTACACCCTCTGGAAGCACGTGTGGCACGTCCGCCGGTGGTCATTGCACGCCAAGCTGACACTCATCACCACGACGGCCCTGTTCGTCGCCGGCGCGGCCGCATTCCTCGCTCTCGAATTCAACAACCCCAAGACCTTCGGCTCGATGAACGCCTGGGACACCACTTTCCAAGCGTTCTTCCTCTCGGCGATGACGCGTTCGGGCGGGTTCTCGGTCGTCGACGTCGGTGAGCTCTACGGCTCGTCGCTCGTGGTGGGCAGCATGCTGATGTTCGTCGGCGGCGGGTCTGCCTCCACGGCAGGCGGCATCAAGGTGACGACCCTCGCCGTCCTCGCGCTCGCCGTCTTCTCTGAGGCAAAGGGTCGTCCGGCGGTTCAGGCATTCGGGCGCCGGATTCCGAGTGACGTGCAGCGTGTCGCCCTCTCGGTCGTGGCGTGGGGGGCGACGATCGTGGCCCTCTCGACGATCATCATTGCCCAGATCAGCCAAGAACCGATCGCCGATGTGCTCTTCGACGTCATCTCGGCGTTCGGCACGGTCGGTCTGTCGACCGGACTCACCGCGGAGCTGGATGATCCCGCGGTCTATGTGATGGCGTTGACGATCTTCATGGGTCGCATTGGTACAGTGACACTCGCCGCGGCGGTGGCGGCGACAACCAGTTCGCAGCTCTACTCGCTGCCCGTAGAAAGGCCCATCGTTGGCTGAGCGAATCAGAAGCGACGCCCCCGTTCTCGTGATCGGACTGGGCCGGTTCGGCGCGGCGTGCTCGGGCGAACTCGACCGGCTGGAGCGCGAGGTTCTCGCCATCGACGAGAGCCTCGAACTCGTCCAGAAGTGGTCGGAGCGCGTCACACACACCGTGCAGGCCGATGCCCGCAACATCGACGCGCTCAAGCAGATCGGCGCGCAGGACTTTCAGGTCGCCGTGGTCGCGGTCGGATCATCGATCGAGGCATCCGTCCTCATCACGGCGAACCTCGTCGACCTCAAGGTTCCGCAGATCTGGGCGAAGGCGGTCTCGCAGTCGCACGGCAAGATCCTTTCGCGCGTCGGCGCAAATCACGTGATCTACCCCGAACGTGAGGCCGGTGAACGTGTCGCGCACCTCGTCAGCGGGCGGATGCTGGACTTCATCCGCTTCGACGACGACTTCGCGATCGCGAAGATGTACCCGCCGAAGTTCATCCGCGGTGTGGGGCTCAATGAGTCCGGCGTCCGCACGAAGTACAACGTCACCGTCGTCGGGGTGAAAAGCCCCGGCAAGCCGTTCCGCTACGCCGAGGCCAACACGGTCGTCACCAACCACGACCTCATCATCGTGTCGGGCACGAACAGCGACATCGAGCGGTTTGCGGCTCTAGAGAGGTAACGAGCTTCAGCGCAACTGCGCGAAGGCCTCCACTTGCTTCGTGGGCCCGACGATCAGAATCGTGTCGCCTTCGTTGACGACGGTCTGGTTGTCGGCGTTTCGCCACTGCTCCTGCAGTGTCTTGAAGGCCGTCACCGTGATGCCGTATGTCTTGCGGATCGACGTCTGTCCCAGGGGTGTGCCGCGGATCAGCTCGGGCGGAGCGATCTTCGCCAGCGCGTACCCCTTCTCGACCTCGAGGTAATCCATCGCCGCGCCACGCACCAGGTGCGCGACACGCCTGCCCATTTCCTTCTCGGGGAAGATCACGTGGTGCACGCCGAGCTGTTCGAGGATGCGCCCGTGCTGTTCGTTGACTGCCTTGGCCCAGATGACCGGCACTTTCAGCTGGAGCAGTACCGAGGCGGTCAGGATCGAGGCTTGCACGTCGTCGCCGATGGCCACAACGACGCGATCGAACTGGTCGACGGCCAACTGGCGAAGCGCTTCCTCTTTGGTGGAATCAGCCCGCACCACTTGGGTGAGCACGCTGTTGAACGACTGCACGGTCTCTTCGTCGACATCGATGCCGAGTACCTCGGTGCCTGAGGCCATGAGCTCTTCGGCGAGCGAAGCGCCGAATCTGCCGAGACCGATGACGACGACCGAGTCTGCTTCAGCGATGCGCCGGGAGTTGTCGGCGAAGAACGCGAACTTAGCCAATGGCAGGCCTCTCTTTCGGGTATTCGTACAGGATGCGCCGTTGGCGCAGCGCCAGCGCCGAGCCGAGGGTGAGGGGGCCGATGCGGCCGAGGAACATGAGGATCACCAGCACGACTTCCGCAGCGGGTGGCAGTTCGTAGGTGATGCCGGTCGACAGCCCCACGGTGCCGAACGCCGACACCGCTTCGAAGAGCGTCCGGTCGAGGTTGTGACCTGTGATGAACATCAAGGCGATCGTCGCGGTCATGATCGCGGCGAGCGCCATCAGCACGACGGCGATCGCCTGACGGTGCACGGCACGCGACAGGCGCTTGCCGAAGATGTTGACCGCGCCCTCGCCGCGCAACTCGGTGATCAGAATGAACAGGAGCACGGCGAAGGTCGTGACCTTGATGCCACCGGCAGTACCCGCGGGGCCGCCACCGATGAACATGAGTACGTCCATCCCAACCCACGTCTCGTCGTACATGAGACCGATATCCACCGAGTTGAACCCGGCTGTGCGAGTTTGCACCGAGTGGAAGAACCCGATCAGGATCCGCGATGCAGGGTCGTACGCACCAAGAGTTTGAGGGTTCGACCACTCGATCACGGTGATGTACACCGCGCCGCCGAGTAGCAAGACGACGGAGCCGGCGAGCACCAGGCGCGTATTCATACTCCACCGCAGCGGACGACCCCACTCCCGGCGCAGCTGCATCAGCACCGGGAACCCCAGCCCCCCGAGGATGATCGCGGCGCAGAGCGGCAGGCAGATGAACGGGTCGGCAGCGAAGCCGATCAGGTTGTCGCTGTAGAGCGCGAACCCGGCGTTGTTGAACGACGACACGGAGTGGAACAGAGCGTGCCAGGCCGCCTTACCGAGGTCGTACTCGTAGCCGAGGATGAACCGCACAAAGAGCAGCACGAACGTGACGCCCTCGATGAGGAGCGAGAGAGTCAGGATGCCTCGGATCGCCGTGCGCACATCGTCGGCGCCGACGGCGTCGGTCTCGGCTGCCGCATTGAGCCGTGAGCGGACGCTGAGCCGCCGAACGAGGACGAGACCGATCAGCGTGGCGAAGACCATGATCCCGAGTCCGCCGATCTGGATCAGCAGAAGGATCACGGCGAGGCCGAACCCGCTCCAATGCGTCGCGGTGTCAACCGAAGTCAAGCCCGTGACGCACACGGCCGACGTCGCCGTGAAGAGTGCGTCGTAGAAGTCGGTTGCCTCGCCTTGGACCGACGAGATCGGCAACGCCAAAAGGGTTGTACCGAGGAAGACCGCACCGCTGAAACCAACGACAACGGCCTGGGCGGGGTGCAAGCGGAGCACGCGACGAACCCGCGTGCTCGCGGCGTCGCGTGTAGGCACGAGAGAGCACATTACGCCTGTTTCGCCGGAGCGCAAGCCCCCCGTGCGAAGTGGCTATGCGCCGGTCGCCAGTTCCCGAGCGCGGGCGAGCGCAGCATCCGTCGCCGTAGCGAAAAGTACGTCGAGGTGCGCGTCTTGCAGCACCGCGATCGCACGCTCGGTCGTGCCCTTGGGGCTGGTCACGCGCCTGCGCAGTTCGGCGGGATTCTCACCGGATGCCTCGAGCAGCGCTGCAGCACCGATGAAGGTCTGCTCGGCCATGAGCCGCGCCTCGGCCTGGTCGAAGCCTTTGCCTATCGCGGCTTTGGTGAGCTCTTCGACGAGCAGGAAGACGTACGCAGGCCCGGAACCCGAAATGGTCGAGAGTGCGTCGATCTGGCTCTCGGGAACCTCGACGACGGCGCCGCAGGTTTCGAAGAGTCGACGCACCACGGCCGTGTCTTCGTCTGTCGCCGTCGCGCCCGCGGCGAGGCCGGTCACAGCCTTGCCCACGACAGCGGGCGTGTTCGGCATCGACCGCAGGACGGGGATGCCGGGGCCGAGAATCTGCTCGAACGTCGCGATCGTCACTCCGGCCGCGAGGCTCACGACGACCGTGCCGGGTCGCAGCGCGCCCGCGATCTCGCGGAGCAGGTCGGGCACCATCACCGGTTTCACCCCGACGAGCACGATGTCGGCTGCGGCTGCGGCATCCGTGTTTCCGCTCTCCTGGTTTTCGAGCGCGATGCTCGTCACACCGTCGAGTGCCGCCAGGTCAGCGGCTTTCGTCGCCGTGCGGTTGGTGACCGTGACTCCTCCCCCGGCAAGGCCCGATCTCACAAGCCCGTGAAGGATGGCGCCACCCATTGACCCTGCGCCGAGAATCGCAATGGGCGGAAGGGTGGGAGGGAGCGAAGTGGCCTCAGGCATGGGGCCATCCTACGAACGCCGACGAACAAGCGCGTGCGAGAAGTCTTGACTTATATAAGTAGTGACGCAATTATGGATGAATGCACGCTCTTGACATTCTCGGAGATCCGGTCCGGCGGAGGCTCCTCGAGTTGCTCGCCGACGGCGAGACAAGCGCGGGCGAGTTGGGCGAGATCGTTCAGCGCGAGTTCGGCATCTCGCAGCCTGCGGTCTCGCAACACCTCCGCGTTCTGCGGGAATCAGGGTTCGCGACCGTCCGACCCGAGGGCGCACGACGAATCTATGCCCTTCACACGGAGTCACTCGAGATGGCCGACGCCTGGTTCGATCAGTTCCGGCGATACTGGCAACCTCACCTCGACGCACTGGGCACCGAGCTCGCACGGGGCCGACGCGCCCGCAGACTCATCCCAGACACCACAGACGCAACGGATGCCTCGACCGAGGCATCCGACGACGAGATGCCGGACAAGGAGAACTGACATGGTGGATGTGAACGCCCAGGTGGCGGCGGTGTCGCGCGGAGTGCGCGCGACCGATCTCGAGGGCGATCGTGCGTTCGTCCAGACACTGTCACAGCAATACCCGATCCCGATCAACGATGTGTGGGATGCGGTGACCAGCATTGAGAGAATCCCGCGCTGGTTCACCCCGATCACCGGTGATCTGCGCCTCGGCGGCCGCTACCAGCTCGAAGGCAACGCTGGCGGTGAGGTGCTCGAGTGTTCCCCACCGGCCGACGGACAGGCGCACTATCGCGTGACGTGGGAGTACGGCGGCGGAGTGACGTGGCTCGTCGTGCGCGTGACGGCCGAGGGCGCCGAGAGCACGCGCGTCGAACTCGAGCACACCTCCCGTGAATCCGACATCCCCGCCGGCTTCTGGGAGCAATTCGGACCGGGCGCGACCGGCGTCGGTTGGGACGGCGGGATGCTCGGGCTCGCTCTTCACCTCGCGAGCAACCCAGAGGTCAATCCCGAACACGTCGAAGCCTGGGCTTTCACACCCGAGGGCCAGGAGTTCTACAGGAGCGCGGCGGATGCCTGGCGTTCCGCACACCTCGCCTTCGGAGCGGATGCGGATGCTGCGACTCGCGCCGCCGACGCGACCTTCGGGTTCTACACGGGCCAGATGCCACTCTGAGCCGAGCCTGGAACCTAACCTGAACGGCAATTCATGCGGCCGGAGGCCGCAGACTATAGTCGAATCAGGCGGGGCCAAACAGGCCCCGATGCATCACGCGGAGGCTTTGCATGACCTTGTTCGACGGCATCACATCGCGCATCATCGAGACGCCAGACCTCAACGTCAACATCCTCGAGCGAGCCGGCGATGACCCCGCCACGGCTCCTGAGCACACGGTCGTCCTGATCCACGGAAACGTCTCGTCCAGCCTGTTCTGGCAAGAGATCATGCAGGACCTTCCGCGCGAACTGAGAGTCATCGCCATCGACCTGAGGGGCTTCGGCGGCACCGAGCACGCCCCCGTCGATGCCACTCGCGGCGTCCGCGACTTCAGCGACGATGTTCACGCAACGCTCGACGCGCTCGGAATCGTCTCCGCGCACATGGTGGGCTGGTCGATGGGAGGCGGCGTCGTCATGCAGTACGCGCTCGACCACCCCACTCTGAGCCTTACTCTGCAGTCGCCGGTCTCGCCCTATGGATTCGGTGGAACTCGCCGTGACGGCACACGCGTCACCGACGACGATGCAGGGACCGGTGCCGGTGGCGCGAACCCCGACTTCGTCGAGCGACTCACGACGGGCGACACCACCGACGAGGCTCCCACTTCACCCCGCAGCGTTTTCCGCTCGGGGTATGTCGCGGCGGACTACACAACAGACCACGAAGACATCTGGGTCGCCTCGATGCTGACAACCTCGACGGCGTCGGGCAACTACCCCGGCGACGGCGTGCCGAGTGAGAACTGGCCGGGCTTCGCTGCCGGGCCGAACGGTGTGCTCAACACCATGACTCCTCGCTACTTCAACACGTCCGCGATCGTCGACCTCGCCGATAAACCCCCGATCCTCTGGATTCACGGCACCGCAGACGCGATCGTGTCGGATGCCTCGTTCTATGACCTCAACTACCTCGGTCAGCTCGGCATCATCCCGGGATGGCCGGGCGAAGAGATCGCTCCGGCTCAACTCATGGTCACGCAAACTCGCGATGTCCTGGGTTCGTACACCGCGGCCGGCGGTGACGTCACCGAGGTCGCACTCGAGGGTGTCGGCCACTCGGCGCACCTGGAGCGTCCGGCGCAATTCCGGCAAGCGCTCCTCGAGCGCATCGGGTACGTCGGCGCGCCGGCTGACCCCGCGCCTCCGACCGAGGCGATCATTCTCCGCTCCGCCGACTGACGCCAGGCGCGAGACCCACGGGCGATGACTGCGTCCGATACGACGGAAGGCCGCGCCGCCGAATCAACCACTCAGCGACAAGCAGGTTCGGCAGCCAGCACAGGAACGGTACGGCGGCGTACGCGTTGGCGAACGCCGCGTCGAACTCCCACGGCAGCCCCAGCACGAGCGGCCCGAGCAAGAGCAGGGGCAGCCAGATGCGCAGGGTGACGCCTGCGAAGGTCAGTGCGTAGTTGCGGATCATCCACGCGTTGTGGCTGGGCACATCTCCGCGCCGGATGCTGCGGTACGCCCGCCACCCGGTGATCAGCCAGAGCACGGCCAGTGTCGAGAAGCCGAAGAAGCCCACGAACCCCGCCGGGCTCGACGGAGCAATCATGAGGCCGCCGACTGAGGCCACCGCGACCGAGATCAGGTATGTCCGACCGAGCAGTCGGTGAACGCGGGGAACACGAGCACGAAGCCCGCGCCAAGACTGCAGCGGCCCCACGACGAGCGCAACAGCACCCCCGACGATGTGCACGTAGAGCGCACCCTGTACGAACGGCGGCGCGCTGGCATAGGTCGACGCAAGGCCGACGTCGTCGGCTGCGAGGTCGCCCAGCGATGCGGTGAAGTACGGAGCAGCCGAGAATGCCACGATCGCGAGCGCCGACAAGAGAACGAACGTCCACCCGATTCGTCTGCCGACACGGGAGCGTGGCGAACTGACTGCGCTCGGCGGCGCGACGACGAGAGCGTGGGTGTGGGTCATAGCTGTCACGGTATGGCCGCGCCTGCCTTTGCGGGCAGGGGGCTGTCCCCCGGGTCGCACCCGGGTCAGCCCCCGAAAACTTGGCCCCCTAGACTGTCCGCCATGAGTGCATCAGGCGGCAACAGGGCGATCATCGCCGCGTTCCTGGCGAATGTGGGCATCGCGGTCGCGAAGTTCGCCGCGTGGCTCATCTCGGGGTCGGCCTCGATGCTCGCCGAAGCGATCCACTCGGTCGCCGATTCCGGAAATCAGCTCCTGCTGCTCCTCGGCGGACGAAAGGCCAAAAAGGCGGCCGACAGAGAGCACCCGTTCGGACACGGCCGCGAGCGCTACGTCTACGCGTTCGTTGTCGCGATCATCCTGTTCTCGGTCGGCGGCGTGTTCTCGATCTATGAGGGCATCGACAAGCTCACGCATCCGCACGAACTCACGAACGTCTGGGTGCCGATCGTGGTGCTCGTGATCGCCATCGGTCTGGAATCATTCTCTCTCCGCACGGCGGTGCAGGAGAGCAACCACGTCCGCGAAAAGGGACAGTCCTGGGTGTCGTTCGTGCGGCACGCCAAGGCCCCCGAACTTCCGGTCGTCCTGCTCGAAGACGTGGCTGCTCTCACGGGTCTCGTCTTCGCCCTCTTCGGCGTGGGTCTGACCGCGATCACGGGCAACTCGCTCTTCGACGCCATCGGAACCCTCATGATCGGCACCCTGCTGATCCTCGTCGCGATCACGCTCGGCGTCGAAACGAAGAGCCTGCTCGTCGGCGAGGGCGCAACCGACGCCGATCACGATCGCATCGTGTCGGCGATCGCAGATACACCGGGCGTCGAGCGACTCATCCACATCAAGACCCTCTACCTCGGCCCCGACGAACTGCTCGTGGCCGCGAAGATCACGATGGCCAGCGACAAGACGCTTGCCGACGCGGCCACCGACATCGACGTGGTCGAGGCCCGCATTCGCGAGGCTGTGCCCGCCGCGCGCGTGATCTACATCGAGCCCGACATCTATCGGCCAGGCACTGACCCGAAGCCACCGACGGAAGAGTTCGTCATCCTCTCAGTCGACTGAGTCACCGACGCGCGTCGAAGAAGTCTTTCAAGAGGGCGGATGCTTCGTCCTCGAGCACACCTGCGACCACCTCTGCCCGGTAGGGCAGGCGCCGATCTCGCAGAACGTCGTAGATCGATCCGGCAGCGCCGGCCTTGTCATCCCACGCCCCGAACACCACGCGCGAAATGCGCGACTGCAGCACGGCCCCGGCGCACATCACGCACGGTTCCAGGGTGACGACAAGAGTGCAGCCCTCGAGGTTCCACGCGCCGACCGCGGAGGCGGCCTGCCGCAGCGCGACCACCTCGGCGTGGGCGGTCGGGTCGTGTGTGACCTCGCGCAGGTTCTGACCTTCGCCGATGACGGCGCCCGAGGCATCCGTCACCACCGCCCCGACCGGAACATCGCCCGCGCGACCCGCGGCAACCGCTAACGACAGCGCCCGACGCATGGCATCGACGTCTGCGGGGTGGGGGGGATTCTGCGGCACAGGAAGAGACTACGCGGCACCGATTTGAGGGGCCACGCACTAGCCTGTCCCTATGCGCTTGCACGTCGCCGATCATCCCCTCATCACCCACAAACTCACAGTTCTGCGCGACGAGCGCACGCCGTCGCCGGTATTCCGCCAACTCACCGAAGAACTGGTCACACTGCTGGCCTACGAGGCAACTCGCTCGGTCCGCGTCGAGGACATCGAGATCCAGACCCCGGTGACGTCGACGACCGGCGTCAAGATCAGCGAGCCGCGTCCGCTCGTCGTTCCGATCCTGCGAGCCGGACTCGGCATGCTCGAAGGAATGGTGAAGCTGCTCCCGACCGCCGAGGTCGGATTCCTCGGCATGGCGCGCAACGAAGAGACCCTCGAGCCGACAACCTACGCCGAGCGCCTTCCCGACGACCTCAGCGACCGCCAGTGCTTCGTGCTCGACCCGATGCTCGCCACCGGGGGTTCCCTCGGTGCCGCCATCGAGTTCCTCTTCGCACGCGGCGCGCAGGATGTCACGGCGATCTGCATTCTCGGCGCGCCCGAAGGCGTGGCGGCCATCGAGAAGCAGGTCGGCGACCGCGACGTGACCCTGGTTCTGGGCGCACTCGACGAGAAGCTCAACGAGAAGGGCTACATCGTCCCCGGACTCGGCGACGCCGGAGACCGGCTCTACGGCACGGTCTGAACCTCGGGCACGGTCAGACGATCGCGGGCTCACGAGCGACGTCTGGCACCCGTACGGAAGAGGGCGTAGCGCCGATCGGCTCTGCCTCGATGACAGCGATCGGCGTGAACGGGCGACCGTTGAAGCGCGTTGCCGTAACCGTGGTGTACGCCCCCATCGCGGGACTGATCAGCAGATCGCCGACAACGAGGTCGGGAAGCAGCTGTTCTCGCGCAATGACGTCGGTCGAGTCACACGTCGGTCCGGCGAGCGTGGCCCAGCGGTGCGAGGGACCCTCGCCGTGCAGTTCACGCTCGGCGAAGATCATCGGGTGCACGTCCTCGGTCAGCACGTTCGAGTACGACCCGTAGAGTCCGTCATCGAGGTAATACCAGCGCCCGTCACCGCGCTCGGCGATGCCGACCACACTGCTGATGAGCGTCATGCAATCGCCGACCAGGATGCGACCGGGCTCGGCGATGACGTCGAAGCGACTGGCGTGGGGCTCGAGCACCGGCCGAATCCGGGCAGCGACCTCTTCGATGGACGCGACGGGCTGGTCGTAGGGTACGGGGAAGCCCCCGCCGATGTCGAGCACACCGAACCGCACCCCGAGTCGTGCCTCCAGATCGTCGATGAGCGCGATGGTGTCACTGATGGCGCGGGCGAAGCGGTCGGGGTCATCGAGCTGGCTGCCGACGTGAAAACTGAAACCTGCGACGTGGATGCCTCTGCCGAGCGCGTGGCGGACGAGACGCTCCGCCTCGAACGGGCCGACACCGAACTTGCTCGACAGATCGCTCTTCGCGTGCGGGCTCGGGTAGCTGAGCCGGAGGAGCACGCGGACGCCGGCCGCGGCATCCGTGAACTTGTCCAACTCCACCTCGTTGTCGACCACGAAAGTCCGCACCCCGGCCTCGATGGCCTCGACGATCTCGGAGGCCTTCTTGATCGGATGCGTGTGAATCACCCGCTGCGCGCAGACGCCATGGCGCTGCACGAGCGCGAGTTCCTCGCCGGTCGCGACGTCGAAGGAGCACCCGGCATCTGCGAGCGCGGCGATCACCGTGTCATGTGAGAGTGCCTTGACCGCGTAGTGGAACCGGATGAACGGCAAGGCGTTGAGCAGGCGCCGGTACTGGCGCAGCACACGGTCGGGATCGAGCACGAGGAGCGGGCTCCCGTGCACGGCGAGAGCAGCGCGGGTGGACTCGCGGGACATGAGTGCCGAGATCTCACGGCGGCGACTCTCTCGGAGTGCAGCGATGGCGTTCATGCGACGTCCTCCTGGACGCCGCGGTCGCGAAGACCGGTCTTGTCGGTGATGGTGAACGCGCCGGCGGCGATGGCGTAGAAGATCACGTCGGCGACGACCTTGCCGGCGAGAAGTCCCCACACGGGGTCTTTCACGAGCCAGACCCCGAGGAGCAGCGCGGCGGGGCGGATCAGCAGGGTGTCGAGCAGTTCCGCGGCGCCGAACTCGGCGATCAGGAGGACCATGGTGCGGGCGAAGGCGCGGCGGTGACCTCCGACGACTCGAGACTGCTCGAAGTAGATCACGAGGATCAGCACGACGTAGAAACCGATGATCTCGCCGATGAGGGCGGCGAGCGCGATGATCGCGGGGTTGTCTGTCCAGAACGTGACTCCGAGGCCCGCCAGAATCATCGCGGCGGTGCCCGCGATCTCAGCCGGCAGGTACCGGACGATCCAGAACCCCATTCCTCGGCCCGATGCGGGTGCGATCTGCTCTGTGGCGGGGGCGAGCGATGTCGTATCTGCTTCGCTTTCGGTCGTGCTCATGGGGTGCACTCCTTCCTCGGTGACAGAGGACGGAGTGCGGGCGGTGATACGTGCCCGCGCGTTCAGTCTTCGAGCAACGGTCCCGCCGGCGAACGCCGACCGGTCTCTTGCTCCCAGAACTCCAACTGCTGGGTGAGCGCTTTCGCCAATTCGAACACCTGCTCGGGAGGGATTCTGATGCGGCTCACCACTCGTGCGGGCACAATCGTGCGACGCTCGCCCGAGGCAGGATCAACCTCGTCGCGAGGCGGTTGAGCAAGCGTCAGAAAGTCCATGACAAACACCGTCGGAGTGTGCCAGACGTTGGCGAAGTCGGCGTACGACCCGGGAATGATGTCGGGTGGCAGATCGATTTCGAACTGACGAGGAGCGTCGTCGGCCATGGCTACCTCCAGCTGTGCGGGCGTGCGGCGAGTCTACGCTCGGCGCATGATCGGCTCGCCGCTACCCTCGTCCCACCAGTCGCGCGAAGCCACTGAGTCGGGCGACACCCTCGGGCGTGTACGGCAGATCATCGAGCAGGCCGGGCGAGTAGACGAGGTAGGCCGTGTGCATCGCACGCGAGATCGCCACGTTGAGGCGATTGCGCAGCAACAAGAACTCGAGCCCGCGCGGGGCATCGCGCCCCGCCGATGCTGCAAGCGACACGATCGCCACCGCCGCTTCTTGACCCTGGAACTTGTCGACTGTACCGACCGGAACGTCAGGGTACCCGGCATCCTCTAGCGCTTGCTCGATCAGCACCTGCTGCGCGTTGTACGGGGTGACGACGATTATGTCCCGCTGGCCGAGCGGCCGCGGGGCGGTGGGAATGGTCGCACCGGCATCGTCGATGCGGATGCTGCGCCACGGCCGTTCGAGCAGATCTCGCACGATCTCGACAACGGCAGCGGCTTCTTCGACGGATTGCGTGGCGTTGCCGTGGTGGCGGATCGCCACGGGGCGAAGTCCCGGCTCGATGCCTTCGAGAACCCGGTCGTCCGTTGCCGGATGCGCCGCGAGTTCGCCCTGGTACGACAGCACCGACACCGGCTGTGCCACCTCAGAGCGCATGCGCCAGGTGCGGGCGAGAAAGTAGCCGTGCGCGGGGTCGATCACATCGAGGCCGTCCATGACCCAGCCGAGCGCCGAAGTGTCGACGGGCTCGGGGTGAGTGCCCTGGCTCACCTGCGGCAGTTGCTGCGGGTCACCGAGCAGCAGCAGGCGCGACGCCGCCAGCGAGACGGCGACGGTCGACGCGAGCGAGAACTGGCCTGCTTCGTCGATGACGAGAAGATCGAGGCTCCCTCGCGGAACGCGGGTCTCGTGGGCGAAGTCCCACGCGGTGCCGCCGATGACATAGCCGGATGCTGCGTGCCCGGCCGTGAACTCGGGCACCCCGTTCTTCGCGATCACGGTGAACGAGAGGCCGTCGGCTGTCGCGTCCTTCGGCGCCTTCGCAACCTGGGCGCTCGGGACCCCGGCTGCCACGATTCGGTCGAGCATGTTCTCGATGACGGCGTGGGACTGAGCGACGACGCCGACTTTGTACCCGTGGTCTCGCACCAGTCGGGCGATCACGTGAGAGCCGACGTAGGTCTTGCCTGTCCCCGGAGGACCCTGCACAGCCAAGTAGCTGCGGTCGAGGTCGCGCACAGCGCGCACGATCGTGTCGACGTCGTCACCGACAGAGACGGGAAGCGTGCCGGTCAGCATGCGTGGCGCCCGACGAGCGAGGATGTCGGTTGCCGGATCTTCGGGCAGGTTCGGAAACGCGTCGATCAGCGAATCGGCCCAGGCATCGATCGCGACCTGCTGATTCAGCGCACGCGGCGGTGCGGCCGGTGTCAGCGCCACGGGTAGCTCGTGCCACGTGAACCCGTCGACCGCCGTCTCTTCGACGATGGCGCCGTCATCGAGAACCTCGAGCACCTTCACCCGCCGGTCAGCGTGGATCCATCGCGGAGAGGCCTCGACCGGGAAGGGAGCCGGAAGCTCATAGATGGCGAACGGCTCGCCGCCCTCGCTCAGCCGCGTTCCGGGGGCGAGTTCGCCGCGCAGCTCGATCACCCGCACGTCGACCCGGCGCCCCTCGGGGCGATGCCAATCCTCGAGCATGCGACACCGCTCGGCGTCGAGCGCCACCACATCGCGGGACTCGGCCCACAGCGACACCGGCTCGCGCAGGCGGAGGAAATGCGATGCCCAGAACGACTTCGCCTCGCGCGGGTAGTAGTCGATCGCCGCAGCGCCCATGCGCAGCGAAATCGCATCCACCGAGTCGTGCGGGTGGTTGCTCGCCAACGCACCCAGCGTCACCGACCGCGCGGACGGCTCGTACGCCGTTTCACCCGGCTCCGGCTCGGTCGCCGGTCGCAGACCCGCGTCGCGGGCGCGATCGACCAACCAGTTGCGCAGGCGGCGCGTCGAGACGCAGTCATAGCGGTTGTAGTCGGCCAGGTCATCGAAGATCTGCCGGGCCGGGGCATCCGCCCCATCGTCCTGCAACGCGCGCGCCTGGACGTACTGAACGATCGAGTCGTCGCCCTTCTGCACGTCGCTGGTGCGTACCTCTGCGCCCATGTAGAGCGGTTCGAGCTTCTTGATCGAGTACGACCGCGACCCGACTCGCAGCGCGCGCCGGACGATCGGGTACAGGTCGACGAAGATGCCGTCACGGAGCAGCCGGTCGACGTCGGACTCGCGCACGCCGTAGCGCGCCGCCATGGCGAGAAGGTGCGAGGGCTCGTAGGGTGCGTAGTGGTAGATATGCATGCCGGGGTGTTCGGCGCGGCGAAGGTTCACCAAGTCGAGGAAGGTCTCGAGCGCCCGCTTCTCTTCGGCGAAGCTGTGCGCCCACAGCGCCGTGTATTGCTCACGGTCATCTACCCAGCCGAAGAGGTAGTCCAAGCCCCACGCCTTGGCGGTGACCGTGCCCTCCGGGGCCTCTTCGGTGTACAGCGGATCGCCCTCGAAGTCGAAGAACAGGTCGCCGAGGTCGGGGCGCGGCAACGCGCCCAGCGCCTTCGGGGCGACGACCTCGAACGTCGGGATCGCAGGAGCGTCGTCGGTCTTCGGCGCCTCGACCACCCCTCCCGCGGGGCTGTTCACCTGCAGGCGCGCCTGCGTCCGCAGCATGCGGAACGTATCGGGACTCATGCGCGCGGGCGCGGCTTCGGCACGCACCAGATCGTCGATGGTGAGGATGCCGGAAACTCGCAGGCGCTGACGCTGCGTGGGCCGCATACCCGCGACGAGCAACAGATCGCGCGAGGCAACGACCTCGCCGTCGCACGTAGCGCAACGGCCACAGGCGATGACCCCGAGTTCGCCCCGGTCGTCTCCCCACGCGATCGCGTCGCCCCCGGCAGCGAGGTCGAGCCGCCGATCAGCGATGAGCGCCGCGAGCCGCTCTCGGCGCAGACCGAAAACCGGCTGAAGGTCGTCGACGCGGTGGACGCTGGTCGACCCGTCGCCGAGCAGCAGCTCGACGTGGTCGGCGCGAGGCACCCCGAGACGGTCGAGCTGATCGACATATGCCGAGAGTTGCATAAGCGCGGTCACCCGCGCGTGCCGAGCAAGCTTCGTGTCTTGCACCACCCAGGCGCCCGATGTCGGGCCGGTCGACGGGTCGCGCACGAGGAAGTCCGCGAAGCCGACGAACTCGTCCGTCGCGAAGGCCGCTTGGTAGATCACCGCAGCGTCCGAGACGAGGGCAGCGTTCGTGAGGGCGACCGCAGCGGCGAGAGCTTCTGCATCGGAAGATCGCGCCTCGGGGATGACCACCACCCGCTCGCCGAACTGTGCGATGTAGTCATCGAGCACGCGCAGTTCGTGCTGGGTGCCGAGGCGACCGGCTCGCTGAAGCGTAAGGTCTTCAGGCTCTTCGACCGCCGCGATGCGACCCAAGCGAGCATCGATTCCTCGCACCCAGGCGAACTCGCACTCGGCAGCGGATTTGAGGTCGCTCGCGCTCCAGACGATTCGCCCCAGCCGGTCGCCACCTGCCTCGATGTATCGCATGCCCTGCCCTTCTCCTCCACGACCCTAGCCGCGACCACCGACGCCCCACCGCGCGCCCGCCGCCCGCACCTGCCAGACTGGGGGCGTGAGCACCGAGCTACCGTTCGAGAGCGCCTACCGCCACGGTTTCGCGCGGGTTGCGGCCTGCACTATACCCGTGGTCATCGCCGATCCCGCCGCCAATGCCGAGGCGGTGCTGGCGACCGCGCGCGAGTGCGCTGCCGAGGCGGTCGCGGTCGCGGTGTTCCCCGAGCTGTGTCTGACGGGATACGCGATCGATGACCTCGTGATGCAGGTTGCCGTGCTCGACGCCGTCGAGGCGTCCATCGCGCTGCTGGTCGAGGCATCCGTCGATCTCTTCCCGATGCTGGTCGTGGGCGCGCCGCTGCGGCACCGCAACCGCCTCTACAACTGCGCGGTCGTGATCCATCGCGGAGAGCTGCTCGGCGCGGTTCCGAAGTCGTACCTGCCGACTTATCGCGAGTTCTATGAGCGCCGCTGGTACGCCCCGGGTGACGACCAGCGCGGCGGAGACATCCGCATCGGCGAACTCGAGGCGCCGTTCGGCACGGACCTGCTGTTCGAAGCGCTCGACATTCCGGGGCTCGTGGTCAATGTCGAGGTCTGCGAAGACGTTTGGGTGCCTGTTCCCCCATCGTCGCTCGCCGCACTCGCGGGTGCGACCGTGTTGCTCAACCTCAGCGGCTCGCCGATCACGATCGCTCGCGCCGAAGATCGACACGCGCTCGTGCAGTCGCAATCGCTCCGCTGCCTCGCCGCATACGCCTATGCCGCTGCGGGCACGGGTGAGTCGACCAACGATCTGTCGTGGGACGGGCAGACCATGATCTACGAGGGCGGGGCGCTTCTCGCCGAAACAGAGCGCTTCCCCGATGGCGCGCGCCGTTCGGTCGCCGACGTCGATCTCGACCGCCTGCGCCAAGATCGACTGCGCCAGGGCACCTTCGATGACAACCGTCGCACACACGCGCGGGACTATCGCACCGTGTACTTTCAGGTCGACCCGCCGGCGACGGATGTCGGGCTGAAGCGCGTGATCGACCGTTTCCCGTTCGTTCCCGACGACCCGGCTCGCTTGGCCCAGGACTGCTACGAGGCCTTCAACATCCAGGTCTCTGGGCTCGTGCAACGCCTCTCGGCGATCGGGGGGCCGAAGCCCGTGATCGGCGTGAGTGGTGGGCTCGACTCGACCCACGCTTTGCTCGTGATCGCCCGCGCAATGGACCGTATGGGCAATCCCCGGAGCGACATCCTCGCTTACACGATGCCCGGATTCGCGACCAGCGACCACACGAAGTCCAACGCCATCGCATTGGCCGAAGCCATCGGCGCCTCGATCGAGACGATCGACATTCGGCCGGCAGCGACAGAGATTCTGAAGGGAATCGAGCACCCCTTCGCCGGTGGCGAACCGGTCTACGACGTCACATTCGAGAACGTGCAGGCCGGCATCCGGACCGACTTCCTTTTCCGGCTCGCGAACCGGAACAACGGCCTCGTGATCGGCACGTCCGACCTGTCAGAACTCGCCCTCGGGTGGGCAACGTACGGCGTCGGCGACCAGATGAGCCACTACGCCGTGAACACCGGGGTCCCGAAGACGCTGATTCAGCACGTCATCCGATGGGTGATTTCGGACGGTCAGGTGGATGCTTCCACCGCCGCAGTCCTGCAGTCGGTGCTCGACACCGAGATCTCGCCCGAACTGGTACCTGCCGGCCAAGACGGCAAGGTGCAGTCAACCGAAGACACGATCGGACCCTACGCGCTGCACGACTTCGCGCTGGCCGAGATTCTGCGACACGGCACGCGCCCGTCGAAGATCGCATTCCTCGCCGCGCATGCCTGGGGCGACAAGGATGCCGGCGCCTGGCCGCCGGGGTTCCCCGACGCCGATCACTACTCCTATGACCTGCCGACGATCACGAAGTGGTTGCGGGTCTTCCTCAAGCGCTTCTTCGGGTTCGCGCAGTTCAAGCGCTCCGCGATCCCCAACGGGCCGAAGGTCTCGCCGATCGGGTCGCTCTCTCCGCGTGGCGACTGGAGAGCGCCGAGCGACGGCAACGCCGCGGTATGGCTGGCCGAACTCGACGCGGCGCTGCCGCCCGAGTGAACGCGCACCTGCTCAGGCGGGGAGCGCCCCGTACGCCATCGTGATCACCCAGCTGTCGCGCGAGAGGTCGGCTAGCTGGTAGTACACACGGCGATCGGGAATCCACCCCTTTTTCAGGCCGGTGTCCAGCCGCACGTGCTCGCCGGCGATGCGTGCACCACGGCCATCGGCATCACGGACTGCCTGCACCCGCGTCCAGTGAGCCACGAGCTTGGACACATCGTCTTCATCCAGGAGGTGGGAGTGGCGGCGCATCTCTCGCAGGGTCGAATCGTCCGGATGTGCGTCACGCAGATCGAGGCCGACGGGAAGCGCAGGATCGGCAACGGCGACCACGGTCGCCCCGCGGAAGCTCACGTTGCGAATTGCCAAGGGGACCTCTTGTCCATCGACCTCGGCGATGAGCTGAGTGTGAAAACCGAACACACCCGGCGACTCCCTCTCAAGACGAACAGTTTTGGCTTCCACCCCGAGTTGGGCGGCGACGAGCTCGCGAGCGAGTGCGCGCTTGCGATCGTGCTCCGACGTGCGGGGATCCCACCCCAGTCGAGCCGTGATGCCCGATGGCGTATCCAGCAAGACCGATTCCATGCGCTCCCCCGCTCTGCCGCGCTCGCGGCCTCTCTCTCATCTTGGTCGCTGGACGCGGGGACCGGAAGTCGCCACACGCCAAAGACGGCGCTCCCGATGTGGGGAACGCTGTCCTCGGCGGCGGCTGGGCTCTAGTACGACCCCGCCGATGCGACCGACCCGATCGAGGCCGCGCTTGCCGGCGAGTCGGGTGCCGGCGCGGGAGCCGGAGGAGCGGGAGCCGGAGGAGCGACCGGCGTGGAGGCACTCACCACTGACAGCGAGGACGTAGGCGACGCTGGGGTTACCGGTGACGCGATCGAGATACCAGAGGCCGAAGTCGACGTCGGAGCCGAGACGACCGAGGCAGAGGTGTCGGTGACGCGCATCTGCACACCTCCGCGATCGAGCACGCCGTTGTTGGTTCCGACGACGGGCCCGCCCGGAACGACGGATCCGTCGTTGCCCTGCAGATTCATGTTCGCGGCCGTGGCTGCAGCGGCGCCGCCCACGATCGTGAGTCCGACGGCTCCGGCCACTCCGAAAGTGACCCACTTCTTCTTTTCCATGATCTCTCCTTCCGCCCGGCGGGGGTTCGGACCCGAACCGAGCAATATCAGTCTGCGAGTCTGCGGTAAGCGGCATCAAAGGAGCAGATGAGATCGCTCTTAGAGTGACGGACCAGGCGTCGAGGCATCCAACGCCGCCGCGTCCCCGTGGGAGACCGCATCCGCCATCGCCAGGAGCGCGAGCGCTCGGTCGTGGTGTGTAGCTTCCCATGCACCCAGGGTGTGCCCCAGCAAGTGAGTGGCGGCGCGGGAGCGGACGGACGGTCCCTCCGAAACGTCCCACCGCTCGAACGCTACCCGCGCCAGTTGCCACACCCGCACATCCCGTGGTGCTGCTGTCAAGAGTGCGCTGGCCACGGCGTGTGCGATGAATGCTCCAGAGTCCGCACTCCGCACACCTGTGCCCGCGGTGTCGACGTCGATCACACCGACGATCTGGTGTCGGTCGTCAAGAAAGAGTTGCCCGAAGTGCAGGTCGCCGTGGACCGATTCCGCCGGCTCCGGGCTGTTCACGGCGCGTGCCCGATTCGCGACCGCCGCAGCCACGGCGGCGGCATCAGCGGGCAGCACTGCCGCCAGCCGTTCCGCATACCAGTCGAGCCGACGTTCAAGATGCGTCCGAGCGCTGTGGTTGAGGGTCAACCGTGCGAGGCGTGCGCGCAGGTCGTCAACCTCAGAGACGAACCCGTCGGGCGTCCACGGCGCCTCCGCGGCCGGTACTCCCGCAGCGTTCCCGATCACCAGCAGTCCCGTTTCGGACCACCCCAGAAGCGCGGGAATCGGGAGCCCCGCAGAAACCAGATGCCTGTGAACGTCCACAATTCGCGCCAGTCGCGAAGGTGGTACCACCTTGATCCATACCGGGGCATCTCTCGCGTCGACGCGAAGCACCGCGCGCCGACCGGGCCGGTATGCCACGATCTCGGGCGTACCGATGTCTTCGATCCCGAGACGCGCGAGGAGTGATGCTGCGGCATGGGCGAAAGCCACCGGCGCCAGAGCCGGTAGGTGGGGATCGGAGGGATGCAGCCACACCCGAACTTCGGGCGCGTCCGGACTGCCCTGCAGGAGTCCGGTCTCCCGATCCACGCGGCGCTCCGAAGTGTCGATGAAGTAGGTGGCGGGCTCGCCTACTGCTCTCACGTCGAAGCCGGCGACCGCCCCCGCACCGAGTGGCTCTCGGCTCACGAGGGTCACCTCTATGTCAGCAGCGAGGCTCAGGGCATCGAGCAAGAGCGCCCGTTCGGGAGGTTCAGAGTGCACCATCCGATCACATCACGCTGGGCGCCTCGGCGACGTGAGAGCTCTCTTAGGCTTCGTCTCGTACCGCCGGGGGCCGACCATACTGAATGATGTGACGGACGTCGGCGGGGGCCAGAAGAAGCGGCGAGCACTTCCGCGGTTCTCGGTGCGCACCCGGCTCATCGCCGTCATCACCATCGTCTCGGCTCTCGGCATGCTCGCCGTCGGAATCGTGGTCTACCTCGAAGAGCGTCAACGGATCTTGAATCAAGTGGATGATCTGCTTCGCGCGAACCTCGATTCGGCCCGGTTTCTGGTCGAAGCGGGGTCACCCGACACCGGGACCTGGGCGGCATCGGTCGCTGCGCTCTCAGCGGTCGTGCAGCGCGCGGCACCCGATGACAACACCGGAGTGATCGGGCTCACCGACGGCGCCGCGCGGCTCGTCCCGGGCGTTCCGCTGGATGTCGATCTGCAAGAGGCACCCGGATTCGTACCGCACATCGTCGATACTGTGACGACCTCCGATCCGGTGATCGGCACGTATGCGGGCGATGGCGTGACCTGGCGCTACCTCGCCGTTCCGATCCACCTCGACACCGACACCGAGTCGACCTCGACCTTCGTCATCGCGTACGACATCGAAGCCGAGCTCGCCGAGATCAACAGCGCAGTCCGCGTGTGGGCAATCGCGACCGCCGTCACGGTGGCGGTGATCGCTGGTGCCGCAGCACTCGTGACCACGCGTCTGCTGCGACCGTTGCGCCAGATGCGTGAGACCGCGGAACGCGTGTCAGCGCAGTCCCTTTCGGAGCGGCTACCCATCCAAGGCCATGATGACGTCTCCGATCTGGCGCAGACGATGAACGCGATGCTGGATCGTCTCGACCACGCACTGGACTCGCAGCGTCAGCTGCTCAGCGATGTCGGGCACGAGCTGAAAACACCCATCACCATCGTGCGCGGCTACCTCGAGGTCGTAGACGCCGAAGACCCGCGCGATGTACGTGACACTCGCGATCTCGCCGTAGACGAGCTCGAGCGCATGGGCAACCTGGTGCAGGAACTCGCGGCCGCCGCGGCTCTGCACGGTCCCGCGCCGATCCGCGCCGTGCCCGTCGACGCGGCTGATCTGGTGCGACAGATTCTTCGCAAGGTGCAGGGCATCGAGGGGGCGGATGCTACGGCCGGCGACGTCGCTGAAATCGTGACGTCACTCGACCCTGCGCGCATGACGCAGGCCGTGCTGCAGCTCGCGCAGAACGCCGTCACCCACGGCGGCGGGAAGATGGTGCTCTCCAGCGGCGTCGTCGGAGACCATCTTGAACTTGTCGTCCGCGACTTCGGACACGGCGTCTCGGATGAAGCGAAGGTGCGCGTCTTCGATCGCTTTCGACGAGGGACGGATGCTGCGGGCCGGACGGGGAGCGGACTGGGCCTCAACATCGTTCAACTCATTGTCCGCGCGCACGGCGGCACCGTGCGTGCGCAGGACGCCGATGGTGGCGGGGCACAGTTTGTGATCTCGATCCCGATCGTGCAAAAGAAAGCGACCGCACGTGGCGAGCTCGTGATTCCGCCGCGACCCCCGTTGCCAACGCCCGAAGTCGTCACCGAGAAGAGGAGCTGAGATGGCATCGATACTCATCGCCGATGACGAGGCACGCATCTCGGGGTTCATCGACAAGGGCCTGCGAGCCGCGGGATACGCCACACGCGTGGCGACCACCGGGCCGGACGCGCTCGATCTGGCTCTCACGGGAGAGTTCGACCTGCTCGTGCTCGACGTGAACCTGCCCGGCCTCGACGGCTTCGGCGTGCTCGAGAGCCTGCGGGGGTCGGGGTCGACAATGCCGGTGATCATGCTTACCGCGCGCATCGAACTGCACGACACCATCGCCGGGCTCGAAGGCGGGGCAGACGACTATCTCGGCAAGCCGTTCCGCTTCGATGAACTCGTGGCACGCATCCGGCTGCGCATGCGCCGCGACACAGGGCAGACACCGTCCCAGCTTGCGCACCGCGACCTCGCGCTCGATGTGCGCACCCGGCGCGCACACATCGCCGGTGTCGAGGTCGAGCTCTCTGCACGGGAGTTCGCGCTGGCCGAGGAACTGGTGCGCAACGCTGGGCAGGTACTGAGCCGCGAACAGTTGCTCAGTCGCGTGTGGGGGTACGACTTCGATCCCGGGTCAAACGTCGCCGACGTGTATGTCGGCTACCTCCGCCAAAAACTCGGACACGACCGCATCGAAACCGTGCGCGGCGTCGGCTATCGCCTCACCTGACCGGCCGCAGCACCGACACGGCAGACTGGGGGGTATGGCCAGGCGCGCGACCGTCGTCGGCAGCGGCCCGAACGGGCTCGCCGCCGCGGTGGCGCTCGCCCGCGCGGGGTACGAAGTGCGGGTGGTCGAGGCATCCGGAACCATCGGCGGGGGCGTGCGGACCGCCGACGGCCCGCTTCCTGGATTCCGGTACGACGTGTGCTCGGCCGTGCACCCCGCGGCGTTGTCGTCACCGTTCTTCCGCGCGTTCGGACTACGCAACCGCCTCCAGTGGCACGTGCCAGAGGCCGCCTTCGCGCATCCCCTCGATGGCGGCCGCGCGGCGATCGCGTGGCGAGATCTCGAACTGACGGTCGCTGAGCTCGGCACGGATGGCGACGGGTGGCGCCGCCTCGTCGGCGCGCTCTCGAAACGCCTCGAAGGTGTGGTGGATTTCACGGGCAATCAGCTGATCCGGATGCCGCGGCATCCGCTCGCGACAGCACACTTCGGTGTGCGCACCCTGCTCACCGGTGCTGCGCTCGGCGAGACGGCTCTGCGCACCGAAGCCGGACGCGCGTTGCTGGCCGGAGTGTTCGCGCACTCCGGTACCCGATTGCCCTCACTAGGCGCGGCGGCCTCGGGACTCTTCCTCGCTGCGCATGCGCACGCCGGTGACGGATGGTCGTTTCCGCACGGCGGCGCGCAGGCGATCGCCGACGCGATGGCGGACGACATTCAGGCGCACGGCGGCACGATCGAGACGGGTGTGCATGTGAGATCGCTGGACGGGTTCGATTTCGGGGATCCGGATGCTGGCGATCTGCTGATGCTCGACACCTCGCCGCGGCTCGTCCGCACACATCCCGAGATTCCGGGGCGCTACGCCCGAGCGGTGAACCGCTATCGGTACGGCTCGGGCGCCGCCAAGGTGGACTTCGCGCTGGACGGCCCGATTCCGTGGGAGAACCCCGACGTGACGGCAGCGCCGACCGTGCACCTCGGCGGAACAGCCGAAGAGGTCCGGGCGAGCGAGAACGCGGTCGCCGATGGGCGCGTGAGCGACCACCCGTACGTGCTGGCGGTACAGCCGTCGGTTCTCGACACCTCGCGGGCGCCCGCCGGGCACGGTGTGCTGTGGGCGTACATTCACGTTCCCGCAGGCTCGACGATCGACCCCACCGATCTCGTCACGCGGCAGGTCGAGCGTTTCGCGCCCGGCTTCCGTTCACGCGTGCTCGGGTCTCAGGCCATGTCGGCGCACGAACGCGCCGCTTACAACCCCAGCGACATCGGTGGCGACATTTTGGGTGGCGCGTTCTCGGTGACACAGGCCATCCGTCGACCTGTCGTGTCGAGATCGCCGTGGCGCACCCCGATCACGGGTGTCTATCTCGCCTCGGCGTCGACTCCCCCGGGTCCGGGAGTGACCGGCATGCCCGGGTGGTTCGCTGCGCAGACCGCTCTGCGCGACGCGGGTCAGCGCGTCAGCCTCGCTGAGCTGTTCGGCTAGACCTCTGTGCCGCGCTTGCGTGCGGTGAGATCGACGACGGCGACGATCAACGCCAGCGCGAGGAAGATCCCCACGGACAGCATGCCGAACGCGTAGGCATCGTGATAGATGACCTCATCCGTCGCAGTACCGGTCTCGCGGTAGATCGTCGCATAGAAGAGCGAGAGCGCGACGGCGGTACCGACAGCGGCACCGATTCGTTGACCGAGTTGGCCGACCGAGCCCGCCACTCCGCCCTGCTTGACGGGGACATCAGCAAGCGTCAGCGTTTGGTTGGGTGCGATCACGAGGCCTCCACCCGCGCCGCCCACCACCATCACGGCAGCCATCGCGTACGGGGTCCACGCGGCGGGCACGAACAGCGCGCAGAGAACGAGACCACCCACGCACACCAGCATCCCGATCAATCCCCACACGACCACGATCCGCCCGAACTTGCCGACAAGGTTGCCGCCGATCCACGAGGTCACCGCACTCGCGAGGGCGAAGCCGATGGAGATCATCCCGGCGAAGACAGGCTCGAGCCCAAGACCCGTCTGCAGGTACAGCGTCGTCATGAGAAAGAGGGCGGGCGCGGCAGTGAAGTAGGCCGTCTGCAACAGCGTGCCGTTGCGGTACGACGCGATGCGGAAGAGCTTCAGCGGAATGAGCGGGCTTCTCCCCTGTGCGGCGTATCGCCGCTCCCAGGCGATGAACCCGGCGACGAACAGCGCGAACGCGATCAGCAGCCACCACCGCGCGGGGTTGTCGGTCGGAGCGCCGGTCGTGAAGAGGAACGGCCACATGAGGGCGACGACGGATGCTGCGAACAACAGCAGTCCGACGGGGTCCAGTTGCACCTTCCGCTGCGAACGGGTGCGGGTGTCGGGCAGGAGCCAGAGCACCAGCGCAATCGCAATCAGGCACAGCGGGACGTTGATCCAGAAGATGAGCCGCCACCCGTCGGTGGGGCCGCCGATGGCGATGAGCAACCCCCCGAGCGTCGGACCGAACGCGGTGGCGATGCCGATCGTCGCACCGAACAAACCGAACGCGCGTCCGCGCTCTTTGCCCTGGAAAAGTTCCTGCGCCATCCCCAACACCTGCGGCATCTGAATACCGGCGGCGACTCCCTGCAGAAGTCGCCCGATGAGGAGCACTTCAGCGGTGGGTGCCACTGCGCACAGGATGCTGGTCGCTGTGTAAAGCGAAAGCCCGACCACGAACAGCATGCGACGCGAACGCTGGTCACCGAGGCGACCCATGGGTACGAGCACGAGTCCGAAGGTCAGGATGAAGCCCGAAACGATGAGCTGAAGTTCGGTCGATCCCGCATCGAAGGCCTCCCCGATCGACGGCAGAGCGACGTTGACCTTGGTGAGGTCCATGATCGTGATCGCGGCGACGGCAACGCACACCCAGAAGGCCCGCCAGCGCGCGGCAGCCGAGATCGGAATGGCACTGGTGGCGGGGTGAGCGGACGTCTGAGGCATCCCCCTCAGGCTAGTCCCCACGTTAACGATCGAGCGGTGCAGCGCGCAGCTGCGCGAGATCGTCCGAGCCGAGTACGGAGTCTCGGCCGCTACTCCATGCGCGAGAACATGCTCCGCAAGACGAAGAAGACGATCGCCGCGACGATAGCGACGATGATCAGCTTGCCGATGAACCACAGCACGCTGAACAGCACATCGACAAGCACCCAGGCGATGATGACGGCGGCGATCACACCGATGACGGTCCACAGAGTGCTCTTGTTCACCGCTCCAGCCTAAGGCGATCGGCAACGATACGGATTCCGTGCGGCTGGGCGGGCGCTTTCGATCTCAGTCTCGACGCTGCCCTACGACGCCCACTGCGATGCGTTCCACGTGATCGATGACAAAACGGCCTGTCCTGTCGCTGAGGGGTGGAAGTAGTCGCGTGTGGAGATATCGGCCTTTACGAACGCGTAGTTCGCGACAGCCCCACCATCCCACTTGCACTTCGCTGTCGCCGCGCACACCTCGGCGAGCGCGGTGTTGTATTCGGTGACGCGGGCCTGGACGGCATCGCGTCGCTGAACGTCAGCGGCCTTGGTGCTGGTCGGGTTTGCCAGCATCGACTGACAGATTCGAAGCAGGCCCCAGGCGAGACGCGCGCTGGTACTGGACTTGTTGATGTCGTACATGAGCTTGATATTCGGGATGCTCGACAAGAAGATCTCGGGCGCGGCCGCACTGGCGGAAAGTGTTGTGAGCGCCGCCGCGACGTTTGCTTTGAAGGTCGCCGTCGGGGTCATCGTGGCCACCGTCCGCGTGCAGGCATCGTTCGCACCGATCTGAACCGTGACGTACTGCGCTCCCTGATTTACAGCCTTTGCCGCCTGTGCGTTCAATCCGCCGGACAGCGCCCCCGAGACCGCGTTGTTGTACGCAACGAGACTCGTCGCCCCAGCTGTGCGCAGTCGCGTGAAGTGGGAGTTCACCGATGCGGTGGTACCGGTCGACCACCCGTTCGGGGGACAACTCAACAGGCTCGAGCACGTCATCGCGGCCTGCGAGATCGAATCACCCAGGGCCGCCATCTTCACGGGGAGCGGCGGGGCGGCCGAGGCCGACGAAGCGGTGAAGAGTGACCCGGTCAGAACGACCGCAGCAGTAAAAATCGCGACCGCTCGGCGTCCGCGGCGATTCATGCCCATGTGGATGACCCCTCTGTCGACGAAAACGGCCGCACGGCACGAAGTGTCGCGTCGGATACGCCGGTTCTCGCTGGCCTACTCCCCCAGGAGTCGACCTCTTGGCGCAGAGGCTACACCCGTGACTGTTCCGTGACAATGACTCGGGCGGCCGCTGCCACGGAGCTCTGCCGAATGACGCTCGGACCCTGCGGAGTGGCATCGACGATGAGCTGAGCGGGAAGCTGCTCTTTCATCGCTGCGACGTGGCTGATGAGCCCCACCGTCCGCCCGCCCTGGCGGAGTTCGTCGAGGGTGTGCATCGCGAGTGTAAGGGTGTCTTCGTCGAGCGACCCGAAGCCTTCGTCGATGAAGAGGGTATCGAGTCGGACTCCGCCGGTGCGCGCCGTCACGACCTCGGCAAGACCCAACGCGAGGGCCAGCGAGGCAAGGAACGTCTCACCTCCAGAGAGGGATTGCGGGGGACGCGGCTGACCCGTGTAGGCGTCCAGAACCGTGATGCCCAGGCCTGAGGCGGTGCGACGCCGCCCCACCGCGTCGCTGTGCTGCAACCGGTAGCGACCCGACGACATGGCATCGAGACGGAGGTTGGCGGCCTCGACGATTTCTTCGAGTTCTGCGGCGAGTACGAAGGTCTCGAGATCCATGCGGGTCTCGTTGCGCCCCGATACGGCGCCGGCGAGACCGGCGATCAGCTCGAACTCGGCCGTGCGCTCTGCCGAGGCCGCGTGGGCGGTCGCCGCGCGGGCCAAGGCATCCGCCACCCGCGCCGACACTTGCGCGTCTCGCTCTGCCGTGCGCACTGCCCCGTGCCATGCGTCGCGGGCGATGACGGCGGTAGCGGATGCTTCGGCAAGATCGACCGGTTCGTCGGGAACCCCCGCAAGTTCGGTTTCGAGTGCCAACAATCGCTGACGTTCGGATGCCAGCGCGACGTCGAAGCCCTGGATCTCTCCGGCGAGCGCGTTGTGAGCGGCGGGATCGATCAAGCTCGCCACCGCGTCCTCGACGCTGTCGAAGACGGATCCCGCAAGACGCTCGTCGCGGTGCGCTACTGCCTCGGCGGCTGTTGACGAGAGCCGTGCGGTGTTTTCGATCGCATCTGCCAGCGCACGCGCGCGGGCGCGGCGCGACTCGGCCTCAGCAATGCGCTCGGTGACAGTGACGAAGCTCGAGCGGGCTGAGTCGACCGCGGCCTGCGCCGCGGCAAGCGCTTGGCTGCGGGCCGCGCGTTCTTCTTTGGCCGCGGTGAGGTCTTCTACGGCGCGTTCGCGGACGGAGGCGGACGACTCATCGAGCGCACGCATTTCGCGCAGCTCGGACCGGAGGGATGCGAGCTCGTCTGCCGCGGCAATCGCCCTCGCGAGGTGCGCCTCGGCGGCCGCGGACGCGGCGACGAGGGTCTCGAGCGTGTCGCCACCGGCTCGCGCAGACGCCCCGTGGTGCGCGGCCCGGGCCCGGTGAGCCGCATCGGATGCTGCCGAGGCCCGGTCGTGCGCGCGCTGGACGGCAGCTTCTGCCGTCGCCACGACGTCCTCCGTCACGGGCTCAGCGGCCGGGGGCGCAGGGTGCGGATGATCGATCGAACCGCACACCTGGCACGCTTCGCCGTCGACCAGAGTTGTCGCGAGCTCACCCGCGTACCCGTCGAGGCGGCGCTGCAGAAGCACCCGCACTGCCGTGGTCGCTGCGTCGAGATCTTGTGCAGCCGCAAGGTGGGCTGCGTCTGCCGCGTGGGCCAGCGCGCCCAATCGCTCAGCCTCGCGCCCGGCCTCGGCTCGGCTCTCGGCCGCTGCGCGCTGGACGCGCGAGGATTCGAGGTCGGGAGCCTTCTCGATTGCGGCCACGATCGCCGGCTCGAGCAGGCCGATCCGCTCCGCGCGCGCCGCCGCCTCGGTGGCCAGTTGCGCGCTGGCGCTCTCGCGCTCAGCGACTCGAGCGTCAGCGCGGGCGAGGGCTGCGGTCAGCGACGGCAGCGAACGCTCGACATCGGCTGACTGCGACCAGACAGCGATGTCGCCCGAGAGTACATCGATGAGAGCACGCAAGTCGGCCGCCGAGGCATCCTGCTCCCCCGACGCGACCCACGCGTCACGGGCGCCGCTGAGCGTCGCGACCGAACCGTCACGGGTGTGTGTTGCTCGGGCGGCGGCATCGATCGCAGTGCGTAGCGCCTCAGCGAGCCGCGCCCGGTCGAGTCGCGCGCGGTCGAGCGCGATGGAGTCCTCGCGATCGGTGAGTTTCGCCAGTGCCGCACGAGAGGTCAGGCGTTCTTCTTGCCGGGCCCGTTGCGTGGTGAGCGCGCCGAACACGGTGAGCGCGTCATCATGCGCACCCTGGAGTTCGTCGCGCACGCGTGCCGACTCAGCGGCGCGGTAGCGCGCGCGCGGGACCGCGCGGTCGAGCGCTTCGAGCCGCTCGGCCACAGTAGTCGGCGGCACATCCGCGTCATCGGTCATGCCGTGCAGTTCGTGCTCGGCGACGAGCGATTCGGCCTGAGAGAGCTGGGCCTGCAACATCGCGGAATCAGCCTCGACCGCACCGAGCGCCACGCGCCGACGCTCGTCGAATGCGCGCTCGTACTCTTCGTAGCGGCGCGAACCGAACAGCGTGCGCAAGAGAGCCTGGCGGTCGTCGTTTCGCGCGAGCAGAAACTCGGCGAACCGGTTCTGGGCGAGGAGGATGACCTGCTGAAACTGGTCGCGATTCAGCCCGACGATTTCGTCGAGCAAGTCAGCGGCTTCGCGATACTTGGTCGCTCGGCCGATCCATCCGCCCTCGACCTGCTCTTCGATGAGCACCGATGACTTCTGGGTCGTCGTGCCCTCGCCGCGCGCCTTGGGCCGGTCATACTCGGGCGTGCGCGTGACACGCCACCGCTTGCCGGCCGCGCTGAACTCGAGCTGCACTTCCGTCGGCTGGTCGGCGGCGGCGTGGTCGCTGCGCAGACCTCGGTCGCCGCCGTCGTACCGGGGAGCGGTTCCGTACAGGCTGTAGCAGACGCCGTCCAGAATGCTCGACTTGCCGGCACCGGTGCGACCGGTGATCAGGAACAGCCCATCCGAGTCGAAGGCATCGAAGTCGACGCTTTGGCGATCGCGGAACGGCCCGAACCCCGCGAGCTCGAGTCGATGCAGCTTCATGCGGATGCCTCGGCGGACGCAGGGAGCACAGAACCGTCCGCGCGATCCGGCACGGAAGCTGTGTGCGCCGCCACGACCTCGGCGATGATCGCGGCCTCTGCCGCGGTGGCGGAGACACCGTTGCGGACGTGCGTGAGGAAGGCATCGATCAACTCGGGGTCGCTCTTGGCGTTGCGCACGCGCGTCGCGTATGTGAGACCGTCGCTGTCGCGCACGAGAGTCGGCGCGTGAGCCACCGTGGCGCAGAACGGGAAGCGCTCGAGCAGTCGGCGCATGGGATCGCGCTGGAACGAAGCATCCGTGTATTGAGCACTCACCCACGCGTCTTCGTACTCGGTGAAGCGCTCGTCGGTGAGCAACTCATCGAGCGTTGCGCTGAGCCGTACCAGCCGACGCGGCACCGGCAGGTCGAGCCACCGAACGCTCGACAGCCCTTCGGCACCGAGGTCGATGAGCCACGAGCCGCGGGGCTTGTCGGCTTCACCGAAGCTGTAGTGCATCGGCGCTCCCGCGTAGCGCACGCGGTCAGAGAGTTGTTGCCGCCCGTGGATGTGACCGAGCGCGATGTAGTCGGGTCCGTCGAACGTCGACAGCGAGACCACGTCAAGGCCGCCCTGTTGGATGTCGCGTTCGACGCCGGGAGTCGCCTCGACACCGGCCGCGAAGCAGTGCGAGATGGTCACGGACCGCCCGCCTCGCGCCGTGAGATCGGCGTTCACGAGCCGCATCGCATGCTCGACGGCCTGCGACTGGGTGCGCAGATCGATGCCCTCCCACACGTGGCGCACAAGAGCGGGTTCGAGGTAGGGAATCCCGTAGAAGTGAACGGGTCCGGCGCCGTCGGCGATCGTGATCGGTGTGCCGATCGTGAGCGGGTCGGTCACCACGTGGATGCCGTCGCGGAGGAGCGCGGACTGAAAACCGAGCCGTGCGGCCGAGTCGTGGTTGCCGCTGGTGACGATGATCTGAGCACCGGTGTCGGAGATTGCCCGAAGAGTGTCGGACAGCAGGGTGTAGCAGGCTGCGGCGGGGGCAGCCGAATCGAAGACGTCGCCCGCGACGATGACGACATCGACCTCGTGGTCACGAACCTGCGCAGTCAGGGTTTCGAGCACACCGCGCAGCGCCTCGAGCGTGGAGTGCCCGTGGAAGGACCGGCCGATATGCCAGTCGGAGGTGTGCAGGATGCGCATACGAACACGGTATGCGGGGGCACCGACATCGACTTCCAGGCGTGCCGCCCCGCCGGCGATCAGCCCTCCGCCTACGCTGTAACCGTGGTCTCCACCCGTGAATTCACCCATGCCGGCTCGACGATCGTCGTCGAACGGCGGGGGTCGGGACATCCCGTTTACGTCCTTGTTCACGGCATCGGAATGGGACGCAGTGTCTTCGGCGACCTCACCGAAGACCTCGACCGAGCAGCCGAAGTCATCGCGATCGACCTCCCGGGCTACGGCGAGGCACCCGAACCACCGCGCATCCTCACGATGGAACGCACCGCCGATCTCGTCGCGGCATTTCTCCGCGAGTACGTCGATGCGCCTGTCGTTCTGGTCGGTCACTCGATGGGGGCGCAGATCGCGATCGAGGTGGCCGTGAGGCATCCCGCCACCATCGACCGGTTGGTTCTCATGGGGCCTTCGAACGACCCGGCCGCGCGCAGTGCCTCGGGCCAGTTCGGCAGGCTCGTCCGTGACCTCGCGTTCGAAAGCCCCAAGGTCATCGCCGTGGGTGCCCGCGAGTACATCCGAGCAGGTCCCCACCTGCGCGGAAAGTTTCGTGCGATGCTCGCTCATCATCCCGAGGACGTCTTCGCCCAGGTCACTGTTCCGACGCTCGTTTTGCGGGGCGAGGACGACATCGTCGCGCCGCGTGCGTGGTGTCGCCAGATCGTCGACGGGATTCCGGATGCACGCATGGCCGAGGTCGCCGGGCATGGTCACGAAACGATGATTCGGGATGCCTCGCCCGCAGCAATCCTGATCCGCGAGTTCGCCGCCGAAGGCTGACGCTGCAGCTACGCCGACCCGCTCTGTTGCCTGCTCGCGGCTGCGCGGTCCCGCGCCACCGCCTCGCCGAGCAATTGACCACCACTGGTGAGCATCGCCCGACGCCACGGCAACACCCCTTCGATCTCGACCTGGATCGACATGGACAGCACAGTCCGAATGAGCACGATGATGCCGAGGATCGCCGCATCCTCCATGGAAGGCTTCGATGTGATCGTGCGAATCAGATCCGCCGCGACCAGCACCTCCAAACCGAGCAGGATGGCAGACCCGAGGGTCGTTCGCAGCACCTGAAAGGCGGCGCTGCCGCCCTCGCCACGGCGAAGCGAACGCCACCCCAGCACGATGGCGATGAGGAACCCGACGATCATGGCCAGGGCGCCGATGCCCTCGAACACCAGGGCAACCCCGGTGAAGACCTCCTCGACGTCCACTCCCTTAGGCCGTCCGGCGCGACTTGAGGATGCCCGACCGCTCGGGGTGGTCACTGAACCAGTCTGCGACGTACCAGCAGACCGGGCTCACCGCGCGGTCGCCGCTACTCTCCAATTCGGCGACGGCACGATCGACCAGTTCACCGGCGTACCCGTGGCCACGAAAAGTGGGCACCGTGTACGCACGCGTCATTGCGACCGAACGCCCGTCGTCGCGGTAGTCGAGAACGCTGACCAGGTCGTCACCGCGATACAGCGTGTAGCGCGAAGCATCCCGTTCATGAGTGAAGCGAAACGAAGTCACCGGCACAGGCTACGCCTCCGCTCGCTCACCCGACGTACATCCAGCGAAGTGTCGGCGAACGCCCAGCGCGCGATGATTGAGCCACCGCTCAGGCCCCAGTCACGCCCGTGCGTGCGAGTTCGCGGTACCACTGGCCGCTGTCTTTCACCGTGCGCTCCAGGGTGTCGAAGTCGACGCGGACGATCCCGAACCGCTTCGCGTAGCCGTATCCCCACTCGAAATTGTCAAGCAGCGACCACACGAAGTAGCCGCGCAGATCCACGCCGCTCTCGAGCGCGCGATGCGCAGCCGTGAAGTGCCGACGGAGGTAGTCGAGCCGCTCGGGGTCGGGCACCGACCCGTCCGCCGCGACGACGTCGTCGAAGGCCGCCCCGTTCTCGGTGACCATGAGCGGCTGCGTGGGAAACTGCGCGGAGAGCGACACCAGTAACTCTTCCAGCCCTTCCGGCGCGATGTTCCATCCCATCGACGTGTACGGCCCGGGCTGCTCGACGAACTCGACGAGCTGATCGCTACCCGGCCACGCCGTGCCGCCGCTCGTGCCCTTGTGTCCGTCATTCATCTGCTTCGGCGACACACCGTCCCACAGTCGCACGGTTGCCGTCGAGTAGTAGTTGACGCCCAGCACATCGATCGGCTGGTGAATGGCCTCGAGGTCGCCGTCGTGGACGAACGACCAGTCGGTGACGGATGCTGTGTCGTCGAGCAGGTCCGCAGGGTACTCACCCTTCAGCAGGGGGCCGGTGAAGGCGCGGTTGGCGAGCGCGTCGATACGGCGCATTGCTTCGTCGGAGCGCTCCCCCACGCCCCGCAGCACGTGGAAGTTGAGTGTTACGGAGTACTCCGGCGAGCCCGTCGAGGTTGCCCGCAGCGCCTGCACGGCGCGGCCATGGCCGACGTTGAGGTGGTGCACGGCGGCGAGCGCCGCTGCGGGCTCGGTCCGTCCGGGAGCGTGACCGCCCTGGCCGTAACCGAGATAGGCCGAGCACCACGGCTCGTTGAGTGTCGTCCAAGTGTGCACGCGGTCGCCGAGCGCGGTTCCCATGATCGAGGCGTACTGCTCGAACGCATCCGCCGTTTCGCGGGCGGGCCATCCGCCCGCATCTTCGAGGTACTGCGGAAGGTCCCAGTGGTAGAGGGTCGCGACGGGCTTGATGTCACGCTCGAGCAGTCCGTCGACCAGGCGCGAGTAGAAGTCGACACCGGCCTGGTTGACTCCCCCGCCGGCGAGCGGCTGAATCCGCGGCCACGCTATCGAGAAGCGGTATGCCCCGAGCCCGAGATCCTGCATGAGGTCAAGGTCGGACTCGAGCCGGTGGTAGTGATCGCACGCGACGTCACCGGTGTCGCCGTTCCACACCTTGCCCGGGGTCTTCGAGAAGGTGTCCCAGATGGAAGGTGTACGGCCGTCTTCGCCTGCGGCACCCTCGACCTGGTAGGACGCGGTGGCAGATCCGAACGTGAACCCCGGGGGGAACACCAAACCTGCGTCGCGGTAGTCGGGGGAACCGTGCACAGTTCGCTGATCAGTCACGAAGTTCATCGTGCCACTCCTGCCTGTGCGATGCGACGACGCGATATATCGGCCTCGTGCCCGCGCGGTGAGCAATGTGTCACATTTCGTCATCGTGAGGTGGCTGCATCCTTCGCGATTTGACGCATTGCGACGCAGTCCGTCATAATCGGCCACATGACTGATCACGCACGCTCACTGTCCGCCCGGGAGGCGAACGGAGCTGCCGGCACCATGATGGCCGGCCGCGTCGTCATGTGTTGTCGAATGTGCCGCTAATCCAGCGACCAGCCGGACACCGCAGCTGCTTCTGAATCTCAGCGCGCAAAGTCCCAGGTACCCACGTGCGGAACTGCACGACGGATGCCTCGAACAGGCCCCACACGGGCCGCCCCGCAGCACTCCTCGAACCCGCTCCAGGCGAATCGCCCGGGTTCACTCCCGCAAGGAACACATCATGTCGAACACCGCCCTGCTCGAACGCCCCACCGCTCCCGCCCGTCACCTGCGCGCCGTCACCGCTCCGGTCGCGACCGTGCCACAGCCGGCACCCGCCGCTCCCGCCGCCGCTGAGCGCAACCTCCCCGCCGGCACCGCACCGCGCGGATTCGCGCTCTACGTCGGTATCGACGAGACGAAGGTCGAGGCATCCGGTGTCTCACTCGGCGTCCTCGTCGAGGCCCTCCGCCGCACGCTCGCCGAGCTCGCGCCCACCGCAGAGACCTACGCCACTGTCGCCCTCGCCCCTGTCGGTTCGGGGGGACGCGACGTCGACGTCGTGCGCCTCGCGCTTCACGAGCCGTCGGCGATCGCCCGCACGAAGCAAGACGAAGCCCTCGACGAAGACCGAGCTCCCGGTGGTGTCGTGGTCGATATCTCGCGCAAGCGCGTGCTGATCGACAGCGAGTCCGCCGCCCTCACCTTCAAAGAATTCGAGCTGCTGCAGTATCTCGTCCTTCGCGAGGGCCGCACGATCGAGCGCACCGAGCTCGTCTCGTCGCTGTGGCAGGGTGCGACCGACGATGAGGCACCGGGAGAACGCACCATCGACGTGCACGTCCGTCGCCTACGGGCCAAACTCGGTCGCTACGAAGACATCGTGCGCACCGTGCGCGGTATCGGTTATCGCTTCGACCGTCACGCCGACGTGTCGATCCGCTACGGCCACGGCACACCTTCGCCCGACCGCTTCTGAGTGCGGTGCGGCGCGTCTCACGTCGGCGGTGCCGCGTAGGGTGAGCGCATGAAGTCACGGTCACGGCAGAGCCGAGGGCGGTCGTGACGGATGCTGCGGCCCCCACGTCTGGCGACGACCGCGACCGTCGACACGGTCGGGAACGCCCGATCGAGATCGAGTATCGCCCGGACGCGCCGGTCGATCTCCGGCGGGCGGTGCTCTACCAACGTCGCGGACCGGGTGACCCGACGATGACCACGGCTGGCGCGGTGATCTGGCGCGCGAGCCGCACGCCCAAAGGAGTCGCGACACTGGCGCTGCGCCAGCGGATCGGCGGCGCCGTGCGCGCTGCGGCCTGGGGGCCGGGTGCGGAGTGGGCCCTGCGGCAGCTCCCTGCGCTGTGCGGAGCGCACGATGACCGTGGCGAGTTCGACGCGTCACAGCATCCCCTCATCGCGGACGCGCACCACCGCCACCCCGACCTGCGAATCGGCCGCACCGACCTCGTCTTCGACGCTCTCGTGAGCGCGATCTTCGAGCAGAAGGTGACCGGCCTCCAGGCGTTCGGCGCCTGGCGTCGCGTCGTGACCGAACACGGCGAGCGGGTGCCTGGGCCCACTCCAAGACCGATGTTCGCCCCGCCCATGATCGATCAGTGGCGGCATATTCCGTCGTGGTCGTGGCACCGAGCTGGCCTGGAGCCACCCCAAGCGCGCACCATCGTCGACGCGGCACGCCGCGGAGACACGGTCGTCCAGGCGGCGGCGGCAGCGCAGACCGGAGCGGAGCGCGACCGCGTCTTCACCGCGCTTCGCGGAGTAGGCCTCTGGACCAGCGCAGAAGCGCGCATCCGAGCCTTCGGCGACCCGGATGCCGTCAGCGTCGGCGACTACCATCTCGCCCACGAGGTCGGCTACGCGCTCACCGGGCATCGCGTCGATGACGACGGCATGCTCGAATTGCTCGAACCGTGGGCTGGGCAACGGCAACGCGTGATCCGGCTGATCGAAACGACCGGTCTGCGCGAGCCGCGGCGCGGACCTCGGCTGAGCCCCGAAGACCATCGCGAGCGTTGAGCGCGCTGTTAAGCTGACCCCATGGCACAGCGAAAACCCGGATGGCAGCGCGGGCACACCGGGTGGGCATTCGGCACCGCCCTCATGTTCACGGTCGGCATCATCTTCGGCATGATCTGGGGCAATGTGTGGCTCGGCATCGTGATCGCCGCCGCAGTCTCGATCGGCTGGCTCATCGCGTACGAGTCGTGGCGGGGCAGCAACGTCGGTCTCGAAAACCGTGACGACGACGGGGCCCAGGTTTAGATCGCGGCCATCATGAGAATCGCCGTTGCCGGTGGGACCGGAGTCGTCGGTCGCCACATCATGAACGTCGCACGCGATCGCGGCCACGAAGCGATCCCCCTCACCCGCAGCAATGGCATCGATCTCGTGACCGGTTCCGGACTGCCGGAGTGGCTGGACGGTGTTGACAGCGTCATCGACGTGTCGAACCGTTCCACCCTCAAGACCGACGAGTCGGTGGCGTTCTTCACGGCGGTGACGCACAACCTTCTGGCCGCCGAGCGCAAAGCGGGAGTCCACCACCACGTTGCGTTGTCGATTGTGGGGGCGGACGCTGCGCCCGACGGCTACTACGCCGGCAAGCTTGCTCAGGAAGGACTCGTCGAAGCGGCCGACGTGCCCTGGACGATTCAGCGTTCCACCCAGTTTCACGAGTTCGCGGCGATGATGTTCGACCAGGCCAAGGCGGGGCCCGTCCATCTTGCACCTCGCGCGCGGACTCAGCCCATCGCAGCCCGCGAGGTCGCCGAGCACATGGTCGCCGTCGCCGTTGCGGCGCCCACGGGTCGCGCGGTCGATCTCGCCGGCCCGCAGGAAGAGAGTCTCGTCGAGATGGTCCGCGCATATGCGCGAGCCAAAGGCCACCGCGGGTGGATTCCGGCCGTCTCACTGCCCGGCTCGATGGGCCGTGCGCAACGCTCCGGGGCGCTCTTACCCCACTCCGACGCCCATCGCGGCAGACAGACCTTCACGGAGTGGCTCGCGAGCCTCGCATAGTCACCCGAGGTCGTCTGGACGCACCCACTCCTGGTCGAGCACGTGCTGGGCGAGGAACGCGAACACCGTTTCGTACCAGACGATCGCATGCTGAGGCTTGAGGATCCAGTGGTTCTCGTCCGGGAAGTACAAGTACCGGTGGGCCAGGCTGCCGTCCGCGCCGGCGAACTGCGCGTTGAGTTCTGACCACAGCCGCAGGCCTTCTCCGATCGGAACGCGATAGTCCCGGTCGCCGTGGATGACGAGCATCGGGGTACGGATGTCTGCGACGAAGCGGTTCGGCGAGTGCTCGATCATCGCCTCGGGCGTGAAGATCGACTGCCAGTACGGCGAGAAGTCTGTCGTCGGGCCGAACTGGTCGAGCGCCCACAGGCTTGCGTGCGTCACGATCGCACGGAAGCGATCGGTGTGACCCGCGACCCAGTTCGCCATGTATCCGCCGAATGAGCCGCCCATTGCGGCCGTGCGTGTCTCGTCGATGTCGGGGCGGGCGACGACCGCGTCAGTGATCGACAGGAGGTCGGTGTAGGGCGCTGCGCCCCACGCGTTCCAGCCGCGCGCGATGAAGTCCAGTCCGTAGCCCGTCGAGAGTGCGGGGTCGGGCAGCAGCACGGCATAGCCGCGGGCGACGGCAAGCTGCGGGTTCCACCGCCAGCTCCACGCGTTCCAGCTGTTGAGAGGACCACCATGGATCCACAGAAGCAGCGGGGCTGGAGCATCCGCCGTCGCTCCCTCCGGAAGCAGCAGCCAACCCCGCACGCGCGCGCCATCTTCGGCGGTTGCGTCGACGTCGATCATCGTCGCGGGCACCTCGGGCAGCGACACGGGGGCGGCGAGCGCGGTGATCAGGCCGTCGCGCGCGATCCGCACGGGGTGCGAGGGCGCCATCCACGACGAGCGGAGAGCGACGAGATCGCCCGTCTTACGGTCGACGCGCACGTCGGTGTAGGTGAAGTCGTCGGTCGTGATCTGCTCCACGGCACCCCCGTCGTGCGGGATGCGGAAGATCGGGCCACGCCCGTCCTGGTCGGCGGTCACGATGAGGGCGGTGTCGTCGGCGTCGAACGAGATGCTCGAGGGCCACCGATCCCACTCCGCCGCTATCCGGTGCGCGCCCGACCCGTCGAGCGCGCTGATCCAGAACTCCTCTTCCGAAGGGCCCTCGGGCGTGCGCTCCACCGTGCGCAGGTACGCGACGAGCGTTCCGTCGTGACTGATCGCGGGCATCTCGAAGTCAACGCGCGGCTCGTCGTGCAGCACGGTGTGCTCGCCGGTGTCGACGTCGATCGCCACCAGGCGATAGCGGGCGTCCGTCCCCTCGGGCACGCGCATCGCGGCCACGACGGTCGTGCCGTCGGGCGTAATCGCAACCCCTGCCGCGTCGGCCGAGCGTCCGGGCTGGGGCGTGAGGTCCGCCGGCCGCGGCAGCGAGCTCGGGTAGGGCATCGGGGCGTCCTTCTCGGACGCTTCGTCGGCCGCAGACTCGTCGCGGACTGCCCCGACAGTGTCGCGTAGCGCATCGAGGTCGAGCGAAAGGAGGTGCGGCTCAGCGGGGCCGAGGTCATGATCCCAGTACCGCACGGGGTACGACTCGTGCAGAATCGCCGAAACCTTCTTCTTCGTGCGCGCTGCGCGCAGATGCGCCTCGTCCTCGAGCGTCGTGGCGGACGGCAGCAGATCAGCAGTGATGACAAGACGAGCGGATGCCTCGGCCACCGCCGCGATCTGTGAGACACCACCCGCGAGCCGCGTGACCGCGCGCGCGTCACCGCCCGTCGCCGGCAGGATCCAGAGTTGGCCGGCCTCTTCCTCGGTCTCGGCGTCGGAGTCTGGTCGCGCAGAGACGAAGAGGACGTCACCCGCAGCCGTGAACGCGGGCGCCGATTCGCCCTTCGCTGAACGCGTGAGGCGCGTCGCACCCCCAGAGCCATCTGACCCGTCCGCGGGCACCGCCCACAGCGAGCGATCGAACCCCGTCCCATCCTTCTTGAGCGTGGCGACGGTCAGGACGACGCGGCGCCCGTCGGGCGAGAGTGCGAGCCCCTCGATGCGAGGGAGGGCGAGGTAATCGGGGAGCGAGTCGAAGGGTGTCGGCATCCCTCCACGCTAGCTACATCTCTTCGTGAGTGTCAGGGTCTCCGTCCCACAGGCGACCCCGTTCGAGGCCCGAGATCGCCGCGACCTCGTCGCTGGTGAGCTCGAACTCGAAGACATCGGCATTCTCGCGCTGACGGTCGGGCGTAGCCGATTTCGGTATGGGGGTGGATCCGAGCTGCACGTGCCAGCGCAGGACGACCTGGGTGGGCGTGACGTTGTGCGCAGTCGCGGTCTCGGTGATGACGGACTCGGCGAGCAGATCGGTCCGGCGAGCCAGCGGGCTCCAGCTTTCGGTACGGATCTCGTGCGCCGCGTGGAACTCGCGGAGTGCGCCCTGCGGGAAGTACGGGTGCAGCTCGACCTGGTTCACCACGGGGGTGACTCCGGTTTCGTCGATGAGTGTGGTCAGCATGGCTTCGGTGAAGTTCGATACGCCGATCGAGCGCACGAGTCCACGCTCACGCGCGTCGATCATGCCCTTCCAGGTGTCGACCCACTTGCCCACGCTGGGGTTCGGCCAGTGGATGAGCTGCAGGTCGAGGTAGTCGAGACCGAGCGTCTCGAGCGAGACCTCGATGCTCGCGATCGCTTCGGCCGCACCGTGGTGCCTGCCGGGGATCTTCGAGGTGACGATGAGCCCGCCCCGATCGGCTCCGCTGCGGCGCACGGCCTCGCCGACCTCGCGCTCGTTCGTATAGTTGACCGCCGTATCGAGCAGCCGGTATCCGCTGTCGATCGCGGTGACGATCGCCTCGATCCCCTCCTCGCCGCGCAGGTTGTACGTGCCGAGACCGAGCTCAGGAAACCAGCTGCCGTCATTGAGGGTGACATTGGGGATGAAGATCATGTGTCTATCTTGGCGCGATCCGCGGCGCGCTGGCCGATCGTGGGCGCCCGTCCCGCCGCCGGTTGGTCAAAGCTCCGGTACGGATCGACCTGACGGGGCGCTGAGGCGCGTCGCACACGATCCGTCCCGGGAACTTTGACGCGCACCCGCACGGACGAAAGACGATGTCCGTTACCGGGCCGCGAGCATTCCCTGATCAGCGTCTGTCAGCTCCGCCGCCGGCGTGACCTTCTCGGCTGCATCGAGCGCTGCGAGGATATCCGCCGTGAGGTCGTCGATGTGCTCGAGCCCGACAGAGATGCGCACGATTCCCGCACCGGGCTTCGCGTCTCCCGCGACCGGACGGTGCGTGAGCGAGGCCGGATGCTGCACGAGAGAGTCCACCCCGCCCAGTGAGACGGCGTGGGTGACGAGCTCGCACGACTCGGTGAAGCGCGCTGCAGCGTCATAGCCGCCCGCGAGGTCGAGCGCGATGATCGCGCCGGGTCCCGCCATCTGCCGACCGATGAGACCCTTCGGGTCTTGCCCCGGCAAGCCAGGAAAGAACACCCGCGCGACCGCGTGGTGCGCGCTGATCCGCTCGGCGAGCAATTGCGCAGTGGCCTGCTGTGCCCGCACGCGGACCGCGAGAGTGCGCAAACCACGGTGGAGGAGATACGCCCCCATCGGGTGCAGAAGGCCGCCCGTGAGTGCCCTCACTTGGCGCAGGCGCTCGATCCATTCGACGGGACCCGCCACGACACCGCCCATGACATCGCCGTGCCCGCCGAGGTACTTCGTGGCGCTGTGCAGCACGAGCGTCGCCCCGTGGCGCGCTGGCTGCTGCAGCACGGGAGTCGCGAACGTGTTGTCGACGAGCACAGGCACTCCCCCGGCCGCAGCGACGATCTCATCGAGGTCGAGCAACTCCAGTGTGGGATTAGCGGGGGTCTCGACGATCACCAATCCGGTTTCAGGACGGATGCTGGCACCCAGGGTCGCTGCGGTCGCCCACGTGACCTCGGTTCCGAGCAGTCCGCTCGCCAGCACGTGGTCGGTGCCGCCGTAGAGCGGCCGAACCGCGACGATGTGGGGCTTGCCGACCGAGACGGTCGCGATCAGGCACGCCGTGAGCGCGGCCATCCCGCTCGCGAAGGCGACAGCACCCTCGGTGCCCTCGAGCCCCGCAAGCGCCTCTTCGAACCGGGCTACACCGGGCTGCCAGAGGCGCTGGTACACCGCGCTGCGGCCGGGGGCCAGGTCGTGTCCCGTGGCGAGTTCCTCGTACGACAACCCACCGACCTCGACGTCGGGGAGGGCGTTCGTGGTCGAGAAGTCGATCGGAGGAACGTGTCCGCCGACCTCGCGGAGGCCGTCCATACCGCCGTGCACGGCGCGGGTGTCGAAGTGGTGGTGCTCAAAAGTCATAGCAAAAGAACAACAGATTGTCGCGGCATCCTCAATCGATCCTGCAGATAAGTCGCGATACTCTGACTTTGATCGCACTTCCTGCGAATTCGAACCGAGGAGCACCCGCCATGGCGCAGACCATCGCGCTCGACAAAACCGACCGAGCCCTCCTCCGGGCACTCACCGCAAACGCCCGGGCATCCGGCGCGGCGCTCGCGAGCACTCTGGGGATCGCAGAGTCGACCGTCTCGTTGCGACTGCGGCGGATGCAGCAGCACGGCGTGATCCGCGGCTACCGGGTGGAACTCGACCCCGATCTGCTCGGCGCGACCGTGCAAGCGCTCATCGCGATCCGCCTGGCCAAGCACGCCCGCACCGAGATCGAGGCGTTCCGCCGCGCGGCCGCGAAGTTTCCGGGGGTGCTGAGCATCTTTCACATGGCAGGAGCAGATGACTTTCTCCTGCACGTGCTCGCACGCGACTCGAATGAGCTGCGCGAGTTCGTTCTCACGTACCTCACCGGCCACCCTGCCGTCGCCCACACCGAGACCAATCTGATCTTCGAGCATGCCGATACCGAGGGGTGGCAGAACCTGCTCGAGGGCGGATCGTAGGTGCTGCGCACTGGACGATCAGGGCATGTGCGTGCGTACGGCGTCGAGGTAGCCGGTCGGGTCGTCGGTCCACAGCCTGACGGCGCTCACGATCTGCGTGCCGCCCTTCGGCGCAAGGCCTGGCAGACGCACGGCGGTCGGCCGCTCGAGCGTGATCAGGATGTTGGTCTCGTCCTGCATCCGCAGTACCAGCGTTCGCTCGTCGCCCTCGCCCTCGAACCGGGGCGACTTCGGTTCGTCGACCCGCGGCGAGCGCTCGATCGAGAGCACGTCGTCCCACGCCAGCGGAATGTCGATCTCGATCCCTTCGCGCACCTGCACACCGTCCGGCCCGACGGTGTGCGGTCGCATGAGAAAGGCACACAGCAGCCCGATCATCCAGGTGACGCCCCAGATGCCCAGGACGAGGAACGCGATCCGCACCGCCGGCCACTGATGCACGATCAGGTCGACGATCGGAATCTCGATCGCAGACAGCACGATGAAGATGATCAGAATCGTCATGACGGGCTGGTGGTAGGGCAGGCCCACGGCCCCCCGGGGAATGGCCTTGCGCCGGGCGATTGCGCGGCCGATCGCGGCGTAGATTCCCAGCTCGAGGCGCAACGCGCGCACGGCGAAAGACCCGGCGCGCCGCAGCACGCCCGGCCGTTCGGTGAGCGTCGTGGTCATGATGCGGATGCCTCTTCCACCATCGCTTCGAGCTTCAGCGCGACCGCGTCCACCCCGCGGGCGAACGCAGCACGGTCGTGCGGGTCTACGGCGTTCAGAAGTGTCTCTGTGATTTCTGCGTGATCGCGCTGCATCTCGGCCATCTGCGCCTCGGCCGTCTCGGTCAACCGCACGATCGTCGCGCGCCGGTCGGTCGGATGGGGCGTGCGTTCGACATAGCCGCCCTCTTCGAGAGCGTCGACGAGACCGGTGACATTGCGCGGACTGACCTCCAGCGCGTCGGCCAGGGCGTGTTGCGTCACCGGACCGCCGTGGTGCACGACCCACAGCAGGCGCACGCGTGCGGGCGTGAGCGGGGTGCCGGCGAACGCGCGGTCCATGTCGCGCGCAAACAGATCGCCGATCTGCAGAAGGCGGTCGAGCACGGTCAGTTCCATATTTATGATGCTACAACATCATGTATATACTTCACCAATTGCTTCTTCAGCCGTCGCGGCTAAACTGACGCGCGATGGATCGCGTGCTCAATATCTCGGCTTACCTCTTCACACCGCTCACCGACACGGTGACTCTGCGGGCGACCCTCCGCGGTGCCGCGAATGCCCGTGGGCTCAAGGGCACGATCCTCCTCGCCGAAGAAGGAATCAATCTCTTCCTCGCCGGCGAGCCCGTGGATGTGCGCGCATTCGTCGACGAACTCCGTTCCGACGACCGCTTCGCCGCGCTGCAGCCGAAAGAGAGCTGGTCCGACACGCAGCCCTTCGGTCGGATGCTGGTCAAGCTCAAGCGCGAGATCATCCGCATGGACCACCCCGTGATCCGGCCCGTCGAGGGTCGCGCGGCGGCGGTCGACGCATCCACCCTCAAGCGCTGGCTCGATCAGGGCGCTGACGATACCGGCCGCCCGGTGGTCATGCTCGATACGCGCAACCAGTTCGAGGTCGAGTACGGCACATTCGAGGGCGCGGTTTCGTGGGGAATCACGCGGTTCGGCGAGTTTCCGGATGCCGCATCCACCCACACCGCAGAGCTCGAGGGTGCGACGGTCGTGAGCTTCTGCACCGGCGGGATCCGGTGTGAGAAGGCCGCGCTCTACCTGCAGGAAGCCGGACATCCGAACGTGCTTCAGCTCGAGGGCGGAATCCTGAAGTACTTCGAAGAGGTCGGCGGCGATCACTGGGAGGGCGACTGCTTCGTCTTCGACGAGCGAGAAGCGCTCACCCCCGGGCTGGCACCGGCGCGTAGCGCGTAAGCACGACACCGTCGGGCAGTTGCTCTGACCCGATCAGGGTGAGTTCGGGCGCGAACCCCTTCCCGAAGTACGGTGTTCCGGCGCCGAGCACGACCGGCTGCACGTACAGGTGGTACTCGTCGACGAGCCCCGCGGCACCGAGCGAGGCGGCAAGTTCCGCGCCACTCACGTCGATTTCGCCGTCCGTGTCGGCTTTGAGTCGCCGCACGGTGTCGAAGACATCAGAACCGATGAGTCGCGCACCTTGCGGCGCCTCGCGCAGGGTCGTGGAGATCACCACCTTGGGCGTGTCGACCCACGCCTGGGCAAAGTCCTCCCCCACCTCGTCCCGGTCAGGATCAGGCTCAGCCCAGTAGGTCATCACCTCCCACATTCGCCGCCCATAGATCGACAGAGCCGCGCTCCGCTGCCGATCGTTGAAGTGTCGGTGCAACTCGGCGCCCGGGACGGGGAGTTCACGCCCGCCGGGTTCGCCGGCGATGAAGCCGTCGATAGAGACGAGCATGCCGTAGGTCAAGAGTGCGGGCATCGTGGGAGCCTCTCGCTTCAGTGCGTATGGGCGAACCCGCCGGGTCCGTAGGCGGCGGCGATCTCTTGCGAACTCGTTCCGCCGTCGTACGTCCCGTGCTGCGGCCAGCCGTCGGGCACATCCTGCCACTCCTCCTGCCGGCCGTACGGAAGGATGTCGACAAGGCCGTGGTGAAACCCGATCTGTTCGGTCCCGCGCCCGTCGGTGTGCCAGGTGCGGTACACGGTGTCGCCATCGCGCAGGAAGACGTTCACCGCGAACCCCGCGTTCGGCGGTGCACCCATGTGTGCACCGAAGTCGCTTCCCGCGGTGGAGTACCACTCCATCTTGTTGCCGACCTTCTCTTTGTAAGCGAGCGCCTCGGCGATCGGGCCCTGGGTCACGACCACGAACCGTGCGTCGTACTCGTCGAGAAACTCCAGCCGCGTGAACTGCGACGTCCACCCCGTGCAGCCGGGGCACTGCCACTCTTTGCCCTCGAACCACATGTGGCTGTAGACGACGAGCTGAGATTTGTCACCGAACAGGTCGACCAGCCGGGCGGGGCCATCGGCGCCCTGCAACGTGTATTCGGGCATCTCGACCATCGGCAATCTACGACGCTGCGCGGCGACACCATCGAGCTCGCGAGTCGCTGCCTTCTCGCGAATTCGAAGCGCGTCGAGCTCGCGGCGCCACTCCTCGACGCTGACGACCGGAGGCAGTGCAGTGGTTTCGGTCATTGTCTTCTCCTTCGTGTGCGCTCGGCGCGACTAGCGGACGGTAGCGCGCAAGCTTTCGCCCGCATCGCTGATCTGGTCGGTGAGGGATGCCACGTGGGTCGCAGCATCCACATCTGGGGAACTCTCTGCCGCCGCGTTCACCGAGGGTGCGGCAGTCGCGTACGCCGCCGACAACTGGCGATACGGCCGCGAGATGAAGGCGAGCAGGACGACCACCAGGAGGATCAGGCTCGCGACACCGAATGCCAGAGCGATTCCGCGCGCCTCGCCGGGTCCGAGCAACCAGCCGAGCGACTCCTGACCTTCGGCCCCGTTCATGAACGGGATGAGCCAGAACTGCGCGAGGGGTCCGATGATGAAGGCCGAGAGGGGTGCTGCCACTGATTCAATGCTCGCGGCGAACCCGAACACTCGCCCCTGCTTCTCGAACGGTACGACGCGTTGCACGATCGTCTGCTCGGCCGCTTCGGCGATCGGCATGAGACACATGAACACCAAAATGCCGAGGGCGTAGAGCCACCACCATTCGCGGAGGGCGAAGGTCATTCCGAGCACCGCGACGCCGATGTTCACCAGCAGCATGGTCCGCACCGGATTCTTGCCCAGTCCGAACTTCGCCACGAGGGCACCCCCGATGATGAAGCCGAAGCTGGTGATGCCCAGGATGATTCCCCACATCTCGACCGAGAACAGGGTGAGACCGTAGGGGTCCATCAGCGCCATGAAAACGCCGCCGACGAGGTTGTTGAACGTCGAGAAGAGAATGAGCGCGAGCAGTCCGGGCACGATCACAACTGCCGGAATCACGCCTCGGAACCCTGCCTGGGGCGCACCTCCCTCGAGGTGGGCGATCTCGGGCTCGGGGATCGGAACGAACAGCAGATGCACCAGGGCGACCGCGGTCGCGGCGATCGCGATGACCACCGTCCACCCCATCCCGAGCAAGCCGATCGACAGCCCCGAGAACACGCTGGTCACCATGAAGGCGATGCCGTGCACAGCACCCACCAGACCGTTTGCCTTGTCGCGACGATCTGCGGGCACGAGCAGGGTGACCGTGGTCGATAGAGCGATATTGCGCATGTTCTCGACGACGCCGCCGATGAGAATCACACCGGCGAACACCCAGAACCAGGGCCCACCCCAGTCGACCAGCACATCCTCGGGGAACGAGAGGTAGAGCGCTCCCGCGAGGAGGTAGGCGATCAGTGTGACGCTGCTCGAGAGCACCATCACGGCCTTCTTCTTCGTGCGATCGACGATCACGCCGAAGACGACACCGAGGAGGGCGACCAACAGCATGTACGAACCGCCGATGATGGCAGTGGCCATCACCGAACGGGTCTCGAGGTACGCCCAGAAGGTCAGTCCCCACCACAGATAGCTCGACGTCACGTTCGCAACAGCCGTATTGACGAGCACCTGGTAGAACGCACGCACAGTGCTCGGGCCGGGTGCGTGGCGCGGTGCGTCGGCGGTCGCCGGGTGCGGCGGCTGGCTCATGGAAGTCCTTCGAACGATTCGTGCGGTGTCAGCGGGTACTGCGGGCTTATGCGGACTCAGCCACTACGGTAGATGTAGACACCGTGAACATCAATGTTCACACCGTACACACTCGGTCAGTGTGAGGCAATGGTAATGACGCAATGACCTCGTCCCCGCGCACCTATCATCACGGCGACCTCCGACAAGCCCTCATCGGCGAGGGTCTCGCGCAGGCCCGTTCGGGCGGACCCGCAGCGGTCAGCCTGCGCGAGGTCACCCGCGCCGTCGGCGTATCGCCGAACGCCGCCTACCGCCACTTCGAGGGCCGTGACGGCTTGGTGCATGCCGTCGCTGCTCAGGCCCAACTCGCTCTCGCCACAGCTATCGCCGAGCGGGTCGCAGCCACACCCTCCGAACTCGACTCGGGCGCGGCATCCATCGAAAAGCTTCGCCGCGTAGGACTTGCCTACATTGCCTTCGCGCGCGCCGAACCCGGCTGGTTCGCGACGGCCTTCTTCACCCAGGACACGCAGGCCACCGATGGAGTCGTCACCCTGGACGGCGACATCGTCGCGCCCTTCGAGCTGCTGATGAAGGTGCTCGACGAAATGGTCGAGACCGGTGCACTCGACCCCGCGCGCAGGCCGCTCGCCGAGTTCGCGTGTTGGTCGACGGTGCACGGATTCTCTGACATCGCCGTGAATGGTCCGGTGCGGTGGCAGCCCGAGCCCGTCATCGACGCACTCGCGGCCTCGGTGGTCGAATCGATCATCGTCGGCGTGCGCGGGACGTTGGATGCCTCGGCCCAACCCGCGATCTTGCCCGAATGACGGTTCGGGCGAAGTGGTTGTCGCCTGACAGCAGGCCAGGCGGCCACAAGTGCCGCCCGAACGGCCCATACCGGTCGACGGCCTGATTGACTGGCGGCATGGACACCGTCCCGATGTTCCCGCTGAGCGCCGTGCTGTTTCCGCATACACCCCTGCTGTTGCGCATCTTCGAGCCGCGGTACCTGACGATGATCGGCCGACTGCTCGAAGAGGATGACCCGCAGTTCGGTGTCGTGCTGATCGAACGCGGACGCGAGGCCGGCGGCGGCGATCAGCGCAGCGCCCGAGGCACGATGGCGCGACTGGTCGAAGTCACGGCGGGCGCGGAAGACCTGCAGATCGTCACGGTCGGCGGCGACCGCTTCACTGTCGATGAATGGGACGACGACGACCCGTACCCGCAGGCGTCAATCACCCGACTCGAAGGACTCGAGTGGAACGACGATCTGCTGCCCCTGCGCACCGAGGCAGAACGCATCGTCCGGCGTGTGCTCGCGCGGGCGACGGAGTACGGGACGACGCGGTGGGATGCCGATGTCGAACTGTCGGATGACCACCACGAGGCCATGTGGCAGCTCGCCGAGATTGCCCCGCTCGGCGAGTTCGATAGGTTCGCTCTACAAAGCGCCACCACGGCCGGTGGGCTGCTGCGCGAGATCATCGACCGAACGCTCGAAATCGAGCCCCTGCTCACGGCGGCGCCGATCGGTGACATCGAAGGGCTGGAAGGCATCGACCCTCTCTAGGTTTTCGCCCAACGGCGCACCATCCTGCGATACTCGGCTCATGACCTCCACCGACGCGCTCACGGTGACGTGACTCAGCCCGCGATGATGGCGGATGCTGCGCCCCGGCCGCGCCGATTCGGACTCATTCAGCGACTTCAGTGGTGGGCTGCGGACTACTTCTACGCCGCGAAGCGCCAGCTCGCCGTCTTCGCCCCGCCGTGGCCTGTGGGGCGCACCAAACCCGTGCCCGCGCGCTGGCGTCGCGGTTCGACCGACCTGCCCGAGATCGTGCTGCTCCCCGGCGTCTACGAACACTGGACCTTCTTGCGCCCGCTGGGCGACGCGCTCGCGCGCGTCGGCTATCGGGTGAGCATCGTGCATGGGCTGGGCACCAACCGCCGGAGCGTCTCGGCGACGGCCGAGCGTTTGGGCCGCACTCTCGCGTCCCGCCCGGCACCGGAGGCCGGTCGCATGATCGTCGCGCACAGCAAGGGCGGCCTCATCGGCAAACACCTTCTCGTCGCTTCTGGCGCAGCTACTGCTGCCGCGGCCGAAGCCGCCACCGGCGGAGACCCGGCGAAGGCTGCGGCTGAAGCATCCGCTCCCGCAGGGGGACCCCCACTCGGACTTCTCGGCATGGTCGCTATCGCGACGCCCTTCGGCGGGTCGCCCCTGGCTCGGATGTTCGTGATCCCCAGCATCCGGGCGTTTCTGCCCGACGATCAGACCATCGTCTCACTGGGGCGCGAGCGCTCGGTGAACGGCCGCATCGTGTCGATCTTCGCGCCGTTCGATCCGCACATCCCGGACGGCAGTGCGCTCGAGGGGGCGACGAACGTCGAGATCCCCACGTTCGGACACTTCCACGTTCTGGGGTCGGACAAGACGCACACGGCTGTGATCGCGGCCGTGCGGACGCTCACACCGGCTGAGGGCGCACCAACTCAGCGCTGACTACCGCGCCTGAAGGTTCTCGCGAACGACGCGGCGTAGGACCTTGCCGATCTGCGAGCGCGGGAGTTCGTCGACGACCACGATCTCGCGCGGGACTTTGTACGCCGTGAGGTGCGCACGGGCGAAGTCACGCACGGCCTCTTGGTCGAACACTGCGCCGGGGTTCAGCGTGACGGCCGCCACGATCTTCTCGCCTCCGGACTCCCGAGGAATGCCGACGACCGCTGCCGCAACGATGTCGGGGTGCAGGGCGAGGACCTGCTCGACCTCGGTCGGGCTGACGTTGAACCCGCCGGTGATGATGATCTCTTTGACCCGGTCGACGACCGTGACGAAGCCATCCGCCGACACCGTGACGACGTCACCCGTGCGCAGCCATCCCCCGGGCAGGAGCGCAGCGGCCGTGTCCTCCGGACGATTCCAGTAGCCCTGAAAGACCTGCGGACCGCGGATCAGCAACTCCCCCGGCTTGCCGATCGCCACATCGACTGTCGGGTCCGCGGGGTCGACGACGCGGATCTCGGTGCTCGGGAACGGCACGCCGACGGTGCCCGGTCGCCGGCTCGGGCCGATCGGATTGCCGAGCGCCACCGGCGACGTCTCGGTCATCCCGTAGCCCTCCACGAGCAGGCCGCCGGTCTTCTCTTCCCAGCGCGACACCGTCGGCACCGGCAGGCTCATGGCGCCGGAGATGGAATACCGGATGCTGCGCAGGTCCACGTCCGACCTCGACAGGGCGTCGTAGATGGGAGGGACTGCGGGCAAGAACGTCGGCGGGGTGTGACGTGCGGCATCCTTCATCAACCCCACATCGAACTTCGGGAACAGCACGACCCGAGCCCCGATCGAGATCGCAAAAGTCAGGCACAGCGTGAGGCCGTAGGCGTGGAAGAGCGGCAGCACTGCCGCGAACACCTCGTCTCCCTCCTGCAGACCCGGCACCCACGCGCGACCCTGCGCGGCATTCGAGCGCAGATTGCGGTGCGTCAGGATCGCCGCCTTGGGGATGCCCGAGGTTCCGCTCGTGAGTTGGAGCAGCGCGATGTCGTCCAGTGCGGGCCGAGGGGCTTTGTGCGAGACCCGACGCGCTTCGACGACCTTCGTCCACGGGATGACACCTGCGGTCTTGGGGGTCGCAGTGAGGGCATCGCGGGCGGTGTGAGCCTTCGCGACGGGCAGTCGAAGGGCGAAGCGTTTGGTCCACGGCATCGCGTCGGTCATGCGCACGGAGATGACGGTGGCCGGCACGACATCGGCAGGGAGGCCTGCGACGACGTCGGCCACCTTGTCCCACACGATGGCGACCTTGGCCCCGTGCACGTCGAACTGATGACGAAGCTCACGGGCGGTGTAGAGCGGGTTGTGCTCGACGACGATCGCGCCCAACCGCAGTGTGGCATAGAACGCGACGACGTGCTGCGGGCAGTTCGGCATCACGAGGGCCACACGATCACCCGGACTCACCCCCAGCCTTCGCAACCCGCCGGCGGCGCGCTCGACCTGCTCCCCGAGCTCGGCGTACGTGGTGCGCGCACCGAAGAACTCGAGCGCGACATGCCCCCCGAACTTCGCCACAGAGGTCTCGAGCATGTCGACGAGGGTCTCGGTGACCGGGTCGATCTCGGCGGGAACCCCTTCGGCGTAGGCCGCGATCCACGGTCGGTCTTCGAGCGAAACCGGCGTCGAGGCATTCGGAATTTCCATGAGACGCTCCTCACCACTGCGGAATCTCCACCGTACGCCCGCCGCGCGGGTAACGTCGGACTCGGGGACGGGCAACGACAAGGAGGTCAGCGGTGGAACGGTACGACACCATCGTCGTCGGTGCAGGAGTGGCCGGGCTCACCGCCGCTCGACTTCTCGTGCGAGAGGGCCAGGGGGTCCTCGTGCTCGAAGCGCGCGACCGCGTAGGCGGCCGGGTAGTCACCGAGCGCAGCGACGAGCACGTCACAGATCTCGGTGCTTCGTGGATCCACGGCATCACCGACAGCGCGGTGTTCTCCGCAACCGAAGCATTCGGCATGCGCGCCGTCGAGTTCACCGTAGGCAGCTTTCAGGCTGACTCGCGACCGATCGCCCATTACGGTCCTGATGCGACTCGGTTGACGGATGCTGACGCCCAACGCTTCACCGACGACATTGCGACGATCTACGACGCGCTGCTCCCGGTGATCGACGCGTCGGATCCGGATGCCTCGTACCTCGATGTGACCGAGACCGCCCTCGCTGCGACCGGGTGGGAGCCCGAGCGGGCGCAGCGCGTGCGGGAGTTTCTGCAGCACCGCACCGAAGAGCAGTACGGCGCGTGGACGGGAGACCTCGCCGCGCACGGGCTCGACGACGACACGGTCGACGGCGACGAGGTCGTCTTTCCGGACGGGTACGACCGGCTGCCGGCGAGCCTCGCCGACGGCCTCAGCATCCATCTCGAGCATGTCGTTTCCTCGGTGCAGTGGTCGGCAGACCGCGTCGAGGTCACGACCGATCAGGGGATGTTCGCGGCCGACGCTGTGGTGATCACGGTCCCCGTCGGCGTGCTGAAGTCCGCCAACTTCGTCATCGAACCGCCCCTCCCCGAGCCCCACGCCCTTGCTCTCAGCAGGTTGCAGATGAACGCCTTCGAGAAGGTCTTTCTTCGGTTTGCGTCGAAGTTCTGGGACGACGGAGTTTATGCAATCCGCCAGCAAGGACCGGGCGGCGAGTGGTGGCATTCCTGGTACGACCTGACTCCCCTGCACGGCACCCCGACACTGTTGACGTTCGCTGCGGGACCGGCGGCGCGAGAGACGCACGGATGGAGCCCCGAGCAGGTCGCCGAGTCGGTGCTCGATCAATTGCGGCGGCTCTACGGCGACCGTGTCGAGGAGCCGACACACGTGCAGGTGACGGATTGGCAGGGCGACCCGTTCGCTCGCGGTTCGTATGCGTTCATGACCGTGGGCGGCGTGACCTCCGACCACGACGACCTCGCCGTCCCGATCGGCGGAGTGCTGCATCTCGCTGGCGAGGCGACCTGGACCGATGACCCCGCGACCGTGACGGCGGCGCTGCACTCCGGCCATCGCGCGGCCGAGCGCGTGTTGCAGCGCGAGATTCCGATCGACCTGATCTGGCGCGCCTGGCGCTGAACTGCGGCTGGCCCCCACCCTGAGGCGCTGAGTGTCGTGCAGCGCCAGTCCCGGGGGATCCTGTGTGTTGACCGTGACCTGAGACGGAATGCCGCTACCGGCGTAGCCTGTTGACATGAGCAGTACCCATCGTGCGTTGGAACGTCGTCCGCTCCTCTGGACGGCGGCAATCGCTGTCCCGATCATCGCCGGAGCCGCCATTCTGGTGCCGATGACGGCGAGCGGCGCGGTCGATCTACCCGACAAGACCGCCGCAGAACTGATCGCGTTCGCTGAGGCGAGCGACGTCGATGCCCTGAGCGGCACGATCGTGCAGACTTCTGAGCTGGGCTTGCCTGATCTCGGCGCGCTCACCGATTCGATGGGTGGATCCACCGAAGGTGACAGCACGGGCGCGGCCGATATCGATGACCTCATCTCGCTGGTGACCGGTTCGCACACGGCCAAGGTCTACCTCGATGGCGAGAGCGCACGACTGCAGGTGCTCGATCGGCTCGGCGAGCGCAACGTCTATGTCGACGGTGATGCCGAGCAGATCTGGTTCGTCGACAGCGAGACGCAGACGGCGACGAAACTGACCCTCCCGTCCGAGGCCGAGCTCGATGCGCTCCACAGCGAGGCCCAGCCCGATGCCGCGCCCGCCAGGCCCGACGCTGAAGGCGCACTCCCCACCCCGGACGACATGCTCGACCAGGCCCTCGCGCGACTCGACGAGAGCACCGAGGTGACCGTCGGCGCCGATGCCCGCGTCGCCGGGCGTGACGTGTACGAACTGATCCTTGCGCCCCGAACCACCGACACTCTCGTCGGAGAACTGCGGTTCGCGATCGATGGCGAGACCGGGGCTGCGGTCGCAGCATCCGTCACCGCACGCGGCGCGAGCGAACCGGCATTCGAGATCGCGTTCACCCAGGTCGACTTCACAGCCCCGGACCCGAGCGTCTTCGCCTTCGAACCGGGCGCCGACATCACCATCACCGAGAAGGATCTCGCGCTGCCCACATCTCGTCCCGATCAGGACGACACGACGACGGATGCCTCGGCCCCTGTCGTCATCGGCGAGGGATGGTCGGCCGTGGCTGTCCTGCCGAGCTCTTCTGAGGCGAGCGGGCAGAACGTGTTCGCGGGCCTCGACCCCGAGCAGCTCGCGATGCTCGCGACCGTCACCACGGCCGTGGACGGCGGTCGTGTGCTGCAGACGTCGCTCATCACCGTGCTGATCACCGACGACGGTCGCGTTCTGGTCGGCGCCGTACCCGCGAGCCGTCTCGTCGAAGCCGCGCAGACCGGGCTCTGACGGACGCGCTCGTGCAGAGCCCCGAATCGGTGCGCCCCGAAGCAGAACTCAGCATCGAGACCAGAGGTCTGACGAAGCGCTTCGGCGCGCAGACGGCGGTCGACCAGGTTGACCTCGCGGTTCCGCGTGGTGCCGTGTTCGGCTTTCTCGGGCCGAACGGTTCGGGCAAGACCACGACGATCCGCATGCTGCTCGGGCTGCTGAACTCGAGCGGTGGCGAGGCGAACGTTCTGGGCGAGCCCATGCCGCGCTCGCTCGACACGGTGCTCCCCCGGGTCGGTGCGCTCGTCGAGGGGCCCGCCTTCTCGCCCTTCCTCACCGGTGAGCAGAACCTCCATCGCTTCGACGCCGCCGACCGGCACTCGCCCGCGCGCACTCGCGCGGCTCGGGTCGCTACGGCACTCGACCGCGTCGGCCTGTCGCACGCCGCGAAGAAGAAGGCGCATGCGTACTCGCTCGGAATGAAGCAGCGGCTCGGGCTCGCGAACGCCCTGCTCATGCCCCGCGACCTGCTCGTGCTCGACGAACCCACCAACGGCCTCGACCCGCAGGGCACCCGCGAGGTGCGCGCGCTCATCCGCTCGTTCGCGGCGGACGGCACCACGGTGTTCGTCTCGAGCCACCTCCTCGCCGAGGTCGAGCAGCTGTGCACGCACGTCGGGGTGATGAGCGCCGGCAAGCTGGTCGCCCAAGGCACGCTCGACGAATTCCGCCGGGCGGGCGCACGGCCGCGCGTGCGGGTGAGCACCCCCGATCTCGAGGGAGCCCGCGTCGTGCTGGCATCGCTCGGCATCGAGAGCGATGTTCAGGATGCCGCATCCGACCTCGACCTCATCACCGGGCTGATGCCCGCCGGCGACCCGATCGATCCCGAGGTGATTGTGTCGTCACTCGTCGCGGCGGGCGTGCGCGTGCGCGGGTTCGAGGTCGTCGGCGAAAGCCTCGAGCAGCGGTTCGTCGAGCTCACCGGGGAGGGCTTCGATGTCGTCGCCTGAGGTCGTCGTGATCGCACCCACGCCGCAGCGGAGTGGCGGCTCGGGCACGCTCTCGCTGCTCGGCAACGAGCTCGCCACTCAGTTTCGGCGGTGGCGCACGTGGGCGATGCTTGCCGCACTCGCTCTGATTCCGATCCTGCTCGGCGTCGCCATCCGGCTCGTCGGCGGGTCCGACCCCGGGCGCGGGCCGGCGTTTCTCGACCAGATCACCAACAACGGGCTGTTCGTCGCCCTTGCCGCGCTCACCGTGGCGATCCCGCTGTTCCTTCCGCTGACGATCAGTGTCGCTGCGGGTGACGCGATCGCCGGCGAAGCGAGTCACGGCACTCTGCGCTACCTGCTGATCGCACCGGCCGGTCGCGTGCGCCTGCTGCTGGTGAAGTACCTCGGTGCGGCCGTCTTCTGCCTCGCCGCGACGTTGACGGTCGTTGCGGTCGGCACCATCGTGGGTGCAATTCTGTTTCCGATCGGTCCGGTCACGCTGCTTTCGGGAGCGCAGGTTTCGGTCGGCGAAGGGATGATGCGCGTGCTCGTGATCGCCGCGTATGTGGCGGTGTCGATGTTCGGGCTTGCCGCGATCGGGCTGTTCCTCTCGACGCTCACGACCGTGCCGATCGGTGCGATGGCGGCGACGGCGATCTTGGCCGTCACCGCGCAGATCATCGGAGCGATTCCGCAGCTCGATGCGCTACATCCCTGGCTGTTCACCGATCGGTGGCTCGACTTCGGCGACCTGCTGCGCTCACCCATCGTGTGGGACTCTTTCACCGCGAACGCACTTCTGCAGGGCGGGTACATCCTCGTCTTCGGCGCGGCGGCGATCTTCCGTTTCACGACGAAGGACGTGCTTTCGTAGCACTCGCTGATCGGCGGCGACGAAGGGTGGATTGTCGAGCCGTGGATAGTTCTGCCCGGACGGGGTACAAACGGAAACGAACCCTGTGGAGGATGACGACGTGATCGATCGCGACAGCCTGGCCGCCTTTCTCCGGCACCGACGCGAGTCGTTGCAGCCCGAAGACGTCGGCCTGTCGCGCGGGTCGCGACGACGCACGAATGGGCTCCGCCGCGAGGAGGTCGCCACCCTCTGCCACATGTCGACCGACTACTACGCGCGTCTCGAGCGCGCGACCGGACCGCATCCGTCCGAGCAGATGATCGCCTCGATCGCCCAGGGACTGCACCTGAGCCTCGACGAGCGAGACCACCTCTTCCGTCTCGCCGGACACGCTCCCCCGGTGCGCGGGGCCACGAGCGAGTTCATCAGCCCCGGTCTTCTGCGCATTCTCGATCGACTCTCGGACACGCCCGCCGAGATCGTCACCGAGATCGGTGAGACCCTGCGGCAGAGCCCGCTCGGCATCGCGCTGACAGGTGACGCCTCTCTTCGCACCGGCCCTGATCGCAGCGTCGGCTATCGCTGGTTCACCGACCCTGCTGCACGCGAGCCCTATTCGTCCGAGGAACGCCAGTACCTGTCGCGTCTTTACGCGTCCGGTCTACGCCAGCTGACCGCCCTCCGCGGGCCCACCTCCCGCGCGGCGCACCTCGCCGCGCTGCTGCAAGACAACGACGAGTTCCGCGCGGTGTGGGATCTGCAGGAGGTCGGCATCAAACCGGCCGAAGTCAAGCGGTTCCAGCATCCGTCCGTCGGCCTTCTCGAACTTACCTGCCAGACGCTCCTCGACCCCGAACAGTCCCACCGCCTGCTGGTGTATACCGCCGTCCCGGGGAGCGAGAGCCATGAGAAGCTGCAGCTGCTCGCGGTCATCGGCGCCCAGGCGATGTCGTCCTGACGCGACCTACGCGCGAGCCACGGATTGCGGAACCGTGGATTGACAGGCCCTGGATGCACTTCCCGAATCGTTCGAGCATTGCCGTACACCGATACGCCAGCGAACCTGATCCGAAAGAAGCACCCATGCCTCGCGCCCACACCTTCATCGTCCCCGACCTGACCGGAAAGGTCGCCGTCGTCACAGGCGCGAGCGACGGAATCGGCACCATCATCGCCACTCGCCTCGCTGCCGCGGGCGCCGAGGTCATCATGCCCGTGCGCACGCAGAAGAAGGGTGATGCTGCGGCCGAACGTCTTCGCGCAGACGTGCCGCGCGCACAGGTGAGCACACGGTCGCTCGACCTGTCATCGCTCGACTCCGTCGCCGCGCTGTCGACGGAGTTGATTGCAGAGGGGCGGCCGATCAACATCCTGATCAACAACGCCGGCGTGATGCGCCCGCCGCAGCGTCAAGTGACCGCCGACGGGTTCGAGCTGCAGTGGGGCACCAACCACCTCGGTCACTTCGCGTTGACGCTGGGCCTGCTTCCGCTCCTGCGCGCCGGGAGGGCTCGGGTCACGCACCAGACCAGCATCGCCGCCCGCAGCGGTGATATGAACTGGGACGACCTCGACTACGAGCGCAGCTACGACGTGATGAAGGCCTACTCCGCGTCGAAAATCGCCGTCGGTCTCTTCGGGCGCGAACTCGACGCGCGAAGCCGTGCCGGCGACTGGGGAATCACCAGCAACCTCTCGCACCCGGGCATTTCGCCGACGAACCTGCTGGCTGCCCAGCCCCGCATGGGACGCCACCGGATGCCGCCCGAGCGACGCCTCATCGGGCTTCTCTCTCGCGTCGGCATGGCCGGCACGCCCGGGAGCGCGGCGCTTCCGGCGCTCATGGCCGCGACCGCGCCGGAGGCGGCGGGCGATCAGTTCTACGGACCCCAGCGGGTCACGGCCGGCCCGCCCGCACTGCGGGAACTGTGGGAACCGCTGCAGAGCATGGACGACGCGTTCCGCGTGTGGGAAGTGTCCGAAGAGCTCGTCGCCGCACGCATCCCGCGCTGAATCCGCGACCGATCAGCCGATGGCGGTGCCGAAGAGCGACCCGATCGCAAAGGTCGCGATCGGACACGCTGACCCCGCGGGCTCTCGACCGCTGCGAAGGCAGCCCTGGGCGCGCCTCAGCGCACCCGGATCGCGGACGGCTGGACGGTCACCGAGAAACCCTTGGTCTCGCCGACCTGCTCGCCGTCGATCTCGAAGGCGCGGGCGTCGGGAAGTGAGACATCGATCTTCTTTGCGCGGCCGTGGCTCGCCGCATCCGTGCTCGTCACTTCGTCTGAGTTCGTGAGCAGGCGCTTGAGCCCGTTGTCCCACGCCATCGTCTTGAGCGTGCCGGCCCACTGGGCGAAGCTGTCGGCGCTGAGCACGAGGTAATCGAGCTCTCCGTCCGCCGGATCAGCGTCGGGCAGCAGTCGCAACCCACCCTGGATCATGCCGCAATTGCCGATGAGGAGGGTGTGCCCCTCTTCGTCGTACGCCGGCTGGTCATCCTTCGTGACATGGAAGGTGAGCACCTCGGTCGCCGAGAGCGCGCGGCCGAGCGACTCGACGTACGCGAGCCAACCCGCCTTGTCTTTGAGGTCGTCATCGGTCTCGACGATCATGTTCGCGTCGACGCCGAACCCGACCATCACGACGAATCCGTGGCGCTCCGACCCGTGCGAGAGGTCGACTTCGACCCACCCCACATCGACCGGCTGTGCATCACCTTCGAGGGCACGAGTGAGAGCCGCAGGCACGTCGTTGAGAGGCACCTCGAGGTTGCGGGCGAGGAGGTTGCCGGTGCCGAGCGGAACGATCGCGAGGTCGGCGCGAGCCGACACATCCGCGAGGTGCTCAGCGACAGCGCGCACGGTGCCGTCACCCCCGGCGACCACGATCAGATCCGCGCCCTCCGCAAGAGCCTGGGCGGCCACCTTCTGCCCCGGGTCGTCGATGGACGTCTCGAACCAGAGGACGTCGAGGTCAGTCTCGTCGGCCGCCGACGTCAGCCCCGCCTCGAGCGTTTCCTTCTCTGTCTTGGTGGGGTTCCAGATAATCGCGATGCGACCAGTCATTCACGTCTCTTCTCTGTGCGAATCTTCTCTGTGCGAATCTCCGTGCGAAGTGTCACTCCATCTTGCCGCTGGTCTGACGAAGCGGCCGACCCCTTGACAACTGGTGCGCTGGACCCTCAGCTGCGCAGCAGCTCAGAACGCGCTGTGGTGCGCAGCAGCTCCCGACGCAGCGCTACCGGATCATGCGCGCTTCAACGATGCCGGGCGCCAGGGGATCGACCTGCTCGCGACCATCGAACGCGAACCCGTTGCGTTCGTAGAAAGCGATCGCGCGAGGATTCTCTGTAGCGACCCAGAGCATCGCCGGTTCGTCGTGCAGCACGGCATCGAACAGGGCCTGCCCGACGCCCGTGCCGTGTTGACTCCCGCTCACGTAGAGGCTGTACAGGTGGCGGTCGCGGGGAAGGACCTCGCCCTCTGCACCGAAACTCGGGCCCGCGAAGCCGAAACCGACGAGTTCACCGTCGACCTCGGCCACGCGCACCGTTCGCTCTGGATGAGGGTTTGCGAGCACGTGGTTCCACATATCGCGGCGGTTCTGGGCGAACTCGGGACTGAAGAAGCCGTCCGGCAGGAGGTGCGAATACGTTTCGCGCCACGTCGACACGTTCAGCGCGGCGATGGCCGCAGCATCCGCCGGCGAAGGTTCGCGAATCACGAAGTTCATGCACTCCATCGTCCCACCCACCTCGTCGCGTCTAGCCACTCAGCCGGTCGAGCTGCCGCACCCGCGACGACGTCACCGCGCGCCAACGCCCGGACGAGTCCCACCACGACGGACCTCTCACCTGCGGAACACCCGCGTTCATCCGAATCTGCCATTGCCCGGTGTCGAGCGTTCGGTGATGGTGCCAACAGAGCAGGACCCCGTTGTCGGTATGAGTCGGCCCGCCTCTCGCGTGCTCTTCGACGTGATGGATTTCGCACCATGACGCCGGCACGTCACAGCCGGGAATGATGCAGTTGCCGTCGCGAATCATGATCGCCCGCCGTTGATGGTGGGTGAAGACCCGATCGTCCACGCCGAGCGAGAGGATGCGACCGTTCTTGTCCATCACCACGCGCTCGATGCTGCCCGTGCAGGCCACCTGCCGCGCGACCGCGATCGACACCGGCTCGTCGACGCCGGCCACGTCTGCGCGTCCGACGCCTGACTCGAAGTCTTCGGCGCGCACCGAGACGATCAGAGTCGGCGCAGCCCCGCCGATGGTGGGCAGCTCACCCGCCCGAGCCGCGACGCTCAGTACGGTCGCCAGCGCGTCGTGCTGCTTCTGCGCACGAGTGCGGCGGTCATCGCTGCGCCCCGCGGCGTCGCCGTCGCGGCCCTCAGAGTCGACGAAGCGCGGACCGGACGCTGCGCAGCCGTCGACCTTAGGATTGAGGATGCTGTCGAAGAGGCGCTGGAGTTGGGCTGCGACCTCGGGTAGAACGTTGCCGTGCAGCGGAACAAGCCCATCGCGCGTCGCGCCGATCGTCATCCCGCGCTTGCGCATCGCGCGAGCGCCCATCGGCTCAGCCCCGTCGGGGTCGAGGTAGGCGACGAGCACCTGCGCCAGCAGACGCAGGTCTTGCCAGCGCGCGGGCGGGGCAGCGACCCCTCGCGCGGCCGCGGCGAGTTCACTCTCGGCTCGACTCAACACGTCTGCGCCGACCGCGTGACGCAGATCGGCCAGGGGCCCGATGAGCGCGCTCATGCCGTCGACCCCGACATCACCGCGCAACAGCGCCTCACGAAGAACCGGAAGGTCTGCCGGAAGCGTCTCACCCGAAGTCGGCGACACCCCCTCCCGCACCGTCGGAACGATCCGCGCGTACACCGCGGCGGTTGAAGGCGAACAGCGTGTGACCCGCTGCATGAGCTCGGACGTGTTGCGGCACCCGTGGGCCGTCGTGATGCGCTCATCGTGAGCGCGATAGTCCACCCGGTCTTGCACCTCGGCCGTTACCTCGACGAGAAACCCCTCGAGTCGCCGATGGATCATCGCGGCGGTGGCGGCAGCATCCAGAACATCACCGTCCGCCGCACCGCGAACGAGGCCCGCGCCGCGCACCTCGCCGAGCGCGATCTCTACCGCAGCATCGAGCTGCGCGAGCACGTCGGCGAGGTTGTTCATTCCCCGATTCAACACGGGGGCTCCGACATTCAGAGCCGTTCAAACCCGAGATCAGGCACAAGAAACAAAATCTGTGGATAACTCAAAACTGGCCAGCCTGTGCAGGAGAGGACGTCACACCTGGCGGTGAGTCAGAGCCCGCCTCTCACGCCACGCCCGCCACGCTCCGGTCGACCACAGCGCCCAGATCACGAGAAGGGGTTGAAAGAGCAGACGGATGCCGCGAGCGAGGTCGCTGTTGAGCCCGAACGCATCGGTGCCGCTGACGAACTGCTCGATATTGCCCGGGATCACCGCCATGAAGAACGCCGCAGTCACCCAGCCGATCGCGACGCGGTGACGCGGAAGAACGATGAGCGCGAGGCCCAGCGCGATCTCGACGATTCCGGAGGCGACGACCACGAAATCGACCGGCAACGGCAACCATTGCGGAACCTGCGCCACGAAGTCCTCGCGAGCGAACGTCAGATGGCCGATGCCGGCGAACAGGAGACCGGCGCCGAGAACCACGCGCGCGACCGCACGCACGATCGAGCCCATCACTCCCCCGCGACGACGCGCACGAGGCGGTCATCGCCCTCGACCGGGTCGCCGCGCCCGTCCGTATTGTTCGTGAGCACGAACAATCCGCCCCCCGGCGCGGGAATGACGTCGCGCAGACGCCCGTACTCCCCCGTCAGGTGGTCCGTTGCCACCGAGAGGTCATCCAGGTCGACCGAACGCAGTCGCTCGCCGCGGAGATTGGCGATGTACAGGATGCCTCCGGCCACGGCGATCCCGCTCGGGCTGGCTTCACCGGGCGACCACTGCTGGACCGGATCGACGAAGTCGGGGTTGCCCGCATCACCCTCGACGACCGGCCAGCCGTAGTTGGCACCGGCTTCGATGACGTTGAGTTCGTCCCAGGTGTTCTGACCGAACTCGGACGCGAACATCGTGCCGTCCTCTGCCCAGGCGATTCCCTGCACATTGCGATGGCCGGAGCTGTAGACGAACGAGCCGTCGATGGGGTTGTCACCGGGCACATCACCGTCCGGTGTCATCCGCAGGATCTTTCCACCGAGCGAATCGGGGTCTTGCGAGGCATCCGGGCGCCCGGCATCGCCGGTGCCGACGTAGAGCATTCCGTCCGGGCCGAAAGCGATCCGGCCGCCGTTGTGATTTCGTGCCCTCGGGATGCCGTCGATCACGGTCTCGGACCCGCCCAGACTCAGCGACCCCGGTTCACCCTGCAGTTCGACGCGCTGGATGCGGTTGTCGGTCATCGTCGTCAGATACACGTAGAGCTCGTCGACACCGTCATCGTCACGGTCGAGCGCGAGCCCGAGCAGCCCGCCCTCACCCTCACCCTCGGCGTCGGCAATCACCCCCGCTTCTCGAGTCGAACCGTCTTCGAGCACTTCGATGATCCGGCCCGAATCACGCTCGCTCACGAGGAATGATCCGCCTACCAGCACCACCGACCACGGAGCCTCGAGCCCCTTCGCGGCGACCTCTGTCGCGGGCGCGGTCGCCGCGGGGGTGACCGGGGTAGCACCGTCGGTGCTCTGTGAGGAGCATGCGCTGAGTACGCCGATCGTCAGGAGGACCACAAGTGTCGCTGCTCCGCTCCCGCCCACACGGTTCATGTACCCACGCTATGTCGGTTCACGAGCGCGAGGGCGGCACGGACGGATGCGCTGTTGTCGAGTCGGTGTGGCGAGAACAACGGAACTGCACCGTTCTTCCGTGGCCGGACCTCGCCCTTCCCACGCCTGCTAGCGTGCCGAACATGACCGTTACCCGGCCGTCCGCCCACGCCGAGACCGTCTCGGCGCAGGGCCGCGCCGCGCGCGGACCCGCGACTCGATTCACCCTCACAGCCGGTATGGGCATGATCGCGACAACCGCCGCGGGCGTCGCCCTCAGCCTCCCGCTGGTCTCTGTGCTCATCGCGGTCGGCGCGCTTGCGGTGGCGACGATCGTGTGCGCGATCATGCTGCGGCGCGAGCACCCGCACCCTCGCCTCGGATGGGCCAACGTCGTCACCCTCGTCCGCTTGACGATGGTCGCCGTCCTGCTCAGCGTGCTGCTCGCGGGCGGTGGCAACACGATCGTGGTCATCGTGTTGAGCGTGACCGCACTGAGCCTGGACGGCGTCGACGGCTATCTCGCGCGCCGCCAACGCCTCGAATCGAGCTTCGGCGCGCGATTCGACATGGAGGTCGACTCGGCGTTCGCTCTGGTGCTCTCACTACTGGCGACCCTGGGTCCGGCTGGACCCGCCGCGGTGGCCTTGGGTCTGCCGCGCTACCTGTTCTGGATTGCGGGCCGTGCGATGCCGTGGCTGAACGGGGAGCTGCCTCCGCGCCTGAGCCGCAAGGTCATCTGCGTCGTCCAGCTGATCGCGCTGATCATCCTGCAGCTCCCGTGGTTGCCCGCGATGGTGGCGCTAGGGATCGTCATGGCGACCGTGATGCTCCTGGCCTGGTCGTTCGGTGTCGACATCGCCACGCTGTGGCGTCGCCGGGGAGCGGCCGGTCGCGTGAGCGTCGATCGCCACGACGGCGTACGCGGACGAAAGGCCGCGATCCGCGTCGCGCAGGCCGTCGTCGCGGTGGCGCTGCTCGTGTTGCTCTGGCGCTTCGCCGATGGTCCCGATGCCGCGCGCATCCTCGCCACGGCGAATCCGTGGTGGCTCGCTCTCTCGGCGCTCCTGCTTCTGAGCTACACCGTTCTGGCGGCTCTGCGCTGGCGCGTCACAGCTGCGCCGCTCGGCATCGACCTCTCCCGCACAGAGGCGGTGAGCGAGTACTTTCTCGCACAACTGGTCAACTCGATCCTGCCGGGCGGAGTCATCGGCGACGCCGGGCGCGCTGCGCGTTCACGCCACCAGGCGGGCCTCGGGCCCGCCGCCGGTGCGGTCATCGTCGAACGCACGATCGGCCAACTCGCAATGCTCGCGACACTCGGCGCCGCGTTCGCCGTGACGGTCGCAGCGCCCGGAGGCCTGGAGTGGCCCCGGGGCATCGCGATCACGGTTGCCGCGGTAGTGAGCGGGTTCTGGATGCTCGTGCTCGTGCTCGCCGTCGGCGCGCGGCGCGTGCGCCCCGAGCCAGGATCCCGTCTCGCCCGCATCATCGACGGGCTGCGACGCTGTCTCGCCGAGCCGCGTATCGCATGGGCTCAGGTGGTGCTGAGCGCGGGGACGACGCTGTGCATCCTCGCCGCCTTCGCCTGCTGCGCCGCGGCGATCGGCGCGCCGCTGTCGCTGGCCGCGAGCATTGCGGTCGTCCCCCTCGTTCTGTTGGCCATGCTGCTGCCGATCTCGATCGGCGGCTGGGGAGTCCGCGAGGGTGCCGCGGTCGCGCTCCTGCCGATTGCGGGCATGACGGGTTCCGAAGCCTTCTCGACCAGCGCCGCGTTCGGACTGATGGCCCTGGTCGCGGCGCTTCCCGGTTTCGTCGCCATCTGGGCGAGGGGACGTGCCCAGCGGGTCGAAACCGTGCCAGGCTCAGAAGGCACCCGGATGCGGCATACTTCCCCCAAAGCTGGCCCCGAGGAGTTCTCATGACCGAAAAGCGCACCCTCTCACGACGCACACTGATCGGTGCCGGCATCATCGGAGCGGTCGGCATCGCCGGCGCCGCGTTCGGCCTCAGCCGGCTCGACCTCGGTGGACAGGGCGCTCAGGACCCACCGCGGGATGCCGCGCTGCAGCTGTCGTGGTTGCACTCGGCCCAGTTCGGGGGGAGCTATATCGCCCTCGACCGCGGGTGGTGGGCCGACAGCGGGCTAAACGTGTCGCTGTTGCAGGGCGGACCCAATGCACCGGTCGAACCACCGGTCGTGTCGGGGGCTGCGCTCATCGGCATATCGGCCGCGGACTACACCGCCGCGGCCGTCGCCGAGGGTGCACCGTTCAAGATCCTCGGCGTCGCTATGCAGAAGAACCCGTTCGTCATCGCGTCGCTGCCCGAACGACCCGTGAACGAACCGCGTGACATGGAGGGCATGCGCATCGGCATGGCGCTGGCCAACACGCCCGTGCTCGAGACGCTGTGCACGCTCAACGGTGTGGACATCGACGCGATCGAGATCGTGCCGACACAGTACTCGGCGCAGCCCTTGATCGCCGGCGAGGTGGACTGCCTGCTGTGCTGGGAGACCGACCTGCCGGTCGCCATGACGACCCAGGGCATCGAGAGTGTCACCATGCTGATGGCCGACTTCGGCTACGCACTGCACTCCCAGACCTACATCGCGACCGAGCAGAGTCTCGCCGAACGGCGCGATGACCTCGTCGCACTGATGGCCGGTGAGGTGCGCGGGTGGGAGGCGTTCCGCGCCGACACGGACGCGGCCGCCGAACTCAGCGTCGAGATGTTCCCCGACGCCGGCCTCGACCTCGAGACGCAGAAGCTGCAGGCCGCACGCCAGGTGCCGCTGATGTTCTCGCCGCTCACCGACGAGTTCGGTTTCGGGTGGTGGACCGACGAGACCGTGGCTGCCAACATCGAGACGCTCGCTCTTCTGGGGCAGTCGGTGCAGGCGAACCTCTGGGATCGGTCGATCCTCGAACAGGTCCATGGCCGTTGAACCCGGTCGCGCACCGACCGTCGCGATCGCCCAGGCTCGCAAGGTCTACCCCGGTGGCCTCGAGGCCGTCGCGCCGCTGGATCTGATCCTCGAGCCAGGACGCACGACGGCGTTGGTCGGGCCGTCCGGCTGCGGCAAGTCGACGCTGCTCAGGATGATCGCGGGATTGGAGGAGCCCACCGAAGGATCCGTCATGATCGACGGGGAGCATCCGGTCACCGTCGCCGAACGCGGAGAACTGGCGGTCGCCTTTCAAGACCCCTCTCTGTTGCCGTGGCGATCGGTGCGACGCAACATCGCTCTCGCACTCACCCTCGCGAGGCGACCGGTGGACGAGGGCGACATTGACAGGATGATCGCCCTGGTCGGGCTCGAGGGTTTCGACCACACCCGCCCTGCGGCACTGTCGGGCGGCATGCGTCAGCGCGCGGCGATCGCCAGGGCTCTGATCACCGAGCCGAGGCTCCTCCTGCTCGACGAGCCCTTCGGGGCCGTCGACGAGCTCACGCGGCAGGATCTCCTCGCCGAGCTGCCTCCGCTCTGGCGGCAGCGCGGAACGACGACGGTGCTCGTAACCCATTCCATTGCAGAGGCGGTACGCATTGCCGACCGTATCGTCGTGCTGAGCCCGCGACCGTCCCGCATCGCGGCCGACATTCCCGTGCCTCTGCCGCAGCCACGAGGCGCGGACATCGTGCACACCCTCGCATTCAGAGAGACGGTGGATGCCGTCACCGACGCGCTGACGCGCTCTCGCGGCGGCGAACTCGGCGGCGACGCGCCCGTCGCGAATGAACGCTTGTGACGGCGACTCTCAGCGCGCGACCGTCCCGCACCGGAATCGCCCGACGCGGGGAGACGGCCCTGGCGGTCGTCGTGCTGCTGGTCGCGTGGGAGATCTTCGCGCGTGTGATCAGCGGATCATTCGTTCTCGCCGCACCCAGTGAGGTTGTCGTCTCGCTCGTCGAGAATGCAGGGCTGCTGTCGCGTGCGCTCTTCGTGACGGGTGGCGCGGCGCTGGCGGGGTTCGTCATCGGCAACCTCGCGGCGATCGCGCTCGCCTGCGGGGCGCTGCTGCTCCCGCGCACGGAGCGCGTTGTGACCCTCGTCGCCCTGGTCGTCTTCTGCCTCCCTCTGGTGGCGACCGGTCCCGTGTTGCGAGTGCTGCTCGGCCCCGGAATGGGCCCGCAGGTCGTGCTGGCCAGCCTCGCCGTCTTTTACACGACGATGATCCCGGTGCTCGTCGGGCTGCGGGCCGCGCCCGGCGGCTGGTTCGACCTCGTCTGGAGCTACGGGCGCGGAGAGGGTGCCGCTCTGAGGTTCGTACGCGCCCGAGCGAGCCTTCCGTACCTGATCGCCGGGTTGCAGATCGCTGCCCCGGCCGCGTTCCTCGGCGCCATGGTCGGCGAGTTCACCGGGGCCGAAAGCGGTCTCGGCGTGCTGACCATCCGCGCGTCGCGTGATCTCGACGTCGAGCTCACCTGGGCCGTTGCGACCGTCGCCACTGTGGTCTCGATCCTCGCTTACGCGCTCATCGGTGCGATCGGGCGGAGGCTCGTGACCGAGTCGCCTCCCATCATCCTGGCGCCCACCCGCCCGCGCGTATCTCCCGGCCACCGATTGCGCACCTCGGTGATCGACGCCGCGGTGTTCGTGCTCGTGATCGTCGTGCTCTGGTGGGGCGGGATCATCGTCACAGATCTCGACTCGTTCTTCGCTCGAACGCCGATCGACGCCGTGCGCATTCTCGTGGGTGTCGACGACGAGGGTGCAGTGCGGGATGAGCTGTTCGCGGCTCTCGGTCAGACCGTGGCCCTCGCTGTGCCTGGGTACCTCGCCGGGTTGGCTGCCGGGGCCGGCATCGCGGTGCTTTTGGTGTGGGCACCTCGGGCGGCCGACGTCACGATGCCGGCCGCGATCGCTCTGCGTGCGGTGCCGATCGTAACGACCGCGCCCCTCATCGTGCTCCTTCTCGGCCGTGGGCCCGTCGGGGCGATCACTCTGGTGGCCATCATGGTGTTCTTCCCCACCCTTGTCGCGTGTCTGCAAGGGCTGGCCCAAGCGCCCGGACAGGCGCTGGATGTGCTGCGCAGCTATGCGGCACCGACGCGCACGCAGCTCGTGCGCGTGAGGATCCCGTCGATGCTCCCGGCCTTTTTCGCGGCAGCGCGGATGAGTGTTCCCGCCGCCGTGCTGGCTGTCACCGTCGTGGAATGGTTGGCCACTGGCACGGGGATCGGGAGCCTGATGGCGCTGGCAGCATCCCGATCCGGCTACGACCTGCTCGCCGGAGCCGTCGTGCTCGTCACCGCGCTGTCGGCGCTCGGCTATGCCGCCGTCGGCGCAATCGAATCACGTGTGCTGCGCGTCTATGCCCCGGAGCAACAGGCATGAGGCGGGCGGTGTTCGCCATTCCGGGCGACCTCAGCACCGTCACCGGTGGTTATCTCTACGAGCGACGGCTGCTCGAAGGCTTGCGCGAGATCGGCACCGATACCGCGCACCTCCCGCTGGGTTCGTCGTTCCCCGACCCGTCGCCGGACGACTCCGCGCACGCGGTCGCGGCGATGGAGGCGCTCGATCCCGCGCATCCGCTGATCGTCGACGGACTCGTCTTCGGCTCTCTCGCGACCGCCGGGCTAGCGCGCGCCCGGGCGCCGATCGTCGCGATGATTCACCATCCGCTCGCACACGAGGCGGGCCTGAGCGACGCTCGTCGGGAATACCTCATTCGCACCGAGCGCGACAACCTCGCGCTGGCACGCGCGGTGATCGTGCCGAGTCCCTTCACGGCGCGGATCCTGATCGACGAGTACGGTACTGACCCCGCGCGGATCACGGTCGCACGCCCGGGTACCGATCGCGTTGACGATGTCGTGCCCGGCATCGTGTCCGCAGGGCCGGCGCTGATCGTTTCAGTCGGCATCCAGCATCCGCGAAAGGGCCACGACGTGCTGCTGCGAGCGCTCGCGGAGCTATCCGACCTGCCCTGGACGGCCGTCATCGTCGGCTCGGCGTACGACCCGGTTCATGCCGCCGAACTCGCCACCCTGCACACCGAGCTCAGGCTCGAAGGTCGAGTGCGCTTTGCCGGCATCGTTTCGGTCGCCGAACGCGACGAGCTGTACCGCCTGGCCTCGGTTTTCGCGCTGGCCACTCGGTACGAGGGGTACGGCCTGGTCTTCGACGAAGCCCTCGCGCACGGTCTGCCCGTGGTGTCGTGTCGCGTCGGCGCCGTGCCCGAGACCGTGCGCCCCGATGCGGGTGTACTCGTGTCGCCGGACGATCCCCTGGCGTTCGCCGATGCACTTCGTGCAGTTCTCACCGACGACACACTCAGGATCAGGATGGCTCACGCCGCCGCTGAGGCCGGCTCGACCCTACCCGGTTGGCTCGACACGGCCCGCACCGCGCAAGCCGTGCTCGACGCGCTGGCGTGAGGTGCGCTTCCTACCGTCCGCGGCTAGCTCCCCTCGGGCAGTCGCCACTCGGCGACGAACGCCGCGACGCTCTTGGTCTCGAGGTCGGCGCGTACCCGCTGGTGCAACTGGTCCGCTTCGACGATGGACCCGGCCGAAACCCGCAGCACTTCGCGACCCGTCGCCCGGCGCGTCACGACCAGGTCGTTGGCCGATGGCCCCGATCCGTGGTCGCCGGTGATCAGACCCATCACCGCGATGAGCACCGCTCGCACGATCTTGACGACCCGCGTGCCGGGTCGGGTGACGATCTCGACGTCGAGGTGCCGGGACGCGGGCTCGAAGTCGTGCGCAGCATCGTGCATCCTTCAATACTGCCGCGCTCCCGAGTATCCGCGCGCGACCTCGCCAGACGGTACAGCTGCAATCACCGGACCCGCGAACCACTCTCGGGCCGTCGCCAACGCCACGCGGCGCGAGGGCATGAACCAGTGGAAGAAGCCCCAGCGCGCGATCCACGCCACCCACCCGGTGAGCTGTACGCCGTAGAGTTCTGCTGCTCCGCGACCGACCCCGAAGCTCGCGCCTTGACCGAGCCCCGGAAAGCGGAACGGCGCAGGGCGGCGCCCGCGAAGCTTTCGCAGGACGTTCGCGCCGATGCGCTTCCCGTGGAAGATCGCCCACAGCGCGTTGGTGGGGCACGCGCCACGGCCGGACGGATGCGGCACAGCGGCGGAGTCTCCCCCCGCCCACACGTGCGGCGCGACGCGCAGATATCGGTCCGTGATCGCCCGGCCCGCAGCATCCCTCGGCAGTCCCTCGGTCCCTGCCAGCGCGACGGGCGCCTGCCCGATCGCCGAGACGACTGTTGCCGAAGCGATGAACGACCCGTCCCTCAACTGGGCTCCGGCGGGAGTGACCGACACGACCCGCACGCCCCCGCGCATCTCCACGCCGGAGGCCACGACATGACGCGCTGAGTAGTCGGCGACTCGTGCGAAGCGAGGGCGCAACTCAGACAGCAGTGACGAGCCCGAGTGCACCAGCACAACTCGCGCGCGCTCCCCGGCGAGCGCGGGTGTCGCATCGAGCGCCGCGCGCAGCCTCTGGGCGATCGCGGTCGATGCTTCGGCCCCCGCAAACCCTCCGCCGGCGACGGCGACGGTCAGCAGACGGGCACGCTCAACGGAATCGGAGATACTCGCGGCGTCGGAAACGACCTCGGCGAGATGAGCGTTCAGCGCCTCGAGTCCGCCGTCATCTTTCAGCGACCAGCCGTGCTCGCGCAGCCCCGGCACGCGTTCGCGCGCATCGCGGCTTCCGACACCGATGACGAGTTCGTCGTACCGGAAGACACGGATGCCGCGTTCCTCGACGACCTGTACCTCTCGGTTCTCCAGATCGACGTGAGTGACAACGCCGCGCACGAGGCGCACTCCGGGAAGGAGTTCCGCGAGCGCCACACGTGCACGATGCTCACGCACGTGCCCGGTGATGACCTCCGCGGTCCATCCGTGGAAGCCGTGCACATCGCTTGCCGACACCAGCGTCACCCGGACGTCGTCGTGCACTCCCCGGCGCTGCGCTCGCGCGATTCTGCGCGCAGCCCAGACTCCGGTGTATCCGCCACCCAGTACCAGCACCTCGATGGCCATGTCACGCCGCCTGTTCGACGGCGACCGCGTCAGGCCAGTGCGTCGGGCGCCCGAACGACAGCGGATCAGCGAGCGTGAAGCCCAGATGCGCGAACCGCCGAGCCGCATCGCGCATGCGCAGCGCGTGGTCGACGCTCGCCTGACCAACGGCGTCGACGGCATCAGCGGCGTTGCCCGAGAACGCCATAAGCATTGTTTCGCACAGGCACGCGTACGCGAGACCGCGCGGCAGTCCGATATCACCGCGAATCCGGATGCCGGGAACCGCCGCCACCCCGCCGTCCACAACGAGCACGTCGGGACGTTCGGTCATGAGGGCCGGATCCGTGTTGCGGGGCTGCGTGTCGTCAAGGACGATCGCACCCGGCCGAAGGTGTTCAGAGCGCAGTACCGCGTCGGTTGCCGAGGTCAGCACGACGACCAGGTCGGCATCGCGCACAGCATCCATCGACGTCGTCGCGCGCACCGAGACTCCCGTGCCCCGCTCGGCGAACTCGGCCGCGAGAATGTCCAGACGCCGCTCGTTTCGAGCGATGAGCGTGAGGTCAGTCCCGATCGGCTCGTCAGCGAGAAGGCGCACGACGCAGGTGCCGACACTTCCGGTTGCTCCGATGATCGCGATGTGCCCGCCGCGTGCGGCCGGCAGCAGCCTGCGAATCGCCTCGACCGTGAGGTAGGCGGTGAACGCATTGCCGGTCGTCATCGCGATACCGGGGCGTTCGCGCAGCATCCGTCCTGCTCCGCTCGCGGGTGCGGTGAGCGCACCCAGCCCCACGATCTCAGCGCCGAGCGCCTCGGCCCGGTCGATCGCAGCCTCGATCCTGCCGACCACCCAGCGCCGATTTTCGGCAAGCATCTGGCGAGCGCCGACCGGCACCACGATCACTGACCCTGCGGGACCGGCATCGGTGTCTGCACGGTGGACGTTCGCCAGAGTGATGGGGGGCACGGGCAGATTGCGAAGCCCCCACCCCCACGCCGAGTCCGGGATCAATCCCAGCGGCCGCCAGATGCGTGCCATATCGGTCGCCACCTGCGCGCGCGGATGCACGAGGAAAGCGAAGCGGCGAGCAGCAGGTGCGGTATCGGGTGAAGGGGCGGTTTCGGTCACGACAGGTCCTCTCGACGGGCTTGCCGTGAGAGAGCAGGATGCTGGGCGCCTGATACGGGACCGTCACACAGCAGCCGGCAGCGTGGTCGACCCTGGCAGCACCTCCCGCAAGAGATCGTCCATGGTCACGATGCCGAGCAGACGACCTGAGTCGACCACCGTTGCCAGCTGGACGCGGCCTCGACGCATCCGGGCGAGGGTGTCGTATGCGGAGGTATCGGGAGTTGCCACGAGGGCGTCCCGAGCGATCTCCATTGCAGGGGTCTGCGCATCGACGGCGAGCGTATCGCGCACATGCGCAACCCGACAGTCGGGACCGGTGCCCACAAGGATGCGGAGGTGCCCGGAGGACGCCGCCACCGCCTGGATGTCGGCTGCGGTGGCTGTCACCGGCACCGAGGTGGGGACTCGGTCGGTGCGGACGATGTCGCCCACGGTGAGCGTCCCCAGAGCGATGGCGCGAGCGATCGGCGCAGAGAACTGCTCTTCGAGCGTCCCCGCGGCGCGGGAGTGCGCCACCAGCTGACGAATGGTGTCGATGTCTTGACCACCCGCAGCAGCCTTCTCAACCGGTTCGACTCCCGAAGCCTTCACGAGGCGGTTTGCGATGTGGTTGATCCAGAGCAGGAACGGACGCAGCGGCCAGGTCATCGCGCGGGCTGTGAGGCCGGTCGCCTTCGCCGCGACTTCGGGATGGGCGATGGCCCACGACTTCGGAGCCATCTCGCCGATCACGAGGTGCAGGAAGGTGACGATGATGAGCGCGAGCATGAAGGCAATGACACCCGACAGGGCTGCGGGCAGCCCCCACTGCTCCAGCACAGGTGCGAGCGCGTAGTCGATCGCCGGCTTTGTGATGGCACCGAGCAAGAACGTGCAGGCCGTGATGCCCAACTGCGCGAACGCAAGCATGACGGTCAGCTCGTTCATTCCGCGCAGGGCAGCGCGGGCCGACGCGCTGTATTCGGCTTCGGCTTCGAGCCGGTGTCGGCGCGCGGCGAGCAGAGCGAACTCCACGATGACGAAGAACGCGCTTGCCAGAATCAGAACGATCGTGATGATCGTGACCATCCACCAACTCATCGGGTCACCTCCTCATCCGGGAGGTCGACAGGGGTACTCGCATCGTCGCCCCCGTCAGCAGAATCTTGATCGTTCTCGCTCAGCCTCACAACGATTTGAGAGGGCACATGGCGCTCGACCTCGGTCACTTCGATGTCGAGCCAACGTTCGATCCGCAATCCCTGCACGGTCTCCGACGCCTTCTCGGGGAGGACGATGCGCACCGTCCCTCCCTCGGGAACGAGGTCGCCGTACTCGCTGATGATGAGGCCGGCGATGGTTTCGGAGTCTCCGCGCGGCAGGTCGTGTCCGATGAGGCGTTCGACCTCGTCGAGATGCACGTCTCCGGGAAGGGTCCAGTGATCGTCGCCGACGTTGACCACTTCGTGGATGTCGAGATCGTGCTCGTCCGAGATCTCGCCGATGACTTCCTCGGTGAGGTCCTCGATGGTGAGGATGCCGTCGAAGTTGCCGTACTCATCCACCACGCAGGCCATCTCGTTACGCGTCTGCCGCATCCGGTCCAGTGCCACCGGCAGTTGCATCGTGGTCGGAATGACCACGGCGGCACGCATGGCTGTCGACACGGGCGCCTCGTCGTCATGCGGGCCGCGCAGCAAGTCGATGAGTTCGACGACGCCGACGGGGTCGTCTTCGTCGCCGATCACCGGGTATCGCGTGTGTCCGGTCGACATGAGAGCCCGGACTTCGCCGATGGTGGTGTCGGGTGAGATCGAGTCGACACGGGATCGCGGAACCATCGCGTGCTCGGCGTCGCGCTGCGGGAAGTCGAGGATGCGGTCGATGATCATCGAAAGATCGTCCGGAAGGTCACCACTGGCCCGGGACTCCTCGATGATCGCTGCCAGGTCGCGCGCGGTCGCGCTCTCATCGACATCTTCGAGGGGTTCGATGCGCAGCAACTTCAGCAGAGCGTTGGCGGCGACGTCGAACACCGTGATGAGCCATCCGAATGCCAGCAGATAAATGCGCGTCGGCATGGCGAGCGCTCGAGCCAAGGGCTCGGGGTTCGCAATCGCGAGGTTCTTCGGGTATAGCTCGCCGAAGATCATCGTGACGACCGTTGCCAGCAGGAGGGCGCCGATCGTTCCGATGAGGATGGATGCCGCGGGGTCGAGGCCGGTTCCGCCCAGAAGCGTGCCGATCGACTGTCCGATCAGGGGCTCGGCGACGTATCCGATCAGCAGACCCGTGACGGTGATGCCGAGCTGAGCTCCGGACAGCATGAACGAGGTGCGCTTGGTGATCGCGAGCACGCGCTTGGCCTGTGCATCGCCTTTCTCAGCGAGCGCCGCCATGCGGGAACGATCTACCGACATGTAGGCGAACTCCTGCGCCACGAAGAAGCCGCAGGCGGCAATGATCGCCAGAGTGATCAGCACGCCGACCAACAGGGTCAGCGTTGCCTCCAGCATCCGAATTCACCCCCTCGAAGGTTGAGGGGGTAGGGTGTTCGACCCTCCTGGTCAGAGGAGGTACGACGATGGCTCACGGGGATTCTCTCTCGTGGGTCAGAAACGGGTGTGGTCAATCGTACGTCGTAGGCAATCTGCTCCAGCCGAGAGTTAGCCGAACGAAGCGGTCACAGCGTGGGAACACGGCTCCGAAAAAGAATCACAAAAAGATAACGTCAGCCTCTTCCCTTCCGTTACCTCACCGTTATAGAGTGCAGGCACGGTAGTTGTTTTGCTGTGGCAGCTACCGGACATGTGATTGCAGGACACTCTTGGTGCAGGGACAAGGGCCGGTTGGGAGCCTCTCCAACCGGCCCTTACTCTTGCCCCGTCACAGAGCAACCGCCACACGACCCCACGCGCTACGGTGAAACGGTGAGCGCACCCATCGATGCCACCGAAACATCCGCCTGGGCAGAACTCGAGAGCCACCGTGCCTCGTTCGCCCCAGACCTGCGCACCTGGTTCGCAGACGACCCCGACCGCGTCGAGCGCCTGAGCCTGCCGCTCGCCGAGCTGCACGTCGACCTGTCGAAGAACCTCGTCACCGACGACATCCTCGCGAGCCTCGTGCGCCTGGCCGAACAGACCGGCGTCGCCCAGCACTACGCCGCGATGCTCGCGGGCGAGCACATCAACACTTCTGAAGATCGTGCCGTCCTGCACACCGCCCTCCGGCGCCCGCCGGGCGCCTCGCCCGCGCTGAGCGTCGACGGTCAGCCGATCGACGATGACGTGCAGAAGGTGCTCGCCGAGATGGATGCCTTCGCCGAGCGTGTGCGTACCGGCGACTGGCGCGGCATCACCGGCAAGAAGGTCGAAACCGTCGTCAACATCGGCATCGGCGGGTCCGACCTCGGACCGTACATGATCTTCGAAGCGTTGAAGCCCTACGCGGATGCCGGGATTGCGGCCCGGTTCGTCTCCAACATCGACCCGGCCGACCTTGCTCTCAAGACTGCCGGGCTCGACCCTGAGACGACGCTGTTCATCGTCGCGTCCAAGACCTTCACGACCCTCGAGACCCTCACCAACGCCCGGATGGCCCGGGACTGGCTGTGGGCGGGGCTCGAGGCATCCGGAATCATCACCGACGACGAAAGCGACCGCGCAAACGCCGTTGCGCACCACTTCGTCGCCGTCTCCACCGCGCTCGACAAGGTCGAGGCCTTCGGCATCGACCCGACCAACGCCTTCGGGTTCTGGGACTGGGTCGGCGGGCGCTACTCCGTCGATTCGGCCATCGGCCTTTCGCTGGTGATCACCCTCGGACCGGATGCGTTCCGAGGGTTGCTCGCGGGCTTCCACGCCGTCGACGAGCACGTCGCCCACACGCCGCTCGCGCAGAACGTGCCGGTCGTCATGGGCCTGCTCAACGTCTGGTACACGAACTTCCTGGGCGCGCAGACCCACGCGGTCCTCCCCTACGCGCAGCAGCTGCACCGCTTCGCGGCCTACCTGCAGCAGCTCACGATGGAGTCCAACGGCAAGTCGGTGCGGTGGGACGGCTCGCCCGTCACGACCGACACCGGCGAGGTCTTCTGGGGCGAGCCGGGAACGAACGGTCAGCACGCGTTCTATCAGTTGATCCACCAGGGCACCCGCTTGATCCCGGCCGATTTCATCGCGTTCGTCAACCCCGCCTTCCCGACGCAGGCCGAGGGTCAGGACGTGCACGCGCTCTTCCTTGCGAACTTCCTCGCGCAGACCAAGGCTCTCGCGTTCGGCAAGACCGCCGAAGAAGTCGAAGCTGAAGGCACCACCGGCGCCCTGGTCGCCGCCCGCACGTTCGCGGGCAACCGCCCGACGACGTCGATCTTCGCGCCCGCGCTGACCCCGAAAGTGCTCGGCGAGCTCATCGCCCTGTACGAGCACATCACCTTCACTCAGGGATTGATCTGGGGCGTGAACTCGTTCGACCAGTGGGGCGTCGAACTCGGCAAGCAGCTGGCCATGCAGATCGCGCCGGCTCTCGAGGGTGACGCGTCGGCGATCGATGCTCAGGATGCCTCGACCCGCTCCCTCCTCGACTATTACCGCGAGCACCGCACCCAGCCATAGGCCACCTTCGGCACCGACCCCTAGGTCGCTTCGGGAGGAAGCGCAAGTCCCTTGCCGCCCCATCGGGAATGCCGAAGAGTCGAACGATGGTATTCCTCGGCTACCACGCCTCCCACGAACAAGTTCCCCCTAGCAAACTCCTCTCAGCCGTCGTGCGCGCCGAAGCGGTCGGCTTCGACGGCGCCATGTGCTCGGATCACCTCGCACCCTGGGGCATCCGCCAAGGCGAGTCCGGCTTCGCCTGGAGCTGGCTCGGCGCGGCTCTCGCGTCGACATCCTTCTCTCTCGGCGTCGTCACGGCACCCGGAGTGCGGTACCACCCCGTGATCAGCGCTCAGGCCATCGCAACGCTGGAAGAGATGTTTCCCGGCCGGTTCTGGGCGGCTCTCGGCAGCGGGGAACTCGTCAACGAGCACGTGACCGGCGACCCGTGGCCGACGAAAGATCGTCGCAATGCGCGGCTGGGTGAAACCGTCGACGTGATCAGGCGCCTGCTGGCGGGCGAAGAGGTGACCCACAGCGGCGAGATCGACGTCCATCGTGCGCGCGTGTGGAGCCTCCCCGAAGCGGCGCCGCCCCTCCTCGGCGCGGCCGTGACGTCCGAGACTGCCGCATGGGTGGCGAGTTGGGCAGACGGTCTGGCGACGGTGGCGCAACCCCACGACCTGCTCTCCCGTGTAGTCAGTGCGTATGCGGATGCCGGGGGCCGCGGCCCGCGCGTGCTGCAGGTGCACGTCTCTCTCGAAGACACCGAAGAAGCAGCACTGGCCGTAGCCCGCGAGCAGTGGCGACATGCGGCCATCACAGACGTGTCGCTGTGGGACATCGAACAGCCCGAGGATTTCGACGCCCGCGCCGGCACCCCGAGCGACGAGCAGCTGCACAAGGGGGCGCTGGTTTCGCATGACGCCGGCGAACTGGCTGAACGGATCGCGAACCTCGCGCGGCTGGGCTTTGACCGCGTTTATCTGCACGGGATCGGGCCCGACCAAACCGCATTCCTCGACCGCGCCGAACACGACCTGCTCCCGGCACTGAGGAGGGCGCTGTGAAGATCACCGACACCAGCGACCTGTGGTGGAAGACCGCGGTCATCTACTGCCTCGACGTCGAGACGTTCATGGACGGCAATGATGACGGCATCGGCGACTTCGAGGGTCTTGCCCGACGGATCGACTATCTGGCCGACCTCGGCATCACCTGCCTCTGGTTGATGCCGTTCTATCCTTCGCCCGATCGCGATGACGGCTATGACGTCAGCGACTACTACGGAGTCGACCCGCGCCTGGGCACCCACGGCGACTTCGTCGAGGTGATTCGGACGGCCGAAGACCGCGGAATGCGGGTGATCGTCGACCTCGTGGTCAACCACACGTCTGACAAGCATCCGTGGTTCGTCTCCGCCCGCCGCAGCCGCACATCGCCGTACCGCGACTACTACGTCTGGCGCGATGAGCCGCCCAAGAACCAGCAGCCCACCGTGTTCCCGGGTGAAGAAGCGAGCGTCTGGGAGCACGACGAACGCACCGAACAGTACTTCCAGCACGTGTTCTACAAGCATCAGCCCGACGTGAACATCGCCAACCCGAAGGTGCGCGACGAGATCGCGAAGACGATCGGGTTCTGGCTCGCGCTGGGCGTCTCGGGGTTTCGACTCGACGCAGTGCCCTTCCTCATCGAACCGCCCAAGGGTGTCGACATCGGCGATCCGCACGAGTTCCTCCGCGACGTGAAGCGGTTTCTGCAGCGCCGCGCGGGGCACGCCGCACTCCTGGGCGAGGTCAACCTGCCCTTTGCGCAGCAGGTCGACTTCTTCGGCGGCGAGCAGGGCGGAGAACTGGACCTTCAGTTCGACTTCAACTCGATGCAAGCTCTCTACCTCTCCTTGGCCCGCAATGACCCGTCGCCTCTGATCGCTTCACTGACCGCACGGCCGGTCATTCCGCCCGAGGCTGCGTGGGCGAACTTCGTCCGCAATCACGATGAACTCACGCTCGACAAGCTGTCTGAAGCCGACCGCAACGAAGTCTTCGACGCCTTCGCCCCCGACGAGTCGCAACGCGTGTTCGACCGAGGCATCACCCGGCGGCTCCCGCCGATGCTCGCGGGCGACCCCCGGCGCGTCCGCATGGTCTACAGTCTGATGTTCTCGCTGCCGGGCACGCCGGTGCTCTTCTATGGCGAAGAGATCGGGATGGGCGAGAACCCCGAGATCCCCGGTCGCAAATCCGTCCGCACGCCGATGCAATGGACCGACGGTAAGAACGGCGGGTTCTCGCGGGCGGCGGCAGGGCGCTTGGCCGCGCCGATTCCCGGCGATGGGTACTCACCTGATCACGTCAACGTGCAGCAGCAACGCAATGACGACCAGTCACTGCTGCAGTTCATCCGTAGCCTCATCGGCCGGTACCGCATCTCGCCCGAGATCGGATGGGGCGAACTGCGAATCCTCGAGCACGACGGCGAGGGTGTGCTGGTGCACGAAGTCGGCGCGGACGTCGGGCGGATGATCGCGCTGCACAACTTCACCGAGGTCCCCGTGCGCATGACCATGCGCGTCGAAGATGTCGAGGAGGGAACCATGCTGCTCGACCTGCACGGGCCCGAACGCATCGATGTCGGACCCCGAGGGCGGGTCGAGCTCGAGCTCGCACCCTACGGGTTCCGCTGGCTACGCGTGTCACCGCCCGGCGACACGCGTATCGGCTGACCGACCGAACCGGAGCTCAGAGAAACGCCACTGCACGCACCGGCGCACCGTCGCCGGCGAGGCGCAAAGGAAAGAAGCCGATTCGCACGCGCGCCGGCAACCCCTCGAGGCCGCACAGGTTCTCCACGATCAGCCCGCCGCTGCCGAGCACGACCTCGTGAACGGGAAAGTCGGTCGATGAGCCGTCAGTGAGGTCGGGGCTGAGCGTGTCGACGGCCAGGATCCGCATCCCGCGCGCCACCAGTTCGCGGGCGGCGTCAGAAGCTAGCGCCGGATGCCTCGTCGCTCGAGAGTCAGCGAACCAGCGCGCCCAACCTGTCGCGATGACCACGATCGCGGGGACGCGGTCAGGGACAGGCGCTAAAGAGCTGAGGTGCTCCCACCCGTAGATTTCGCGATCGCGCAGCTCAGGCATCCTGATCACCATCGCCTCACCGACCAGCTCGTCCAGCGCGACATCGGCCATCGTCCTCCCTCCGTGCACCGTGTGGGCAGGGGCATCGATGTGCGTGCCCGTGTGCGAGCCGAGGCGGAGCGCCGTGACGGCCACGCCGTCTCGAGCGAGATCGAGAGCAGCGTGGACGTGCACAGTCGGGTCGCCGGGATACACCGGCATGCCGCCGGTGATCGGATGGCTCAGGTCACGGAGCACCGGGCTCAACTCGCGGCAGCGCGCTCAGCGGACTCCTGCCCGACATCAGCGAGGTGCTTGCTCTCGCCGAACGGCGCTTTGGCGCGCCGTGGCCATGACACGGCGAGGTAGAGCACGAACGTCAGCAGGAACGCCGGGATCGTCGCACCGAAGGGCAACGGCCAGACATACGCCCATACGTAGGCCGAGACCGCGCCGATCACCCAGACACCCACGGCCAGCCAGTTGACGCCACCTGTGAACCAGTAGCGACCGCCCGTCGTTTTGAGGATGTCCGCGTCGTAGCGACGGCGGGCGACGATGTAGTAGTCGACGATCATGATGGCGAACACCGGGGCGAACAGCGCACTGATGGTCACCAGGAATGTCGTGAACTGTGCGAGCAGGCCGAAGAAGGTCGATCCGATGATCGAGATCACACCGACCACGATCGCCGTCGGCAAGAACTTCACACGCTTGCCCGGAAGTGCGTTGACGACACTCGTGACCATCCCGTAGACCACCATCGTGTTCGTAGCCATGACCGACAGGAAGATCGCCACGGCGAAGAGAGCGCCGAAGGGTTCAATGATCGTCACCTGGTCGAACGGGATCGCGTCACCGCCCTGCAAAACCACGTAACCGATCGCGGTGGCACCGAGCGACATCGAGATCACTGTCGACAGCGTGTACCCCACGCCCGAGCCGATCACGCCAGCGCGGGTCGATGAGGCGAACCTATTGAAGTCTGCCGAGAGAACCGTCCATGAGATGGCGGTCGCCAGCACGACATCGAACGCCAGCCCAGGGCTGTAGAAGGGTTCGACCGTCGGCGTGATGCCGGCAAAGTCGGCAGGAGAGAAGGTCGAGAACGCGACCACGAAGATGTATGCGGCTATCGCAAGAATCACCGCAGCGAACCACGGCTCGACACGAGCGACACCTGCGTGGCCGAAGATCGCGAGAATCACCACAATGGTCTGACAGATCACGGCGAAGATGACAGGGCTCGAGAACCCGGTGACGGACGCGACGATGTAGTCGAGCGCGATACCGGCCAGCATCGCCTGAACCCAACTCCAGCCCATGAGAATAGTGATGTTGGCGGCGACGGGCAGAAGACTCCCGCGCGTACCGAACGGGCCGCGGGTCAGTGCCATCGTTGGCAGTCCCGTGCGTGAGCCAATCGCGCCGATCGTCACCAGCACCGCGGCACCCAAGACGGTCCCACCGATGATCAGTGCGATCACGAGACCGTACGGTATGTCCGGAACGAAGAGTGTGCCGGTGAGCAGGGTGGTGACGACGAGGTTCGCCGCCAGCCAGATCATCAGAATCCTGCCCAGCGAATATGCTCCGCGGACCGGACGCGCGTCGTCGGATTGTTCTTCGAGTCGGCGCTCGAGGCGGGTGTAGAGCGACATCTTCGGGCTCCCTTTGGGGTCGGGCGGGGGTCGGGTCAAGGGTGGGACGGTCGGGTCAGGGTTGCGGTGAGAGGTGTTCGTGGATGGCGATGAGTGCGTCACCCTCGGCGCGGAACACGATGGTTTCGCGCTCGCGGTACGATTCGGGGCCGTCGGCGGTGTCGACCGACGTGCTGACGGAGTGTGCGAAGACGGCACCGCCCGGGAGCACCTGCACGTGCGGGTCGCTTGATGTGCATGAGGTCACTCGCCAGCCGCTCGCCACCCACTCCTGCCACAGCGCCTCGTAGGCCGCGCGGTCCTCGAGCCGTTCGGGCTCGGTGTGAAAAACGAAGGTCGCCTCGGGCGCGAAGAGTGAGAAGTAGCGCGCGCCGTCGGTCGCGGCGAACGCATCGACGATGGCGGATGCCGCGGCCCGCACGTCTTCTTCGGTCGGCGTTACGTGCGTCATCACTGTGCTCCATCCGCGCTTTGGTCTCTGGGCGCCATCGCGCTCAACAGTTCGTAGACGACGTGGCTCGCGGCCACCGCCGTCAGTTGGGCGTGATCGTAGGCCGGTGAAACCTCGACCACATCGGCGCCGACGATGTGCAGATCGCTGAGGGCACGCAGCATCCGGAGCAATTCTCGGCTGGTGAGTCCTCCCGCTTCAGGGGTGCCGGTTCCGGGTGCGTGAGCGGGATCAAGCACATCGATGTCGATCGAGATGTACAGCGGAGCGCTACCGATGCGAGCACGAAGGCGCTGGATTGCCGCCTCGACGCCATGCTCTTCGATGAATTCACTGGTGATGATCGCGAAACCGAGGCGCGAATCGTCTTCGAGGTCGCTCTTGGAGTACAGCGGACCACGGATGCCGACGTGCATGCTGGCCTCGAGATCGATGAGCCCTTCTTCGGACGCGCGACGGAACGGCGTGCCGTGGGTCACCGGTGCACCGAAGTACGTGTCCCAGGTGTCGAGGTGCGCGTCGAAGTGCAACACGGCGACCGGACCGTGCACTTCGTGCACCGAGCGCAGGAGCGGCAGTGCGACAGTGTGGTCGCCACCGATGACCACGAGCCGGTCGGCGAGTATGCGAAGTTCTCGCGCCGCAGCCTCGATCTCAGCCACAGCCGCGGTGATGTCGAAGGGGTTCGCCGCAATGTCGCCAGCGTCGACGACCTGCTGGGCGCCGAAGGGAAACACGTCCTGCGCAGGGTTGTAAGGACGCAGCAGACGCGAAGCCTCGCGCACGTGCGCCGGACCGAACCGCGCACCAGGGCGGTAGCTCACGCCGCTGTCGAACGGGACGCCGACCACGGCGATGTCGGCGCGGTCGACTTCGTCGAGACGGGGAAGTCGCGCGAAGGTCGCGATGCCGGCGAAGCGCGGCACGATGCTCGCATCGACCGGGCCGCGCGGAACGGGAGAATGCTTTTTAGCCGTCTCACGAGAGGGTTGCATATTTGACAACTTTCGGTACTCTATAGACAACTACTGCGATCAAGGTACGCCGAGACCCCGCGGTCGTCAAGGGTTGATTTCGGTCTTGGCTGCAAGGAGTACCCATGCGCGCTATCCATCCGGCCGCTGACGGGGCCGCAACGCCGATCGGCGCGAAGATTCGTGCGGCGCGCACCGCGCAAGGGATGTCGCTTGCGCAGGTCGCCGAGACGACGGGTCTGAGCAAGGGCTTCATCAGTCGCGTCGAGCGCGATGAAACCTCGCCGAGCGTCGCAACGTTGGTGCAGCTGTGCCAGGTTCTGTCATTGCCCGTGGGCGCCTTGTTCGCCGAGCCGGAGGTGCAGCACATCGCATTTGACGACGCACCTCGTATCAATTTGGGCGGGGTGCACACCGACGAACGCCTGATGTCACCCCGTGGCGAACAACGCGTGCAACTGCTGCGCTCGGAGCTCGCAGCCGACGCACACGGAGGCGCCGACCTCTACACGATCAACTGCGACGTCGAAGTACTGCACGTCCTCTCAGGCGCCGTCAGCATGCGGTTCGCTGACCGGGTCGTGCGGGTGCGCACGGGCGACGCGCTCACGTTTCCTGGCCGCGAACCACACACCTGGAAGGTCGAAGGGGGCGCGCCAGCATCGGTCATCTGGGTGATCGTGCCTGCGCCGTGGAGTGGTTCGGCCTGACCGCCGCGCATGCCCCTATCAGGGGTTTTGGAGGTTTCGTCCAGACAACACCGCAAGGCTGGGGTCTTTGGCGCCCATCCCGAGGGCGTCCAAGGGTGCCGAATCTGCGGCATCTGAGAACGCAAGGATGTTACTTTCCCCATGACTCACCCCCAGATTTCTCGCCGCGCGCTGCGCACGGTTCGCACGATATCGACCGCTCGCACCACCGCTTTCGGTGTCGCGCTCGGCCTCGTGGCCCTCACCGGGTTGACCTCGGCCAGCGCCGCTGTTGCGGTGACCCAGGCTTCGGCGGCACCTGCCGCCAGCGCCACCACCGTCGCCACCGCGCGCGAAGTATCGGGCGCCGCAACGCTCCGCGATATCTCCCGCGACGCTGAGGCCGCACACGAAGAGGCGAAGTCAGCCCTCGTCGAGGTGACGACGATCGGCGACGACATCGCTACCGCCGCGCTCGACCTGGGTACGGAAAGCACCACGATCGACACATCCGACCTCCGTGACGAGATCGATCGCATCGCCGCGGCTGAAATGATGCCCGCACTTCTCGTGCCCGCGCTGACGGATGCCGCGACTGCCGCAACCGATGACGTTCTCGAGCAAGTGGCAGATCTTCGCACGCGCCTCGATGAGGCCATCGCCGCGAAGATCGCCGCCGAAGAAGCAGCCCGCAAGGCCGCCGAAGAGGCAGCCGCCGCAGCGGCCGCAGCCCAGAAGGCCGCAGAAGAAGCTGCCGCCGCAGCGGCCGCAGCCGAGGCGCAGCGCGCTCAGGCAGCATCCGTCCCCCGCGCCACTCCCGGAGCCCCCGCGAACCCGTCGGGCGCTCAGCTCATCGCTCGCGACATGATGGCCGCGAACTACGGCTGGGGAGAGGACCAGTTCGGATGCCTCGTCGCACTCTGGAACAAGGAGTCGGGCTGGAACTACCAGGCCTACAACGCCTCGAGCGGAGCCACCGGCATCCCCCAGGCACTCCCGGGCAGCAAGATGGCCTCGGCTGGCGCAGACTGGCAGACCAACCCCGCGACGCAGATCGCGTGGGGTCTGGGCTACATCTCAGGCCGCTACGGCAACCCGTGCGGCGCGTGGGGCCACTCGCAGTCGGTCGGCTGGTACTGACCGTACGGATTCAGCGCTGAGGCGGCGGCGAGGCTATACGCCCCCGCCGCCTCCGCCGCCTCCCCCACCGCCCGCGCTCCCGCCGCCACCCGACCCTCCTGAGGTCGAGGACGATGACGCGGTGCTGGCTGACAGCGTCGAGATCCCGGACGAGAACGCTGCGGCGTTGAACCCGCTCGAGCCTGCGTACCAACGCGGCGACCCGTCGCCGTAGAGCACAGCAAGTTGCTTCGCCCACTCCTTCTCTTGGCCGAACACCACGGCGTAGGGCAGGAGCTTCTCGTAGAGCTTGAGCTTCTCGCGCGGGTCGGTCGAATCGACGGGTACGCGCTCGGCGCCCGCTGGCGACTGCAACATCCGGATTCGGTCGGCCTCCGCCCACTCGATGAAGATCTTGAGCCCCTCGAGGTGGTCGCGCACCTCTGCACCCTTTGCGGTCAGCGGCTTGCGAGAGACCATACCGATCACGATGAACTCCACGATGATCGCGGCGGCCATGAGCGACAGCGGGAGAACCGGACTCACCCCGTTGTCGAGCGCCAGGAAGCCGAGAATGAACACGAGTATGGTCGACAGCGTCGAGATGATGACCGGCCACGCCCGCGCCATACCGGGCACCTTGCGACGCAGACCCCTCCGGTCGAGCTCGCTCGCGGCAGCCTTGAGTATCTTCTGCGCTGCGTTCGACAGGCGCGTGTCTTGCCGCCCGAATTCGTACTGCTCGCCCGGCACTCCGTAGGGGAAGAGGCCTTCGAGCAGCATGATGCCGTCTCCGTCGGCTTTCGACGGATCGATCAGCTCGGCAATGAGTTTCGTCCCGCCGAACCAGCGACGTTCGCCTTCGATGATCCGGATGCTGCCGACCACCGCCTGCTCGAGGACCTCGGCCGGAATCGCCTTGGCGGGGAGGTTCAGCAGCACGGCGCTCTCGAGCGCATCTATCTCCGGCGGAGGGGTGTACTCGGCGATGATCGTCGGTCTGCCGGGCTCATCTCGCAGCCGCCGCGCCCGGGTGACGCCTGCCGCCGTCAGCGCTCCGGCAACACCCAGCCCGGCGATACCCTGCAGCCAGCCCCACGGTGAAGCGAGGTACGAATCGTCGAACTCCGCGAACGTCCCCTGCTCGAACGCGACCGCCACCGTGACCGTTTGGTAGGGCAGAACTGCCCCCGCTTCAGCACGGATCTCGCCGGTGGCAGCATCCATCACGAATGAACATAGGTCGGTCGATCCCTCATACCCGACGTAGCAGAATCCATCGCCGGTGAGCGCGTCGGCGAGGTCGGTGTCCATCGACAAACGCGCCGTGACCCGGCCGAACGGCTGTTGCCACTCGGTGCCGTTGACGTTCCAGTAGAACTCGTCCACGCGCGTGTTGCGGAAGAACCGCGTGACGTTCTCGAGCGTGTACTCGAAGACGTACGTCTGGCGCCCTTGCACGTAGTCATCCGCGCGCGAGGTCATCGAGTAGTAGCCGTCTTCGGAGTCGGTTTCACTTTCGCGCTCCGCGCCGTTCTCGTCGGTGATCGAGACGAGCTCGGGATGCAGCGGCACGCCCAGGTACGAATCGGGGATAGCCCTGCGCATGCCGCGGTTCTGGTCGTAGTCCGGAAAGTCGGCCACGAACCGCTCCACCACGCGGAGTCTGCTCGTACCGTCCTCGGCGCGAGAGAGCTCATACTCGACGTCGAGGCTCGCGAACGTGAACGCATTCACGTCGCTCGACACCGGCGGCGCGGGGTCTGCGTCGAACGACACGTTGACACTGCACGCAACGAGGATCAGCGGGATGGCGACGGCCGCCAGCGCCACGATCGCCTTACGGAGCGTGCCGCGGAATCGACCGGTCATGCCCTCAGCCTAGAGTTCGCCGTACTCTTGTGTCTGTGACCGACCGCCGCCTCGCCATCGACGCCTGGGAGAGCCTTTTTCGCGCTCAGTACGAGGTGTTCGCCGAGATCGCCGGTGACTTCGACGACACCGGACTTTCGCAGGCCGAGTATGACGTCCTCCTCACTGTGACCCGGTCACCCGAGATGACTGCGCGACTGCGCGATGTCACCGCAAACATGCTGATCAGTCAGCCGAGCGTGTCACGCCTCGTCGAACGCATGGTTGCCCGCGGCCTGATTTCGAAGTGCGCCGACCCCGACGACGGCCGGGGCTCGTTGGTGAGCGCGACCGATAGAGGTGCCGCCGAGTTTCGCCGACTCGCGACCGCGCACGGAGCATCAATCGCCGAGCGGATGTCGATCCTGACCGACGCCGAACTGGCGCAGCTCCGTGACCTGACGGCGAAGCTTCGCACCCCGCCGACCGGCTGTTGAGCTACCGCGAGTTCGTGGCCGGTTCTAAACCGCGGGGTTGGTCGCTTTGCCGTCGAGCCACAGCGTGTCAGAGGCATCCGAATGCGTCGTCCCTGTCGCCACGTGCTTCGAGTCGATCTGCGGACCCTTGGTGATCACATGCACAAGCGCCATCGCGTGGCCTCGGCCGAGGCCGTAGTCTGCGCCGAGCCACGTGACGATCTCGCCCGCTTTGGTGCCGGGACCGAAGCCCTTCTCGGCAGCGAGGTCGAGGAACTGGCGAGGCGTGAGCCCGGTCTTGCCCTCGATGTTGTCGAGGTATGCCTGGAATGACATGAGCCAGCCTCCGGGAGTTACGAGCGGATGCAGACAGCCTAGACCGTACTCCCTGCGTGACGAATGCCCTCTCCGATCACGGAGAGGGCATTCGTGTGGAGATACTACTGGTCGACCGGTTGCGGGGCGTCACTGTTCTCGTGAGCCTGGATGATCGAGCCGTCACTGTCGGTCGCCACAGCGATCTTGCGCGGCTTCGCCCTCTCGCTCACAGGGATCGTCACGCTCAGCACGCCGTTGCTGTAGCTCGCGGCGATGCGTTCGGTGTCGACGCCCTGGCCGAGATTGAGCTGCCGCAGAAAGCTCGCACCCTCGCGCTCGCGGGTGATCCAATCCACTCCGTCACCGGACGGCAGGGTGCGCTCGGCCCGGATGGTCAGGAGCTGGCCGTCCACATCAATATCGACCGAACCCGGGTCGATGCCCGGCAGGTCGGCGCTGAGGACGTAGTGGTCGCCGTCCCGGTACAGATCCATCGGCATGCGGCGGGGGCCGCGGCGCGTGTCGAAGAGGCTCGACGCAAGGCGGTCGAGGTCGCGGAAGGGGTCGTAGGTGGCCATGGTTTTCCTCTCTGTCGATAAAGTTGAGCGTGGTCGACTCAACTACAGAAATGTTAGCACTCTGCCAGCGCGAGTGCTAAGAGTTGGGTGTTCGCTCTCGGGGAACGTGCCCTGACAGGTTTCGCCGTCGCATCCTGCGCTGGCGCGAAGAAGTGCGCCAACTGGTCGCATGGGGGCTCCGGAAACGACCATTCACGACACATCCCCCACACGCACTTCTGCCGATGTGTCAGGGATGGTCGCTTCGCGCGACGCGACGCGACGCGACAAGGTCTGACACATTCGTGATGAGATACCGGTCCTCCACAGGCGCCGTGGCGAAAGTGTTGTGCACCGAAGTGCTCCTCTGGAGCGCGTGACCCTGCTGTGGCAGCGATGGTAGACGGATGCCTCGACCTCCCCGTCCGCTTCCCGAGGGGCTCGGAGAGACGTTCTTGCGGGCCGATGCCCTCGCGGCCGGAGTAAGCGCGCGGCGACTTCGGGCGAAAGACCTCGAATCACCCTTCCACGGAGTCCGGCAAACCCTGGATGCGTCGACGCCGACACTCGGCACGATCACTGCCGCTGAAAGTCTCGATGGCGAAGAACCCCTCGCGCGCGATCGGATGCAACGCAGATCAGTCCTTCGAGCGGCCACCGCCTATACCGCCGTGATGGCTGACCGAGCCTTCTTCACGTCACGGACAGCCGCGGTGATCTATGGCCTCCCCCTCAGCCACACCGATGCGCTCGATGTGGGGGTGTGCGGGCCCTCCACCGCGCCGAGGGGTCGAAGCATCCGCGGGTTCAAAGTGCAACCCGGTCTGATCAGCGTCCGCGAGCACAACGGTCTGCGCATGTCGAGCCCTGCGTCGACCTGGGCGATGCTCGGGCGCGAACTGAGTGTTCGCGAACTCATCACTGTGGGTGACGCGATCGTGCGCATTCCGCGCGACACGATCGGGCGACTGCGAGCTGACGAGCAACTCGCATCGGTTGAACACCTGCGCCGTGCGGCACACGCCGGCTCACGCCCCGGAGTCGCGAAGCTGCGTGAAGCCGTCGAACTCGTGCGGGTGGGTAGCTCATCTCCGCTGGAGACGGAGTTCAGGCTGGACGCTCTTGCGGACAGGCTTCCCGAACCCGAACTCGATGTCGAAATCCGGGACGGTCGCGGCAGTCTTCTGGGGATCACGGAGATCAGCTACGCCGAGTTTCGGACACTGGTCGAGATAGAAGGAGATCACCATCGCACGACCAAGAGACAGTGGGACCGCGACATCGAGAAGTACGCCGCCTACGCTGCGGAAGGTTGGGAGGTCGTGCGCCTCACTTCACGACACATCCGTGGGGAGGGTCCGCGCGCGTCCGGGATGGTCGCGACCGTGTTGGTCCGACGCGGGTGGCGTCCGGAGACCCGCGCCTGAGCGATGTAGCGCTTGATGAATGTTCGCCATCTGGTCCCCTCGCGCTCATGCATAAGTCCAGGTGTGACACATACTTCGGGCCTCGGATGCTGGATGTGTCGCGAATGGTCGCATCAACTCCCAAGAAGCGACCAGGTGTGAAACACTCGCAGCGGCGCAGCGGCAGCTGGGGCCGCTCAGCACTCGATGACGTTGACCGCAAGACCACCTTCGCTGGTCTCTTTGTACTTCGTCGACATGTCGATGCCGGTCTGGCGCATGGTCTCGACCACGGCGTCGAGCGAGACGAAATGAGAGCCGTCGCCGCGCAGAGCGAGACGCGCGGCGGTGACGGCGGTCGAGGCAGCGATCGCGTTGCGTTCGATGCACGGGATCTGCACGAGTCCACCGACCGGGTCGCACGTGAGGCCGAGGTGGTGCTCCATGGCGATCTCGGCGGCGTTCTCAATCTGCCGGTTAGTACCGCCCATCACCGCGGTCAATCCGGCGGCGGCCATCGCGCACGCAGACCCGACCTCGGCCTGACACCCGCCTTCGGCGCCAGAGATCGAGGCGTTCGCCTTGAACAGCGAACCGAGCGCCGTGGCAGTGAGCAGAAAGCGACGGATGCCTCGGCGGCGGTTCGCCTCAGCCACGACCTCTTCATCGAGGGCGTTGGCGGTGAGCTGAGCCGGGCCCCCGAACCCGAGCAGGGCGCTGCCGACCAACTCGCCGTAGGGGGTCACGGCGTTGCCCGCGCCCAGGCCCGAGTCGGCAAGGAACCGCCACCAATACATCGCGACCGCCGGCAGGATCCCCGCGGCGCCGTTCGTCGGCGCGGTAACGACTCGACCACCGGCTGCGTTCTCCTCGTTGACGGCGAGCGCGAACGCACCGAGCCACTCGCCCGGAAGCTCGCGGTGCCCGGTCTGCTCGGCCTCGTCGAGCTGCACGCGGATCGCTCCCGCGCGCCGCTTGACCCGTAGCATCCCGGGCAATACTCCGTCGGCGTGCAGTCCTGCTTCGACGCACGCGGCCATGGCATCCCAGATCGCGTCGAGCCCGGCGGCGATCTCTTCGTCGCTGCGGAGCGCCTCTTCGTTGATGCGGGCTGCCTCGGCGATCGTGATGCCGCGCTCGTCGCACAGCTCGAGCAGCGCTTCGGCGCTGGAGAAGTTCAGCGGATACGCGTGGGACTGCACGCGCGGCGGCTCACCATCGCGACGGATGAATCCGCCGCCGACCGAGTAGTACGTCTCGCGGACAAGTAGCCCGTCGTCGCCGGTATCCGGGGCAGAGATCTGGGCGGGTCCCGTCGACCGCACGCCGCTGGTGGATGCACGAGGGGGGCCGGATGCGGCATCCGCCCACGCCTCGATGGTCATCGCATTCGGGTGACCCGGCAGGCGTGTCCGCGGAGCGAAGGCGATATCGCCCTTCTCGAAGGGAACCGGATGCCTCTCGTCGAGCAGCAGGTCACCCCCGGGCCACGCGGTCCAGGCTGAGCGCACAGCATCCGGATCCACCGTCTCGGGCGCGAGCCCGCGCAACCCCGCGACCACCGCGTCGGGGGTCCCGTGGCCGATGCCCGTTGCGCCGAGTGATCCGTACAGCGTGCACGTGATGCGGGCGGTCTGTTCGAGCAGACCGTTCTCGCGAAGGCGCACAACGAAGTCGAGGGCGGCCCGCATGGGGCCGACGGTGTGGGAACTCGAGGGTCCTACTCCAATGGAGAACAGCTCGAACGCCGAGACGTATGCGCTCACTCCCCCAGGCTACGCGGTCGGCGCGTGCTCCCCCAGCACTAGGCGGACTGGAAGGCGATCAGGCCGACGGTGTTGCCCTCGGAGTCCGAGATGAAGGCTTGCCACTCCTCATGCCCTGCGGGGCCAATCGTGTCGTCCTTGTGCGCGAAGATCATGTGCGGCGGCGAAACGACGTCGGCGAGCCCAGCGAGCCGGTCGATCGTCTCGTGCACGTTGTGGACGTGCAGATAGATCAGCGAACTTGGAGCATTGCGGTCGATCAGCAGACGCATCCCCTCGAGGTCGAAGAAGACGAGCCCGGGCAGGTCGAACGTCGCCGATGGGGTGGTCTCGAGCAGCACCGTGTAGAAGTCCGCAGCTCGTTGCAGATCTTCGGCGCGCTGGGCGACCTGGGCGAGTCTCATGCCTCGGGGACCTGACGCAGGGCGCTCGCGCGGAACACGAGCGCAGCCAACACGATCACGCCCGCAACGATGAACGCGGTGGTGCCCACGGCAGACGATGCCGGCTCATCGGTCGTGCGAGCGACGCCGATCCAGAAGACACCCCACGCTGTGGCGATCGCGGGAGTGAGTCGACCCCTGCCCCAGAAAGCCAGCGCCACCGAAATCGCACCGGCAACGACCAGGATGACGACGCCCCAGAGATCGGGCGAGATTCCGAAGCCGTCGAAGCCCGCCGCGACCAGCACCGAAGCGACGTTCGCGACCGTGGCGATCATGACCCAGCCGAGATACAGCCCGAGAGTGCCATCGACGACGATCGCCTCGACGATTCCCCGACCGGGAATCTGCTGCAGCGTGACAAAGATCCGGATGAGCACGGCGAGAAGTAACACGATCACGAGCAGCGACAGCGGGACGAGACCCGCCTGCACGACGAGAATCCACACCGCGTTGAGCAGCATCGATAGGAGCACCCACCATCCGATGGAACGGTGGCGGGCGGATGCTGCGTTCCGAGGGAATGCCTGCCAGATCGCGTAAGCGACCAGGCCGGCGTAAATGACCGACCAGATCGAGAAGGCCGTGGTGAATGGGGAGAGGAGCGTTGCGTCGGCGGCAAAGGCTCCACCCCCGGCATCCTGCACCGTCGTGCCGCCCGCGGCACCCGAGCCGAGGAAGGCGCCGACGATGGCGACGACCGAGCCTGTGATCACGGTGATCTGGCGGACGCGGTCGGCGGTCGTGGGCTGAGCTTCCGTGTGTGTGGGGGTTTTCACGCTGGACATGGGGGCTCTCCTTGGGGGAACGTGCGAGGAACTTCCTCTAGCGAATCACGTTCGGCGGGATGGTGGGGCGCCTTGCGGGAATTGCTCGGATGTGCCTCCGTCAGCGCTTTCGAGTCACCCCAACGAAGACCGTGTTGGACGAGACACCGCCGGTGACCGGGTTGTCGAACTCGACCACGTGCGCGGCGCAGTCGTCGAAGACCGCGCGCATCTTCACCATGAACTCTGCATCGGGCGGGTCATCCGACCAGAGCGCGAACACCCCCCGCGGGCGCAGGTGGCGATCGAGGGCGCGGAGGCCGTTCACCGTGTAGAGATCGGCGTGAGTGGCGTCGAGCTGGTGGCGAGGCGAGTGATCGACGTCCAGCAGGATGGCATCGTACCCCGCGTGATCAGGCGCAGGTGCGGCGCGCATGACGGCGAAGAAGTCGTCGCACACCAGGCTCGTGCGGGCGTCGGTGACGAGGTCGGATGCTGCCGGAAGAAGCATCCGTTCATGCCACCCGATCACGGCTGCGAGGCGGTCGATCACCGTCAGGGACGTGACGCGCGGGTCGCGGAGCGCGGCGACCGCGGTGTAGCCGAGGCCCAGGCCGCCGACGAGGACGTCGATCTTCTCGGTCGTGACTGCCGCGAGGCCCAGATCAGCGAGCGCCACTTCGGCAACGGTGAACAGACTCGACATCAAGTATTCGTCGCCAAGTTTGACCTCGTAGATCTCTTGGCTCGCCGCGGGCTCGAACCGGCGGCGCAACGTCAGGTCGCCCATCGGGGTCAGCTGCCAATCAAGCTCTTCGAACCGCGCGATCATGTGAGCGCCTTCCCGTTGCTGCTCACCCTACTCAGCGCGCTCATCCGCGCAGGGCGAGCGCGAAGGGCAACACGGCGTCGGCGCCCGCACACCGGAGCTCGCGGGAAGCCACGGTCAGTGTCCACCGGCTGTCGGCGATGTCGTCGACCAGCAAGATCGGACCGGACGGAAGCTCTAGCCCACTCGCGTCGAAGCGGTCCCACAGTCCGGCGAGCCGGTACACACTGTTGCCTCCCGGCTGGCCGGAGGGGCCTCCGCCACGAGTGCCGAGCACCCCGAGATACGGCAACCGGCCCACGGCCGCGAGCCCCTGCGCGAGCGACTCGATCAGCTGCGGACGACGCCGAGACGGCATCGCCACCACCGCGACCGGGCGCTCTGCCCACCCCCAGTCGCCGAGCACGCGGGCCGCAGCATCCCGCATCGCTGTCGTCACCGGCGCATCGAGCGACGACTCGGCGAACACCGTGCGCAGCGCGCCGCCCCAGCCGAGGTCGGTGAGCCGCGCGAGGGCACGGCCCTCTTCCATCCGATCGCCGACCGCGATGCGCCCCTTCATCGGAACACCCTGGCTGTCGGCACCGGTCGGCCACTGCGCCCGCGGTTCGATCGGCACTCCGACGCGTGCCAAAGATGCTGTGGCGGATGCTTCGGCCGTCGCCGCGACATCGCCCTCGAACCACACCCCAGCACAGTTGTCGCATCGTCCGCACGGCGCGGCGGTGGCATCGTCGAGGCTGCGCTGCAGAAACTCCATGCGGCAGCCCGTGGTCTGCTCGTAGTCGATCATCGCCTGCTGCTCGACCGTGCGCGCGGCCGCGATGCGTTCGTAGCGCTCGGCGTCATACGTCCACGGCTGGCCGGTCGACACCCATCCCCCGCGCACCCGGTGGACTGCGCCATCGACGTCGAGCACCTTCAGCAGGAGCTCGAGCGGTGTGCGGCGGATGTCGACCAGCGCCTCGAGGGCGGGGGTCGACAGCGGCGAGCCGCTCTCGGCATTCAGGGCCGCGATCACTCGCTCGGCGCGATCCTGCGTGGGCATCGAGGTCGTGGCGAAATACTTCCAGATCTCGGGGTCTTCGGTGCCCGGCAGCAGCAACACATCGGCGTTCTCGGTCGCACGGCCCGCGCGGCCGACCTGTTGGTAGTAGGCGACGGGCGACGACGGAGCCCCGAGGTGCACGACGAAGCCGAGGTCGGGCTTGTCGAAACCCATGCCCAGCGCGCTGGTCGCGACGAGGGCCTTGACCTCGTTGTGCTTGAGCATCGCCTCCGACCGCTCGCGCTCCGCGGGGTCGGTCTGCCCGGTGTACGCGCGGACGGCGTGGCCCGCCTCGCGGAGCAGGCGGGCGGTGTCTTCGGCGCCGTTGACGGTGAGGCTGTAGATGATGCCCGAGCCGGGGAGGTCACCGAGGTGGGTGAGCAACCAGGCCAGGCGGGTCTTCGCATCGGGCAGGCGGAGAACGCCGAGCCGAAGTGAGGCGCGGGCGAGCGGACCGCGGATGGTCACAACCTCGACGTCTTCATCGGCGGCCCCGCCGAGCTGCTCGGCGACATCGGTCACGACTCGGCTGTTGGCCGTAGCGGTCGTGGCGAGAATCGGCACGCCCGGAGGCATCCGTCGAATGAGGTCTCCGAGCCGACGGTAGTCGGGACGGAAGTCGTGGCCCCAGTCACTGATGCAGTGGGCCTCATCGACCACAAGCATCCCCATGCGTTCCACCAACGCAGGCAACTGCTCATCGCGGAATGCCGGGTTGTTGAGCCGCTCGGGCGAGAGCAGCAGAACGTCGACTTCGTCGCGGTTCAGGCGGTCGAGAACCTCTGTCCACTCGTGTGCGTTGGTCGAGTTGATCGCGACGGCCCGCACTCCGGCGCGCTCGGCCGCCGAGATCTGATCGCGCATGAGGGCGAGCAGGGGCGAGACGAGCACGGTAGGCCCCGCGCCACGACGACGAAGCAACAGGGTCGCGACGAAGTACACCGCGGACTTGCCCCACCCTGTGCGCTGCACCACCAATGCGCGGCGGTGATCATCGACGAGGGTCTCGATCGCTTCGAACTGACCCTCGTGAAAGTCGGCGTCGTCGCGCCCTACGAGGGTGCGCAAAATCTCGAGCGCCTCTGCGCGGGTGGTGTCTGTCACCCCCTGAGTGTGTCAGCACCCGCCGACAGCGACATCTCATGCACTCGGGAGATTCGCGGCGGTTCGCTGCATCCAAAACCACCGTCGGCGCCGAATACACAGATGCAACGGCATTTACCTACGACCAGAGATGGTGAGGATCATGGCACGCAAGGTTCGCGACGCAGCCTGGTACGAGTACGTCGAGTACGGAGACGCCGATGTGCTCCAACGCGTGTCGGGCCCGCTCGATGAACCGGGCCCGGGCCACGTCACGGTCGAGGTGATGACCACGGCCATCAACCACATGGACGCGTTCCTGCGCAACGGCAAAGAGCAGACCTGGTCGGACCTCCCCTGGCCCCGCCGGTCCGGCAGTGACTTCGCGGGCGTCGTCACGGCCGTCGGCGCCGGAACCACCGCCTTCAAGGTCGGGTCCGAAGTCATCGGCTACACCCGCACGGGCGCGCATGCGACCCACATCACCGTGCCCGCCGGCGCCCTGGTCACCAAACCGAAGAGCATCGAGTGGGAAGTCGCCGGCAGCCTCTACCTGGCGGGCGCGACAGCGCTCGATATCCTCGACGAACTGCGCATCGGCCCGGGCGACGTGATCGTGGTCTCGGCCGCAGCCGGCGGCGTCGGCAGCCTTCAGGTGCAGCTCGCCAAGCAGCGTGGCGCGCGCGTGATCGGCACCTGCGGCGAGCGCAACTTCGACTACCTCCGCCAGATCGGGGTGTCGCCGGTCAAGTACGGCGACGACATGGTCGAGCGCATCCGCCGCGCCGCAGGGGGCCCGGTGACGGCGTTCATCGACAACTTCGGCAAAGACGGCGCCGACATCGCCGAAGCCCTCGGAGTGCTCGAGGCCAAATACCGATCGAGCGAGTACCGCCGCGAGGTCGAGTTGCGGCTTCTGCAGGACGACCCGGCGTCGATCGCGCACGGCACCGCGCAACTCACCAAACTCACGGCACTGCTCGGTCAGGGCGCGTTTCGCATGCTCGTGTCCGGCCTCTACCCCCTCGACGACATCATCGACGCGTTCGAAGACCTCGCGCGCCTGCACTCACGCGGAAAGATCGTGCTCGCCACGCGTCCGGTCACCACCTACCGCACGCTCAAGGCCCGCGATGTGCAAGACCGCATCAGCGATCAGCAAGACGACCTGCGCCGCGCGATGACCGGGCCGGTTCCCGTCGCCGCACGGTAGAACGGCGCGCTCGCTACGCTGGCAAGCGTGACCGCGACATCCGCCCCACCCCGCATCGTCGTGATGGGGGTTTCTGCGGCCGGCAAGTCGACCGTGGCAAAGGGTGTCGCCGAGGCCCTCGGCATCCCCTTCGTCGACGCCGATGACTTGCATCCGCCCTCAAATGTCACCAAGATGGCCGGCGGCGAAGCCCTCACCGACGACGACCGCGCACCCTGGCTGACCCTCGTCGGCGAGGCACTCGCCAACGCCGAACGAGGTCTCGTGATCGCGTGTTCCGCGCTGCGGCGGCGGTATCGGGATCAGATTCGGGATGCTGCATCCGACGCCTTCTTCATCTTTCTCGACGCCGACCCAGCCCTGCTGCGCGCACGCGCCGCCGCCCGCGCGAACCACTTCATGCCCCCTGCCCTGCTGCACTCGCAACTGGCGACCCTCGAACCGCTCGAGGCCGACGAACCCGGGGTCCGGATTGACGTGGAGCCCGCGCCCGAGATGGTGATCGCTGAGGCGATCAAGAGCATCAAGACCTGACGGACACACCGCCACGGTCAGCGCTTCGCCCCCAGCATCTCCGCTTGCGCGCGGAGGTAACCGGCGTAGCCGCCGGGCGTGCGGCCGACCGTGCGCCCCGATGTGAGCACTTCGGCAGCATCGCTCTCGGCGATCGCGACACCCGCGTGGCGGCACGCCTGGACCAGGCCGACGTCTTCGTGTTCGGGCAGCTCGGCGAAGCCGCCGACGGCACGGTAGGCACTGGCGCGGATGCCGAGGTTCGCGCCGTGAGTATGGCCGTTGGGCTGTCCAGGTATATGTGTACTGAGCCAGTGCTGCTGGTGGCGCGGGTGGAGGTCGTCGAACTCAGGCCGGACAGTGCCGATCACGACATCGGCTCCAGCCTTGGCGAGCTCGAGCTGAACCGTCAGCCAATTCGCTGGCACAACCGAGTCAGCGTCGGTGTTCGCAATCCACACGCGGCGCTCGGGTACACGCGCGTGCGCGGCGAGCGCGGCCTCGACTCCGTGGGCGCGCGCACGGCCCACGAGGTGCGCGTCGATATGGCTCACGGCAAAGGGGTAGCCGGCCGCGATCACCGCAGAGTCGTCGCTACAGGCATCCATCACCACCTCCACGTGAGTCGGAAGATCGACAGCGGCGACAGCAACCGCGATCGAGTCCAGGCAACGCCCCAGCAGTGCCTGCTCGTCGTGGACGGGCACGACCACGACGACGGCTGTGATACTCGACCGGCTCACGCGATGCCCTCCCTGCGTGCCACCGAGACGGTGGGTCTGCGACCGAACACCTCGAGCACGAAATCTTCTTCTTCGTGGAGTACGAGCCGCTCCCACGCGTGATGAGCGCGTAGCGCGGCGTGGACGGAATCGCCCGTCTGCGGATATGCGACGACCGGGTGTCGCCAGTGGCAGGCAACGAGATGGCCGCCCTCGGACAGTGCCGCGTCGATCAGCTCGATCGTGCGCTCGAGATCGTCGACCGAAAGGTAGTAGCCGACCTCCGAGAAGACGATCGTGTCGAAGGAACCGCCGGGCCAGTCGTCGGGGACGTGGCCGTGCGTGAGTGTGACCGAGGGTGACGCTAGGCGCTCCTGCGCCACCTCCAGCGCCGCCTCGGAGGCATCTAGCGCGAGGACGTGATCGGCGCGGGCCGCCAGCTCGCGTGTGATGTGACCGGTCGAGCATCCGATTTCGAGGACTTTTCCGAGTCGGTGCGTGGTGAGGGAAGCCATCAGCACCGCGCGCTTGCGCTCTTCGTACCACCGCGTCTCGAAGCCCCAAGGGTCGTCATCGTTGCGTTTGTAGAAGTCGTCGAACCACTCACTGTTGAGCGACTGAGTGGTGAGCGCCTTGGTGGCGGCCGACTCGCTGACATCCGTCGATTCGACGATGAACAGCTCGATGGGACGCGAGAAGTGCGCCTTCATGTCGTCGGAAATGATCGCCTCGTCGCCCGGCGCGGCTGAAAGCGGTGAGGTCTGCGAGACGTGCATGCTGAGCGCGCGGCCCTTGCCCGAACGTTCCGCTTCCACCAGCTCGAGCCCGACCGCAACCTCCCACGGCACATCGTCCGGACGCCCCCAGTGCCAGAGCCAGATCGGGTAGCCGAGGTGGCAGATGCCGGTCGCCGACGCGACACGCGCGACGCACTCCGCGGTGACGCGGTGGTCCCGATGCCCGTCGCCCGACCAGGGCGCGACGAACGTGGTGTGCGGCAGATCATGAGAGATGACCTCGACCATTGCAGCGAGCACATCTTCGAGCTCGCGCGTACGCTCGCGCAGCCCACCATCAGGAAGCCCGAGAAAGTGGAGGTCGCAGCCGGGAGCCAGGGCGTCCGCCGCATGCCGGACCTCTCTGCGCCTGATCGAGCGAAGATCCGCCGGAGTGTGGGTCGTCGAGTGGGGGTGGGATGCCTCGCCGTCGGTCGCAACGATGACCGTCACTCGCCCGCCCGCCGCGCTCACCCGCTGCATGATGCCCGCCGCGCCGAGGGTCTCGTCGTCAGGATGAGCGGACACCACGATCAGATGATCGATGGCCGCGGCATCCAACGGTCGAACGCGCCGCATGCGCTCATCGCTCGCCCACACGTGCTCCGAGGTGCCCGATTCGAGATGTGTGAACGTCACTGCGATTCACCCGCCGCCTCGACGAGGGCACGGCCGATCCGCTCGGTATCGCGCACACCGTGGTGCTGTCGCAGATACAGGTGCAGGTCGGCGATCCTCCGCGCGTGCCGCTCGTCAGCAACCAACGGGAGGGGGCCGAGCGCAGCATCCGCCTCGCTCAATGCGCGCGTCGCGGCAGAGAAGACGGTGCCGCGCACGCGGTTCGCCAACAGGCGTTCACCGATGACCGCCGACCCGCCGTCGTCAATGAGTCCGGCCGCTTCGACCAGAACGCTACGCGCTGACCACATCGCCTCGTCGACGGTCCCGAGGTGCACGAGGGCGACCTGATCGGCGCGCTCGGACTGAGCCGCGCCCAGAAGCGAATCGGTGAGAGGCGCTGCGGCTCCCCACCAGCACGCGGCGACCGAAATACCTCCCCACGCGAACCCGGGACGCTGGAGGTACCATCCGGCGTCGCCGACCGGAATGGCGGGAACATCGTGAAAGTCGACGTCGGCGCTCACCACATTCTGCAGACCGCGCGCAACCCAGGGTCCGGCGTGCGGTCGCACCCCGGCATCGCGCAGGTTGACCGCGAACATCTGGCGCCCTCCGTCGACCGACGCGGTCACGAGGGCGTGCGTGAGGTGGGTCGCGAGCGAACACCAGGGCTTGGTTCCGTTCAGCCGCCACCCGTCCGCACTGTGTCGCGCCACGAGGGTCTTACCTGCGGCGCCTTCGGCAGCGAAGACACCCCAGGTCGACTCGGCGTCTGCACCCACACCGTCACACACGTTGTCTTTATCGAAGGCGGAGTCATGATCGAATGCGGATGCCGCCTGCCGAAGAATGCTCAGCGCGTCAAGGTGGGGCTCGAGCATCCGCGCAGCGGCGACATCGACGGCCGCGGTGGCAGCGAGAAGTTCCCACAGCTCGCGCGTGCGCCCGTAGCCGATGAACGGGGCGGACTTGCCCACCTCGACGCACCAGGAGAGAGTGGCGGCGACATCGACGCCGAAACCGTCGATCGAGCGCGCGGCAGAGATCGCCTGGGCGACGAGCGGACTGTCTTCTCCCGTCGCGGCGAGCGCAGTGGCAACCATCGCGTTCTCCTCTTTCGATGAGAGTAGGTCGAGGCGCGCCCCGATGTGCGCCCCTTGACAAGCGCGCGCAGGGTGGTCTAGCCGGGTCCACGGCGACGTGGCAGGTCGCAGTGATCACTCCTCGAACGCGTTGTCAACCCCCTCGATCGCAGGCGTCAGAGGGCGTCAACTAGAGACACGAGTCGCGCACCATCAGCCGCGTGGCGATCACAGAAGGAGACCTTCATGGGTGTCGACGACAAGATCAAGAACGCCGCTCAGGACCTCGGCGGCAAAGCCAAAGAGGCGACGGGGAAGGCTACCGACAACGAACGCCTCGAGGCCGAGGGTCACGGCGACCAAGCAGAAGCCAAGATGAAGAAGGCCGGCGAAAACGTCAAGGACGCTTTCAAGTAACCCTTCACCTTCGGTATCGGTTCGCAGCGGCCGGGAACAGAAACGTTCCCGGCCGCTGCCGGGCTTTCCCCGCCGACAGGACAAAGAAAAACGTACGGGTCCTCGATCGATTCAACTGGCTCACGTAGTCGTGCTCCACAGGTCTGGTGGGTGGGTTGAAAGTCGGGCACTCTAAAGCCAGCACCGCGCCGACGCCCAGATCCCGAACACCGAACTCGACCGTGAGCCGCGTTGCACGCCACGCCGGCTCAACAACTCTCGACCGCCGCGGCGGACTACCGACAGGGAGTGACCGGAGGCGGCATGTGGCTGTCCCGTATGGCGCACGTCGCGATCCCTGTTCTGGTGCTCACGTCGATCTCTGGTTGCGCGGCCGACCCCAGAGAAGCCCGGCGAACAGCGAGCACGGCGATCATCCAAGAGGATGTTCCCGAAGGCGCGCCGGGGTGCTCCGCAGCCATCGCGATCGATGGTGAGGTCGTTTGGGCTGACGCGCGCGGGCTGGCGAACCTCGATGACGGCACAGAGTTCACGACGTCCACCCCGATTCACATCGCCTCGACGGGAAAACAGTTCACCGCGATGGCGGTGCTCATGCTCGCTGAGCGAGGTGACCTGTCTCTGGAGGAGTCGCCCGCTGACTATCTGGACGGGATACCCGCGTGGGCGCAACAACTGACGCTCACCGACCTGCTCCAGCACACCTCTGGAGTAGCGGACGTGGTGTCCTTGAACACGAGTGTCTTCGGTACGCCGCCGCTGACGAACACCGATGCCCTCGAGTTCGTGAGAACGAGTCCCCTCGCCCAGCCCGGGACCCCGGGCGAGTTCGAGTACTCCAACACGAACTACGCGTTGCTCGCCGACATCGTCGCCGAGGTCACCCACACCGATTTCGCCGCGTGGATGGAGGGGAATGTCTTCGCGCCGCTGGGCCTCGAGGCAAGGATCGGCGCAGCGCTTCCCTCTGATCCCGTTGGCTACGAGGTCGAGGTGACCGGCGAGTTCACTGAGATGGAACCATTGCCGTGGGTGCTGAGCGGAGCGGGCTTTGTCACGATGACGCCCTCGGAGTTGGTCCGCTGGGGCGACCAACTGCGTGAACCGTCACTGGTAAGCGCCGAGACGCTGGCAGATGCTCTGAGTAGCGGCGCACTCCTGGACGATGGGTCTCGCTACGGACCGGGTCTGTACGTCTTTCCGGATGGTGGACTCGGACATCCCGGAGAAGGAGCCGGTCTGCACACCGCGTTCGGGGTCAGCGCGGACGGGCACACGGTGGGCGCCGTGTCGTGCAATCAGGACGGGATCGACATGGCAGGCATGGGCCACGACCTCGTCGAAGTTTGGTTCGACGAGTGATCGGACAATGGTCCCTGCAAAAGAAAAAAGTGCCGGTTTCCCGACACTTTTCCCAATCACTGTCTCAACACAGTGTGCGCCCGAAGAGACTCGAACTCCCAACCTTCTGATCCGTAGTCAGATGCTCTATCCATTGAGCTACGGGCGCATCGGCCATTTTCTTGCGAGCAGGCCAGCGTCCAGAATACCCCACGCTCACGCCTGCCGCGAATCGAGCGCGTCGCCTCCGTCGGCAGAGTCCGCCTCAGCTTCGTCCGCGGCAGCACGACGCTTGTTCGACGCCAGCCTGGGTAGGTCGATCAGCCGCAGCGACTGCATGCGCGCTGCGCGCATCATCTCGTAGTCGGGGTCAAGGTCTGCGCGCATCCCCTCGACTTTCAGACGCCGTTGCAGGTTGGACTCGACGTCGCCCCACGCGGCCTCCCGAGCCTGCGCCACGAGCGCAGAAACGGCGGTGGGGTCGGATGCCTGGCGGCGCAGCTCTTTCGCCACACCGCGGTACTGCTTGTGGCGTTTACGCAGGTTGCGGGTGTCACGGTCGCGATAGTCGTGCGTGCCGTCGGGGTCGGTGAACTTTCCCCACGCCTTCTTACGCTGTTTATGGGCGAGATCGGCCGCCGCATCCTGCTCATCAGCCAGCGCGATCAGGGTGTCGTGAGCGAAGACTCCGACGACGGCGGGGTCGAAGTCTGCGCCGTGCGCGATCGCCTCTACGAGGATGTGATTGCGCACCGCGAGACGCGCCGCGGCCGCGGCGATCGAGACGCCCTCGGCGACAGCATCCGCAGTCTTCCCCACACCCTGAGGGTACCGGTCAGTACCGAGCGTCCACGTCGGCGAGAATCGATTGTCGATCAACGACGAGGAGACAGAAGATGAGCAGGATGCCGCAGCTCGATGTGCGCGGACGCACCACGGTGATCACCGGTGCCGCCAGCGGCATGGGCGCCGACGTCGCGCGCGATCTCGCGAACCGCGGAGCCCACCTTGCGCTGGTCGACCGCAATGCGAACGGGCTCGCCGAGGTTGCGGCATCCATCTCCTCCCTGCCCCGCGTGGCGCGCGGTGCCGAACCCGTCGTCACAACCCACCAGGTCGACCTCACCGACGACGCGGCCGTGCGCGCGCTCGCGGGCGAGATCGAGGTAGCCCACCCACGGGTGCAGGCTCTCATCACGTGTGCGGGTTCGTCGATGCTCGGCAACATCGACCAGGTCACCATGGAAGAGATGCGCTGGCTGATGGACGTGAACCTCTGGGGCACGGTCAACATCACACAGGCTCTGCTGCCGGCATTGCGTCGCGAACCCGCCGCGCACATCACGCACCTCGTGTCGATCTATGGTCTGGCCGCGCCCGCCGGTCGCATTCCGTACGCGATGAGCAAGTTCGCCGTGCGCGGGTTCAGCGAAGCACTTCGTCACGAGCTCGAGCACTCCACGGTCAGCGTCGGAGCGGTATACCCGGCCGGAGTGAAGACCGGCATCATTCTGCACGGCCGTTTCGCCGCGGCGATCGACCCGGCGATCGCCCAGCGCGCCGCGAACGCGCAGGCGAAGATGTACCACACCGAGCCCGTCGACGCCGCGCGCAAGATCGTCGACGCGACCGTAAACCGCAAGCCCCGCACGATGGTCGGGCGCGAAGCGCGTCTCGTGGACGTACTCACGCGACTCAGCCCGAACCACTACTGGGCGCCGATGCGCAAACCCCTCAAAGACGCGATCGACACCACCACGCCGATCACGCGCTGAGCGGGCGCGACCGACCCCTTGACGGTGAGCCCGGCAAGGAGGATGCTGGTCGCGCCTGGCCCGCGGATCAGGCAATCCAGCGTCGTGGGGACGGATGCTGATGGAACTCAGAAAATGGGGGGCGATGGCAACCCGTGTTGCCGTTTGTGCGGTGATTGCGGCGGGCCTTGCGTCGTGCGACGGTGCCCCAGCAACGAGCCAGTATCCCCACGCATCTTCGGCCGGTGGTGCTTCGCCGGAGCCGACCGCCGACATGGTGGCGCACACGTTCTCACTTCCGCCGTTCCCCTCGTTCCAGGCATCCGCTCCCCGGACGTGGAATGCCGTAGACGGGTGGGTACTGAATCGCGACCCCTGCGCCGACGCGGGCTGCACCGAAGAAGACACGATGATGGCCGTGATGTGGTGGCGGGTCACCGAGGTCTACGCAGAGCCCTGCAACTGGCAGGGCAGCACGTTCGACCCTGGACAGACCGTCACAGACCTGGCGACGGCGCTGAGCGCGGTTCCCACGCGCAACGCCTCCGAACCTGTGCCGACGTCTGTGGATGGGGCTCAGGGTCTCTACCTCGAGTGGAGCGTGCCGAGTGATGCCGACTTTGCCGTATGCGACGACGGCATTTTCGAGTCCTGGACGGGAGATGTCGGCGGAACCGATAGATACCAGCAGGCACCCGGGCAAGTCGACAGAATCTGGATCGTCGACGTCGATGGTGAGCGTTTGGTGATCAATGCCTTCTTCCTCCCCGCGACGCCCGAGGCGGACCGGCGCGAAATCGACGCCGTCATCAATTCCATTGAGTTCGAGCGATAGAGCTGCCGGAGGGAAACGACCGATTCAGCCCTGCTCGGGGCTGCGACCGCCCTTCACCGGTGCAATTCACGCGGGCTGTATCAAGTGGATGCCTCGGACGCAAGGCCCGTGATGATCTCGCGACGACGACGTAGCGTCGTAACCGCACACCTTTACGAAAGGAGCAAGTCATGGGATTCATCGATGACGCCAAGAAGACGGCGGAAGCCGTCGGCGAGAAGATTGCCGACACGTGGGAGGACACCACGGAGCGGGTCAGCGACAAGTCGGACGAGATGAAGGCCGACGCCGAGGTCAAGAAGGCCGAAGCCGAGCGTGACTCGGTCCACAAGCGCAACGAGATCAGGGAAGACCTGCGCGACAGCTGATCTCGCGAAAGACCGCCGCGTCGCGGCGAACGACGGGGGGCCTCGGAGATTACTCGGGGGCCTTCTGTTCTTGCCCGGTGGACGGGCATAAGGCAAACCGATCGGCGCGAGGCTCCGAACAGATACAGACACGGCATATCCGCCGTGCGTGAACCGGGAGGTCCTCATGCGATCGTCACCCAACCGCCTCGTCGCTACGATCTTCGGCGCGGTATACCTACTCGTCGGAGCCCTGGGATTCGCCGTCACCGGCGGCGTGGGCTTCATCGCCACCGAGGGAGGGCTTCTCCTCGGCGTCTTCCAAGTCAATCCGCTGCACAACATCGCTCACCTGCTGATCGGTGGAGCGCTGCTGATCGCCGGATTGTCGTCGGTAGTTGCCGCCAAGACGGTCAATGTCATCGTCGGAGCGACCTACCTGCTTCTCGGAATCATCGGCTTCTTCCTCGTCGGAACGGCGCTCAACATCCTGGCGCTGAACACCGCTGACCACTTCCTTCACCTCGCGAGCGCCGTTGTGCTGCTCGGAGTCGGCCTCGCCGCCGACAAAGCTGTGAAGACCAACGTGTCGGGCCGTACGGCCTGATGCACACCCAGGAGTCCGCGATGAATGCCCGAGCCGGAATGCCCGCCTGGGCTGCGGTGACGGCATGGGGGGCCGGACTCCTCGAGCTCGCACTCGGTGCTGGCGCCTTCGGGGGTGCCGGGGGAAACACCGTCCGCGTCTTGGGCATCACTCTTGTGATGCTCGGCGCAGCGGGGCTCGTATGGGGGGCCGCGACGCTCACCCGAGGACGACTCATCGTTCCTCGGGTGGGCGTCTCCGGCGCCCTCCTCGGCATCGTGCTGACGGTGCTGACCGTCGCCGCCGACCCTGCTCGGGTGAGCGTGCTGACGGCGGCCGCAGCATCCGTCCTACTCATCGTCACTGCGCTCGCGTGCGCACGACAGAGTCGCAAGAGAGCGGATGCTGCTCCCCCGCGTATCGCGGTGCTCTTGGTCGCGGGAGTTCTCGTCTCGGCCGTGGTTACTCCGGCGCTCAGCGCCAGCGAGGCCGGGCAGCATGCCGTGCCGCACGGCGAACACACATTCGTCGACCCCGGCCACCACTAGACCCAGGCCGGATCAGAAGGCGGAGATCGTCCAGGAAGCTGCCGACGAAGCGCCCGGCTCGAGCACGATCAGTCCCGCATCGTAGTCATAGTTCGCGGCGTTGAACGCGTCGGGCGCGCAGGTCATCGGCTCGACCGCGAGGCCGGTCCGGTGCCCGGGCTTGCCCACACCCTTGTCGGCCGTGTGGATCTGCACCCAGGGGCACGCGGCATCCCACGTCATCTGCACGCCATGACCGTCTGCCGCCTCGACGCGCACGGTCGCGATGCCGTTGTCGTCTCGCGCCAAGCCCGTGTAGGCGTGGTCGATCTCCACTGCCTCGATCTGGCGCGGCTCGCGGAAGTCGAAACGCGTCGGGTCGTCGGCCTCGACCGGGCGAAGACCCGTCGGGATCAACCGGTCCGGAGTGACCGCGAGCACCTCGACGGCTGGGAGCGTCAGAGTCCAGTCATCGACCGTTCCCGCACCCGCGACGAGGTAGGGGTGGGGGCCGGTGCCCCAGGGCGCGGCCTCCGCACTTTCGTTGGTCGCGGTGACGGTCTGCGTGAGACCGTGGGCGTCGAGCGTGAACAGCAGCTCTACCACCACACGCCACGGGTACGCGCCCTGCGGCTCGATGGTGGCCGTGAGCGTCGCCGTGCTGGCGTTAGCGTCGACGAGCACGAAGTCGAGCCAGCTGGCGAGGCCGTGCAGAGCATGGTTCCGGGCGATCTCGTTGATGGCGACCTGAAGGTCGCGACCGTCGAAAGAGTACGTCCCGTCGACCACACGGTTCGGCCAGGGCGCCAGTAATGCACCGCGGTGTGCCGGGCGCACCTCGTCGGCCTCGAACGGCACGATCAGGTCGCGTCCGTCAGAAGTGAGCGAGCGCACAGTCCCGCCGACGCTCGCGATGACGGCCTCATAGGCCCCTGCGCGAAGTGTGTGCTGGACGCCCGAAAGCGGAGTACGTGCCATGAATTCAGATCCCCTGAGCGAGTCGGTAATACGCCTGGTTCCACCGCAGCTCGCGCTGGAAGTCGCGAACCGTGGTGTCTTCGTCGATGACGACGAGTTCGGTTTTCGCGATTTCCGCGAAGTCGCGGAACACATCGATGCCGACGGCGGTCGTCATCACAGTATGGTGTGCGGCGCCCGCGGCGAGCCAGCATCCGGCGCTCGTCGCGAAATCGGGCGCTGGCTTCCACACGGCTCGACCGACCGGCAGCTTGGGCAGATCGGGAGCGTCGACGTTCTCGACGACATTCGCGACAAGGCGGAAACGGTCGCGCATGTCGCTCATCGCGACCACGAGCGCAGGCCCGGGGTCAGCGGTGAAGACCAGGCGCACAGGGTCATCCTTGCCGCCGATTCCGAGCGGGTGCACTTCGAGGCGCGGCTTGGCGGTGGTGAGCGACGGCGAGACCTCGAGCATGTGCGCGCCGAGGATACGCTCCGCCCCGGGGACCAGGTCGTACGTGTAGTCCTCCATGAGACTCGCGCCGCCGGGCAGACCCGCGCCCATGACGTTCGCGACGCGCACGAGGATCGCGGTCTTCCAGTCGCCTTCGGCGCCGAAGCCGTAGCCCTCGGCCATGAGCCGCTGCACGGCGAGGCCCGGCAGCTGCTTGAGCGCACCGAGGTCTTCGAACGACGTCGTGAAGGCACCGAAGCCGCCTTGCTCGAGGAACGAGCGCAGCCCGATCTCAATCGCGGCGCCGTCGCGCAACGATTGGTGGCGGTCGGCGCCGGGGAGCAGTTCTTCGGCCACGTCGTACTCGTCGACGTAGACAGAGACGAGAGCATCGATCTCGGCATCCGTCGCCTTCTCGACAGCGTCGACGAGTTCGTTCACGCCCCACGTGTTGACCTGCACGCCGAAGCGCAGCTCCGCCTCGGTCTTGTCGCCCTCGGTGACCGCGACGTAGCGCATGTTGTCGCCGAAGCGGGCGAGCTTGAGGGTGCGCGAGGCGGTCCAACCCGCGGCGGCGCGCTCCCAGTCCTCGATCTGCTGCAGGACAGTCGGGTTCGAGACGTGCCCGACGACCGTCTTGCGCGCGACCCCCAGGCGGGTCTGGATGTAGCCGAACTCGCGGTCGCCGTGCGCGGCCTGGTTCAGGTTCATGAAGTCGAAGTCGATGTCGGCCCAGGGCAGCTCGACGTTGGCCTGGGTGTGCAGGTGCAGCAGCGGCTTCTGCAGGGCGTCGAGGCCGGCGATCCACATCTTGGCGGGGCTGAAGGTGTGCATCCAGGCGATCACGCCGATGACGTCATCGCGGGCATTCACTTCGAGGGCCAGCCGGCGGATCGAGTCGGAGTCCTTGAGAACGGGCTTCCAGACGACCTTCACCGGCAGCCCGCCGAGGCCATCGGCCACGGCTTGGGACTGCTCGGCGACCTGCTGCAGCGTCTCTTCGCCGTAGAGGTTCTGGCTGCCGGTGACGAACCAGACCTCGTAGCTGTCGAGGGTGGTGGGAAGAGGAGTGCGGGTCATGACTTTTCCTTCGGTGTTTCAGAGGGCAGCGACCGCGGCCGACTCGATGGCGAGTCCGGCGCGGTAGCGGCCCAGGTAAGTGGCGAAGCCGGCAGCATCGGTGGCATCGGGTTCAGCGGTGACGATCTCGGCATCGGCGAAGATGCGCTGGGTGAGGTAGTCGCCGAGGGAGAGTTCGGTTTCGGATGCCGCGTACCCGGCGAGCACGGCCATCCCCCAGGCTCCGCCTTCGGAGGCGGTTTCACCCACGCTGACGGGAGCCTTGAGCGCCGCGGCGAGGAACCGCTGCGCGACGCCGGCGGTGCGGAACATGCCTCCGTGCGCGAACATCCGGTCCAGGCCCACGCCTTCACCCTCGAGCACTTCCATGCCGAGGGCGAGGGTGCCGAAGACGCCATACAGGTGGGAGCGCATGACGTTGGCGAGCGAGAACTCACTGTCCGGAGTGCGGACGAACAGCGGACGTCCCTCGTCCAGACCCGCGATCGGCTCACCCGCGAGGTAGTTGTAGGCGAGGAGCCCGCCGGCGTCCGCGCTCCCCACGAGAGCCTCGCGGAAGAGCGTGTCGTACACAGCGTCCTGGTCGAGCGGAGTGCCGGATGCCTCGGCGAACCGGGCGAACATCGCCACCCACGCCGCCAATTCGCTCGCTCCGTTGTTGCAGTGCACCATCGCCACGGGGTCACCCGAAGGCGTGGTCACGAGGTCGATCTCGTGGTGCAGCTTCTCGAGCGCGCGCTCGAGGACGACCATCGCGAAGATGCTCGTGCCTGCGCTCACGTTGCCCGTGCGCGGGGTGACCGCGTTGGTGGCGACCATGCCCGTGCCGGCGTCGCCTTCAGGAGGACAGAGACGGATGCCGGGCCGCAGTGTTCTGCTCGGGTCGAGCAGCGCGGCGCCTTCGGCGGTGAGCGTGCCCGCGTCGTCTCCGGCGAGGAGCACCTCGGGAAGGAGCCGCCGCAGAGTCGACGGGAGTCGGTCCGCGGCGAGGCCGTCGTACCGCGCGATCAGGTCGTCGTCGTAGTCACCGGTGGCCGAATCGATGGGGAACACGCCCGAGGCATCCCCCACTCCCAGCGCATGCCGGCCGGTCAGCCGCTCATGCACGTATCCGGCGAGGGTCGTGATCGACGCCAGCTGAGGCACGTGCGCTTCGCCATCGAGTACGGCCTGGTGCAGATGAGCGATCGACCACCGCAGCGGAATGTTCACGCCGAACAGCTCGGTCAGTTCTGCCGCGGCGGCACCGGTCGAAGTGTTGCGCCACGTGCGGAACGGTACGAGCAGGTCGCCCTCTGCGTCGAAGGCGAGGTAGCCGTGCATCATCGCCGAGATGCCGATGGCCCCGAACGAGTCGGGCACGACGCCGTGGCGTTCTTCGGCGTTCGTGACGAGGGCAGCATACGCGGACTGCACACCGGTCCACACGTGTTCGAGCGCGTAGGTCCAGGTGCGATCCTCGAACGCGTTCTCCCACTCGTGGCTGCCGACGGCCAGCACGGTCGCATCCTCTGCGATGAGGCAGGCCTTGATGCGGGTCGAGCCGAACTCGATACCGAGCGCTGTGCGGCCGTCGGTGATTGCTTGTGCGGCACTCATCGGCGCTCGTCCCCGCTCTGCCCGTAGACGTTCTGATACCGGTTGTACAGGCTGTCGATCCTGTCCTGCGGGATCGGAATCAGGGGGCCGGCCTCACGGGCGATGTGCACCGTGCGGGCCGCGTCTTCGCACATGACGGCAGCCTTGACCGCGTCTTTCGCAGTGACCCCGATCGTGAAGGGGCCGTGGTTCTGCATCAGGACCGCGCGGCTGCGGTGACCAGTGAGAGTCTCGACGATTCCGCGACCGATCGAGTCGTCGCCGATGATCGCGAACGGGCCGACAGGGATCGGCCCGCCGAACTCGTCGGCCATTCCGGTGATCACGCACGGAATCTCTTCGCCGCGCGCGGCCCAGGCGACGGCGTAGGTCGAGTGCGTGTGCACGACTCCCCCGACCTCGGGCATGTTCCGGTAGACGTACGCGTGGGCGGCCGTGTCGCTGGACGGACTGCGGTCGCTGCCGGGCGTGCCCTTGATCACGTTTCCGTCGAGATCGCACAGGATCATGTTCTCGGGAGCCAAGTCGTCGTACGACACACCCGACGGCTTGATCACGAAGAGGTCAGCACCGGGCACTCGGCCCGAAACGTTGCCACCGGTCCAGATCACAAGTCCGTAGCGGACCAATTCGGCGTGGAGTTTCGCGACCTCCTCGCGGAGAGAGGCGATGGATGCCTCGACCTCGGCGGTAAACCTCGGCGTCTGTGCGGGGGTCGTCACGGTGTCCTCCATTGGTGTGCTGCGAGTCGTGTCACTCTGCACGTCGTGTTTCTAGATGTTACCGGTAACAACGCCTGAGGTACAGCCCAATTCAAGCGCCGCTCGCGGGCGGTGCGGTCGAGGCCCGCGCAACCAGGGCGGGCGGCCCGGCCATCGCCACGGGGTGTAGCCCTGTCACTGCGGCGACGACACGTCGAGCCTCGCCCGCGATGTCGAGTCGCACGGTCGTCAGCGGTGGAGCGAAGAACGCGGCGTCGGGGTTGTCGTCGAACCCGACCACGCTGACGTCGTCGGGCACGCTGATTCCGAGCGCGCGCAGCCCGGCGATCAGCCCGAGCGCCATCTGATCGTTTGCCACCGCTACCGCCGTCGGCCCACCCGCTTCGCGCACAGCGGCCGCGACTTCGACGGCGAGTGCGTGGCCCGCCGACGCGGTCCAGTCTCCGCGCCAGTGCGCGCCGGTTCGGACCCCGGATGCCTCGACCTCTCGCGTGTATCCCTCATCCCGGGCTCCGGCTTCGAGCCAATCCTGCGGGCCAGAGATCACGGCGATTCGGCGGTGGCCGAGTTCGGCGAGGTGACGCACGGCCAGCGCGGCGCCCTCCGCCTGTCGCTGCGCGCCGGCCTCGGAATGCAGAGCGGTGAGCGGCACTGCGGGGTGGATCGAAGACAACGCCGCGAGGGTGGCAGCGTGCGGAGCCAAAACGATGATGCCGTCGACACCCTGCGCGAGCAGCCGGTCGGCAGCATCGATGACGGATGCTTCGTCCGCAGCATCCGCATACGCCGTCGCGATCCATCGCGATGCGGCCCGCGCCGCCGCCTCGAGCGCGGCGATCCCCACCGCGGGGCCGTACAGGGTCGCGTCGGACGCGATCACCCCGAGCGTGCGAGTGGTGCGGGTGCCGAGCGCGCGGGCCGCGTTGTTCACGCGGTAGCCAAGGGTCGCCATGGTCTCGACAACGCGAGCGCGGGTCTCGGGCCGGATGTTCGGATGGTCATTGAGCACCCGCGAAACGGTCTGGGTGGACACGCCGGCCGCGAGCGCGACCTCGCGCACGCCGACCCGCGCGGGCGGGGCGGCGATCTCGTTCGGCGTATTCGGCTCCATCGCGCTCACCCTACCCACAGCGGCGCCGGTCACCGTGGCGCATGGCACGCTGGATACATGCGTATCGCCCTCACCGGCTCGTCCGGAAAACTCGGCACCGTCGTCGCACGCGAGCTTCGAGCGAACGGCTACGAGGTCATCGGCCTCGACCTTACGGGTGCGCGTGGCCCCCACTTCGTCGAGGTGGATCTCACCGACTACGGCCAGGTGGTCGATGCGCTCGGCGCTGTCAACGATCGGCACGACGGCGTCGACGCCGTCGTGCACTTGGGCGCCATCCCCGCACCGGGTATCCGCAGCGACGTCGCGACCTTCCACAACAACATGACGGCGACGTTCAACGTGTTCTGGGCGGCCGTGAGACTCGGCATCCGTCGCATCGTCTACGCGTCCAGCGAGACCGTCCTGGGTCTGCCATTCGACGTACCGCCGCCGTACATTCCCGTTGATGAGGAGTACGCGCCGCGTCCCGAGTCGGTGTACTCGCTCGTGAAGACGCTCGAAGAGCAGCTGGCCGTCGAACTGGTGCGCTGGTACCCCGACCTATCGATCACCGCGTTGCGGTTCTCGAACGTGATGAACCCCGAAGACTATGCCGCGTTCCCGTCGTACGACGCCGATGCGATGCTGCGAAAATGGAACCTCTGGGGCTACATCGACAGCCGCGACGGTGCCCGAGCGGTCCAGCGGGCGCTCAAAGTCGCCCCAGCGGGGTTCGACCAGTTCATCATCGCTGCGGCCGACACCGTGATGTCGCGCCCGAACGCTGAGCTCGTCGCAGAGGTGTTCCCGAACACTCCAATCGCACGCGAGTTCGGCGACCACGAGACCCTGCTCTCGATCGACAAGGCCCGGCGCCTGCTCGGTTTCGAGCCGCAGCATTCGTGGCGCGACGACCAATGACCGAGGCCGCCACGGCGCGCGATCCGAAGGCACGTGAGAAGACGCTGCGCGCGCGGCTGCTCACCGCACTCTCGGGCCACCCCGACGGCACTCCTCCGTGGGTGCGTGCTCTGGCCGAGGGCGATGACCCCGGCTACTTCGCCGACAACGGCGCTGTGTGGACAGTGCACGCCGGGACGGGTTCGTTCGTCGCCGGCATCCGGGCTCTCTTGATCCAGGCGCTTCACCCCGGAGCTCTGGCGGGCGTCCACGATCACTCGCGCTATCGCGAGGATCCGATCGGCAGGCTCACCGGCACCGTACGTTGGATCATCTGCGTCACCTACGGGTCGACCGAGCAGGCAAAGCGCGAGACGGGCCGCGTCGCGCAACTGCACAAGCGGGTGTCAGGCACGTTCGATGCCCACGACGGCGCTCGGGAGTACTCGGCAGCGGATGCCGATCTCGTGGAGTGGGTCCATCTGGCGTTCACCGAGGCGTTCCTCGGCGCCCACCAGCGCTGGGGCGGCGCGATTCCCGGCGGGGCCGACGCCTACGTGCGTGAATGGGCGACGGCCGGTCGGCTCATGCACTTTGCGCACCCACCCGAGACCGAGGCCGAATTGCGCGCGCGTCTGGACGGTTTTCTCGAGCGCGGCGAACTGCGCCGCGACGAGCGCGTCGATGACGTCGTGCGGTTCTTGCGCGACATTCCGTTCACCGGGAGCATGCGCATCGCCTACCGCGTGCTCTTCGCGGCTGCGGTGGCGAGCCTCCCGCGCAGTTACCGCAAGCTCCTCGGCCTTCGCCGGACGGTACTGCCCGTCGTGACTATGACGCGTGTGGTGCTCGCGGTGTCTCAACGGGCGCTTGGCGCCGGTCCGCGCGCCCAGGATTTCGCGCGCGAGCGCCTGCAGCGGCTCTCCGCCGGCGAAATGTGATCCCTCACTTTCAAGCCTTCCGCAGGTGAACGACCGCGAATCCGCGGCAATCAGCGCATTGCGTTACCAACTTGTTACCGCTAACATCTTGCATCAGGCCGGAATGTGAGGGCTAACATTCAGGTCATGGCGATCATCTGAGGTCGCCGCAGAGAACGACAACCCGGCAGCGATGCCGGCCCAGAACAAGGAGGTTTTGGCAATGAGGAAGAAGACACTTCTTGCCGGGTTCGCACTGATGGGAGCACTTGCTCTCACCGCGACCGGCTGTGCAGGCACTAGCGGTGGCGACGGCGCGGACGGTGGAGACGGCGGAGATGAACTCATCACCGTCGGATTCGCCCAGACCGGTTCAGAGTCGGGCTGGCGCTCGGCGAACACCGAATCGATGAAGACGGCGTTCTCCGAAGAGAACGGCTTCAAGCTGACCTTCAACGCGGCCGATAACGACCCGGCTGCACAGATCGCCGCCGTGCGTGACTTCATCAACCAGGGTGTCGACGCCATCGTCATCGCCCCGATTGTCGAAGACGGCTGGGACGACGTTCTGCAAGAGGCGAAGGATGCTGACATCCCCGTCGTTCTCGAAGACCGCACGGTCACCGCACCCGACGATCTGTACGCAAGCTGGGTCGGTCTCGACTTCCGCCAGGAAGGCGTCATGGCCGGCGAGTGGGCGGCCGAGAACTTCGGCAGCGAAGCCACGAACATGGTAGTGCTCGAGGGCACAACGGGCTCTGCTCCGGCCAACGAACGTGCCGAGGGCTTTGACGAAGCCGTGGAGGGCACGTCCATCGAGAAGATCGATTCGCAGACCGGTGACTTTACGCGCGACGGCGGAAAGACCGTCATGGAGGGCTTCCTCCAGAAGTACGGAGTCGACGGCATCGACCTCGTCTACGCACACAACGACGACATGGCGCTCGGCGCCATCGAGGCGATCGAAGCGGCCGGTGCAACGCCCGGCGAAGACATCAAGATCATCTCGATCGACGCTGTCAAGGACGGCATGCTCGCCCTGATCGACAACAAGATCAACTTCATCGTCGAGTGCAACCCGCTCCTGGGTGAGCTTGCTGCGGGCATCGTCAAGGATGTTCTCGCCGGCGACACGGTCGAGAAGACCTACTTCGTCACCGACGAGAGCTTCACGCCCGAGCAGGCCGCGGAGGTCATCGACTCGCGGCTCTACTGAGCCTCGACCGAACGACCCGCAGCAATCTGTGCACACTCCGCCGGGGACCGAATCGGTCCCCGGCGGACGTGCCGAACCGAAGGTGGAAAGGCCGATGTCGCCCATGTCCGCGGACACCCCCGCACCTCCCACGCCCGTCGTTACGATGACCGGCATCACGATCCGCTTTCCTGGCGTTCTGGCGCTGGATGGAGTGGACTTCACGCTCCGCCCGGGCGAAGTCCACTCGCTTATGGGCGAGAACGGCGCCGGCAAGTCGACGCTCATCAAGGCCTTGACGGGGGTTTACCAGGTCGACGATGGAACCGTCGTCGTCGCTGGCGAGCAACGAGTGTTCACGAGCACGGCCGACGCCCAAGCATCCGGAATCTCCACCGTCTACCAAGAGGTCAACCTCTGCGCCAACCTCTCGGTCGGCGAAAACATCATGCTCGGCCACGAGCCCCGCCGCGGTACGTCGATCGACTGGAAAGCCGCGCATCGCGAGGCTGCCGAGCACCTCACCAGCCTCGGGCAAGACATCGACACTCGCTCGATGCTCGCGCACCACTCCATCGCCATCCAGCAACTCGTCGCGATCAGCAGAGCTATGGTGCTCGATGCCAAAGTCCTCATCCTCGACGAACCGACCTCCAGCCTTGACCGGGATGAGGTCGAGCAGCTTTTCGCAGTGATTCGCGACCTGCGCGACAAGGGCGTCGCCATCCTGTTCGTCAGCCACTTTCTCGATCAGGTCTACGAAATCTCTGACCGCATCACGGTGCTCCGCAATGGCACGCTCATCGGGGAGTACGCGGTGGGTGACCTGCCCCGCGGCGAACTCGTTACCAAGATGATCGGCCGCGAGCTCGACGAACTCTCGGCGCTGTCATCCGTCGCAACCCGGTCGATCGACCGTTCGGGCACCCCCGTCCTGCAGGCACAGGAGGTCGGCCGCCGCGGGGCCCTCGAACCCGCCGACCTGAGTGTCTACCCCGGCGAAGTGGTCGGCATCGCCGGCCTCTTGGGGTCAGGCCGCACCGAACTCGTCCGACTGCTGTACGGGGCCGACCGCGCCGACTCCGGTCAGATCGACGTGCACGGCACGCCGGTCAAGGTCACCTCCCCACGTCACGCCATCGACAGGCGCATCGCCTTTTCTTCTGAAGACCGCCGCGCTGAGGGAATCATCGGTGACCTCACCGTCGCCGAGAACATCGTGCTCGGCATCCAGGCCCAGCGCGGAGCGCTCCGCAAGATCGGGCGTGCGGAACAGGATGCTGTGGTGGCTGAGTACATCGCAGCGCTCGGTGTGCGCCCCGCCGACCCGAATATGATCGCCGGCAACCTTTCGGGCGGCAACCAACAGAAGGTGCTGCTGGGTCGGTGGTTGGCGACCGCGCCCGAGCTGATCATCCTCGACGAACCCACTCGAGGCATCGACGTCGGGGCGAAAGCTGACATTCAGAAGAAGGTCGCTGAGCTCAGCGCGAAGGGGCTATCGGTAATCTTCATCTCGTCAGAGCTCGAAGAAGTGCTCAGACTTGCGCAACGCGTCGTCGTGATGCGCGACCGCCGCCGAATCGGTGAGGTCTCCTCAAGCGAGATCGACCTGGACGGACTGATCGACTACATCGCCAACAAGGGCGAGGAGACGGCAGCATGAAGCGACTCGTGAAACATCGGCTCTTCTGGCCGATTGCAGCCCTGCTCACGCTGATCGTCGTCAATACGATCGCCCGCCCTCAGTTCATCGCCATCACTGTGCGTGACGGGCAGTTGTACGGCGCGTTGATCGACATCCTGCGAAACAGCGCTCCCCTCATGCTCGTCGCGCTCGGTATGACGATCGTGATCGCGACGCGGGGAATCGACCTCTCGGTCGGGGCGATCATGGCCGTCTCTGGCGCGGTGGCGCTGACGATCATCGGCGGATCCGATGACCCGGGCAACATCGGCACGGTGATCGTCGCCCTCGCCGCCGCCCTCGGGGTCTCGCTCATGCTCGGCGTATGGAACGGGTTCCTCGTGTCGGTCGTCGGCATCCAACCGATCATTGCCACCCTCGTGCTGATGCTCGCCGGTCGCGGTGTCGCGCTGCTCATCACCGACGGCTTCATCACAACGGTCAACAGCGAGCCCTACTCGTTCATCGCAACCGGGTATCTGCTGTTCCTGCCCGTGGCGTTCTTGATCGCACTCGCCGCGATCGGGATCGTGGCTCTCTTGGAGCGACGCACGGCACTCGGCGTGTTGACCGAAGCTGTCGGCATCAACCCGGAGGCCAGCCGGCTCGCCGGTGTCCGCTCGCGCGGCATCATCTTCGGCGCGTACGTGACCAGCGGTCTGCTCGCGGGTATCGCCGGCATCATCTACAGCGCGAACATCCGCGCGGCCGATGCGAACGCAGCGGGGCTTTTCATCGAGCTCTACGCGATCCTCGCGGTCGTGCTCGGTGGTACGTCGCTCATGGGCGGCAAGTTCACCATCGCCGGCACGGTCGTCGGGGTCCTGATCATCCAGACCCTCGAGGCGACGATCCTCTTCCTCGGGGTGCCGCCGGCACAGAGCCCGGTGTTCTTCGCTGTCGTCGTGATCGTCGTGGTTGTTGTGCAAGCGCCGCAACTGCATCGCTGGTTCAGACGCAGATTCGCATCGAATGAGCGCCCGACGTCGGATGCCAAGACCAAGGTGGAGGTGGCGTGATGGCTACGAGCCTAGAGACCCGCCCGCAGACCGATCCGGGCTTCGGTGCCCGCTACAGCACGTTCATGAGTCGGCACTCCTCGTTGATGCCGACCTTCGCCGCGGTGGTGATCCTCGTCGTGCTGCTCATTGGTGCGCAGGTGCAGTTCGGCAACTTCCTCACCCCGGGCAACATGTCAGCGCTGCTGCTCGACAACGCCTATCTCGTAGTGCTCGCGGTCGGCATGACCTTCGTCATCCTGACCGGCGGCATCGACCTGTCGGTCGGTTCGGTCATGGCCTTCACCGGCATCCTGCTGGCGAGTCTGCTCGCCCAGGGTGTGCCAGCGATCATCGCGATTCCTGCGGTGCTGCTGGGCGGTGCCGCGATCGGCCTCCTGATCGGCGTGCTGGTGCAGTACTTCAACGTGCAGCCGTTCATCGCCTCGCTCGCCGGCCTCTTTCTCGCTCGCGGTCTGGCGTTCGTGGTCAGCCTCTCCTCGATCAGGGTCGAAGAGCCGGCGGTGCTGTGGCTGCAGCGCACCCGCTTTAGCGTTGGCGATTTCTACATCACCCCGACCGGCATCATCGCTTTGCTCGTCGTTGCACTGGCCGTCTACGTCCTGCACTGGACGCGGTTCGGTCGAACCGTCTATGCCATTGGCGGCGGAGAACAGTCCGCGCGGCTGATGGGCCTCGCGGTGGCACGCACGAAGATTCTCGTTTACGTGATCAGCGGCGTGTGCGGAGGGCTTGCCGGGCTACTCCTGACCGCGTACTCCGGTGCTGGTTACCCCCGCAACGGCATCGGCACCGAACTCGATGCGATCGCCGCGGTCGTCATCGGCGGCACGCTGCTGACGGGCGGAACCGGGTACGTCATCGGTTCGCTGATCGGTGTGCTGGTGTACGGCACGATCAAGAAGATCATCTCGTTCATGGGCGCAGAGCAGTCCTGGACCCAGATCATCATCGGCATCCTGCTCCTGCTGTTCATCGTGGTGCAGCGTGTGATCGTGGCCCGCTCGGCACGACAACGAAGGTAGTGCGGTCGGGGCGGCGGCGCTAATGCCGGGGCGATGGCATCTCGCACGCGATAATGGCGGGATGGATAGAGCGCGGCCGCTCCTGGAGCTCACGGGTGCGACCGTGCGCTTCGGGCGCGACGCAGCCATCGAAGATGTGGACTTTCGACTGTTCCCTGGCGAGGTGCACTCGCTCATGGGCGAGAACGGTGCGGGCAAGTCGACGCTCATCAAGGCGATCACCGGCGCACTCCCCTTGGACGTCGGTGTCTTGAGCATCGACGGCGAGCGGATGCATTTCACTTCGCCGCACGATGCGCTCGGCGCCGGAGTCAGCACGGTCTACCAAGAGATCGATCTACTGCCGAACCTGTCGGTCGCCGAGAACATCGCGCTGGGCAGAGAACCCCGTCGCGGAATCGGCATCGACTGGAAGACGATGCGCGGGAACGCGCGCGCGACCCTCGCGGACCTCGGGCTCGACATCGACCCCGCGTCGATGCTGGGCACCCACTCCCTCGCGGTGCAACAACTCGTCGCGATCGCCCGCGCGATCTCGATCGACGTTCGCGTGCTCATCCTCGACGAACCGACCTCGAGCCTCGATCTCGATGAAGTGGCTGAACTCTTTCGCGTGATCCGCGACCTGAAGGAGCGCGGCGTCGCGATCATGTTCGTCTCGCACTTCCTCGATCAGGTGTACGAGCTGTGCGATCGGGTCACGGTGCTGCGTGACGGCAAACTGATCGGCGAGTACCTCACGCAAGAACTTCTGCGCATCGACCTCGTACAAGCGATGCTCGGTCGCAACGCAGCCGAGCTCACCGCGCGAACGGATGCCTCGGCCCCGACCGCGGCGGCCGTCGAAAACCCCTACCTCTCGGCGAGAGAGATCACCGCTGGCCCCGGAATCACCCGCGCCGACGTCGACCTGGTGAAGGCTGACGTGCTCGGCGTCGCCGGCCTGCTCGGCTCGGGACGCACCGAGCTGGCGCGCGCGATCTCGGGCATCGACCGGCTCGACACCGGCGTGATCCGTATCGAGGGGAAGGATGTGAAGATCACCGGGCCACGCTCGGGGATGTCGAAGGGCGTCGTGTACTCCTCCGAGAACCGTCGAACCGAAGGCATCATCAGCGACCTGAGCGTGCTCGACAACATCACCCTCGCGCTGCAGGCAGACCGCGGAGTGTTCCGCCAGATCCCGCTCGGCCGCCGCCGCGAGTTGGCTGCCAGCTGGGTCGAGGCGCTCGACATCCGCCCTCCCGACCTCGATCGCCCCGCCGGCACCCTCTCGGGCGGCAATCAGCAGAAAGTCCTTCTCGCGAGGCTGCTGGCGCTCGCCCCCCGCGTGCTGATCCTCGACGAACCCACGCGCGGTATCGACGTGGGCGCAAAGGTTGAGATTCAGAACCTCGTCGGCGAGATGGCCGCGAACGGTCTTTCGGTCATGTTCATCTCGGCAGAGCTTGAAGAGGTTCTCCGCGTCGCGCAACGCGTGATGATTCTGCGCGACGGCATCGTCGTTGATGTGATGGATGCCGAAACCCTCACGGTCGACTCACTCATGGCCCTCGTTGCGCGTCCGGATGAGCTCGATGAGTGAGGTCGGCGGCGTCTCGGACGGCGACGGTTCGACCCGGACGGCGAACATCTTCGACGTTGCGCGTCTCGCGGGGGTCTCGCACCAGACCGTCTCGAGAGTCATCAACGACCTGCCCAATGTGCGGCCGGCCACCCGCGCTCGGGTTGAGCAGGCGATCGCGCAACTGCGCTACAGCCCGTCCCCCGCAGCGCGCGCACTGGTCACCCGGCGCACCCGGACGATTGGGCTCGTGACTCCGGGAGTCTCGGACTACGGACCGACCTCGATCGCGATGCACTTCAACTTCGCCGCGCACGCGGGCCGCTACAACGTCGAGACCGTCAGCGCGCTCGAGGGCGACCAGGCCGGTGTCCGCGCGGTGATCGAAGGTCTACTGCGTCAGCGCGTCGATGCGATCGTGCTCGTTGTTGTCGACGAAGACGTTCTCGAGGTGGTGCGCGGGCTCGACCTAAGCGTGCCGGTTGTGGCCTCGGCATCCAGCGCCCGGCGAAGCCCGCTGATCGTGTCGATTGACCAGTACCGTGGTGCACGGTCAGCGGTGCGGCACCTCGCTGAACTCGGCCACACCCGCATTCTTCATGTGGCGGGGCCACTCCGCGCCTCGGATGCGCTGGAACGTGTGCGGGGATGGCGCGATGAGCTCGCCGCCCACCAGCTCGAGGTCACCGATCCGCGCGTCGGGGACTGGTCGGCCGCCAGTGGCTACGAGATAGGCAAGACCCTCGACATCGAACCGGGTTCGGCGATCTTCGCCGCCAATGACCACATGGCGATCGGGCTGCTGTCGGCACTGCGCGAGCGCGGTTTGAGCATTCCTGCCGATGTCAGCGTCGTCGGATTCGATGATGTGCCCGAGGCCGGGTACCTCTACCCCCCGCTGACGACGGTCCGTCAAGATTTTGCGAGCTTGGGTGTATTGATGATGCAGAAGGTGCTCATCGCGGTCGAGGAGCCCGACGTCAAGACCGAAGACACCCCGATTCCGACGCATCTCGTCGTGCGGCAGTCCACGAGCGCGCCTGCACCCTGACCGCTCCTGCGAGAATCGGCGCATGACCCGAACCTGGACGCGCCACTGGACTCCGCTTGCGATCATCTATCTGAGTCTGGCGGTCGCGGGGCTCATCGGCACGTGGTGGTTCAACGCCCTGGCGATCACGCAGATGAACAACTTCATCGGCGATCTGGTCTCGAGCGGCCCGGCGGTCTCGTCAATCACCGTCGACCTGTTGGTCGTGGCGATCGCGGGGTGCGTCTTCATCATCGTCGAGGCCCGGCGCCTGCGCATGCGCTTCGGGTGGCTCTATGTCGCAGCATCCGGCCTCACGGCGTTCGCCTTCACGTTCCCGCTGTTCCTCGCGATGCGCGAGCGCAGGCTCACCCTGCTCGCCCGCGCGGTCGAGTGATGGCCGCCCCCTCCCCCCCTGTTGAGTGTCCATAACACGCGGACGGCTCACGCCGGTGCCCGCGTGTTTTGGACACTCGACAGATCCCTATGGGCCTACCGGCCGGCGGCCGCGATGCGCGAGCTCAGTTGGTGCGCGTGCGCGAGCAGGGTCCGACCGAGCTCAGCCTGCCGGTCGGGTCCGAAGCGGAACTGCACGCCCGTGAGGCTCAGCGCCCACTGCGGGTGACCCTCGCGGGTGAAGACCGCGGCGCCGATTCCGTAAGACCCCTCGACGATGAGCCCGGCGTTGATCGCGTACCCGCGCTCTTTCGTCTCGCGAAGTCGAGCGCGCAGGCGCTTCTCACCGTGTGCCGCGCCCCACTGCTGAGGAAGTTCCGGGTGGCGCTCAAGATAAGCGTCCACATCGTGAGGCGGCAGGAACGAGAGGATCGCGAGCCCCGCCGAGGCCACCCCGAGCGGAAAGCGCACACCCTCCGACAGCACGAACGAGCGAATCGGAAAGCTTCCCTCCTCGCGGAGCAAACATACGGTCTCGTCACCACGGCGCACCGAGAGAAATGCGCTCTCCTCCGTGCGCACCGCCAGCGATCGCACGATGTCACGCGCGATTCCGGTGATGTCGTAACGGGATGCCGCGACCTGGCCCATCAGGTACAGCTCAGGGCCGGGCATCCACCGTCCGGTGCGCTCATCCTGATCGACGAGTCCCTCGTGAGCCAGAGCGGTGAGCAGCCGGTGCGCGGTGGGACGGGTGAGCTCGGCCATTCGGGCCAGATCGGACACCGGCATGCCCTCATCTCCCGCCTGCGTCACCAGCCGGAGCAGGCGCGCGGCGCGCGCCACGGACTGCGCTCCGGGGATGACGGTCTTGGCGAGGGTGTCCACAATATGGACGATAGGCGGTCGAGGTTCCACATCGCAACCGCGTCCGTGACACCGCTCGTGCAGTGGCGGACGATGGTCGAAGAGCTTTTCCGACGAAGGAGTCCACGTGATCGACAAGACTTGGGGGTCAGCCGCCGAGGCTGTCGCCGACATTCCGGATGGCGCGAGCCTCGCCGTCGGCGGGTTCGGCCTGTCGGGCAACCCCATCGCCCTCATCGAAGCGCTGCTGGTGCAGGGCACGAGCGAGCTCAGCATCGTGAGCAACAACTGCGGCGTGGATGACTGGGGTCTCGGCATCCTGCTCAACGCGAAGCGCATCCGCAAGATGACCTCGTCGTACGTGGGCGAGAACAAGGAGTTCGAGCGCCAGTTCCTTTCCGGCGAACTCGAACTCGAACTCACACCACAGGGCACCCTCGCCGAGAAGCTCCGCGCGGGCGGATCGGGAATCGCCGCGTTCTACACCCAGACCGGCGTCGGCACGCAGGTCGCAGAAGGTGGGCTCCCCCGCCGGTATGACGGCAACGGCGGCATTGCCGTCGCGTCCCCGGTCAAAGACGTCCGCACCTTCTCGTTCGGCGGGCGTGACGGAGAGTACGTCCTCGAAGAGGCGATCGTCACCGACTTCGCACTTGTGCACGCGGCCAAGGGCGACCGGCACGGCAACCTCGTCTTCAACAAGGCAGCCCGCAACTTCAACCCCCTCGCGGCGATGGCCGGCAAGGTCTGCATCGCGCAGGTCGAAGAGCTGGTCGAACCCGGCGAACTCGACGCCGACAGCATCCACCTTCCCGGCGTGTACGTCCACCGCCTCGTCGAGGTCGGCCACAACATCCAGAAGCGCATCGAACGGCGCACCGTCTCGGTCGCCGAGGCGCTGACGAACCCCGACGGCACCCCCCGCGACATCCCCGAAGGAGCATGAAATGGCCCTCACTCGCAACGAAATGGCCGCCCGCGCGGCCACCGAACTCACCGACGGCTCATACGTGAACCTCGGCATCGGCCTGCCGACCCTGGTGCCGAACTACGTGCCCGATGACATGACGGTCGTGCTGCAGTCCGAGAACGGCATCCTCGGTGTCGGGCCCTACCCGACCGAAGAGAACGTCGACCCCGACCTGATCAACGCCGGCAAGGAGACCGTCACGACCCTGCCCGGTTCGGCGTTCTTCGACTCGGCGACAAGTTTCGGCATGATCCGCGGCGGCAAGATCGATGCCGCGATCCTCGGTGCGATGCAGGTCTCTGCCTCGGGAGACCTCGCCAACTGGATGATCCCCGGCAAGATGGTCAAGGGTCCGGGTGGCGCAATGGACCTCGTCCACGGCGCCGCGAAAGTCATCGTGCTGATGGAGCACGTCGCCCGCGACGGCTCGGCCAAGATCGTGAATGAGTGCTCTCTTCCGCTCACCGGGCGCGGAGTGGTCGATCGCATCATCACCGACCTCGCCGTGATCGACGTCACCGACAACGGACTCGTGCTGGTCGAAACCGCACCGGGAGTGACGATCGAAGAAGTCGTCGCCGCGACCGAACCCACCCTCATCGTGGCTGTCGGAGAGAGAATCGAAGCATGAACCACGACGACGTCGTCATTGTTGCCGCCGGCCGCACCCCGCAGGGGCGCTTGAAAGGCCAGTTGGCACCGCTCACCGCACCCCAACTGGGAGCACTCGCCATCAAGGGCGCCCTCGATAAGGGTGGGATCCCGGCATCGGCGGTCGACGCCGTTCTCGTCGGGCAAGTGCTGCCCGCAGGCTCGGGACAGAACCCCGCTCGGCAGGCCTCGATCGGCGCAGGGATCGGCTGGGACGTCCACGCCGGCAGCGTCAACAAGGTCTGCCTCTCGGGCCTCACGGCGATTATCGACGGGGCACGGATGCTGCGCGTCGGCGACGCGACCGTGGTCGTGGCCGCCGGCATGGAGTCGATGACTCGATCACCGCACCTCCTGATGGGCTCACGCGACGGCTGGGCCTACGGCTCGGTCGAGGTGCTCGACCACATGGCCCACGACGGCCTCACCGACGCGTTCGATCGCGAGAGCATGGGCGCCTCGACCGAGCGGCACAACCCGCGCCTCGGCATCACGCGTGAGGCACAGGATGCCGTGGCCGCCCGCTCGCACCAGCGTGCGGCGGCCGCTCAGGCCGACGGACTCTTCGACGCAGAGATCATCCCGGTCGAGATTCCGCAGCGCAAGGGCGACCCGGTCGTCCTCACCAAGGACGAAGGCATCCGCCCCGACACCACCGCCCTGACCCTCGCGGGCTTGCGCCCGGCCTTCGCCGAAGGCGGCACGATCACCGCGGGCAACGCGTCGCAGATCTCGGACGGCGCCTCGGCCGTTGTGCTCACCACTCGCTCGCACGCCGACGAGAACGGCTGGGCGGTGCTCGCAGTCGTGGGTGCGTCCGGCCAGGTCGCCGGCCCCGACAACTCACTGCAGGCCCAGCCGGCACGGGCGATCGAGAAGGCCCTCGCAAAGCAGGGCATCACCACTGCCGACCTCGACCTCGTCGAGATCAACGAAGCCTTCGGCGCAGTCGTCGCTCAGTCACAGGCAGAGTTGGGCCTATCGGACGAGATCGTCAATCCGCACGGCGGCGGCATCGCCATCGGTCACCCGATCGGCGCGTCGGGCAACCGCCTCGTCGTGCACGCGGTCCACGAACTGGTGCGTCGCGGTTCGGGCACCGCGGTCGTCGCGCTCTGCGGCGGCGGCGGTCAGGGCGACGCGCTCGTGCTCACGCGCTGATTCTCATGCGCTAGCGGCAGCGCGGTTCAGGCCGCGAGCCGCGCACCTAGCCATGTCCGCGCGTTCGCAAGCAACTCGCGCGCAAGAGCCGAGTCCGAGTCCCAGGCCTCGAAACCATGCGCAGCACCATGCTCGAGCCGGAATGTGACGTCGACACCCGCGGCGGCGAGCCGCTCGGCATACGTCACGCACTCGTCGTGGAAGAGTTCGATGTCCGACACGTACAGCCAGGTCGGCGGCAGACCGGTGAGGTCCTCTCGTCGAGCGGCGACCGCGTACGGCGACACGACCGCGCCACCCGGGTCGCCGCCGAGGTACGACCGCCAGCCGACGAGGTTGGCGCGGTTGTTCCACACGAAGTTGTCGTCGGCATCGCGCGCACGATCAGCAGCCGTGTGGTCATCGAGCATCGGACAGAACAACCACTGCGCCGCTGGCGGCTGGCCCTCGTCGTGCAGCCTCTGGGCGAGGCACGCGGCCAGCCCTCCCCCGGCGCTCTGTCCGCCCACCGCGAGCCGGTTCGCGTCGAACCCGAGTTCGGCGGCGTGCTGCCGCATCCAGTGCCATCCCGCGTAGACGTCATCGAGCGCGGCGGGGAACGGATGCTTCGGCGCCACCCGGTACTCCACCGAGACGATCGTCACACCCGTGTCGCGAGCAGTCTCGCCGCAGAACTGGTCACTCATCGCCGCCGCGCCGAGCACGAGTCCCCCGCCGTGGATCCACAGAAGCCCTGCGCCAGTGGGAGCAGGAGGGATGAACAGCCGAACTCGCACGTCGCCGTCGCGGATCACGCGACGCTCCACCCCGTTCGTGCGGAAACCGGGGATGAATTTCGTGAGGTTCGAGATGAGCGCGAGAACGACGCGGTTCTCGATCTTCAGCTGAGGGGCGCGCTTCGTGGCGGCGCGCAGGCTCGGGTCAACTCGGCTGATGTCCATGGGCTCTCCGTCAGGCTGTGGTGTCGATTCAGGATGCCACGGGCGTGCGAGGATCCGGCGCGCGCAGGCACCGCCCCGACCGTGTTGGATGGAGAGGTGAGGAATACGCGATGACCGATGGATATGTGGTGGCAACCGACGGAGCCTGCAAGGGCAATCCCGGGCCGACGGGATGGGCCTGGGTGGCCGCCGACGGCCACTGGGCTGCAGGGTCGCTTCCTGTGGGCACGAACAACATCGGTGAGCTGCTCGCGCTGCTTGCCGCCCTCACCGACCACGCGTCGGTCGCAGACCTCGTGATTCAGGCCGACTCGAAGTACGCGATCGACACCTATGAGAAGTGGATGTCCGGGCACGAACGGCGCGGGTGGAAGACGGCGGCCGGCGCCCCTGTGAAGAACCGCGAGATTCTCGAAGACTTGATCGTGGCGCGCGATGCGCGACGGGCCGCTGGCCTTCCGGATGTGGTGCTCGAACACGTGCGCGGGCACTCGGGGCACGTGCTGAACGAGTGGGCCGACGAGCGCGCGGTGCGTGCGTCCCAGCACGCCGAGCGCGGGCTCGAAAGCTCGTGGTCGTCGCACGGCGGTCAAGACCTCATCGACGTGAGTGCCGCTCCGAAGAAGCGACGGTAGTTCAGTCGTCAGAAGACATACGCCCTGCGGCATGAGGTCGCAGCAGATCATCCAAAAGAGTCAGAGCGCCCTGCTCATCCACGGCAGGCTCGAGTAGCCACTGAGTCTGCAGACCGTCCGACGCCGCGATCACCAGAGCCGCTACCGCATCGGGATCGACGTCGGCGCGCATACGTCCGCTCTGCTGGTTCTGCCGCACACGCTCCGCGAGATCGGCACGGAGGTGTGCGAAGCGCGTGGTGGCGAACTCGCGTGCAGCAAAGTGGCCCTCCTCCAGCGCCGAGGCGACGAGAGTGGAGTACAGCGCGACAAGACCGGGCACGCCGCGGTTGCGCTGCGCAGATTCCCGCATGAGTTCGACGGGCGTCACATCGACGGGTTCAGGATGCCGTCGCTCGACCTGCCGATCCGATTCCCGGTAGACCTCGACGAGCAGTTCTTCCAGCGAGCCGAAGTAGTGCGAGAGCGCACCGTGAGTGACTCCGACCTCTTGCGCGATCGATCGCAGGCTCGTCCGTTCCGAGCCGCGGGACGCGAACACCTCGATGGCTCGATCAAGGATCTCTTGGCGGCGGGCGATGCCCTTGGCGTACCCACCGCGCGATCGCGCGGGCTCGACCGCGTGATCTTGCGGTGCGGAGTCGGATGCGGAAGCCATAGCGACACCCTATCTCGCAAAAACCTCCGCATGGAGGTTTTGTGTGCTAGCTTCTTCACCAGCGCGATCGAGGGCTCCGCCCCGCACGCGAAGCACCAATCTCGAAGGAGCAGACCGATGACGGTCCTCACATCCATCCAGCTGTTCACAGTCCGGGAGGCCCTCGAGGCTGACCTCGACGGTACGCTCGCCGAGCTATCTCGACGGGGCTTCACCGCCGTCGAGCCCTACGACTTCGTGCGCCGCGCTCAGCCGATGGCCGACTCGCTCGCTGCCCACAAGCTGCAGGCACCGACCGGTCACGCCTTCCTCGCCTCGACCTCATTCGTGAACCCCGACGGCAGCGGCACGACCCTCCCCGTTCCCCCGCCCGACGTCGTCTTCGATGCCGCCGAGATCCTCGGAATGGGCACCGTCATCGACCCGTACACCGCACCGGAGCGTTGGAGCACCCGCGAACAGATCGCCGAGACGGCCGAGTTGCTGAACGCCGCAGCCGAGATCGGCGCCGCACGCGGCATCCGTGTCGGCTACCACAACCACGCACACGAGATCGAGGCGACCTTCGACGGTAAGACCGGACTCGAACTTCTCGCCGACCTCCTCGACCCCCGCGTGGTGCTCGAAGTCGACCTGTACTGGGTTGCGCGCGGGGGCGTTGATTCCGCTGAGCTTCTGCGGACGCTGGGCGACCGCGTGATCGCCGTCCACGTCAAGGACGGAACGCTGGACCCCGAGAAGTTGGCCGCCTATCCGCCTGCCGATCAGGTTCCGGCAGGGCTCGGCGTCGTGCCGCTCGATGAGGCGCTGGCCGCAGCATCCGCCCTCGAAGTCGCCATTGTCGAGTTCGACCACTACGACGGCGACCTGTTCGACGCTGTCGAGCAGAGCCGCGTCTACCTCGACCAGCGCACGGAAAAGGCAGTTCAGTGATGGCTACCGCGAGCGCACCCCTCGGCGTCGGCATCATCGGCGCGGGCAATATCAGCGACCAGTACTTGACCCAGCTCACGAGCTTTCCTGATGTGCGGGTCCTCGCGATCGGCGACCTCATCGAAGACCGCGCCCGCGACCAGGCGGCGAAGTATGGCATTGCCCGTGCCGGCGGAATCGACACGGTGCTGAACGACCCCGATATTGAGATCGTGGTGAACCTCACGATCCCGGCAGTGCATGTCGAAGTCTCTGAGGCGATCATCGCCGCCGGTAAGCACGTGTGGACCGAGAAACCGATCGGTGTGAACCGCGAAGAGTCGCTCGGTCTGCTGGAGAAGGCGGATGCTGCGGGCCTGCGTGTCGGCGTCGCCCCCGACACCGTACTGGGCCCGGGAGTGCAGACCGCGAAGCGCTCCATCGCCCGTGGAGACATCGGCCGGCCGCTGTTCGCTCAGACGCAGTTCCAGTGGCAAGGCCCCGAGCTCTTCCACCCCAACCCTGCGTTCCTCTACGCCCACGGCGGCGGACCGCTGCTCGACATGGGTCCGTACTATGTCTCGACCCTGGTGCACGTCTTCGGTCCGGTCGCGACCGTCGCCGCGCTCGGCCTGCGTGGCAGCGAAACACGCCGTGTGCAGGTCGGCCCGCTGGCCGGCGAAGAGTTTCCGATCGAGATCCCTTCGACGGTCTCGGTGCTGATGCAGTTCGAACAGGGCGGCCAGGCCCAGAGCCTCTACTCGACCGATTCACCGCTGCTGCGCCATGGCGTGGTCGAGATCACGGGCACCGAAGGCACCCTTGTGATTCCCGACCCGAACACATTCGGCGGCGCGGTCACGATCATCCGCCCGCTCACAGAAGCCGTCACTCCACCCGCGCCCGTCGTTCATAAAACCGTCGACGTCCCGCAGGAGGGTGTGCTGGTGGGGCGCGGACTCGGCCTTCTCGACATGGGCCGTGCGATCCGCGCAGGGCGTCCACATGTGGCGACCGGACGCTTCGGCTACCACGTGCTCGATACGTTGCTGTCGATCGAGGATTCCGTCGAGTCGGGCACGTTCGTGCCGGTACAGAGCACGGTGGATGCGGTGGGCTCGCTGCCCGACGGGTTCGACCCCTTGGCCGTCACGCTCTGAAACGACGGACCGTCACACGCCGGTGGCGTGCTGCCGGTACAGATCGACCACCCGGCGCAGGTACCGGGTGATGGCCTCTTGCTCGTCTTCTGAGAAGTGGTCAAGCTCGGCATCCAGCCCCATGATCATCGGCATGAGGCGGGCCATCGCGCGCTCGCGCGATGCTGGCTGTGGAACGACGAGAACGCCACGACGATCGTCGGGATTGGGTTCACGCGTGACGTGTCCGACCGCAACGAGGCGGTCGATCGCCGTGGTCGTCGACGCGGTTGAGATACCGAGCCTGCGGGCTAGTTCGCTCGGGCCCAGCGGACCACTCATGAGCAGGTGTTCCATCGCCTCGAGGTCGGTCTGGTTGACGTTCAGCTCAGCGCCGAGCGACTTCTCGAACAGCTCGCTCACCTCGAGGAAGTCGCGCAAAAGCTGCGTCGCTTCCCGGAAACGGGGAGCGCCGCGCGGCGGTGAAGGAGCATCCGTGGTCGGTTGCATGGGCACCACAATAGCGCTAATATCCCTAGCGAACCTGATAATTAGATAAACTAGCGAATTGTCTCCACTCGACACTCACAGAGGATCCCCGATGACCCGTCTGCTCCGCTTCATCACGTCTGCCCAGACGTCATGGATCGTTCTCGTCCTCGCCGCCCTGGCGGCCGGCGCCCTCTTCGCCCTGAGCGGCAGCGAAGAAGGAGAAACCGCACCGTCCGTGGGCCTGCCCGACTCAGCGGAGTCAGTCCAGGTACAGAAGTTGCAAGAGGACTTCCCCAGCGCCGACGGCACGTCGGCATTGCTCGTCTTCGCGGCCGAGGACGGCGAACTCAGCACTGAGGCACTCGCGACGATCGATGCGAAGGCGTTCGGCGAACTCGCCGAGCTCTCCAGCGAGGGCTTCGTTCCGCCCGCGCAGGTGTCAGAAGACGGCACCGTCGCCCTTCTCGTCGTGCCCCTCGAGCCAGAGACGGACGTCGCGGCGCAGGCAGAGCGTGCGCAAGAGATTCGGGATGCCGCGGCCGCCGACCTCGACGACGTCCGCGTGTATCTCACCGGAGCTGAAGGGTTCGAGGTCGACGTGGCCGCGGTGTTCGCCGGTGCAGACTTCACCCTGCTGCTGACGACGGTGATCGTCGTGGCGATCCTCCTGCTCATCACGTACCGCAGCCCGTGGCTGTGGCTGGTCCCGCTGATCGTCATCGGTGTCGCGGACGCTCTCGCAGGCATCGTCGCCCGACAGGTTGCCGAAGTCGCGGGCATTGCGCTGGATGCTTCGATCACCGGCATCCTGTCGGTGCTCGTCTTCGGTGCCGGCACGAACTACGCACTTCTCCTCATCGCCCGCTATCGCGATGAACTGCGTCTGCACGAGAACCGACGCGTCGCCATGCAGTACGCGCTGCGTGGCGCAGGACCCGCGATCATCGCGAGCGGATCGACCGTCGCCTTGGCGCTCGCCACCCTGTTGTTCGCCGAACTCGCCGGCAACCGTGCGCTCGGCCTCGCCTGCGCGGTCGGCATCGTGGTCGCGATGATCTTCGCCCTGTTCGTACTCCCGGCAGCCCTCCTCCTTTTCGGTCGCGGACTGTTCTGGCCGTACGTACCGAAGTTCGGTTCGCGCGATGCGATCTCACGCAGCGTCTGGGGCAAGCTCGGCCGCGCCGTCTCGAAGCGTCCGGTCATCGTCGCGACCGGCGGCTTCGTCGTGCTCGGCGCGATGGCCAGCGGCATGTTCTTCGTCGAAACCGGCCTGTCGCAGAACGATCGCTTCCTGCAGAAGCCTGAAGCCGTGCAGGGCCAGGAGGTTCTCGCCGAGGCGTTCTCTGCGGGCACGACCTCCCCCGCCGTCGTGATCGTCCCGCTGGACGAGGCAGAAGAGACCGCGAGCGCGCTCGCCGACATCGATGGGGTGGATGCTGCGACCGTCGGCGCGAGCACCGACGACTTCGCGCAGATCAGTGTCACGCTGAACGCGGCGGCCGAGACTCCGGAGTCCTTCGCCACCATCGAAGCGATGCGTGCGGCACTCGATGACATCGGGTCGGGTGCGGGACTCGTCGGCGGACTCGATGCACAGGCCCTGGATGTCACCAACGCGCAGGAGCGCGACCAGGCGCTCCTCATTCCGCTGATCCTCGCGCTCGTCTTCATCGTCCTGGTGGTCCTGCTGCGCGCCCTCGTGGCGCCGCTTCTCTTGCTGCTCGCGGTGGTCGCCAGCTTCTTCTCGGCGATCGGACTCAGCTGGTGGCTGTTCCAGACGCCGCTCTTCGGGTTCCCCGCAATCGACACGAACGTGCTGCTGTTCAGCTTCTTGTTCCTCGTGGCGCTGGGTGTGGACTACAGCATCTTCTTGGTCACCCGTGCGAAAGAAGAGGCCGAGCACCTGGGTATCACCCAGGGAATGATCCGGGCGCTGGCTGCCACCGGTGCGGTGATCACGAGCGCAGGCATTCTGCTCGCCGCAGTCTTCGCGGTCCTGGGAGTGCTGCCGCTCATCACCCTCACTCAGATCGGCATCATCGTGTGCATCGGTGTGCTCATCGACACCCTGCTGGTGCGCACGGTCATCGTTCCCGCGCTCGCCTTCATCACGAAAGACACTTTCTGGTGGCCGCGCAAGCCCACGCTCACCGATGCCGAAGCGCAAGCCCGTGGCGCGGATGCGTTGGCCGAGGTGTCGGTGGCACCGGCGGTCGAGGCATCCGGTGCCGATGCCCGCGAAAAGGTCACCGTCTGACGCGTACCAGAGCCGCGCGCGGAGGTCCGGATTAGTCTCAGAGCATGACTGATCCGGGCCTTCCGCTCTCGCAGCACACCGACTACGGCGCCGAACGTCTCGACGAGGCCGACCTCGCGGCGGATCCGTCGCCGCAGTTCGATCGCTGGCTTGCCGACGCTGCCGAGCGAGGTGTTTACGAGCCGAACGCCATGGTCGTCGGCACGATCGATGCCGACGGCGTGCCCTCCAGCCGCACGGTGTTGCTGCGCGCCCACGACGAACGCGGCTTCGTGTTCTATACCGATCGGTCTTCGCGCAAGGGTCGTGCGCTGGCTGCCCATCCGGTGGCGACACTTCTCTTTCCCTGGTATTCGCTGCACCGCCAGGTGATCGTGACCGGAGATGTCGCGCCGGTCGGCGACGACGAATCGGATGCCTATTGGCGCACAAGACCGCACGGGTCGCGCCTCGCGGGCACGGCCAGTCGACAATCCGAGCCGATCGCTTCCCGGGACGAGCTGGAGGCCCGTGTGCGCGAGCTCGAGGCCGAACACCCCGAGGGCAGTCCTGTCCCCCGCCCCGGGAGGTGGGGTGGGTACCGCGTGACACCGTGGCGGATCGAGTTCTGGCAGGGTAGAACGTCCCGGTTGCACGACAGGCTCGTCTTCACCCGCGACGGATCCGCGCGGGGCGAATGGAAGCTAGAGCGACTCCAGCCCTGACAGCAACTGCTCGGCGAGGATCGCACCAATCGCCATAGCCGCCGACGCGGGACCCCGCGAAGGTACGACCGGCAGGATCGAGGTGTCGGCGATACGCAGATTCCGGATGCCGCGCACCCGGCCGGCGCCGTCGACCACCGCGTAGCCGTAGGTGATCCTCGGGGCGGCAAGCGGGTTGGCGGATGCTGCCACCACCGTCCCCCGTGAATACGGGCGCTGGAGTCCGACGATCAGCCCAAAGGGCGCGACGCGGTCATCGTCGTCGCCGAGGCCAGCAGCTGATCGGCCGGGCCAATGCCCGACGCGAGCAGGAGCCTAGGAGTGCCGAATCCGCCGGAGGCGATGACGACTTCGTCTGCCTCGATCACTCCGCGCCAGCCATCGGCGTTCGCGACTTCGACACCGATCGCGCGGCCGTCCTCGACGACGACCCGCAGCGCCCGACAATTGCTGCGTACTTCGATCGGCCTTCCTGATTGCGCGCTCGCGAACGACGCCTACGCGCCACTCGATACTTTGCTGAGGGATGCTGCGAGCCCGTCGAGTTCGTCGTCGGTCAGTTCGGCGAACCACGGCGCCACCCGCAGGACGCTCGCCGCCTCGAAGGCTGCGACATCCGCCCGCGCGGAGGCGGTCAGCATGAGCACGCGTGAACGGCCGTCTTCGTCGGAGATCGTCTGTTCGACGAGCCCCTGTTCGCGCAGCTGATCGACGGTCTGGGTGATGGCTCCAGGCGTCACGCGAAGAAGGGATGCGAGGTGCCCGGGCGTGATCCGCTCGGCGGAGTGAGCGAGGACGAACAGGATGTCGAGCTGCGTTCGCGTAAGGACCGCGTCACCGAAGGGAGTCTGCCTCGGAGCAGCGAGCTCGCGTGAGAGCGCCACTACCGCCTCGAGAACGGCTCCGATCTGCGTCGCCCGCGAGGTGGTGAGAGCCGTCATCCGAGGCTCACGCGCTCACGAAGGGCATCTGCCCGACAAAGGTGCGGTCATCGACTTGCGTGAGGATGAAGTCGGCGAGGTCATCCCGACTGATCTGCGTGCTCGCGTTCACGCCGACCCAGCCGACCCGGTAGTTGCTGACACCGGGCTTCTCGGTCAAGCGCGGGCCGCGCACGACCGTCCAGTCCAGTCCCGAGGCCTGGAGCACTGCGAGGTGGCTCTCGGCATCGGCGAGCACGTGACCCGCGAGCGTCTTGAGCAGAACGCGGATCATCTTGTCGGCAACCCCGGGCTTGTCGGGCGGCGCGGAAAGACCGCCGCCCGAAAGAGTCACAATGCGCGTCAGTCCGGCGTGCTTCATCGCGTCGACGATGTGTCTCGTGCCGTCGGTCTGCAGCGTCGGTGATGAGCCCTTCACCTGACCGAAGAGGCTGAGCACAGCATCCGCCCCCGCAACGGCCCGGTCGACGGCAGCGGGATCCTGGACGTCACCCCGAATGACGGTGAGGTTCGGCGACGAGATCGAGAGCTTGGCCGGGTCGCGGACGAGGACGCGCACGGTGTAGCCGACGGCGAGCGCTCTTTCGAGCACGCGCCGACCGGTCTTGCCCGTCGCACCGAAAAGGGCAATAGTGGTCATGCAACTATTTTAGCGACTAAACGAAGTGATGGCGCCTCGCGACCGAATCAGTGAACTCCAGGATCGATCCGCGCGTCGTCGTCCCACGACATCGTGCGTGCGACCAGGTCGTCGAGTTCATCTCCCTCGACGACGACACCGATGTCCGCGAGGCGCTGGGCGAGCAGTCGACTGGCCGTGGCGCGATCATCGATGCCCTGCACGACGATATCGCCGCGGGTCTGCACGATCACCCCCTCGAGACGCTCGTCGGCCGTGGTGTCATTCATGTCCTGCGCGGGCTCGGTCTGCGGGCTCGGTTCATTGTCGCCAGAAGAGACCGGTCCCGACCACTCACCGCCCTCATCAGGGCCGCTGCCGTCGGCGTTGGGGTGCCCCTCCCCCTTGTCGGGGTAGTTGCCACCCGGCTCGTCGAACGTGTCGGCGGTGCTCGAGTCGCTCATCACAGCGCGTCTCTCGAGGTGACCGTGGCGTCGGGATCCAACCCGCCGTCCAGCGCATCATCGACGACTCTCTCGGTTCCCCCGGAGACACCCTCTTCGTCCGCGCTCATGTCCGGATCTGCTACCTGACCAGGGGTGGCGGACTCGATGGGCGCGTCGGCTTCTACCGGCGCATCAGTGGGAAAGTCTTCAGAAGTTCGCTTGTCGTCCATTGCGACATCCTTTCGTCGATGACCCCAGACTCGCTGACCCGAGCCCGCGCGCACAGGGGGTTGACCAGCACAGCCTTCGCGTGCAGAGGTCGTCAAGACGCTGACGCTGTCGGCTTACTCGACGCCCGGTCGAACGAGCCCGTTCTCGTAGGCAGCGATCACCAGTTGGGCGCGGTCGTGGGCCGAGACCTTGGTCATGATGCGGTTGACGTGCGTCTTCGCCGTCAGGGGCGAGATGACCAGGGCCTCGGCGATCTGCGCGTTGCTGAGGCCTTGGGCCACCATCACGAGCACCTCGGTCTCGCGTTCGGTGAGCGCACCGAGGTCGACCGGAGGCGCCGACGAGAACGCCGCCGATTGATCGGTGCGTGAGTACCGGTCGATGAGCGCGCGTGTCGCGCGGGGCGACAGCAACGCTTCGCCGACGTGCACGGTGCGCACGGCCGCGACGATCTCTTCGGGGTCCGCGCCCTTTCCGATGAATCCGCTCGCCCCGGCTCGGAGCGCCTGGACGACGTACGCCTCGTCTTCGAACGTGGTGAGGATCAGCACGCGGGTCCCCGACAGGTCGGTATCGGCGCAGATCTGCCGAGTGGCCCAGATGCCGTCCCGCTCGGGCATCCGCACGTCCATGACCACCACGTCGGGCCGGAGCCTCTGAGCTTTACGCAGGGCATCCTCGCCCGTCGACGCTTCGCCGACGACGTCGAGGTCTGCCTCGTGCGCGATGAGTCCCGCCACTGCCGCACGGATCACCGGCTGATCATCGACCACCAGCACAGAAACCTTCGTCATGTCGAGCCCTCTTCGGGCGGTAGCGGAATCAGTACTTCGAGCACGAATGCCGTTCCGTCACGTCGGGCTTCGCGGCGCGCGTGCACCGACCCCTCGACCGGCTCGACACGCTCGCGCATCCCGATGAGCCCGTATCGCCCCGACGGCGCGGATGCGAGTGAGGTGCCGACGAGATTCTCGACGCGGAGCACCAATCCGCCGTCGACCACCCTGGCAGAGGCAGTAGCGGCCCCGTCACCGTGCTTCAGCGCGTTGGCGAGCCCTTCCTGCATCACCTTGTACGCCACGACGTCCGCAGCCCCCCGCAAACCGTCGATGTCGGTGGCGAGGTCGGCGGTCACCTCGAGCCCGGTCGAGCGAAAGGACTCGACGACGAGCGGGATGTTCGCCCAGGTTGCGACCGGCGCCAGCGCCTCGCCATCATCGGCCACCCCGCGAAGAAGGTGCAGCAGCGCACCGATCTCGTCGAGCACGATTCGGGCGGAGTGCTGGATGCTGGTCAGCAGAGCGGTCGCACGTTCGGGGTCGTTCGGCAGGGCGTTCTTGGCGACGCCGGCATTGAGGTTGATGGCCGCCATCTGGTGACCGGCGGCGTCGTGTAGATCACGCGCGATGCGGAGGCGCTCCTCCGTCACCCTGCGCTCGGCTTCGAGCTCACGCGTGCGCTCGGCTCGCTCGGCACGTTCGGTGATCGCATCGATGTACGCCCGCCTGCTGCGGGTGGCCTCGCCCAACGCGGCAGCCCCGACGAGCACGGCCACGGGCTGCAGCATCCATGCCACGTAGCGATCCTCGGGGCCGAAGAGTGCGACACTCGCGACGAGCAGACCTGCGGAAGCGAGAAGCGCGAACAACACGACGCGTCGGTCGGCGGTGACCGCTGCGAGTCGGTACAGGCAGATCGCGCAGGCCAAGACCAGACCCAGATTCGCGGTCGACCACAGCGGAGCTGCCGCCGCGATCAGGGTGGTGACCGCGAGCAACGTGCGCGGAAACCGTCGCGCCAGCGGCAGCGCCGCGGCGACGGCGATGCCGACCGCGAGCCCCGCCCACGGTGATTGGTTCTGCGAGGCATCAGCGAAGGGCATCGTGGCCAGTGCCCCGAGCGCGACAGGCAACCCGAGCAGGACGTCGGACACCCACGCGGGCATCCGCATGCGCGCCGAGGGCTCCACCGCCGCAGGGGTGGAGGACGACTCGGCGATGCAGGCGATGGTGACCTCCTCGAAGCGGATGCATCGAGCGTGCCACACCCGACCGGACCGCGGCATCCGTCATTCGCAGTGTTCGTTCGTACTGCGCCTGCGGTACGCAAGTGTCGACAGCGGGCGGATGCTGCTGCCCGCCCGGCGAACGACGCTGGAAGCATGACCACCATCACTTCAGCTACGGCCCCACCGCCGACGAAAGCGCGCGTGTTCGAGACCCGTGACCTGACCAAGACCTACGGGCGCGGATCGACCCGGTTCGACGCGCTCCGCGGGGTGTCGCTGCGCATCGAGGACGGACAGAGCGTCGCGATCACCGGTAAGAGCGGATCCGGAAAGTCCACGCTCATGCACATCCTCGCCCTCCTCGACGCACCGACATCCGGCGACGTGCTCATGAAGGGCGAGAGCGTCAGCACGCTCTCCTCGCCCGCGGTGAACAAGGTGCGCAACGCCACTTTCGGTTTCGTGTTCCAGCAGTTCTTCCTCATTCCGAACGCGACGGTGCTAGAGAACGTGATTCTTCCGCTGAAAATCGCCGGCGTCTCTCCGCGCGCGCGTCGCCGTCGCGGAATGGAGGCGCTCGAAGCGCTCGATATGGCCGACAAAGCAAAGAACAAGGCAACCGACCTGTCGGGCGGTCAGAAGCAGCGGGTCGTGATCGCCCGCGCACTGGTGAACGATCCGAGCATCATCTTCGCGGATGAGCCCACGGGCAATCTCGACTCCGCCACCGGCGCGATCGTCGAAGACATCCTGTTCGACCTCAACAGAAATCGCGGCATCACGCTGGTGATCGTGACCCACGAGCGTGACCTCGCCGCCCGGTGCGATCGGCGCATCCAGATCCACGACGGCCTGCTCGTCGAGGAGGTGGCAGCATGAACGCCCGCGACATCATCGGAACAGCGGTGCAGAGCACGTTCCGCAGCAAGCTGCGCACGACCCTCACCGTGATCGCGATCTTCATCGGCGCATTCACCCTGACGACGACGTCGGCCATCGGTACGGGCGTGTCGACCTACATCACCGCCCAGGTCGCCGCGATCGGCGCCGACGACGTGCTGCTGGTCACGAAAGCCGCAGAAGGTACGCCTGTCGACGCCGGCGACGGCCCGCAACCGTACGACCCCGATGCTGTGGCGGGCGGGGGCGGACCCTCGGGTCCGGTCGCTCTGCCCGGGCAGGGCGCGCCCCTCACCGTGGCCGACATCGATGCGCTCCGAGCGACCGACGGGGTCGTCGCGGTGACTCCGCTGAGCAGCATCTCGCCGGCGTGGATCGAGTACGGCGACAATGGCCGGTTCGAGGTGAGTGTCAACGTCGCCGCGGGTGTCAGCCCGGCCGACCTGGCTGCAGGTACGGCCCTGAACAACGACACTTCTGACTTCGAGGTGCTGCTGCCGACGAGCTACCTCGAGAACCTCGGATTCGGCAGCGCAGAGTCCGCCATCGGCGAGACAGTGGTGTTCGGCGTCGATGACTACCTCGGCGAGCGCTCAGAGGTCTCGGCGACCGTTGTGGGCATACAGAACGAGTCTCTGCTCGGCAGCGGCGTGAGCCTCAACTCGGCGCTGTCGAACGAGATGGAAGAGATCGGGTCGACCGGCAAACCGTCGACCATCGAGACGACCTTCGCCCAGGCGACGGTGCAGATCACCGAAGGAATGAGCAGCGCAGATATCGCCGACCTGCAGGATCGACTGGCAGAGGACGGCTTCGCGGCTCAGACCCTCGAAGACCAATTGGGAACTTTCCAGCTCGTGATCAACGGAATCGTCGGTGTGCTCAATGCCTTTGCCGTCATCGCCCTGCTGGCGGCCGGTTTCGGAATCGTCAACACCCTGCTCATGAGCGTGCAAGAGCGCACCCGCGAGATCGGTCTGATGAAGGCCATGGGCATGAGCGGAGGACGGGTGTTCGCTCTCTTCAGCCTCGAAGCTGTCTTCCTCGGGTTCTTGGGAAGCGCGCTCGGTGCGCTCGCATCGATAGCGATCGGCGTGCCGCTCAGCGGGGTGCTCTCGCAGACCGTGCTTTCGGGCCTGCCGGGGCTGAACGTCCTGCAGTACGCGCCCGGTTCGGTCGCGACGGTCATCTTCGTGGTGATGGGCCTGGCGTTCGTCGCGGGTACGCTGCCCGCGCGTCGCGCCGCACGTCAGAACCCGATCGAGGCGCTGCGGTACGAGTAGTGCACGCGGGTCAGGGGGCGAGCCACCCCCTGATCCGCGGGCCGTGCTCATCGAGCGCGGGTGGATGCCCGGGGGTGCGAGGTTCAAACGCCGAGTACGTGATCGGGTTTCGGACCTGCGCCGGGTGCCCCGCTCCGACCGACACCGTAGGAGCCAGCCCGAGATCTTCGGCGAGCGCGAGCGCCTCGTCGATGCTGTTCACCTTTCCGGCAGGAACCCCGGCCAGAAGCATCCGCTGCGCCCACCCGTCGATGGAGTCGCCGATGAGAAGCCTCTCGATCTCGGCGATCATCTCAGGGTGGTGTGCAACCCGGTCGGCATTGGTTGCGAACCGTGGGTCGTCCGCCAATTCCGGTGCGCCTAGCACGCCCACGAGAGCGGCCCACTGCCGGTCGTTGCCGGTCGTGATGGCGAGAAATCCGTCGCCGCAGCGCACCGCATCGTATGGGGCGATCGACGGATGCCGGTTGCCCAGCCGCTCAGGAGCCACCCCCGTTGCAAGGTAGCCCGACGCCTGGTTGGCGAGCGACGCGAGCAGGCTCGACAGCAGGTTGACCTCTACGTGTTGACCCTCGCCGGTCTGGTCGCGGTGGCGGAGTGCGGCGAGCGTGCCGATCACGGCGTCTTTCGCCGTCAGCAGGTCGACGACGGCGACGCCCACTTTCTGCGGCGGTCCGTCCGGGTCTCCGGTGATCGACATCAGGCCGCCGAGCGCCTGGACGAGGAAGTCGTAGCCGGGCATCCCCGCTCCCCCCGCGGAGCCGAAGCCTGTGACCGAGACATAGACGGCGCGCGGGTTCCGCTCCCGCACCGACGCGGGGTCCAGCTCGAACCGGGCGAGTGACCCTGTGCGGTAGTTCTCCACCACAACGTCGGCGCGACCTGTCAGCGCGTGCGCGACCGCGAGGTCAGCAGCATCCGTGAAATCCAGCGCCACCGACTCCTTCGACCGGTTCGCGCTTTCGAAGTACGAACTGCTCGAACCCGCCCAGGGCGGACCCCACTGACGGGTATCGTCCCCGAGGCCCGGCCGCTCGACCTTCACCACGCGCGCGCCGAGGTCGGCGAGCATCATCGTGGCCGACGGGCCCGCGAGCACCCGGCTGAGATCAGCGACGAGGATGCCGTCGAGGGGAAGTCCTGAGGTCATGGGGCTCCTTCGACCGTGGGTGTGCCATCCTATCGATCGGTCGCCCCCGAGCCGCCTGCACTGCATACAGGCTGCCCGCACTGCCCTGCGCTGCCATCACTGCTTAGGGTGGGAGTGCCCGCAATGACGCTCGAGAAAGCCACCGCCGATGCATCCGTCAGATCTCATCTCTTTCGACACGGCGTTGACCGCCGACGAGATCGCGTTCCGCGAGCGCGTGCGCGGGTTCGTCGACGAGGCGATCCGGCCGAACATCGCGGACTGGTACGAGCGGGCGGTGTTTCCGCGCGAGATCGTCGCGCCGATGGCCGAGCTGGGCCTCCTCGGCCTGCACCTCGACGGCTACGGCTGCGCCGGGCGCTCAGCCGTGGAGTACGGGCTCGCCGCCGCCGAACTCGAGGCGGGCGACTCGGGCCTGCGCACCTTCGTCTCGGTGCAGGGGTCGCTCGCGATGACCGCGATCCACCGACATGGCTCTGAGGAGCAGAAGCTGGAGTGGTTGCCGCGAATGGCGGCGGGCGAAGTGATCGGATGCTTCGGCCTGACCGAGGCGGGCGCAGGATCCGACCCCGCCAGCATGACCACATTCGCGCAGCGCGACGGCACCGACTGGGTGATCACGGGCGGCAAGCGCTGGATCGGCCTGGCGACCCTCGCCGAGGTCGCGGTCATCTGGGCGCAGACCGACGACGGCGTGCGCGGGTTTCTCGTCCCGACGACCAGCCAGGGCTTCACCGCGACGCCGATCGCCCCGAAACTGTCGATTCGCGCATCGGTGCAGTGCGACATCACTCTTGACGACGTGCGGGTTCCGGCAGAGGCGATGCTCCCGCACGCCCGGGGGCTCGGCGGCCCGTTCGCGTGCCTGAACGAAGCCCGGTACGGGATCGCCTGGGGCGTGATGGGCGCGGCCCGCGACAGCTACGAAGCGGCCCTGGGCTATGCCCTCGAGCGTCGACAGTTCGGCAAGCCTCTCGCAGCTTTTCAACTCACCCAGCAGAAACTCGTCAATATGGCGATCGAGATCGACAAGGGCTTTCTTCTCGCGCTGCATCTCGGGCGGCTGAAAGATGCCGGCACACTCGCCCACCACCAGATCTCGGTCGGCAAGCTCAGCAACGCCCGCGCGGCGATCGAGGTTGCCCGCACCGCCCGCACGGTCCTCGGCGGAAACGGGGTCACGCTCGACTACTCACCGCTCCGTCACGCGAACAACCTCGAATCAGTGCGCACCTACGAAGGCACCGACGAGATGCACACCCTGATTCTCGGCGCGCAGATCACGGGCATCCCCGCGTTCGCGTAGTCCGTCGCGAGCGGAGGCGAGGTCGTCAGTCGTTCTTGCCCTTACCTTCGTTGCCCTTGCCGCTGTTCCCCTTGCCGCTGTCGTTGTTCCCGTTGCCGTTGCCGTTATTACTGTTCCCGTTGCCGCTGTTGTTGCTTTCAGGAGCGGGATTCTCGGGCGCGGGATTCTCGGGGGCCGGATTCTCGGGGGCCGGATTCTCGGGGGCCGGGTTCTCGGGGGCCGGGTTCTCGGGGGCCGGGTTCTCGGGAGCGAGCGCAGGCTCCTGCACCGGCTCGGGAACGAGCGGCTCTTCGATTGCGGGCTGTGCGGGCACGATCGCGGGAGCCGAGAGCATCGCTCCGCCGACACCAACGACTGACGCGATCCCCGCGCCGATCGCGAGCACCACGAGCGGCCTCCTCCACTGCCTGCGTCGAGTTGTGACGGTGTTCGAGGCCTGTGAATCGGCTTCGACAGGAAGGTGCGCAGCAGTCTGCAACGCCGCCCGAGGCGCGACCGCCCCGACCGTTGCCGGCACAACGAGGGTTGGCGCGTCGACGGTACGGTGCGTTGCCGGAGCGCCGTCGCCGATTGTGGCGTCATTCCCTCCCGCCGGGCCAATAGCGGAAGCAGAACCCAGGCGCGTGATCGCGACCACGGCCTCAAGAGCAGTGGGGCGGGCAGAAGGTTCACGTGCGGTCATGGCCGACAACAGCGCCGCCCAGCCGGGTCCCACGGTCGACGGAATGATCGGCTCCTGCGAGAGTCGCGCGAGCGCGGCCTCGTGCGCCGCGATCTGAGGAAAGGCGCGTTGCCCGGTGAGCGCCTCAAGCAGGAGAAGTCCGAGCGAGTAGATGTCGGACGCGAGCAGGGGCGCGGAGCCCGTGACCTGCTCGGGACTGAGATACGCCACCGAGCCGATGACGGTTCCCGGCGTGGTCAGGCGGGTGGAGTCGACGAGGTACGCGATTCCGAAGTCGGCGAGCTTGGCGTGAAACTCTTCACCAGGAACGCTCGATGCCCGCAACAGGACGTTGGCGGGCTTGATATCGCGGTGGACGATGCCTGCCTGGTGCACGACATGGAGCGCCTCAGCGAGATCTCGACCGATTCGGGACACGCTCGCGTGCGAGAGCGCACCCTGCGTAAGGCGGTCGTCAAGAGAGGGTCCGTCAACGTATTCCATGACGAGGAAGAGAGGTTCGTTCTCGCCCACCTGGGCGTCGAAGAGCGTCACGAGCGCAGGATGGTTCAGCCCGGCGAGAAGGCGAACTTCCGATGTGGTCCGCGCGATCGCGGCCGCTCCGTCACGAAAGACCTTCACCGCGACCGTGCGGCCCAACACCGTGTCGCGCGCCTGGTACACGACACCCATTCCGCCCTCTCCGAGGCGGGTTCCGAGCTCGTAACGGCCACCGAGGAGCGACGTGCCCGCGTTGGCGAGAGCTGTGCCGTTGGTGACATCCATCGTCGTTCCTCCTTCCCGTGGCGCCGCCTATTCGGGCACCGAGGAACGAGCCTATGCTCGACCGCGTTTTCGGCCACCCCGTGGACTTCGCCGTCCGAGCGTGATACCACCCTGAGTCAGCGGACGTCGGCAATGCGCTGAGCGCCCTCAGTTCTAGGCCGCGCGTCCGTGCTCAGAGCGAAGCCGACGAAGCACGTTGTGCTCGACGAGCACGGGGACGTAATCGCGCAGGCGAGCACCGTCGAACGACTCGAGTTCGTCGGCAATGAGCGCGAAGACGGCGTCTTCGGTCACCTCCGGGAAACGCTGACGCAGACGCTCGGCCAGATAGACGAGCGCCTCGAACTCGTTTTCGGGGTGCGTGCAGGTCACCCCTCAATTCTCGCGCAGATCGTCGCTGTGCGGCCGTGTTTCTGCCGCGCGGCCGACTCTCCTGCCGCGCTCTACGCTGGCAGGCATGGGATCGACAATTGAGCCGGCAGAGCTGCGCAGCTTCGTCACACACACCGAGAGCAAGATCTCACCGAAGACATCCGCGAACCTCTACGGTCGAGCCGAAATGCTGGCGAAAATGCCGATGTCTCTGCAGCGGTGGATCGTCGCCCACGCGTCGGGCGAGGAATACATGGGGTTCGTCGTCGACCCGTACTGCGTCTTTCTCGCTTACGAAATTCACGACGCGGATGCTGCGAGCACGCTGTTGCCGCCGGGCTACCGGCTCATCCCGACGGCGATGTTCGCCGACGAGACACCCCGCCTGTGCGCGATCCTGGGCGCCTTCAACGTACGTGCCTCCTTCTTCTGGGGAGCCCGGGTCGAGCTGTACCTCATCGCCGAGAACACCCAGACCGGCATGCTCACGTGGGTCATCTGCGATTACGAGTCCAACACGATCAACTACGACCCCGGTGAGGGGTTCTCGGCAGCGACCACCAACCGCGCGATCATCACGACCTCGCACGCCGGCGAGGTGATCGTCGATGTTCAGAGCAAGGAGCGTCCACACACCCTGACCGTGGCGGCCCCGGTGCCTGCCGGGTCGATGTGCGCGCTCGACCAGCGGCTGTGGATCGACGGGAACCTTTCGGTCGACTACGGTGGGCGCCTCGCCCACGATGGCTCGGAGCCGTTCGGGCTCATCTTCGACCCGGCCGAGATGACCCAGGCACTGCGCATCCCGCTGGAGTCGGTCGAGGTCACCGCCAACAGCTTCGGCACCGCGTTCCGGGATGACGTTCCCTTCTCGGTGGCTGTCTTCCCCTTCGCGCAGCACTTCCTCACCACCAGCTATCCGGAGTCGCGCCCGATCCGCGACCAGCGATCACTCGAGGCTGCGGTCCGGGCGCAGATCGCCTCGTAGGTTTAGTGAGTCTGCGCCGCGACGGAGGGAGGAACCGGCGCCCACGCCAGTCCATCCGGATTCCTCCCGGTGGGGATCAATCGCTGCACGCACAGCCGTTCCAGATCGACTTCGACGACCAGATCGACCTCGCTGCACGCCGAGTACGCGTAGCGCCCCGTCGGTTCAAGGACGATCGACTGCGGGCGCGGCGGCACATCCACAACGCCGACGACCGAGCGCGTTCTCAGGTCGACGACCGCAACCTGCGAGGTCGAACGAAGGGCGATCACGAGGCGTTCCCCGTCGGCGGTGACCGCACTACCGAAGCCCAAGCCCGGGAGCGCGATCCAGTCGACCACCCGCAGATCGCGGGTGTCGATCACAGCTAGACGGGGCGTGTCCTGATCCGCCGTGAAAGCCATCCGGCTTTCAGCGTCGAAGGAGATGCGGTTGATCTTGGCCGCAACGTTCACGACTCCTCTCAGCGATCCCTCGCGGAGGTCGATGATGCTGACAGAGCCTGGTTGCACGTTGGCGACGGCGATGCTGGTGCCGTCGGCTGAGATGGCGAACATGTGGGATTGGGGTGCCCCGGTGGGAAGACGCCCCGCCAGCCGCATCCCGTGCGGATCGAACACACAGATCGACTCATCGAGCTCGGCGCTCACGTACAGCATCCCGTCCGAGCCCAACTGCGGAAGGTGTGGACGCGCCGCGAAAGGAATGCGCTCGGTGCGGACCAGCGCCGGCTCGACAAGATCGACGATGTCGATTGCTCGCCCATCAGAACCTGCGTGACCAACGGGGGCGTCGCTGTACACCGGCAGGTAGGCAATCGTGCCATCGAGCGATGCGATCACTTCGTGAGGGCTGACACCCGACGAGAGGACGACCCCGAGGGAACGTCCGCCCCGAAGATCAAGGAGGTCGAGCGATCGGTCGTCCTTGCAGACCACCAGCAGCCTTCCGTCCGCCACTCCGCTTTCTTCCATCGTCATCACCGCGAGATCAGTGGGCATCTGGAGCCCGGTGACGATCGGTCATGGTGGCCACAATCATGTCGCCGATCAGTCGCCGGTGCGGATCTTGGAGGGCAGGTTCCAGCATGTCTCGATGGAAGATCGCAGCAAACGTGTGGCGGTTGGCAACGTGAAAGCAGGCATACGCGCTGATGATCATGTGCACATCGACCGCGTCGACGTCGGAACGGAAGATTCCGGCACTCACTCCTCGCTCGATGACTTCCTGCAGAAGGGTGATCGCTGTGACGTTTTCGCGCAGGATCGTCTCGGACTGCCGCAGATGCTCTGCGCGATGGATGTTCTCGATGCTGACGAGTTGGATGAACGCTTCGTGAGTCGTGTGATGGTCGTACGTCACTTCGGCGATCTTGCGCAACGCCTCGTCCGGCGCCAGCGCATCGATCCGAATGCCTCGCTCCACGGTGCGGATCTGCGCGTACGCTCGCTCGAGGACCGCCAGGTATAGGCCCTCTTTCGACCCGTAGTAGTAGTAGATCATTCGCTTCGTCGTGCGTGTTCGCGCGGCGATCTCATCCACCCGTGCTCCCGCGTAACCATTGGCCGCGAACTCGGCGGTCGCCACCTCGAGGATGTCGCTCTGGGCACGGATCGCGCGGTCGGTCACGGCGCGGTCGTGAAGATCGCTCATCGAGAACTCCCTCCCGAGTGGGACCGACCCTCGGCACCGACGAGTGCGCGGAAGTGGCGCTCCATCCGGGCTCGATCCGGCACCGTGCCCGTGATGATCTGGAGACTGGCGTAGGCCTGGCCTACAGCCATCCTGCCCCCGTCGAGTACCGGGTGCCCTCTCTCCTCTGCACGCCGGAGCAGCTCGGTCTGAAGCGGGCGGTACACGACCTCCGACACCCACGCGCCGGCGCGCAGGAGTGAGAGATCGAATGCGACACCCGGGTGATGACTCATCCCCATCGGCGTGGCATGCACGACGCCGTTCGCTCCCGCAATCCCGCCATCGAGAGCGGCACGAGGAACCGCGACAATCGATTGATCGGGGAAAAGAGCCTGCATTCGGCCAGCGAGATTTTGTGCGCGTTGGTAGTCGACATCACACAGGCCGAGCCGTGTGGTGCCGTGCGAGAGCAGCGCGTAGGCGGTGGCCGCTCCGGCACCACCACAACCGATCTGCAGGACGCGGTCGAAGGATGCATCCGGCAACCCGACGGTGAGCCCGTCGCGGAATCCGATCCAATCGGTGTTGTACCCGATGAGATGACCGTCGTCGAAGACCACCAGATTGGCCGCCTGCAAGCGCGCGGCATCCGCGTCCAACTCATCGACGAGGTCGAGCACGAGTTGCTTGCACGGGTGGGTGATGTTCATCGCGGCGAAGCCGTCGCGCTTGGCCTCGTCGAGTACGCGACCGACGTCTTCGGCTCGCAGGCCCAGCTCGATGAGGTCGAAGGTGCGGTACTCGTAGTCGAGCCCGAGGGCGGCGGCCTCGGCCTCGTGCATCGGCGGCGTGAGCGACACGGTGATTCCCTCGCCGACGAGGCCGACGAGGTAGTGCTCGCGGTGTCTGTGCGCGGTCACTGGTCAGCCTCCATCATTCGAGGTGCGCATGGAGCCTTCCTGCGTTCACCGGCATTGGTGTCCGCGCGATTCGACAACAGCATTGCATAGAAACGTACGAACTAGTACGTTCGGTAATCACAGGGCGATCGACGACGATTCAACCGGTTGGGAAGTGATACTCGATGACGAGTCTCGCCGAATGGAACACACCCCCCGTTCCGACGGGCGGCCCTGCCTCCGTGCTCGACCGCATCATTGCCATCATCGATGCGGTGAAGGAATCCGATGCGTCGTTGACCATCACCGAACTAGCCGAGCTGACGACTCTTCCCAAATCTACCGTGTCTCGCCTGGCCGCGGAGTTGACTGCTCAGCGGTATCTCGAGCGTACCGACGAGGGTGTGCGGCTCGGGCTTCGGCTGTTCGAACTGGGCTCGCGAGCCAGCATGCCCCGTCGTCTGCTGACCGCCGCTGCGCCGGTGATCCGCAGTCTCCGCGAGATGACCGGAGAACGCGTCGGACTCTGGGTCCAGCAGGGAACCGACATGATGTCCATCGCCGCGGTCGGCGGCAGGTTGCCGATGCTTCCCACGCGGGCGGGAATGCGTTCGCCCGCGTTGACGACGGCAAGCGGCAAGGCGTACCTCGCCTTCTGTGCTGATCAGAGTGTCGTCAACCGTGTCAGCGCACCTCTCTTCGACGAGGCGGCAGACCACTTCCGGGACGAACTCAGCCACGTCCGCACCGCTGTGGTGGCTACAGACATGGAGGTCTCCTACCCCGGCATCCTCGCCGTCGCGAGTCCAGTTCTTTCGGCCGACCGCGTCGTGCTCGGCGCCATCTCGATCGCCGGGCCGAGCGGTGCGATGGATCCCGATCACATCGCGCCTCTCGTGCGCGCTGCCGGCAAGGCCCTCACGCGGCGCTTGACTGCGGCCTAGCAACGTGCGCACAGCAGACTGGACCACGTCGGTCAGCGTCCTCGATCGAGTGACCGCCGTCTTCGAAGCGTTCGGACCACAGGACGACGGGCTCGGAGTTTCGGAGTTGGCCCGTCGAGCAAACCTGCCAAAATCTACGGTTTCGCGGATCGTTGCCGAACTCGTGGGCCAGCGTTTGCTCGACCGCGATGGAGACAAGGTCTACCTCGGCATCCGCCTCTTCGAGCTCGGCCAGACCGTCGAGCAGCCTCGCAGACTTCGCCGCCTCGCTCTTCCCGTCATGACCGAACTGCGCAATCTGACCGGCCAGACCGTGCATCTCGCGGTCCTCGACGGCGCAGACGTGGTGATGATCGCCATCGTGCGCGGCGAGCCCACCACGAAGCCGCCCGCACGGGTGGGCCAACGCCTCCCCGCCCACGCGACCGCGCTCGGCAAGGCTCTGCTGGCGTATTCGCCGCACGAGACCGTCGTAGGGATTTCCAGCGCTGGCCTCGTGCCGCGTACACCACAGACAATCTGCGATCCGGTTCACCTGCACCAGGAGCTCGTCGAGATCAGGCGCACCGGCCTGTCAGTCGAGCGCGAGGAGTGCGTGGCCGATCAGGTCTGCGTCGCAAGCCCTATCCTCGGCCATGGCGGCGCTCCCTGGGCAGCGATTTCGGTGAGCGGTCCGGTCACCGAACTCTGGCCCGACCGCGGTGCACCGGCGGTGCGTGCCGCGGCGCTCTCACTGACCCGACGGGTGACCACCGGTCGCAGCGCGTGAGTCCACACCGCAAGAAACGGGGAGGGGCGCGAATCGCACCCTCCCCGTTCCCTTGCAGGGGGTTATTCAGCGAGCTCGCGGATGGCCTGGTAGGCCTCGAGGCTCTCGTCGGTGAAGTAGCCCTCGAAGAATGCCTCAGACTTCGAGATGAACGCATCCATGTCGATGTCGTCCTGCTCGATCACCGTGAAGGCGTCGTCGCCACGGTACTCATCGAGGATCTCTTCGGTGGCCTCGTCGACGCAGTCGCGGTTCTCGGGACGGATCTCGTGGATGGTCTCATCCAGCAGAGTCGCCTGCTCTTCACTCAGCTTGGCGTAGGTCGCATCACTCACGATGATCCAGTGAATGCCGACGTTGTGATCATTGAGAACGATCGTGTTCAGCACTTCGTCGTAGCTGGACGAGTGCGTCGCGACAATCGGGTTCTCCTGGCCGACCGCGATGCCCTGCTGCAGAGCGGAGTACACCTCTTCGACGGCCACCGAAACGGGGCTCGTGACACCCAGCGCCTCTGCGTTCGCCAAGAACTGCGGCGAGTTGGGGAAGCGGATCGGAACGCCGTCGAGGTCATCGGGGCTGCGGACCTCGACGTCCTTCGTGGTGAAGGTGCGAGAACCGAAGAACCATCCGTCAACCACCCGGACGCCGGTAGCGTCGTGGAAGGCGGTGAACAGGTCTTCGGATCCGTTGTCGATCCAGTCGAAGGCGTGCTCGACGTTGTCGAACGCGTAGGTCGCGTCGACCACACCGATCGGCGCGAACGTCGAGCTGAGCGCCGAAGCTCCCTGCAGGTCGATGTCGATGTCTCCGGCCTGAACGAGCGGGAAGCGGTCGGCGTCCGGGCCGAGCTGGCTCGCGGGGTAGAGCTCGACGGTGAAGCCGATGTCGGCACCCTCGAGGCGCTCCTGGAGGAGCTCGACACCGCAGTAGTAGTTCGGCGTCTCTTCGTTCTGACTGGTGGCGACCGAGATCGTGACTTCCTCGTTGGCCTCGGCGGCCGGTTCTGAGGCCGTGCTATCTGGTGCGTCGCCGCCGCCGGAACAGCCGGCGATGACGAGGGTGAATGCTGCGAGCGCCGAGGCGGAAATGATGCCTCTGCGTGTCGATCGGGCTGCGCCCATGGGACTCTCCTCTTGCTTCGTGCACGTCTTCGTGCATGCGCCGACGTGACATTCGGTGGCTGAATCCCGACTATCGGTCGGCGCGTCCACTGTTGCGGATGAAATCGTCGACCACGCTGCTCGAGAAACGGCCCGGTGGCAGTGCTGACTCTGACTGACTTCGCTTGCTTCGCATAGCGATGTCCCGTCGAGTGGAACAGGGGGTTGGTGTGAGCCCCGCGCGGCGTTCACCGCTGAATGGAACGCGCTCGGCGCGCAATTTCATCGTGTCATACGCTCGGGCATGACTATGGTCACCGTGTCGTCGGAGGAGGCTTTGTGGCACGAAGCGAGGTTCGGCCCACCCGTATCGGCATCATCGGTTGCGGGTTCATGGGTCGCCAGCACATCGAGTTCGTTCGGGCCTCTTCCAGAGCGGAGGTCGTTGCCGTCGCCGACCCCGCGGCACCGTCAGGCGCCTTCGGCGTGCCGACGCACGACGGCGCGACGTCCATGCTCAAGGCCGAGCAGCTCGATGCGGTGATCGTCGCGAATCCCAACGCGATGCACGTCGACACCGCTATCGACTGCCTCGCCTCGGGCGTGGCAGTCCTGCTCGAAAAGCCGGTCGCCGTCGACTATGCGCAGGCACTGCGGCTCGTCGCGGCCGTGACCGAATACGACGGCCGCCTGCTCGTCGGTCACCACCGACGTCACCACCCGGCGATCCGCCGGGCACGTGCGGCAGTAGCTGACGGCGACCTGGGGCAGATTGTCGCCGTCAACGGAATCTGGTCGGCGCGCAAAGAGGATTCCTACTTCACGGAGGCGCCGTGGCATCGCGAGGCCGGCGCGGGCGTCCTGCTGATCAACGCCGTGCACGACCTCGACCTCTTGCGCCACCTCTGTGGTGAGGTTGCCCAAGTTCAGGCGTTGCGAAGCTCGCACGCTCGCGGATGGGAGGTCGAAGACACCGTGTCGCTGAATCTGAGGTTCGACAGCGGCGCCGTCGGTAGCTTCGTCGCCTCAGATGCGGGCGTCTCGCCGTGGGGCTGGGATCAGTCGACCGAAGAGACAGCCTCCTTCCCCTTTCTGCCCGACAGCTTTGCGTATCAATTGGTCGGCACTCGTGGCGCGCTCTCTGTTCCCAATCTTGCGATGTACAGGTACGACCGATCCGTCTCTCCTGATTGGCACTCTCCGCTGTCGCGCACGTATCTGTCGTTTCCGCAGCGCGGGTCGTTCCAGGCCCAGCTCGAGCACTTCTTAGATGTCGCACGGGACGAGGCGCCCCCTCTCGTCTCGGCTGCGGACGCCGCGCTCACCCTCGGTCTCATCGAGGCGGCACAGCGCGCGGCCCACACGGGTACGACGGTTGACGTCGCCCACTTCCGCGCCGAGATCGAGTCGACGGTCCCGTCGTGACCACGCACGATGCCCACCACGTTGATGCCGTTGTCGTCGGTGGCGGACTCGCGGGTCTGGCGGCGACTTACCGGCTGGCCGAGCGCGGGGCACGCGTCGCGCTCGTCGAGAAGCGCGATCGCTTGGGTGGCAGCTCGGCGATGAGTGGAGGGTGGTTCGCGCTTTCGGGCACGGCGGTCCAGCGCCGCGCCGGCGTCGACGATACATCCGACACGTTCCTGGCTGACATGGTGGAATCCGGCGGCGGCTTCGCCGATGAGAAGTTGTTGCGGCGTCTCGTGGAACGTGAGGGGCACGCGATCGAGACGATCGAACGCGCCCGCGCGTGGACGGACGAACTCAAAGTCAGCGCGGGGATGCGGGTCGCGCGCGCCCACCTGGTCCGCATCCCCGAGCTGCTGGCTTTTCTGGAACAGCAGGCGACGCAGCATGGCGCGACTGTATGGCGTGCGAATGCAGCGACCTCCCTCGCCTGGGACGGAAGCCGCGTGGTCGGCGTGCGAACGGAGCACGCCGAGTTCCACGCGCGCGCAGGGGTCGTTCTCACTACCGGCGGGTTCTCGCGCTCACAAGAACTGATAGAGCTCTTCGTGCCGAATCAATCGGGAGCGATGCCGTACGGAGGCGCGGGCAACTCGGGTGACGGACTTCGCATGGCATGGATGCTGGGTGCCGGGTTTGCTGATATCGGACATGTCGGCGGCACCTACGGTCAACATGCAGAGACGACCGATGAAGAGCACGAACTGCTCACCGCGAACTACCTCGGCGCGATCTTGGTCGATGCCGACGGTGATCGCTTCACGGACGAGTCGGCGTCTTACAAGATTCTGGGCACCGCCGTCCTGAAGCGACCGCAACGATTGGCTCACCAGATTTTTGACGCCGTTGTTCGAGCCCGGTCACGTCCAGGCGTTCCGCTCTCCGATATGGAGCGCATCGACGAGCTGGGACACCTGGTGCGTGCGCCGACCCTCATCGACCTCGAAGAAAAGCTCGGAATCCCGCCGGGGCGCCTCGTGCGCACCGTCGACGCCTACAACGAGGGTGTGGCAGGGCGCCGCGACGACTCCTTCGGGCGGACTGGTCTGGTGAACGGTGTGGGCGCGCTCGTTCCGATCGCGACCGCGCCGTTCTTCGCGTACAGCGCCGTCACAGCGCTGACCTCGACCTACGGCGGACTCAGCGTGACGCCCGACACGGCAGTCACTCGTGTGGACGGCACACGCATCGAGGGACTCTATGCCGCCGGGGAGCTGGTGGGAGGCTTCCACGGGGCGTCGTACATGACGGGAACCGCGCTGACGAAGGCTCTCGTGTTCGGAATCGAAGCCGCCCACACGATCGCCGGCAGCGGACACCTCGTTGTCAGTCGGTCGAACTGATCATCAAGCGGTCGACGGCGCGAAGCGCCAACTCGTACCCGTACGCGCCCGCACCAACGATGACCACCCGTGCTGCCGACGAGATGATCGAGCGCTCGTGCAGAGCGTCACGGGCGTGGATGTTCGTGATGTGCACCTCGACTATCGGCGTGGTCAACATTTTGAGCGCGTCCAGCAGGGGAACCGACCCGAAGCTGAACCCCGCCGGATTGATCACGACGGACGCGTTCTCGCGGAACGCTTCATGAACCCACTCGACGACCTCGTGTTCGGCGTTGGATTGGGCGAAGACCAACGCCATGCCCAGCTCGTCCGCGATTCGAGCGCAGTCGGCGTGGATTTCGTCGAGCGTTGTCGTGCCGTAAACCTCCGGCTCGCGCAGTCCGAGCATGTTCAAGTTCGGCCCGTTGAGAACGTAGAGCTTTCTAGGCACGGGTTGGTCCTCCGCCGTGGTGGCTGCCCGGGATCACATCAAACCGAGCAGGTTCGGCAGGAACGTGACGATCGGCGGGATGAATGTCAGCAGCAGCAGGACGACACCGAGAGGAATGAGGAACGGAAGGATGCCTCGGAACAGCTCACCCATGGGTCTGCGGGTGATGGACCCGACCACGAACAGCACTGCTCCGACCGGTGGCGTCAACGACCCCAGCATCAGGTTCAGGATCATGATGACACCCAGCTGAACGGGGTCGATACCGTACTCTCCGATGATCGGCATGAGAATCGGCACGAGCACGAGGATCACGGGCGGCGCCTCGAGGAAGATGCCGAGCAGAATGAGCAGCACGTTCAGCAGCAACAGGAAAACGAGCGGGTTGTCTGTCAGTCCGGTCAACCACTCACCCAGGTTGCGTGAGACCTGCTCGCGGGCCAGCACCTGACCCATGAGGTTGGATGCTCCGAGGATGAGCAGGATGCCGGCCGAGATGATGACCGTCTCTTTGGCGGCCTTCCAGAAGACCTGCAGTGTCAGTGTCCGATAGATCACGCCGAGGATGAGCATGTAGAGCGCGGCAATGCCCGCACTCTCGGTGGGTGTGAACCATCCGCTGAAAATGCCACCGAGGATGATCACGGGCAGCAGTGCCGGGCCGAGAACGCGTGCGGTGGCCTTGCCGAGCATGGAGCCATCGAACGGACGGGTCGTCGCGACCTTGGGGTGGAATCGCACCCAGATGAAGATGTACAACGCGAGCCCGACCGCCATCAGACCAGCCGGAATGATCGACCCGGCGAACAGCGCTCCGGTCGAAATCGAGGCGGTCGCGGCGAAGAGAACCGCCGGGATGCTCGGAGGCATGACAGTGCTCATCAACGAACCCGAAGCGGTCAACCCAGCCGAGAAGCCGTAGGGATAGCCGGCCTTCAGCATTTGGGGGATCTGTACCTTGCTCGTGGATGCAGCATCCGCCAACGCAGACCCGCTGATCCACGAGAACCCGACCGCAGTGCCGAGGTTGACGTAGGCGAGGTTGCCGGGGAGTCGGGGCAGGAGCGCCTTCGCGAAGTCGTACATCCGCGTCGCGATGCCGAGATGATTGGCGATCGTGCCGACGAAGATGAACAACGGCACTGCGAGCAGCGGGAAGCTGTTGACGCCGTTCACGATCGACGAGATCGCGTACCCGGCCGAGAGCCCTTGGCTGTAGAAGTAGAGCATGCTCGCGGCGATCATCGCGAACGCGACGGGCACACGAATCAGCAGGAGGACGACGAGCAGCAGGACGTAGAGCCAAAGATCCACGGGTCAGGCCTCCATCTCGCCGATGTCGAGCTGGTGCTCGGGGCGATTCGCATACGGGATCTTCATGCTGGAGTGAATGGCCGCCGACACGAACCCGATCAGGGCGAAGACATACAGCACGCCGATGGGAATGCTCATGGCGGCGCTGAGTCTGCCCCATTCGGTGTCGATCTTCACAAACGCCTCATAGGCGAGCGCCAGACAGGTGACGGCCATGATGACGGCGGAGGTGACCCGGAGCGCGACGAACAGCTTTCTGCCCGCCAAGAGAGCATCGAACACCTGGAGCACGATGTGACCGTTTCGTCCGACGAGATAGCCGGTAGTGATGAAGGTCATCGCCACCATCGACATCAGAGCGAGCTCTCCTGAGCCGACCCAACTGACGGCGGGAAAATATCGCCCCAGAACCTGGTACATCACTCCGAAGATGATGAAGGAGAAGAGAACGACACCGATGGTGATCTCGATCGCCGAGAGAATCTTGATGAATCGCGGATCCCGCGGGACGCCTTGATTGAGCTTCGGAGCTGTGTAGAAGGTGTCGGTGTGACCGTAAATCGACTCCCCAAGCCTCCCCTCGGTGGCCGAGGCAGGCCCAACGCGACGTTCGCCCACCGGCTCCGCGACGGGCTCGTTCTCTGGCTCCTGACCAGGGTCGTTCGTGCTCACGATGTCACCAAATCGGTGTACCGGTGCATGTGCCAACCTCCCTGTTGGTGCGCGAGCGCATCTGCGCTCGAACACGACCGCCTCTGTGACTCTGAGTCCTCACGCCGAGTCTGCAAAGCCCAGTCTCGCCGAATGGGACACCTGTCGGTGACGTGCGCGCGCGCACACGGCTTACTGGGTGGAACGTCCTTTGCCCCGCCTGTGCGGCGCGGCATAGATTCCTGCCGAGCTTGGGCTTCCATTGCGCGGACCGTGCCCGGGCCTCGGCACGATCGATCAAAGGAGATCAGATGAAGTCCATGATTCGCTCGGGGGTCACGCTCGCTGCTGCAGCGGCCCTCGGGATCGGCATGCTGACGGGTGGTGCGGCCGTCAGCAGTGCGAGCAGCATCGGCGGAGGCGCCGCTGCGAAGGTGATGGCCGCCCAGCCCACTTCAGATCCTCTCTACGGGGTGTGTCGTGGGATTGATCCTGAGTGCTACAACGACGAGGGCAGCAATGGGTGGGTTGAGGGTGAAGAGAAGCGTGTGCTCATCTGGAGCCGTACCGCTGGTCCTCGCCATGCACACCTGGGCACTGCGCTACCGCCGGGACTGAACCCGACGCTGGGTGCGAACAACGTCGCGCAGGCTGCGCTCAAGGCGTGGGTGGAGGAGCGCGGGATCGCGGTGGACTACACCGAGGACCTGACGCAGTTCACCAACCTTGACCGGTATCAGGCGGTCATCAACCTCAGTGGCAACCGTGACACGTTCGACGTCGCCGCTCAGGACCGCCTGGTGGAGTACATCCGCGGAGGCGGCGGCTTCGTCGGCATCCACAACGCGTTCGGCGCTGAATACGACTGGCCGTACTACGAGGGCCTGCTCGGTGGAGCGAACTTCCTCAACCACGGTCCGAACCGTGAGGGAACAGTCGAGGTCATCAACAACAAGGACGTCTCGACGTCGTTCATGCCCGAGACGTGGCTCTTCAAGGACGAGTGGTACAACCTTCGCCCGTACCCGACCAATGTCAACGTACTGCTCGAGATCGACCAGGCAACAAGCGAGATGCGCCCCGACGGTCATGGCGAAGAGCACCCCGTGAGCTGGTGCCAGTACTACGACGGTGGCCGATCATGGCTGACGACACTCGGTCACGATGTTGCAGGGTGGACCGACGCCCCGCTCCCCGGAGAGGAGTACTTCAAGCAGCACGTACAAGAAGGCATCGAAAGCGCCATGGGCACCAAGACCTTCTGCGCTCCTGCAACAGACGCCCCAGAAGTGACGGTCACTCCACGCACCCTCGGGTCGAAGGCCTTTGTTTCGGTCGCCGTGCGCAACCCTTCGGACGTGACGGTAGCGGTAAAGGTCGAGGCCTCGTTCGGGTCGAAGTCCTTCCGGAACCTCAAGCCCGGAGAGACGGTGTCGGTCTCGCTCAACACGAGGGTGATGCCACTGCCCGCGGGTGAACTCACCGTTACCTCGACGGGAGAGCGCGATGGCGAAACATTCACCGAGACGGTAACGGCCGAGTACGGGTCGTACTACGGGGTGTGTCGTGGGATTGATCCTGAGTGCTACAACGACGAGGGCAGCAATGGGTGGGTTGAGGGTGAAGAGAAGCGTGTGCTCATCTGGAGCCGTACCGCTGGTCCTCGCCATGCACACCTGGGCACTGCGCTACCGCCGGGACTGAACCCGACGCTGGGTGCGAACAACGTCGCGCAGGCTGCGCTCAAGGCGTGGGTGGAGGAGCGCGGGATCGCGGTGGACTACACCGAGGACCTGACGCAGTTCACCAACCTTGACCGGTATCAGGCGGTCATCAACCTCAGTGGCAACCGTGACACGTTCGACGTCGCCGCTCAGGACCGCCTGGTGGAGTACATCCGCGGAGGCGGCGGCTTCGTCGGCATCCACAACGCGTTCGGCGCTGAATACGACTGGCCGTACTACGAGGGCCTGCTCGGTGGAGCGAACTTCCTCAACCACGGTCCGAACCGTGAGGGAACAGTCGAGGTCATCAACAACAAGGACGTCTCTACGTCGTTCATGCCCGAGACGTGGCTCTTCAAGGACGAGTGGTACAACCTTCGCCCGTACCCGACCAATGTCAACGTACTGCTCGAGATCGACCAGGCAACAAGCGAGATGCGCCCCGACGGTCATGGCGAAGAGCACCCCGTGAGCTGGTGCCAGTACTACGACGGTGGCCGGTCATGGCTGACGACACTCGGTCACGATGTTGCAGGGTGGACCGACGCCCCGCTCCCCGGAGAGGAGTACTTCAAGCAGCACGTACAAGAAGGCATCGAAAGCGCCATGGGCACCAAGACCTTCTGCAGCAACTGATGCCGAAGCGGATCGTCCGCTGAAGCACCGAAGGTCCGGGCACGTCCACCGACTGCCCGGACCTTCGGCCCGTCCCACTCAGTAGAAATCTCGACCCGACGCCGGAACCCCGACGGATACTTCTTTCATGCGTTCTGCCCCCGGAAACGACCGCGTATCAGTGCTCGACCGCCTTCTTGCGGTGGTCGACGCGGTACGCGCGGCCGACGGATCGTCCAACATCACCGGCCTCGCCATTGCCACCGGCATCCCGAAGTCCACCGTGTCGCGCCTCGTCGGAGACCTCGTTCGGCAGCGATATCTCACGCGCGAAGACGGGAATGTCGAGATCGGCTTGCGACTGTTCGAGCTGGGAGCGCGGGCCGACATGCCTCGTCGTCTCGGCGTGGTGGCGATGCCCGTGCTGGCGGAGTTGTACAACGCAACGGGCGAGCATCTCAATCTCGCCGTGCAAGAAGGGGAAGACATGCTCTCCGTCTTCTCCGTCCAGGGCAGGCTATGCCCTGCACCGTCCCGCGCAGGAGTGCGTGTGCCGTCAATGACCACAGCCCTTGGCAAAGCTGTTCTCGCTTTCGCTGAAGATGATGCTGTGCAGACTCAGGCGATCGCCGAGCTCGATTCGCGCCAACGGGACATTCTCGAGCAAGAGTTTCACAGCATTCGGTCCCACGGAGTCGCCCTCGATCGCGGCGATACCTTCCCGGGTGTCGTGGGAGTGGCAAGCCCGGTGCTCTCCGCTGATCGTGTGCCCGTTGCGGCGATCTCGGCCGCAGGGCCGATGGACGACATGAACCCGGAACGGATCGCTCCCCTCGTGCGTCACGCCGCTCTCGTGCTGACTCGCCGCCTGGCTGCGGAGCCACCAAGGTGATGGAGGAGGATGTCGACGAGTCGATGGGGATGCTTGACCGCATGACCCGGATCCTTCAGGCGATCCAACAGAACGACCGCGGACTCGGGCTCTCGGAACTCGCCCGGCGATCTGGTTTACCGAAGTCGACGGTATCGCGGCTTGTGGGGACATTGGTGCGGCATCACTACCTGGAACGTGACGGCCGGCTGATTCACCTTGGAATGCGTGTGTTCGAGCTCGGTCAACTCACTCGAAAGCCCCGTGAGCTTCGGTCGGTAGCGCTCCCGGTGATGCTGCAGCTGCGCGACAGGACGCAGGAGAGCGTCCACCTCGCGATCCGGGATGACCGGGAGATGGTCTGTGTCGCAGTCCTGCGCGGCCGTTCGGGAACGACGTCTCGAGTGCGGGTGGGCGACCGGCTTCCCGCGCACGCGACGGCACTCGGCAAGACCATGCTGGCCCACTCCCCCGGGTCGGCACTGGATGCCGCGGTCGACGCTGGATTGGAGGCGTGGACGCCGATGACGATCACCGACGAGGTGCGGCTCCACCGGCAGCTGAATGACATTCGCGCGGGCGCGCTCGCCTCGGAGTTCGAAGAGTTCGAGCCGGACGTGGCGTGCGCGGCGAGCGCGGTCTTCACCACCCGCGGCACGTTTGCGGGGGCACTGTCGGTGTCGGGGCGTGCTGACGGCTTCGCCGTCGGAAAGGTCACGCCAGCGCTTCGCGCCGCAGGCAGAGCGGTGACGGATCGCTTGGCCGCGATAACATCAGCGCGCTGACGCACCCACCAACATCGCCCGCTCGTCCTGACGCGCCTGTTCGATGCGAGTCTCGATCATTTCCTCACGGCGGCGGCGGTCGCGCCAGAGCAACCACAGCAGCAGGAGGGCGATCGTGAGCGTGACCAATTGCGGCCAGGGCATCGCCACCACCAATGACGTGGCCTCGACGGGGGCGACGGCTCCGGGGGCGAGCTCATCCGTCACGGGCTCCGCGACCGCAATCACTTGGGCTGAGTAGGCGAACAACGGCCAGGCCGGCGGGAACGACACGGTTTCTGATCGCGTCTCGCCCGGCGCAATTTCCACAATCGACTCGCCCGCGAGGGTGAACGAGACCAGGCCGAACAGAGCACTCACCGTGATCTGCGGCTCGACGGACAGCCGGGTGTTGCCCCTGTTCTCGACCATGTAGTCGACGTCGAGGCGCCCAGGATCGAAGGGATTCCACGATCCCGCGTACGCACCGGAGACATCCGTAACGAGGCTCGGAGCGAGTTCACCCGTGACACGGGTCATCACCCGAAACCCGATACGGGATTCGATGCCGACTTGGTCGTCTCCGCCAGAACGGATTCCGGCCGCAATTCCCGCCGGATGATCGCCGGGGGTCGCGTTTTCGGGGACGGTGAGGGTGAACGGGACGATCACGTCACCACCTGATGGCACTTCGACCGTGTCTTGGATGTCGATCCAAGTGCCGGCGTCGACCGACGTCTGATCGGAGGTCAGCATGTTGAATCGGCCGGTGTCGGTGAAGTATCCGTCGGCCGCGGACAGGTGGAAGGTCACGGTCGAGGGACTGAGGTTGCGCACGAGGAGGTACTCGTCGACGGACTCCCCCGGGTCAAGTTCGAGTTCGACCCACGACCGACCGTCTTCGCGGGCGCCATCGCTCGGCCGCACCATCCAGGTGATCTCGCCCTCGGGTTGGTCGGCGGCGTACGCGGCCGGCACCGACGAGAAGAAGAGTGCCGCGAGAGCGACGACAGCAATAGCGGCACGACTAAGGAGGCGGGTCATGTGAGCCTTCGGACCGGGGTGGGGCGGGGGCGCTGCACCAACGGGTGTGCGGCGCCCCCGCATCGGGGTTTGGTGTTATTCGAACAGCGAGAGGGTGAGGACGGAGGTGTAGTCGCCGGTCGCCGCATCTGTGGCGTCGACCTTCAACTGCAGTCCGGCCGTCGCACTCCACGAGCCCTGTTCGTAGGTCTCCGCTTGGTCGTAGTTCGCATAGAGCAGCTCCCCGTCGGCGTAGGCCAGGCCCTCGCTACCGGGGTCGTCCACGACGGTCTCGATGTCGCCACCGGGTTCGATCGAGGGACCGTAGTTGCCCGCGAGCGCGGGGGTCCAACCGAGGTGGTCGGCGGTGATCGCGTCGACGCCGCTGACGAAGTCGCTCGCGGTGCCGAGCACGTACCAGGGATCGTCGGGAACTTCCGACCGGGTGTCGGTGACCGTCACGTTCGGCAGAGTGCCGGTGAACTCACGCACCAGCGGATCACCGCTGTCGATCTCGGTCAGCGCTGTCTGGTCTGCGTCGACGGTGAGAGCGAGCACCCCAGACGGGTACCGTTCGGTGACCGCGACAGTGATGTCGACATCCGCGCCGTCGACCTCCTCTGCCCCGGCCGCCGACGTGCCCGCCGCAGCCACCAGCAGTGCACCGAACGCCACCGCACCTACACGGGTGATAATCGTCTTGTTCATCATTGAATCTCCTTCTGTTTCAGTGGTTCGCCCCGGTCGCGAGACTGCCCGACCTGCGGATGCAGTCTCCGACCAGAACACGTGTGACGTGCGAGGCGGCAGACCTGAGTCGCCGCCTCGCACGCCGAGTGCTAGCCGCTCGCGGGGAACGCTCCGAACGGAGCGGTCTTCGTTCGCGTCTGCGTCTCGCCGACGACTACCGTCGTCGCCGTGATCGTGGCCTCACCGGGTGTTATTGAGGACCCACGTGTGTTGATCGATGCCGTGACCGTCTCTCCCGGAGCAACAGCGGTGAACGTCTTGCCACCGAATTGCGTCGAGATCACGATGTCTGCGGGCACCGACGCGTTGTTTGTGGCCGACACCGAGAGAAACACCTTGCTCCCGAGCAGCCGCGGCGTTGCCGAGACATTCAGCGTGTCCTTGATGACCGTCACGGTTGCGGTAGAGCTCAGTTGCTCCTGCACCCCCGTAGCGCCCAGCACGTTCGCCCGCACCGTCAGTGCGACCTCGCCGGAAGGAACGTTGTTGTCGATATCCGCCTTCTCGAACTGGAGGATGAGACGGTTCCTGTTCGCCGTCACCCTCGAGGGTTCGATGGGCGTCGTCGACAGCGGGGCGATGAGTACCGCTCCGCTTTCATAGGTGTACCCGGCCGGCAGTTCGAAGTGCGCAGTGAGCTTGCCGGTCACGTCCGTGAACAGCCCGGACGGAGAACTCAGGTCGAGCACGTCAGGTCGGAACGTCAGCGCGCCGGCTGTGTCCTGCGGGTCGAGGTAGACCTCGATCTTTCCCGTGGGACGCGGGTCGGTGCAGTCGTTGAAGAAGTACTCGCCCGCACGATCGAACGTGTGCTCGTACGTCTCGCCCGGCTGCAGCTTGACGTTGAACTCGCCCTCGAAGTATTGCGTTGCGCAGTGCGGCTTGAGGTTGGGGAAGTTCGGGAACGTCTCTGCACCGGGGTTGCGGAAGGTCACCGTCGCTCCGACCGGTACCCGCAGGTGCGTCGGCTGCACTGCGTTCGCTGACACGCTGTCTTGCGCGGCTGCGGTGTCGGCGGTGCGGCTGCTCCGGGCGAGCAGCACCGTGTTTTGCACGGTCTCGCCCGCAACGGCCCCGCCACTGACAGGGCGTCGGATGGACAGTGGTGCCGTGTCAGGACCTTCTTGGCTGCCCGACTCGGTCGTGTACGTGCCACCGAGTTTGAAGGCCCACAGAGAGTCGCCCTGGGTGACCGAGCCGCCGTAGGGGTTGGTCGCACCGGCGGCGAAGACCGCGACGTACTGCTCCCCGTCGACCTCATACGTGATCGGCGCCGAGGCGATGCCCGAACCGGTTTGGAAGTCCCACAGCACATCGCCGCTCGCGGCATCCATCGTCAGCAGTCGTCCGTCGATCTGACCAACGAAGAGCAGGTCGGATGCTGTGGTCAGCGGTCCTTGTCCGTGCGACATGTCGGTACCGAGGTGGTTCTCCCAGGCCACAGCGCCGGTCGAGGCGTTGTAGGCCAGGATTCCGCCGGTCTGGTACTGCCCGATCGCCCGCTGGCCGTTGGCCGAGGCGCCGTTCCAGTGCGCCACCGGGTTGGTGCCGTACGGGAAGTACACGAGGTTCGTGCTGTGACTGTACGAGTTGTTCGACCAGTCGCCGCCGCCGTTCTGGCTCGTCGTCGACAGGATCGGCACATCCCACTGGGGGTCGTACATGCAGCCTTCGCGGTGCCCGGAGGATCCCTCGGGATACGTGAGGTACGGCTCGTCGACGGCGACGTAGCTGTCGGGGTTGAACACGAGGTTGCCTTCGGCATCAGGCTGGTAGCCGTTGTAGTTCGGCACCGCACGCCACGGATTTCCCGGGATGTTGTCGGCGTCGAGCTTCTCCCACACGACGCAGTCCGGCAACAGACGCTCGGCGGGGAACGGCTGAGTGTCGGGCTGGACCTGACGGGAGTCTGTGATCATCGGCTTGTCGATCACCGGGAGAACCGGCTGACCGTTGGTGCGATCGAGCACGAACTGGTGACCCGACTTGCTGCCGTAGAACGCCACCTTGCGCTCCACGCCATCGACCTCGATGTCGGCGAGCGTCGGCGGGTGCACATTGTCCATGTCCCACACGTCATGTCGGATGGACTGGTAGTGCCACTTGTAGTCGCCGGTCGCGGCGTCGACGGCGACCATGGTGCTGGAGAACAGGTTGTCGCCGGGTCGCAGCGAACCGTTCTGCGACGACGTGCAGCTGCGCGCGTTGCCGAAGGTCATGTAGTACATGTTCAATTCGGGATCCACTGCACCATGCATCCAGGGGGCGGCGCCGGCCACGAGCGCGCAGTCCGTGCCGTTGTCCAGGACGGGACCCCAGGTCTCAGACGCGTCAAATGTCACTCCGTCGACACCGGTGAACTCCTCCCCGCGCTGCGGCCCACCGAAGAAGTGCCAGAGGTACGCTCCATCATCGGCATCGAGTGCCACGACCGCGCCGCGGTTTCCATCCGCTGCATGGCCGTAAACGATCCCGTCGTTGTACACCGTGGCTACTTTGCCGAACCCGCCGAGACTCTCACCCTCGGGGCCTCTCGCCTGGACCGCCCACACTTCGTCGCCCGTTTCCTGGTCGAGCGCGACGACGCGGCTGCCACCTGCCAGCGTGAAGATCATGCCGTCGCCGGCCGAGACGCCTCGGCGGGTTCCGGAGAGCCCGTAGCTGCCACCCTCCCACTTCCAGATCGCGTCGCCCGATGCGCCGTCAACGGCGATTACCCCGCCGCTGGGCGTATCCAGGTAGATCACGCCCTCCACGACGATGGGGGTCGTCTGCTGGCCGGTGTCGTCGCTTGCCGGTTCAACTGCCGACACATGCGTACGCCATGTCGGTGCGAGCTGCGCGAGATTCTCCTTCGCGATCTGCGTCAAGCCGGAGTAGTGCTGGTTGCCGAGATTGCCGCCGACTGTCGGCATGTCGGCGCCGGTTGGCTCGAGCCCTGTGAGCCCTGCGGGGGGCACCGGTTCGGATCCCGTTCCCAGCGCCGTGGCGGGCGAAGCTGCGACCGCCAGAGATAGCGCAAGTGCGCTGACCCCGGCAATTCCTAGTCCTGTCCTGAATGATCTGCGCACTGCTCTCTCCTTGATCGTCATCGATCAGATGCAAAGGCGGTGCGTGCCCGCCTCACGTCTCTGGGGATGTCGCCGACCGCACTCCGAAACTGGGGGATCAGAGCCTCCGGTCAGCTCCCCGGAGGCTAGACCGCGCCTTCGTTTGCGAGCAACCGAATGGCCCACCGAGTGGTACTCCCCCGCTGAGTGGGACAGCCCTTGGTCGAAGGGAGCGAGCCTGAATAGCATTCGGCAGGCAGCATGTGCCTTCCCATGGACGGAGAAAGTGATGGCTTCATCAGCGAGCAAGCCGCTCTCGGCCGCGCAAGCGGAGGAGCTCGATGACGTGTTCGCGCGGGCTCGTGCGGCGTTTGCAATCATCGAGACGTACGACCAGGAGCGGGTCGATCGCCTGATTCGCGCGGTCGCGTGGGCGGTGGCGAATCGCTCCGCGTTCCATCGCCTGGTCGAGATGGGCATCGAAGAGTCCGGGCTCGGCGACTTCGGCAGCCGAATGAACAAGCGGATGAAGATCCGCGGCGTTCTCCGCGACGCACTCAGAAGCCCCTCCGTAGGCATCATCGAGGAGGACCGCGAACGTGGTCTGGTCAAGTACGGAAAGCCGGTGGGGGTCATCGGCTGCGTCGTCCCGACCACAAACCCTGACCTGACCCCTGCGGGCAACGCGATCTACGCGATCAAGGCGCGCAACGTCGTCGTCTTCTCCCCGCACCCGCGTTCCCAGCACACGACGCTCGAGACTGTACGCCTGATGCGCGAGGCGCTCGTCGCCGAGGGGGCACCCGCCGACATCCTCCAGTGCATCACTCTTCCGAGTCTCACTGCATCGCAAGAGATCATGAGTCGCTCCGACCTCGTCATCGCCACCGGCGGCCAGGGACTCGTCCGCGCCGCGTACAGCTCGGGCACCCCCGCGTACGGGGTGGGCGCCGGCAACGCGACCGAGTTCGTCGACGAAACCGCTGACCTGCAAGAAACAGCACGCAACTGCATGCTCTCCAAGACCTCAGACTTCGGCTCGGGCTGCTCGGCGGACGGAAACGTTCTCGTCCCGTCCAGTCGGTATCAGGGAATGCTCGACGCTCTCCAGAGCGAGGGGGGCTATCTCGCCACCACCGATCAGCGCGATGCGCTGCAGCGAGTGATGTGGGACGACGAAGGACACCGGCTTGCCGACACGGTGGCGGTCTCGCCGCAGGCGCTGGCTGCGGCAGCGGGCTTCAGCATCCCCGACGACCGTCGCTTCATCCTCGTCGAAGGCGACGGGATCGGCGAAGACAAGCAGTTCTGCAAAGAGAAGCTCACCACTCTGATGGCCGTCCACCAGTACGAGGGCAGCTTCGAAGACGGCGTCGAACTCGCCAAGCGACTCTATGACATCGGCGGCAAGGGCCACTCGTGCGGCATCGCGTCGACCGACGACGCGCACATCGACTACTTCGCGCGGCACATGCCCGTCTCTCGCATCATGGTCCGCCAGCCCAATTCCAAAGCGAACGCCGGCTCGTTCACCAACGGGATGCCGATGACATCGTCGATGGGATGCGGGACGTGGGGCGGCAACATCACCTCTGAGAACGTCGCCCTGCGGCACTACATGAACACGACGTGGGTCTCGCGGACGATCGCCGAGGACCGCCCGACTGACGAGGAGTTGTTCGGCGACTTCTACGACGCCACCCTCGAAGAGACGGGATCTGTCCGATGACCGAGTCCTCCCCCGACGAGATTCTGGACGAAGCGCGCCGGTGGTGGTCGACCGAGATCATCGACGTGCGCCCGGGCGAGATCGACCTGCGCGGCTACCCCGTGCAGGAATTGATCGGAAACGTCAGCTTCGTCGACACGATCTACCTCATGCTTCGCGGCGAACTGCCCTCGCGCGCGCAGGCCGCGCTCCTGGAGGCGGCCCTCGTGGCCTCGGTCGATCACGGACCCCACGCGCCCTCGATCGCCATTGCGCGGATGGCGACGACCTGCGGCGCGCGCATCAACGGCGCGATGGCCTCGGCAATCAACGTGCTGGACGACGTCCACGGCGGCCCTGGCCAACAGTGCATGGAGCTGTACCTCGAGATCGACGAAGAAGCGCAGCGCTCCGGTGATGTCGCCGCGGCGACCCGCGTCGTGCTCGAACGCCGGCGCGCCGAAGGCGAGAAGTACGTCCCCGGGTTCGGGCACCGTTGGCATCCGTTGGATCCGCGTACCCCGCGCCTGCTTGCGCTGGTGGATGCCGCGACCGCCGACGGTTCGGTCAGCGGTCGGTTCGCCACCATCGGTCGCGCTGTCGAAGAGGCCATCAGTGAAGGCAAGCCGAAGACTATCCCGATGAACATCGACGGAGTCACAGCCATCATCTACTGCGAGCTCGGCATGACTCCCGAACTCGGGCGAGGAGTCTTCATCCTCTCTCGCTCGGTCGGAATCCTCGCGCACGCCCACGAGCAGTCACAGCAGGGGGGCCGCATCAAGGGCCCGATGCCGAAGTCCATCGGGTACACCTACACCGGACCCACCCGACGATCCGTGCCCGAAGAGCGGCACAAGTGAAGGAGAACGACATGAAGGACCTGGTCTCCAACCAGATCGTCCGCTACCTGGAGGCACGCGAGGTCGAGCACATCTTCGGATTGTGCGGGCACACGAACATCGCTCTGCTCGCCGCGCTCGAAAAGAGCGCGAGCATCTCGTTCATCAACGTTCGCCACGAACAGATCGCCGCGCATGCGGCGGATGGGTATGCGCGCGCGTCCAAGCGCACGGGCGTCGTGTTGACCCACTTGGGGCCGGGCTTGACGAATGCAGCTACCGGTGTGGCGAACGCGGCGCTTGACTCGATTCCGATGGTGGTGATCGCGGGCGACGTTCCGAGCCACTATTACGGCAAGCATCCGCATCAAGAAATCAACCTTCACGCGGATGCCGCGCAGTGGGAGATCTATCGTCCCTTCGTCAAGCGCGCGTGGCGCGTAGACCAAGCCCACCTCATCGCAGAAGTGCTCGACAAGGCCTTCACCCTCGCCGAAAGTGGGCGCCCCGGGCCGGTCCTCGTCGACGTGCCCATGGATGTGTTCTCGGCCGAAGTCGACGTGGCGTTGTTTGACAAGGTGATCAGCAACACGCGGTCGCTGGCGAAGCCGACCATCGAGGAGGCAGTCGCCGAGCAGATCGTGCAGAACCTCATCGACGCCGATCGACCCGTGCTTTACGTGGGCGGCGGAATCGTCGCCGCCGACGCCGCCGCCGAGCTCAAAGAGTTTGCCGAAATCCTGTCGCTCCCCGTCGCTCACAGCCTGATGGGCAAGGGCGCCCTCCCCGACGACAGCCCCCTGGTGCTCGGAATGACGGGTTTCTGGGGGACGGCGTTCGTGAACGACACCACCCGGACCGCCGATTGGATCCTGGCGCTCGGAACCCGGTTCGCCGAGGCCGATTCGAGCTCGTGGTACTCCGAGTACACGTTCGATATCCCCGCCACCAAGCTCATGCAGATCGACATCGATCCGGCCGAACTCGGACGCAACTACCCGCTCGAGATCGGGGCACTCGCCGACCTCAAGTCGGCCCTGACCGTGTTGATACGCGTCGCGCGACGGATGCTGCCATCCGGCGTGCAGCGCGACGAACTGCTTGCGAAGGTCGCAGAGAACCGGGCGACGCTGAAGAGCCAGAATGCGCAAGCACAGGCATCCGACGCATGGCCGATGCGACCCGAGCGGATCCTCTCCGAGACCCGCGCCGTCCTCCCGGCCGACGCGATTATCACCACCGATGTCGGTTGGAACAAGAACGGCGTCGGGCAACAGTTCGACATCCTCACCCCCGGAACCTTCCTCACCCCGGGCGGGTTCGCCACGATGGGATTCGGCGCTCCGGCAGCCGTCGGCGCGAAGATCGCCCACCCCGATCGGGTTGTGGTCTCATTGGTCGGCGATGGCGGGTTCGGCCAGAACCCTGCCGTTCTCGCCACTGCGCGCGAAGAGAATGTCGCCGTCGTGTGGGTCGTCATGAACAACAACGCCTTCGGCACCATCGCCGGGCTCGAGAAGGCAGCGTTCGACACCACCTACGGGACCGTGTTCGGCAAGGGCGATGACCCGATGTACACGAACTTCGCCGCGATCGCCGAAGCGTACGGCGTGACCGGCGTCAAGGTCGACTCGGCGGCAGAGTTCCGACCCGCTCTCGAGCGCGCGATCGCGCTGGGCGCACCGGTCGTGATCGACGTGTCGATGGTGAACGTACCGACACCGACGGCTGGCCACTGGAACATCATGGACATCTACTCCCCCGGTGAGACGGTTCACCATGTCGCGACAGACTGACCCTGACATGAACTCGGCGGGCGCCCCGCGGCTCTCGATCTCAACGGTGTGCCTCTCCGGCACGCTCGAAGATAAGCTGCGGGCCGCCGCCGAGGCCGGATTCGTCGGTGTCGAACTGCTCGAATACGACCTGGTGATGTCGGCGTGGTCGCCGCGCGAGATCGCGGATGTCGCCGCAGATCTCGGCCTGTCAATCGACGTCTATCAACCGATTCACGTCGAGACCATCCCGCCGGCTCTGTTCGAGAAGAGCATGCGCCACGCCGAGCGCAAGTTCGCTCTGCTGGCCGAACTCGGCGCCGCGGTGCTCGTCTGCTGCTCGACGAAGACCGTGGATGGGCTCGACGACGACGACCTCGCCGCCCGGCAGATGCGCGCCTTGGCTGACCGGGCGCAGCAACACGGCATCCGGCTCGCCTATGAGGCAGTGCCCTGGGGGCGCGTGCGCACACACGAGGAGGCGTTGCGTCTGATCCAGCGCGTCGACCACCCGGCTCTCGGACTGTGTCTCGACAGCTTCCATGTGCTCACCCAGAACAACGACCCCACGGTGGTTGCGCACATCCCGGCCGACAAGGTCTTTCACGTGCAGCTCGCCGACGCGCCGCGCACCAACATGGATACCCGCGAGTGGAGCCTCCACCACCGGATGTTCCCTGGCCAAGGCGTGCTCGATGTCACCGGGTTCCTTCGCACCGTCCTCGCCGCTGGCTACACCGGTCCGATGGCGCTCGAGGTGTTCAACGACATCTATCAGCAGGAAGACCCGCGGCACACAGCCACCGACGCGATGCGCTCCCTTCTCGCGCTCGCTGAATCCGTGGGCCTGCGGGGGGCGTTCTCGAGTCGGCAGGACTCCTCAGCGATCGAGCTTCCTCCGGCCCCCGACCTCGGCGCGATCGCGTTCGCCGAACTGGCCGTCGATGGGGTGTCGGCTCCGCTCGTTTCGCGAGCACTGACGGCGTTGGGTTTCGTGCACGCCGGTCAGCATCGTTCTATGCCAGTCCAGCTCTGGGAGCAGGGTGAGGCTCGGATCGTGTTGAACCTCGCACCCCAACGGTCGATCGACGCCGCCACCGCGTCGATCGCCGCGCTTGGAGTCGAGAGCGTCGACCCTGCCGCGTCGGCTCGACGGGCGGATCGCCTCCTGGCGCCGAAACTCCCCCGCCCGCGCAAGCCCGATGAGAGCGACCTCAACTCCGTCGCGATGCCGGATGGCACGGCTCTGTTCTTCTGCGACACCGGCCGCGAACGCCACTGGATGGATGACTTCGAACGGACCCAAGCATCCGCCGTCTCTTCACCGCTCCTCAGCGAAATCGACCACGTCTCGATCACCGAATCGATCGATGACTTCGATCAGACCGCGCTGTTCTTTCGCACGGTTCTCGGCCTGATCCCTGGGCAGTCCACTGAGATCACCGCGCCGTTCGGAATGGTCCGCAGTTGGTCGGCCAGCGACCCCGGTGGTCGCGTTCGCATCACCCTGAGCACCACGCCACTTCGCCGGGGCGACTGGGCTCCGGGCGTCTCGAATCCCCAACTCGTCGGCTTCGCCACCGAAGACGCCATCGCCACCGCGCAGGTCATGCGAGAGCGCGGCGCTCCGATTCTGAAGATGCCCGACAACTACTACGACGACCTCGACGCCCGTTTGTCGTTGCCCACTGACTTCATCCAGAGTCTGCGCGAGCACTCGATTCTGTACGACCGTGACGAGCAGGGTGAGTTCCTCCACTTCTTCACCGAGATGCTCGGCTCACGGGTGTTCTTCGAGGTCGTCCAACGTGTCGGCGGCTACCGCGGCTTCGGCGCTCCCCACAGCACCCCCCTGAGGATGGCCGCGCACCGCAGGCAACGAATGAGCACGCTCGCGAGCGCGCCGACCTTCGCCTCCGCCGACGACCGACACCAGTACTCGCTCGCGCACCTGACGGCGCTGAGCCTTTCGCCCCCGGAATTGGTGGATGCTGCGGCCGCGGCGGGCTACCGCTACGTTGGCCTGCGAATGACCAAGGTCACCATGGAGGAGCCCCACTACCCCCTGACCTACGACCCAGCGCTCATGCGCGCCACCAAGACGCACCTCGCGGCCACCGGGGTGGAAGTGTTGGACATCGAGCTTGCCCGGATCACTTCTGGAGACAACCCGCGTGACTACCTGCGCTTTCTCGAAGCCGGCGCCGAGCTCGGCGCTCGGCACGTGATCACCCAGCTGCCGGATGCGGATTTCGCCCGCAAGACCGACCGGTTCGCCGAGCTGTGCCAACTGGCGCTGCCCCTCGGTCTGACGATCGACCTCGAGTTTCCGTCGTGGACGGAGACACCCAATCTGACAGAGGCCACCCGCGTACTCCGGGCAGCCGACCAGCCCAACGCCGGCCTCCTCATCGACCTGCTGCACTTCACACGGTCGCGATCCAGCCTCGATGAGCTCCGAGCGTTGCCTCCCGAGTGGTTCCACTATGCCCACGTGTGTGATGCGCCCGGCGAAATCCCCACGAGCACGGCTGATCTGATTCACACCGCGCGCTTCGAGAGGCTGTTTCCCGGAGACGGCGAGATCGACATGCTCAGCATCCTCGACGCATTGCCTGCCGGCATCCCCTACGCACTGGAGATTCCGCGCGCAAAGCTCGTCGCCCAGGTCGGGGGCAAGGAACACTCTCGCCTCGCAATCGCCGCCGCGCGTCGTCACCTCGATGCCGTCGCGGTTTCCGCGCCGCGGGAGTCGCCCACCAAGTGAGCGGCGGATGCCGCATCACCGCTTGTCGCACCTCGATCACTGCATTGCGGTGGTGCTTCCGAATCACTCAGACGAATCGGCTGACGTCGCGTCCACGACTTCGCTCCAGTGTGCCAGAGCGATGATGAAGCCGTTTATGAGCCTCTCGAAGCTCCGGTCGATGTCCGCACTGAGCGCGAAACCGCCGGATGCTTCGTACGAAACGAATCCGTGGAGCGCAGAGCGGAACGCACGGATCGCGTCGATCGCGTCATCGCCGCCCAGCCTGTACGAAGTGAGAACGTCGGCGACGATCTGGACGACCTCCAGCGCCACTGCCTCGTTCTCGATATCGCCTGGTTCGGGCACCGCATTCGACGCCACATATCGGCCCGGGTGCACGAGAGCCCAGTTGCGGTACGCGTGAGACATCGCATGGATAGCACCCGCACCCGAGCGACCGACCGTCGCGCGAGCGAGCACTTCGCCGAGTTCGCGCTGCGACTGGATCGCAACACTGCGGTGGAGACCGGCCAGGGAGTCCATGTGCTTGTACAACGAGGGCTGTCGCACGCCGAGGCGTTCGGCAAGCGCCGCCAGCGTCACCTTGTCGAGCCCGACTTCGTCGGCCATGACGGCCGCCTCGTTGGTGACCCGATCGCGCGAGAGGCCGGCCCTAGGCACCATGTACCGCCGTCAAGAAGTCGAGAACCGCCGCTGCCGTGATCTCAGGCTGTTGCGCCTGCGGGTAGTGTCCGGCATCTGGAACCATGACGACCTTTCCATTGAGTGCCTCCCCGACGAATCGAGCTTCGGCAGCGGGATCCTTGAAGTCGGGGTCCTTTTCACCCATGATGACGAGAATTGGCGCGGTGACAGCCCCGAGCTTCGCCTCGGCAGGGTCGTGCGTCGTCTGCTGGGTGGTGAGTGAGAATGCCTTGCCGTACGGCTTGCGCTTCAGGCTGTCGATCACGGTGGTGCGGTACTCCTCGAAGTCGGCCGGTTTCTTTCCGGCATACAGCGTCGGCATGTACGCCTTCCAGACGGGCGCGATCCACAGCGGCGCCATCATCACGCGGAACATGCCGCGGGTGAAGGCGTTCGACGGCGGGTTGCGCACGAAGGGGCCGACGAGAACAAGCCCGTCGACCTGAGCTGGGTGATCCGCGGCGACGATCACGGCCGCACCCGCAGCCAGAGAGTTGCCGACGATCACCGCCGACTCGCCGAGTTCAGCGATCAGGGCCTGCACATCCCCCGCGGTCTCGACGTCACCGTACGAAGCGAACGACGTATCGCTGTCACCGTGACCACGAAGATCGGTCGTGGCTACCGTGAAGCCTGCGGCGACCAACTCCGGAATCAGTTGGCGGTAGGACGAGCGCAGCTCGCCCATGCCAGGAACCAGAACGACGAGGGGCCCCGCACCCCGGATGTCGTAGGCGACGCGCCCGTCTGGGCGGGTGATGTATCGCGTGGCGGGGGTTGTCGTTGTCATTTAGCTATAGTGCATCCCTTTTTAGCTATTGTCAATAGCTTTAGCCGTGTTCCCAGCGACGGCTGCTCGGAGGTCACGCTTCGGGGATGTCGCGCCCGAATGTCTCGAGCGTGATCACATCGGGCTCAGGCTGCTTCCAGCGCAGGCAGATGCGACTCGATCACGTCCCGAACGGTGTCAGGATCCACTCCGAAGTATTGGTGCACAAGGATGTTTCGGAGCCCGCGGATCTGCGGCCACGCGATCTCTGGATGCGTGTCGGTGATCTCCGCAGGGAGGTGGACGACGGCTTCGCCGATGATCTGAAGGTTTCTTTCGACGGCGTCTTCGGCCATGTCGACGAGGTCGCGATCCTCGCTGGTCAGAGACGTGAGGTAGCGGCTGCATCGGTTGATCGCCTGGAGGATGTCGGCGATCCTTTGCTGGGTTCCGCGAGTCACAGCGCTACGGCGTCGACGAGCGCGGACTCTGAGATCGGACGTTTGAGTAATTGCACCGGAAAGATGTCGATGTCGTCTCGGCCAAACAGTTCCCGGGTCTCTTCGAGCAGCCCGCTCGCCCTCATGAGCAGGTTCCCGTCCGCGGGATCCATTTCGACCAGAATGTCGATATCACTACTGTCGTCAGCATCGCCGCGAGCGACGGACCCGAAGAGCCGCGGGTTCCTCGCCGCGTACTTCGCAAGGAGGGCGTCAAGTTCGCCGCGGCGCGCGTCGATGACCTCGCGCAACGCGAGACTCGACCTGGTCACGACACCCATAAGTTCAGGGTACCGGGCGAGCGCGACGCGCGAACGGTCGGATTTGGCGCGCCAATCGCTTTGTTCAGAGTCGCGCCCAGGATCGCCAACCGCCGCGAGAGTCACTACCGCTGCCACGGCCATCACGGTTGCGTCGACGGGGAGCATCGCGCATCCCGCCGACGTGTCCTCGTACTCGCAACTGCGCCACGGCTGGAAGAAGTAGACGACCGTGACTATCGCCCCAACGAGTGCGACAAGCGCGCTCCCGGCAACCAACCATCCGCGAACCCTTGCTCCATGGTCCGAGCCCACGACGCACTCCTTCAGGCTGCGCGCAACGCGGTCCCTATCCGTGCGCGCTGCATGCGGAATGCTCCGGGCGGCCCCTGCTATGCCGGGGCCTCGTAGGCTCAAAGGAAATGAGCACCGTTTCTTCTCGGGCGTCCTATGGTGCGCTCCTCGCTGGCGTTCGGGCCGGGGCAATCGCGCGGCGGGATGGGCTGTCGGCGGCGGCTGCTGAGCTGCGGCGCGATCGCGGTGCCGAGACTGCGGATGACGAGCACGATCCCGAGGGCGTCACACTGTCGATGGAGTGGGAGCGCATCGAGGGGCTCCGCCTGGCCGCTGAGCGCGACCTCGCCGAGGTCGACGAGGCACTCACCCGTTTGGGTTCCGATGACTACGGCCGGTGCGAGGGATGCGGGAGGCCCATCCCGATGGAAAGGCTGCGTGTGCGGCCAGCGGCGAAACGCTGCGTGCCCTGCGCGGAGCGGGTCGGCGGCTGACCTCCCGCCCGCCGCGCCGCTAGACCGGGTAGAGCGTCCTCGCACCGCCCGGCAGGGTCCTCCTGCGGACCATGCGCGAAGGCGTGCGCGGCGGGATCTTCCAGCGGACCGCGGCCGTGTCGGGGCCGAGCACGTGCACCTCGCCTACGCTTCGACGGTTCACGGCATCCAGGGCGAGACGACCGATGCCTCTATCGTCGGCCCCGGCGTTGATGCCTCGGGCCTTTACGTCGGTATGACCCGCGGTCGCGTGCACAACGAGGCGATCGCGATCGCGCGAACTCCGGATGCTGCGGTCACCGCGATCGCCGACAGCATGATGCGCGGGGTGCCGGAGGTGTCGGTTGAGGATTCGCGGGCTGCGGCGCTGGTGGAGTTGCGAAGGGCGGCGCGGATGTCGCATGACGTCGTCCAGAGAGAAGAATCTGGACCCGTTGCTGAATCGACGATAGCCGGGGGCGCGATCGGTGTCCGGAGAAGTGATGAAGACCTCGTCGTCAATTTCCGGAATCCGGCACATTTTTAAGCGAATCTGGTGATCATTGCCACTCTGTTGGTGCGCAATGGCGAAAACCGGCTCGCGCCGGTGTCGGGGCGGATTTAGTCTCGCTGCATCACCCGAAGGAGCATCGAATGGTTTCCACAACAACCCCCGAGACCGCGTCCACAGTCGCGCTCAAGCGAGAGTTCACGGTGTGGTCGGCCGGCGCCGTCGCGTTCGCGTTCATTTCTCCCATCGTTGCGCTCTACTCGATCTTTGGGCTTGTGCTTTCATCGGCGGGGCCTGCCGGTTGGTGGGCCTTTCCGATCGTCCTCGTCGGGCAATTCTTGGTCGCCTTGGTCTTCGCTGAGCTCGCGTCGCGATGGCCGCTCGAGGGCAGCGTGTACCAATGGGTTCGCAGGCTCGCACCGCAGGGCCTCGGCTGGATGACGGGCTGGCTCTACGCATGGACGCTGGCCATCTCGACGGCCGCCGTTTCCTACGGTGCGGCGCTTTTCATCGGACCAGCGCTTGGCCTAGGTGCGCTAGATGGGACGACCACGTTGGTGCTCGCTTTCGTCGTCCTCGTGATCGCGACAGTGATAAACACCGCGGGCCGTCGCTGGATCAAGTACGTCGTGGGCGCTGCCCTCGTCGCGGAACTTGTTGGCAGCATCGCCGTCGCCGTGTACTTGCTGATATTCCATCGTGTGAACTCGATCGACGTCCTTTTCACTCTCCCCGGCGACGGATGGGATCTGACCTGGCCCGCAATGGCAGCAGCCATTGCTTTCGTCGGTTGGTCCTTTGTGGGCTTTGAGTCCGCCGGCTCGATCGGTGAGGAAGTACAGAATCCTCGACGCGCTATTCCGAAGGCAATGATCGTGTCGGTTGTCGCTGTTGGAGGCGTAGTGGCTTTTTCCGCCCTTGCGGTGATTCTTGCCATCCCGGATCTGGACGCCGTAGCCGCTGGAGAAGTCGCGGATCCGGTCGTGGAGACGTTGCTCGTGCAACTTGGTCCGGGACTTGCGCAGCCGATCTTCATCCTCTTCCTGGTCGCGTTCCTCGCCACCCTGATCGCTGTACAAACGTCAGCATCACGCATGGTGTTCGCGCTTGCTCGCGATGGTGCGCTGCCTTTCGCGAGCACCCTGAAGATGCTGAGGGTGCGGGATCGGATGCCGGTCGCCGCCGTGATCGTGGTGGCTGTCGCCGCTGGGATCGTTTTGCTGACGAGCCTCGTAGGCGACGTCTACAGCATGCTGATCGGGTTCACCGTCGGTGGATTCTTCGCAACCTTCGCACTGGTGATGTGCGCAACGGTATGGGCGCGGGGTCGTCGAGTGTGGAGTCCTGGGCCGTTCAGCCTTGGGAGGCTCGGGTGGCCGGTGACCATCGTCGCCGCTCTTTGGTCGGTGTTTGAGTTCGTGAACATCGCTTGGCCCCGAACGCCCGAGGCGCCGTGGTTCATCAACTATGCCGTGCTGCTGATGATCGCAATCCTCGCGATTGTCGGTGCGGTCGTATACGTGAGGGTTCGCGCTCGCATAGCCCTCCCAGTCGACAGCGCTGACGACGAATCGACCCCCACCTTGGAGACTCAGAGAGTAGAGGACATTTCATGACTTCCCACGCATCTTCACGGAACTTTGCGGCCATCACGAGCGGGGTACTTTCCGTTCTCGGCGCACCCCACGTTCCGCCGAGCGAACTCAAGGAATTCGGTGCGAAGGCCGCCTTCCTAGGATTCCCATTCGACGGGGCGAACGCTGCGATCGAGCGCCCCGGGTCCGCCAACGGTCCACGCGGACTGCGGATCGCGTCCAACATGTGCTTCCCGTGGTCTTTCGAATGGGACATCGATCTCTTCGAGGCGTACAACCTTGTCGACTGCGGGGACAGCCCCATCGCGATCGGGAACGCCGTCCGCACCCACGAGCTTGTCCAAGCCGAGATCGCGACGATCCTTGCGGCGGGCACCATTCCGATGATCATCGGAGGCGACCACTCCGTTTGTGTCCCGGGCACCCGTGCACTCAGTGAGTATCTCGGCCCAGAGAAGAAGATGGGGTATCTGCATCTGGACGCTCATCTCGACGCCGGCGAAGAAATCGGCGGCGAGTACGAGACCAACTGCAGCGGGCTTGTTCGCGCGGCCGACCTGCCAAACGTCAGCAAGGAGAACGTTGTGGCGATTGGTGCGCGAGGCACGATCAACGTCCCCGACTGGTGGGAGGCGGTCAAGCGACGTGAGATCTCCGTCTACACCATGCGCGACATCCGTTCTCGACCATTCGAAGAAGTAGTCGGCGAGGCATTGGACAGGGCCTGGGACGGTGTCGATGGCGTCTATGTCTCATTCGACACTGACGTCATCGATTCTGCATACGCACCCGGGACCACTGGGCCGGAGCCAGGGGGCTTCACGGGACCCGAGATTATCCGCATGGGACAGATGATCGGCGAACGCGGTATCTCGGCCGTCGACAACGTCGAGCTGTGTCCTATCTACGACCCCAGCGGCATCACCGCACGACTCGTGTGGGAGGTGCTTTCACAGATGCTGTACGCCAACGCGAAGCGCTCGACGGTCGCCCAAGCCGCCGAGCCTGCGTAGGGTGTGGGGTGTGGCGGAACCCTCTGTCTGGCAGCCCCTCGACGCAAGCGACCGGGCCATTCTCGACTGCCTCCGTGAGGATGGCCGGATGTCCAGCGCGAAGATCGCCGAACGCGTCGGACTGTCGGACCGAACCGTACGCCGCCGCATCCGCGACCTCGAAAAGTACCGAGGTCTCAAGGTCGTCCCTGTCATCGACCCGGACAGCATCGGACTGTCCACATGCATCTACGTGGGACTGTCGGTTGACCGTGCGCAGCTCGAAGCCGTCGCACTGGCGGTTCGGAGTATGCCCGAGGTCAGGTACCTTGCCCACACCACCGGTCCTTGGGACCTTCTGGCTGAAGCGTTCGTCGGCTCGCGCGAGCACATGGCCGACTTCATCCTCAGCTCACTGGGAAAGCTCCCCGGTGTCCGGAAGTCCGAGACGTTCAACGTGCTTCGTATCGCCAAGTTCGGCTACGAATGGGACATCCCGCAGGTCGTTGCGGCGCCAGCCAGCGAGGTCAGCATTGCCCATCCCACTGACCGGAGCCCGTCCAGCTAGGTTGCGCTGCCACGCCAAGCACGTACGCGTTCGAGTCCGCAGCGACAATGGAGATCATGTGCGGTCCCCGAATCGCGAGGTGGAGTCAGGCTACTGAGTGGCCGTCACGATCGCCGCAATCTTGTCCTTGTTGCCTACGCGACGCAGATCATCGCCCGGCCTGGTGGGCTGGTGAACGATCCTCGCACGAGCGGCCACGATCCTCACAAAGGGCATTCGCCAGAAAGGACCGAGCCGGACCAGGCGCTGACGGCGAGCCCCGCTGTCCGCACTGAGTCCTTCGCAGAGGCCGCCAAGCCGATCGACCCCCGTGCGCCTGAACGAGTTGGTGCGCGCTACCGGGGGTGGGCTGTCACCGATCCGGGTCAGCGCCAGCTTCCTTCGGGGGCAGCGTGTCGCGCAGGAATGCGGCGATGATGGGGTTCAGCAGATGCGGTGATTCCAAGGGCAGCATGTGAGTTCCCGGAAGAACCGCTAGTCGCCCGTTCCCCAGAGCGCGGGCGGCGGCGGCAGAGTGTTCGACTCGGACGTCGTCGTCGTCTCCTTGTATCAATAGAACCGGTACTTGCACTGAGGACAGTTCGTCGAGGTCGACCTCCGGAATCCTGAGCCACATATCGGTGAGTTTCTCCAAGAACACGCTGAGGTGGTCCGGTCCGTCTGGGGAGCGAGCGGTGTAGCTCTCCACGAGAGCCGGCCAGGGATTCGCTCTCATCGCATCGCCGCCCGCCTTCGGGTCGGTGCTGTCGCCGGCGGAATTGAATGCCGCGCCGACCCCGACGAAGCGCTTCACCACATCCGGTCGCCTGGTCAGGACTTGGATGCCCACTGTCATGCCCTCACTCACCGCGACCAGGTTCGCGGGTTGTCCGATGACGGTGTCGATGAAAGCGGCTGTTTCGTCGGCCATCGCCTCGTACGAGTACGGGCCGTCACGGTCCGGAGTTCGGCCGTGTCCGACCCGTTCCGGGGTATAGACAGTGAACCCCGCGACGGCAAGATCCGTTATCTGCTGCGCGAGCAGTCCACCGCCGAACCCGAAGGCGGTGCCATGCATAAGAACGAGCGGTTCGCCGTTTCCACGGGTCTCGTAGTAGGCCGGGCCGAAGCCCACGTCGAAGATCGGCATGCCCACGAAGTTACGCCGCGCGCCACTCCGGAACAATCCCGCCAGGGAACGCTTCGCTGGTGGGATCTTCCGTCCCCCTGCGCTACCCGTGCATCGCTCGCGCCGCCTGCACGCGGACGGTGGCGAGATCACACGGTTCAATGCAGACCGAGCCTCTCGGGTGAGCGTCGCCAGAAACCTGACGACGGAGGTACGAAAGCAGAGACGCTTCGACTATTGCTAGAGCCACGACCGTCGTGTGGCGCAGTCAGACGGGCAACCGGCGCTGCGGCTTACCTACGGTCGCCGGCCCCAGCATGTATTGCGCGGTGCACGCGCGAGAACTTCGTTGTGCCCAGTGCGATTGAATGGAAGAGCTACTTCACCCGACGGCTGAAGAGCCTCGACGGACACATGACGACGTCGGCGGATGCCGGTCCGTACCCCGGGGTGACGCAGTCTCTCGTCGGCTATCTCGCCGAGGTCTGTCCACCCGGCTCGCTCGAGAGAGTCGAGTCGCTCCTCAGGGGCACGGTCAGGATCATCGACGACCCCAGGCAGCCGGGGAGCTCGCGTGAACTCCTCACCGATCCAGTCGCGGTCCGGGATATACAGTCGAGCGCGCCAACGAGTGGCTTCGCAGAGTTCGTGTCGGCCATACCGCCGGAGAGGACATGCGGATTCTCACCCCCGACGAGACGACGGGCATGGTGCAGGCCGGCTTTCCCGTGGCCGGCGGGCTCATCTTGCTCGCCCCGCGCACAGCTGTCGAAAGGACTGCACCTCGCAGTGCTGCCGGGGCCCTTTCAATCGGAGAAGGTCAAGGATCTGAACTTCGTGTTGCAGACCGCGATGCATCGGGCCGAGACCTTAGCCCCTCTGTTCCCGACCGTGTAGAACCGCGTTGTGCTTGCAATGTTGACCAGTCATCCGATGCGCCCGTGGGGGGGCCATGCCCACCGGCGCGCCCCCTGCGTGACCACTACCCGCCCGAATCATGTCGCTCAGCGGCCGTCATCCGGGCATCGTGACCGACTTGGTCGCCAATCGCCCGCTTAGGGATCCTGATCCGGGCATTGCGTGTGAGCAGACCCTTGAGTGGCTACGCTGAACGGCGTGGAGTCTTCCGCTGCCGCTGCATCGGGCCGCCGATGGCCCGGCTGACGTTGGGTGGCGCGAGCCACGGCACGGGTTTTTGGATCGTTGCGGCGGTTTTCCTCACGGCGATGGCTTACTCGACTGTGCCGACGCCGCTGTACCCGCTGTACGAGCAGCGCGACGGCTTTCCCGTGAGCCTCGTCACCGTCATCTACTCGTCGTACGCGGTCGGCGTCATGCTCAGCTTGTACCTCGCTGGACACGTAAGCGACTGGCTGGGCCGGCGGCGGATGCTGATGGTCGCCGTGCTGATCTCTATCGCATCCGCGGTGATGTTCCTGCTCTGGCCGGATTTGCTTGGACTGATCAGTGCACGGCTGGTGAACGGCGTGAGCATCGGCATCCTCTCGGCGACGGCGACCGCTCACCTCGGAGAGCTTAGGGCCATCGCCCGGCCCGCGGAGAACCCAGTCGTGGCCACATCGGTCGCCGGTGCGGCCAACCTCGGCGGGCTCGCGCTGGGGGCGCTCATCGGCGGGCTCTGCGCCGAGTTCCTGCCGGATCCGCTCGTGTTGCCCCACGTGGTCTTCCTCGTGCTGCTCACGGCCGGCGGAATGGCGTTGCTCAGCGTGCCCGAGACGGTCGCCGGTAAGAGCGCTCCGCACCGCTATCGGCCTCAGAGGCTCTCGGTGCCTCGCGCCCACCGCTCCATTTTCCTCGTCGCGGCTTTCGGCGCCTTCGCAGGATTCGCGGTGTTCGGCCTCTTCAGCTCGCTCATCCCGACGTTCCTGGCCGGCACGTTCGGGGATCGAGATCACCTGCTCGCGGGAGTTGCTGTCTTCGCGATCTTCGCCTCGGCGGCGGTCGGCCAACTCGCGCTCGCCGGCGCCCCGCTGCGCAGACAGCTGACGATCGCGATCGTCAGCTGTGCCGTTGGCCTGACGCTTGTCGCCGTCGGCGCGGTGCTGCCGCAGATCGCGCTGTTCCTGGGTGGCGGCATCGTCGCGGGGCTGGGAGTCGGCGTGCTGTTCCGCGGTGCGATCGGAACCGCGGTCGCGATCGCCGAGCCGGGGCACGCCGGCGAGACGCTGGCGCTGCTGTTCCTTATCGCCTACGCCGGACCAGTCATCCCGGTGCTCGCGGTCGGGATCGCGCTCGCGTTCGCGCCACCAGTGGCGGTGCTGCTCGTCTTCGCCGCAGCCGTGCTGGCGGCGACCGTCGCAGCGGGCTCCATCATGCGCCGCCACGCCGTCACGTAAGGAGCCAAAGCTCCGGAGCCCGTCAAGAGGACGTCGGGCATCACCCGCCTGAGATGTCGAGAAGCCGACTAGCCCGACGCCAAAACGGACAAAACGGATCCCTGTGCGGGCAGCTCGCTATAGCCCGTCCGTGCCCGTCAGCCGACGGGCGCGGATGGGCGGTGCTGGTCGACGTGGATTCGTGGTGCGCCGGACTGTTCGCGCTTACCGATCTTGGGAGGATGCTTCCGTTGCCTGCACTGATCGGGCGGGCCCTTTCACCGGTGGGTCAGGGGACATACGGTGTGCGCATGGGATTCGAGGGCGCAGCGGTCGATTACGACCGCTTCATGGGACGTTATTCCGAGCAGTTGAGCGCGCCATTTTCGGATTTCGCGGGTGTCCAGCAGGGTCAGCGCGTGCTCGATGTGGGGTGCGGGCCGGGGGCGCTGACAGCTGAACTCGTCGCTCGACTGGGAGCGGCGGCGGTCACCGGAGTCGAGCCCTCGGCGTCGTACTCAGCGGCGGCGCGGGAGCGCTTTCCGGGAGCACGGATCGAGATGGCGGCAGCGGGCGATCTTCCCTTCGAAGATGCCGAGTTCGACGTCGCGCTGGCGCAACTGGTGGTCCACTTCATGAGCGACCCGGTGCACGACCTTCGGGAAGTGGCCCGTGTGGTCCGCCCCGGCGGTGTCGTTGCAGCGTGCGTATGGGACCACGCCGGGGGTACCAGCCCGCTTAGTCAATTCTGGAAGGTACTCAGCACGGTCGATCCGGACGCGCATTCCGAATCCGAGCGCCCGGGTACTCGACGGGGACAGCTCGGTGGCTACCTGGCTGCGGCCGGGCTCCAGGAGATCGCCGAGACTGTGCTGACGGTGCGCGTGCTCCATCCGACTTTCGAAGATTGGTGGCAACCCTACGTGCGCGGCGTGGGTCCGGTCGGGGCGTACATCGCATCGCTTGACGACGCGGGACGGCTGCGGTTGGAACACACGCTTCGGTTCGAGATGCCGCCCGCCCCGTTCGAAGTCACGGGGTCAGCGTGGACAGCGCGGGGAACCGTGCCCGCGCAGCCGTAGAGCCGCAACTCAGGATGCTCCAGCAAGCGGGACACCGAAGTCTCTGGAGAGCGCAGAGCCCATCCTCCTGAGGGTCAACGCCGTACACGGATGTGCAACTGCCGATCGTCGTGCGAGCAGAGTTCATCGTCCGTTAGCGGATCAATCGGTTCAGGAGCTCGAAGGTCTCGAACGGCTGGTCGTGGTCACCGAAATGACCATCATTGCGAATGATCTGGGTGCCGCCGAGATGGTCAAACAGGAGCCGCCCCTGGTCTGCGTCGCAACCATACGGATCCTCGACAGAGTTGATGAAGTAGAGGTCTCCGCCCTGAGCGCGGATCCGGTCCCAGTCGTAGGTGTCCTGGAGTACGGGCTCCTCCGATTCGTTGACCCGTGTGCAATAGCCAGCGACCAAGATCGTCTGGGCGACAAAATCCTGGAGGTTCTCGAGCACCGCGAGCAGGAGCGCGGCACCGCCGGAGTGACCGACCAGCACCGTGTCAGGAGTGAAGTCGTGGGCGTCGAGCACCTTCGGCAGCAACTCGGCGATCGGTTCGATATTGATGCCGGGATGGCGTGGACGCTCGACTCGATAGCCTCCCTCGGTCAATTGGCGGTCGAGCCACGGGTACCACGCGACGTCAGGGTTGCCGCCCGTGCCGTGGAAGATGATCGCGTGCCTGGTCACTGGTCGTCCGGCCGTTCTAGGTGAGCAGCCGTGTTCGAGCGATTTCCTGGTAGCCGGGTGTGAGCGCCTTCCACCGCGTCTCCCAGTCGCTCGCCGGACGGCCTTCCAGGTGTGCGCGGAGATCCTCTACGTGCGCTTGCCATCCCGAGCCGTGAAACGGGGTCGCGTCGAGGGGAAAGCCTGCTTCCTCAATCCGAAGCCTGGTCAATGGCCCTTCCCGGGTAAGCGTGGCCACCATTCGAGTCTCGTCGGCAGCGCCGGGATTGTTCGTCAGCGAGAGGTGGTGTGGGGGATCGCAGGTGTCAATGCGCGCGGGACCGTCCCACCCGCTTACAAGGCTCATGTGAACGAGACCGCCGACGCGGAGGTCACCTTTGACCGAGCCGAGCCAGCGCGCAACGCGGTGCGGACTTGTAATGGCTGCCCATAGATTGTCGATATCGGTGCGATATAGATCCTCCATCCGAACAGTGCCTTTGCCGTCGACGACCAGCAGCTCGCCGGTGGGTTCGAGGTCGTTCATGTGAGGTTTCCTTTCTCAGTACTCTCTCTCGCTACTTCTGTGTGGAGGGCATCCAGGCGTGTGCGCCACAAGCCGCGATAAGAATCAAGCCAGTCGTCGAGTTCGACCAGCGGCTCGGTCTTCAGTCGGTACATGCGGCGCTGGGCGTCGCTACGGACCTCGACAAGTCCCGCTTCTCGCAGAACTCGAAGGTGCCGGGAAACCCCGGGACGAGCTATCGGCAACAGCGCGGCAAGCTCGCCCGCGCTGACCTCGCCGTTGCGAAGAGCCTCGATGACGGTGCGGCGCCCACTGTCGGCCAATGCGTGCAGAACAGCGTCCATGACGATTAATGTACCTGTACGGGTACGTAACCACAAGGGTAATCTCGCGCTGTGGCTCACCCCCGGTTGAATCGCTGCGGTTGGGTAGCGTTGCCTCGGTGGTCTTTTTGCTCGCTTCGGCGACCGTGTTGCACTCGACCGAGCGAGCATCGCTTCCTGGGGTGATCTTCCCGACCGATAGCCGGTCGTCCAGCGAAGTCTTCGGCGAGGGTGATTCTCCGCGTCGGCGGATAGTGGCTGTGCAGAAGTCAGTTGCTGGGTCAGTACAGGCTTGGTCAGGGCTCTGATTCCGGGGGGAGGTAGACGTCGACCCCGGGCCCGTGGAGCTGGAAGCGGACGAAGCTGCCCTCCGGGAGCCAATCTCCGAAGCCGTCGCCGATCTCGGGCTCCGCTGCGAGATCGACGAGCGGCTCGATCCCCGGTGGCGCGCACTGGAACGCGAACCTGCCGCTCAACCCTTGTTCCCAGGCTGCCAGGCATACATACCCTCTGTCGTCCGTGACGGACCAGAGCTTGACGCCACGGTAGGACTCATATTGGTGAATCGTCGGGATATCTGGGTTCACTCCCTGGTTGATCAGCGGATCCACAATTGAGATCTCGGTTTCAGCGGGGATCGGCTGCTGTGTCGCATCGGGTCGAGGCCCCAACAGCCAGGTGAGAGCAAAGAAGGCGGTGGCGGCTGCCGTAGAGGCCACGGCAACAAGGGCCAGGCGGCGCATCCAGGTGGCATTGGGCACGAGCGAGCGCCAGTCTCGTTGACTCGGCATCGTCGGAACCGTCATCGCCGGTAGTTCATCCGTGAGCGCCGCACGATCGGGTAGAACCACAACGTTCGTGGCTGCGGCGCTCTGCCCCGCACCGGCGGCGGGGGCATGGCCCGGGTCGGTGCGCGGCGGGGTGGCCGGGATCATGAGGTGTGCGGCTTCGAGTTCGATCAGTCTCGCGTGCGCGGCAGGGTCGGTGTGGATATCGGAATCCGGACCGTACGCCCGCGCGCGCAGTTCTGTCAGTTCGCGGTCGGCGTCCGGGTCGGTCGAGGGGTCTTCCATCAGTCGGCCTCACTGGGGGCGTGAATGATCGGCATCCGCAATGTCGCCACCAGAGAACCACGATGTCCTCGCCCGGGACCCCGCAAGCACGAACGCGCTCGGCGCGGACCACTGTTGGCGGCGCGCGTGATCCGCGGGGAAACAAGGTGGGTTGTGTGCAGGGAGTCTCGCATCGGGCGAGGAGGGCTGTCCTCGCCGGCTCGTCGTGAACCGCCTCGCCCTCCAAGCCCACTCGCAGGCTCGCGAAGCTGCCAAGATTCGCGGTCGACGTCCGATGCGGGGGACATTTCATCCACAGCTGCAACGTACACCCGCAGCCAACGCGCCGCACTGGGGGCAGCGTCCGCAGCGACCAACCGAGGTTGACGCTCCGCCCGGCGGCTCTTGCGCAGAGCAAGTCCGCGCATCCAGCCCTTGACTCGGCCGCCCGCAAGTCGGTCCCCGTCCGGGCAGCGGCCGTCGAACGCCAAGACTCACTCCGTAGTCGGATTCCGCCCTCCGCCGGCCCGGCTCCAACGGGCTGCCACGCTTCACGAGGTTGTTGCCCGACGGGACGGTGCGGGACTTAGGCGACGGTGCGTCCGATTGCGAAGCGCAAAGCGAAGCGCAAAGCGATACACCCTGGTTGACCGGGGTATTTTCTGCGGAGACGGAGGGATATGAACTCCGACTGGACGACATTTCGTCGACGTGCGCGGTGGTGCGGAGTGCGACAGGTTCTTTTCTCACGGTTCTACTCGCCAAGACGGGCCACGCACTCCGAGCGGGCTAGTCGATGCCGGCCTCAGATCGCGGGCGCATACCGGCGGCGAGGTAAATCTGGTCAAGCGTTCGCATCTGCAGGACGGCGGCCGCGGCATCCGTTTCGACTGGCCCACCGCTGCGCACGGCGTCGCGAAAATGCTCGAGCTGGTACGAGTAGGTTGAGCGCGCGTCGGTGCGTTCGGTGCGGCGACCGGTGGCACTCTTCACGCGGATGCGGGTGCCCATTTGGGGGTGATACGGGAACGAGACGCGCATCTCACCCGCGTCGCCGACGACCTTCAACCCCATCGAGAAGAGTCTGCTTGACCACATCGACGACACGATCTCGCCCGTGACCTCCCCGTCGAAGCGCAGTGTCGCTTCGACCCGCCTGTCGATCTCCCCCTGTCGCCACGATCGAGCGCGTGTGACCTTTGGCGAAGAACCGAAGAGCTCGGTCAGGATTCGAACGGGGTAGTAGCCGACGTCGAGCAGGCCGCCTCCTGCCAGCGCGGGATTCCAGCGGATGTCGCGACCCGGCGGGATCGGAATGCAGAAGGTTGCGCGCGCTGATCGCACGGCGCCGATCTCTCCTGAGCCGAGGATCTCTCGCAGTCGCCCATACAAGGGGTGGTAGTGCGAGTGGTATGCCTCCATGACCCTGCGGTCCGTGCCATCGGCGGCATGAGCGACTCGTTGTGCAGCCTCTGAGTTGCTCGTGAACGGCTTCTCACACAGTACGTGCTTGCCGGCTTGGATCGCGGCGATCGTCCACCGCGCGTGCAGAGCGGCAGGGAGCGGCACGTAGACAGCGTCGATGTCGGGATCCGCGAGAAGCTCGACGTATGAGCCGTGCACTCGGGGGATGCCGCCCCGCTCGGCGCCAGCGACCGCTCGGTCGCGGTCGCGTGCGGCGATCGCCGTGACTTCGACGCCCGCGATGCCGCGGGAAGGCTCCAATAGCGCGGCCTTGACGATGCGTGCCGCGCCGAGGACACCTACTCTCACAGTGTCATCGGACGACAAGTGACTCACCGGACCTCTGAACTTCTCGCGCCTTCAGCAGGATCACGCCGGGATCGCGGCCCCGTTGCTGCGGGCGACCTCACCCAGCCAGTAGGCGCTGGGCTTCGGAGTGCGGTCGAACGTCGTGCGGTCGACCGCGACGAGCCCGAACGTGATCGCGTAGCCGTGCACCCACTCGAAGTTATCGATGAATGTCCAGTGCAGGTAGCCGCGCACGTCGAGTCCGTCCTCGAGGGTGCGGGCCAGACCAGCGAGCGCCCCGGAGGTGTAGTCGATCCGGCGCGAGTCGTCATCGGTCGCGATGCCGTTCTCGGTGACGATCATGGGGGTTCCGCCGGTGACCTCCCAGGCGCGCCGGAGTGCCATCTCGAGGGCATCCGGGCGGTAGGCCCATCCGACCTGTGTGACTTCTTCGCCGGCGGGTGCTCCTTCGAGGCCGTTGGGGCCGACGAGTTGGCTGGTGTACGACTGGATGCCGACCCAGTCGTCGTCGCGGGATGCCTCGAGGTAGATGTCTTCCCAGATGCGGCGGTAGTGATCGAGCTGATCCTCGTGGCCTTCGCGGGCGACAAGACCCTGGATCGCGATCGTCCATCCGACTCGCGCGGACGTCTTCTCGTGGAGGATCGTCCGCGCGCGCTCGTGCGCGGTGAGCATGATCTGCGCAGCTTCTTCGGTGGGGGCAGGCATCGAGAAGGCGTTGAGTCCGGCCTCGGAATCTGCGACGGCGTGCGCCTCGGCGAGGTGGGCGAAGACTGCGGCCGGGTCGGGGTACTGGAGGGGAAGAGACATCTGGTACATCACCGCGAAGATGTTGGGCTCGTTGATCGTGGCGACCCAGGTGACTCCGTGCAGAATCTGTGACACGGCCGTGACGTAGTCGCCGAATCGATCTGCGGCCTCGGGCGATCCCCATCCGCCCTCCTTCGCGAACCACAGCGGGCTCGAGAAGTGGTGGAGGGTGATGACCGGCTCCACGCCCTGCGCGAGGCAGTAGTCGATGATCTGGCGGTAGTGAGCGAGCTCGTCTGCGTCGAAGGCCCCGCGGGACGGCTCTACGCGCGCCCATTCGATACCGAACCGGAACGCGGTGAGACCGAGCGACTTCACCAGGTCGATGTCTTCCTTCCAACGGTTGTAGGCATCCACCCCGGCGCCGCTGGGCTCGCTGAACGGCGACCCTTCGAGGTGCTCGAGCGCCCACATGTCGCTGTTGACGTTGTGGCCTTCGTTCTGATGGGGCGCGGACGATGCCCCCCACAGAAACCCGTCCGGGAACACGTTCGAGGTCGCGGTCATTTCGAGTCTCCGTTTGCCGTGATGGTGAGGACGGTGGCGAGGGGCGCCGTCGAGTCTGCGCCCACCCAGATGTCGAGCGTGGTGGCATCCTGCACCCAGGTCTTTGTCGCCGCACTCCAGTGGCGCAGCTCATCGGGACCGAGCCCGAAGGTGACGGTGCGTGTCTCACCTGCGGCCAGTGCGACTCGTTCGAAGCCTTTCAGCTCGCGAACCGGTCGGGACGAGCTCCCGTATCTCTGGTGGATGTAGAGCTGGACTACGTCGTCTGCGTCGACGCCGGACGTGTTCGTGACATCGACCGAGACCGCGAACCGATCCCCGATCGCGACCGTGTCGCTGCTGAGCGACAGGTTCGTGTAGTCGAACGACGCGTAGCTCAGGCCGTACCCGAACGGGTAGAGGGGTGTCGACTCCTCATTCCAGTACCGCTTGCCCTGATTCTCTGGCGCGAAGGTGCGGTTGTGGGAGTAGATGAGGGGGACCTGGCCGACGTGACGGGGCCAGGTGACGGGGAGTCGTCCGGCGGGTGAGACGTCGCCGAACAAGACGCTGGCGATCGCGTCTCCACCGCGGGTGCCCGGGTACCACGCTTGGATGATCGAGGAGGCGTTCTCGGCGATCCACTGCAGGTCCAGCGGCCGTCCCGACATGAGGACCACAACGACGGGGGTGCCGGTTTCCACGAGCTTCTGGACGAGCTCGAGCTGGCGGCCGGGGAGGTCGAGCGTGGACCGCGACGCGGTCTCGCCGCTCTGGTTCTGCCGCTCCCCCACGACGACGATCGCGACGTCAGCTGCGGCCGCGACGGTTGCCGCGTTCTCGATGCCAGCGTCATCGTTGTCGACCACCCCGATGTCCTGACCGCCGGGGTCGGGGTCCTGAGCGTCGAAGGGCGAGGGAAAGACGCGGTCGGGGATGCCGACACCTGGCGCATAGTCGACGCGGATGCCGTCACCCGCGCGCGAGCGAATTCCTTCGAGGATGCTGACGGTCTCCTCGGTGACGTGTCCGAACACCCATGGGCCGAGGGTGTCGCGTTTGCTGTCGGCAAGCTGACCTACGACGGCAATCGACGCGGCATCGCGAAGTGGAAGTGCGCTTTCATTCTTGAGCAAGACGACCGAGCGTTCAGCGACATGCTGGGCGAGGTCACGGTGACTTGTCGCGGTGAGAATCGCCTCGGAGGTGTCCTCGTCGACGAAGGGGTTCTCGAACAGACCAAGTCGGAACTTGGCGGACAGCACGCGTCGCACTGCGGTGTCGAGCTGCTCTTCGGTGATGAGCCCCTTCTCGAGGGCGGTCGGAAGTGTGTCGAAGGCCGGGTCCATGACGGCCATTTCCATGTCGAGGCCGGCGCGGATCGCCCGGGCCGCCGCGTCGGTACTGTCTTCGGCGAAGTGCTGCGCCTCCATGGACTTCACGGCGTTGGCGTCCGAGACGACGAACCCGGTGAATTCGAGCTCGTCCCGCAGGACGTCGGTCAGGAGCCAGGCGTTGCCGCTGGCGGGGACGCCATTGAGGTCCATGTAGGCACTCATGATGTTGGCAGCGCCCGCATCGATCGCGGCCTTGAACGGAGGCAGATAGACGTTGCGCAACTCGGCGTCGGAGACGTCAGCATCTTCGTAGTCACGGCCACCGCGGGCCGCTCCGTACCCGGCGAAGTGCTTGGGGCCGGCGAGCACTCTGTCAGCCCCAAGGTCGCCTTGGAATCCCCGGACCTGTGCGGCTGCGACGGCAGAGCCGAGGTGAGGGTCTTCGCCGATGCTCTCCACGATTCGGCCCCAGCGGGGGTCGCGGGCGATGTCGATCATGGGTGCAAATGACCAATGGATGCCGGACGCACGTGCTTCTCGGGCCGCGACCTGTTGTGCTGCTTCGATGATGGCCGGGTCCCAGGACGCCGCTTGGGCAAGAGGCACCGGAAACACGGTGCGCAACCCATGGATCACATCGAACCCGAACAGCAGAGGGATGCCGTGACGGCTCCCGTCAATCACTTTGCGCTGGTAGCGGTTGGCCACCGCGGCATCCTTGATGAACAGCAATGACCCGACGCCGCCACGAGCTGCGGCAGCCTCGACCATCTGCGGCTGGCGCAAGAACGCCTGGTGCTCCGGAGGCAACGAGTCGACGTCCAGCCCTTCCGGCACCTCCCCGAAGCAGAAGTACTGGGTCAGTTGCCCGGCCTTCTCCTCAATCGTCATACGGGAGAGCAGGTCCTCGACGCGCGCGTCAGTCGAGAGGGAAGCATCCTGAAAAGCGAAGTCGGTCATCGTCGTCCTTGAACCTCATTGTCGGCACTGAGCGCAATTGTCGCGCGTCAATAGTATGCAATGCGGACTGTCGCGCGTCAATTCGGATAGTCTGATCTCCCGCATCCGACACAGGAAAGCACCCCGCATGATCCCTCGCAGCAAAGACGTCGCCGAACGGGCGGGGGTCTCGAGATCGACCGTCAGTCAGATTCTCAACGGGCATGCCGAGCTGTTCACGGACGAGACGCGAGCGCGGGTCGCCGATGCAGTTGCGGAACTCGGCTATCAGCCCTCCGCCGCGGGGCGCACTCTCGCGCGCGGCTCGAGCGACATCGTGATTGCGCTGATCCCGAACACAACGTTCGGCAGCAATCTGCAGGACATCTACGGTGCGTTGACGAATGAACTGGCGCAGCGGGGCTTGACCTTGGTACTACGGCTTTCGCAAGACAGCGCGGAGTCGCTGGATCGTCTCGCGATGGGGCTGAAGCCTCGAGCGGTGATCACGCTGACGGCCATGCCCGAAGATCAGAAAGCTGCACTCGCGACCCGTGGAATTGAGGTCATCGAGCCCGACAACTCATCGGGCGCTGACGTCAACGCGCAGATCGGTGAGTTGCAGGCGCGCTACCTCATCGACAAGGGATATCGAAGTCTTGCGTACGCCCACTTGCATGACGAGCGCAATGATCCGTTCGGAACTCCGCGCGAGCTGATGTTCGCCCAGGAATGTCGATCGAGCGGACTTCCGGAGCCGCGCGTGCTCCACCTCGGAATCAATCCCGAGTCCGCGGATGCGGCGCTCGACCAGCTAGGCGGTCGAGGGTTCGCTGTCGCCTGCTACAACGACGACGTCGCGACAGCGCTCTTGCACGCCGCAACCCAGCGCGGCTGGAAGGTGCCTGACGACCTCGCCTTGGTCGGCATGGACAACACCGCACTTTCGCGACTTACCACACCACCGCTGACCACCGTCGGCTACGACGCCTCCGAGGTGATCGCCGCCTCCGTCCGGTCAGTGCTCTCTCGGCTCGACAAGTCCGACGATGCTCGGACGAGCGTGGACGTGCGGGTGGAAGTCATCGAACGAGCGAGCGCGTAGGCACGACACGACCGGCGCCCGCCTGAGCCGGTTGTCACGCGTCAACACGCTCGGTGCTGATCTCATCCTGAGGGTAGACAAGGTCGCTCTTGATGCTTTAGCATCCATTGACGCGCGACAACCCGAATTTAACGCGCGTCAAGGGCAGGATCGCCTGTCAGATCCGTGAACTTGATCTGACGACAGGGCAGGAACCGTCGGAGCCGGCGGGTCAACACAGCACAGACAAGGGAGTCCACATGAAGAAGGCAATTGGCATCCGCGTTGCGGCCGTCGCGTTAGCGGGGGTGCTCGCACTCTCCGGATGCGCGAGCCAGAGCTCACCCGAGAGTAGTGAGCCTACGAAGGACGACCTTCAGCTCTCAGTACAAGCGCCCACCGCCGACCTGTCGGTCGGAAACTTCGGCGGCGGCGACACGACGATCTACTTCGCGGTCTACGACAGGCTGGTCGTTCAGGATCTCGACGGCGCGCTCGTCCCCTCGGCGGCCGAGTCGTGGGAGTACTCCGAAGACAACACCGTTCTCACGTTCAAAATCCGCGAGGGTCAGACCTTCAGCAACGGAGAGGACCTCGATGCAGACGCCGTCGTCGCCTCGATCGAAGCCCAGCGCGTCGGCCCGGCAAGCTCCGCGCAACTTGCCTCGATCGCTTCCGTCGAAGCGCCCGACGCGTCGACCGTTGTGATCACTCTGGCGCAGCCCGACGGTGCGCTGATCTGGCAGCTCGCGGGCTCCAACGGCGCGATCTCCGCCCCCGGCGTTCTTGCGGAGGAGAGCGCGAAGCTCGAACCCATCGGATCAGGACCCTACGTGCTCGACCCCGACGCCGGAACAGTCGGGTCGGTGTACGAACTGACGAGGAACCCGGACCACTGGAACGCAGAGGCATACCCGTTCGAGACCGTCACGATCACCGTGATCGCCGACCCGACCGCTGTCCAGAACGCCATGAAGACGGGTCAGCTCGACTTCGCCAACCTCACCTCGCCCGACCTGGCTACCCAGTTCCCGGAGAGTGACTTCACCACTGGCGAAGCCAAGCCCACCGCCGTGGGCGGTCTGTTCATCGTCGACCGGGAGGGTCTGGTCGTTCCCGCGCTCGCCGACGTTCGCGTTCGCCAGGCGCTCAACATCGCGATCGATCGCAACACCATCGCCGAAAAGCTCACCCCCGGCGTCGGTGCAGCAACAGCACAAATGGCGAGCCCTGCCGGTGACGCGTACGACGCGGCGCTGAACGACATCTACGAGTACAACGTCGACACCGCGAAGGAACTGATGGCGGATGCGGGCTTTGCGGATGGATTCAGCCTGACGATGCCGAGCACCGTCCTGTCGCAGACATTCGACGCGACGATCGCGCAGCAGCTCGCCGACATCGGGATCACCGTGAACTACGAAACTGTGCCCTTCCAGGACCTCTACGCCAAGCTCTACGCCGGCGCGTACGGCATGTTCTGGTTCTACAACGGCTACGGAGGCAGCGACGCCAAGGATATGAACCAGATCCTTTCGGGTGCCGTCAACCCGCAGGCCACGATGACTCCTGAGCTGGAGGGTCTCCTCGACGCGGCGAACGCTGCACCGCTGGACGAGCAGGGCCAAGCATTCGGCGCGGTGAACGCGTACTACGTCAACGAGGCCTGGTTCGCTCCCGTCAACGCCGCAACCGGACTGTGGGTGGCATCGAACACCATCACCTACACGCCGCCGGTCGTCTACGGAGGCTCCCTGCTCGCGTGGCAACCCGCCGAGTGACGTAGCCCATCCCTGACAGGGTGCGGGGTCTTGGACCCCGCACCCTACGGAGGCACCAAATGTTCACGTTCATCATCAAGAGATTCGGATCAGGACTCGTTCTGATCTTCGTCGTCACAGCCATCACCTTCTTCCTCACGAGCGCGGCAAGCATTCCCATCGCGATCAATCTGGCCGGGCCGAACGCCACTCCCGAGCAGATCGCCGCGATCAACGCCGATCTGGGCCTTGACCGGCCGATCTTCGAGCAGTACGTCAGTTGGCTGGGCGGGGCCCTTACCGGGGACCTCGGAACGTCGTATTTTACGAACGAACCCGTTGTGGACGCGATGGCAAGCCGACTCCCGCCGACCTTGTCGATCGTCGTCGTTGCGATGCTCATCACTCTTCTCGTGAGCGTGTTCCTTGGTGTGGCTGCCGCGTCGCGGCGGGGTGCGCTCGACGTCGTGATCCAGGCCATCTCGACCATCTCGTATGTGTTCCCCGCGATCATCCTGGGCATCGTGATGGTCTTCGTCTTCGCGATCACCCTGCGGTGGGTACCCGCGATCGGCTACACACCACTGACGGAATCGCCCTCGGACTGGTTCGCGTCGGTCATCCTCCCCGCCGTGGTCTTGTCGATCGGCGGAATCGCGTCTCTGTCAGCCCAGATCCGCGGTTCGATGATCGATGAGCTCGGCAAGGATTACGTCCGCACCCTCCGCAGCCGTGGTGTTGCCGAGCGCGAGATCCTGACCCTCCACGCCCTTCGCAACGCCTCCGGTCCGGCGTTCACGACATTCTCGCTCCTGTTCATCAGTCTCTTCGGGGCCGCGCTTTTCGTGGAGAAGATTTTCGCGCTCCCCGGGCTCGGGACGTACGGCTTCACCGCGACGATTCAAGGCGACCTGCCCGTGATGCTCGGACTCACCCTGTTCAGCGTCGTACTCGTCGTCATCGTGAACCTGATCGTCGACCTCGTCAGCGGCTGGCTCAACCCGAAAGCGCGCACGTCATGACCACCACCGAACTTGACAATCTTGTCCCCGCGCCCGACGCCGGTACCAGGAGGCGCGCCGGCGCGGTGCGCCGCGTCCTCACAAACCCGCTCGGCCTGAGTGCGCTGATCGTCTTCCTCGCCGTCGTGGTACTCGGCCAGCTGGCGCCACTGCTGAGCGCGCACGATCCAAACTTCTCGTCACTCGACGCGATCAACCTGCCCGTCGGCAGTCCCGAGTACCCACTCGGCGGCGACCAGTACGGTCGCGACATCTGGGCGAGGTTGCTCGCATCGATCAATGTCTCACTCATCTCCGGTGCGATCGGTGCCGGCGTCGCCGTCATCATCGGAACCGTGTTCGGCTTGCTCGCGGGATACGTGGGCAAGAGGACAGATGCGGTGACGTCCTGGACATTCAATCTGCTGATGACGTTTCCGGCTCTGGTGCTGGTCATCGTGCTCTATCCCGTCACCGGCGGCTCGTATCAAGCCATGATGGTGATCTTCGGCTTGTTCCTCGCCCCCGGCACCTTCCGACTCGTCCGCAACATGGTGATCGGTGTCAGGAACGAGTTGTACGTCGACGCCGCCCGCGTGTCTGGACTCTCGAACTGGCGCATACTGTCGCGACACGTCTTCTACGTCATCCGCGGCCCGATCATCATCTCGGTGGCCTTCCTCGCAAGCAGCGCGATCGGCATTCAAGCAGGGCTCGCATTCCTCGGTCTGGGCTCGCCGCTCGTGCCGAGCTTCGGCGGAATGACCAGTGACGCCTTCGCAAACATCTATCTCCATCCCGTGCAGCTCGTCTGGCCGTCCCTGCTGCTTGCGCTGCTCATCGGCTCGATCATCCTGCTGGGCAACGCCTACCGCGATGCACTCGCCGGACCCCAAACTCCCGCGTCGAAGAAGAACCGGGCAGAGAACCTGCCTGTGAGGATCGCTGGCGAGACAGCCGTGGCCTCTGTTGACTCGCCAGACCTTCGCGAAACCGCGGACCGTTCGACACTGCTCTCCGTGAGAAATCTGAAGGTCGGCTACCCGCAGACGGACGGCACGACGAAGCTGGTTGTCGACGGCGTGTCGCTCGACATCGCCACTGGCGAAGTTGTGGGACTCGTCGGCGAGTCCGGCTCGGGCAAGACACAGACGGCGTTCTCCATCCTCGGTCTCCTCCCACCCGAGGCGACCGTCGACGCGGACGCTCTGACCCTGGCGGGCGACTCCCTGCTGGGGCTCAGTCCCACCGAACTTCGCCGCCTGCGGGGAGGGGTGATCGCCTACATCCCGCAGGAGCCCATGTCGAACCTGGACCCCTCGTACACGATCGGGAGCCAGCTCATGAAGGGGCTCAAAGCAGCCATGCCGCGCCGCGAGGCGAAAAGGACGATCCTCGAGCTGTTGGATCGCGTGGGCATCGAGAACCCGCCACGGGTGTTCACCTCCTACCCCCATCAGATCTCTGGCGGGATGGCCCAGCGCGTGCTGATCGCCGGTGCCGTGGCAAGCCGCCCCAAGCTGCTGATCGCCGACGAACCGACGACGGCGCTCGACGTGACCGTTCAAGCCGAGATCCTCGACCTGCTCCGTGATCTTCAGAACGAACTGGGAATGGGCGTTCTGATGGTCACGCACAACTTCGGAGTGGTTGCTGACCTCTGCGATCGCGTCGTCGTGATGCGCTCAGGGAAAGTGGTGGAGACCGGCAACGTGCGCGCGATCTTCCACTCCCCCGCGGAGCAATACACCCAGGAACTGATCGCCGCGATCCTCGACGAGGAATCGGTGCGAACAGATCCGCCCACGGTTCCCCGCGCAACGCTGGAGGGAGAAACCCGATGACTGCGCTACTCACGGTTGCCGACCTTCGGCTCCGCTACCCCGGACGGGGATTCAAATCGACTGCGCCCGAGGTGCTACGCGGAGTCTCCCTAGAGATCGCAGAAGGAGAGACACTGGGCCTGGTCGGCGAGTCCGGTTCGGGCAAGTCCACGCTCGGCCGAGCAGTCCTGGGTCTGGCCGCGCCGACAGCAGGGAAAATCACTTTCGACGGCGCAGACATCACCCACCTGACCGGCCAAAAACGTCGATCATTCGCGAAGCAGATCCAGGTCATCTTCCAAGACCCGTACTCCTCGCTCAACCCGGCGATGCAGATCGCCGACATCCTCACCGAGCCTGTCCTCGCGCAAGGCACATCACGGGCCGACGCTCGCCGGTCTGTGAAAACACTGCTCGACCAGGTGGGTCTTCCCGCGGACTCCGCAGAGCGGTACCCGCGAGAGTTCAGCGGCGGACAGCGGCAGCGTGTCGCGATCGCGCGGGCACTGGCGCTTAAACCGCGGCTGATCGTGTGCGACGAACCCGTCTCTGCCCTTGACCTGACCACGCAAGCACGGGTGCTTGATCTTCTCATTGAGATCCAGCGCAGCACCGGGGTGGCGTACCTGTTCATCACCCACGACCTACATGTGGTCCGCCACATCAGCCATCGAGTCGCCGTCATGTACCGAGGCGAACTCGTCGAAACCGGCACTGCGGCCGACGTGACGTCGAAACCGCAGCACGAGTACACGCAGAGTCTTCTGCTCGCTGCCCCCACGTCCGACCCAGATCGCCAGCGTGAGCGACGAGAGCTGCGGCGCGAAATGCGCAGAGCGGCCGCCGCTTCCGCGTAGACCGTCGCTGTCCGCGCTCCAACCACCGATACCAAGGGAGAGAGAACCCTATGTCCGCTTTGCTCGAAGGAAAAGTAGCAATCGTCACCGGCTCTGGGCAGGGCATCGGGCGCGACGTCGCACTATGCATGGCCCGGCACGGCGCGATGATCGTCACGAACAATCGCAAGCCCGGCTCATCGCTAGACGCGTACGAGAAGACCCGCATTGAGTTCACTGACGAAGAGCGCGAAGCCATCGAGTCCGTCACCGGAGATGCGCAGACCACGGCAGACCAGATCCTGCGAGACGGCGGTCGGGCAGTCCCCTTCTTCGGCGATGTCGGCGACTTCGCCACCGCTGGTCGAATGATCGACACCGCTGTCGACAACTTCGGGCGCGTCGACATCATCGTCAACAACGCGTCATCAAACTGGTCGGGCTCGATCCTAGACATGGACGAAGAACTGTGGGATATCAGCGTGACGTCCAAGCTCAAAGGCGCCTTCAACCTGATGCACCACGCACTCCCGCAGATGAAAGAACAGGGCTTCGGACGCATCCTGAACTCGTCATCCGACGCCTTCCTCGGCCTTGAGGGACTGGCTGCCTACAGTGCGGCCAACGCCGGGATCGTGGCACTCTCCAAAGCGGCAGCCGAGGACCTCCGCGGCACCGGGATCACTGTGAACGCCTACACGCCGTTGGCGAAAACTCGATCGTGGATGAACGCGGCCGCGACGTATCGACTCCGCGGAGTGAGCTCTGAGGCGATCGACGCCGGCGCTCCCGACGCGATGAAGCGCACCCCGGAGGGTATGGTCCCTTTTCTCGCCTACTTGGCATCCGACGAGGCCGCCGCGATCTCGGGGCGCTTGTTCCGGCTGACCGCCGACGGTGAGATCGGCGTGTGGTCAAGCCCAGAGGTCATCCGTCACATTATGGCCGACGACGGCGTGTGGACCATCGACACGCTCCGGGACCGGGTGCCCGGTGAGCTGCTGTCAGAGTTGGACATTGCTCGATCAACGATCGCGACGACCTGACCGCGTGTGGGCGGCGAGTGGCTACCCCTGAATCTGAGCCGTTTGCGCTCTCCGACTCGCCTCCGCTCACCAGGTCGATCCGGCGCCGGACATCATCGCGACGTGACCGCCGTCGACGGCCAGATCGGCACCATTGATGTAGGAGGCGCCCTTGCTGTTCAGGAACAGCAGCGGCTGAACCTGCTCGTCAACCGTCGAAACTCGTCCGATCGGCTGCAGCGTCGCGGCGAGCAACTCCTGAGGAAAAGCGCGCTCACTTATGTCGAGCATCGGAGTCTGCACTGCTCCGGGACTGGTGGAGTTGATGCGCACCCCCCGCTTGACGAGTCTGCGCGACTGCTCCAGGGTCCACACCGTCAGCGCCTCCTTACTGAAGGGATATCCGTGTCCGGCCAGGTCGGCGTTCCGTTCGTACCAGGAGACACCGCCGTCGTAGCCGGGTGTAGCGACGAACTCTCGGACGTGGTCGAAGTTCCGACGCCACGCCCCGGCGATGCTCGAAGACACGCTCACGATCGCGCTGCCTGGCGGCATTCTGTCGACCAGGCACTCGGTCAGCAGCCTCGGTCCCAAGAAGTTGACCTTGAGGATCTCGAGAGACGGAAGCACAGGCGGAGCGCCGGCGCAGTTGAAAAGCGCATCTATATCGCCAGCAATGCGCACCGCAGCGGAGTTGATCGAGTCGCATGAGGCTAGATCCACGGAATGGAACTCGGTGAGACCGATCGCTGGCTCTCGCCGGCTAATCCCGATCACCTCGGCGCCGAGATCGAGAAGCCGGAGCGCGGTGGCGTAACCGACCCCAGACGAGCAGCCCGTGACGACGACTCGCTTGCCCTCGTATTCGGTGAAGGTCATTTCATTCTCCTGTCGCACTGGCGCGTATTGCTCCGCCCCTGATCACGAGCTCGACAGACCAACCACTCACTCTGCCGAGTCATCCTCCGCGTTCGCGTCGTACCGAACTCCGTGCACTCTGATCTGTCCCGATACGGCTTCGATACCGAATACGCGGCCCGTGAATCCGCCGGCGACCTCCGTGGAGAGGTAGCGACCGTCGAACTCGCCAAAGATGTGCTCGGCACCGTCAGCCAAGACCGAGAGCTCGACGCGGTCAGGCTCGAGTGAGATGCCGTGCGGGAGTGGGCGGGGCTTCTTCGCGCGGATTCGGAGTGTCGGCGCGATGGGAGCCGGCGCATCCCACCTTCCCACTGTGTGCTCGACAGGGCCGATGGTGAGCGTTGCCTCGACTGATGTTCCGTCGTAGGTGAGGCCGTACCAGTGCCGGTCATCAATGCGCACCAGCAGCCGGCCCGTGCCCGACGATGCGTCGAAGGTGGTCGTCGCACTCCACACCAGATCGGTTGAACGAGCCACGAGCAAAGCTCGACCCTCCCCCGCCGCCGCGTCGATGATGAGCCCGCCGCCAACCTCATGGCGTGTGAACGATGCGGGGAATCGCCCGACGCCGAGCCAGCGGGGATCGAGATCGGGGGCGTCAAATCGGTCTTTAAAGGAGCCGTTCGTCGGTGGAATGCTGAAGCGGCCCTCGTCGACAACCGGCCAGCCGTCGACCCAGTCAATACCGACGAGGAAGGACTCACGCCCGTTCACGTGGAACCCGGGAGACTGCCCGCGGGGCCGAACACCGAGGTGCACCGCCGCCCAAGTGTCGTCGGGGAGCTGGATCAAGTCGGCGTGCCCCGTGTTCTGCACGGGGTGCGGCAAGCTGCGGTGGCTAAGGAACGGGTTCTGCGGTGCGGATTCGAACGGTCCGTCAAGAGTGCGTGAGCGAGCGATCGTCGCTGCGTGTCCGCGTTCGGTCCCGCCCTCGGCAAGGAGGAGGTACCACCAGCCGTCGATCCGGTACAGATGCGGCCCCTCAGGAAAGGACAGGCCGGTGCCTTGCCAGAGCTCTCGCGGTGGTGCGAGGAACTCGCCGGTCGCGGTGTCTATGGGGGCGGAGAGGATGCCCGGTTGACCGGGGTTCAGTGAGCACCAGGTGACGTGCGCGGTGCCGTCGTCGTCCCAGGCGATGTCGGGGTCGATGCCGATGGCGCCGGTGATGTAGACGGGGTCCGACCACGGCCCGGCGGGATCCGCGGCCCTGAGGAGAAAGTGACCCTGGCCCAGCGGGATGCCGTTGACGTCGGTGCCGATGACCCAGAACTCGCCGTCGTGATGGCGGATCGTGGGCGCGAAGATACCCGCGCTGGGGTACCCGGCGTGCTCGGCGATCTGGCTGGGCCGCGTGAGCACGTTACCTATAGGCGTCCAGGTGACGAGGTCGTTGCTGGAGTGGATGGGGATGCCGGGCAGGTACTCGAAGCTCGACGTGATGAGGTAGTACGTGTCGCCCACGCGACATATGGATGGGTCCGGGTAGAAGCCGGCGAGGATCGGTTCCAGTTCGGTCATGATGAGTCCCTTCAGGGTGCGGTGGCGATGCTGGGCGCTGGGGCGTCAGCGGAGCCCGTTGCAGAGAGGATGAGTTCGGCATCGCCGTGCCGCTCCGAGGACACCCGGACAACGATCTGACCGCTCGCGTCTGCACCGCGCACGATCGCCAGCGCGCGGCCACGGAATGTGGTGCGGGTGCTGGCGACGAAACTCTCGAGGGTGGAGGGCGTTGCGCTCCCCAGTGCGGCGATCGTGCCAGGGCCGTCGATACTTACGGTGACCCGATCGTCGGTCGCAGCATCCACGATCCCGTCTTCATCGGCAAGCTCCACCCAGACGTAGGCAAGGTCATCCGGGCCGTGTAGCACTGCGGTTTCGGCACGGAGCCGCAGACGGGTCTCGGCGGCCGAACGGAGGGAGCTGCGACCGGTCTCGATGCCGTTGGTGTACGCAACGGCAACCAGCTCGCCGGGCTCGTACGGCACTCGGAACCGTGCAACGAAGCCCTTCTTCGGGCCGGCCGTTCGACGGCCCAGCGAACGCCCATTGAGGAGAAGCTCGACTTTCTCGGCGGCCGAGTACACCTCTACGTCTGCGACGCCCTCGAGTCCGCGCCACGACCAACTCGTGACGGCATCCGTCGACAGCCACGGGGTCTTGTTCGGCCGCTGACCGGCACGGTCAACGGGGCGGACGGCAATCCCGGGAACACCGGTGATGCCCCAGACCGCCTGGGCAAGGAGGACCGTCGCGCCGGGTGCACCGGTGATGTCGAATGCGCCACACCCGGCGAGAACGCCCGGGTAGGGCTTGGCGATGCCGCCCGCCTCGGTGCCGTAGGTCCAGTAGCCGAGCCCGACCTCACCGAGGTAGTCCCACCCTGTCCAGCTGAAGTCGCCGATGACGCCGGGAACGGAGGTGACGCGCTTCCAGATGGCGGGGAGGTCACCGTGCATCGACTCGGTGCCCACGATGACACGATCGGGGTATCGCTTGCGAGCACGCGCGTAGCTGGCGTAGCCGTAGTTGTATCCGGCGATATCGACGCTGGCGAAGATGTCACGTGTGGCCTTATCCGCAGCGGGCAAAGTGGATGCAAGCACCATCATCCGGCCAAGCTTGGCCGTGACCATGTTCGCGGCCGTGCTCGTTGCCGAGGTGCGCTCGGGAGGGCTGTCGTCACCATTCTTTGACGGCTTCGCGCGAGCAGCCATCATCGCAAGCAACGGGTTGACGGCGATGGTCGTCGGTCGAGTCGGATCGAGCTCGGCGAAGAACGCGTGAATCTCCTGCGCCAGTTCGACACCGGGCGCAGAAGCCGCCTCTGCGATCTCGTTGCCGATCGAGTACATGATTACCGAGGGCCGGTTGCGATCCTCGGCGATCATCGCGGCAGCGTCTTCACGCCATTCGTCGCGGAACTGCGGGGCACCATCGTGGGGTGTCTTTCGGGCGAACCAGACATCGGTCAGTTCGTCCATGACGTAGAGCCCCAGCTCATCGCAGGCGTCCAGAAACGCACGAGAGAGTGGATTGTGGGCGCTGCGGATCGCGTTGTAGCCGGCTTCCTTGAGGAGGCGGGCCCGTCGCCACTCAGCCGCGGAGAACGTCGCCGCGCCGAGCGGCCCGTTGTCGTGGTGGACGGCCGTGCCGCGCAGGAGAACGGTTTCGCCGTTGACGCGCAACCCCCTGCGAGCATCGACCTCGACAGTCCGCAGTCCCGTGCGGAGATCCCGCTCGTCCACCGTTTCGTCGTTCACGACCAGGCTTACCCGCACGTCGTACAGGTGGGGGTGCTCCGCCGACCAGAGTTGCGCTCCAGAAACAGAGATGTCGAGAGGCGCAATGCCCGCGTCGACATCCGCCTTTCGGCGCGCCACCGGCTGCCCATCGAAGGCGAACTCCACGACAACCTTCGCGCCCGCCGGGACGGGTCCGTCTATCTGCACCGCCACATCCACGGTCGCATCTGTTCGCGCGGGTCCGGCAGTGATGCTGCGCGACACGAGGCTCACGCCATCGCGCGCGATCCTGACCGCGCCAGCCGACTCGAGCCACACCGGACGGTAGATTCCGGAGCCGGTGTACCAGCGGCTGTTCGGCACATCGCGGTTGTCGACTTCGACTTCGATGAGCGCGGTGCCTCCCGGCGTTACGCCCTCGAGCGGAACGCCGAACCCACGGTAGGGGCTGTCGTTACGTGCGACCTCCCGCCCATTAACCAGAACGCGCGTCTTCCCGTAGACCCCCTCGAATGTCAGGGCATAAGTCTGGCGGAGGGCGTTCTGGGGAACCGCCCACTGCTTGCGGTACACGTATATGCCACCGGAGAAGAATCCTCCGTGGTTGTCGGTGCCCGACTCTGGGGATCGCGGCTCACCGATCATTGCGTCGTGAGGGAGTCGCACCGGAGCGCCCGGTTCCGCATCCCCGCGGTGGAAGGTCCACCCCTCAGTGAAGAGAGTCGTCGTCATCAGTTCAGCTCCAGAAGATGTGTGCGGTCGGCGGGCGGTGCTCAGCGGACGCTGCGCACCTTCAACTGCACGATGATGCCCGCGACGATGGTGAGCACGGCCGCGACGATGAACAGCAGTCCGTAGTTCTTCTCGTCACCGGTCACGCCGATCAAGATGAGCGGAGCAGCCATCAGCGGCGCGACGGCCTGCGCGATCGAGGTGGAGTAGCCATTGATGCCCAGGTAGCGTCCTGCGGCGGTGTCCTTCTCGGGGAGGACCGTGAGCACGAGAGCCTGGTCGACCGACGAGAAGACGCCGAGCGCAAGCCCGGTCAGGGCGGAGCCGGCGATGAGGATCCCGAAGTTGCTGCCGCCGAATGCCAGCACGAGCGCGCCGATCGTGTAGACGATGCCGGACGCGAGCACGAAGATCTTGCGACGACCGAGTTTGTCCGAGAGGAATCCGCCGGCGAGCGCGCCGACGCCTGTCACGACAAGACTGACCATGGAGAGGATCACGATGACTCCACCGATGTCGGAGACCTGACCCCCGTCGCTCAGTCGGGAGGCGAAGAACAGGGTGGTGAAGGTCGTGGAGAAGGTCACACCCATCATGAAGAGCAGGCGGGCGAGCCAGTTCCATGCGAAGTCGGGGTACTTGCGCGGGTTGAACACCATGTTGCTGAGCACGTGGCGGACGCTCATCGCGTCGGTGAACTGCGCGTCGCGTGTGTCGCGTTCGGGAATGAAAAGGAACCAGCAGAGAGTCAGGATGAGGCCTACGGCACCAGGGACGAGGAAAACGAGGAAGTTGTTGCCGACGAAGGATGCAGCGAGCCCGACGCCGACGACAGGTGCAGCCATCTGCACGAAGCCCGTCATGCCGGCGACCTTGCCGTACTGCGCTTCCGGGAGGCGATCGGCCTGCGACTGGATCAGCGAGTTCATCGTGGAGACCCACCCGACAGAGGTGATCACCCAACCGACGAGGACGATCGGGACGGTCCCGGCGGTCGCGATGACCGCGAGACCGATCAGACCGACCACTGCGCCACCGAGCGCGAACTGTCGGCGCCGACCCAACCGGGAACGTGTGCGGTCACTCCACATACCGATCAGCGGACCGGTGATCGTCGTGACGATGGCACCGATACCGATGATGTAGCCAAGGACCTCGACGTTTGACGGGGCCAGTTCCTGAACGCGCAACGACAGCGAGAAGCCAATGGGCGCGACCAGTGCCACGTACGCACCGAGCATGGCCAACAGCAAGAAGGTGATGTACTTCCCCTTGACCGGCGTACGAATCGTTCCGGTCGGGGTGAGTTCTTCCTGCGTGTCGGCAGCCAAGGCTTGCTGAGCTGGCGAGATCGAAGCGCCGGGTGTCGCGGGCGCGATCGGGTTGTCTGACATGAAGACTCCTTTGTCGTCTGTCAGGTCGCATCGCGAGAGCGAAGGACCTGGAATGGGCGGCTCGTCTGACATCCAAAAGTGAATTGACGCGCGACAACGATTAGACCACAACCCATTGTCGCGTGTCAATGAGTACGAACTGGTCCACCCGCTTCGACTTTTTCCTTAGCGCGACGCCAGGCGTCTCGGCCCAGACACCCGGTGCTTGCTGTTCGCGCGGCGCCACGCGTCTGCGAGCTTGGCGGCCGAGGCCAAGTGGACCGACCAGAACCGGCGAGCTCGTACCGAGGGTCTTTATCCCTCGGTGTCCCTTTCTCACTTCTTTCTCGTTTGCCTGGCGTCAGCTGATCGAAACGCCATTAACCGCGGGATCTCGCGGGAGCATGAGCGCGAGAGCTGATGTGAGAAACGAAATCCCTCCGTCTCCGCGCACGAATAGTGCTCAGTGAGAAACGATGGGAATCAGCAGATCGCTCAAAACGCGTAAGCAAGCACCGCCGGGGAAAGTGGTGCACACCCGGGAAAGGTCAAACGCGGAGACGGAGGGATTTGAACCCTCGGACCCCTTACGGGGTCTCCACCTTAGCAGGGTGGTGCACTAGGCCGAACTATGCGACGTCTCCAGGCATCCATCGACCGAAACCAACCGGATGCGCCCAGCAATCATAACCGCTCGGCCGCCGAGCGCCGAACCCGCGCAGAACCACAGAACCGCCCGAACCGTAAACCTAAGAGCCTCAGCCCTCAGGAACGGTGCAGGTGACTTGAGCTGCCGTGGTGCCGGTGATCGACGACGGCAGTTCGACCCGCACCTCCGGCACGGCCGAAGCAGAGGCCGAGGCAGAGGGCGATGCAGTCGGGTCGGGCGACTCAGACGCAGAAGGAGCCGGCTTGGACGCCTCCCCCGTGACCTCGACGCCGTACCCACCGCTGGCTTCGCCGGTGAGGGTCAGCGGCTGGTTCGCGGCGATCGCGGCGAACAGAGCGTCCGCGTCATCGGTCACCGGGTAGACCCGGCCACCCTGCGCAGCCGATCCGTAGACCGTCGGGTACTGCACGAAGACGATGTCTTCGTACGGGACGTCTTTGACGGCCATCGCGATCTGCACCATGCGCGTGGGGTTCGCGAGGCCCTGGGTGAGCACGAGCTGCTGCTGGTTGACCTGCGCGATGGCAGTCGTCGCGATGTTGAAAAGGGTGCCGGGGTTCGACAGCACGGCTTCGCTCTGCAACTTGCGCACCATGGAGGACATGAACTGCTGCTGGTTCGAGATACGCCCCAGGTCGGAGCCGTCACCGATTCCGTGGCGGATGCGCAAGAACTGCAGCGCCTGCTCACCCTTGAGCGTGTGCGTTCCCGCGGTGAGCGAGAGGCCGGTGTGCCCGTCGCTGATGTCTCCGCTGACGCAGACGTCAACGCCGCCGATGGCATCCGACATGTTGATGACGCCGGTCCAGCGGATGGCTGCGGCGAACTGAATGTCGACATCCGTGAGCGCCTCCACCGTCGCGACCGAGCATCCGAGCCCTCCCTCGACATAGGAGGCATTGATCATCTGCGCGGTCTTGGCCGAGTAGACCTCGCCGGCGGCGTTGGTGCACTCGGGGATGGGCACGATCATGTCGCGCGGGAACGACACGACGGTCACTCGGCGAGGGTTGTCGCTGATGTTCACGAGCATCGTGACGTCGTTGCGCTCACCGCCCTCGTCTTCAGCGCACCGAGGAAAGAGCGCGAGGCTTTGCCCTTCGCACGAGTCGGTGCCGACCAGCAGCACGTTCACGCCACCTTCGATCGCTCCGAGCGTCGGGGGCAACTGATCTTCGCCCCCGAGCGCGATGGAGTTCTCGGTCGCGGCTCGCGCAGCGTCGACGACGGCGAATGCGCTGACTCCGATCACGCTCACGCTGATGACGCCGACCGCGATCGCGAACATTGCCAAGATCTGAAGGAACGGATGCTGCGGCCGCCGGTGTGCGTGGCGCGCGATGGTGCTACGGCCATCGTTCGTGGCCGGTGAACGCCCGGGCATCAGCCGTTGCCTCGAAGGTTTCCGTTGGAGCAGGTCGCTTCCGCCGCGGTAGAGCCCGAGATGCCCGAGTCGAGCTCGATGGCTTCGTCAACAGGAGCCGCGGTCTCACCCGGTGCGGGCGTGACGGAAGGCGAAGGAGTGACCACTGGTGCGTTCGGGTCCACGACCACTCCCCCGTTAGATCCGGCTTCGCCGGTGAGGACCAGCGGCTTGTTCGCCTCGAGCGCCGCCCAGAGTTGCTCGGCGAGTCGCTGGTTCGGGACGACCTTGTTGGGGTCGGCCGGGTCATCGGCGACGGGAAACTGCACGAAGACGATCTCGTCGAACGGCACGTCCTTGACCGCGAGCGCGATCTGGGCGAGCGTCAGGGGGTTCGTGAGGCTCTGGCTCGGCGTCACGTTGTCGACCGCGGTGGTCGCGAGCTTGTACAGCGTCGCAGGGTTACCCAGCACGTCGCCGCTCACGAGCTTGCGGGCCAAGCGCGACATGTACTGCTGCTGGTTGGCGATACGGCCAAGGTCGGAGCCGTCGCCGACACCGTGGCGGGTGCGCAAGAACTGGAGCGCATCGACACCGACGACTTCGCGGTTGCCTGCCGGCCAGTCGATGCCGGTGTACTTGTCACGGATGCCTGAGGCCAAGCACACTTCGACGGGGCCGACGGCGTTCGTGATCTCGATCACGCCACCCCAGGTCACCTTGGCGGCGAACGGAATGTTTTGTCCACTCAACGCCGACACGGTCTTCACAACGCACGCGAGGCCGCCGACGTCGAACGCCGAGTTGATCGGCTGCTTGCTCATCTCGCTCGTGACAGAGCCGTCTTCGCGCGTGCACGAAGGGATCGGGATCATCAGGTCACGCGGGAAGGAGATGACGGTGACCCGACGCGGGGCATCCGAGATGTGGACGAGCATGTTGACGTCGTTGAGCTCGCCGCCGGCATCGGGGCCAGTGCAGCGGTCACCGAAGATTTCGGCATACTCGGGCTCACACGCATCCGTTCCGGCAAGGAACAGGTTGACGCCACCCTCGATCGCTCCGATGTCGGGCGGGACGGCGGACTGTCCTTCGAGAGGGACCGCACCCTCAGAGAAGCTGGTGGTGATGTCGATTGCGGCATACGCCGCAACACCGGCGCCCGACACGAGCACGACGGCGAGGACGATTCCGAGGACCTTCATGAGTGAAGCGAACGGATGCGGCGACGCCAGCTGTCCGTGCCTCGCCACAGTGCGACGGCCACGCTTTGCGGGCTTGGTCGTCTGGGTCACTCGGGTCCTCTCGGGGTGGATCCGCCATCTGCGGAGGGTGTGGGATTCGAACCCACGGGACATTTCTGCCCACTGGTTTTCAAGACCAGGTCCATCGGCCGCTCGGACAACCCTCCCGACACAGTGTCAAACACCACGTCGAACGGCGTCGAGTCTATCCGACAGCGATCTCTCCATTGTCCCAGCGTCGCCTGAAGAGGTGCTGTATCCGCCCGCGACCCGCGCGAACGACCGAAATCGAGCGCTCAGAGCGCGCGCAACACCGCCGCGACCCCGCCGGCTTCGACCGACGCGGTCACTTCGCCCGCGGCATCCCGAACCTCATCCGGACCCTGCTCCATAGCGATCGCTCGGCCACCGCCGGCCTGAGCCCAGGCGAACATGCCGACGTCGTTACGTCCGTCACCGATGACGATCACGCGACCCCCGTCGACCCCGAGTTCGGCGCGCACCCGCTCGAGAGCGGTGCCCTTGTCGATGCCGAGCGGAGCGATGTCCAGCCACGCCGTCCAACCGACCGCGTAGGAGACATGGTTGAGTCCGATTCGCGAGACGAGTTCGACGAACTCTTCTTCACTCTTGCCCGGCTGCACGACCACGACGCGGCACACACGCTCCTCGGCGAGGCGCGCGAACGGCACCTGCTCGGCATTGGTCAACGTCCAGTAGTCGAGGTGCTCGGTGAAGAGTCGGCTGCCGTTTGCGAGTTCGACCATGTAGTGCGCGTCGGGCAAGTGCGCCTGAAGCAGGGTGAGCACCTCGGTCGCGTCGAAGGTCTCGACGACGAATCGCTCGTACACGCCTTCCGCAGAGCGCTTGAGGACCACCGCGCCGTTGGAACACACCACGTACTGCGGCGCGATACCGATCGCAGCGAGGATGTCGATCGTGCCCTCCCACGACCGCCCCGTCGCGAGCATCACTTCGTTCCCGCCGGCAACGGTGTCGGTGATCGCATCAACGACACCGGGGCTGAAGGATTCGTCCTCGAGAATCACCGTGCCATCGATGTCGAGGGCGATGAGCAGACCGTCGGGGCTCACACTCACGCGATCGGCTCGATGACCTCGAGGCCGCCCAGGAAGGGCCGCAGCACCTCGGGCACGGTGACCGAGCCGTCGGCGCGCTGGTGGGTCTCGAGGAGCGCGACGATCCAGCGGGTCGTGGCCAGAGTCCCGTTCAGGGTGGCCACGTGCTGAGTCTTGCCCGGCTTACCACCGGGGTCTGCAGGAAGGCGATGACGGATGTCGAGCCTGCGCGCCTGGTAGGTCGTGCAGTTCGACGTCGACGTGAGCTCACGGTACGCGCCCTGCGTCGGAACCCAAGCTTCGACGTCGTACTTGCGCGCGGCGCTGGACCCGAGGTCTCCGGCGGCGACGTCGATGACGCGGTAGCTGAGACCGAGGTCCTGCAGCATCCGTTCCTGCATTTCCACAAGACGAAGGTGCTCAGCCTCGGCATCCTCCGGCGTCGTGTAGACGAACATCTCGAGCTTGTTGAACTGGTGCAGGCGGATGATGCCGCGCGTGTCTTTGCCGCCCGACCCGGCCTCGCGGCGGTAGCAGGTCGACCACCCGGCGTACCGCTTCGGGCCGTGCTCGAACGAGAGGATCTCGTCCATGTGGTAGCCCGCGAGCGGCACTTCGCTGGTGCCGACGAGGTAGAGGTCGTCGTCGGCGAGGTGGTAGACCTCGGCGGCGTGCTGACCGAGAAAGCCGGTGCCGCGCATGACCTCGGAGCGCACCAGCGTCGGCGGAATCATCGGGATGAAGCCGGCTCCGAGCGCGCGCTCGAGACCGAGATTCATCAGGGCGAACTCGAGGCGAGCGCCGATTCCGGTGAGGAAGGTGAACCGTGCCCCCGAGACCTTCGCTCCGCGCTCCATGTCGATAGCGCCGAGGAGTTCTCCGAGGGCAAGGTGGTCACGCGGCTCGAAGTCGAAGGTGGGCGTCTCGCCGTGCGTGCGCAGGGTGACGAAGTCATCCTCGCCACCGGCAGGAACTCCATCGATGACGATGTTCTCGACTGCCGAAAGGGCGAGGTCGGATGCCTCCTCCGCCGCGGTGACCGCGTGCTGGGCAAGCTTGACTCGCTCGCTCAGCTCCTTCGCCTCTGCAACGAGCGCGGCCTTCTCTTCTTTGGGCGCTTGTGCGACGAGCTTTCCGTGGGCGTTCTGCGCAGCACGGAGCTCTTCGAAAGCCGTGATCGCGGCCCTCCGTGCGGCGTCGGCGGCGAGCGCAGCATCCACCGTGTCAGCAGACTCCCCGCGCGCCTCCTGCGAGCGCTTGACCAGGTCAGGGTTTTCGCGAAGAAGTACGGGATCAATCACCCGTCGAGTCTAGTCCGCACCCTGTCGGGGCCCCCCGACGGAGGGGCTATCGTTGCCCCATGACGACCGCTGATGCCGCTGCGAAGCGCGCCGCGCTCGTTTACAACCCGATCAAAGTCGACGCGAAGCACCTTCGAGCCACCGTCGAAAAGCTTTCGGCCGAGGCCGGGTGGCAGCATCCGCTTTTCTTCGAAACAACGGTCGACGACTGGGGCGACGAAGTCGCGCGCGAAGCCCTGGCCACCGGAGCCGAGGCCGTCTTGGTCGCGGGCGGCGACGGCACGGTGCGCGCGGTCTCTGAAGCGATGAGTGGTTCGGGCATTCCGCTGACGATCGTGCCCTCAGGTACCGGCAACCTGTTGGCACGTAACCTGCAGCTCCCGCTCACGGAACCCGCGCGAATGGTGCAAGCGACCTTCGACGGCGACGTGTTGCCCATGGATGTGGGGTGGGCGAATCTCACCCGCAAGGACGGCACGACGCAAGAGCGCGCGTTCGTCGTGATGGGCGGAATCGGGCTGGATGCCGCGATGATCGCGAACACGAACCCTCAACTGAAGAAAACCGTCGGATGGGTCGCTTACGTCGATGGCGCCGCGCGCTCGCTCGTGAATGCGAAGCCCTTCCGCGTGATGTATCAGCTCTCGCACGGACGCCTGCATTCGGCGAAAGTGCAGAGCGTACTGTTCGCCAATTGCGGGTCGCTTCCCGCGGGACTCGAACTGATTCCCGAGGCATCCGTCACCGATGGCGCGCTCGACATCGTGATCTTCCAACCCAAAGGTCCGCTCGGGTGGATCTTCGTCTGGCGACGCGTCGCGTGGGACAACAGCGTGTTGCGGCGATTCCGCGCAGGACGACGCGTGCTCGCCCTGCGCACGAAAGACAATGCCGTGCGCTATTCGCGCGGCACCCGGATGGAGATCGCCGCGGTCGAACCGCAGCCGGTTCAGCTGGACGGCGACCAGTTCGGCGAGGCCACTTCGGTGGTGGCGCGGGTGGATGCGGCCGCCCTGCTGATCACGGTGCCCCGAGGCCACAAGACTTCTGAGCTCTGACCGACCGACCGGTCACCGATGGCCCGGGTGCCTGTGCGCCGACGGCAGACTGGGTCTATGACCTCGATCGTGTGGTTTCGCGACGACCTTCGCCTCGCCGACAATCCCGCGCTACGCGCCGCCCTTGACCGCGCCGAACCCGTCGTCGGACTCTATGTCCTCGACGAGGAATCTCCGGGGATCCGCCGCCTCGGCGGAGCGGCGCGATGGTGGTTGCACCACTCGCTCGCGTCGCTCGGTGAGCGCTTACGCGAGCGCGGCGGCACGCTGATCTTGCGCCGGGGACCAGCCGATCGAGTTGTCCGCGAGGTACTGGCGGATGCCTCGGCCACCGCGATCTTCTGGAACCGCCGGTACGCCGGCCCCGAGCGTGAAATCGACGCCGGGCTCAAAGCATCCCTTCGCGAAGAGAGCATCGCGGTAGCCTCGTTCGCTGGTTCGTTGCTCTTCGAGCCGTGGACGGTGAAGACCGGGGGCGGAACTCACTTCTCGGTGTTCACGCCGTTCTGGCGAGCATGCCTGGCGCTCCCTGCACCTCGCGCACCGCTCCCCGAGCCGCGCGAGGTGCCGGGGCCTGCACAGGCGATCGCTTCCGACGCTCTCGAGGATTGGGGGCTCTTGCCCACCCGCCCCGACTGGGCTGAGGGGTTGCGCGAGAACTGGGAGCCGGGCGAACCCGGTGCCCGCGCACGTTTGCGGGAGTTTCTCGCAGAAGACCTCGACCGGTACGACCGCGGCCGTGATGTTCCGTCCGAAGAGGCCACGTCGCGGTTGTCGCCGTCACTGCGGTGGGGCGAGATCAGTCCCTTCACGATCTGGCACGAAACGGTGGCGACGGGTCGTGGGGCGAAGTTCCTCTCAGAAGTCGGGTGGCGCGAGTTCGCCTGGCACACGCTCTTTCACTTTCCCGACCTCGCGACGAAGAACCTGCGGAGCGACTTCGACGCCTTCCCCTGGCCAGAGCTGGACGAAGATCACCTCGCGGCGTGGCAAAGAGGGAACACCGGCGTCCCGCTCGTGGACGCCGGTATGCGCGAGCTCTGGCACACCGGCTACATGCACAACCGCGTGCGGATGATCGTCGCGTCGTACCTGATCAAGAACCTGCTGATCGACTGGCGACAGGGCGAGGAGTGGTTCTGGGACACCCTGGTCGACGCCGACTCGGCGAGCAACCCGTTCAGTTGGCAATGGGTCGCGGGGTCGGGCGCCGACGCAGCCCCGTACTTCCGCATCTTCAATCCCGAGCTCCAGGCCAAGAAGTTCGATCCCGACGCGGTATACATCCGTCGATGGGCGGCGGAGCACGCGGGCGATGAACCGCCCGAGCCGATCGTCGATCTGTACGCCACACGCAACCGCGCCCTGGAGGCCTACGAGAAGGTGAAGCAGAACCGGGCGGAATAGGAGAGGATGCTCGACGGGTTGCTCCCTGTGATGTCCTCCACTGCTTCTCCCCCGGCCCTGTCCATCCTCGACCTGGTGCCGGTGCGCGCGGGGCAATCGAGTGCGCAGGCGATTGCCGCATCCCTCGCCCTCGCCGTCCGTGCGGATGAACTGGGCTTCGCGCGCTTCTGGTTCGCCGAACACCACAACATGCCCGCGGTCGCCTCGACCACGCCGCCGGTGCTCATCGCTGCGGCTGCAAGCCGCACCTCCCGCATTCGGGTGGGCTCGGGCGGCGTCATGCTGCCCAACCACTCTCCACTCGTCGTTGCCGAACAGTTCGCGGCCCTCGAGGCGATTGCGCCCGGCCGCATCGACCTCGGCCTCGGTCGCGCACCCGGATCCGACCCGGTGATCACCCAACTGCTGCGCCAGAGCGGCACGACCAGCGACGTCGAACGATTCCCCGATCATGTGCGCGACATCCGAGCGATCGTCTCACCCGAGGGTGCTGCGTTGCAGTTCACGTCCGGGCGCTCGTATGACGTACACGCAACGCCCGCAGCGACATCTGCACCGGAGGTCTGGTTGCTCGGATCGAGCGACTACTCGGCACAGCTCGCCGCGTCGATGGGGCTGCCCTACGTCTTCGCGAACCACTTCTCGGGCGAGGGACTCGAACGCGCGCTCGATCTGTATCGCTCGCAGTTCCGCGCCTCCGAGGGCCTCGCTGAACCGCGGACTTTCCTCACCGCGAACGCGGTTGCCGCCGCGACAGCCGAGGAAGCCGAGGCCCGTGCGCTGCCGCAGGCGCGCATGATGGCGCGGCTGCGCGGCAACTTCCCGCTCACCCCGCTCGAGAGCGTCGAGCAAGCGGCAGCGGCCGAAGCATCCGACACTCTCGCGACACCACTCATCGGCGCGCTGCGCGCCAAGTGGTTCATCGGCGCCGCCGCCGATGTGTCGGCACGGCTCACCGCATTCGCCGCGCAGCACGGGGTCGACGAGATCATGATCTCGCCGGTGGCGGGCTCGTACGACGAAGAGCCGATGGATGCTTCCCCCGGCCGCGTACAGACGCTCGAACTGCTCAGCGCAGCCTGAGGGCGGACATCATTCCTCGGGTTCTCCGCTGACGAGGGCTCGCAACCAATCGCGGGCTTCGACGAACACATCGTCGGAGTAACGCTCGGGGTAGTGCACGACCGCCCGATCAGCTCGCGGGTACGAGCCCAAGAAGATCACCTTCGGGCTGAACCGGCGAAGGCCGAGCAGCGCATCGGCCATCCGCTCGTCATGAATATGGCCGTCCGCGTCGATGACGAACCGGTACCGACCGAGTTCGTCGCCGATCGGCCGCGAGGCCAACAGCGAGAGGTTTATGCCGCGGGTCGCGAACTGCTCGAGCATCTCGAGCAGGCCACCCGGGTGATCGTCGGGCAACTCGGCGATGAGCGAGGTCTTGTCGGCTCCGGTGGGCGCCGGCGGCGCGACGGTACGGCTGACCAGCACAAACCTCGTGATCGCGTTGACGTTGTCGCCGATGTTGCTCGCGAGCAGCTGCAGGTCGTGGTGCTCGAGAATTCCCGGGGGTGCGATCGCAGCATCCGCCTCGCTCGTCCCATCAATCAGAGACACGGCGCTTGCCACGTTGCTCGCAGCGGGAATGTGCGCGTGAGCCGGCAGGTTCGCGCCCAGCCACACCAGACACTGCGCGTACGCGACGGGGTGCGCCGTGAGGACCGAGACATCCTCGAGCTTCATGCCCGGACGACCGACGAGCACGAACTCGACCGGAACGAGGTACTCCCCCACGATGCGCAGGCCCGGCATCGTCGCCAGCGCGTCTTGCGCGGTCGAAACCCCGCCATCCACCGAGTTCTCGATCGCGATCATCGCGGCATCCGATCGTCCTTCGACGACGTCGGCGAGTGCCTCGCCGACGTTGCGCACCGGACGCCAGTCCTGCCCCCGCGCCTCCGGAACCTGCGCCAGCGCAGCCTCGGTGAACGTCCCGGCAGGACCGAGGTAGCTGTAGGTGCGGCGGGGTACGGAATCCGGCTCGAAAGTCACGGATGCCAGCCTAGTTGTCGAGCTGTGACCCACACCCTCTCGTGCGCGGGCCGCGACCGCGCTAGATTCAGGCATCCGATGCATGTTCTGGGGGGAAACCATGAACGACCGTCGCTTCACACGCACCGCCCTGGTACTGACCGCCACGCTCGCCGTCTTCGCACTCGCCGGATGCAGCGGCGGGGGCGATGCGGACACCAGTTCGTCGCCCGACAGCTCCTCCGCGTCGAGAACGCCCACCCCAGCTCCCGAGCCGACGACCGATACCGCGACCGAGGACCTGGAATGCATCTATGGAACCTGGACGCTCGACCAGGCAGGGCTTGTGTCGTACTTCGACCAGATCAACCAGATCATGGCCGCACAGGGAGCGGTGGTCGAGTTCACGCCCGAAGGCTCGGCGCAACTCGTGATCGATGAGGCCGGAACGTACGACTGGATGCCCACCACCGTGACCACGGCGAACATCGCCGACCAAGAGATGATCGTCACCATGAACGGGATCCTGAGCGGTACCTACACGGCCTCACCGGGCGTCATCTTCACCGACCCTGAGATCGACAATCAGCTGCAGATCAGCGCGACCGTAGGCGGTGTCGAGATCGACCCGAGTGCGGTCGCCGCACAGATCAGCATGTCGCCGATCGGCGATTCGAAGTACGTCTGCGGCGAGACCACACTCGAGTTGACGACGACCGTCGCCGGGGCATCCGTCGCCACGTCGCTCACCCGCTGAGTACGCCTCGAGAAAGTGTCGCGTCTGGTCGCTTCGGCACCTCGGATGCGAAACCTGTGACAGGTGCTTCCGCGGGGCGCCCGTCGCCTCGAATGTTCCGCCGCGCGCACAACCTGCCGAAACAACTGCCGCTCACCGCCCCAACGGGGCAGACTAAGGACATGAGCCGCGCAGGACAGCCAGCCGAAGCATCCGACCTCATCGATATCGATGAACTGATCAACGCCTACTACGACCTCAAACCCGATGCGAGCGTGCCCGAGCAGCGGGTGGCCTTCGGCACCAGCGGTCACCGCGGATCGTCGTTGAGCACGAGCTTCAACGAAGACCACATCCTTGCCACGACCCAGGCGATCGTCGACTATCGCCTCGGCGAGGGGATCACTGGCCCGCTCTTCATCGGACGCGATACGCACGGCCTTTCACGCCCCGCCGAGCGCACCGCGATCGAGGTGCTCGTCGCGAACGGCATCGATGTTCGAGTGGATTCCCGCGACTCGTGGGTGCCGACTCCGGCGCTCAGCCACGCGATCCTCGCCCACAACCGGGGTCGCGCGCTTGATGACCCGGGCCGCTCCGACGGAATCGTCATCACCCCGAGCCACAACCCGCCGCGCGACGGCGGCTTCAAGTACAACCCGCCGAACGGGGGACCTGCCGACACGGACGCAACCGGCTGGATCGCGAACCGTGCGAACGAGCTGATCGCGGCGGGCCTTGCGGGCGTGCAGCGCACCCCCTCGGCCGACATCGACATCGACGCGCTGGGCAACTACGACTTCCGTCAGGGCTATGTCGCCGACCTCGAGAACATCATCGACATCGATGCGATCCGCTCCGCGGGCGTGCGTATCGGCGCCGACCCGCTGGGTGGGGCATCCGTCGAATACTGGGCGCTGATCGCCGAGCACTACGGCCTCAACCTCACGGTGGTCAATCCCGACGTCGACCCGACGTGGAAGTTCATGACGCTGGACTGGGACGAGAAGATCCGGATGGATCCGTCCTCGCCCTCGGCGATGGCATCGCTCGTCGCCAAGCGCCACGACTATGACATCCTCACGGGAAACGATGCCGACGCCGACCGTCACGGCATCGTCACCCCCGACGCCGGGCTGATGAACCCGAACCACTACCTCGCGGTCGCGATCGACTACCTGTACTCGCACCGAGACGGATGGCCGCAGGATGCCGCGGTCGGCAAGACCCTCGTTTCGTCGATGATCATCGACCGAGTCGTGGAAGCACTCGGCCGCACTCTGCTGGAGGTTCCGGTCGGGTTCAAGTGGTTCGTTCCCGGACTCCTGGACGGCTCGGTCGGCTTCGGCGGCGAAGAGTCCGCCGGGGCCTCGTTCCTCCGCAAGGACGGCACGGTGTGGACCACAGACAAGGACGGCCTCCTGCTGTGCCTCCTCGCCGCCGAGATCCTCGCCGTCACCGGCAAGACCCCGTCACAGCGTTACGCCGAGCTCGAGGCCGAGTACGGAGCATCCGCCTACCAACGAGTGGATGCGCCGGCCACTCCCGCGCAGAAGGCACAGCTGGGCAGACTCGCGCCCGAAGCGGTGACCGCGACCGAGCTCGCCGGCGAGCCGATCACCGCGAAGCTTTCGCACGCCCCCGGCAACGGAGCGGCCATCGGCGGGCTCAAGGTGCAGACCGAGCACGCCTGGTTCGCCGCGCGCCCCTCGGGAACCGAAGACGTTTACAAGCTCTACGCTGAGTCATTGCGCGGGCCTGAACACTTGGCCGAGGTGCAGGCCGAGGCGCGCGCCGTGGTCGCGGAGGCGCTCGGCGGCTCCTAGCTCACGACGCCAGGACGCGGGCGTTCTGCGCCCGTTGCCAGTCACGAAGCTGCCACATCGGGTGGTGCGGCGCGGCATTCGAGCACAACACCACTCCCCACACCCCCCGCTCAAGGGCGGTGTCGATGCCGTGCTCAGCGAGCGCGCGACCGATCGGCCCCTCTTCGAAGGTGCCGTGTAACGGTGTGTAGCCGACCCATCCCTCGCCTACCAGCGCAGGTGTGCCCTGCGACCGAGCCCACTCGGCGATCGCGATCACTCGAGACTCGATCTCTCGGCGCATGACCTCGCGGTACCTGCCGTACTCCTCCAAGAGCCAGGTATCCCACGCATCCGCATCGACCCAGTCGTACCCGTAGAGCATCCGGTCGGTGACGAGCGTCGCCTGGTATTTCCATTCCGCGGCGCGGCCATACTCCTCGATGCTGGGGGCATCGGGCCGCAGCATCGCGCGCAGCGCATCGTTCGGAAAGCCGGTGTTGCCCTCCGAGCGAATGTCGACGACCTGTTGCAGGGCGTCGAGCACGCCGTAGCTGTAGACGTGGAACTGCGCGGCGCCGAGACCGCCGGGCACCTGATGCATCGCGAGATGAGGCGGCTTGCCGTAGCTGGCGGTGATGAGAAGATCCGGATGCTTCGACCCCAGCCAGCCCACTTGCTCGGTACCGCCGTCTGCCAGGGCGGGGAGAATCGAGAAATCGATCTCGTTGTGGAGTTCGACCAGGGCGATGTGATCTCGATGGCCGTGCGCGGTGAGGAACTCGATCATGCGGTCCCACGCTCCGGCGAGGACACGATAGCGATCGTCTAGCGGCACCGCATCGATCGCGTCGAACCAGGCAGGCGTTGCGGCGAACGACGGTGACTGCTGGTACTCCCAGCTCGCCAGGATGATGACCAGCCCGTGCCGCGCGGCAGCATCGAAGAGCTCGATCAGTCGCGCGCGCAGGTCGATCGAATAGCCACCGGGGGTGTCATACCACCGTGTGCGCTGCCCGTAGTACCCACCGCCGGGCGCTGGGCCGAGACCTTCGATTTCGAGATCGCCGGCGAGTTCTTCGAGCCCTAGCCCTCCGAACAGAAGCAGGGGCGCCGCGCAGATGCGGATGGCGTTGTAGCCGAGCGATGCCGCGTCCGCGACGGCGGCGTCAAGATCGGCGTAGGGCTCTGTGTCGCCGGCTCGTGTGTACCAGGAGAAGTCCCAGAGCGTGATGGTCAATCGCTGAGGAAGATGTGCGGGCACCGGGCCGGTCAGTCCCGTGTGCGTCTCGGGCGTCGTCCCCGAACCGCGATAGCGCTCATTCATTCGTTCGTCCTTTCGGTGGCAGTCTGTGCCGCACGCCCGTCGGCCGCCGCAGCCCGCAGCGAGGTCGCGAGGGCATGCCGAGCGGCGACCGTATCGGTATCGAAGACAAGAAGCTCAGGCAACGACGTGGTGAAGTAGTCGACGGCGTCTCGGGCGCGACCGAGTTCGTCGGCTCGCGCCTCGAGTCGGCGCCATACGCGTTCGGCGGCCGCGTAGTCATCGAGGCGCAGGTACGCAACACCGATCCAACGGTCGGATGCCTCGGCGGGGCGCTCTGCAACGGCCAGCGGAGTCGGCGCACACGCCCTGCCCCAGGCCTCGCACGCACCCGACGCATCGCCGGCCAGAGCGAGTGCGTCACCGAGCAGGACCATCCGCTCGGCCAGCGGGACCGCGGGATGCCGACCTTCACCGAGGTTGGCGGGAGCATCGACCCCCGACCGCAGGAGCGCGATCGCACTCTCGCCGTCGCCCACGGCGAGGAATGCGCGCGCACGCGCGCACGCGGCACGGTCGTAGGCAGCGATGACCTGTCCCTCTCCTCCCTCGAACGGGCGGAACACGCGCGTCGCCAGGATCTCCCACGCCTCGTCGATGCGACCGACGTCGAGAAGCAGCTTCACGTGCGCCAGCGCCAGGTCGTCGCGTATGCCCAGCAGCGACGAATGCTCCTCGCACAGGGCGAGACGGTCAGCGGCCGACGTGCCGGTGAGCCGTGCCAGAAGATCCCGCTCGAAGACGAGCCGGGCATCGGCGCTCAGCGACAGAGCGTGTGCGTACGCGGCGTCGGCGGCCGAGGCATCCGCCGTCGTGCGCATGATCGCCAGCGCCAGATTGCGCCACGCGACCGGATCGAGGATGCCGGCGCTCGTCGCCGCAGACAGCTCAGCGAGCGCATCTTGATCGCGTCCGGCGTCGAGCAACCACATGCCGAGCAGCGCGCGAACAGCAGCGCCCGCCCCTCGAGATACCGCCGCGATGAGCGCATCCAACTGATCGAGCCCGGCCGGGAAGGCCAGGTCGAGCGGAAGGCCCTCAAGGGCTGCAAGTTCACCCGCGGCGGCATCCACGGCACCGGATTCCTGCATCCACTGCGAGCGCAGGACATGGCGCAGCGGCTCGGCATTGCCGAAGGCGGGGGCGGCACGCTGCGCGGGCTGCGCCGTCACGGCGAGTGCCTCGGCGTACGCGCCGGCACGCGCGAGTTCGGCACCGATGTCGAGGAGGGTGCGAGGATCGGCGGGAAGCGGCGCATTCTCTCCGAGCGCTCTCGCGAGCCCTGCGGTGGCGGAGTCGAGGGGGTCGGTGGCGCGCAGAGCGGCGAGAGCCGCATCCGCTTCGCTGCTTCGGCCGAGCGCACGAAGGGCGAGCACACCCAGACGCCGCGCCTCGGGGACCGACCCTGCATCTTCGGCGAGACGGAGCGCGTCGCCGGGTCGCCCGTCTCGCAGGGCGAGGCGGGCGCGTGCGAGGTTCGCCGGAACTGCCCACGCCGCGTTCCAGGCAGCGCGAGAGTAGCGACTGTCGGCATCGGCGGTCGCGCCCTGACGTTCGCGCACGAGGGCCAGCATGTACAGCGCCTCGCCGTCGCGCGGGTTGAGGTTGCGGCGCGTCAGACGCTCGATCGCACTCTCGAGCAGAGATGCGGCAGTGTCGTACTCCCCGTGGCGCAGGTGCGTCGCGGCCAGCGCGGTTGCCGCCCGCACGTCGGCCGGGTCACGCTCGAGCGCCTCGCGCAGGTACGGCACGGCAGATCGGGTCGGATGCCGATACTGCTCGAGATGCGTGGCGGTGAGGTACAGCTCGTCGGTACCGTCGATCTCACTCGGGGCGGGCGGGGCCGTCGCAACCCAGGGCTCATCACTCAGACGGGATCGCTCACGCCACGACGCGATGACACGCTCCCCCGACACGACGTCGACCTGCACGATCCGCCCCGAATCGACGACCCGAGCGAAGGGCCGATCGGGTCCGACCGTGTCGGTCCACTCGACGGCCTCGCCTTCATCGGTGCGAGCGACGATCGCCACCTCGCGACGGCTCGTGGCAATGACCCCCACTCGCGATCCATCGTGTGACACCGAGATCGCGGCATCCGTCGTCGCCTGCCGCGCCGGGCCGATCGCGTGGATCGGGTACCAGAACTGGCTGAAGCGCTTCGTCTCGCCGGGCGCGAGCCAGGCGAAGTCGGGCTGATTGTCTGTGTAGACGCCAGCCATGAGTTCGACATACGGGCCGTCCTCATCGGTGAGCTGAGCGTCCCACGCGGTACCGATCGCGCCCGTTCCCCATGTCCACTGCTTCTTGCCCGGCGAGACCGCTCGGTCGGCCCAATGCACGAAGCCGGCGTCGGCTGCATGGTCGTACCCACCGAAGAACGCATCTTCGGTGTCGGTGATCATGTACGACGTCGGCACGGGAATGTTGGCGTAGAAGTCGATGCGATCGGCGTGGGCATTCTCGGCCGCGAGGGCCGGGTAGTCGACGCCGTAGTAGGGGCGATCAGCCCGCGGGAACGCCGTGATCGCGCGGCGAGCGTGGTCGGCGACGTAAGCGACGTCGTCGGGAAAGAACGACTGATACTCATCGTGCGCGCGCGCCGCGACGTTGGCCCACCAGAGGAACGTCTGCGGCACGTCGGTGCGGTTGTGCAGACGAACTTCGGCCTCTATGAGCGACGAGCCCGGTCGAAGGCGCACGCCGTGGACACTGCGCATTCGCTGCAACGGATCGAGATCGCTGTGCCACACGACGACGGCGCCGTCGTCCTCCTGCTCGATACGGGTGTCGACCGGAAGGAATGTCGCGGGCCGGTGATGCTGAGGCCAGTTGAACTCCACACCGCCCGAGATCCAGGGACCCGCGAGACCAACGAGAGCCGGCTTGATCACGTTGTTGCGATAGAAGAAGTCGTAGCCGGCGACCTTGTCATAGCCGATGTGGATGCGCCCCCCGAGTTCGGGGAGCAGCATGAGGCGCACGGAGGCGTTCTCCAGGTGGATCGCTCGCCACTGCCGCGGCTTCTTCTCGTGCGAGACCGAGTCGATCATCGGCATCGGGTACGTGCGGCCGCTCGAGCCCTGGTAGACCCGCCGGTCGAGAAAGAGCGGGTATCTGTCAGGCTGTCCCACCTCGTAGGTGTCAATGGTGACGGCTTCGGACCAGCACGCGACGCCGCCGGCATCGAGCACCGCCTGCTGACCGGCGGGCGCGTCGGGCAGCTGGATGCGGCTCGGGATGTCGGCGTCTCTTGGCACGAGAAAGACACTGACAGATCGAGGCATCCGTCACCATGGCTGATCTCGCGATCCACCTGGACGATTCGCTGATCTTGCCGCAGTATGGACGGATGCAGCGACCCGACGGATTCGATCGTCAGCGCCTCACCGTCGTGCCGCGCCCACTCGTCGCTGCTGCGCTCGCACGGCCGGTCACACGGCGCATGATCGTGACGGATGCCGGGTGGTTTCCGCGTGCGGAAGGTCATGGCAGAGAACGACCGACGGGGGCGGCAGAAACGATCGTCATCGTGTGTGTCGCGGGTACCGGTTGGCTCGAGCACGACGGGACGCGCACTCTCGTCGGCGCAGGCGGGGCGATCGTGATCCCACGTGGCGTGGCGCATGCCTACGGTGCCGGCACGGGTGACCCCTGGACGATCTGGTGGTGCCACGTCGGCGGGTCTGACACCGCCGAGCTCGTCGACGCTATGGGAGTCAGTGGCGCCGTCCTCACGCTCTCTCTGCGATCTATCGACCGCATCACGGCTCAGCTCGACGAGATCGTCAGCGCTCTCGAACGCGACACGACCCCCGCGCGCCTGATCGCGACCGCCGGTATGGCCTGGCGGCTGTTCACCCTGCTCGCCGTGGACCGCATCCTGCCCGAAGACGGCACACCGCTCGAGCGTGCGATGCGCTACCTCGACGAGCGTGTCGACGGACGCGTGCAGGTGAACGAGCTCGCGGCCCTCGTCGGCGTCTCGCCCTCCCACCTTTCCGCACTCTTTCGAGGCACGACCGGCGGCGGCGTGGTGGCACATCACCAGTCGCTCAAGATGGCACGCGCACGGCATCTGCTCGACACCACCGACCTCACCGTCGCTGAGATCGCCCGACTGGTGGGGATGGACGATCCGTTCTACTTCTCGCGGCAGTTCCGCAAGGTGCACGGAATGAGTCCTACGCAGTACCGGGCGACCAGTAAGGGCTGAGTCACCGCATCAGTGCACGAACACCGACCCCTTGGCCGGTCCGTCGCCGTCCCGACGCTCGATCCCACGCAGAGCTTTGCTGACGTAGGCCGCGATGCGGCGTGCTCCGCGCTCGTGGAAGTGGGTGTCGTCGGCCAGACCCTCTGGCCAGAGGGGATGCTCGCTCGGCGCGAAGTGGCAGAGCAGGTCGCGGGATGCCTCAGGCCCCATGTCTTCGTAGAGCCACGTCGTGAACGCCGTCAGGTCGACGAACCCGGTATCGAGTTCGTGGGCGAGATCTCGGACCGCGTTCGGATAGTCGCCATGCGTCGGAATGATCTGATCGCCGTCGAACCAGCGCCGCTCGACGGAGGTACACAACACCACGCGTGCACCGCGGTCGCGGGCTTCGGCCACCATCCCCCGAAGGCGATCGGCATAACCGCCGCGCGAGTCGAGATGGGGTTGCTTCTGGTCGTTGTGGCCGAACTGGATGATCACGGTGTCGCCCGGTTCGACCTCTGACAGGAGGGTCACCCAGCTGCCGGACTCGATGAAGGTTTCGGTCGTGGCACCTCCGAAGGCGAGATTGCGCACAGGCCCGGCAACGCTGTCGACGAGGAAAGGCCCCCACCCCGACATCGGCGACTCTTCGGGGGCGCACGCGGCCACGGTCGAATCCCCCGCAAGGTGGTAGGTCATCGGCTCTGCGTCTCGAGCCGATCGCCGATGAGGGCGAGGTTCTGAATAGCGGCAAGACCGTACTGCGCGGCATCGTTCGTCGAGACGCTCGGCACCTCGTCCACGGGGTTCAGAACGTGCGGGGCCTCTATGCGTCGCAGCGTGAAATCGCGGCGATGCACGAGCCACTCGCCCACCCCCTCGAAGGCGCGCCATGCGAGCGCACCCAGCCCAGCGTCGCCCGTGCTCTTCGCGGCATACGCCGCGAGGCGGCTGTGCGCCTGCTCGAGGTGAATTCCCTGCAACGGGGCGCCGGCGGCCGCGGTCTGCTCGGCGGCAGAGGCGAGGTACAGGCGGCAATAGTGATTCCACGCGTCGGCGAAGCCCGGCACGTCGACGAGGTCGATCAGTTCGCTGCACACCTCGACCAACCCGAACACGGCGCTCAGGTGCGACACCGCGACGCGATCGCGAGTGGTCTCGAACCTCCCCGAGTCCAGGTCGTAGAGCGCCTCGCCGGTCAGGAATCCGTGCGGCAGCGCGCCGATGTCTGCCATCGTGCCCAGAAGGCGGTCGCGCGATCGCTCGTTGCCCGTGCGTTCCCAGTCGGCGAGCCACGTCGCGGCGAGCGCACCCCAGTCGGTACCGAGACCGACAGCCAGAGCGGCCCGATCGGGCCGATAGGTGGCAGCATCAGTCCGCACTTTGCGTGTCGGATCGGTGTCGAGAAAGCGCTCGTCGCTGTCGCGGAGTTCGGTGAGCAGATCTCCCACGCGTTCATCGGCGGTCAGGTAGTAGAAGATGCGCCGGTAGATCGGGCTGCTGATGCGCAGCTGCTTTGCGCTGCACCCCCAGTGCTGCACGTTGTGGCGCGAGCCCAGACCCTTCCAGCGCCCCAGGTGGTAGACATCGACCTCGCCGGTATGCCGGGTCATCGCCTCGGCGAGGCGGAAGACATCGGCGCGTCCGGTGCGCAGGTACGAGTACCAGAGCCACAGATCGGGCGAGAGCTCGCTGTTGTCCCACGCGTATCCACCCACGTCGTACCGCCACACGTGGCGGTCGTGGTCGTACGCGTGCATGACATCGCCGTAGTTCCAGAAGCCATACCACCGGCGCTGATCGATCTGGCCGAGGTAGAACTCCAGCAGAAAGTCGATGCTGTCTTCGATCTCTGCGCGCACGGGCGAGGAGCGCTCCACCGGCGCCCAGTCGCCGAAGACACGCACGCTGTGCAGATGCGTCGGCGTCGGTTGCAGCAAGGGGGGACGCTGCAGGCGATCGACCGCGCTCGCCAGCTTCTCGATCGGCGGGGTGGCATCGAACGCGAACAGCGTGAGCTCATGGGTGCGCGCCACACCGTGCGCGTCGCCGAACCCCGGCTCGTAGTCCTCGTACGTGATCTCGAGCGCGTCGAGCTGCGAGGCGAACGTGTCTTGACCGAGGCCGTCGTGATAAAACCGCACGTCCATGGGCTGTGCCTGCGGGGCGTGCAGCCAGGCGGTGAGCTCGGCGCGCTCACCCGCGGCTCCGCGCACATCGAGCTGGCCCGGGTGCGACTGCCAGAACGAGCGCACGCCGATTCCGAAGCCCCCCTGCGGGTCACTGAGCGACACGAATCCCTCCGCGCGGGTGCCTGCTCCCGCGTCGACCCAGCCGTGACCGGGTGCGGTGCGCTTGCGGATGCTGAAGCCATCCGCACTGAGTTGGGTGAGGGTCACATCGCCCCACGAAGGAATGAGGTCGAGCCGGTGCGACACCTCGGTGTTCCACTCCGCAAGCGGCGGAGTCTGCCTGCCCGCGATCTGCGCGGCCCGCACGTCGACGCCCGGGTCGCGGCGCAAGCCGGTCAGCCCGCGCACGGCCTCGGAGTGAAACCCTCCGTCGGCGCCGGCCACGCGGACGTGGCGGTCGTGCAGCGCTGCCCGCAGTGGCACGTCGGCGCGTACCCCGAGACCGGCGAGAAAGTCGACCTCGGCATCTCCGTCCCAGATGACGGTGTGTACGAGACGGATCTCTGCCGAGCCCGCGATCACGACGAGCCGGACGACGAACGGGAGCCACTCCCGGTCGCCGGACTCTGCACGGTGTGAGCCTTCGATGCGCACGACGGCCCGAATCGGCCCCTCCTGCTCGACCTCGACGACCGAGATGCGAGACCGGTAGGGCATGCGCACTGCCGCTCCCCCGTCTTCGGGAACGGTCGACTGCAGAAGACTGACGAGTCGCACGTTCTCGGCCACGACGGTGCCACCACGAGTCAGGGAGCGAAAGAGCGTATCGACGGTCGCGTGCGGACCGGGGAGATCGATCTCCAGCTCGATCAAGCCGTTGTCGACGACGAGCGATGACCCTCCGCGCGAGACGCCGATCTGCGCGTGGCTTTCAGGGGCGGCGGATGCAGCATCCGTCACGATCTCGTATTCGGCAGGCTCATCCGTCGCACCGATTGCGGCGCCCACCCACTTGAGCGACCCGTCGGGCCACGTGGCGAGCGGCCAAAACTGTGCGGGTACCGGGGCGCCGTCGACGATGCGCACCTGCAGTGCATCCACGCCGGCGACAGCACCACGCGGCAGAGGAGCACCCCAGGTCACTCCGCCGGGCAGCGCGTCGGGGGCTGCGCCGTCGAGCCAGCGAAGCGGCACGGTGGTGTGGTCGGTGGTGTGGCCGGTGGGCGTCATAGCGAGTGAACCTCGAGGTTTCGGTAGCTGGCGACAAGGGGGGACATCTGGCGGAAGCCGATCCGCCCGACCCGTACACGGGGGCCGGTGGACTCGTCGTCCGTCCAGCGAAAGAGGACGAGGTCGTCGATCGAGAACGCGATGTCGGGGCCGTCCTTGATCACTTCGACCCGGTAGAAGGCTCCGCGCGCGTCGACCACCGGAGGAAGCGGATCGGCACCCTGCGCGACGAGGTGAAAGCCCGGCGACTTGCGCAGGTTGCAGGTGTGGAAGGCGCGCTCGTCCTCCCACCTGCGGCGGAAGTACGACACATGCAGAGTGCGGATGTCGCCGGAGTGGTACTGCGAATACGCCCCCGTGCGGTGCGCGAGACCGTCGTCGAAGATGCCCCCGCCGGAGGCCGCAGCCGCCCCGAAGAAGAGCATCGCGAGCCCTGGCTCGGAGCGCGGCGAGAACTCCCACGAGATGCGGATGCGGTCGCCGAAGACCTCCGGACACCACAGCGTCCAGTGGTCATCGAATCCGCCGCTGCTTGAGAGCAGAAGGCCGTCGTCACCGGCGGCCGCCGCGACGGGTCCCTCGGCAACCCAGCCATCAAGGTCAACCGGGGCGGCGAGCGCGTTGCGGTAAAGCAGCGTCGAACTCATCCCTTGACCGAACCGATCAGCATTCCCTTCGCGAAGTGCTTCTGCAGGAACGGGTAGAACAGCAGGATCGGCAGCGTCGCCACGACGATCACGGCGAACTTGATGCCCTGCGCCGGCGGCAGCTGACTGGGGTCACCGTCGACCATGGAGAGGTCGGTGGCGACCGTCACCTGGCGGAGGAACATCTGCAGCGTCCACATCGAGCTGTCGTTCAAATACAGCAGGGGCGACATGAAATCGTTCCAGATGCCGACCGCGTAGAACAGCGCGAACGTCGCGAGCACCGGCTTGGACAGCGGCAGGATGATGCTCCACAGCGTCTGCATCTCGTTGGCGCCGTCGATCTTCGCCGACTCTTCCAGTTCTGCGGGAAGCTGCTGGAAGAAGTTCTTGATGATGATCAGGCTGAACGGGTTGATCGCCAGCGGAAGGATCAGCGCCCAGTAGGTGTCAAGCAGCCCCAGGTCTTTCACGACGAGGAAGGTCGGGATCATTCCGCCGCTGAAGACCATGGTGAATACGACCGCATACAGGATGATCCGGCGACCGGGCAGGTTGGACTTCGACAGCGGGTAAGCCATCGTCGCCGTCAGGATCAGCTGGATGACGGTACCCACCGCGGTGACGAGGATCGTCGTGACGATCGCTCGCAGGAAGGCGGGGCTCGTCAGGATCGATTCGTAGGCGCGGAGGCTGAAGGTCTCGGGCCAGAGGAAGAACGAACGCGTCGCCAGCTCTGCCTCGGTCGCGAACGACCCCGCGATGACGAACACGAACGGGATGAGGGCGATGATGCCCACCGCCGAGAGCATGATGACGTTGAAGACGTCGAAGATCCTGCCGCCCCGGGTATTGAACCGGTACTTCTCGCGTGCCATCAGAAGATTCCCGTCTGGTTGGAGCGGCGCGCAATCCAGTTGGCGCCGAAGATGAGGATCACGCCGACCACGGCCTTGAACAGACCTACCGCGGTGCTGTAGCTGTACGAGCCTTGCGTGATGCCCATGAAGTACACGTAGGTGTCGAAGACGTCCGCCACCTGCCTGTTGAGCGAGTTCGTCATGAGGTAGATCTGCTCGAAGCCTGTGTTGAGAACCTGCCCCATCTGCAGGACGAGCAGAACGATGATCGTCGGCATGATCGAGGGGAGCGTGATGTGCCAGACCCGCTGGAAGCGGCCGGCGCCATCGATGATCGCCGCTTCGTACTGCTCCATGTCGACCGAAGCGAGGGCTGCCAAGAAGATGATCGTGCCCCATCCGGTGTTCTTCCAGATGTCTTGCAGAACGATGATCGGCCGGAACCACGCCGGGTCGGTGAGGAAGCTGATGTCGGTGCCGAACATCCCGTTGATCAGCTGTGTCAGCGGACCGATGTCGAGCGCGAACAGCAGGTAGGTCAGCGAGGCGACGACGGTCCACGACAGGAAGTGCGGAATGTAGATGAGCGTCTGCACGGAGCGCTTGACGATGTTGATACGCAGCTCGTTCAGCAGCAGGGCCGTGATGATGGTCAGCGGGAACGCGATCACCAGGCTCAGCAGGGCCAGGATGAGGGTGTTCGCCAGCAGCCGCGGAAAGTCGGGGCTGCTGAAGAAGTCCTCGAAGTGCGCAAGCCCGACCCAGGGGCTGTCCTGGATGCCGAGGAACGGGACGTAGTCCTTGAACGCGATGATCGCGCCGTACATCGGTCCGTAGCGGAAGGTGGCGAAGTAGATCACGCCAGGAAGAAGCAGCAGGTACAGCCACTTGAACTGCGAGAAGTGCGCGCGCGCACCTCTTCGACGCTTCTTCGGCGGCACCACGATGACTTCGGTGGCGGTGACCGCGTTGCTTTGGGTACTTCCCAGAATGACCACGAGGTGTCCTCTCCGGTTGGGGTGGGCGGTGGGAGGATGCTTCCTCCCACCGCCCGCCGGATCAGTTCGAGCTGGAGTAAAGCTCGTTCACTTCGGCGATGACATCGTTGCCACCGCTGGTGCGCCACAGTTCGATTGCAGACTTCAGCGCATTGAGGTCGATCTGACCCGCGATGTACTGCAACCGTGCGTCCGAGACGATGACATCGAGTTGCGCGCCCTTGGACACGTAGGTCGGTGACACGTACGGCGATGCCGGGTCGAAGGTGGCGAACTCGAGGTCGCTCGCCTCGATCTCCTTGCGCTTGTCGTACATCTCCTGCTCGTAGTCGCTCGGCTGCTTGGGCAGCAAGCCCTGGAAGCCGCCCACGTTCATGCCGAGCTGGGAGAAGCTGAGCACATCGTCCTTCAGGGTCTGCGGAGCATCGGTGATCGCGACGGCGAGGTCGCCTTCGACGGTGTAGGTCTCGCCCTCGATGCCGTTGTTGAGGATCGGACCCGCCTCGGGCGAATTCATCGCGTTGAGCACTTCGAGCACTCCGCGCAGCTCAGCCTCGGTGCGCACGTTCGTCTTCGGGACGGCCAGGAATCCGCTGTATCCCGTGGTCGGGTGAGCGTGGAGTTCACCGTCGGGGCCTTCGAGGTTGCCGCTCACGTCGACGAACTGGTCGAAGGTGTCGGGGTTCTGCTGCTTGAACAGGCTCATCAGAACGCCGGCGCGGGAGTGAACGTCGATGATGATGCCACCCTTGCCGTTCAGGAACGGCTCGTTCCAGGTCGCCGAGTCGAAGGTCGCGTAGTCGGGGTTGACGAGACCCTCATCGATCAGTGTCTTCTCGTACTCGACACCCTCGAGGAACTCGTCGGTCGTGAAGCTGGGAACGAGTTCGCCGTCACGCTCGGTCCAGCGGTTGCCGGCACCGAACCACGTCTCCATGACGTCGTAGGGGCTGTTGGTACCGATGGCGCCGGGCCACTTCGGAATGATGATGCCGTACGTGTCGTCAGCGCCGTTGCCGTCGGGGTCTTCTTCGGTGAACGCTTTCGCGATCTCGTAGAGATCGTCGGTGGTCTTGGGCATCTCCATGCCGACGTTTGCGAGCCAGTCCTTGCGGACGATGACGGCGGCGCGCATGACGTCGCGTGCACGGAACACTCCGTAGACCTCGCCGTTGACACTGGCCGCGGCCTGGACCTCGGGGTAGGTGCTCTTGAGGTTCGGATAGTCGTCGAGGTAATCCGTGAGCTCCCAGAACGCGCCGGCTTGCGCGTTGCGCACGAAGCCGGGGCTCTTGCCCTGGATGACCATGACCTGCGGGATGTCGTCGCCCGCGAGGGTGATGTTGGTCTTGTCTTCGTACGACGAGTTCGGCACCCAGGTGATGTCGAGGTCGACATCGATGACTTCTTCCAGTGCCAGTTCGATGTCGTTGCCGGCGGTCGGCGCGTTCGTCACGAGGAAGGGCGCCATGATCGAGAGGGTCTCGAGTTCGGCTGCGTCGGCGGGTTCGGCGCTCTCGCCGCCGGCCGCGCATCCCGCAAGGGTGATGGCGCCGGCGGTGATGAGGGCGAGACTGCTGAGCTTTCTGCTGTGCTTCATGGAGGGAACTCCTTCGTTCTTGGTGGGGGTTGTGGGGATGGTTATCGAGCGGACGAGAGGACAGCGGGCGAAGCGATGTGGGCGGATGCTGCGGAGGTCGCAGCATCCGTCAGTTCAGAGACGTGGCGGTCGTTGGCGGTGAAGAACGCGACGCACAGTGCGGTGCTGATCGTCAGCCAGGCGCCGAGCGAGACGAACGGGATGAGACCCGGTACCACGAGGCTGGCGACGACGATCAGCGTCGCTGCGAGCAGCAGAAGCAGCACGTGGGCGAGGTTGCGGATCATCCAGCGCGAGGCGGTGAGAAGGTACGCACGCAGGGGCAGGTCGTAGTGCACGTACATCGTCACGGCGACAGCGCCCAGCGCGAAGGTGAGGACGAAGGCCACGACGGTTGCCACTCCGGGGAGGGTGCCCAGGAGTCCGGCCTCGGCGAAGCCACCGGCGTTCAGCCCTAGGATCACGAGGAGAATGCTGACCGGCGCGAAGACGGCGTTGGTGCGCCAGAACTCTCGCCGCCACGCGGAAGCGAAGGTGCGGAAGATCGGGAAGCTCTCGCCGCGAAGCTTGCGGCGGGTGAGTTCAGCGGCGGCGACGGTGGCGGGAGCGGCACCGAGGACGATGGCCCCGGCGAGGGTGAACAGGTACCAGAGGACGTTGATCGTCATCACCCAGAGCACCCAGTCACACGCGCCGTGGAGGCGGACAGCCCAGCCACTTGCAGATGCACTCGCGCTCATCGATATCTCCATTGATGTGTCGGTTCCCGCACCCGACCCGGTGAGTCACGATTGGGGAAACGCTTTCCCGAAGATACTAACCCGATCCTTGAAACGTGTCAACCCATGCGAGCCGAAGCATCCGACGGAGTGCCTTCCGGGGCGGCGAACATGCGCGACGAGCCGCGAGCGCGTGCGTCGGGCAAGATCCACGCTCCGAACCCGCAAGGGATGGCCGAAGGCGGGGCTGAGTCAGAGGGTGCGGGCGAGCGTGGCTCCCGCGACGCGCAGCCAGCGCGCCGGGTCGCCGATCGCGCCGGCAGAAGATCCCGCGAGATCGGTCAGCGACGCGGATGCGGCGAAGCCCGAGGTGTCGGCATCCGGAGCAATCCGCCCCGCGACGAGAGCAACGGGCACACCGGCGGCACGCGCGAGCGCGGCGACGTGAGCGGGCGCCTTGCCGCCGGCGGACTGCCCGTCGAACGAGCCTTCGCCGGTGATGACGACGGATGCTTCAGCCACCGCATCCGCGAGGCCGATGAGCGTCGCGACCTCGACCGAGCCGGGCACGAGCGTGGCTCCCCAGGCGAGCAACCCGAACCCGGAGCCGCCGGCGGCGCCCGCACCAGGTGTCGCAGGGTCGACCGGCATCAGAGCAGCCAGGCGCGCGAGGCCTGCCTCGGCGAAGACCACGCCGTCGGCGTCGAGACCCTTCTGCGGGCCGAATACGGCCGCGGCGCCAGTCGGACCCACCAACGGGTTGGTCACATCGCTCAGGACGACGACTCCGCCGGGCGGGAGCGGCGGAAGGGCCGTGAGATCGGCGACGGCGACGGCGGCGAGCCCGCGCGCACCGGGTGCGATCGGGTTGCCCGCAGCGTCGGCGAAGCGCGCTCCGAGCGCCGAAAGAAGGCCGACTCCCCCGTCGGTCGATGCGCTCGAGCCGATGCCTAAGACCAGCGACCAGACGCCGTGCGCGAGCGCGTCCGCGATCGCCTGGCCGAAGCCCCGGGTGTCAGCGTCGAAGGGCAGCCGGCGATCACCCAGCATCTCGATGCCGCTCGTGGAGGCGATCTCGACGACACCGGTGCCACCGGGTGTGTCAGGTGTGGCGGGAAGCAGGAGCCATGTCACGTCAGCGTCCGCGGCATCCGGACCCACGACCGTCACCGGCATGCGCACCGCCCCAGGAACTGCGGTGGCGAAGGCATCGACCGTCCCCTCGCCGCCATCCGCCATCGGCAGCAGCACAAGGGGGTCGTCCGGGCGGACGTCAGCCCACCCTTGGGCAAGTGCGTGCGCTGCATCGGCCGCGGAAATCGATCCCTTCAGGCTGTCGGGCGCGATGACAACGGTGGGCATCAGGTCGCGAGGCGCGGAGGCGTGCTCTCGCGCACCTCTATCGAGAGCGAGAGAGCATCGGCATCGAGCTGCCAGTCGGCGTCGACGGCGGCCCGCAAGGTTTGATACCCGACCTCTTCGAGGGGAACGCGCACGGTCGTGAGGGCCGGGGTGACGTCTCTGCCGGTGGGGATGTCGTCGAAACCCGCCACGGCGATATCACCGCCGACCGTGCGGGCAGAGGAGCGGACGCCGGTCAGCGCGCCGATCGCAATCACGTCCGTGACACCGAACACGACCGTGCCCGCCTCGACGCCGTCGTCGATCGCATCGACCATCATGCGAACGCCCGACTCACGCGTGAGGCTGCCGCGGTAGACCCGCGCCACGGCGCCCCCGGCAGCGGTGAAACCCGCGGTGAACCCGGCTACACGGTCGTCCGAGGTACGCACACCCTCGTGAGCGGCAAGGATGATCGCGCTGCGGTAGCCACGCCCGGCGAGCGCGGTCGCCAGCGCGTGTGCACCACCGCGGTTGTCGATCATGACAGTGCGTACGTCACCGCCGCCCGGGCCGAGGGCCACGACACGTCCGCCCGCTGAGGAGAGTGCGTCGAGCTCTTGCTGGAGCTCCGCCGTGGGAGTCTCGGTACTCCGCGACGCTGCGAGAATGAGCCCTCGCGGGCGCTGGCCGCGCAGCGCGCGGACGAGCTTCACCTCCCGCTGCGGATCACGGTCGGTGATCGCGATCGTCACCACGAGGCCCGCCTCGTCGGCACCGCGAGCGACACCCGAGGCGATCTGACCGAAGTACGGGTCGGCGATGTCGGCCACCAGCAGCGCGATGATCGCCGAGGTGCCCTTCGCCGTGGCCTGCGCCGAGAGGTTTGCCGAGTATCCGAGGCGCGCGGCGGCGTCCTCGACGCGCTCTCGATACGACTCCGCCACCTTGCGTTCAGATCCGTTGAGCACCCGCGACGCGGTGGCCAAAGACACGCCCGCCTCGCGGGCGACATCGTGCAGCGTTGCCGCTTGCCCTCGCGGCCGATCGCGCACACCTTCGAGCGTCATGTCGGTCATCAGCCCGATTCTAGGGTGTGCGCGCAGCCGCCGCCGCGAGGTGCGGCGACACGGTCGCACTGAACGCGTCGGAGGTGCGCCGCACGACATCGTCGGGTGCGCTCGCCCACACATCGGCGTTGAAGATCTCGACCTCGATGTCACCGGTGTAGCCGGTCTCTTCGACCGCACGCGTGAGCGAACCGAAGTCGATGACACCCTCGCCCATGTAGTGGCGGCTGAGCAGCACGTCGGCGGCGAGCGGTGTCTGCCAGTCGCACACCTGGTAAGTCGCGATGCGGCCTTCACGCCCGGCACGGGCGATCTGGCTCAGCACATCGGGGTCCCAGAAAACGTGGAACGTGTCGACCGTGACACCCACGACCGCAGGGTCGAAGTCTGCGGCGAGATCGAGCGCCTGGCCGAGTGTCGAGACGACGGCACGGTCGGTGACGTACATCGGATGCAGCGGCTCGATCGCGAGCGTGACACCTGAGGCCGCAGCATCCGGAGCCAATTCACCCAGCGCGTCGCGCACGCGCTCGCGCGCACCGACGATGTCGCGCGAACCCTCGGGGAGCCCTCCGGCGACGAGCACGAGGATCGAGGTGGAGCCATCAGCGGCGGCGGCGGCGAGTGTCGCGGTCTCTTCGATCGCGCGACGGTTGTCATCGATCGCGGCTCGACGGGCAGCACCCTCGGCGAGGGTGAAGAATCCGCCGCGGCAGTGGGTGGTGAACCGCAGGCCCGAGTCGGTGAGCATCTGGGCGGCGACGTCGAGTCCGACCTCGTTCACCGGCTCGCGCCAGAGTCCGATCGCCTGCACTCCGGCATCCGCCGTCGCGCGCAGCGCCGTGGCAAGGTCAGCGTGCTTGAGCGTCGCCTGGTTGATCGACAGGCGCGGATCGGGGGCGTTCACAGGAGCACCCCCGGAATGTCGATGCCCGCACCGCGCAGCATGCCGTGCCAACGAACAGCCGCGAGTTCGGGCTGCTCCAGGGCATGCGATGCGTTTGCGAGTTCGACGATGCGCGACAGGTGCGGAAGACTCCGCGCCGAGTGCAGACCGCCGACCATCTGGAACGCCGACTGGTGACCGTTGAGCCACGACAAGAAGGCGACACCGGTTTTGTAGTAGAACGTCGGCGCGGCGAAGACCTGACGGCTGAGCGCTTCGGTCGGCCCGAGGATCTCGAGATAGCGCGCCGGGTCACCGGCGTCGAGCGCTTGGATCGCCGCGGACGCAACCGGAGTGATCGCGGCGAACGCGCCCAACAGCGCATCGGAGTGCTGCCGCGGTGACGCGGGGTCACGATCGGGCTGAGCTGCGTCGGGAACGTCGGCGCCGCCGATGAGTCCGACGTAGTTGAAGTCGTCGCCGGTGAACATGCGCACACCTTCGGGAAGGCGCTCACGCACCGACACCTCGGATGCGGCATCCAGCAGACTCATCTTCACGCCGGCGATTCTGTCGGCGTTCTCGCCGATGATGTCGAGCAGGACGGCGGATGCTTCGCGCCAATCGGTCGAACCGAAATAGCCCTCGAGCGACGGGTCGAACGCCGTGCCGAGCCAGTGCAGCACGACCGGGGTGGTCGCCGACTGCAGCACTTCGCGGTACACGTGCCGGTAATCGTCCGCGGACTGAGCGACACGAGCAAGGTGCCGCGATGCCATGAGCACCGGACCCGCACCCTGCTCTTCGGTGAAGTGCAGCTGCTCCTTGAACGCGTCGATGACCTGATCGAGCGAGATGTGCTCTTCGGCGACGTGGTCGGTGTTGACCCCGACGACGACCGAGCCGCCCTCTTCGCGGGCGGTCTGAGCCGACCGCGAGATCAGTTCACGAGTGGCGGCAGCATCCAGCCCCATGTTCCGCTGCGCGGTGTCCATGGCGTCGGCGACACCGAGACCCCACGAGTAGACCTGGCGGCGAAACGCGAGCGTCGAGTCCCAGTCGATGTCGGCGGGCTGCCCCGGGGTGTTGTCACCCCAGACCACCGGCACGACGTGCGCGGCGGCGTACGCGACGCGGCTCTGCAGCGGCGCGGTCGGTTTGGTGAAAGCGGGGCGATCGGCGAGCGAGACCAGCGAGGTCGCACCGTCGGCCGCGAGCAGGGTGAGGTGGGGCATGGAGATCAGTCCAGCGAGAGCTCGGAGAGCGCGACCTTACGGCCTTCGCGGCTGGACTGGAGCCCTGCCTCGGCCAGCTGCACTCCGCGCGCGCCCGAGAGAAGGTCGAACTCGTAGTCGGTGCCCTCGACATACGAGACGAGGAACTCCTCCCACTGCTGCTTGAAGCCGTTCTGGAAGACGTCGTTCACGGGCAGCTCGGCCCAGTCGGCGTCGTAGTCGTGGTCGTCGGCGAGGTCGGGGTTCCACACGGGCTTGGGGGTGGCGTTGCGGTGCTGGATCTTCGCACCGAACAGGCCGACCACGGCCGAGCCGTGCGTACCGTCGACGTGGAACTCGACGAGCTCATCGCGGTTCACGCGCACCGTCCAGCTCGAGTTGATCTGCGCGACGACGCCGCCCTCAAGCTCGAAGATGCCGTACGCGGCGTCCTCGGCGGTGGCGGTGTAGTGCTCGCTGTTCTCGTCCCAGCGGTCGGCGATGTGCACCGATGCCTGGGCGTAGACCGTCTCGACCTTGCCGAAGAGGTTCTCGAGCACGTAGTTCCAATGCGGGAACATGTCGACGATGATTCCGCCACCGTCTTCGGTGCGGTAGTTCCAGCTCGGACGCTGGGCGGGCTGCCAGTCACCCTCGAACACCCAGTAGCCGAACTCGCCGCGGACGCTGAGGATGCGTCCGAAGAAGCCGGAGTCGATGAGGCGCTTGAGCTTCTGCAGACCGGGCAGGTAGAGCTTGTCGTGCACGACGCCGGTCTTGACGCCGGCCGCGGCGGCGAGGTTCGCGAGCTCAAGTGCCTCTTCGACCGACTCCGCCGTGGGCTTTTCGGTGTAGATCGTCTTGCCGGCGGCGATCGCCTTGCGCAGGGCCGACGAACGGGCCTTGGTTACGAGGAAGTCGGCGTAGATCTCCCAGCGCGGGTCAGCCAGCGCAGCGTCGAGGTCGTTGGTGTAGTCCTCGATGCCGTGCTTCGCGGCGAGCTCGGCGAGCTTGGCGGTGCTCCGGCCGACGAGGATCGGCTTCACGGTCACCTTTGAGCCATCGGACAGCTCGATGCCGCCTTGGTCGCGGATCGCGAGGATCGAACGCACCAGGTGCTGGCGGTAGCCCATCCGGCCCGAGACGCCGTTCATGATGATGCCGATCTCGCGGACCGGGGGGAGGACGTCGGCGACTGCCGTCGCGGGGCTGAGAGTGGTCGTCTCTGACACGTGCGTTTCCTTCTGCTCATCGCTTGACCCGATGAGGTGGGTAAGCGCTTTCCGATAGTTTGTCACAGAATGGGACCGGCGCGCAAGCGCTTTCCCGCTGTGGTGGGTGGAGGTCAGGCCAGGCGAATCGCCGCCCAGCTGACGGGGGGCAATGAGGCTGTGAGCACGGATGCTGCGACCGCCGCATCCTCGACGGGTCGCACTCCGACCCGCTCGGGCTCGGCGAGTGTGTTCGCGGCGTAATGGTCGTGCTCGTGAAGGAGGTGCGACTCCACGACCGTCAGTTCTTTACCCAGGGCTTCGGCGAGCTGTGAGATATCGACGCGGAGGGACGCGGCATCCGTCAACGATCTGTTGACCACGAACAGGCTGACGCCGTCGTCGTCGACCGTGGCGACCGCATTGACGTTCACCACTTCTCCGAACCGCTCGCTCGTGAAGGTGCCCGACTCGACCGCGACACGCACAGCGCGTGCGCCGGGAGCGGTCAGACGCGAGGTGAGCGAGAACGGGAAGAACGTCGTCTGGCGCCACGAGATGCCGCCGGGTTCGGTCATGATCGGCGCGATGACGTTGACCAACTGAGCGAGGGAGGCCGAACGTACGCGGTCGGAATGCTGGAGCAGCGTGATCATCAGGTCGCCGAAGACGACCGCGTCCAGCGCGTTGTACTGGTCTTCGAGCTGACGCGGCGCGACCGGCCACTCGTCGGGTCCGTAGGTGACGGCCTGCTCATTCCAGGTCGACATGTACCAGACGTTCCACTCGTCGAACGAGAGCATGATGCGTTTCTCGCTCTTCTTGAGAGCGGCGACGTGATCGGCGGTGGCGACGACCGACTCGATGAAGCGCTGCATGTCGACAGCCGAGGCGAGAAACTCGCGGGCATCGCCGTCATGCTCTTGGTAGTAGGCGTGGCACGAGATGAAGTCGACGTCGTCGAACGTGTGCTCGAGCACTTGGCGCTCCCACGCACCGAAGGTCGGCATCGACCGCCCGGAGGACCCGCACGCGACGAGCTCGATCGACGGATCGAGCTGGCGCATGCCCTTCGCGGTGCGCGATGCGAGCTTTCCGTAGTCGGTGGCGTTGCGGTGGCCGAGCTGCCAGGGGCCATCCATCTCGTTGCCCAGGCACCACATCTTCACGCCGAACGGCGTATCGCGGCCGTTGGCAGCTCGCTCGTCTGTGCGCGCCGTCTTCACCGACGTGTTGGCGTACTCGAGTAGATCGAGCGCCTCCTGCGTCCCGCGCGTGCCGAGGTTGACGGCGAGCATGAGGTCACTGCCGACCTTGTCGAGCCACGACTGAAATTCGTGCAGGCCGATCTCGTTGGTTTCGGTCGCGTGCCAGGCGAGGTCGAGACGGCGCGGACGCTGCTCTTTCGGGCCGATGCCGTCTTCCCAGCGGTACCCCGACACGAAGTTGCCGCCGGGGTAGCGGATGGTGCTCACGCCCAGCTCTTTGACGAGCTTCACGACATCGGTACGGAAGCCTTCGGCGTCGGCTGTCTCGTGCCCGGGCTCGAAGATGCCGTCATAGATGTGGCGCCCGAGATGCTCGACGAACCCTCCGAAGATTCGGCGGTCAATCTCGGCGACCTCGGCACGCGGGTCGAGGTGAGCGTCGACGGTGGTCATGAATGCCTTTCGGGAGTATCAGCGCGTGCGGCGGCGCTCGGGAATTGCCACGGCCGCGAGCGCGGCGAGGCCCAGTGCGGGCAACAACAGCGGGAGGAGAACCCAGGTCACGACCGCGACGAACCCGGCGGTGGCAACAAGGTAAAGCCCACCGACGGGGTCGGCGGCAACACTGCGCGGCACGGAGCGGACGGCGGCCAGCCATCCGGTCTCGGGCGACCATGCTGCGGCGGCAACCAGCACAGCGACCGAGAGTGCGGCGAGGCCGACCCATCCGACGATCTCGATGAGGATTCCCCCGGGGAGGAAGCCACTGCGTGCGAGGTCGATGTCGAGCAGCAGAATGACCAGCACCACTGTGGAGGCGAGCCCTACAACGGCTCCCATCGGCAGCGCGCGGCGCACATCCGCCCAGAAGAAGACGAGGGACGAGTCATCCGCCGCCACGAAACGACGCAGATGGCGGATGCCTGCCGCCAGCCCCGCGGGGAGGGTCACGACCAGCACGCCCACCAGCGCAACGAGCAGCCCGATCATGAGCACTTCGCCCAACAGGGCGAACTTCGCCCCTGCACCCGGGAACCGTGCTGGCGGACGCTCTTCGATGGTCGGGCCGCTGCCCGAGCGGTCGGCGCGCAGCGCTGCCTTGTGCTCGCGCTTTGTGGTCACGGTGCTCACCGTCAGCCCTTGAGCCCTTGGGTGGCGACACCGTCGACCAGGAAGCGCTGGAACACCAGGAAGAAGATCAGCACTGGGAGGAGGGCGAGGAAGGACGCCGTCACGGTGGCACCGAAGTCGCTGGAGGAGGACTGGTCGTTGTAGAGGCGCAGAGCGATCGGCAACGGGTAGTTCTCCGGGCTCGTCAAATACAGCAGGGGTCCGAGGAAGTCGTTCCACGCCCAGATGAAGGAGAAGATCGCGCAGGTGATCAGGGCGGGCTTGATCAACGGGATGATGATCGCCCAGAAGATGCGGACGTGTCCGGCTCCGTCGATGCGGGCTGCTTCGTCCATGTCGCGGGGCATCTGGCGGATGAACTGGACGAGGAGGAAGACGAAGAACGCCTCGGTGGCGAGGAACTTCGGGATCAGCAGCGGCCAGAACGTGTCAACCAAGCCGAGGTTGTTGAACAAAATGTACTGCGGGATGATCACGACGTGGAACGGCAGCAGGAGCGTGCCGATCATTGCCGCGAACAGGATGCCGAGTCCCTTGAATTGGATACGTCCGAACGCGTACGCGGCCATCGCGCTCGAGACCACGGTGCCGATGACCGAGACCACGGCGATCAGGAGCGAGTTCGCGAAGAACTTCCACAGCGGGACGCCGGCGATGCCCTCGAGCACCTTGATGTAATTGTCGATCGTGGGGCTGTTGGGGAGAAGGCCCATGTTGCTACCGAACTCACCGTTGGGCTTGAAGGTCGAAAAGAGCAGCCAGACCAGCGGGTAGAGCACGACCGCGGTGATGAGGATGAGCGCGACCAGCCAGACGAGGGTCTGCCAGGTGCGGCGCTTGACCTTGCGTCGACCGGTCGCGGGGCCGGTCTTCGGGTCGGGGTCGACCTGGTTCTCGACCTGGATCAGCGCGTTCTGGGAGAAGGAGGAAGTGGTCATTTGCTGTCTCCCGAGTAGTGGACCCACGAGCGCTGGGTGCGGAACAGGATGAACGCGATGATCGCGACGACGATCAGCAACACCCAGGCGATCGCGGCGGCGTAGCCCATCTGCCCGTCACTGAAGCCGCGCTTGTAGAGGTAGAGGGTGATGAAGTTCGTCATCCCGGCAGGGCCACCCGACCCGTTGGAGATGATGTACGCCGACGCGAAGACCTGGAACGCGCCGATCAAGCCGAGGAGCAGGTTGAAGAAGATCACCGGTGACAGCAGCGGAACCGTGACCGCGCGGAATCGATGAAACGCACCCGCGCCGTCCATTTCGGCTGCCTCATACAGTTCCTTCGGGATCTGCTTGAGACCGGCGAGGAAGATGACCATCGTTGCGCCGAACATCCACACCGACAGAAGGATCATCATCGGCAGCACCAGATCGGGGTTACCGACCCACCCGCCGAGGTTGATGCCGAACAGGCTTAGTCCGTTGTCGACGGGGCCATCGGCAGAGAACATCGCCCGCCAGACGATCGCGACCGAGACCGATCCGCCGATCAGCGACGGGGCGTAGAACGCGGAGCGGAAGAATCCGGCACCCTTGTCGCGATAGTTCAGCAGCATCGCGACCGCCAGAGCGGCGATCAACGTGATCGGCGTCCCTACGAGCACATAGATCAGGGTGATCTGCGCGGATTGGATGAACGCGGGATCGTTCGTGAACATCCGGATGTAGTTGTCGAATCCAATCCACCGGGGCGGCTGGAAGATGTTGTAGCTCGTGAACGACAGATACAGCGAGTAGACCATCGGGATGATCGTCAGACCGAAGAAACCGAGGAGCCAGGGAGAGAGGAACCCGTACCCCGCGAGAGACTCCTTCAGCAGCCTGGACCTTTGGCCCGGACGGCTCAGGTGTTCCGGACGCTCCTTGCGAAGCAAAGACCGACGCGAAGACTTCTCGCCCGTCACAATGACTCTCGTCGCAGTAGTACTCACGTCGACTCTCCCGATTGATGCGGATGATGTGGTGTTCCTGGGCCCGGACGTACACGACCGGGCCCAGGAAGCCAGTTGTTACTGGTTGAGGATGACGTCCATTTCGGAGAAGAACTGCGAAACCGCGTCCTCGACCGTGAGGGTTCCGAAGTTCAGCTCGGTGCCGAGCTGACGGAACTTCTCTTCCAGGGTGCCGTAGCCGACGATCGGCACGGGCGGGGCGTCGCCGAGGCGGTCGGCGATCGACGCCTCGTAGTCGCGGACCTGCTGGCTCAGCGGGTCAAGGTCTGCACCCTCGAGTGCTGTCTCGGATGCCGGGAGGCCACGGTTCGTGCCGAAGATCGCACCGGACTCCGGGGAGTTCACCAGGAAGTTGACCAGCGTTGCCGCTGCCTCGGGGTGATCGGTCCCGGCCGAGATCGTGTGCAGCATGGAGGGCTTCAGGTAGAGGTCCTGCGTGCCTTCCTCGGTGACGGGCGGCGCGATGATGCCAAGCTCGGTGTAACCCTCACCGAGACCCGCGAGGTAGCCGGCACCGAAGTTGTCCCACGTGAGCTCGCTTGCCGTCAGCGCGCTGTCGAAGCCGCCCTTCGGGATTACCTCTTCGATGCGCTGCTGCGGAATGCCAATGTTTTCGCGGACGTCGGCACCCGACTCCCAGAACTCGGTGAGGCGCTCTTCGTCGAAGCCGGCTTCGCCGTCTTCGCTGAAGAGGTATGAGCCCTCTGAGCGCAACTGGATCTCGAAGTTCTGAATGCGACCGGTCCAGTCGCTGCCGCCCCAGAATGCGCCGCCGGAGACGTCGGTGATCTCGCCCATCCAGTCGGCGTATTCTTCCCAGTCGCCGCCTTCCCACTCGTCCACGCCTGCAGTCTCCAGCAGAACGGGGTTGGTGAACAGCGCCCACGCGTTGGTGGAGGTGGCGATACCGGTGGTCACGCCGCCGACGACGCCGATCTGCAGGATGTTCTCGGACAGCGGCTCGGTGTCGATGATGTTGCCGAGGTACGGGTCGAGGTCGAGCAGGAGGCCGTTCTCGGAGTACTGGCGCATGTAGGAGTAGTCGAACTGCATGACGTCGGGCAGGTTGCCGCCCGCCGCCTCGGTCTGACGCTTCTCCCAGAACTCGGGGAAGCCCAGGAACGTCGCGTTGACGGTGATGTTCGGGTATTCCTCGTTGAACGCGGCGATGGCCTCGTTGTAGAGCTCGGCACGAATGTCGTTACCCCAGAACGCGAGGTCGAGGGTCACCTCTTCGTTCGGGTCGAAGCTGGCTGCCGACTCGGGGGTGGTGGTCGTGCCACCCGCGCAGCCTGCAAGGGCGATGGCAGCGCCGGTCGCAAGTGCGATGGCGGTGAATGCCCGCTTGTTGCTGAACATCCTTGTCCTCTCGTTGTGAACGTCCGTGTTCGGTATTTCTCCGCCGAACGTTCGTTGTCCGTGTGTGCGGTGGTGTGGCGCTGACTCATGGTGCGGGAAAGCGCTTGCCCGTCACGCTACTACGGGTTGAAACGTTTTTCAACCCTCAATCGGTAATCGTTTTCCCGTCGTGATCTCACAGCGCGTCGCCCGTGTTCAGCACTCCGTCTGAAACGACGAGCTGCGACCGGTACACGGCGCAACGGCGATCATCCATGGTGTCGCCCTCGCCGAAGCCGGCGCGGGCGGGGTGGCCGAAGTAGTAGAACCAGAGCTTCTCGCCCTCGCGAACGGCAGCGCCATGGTGACCGAACCCGGGTCCTGCGACTTCTCCCGCACCGAGGATGACAGCATCCTGATCCCCCTGCCGAGACCACGCAACCGCGTCTGTCGACCGATAGACGCCCATCCCCCGCCACTCGTCGACGATCATCCACCACCAGCCGTCGAGCTCGAAGACGAACGGCCCCTCGTGCGGGGCTCCCCCGATCGCGACGCCGTCGAGTCGCCAGGATTCAAGATCGTCGGACGCCGCGACCATCGTCACCGAGTCACCCGCCTCGTCCTTGTACCAGAGGCGCCACAGGCCATCGGGCGTACGAGCAACCGCCGCGTCGATCACGCGTTCACTCGAGAGCGCGAGGGGTCCGCGCAGTGTCCACCTCGACAGGTCGTCCGAGACGTACTCCACGATCGTGCGGGCGAACCCCGGCCACCGATCGGGTACCCCGTCGATCTCTGTCAGGTACATGCGCCACTTCGTGCCGTCGTGAATGACCTCGGGCGCCCAGTGGGTCCGGTCGGTCACGGACGGCGGCGGGCCTTCGCGAAGGGCCAGGCCCGCAGCATCCGGTTCCAGCGTGCCCGCGTATTCCCACGCGATCCCGTCACCCGAACGCGCGACCGCGATGCGACTGCCGTGCACCCATGCCACACCCGGACCCGGGTCCGGGTGTGTCGCCCGGCGCTGGGTGTAGAACATCCACCACGCGCCGTCGGCGATCACCACCGTCGGGTCGGTCGCGCCGTCATAGACCGGGTCGCGGTAGAGCTCAGGGCTCGCGGGCGTCATTGGACCGCGCGAAGTTCGCAGGGAGTCAGAGACATTCATCGGCCCGGCCGCAGGTCGGTGACCGGGCTGGCGAAGCTCTGGCGATGTGTCGGGTGGTTCGCGAGGTCGGACGGTGTGATCGGCGCACCGCCCGCCGCGGCGGAGGCATAGATCGCCGCCACGATCTCGAACGACCTCGCCGGCGCCGTGGCCGTGTCGGGCAGCGGCGTACCGTCGAGCAGCGCGTCGAACACATCGCGCAACAGCGGGCCGTGGTCGCTGCGCTCTTCGTTCTGCGGAAAAGCCCAGGCGGCCGACTCCTCCTCGAAGCCGGGAGCGGGCGAGATGCTCCAGTTGTCATGGCCGTGTCCGTAGAGGTGCTCGACCGTGATCGTCGCCTTCTGCGTGTCGATCCGGATCGCACTCACCTCGCGCGGAGACACGGCGCTGGTCGTGACCTGGGCGACGACACCGCTGGCGAACGTGACCGTGGCGGTCGAGGCATCCTCCGTCTCGGTCTCGCGATCGAGACGCCAGAGCTCGCCGCGCACTGTTGCCCAGTCGCCGAGAAGGAAGGCCAGCAGGTCGAGTTGATGGATGCCGTGACCCAGCGTCGTTCCCCCGCCTTCGGTCGCCCACTTTCCGCGCCACGGCACCGCAAAGTAGTCGGTTCCGCGGTACCAGAGGGTCTCGCACGTGGCGATCAGCGGTCGCCCGAGGGCGCCGTCGTGCAGAAGCCGACGGACGTGGGCGGCGGCCGTACCCGTGCGCTGCTGGAAGACCACCGCGAGCTCACGATCAGCGGCGACCGCGGCCGCGCGCATCTCGTCGAGTTCGGCGAGAGACGAGGCCGGCGGCTTCTCGACCACGACGTGGGCACCGGCCGCGAAAACGGTGATCGTCTGGCCGCGGTGCGCCCCGGGAGGGGTGCAGATCAGCACGACGTCGGGGTCCTCAGCGGCGAGCAGCCCATCGAGGTCGTCGTACACAGCGGGGACGTCATACCGTTCAGCGAACGCGTCGGCCGCCGAGCGCGTGTGATCGGTGACGGCGACAAGGTCGGCGCGAGGGTGCGCGGCAACGGCGAGAGCGTGCAGATTTGCAACCGCCCCGGTGCCGACGAGCGCGCAGCGCAAGGAGGTGGTCATGGGCTTCTCCGCGTCGAGGGACTGAGCTCACTTCACCCTAGAGCAGTTCGCGGGAAAGCGCTATCCCGCGCGTCCGTCCAAACGAGCCGCACGTTTCGCGGGCGGGCTGGTCAGGGGATCAGTCTGCTCAGTCGTTGCCGCTGGCAGGCGGCGGCCCGAGCTTCTCAACCGCGTCGAAGAACTCGTCTGGCACGACGGCGTCGATGAGAACCGGAAGCGCGTCGAGGCGAGCCGCCGATGTCACCCCGACCACGGTGGTGTCGACCAGCGGGCTCCTCGTGGAGAACTGCAGGGCGGCCGCCGCCAGGTCGACCGACCACTCGGCCGCGAGGGCACGCAACCGCTCGAGGTGGGCGGCGAAGTCGGCGGGCATCTCGCGGTACCCGTAGGTGTTCGCGCCGTTCGCGAGGGTGCCGCCACCGAACGGCGCGGCATTGAAGACCGTCATCCCGAGCTCGCGCGCAAGGCGGAACGTGGGCTCGGCGGTGCGGTCCACGAGCGTGAGGCGATTGTGCGAGAGGACTGCATCGAAGACGCCCGTGGCCACATACTCGTGCACCTGGGCCATGGTGCCCGACGCGATGCCGATCGCACCGATCACGCCTTCGTCGCGCAGCGAGAGGAGGGCTTCGACTCCCCCACCGGGTGCCATCGCTTCGTCGAAGGTCACGGTGTACGGATCGTGGAACTGGTAGAGCGGGAGCGAGTCCACGCCGAGCCGGGTGAGCGACTCGTCGAGCGAACGGCGCACGCGATCGCCATCGAAGGCGCCCGTCTCGAGATCACGATCGGCCTTCGAGTAGATGAGCTTCGTGCCGGGAATGCCTCCGGCACGCGCGATCGCGGCACCCAGAAGCTCTTCACTGCGACCCTCGGCATACATGTTGCTCGTATCGATGTTGCCGAGCGGCGAGACAAGCAGCGCATCCGCCAACTCGGCGCCACCGGGACGTTCCCCCAGACGCGACGCGCCGAGCGTGACGGGGGTGATGGGTACGGCGTTCATTCGTGCTCCTTCGATGGTGCAATCACTTCGTCGCGGGCGGTCGTCTCTGAGAACTCCCACGTCTTCAGCCTTCCGCACATCCCGTATCCACGATCGCCGGGCGTCGGAACTGCGCGCACGACGGATGCTTCACCCAGCGTCCCGGGCAACCCGGCGCGGAGCGCCTCGAGCTGCGCCCGCGTCCGCTCGGTCTCGGCGGCGACCGTGGAAACCCACAGCTCCTGCCACTGCGGAACCCGATCTCGGACGAGTCGCGCCGCTCGCGCGTGAAGCTCGGCGAGGGCCGACGCGCCGTCTGCCCGCCAGGCGCCCAGCAGCTCCGCATAGCCCTCGAGAGCGAGGTCGCGCCGCGCCCGCGCGGCATCCTCCCGGCCGGCACCGACCGGCAGCAGGGCCGCGGCCGTGTAGGCCTCAGCGTCGTCAAGAACCGCGGAGGGAAAGGTCAGCACCGCATCCCCCGCCTCGGGGAGTCCGGAGTTCTGCATGACCACGAGCAACCGCAGCTCGCCGTCGTTCACCAGCCGGTGCACCGTTCCCGGCGAGAACCACAGCACATCGCCCACCGCCAGCGGATGCTCGACGAAGCCCTCACTCGAGAGGGTCTCGACCGCGCCCGACCCGCCGATCACGATATAGCCCTCGCCGGAGGCGGTGTGCAGGTGCGGTGATCCGCCGCACCTGCCGTCGGCGGCGTCCCAGTCGTAGACGGCGAGGTCGCTCACCGCTACCCCACCGGGGAAGAGTGGCGACGTCATCGCCGCTCCTGCAAGACCGTGCGAATGGAGTCTGCGAGCTCTGCCGCATCGTCGGCATCGGCATCCGCAATTCCCACTCCGTAGCGGAACGTGACCGTTTCGCCCGCAGCCACCACGACCTCTTCGCTGAAGAACGGCGCGGGGTTGAGGCCTGCGAACTCTTCGGATCGCGCGAACCACTGGGGCGGATGATGCGGGTTCGAGGTCGCGTCAACCATCACGATGAGCGACGCGGCGTCGACCTCGTCGTGGCGGCCCGCGAAACCCATCCACTCGTGGCGCTGACCACGGACATCGCTGCCCGATCCGGTGCCGTCGATGGTCACCAGCATCTCGCCGGTGAACGAGCGCGGTCCGCGCCAGAACAGCCCGCCGTAGCCGGCGTTCTCGCGCCCCTTGGTCGTCGGTGAACCGATGGCGATGTCGGATGCCGAGACATTCGTCATCGCCGTCTCGAAGGTGAGCACCCAGCTGTCGTCGTCGAGCACGCGCGCGGTGATCTCACGGCGCTCGGTGAAGATCCGCACGCCGCCCTCGGTGATCCATTCGAGGTCGTGGGCGAAGCGCACCACACCGTCGGCGTCTGTGCCCGAGGCCTCGACCCTCAGATGGGTTTGTGCACCATCGTTCGGCAGTTGGACGTAGCCCTGATCACGGACGTAGGTGGGTCCGCCCCAGAAGTTCTCGTCGCCCACGACGGGGAGCGACCAGGCGATGCCCTTGTGCCACACGTGGTCATGCGGGCGAAAGAGGCTGACGAGGTGTCCCGAGCGCGTGCGGATCGGATGCAGATACGGCTTCGGCGACTCGAACTGCTCGGTGTCGGGCACAAAGGTGTACCGAAACAGCTCAACGTCGTCGTCATAGACGGCGAACGCGGACTCGTTGTCGTCGGCGATGGAAAGGGTCATTGTGCCTCCTTGACGGGCGACCACGGCACGGCGCCGCCGTCCATGGACGAGTGGAATGGGTCGTCGTCGGTGATCTCGCCGGCCTCGACCGGTCGGCCCCGAAAAGCCGAGGCATACGTCGCGGCCGCGAATTCGAGCGTACGCCGGGCCTCGTCCGCGCCCACGCCCGGGTCGGTGCCCGCTTCGAGCGCAGAGACGATCTGGGCGAGTTGGCTGAGATGGCTGCTGATCTCGTCGCTGGGCTGCTGCGCCCAGGCTTCGGCGAGCGCTTCGTGCCCTGGCGCGGCCGTGAAGGTCCAGTCCGCATCGGTGTAGCCGTAGAGGTGCTCGACCTCGACGGTCGCGTGTTCGAAGTCGAAGCGCAGCCGCGACGTCTCGCGCGGCGAGACGATCGAGTTGACCACGGTCGCCAGCGCCCCGCCTTCGAACTCGACGACCGCCATCGAGACGTCTTCGGTGTCGGTCGGCAGTGCCTGTCGCGCGGCAAAGGCCGAGAGCCTGCGCCAGGGACCCAGCACCGCGAGCAGGAGATCGAACTGGTGGATGCCGTGGCCCATCGTCGGCCCACCCCCCTCGATCGCCCACCGCCCTCGCCAGGGCAGATCGAAGTAATCAGGCGTGCGGTGCCACAGGGTTTCGCAGGTGGCGACGAGCGGACGGCCGAGCACGCCCTCTCGGACGAGGGCGGCCAGCCGCAGAGCGGCGGCCCCGAACCGATGCTGGAACACCGTGAGCGCGGGCACACCCGTTTCGTGCGAGACCGCCACGAGCCGGTCCATCTCAGCCAGGCTGAGGGCCGTCGGCTTCTCGATAAGCGCCGGCACACCGGCGCGCAGCGCCTGAATCGCGAGCGGAACGTGGGTGAGCGGCGGGGTGCAGACGTGCACGAGGTCGAGCTGCTCGCTGGCGAAGAGTTCGGCCGCGTCGGTGTACACCGCTTCCGCACCGAACCGCTCGGCGAACTGGGCGGCGCGATCCGCGTCGACATCCACCACCGCGACCAGGTCGATCCGCGGGGCAAGGCCCGCGATCGCCTCTGCGTGGGCGTGGGCGATCGCGCCGGTACCGATGATGGCAGCCCGCAGGGCGCGGGACGAAGCATCCGTCATGTCACTCCTTCGTGAGGTGATGATTGGCGCAGGCTCAGCGTGCGGTGCCGGCCTGAGTGAAGTGGAGGTGGGCGTAACGCCCGTTCGCCTCAAGCAGCACGTCGTGACTGCCCTGTTCGACGATCTGCCCGTGTTCGAGCACGATGATGCGGTCGGCCTGGCGGATGGTCGACAGTCGGTGGGCGACGACCAGAGTCGTGCGCCCCTCCATCAGGCGGCTGAGTGCTTCTTTCACGAGCACTTCGGACTCGGGGTCGAGCGCCGAGGTGGCCTCGTCGAGCAGCAGGATGCGCGGGTCGCGCACGAGCGCGCGAGCGATTGCGAGCCGCTGGCGCTGACCGCCCGAGACGCGCGCACCGCGCTCGCCGGCGATCGTGTCCCACCCCTGCGGAAGCGCCTGGACGAACTCCCACGCATTGGCATCGCGCAGGGCGCGGGCGATGCGATCGTCGTCCGCGTGCGGCAGTCCGTACGCGATGTTCTCGCGGATCGTTCCCTCGAAGAGGACAGACTCCTGCGGGACGACCGAGACGAACCGGCGCGCGGTGCGCATGTCGAGGGTCTGCACGTCGGCGCCATCGAGCAGCACCTGCCCGCTCGTCGGACGCACGAACCCGAGCACCAGGTTGAGCAGAGTCGACTTGCCCGATCCCGACGAGCCCACGAAGGCCACGGTTTCGCCCGGCACGATATCGAGGTCGATCTCGTGAAGGGCATCGCGGTCGGCGTCGCGATAGCGGTGCGAGGCACGCACGAGACGGATGCCTCCGCTCACGCGATCGACCGCGTGCTTGCCTTCGTTCTGCTCGAGGTCGGGCTCTTGCATCACCTCTGCGATCGAGCGCACCGACTCGAGGCCGCGGGCCCCGACCGGGATGAGCATCAGAAGCGCGGTGAGGCCACCGGTAAGCAGCGTGAAGTAGGTCGACAGGAGCACCACTTCGCCCGGAGTGATCGGGAGGATGCCGGTGAGCGAGAAGATCGCGGCGAGGACGAGGCATCCGACCCCCAGCAACTGCATCGCGACCCACGAAATCGAGGCAACATGTCCGTTGAGCATGTCGAGGTGCAGGCCCGCGCGACGCACTCCGTCGGCACCGCTGTTCACGCGCGTGACTGCGGTCTGCTCGAGCCCGTGGGCGCGGGTGACGGGGATCAGTGATGCCATTTCGCCGACACGCGCCGACAGTGTTTCGACCTCACGTCGGAAGACCTCGTTGCGCGCCTTCGACCGATTGCGCATTCCGTAGCGGATGCCGATGGCGATCGGGACGGCCAGCGCGTACACCGGGAGGAACTGCGGCACAGCGATCGCGGTCATCGAGATCGCGCCGACCATGACCATGATCGCCGACAGCAGCGGGTGAGTCACCTGCTGCAGCATCAGTTCGACGTTCTCAACGTCGCGCACGACCTTGGTCTGCACGATGGAGGAGCTCACTCGCGTGTGATAGCCGATCGAGAGGCTCTGGAGGCGAGCAGCCAAGCCGTTGCGCAGGTCGGCACCGGTATCGCGCACGACGGTCATGAAGTTGCGGGTGTAGAGGATGTGGTTCGGGTAGTTCTGCACGAGCAGCACCACCGCGAGGGTCAGCCACCACAGCACAGCGGAGACCTCTCCCTGCGTCGCGACGATATCGATGATCGCTGCCGTGATCACGGGCAGAAACCAGAGCGGAATCTCTTTCATCGCAAATGCGAAGAGGGCGAGAGTCATGCGGGCTGGCCGCCGAGCGAGCAGGCGCAACACCGAGCGCGCCGGGTGCGCACCATCGATCAGGTCGGCCGGATCGGAAAGCGTTTTCCTTGCCACGAGTCCATGTTACGCCGAAACGCCGGCTGATCGGTAGGCGAAAACGCTTTCTGGCTAGGCTGGGCCCACCGCTCGCGAAGGGACGGAAGATGCCGGAAGCACCGCGCCGCGTGACGATCACCGACGTCGCACGCACCGCGGGAGTGTCGCTCTCGACGGTCTCGCGGGTGATGAACGGAAACGCCACCGTGGATCCCGTGCTGGCCGAGCGGGTGCGAGGAGTCGCCGCCGAGCTCGGCTACTCCGCCAGCCCGCTGGCGCGCAGCCTCGTGCTCGGGCGCACGAGCACGGTCGCGGTCGTGATTCCCGACCTCGCCAACCCCACCTTCCAGGGGATTCTGCGCGGGCTCAGCCGTGCGGCCGCTGCCGACGGTTTTCACGTGCTCATCGCCGACTCCGCCGAGCAGGTCGATGAAGAGCGCGTACTGGCCGTCGAGACCCGACGGCGCACGGACGGCGTGATCCTGTGCGCACCGCGCATGGCGCAGGACGAACTCGCCGTGCTCCTGCCCAGCCTGTCTCCCGTCGTCGTCGTGAACCGCGCGCCACAGGCGGGTGTCCCCGTCGTGAATGCCGACTACCGCACCGCGCTGCGCGGGCTCGCCGAGCACCTGTACGACCTCGGCCATCGCCGCATCGTGTTTCTCGCCGGTGTTGCCCGCAGCGCCTCCAACGCCGCGCGCCTCGCCGCGATCGCGGACGCGCGCGCCGCGCACTCCGACCTCACGGTGATCGAGCTGCCCTCCGGCGTCGACTTCAACAGCGGTGCGGCCGCCGCCGACGCCGTCATCAAGACGGGCGCGACGGCTGTTCTGGCCTTCAACGACCTCGTCGCGATGGGCCTGATGTCGACGCTCGCCGGTCGTGGGGTGCGCGTGCCCGAGCACGTCTCGGTTGCGGGGTTCGACGACATCCCCTTCGCCGCGTACACCTCTCCGCCCTTGACCACGGCCGCCGTGCCCGCCGCCGACCTCGGCGCCCAGGCCTGGGCTGCCATGCACGCCCTGCTGACCGGTCAGACCCCGAGCCCGATCGTCACCACGAACCCCGAAGTCGTCGTGCGCGGAAGCACCGCGGCCGCGGCATCCTGACCCCCGAAGATCCCGCGAGAACCCAGTCCGCCGACGAGAACCCGGCCCACAGCGGAGTTCTCGTCGGCGGAGTGAGTTCTCACGGAGATGAGGTCTTCGGGGGAACCAACTCGACAGACCCGACCGCACACCTGTAGCCTGAGAAAACGTTTCCTGAGTTGGAGTTGCAATGACCCGTACCCGGTACGCCGTCGTCGGAGCCGGAAGCCGCTCGCAGATGTACGTCGATGCGATCGCCGGCACCTACGCCGAGCACGCAGAACTCGTCGCCATCTGCGAGCCGAACCCGCACCGCGCCGCACTGTCAGTGCGGCGTGCCGTGAATGCGGGCATCGAGGCACCCTCGACATGGCACCCCGATCAGCTCGAAGAGATGATCCGCGCCGAGCGCGTCGACAGGGTCGTGATCACGGCACGCGATGATCTGCACGCGTCGCTGATCGTCCGATCCCTCGAGGCAGGCGCCGATGTCGTGGTCGAGAAGCCGCTGACGATCGACGCCGAGGGCGCTGCCGCGATCGAAGACGCCGTCGAGCGCACGGGCCGCGATGTGCTGCTGACCTTCAACTACCGCTACTCGCCGCGCAACAGCGGGCTGCGTCAGGTCATCCAGGACGGGTTGATCGGCGAAATCACCTCCATCGACTTCCAATGGATGCTCGACACCAAACACGGCGCGGACTACTTCCGCCGCTGGCACCGCGAGAAGAAGAACTCGGGCGGCCTGCTCGTGCACAAGTCGAGCCACCACTTCGACCTCGTCAACTGGTGGATCCGCTCGACCCCGCGCCGGGTGTTCGCCAGCGGTGGACTGCGGTTCTACGGAGCCGACAATGCCGCGGCACGCGGACTCGGCGAGCGCCCCGAGCGCGGCACGCGGGACAGGACTGATGACATGCACAACCACGATGGTTTCGACCTCGACCTGCGCGATCACCCGAACCTGAAGGCGCTCTACCTCGACGCCGAGGCCCACGACGGCTACGTGCGCGACCGCGATGTGTTCGGCGAGGGCATCACCATTGAAGACAACCTCGCGCTCGTCGTGGACTATGCGAACGGCGCGACCCTCAGCTATTCGCTCAACGCCCACGCGCCGTGGGAGGGCTATCGGGTCGCAGTGAACGGCACGCTCGGCCGCGTGGAACTCGACGTCATCGAGCGCGGCGCCGTTCTCGAAGCCGAAGGCCTCCACCCCGTACTCGACCCGAGCGCGGTAGATGCCGGGTCGTCGGGATCGTTGCGCCCCGAAGGCGAGCGTCTGCTTCTGCAGCGCCACTGGGAGGCACCCGTCGAGATCGAAATCGTCAATGGTGAGGGCGGCCACGGAGGCGGCGACGCCATCCTCCTCTCCGACATCTTCATCGGACCGGGCGAAGACCCGCTGGCGCGACCGGCGAACTGGCGCGACGGGGTGCAGTCGATCGCGGTCGGCATCGCCGGTAACCGCTCACTCGAGACCGGACTCCCGGTGAACGTCGCCGATCTCGGCATCCGCCTGCTGTCCACGCCTACGCCCACAACATGAGCCGCATCGTCATCACCGGCGGGGCCGGACGCCTCGGACGTAGCCTCGTCGCGGGGCTCGCTGAGCGCGGACACGAGATCGTCTCGCTCGACCGGTCAACGACGTCCGCGCTCGAGATCGACGGCGTGCGACAGCACGCGATTGATCTGACGGATGCCTCGACCACCGCCGTGACCCTCGCCGCAGCCCGCGCCGACGCCGTCATCCATCTGGCGGCGATCGCCGTGCCGTTCAGCGCCCCCGAAGACGTCATCATGCGGACGAACTCGGCCCTCGCGATCTCGGTACTCGGCGGGGCGGTTGCCGCCGGCATTCCGAAGATCGTCGCCGCGTCCAGCCCCACGGTGCTCGGCTACGGCGCTCCGAACGGCTGGACCCCCGAACGACTGCCGCTGGACGAGGACTCCCCCGCGCAGCCCTGGAACGCGTACGCCCTCTCGAAGCTGCTGATCGAGCAGACCCTCACGATGCTGCAGCGACAGACCGGCGACGCTGTGCGGTTCGCCGCTTTTCGCCCCTGCTACGTGATCGCCCCCGAAGAGTGGGCAGGAGCGCCGACCCAGCAGGGCCACACTGTTCGCGCGCGCCTGGATGATCCCGCACTGTCGGCGCCGGCCCTGTTCAACTACGTCGATGCGCGCGATGTCGCGACCTTCGCCGACACCCTGCTCGCAGCCCTCGGCGACATCCCGAACGGCGAGACGTTCTTCGTGGGCGCCGATGATGCTCTCGCCCGTGACCCCCTCTCCGAGCTGCTCCCCCGCTTCCACCCCGGCACCGCGCGTGCCGCGACGGAGCTCACCGGCACCTCGCCCGCGTTCTCCAACGCCAAAGCCCGGCGCCTCCTCGGCTGGACCCCCGACCACGACTGGCGCACCGAACTCGCGCACGCCGATAAACGAAAGGACGTGCCGGTATGAACTTCGACGGCATCCTCTTCTTCCCCGTCACCCCCTTCGGCGCCGCCGGAGCGATCGACCACGACCTGCTCGCACAGCACGTCTCGACCGGCGTCGAGGCCGGTGCGGGCGGGGTCTTCCCGGCGTGCGGAACCGGCGAGTACCACGCGCTTTCGGCGGCAGAAGCCTCGTCTGTCGTGGCGACAGCGGTGCAGGCGGTGAACGGTCGCGTCCCGGTGGTCGCGGGCTCGGGCGGCACGCTCGGCCACGCGATCGAGGTCGCCCGTGCGGCATCGGATGCCGGAGCCGACGCTCTCCTCGTGCTTCCGCCGTACCTCGTGGGCGGGCCGCAGGCCGGCCTCGTGGCCTACGTCGAAGCGATTGCCGCGGCATCCGACCTGCCCGTCATCATCTACCACCGCGGAAACGCGCAGTACTCGGTCGACTCGGTGCGCCGGCTTGCCGCCAACCCGAAGGTCGTGGGCTTCAAGGACGGCGTCGGCGATCTCGCCGTGGCCCAGCTGGTCGTACGTGCGGTCGCCGAGACCGGGCGCGACTTCGCGTTCTTCAACGGCCTGCTCACCGCCGAACTCACCCAGGCGGCGTACCGGGGCATCGGCATGCCGTTGTATTCGTCGGCGGCTTTCGCGATGATTCCCGAGGTCGCGAACGCCTTCTACCGCGCGTACGTCGACGGCGACGAAGCGCGTCGCGAGCAGATCCTCGACGGCTTCTACACTCCGCTGGTCGCCCTGCGCGACGAGACCCCCGGCTTCGGGGTGTCGCTCATCAAGGCGGGTCTGCGCATCGGCGGTCTGCCGGTGGGCAGCGTTCGCGCACCCCTGGTCGACCCGACCCCCGATCAAGAGGCTCGACTCGCCGCGATCCTCGAAGCGGGGCGCGCACTGCTGTGACCGAGGCTCCCGCAATCCCCACGATCGAGCGCTTCGACGCGCGGCTCATCCGCGTGCCGCTCACGCGCCCGTGGGGCAGCGACGTCACCTCGATCGGGGTCATCGCGACGCAGGTCACTCGGTCGGACGGCGTGATCGGCTGGGGCTTCTCGTGGACGCCGCAGATCGGCGCAGAGGCGGTGCAGGCTCTGCTCTCGCACGACATCGCAGCATTCGCGATCGGTCGCCCCGCCGACCCTGGGTCGCAATGGCTGGCGCTCTGGCAGCACCTGCACGAGGCAGGCGGTGGCGGAATCTCGACGATCGCTCAGGCCGGGCTTGATCTGGCGTTGTGGGATGCCGCGGCCCGCGCCGGGGGCACCTCACTGCCGGGCTTCTTGGGTGCGCAGCGCGAGCGAGTGCGCACGTACGGCAGCGGCGTGAACCTGCACTATACGCAGGACGAGCTCGTCGCACAGGTGCGGCGCTGGGTGGATGCCGGCTTCGACGCCGTCAAGGTCAAGGTCGGCAAGCCCGACGTGGCCGAAGACCTCGACCGCATGCGGGCCGTCCGCGAGGTGCTCGGCCCCGACCGCGCGCTCATGATCGACGCGAACCAGCGGTGGGAGCTCGATCGCGCCACGTCATCGCTCGAGGTGCTCGCCGAGGTGAATCCGGCGTGGATCGAAGAACCTCTTCGCGCCGACGACCTGTACGGCCACAGTGAACTCGCAGGGCGTCTGAGAGCGTCGAGCGGCATCCCGATCGCGGTGGGTGAGAACCTCCACAACGTGTATCGGTTCGACGACTTCCTCCGCACGGGTGCGGCACAGATCGTGCAGCCCAACATCGTGCGGGTCGGCGGCATCACGCCATTCCTCGGCATCGCGGCGATCGCCGCCGAGTACGGCGCCGCAGTGCATCCGCACCTCCTCCCCGAGCTCTCGGGCCAGCTCGCGCTCTGCATGCGCGCGGTGCCCGGAGTCCCGGATGCCCTGGTCGAAGACGTCGAAGATGCCGGGTTCGGCGCGCTCGGTGCGCTGATCGGCCCCAGCCCTGTGAAGATCGAGAACGGCTGGCTGACCGACGCACCCCACGACGGCCTTGGTCTCCGGTTTCGGTGAACGCGAGCCGTCGCATATGTCCCAAAATCCCCCATCGCGAGTCATCTGAGACGGCTCACGGGCAAGAGAGGCTGAAGTGAACACCACACTCGACGAACTGAACGAGACCGTTGCGGCCGCAGCATCCGCCGCACCCATCTGGGCACGATCGACCGCGAGCGATCGCGCCGCGTGGCTGCGCGCCGCAGCGGACGCGTTGGATGCCGCAAGCGACGAACTCGTCCCCATCGCCGACCGCGAGACCCGCCTCGGCGAAGCGCGCCTGCGCGGCGAAGTCGGCCGGACGACCGGACAGCTGCGGCTCTTCGCGACCGTGGTCGAGGAGGGCTCGTATCTCGAACTCACGGTCGATGACGCTGACCCTGCGGCGACTCCCCCGCGTCCCGAGCTGCGGCGCATGCTCGTGCCCGTCGGGCCTGTCGCGGTGTTCTCGGCATCGAACTTTCCCTTCGCCTTCTCCGTGGCCGGCGGCGACACGGCCTCAGCGCTCGCCTCAGGCGCGCCGGTGATCGTCAAGGCGCACTCCGGGCACATCGAGCTCTCCCGCCGCACCGCAGAGATCGTGGCCGACGCACTGGTGGCGGCCGGCGCTCCCGTCGGGTCGCTCGCTCTCGTCGAAGGCCGCGAGGCCGGCAACGCCCTGGTTCAGCACCCGGTGATCCAGGCCGCGGGGTTCACCGGCTCGCTCTCGGGTGGTCGCGCGCTGTTCGACCTCGCCACCGGCCGCCCCGACCCGATCCCGTTCTACGGCGAGCTCGGCAGCGTCAACCCCGTCGTGATCACCCCGGCGGCCGCCAGCGCTCGCGGAGAGGACCTCGCGGGTGGGCTGGTCGCCTCGTTCACCCTCGGAGTCGGGCAGTTCTGCACCAAGCCGGGTGTCGTCTTCATTCCCGAGGGCACCGAGTTCGAAGCATCCGTCGCCGCTCTCGTCCCCGCCTCGCACGGCGGCGTCCTCCTCACCGACCGCATCACGGCCGCGTTCCCCTCGGGCATCGATGCCCTCCTCGCCGACGCGTCGGTCGAGATCGTCGCCGGATCCGTCTCGGACGGTGAAGTCGCCCAGCCGATCGTTGTGGTGACGGATGCCGCGGCAGTCGCCGAGCGCCCCGAACTGCTGCTCGAAGAGGTGTTCGGCCCGGTGACCGTGCTCGTGCGGTACTCGTCCGATGAGGAGCTTCACGCGGCGCTGCGCGCCGTGCCGGGGAGCCTCACCGCGACCCTGCACTCCGAGCCCGGCGAAGAGGTCGAAGAGACACTCGACCTGCTGCAGGCTCGTGCCGGACGCGTGCTGTTCGCGGGTTGGCCGACCGGCGTGGCCGTGACCTGGTCGCAGCAGCACGGGGGGCCGTGGCCGGCGACGACCTCGCTGTTCACCTCGGTCGGGGCGACCGCGATCCGGCGCTTCCTGCGCCCAGTGGCGTACCAGTCCGCACCCGATGCCCTGCTGCCGTTGCCGCTCCGCGACGCGTCGCTCGCGCACCTCCCGCACCGACTCAACGGAGTGCTCCAGGTTCCTTGAACTGTCGGCTCGTGCTTTGCGCGAGTTCGGGGCAGCAAACCTGCGCAACATCCCGCCGCGCCCGGCGCTGGGTGGGGGAACCACGCCCAAACCCCTCAGCCATCATCCGTCAGCCCAGCCCGAGTCGCTTTGGCGCTCGACAGGGAAAGCGCTTCCCCGCTAAGCTGGCCTCACCGCAGCCACCCCGCTGTCGAGTGTCCAGAACACGCCGCCAATGACTCACGCCGAACGGCGTTTCTTGGACACTCAACATCAGTATGAGGACGACGATGACGACTTCCCCCTCCCGCTTCCAGATCGGCGAGACCGACTTCCTGCTCGACGGGCAGCCCCACCGGATCATTTCCGGCGCGATGCACTACCCCCGCGTGCACCCCGACCAGTGGCGCGACCGAATCCACAAGGCCCGATTGATGGGGCTCAACGCGATCGAGACCTACGTCGCCTGGAACGCCCATGAGCCCGTGCGTGGGCAGTGGTCGCAAGACGGCGCCGTCGACCTCGGCCGGTTTCTCGACATCATCGCCGACGAGGGCATGCACGCGATCGTCCGGCCGGGACCCTATGTCTGCGCCGAGTGGCATAACGGCGGACTCCCGACGTGGCTCACCGCCGACCCCGACATGAAGCTCCGCAGCTCCGACCCGCGCTACCTCGAGGCGGTGACCGACTACCTCGGGCGCGTCAACGAGATCCTCGTTCCGCGCCAGATCGACCAGGACGGCTCGGTGATCCTCGTCCAGATCGAGAACGAGTACGGCGCATACGGGGCTGACAAGGCGTACCTCGCCGAACTCATCCGCCTCACGCGCGCGGCGGGCATCACCGTGCCCCTCACACAGGTCGACCAGCCCATCCCCCACATGCTCGAAAACGGCGCGCACGAGGGCCTGCACAAGACCGGGTCGTTCGGATCCCGCATCCACGAACGCCTCGCGACGCTGCGCGAGCACCAGCCCACCGGGCCGCTCATGTGCATGGAGTTCTGGTGCGGCTGGTTCGACCACTGGGGCGAGAAGCATCACACCACCGCCTTCGCCGACAGCGCCGCCGACCTCGACCTGCTGCTTGAGGCCGGGGCATCGGTCAACATCTACATGGTGCACGGAGGCACGAACTTCGGTCTGACCGCCGGCGCGAATGACTCGGGCCGATACCTGCCGATGGTCACGTCCTACGACTACGACTCGCCCATCACCGAAGACGGGCGCACGACCTCGAAGTTCCGAGCGTTCCGTGACGTCATCGCGAAGCACGCGCCGGTGCCCGACGAGCCGCTCCCCGAGGCTGTGGACGCCCCGACCCTGACCGTCGCGCTCGAGAGTGTCGGCAACCCGCTGGACGCCGTCGTCACCGACCGCGGCGAGTTCACCACTCCGCCCACGATGGATGAACTCGGCTCCGACCTCGTACTCGTCGAGTACGCAGCATCCGTCTCTGTCGATAGCCAAGCCGTGCTCGAAGCCGAAGTCCGCGACTACGCCTGGGTGCAGGTCGATGATCGGCCCGTCGGCATTCTGCAGCGCACAATCGGTGACAACTCGCTCACGATTCCGTCGGGCGAACGCCTGCGGCTCCTGGTCGAAGAAACCGGGCGCGTCAACTACGACACCAAGATCGGCGAGGCCAAGGGCATCATCGGTGTGCCGTTGGTCGATGGGGTCGAGATCGCCGGTCCGTGGCAGGTCCGGACGTTCGATGTTCCTGCCCTCGGTCAGGCGGTGACGGATGCTTCCACCTCCGCCGCGCTGACCAACGACCGCGCCGCCGGGCCTGTCGGGCTCCGCGCCACCTTCGACCTCGAAGCATCCGCCGACCTGTTCCTCGACACACGCGGCTGGGGGAAGGGCTATGCGTGGGTGAACGACTTCTTCCTCGGCCGCTACTGGCGCCGCGGCCCACAGCGGACGCTCTTCGTCCCGGGCCCTGTGACCCAGCCCGGCCAGAACACCATCACGATCGTCGAACTGGAGTCGCTCACCGACGCGACCGCCCGATTCGTCGCCCGGCACGACCTCGGTCACGAGGTGGAGTGATGACCGCAGGGTTCTCACGCGCGTTCGACTGGACGCGTACGCAGGTTTCGGAGGGCCGTCTGCCGACGGCGGTGCTCGGCATCGCCACCAAGGACGGCACGGTCGCCCTCGACGCCTTCGGCGCAACAGCGCAGCGCACAGCCCGAGTCGACGACCACTACCGGCTGTTCTCGATCACCAAGCCGCTGACCGGACTCACCGCGGCACGGGCCATCGAGCGCGGCCTGCTCTCTCCCGAGACGCCGCTGAGCGCGGCGCTCCCCACGTTCGGTGCGAACCGCGACGACATCGTGCGCCTGCTCCACCTTGCCAGCCACACATCGGGCATCAGCGAACCGCCGCTCGATGCACCGAATCCGATGCGCGAAGACCTGCTGCGTGCCGGGCGCGACTTCGCCGCGGGCACCGCCTCGCGCTACTCCACCCTCGCGTTCGAGGGCATCGCGGCGCTCATCGAGCACGCGACAACAGAGACGTGGGATGCTGCGACCCTCGCGTGGGCCGCCGAGGTCGGTGCCGACGGACTCACCCTGGATGAAGCATCCGACCCGCACGACATCGTCGGAGCAGCCGACGCGGGCGTCGACATCGCTCGTTTCGCACGCTTGCAGAGCCCGGGCGCCGGACTCATCGGCCGCGCGCCCGACCTGCTCGCCATCGCCTCGGCGCTCCTGCGGAACGGTGAAAGCATCGTGCAGCCCGCGACCCTCGCCATGATGCGTCGGCCGCTCACCGGCGACATCCCGCGGCTAGACCCGTACCCGGCCGAGCGCGGACAGGACTGGGGGTTCACCTGGAACCTGCCGACCCGCGCGCCCGGGCTCATCGACCGCGACGCCTACGGCCACGGTGGTTGGTCGGGCGGTGAGTTCTGGGTGCACCCGAGTGCCGGGGTCGCGTACGTCTTGCTCACCAACCAGGCTCCGCCCAGCGGGGTCGACGCCGACCTGCTCGACAACGCGATCATCGGCGGACTCTGACATGACCGAACTCACGCTCTCTCCACGAGGATGGGACTCGCCACCGCGCACCGCGCCCATGCCCGCCGCAGGCGAAGAAGTGCTGGGGCTCGCCGTCACCGACCGGGCGGTGCTTCGCGACGGTGCACCGTGGATTCCGGTCTCGGGAGAACTGCACTACAGCCGCATCCCCCGCGCCCGCTGGGGCGAACGCGCACGCCAACTGCGGGCCGGCGGGATCTCGGTCGCCTCGACCTATGTCTTCTGGTTGCACCACTCTCCAGAGCGCGGGGTCGCCGATTTCGAGGGCCAGAACGATGTCGCAGCGTTCATCGACGAGTGCGCCGCGTCGGGGCTCGAAGTCTGCCTCCGGATCGGACCGTGGGCTCATGGCGAAGCGCGCAACGGCGGCTTCCCCGACTGGGTGCAAGAGCAGCCGGTCATCCACCGATCCGACGACCCGGTGTATCTCGATCTCGTGCGCGAGTGGTTCGGTCAGCTCGCCGCTGCACTGGGCGGTCGAGCCCGCCCAGGAGGGCCGATCATCGCGATCCAGCTCGAGAATGAGCTGTACGACCGGCCCGAGCACCTCAGCACCCTCAAGCGACTCGCGCGCGAGGCCGGGATGTCGGCGCCCTTGTGGACAGCCACCGCGTGGGGCGGCGCCGAGCTGCCGACAGACGAGGTCTTTCCGCTCTACGGCGGGTACGGTGACGGATTCTGGACCGAGCCGGATGCCCCGTGGGATGACTCTTTTCGTGCCCACTACTTCTTCTCCCACGTGTGGGATGACCCCGGCGTCGGAGCCGATGTGCGCGAAGCGCAGGGGTTCAGCGCGGCTTCCGCTCCGGAGAACGACGATGACGAAGCATCCGTCTTCCCTCCCGCCACCTGCGAACTCGGCGGCGGGATGGCGACGGCCTACCACCGCCGGCCACGACCTTCGGCGCTCGACGTTGCGGCGGTCGCACACATCAAGGTCGGCAACGGGTCGATGTGGCAGGGGTACTACATGTACGCCGGCGGCACGAACCCCGGCCCGGGCCTGCACGAATCGCAGGCGACCGGCTACCCGAACGACATGGTGCCGCTCAGCTACGACTTTCACGCGGCGATCGGGCAGTCCGGCGACGTCACCCCGAGCTACGCTCTGCTGCGCGGCCAGCACGCGTTTCTGAGCGCGTTCGGCGAGATACTGGGTGACCTCCACTCGAGCCTGCCCGACGTTCTCCCGACGGGCCTCGACGATGCCGAGACCGTCCGCTGGGCGGTGCGCTCGGACGGTGACCGCGGATTCCTGTTCGTCAACCGCCATCAGCCGCATCTCGGTCTGGCCGACTCGGCACCCGTGCAGTTCCGCATCGGCGATCTTGTCCTGCCCTCCGAACCCGTCGCTATCCCCGCCGGATCCCTCAGCCGATGGCCGCTCGGGCTGTCGATCAACGGCGAGCGCCTCGACTGGGCGACGGCCTCCGTGCTGACCGTGCTCGATGAGACTCTCGTACTCGTCGCCGACGAAGGCGTCCCCGTCGAGATCTCGGTGAACGGTGTGGTGCGGGCGGTCGAGCCGTCGTGGACGCCCGTCGCGGACGGGTTGCTCGTCCTGCCTTCCGCTCTCGCACACGATCTCTGGGTGCGCGAGGTTTCCGGCGGTGGGCGGGTGCTCCTGCACAGCCCTGCACCGTTGACCTGGTCTGACCGCAGCCCGGTCACAGTGCGCGGGGGCAACAACCCGGAGGTCGCGTCCTACGACCCGGCATCCGGCAGGTGGCGGAAGCACGACATCGCCGACCGCGAAGTGCCGGCCCTCTCGTCGGAGGTGGGACTGCGTCTCGAGCGTGCGGGGGAGGCCGCGGCATCCGACTACGGATTCGGCGGCGAGCGCCACACTGCACCATCGCCCGGGCGGTTCGACGATCTCGCCGCGGTCTACCGGCTCGAGCTGCCCGAGTGGTCGCTCGAGCAGGCCCATGATGCCGTCCTGCGCATCGACTGGGCGGGCGATGTCGCAGAGCTCCGCGTGGGCGGCGTCGCGGTCGACGACCGGTACTGGGATGGCTCGACCTGGACGATCAGCGTCCTCGATCTGGGGCTGGCGGCGGCCGACGTCACCCTGCACGTGCTCCCCCTGTCGGCCGAGTCGACCGTGTGGGTTCCCGAGTCCGCGCGAGCGCGGCGCACAGCCACCACGGATGACCTGCTCGCGGTCGATGCCGTGCGCGTCTCCTCACGCGGCCCGTGGCGCGAGGTCGTCGGCACCTAGCGCACCCGCGGCGTCAAAGTTCCGGGACGACTCACGCTTTTCACCACTCGCACGGTGGCACACCGCGCGTGTGATCCCGGAACCTTGACCGCCTGACGCCCTGACACCGACTCGCGCTCAGAGAGCGGCACCTACGCGAGCGCCCCGATCACGTCACGCTCGAACAATTCCACGCCCGAGAGGTCGTAGGCCGCCTCGGGGAAATAGTGGATCGCGTAGCCGAGGCCGTGCTCGCCGTTCTCGGCAAGTCGCTCGGTCACCTGCTCGACCGACCCGAAGCCGCGCGAAGACAGGTAGTCCTGCTCGATCTGGTCGGCGCGCTTCTGGCCGACGTGCGGCAGGATCCGCTCCTTGACCAGCGCGAGCCGGTCGTGAGCCTCGGCTTCGGTGGCGCCCACGATCGTGTTGAAGTTCGCCGAGCGGGTGATGGAGCCGAATTCGCGGCCGAGGTCGTCGCAGTGCCCGCGGAGGATCTCGCTCTTGCGGTCGAACTCTTTGAGCCCACCCGCGAAGTTGGTGTAGTCGGCGTACTTCGCCGCGATGCGCAGCGTGACCTTCTCGCCCCCACCGGCGATCCACAGGGGGATGCCGCCCTCCTGCACGGGAAGCGGTCGGACGATCGCTCCGTCGACCTGATAGTGCTTTCCGTCGAGTGTCGCCATGCCGGTCGACCAGGCCTGATGCATGATCTTCACACCTTCTCGCAGCATCCCGAGCCTGTCCTTGATCTCGGGGAAGCCGTACCCGTATGCCCGCCACTCGTGCTCGTACCACCCGCCGCCGATGCCCATCTCGACCCTGCCCGCTGACACGTGGTCAATAGTCGCCGCGATCTTTGCAAGGTAGGCGGGGTTGCGGTAGCCCATGCACGTGCACATCTGGCCGAGCCGGATGCGCTCGGTTGAGGCGGCGAACGCCGCCATGAGCGACCAGGCCTCGTGAGTCGCCTCGTCACTGTGCACCGGAGTGGTGTGGAAGTGGTCGTAGACCCACAGCGACTCCCAGGGCCCCGTGTCGGCGCGCTGGGCGAGGCCTCGCATGAGGCTCCACTGCTCCGCGTCGGCGATGCCGACCAGGTCGAAGCGCCAGCCTTGGGGAATGAAGGTTCCGAATCGCATTTCCTCAGCCTATGGGGGGACCGTCGTCAAAGATCCGGGACGGATGCGGTCTCAGACCATCCAGTGGCGGCACAAACCGCGATTCGTCCCGGAGCTTTGACGCCCGACGCGCGCGACCTCGTGCGGCGACGCCGGGATGGCGGCGAGTCACGACGAGAGGAAGGCCAACAGCGCCTCGTTGACCTCGTCGCCGTGTGTCCAGAGCAGTCCGTGCGGAGCGCCCTCGATCTCGACGTAGGTCGCGTCGGGGAGGAGCTCACGGAACTTTCGGGCGGTCTTGTCGATCGGAAGGATATTGTCCGCCGTGCCGTGCAGGATGAGCGCCGGCACCGTCACCGACGAGATGTCGTCACGGAAGTCGGTCGGCCAGGTGAGCGGCGCCGCAGCGATGCCTGCGTTGCCTGCCTGGTTGGCGACCTGAACCGAGGCATCGACCGCCGCCTGCGAGATGCGCGAGCCGAGGTTCTCGTCGAGGTTGTAGAAGTTCATGAAGAACCCCTGGACGAACCCGTAGCGATCCGCTCGCACATCGGCGGCGATGCCGTCGAAGAACTCCTGCGGGCCCGCACCGTCGGGGTTGTCATCCGTGATCAGCAGGAACGGCTCGAGCGAGCCGAGGAAAGCCACCTTCGCGATGCGCGCGGCGCCATAGCGGGAGAGGTAGCGGGCGATCTCGCCCGTGCCCATCGAGAAGCCGACGAGCACAGCATCCCTCAGATCGAGGTCTTCCATCAGGGCATGCAAGTCGGCCGCGAACGTGTCGTAGTCGTAGCCCGAGGCTGTCTTCGACGAGGCACCGAAGCCCCGGCGGTCGTAGGCGATGACCCGGTACCCGGCGTCTAGGAGTGCCGCCTGCTGCTTGCCCCACGACTCTCCGTTGAGAGGGAATCCGTGGATCAGCACGACAGGCTGTCCGGTCCCCTGGTCGGTGTAGTAAAGGTCGATATCGGCCGAGTTCTCGGTTCCGACGGTCACATATGCCACGATCGCTCCTTCCGGCCGCGACCCGCGCCACGGCCACTGTCGACGTTAGGGCGGCCCACCCGAACGCACCAGGGGTTGACAGGTATGACGCACGCACATGCCCAGGTGTGATGAGGTGGAAGGACATGCAACCTGCTGGGCACTCTGCGCAGAGCCCCGCTACCCGCGAAGGAGCGACTGTGACCGAACCCGAAGACCCCGTCGTCTCGATCGCGCCCGGCAGGGTCCGGGGCCGCTGGCGCGGCACATCCGGTTCGGCCGGAGCATCCGCCGCGTTTCTCGGCATCCCGTTCGCACAAGCGCCCGTGGGCGACCTCCGATTCGCCGCGCCGCTAGCGCCCGAGCCGTGGGACGGCATCCGCGACGCCGTGGCATACGGAGCGACCGCTCAGCGGGGCGACAACGGAATCACGCTGATCCCCGAGCCTTCGGTCCCGGGTGATTCGACACTGAACGTGAACGTCTTCACGCCGGTACCGGGCGACACAGCGGCGGCCCTGCCGGTGCTCGTCTACATTCACGGCGGCGGATTCGTCTCGGGTTCGCCGGCGAGCCCCTGGTACGACGGCCGGGCCTTCAACAGCGACGGAATCGTCACGGTGAGTATCTCGTACCGCCTCGGCTTCGACGGGTTCGGCCACATCGCCGGAGCCCCCAGCAACCGCGGCGTGCGCGACTGGCTCGCAGCCCTCGAGTGGGTGCAGCAGAACATCGCGGCGTTCGGCGGCGACCCGGGCCGGGTGACGATCGCCGGACAATCCGCCGGCGGCGGCGCCGTGCTCACTCTGCTCGGGATGCCGGCGGCCCACGGGCTCTTCCAGTCCGCCTGGGCACTCTCGTCCGCGCTGGTCGACGTGCCGAGGGAGCGGGCGCGCACCCTGTCGGCCAAGCTCGCCAATCTCGCCGGCGTGTCCCCCACCCGCGACGGCTTCGCGTCGGTGCCCGAGGCCACGCTCACCGCGTTGCAGAACGCCGCGGGCGCGACGGAGTCGAAAGACGCACTGGCCGGCGTACGAGCACTGCTGTCGGATGGTCTGCCCTGGGGGCCGACCATCGACGGAGACCTCATCACCCGGCCGACGATCGAATCGCTGCGCGCGGGTGTGGGCTCTGAGATACCCCTCGTGCTCGGCACCACCGACGACGAGTTCACGATGACCACCGACGGAGCGAAGGGCAGACTGCGATTCGTCCCCGTCGGATTCGCTCTCGGAAAGCTTCTGCCGGAGCCCACTGCGCGCAAGGCGTACCTCGCCGACGGCGCCGCCCAGCGACGCAAGGGCACAGCGGCCGTGCTCGGACGCTACGTCACCGACACGATGTTCCGCACCACCGTCGTGCAGGTCGCCGACGCGCGCGGCGCCGCGCCGACCTGGGCGTACCGGTTCTGTTGGCCCTCACCCACCCGCACCTGGGCCTTGCACTGCCTCGACGTGCCGTTCTGGTTCGATTGCCTCGACGCCGACGGGGTCGCGGCGATCGCCGGCGAGGCTCCCCCGCGGGCTCTCGCCGATGCCGTGCACGGCGCGGCCGCAGCCTTCGTGCGCGACGGCGACCCCGGCTGGCCCGAGTGGGCCTCCGCACCGGGAGTGACGCGGATTTTCGGGGGCGAGGCCTCCCACCCCGACATCGAAGCCGACGGCTACGCGAGCGTCCGCGCCCTGCTCTGACCGGCGAGGCGTGAAGGTTCCGGGACGAATCAGGCCTCGCGGCGACCGTGCGGGCGCCCAGAGCACTTTCGTCCCGGAACTTTCACCTCTGTCCCCGCCGTCCACGCTGGCCCGCGGCGAGCAGACCCGCCAGAGCATTGCGCACACGCTCCGGGTGCCACATGATGTCTTCGGCGATAGGCCGGTATGTCGAGTAGCCGAGCGCAGCGGCAGCCTGGTCGCGGCGTCGATCACGACGCTGCTCCTCCCACCCCGAGTGATGCGCATCGCTGTCGCACTCGACGATGAGCCAGCCGGCAACGACGAAATCCACTCGCCCCACACCGTCGATCACCACCTGCACCTCGAACGGCACGCCGAGCGCGCGCAGCATGAGCCTCACCAAAGTCTCTGGGCCTGACTCCGCGCGTACATCTATCAGTCGCCGGAGAACCCTGTACCGCTGGGGAAGCCCGAGGAAGAGCTCATCCAGATCGTCAGGGTTGAGGACGCGGAGTCGAAGTGCCGAGTCGAGGGTGGCGAGCGCGGCACGCGCGGTCTGACAGCGCACGGCGCACGCCACCGCATCGAAAGGCTCGACGGCGATCGAGTGCGGGTGGGGGGCACGCCGCAGGCGATGCCAATGGCGGCGGATTGCGCGGGAAGCCTTCGGCGCGTTGCGGCTGGGTTCGTGAAGGTGGATGTGCAGGACAGAGGTGTCGAGGACGAACACCCCGCGCCGGTGAAGCTCCGAAACGCAGGCCAGCCGCCCACCCTGAGCACAGGAGTCAAGGAGGTCGGCATGGCTGTCAGGCGGAACATAGGCGCCGGAACGCGGACGAAGAAGTCGTCCGTCCCCGACAGCGGCCGCAATTTGGCGGTCGGTCCACCCCTCCCGACGAAGTCGCTGACGGGTGAGAAGGCGCGGCGCATCGAGGAGAGCGGGTGTCGGCATGCCCAGAAGCCTGCGATCCGGGCAGCCACCGCGACGTCGGCCGACCCCGAATTGGGGACAACTCGACAAACCTCCCAGCTGAGGAGGAACCGCCCGGGGTGTTCTGGCCGTCGTCGGGTGAAAGATCCCGGACGGATGTGGCTGGGAACGACCGTTCAGGCGTCAAATGACGGATTCGTCCCGGAACTTTCACGCAAAGGGCGCCGAATACACCGCACCGGTAGTGCCGACTGCTCTCAACGGACCACGACGGCGTGCGGCATCCGCTTCGTCATCACTTCGATGGCCTCGGGGTTCGCGTCGACGAGCACCGCGTCGCGACCCAGAGCCGAGGCGACCGCACCGGTCGTTCCGCTGCCGCCGAAGAGATCGAGCACGCGGTCACCGGGGCGACTGGATGCTTGCACGATCCGCCGCAGGATGCCCTCGGGCTTCTGCGTCGGATAACCCGTCTTCTCACGCCCGCTCGTGGGGACGATGGTGTGCCACCAGACATCGGTCGGCAGCTTGCCGCGGGCGGCCTTCTCGGGCGTCACCAGCCCCGGCGCCATGTAGGGCTCTCGGTCGACGGCCTCAGAGTCGAACCAGTAGTTCTTCGGATCTTTGACGTAGACCAGGATCGTGTCGTGCTTCGTGGGCCACCGCTTGCGCGTCTTCGCGCCGTAGTCATACGCCCAGATCAGCTCGTTGAGGAACCGCTCCCGGCCGAAGAGGGCATCCATCAGCACCTTGGCGTAGTGGGCCTCGCGGTAGTCGAGGTGGACGTACAGCGTGCCATCGTCAGCGAGCAGCCGCCAGGCCTCGGCGAGTCGGGGCTCGAGAAAACCCCAGTAGTCGTCGAACCGGTCGTCGTAGGCCCGCAGGTCTCCGCGCAGGCGCTCGTACTCCCGGCCGTGAAACCCTCGGCGCACGCCGGGCTCGGCGCCGCGTGAATTCGGACGCAGATCCAGGCGCTCGGCCGGCACGCTGCCCTGAAGTCCCGCGGAAACGGCCTCGGTCGACTCCCCGATCTGCGTCCGATTCCCCGCCGCCGAGGGCACATGCAGCGCAGTCTCGATCTGCTTGCCCTGTACACGGCCGGTGTTGAACGGCGGGTCGAGGTAGATCAGGGTGAACGACGCGTCCGGCAGCGACTGCGCGACGACGAGGTTGTCGCCGTGGTGAATCTCAACGGCGCCACGAGCCTCGCTCACGGGACGCGGTTCAGCCACGCATCGGTCGCGAACTTCGACTCGACCAGCGCTTCGGCCTCGGCGTACTCGTCCGCCGTGATCTCGCCCGGCACCGCGCCGTAGAGGTTCGTGAACGTCTCGATGAACCGCTCGATCACCGCGTCGCGGGGCAGGCCGGTCTGGCGGCGCAGCGGGTCCACCCGTTTGGCGGCCGACACCGTGCCCTTGTCGCTGAGCTTCTCGCGGCCGATTCGCAGCACCTCGGTCATGACCTGACCGTCCATGTCGTACGAGAGGGTCGCGTGGTGCAGCACTCCCCCGTTGGCGAGGCGCTTCTGCGCGGCTCCGCCGATCTTGCCCTGGGGCGAAGCGATGTCGTTGAGAGGCTGATAGGTAGCCTCGACCCCAAGCGAGCGCAGAGCCTGCAACACCCAATCGTCGAGGAACGCGTACGAGTCGGCGAACGTCATACCCTGAACGAGGGATGCCGGGACGTACAGCGAGTACGTGACGATCGAGTTCGCCGCCATGAGCATGGCTCCGCCGCCGGAGATGCGGCGAACCACATCGAAACCGTGCCGCGAAGCACCCTCCGGGTCGACCTCGTTGCGGAGCGACTGGAACGACCCGATCACCACCGCCGATTCGTCCCATTCCCACAGCCGCAGCGTCGGACGGCGTCGCCCGTCCCCGACGCGGGAGGTGAGTACTTCGTCGAGGGCGAGGTTCATCCGCGGTGAGACGGGCCGCTCGTGCACGACCTCCCAGTCGAAGTCGCTCCACCCCGGCGCGGTGACGAGCGCGCGGCGCACCGCGGTGCCGACCGACTCGGGGGTGAAGCCGAGGAGCTGCGCGCCTTCGGGGAGAGCCGAGCGCACGGCCGCGGCGATGGCCGCGGCATCCGTCTCTACCGGCAATCCGTTGACGGCGGCGTCGATGTCGTCTAGGGCGTCGTCGGGCTCGAGAAAGAAGTCGCCCGCGAGGTGGAACTCGGCGATCCGCCCGTCGCGCACTTCGAGGTCGACGACGACGAGCTTGCCGCCCGGGACTTTGTACTCACCGTGCATGCCTTCAGCCTACGACCGAGGCCTCGGCGGGGCCGCGTGCAGGGCACTCCCGGATAGGACTGCTACGGTGGAGTCTGCGGCCGTTCCTGGCCGTTGCGTCGTCGTCACGCTCCCGGCCTTGCGGCTGCGGCTCTTTTCGAACGGCGAACCGATGCGCGAATCCGCGCCGTCGCCTCTTCCCGCACCGCGTCCGATGATCGCTCGCGTGTGCATCACCGAAAGTACCCCTATGTCTTCTTTCCTTTCTCTCGGCGTGCCCGAGAAGCTCGCCGCCGTCCTCGAGGCGGATGGTAAAACCGAGGCGTTCGCGATCCAGCGCGACACGCTTCCTGACTCCCTCGCCGGTCGCGACGTGCTCGGGCGTGGCCGCACCGGCTCAGGCAAGACCATCGCGTTCGCGCTGCCGCTCGTTGCCCGCCTGTCGGGTGCGAACGCCGCCGGTCGTCGCACGAACCGCCCCCGTGGCCTCGTGCTCGCCCCCACGCGTGAGCTCGCGACCCAGATCGCCGCAACCATCAAGCCGTTGGCGGATGCCTCGGGCCTGACCGTGACGACGATCTTCGGTGGCGTCAGCCAGAAGCCGCAGGAAGCAGCGCTCAAGAGCGGTGTCGACATCATCGTGGCGTGCCCCGGCCGTCTCGAAGACCTGATGAAGCAGGGCTTCGCTCGGCTCGACGCGGTGGAGATCACCGTGCTGGATGAGGCCGACCACATGGCCGACCTCGGCTTCCTCCCCGGTGTCACGCGCATCCTCGCCGCCACCCCGCAGGGCGGGCAGCGCATGCTGTTCAGCGCCACACTCGACCGCGGTGTCGACTCACTCGTGCGTCGCTTCCTCCAGAACGAGGTTCGTCACGAAGTAGACGAAGAGTCGGTCCCGCAGGGCGTCATGACCCACCGCGTATTCGTAACGTCGGCCGACGAGAAGTCGGCCCTCGTGCAGCACCTTGCGTCCGGCCACGGCCGCCGCATCCTGTTCACTCGCACCAAGCACCAGGCCAAGAAGCTCGCGAAGCAGCTCACTGCCGCGGGCATCCCGTCGGTCGACCTGCACGGAAACCTCGGCCAGAATGCCCGTGAGCGCAACCTCGCCGCGTTCGGCGCCGATGTGGCCAAGGGTGGCGTCCGCGTGCTCGTCGCCACCGACGTCGCCGCCCGCGGCGTTCACGTCGATGAGGTCGAACTCGTCGTCCACGTCGACCCGCCTGTCGAGCACAAGGCGTACCTGCACCGTTCGGGTCGCACGGCTCGCGCCGGCGCCGAGGGTGTCGTCGTCACGGTGGCCACTGATTCGCAGCGCGGCGAGGTCAAGGACCTCCTCCGCAAGGCGCAGGTCACCGCTGCTCTCGAGCCCGTCACCGCGGCACACGCCTCGGTCGGTCAGCTCGTCGGCGAGATCGCCCCGCACGTGACTCCTGCTCCGGTTCAGCCGCAGCAGCAGCAGCGTCCGGCGCGCAAGCCTGCCGGCGCAGGTCAGGGTCGCGGCCAGGGCGGGCGCGGTCAGGGTCGTAGCCAGGGCGGTCGCAGCGAGGGCGCGCGCCAGGGCGAGAACGCCCGTGGCGGCGAGCGCACTCAGGCTGCATCGTCGGGCCAGCGCAGCCAGGCACGCCCGGCACAGAAGTCTTCGGCTCAGCGCTACACCACGGGAAGCACCGTCGGTGAAATCAGCCGCGGCGGGCGCTCCGAGGGTGGGCGCCCGCGCCAGAACCGTCGCGCATCGCACTCGGGTGGCTCGCGCGGCTGATCCGCGCACACCTCAGTAGTTGCGAAGGGGGAGGCATCCATTCACGGATGCCTCCCCCTTCGTCACTCCTCACCTACGACGTGCACGCCCGGCCATCGAGGTGGAACTGCCACGGCTGGTACGGCGATCCCTTGGCGTGGAGCACTGTCGAGGTCGCCTTGCCGGCACCCTTGCCCGTTCCGCCCGTGACGGTCACCGTGCCGGCGGCCTGGCTCACCGAGCCGCCGACCGCTTTGGTGAACGTTTGGCCGCCGCGCTCGGCGAACTCCAGTGACCATCCGGAGGACGCCTCGCCGTTGACGCGTACTGTCGTGGCGAAGGCCTTGCCAGCGCCCTTCGCGCTCCAATCGACGTGGCAGTCCAGCGGTGCGAGGTGGGGGTTGGACAGCGCGATCAGTTCGCGCGCCTGCTCGACGAACCACTGACCGGCCGCCGGGTCTTCCATCCCGCGTTCGGGGTCGAGGGGTCCAGGCGTTCCGCGGAAGCACTTGCCGTCCGACTCACCGGGCACCTTGATCCAGAGGTACGCGTCCACCAGAGCGACACCCGTCGAGGTGTTGGGCAGCAGTCCCAGACCGCGGTCCGGCGGGTTGCACCAGTCCTCGGGCGCCGGGTACTCACCCGCGGGGAACTGCCACGGGCCGAGGCCGTTGCGGCTCGTGTCGATCACGAAGCGCGTCGTCGGCTCGATGCCGCCCAGTTGCGAGGCATACCGAGACTCGACACCGTCGACGTTGAGGGCGGGGTCAGCGCTGCCCGCCGACCACTCCGCGTACTGTGACATCGCGCCGCCGTAGCCTGCGGGCCAATCGCCGCCCCAGTTGTTCGCCGGCCCGCCGTTCCAGTACTGGTTGCCGCACTCTGCGAAGCTTCCACCCGCCTCCGTCACGAAGGCGATGCACTTCGACACCCACGAACCGAAGTAGGTCGAGTTGGCCGTGAACTGGTAGTTCGAGGCGTTGAGGAAGAACCCGTCGGCATTCTGCACGCCGCCCTTGAGCAGGCGGTCCGAGATCTCGCCCACGTTGAGCCAGCTCGCTCCGGTTCCGTCGAGGTACACCGAGGTGGACGCCAGCGCGGCGAATTCATCGACGGCATAGTTCAGTTGCTCGAAGCGGTCCGAGGTGGCCGTCGCGGGGTCGAGCTCCGCCGGCTGACACCACTCCGTGACGTTGTCGAGGGTCGTGTAGTGAGGAATGATCCCGAGACCGTCGGGTTCGAGAATCACGGTGGCGGGGCGGCCACCGATGCCCGCCGCGAACCCGTCGATCCACGCCTTGTAGGCCGCGGTGTCGAGGGCACCGCCCGAGGAGTACTGGGCACAGTCGCGGAACGGAAGGTTGTACGCCACGATCACGGGCATCTCGCCCTTGGCTGACGCAGCTGTGACAACCTCGTCGACGGCCGCCTGCACCTCTGCGGGTGTGCCCTTGGTGAACCAGTCGGCGGAGGGGATCGAGCCGAGCAGCTGTGCGTCGTCGCGAGACTGACCGGTGAGTCCCTGTGCCGCTTCGAGCGTCGTGCTCCACGGATTCAAGAACAGGTCGGAGTCAGCCAAACCTCCGTCGGCGGCGACGGCTGCACCCGACACCGGAAGCGCGAGGGCGGCCACGACTGCGGCCGAGACGGCGATTCCGAACGCCCTTCGACGCCGGGTGTGGGGGGAAGAGGGGACCATAGATGCGACTCCTTCGTCAGCGCCTTTCGCAGTGCGTCATCGCGCTGCGATCTGATGGGCGCCGTGAGAGCAACAGCCCGAGTAGGGGACGTGGGAGCGCTCCCACGACATCCATCGGTGTCAGGATGACGCATCCCACCGCGTCACGTCAACCGGTTACACTCAACCGCGTACCGGGAAGCGCCGATCGGCCCACGCGAGCAGGTCCGCGAAAACGTCCTCCTGCATGACCTCGTTGAAGATCTCGTGGCGCGCGCCCGGGTAGACCAGAGTCGTCACGTCCTTGAAGCCCGACCGGTGGCGATACTCGTCGGCGAGCTTGTGTACGCTGCGCGGTCCGCCCACCGGATCGTCACGTCCGACCATGAGCAGAACCGGGATGCCTCGACCGAGCTCGTCCGCAATGCCCCGCCGCGGGCGGCCATACAGCCGTAGGGCGTCAACGACTCCGAAGAGCTTGAGCAGCGGCTCATCCGTCGTGAGCGGATCGTCGAGAAAAGCTCGGCCCACACTTAGGTCGGAAGCCAGCCACTCGGTGCCGAGGGCATCCTTCCCCTTCCACTTCGCGTTCAGGCTGCCACCGTTCAGCGACGTCGGAGTCCGTAGCGCCGAACCCGACAGGATCACCGCGTCGTAGGCATCCGGATGGTCGTTCAGCAGCATCTGAGACAAGAACGACCCCCACGAATGTCCGAGCAGCACCAGGGGCAGGCCCGGGTTCTCCGCACGGATGATCCCGGTGAACTGCCAGACGGCCGCGAGCGCGGCGCGCAGCCCGCCCGGTCCGAGCTTGCCGAGGCGGGAAACATCTCCGTCGTGCTGCAGCATGCCCGTGCGGCCGTGGCCGCGGTGATCATCGGCGTAGACGGTGTACCCGTCGGCGGTGAGCGCCGCGATAAGGGCTGCGTAACGACCGGCGTGCTCCCCCACACCATGGAGCAGTTGAACGACCGCCCGCGGTGCGGTGGTAGCGGGATGCACGTCGTAGACGATCGTGATTCCCTTTTCGTCGACGAAGGACCGGGCATCGGTGCTGGAGTCGGGCATGACTGGGAGCCTATCGGCGCGCGTCCGAATCCGGGTTTGGAGATTTTACTTAGCATGACTAATGAGCTATGCTAAGTAATCGATATGACTACTTCGACGCATCCTTCGCCCACTACCGTCGAAGCGCTGAGCGCCGAAGCATCCGAACTTCGCATGGCGACGTTCCGACTCGCTCGCCGCCTTCGCGCACAGCGCGCCGTCGATGCCATGAGCGACGGACAGTTTGCGGTGCTCGCCGGCCTGAAGATCCACGGCCCGCACACACTGGGCGAACTGGCCGAGCGCGAGCGCGTGTCGGCGCCGTCGATGAATCGCACGGTCAACTGCCTCGAGGAGTCGGGCTATCTGACGCGGACCCCGGATGCTGCGGACCGCCGAAAGGTGATCATCGACCTCACCCGGCCGGGTCTCGAGGTGGTTGAAGAGACCGTCCGTCGACGTGACGCCTGGGTCGAAGAGGCCTTGTCGGGCCTCACGACAGAGGAGCGCCGCACCCTGTCTGCTGCCGCCGAGATCATGCAGCGGATGGCCGCACTATGAGCGCCATGTTCCGGTCGTTCTCGGTCTTCAACTACCGCGTCTGGTTCATCGGCGCGCTGGTGTCGAACACGGGTGCGTGGATGCAGGCGACCGCCCTCAGCTGGGTCGTGCTGACTGAACTCACGAACAACGACGCCGGCGCGATGGGCATCACGATGGCCCTGCAGTTCGCCCCGCCGCTGCTGCTGGTCGGCGTCACCGGTTGGGTAGCCGACCGGTTCGACAGACGCCGGTTGATGATGCTGACGCAGTCGCTGCTGCTCGCACTCGGCCTCGCGATCGGCGTGCTGATCCTCACCGACGCAATGACGCTGGGCATCATGTACACGTTCGCCCTCGCCCTCGGTGTCATCGCCGCGTTCGACAACCCGGCGCGTCAGGCCTTCGTCTCCGACCTCGTCAATCGCGAAAATGCCTCGAACGCCGTCGCTCTCAACGCGGCGTCCTTCAACGGTGCGCGCATGATCGGACCCGCTGTCGCGGGCGTTGTGATCGTCGCCGTAGGCACCGGCTGGGTCTTCTTCCTCAACGCGCTCACCTTCCTCGCGATGATCGCCGCCCTTCTCCTCATTCGCGGGGACGAGCTGATCCCGCGGGCCAAGACGACCGGGGCCTCGCGCCTCGCCGACGGGTTCCGCTACGTCGCTCGCCGACCCGACCTCATCGTCACCTTCTCGATGGTGTTCCTCGTGGGTGCTTTCGGCATGAATTTCCCGATCTTCGCGTCGACCATGGCCCTCGAATTCGGCCAAGAGGCCGACGGGTACGGGTTGCTCAGCTCGATTCTCGCCGTCGGCTCGCTCGCCGGTGCTCTGCTCGCAGCGCGCCGCGACAAAGCGCGGATTCGAGTCGTGATCGGGGGCACGCTGCTCTTCGCGATCGCCGCCGGAGTGTCATCGATCATGCCCTCGTACTGGGCATATGCCGCAACACTCATGTTCACCGGCTTCGCGGTGGTCACCATGCTGACCACGGCGAACGGCTACGTACAGACCACGACCGACCCGGCTCTCCGCGGGCGCGTACTCGCGCTCTACATGGCGATCCTCATGGGCGGAACGCCGATCGGAGCCCCCATCGTGGGCTGGGTCGCGGCAGAGTTCGGACCCCGCACCGCGATCCTGCTCGGCGCCGGCGCAGCGCTGGTCGCCTTCGCGGTCGGCGCGACGTGGCTCATCGTCTCGGGGCGCCTGCACCGGGCTGACGAGTCGCGCTTCCGCCTCACGATCGACGAGACCCGCCCGCTCGCGATCGTTACGCCCGAGCAGTTCTCCGACGAGGTGGCGAGCACGACCCCGATCCGGGTTCCCGAAGCTGGCCCCACCACAGTCCCGGCGCGACGCGCTGGCTGAGGCATCCGTCTGGCTCACGCACAGATATGTGGGTTCGAGCGCAGAGGTTCGCGCGTCACCGCTCGGCGCGCACGCCCAAGCGCTCGAGGTGCGCGTTCGAGAAGACACCCTCCGGGTCGAGCCGCTCGAACACCGTGCGGGCGTCGGCGATGCGCGGGTGCACGGCCGCGATGCGCTCGGCGTCGAACGTATGCAGCTTGCCCCAGTGCGGCCGCGCCGCGAACGGCGCGAGCGCCTCTTCGATACGCGGCAGCAGCGCCGCAACCTCGGCGGGGTGGTTGAACCACGTGAAGTGGATGATCACCACATCGCGCCGGTACGCCGGGCTCAGCCACAGTTCGTCCGCAGCGGCTGAACGCAGTTCTGTCACGATCAGGTGGGGCCGGATGCTGTCACCCAGCGCCCGCACCGCGCTCAGCGCGTCGGCGGCCACCGCACGGTCGACGAAGTACTCACTCTGGATCTCGTCCCCGAACGACGGCTCGACGTCGAGCCGGAAGTGCGGGAGGCGCAGCATCCATGGGCCCGGCACTCCCCCGACCTCGGTGATGTTGTCGCCCGTGAGCGGTGAGGCCGGTCCGGTCTCGCGCACGCCGTCGAGAAGCGTGTCGGGCGCAGCATCCGCCGTCGACTTCACCCAGACGAACCCGAGGTCGTCACCCTCCCAGCGCGAGAACACCGAGACGCTGTAGCCCGCGCCGGAGATGTCGCCGTAGGCGGCGAGCGCGGCATCCCAGGTCACGCCCGTATAGATGTCCTGCCGCATGACGTACGACGGCACGATGTCGAGCGTCACCGCGACGACGATGCCGTACGCGCCGAGCCCGACGATGAGTGCGTCGAAGGATGCGTCACCCCGGCGCACTTCGTGCACCTCGGCATCGGCCCCCACGTAGCGGAGCGCTCGCACACCGGTCGAGAGCACCCCGTTGCCGTCACCCGAACCGTGGGTGCCGGTCGCTGTCGCGCCGCCCACGTTGATGTGCGGCAGAGACCCCATGTTGCGCAGCGCCCACCCACGCTCATCCAGCCAGAGAGCGAGGATTCCGTAGCGCACTCCCGCCGCCACCGTGACGGTGTGCTCCTTCTCGTCGAGCACGAAGTCCGGCGCCAGCCCCGTCACATCGACGAGCGTGCCCGTGGTGTCGGGCAGATCGGTGAAGGAGTGCCGGGTGCCGAGAGCGCGCACGCGTCCACCCTCAGCGACGATCCGGCGGACGTCGTCGACCGACTGCGCCACGACCATGCGAGGCGCGGAGTACTCGTACGTGCCGGCCCAGTTCTTGGTCATCGCACAAACCTACCCATCCACGCGTCGTAAGTGACTGCGATGATGTCGTCATGAGCGAAGCAAAGACCCAGCCGACGGATGCTGATGTACACGAGTTTCTCGACGCCGCAACGCCGGCCCGTCGGCGTGAGGACGGCCTCGAACTCGCGAGAATCTTCCACGAGATCACCGGCACCGACCCGGTCCTGTGGGGTCCGTCGATGGTCGGCTACGGCAGCTACCACTTCATCTCTCCCGCGAATCCGCGCACGCGCGGCGTGTGGCCGAAGACCGGGTTCTCGCCACGCAAGGGGCAACTTTCGCTGTACGGACTGAAGGACCTCCCCGAGGGCGCCGAGCTGTTGCCGTCCCTGGGGACGTACACCGAGGGTGCGGGGTGCGTCTACGTGAAGAAGCTCGACGACATCGACCTCGACGTCCTGCGACAGCTCATCGAAATCGCGTGGGCGCGGGAGGACGACCCCGATCCGCGCTGACCGCCTGACGATCAGCGCCCGACGGTGGACTCGCGCACGACGAGCTCGGGCTGGAAGCGCACCGCTCGCTCGTGATTGCCATCGGGGTCGGCGATCTGTTGCAGGAGAAGGTCGACGGCGGTTGAGCCGATGAGGTGGGCGGGCTGACGGATCGAGCTCAGCGGCACGACAGTTGCCGTGGCGAAGTCGATGTCGTCGTAGCCGATGAGGGCGATGTCGTCGGGCACCCGGAGGTCCGACAGAATCGCGAGCGCTTGAAGCAGCCCCACGGCCAGGAGGTCGTTCGCCGCGAAGACGGCATCCGGGCGCTGGTCGGCGGGGAGCGCGAGAATCTCTTCTCCCGCCGCGCGACCCTGCAGGACCGTGAGCGCCGGCCGTTCGATGATTTCGATCGTGGCGCCGTGGCATGCGGCCACCGCGGCCCGTGCGCCTTCGAGTCGGTCGGCCACCTGTGGGATCGACTGCGGCCCACCGACGAACATGATTCGGCGGCGGCCGATGTCGATGAGGTGGGCGCCTGCGAGGCGTCCCCCCTCGACATCGTCGACGGCGACCGAGTCGAACGACTCACCCTCGACCTCGCGGTCGACCAGGATCACCGGAACGCCACCGGCTTGCAGACGGCGTAGCAGAGCGAGATCGTCGGATGCCGGAGTCACGAGCACTCCGTTGACCCGTTGCTCGCGAAAGAGATCGAGATGGGCGGTCTCGCGGATGACGGATTCATCACTGTTCCCGAGCAGAACGGTCATGCCCGCCTTCGCGGCGCGGTCTTCTGCACCCCGGGCGACCTCAGCGAAGAACGGGTTGCCGATATCGAGGACGACGAGTCCGATGCTCCGGCTGCGGCCTGCACGCAATTGCCGCGCGGCATCGTTGCGAACGAATCCGAGTTCGTCGATCGCGCGGAGAACCCGTTCGACGGTGGTGGGCGCGACCTTGTCGGGACTGTTGAGAACGTTGGACACCGTCCCCACCGAGACCTGCGCGAGCAGGGCGACGTCACGCACGCTTACCGCCATCGTTTCCTCCCCTCTGCGTGAGTGTAGCGGGGCTCGGATACCGCTTTCACACCTTGTGTGGCGTGGCGGACGTTGACACGCATGCACATCACGCGTTACAGTTCTTGAAACGATTCACTGGCGCACTGCCGCCACAGCCAAGGAGCCCTCGATGTCGAGCACCTCATTGCCGAGGACAACGCGCGTCTGCTTCCAACTTCAGATCGCACCCGAGCTGCTCGACGAGTACGTCGCACGGCATACGCCGGTCTGGCCTGAGATGCTCGCCGAGATCGCGGCATCCGGCCGCCGCAATTACTCGCTCTTCCTCGCCGAAGGCGGCAGCCTCATCGGCTACTACGAGACCGACGACGATACCGCCGCGCAGGCCTACCTCGCCGCGTCACCCGTCGCCGCGCGGTGGGAGGCCGAGATGGCGCGATTTTTCGTCGGACTCCCCGCCCTTGACCAAGGCGGTCGCCCCGACCAGGCTGCCACCCCGCTCACCGAGATCTTCAACCTGCACGACCAGCTCACAGAAAGCACGCGATCATGACGACGCTGTCCCCCGAGATTCAATCCACCCTGGCGCAGCAGGGCATCGAGCTGCCCTCGTGGGCATTCGGCAACTCCGGCACGCGCTTCCGCGTATGGACGACCGAGGGCACGCCCCGCGACGCCTTCGAGAAGATCGCCGACGCCGCCGAGGTCAACCGGGTGACCGGGCTCGCCCCGAGCGTCGCTCTGCACATTCCATGGGACAAGGTCGATGACTTCGGCGCCCTGCGCCGTCACGCCGAAGACCTCGGTGTAGTGCTCGGCACGATCAACTCGAACACGTTCCAGGACGAGGACTATAAGTTCGGCGCCCTGACCCACGAGAGCGACCGCATCCGCCAGAAGGCGATCGATCACCACATCGAGTGCATCGACGTGATGGACGCCACGGGCTCCCGCGACCTGAAGATCTGGCTCGCCGAGGGCTCGAACTACCCGGGCCAGACCGATATGCGCGCCCGCCAGGACCGCCTGAACGACTCGCTGCGCCAGATCTATGCGCGTCTGACCGGCGAGCAGCGCCTGGTACTGGAGTACAAGTTCTTCGAACCGTCCTTCTACCACACCGATGTTCCCGACTGGGGAACCTCCTATGCCCAGGTCGCGACCCTCGGCGACCGCGCGATGGTGTGCCTCGACACCGGGCACCACGCGCCGGGCACCAACATCGAGTTCATCGTGATGCAGCTCCTGCGCCTCGGCAAGCTCGGCTCGTTCGACTTCAACTCGCGCTTCTATGCCGACGATGACCTCATCGTCGGGGCGGCCGACCCTTTCCAGCTCTTCCGGATCCTGGTCGAGGTCATCCGCGGTGGCGGCCTCAACAACCCCGACGTTGCATTCATGCTCGACCAGTGCCACAACATCGAGGCGAAGATCCCAGGCCAGATCCGCTCTGTGCTGAACGTGCAGGAGATGACCGCGCGCGCACTGCTGATCGACCACGCCGCCCTCGCCGCCGCGCAGTCGGCGAACGACGTGCTCGGCGCGCAGGCCGTCTTCATGGATGCCTTCTACACCGACGTGCGCCCGGCACTGGCCGAGTGGCGCGAGTCGCGCGGTCTGCCGGCCGACCCGATGGCCGCATACGCCGCATCGGGCTATCAGCAGAAGATCGAGGCTGACCGCGTCGGCGGCACCCAGGCCGGCTGGGGTGCCTGAACTGCGATGACCGAACCGTACTCCGCCGCTGACGGGCTCGTCCGGGTTTATCCCGCGGCGAGCGCCGACGGCGCGCTCCCCGACGGTTCACTCCCGTACGGGGCGATCCCTGAAGGCGCAGCCCTGGTCTGGGTACACGGTGGAGGGTTCGCCGGTGGCGATCTCGACATGCCCGAGGCCGACTGGGTCTCGCGCTCGTTCGCCGCTCGCGGAGTCACGGTGGTCTCGGTCGACTATGCGCTCGCACCGACGCCGCAGGCCTGGGCCGATGCCCTTGGCGGTCAGGTCAAGGACGGCGTGCACTACCCGGTGGCTTCGAATGATGTGGTCACCGCGTTCCGCTGGGCCGTCGAATCAGATCTGGCCGATGGCCCGTGGGTCTTCGGCGGCGCCAGCGCCGGAGCCAACCTGGTGGCGGGCGCGACCCTGCGTCTTCTCGACGACGGTGGCCCTGTGCCCGCGCTCGTGTTCTTGGCGTACCCGACACTGCTGGCCGTTCAGCCCGAGCCGAGCGCCGACCTGAGAGCGGCACTCGACGCCAACCCCGAGGCCGACCGATTCGGGCCCGATGCTGTCCTCGGCATGTACGAGAACTACCTCGGCGGTTCGGTCGACGGTGCGCCGCTCCCCGCCATCCCCGGGCTTGCCACCGCCCAAGACCTCGCGGACTTCCCTCCGACGCTCATCATCAATGGCGATGCCGACGAGCTCCGTGTGTCGGGCGAAGTGTTCGCCGCGACCCTCGCCGCCGCCGGCCGTGACGTCACCTGCATGACCGAACCGGGTACACAGCACGGCCACCTCAACCGTCCCGAAGAACCTCAGGCCGCAGCATCCGTCGATCGCGTCCTCACTCACCTCTCCTCGTTGAGTGTCCGAAACACGCCGCCTGGCTCTGCTGAGCGTCCGCGTGTCTTGGACACTGAACACTCCACCCACGAAGGAACATCATGACCAATCCCGCCGCTGCGGACCTGATCGCGCGCTCCAACCGCCTCGGGGCCGACCCGAAGAACACGAACTACGCCGGGGGAAACACCTCTGCCAAGGGCGTCGAGACCGACCCGGTCACGGGTCAGCCGGTCGAGCTGCTGTGGGTGAAGGGCTCGGGCGGTGACCTCGGCACGCTCAAGGAGTCCGGCCTCGCGGTGCTGCGCCTCGACCGCGTGCGCGCGCTCACCGACGTCTACCCGGGTCTCGATCGCGAAGACGAGATGGTCGCTGCCTTCGACTACTGCCTGCACGGCAAGGGCGGTGCAGCACCGTCGATCGACACCGCGATGCATGCGTTGGTGGATGCTGCGCACGTCGATCATCTGCACCCCGACTCCGGCATCGCGATCGCGACTGCCAAGGACGGCGCGAAGCTGACGAAGAAGATCTTCGGCGGCAAGGTCGTGTGGGTGCCGTGGCGTCGCCCCGGCTTCCAGCTCGGTCTCGACATCGCCGCCATCAAGGAGAAGAACCCCGACGCGATCGGCTGCATCCTCGGCGGACACGGCATCACTGCGTGGGGCGCGACCTCCGAGGAGGCCGAAGCGAACTCGCTGTGGATCATCGAGACCGCACAGGCGTTCATCGACGCACACGGCAAGACGGACCCGTTCGGCAAGCCCCGCAAGAAGTTCGCCGCCCTGGACGCCGACGAGCGCAAGACCCGCGCTGCCGCTCTTGCCCCGACGATCCGTGGACTCGCCTCGCACGACAACCCGATGGTCGGACACTTCACCGACGACGAGCGCGTGCTCGACTTCCTCGCCTCGAGCAAGGCCCCCAAGCTCGCCGACCTCGGCACGAGCTGCCCCGACCACTTCCTGCGTACGAAGGTCAAGCCGATGCTGCTCGACCTGCCGTCGGACGCACCGGTCGAGAAGCAGATCGCGCGCCTGAAAGAACTGCACGAGGCCTATCGCGCCGACTACACGTCGTACTACGAGAAGCACGCGGTGAAGGACTCCCCCGCAATCCGCGGCGCAGACCCGCTCATCGTGCTCGTGCCCGGCGTCGGCATGTTCAGCTACGGTGCGAACAAGCAGACCGCCCGCGTCGCCGGTGAGTTCTACCTCAACGCGATCAACGTGATGCGCGGCGCCGAGGCTCTGTCGACCTACACCCCGATCTCGGACGCCGAGAAGTTCCGCATCGAGTACTGGGCCCTCGAAGAGGCCAAGCTGCAGCGGATGCCGAAGCCGAAGACCCACCAGGGCCGCATCGCGTTCGTCACGGGCGCAGCATCCGGGATCGGCAAAGCGATCGCGACCCGCCTCGCCGCCGAGGGCGCGTGCGTCGTCGTGGCCGACCTCGACCTCGAGAAGGCACAGGCCGCGGCCGCCGAACTCGGTGGCACCGATGTCGCGATCGGCGTCGCTGCGAACGTGTCCGACGCCGAAGGCGTGCAGGCCGCGATCGACGCGACCGTCCTCGCGTTCGGCGGTATCGACCTCGTCGTCAACAACGCCGGGCTCTCGCTCTCTAAGCCGTTGCTCGAGACCACCGAGAAGGACTGGGACCTCCAGCACGACGTGATGGCCAAGGGATCATTCCTCGTGTCGAAGGCAGCCGCGCGCGCCTTGATCGACCAGGGCATGGGCGGCGATGTGATCTACATCTCCTCGAAGAACTCTGTCTTCGCCGGACCGAACAACATCGCCTACTCGGCGACCAAGGCCGACCAGGCGCACCAGGTGCGTCTGCTCGCGGTCGAGCTCGGCGAGTACGGCGTGCGCGTCAACGGCATCAACCCCGACGGTGTCGTCCGCGGATCGGGCATCTTCGCCGCAGGCTGGGGCGCGAACCGTGCCGCGACCTATGGCGTCGACGAGAAGGACCTCGGTGCGTTCTACGCGCAGCGCACGATCCTCAAGCGCGAGGTCGTTCCCGAGAACGTCGCCGACGCGGTGTACGTGCTCACCGGACCCGAGCTCACCCGCACGACCGGCCTGCACATCCCGGTCGACTCCGGCGTCGCCGCCGCGTTCCTGCGATGAGCGGGGTCGTCGCGGCGGTCGACCTGGGTGCGACGAGCGGACGCGTCATGCTCGGGTACGTCGGCGACGGGATGCTGCGCCTCGAACCTGTATCGCGGTTTCCCAACGGTCCCGTCGCGGGCCCCGACGGATCGTTGCGTTGGGACTTCACTGCGCTCTACCGACACGTGCTCGACGGGCTCCGTGAGGCGCTGCGCAAGGAACCCGGCATCGCGAGTGTCGGCATCGACTCGTGGGCCGTGGACTACGGCCTGGTCGCCGCCGAAGAGCTGCTCGCCGAGCCGTTCCATTACCGCGACGACCGCACGGCATTCGGCGTGGAGCGTGTGCACAGCATCGTCCCCGCCGACGAGCTGTACCGCCGCAACGGCCTGCAATTTCTGCCGTTCAATACGCTGTACCAGTACGTGACCGAGCGTGCGCTCGACGATGCCGAGATCGCCCTGCTGATCCCCGACCTCGTCGCGTACCTGCTTTCCGGCGCGCGCGTGGCCGAGCGCACGAACGCGTCGACCACGGGTCTGGTCGATGTGCGCACTGGGGAGTGGGACCTCGATCTCGCAGAGAAGCTCGGGGTACCGGCATCCCTTCTGCCTCCCCTCGTCGACCCGGGTGCAGAACTCGGAACGCTCCGAGGCGCTGCGCGCGAACGCGTCGGAGCGGCGCTGCCCGTCGTCGCCGTCGGATCGCACGACACCGCGTCAGCCGTCGTCGCGGTGCCGTTGAGCACGCCGAACGCCGCGTACATCTCGTGCGGAACCTGGGGTCTCGTCGGTGTAGAGCTCGACGATCCGGTCGTCACGGACGCCGCGCGCGAAGCGAACTTCACGAACGAGGGCGGTGTGGACGGGCGGGTCCGCTTCCTCCACAACGTCACCGGCCTGTGGCTGCTGAGCGAGTCCGTTCGCACGTGGGAAGCCGAGGACGGCGCACCGATCGACCTTTCGGACCTGCTGGATGCCGCAGCATCCGTTGAGGGAACCGTCGCGCTCTTCGACGCCAACGATGCGCGTCTGTCTGCGCCCGGCGACATGCCCGCACGCATCGCCGGCGTGCTCGAAGAGGCGGGATCCGCGGTTCCGACGACCCGCGCCGAGTTCACTCGCACCATCGTCGAGAGCATCGCGGCGGCTTTCGCGGACGCTGTCGCCACGGCCCAGCGTCTCACCGACCGCAGGATCGACGTGATCCACATCGTCGGCGGAGGCTCTCTCAACCGTCTCCTGTGCCAGGCGACCGCCGACCGCACCGCGCTGCCGGTGCTCGCCGGCCCCGTCGAGGCTACAGCGCTCGGCAATGTGCTCGTCCAGGCGCGGGCCCACGGCTGGCTCGGCGAGAACGCAACGCTCGAGACCATGCGCGAGCGCGTCGCCGCGGCATGCCCTCCGGAGCGGTTCGACCCGCGGTGACGGCACGAGCGCGGAAAGGCGGATGCTGCCCGCCATGGCCGTTCGCACACCCTTGAGCAAGCGATAATAGGTTCAGCGTCGAACCCCGCGGCGCAGAGAGCACAGGGTGTGTCATGCCGTATCGAGACCAGCGGACGGTCGAGTCGTGGGTGCGCGAATTCACCGAGCAGCACCCCGGTGTCGCGACCGAGATCTCGGTTCTCGATAAGGACTACACCTCGGCTCCCGACTCGGGCCTGGTGATCGTCTCACTGCGGACCGCGTCTACCGTGACCTATATTCACGTGACGATGGTCCAGAACGTCGCTCAGTGGATGGTGACTTTCGAAGCGCGTCACGAGCCCTTCGATCTGGATGCCGAAGGTGTTGCACGCCTCGCCCACGACCTTTCGACTCTGGCACTGCTGTGTACGTTCCTGCAGGAAAAGACCGACGCCGCTCTGCAACAGTCAGCCACTGCTGAAGCGAGTTAGCTCACCGAGCTCTCCGACGCGCGAGATCACAGGGGCAGAGAGCTTGCGCCCGCCAGCAAGAAGATCGACACGGTTCCCGCGACCGTAGCGATCAACTGAGCAAGACGGGTCGAGCGCTCGTCCAGCCCGGAATCCCCACCCGCAAGGATGGTGAGTGCGCGCTGTGCCTCAGCGAGCGACGGGTAGCGGCCGACCGGCGTCGACAGTCCGTCGAACGCGACGAACGTTCCCACCGCGGTCTTCTCGATCGAACCGATGAAGTCGCCTCTGCGCGAACCCACGAAGAAGTCGGGTTCGGGCTCATGCCACTGTGCTGGGCGCGGCGCAGCCGCTTCGGTGAGAGTGCTGACGAGGCTCATGCGACACGCTCCAACTGGCCGCGAGCGATGGAAATATCAGCGGGCGCCTGCAGCTCGGTGAGGTCGATGACGAGTCCCGCCGATGATGAGGCGGCGTGCGCGAGTTCTTCGAGGCGGCGTCGGTCCAGCGCGGGCATGATGTCCGAGTCGAACTCGAAGCGAAGCGGGATAGAGCAGTGCAGCCACACGGTCGACATGCCGTTCGTGTCGCCGCCCTGCAACGACAGCGAGAAGCTCTCTGATCGACGAAGCTTGGTCATCGCGATGGTTCGCACATACGCGAGAGTGTGGTCAGGCATGGTGATCGCGTCAGCGTGCGCGTAGTACAAGCGGCCCATCTCAATTCCTTTCGTCAGCGGAGTAGCTCACCTGAGATATTACTCACAATGTAAGTAGTTCATCAAACGAGATACTTAGTTCGTTGTATTCTCGTCTCGTAAGCATTGGAGGCAGGTGTGACCGACGCAACGACCCAGGGCGACGACATCGTCACGGCCTATCTGGAATTTCGCCGAGCAGATGCCGACGTACAGACCCGCGTGCGCGCAGTGACGGGCCTCGCCGACAACGAGATCCGAGTGATGGAGTACGTCATCTCGACGGCGACCGCGGGGCAGGACGCAACCCCGAGCGACATCTCTCGCCGACTGGGAATCTCCTCCGCTTCCACCACCGCGCTGCTCGATCGGCTGGAGCGGGCAGGCATGGTCGAGCGCGCGAGCCACCCGACCGATCGTCGCAGCATCCTCATCTCGGCGACGCCCGAAGCAGAGCGCAGACTCGCCTCGACGATGGGCGACTATGACGAACGGCTCCGCAAGGTCGCACGCTCGTTAGAGCCCGACGACCGCGTCGTCGTGGCGGAGTTCTTCACCGATCTCGCCGATGCGGCGCGGTCAGTGGCCCAGCCCGCTACCGACTGACGCGCTAAGCGTCGATCTCGTCGACTGCATCGCGCATCGCGTCGAGGAAGCCGATCACCACAGCCCGGTCCTGTTCGCTCATCGGGCGCACGACCGACATCATCCGGTCGTGCATGGCGGCCAAGGTGTGACGGATCTCGTTGTCTGACTTCACGCTCGCCGTGATCAGCACGCTCCGACGGTCGTCCGGGTGCGGTGAGCGCGTGATGTGGCCGGATCGCTCGAGCCGATCAAGGAGTGCCGTTGTCGAGGCGGACGAGATTCCGAGGTACCGGCTGAGCGCGACGGGGGTGACGTTCTCGCCTGTCATCCGCGCGCGCGTGAGAAAGCGGAGCGTCAGAAGCTCGTTCTCACCCATCTCCATGGACTGTTGAGTGCGACGCCGCATGGCGGCCTCGGCCGCACGATAGCTGCGCAGGGCCTCCATGACAGAGGTCGCTCGAGTGCCTCGTTCCGCGGTGAACCAGTAGTTCGTGCCCTGCGGAAGTTTCTCGTTCATCGGCTCCATCTTCCCACCGCGACAAAGATGGACCTGTACCCAGCCGGGCGGATGCGACGACCTAAAGCGCAGAGGCCGCAGGCCCCAGGTCAAGATCGGCGACGAGCGTGACCTGACCGGTCTCGAGGGATCGATTGGCCGCCAGGCCGACCGCCATCGATCGCACACCGTCCCGCCAGGTTGCCGCCCGCCCGAGTTCGTCAGCTTCGCCCCCGACGAACACTTCGCGCAGGAGGACAGCGTCACCGCCGCCGTGCGCGCCGTCACCCGCAGGAACCGGCACCTCGCGCGCTGATCCGAAGTGCTGCTGCACGACGAGGCGCTCCGAAACAGGACGCGAGTCCTCTTCGGTGACGTCCCCCGGGCGAGCGGACGGGTCAACCACCACGCGACCGTCCTCATCCAGCAACACGGCACCGCGCTCCACAACGGTGAGCTCCGCGCGACCAGCCGTGCCGTTGACCGCCACCACATACCCCTCCCACGGTGAGTGGGCGTTGAGCGAGTACGACATGGTCGCTCCGCCGACGTAGTCGACGATCACGGCAAGGTTGTCTTCGATGGTGATGCCCGCGTCGAAGACATCACGATCCCGCAGGTACCCGTCGTGCTCTTCCTGGTCGAGGTAGAGCTCCCGAAGTACCAGATCCCTGCGCAAATCAAGGCTGAACCCATCGCGCAACGCGGAGTCGGTGGTGCCTCGCTCGGGCCGCTCCCCGAGTCCTCGGCGGGCCGCGTTGTCGGCACCGTAGAAGCGCAAGCCACCGCTCGCGAAGACCCGGCGCGGCGACTCCTGCAGCCACCAGTTCACAAGATCGAAGTGGTGTGAGGCCTTGTGGATGAGCAGGCCGCCCGAGCTGTCCTTGTCGCGGTGCCAACGCCGGAAGTAGTCGGCGCCGTGAGCGACGTCGAGCACCCACTCGAAGTGCACCGAGGTGATTTCGCCGACCTCCCCCGACTGGATGAGCTGCTTCAGCGCGGCATTGCGCGGCGAGTAGCGGTAGTTGAAGGTCACCGTGACTGAGCGACCAGTGCGCTCCGCCGCCTCGGCGATGCGACGAACACCGTCGGCCGAGGTGGTCAGCGGCTTCTCGACGATCACGTCGGCACCGGCTTCAAGCGCTGCCACGACCAGGTCGGCGTGGGTCCAGTCGGGCGTGGTTACGATGACCCGGTCGATTCGGTGTTCGCGGATTGCCTCAGCCAGGCCGTCCGGACCGAACCGCCGCGGAGCGGCAATCCCGGTGGCTGTGAGCCTCCGCTCGTGCCAGTCGAGACGACCCACGTTGGTGTCGGCCCAGGCAACGAGTTCGGCGACGTCTGCGTGCGGGCCCGCGATGGCGTCGACATACATCTGAGCGCGCGAGCCCGCGCCGATGAGTGCGTAGCGCGTGAGGGAGCTCATCGAGTTCCTTTCAGAAGCGGATGCTGAGGCATCCGTCATTTGATTCCGGTGGTGGCGAAGCCCTTGACGAGGTACTTCTGCCCCACGAGGAAGGCGATGAACAGAGGAATGAGCGAGACGACCGACATCGCGAACATCGCGCCGTAGTCCGATGACGACTGCGCGTCGACGAAGCCCTTCAACGCCACCGACACGGGGAACACGTCCCGCGTGCGGAGGTAGATGAGAGGCCCGAAGAAGTCGCCCCAGGTCCAGATGAAGGTGAAGATCGCCGTCGTCGCGAGGGCCGGAATCATGAGCGGCAGAGTCACCTGTAGGAACGTGCGGAAATGGCCGGCCCCATCGATGCGGGCGGCTTCGAAGATCTCACGGGGCAACGCACGAATGAACTGGACCATCAGAAAGACGAAGAACGCGTCGACAGCGAGGAACTTCGGGACGATGAGCGGGAGGAAGGTGTTCAGCCATCCGAGTTGCTCGAAGATCACGAACTGCGGCACCAACACAACATGGAACGGCAACATGATCGTTCCGAGCATGATGACGAAGAAGAGATTGCGGCCGCGAAAGCGCAGGCGCGCGAACGCGTATGCGGCGAGTGAGCACGAGATGAGATTGCCGACGATCGCGCCGATCACGAGGATGCTCGAGTTCACCAGGAACAGCGTGAACGGCGGGCCCTGCGAATCCCAGCCGTCGACGTAGTTTTCGACAGTGAGATTCGTCGTGAAGATGCTGAGGTTTGTAAAGATCTCGTCGTTGGGCTTGAACGAGGAGACCACGAGCCACAGGAGCGGATAGATCATGACCAGCGAGAGCACGATCAGGCCTGCGTGCTTCAACACGGAGGTGCCTGAGTCTCGGCGGCGGCGCCTCCTGCGACGGTCGTCGTCTGAGGCGGACGGAGCGGTCAGGACGGCTCCGGGGAGCGGTGGTTGCTTGGCGAGAGTCATTGGTGCAGGCCTTTCTGCGCTCGAGACGGTGTGCAATCGGTGACGGGCGCATCAGTCGTCATAGAACACCCAGTACTTCGAGACCCAGAAGTTGATCGCGGTGAATCCCGCGATGATGATGAGGAGGAACCACGCCAACGCCGACGCATAACCCATGTTCAACAGTTCGAATGCCTGCTTGTAGAGGTACAGCGTGAAGAACATGGTCGAGTCCGAGGGGCCTCCGCTGCCGCCCGAGACGATGTACGCCTGAGTGAAGGACTGGAAGGCGAAGATGATCTGCAGCACGAGGTTGAAGAAGATGATCGGCGTCAGCAGGGGGAACGTGATCGAGAAGAATCGCTTCACGCGTCCTGCGCCATCGACCTGGGCGGCCTCGTAGTACATCTCGGGAATCTGGCGGAGACCAGCCAGGAAGATGATCATCGGCGAGCCGAACGTCCACACGTTCAAGATGATGAGCGTGCCGAGGGCGGTGTCCGGGTTGGAGATCCAGCCCGTACCCTCGATCCCGAACCACGCAAGAAATCCGTTGACGATTCCGTCGGTGCCGAACACCTGACGCCACAAGATGGCAATCGCAACCGAACCGCCGAGCAGACTCGGCAGGTAGAAGATCGAGCGATAGATCGCGAGCCCTCTCATGCCACGGTCCAGCAGCACGGCAATCGCCAAGGCGAGGGCAAGCTGGAGGGGAACGCCGACGCCGACATAGACGAGCGTGACCCACAGAGAGTTCCACAACCGCTCATCGCCGGCCATCCGCACGAAGTTGTCGGCACCGATCCACTCGGGCGGCTGAAGGAGGTTGTAGCGAGTGAATGCCAAGTACAACGAAGCGATCATGGGACCGATCGTGAAGACGACCAACCCGATGATCCACGGCGCCAGGAAAAGGTAGCCGGCGACGTTGTCGGGGGTTCGGGTGCGCTCTTTGGCGCCGCCCTGCTTTCGAGCGAGCGCAATGCTCCTCAGTTCACCGAGACTGCTCACGGGACCTCCTTGTCCGGCAACGAGAAACCGGTTTCTCGTGAGATTGATCTTCGCCCCCCATCCGAGTCTTGTCAAACCACGCGGGCGACCCCACTGCAGAACCGGTAATCGTCAAGGGTTGCGCGAGAAGGCGTTGACACGGCCGCGTGCGTTTGTTACTTTTCGTGAAATCGATTTCTCGAAGACTGCTCGCCACCCAGAGCAAAGCGAGAAACCGACAGCGGGCCCGCACTCCCGCAAAACATCGGAGCACCGCGCTCGGCGCTCCGCGAATCACATGAAAAGGGGCGCAATGACGCGTACACGCAGGATTACTGGACTTGCCATCGGCTCCATCGCCGCGGCCTCGCTACTGCTCGCCGGTTGCGCCGGCTCGTCAGACGGCGGTGCGTCCTCCACGCCGGACTCCACAGAACCGGTCGAATTGACGATCTCCTGGTGGGGCAACGATGAGCGCGCCGCGCTCATGGACGAAGTCATCGACATGTTCGAGGACAAGCACCCGAACATCACGGTGGTCGCGCAGCCGGTCGGCGCGCCCGATGACCTCTTCAACCGACTCGCCACCGACTTTGCCTCAGGCACTGCGCCGGATGTCTTCGCTCTCGGCGGCGCGAAGCCGCTGGAGTACGGCGCCGCGGGCGCCCTCCTTGACCTCGACACCGTGTCGGACTACGTCGATTTGGCTCCGTACCCCGACTTCACCCTCACCAACACCACCGTTGACGGAAAGGTCTACGGGCTCCCCACGGGCGGCAACGCTATCGGGATGCTCGTGAATGAAGACATCTTCGAGACCGCGGGCGTGGACCTGCCGACAGAAGACTGGACCTGGGATGACCTCTCCAGCGCCGCAGAAGAAGTCTCGGCATCGGGTGGCGAGGGCGTGATGGGCTTGGATCTTCGCATCCAGGACATCGTCGGCACCTACCTCGCGCAGATCACCGAGTACGGCATGTACACCCCCGAAGGAACTATCGGGATTGATGAAGCCGACCTCGGTTCGTGGTTCGAGATCGAAGAGGAACTCGTCGCAAACGGTGGCTTGCCCGACCCGACGGTGATCGTCGAGAACTGGGCCGCTACCCCCGACCTCAGCCCCTTCGGCACCGGACGCGCAGGAATCACCTTCGCGTACAGCAACCAGATCGGCAGCTACGCCGCAGGAACGGGCGGAGCATCTGTCCAGATCCTGCCCCCGCCGACCGATACGGATGTCTCGGGGGTTGCGGTGCTGCCCTCGCAGTTCTGGGCGATCGCTGCCAAGAGCGAGCACCCTGCGGAAGCGGCCATGCTGATGGACTTCCTGCTGAATGACCCCGAGGCTGCAGAGGTGATCCTCTCCAACCGCGGACTGCAGTTCAACCCCGCGATCCTTGAGGTTGTGAAGCCGCTCCTCGGTGAGGCCGATGCCCAGGCAGCCGAGTACCTCGAGCGCGTGCTCGAGATCGGAGTCGTTGCACCGCCGCAGCCCGCGGGTGGCGGAATCATGAACGAACTCACTCAGCGCACCGAGTCGGACATCCTCTTCGGGCGGACGACCATCGAGGAAGGCACCTCGAACTGGATCACCGAACTGAACGCCTCACTGGAGTCAGCAGGCTGATCGACGCACGATGACAGCGGGCGGTCCTCACGGGCCGCCCGCTGGTCTCTGTGTGGGCACGCTCACCCCGACAGCGCAAGGATGGTTCGCATGACCTCGATCGACCGGCGGGCACTGGTAGCACGGCACGACGTGCGGCTTGATCGGGTGGTTCCCGCTAGCCCACTCTCGGTAGGCAACGGCGAATTCAACGTGACCGTCGATGCCACCGGGCTGCAAACGTTCCCCGACGCTCATCCCGTCGCAGAGCGATACGGGGGTCGCTCGGGCACTCTGCTGGGGACGATGAGCCACTGGGGGTGGCACAGCCTGCCCGGTTTCTATGACGCGGCCGACTTCCTGCACACCTATGAGAGCCCGCACGGCCAGGCCCTGTACCAAGACCTGGGCGGCACCTTTTCGGCGGAGTCTTCGGCGGGTCAGAGCATCGCCGAAGAGTGGCTGCGCAACAACCCCCACCGACTCGACCTCGGCCGGATCGCGCTGGATGTCGCACCGGGAGTAACCGCCGACGATCTCACGAACGTCTCGCAGCACCTGGACCTGTGGGCGGGCACCATCCACAGCAGCTTCTCCCTCGGAGGGTCCGACCACCGAGTAACGACGGCGGTGCACCCCGAGCGTGATGCCGTCGCCTTCCGCATCGCAGGGGCGAACCTGGGAGTGCGACTGAGCTTTCCCTACGGCTCTGAAGACTGGGGCAACGGCGCTGATTGGACGCATCCCGGCGCACATACGAGCGCACTGACACCGGCAGAAGACGGTTGGACAATCACCCGTACCCTCGACGCCACCGTCTACACCGTCCAGATCACTGCCCCCGGTTCCACCGTCGTGCAGATCGGCCCGCATGAATTCGCCGTGCGACCTCGTGCGGGCGCCGCAACCCACGACGTCACGGTCGAGTTCACTCCTGAAATCCTGCGTCCAGAAGGGCGCGCAGCATCCGCCGTCTTCTCCGCCGCCGCAACGCACTGGGAAGCCTTCTGGCTCGCCGGAGGTGCCGTCGACCTGGCCTCCAGCGACGACCCCCGTGCTGGCGAGCTCGAGCGTCGGGTCGTGCTGTCGCAGTACGTCAGTGCGCTGACCGCCGGCAGCCTTCCCCCCGCCGAGACGGGCCTCATGCTCAACTCGTGGCGCGGCAAGTTCCACCTTGAGATGCACTGGTGGCACCACGCGTGGTTGCCGCAGTGGGGCAGGTCAGCACTCCTGGAGCCGAGCCTGTCGTGGTACGAACGAGTCCTTCCTCGCGCGCGAGAGACCGCAGCGCGGCAGGGCCTAACCGGTGCGAGATGGCCGAAGCAGGTCGGACCAGAGGGCGTCGAAGCGCCAAGCCCCATCGGACCGTTTCTCGTGTGGCAACAGCCGCATCCGATCCACCTCGCTGAGCTGATGTTCCGCGCACATCCGGATGCTTCGACCGTGCGCCGCTGGGCACCCATCGTGTTCGCCAGCGCGGATTTCATGGCCGCCTTCGCCTCGAACAGTTCCGGCGGCTTCGAGCTCGGGCCACCGATCATTCCCGCGCAGGAATCCTACGTCGACGGGCGGGCGACCGCACGAAACCCGACGTTTGAGCTGGCGTACTGGGCGTGGGGCCTGCAAACCGCAATCGACTGGAAGACGCGACTGGGCGAGGAGGTACCCGCCCGCTGGGTCACCGTGGCCCGCGGAATGACATCCCTCCCCGTTCGCGATGGCCTCTACCCCGCTCTGGCCACACCGCCTTACCTCGTCCGTGATGACCACCCGAGCATGCTCGCGACGCTGGGCGTGGTGCCGCGCACTCACCTTGTCGATGACGCCGTCATGAGCGCGACTCTGCGCGACGTGCTGCGGGACTGGGATTGGGATTCCGCGTGGGGGTGGGACTTCCCGATGGCGGCGATGACCGCGGCACGGCTGGGTGACTCCGCTCTCGCAGTGGACTGCCTCCTTATGGACAGGCCGAAGAACACCTACCTCGCCAATGGGCACAACCGTCAGAACGAGTCGCTCCCGATCTACCTGCCCGGCAACGGCGGCCTGCTCACCGCGGTGGGCCTCCTGGCGGCGGGGAGTGACGACAGCGGCACCGCGCGGTTCGGCGCGGGATGGCATCCGCTCGTTGAGGGCGTCCATCCCGCCCCCTGAGTCGCCAGTGAGGCTGCGTCATTCGCCGCTGATGTGGGCGCGGAGCGTGTCGATGAGACCTGTGCGCTGCCGCATCCCGTCAAACCGGAACGTACGCGCAAGCTGCCGCGCCTGCTCCGGCGTCACGCCGCGAAAGAGGTCGGCGAACCGTTCGGCGAGCGGCTCGGCAAGCAGGATGTGGCGCACGAGTACCGCGACGTGCGGCTGGCGCCCCCACGGGTAGGGAGCGAAGTCAGGAAACTCTTGCGCGAAGGTCGCATCGATGGGATCCAGGATGCTTCGGACTCCGGCATCCGATCCGCCCCACGAGTCGACCCCGAGGCGTGTCTTTGCCTCGAGAAGGGGCTGGATCAGTCGAAGGTAGTCGCTCTCGGGGTCGGCGTAGACGAGACCTTGGAGCCCGATGTCTTTATAGGTCCACAGTGCCCAGCTCGCGCCGTGGTCGCGGTAGATCTCGAGCTGATCGCGCAGGAGTTGCAGACGCCACACGTCCTGCGAACGGTCGGTCGAATACACCGGTCCGAACTCACCGATCCAGATCGGAGTGCCCGTGCGGCGCATGTACTCGGTGCGGCGCAGGAACGTCTGCTCGACGACACTGCGGTCGAAGTACTCGCCGCGCGTGGTTCCCGGGTAGGCGGTGGCGCTCGTGATGCCCGGCAGCGCATAGTCGTGGGCGGTGTATACCGTGTTCGGGAGCGGATCGCTCCGGCGATCGAAGATGCTGAAGTCGGTCGAATAGCGGTTGCCGTCGAGAAATAGAACATGACGCGGATCGACACTGCGAATCGCAGCTTCGAGTCGCTCGTAGAACGGCAGCAGCACCTTGCCCGAGGGGTCGGCCGGCTCATTGATCGGGTTGTAGCCAGCGACCTCCGGTCGATCACGGAAGCGGTCGGCGATCGCCTCCCACAGGTTCACCACGCGATCCTGAAAGTGCGGGTGGTTCCAGAACTCCGCGACGTGAGTCGGATTGTCGCTGTGCCAATGCTGGTTCTGCCGCCCCGGGACGGCGTGCAGATCGAGGATTGAGCGGATGCCGTGGCGCCCGAGCGTGGCGACGACACGGTCGAGCCGGTCGAGGCCGGACTCTTTCAACACGAAGGGGCGCGCGTCATCCTCAAAGTGTCGGTAATTGAACGGGATGCGCACACTGTCGATGCCGACAGACGCGAGGAAGGCTGCATCTTCGTCGGCCAGGAAAACGTCGAGAAACTCGTCGAAAAACGCGTCGTACGCGTCATCCCCCATCCGATCACGCAGGAGCCGTCGGATCGCCTCTTCATTGCCGGGATAGCCGGTGATGAAGTTCTCCATGTTCATCCAGCCGCCTAGGCCCACGCCCGCCATACGTGTGGTCGCGCCGGATTCATCGACCAGGTCTGTGCCGTGAACCCGAAGAAAAGAGAGGTCGGTACGCGTCATTGCGCCTCGTTCCGTGGAGAGTGGGCCTGCAAGCAGGCGAGAAATCGCTTTCACCAAATGCTACTCGCGAGCTGTGAGCAATGCACGATGAACGAGCGTCAAGCGAGGGACGGATTCGCAAATCCACGCAAGTACGGGGCGCATCACCCGCCAATCGCGATACTCTCTGCGAGAGCGGTTTCACCGCAAGAGGAGCAATGAGTGATCCAACGGGCTCGATCGACGACGATCGCCGAAGTCGCACGCCACGCCGGGGTCTCACCGGCAACCGTGTCACGCGTGATGAATGGGCGGTTTTCAGGAACTCCAGACATTGCCGAGCGCGTTCACGCCTCGGCGAAGGAACTCGCCTACTCCCCCAATCACCTCGCACGCAGCTTTGCCCTCGGGCAGACGAACGCAATCGCCTTCTTGGTGCCAGACCTTGCAAACCCCTCCTTTCAAGCCGTCCTCGCGGGACTTAGCAAGGCCGCGGCGAGCGAGGGCTACCGGGTCCTGGTCGCTGACTCTGCCGAGACACCCGACGATGAACCGCTTCTCGCCGCCGAAATCAGGGGGCGGTGCGATGCGCTCGTCCTCTGCGCACCACGCATGACAGAGGAAGAACTTGTGCGCGCGACCGAGACCCTCGGACCGGTCGTGCTCATGAACCGCTTCAGCTCGGACGTTCTGGCACCGATCCTGTCCGTCGACTCCCGCAGCGGCGTGGAGAGCCTCGCTCGTCACCTCTACAGCCTGGGACATCGACGGATGGTCTACGTCGGTGGGCCCGAAGGCGTTGCCAACGAGAATCGCCTGCGTGGGCTCGCCGATTTCACCTCATCCGTCTCCGATGTGAAGATCTCTCGCGTGGCTGCCGGCGCCGGTAGTGCCCAGGGCCTCGACGCGGTCGAGTCCGTCATCGCCACGAATGCGACCGCTGCGCTCGCCTTCAACGATCTTGTGGCCATCGGTCTCGTGCACGGACTGGTCGAACGCGGCGTCCGAGTCCCCCATGACATCTCGGTCACCGGCTTTGACGACATCCCGTTCGCCCGGTTCATGTCTCCGTCGCTGACGACCGCATCGGTGCCGCACGAGGTGCTCGGAAGTCTCGCCTGGACGCGCATGCGCGCGCTGATCAAGGGAGAGACACCCGAGCACAACGTCGTGTTCCAGCCGCGTGTCGAGGTGCGGCGGTCTACGGCGCCGCCGCACGCGTAGCCGCTGGCCGCGGCGAGGGAAAAGATACGACGAGCGGAGGATGCCTCTGCACGCGAGAGTCCTCCGCTCGCTGCATCCTCTCCGTCGCTACGGGCCTGGCTACGCCTCGCGGGTGATCGTCACCTTCACGTGCAGGTGGCTCTTGAACGGCCCCGCGTACACCCCGCGCAGCGGGGGCACGTCGCCGTAGTCGCGTCCGCGGCCGACGAGCACGTGACGGTCACCGATCTCGATGTTGTTCGTCGGGTCGAAGCCCTGCCACTCGCCGGCGAACCACTCCACCCACGCGTGCGACTCCCCCGGGATGGCCACGCCGACCTCAGAGGACTCCTTCGGGTGCAGATAGCCCGACACGTACCGCGCGGGAATCCCGACTTCGCGCAGGGCGCCGAGGGTGATGTGCGCGATGTCTTGACAAACGCCCTTGCGGGCCTCCCACGCCTCGGTCGCGGTGGAGTGCACGCCGGTGATGCCGTGCATGTACTCGACGGCGTCGCCGATCGCTGACGAGATCGCCATCGCGGCGTGACCCGGGTCCGAGTGCTGCGCAGCGATCGAGCGGGCGATATCGACGACCTCCGCGTGCGGACGGGTCCTCGCGGACTGGCCCATCTGCTCGACGGTTTCGATCGAGCGCATCGACTCGCGCTTCAGGGCATCCCAGGTCATGTCGACCTGCTCGAGCGGGCGCGGACGCACCTCGACGAGCGAGCGAGCGGTGATCTTGAGATCCGTGTGCGGCGAGAGCACGTCGAACACCGCGACACGGGTGCCGAAGTAGTCGACGTACTGATTCACGCTCGTCGAGGGTTCGATGTCGAGCGATGAGCTCAGCACGAACTGGCTGTCGGTCGAACCCGGCAGCATCCGTGCCTCGTTGTACGACGCCGACACGTCTCCCTGGTACGAGAACCCGGTCGTGTGCTCGATGCGCAAACGCTTCATGAGATCTCTCCGATCCAGCTCGGCTCGGCTTGCGTCGGGAAGAACCGGTCGCGGATGGCTTCGGATGCTTCGCGCGTGACCTTCTGCACCCTGTCCATGTGCTCGGGCAACTCGCTGAGGATCTCGCTGATTGGGCGATACTCGAGGTCGTTTCGGATCTGACCGAGCGCACGCAGCACCGTGTTGGAGTGCCCGACGCGGTCGGCTCTCGGGTCGATCGCGCTCATGCACGCCTCGGCGGTTTGGATCGAGTAGATGATCGAGCGCGGGAACAGGCGGTCGAGCAGCAAGAACTCGGCGGCGTTGCGCGCGCTCGGCATGCCTCGGTAGGTACGCAGGTATGCCTCGTACGCCCCGCACGACCGCAGGATCGTGGTCCACGATGGGCCTGAGACTTCAGTCAACGACCGGGTAGCCAGCAGGCGTGCGGTCATGTCGGTGCGCTCGATCGCACGGCCGAGGGTGAAGAACTGCCACGCTTCGTCGCGGCTCGTGGACGAGTCGACCGTGCCGATGGCGAGCGCCGAACGCTCGCGCACCCACTTGAAGAACTCGTGCGTTTTGTCGCTCTGCAGGCGCCGAGGCATCCTGGCGCTCGTGGTGTTGAGTGTCTCCCACAGTTCGGTGGAGACGATCTCGCGCGCGCGGCGGGCGTTTTCGCGTGCCGCGGTGAGTGCATAGGCGATGGATGCTGCGTTGGTCCGGTCAACGGCCAGCCGGGCGAGGACATCCTCGCGGCGAACGATCTCCCCAGGCTCGGGCGGGATGGAGCCCATCACCAGGAGCAGCGACCGGCATGCGGTGTCTTCGTCGATCCACGGATCTTCGAGGAGCAGCTGCAGGTGGACGTCGAGAATGCGGGCGGTGCCGTCGGAGCGCTCGATGTAGCGCCCGATCCAGAAGAGCGATTCAGCAATCCGAGAGAGCATCGGTCACCTCCTCCGTCGCCTGTTGCTGTTGCTGTTGTTGCTGCTCCTGCTCGCCCCGATCGCCGCTGCTGGGGTCGCGCGGCGAATGAGTGGGAGCGGGCTGAGTGTCGTAGATGATCGGAATCGCCGAGGTGATCGTCGATGCCTGGTCGGCGACGAGACCGGCAAGGCCATCCCCCTGGCCGTACTCGACGTGACCGGGCGCTGCGCCACCGACGATCCAGGTGTCTTTCGACCCACCGCCCTGGCTGGAGTTCACCACGAGCTCCCCCTCGGGCAGTGCAACGCGGGTGAGACCTCCGGGAAGCACCCAGATGTCGTCTCCGTCGTTGACCGCGAACGGGCGGAGATCGGCGTGGCGGGGGCGCATGCCATCCTCGACGAGCGTCGGAATGGTCGAGAGCATGACGACGGGCTGAGCGATCCAGCCGCGCGGGTCGGCGATGAGGCGCTTGCGGAGCTTTTCGAGCTCGGCGGGCGAGGCATCCGGACCCACAACCAGTCCCTTGCCACCCGAGCCGTCCACCGGCTTGACCACGAGCTCGGGAAGCCGGTCGAGCACCTCTTCGAGAGCACCCGGATCTTCGAGGCGCCACGTGTCGACGTTCTTGAGGATCGGCTCTTCGGCCAGGTAGTACCGGATGAGGTCGGGCACGTAGGTGTAGAGCAGCTTGTCGTCGGCGACGCCGTTGCCGACCGCGTTGGCGATCGTGACGTTGCCCAGGCGCGCCGCGAGCATAAGCCCAGGGGCGCCGAGCATCGAGTCGGCGCGGAACTGCAGGGGGTCGAGGAACTCGTCGTCCACACGGCGGTAGATGACATCGACGCGCTTGGGGCCGCGAGTCGTACGCATGAAGACTTTGCCGCCAATGCAGAGCAGGTCGCGGCCCTCGACGAGTTCGATGCCCATGAGGCGCGCGAGCAGGGTGTGCTCGAAGTACGCCGAGTTGTACACACCAGGCGTGAGCACCACGACGTTCGGGTCTTCGATTCCCGCGGGAGCCGAGGCACGCAGGGCTGCGAGGAGCTTGTTCGGGTAGTCACCGACGGGGCGCACCCGCATCGAGACGAAGAGTTCAGGAAGCGTCTGAGCCATCACCCGGCGGTTCGAGATCACGTAGCTCACGCCCGACGGCACGCGCACGTTGTCTTCGAGCACCCGCATCTCGCCGTGCTCGTCGCGGATCAGGTCGATTCCCGAGACTTGAATCCGCACGCCGTTCGCGGAATGGATGCCCGCTGCCTGGCGATAGAAGTACTGCGAGGACGCAATGAGCCCGGCGGGGAGCACTTCGTCACGCACGCAGTGCTGACGACCGTAGGCATCGTCGAGGAAGGCCTCAAGTGCGCGCACGCGCTGTTTCACGCCTGACTCGACACGTGACCACTCGTCGAAGGCGATGATGCGCGGAACGGCATCCAACGGGAACGGACGTTCCTCGCCGGCGAAGTCGAACGTCACGCCCTGCGCGAGATACGAACTCGCGAGCGAATCGGTTCTCCCGCGCAGCTCTTCCTGCGTCATCTTCGCCAGCGCTTGATACAGCTCGCGGTATGCCTTGCGCGACTCTGCCGGGGCCCCGGAGTGTTCCGGGGTGCCGAACATTTCGTCGAACGCGGGAATGCCCGAAGCGGTCTTGCGCGGCGCCAGTGTCGAGCCGTAGCCGTCGAACAGATCACCCATGCGACGACTCTAGTCGGGCGTGTGTTGCCACAGTGTTTCGGCTCTCTCGTTCGCCTGAGACGAAAGCGCACGGCGACAGGGGATGCAGCGAGCGGAGGGTGATTCCGACGCCCAGCATCCTCCCCTCGCAGAATCTCCTCCGCCTGCCGAGGTTCTCGCTCGGCCGCGCAATTCTGACGAACTGATGACAGTTCGACCGGAGCGCTCCTCGCCCGGAACAGCCGTCATAGGCTGACGACGTGGCCCACCCCGTTGATCGAACCGCGCCCGCCTTCGGCTGGGCAGCCGGTGTGGGCGCGGTCATCTTCGGTGCGGGCTTGGGCGAACTCACCGCCGCCGTCATCGCTCCGTCGTCGAGTCCGGTCGCCGCGATCGGCGCCGCGCTGATCGATGCCGCACCGAGTTGGGCGAAGGATGCCGCGATTGCACTGTTCGGTACCGCCGACAAGATCGCCTTGATCGCTGGCATCGCGCTGGTCGGTCTGGTGCTCGCCGCCTTCGCCGGGTGGCTCGAACTTCGCCGCCCACGCTGGGGCGCCGCGGTGGTCGCCGCCTTCGGTGTCGTCGGAGCAGTCGTCGCGATGCTGCGCCCCGACGCGGGAGGCATGGCCTGGCTGCCCTCGATCGTCGCCGGCGGTGTCGGCGCTCTGACCCTGTGGTTCCTGGTTCGGCGTCTGCGTCCGGCGGCGGATGCTTCGACCTCCGCCGCGCCCGCGATCCAGAGTGACCGAGCCGCCGACGACGAGCCCCTCTCCCCCGACCGCCGTCGGTTCTTCGCTTGGACCGGAGCGGCTGCCGTGGCGGGAGTACTGGCGATCGCCGCCGGAAGCGTCCGCTCCAGTGGGGCAGCGGCCGTCACTGCCGTGCGCCGCGCACTGCGCCTTCCGACCCCGGCAGGAGCCGCGGCGCCGATCCCGGCATCCGCCGAACTGCGCATCCCGGGGCTTGCCCGCGTGATCACCCCAAACGACTCGTTCTACCGGATCGACACGGCCCTCATCATCCCCGAGATCGATCCGGCCGACTGGTCGTTGCGCGTGCACGGCATGGTCGAGAACGAGTTCACGCTCACGTGGGACGAACTGCTCGCCCTGCCGCTCGAAGAGAGCGTCACCACTCTCGCGTGCGTGTCGAACCCGGTCGGCGGCGAGCTGATCGGCAACGCCCTCTGGCTCGGCTACCCGATCCGCGAACTTCTGGCCCGGGCGAAGCCCGTGTCAGATGCGGACATGGTGCTCTCGACCTCACGCGACGGGTTCACCGCATCCACCCCCATCGAGGCGTTGACCGACGACCGCAACGCGATCCTCGCGGTCGGAATGAACGGCGAACCGTTGCCGTTGCAACACGGCTTTCCGGTGCGGATGGTCGTACCCGGCCTCTACGGCTACGTGTCAGCGACGAAGTGGGTCACCTCCCTCGAAGTCACCCGGTTCGATCAGGTCAAGGCCTACTGGTCGACGCGCGGATGGTCAGAGCGCGGGCCGATCAAGCTGCAGTCCCGCATCGACGTGCCCCGGCGGGCGCAGGGGCTGAAGGCCGGCGAAACCGTGATCGCCGGTGTCGCCTGGCACCAGCACGTTGGCGTCTCGGGCGTCGAGGTACAGATCGACGAGGGCGAGTGGCGCCCAGCGACACTGGCCACCGCGATCTCAGAAGACACCTGGGTGCAGTGGAGCGTGCCGTGGGTGGCCACCGAAGGCGACCACTTGATTCGGTGCCGGGCGATCAGCGCCGACGGCGAAGTGCAGACCTCTGACACCGCCGGGGTCGCACCGGACGGCGCGACAGGCTGGCACGAGCGATTTCTCACGGTCTTCGCGTAGCGGGTTTCGGTGCCGCTGCCCGCGCCTCAGCCCGCGAGCACGACCCGTAGCTGCTCGACCGCCCAGTCCAGCTCGGTCGCCCGCACGACCAGAGGCGGGGCGATCCGGATCGTCTGACCGTGGGTGTCTTTTGCGAGCACGCCGCGAGCGAGCAGCTTCTCGGCGATCTCGCGACCGGTGCCGACGGCGGGGTCGATGTCGATGCCAGCCCAGAGCCCCGCAATGCGGAAACGCACAACACCGTGCCCGATCAGTGGCTCGAGCGCAGCTTCTAGGTGTTCACCGAGCGCGGCCGCGCGGGTCTGGAACTCACCGGTCTGCAGCATCTCAACGACCCGCAGGCCGACCGCGGTCGCGAGCGGATTGCCGCCGAACGTCGATCCGTGCTGGCCGGGTTGGATCACACCGAGAACGTCGCTGTTTGCCACGACCGCAGAGAGGGGCAGGATGCCGCCACCCAGCGCTTTCCCCAGCAGATACACGTCGGGCACGATGCCTTCGCGGTCGCACGCAAAGGTCGTACCGACCCGGCCAAGGCCGGACTGGATCTCGTCGGCGATGAAGAGCACGTTGTTCGCGGTGCAGGAGTCCCGCACCGCGCTGAGGTAGCCGTCCGGCGGGATGATCACGCCGGCCTCGCCCTGAATGGGCTCGATCAGCACGGCCGCGGTGTGCGGGGTGATCGCTGCGGCGATGGCCGCAGCATCCCCGAACGGAACGCGTACGAAACCGGGAGTAAACGGCCCGAACCCGCTCGTGGCATCCGGGTCGTCGCTGAAGCCGACGATCGTGGTCGTACGGCCGTGGAAGTTGCCGTCCGCGACGATGATCTCGGCGCTGTCGGCGGGGATACCCTTCACGCGGTAGCCCCATGCCCGGGCGACCTTGATGCCGGTCTCGACCGCTTCGGCGCCGGTGTTCATCGGCAGCACCATGTCTTTGCCGCACAGCGCGGCAAGCGCGGCGGCGAAGGGTCCGAGCTGGTCATTGTGGAACGCCCGACTGGTGAGCGTCAGGCGCTCGAGCTGCTCACGAGCGACCGCGAGGATCGCCGGATGCCCGTGCCCGAAATTCAGCGCCGAGTATGCCGAGAGCAGATCCAGGTATCGCTTGCCCTCGACATCGGTGACCCACGCGCCGTCGCCGCGCGCGGCAACGACAGGAAGCGGGTGGTAGTTGTGCGCGAGATGGGCATCCTCGACCGCGATAGCGGCGACGGTCGCGGCATCCACTGCGGAAGGAGTTGCGCTCATCGTCTGCGCTCCGTTCAGCGTCGAAGTTCGAGCGTGCAGCATTTGATACCGCCGCCGCCGAGAAGAAGTTCTGAGAGATCGACCATCACCGGGTTGTAGCCGCGCTCACGCAGCTGAGCCTCGAAGCCCTTGGCACGCGGAGAGATGATCACGTTGAGGCCATCGCTGGACGAGTTGAGTCCGAAGACGGACCCGTCTTCGTCCGAGACCTGAATTGCGTCGGGGAAGCGCTCGAGAAGGATCCGCTGGGATGCCTCGTCGAAAGCGAGCGGCAGGTACGCGATGTTCGCGTGGTCGACGCCGCCTGCGCCCTGCACGGGGTCGAGCACCGCGATCGCTGTATCGAGGTGGTAGAACCGCGGATCCACCAGTGTCAACGAAACGACCTCTTTGCCGAAGACATCACGAAGCTCTCGGTGGCTGTCGTCGGTCGAACGGAAACCGCGGCCCGCGAGGATCACATCGCCGACGAGCAGGAAGTCGCCCTCACCCTCGTTGACCATGACCGGCTCGGCAACCTCGAAGCCGTTCGCGGCGAACCACTCCATGAACGCCGGGCCCTCGGGCACCCGCTCCTGGAAGCGAAACTTCGCGCCGTACGCGACATTGTCGATCAGGAACCCACCGTTGGCGGTGTAGACCATGTCGGGCAGGCCATCGATCGGGTCGATGAGGTGCACTTCGTGACCGAGTTCGAGGTACGTGTCGTACAGCTTCTGCCACTGCGCGACAGCCTTGGCGGTGTCGGTCGGGTTCGCCGGTTGCATCCACGGGTTGATCGTGTAGCTCACCGTGAAGAACTCAGGGCGGCACATCAGGTACGTACGACGGTGCTGGATGCGGGCGGGCTGCGCGGACAAATTCGCTCCTCGAGACGGGGTGCGGCGGACGCTGTCCTTGGGCCCGGCGGCCCTTCGATTCGCATCCTCACTCAGGAACCGGGATCTCAGGGGGCGACACGGGCACGCCAGCATCCATTCTCGCACGCTCCGGTGCGACGGCTGCGAGTCGTAACCCGTGCGAGTTGCAGGGTGAACCGGCTCCGATCGGGCCTTACGCCTCCGGGAGGGTCGTTTCGCCCTGCACAACGACCACCTTGCCGACGGTCCGGCCGTTCTCGACGTGCGCGAGGGCGGCGGATGCTTCGGCCATCGTGTACGTGCGCTCGATAGAGGGCGTCAGCCGCCCGGCCGCGACGAGGTCGACCAGCCTCGCGGTGACGTCGGCCTTCGTCGTGGCCGTGATCGAGCGGAACTTCCGCCCGTCTCGACCGGAGAACATCGACTGGAAGATTCGCGGCAAGGGTCCGAGCACGGGAGTGCCGTCTCCGCCGACCAGAGCGACGACTCCCCCGCGGCGCAGGCGATCGCGCAGCACCTCCAGCGGAGCATCGCCGGGGATGTCGATGACGGCGTCGAAGTGGTCTCCCGGCAGGCTCGCCACTGGTGTCGTGCGGTAGTCGAACGTGCGCTCGGCGCCGAGCCTGTGAACGAGGTCCTCCGCACGGGCGCCGCTGGTCGCCCAGACCTCGGCGCCGCGGTCGTGCGCCAGCTGCACGGTGAGCGTGCCCACTCCCCCGCCCGCACCGAGGACGAGCACTCGTGACCCTTCACCGACGCGGCACGCGTCGAGAGTCGTGACGGCGGTGTTGCCCGCGATCGGAAGGGTCGAAGCATCCGCCATCGATACGTTCTCGGGCAGACGCGAGAGCCGCTTCTGGGCAACCGTGACATAGTCGGCGAGCGTCTCGGTTCCCGCACCGACGACCCGGTCGCCGACGGAGAGGCCCGTCACGTCGGCGCCGATGGCGACGACGGTGCCGGCGACGTCCATTCCGCGACCGGCGACCCGTGGGCGCCGCAGGCCGAAGAAGAGGCGCACCATCCGGGGTTCGCCGCGCATGAGGTGCACGTCGCCCGAGTTGATCGACACCGCCTCGACGCGCACGAGCACCTCCTTGCGCCGCGGCGTGGGCACCGCGGCTGTGACCGCGGTGACGAGATCGGCGGAGCCGTACGCACGCTGGCGCCAGATGCGCATCGTGCGCGGGAGGGGTACCGCAGCAGCAGTGCCGGTGGATTCGTGGGGAGCGTTCATGTTCCAGCCTCCGTGACTTCGGGGTAGGTGAAGAGGTCGTCGAGCCCCACGCCGAAGGCGCGGGCGAGTTGGAAGGCGAGCTCGAGCGTCGGCGAGTACTTGCCCTGCTCGATCGCGATGAGGGTTTGGCGGGTGACTCCGATGGTGCGCGCCAGGTCTGCCTGTGTCATTCCGGATGCTTCGCGCACCGCCCGGATCGAGTTCGTGACCTTCGTCGGCTTGACCATCAGACGAGCCCGCCTCGATGAGAGATGACGTCGGCGGTCACTGGGGCAAACCTTCCCGGTAGGCGCTGAGTCTCGCGAAGCCGCCCAGGAGTGCCGAGAGGAAGAACCCGAGGAAGAGGGTGTTTCCGATCCAGAACCAGTGGACTTCGAGCATGGTGAGGATCAGGGCCGTGAGACCGCCGATGACGGCAAACGCTTGTCCGACGCGGTCGCCGAAGCGCTCGATCTCGTGGTCTCGCTGGTCGGCGGTGTGCTCTTCGTCAGGGTCGCGAATGCCGGCGAGGATGCCCCAGCCGATGCTGACGAGGATCGTCGCGGCGATGGTGCCGACGATCGTCCAGACCATCGGCCACACCCAGTCGATGTCGTCAACCGGCCGTTGCCACAGTTGCGGAAGCACGATCACCAGGTACACCGCCGTGCCCACCGTGCTCATCACGACCTGCACCCAGGTGTTGCGTTCGGCGTAGCCCATGTCGACTCCTCGGGATGTCATGTTTTCTTGACATTGAGCGTACGTGGGCATACGGTGCGGTGTCAAGAATCCTTTACATTTCAGTTTGGAGCCGCAATGTCCGACACCCGTACCGCCCGCCTCACCGGCGCCGCCTACCTCGCCCTTGCCGTTACCGGCATGGTGGGGTTTCTGCTGGTCCGCCCGCAGATCGCAGACTCTCCCGAACTTGCCGGACTCGGCGTCACGCTCGAACTCGCGACCGTGATCTCACAGGCCCTGGCGGCGGTGGGCTTCTACGCACTGTTCCGCCGAGAACGCCCTGTTGAAGCGTTCGCCACGGCGACGTTCGGCATGGGTAACGCCCTCGCGATCCTCGGCAGCGCCGCGCTGCTCACTGCGGCGATCACCGTCACGAACAACCCCGCCCTGGCGCCCGATGGCGCTGCGACCGTCGCGCTCCTGCACACGGTCGCCGACTCGTTCTGGGCCGTGGGCAACGTGTTTTTCGGACTGTGGCTGATCCCGATGGGAATGTTCATCCTCACCACCCGGCGCATGCCGGTGGTGCTCGGCTGGATCGTCTTCGTGGGCGGAGTCGGCTACGTGCTCAGTGCGATCGTCGCCGTCGCGCTCCCGAACGTCGGTCTCATCGCGGATCTGCTCCCCATGCCAGCCACGGTTGGTGAGCTGTGGATGGTGGGATACCTCCTGATCCGAGGCATCCGCCCGTCGACTGCTCGCGAGCGGGTCGGGTCTCTGCTCCCGGCGTAGCAGAGCGTGCACAACTGCGGGGATCCGCGTCTACACGCCGGTGACGGACGCATCGACCCGGCGTGTTGCGCCACGATCCCGCGGTTGTGCACGGGGCGTCAGGCCGCCTCGAAACCCCGCTCTTTGTACAGGTCGATGCTCTGGCGGAGGGCCTTCAGAACGTAGGGCGGAAAGTCCATTCCCTGCTGATCGGCCCACAGCAACTGCGCTTCGATGCGTCCGACCTCCCGCGCGTACTTCTCGAGGTCGTCGGTGAAGCCGAGCGCGGTGGCGACCCCACCCATCTGCGCGCGGTAGCGGTCTTGCCCGTTCGTGCCGACGAGGTTGTAGGTCTTCTCACGGAGCACTCGCGCGAGGTACAGCTGCCAGGGCTTCAGCTCGCCGCTCTGCACGAGTGCGGTCGCCGACATCCGGTAGAACGCGAAGTGGCCCGGCTCTTGCTGCTTGATCGGGGTGATGATCGTCTCGGCTATCGCGGACTCACCGAGCTGCCGCATCCCGTCGTTGATGACGTTGTAGGCCAGCACCGCCTGCCGCTCGGTGCTCGCTCCGGTCAAGTAGTAAAGAAGACGGGCGATGTCTTGGATCGACGAGAAGTGCGCGAGCGCGCCCATCACTTTCATCTTCATCGAAACTTCGAGCTCGGGCACGGTCGCCGGCCGGCCGAGATCTTGCTGCAGCCGGTCGAGGATCAGGCCGTGTTGGATCTCTTGCGGCTGCCACACATCGGCGTAGAAGAGCCGATCGACCTCTTGCACATCGGGCAGCAGGACGAGCAGTTCGAGCACATTGCGATCGACCTCGAGCTCGACCCGCGCGAGGTAGTCGACGACGTGGCCGTACTTTTCGGTGACCGCTCGCGGATCACGCACCTCCCGGTCGACCGAGTCGAGAGAGATGGGCGGATGCTGCTCGCCGAGCCGCTGCACGTGCTCGAGGATCCGCAGCTGCGTGATCTGCTCTGCCACTCCGCCATCGTGCCACGGACGCGCGCGTACGCAACTGCAGGAATTCACATCGACACGCGTGACGGATGCCTCGTCCCGGCGTGTCGCGCAGGAGCGCCGCAGGTACGCACCGCCCGGGTCAGATCACGGCCTCCGACCAGCGGTCGGGGTTGCCGAAGCGGTGTGCCGTGATCGCGATCGCCTGCTCATGGAGGAACGGGAGCAACTCAAGCCGGCCCGCGGTCGTCACCTCGTTGTGGTAGACCGCGAGGTCGGGATCACCGGCGGTCGCTTCGGCGAGCGCGAGGTGCGCGGCCACGACAGAGTCCGGGGTGCCGACGAGCCGGATGCGGCTGGGGCCAACCTCGGCAACCCGAGAGAGCCACTGCTCTTGGGTCTCGACCCACACGTCGACCCCGAGGTCGCTGAGCACTCGGCGCACGGCGGGCGGGAGCCCGACCGGCGCAGACACCACGAACCCGGCTCCTGCCCGAAGACCCGCAACGACGACACGAAGGAGCGCGTGCCACGAGGCATCCCCCGTCGCTCGAATCTCGACGCCGGTCATCGCTCGATAGCGGAAGAGGTTGCGCTCGACGCCGATCCGCGAGACGTCCTTGACCTGGCCGAACTCGCGGTCCCATGCGATCGCGTCCGACAGTGCTCCGCGGCGGAGCCACTCGAACCCGTCGTAGGCGAGCGAGGGCTGGGCGGCTTCGATCAACGAGGTGATGCGCGTGTCGAGGCCGCGCAGGTGCAGGGTCGACGACGCCGTGTGACCGGCCGATGCGCGCCACGACCCGAGCCCCGTGAGGTAGTTCGGGCCACCGGCCTTGGTGCCGGGACCGACCGACGAGCGCTTCCACCCGCCGAACGGCTGGCGCTGCACGATCGCGCCGGTGATGCCACGGTTGACGTAGAGATTGCCGGCCTCGACGTGGTCGAGCCACTGATCGAGATCGTCGGGGTTCTGCGTGCAAAGGCCCGCGGTCAGGCCGTAGGCCACGGCGTTCTGCAGTTCGATCGCCTCGCTGAGCGAGTTCGCGTGCATGACGCCCAAAACGGGGCCGAAGAACTCCTCGAGGTGAAAGCGCGATCCGGGCGCGACGCCGGCTCGAATTCCCGGAGTCCAGAACCGTCCGGCGTACTCGGGGTCGGCATCGAGTTCGCGCGGCTCGACGAGCCACTGCTCACCCTCGTCGAGAGTCGTGAGCGCCCACTTGAGCTTTCCGCGCGGAACTTCGACGACCGGCCCGACTTCGCTCAGAGCGTCGGTCGGCGGGCCGACGCGCAGCGAGGTCGTCGCATCCACCAACTGCCGCGCGAAGCGCTTCGAGCGCCCGACCGGACCGACGAGAATCGCGAGCGACGCGGCCGAGCACTTCTGCCCGGCGTGTCCGAACGCGCTCTTGATGAGGTCGGATGCTGCAAGGTCGAGGTCGGCCGACGGCATGACGATCATGGCGTTCTTGCCGCTGGTCTCGGCGAGCAGCGGAAGGTCAGGGCGCCACGAGCGGAACAGAGCCGCCGTCTCCCAGGCTCCGGTGAGGATCACCCGGTCGACGTCGGGGTGCGAGAGCAACTGCTGCCCGAGCGAGCCCTCATCGATGTCGACGAGGGCGAGCACGTCGCGCGGAACTCCCGCGTCCCAGAGCGCTTCGGCCAGCACTGCGGCACAGCGTCGCGCCTGCGGCGCGGGCTTGAACACGACCCCCGACCCCGCGGCGAGCGCGGCGAGCACTCCCCCGGCCGGGATCGCCACCGGGAAGTTCCACGGCGGGGTGACGACAGTGAGCTTCGCCGGGACGAACACCGCGCCGCTGACGCTGTCGAGTTCGCGTGCGGTTGCGGCGTAGTAGTTCGCGAAGTCGACGGCCTCGCTCACCTCGACATCTGCCTCGGCGAAGACCTTGCCGGTTTCGGATGCGGCAACCTCGATCAGCTCGCCACGACGCTCTTCGATGGCGCGGGCAGCGGCCTGCAGAACATGAGCCCGCTCGGCGGCGGGCTTTGCTCCCCACGCGCCTGCAGCCTCGCGCACGCTCGCGACGACGGACTCGAGCACCTTCTCGTCGCTGACGAGTGCGGCCGCGATCGTCGCTTCACCGGCGGTCGAGGTCTCGATGCGCCCCAGAATTTCGCGCGCCCACGTCCGGTTGGCCGGCAACGCGGGGTCGGTGTCGGGCGCGTTGCGGAATCCGGGCGCGCCGTCGGCCTGAGTCCCCGCCTCGCGGCGGGCGAACACCGCGGTCTCGACGTACGAGTCACCACCGAACGCCTGGTTCTGGGTGGGGGGCGCGATCGGGACGGTCTCGCCCAGGTCGGATGCGCGGTTGGCACTGGGCGATCCTGCCCGGTTCAGGACGATCTGTGTCAAACTTCCGGGCTCGATGGCGCCTGCGGCCGCGATTTCAGGTCCGGAGGTCGCGTTCGCCCCGGAACTTTCACCGACCGCGGCTTCGACCGAGCGATCCTGCGTGCGATTCGGGCCGACCGGCAAGCCCCGGTCAGCGGCGCGCTCGATCGAGTCGCGAAAACGATCGCGTTCGCGCTCGAACATCGCCGGGTCATCGGCGAGGTCGAACGCCGCAGAGAGGAAGTTCTCGCTCGACGCGTTCTCTTCGAGCCGGCGTACGAGGTAGCTGATCGCGACGTCGAACTCGTCAGGCCGCACGACGGGCACGTAGAGCAGCACGTGTCCGACCTCGCGCGTGACCGCCGCGACCTGGCCCTGGGCCATGCCGAGCAGCATCTCGAACTCGACGTCGCCGGTGACGTCACGCTCACCCGCGAGAAGCCAGGCATAGGCGATGTCGAAGAGGTTGTGCCCGGCGACGCCGATGCGCACGGCCTCGGTGCGGGTCTGGTCGAAGGCGTAGTCGAGGCACCGGAGGTAGCTGGCGTCCGAATCGAGCTTGGATCCGTACGTGGCGAGCGGCCAGTCGTGGATCGCAGCATCCACCCGTTCCATCGCCAGGTTCGCGCCCTTGACGAGCCGCACCTTGATCCGAGCGCCGCCCGCGGCGACGCGCTGCTGCGCCCAGGCCGTGAGCTGTTGCAGAGCGGGAAGGGCGTCTGGCAGGTAGGCCTGCAGGACGATGCCAGCCTCGAGACCCTGCAGCCGTGGGTCCTCGAGGATGCGCGTGAAGACCGCGATCGTGAGGTCGAGGTCGCGGTACTCCTCCATGTCGAGGTTGATGAAGGTGCCGTCTTCGCGCGCGCTGAGGTAGAGCGGCATGAGCCGTTCGACCACGGTGTCGACGACCTCGTCGAACGCCCACATCGAGATATGACTCGCGATCGCCGAGACCTTGACCGAGACGTAGTCGACGTCGGGGCGTCGAATCAGGTCATGGATGCCCTCGAGCCGGTGCAGCGCCTCGGTCTCGCCGAGTACGGCTTCGCCGAGCAGGTTCAGGTTCAGGCGCGCCCCCGATTCACGGATCTTGGCGATCGCGGGACCGAGTTTGTCGGGCCGGGCATCGACAACGAGGTGACCGACCATTTCGCGCAGCACGCGGCGGGCGATGGGCACAACCGGCGTGGGCAGCACCGGCGCGACGGCACCGCCGACGTGCACCGCGGCACGCAGGTACCAGGGCAGAAAGCTCGGGACGAGCGGGGCGACGCGATTCAGATTGGATGCTGCCGCCGACAGACTCTCGGGGCGCATGACGCCGTCGACGAAGCCGATGGTGAAGGGCAACCCGTTCGGATCCTTCAGCACTCCCGCGAGCCGCTCGGCAGCCGGGTCGACATCGACCTCAGCGGCCTCGGCGATCCACCGTTCGGCGAGCGCGATCGCGGCGTCTTCGAGGGTGGTGGCAGAGGTGGGGTGGGGGGCCATCGGAGTCCTTCGAGAAAGGTGGGTGAGTCCAGTGTGCGCCGACGCATCCGTCATGAAAAGCGATGATCTACGATCAGTATCCATCGATGTCATCGATGAATGGTCAAAGGAGGCCGACGTGTTCGAGCTGCGGCGGCTCCGCCTTCTGCACGAACTCGAGCTGCGCGGCACGCTCGCCGCGGTCGCCGAGGCGCTCTCGTACAGCCCGTCGACGATCTCGCAGCAGCTCGCCCAGCTCGAACGCGAAGCCGGAGTGCCGCTGTTCGTGGCCGACGGCCGTCGAGTCCGACTCACCGAGCACGGTGCGGCGCTGGCCGCACACGCTGCACGGGCGCTCGAGCTCGACGAGGGAATCCGCGGCGAGCTCGAAGCACTGCGGCCGGGAATCGCGCCCGTGCGAATCGCGGCCATGCAGACCGCAGCGCAGGCGATTCTTCCCTCCGCGCTCGCTCTTCTCGCCGAGCGTGCGCCGAACATCCGGGTCGAAGTGGCCCAGCTACCGCCCGAGGAGGGCCTTTTCGAGCTTTCCGCCCGGAAGTTCGACCTCGTGATCGCCGAGCAGTATCCCGGTCACACACGTGCCCACGAAGCCGGGCTCGAGCGTGCGACCCTCGGCGAGGATGTGATCCGCCTCGCCCTCCCCCGTGAATCGCGCGAAACCACACTTGCCGACCTCGCCGAGCGGCCCTGGGCCATGGAGCCCGAAGGCACCGCGGCACGCCAGTGGGCGGTGCAGCAGTGCCGCGCAGCCGGCTTCGAGCCCGATGTGCGGTTCTCGCTCTCCGATCTCACCGCGCACGTCGGGCTGATCGATTCCGGCCTCGCCGTGGGCTTGCTCCCCGACCTCGTGTGGGCTGGCCGCGTTCCACCCGTACGGCTCGTCGACCTTCCGTCCACGCCGACGCGAGAGATCTTCACGGCCGTGCGCGGGTCGTCCACCTCGCGCCCCGGCATCCGCAGCGTGCTCGACGCGCTGCGCGACGCCTTCCCGATCCGGGAGGGCGAGCCTCACTCGGTCGCGGGTTCCTCTCCGAACAGCGCCCAGACGCCGGCGACGCAGGAGTAATACGTCGACGTCGACGTATCGATATAGACGCTGCCATCGGGTTCGCAGGTCGCATCGGCAGGCGGGGCGCCGTCTCCGAGAACAACCTGAGTGCCATCCTGGCCCGGGGCCCCGGAGGCGCCGGTCTCACCCGTACCGCCCGGAGCTCCGGGCGCGCCCTCCGGCCCGACGAGGTTCTCGGCCATGTCGACGCGCAGGTTACCTACGCGCTCCCATCCACTCTCGCGAAGGACGAAGACGTCCGAGTTGGTGAGGTTGATGTACACGTCGCCGACCCGACCCTGATCGGCGGCAGGCTCGCCACGCCCGACGCGAACCGCGGAGCCCGCGGGCATGATCTCGCTGACGATCTCTTCGAGCGCTTCTTCGTCGATCTCGGGATCTTCGCTCGGCTCAGGAGACGGCGTCGGTGACGGCGACGCGCTGGGTGCGGCCTCGTCGCGTGTAGCGACGGCGCCGCCGATCCAGCCGCCGAGGAGAGCTGCGACGATCGCGACGATGACCGCCCCGACGATCACCCAGATCGCGGTGGATTTGGTGACGGTCACGGTCTGCGTCGGCTTTGAGGTTGACGTCGACGTCGGCGTGGGCTCAGACACGGGTTCCCCATTCCCGGCGCCTCGCGCCGATGAGGTCACATTATCGGCCAAGACGCGGTTCGTACACGACACGCGTGGCCCAGCGGCTCACGGGCCGGAAGACGGTGCTCGTAGTCTGGGCTAGTGACCGAAACCACTCCCGCGCGGCGGCGGTTCGCGTGGATACGCGCAACGACCGATCGAGTGCCGACGAAATGGTTCGCCGCCATCGGAACGGGAGTCTTCCTGGCTGTGACCGCCGCGTTCGGTGGACTCGCCACGGCCGCCGAAGAGCCCGTGACCTCGGCTGAGCCCAAGGAAGAGGTCGTCGCCACTCCCTTCACGGTGTCGGTGGAGCGCGCCGTGCTCATCGACGAGTTTCCTGAAGCAGGGATCTACGTCGAAGACGGACAGCGTGTGCTTGCCGTGCAGTTGGAGGTCGTGAACACCTGGACTGAGCCGCTCGCGGCCGTTTCTGAAGAGGGCCTGGCGGGCGCCGTGCGTGTGCAGGGTCTCGATCCGGCTGAGTCGGCAGCACGCTACGACGATGCCACCGGCAATCCGCGACTCCAACCGGGCGTACCAGCCTCGATCGTGCTGACGTGGGCGATCGACCCCGAAGACTTCAGTGAGGGCGACGAGATCGTCGTCACGGTCAACACCATGTCGTTGCACGTCGGCTCGTTCGTCGCGAGCGGGCAGTGGTGGACCGATCCCGTCCCGGCCGGCGAGGTCACTGTGGTGGCAGAGGACGTCGGATCGGGAGTGACCGAGTGAGGCGCCGGACGCAGTGGATGATCGCCACAGGCCTCCTCGCGCTTGCGTGGCTCGTGGCACTCGTGACACCGAGCGAGTCCGCCCACGAGGCACCTTTTCCTGTGGCAGCGGCGAACGGCGATGAGGGCGTCGGGCGCAACCTCGCGGTTCGCGTCGATGAAGTGCGCAAGGCCGAATCCGTTCTGGAGGACGGATGGACGGCCGAGGGCAACTGGCTCGTCGTCGATCTGGAGGCCGCCGCGGTCGTTGAGGAGTTCGGAGTCTCGCTCACGCTGGCGACGTTCACTGTCGATGGCCGAACGTACCGCGCCAGCGAACGCCCGAGGTCGTTTCTGCAGGCCGGACTGTTCGCGGGCATCCCGCAAACTGGATCACTCGCGTTCGAACTCGCCGATGATGTGGTCGCCGGCACGGGCGTTCTGCGCTTTGCGGTCAACGCCGATGCGCGTCTCGATTCCGTCATCGAAGTGACCGTTGATCTCGCAGAACTCGAGACCGAAGCATCCGTCGAACTTCGTCCGGCCGAATGGCGCAGTCGATGACGGGCTGGTGGCGACGCAACGCTGTCGCGCTCGGAGTCCTGGTGGTCGTTCTGCCCGCGACATTCGTCACGGTGGCCAGTCAGGAGTCAGCCCAGCGCGGCGGAGCCTCTCACGACGTGTTCGTCGCACTCGGCGAATCGGTGAAGTATGCCGGCGCGACTGTCGGGCCAGCGCAGGCAGAGATCAACGATGACCCGGCCGCTCCGCGCGGCACCCGCGTGGTGGCGGTGACGGTAGAGATCGATCCAGACCCGACGAACCCGATCGCGTGTCTGAGCCCGCAACTTCACGAGGTCGGCGGGCTGCAGCGTGCGTGGAATGAGCGATCCGTCGAACTCAATCGGGGTTTCGACGAAGACATCACATCGTGCTCCAGCGAGGAGTCCTTGCCGTACTCTCTTCGACTCGAGTACGTCGTTCCCGAAGACGCGACGGGTCCTTTCACTGTCGACGTCAACTCGGTCGAGGGATGGCCGGATCTTGCCCGTCTGCGGGTGGAGCCGTAAGCGGGTCCGCCGTAAGCGGGTCCGCCGTGAGTGGGTCCACCGCGACCGTCTCCTCGTCCGGCAGGTACTCGTCCTGGGCAGTAGCGTCTGCGGGCCGCACGGTGAGGTTTCCCACAACAGCGTCATAGGCACCGGCGACGAGGCTCACACGCAAGGGCTCGATCACGAACGGCACGGCGAGCGTGACCAGCGCCATATTGGCCATCCAGAACGCGAGTTCATGCGGCCCCACGAGTCGGGTAGCCGCGACCATGAGAAGGTTCTCCACGGCCAGGAGGACCGTGTAGATCAGCACGTACGAGCCAACGAGCACGGGCCCCGCCCGCCACATGAGCACGAGCGCCGCACCGATCGGCCGAAAGCGCGACGTCAGACTTGCCCACAGGTCATTGAGTCGCGAACGCGCACGGGCGGGTAGCCCGAGGTAGCGGGACCGGATGCTGTCGAGCCCCGCGATCTTCACCGAGACTCGCTCGGGCGCGACGGCTTGGCCGTAGACCACACCGGCGATCGTCAGCCAGGCGATCGGGAGCAGGATGATGCCGCCGGCTTCTCCCAGCAGCCACTCGATACCGTCCCACACGAAAGCAAGCGGGGCGAAACCCGCAGCGATCGTCTCGCGCAGATCTGCCAACCACACCATGGCTTGACGACTGGCTACCCATGCCGTGACGAGGTCGATCGCCTGCGAGAGCAGCACGATCGTCAAATAGACCCAGAGCGCCTCGAGGTAGGCAGCGAAGATGGCGAAGAACTTGGGCAGTCGCGGGCGATAGCGAGCCAGCAGCCAACGCAGGACGAATGCCACGACGATCAGAGCGATGGTGAGCGGCCCGAGCACGAGTTCGCCGACCGCGCCGTCACCGGCAGGTTCGAAAATGAGTGCCTGATTGACCTCGAGCACGCGGGAGAAGTACGCCGAGGCGTCGTCACGGAGGAAGCCCCACGCGGCGTAGAACGCGAAGAACGGGAGGATGCCCGCCAAAAGCGCGCCAACGAACGACGCGCGTCGCGACTGTCGATCAGTCGGAAGCGTCTCGACCGATCTGAGCGAGCGCATGCCGTCTCGCAAAATGAGCAGCATCGCCACGAACGGCACCAGTCGACACAGAATCGAGATCGGCAACAGAAGAGTTCCGGCTAGGGCGTTGTACGCCCCGACGAAGCCCGCGAGTTCGATCGACGCGTACCAAGCCAGCGTCCCTGCGACATACCAGGCCAGCAACGCCGGCCAGTGCATCCACAAGACACGGGCAGCCGTGCGCAGGATGTCGATCACGTGTCCACGCTAGCGTCCCTGCACCGGACCCTCCCTGCGGCGTCTCGCCACCACGGGCCGAGGAAGCCCCGGGCGGGTCCGCGCGCGCGAACGCGGACGCAACCCGGGGTCCTAAACGGTGTCTGTGCGACGGGTCGGAGCGGGCTCGTCCACGCGGTCGCGCTCGGTGCGGATCATCTCGGCATCGCGCTGCGGCGCAGCTTCGTCGGTGTGAGTCCTAACGATCGGCTCGTCATCCGCGCGCGGCTGGTCGGCGACAGTCGGCTCCGCCACACGGGGGACGTCGTGCGCTCGGTCGGCATCCGCCACACGGTCTGCGCCGGCGCGGTCGGCATCTGCCGTGCGCGGTGCGGCATCCCCACTGTTCGAGGCGTCCGTGCGGTTCGTGTCGACATACGGGTCGATGTCATCCGCCTTGCGCAGTGTCTCCTGCTGGGCGCGGCGTTGCTCCTCGACATCGGCGGCGTGCACGTCGATCTGCTCGGCATGCTGTTGCGCGTCGATCTCAGCCTGCGCCGCGCGAGCCTTGGCCTGCTCAGACGCAGCCGTCGCCGAGGCGGCGTCGGCGCGCGACTGCGCGAGCTTCGCTTCATGCTCTCGGGCGGCGAGGTCGGATTCGCGAGCCTCTTCGCGGAGCTTCTCTGCCTTTTCGTGCTGCGCCTGCTCGCGATGCTGACGGCGTCCGCGCGAGGTCATCGCGATGACGACCGCAACGATGACGATGACGATGACGACCGCGACGGCGATCCAGATGAGTGCGGTGGTGTCCACGGCAGGCTCCTTCGTTTCCGCGCCGGCGGGGGGTCACCGGTGCATTGTCCACGCAACCCGACGGCGCGCACTCTGGCAAACGCCTTGCCGATCCCTCGCTTCTGCGGTATGTGAGGTCAGTGCCAGTGGCTGGGAGCGGGATTCTTGGTCGACGGAAGAGCGGACGCCTCGGCCCATTCCGTGACCCACGACTCAAGCTCGGGCAGGTCATCGGGCCGGTGAAGTGCGTCGAAGAGCTCTTCGAGGGGCACGATGCCGCCGCTGCGGCGAAGGAATCGTGCGCGCACGATCATCTCGGCGTAGATCTCGCCATCAACCACCGCACGGTGGATGAGGTAGGACGATTTGTCGTCGTGACCCAGCAGACGCGACTCGACGATGAAGGGCTGCCAGAGCTCGAGCGACTTGCGAAAGGTGATCGTCTCGCTCGCGACGACCGCGTACCACTTGCGCTCGTTCAGCAGATCCCAGAGGCCGGTGCGGATCAGCAGGTCGAACCGGCCGAGGTCGAACAGCGACCCGTAGCGACCGTTGTTCATGTGCCCGAGCAGATCGATGTCGGTGGGAAGTGTACGCACGCGCACGCGTCCGATAGCGGTCGGTGCGAGGCGTCCATGGCGACGCAATTGCACCTTGGCACGCCAGATCGTCAGGAGGGTTCGCCAGATCACGTTCACGAGGAGTGATCGTAGCGATCCGCGAAGAACTCAGCGATTCGATTGTGGGATGCCGACAGTGCAGGAGTGGCGGCCGGGGCCCTTCGCTGTCAACCGTCCGCTCGATTTCGTGTCGTCCGGAGGCGAGCGTAGAGTCGCGGCATGGAAGCCGAAATCCAGACCGACATTGTCGTCCGTCCGGTACGTGACGTTGACGCCGAGGCCCTCGGCCGCGTTCACGCCACCTGCTGGCACGAGACCTACGACCACCTCATCAGCAAGGCCGCGCTCGAAAAGATCTCACCGCGCCGCATGGCTGAACTGTGGACCCATTGGGCCGTTCAGGGGCCCGACTTCAAGATGTTCGCCGCGCTCGTCGACGGCGAGATCGTCGGGTTCGCCGGTTCGGGCCCCGCCCGCGACAAGGACGCCCCGGCGTTCCGTGAGCTGTACTTCATCTACCTTCTCGATGCCCACCACGGCACCGGGATCGGGCAGCGCCTGTTCGACTCGGTCATCGGCTCTGACGAGTCGGTGTACCTGTGGGTGGCCGAAGACAACCCCCGCGCGCACCGTTTCTACACGCGCAACGGCTTCACACTCGATGGCGCCGCGCACACCGAGCCCTTCCTCGGCGAGACGCTCACCGAGGTGCGCTTCGTCCGCTAAGCCCACGTTGCTCCAGATTTGGGCCCTCGAGGGTATCCCCGAGGTCGCCGAGGGCGATGATCTCGTCGACCTCATCGGCCGCGCGTGCGGGGATTCGCTGCGCGACGGTGACATCGTCGTCGTGACGTCGAAGATCGTCTCGAAGGCCGAAGGGCGGATGGTCGCAGCATCCGACCGTGAAGATGCCATCACCGCTGAGACCGTACGCGTCGTCGCGACGCGCGAATCATCCGGCCACCGCACCCGCATCGTGCAGAACAAGCTCGGAATGGTGTCTGCGGCTGCCGGCGTCGACGCCTCGAACACCCCCGAGGGCACGATTCTCCTATTGCCCGTGGACCCGGATGCCTCGGCCCGCGCGATCGCCGCGGGTTTGCGTTCCCGGCTCGGCGTGGAGATCGGCGTCATCGTGACCGATACCCTCGGCCGCGCATGGCGCGAAGGGCAGACCGACTCAGCGATCGGCGCGGCCGGCGTGCACGTGTTCGAAGACCTGCGCGGGCAGACGGATGCTGAAGGTCGACCCCTCGTCGTCACCATGCCGTGCGTCGCCGACGAAATCGCTTCGGCCGCCGACCTCGTCAAGGGCAAGGCTTCGAAGTTGCCCGTCGCCGTCGTGCGCGGGCGCGCTGACCTCGTCGGACCCGTCGATCTTCCGGGTGCGCGTTCGATCGTGCGCCCGCTTGAGCGCGACATGTTCCGACTCGGAGCGGATGAGGCCTACGCCGACGGCTTCGCTGCGGGCGCTCGTTCCGCGGCCTCCGACACCGCCTGACCCGCTCCCCGCTCGACCCTCTCCCCGCGCGACCCCTTCAACCCGCGAGAACCCAGTCCCGCGACGAGAGCACAGGCGTAGACGGGGTTCTCGTCGGCGAACTGAGTTCTCGCGGGGATTTGCCTAGAGCCTTCGCGTCCGCGGAAACGTCAGCGGCCGCTGACGCTCCCGAACAGTTTCGCGATCGGTGCGACGACCAGCGGGCGGGCTGCTGCCCAGCCGATGGCGATGACGGCGATCGAGGCGGTGAAGATGAAGAATCCGGCCCAGTTGTCGGCGTACGCGTTGGGGTCTGTCGAGCCCTGCGCGGCGTACATGTGGTTCAGGTTGCGGAGGGCTCCGGTCGCGAAGACGAGGACGACGTGGACGAAGATGAACAACACGAAGTAGAGCATCACCGGGAAGTGGATCGCGCGTGCCCATTCGACCGGGTACGCCTTGTTGAGAGCGGTCGCGTTCTTGGGCCAGATGCCCGACATGCGCACACCGGTGATGATGGCGAGCGGGGCGGCGATGAAGACCGTGACGAAGTACGCGAGCTGCTGCACCGAGTTATAGTTCACCCAGCCGTTCTCGGTGGGCCAGTCCAACGAGATGTACTGCAGCACCGCCGAGATCGCGTTCGGGAACACTTCCCACGAAGTGGGCACGATCCGCATCCACTGCCCGCTGACGAAGAGCAGCACAACGAAGATCACACCGTTGATCACCCACAACAGGTCAAGACCCTGGTGTAGCCAGAGGTTGAGGCTGATCTTGCGCTTCTTGTTGGTGCGCGGTGACCAGAACGCGGTCGGACGTTTCTCGGTGCGCACCTGGAGTCCGGTCCGGATGATCAGCACCATCAGGAACACGTTGAAGAAGTGCTGCCATCCCAGCCACGCGGGGAACCCGACCGGGGCCCCTTCGGGCAGGTGGTACTCCCCCGGGTAGGTAGCAAGCCAGTGGGAGCCGGGTTCGGTCGAGAGGAGCCAGCGCACCGCGGCGACGGCCATTCCCGCAAGGAGCAGCAGCGTGATTCCGCCGATCACGGTGATGCCCGCCCACTGCAGTTTCGTGAACGGCCCGATCTTCGCGGGTGGTGGGGTGGGTTTCGGATGCGGGTTCGCGAAACGCTGTTGCGCCGCAGCCCCCGCCCACACGGTGCGCGTGAATGGCAGAGGGGTCGACAGGTCGGTGGTCGTTGCGACGGCGGTTGTGGTGAGGACGGGCTCCACGACGGCGGGCACGGATGCTGCGTCCCCCGCGACCTCGAGCGCCTCAGGCTGCTCCGCTGGTGTTGCTGCCGCTGAGACCTCAGCCGAGGGCGCGAACCCGGCCGGAGGCCAGGGTTCTCCCCCGGCTACGCGGGGAAGACCCCGGCGGAGCGGCTGGGCCGAACCTGCGTCGGGTGTCGCGTGCTGCCGCACGGCGGCAGCGGGAGCGGCCACGGCTGCCACCAGAGCCGGAGAGTCTTCGGCGGTCGTGGCCGGCTGGGGCGAAGCATCCGGAACCGCCGTCGCAACGACAGAGGCCGCAACCGGCGCCACGGTGGATGCCGGGGGCCAGGGCTCGCCGCCCGGAACGCGGGGCAACCCGCGGCGCACCGCGCGCTGCGCTCCGACCGCAGGAAGTGTCGCATCTGGCCGCTCTGCACCCGCAGAAGCGACAACCTCTGACACATCGGCATCTGGTGCTGGGGCCGAAGGCGTCACATCTTGTCGCTCAGCCTCCGCGGACGCGGCAACATCTGACACATCCGCGCCGGCGACAACACCCGCGGCGACGCTGGCGACGTCGACATGTGCTTCCCCGGCCGGGGGCCAGGGGTCGCCGCCGGGGTGCCGCGGAAGCCCGCGCCGCACCTGCGTGCTGAAGGTCGCCATCCGCCGGAGCCCTACTTGGCCTTGTTCGCTTCGAGCGCGGCGATCAGCTGCGGCACGACCGTGAACAGGTCGCCCACCACGCCGAAGTCAGCGATCTCGAAGATCGGGGCATCGCCGTCCTTATTGATCGCGACGATCGTCTTCGCCGTCTGCATACCCGCCTTGTGCTGGATCGCCCCTGAGATTCCCAGAGCGACATACAACTGCGGCGACACCGACACACCGGTCTGCCCGACCTGGTACGAGTACGGCACGTACCCGGCATCGACCGCCGCACGCGAGGCGCCGACGGCAGCGCCGAGCGCATCTGCGAGGTCATCGACCAGCGAGAACTTCTCCCCCGAGCCCAGTCCGCGCCCACCGGCGACAACCTTGCCCGCACCACGCAACTCGGGGCGCGAAGAGGCAACCACGGCTTCTTCGAACGACTCGATCGTTGCGGCGGGTGCTCCGGATGCCTCGACCGCAAGCTGCTCGACAACCACAGGCTGCGCTTCAGCCCGGGCGTCAACCGCGCCCTGACGGACCGTGATCACCGCGGCGCCGAAGGTCGGTGCGGAATCGACGTTGTAGGCCCCGCCGTAGACGGAGTGGTGCGCCACGACGCCCTCGTCATCACGAGAGATGCCGACCGCGTCGACACACAGCGCCGAGCGCGTGCGGGCGGCGTACCGCCCCGCAACATCCCGCCCCTCGATCGAGTTCGACACCAGAATCGCGTCCGGTCGCACCAGCGCAGCCGCCGCGGCCAACGCGTCGACCAGCGGCACCGAGAGCGCGGACATAGCGTCGGCACCATCGGCCACCAGCACGACGGTCGCGCCGAGCCCGGCAGCCGCCTCGGCCAACGCCTGCTGGCGCTCAGCCGAAGCCACCACCAGCGCAACAGGGGTTCCGGCACCGGCCGCGGCACCGAGCAGGCCGGCCGAGCTCTTCGCGAGCTCACCGGACGGGGTGAGGTCCAACAGGACGAGGATCGAATCAGCAGCAAAGTCAGTCATCGGAGCATCCCTAGGCCAGTCGGTTCGCAATAAGGTACTCGGCGAGTTGGGTGCCAGCATCCCCCTCGTCGACAATTTTCGTTCCACCTGAGCGCGGAGGCTTCTCGCTCACCGCCGTCATGATCGACCGCGCGGCGGCGGGATCATCAGCGTCGACACCGAGGTCAGCGAGCGACACGGTCTCGAACGGCTTCTTCTTCGCCGCCATGATTCCCTTGAAGTTCGGAAAACGGGCATCCGGGAGCGCCTCAGTGATCGAGATCACCGCGGGAAGCGGCGCGGTCACATGCGCGGTGCCCGCATCCGCCGCGCGCGTACCCGACACACTCTCAGCAGAGATCTGCACCGACGAAAGCGCGGTCGCCTGCGGCACACCGAGCAACTCAGCCAACATCGCCGGGAGCACCCCACCCGTGCCGTCCGTCGAAAGGTTGCCGGTGATCACCAGGTCGAATCCCACACGCTTCACCGCCGCCGCGAGCACCTCGGCCGTCAGGCCCAGGTCTGCTCCTGCCAGCGCCGGGTCAACGACCTGCAGCGCCGACGCCGCGCCCATCGCGAGTCCCTTGCGCACGGTCGTCACGGCCGACTCGGGTGCCATCGACACGACGACGACCTCGGTGCCCGCGTTCGCGTCGGCATACGACAACGCCACCTCGAGCGAACGCTCACCGATCTCATCGAGCACCTTGTCGCCCGCGTCACGTTCGGCGAGCCCGGTCTCGAGATTCAGCTTGCGGTCACCATACGTATCTGGAACTTCCTTGACCAGAACGACGATCTTCATGCGTACCCCTTCGTCTCCATCGAGTCTATTTCAGCCGCGGGATGCCCCACGTGCGGAATGGACGAAACCGACTACCGTGGGCCACAAGGGAAGGAGCCGGTTGTGGCACGTGTGAAACCGCTCGCGATAGATCCGATCGCCGAAGCGCGTCGGCAGTGGCTCGCGCACGGCTGGACCGATTCCGCTGCCGGCATGACCGCCGTCACCTCGATCATGCGCGCGCACCAGTTGATGCTCGCCCGGGTCGAAGCCACGCTGCGCCCCTTCGGGCTCACCTTCGCGCGGTACGAGCTGCTCACGCTCTTGAGCTTCACGAGAGGGGGACGGATGCCGATGGCCTCGGCATCCGCTCGCCTGCAAGTACACCCGACCAGCGTGACGAACACCGTCGACCGGTTGGAGGCATCCGGACTCGTGCGCCGCGTGCCGCACCCCGAGGACGGCCGCGCGACGCTCATCATGCTCGAGGAATCCGGCCGCGAACTTTCCGCGCGAGCGACCCATGCCCTCAACACCGAGGTGTTCGCGACGCCCGGCATCAGCGCCGACGACACCGACGAACTCGTGGCGATCATCGCGCGCCTGCGCCGCGACGCGGGCGACTTCGCCGACCCGCGGCCGGTGCCCGACCCGCTCTAGCGGTTCTCGAAGTCGGGTGACCGCTTCTCACGGAAGGCGGCCATGCCCTCTTTCTGGTCGGCGGTGTCGAACAGCGCGGCGAAGACATGGCGCTCCAGGCGCAGCCCCTCGGCCATGGGCGTCTCCATCGCCGCGTCGAGAACGGCCTTGGCTGCGTACAGGGACGGGAGCGACTTCGCCGCGATCGTCTCGGCCATCTTCTCGGCCTCGGCGAGCAGGTCTGCGGCAGGGACGACCCGGGAGACGAGCCCGGCGCGTTCGGCTTCCGAGGCATCCATCATCCGACCCGTGAGAATCAGCTCGGCGGCCTTGTAGTAGCCGACCGCGCGGATCAGCCGCTGCGAACCACCCATCCCCGGGATGACTCCGAGGTTGATCTCGGGCTGACCGAACTTCGCCGTGTCGGCGGCGAGGATGATGTCGCACATCATCGCCAACTCGCACCCGCCGCCGAGCGCGTAACCCGACACCGCAGCGATCACCGGAGTGCGCACCGCGGCGAACTGCGCCCAGCCGCCGAAGTGGTCGGCCATGAGCATCTCACCGCCCGTCTTCGACTCCATCTCTTTGATGTCGGCTCCGGCCGCGAAAGCCCGCTCCGAGCCGGTCACGACGATCGCGCCGATCGCGTCATCGGCGTCGAAGGCGGATGCTGCAGCCACGACGTCCTTCATCACCTGGGTGTTGAGGGCGTTCAGGGCCTCGGGGCGGTTCAGGGTGATCCACCCCACCCGCCCGCGGGCCTCGGTGAGAATCGTCTCGTAGTCAGTCATGGGTCTCCTCAGGCATCTTCGCGGATCGTTTTGATGATCCCCGAGAAATCCTGCCCCGCGCCCGGCCCAGCCGCGAAGTCTCGGTAGATCTCACGGGCGAGCATTCCCATTCGGGCATCTACTCCCGTCAGCGCGATCGCCTGCTCGGCGAGACCCAGGTCTTTGTTCATCAGCGCTCCGGCGAAGCCCGGCTGATAGTCACGGTTCGCGGGGCTCGTGGGAACAGGGCCGGGCACCGGGCAGTTCGTCGTCAACGCCCAGCACTGGCCGGACGCATTGGAGGCCACATCGAACAGCGCCTGGTGCGAGAGCCCGAGCCGCTCACCGAGAACGAATGCCTCGGCCACCGCGATCTGCGACACGGCGAGGATCATGTTGTTGCACACCTTGGCCGCCTGGCCCAGCCCGGCTTCGCCGCAGTGCACGACACGACGCCCCATCGCCTCGAGCAGCGGGCGGGCGGCCTCGAAGTCGTCGTCGGTCCCACCGACCATGAAGGCGAGGGTCGCGTTCTCGGCACCCACGACGCCGCCCGAGACGGGCGCGTCCAGACTGCGGTGACCGGATGCTTCGGCCAGAGCATGCGCTTCGCGCGCCTCATCGACGGCGATCGTCGAGCAGTCGATGAGCAGCGTTCCGGGTTGCGCGACAGACAACAACCCCGCGGAGCCTTCCACGCCCGTATAGGCATCGATCACCTGACGCCCGGACTGGAACATCGTGATGACGACATCGGCGGTGGCGGCAGCATCCGTCGCCGACTCCGCCACGGGCAACCCCGCCGAGCGAGCAGCCTCGCGGGCGCCCTCGAACACGTCGAACCCGGTGACCGCATGTCCGGTCGCGGCGAGATTGCGGGCCATGGGTAGGCCCATATGACCGAGCCCGAGAAAAGCTATTCTCATCGCACGCTTCCTTCCGTTTCGGCGAGGCGCGCGAGGCGCGTCATGCAGACACAGACTCTCACTTGGAACCACCCAGAAGTTCGCGACCGATGATCACGCGCATGATCTCGTTCGTCCCTTCAAGGATCTGATGCACCCGCAGGTCGCGCACGACCTTCTCGATGCCGTAGTCGTGCAGGTAACCGTAGCCGCCGTGAAGCTGCAGCGCCTGGTTGGCGACGGTGAAGCCCGCGTCGGTGGCGAAACGCTTCGCCATCGCGCACTGCAGCGACACGTCGGGCACCGACGCACCGGCGGTGTGCGCGTCGAGAGCGGCGGCGGCATCCCGCACGAGCGCACGGGCGGCGCGAAGCTCGGTGGCCATGTCGGCGAGAGCGAAGACGACCGACTGCTTCTCGGCGAGCGCCTCACCGAAAGTGAAGCGCTCGTGCACGTAGCGGATCGCGCGGTCGAGCGCCCACTGCGCCCCACCGATCGAGCAGGCGGCGATGTTCAGGCGTCCGCCATTGAGCGCGGACATCGCGATCTTGAAGCCCTGCCCCTCGTGCCCGAGCAGGTTGGCCGCGGGAACCCGCACCTCGTCGAGGATCACCTGGCGGGTCGGCTGGGCGTTCCACCCCATCTTCTTCTCGTTCGCACCGAACGACAGGCCGGGGGTGCCGTCGGGCACGATGAAGGCCGAGATACCGCGGGCACCGGGCTCGCCGGTCCGCGCCATGACGATGTACACCGCCGAAGAACCCGCGCCCGAGATGAACTGCTTCACCCCGGTGAGCACGTAGTCCTCGCCCGACCGGATTGCCGAGGTCGTGATGGCAGCGGCATCCGACCCTGCACCCGGCTCGGTGAGACAGTAGCTCCCGAGATCGATCATGGCGGTCATGTTCGGCAGCCACTCGGCGCGCTGGGCATCGGTGCCGTACGTGTCGATCATCCACGCGACCATGTTGTGGATCGTGATGTACGCGGCGATCGTGGTGTCGCCCTGGGCGAGCTCTTCGAAGATCGCGACCGCTTCGGAGCGACCGAGACCGGTCCCGCCGTGGTCATCGCGGACGTAGATGCCGCCCAGTCCGAGTTCGCCCGCGGAGCGCAGCGTGTCGACCGGGAAGTACTTCTTCTCGTCCCACTCGAGCGCGTGCGGGGCGAGCGCGGTGGTGGCGAACTCGCGGACGGCCTCGAGGATCGCTTCGCGCTCTTCGGGGGTGATCGCGCTCATGGGCATGTTCCGAACAGTGGTCGACATCTGTGTCTCCTTGCTTCGCAGGGCCGACCTCGTGGGTCATTCCGGCGGTCGTTAGCGTGCCGACATTGGCACAGTGTTCATTTTACATGGACGTCCATGTATTTGGAATGTCGTCCGATGAAGAGATTGTTCGCCCCCCGTTCACCTTCACCACACCAGCGGTCGGTAGACCGGTCACGCGGTGCGTTCGCGCCGCGCTTCCCCATCCCCGAGGACACTGATGCCTTCGTATTCGACCCGGCGCCCCGCCGTGTTCGCCGCCGCCACCCTGACCGTCTGCGCGCTCGCGCTCGCCCCCGTGACCGCCGCTTCGGCCGCGGTCGTCGCCGACCCCATCACGTACTCCGCCGATGACGCCGCGCTGGCTCTCGCGCCGCTCGGCAGCTTCGAGACCGGCGTCTTCGACGAGTCCGCCGCTGAGATCGTGACTGCGTACAGCGATCGGCTTTTCGTCGTGAACGCACAAGCCGGGTCGGTGAGCGTGCTGGACTACGCCGACCCGACCGCGATCACCCAGGAGTTCGAAATCGCATCGGAGGGTGTGGCGAACTCCGTCGCGGTGCGTGCTGACGGCCTGGGCGTGATCGCGTTCGAGGCTCCCGTCAAGACCGACCCCGGCCACCTCGTCTTCTTCAACGCGAAGGCGACGGATGCTTCCACCGCCGTCCTCGGTGAGGTCACCGTGGGCGCCCTCCCCGACATGGTGTCCATCAGTGCCGACGGCAAGTACGCGGTCGTCGCCAACGAGGGCGAACCGGCCGACGACTTCTCGATCGATCCGGAGGGTTCGGTCAGCATCGTCAAGCTGAACCCGGCGAAGGCGTGGGCACCGAAGCAGAAGGATGTGCGAACCGCGAACTTCCACGCGTTCGAGGCGGGTGGGTCGATGACCCTTCCCGAAGACGTGCGCGTGTTCGGCCCGACACCGAGCGGTGCCGACAAGCCCGTCTCGCGCAACCTCGAGCCCGAGTACGTCGCGATCGACGGCCGCACGGCCTACGTCGCTCTGCAGGAGGCGAACGCGATTGCCGTGATCGACCTGAATCGCGCGCTCGTGACCGAGATCATGCCGCTCGGCTACAAGGACTTCGGCGCCGAGGGCGCAGGCCTCGACCCGTCCGACCGCGACGGTGGCGTCAACATCCGCACGGTACCCGGGCTCAAGGGCATCTACATGCCCGACGGCCTGCACGCGTACACCGTGAACCGCACGACCTACCTGGTCTCGGCGAACGAGGGCGATGCACGCGAGTGGGGCGACTATGTCGAGCCCGCGCGAGTGAAAGACCTCGGAGACGACGGCCTCGCCCCTGTGTGCGCCGATAGCCCCTTCGCTGCCCTGACAGGAGACGCCGACCTCGGCCGCCTCAACGTCACGATCGCGAACGGCTTCAACGCCGACAAGGGTTGCTATGACGAGCTCTACGCCTTCGGCGGTCGTTCGTTCTCGATCTGGTCGACCGACGGTGAGCGAGTCTTCGACTCGGGCGACGCGTTCGAGCAGATCACCGCGGCCGCGGCGCCGGAGTTCTTCAACTCGAACCACACCGAGTCGAACCTCGAGGGTCGCAGCGAAGACAAGGGTCCCGAGCCTGAGAGCCTGACGATCGGCGCGATCGACGGCCGCACGTATGCCTTCATCGGCTTCGAGCGCGTCGGCGGCATCGCGGTCTTCGACATCACCGACCCCACAGCATCCGCCTTCGTCACCTATATCAACAACCGCGACTTCTCCGTCTCGGTCGAAGATGCCGACGAACCGGAGTCCGTACTGTCTGCCGCCGGGGACCTCGGGCCCGAGGGTCTGACGTTCATCCCGGCCGCGACCTCTCCCACCGGCGAACCGCTGCTCGCGGTCGCGAACGAGGTCTCGGGCACGACGACGCTGTTCTCGATCACGGCGCCGTAACCCAGGATCGGCGCGCGCCGACGATCGCGCGCCCCCGCGGGATGCCCCTCTCGGCGCCCGCTTGCGGCGATCCGCCGCACAGAACGACCCCCTCCGATTCGGGTTCGGAGGGGGTCGTTTCTTCGTCTCTCAGTCAGCGCACGCCGTGACCACCGCGCGGGGGCTTCGGCGTGGCGGGTGCGTCATCGACCAGCACGACGACCGAGCGTGCCGGCACGGTGATGGTTCCAGATGCCGCATCCCACGTCGTCGTCTTCACGACCGGGTCCGAACCGTTGGCGAGCGCCGGGGCCAGCGTGAAGGTGCGTCCGGCGAGCGCGTCGACGGTCTCGGTCACAACGCCGGGCGAGGCGTTGAAGACCACCAGTGCGCCGTCGAGTGCCGCGTCAGCGTCCGGGCCGACAAGGTCGTCGATCGACATGACGATCACGCCGGGAGTGGCATCAGCCCCGCCGTTCGGGAACGTGACCTTCTGCTCGATGAGTTCGGCTGACCCGAGGCGCAGCAGGTCGACCTCTGAGCGCACGCGCAGCAGATCGAGAGCGGATGCCTCGGCCGCCGCGATGTCGGCTGCCCCGGGCTTCAGCGCCGGGTTCGCCAGCAGCGGTGCCATGATCGGCCACTTCTCGCTGTTGTCAGCCGCCATCGGAAGGCCTGACCCGAAGGTCGAGGTCTGCCCGGTCCAGTCGATCCGGTTGAACCAATCGCCGGAGTTGTAGCTGTTGCGATCGAGCGACTTCGACCGCAACAGTTCTGTACCCGCGTGCCAGAACGAGAGCGACTGCGACAGGGTCACGGTCGCGAGCGACAGGGTGTTCATGCGCACACGGTCGGCCATCGACGTGTCGGTCGGCAGCTTGAAGACTCCGAGGTCGTAGAGCGTCTCGTTGTCGTGCGCGTCGACGTAGTTGATGACCTCGTCGGGCTGGTCGGCGTAGCCGGCCGGCGACCCGTTGTAGCTCAACTGGTCTCCGCGGAGGACGTTGCCGTCGGATGCCTCGAACTCGAACGTGCGCAGGTTGCCCGCGAGCCCGATCTTCACCAGGTCGGTCTGCTGCCCGAGCGTGCGGTCAGCCGGGTCGATCGGTGACCCGTTCGGGTCGGTACCGAGCCCGGTGCCGAAGCCCTGGTCGAACGTCGATGAGCCATCGACCGGGCTACCGCCGTGCACACCATCGCGGAGGCGATCGTTGAAGGTTCCGATCCCGGTTCCGCCGAGCTGCCCCTGCGTGGCCTGCTCGAAGAGGGCGTTGTTCGCGACCTCGCCGAAGTTCCAGCCCTCGCCGTAGAGGTACACGGCCTTGCCGTCGATGCCGTCCTTCTTCAGGCTCAGCTCGTCCAGCGCTGCGCGTACGGCGAGCATGTTGGCCTTCGAGTGGTGACCCATGAGGTCGAAGCGGAAGCCGTCGACCTTGTAGTCGCGCGCCCACGTGACGACCGAGTCGACCATGAGCTTCTCAGCGGCGGCGTGCTCGGTGGCCACGTTCTGGCAGCAGGTCGACGTCTCGACTCCACCGGCCGCGTTCAGGCGGTGGTAGTAGCCGGGCACGACCTTGTCGAGCACCGAACGGTCGCCCTGGCCCGACTCCGCGGTGTGGTTGAACACCTCGTCGAGCACGACCTGCAGTCCGGTCTGGTGCAGGGCACCGACCATCGAGCGGAACTCCGCCACGCGCGCCCCACCGTTCGGGTCGACCGCGTACGAGCCTTCCGGCGCGAAGAAGTGGAACGGGTCGTAGCCCCAGTTGAAGCCGTCGGCATCGCGGATCTCGTTGATGCAGGCCTGCTGTTCACTCGAGTCGGGCGCGAATGACGCCAGGTCGCAGTTCGGCACAGCCTGTGTCGCGCGGTCCTCTTCGATCGTCGCAATGTCGAACGACGGCAGCAGGTGCACGGTGTTGATGCCCGCATCGGCCACCTCCGCCAACTGGGTCATTCCCGCGCTGTCTTCGTGCGTGAACGCCAGGTACGTTCCGCGCTCGTTCTCGGGCACCGAGTCGTCGGTTATCGAGAAGTCGCGGATGTGCAACTCGTAGATCGCACGGTCGACGGCGTTGCCGATGATCGGCGACTTCGTCTTCTCCCACGCCTTGGGCCGGAAGGCCTTGTCGGCGAGGTCGATCGCGACCGAGCGCTCGGAGTTCACCGTGAGGGCGACCGAGTACGGATCGGTGACGGTGTTCGTCTCGACCACTCCGGTGGTCGGCGCGTAGACGACGACCTCCCAGAGGAACTCGTCTCCATTGAGCTTCTTGTCGCCTGCGACAGACCAGGTTCCGGATGCTGCGTCCCATACCGTCTCGTGACGGGTCGGTTCACCGATCGAACCGGCATCCCACGTAAGCAGCGTCACCTGCTCGCCGGTCGGAGCCCAGAGACGGAACGTCGGCTTGTTGGCCTTGAAGGTCACACCGAGGTCGGTGCCCTCGAGCGCGTCCGCGTAGAGGTCGTCGAGCACGCCCGGGATCTGGACGCCCGTGAACGCGGTGAGGGTTCCGTCGCCGTTCTGCTGGGCGACAGCGAGTTGACCCTTGACGAGGGCCGCAGCATCCTGACCCTCCACGCGCAGGGCGGTGTAGGTCGCAAGCTGCGGGAAGACCGCCTTCTGAGCGTCGGTGAGTCCGCCGTCGATGACCGCGAGTGCAATCGGCTCTGCGCCGGTCACCTCTCCGTCGACTGCGGCGACCGAGCCGTCCGCTGAGGCGTACAGCTGCCACGTCGCGTCTGCAGCGCGAGACCCGAGGTCAGCCGGCCACGCGATCGTGTCGGCGTCGATCCAGTGCGCGCGCAATTCTCCGGTGCCCGCGAGCGGGGGGTTGGCGGACTGGACAGTCAGCACGTGCGACTCGAGGTCGTAGAGGAAGGCGACGACTTCGCCCTCACTCGCGCTGAACGAGATGTTGCCGCCGTTGGGCACGCCATCGGCACCGTAGTTCTCGTCCCAGCTCAGGTCGTGTGCGACCTTGACCTCGTACGAGCCGGTGGGCAGGTCATCAGTGGTGAACTGGAAGATTCCGTCGCCGTTGCGGTCGAACATCATCGACGCCAGGCACGACGGTGCCCAGTTCTCAGCGCAGCCGAGCGCGGTCTGGAACGACCCGGCCAGTGTGATCGCCGGGCCATCGGCGCTGGTGCGGATGTTGTTCGTGCGCGGGTCGAAGAAGAATGTGATCTCGCCACCGGCGTGGGTCAGGGCGATGTTGCCGCCGTTGAGCGCGCCTCCGGCACCGAAGTTGACGTCCCACTTCTTCTCGGTGGCGACCTTGTACTCGTAGTCTCCGGCCGCGAGGTCGGGCAGGGTCAGTGTCCAGATCCCGTCGACGTTGGTCATCTGCACGGCGTCGCACTCGGGCTGCCAGTTGCCCGGGCATCCGGCGAGCTCGTTGAAGCTTCCGGGAACGCTGACGGCACCGTAGACGGTGGTCTCTTGCGGCTCGGGCTCTATCGGCAGTTCGGGCTCTTCGGGGACGGTGACGCTCACCGCGTTGCCCACGGACGCGTAGGTCGATGCCGCAGAACGCTGGCCCGCAGCATCCGTCGTCACAGCGCGATACTCGACGAGCGTTCCCGGAGCGAGGTCACGGATGTCGTGGAAGACTCGGGGATCGGTGTCTTCGGACGTGCCCAGCGCGGTCCATTCCTCGGAGCCCGCGATACGCCACGCGAAGCTGGTCTCGATCCAGGCCGAGTCGTCGACATCAGCCGAGACGGCAACGCGCCCGCTGAGGGCGGCGCCGGGTGACGGAACCGAGACGGTGAGGGCGGATGCTTCGGCCGGCGCGCTGACAGTGCGATCGGCCTGGTACACGACGGTGCCGAGAGCCGGCACCGTGATCGATGCCGTGGCGTCGGCGCCCGAGGCGACTGCCTCGCCGCCACCGTAGAGAGCAGTGAAGGATGCATCTGCGGTGAGGGTGGTCACATCCACCGTCTGCGCGGTGTTCGCGCTGTTCACGGCGACGAGGTACTCGACCTTGTCATGGCGATCGACGCGCGAGAAGGCGTAGACCCCCGCACCGTCGGCCGCGTAGCGCTCGATCTGCGCACCGGTCGACAGTGCCGCATGCTCGGAGCGCAGCTGCGACAGGTGCTCGATGTGGGTGTACATCGGAGCGGTCGTGGAGAAGCGATCGACCGAGCCCGCGGTCTCGCCGGTCACGAGAGGCTGGTTCTGGTACTCGGCGACCTGGCTGGCGAAGAGAGACTGGCGCGCGCTCTTGTCATTGCCCGGATCAGCTCCAGCGAAGCCCTGCTCGTCGCCGTAGTAGACAACCGGCTGACCGCGGGTGAGGAACAGCAGTTCATGCGCGAGCTCATTGCGCTGCACGATGTCGCCCGCGCTCTGCAGGAAGTAGCCGATGCGACCCATGTCGTGGTTGCCGAGGAACGTCGGCAGGGCCGTCGACGACGAGTCGGGGGTCGTGTAGTAGTCGTCACCGTCGAAGAGCGACTCCAGCAGCTCAGCCGAGCCGCCCTTGGCGAACGACGTGGCATTGGACTGGAAGGTGAAGTCCAGCACCGAGTTCATGTCGGTGTCGCGCACGTACGGTGAGAGCTTCACCGGGTCGGCGTCGTAGACCTCACCGAACATGAAGAACTCGGGCTTGCCCGCCACGTCGCGGGCGTAGTCGAGCACTTCGGTCGACCACTGCTCCCAGAACTCGAAGTTCACGTGCTTGGCCGTGTCGATGCGGAAGCCGTCGATGCCCAGGTCGATCCAGTCCTGGTACACCTCGACGAAACCGTTGACTACGGTCGGGTCTTCGGTCATCAGGTCATCGAGCCCAGAGAAGTCACCGTAGGTGGTGGACTCTCCCGAATAGGTCGTGTCTCCGCGGTTGTGGTACACCGTCGGGTCGTTGAGCCAGGCCGGAACCTTCAGGTCGGTATCGGCGGCAGACACCACCGGGGTGTACGGAAAGCTCGTCGCCGCGTCGAACGTCGGGAAGTCAGCATCCCCCGCCTTGGCGGCGATATCGACCACGTTGCCCTCTGCGTCGGTGTACGGGCTCGACGCGAAAGTCTTGTAGCCGTACTCGCCCTCGGCATAAGAGATCACATCAGCGGTGTGGTTCGTGATGATGTCGAAGTAGATCTTGATGCCGCGGTCGTGAGCGTCGGCGATCAGCGCCTCGAGTTCTTCGTTGCTGCCGAGGTGCGGGTCGATCTGCGTGAAGTCGGTGATCCAGTAGCCGTGGTACCCGGCACTTGCGTTCACGCCCTCGCCCTGGACGGGGCGGTTCTTGAAGCTCGGGGTCAGCCAGATCGCCGTGGTGCCGAGGCCCTCGATGTAATCGAGGTTGTCGTGGAGCCCGGCGATGTCACCGCCGTTGAAGAAGCCCTTGTCGGTCGGGTCGAATCCTGTCGTCAGGCGGTCGCCTGCGAGTCCGCCCTGGTCATTGCTCGTGTCGCCGTTCGCGAAGCGGTCGGTCATCACGAAGTAGAACTGCTCGTCGCTGCCCGGTTGGCGCACGGGCGGTGCGATCAGCGCGTCATCATCGGCGGTGTAGCCGGCGCGCGTCGAGAGCAGCTCGAGCCCCACACGCTTCGTGTTGTCGTCGAAGACGAAGCGGACGGTGGTGGGTCCTTCGAGCACGAGCGGGATGTTGTCGCCGCCGCCGTTCAGTCCGTACGACACGTCCCATGCGTCGTCGAGGGCGACCTTGTACTCGAACTCGCCGAGCGGCAGCTCGAACTCGGCCGCGTACACGCCAGCCTCGTCAGTGGCCGTGAGCTCTGACGTCGCACACTCCGGTTGCCAGTCCCCCGGGCACCCCATCTCGCTCTGGAGCGACCCGACCACCGCATAGGTGTGCTCAGCGGCAGCAGCGGGGGCCGCCACGAGGGCGACACTGCCGGTCAGCGCAAGTGCTGCGGTGGCGATGCTGGCGATCAAACGGCGAACAGATGTCGACTTCGACACAGAGGCTCCCTGGGGGGTCGGGAGGGCACAGCTACGTGCCCGGCGCGTTCAGTGAACGTAACAGCCGCCTCGCAGTTAATGCAAGCGCTTACATCGTGAGAAAGTCCTCATTTAGGGCACAAGCAGAGCGGCCACGGCTCGATATGAGCCGTGGCCGCAAGCGCTTACAGCACTCAGCCTTCGGCAGACTCCTCTTGACGATCCGCCGCGGCGAGGGTCTCAGCATCCGGAACATACCCCTCGATGTGGCGCTCGTCCGGACCGTTGTACTCCGACAACGGGCGAATGAGCGCGTTCGAGGCGAGCTGCTCCATGATGTGCGCCGTCCACCCTGTGACCCGGGCCGCCACGAACAGCGGAGTGAAGGTCAGGGTGTCGAAGCCCATGAGGTTGTACGCAGGACCCGAGGGGTAGTCCAGGTTCGGGTAGATGCCCTTGCGCGCGACGAACTCGCTCTCGAGTTCGGAGTACAACGAGGCAACGTCCGGCCGGTCGTAGTGCTCGACCAGGGTGTCGAGGGCGGCCTTCATCGTGGGCACCCGAGAGTCGCCGCGCTTGTACACACGGTGGCCGAAGCCCATGATCTTGCGCTTCTCGGCGAGCGCCTTGTCGAGCCACGGACTGACGTTCCGGGCATCGCGGATCTCGTCGAAGATGTGCAGCACGGCTTCGTTCGCTCCACCGTGCAGCGGACCCTTCAGCGCGCCGATCGCGCCGACCACCGCGGAGTACAGATCGCTCAGTGTCGAGGCGATCACGCGAGCCGTGAAGGTCGACGCGTTGAACGAGTGCTCGGCGTAGAGCACCATCGAGCGGTTGAAGGCGTCGACCACGACATCGTCGGACTCTTCACCGAAGGTCATCCAGAGGAAGTTCGCCGAGTAGTCGAGGTCATTGCGTGGCTCGATCGGCTGCTCACCGCGACGACGGCGCTGGCCATAGGCGACGATGGCCGGAAGGACGGCGAAGAGACGGATGCTGCGAGCCAGGTTCTCAGCCGGGTTTCCGCTCGCATCCAACACCGAGCCCGAGCCCGCGAGGTCGCGCGCGCCGATGAGGCTCACGGCCGTACGCACCTCGTCCATAGGGTGAGCGTCCAACGGGACGAGGTCTATCGCGGCGCGCACGTCGGCCGGCAGGACGCGGTAGTCGCGCTCCAGCGCCCGCAACTGCGCAAGCTCGACGTCGGTGGGCAGTTCGCCATTCCACAGCAAGAATGCGACTGCCTCGAAGGGCTGCGTCGAGGCGAGCTCTTGCACCGGGTAGCCGCGGTACAGCAGGGAGTTGGTCTCGGGGTTGACTTTCGAGACCGCCGTGTAGTCAGCGACGACTCCGGCAAGCCCCTTCTTGATGTCAGTCATACTCAGTCCTTCGTTACTTGGAAGTTGAAGATGCTCGTGTCGAAGTGGTTGTACGCCTCGTAGTCGAGGAGGTCGTAGAGGTCTGCGCGGTGCTGCATCTCGCCGAGCTTGCTCGTGAGATGCCCCTCTGCCTTCAGAGTATCGAGAGCGCGGGATGCGGCCCCCATCGCGATGCGCAGGAGCGACACCGGCCAGATGACCATGTTGACCCCGACATCGCGCAGCTGGTCGACGCTGAAGAGGTCGGACTTTCCGAACTCGGTCATGTTCGCCAGAATCGGCACGTCCAACGCAGCCCGCATCGCGGCGAACTCCTCGAGCGATCGCATCGCCTCGGGGAAGATCGCGTCGGCTCCAGCATCCACCAGCGCTTTCGCGCGGTTGACTGCTGCCTCGAGCCCGTCGACGGCGGCGATATCGGTCCGCGCCATGATCAAGAAGTTCGGGTCGCGGCGCGCATCCACGGCCGCCCGAATCCGCTTGATCGCGGTGTTCTCGTCCACGACCGCCTTACCGTCGAGGTGGCCGCACCGCTTCGGATTGATCTGATCTTCGATGTGGGTCCCTGCGAGGCCCGCGTCTTCTAGCGTCTGGATCGTACGGGCGACGTTCATCGGCTCGCCGAACCCGGTGTCGGCGTCGATGATCGCGGGCAGATCGGTCATGCGGGCGATCTGCTGTCCGCGTCCGGCAACTTCGGTGAGGGTCGTGAGCCCGATGTCGGGCAGTCCGAGATCGGCCGCGAGGACGGCGCCGGAGATGTAGACGCCCTCGAAGCCCTGCTGTTCGATCAGCCGGGCACTCAGCGGGTTGAAGGCGCCCGGAAACCGCAGCAGCTCCCCCGAGGCGAGCCGCTCGCGGAACAACCGCCGCTTTTCGGCGGCCGAAACGGTCGAGTACAGCATCAGCGGCCCCTCCCCTGCGCGCAACTGCGGATGCGCGACGCGACACGCCAGGCCGCAGCATCCGTCATCGGCATGTCGTGTGCGATCCCCGCAGTTGTGAACGGTCCGCGCATCAGAACAGCCCCTTCGGGGCCGGGGCGTGAGCCAGAACCCCGTGCTGGGCGACGATCGTGAGCTGCGAGACCTCTTCGGCCGTCAGGTCGGGCAGACGCTCAGCGAGGGCGAGGAATCGCTCGATCTCTTCGGGCGCGAGCACGGGCTCGGCGAGGAGGCGGAACTTCGCGATGTAGTTCGCGCGCTCGAAGGGCCGGGCACCGAGCGGGTGGGCGTCGGCAACCGCGATCTCGTCTTCGACGACCGAGCCGTCGGTCAGGGTGATGACCACGCGGCCTCCGAAGGCCTTCTCGTCAGGGTCGTCGGAGTGGTAGCGGCGCGTCCACTCTTCGTCCTCGGCCGTGGTGATCTTGTGCCACAGCTCGACGGTGTCGGCTCGGCCGGCACGGCCGGGGGCGTACGAGTCGACGTGGTGCCATCCGCCGTCCTGCAGCGCGACGGCGAAGATGTACGGAATCGAGTGGTCGAGCGTTTCGCGAGATGCCGTCGGGTCGTACTTCTGCGGGTCGTTCGCGCCCGAGCCGATGACGTAATGGGTGTGGTGCGAGGTGTGCAGCACGATCGACTCGACGTTCGCCGGATCGGTGGCCTCGGGGTGCTCCCCGTTGAGTCGTCGGGCGAGGTCGATCCACGCCTGCGCCTGGTATTCGGCCGAATGCTCTTTCGTGTACGAGTCGAGGATGCCGCGCTTGGACTCACCGTCGCCAGGCAACGGCACCTCGTACGAGGCATCCGGACCATCCAGCATCCATGCGATCACGCCATCTTCACCCTCGTAGATCGGGGACGGCGAGGTCTCACCGCGCATGGCGCGGTCGACGGCCTCGATCGCCATCTTGCCCGCGAAGGCCGGGGCGTGCGCCTTCCACGTCGAGATCTCACCCTTGCGAGACTGACGCGTCGCGGTCGTGGTGTGCAGTGCTTGGCCGACGGCCTGGTAGATCGTCTCGACGTCGAGGCCGAGGAGTGTTCCGATTCCGGCGGCGGCCGACGGGCCGAGGTGGGCGACGTGATCGATCTTGTGCTTATGCAGGCAGATCGCCCGCACGAGATCGATCTGGATCTCGTAGCCCGTGGCAAGTCCGCGCACGAGCGCCGCGCCGTCCGCCCCGGTGTGCTGGGCGACCGCCAGGATCGGCGGAATGTTGTCGCCCGGGTGCGAGTAGTCGGCCGCGAGGAAGGTGTCGTGGTAATCGAGTTCACGCACCGCGACGCCGTTTGCCCATGCCGCCCACTCGGGCGATGTGCGCCGTTCGAGCGTGCAGCCGAAGACCGTGGCGCCCGTGCCCGAGACCGAGACGGCGTGGTCGAGAGCCTGCTGGCGAGCGGCGCTCACGGGTGCACGGGTGAGGGATGCTGCCGCCACCGCCGCGTTGTCGATCACGCGGTTGATGATCATGTCGACGACATCGGCGTCGACGGCGACCGGGTCGGCGGCGATCTCGGCGATGCGCCAGGCGAGCTGACCCTCGCGGGCGAGGTCCTCGTCACTGCGGTGGACACGGAGGTGGTGGGTGACGGTCATGATGCGCCTTTCAGGGATTCGAGGATGCTGTCGAGCGCGTTGTGCAGGTGCACGTGCGTCGCATGGGCGGCGAGGTCGGCGTTGCGGGTCGAGATGGCGACGGCGATGAGTCGGTGTTCGCGGGCGGATGCTACGAGCCGGGCGGGATTGTCGCGCGCGAGGCGACGCACCCGTACGAGGTGGGTGCGCACGTTGCGCAGAGCTGCGGTGAGGTAGTCGTTCTCGACCGCGGCGTCGAGCAGGGCATCGAAACGAGCGATGAGGGCGTAGTACGCATCGCGTTCGGGCTCGGCTCCGAGGCTCACGTGCGAGAACTCTTCGGCGAGCGCGGCGAAGGCAGCGGCATCCCCCCGCAGTGCAGCAAGCCTCGCGGCGGTCTCTTCGAGTGCGCGACGCACCTCGAAGAGTTCGTGGATATCGTCCTGGTCGATCGCGGCGACGACGGTCACTCGCGGCGACTGCTGCACGGCGAGCCCGTCGGCGGCAAGTCTGCTGAGCGCCTCGCGCAGAGGCGTGCGACTGACGCCGAGCCGGGCGGCCTGCTCGACCTCGCCGAGCACGGCTCCGGGAGCGAGGGATCCGGTCTGGATCTCATCGAGGAGAGTCGCGTACGCGCGATCACTTGCTCGCATCATCACTCCCTCCACGCCGCCAGTGTATACATAAAGCGAGAAACTCGTCCAATCAAGCCGTCTCGGCTTGACTTTCGTATACATCAGTGACATGCGGACATCGTCTTCTCTTCTGAGTATTCACAAAGTTCTGAAATCAATGTAGGTTCCCACCATGACCACCGTGATCCACACAGCCGGCCTGACCAAGCACTACGGCCGCGTCCACGCTCTCGACGGCCTCGATCTCCACGTCGAGCACGGCCAGATCCACGGCTTTCTCGGGCCGAACGGCGCGGGCAAGTCAACGACCATCAGAGTCCTACTCGGGCTCGCGCGCAAGACCGGGGGCGAGGCATCCGTCTTCGGAGCCGACCCATGGCGCGACGCGGTCGATCTCCACCGCCGCATCGCCTACATCCCCGGCGACGTCAGCGTGTGGCCCAACATCACCGGCGGCGAAGCGATCGACCTGATGGCGCGACTGCGCGGTGCACGCCGCAACGACCCCGCGTACCGCGCCGAGAAGGAGCGCCTGTCGGAGGCGTTCCAGTTCGACCCGCGCAAAAAAGGCCGTGCGTACTCGAAAGGCAACCGGCAGAAGGTCGCGCTCATCGCCGCGCTCGCAGTACCCGCCGACCTGTACATCCTCGACGAACCGACCAGCGGGCTCGACCCGCTCATGGAGGTGCTCTTCCGTGACGAGATCACCCGACTGAAGGAGACGGGCGCTACCGTGCTGCTGTCGAGCCACATCCTCTCGGAGGTCGAGCACCTCTGCGACCGCGTCTCGATCATTCGCGCAGGGCGCATCGTCGAGTCGGGCACCCTGGCCGATCTTCGTCACCTCACGCGTACCGAAGTGTCGTTCGAGGGGACGGATGCTGGGGCCGCCGCCGGCGTTCCGGGGGCGCACGACATCTCAGTCGAAGAAGGGCGCGTGCGGTTCACGATCGACACGGATGCCGTGGCATCCGCCCTGCCCACTCTCGGACAGCGGGAGATCACGGGGTTGCGGATCGCGCCGGCGTCGCTCGAGGAACTCTTTCTGCGCCACTACGGTGACCAGCTCGAGGCACAGGAATGAACCGTTTCGCGGCGCTCCTCGGCCAGCGCCTGCGCCGAGACGGGGTGCAACTCGCCCTGTGGATCATCGGCATCGGACTGCTCGCCCTGATGTCGGTCATCGGGGTGTCCGGCAACTTCGACAGCGAGCAAGATCGGCGCTCACTTTTGGCCGCCGCGCTCGCAAACCCGGTCATCCTGCTCTTTCGCGGTCTCCCCTCGGGGGCCGACGAAGGGGCGTTCATTGTCTTTCTCATCCTCCCCTTCCTGGGACTTCTCGCCGCTCTCATGAGCACCTTTCTGGCGGTGCGTCACACGCGTGGAGACGAAGAGGCGGGCCGCACTGAACTGGTCGCCGCCACCCCCGCAGGTCGAGTCCTCCCTGTCGCCGTGACCGCCGCACACGGCCTGATCGCCAACGCGCTCGTCGCGCTGGTCGTGACGCTGGCCTACGTTGTCGCGGGTCTCGGGAGTAACGGCGCGCTCGTGGTCGGGCTGGCAGCGGCCGGGTTGGGGATCACGTTCCTCGGCGTCGGCTTGGTCGCCGCCCAGGTGATGCGCACGTCGCGAGGCGCCAATTCGCTCGCGGTGTGGATCACCGTGGGTTCGCTGCTGATCGCCGGCCTCGGCAATGCGATCGGCACCCCTAGCGATGACCTCACCCGCATGGAGAGCTCGTGGCTAGCCTGGTTGTCTCCCTTCGGCTGGGGCGAGAACACGCGGGCGTTCGACGAGAACGCCTGGGGGCTCGCGCTGTTGTGCATCGTCGTCGGCGTCATTCTCATCGTCGTGTCGATCGCGCTTGTGGCGGTGCGAGATGTCGGCGAGAGCTTCGTCGCCGAACGCCGCGGCCACGCGGAGGCATCCGCGCTCCTGACGACCCCGTTCGGCCTGGTCTGGCGTCTGGCCCGAGGCGCGATCCTGGGGTGGGCGATCGGGGGCCTGATCGTCGGAGCACTCGCGACATCGCTCGCCGGCATCGTGGCCGAGATCGGCTCGACCAACCCCACGATCGAGGCGATGCTGGCACAGCTCGGCGGCAACGACATCGAACAGGCCACCGTGAGCGTCTTCTTCACGATGCTCGGCGTCCTTGCGGCATGCGCCGCAGTGCAGACGATCGCCCGCGCCCGACAGGAAGAAGCGCACGGAACAGCAGAGCCGGTATTGGCGACACCGATCGCTCGGGTGCGGTGGCTCATCGATTACCTCGTGGTAGCCGCGATCGCGATCGTTGCCGTGACGGGCGCCGCCGTTCTCGGCGCGACTCTGGGCGTCCTGCGCCAAAGCAGCACGGCATCCCCGACCGATGCGGCGACCGCCGCCGACCTCATGCCGACGGTCGTTGTCACCGCCGCCGGGCAAGCGGTCGCGGCATCCGTCTTTCTCGCCATCACCGCCGTCATCTTCGTGATCGCGCCCCGGCTGACCATCCCCCTCGGATGGGCGCTTGTCCTGGTCGCGATGGTGCTGGGGCTTTTCGGTCCACTGTTCGGCTTTCCGGAGTGGCTCACGAACCTCTCGCCCGTCGCCGTCGCGCCGCACGTCGAGAGCGGCGTGGTGCAGCTGAGCGGACTCTGGTGGCTCGTGGCCGTCACCGTCGTGGGTGTCGTCGCGGCTCTCAGCGCCATGCGTCGCCGCGAACTCGCGGCGGCGGGATAAGTTCGAACGGTGGTGGCGATGGCAGACGATCATCCGGGCGTGGGTCCGGCAGAGCAGGCCGCGTCGATGATGATGGCAGCCGGCATGGCCCGTATGCCCGCGCGCGTCATGATGGCACTCGTGGGTTCGCCCGACGACGGCTACACCGCTTCGGAACTGGCCGAGCGGCTCGGGGTCTCGGCAGCCGCGGTTTCGGGAGCAGTCCGGTATCTGCAGACGATGCACATCGTGCAGAGGCTGTCGCGTCCGGGCGATCGTCGTGATCGCTACGACCTCGCCGACGATGCGTTCGCAGGTGTCGCGACCGGCAAAGCACCCTTGTACGGTCGGCTCGCCGAGCTCATGGATCGCATCGCCGACGAGAACGCCGACGCTCCGATCTCTGTCGCACGCGCGCGCGAGACAGCAGACTTCCTGCGGTTTCTCACTGAACGGATGCCTCGGCTCGTTGACGAGTGGCGCACCAGTCGCGGCACCTGAGCGCGGGCGGAGCGCTAGCCGCCGCTCTCGGCGAGGTGGCTCTGCAACGCCTCGAGCGCTGCGCGCTGACCTTTCACGAGACGGTCGGTGGCAGCATCCGGGGTCGTCCACTCCATCCGATCAATCTCGGCGAACGACGCAGTGCGCCCGGAGCGCGGCGGCCATTCCATCTCGAACTCGCCGAAAGCCAGCCCGTCGAGCGAGAAGCCCGCGCCGTCGGCGACGAACACCGTGATGCGCTTGCCCGATGAATACGCGAAGGTGCCGAGCTCGGCGAACGGCCCGGCCGGAGGGTCGACACCGAGCTCCTCGTGAAACTCGCGGATCGCCGCATCTAAAGCCGCTTCTTCACCCTCGACAAACTCGCCTTTCGGGATCGACCACGCGCCGGCGTCCTTGCTCGCCCAATACGGCCCGCCCATGTGTGCGATAAGCACCTCGAGGTCAGGGCTGAGTCGGTAGAGCAGGATGCCGGCGCTGGTGGCGACCATGGGCGCTTAGACCACGCGGGTCTTCGGCGAGACCGTGTAGGTCTCTTCGGCGTCGGTGACGGCGACCGGCGAGAGTGCCGCGTCGATGGCGGCCATGGTGTCGGCATCAAGGGTTACTCCCGAGGCCTTGACGCTGTCGTCGAGCTGTTCGGGGCGGGATGCTCCGACCAACGCAGCGGCAACGTTCGGGTTCTGCAGCACCCACGCGATCGCGAGCTGCGGCATGGTGAGCCCTGCCTGCTCAGCTACCGGCTTCAGCTTCTGCACGGCGGCGAGAACGTCGTCGTTCATGAAGCGCTGGATGAACTTGTCGCCGCCCTTCTGGTCGGTGGCGCGCGAGCCGTCCGGCACGGGCTGACCCGGAAGGTACTTGCCGCTGAGGACGCCCTGCGCCATCGGCGACCAGACGATCTGCGAAATGCCGAGCTCTTCAGAGGCCGGAACCACCTTGTCTTCGATGACTCTCCAGAGCGCGGAGTACTGCGGCTGGTTCGAGATCAGCTGGAACTTCAGCTCCTTTGCGAGCGCGGCGCCTTCGCGCAGCTGCTCGGCAGTCCACTCCGAGACACCGATGTAGAGCGCCTTTCCCTGGCGGACGACGTCGGCAAACGCCTGCATCGTCTCTTCGAGGGGGGTTTCGTAGTCGTAGCGGTGTGCCTGGTACAGCTCGACGTAGTCGGTGTCGAGACGCTGGAGCGACCCGTTGATCGACTCGAGGATGTGCTTGCGGCTCAGGCCGGTGTCGTTCGGGCCCTTCGGGCCGGTCGGCCAGTAGACCTTCGTGAAGATCTCGATCGACTCGCGGCGCTGACCCTTCAGCGCCTCACCGAGCACGACCTCCGCGGCCGTATTGGCGTACGCGTCAGCCGTGTCGAAGGTCGAGATGCCGAGGTCGAGGGCGCGATGCACCGTCTTGATCGCCGCGTCGTTCTCCACCTGCGAGGCGTGGGTGACCCAGTTGCCGTAGGTGATCTCTGAGACTTTGAGTCCGCTGTTGCCGAGGAATCTGTAATTGACCATCCCCCAACGCTAGCCGCGATTCGCCGCCAGAGGATCAGCCCTCGAGAGTCGAGTCGGAACCACCCCGCGGACGCTTCCTCAGGTCGCGGAGCGACCACTTCGGCTTGGGTGGCGTCTTTGCGGGATGAGCACGGTGCCAGCGCGCGAGCCACTTGTCGTGATCCTCGGGAATGATCGGATCGATCTTGTTCTCGCCGGCCTTCGGCTCGTCAGGATCAGGCTCTTCCTTCGTGGTGACCGCACTGAGTGTCGCGCGTCGCCGGATCTCCGGAGTCACGACGATCCTCTTCTCTTCGCCGGGAACGAACCCACTGCGCAGTGTGTACAGGTGGTCGATCTCTTGATCGAAGGTGCCAGCCGCTCGGAAGGCGTCCAGGATCACCAGGTACTGCCCCGGTGTTCCTTCTTCGGTCAGCACATCGGCGACGTATAGCCCCTCGTCCGCGGTGCCGATCGCCCCTTCGGAGAGAACGAACTGCGACCACGCGCCGACCGGCGAATACACGTGCGCGGTGACCGAAGCGCCCGGCACCGGGTGCGGGCTCAGCAGCCGCGCGCGGATGCGGAACGACTTGCCACGGACAGGATGCCGCGGCACGATGCTCGCTTCGAGACGTATCGCATCATTCACCTCGAAACCGAGGCTGCGCAGGCCCGCCGAGCCGAGCCCGGACCCGAGCACTTCGACCTGCCAGGTGCCCGGCTGCGGCTGGTCAACCTCGTAGAACGAGTACGGGTAGCGTCCTCGCACGGCCCGCACCAGCGGTCCGGCGGGCACCGCGTTGCCATCCGGGTCGTAGATGCGCACGCGCAGACCCTTCTTGCCGGTCCGCCACATCGCACCGAGTGACGCATGGCTGCTTCCCTCGCTGATCGGGACTCCGAACCGCAGCGAGCGGCCTCCCTCCTCGCCGTTCGCGCCTTGCTCGTCGCCGCCGAAAAACGGCGCGGTCGGATCGATGACCGCACCGACGCCGTCGATCGAGTCGAAGAAGATGACGCCGCCGTTCTCGCGACTTTCCCCCGCGATCTGCACCAGCGCCGCCGTGATGGCCGCCTCGGCCGCCGCAGCGGAAAGGTCACCTGAGATGGGGAAGTAGCTGGCGCCGGTGACGGTGCTGATCGACTGCAGGAGCGCGGCATCTTGATCTCCGCCGAGACCGATCGTGTAGACGCGAACACCATTGGCCACCAGATCCGGCAGAACGGCTTCGGCCGTTTCGACGCCGACGTTCTGTAGTCCGTCGGTGAAGAGCACGATCACCTGGCTCGCCGCACGGCCGCCGGCGACAATCGCGGTAAGGCCCCGGCGCAGTGCGTCGCCGATCGCCGTTGCACCGCCGGCCACCAGATGGTCGATCGCCGTGTGTCGGTCGTCGCGCCAGGCGACTTGGGCCGCGGCCGCCGCGGGAACCTCGCTGCGGAGAACATCCTCGGTGACGTTCGACGAATAGGTGACCAAACCCAACTCCTCGAGAGGATTGACGTAGTCAACCCAGAAGTTCGCGCCGATCTTCAGCTGATCAAACTTCGCCCCCGCCATACTTCCGGATCGGTCGAGCACGAGCTCGAACCGCTGCACCGGGATGAGCGTCGTGCAGGTGATCGCGGCGAGCGCCCCCGGTGCCGCAGTCGCCGGCCCACCCGCACCCGGCGCGGTCAGTCCGTACACGATGCCATTGTGATTGGCGTCAGCGGCCATGTAGGTCCAGCAGGATTGCGCGCCGTTGATGTTGTTCTGGTTGTTGTTGGCCGTGCTGTTGTGGTTGCCGGCGTGGCAGTACTCGGTGGGCTCCCCTTGTTGCAGAGTCGCGATGGCACCGGTGTAGTCGCCGATGAAGTCGCCGAACGTGTCGTAGTCCGCCCCGCCCCCATCTGTCCAGCGGGTGTAGTTGGTCCAGTTGTAGCCCTCCATCATGGAGGCCTGGGTGCCGATGCTCCCCTGACACACCGAGCCGTTGTTGTACTCGTCGCGGAGATCGTAGAGATAGTGAGCAAGCTCGTGGGCCATGATCGTCGGCCACATCATGAAGTCTTGCGACATGTCCATCGCCTCGGTCGGGAACCAGAGCCGCGCCGACGTCGAGTTGGGCCAGACGTCACTGTCGGGATGGACGAACACGCTCGCGTCGGCACCCCCGAAGCTGTTGGTCGCGTACAGCACGGTCCCGATCGAGTGAGTGCCGTCGGTGGCATCGTGCAGGATCCGCGATGCCTCGTTGAAGACCTCGCAGAAGAAGTCCAGTTCGCCCACCTGAGGCTGATAGCGCAGAGAGACCGTCAGATTGAACCTGCCGCCATTGAAAAAGCCCATGACCTTGCCTCCTCATCGCCCCCGCAGGTTGCAGGAGCATCACCGCGAAGAGGGGCGGTGGGGAGGTGATGATACTTCGGGATTAGGCCTCGAGCGGTGTGTCACACATTGCGGCGCTTGACCCAGAACGCTGCGAACGCGACCCACGCAGCAGTCCAGAGCACCGTCGCGATAACTCCAGCTACCGGATCCAACCGTGACGGATCCGATGCGACGGTGAAGAAGTTCGTGGCGGCATTGCCAGGAAAGGTGTCGCTGAAGAGCACGAACACGTCGAGGGGGACGAGTCCGATGATCACCGGCACGATGTAGACGAACCCGAGCGTCGCTCCGACTCCTGCAATGGTGGAACGAAACACCAGCCCGACTGAGGTCGCGATGATCGTGAGGCACGCTCCGTAAAGGATGATGTCGGCGAGGACCCGCACCACTTCGGACGCACCGAGCGAGGCGGCAGCACCTCGAAGGGCGACCGAGACAAAGAGAGTCAGCAGCATCGAGACGGTGCTGACTGTGAAGCCCAACGCCGCTGCCAGCAATACTTTCGCCAGCACAAGGGGGGTTCGGCGCGGGAGCGCGGCGAGGTAGACCGCGATGGCGCGGTTCTCATAGTCGGCCGTCGCAAGGATGGTTCCCAGCAGGACGAGCACGATCGCACAGCCGAAGAATCCGGCCGAGACGGAATCGAGGACGCTCGCTTCGGTCGGACTCGAATCAGACACGGTCCAAAACATCGTCAAGATCACCGTCGAGGCGATCGCGGACGACACCAGCCACCACGTCGAACGAAGAGAACCAGCCTTGAGCCATTCCGACGCGAACGCGCCGCCGAACGTCGCTCGGGGCTCTGCGTCAACCGCCGCTGTCGAGGTCATGCGAGGCCTCCGTTCGCTGTACCCGACGACCCGGAGGCGTACTCCTGGTCGCCCTTCGTGAGTTCGAGGAACGCCTCTTCGAGCGATCCCTGCTGAGGCGTGAGTTCGTGCAACTCGATCGATCGAGCGAAGGCGAGAGCACCCACTTCGGGAGCGGTCGCGCCCACGACCACGAGCGTCCCGTCAGGTGCGAGACGCGCCGAGGCGCCGATGTCGGCGAGCGCCGCCAAGAGAGCGTCGGGTTGGGGCGAACGCACCAAGACATCCGATCGGGTCGCCTGTGCGACCACGTCGTCCACCGCCCCCTGGGTGATGAGGCGGCCCCGCCCCATCACGATGAGGTGGTCGGCCGTGAGCGCCATCTCTGACATGAGATGGCTCGAGACGAGCACAGTGCGCCCGGCGGCGGCGAGGCTCTTCAACAACTCGCGCACCCAGTGCACGCCATCAGGGTCCAGGCCGTTGACCGGCTCGTCAAGGACGAGCGTCTGTGGATCGCCGAGCAACGCGGCCGCGATCCCGATGCGCTGGCGCATACCCAGCGAGTACGTGCCGACGCGGAGGGTCGCGGCATCCGTCATTCCGGTCACGCGAAGCACTTCATCGACGCGCGACACGGGAATCCCGTTCGTGGCCGCGATCGCCCGCAGGTGCATTCTTCCCGAACGACCGGGGTGAATCGCGGCGGGATCGAGCAGGGCGCCGAGATCCCGGAGCGGAGCATCCGACTCGGGGAAGCTTCGCTCGTTCACGCGCACCGACCCCGAGAGGGGGCGATCCAAACCGACGATCATCCGCATCGTCGTGGACTTGCCCGCACCGTTCGGCCCCAGCAGACCGGTGACACTCCCCGGCTGCACCGTGAAGCTGATGTCGTCGACGGCGACCTTCTCGCCGAAGACTTGACGCAGGTTCTCGACCTCGATCATGGGGCTCCAGACGTGGACGGCGGGCTCGGCAGGGATGCCTACGACGCTATCGCCTTCGCCGAAACCTCAGCTCAGACCTCAAGCGGCGTGCCCGCGGCAACCCGTTCGTCATCCTCGGTGGTAGCCAACTGACCGCACGCGCCGTCGATCTCTTTGCCGCGGGTGTCGCGAAGGGTGGTCGGGATGCCTTTGGCTTCAAGTCGACGGACGAACTCGTTCTGCACGCTGACGTCGGAAGCCGTCCAGATCGAACCCGGTGTCGGGTTCAGTGGAATCGGGTTCACGTGCACCCAGCCGCGGCCGCGGTCGTTCAACTTGTCGCCGAGCAGATCGGCGCGCCATCCGTGGTCGTTCATGTCTTTGATGAGCGCGTACTCGATCGACACGCGACGCCCGGTCCGGTCGAAGTAGTTGCGGGCGGCATCCAGTGCCTCATCGACCTTCCAGCGCGAGTTCACAGGAATGAGTTCGTCGCGGAGCTTGTCGTCGGGAGCGTGCAGCGAGAGGGCGAAGGTGACGGGGATGTCTTCGTTCGCGAGCTTGGTGATCGCGGGTACAAGCCCGACCGTCGAGACGGTGATTCCGCGGGCACTCATGCCGAGACCGTGCTTCTTATCGGCCATCACGCGCACGGCCTGCATGACACGGGCGTAGTTGGCGAGGGGCTCGCCCATCCCCATGAAGACGATGTTCGAAACCCGGTCGGCCGAGTGATCGTCCTTCTTCTTGCCGCCGAGACCGCCGTCTGCGATCAGACGGTTGGCGCGCACAACCTGCTCGACGATCTCAGCCGCTGACATGTTGCGGGTCAGGCCGGCTTGGCCGGTCGCGCAGAAAGGGCAGTTCATTCCGCAGCCGGCCTGCGACGAGACGCAGAGCGTGATGCGTCCGGGGTAGCGCATCAGGACGGACTCCACGAGGGCGCCGTCGTGCAGCTTCCAGAGGAACTTGATCGTGTCGCCCTTGTCGGTCTCGAGGCGCTTGACCTCGGTCAACAGCGGTGGCAGCATCCCGTGCACGAACTCTTCGCGACCCTCCGCCGGAAGGTCGGTCATGTCGGCGGGGTCGTGTGTGTAGTGCGTGAAGTAGTGGGTCTCGAGCTGCTTGGCGCGAAAACCCGGAAGACCCAGTTCTTTGACCTTCTCGACACGCTGGTCAGGAGTCAGATCGGCCAGGTGGACCGGCGGTTTACCGCGCTTGGGGCTGGCGAACTGCAGAAGAGGTTTGCCGTCGGCGTCGAGCTTCTGCGACCATCCTTCGGTCGCCGGACGCACCTGCCGGACGCGCTTGCTTTCAGATAGGTCCGTCATGCCTTCAGAGTAGGGGACGCACCTGCAGGATGCCTGGTGAACGAGGGGTTGGCTCCCGCACGCAAAGACATAGCGGAGCGGACTGCGTTCATGAGATATTTCTCATACACCCGGCTCGCCGCGTGGCGGCCAACGTTGTACCGCTCTCCCCCATTCGCCGGCCGCCGATGTCGTCGATGCCTCAAAGGAGGGCCACGCTGAACGCGCTCGTCGCGGCCTCGGCACTGAGCCCGCGCCTTCTCCACGGCATCGCCGACGTACCCCAACGCCATCTCCGCATCGACGGGACGGCCGTGGTGGTCGACATCTCGGGGTTCACCACGCTTTCTGAGCAACTCGCCGCCGCTGGGCGCGAGGGCACCGAACAGTTGATCGCGACCCTTTCGCGTATCTTTACGGTGCTGCTCCCAGTGACCGACGACGGCGGCGACGTGCTGAAGTTCGCCGGTGATGCGCTCTTCATCCTGTTCACCGGCCCCGACCACGCGAAGCACGCCGTGCACGCAGCGTGGAACATGAACCGCGTCCTCACCGCGATCGGCGACATTCACCTTCCCGCGGCGCGTGCGAAGCTCCGAATGTCGGTGGGCGTGCACTCCGGCACGTACGAGGTCATCCTCGCCGGCGACGACTATCTCAGCGCGATCCTCACCGGGGCTGCGACGTCGCGCGTGCTGGCACTGCAGGACGCCGCCGAGGCCGGCAAGATCCTCGTGAGTCACGCGACAGCGGCGTACCTCCCCGAGAAACAGGTGTGCCCAGCGGAGGGTGTGCACGACGCGCATCGTCTGTTACGGGCGGGTTCGGTGGCGACCGCGTCACTGATGGCCCTGTCGGCCGGGCGCACGCAGGCCGCCGATCGATTCATGCCGCGGACATTCGCCGAACGCCCTGACCTGCTTGGCTCTGAACCCGATCACCGCTGGGCAGCCATTGCCTTCGTTCAGGTCTCGGGAGTCAGCGAGAGACCGGGCGAGGACGATCTCGAGCACATGAGCTCCCTGACGCTTGCCGTCGAAGCGATTGCGGCCGAGACCGGCGTGACCCTCCTCGACGTCGACCCGGCGCAGGGCGGGTACCGGTACTTCCTCACCGCGGGCGCCCCGACATCGGTCGAAGACCCCGAGGGCAGGATGCTGAGCGCGGCCTTGAGAATCGTGTCGCTCGAGACCGCCTATTCGCTGCGGGCGGGAGTGACTTCGGGCCGGGTGTTCTCGGGCTTCGTCGGTGCGCACTTCCGTCAGACCTATACCGTCATGGGCGACCCCACCAATCTCGCCGCACGACTGACCTCGCGCGCCGAGCCCGGCACAGTGCTCGTCGCGCGGAGCGTGCTCGAGCGCACAACCCGCGCCTTCGAAACCGCCGACGGCGGCACGATCACCGTGAAGGGCAAAGCTCAGCCGATACCGGTGGCGATCGTCACGCACGACGGTGTTGGCCAGGGTGAGGGTCTGCAGACCCGAGCCGAGTTCGTGGGGCGGGATCCCGAACTCACGCACCTGCGCGAGGTCGTGGCGCAGGCGTCCGAGGGTGTGGGCTCGACACTGGTGGTCACCGGGCCTGCCGGGATCGGCAAGTCCCGGCTCGTCGCGCGATCGCTGGACGAGACGGCACTCACGGTGCTGCGATGCCACGGGGATCGCTACGCCGCTTCCACCCCGTATCGCACCCTGCAGTCGCTGTTGCGGCCACTTCTCGGGATTCCTCCGCAGTCAACGCCCGCAGAGGCGGGTGCCCGGCTACGTGACGTGGTCGTCGAGCGTATTCCTGACCTCGAGCCGTGGCTCGCGCTGATCGCCCCCGCGGTGCGGGCCGAGGCATCCGCCAGCGCCGACGTCGACGCGCTGGATGACGCATTCCGCGGCGAGCGCACGGCATCGGTGTTGCAAGAACTGCTCGTCGCCCTCACGGATAGGAACGGATGCCTCGTCATCGAGGACGCGCAGTGGGTCGACCCGGCGTCCGCCGCCGTGCTCACGGCACTTGCCGCGGCAGACGAGCGGCACGCGTTCATTGTGGTCCGGCGCACCGAACCGGGCGGGTTCGAGCCCGAGGGCGAACACCTCGCCGTGAGCGGACTCACCCGCGATGAAGCATCCGATCTCATTGAAGCGGTCGCAGGACGACGGATGCTTCCCGCCGACCTCGCTCCCCTGCTCGAACGCGCCGAGGGCAACCCGCTGTACCTGATCGAGCTCGCCTCGGGCCTGGGCACCGATACCGATGCGCTCGGAATCGAGCAGCTCGTCGGCGAGCGCATCGATGCCCTCAGCGAAGCGGACCGCACGTTGGTACGACGGGCGTCGGTGCTCGGTACGCACATTCCGCTCGGTCTCTTTATGAAGTGCGTCGGGATGCCCCTGCTCTCGAGTTCCCTGTCGAGCTTTCTCGAACTAGGCATCGATGCCATCTCGTTCCGCAGCGAGCTGTTCCGCGACGTGGCCTACGACCAGCTCACCTTCCAGTCGCGCCGAGAACTGCATGGCGCGGCGGCGGCGGCAATCGCCGCTGACATCTCGCTGGGTGGAGCAGCGCGTGACACGATGCTCGCCACGCACTACGAAGCCGCCGGCGACTGGGCGTCGGCGCGCGCAGCAGCCGAGCGCGCCGCACGGTCGGCGGAGCGGTCGTTCGCGCTGGAAGAATCGGTCCGCGCCTACCGCGTTGCCATCGAGGCCGCCCGCCGCTCGGCGGGGTCTGCGGAGGATGTCTCGCGGCTGCTCGAATCGCTCGGTCGCGTGAGCGTGGCGGGCGGGTGGGCCGCAGAAGGCCTCGAGGCGTTCTCGGCCTCACGCAAGCTCATGAACGATGCCCTCTCGCGCGGACGCATCGACCAACAGCGCGCCTACGCCCTCAACATTCTCGGCCGACACGAGGAGGCGGTGCGGGCGCTGCGCGCCGCGCGCCGCGCGGCAGCCGCCGAGGGCGAGAGCGGCCACGGGCTCGTTGCGGCGATCGCCGTCACCGAGGCCGGCGTGCGGCTACGCCAGGGCAGGTGGGCCGACGTCCGCGACCTCACCGGCGAGGCCATGGAGCTTCTGCGCACGCACCCCCCGACCGATGACACCGTCAAGCGCGTACTCGCGGATGCCTATCGCTATCACGACACCGCCCTGGGCGAGCTCGAGGGCGATGCCGCGATGGTCCATCTGCAGTCGGCGCTCACGCTCTACGACGAGACCGGCGACGAACTCTCAAAGTCGAAGGTGCTGAGCCTCATGGGCGCTCGCGCATACTTCCGCGGCGCGTGGGACATGGCAGCGATGCTGTACGCGCAGGCACGGACGGCGGCGGATGCTGCGGGCGATGTCGTGGGCGGAGCGATCGAGGCCGCCAACACGGCCGAGGTGCTCACCGACCAGGGGCGCATCGACGAGGCTCGGCCGCTCATTCGCAGTGCGCTGCGAGTTTTCGAAGCATCCGAGAATCCGTACCTCGTCGCGTTCGTCACCGGGTTCGCCGGGCGAGTGGCGCAGCAGGCGGGCGATCCGGTCGCCGCGCAAACAGCGTTCGCAAAAGCCTCCGCCGGGTTCGACGCGCAGGGCGACCCCGGATCCGCGCACGACGCCCGAGTGCGGTGGGTGGAAGCCCTCCTCGATGCCGGCGACGTCCAGGGTGCGCGCCAGTTGCTGAGCGAGATGGCCCCCGATGAGCGCGGAGCGCGGCTGCTGCGCCAACGCGCACGGCTCGCGCTGGCGGATGGATCGCCGGCCGAAGCGGCCGATTGGGCCAAGGCCGCAGCCGAAGACCCCGCAGCCACCCCGCTCGAGCGCGGACTCTCTCTTGCGCTCGTCGCCGTGCTGGAGGAATCTAACACCATCAGGGCCGAGGCCGAGTCGCTTCTTGTCGGTCTCGGCATCGTAAACGTCTCGGACATCGTGACTGCACCGCCACTCCCTCTCTCCCTGATCGAATCGAACCGTCGATGAACACAGACCGCTCCCCCGCCTCACCTCGCCGAGGTCTGCGCATGGTGGCCGTGGCATCTATTCCGGCGCTGATCATCACCGGGCTCGCGACCCTGAGCGCGGTCGGACCGGCGGTGGCCGAAGAGTTGCCGACGGAGGCGGAGTCGTTCGTGGTGGCGCAGAGTTCAGCGGGCGAGATGAGCGAGACGTTCATGACCTCGGACGGACAGCGCGTCTTCTACACCTCCACCGCCACCGATCTCGTCGGGGGCGACGACAACGGCGAATCAGATATCTTCGTGTCGGTCGCAGCGCCCGGTTCGGACGACCCGTTCTCGGGCGCAGAGGTCCTTGTGTCGGCGCCTGATGGGCCGGTCGGAGACACCCGCGCCTACGGAGCCAGCACCGATGCGGTCGCCAGTGCGAACGGGCGGTTCGTCGCCTTCACGAGTACAGCCACCAACCTCACGGAAGATCCGACGGTGGCGGGGCGTAGCTACGTCTATGTCCGTGACCTCGTTGCCGACCGCACGTTCCTCGTGCGCGGCGCCGAGATGCCTGACGGAGATTCGTACGATCCCGACCTCACCGATGACGGTCGCTACCTCGTCTTCACCAGCACCGCCACCAATTTTGCCCCGACCGGTCCGTTCGGTCGCCCCGACAATTTCGTCGCGGACCTCGATGCCGATTCAGACGGCACACTCGGTGACATGGCCTTCAGCCGCGTGAGCGGCGAGATTCAACTGGATGCCGAGAACGCGTCGCCGCGAATCAGCGGCAACGGTCGCTACATCTACTTTCTCTCCAGCATCAACGGCATCTGGTCCGAGAGTTTCTCCATCCCCACTCCGTACGTGAACAATCTCTACCGGGTCGAGCGCGGAATCGCTGGCGGAGAGCTCGTCTGGGGTGGCGTGCAGAGTGCCACAGCGACCGTCCCTGTCCCGTCTGTCGACGCCAGCGGCCAGGTCGTCGCCTTCGCTACCGACTTCTGTGGCGGCGACCCGTCGATTGCGGTCTCCGCGTGGGACAACGGGTTCTTCACCGTCGCCGTCGGATGGTGGTTGGTGGAGCGGACCGTCGGAGACGTCTCGGCGCCGACGATCTCGGCCGACGGAAACATGGTCGCGTGGTCGACAACTCAACCCGCATCCTTCAGCGGCCCTGACCCGCAGCCGCTCGCGACCCCCGTGATCCGGATGGAGGCGCCCTCCTGGGCCAATGCCTCGTCCTCCATCGACTGCGACGGAGATGCGCCACGACGGCAGGTCGATGCCGGAGCGGGCGAATGGCCGTCGCTGTCCGCATCCGGTCGCACGATCTCATACGCCGACGGCACCGCGATGCGCGCCGTCGACCTTCACTCGCACGACGGACTTTCCGTTACGACGGTCAACGACTCGATCGTCGAAGCCGGTTTCATGATCGGCGCCGACACCAGCAACGTTCCGCTCACCCAGCTGGGCAAGTATGCCTCTGCACTGGCAGATGCCCCGATCTACCGTCTCCCCATCTACCGGTTGCCGATCTACCGACTCCCCATCTACCGCCTCCCGATCTACCGACTGCTCATTGACGACGCGCCGATCTACCGACTGCCGATCTACCGACTCCCGATCTACCGACTCCCCATATATCGCCTCGATGTTCCCGGCGGCTGGGCTGAGCTCTTGGCCGAGACTCCTTTCAGCGGCGACCTGATCCAAAGCGTCACACTCGACGAAGTGCTGGCGTGGGCGGCCGCGAACATCACCTCTGACGATGAGCCACTGCGGCGTGCAGCCGAACGCATCCAGTCGCTGTCTCTCGACGACATGAACCTCGATGACAGCGGGCTCGACTCGTTGTCGATGGCATCGATCGTGCTCGGTTCCGCACCTGTAGTCGAACTCGCCATCCCCGGACCTGGCCAGAACAACGAAGAGCGGTGGCAGGCCCTCGTGAACGCCCAGGGCATCGTGGACGCCCAAGGCAGCCCCCTCGACGTCAATGGTCAGACGTTGCTCGCCGAACTCGAGTCCGCCGGACTCGACATCGGTCGATCCGGGGTCGACGCCGTGGCTCTGAACAGCATCCCGATTGCCGAAACGCTCTTCGACGAGCTGCAGATGACGAACACGGACGCGGGACCTGGTCTCTTTCTCGATGGAACCCCGATCGGCGCCCTCGACGCGTCGTCATTGGGCGCGCTCTTCGACGGACCGCGAACCGGCACGCTGGCCGCGAATAAGAGCACCCTGCTGCCGGACCTCACGGCGGCCGATCTGGCGTCGAGTGTCCCGGGCGATGTCACCTTCGGCGACCTGCTGTTTTCGCTTTTCGACGTCGAGAGCTACCCGTGGGAGCAGGTCGACCCGTACGACATGATCGGCGCGTCCCTGGGCCCGTCTCCGGGCGAGTGCACCGAGCTGTTCCGTTGCTCGCAGACCGTGAACTTCCGCTTCACCTTCGATGCGGGCCCGGGCGAAGCGACTCACTTCTCCGCACCGACCGCAACCGTCACGCTTCCACCGCAGACAGTTCCCGGCGGGACGAGCGTCGCGGCGACCGGACCCGGTCTGGTCTCGTTGTCAGACTTCTGGGATTACACCGGTCCTGTGCAGGCGGATGGCACCGTGCTGCGCTTCCCGCTAGACGACACCAGCGCCGGGTCGATGTATTCGTTCAACATCGGCTATCCCGTCACCACCACGCTCCTGGACGGCGAGTCGACCGCGACATTGACCAGTGGCGACCTGACCGCATCGGCCGGCGTGTACGGGACGCGGGCGGTTGCGTCGATGGATGACCCGACCAACGAGCGCAGGAACGGTCAGTGGTTGGATCCTTTCCGTCCCGGACGCGAACTGGTGCCGGGCAACGTCTACTACGAGTGGATCTCGCCGCTGTACAAGTCGTACGGCGAAGGAGGACCGCAGATCGGGCCGGCGGCCGACGAGGACTGGTTCATCATCACACCCCCCCAGCCCGGCCAGCGCCTGATCGTCTCTACGAACGCCACAGACGGTCAGATCGCGATGGCTCTCTACCGGGACGGGGCGCCTACTGCTCCCCTCGGGACGACCGACGCCGGGATGGTTCCGGCTACTCCGGTCACCGAACAGTCCACGCCCGCCGCTGTGCAGGCTGCATCCGGCGCCGATGTCGCCCCCGAGTTTGACGGCAAGACGCTGGTAGATCAGGTCTCCGTCGGCGGCGACGGAATCGCCCAGATCGAGGCGGCTTCGTCTGACGCCTCGACCGGAAACATGCTGCTGCGTGTCTCGAGCGGCAACGGACAACCCAGCTCGTCGCTGTACTCGGTGCGCGTGCGCTACCTCGACGAGCCGGCCGAGGTTGCCTGCACACCGTGGGCTCCCCAGACGGCCGACCTGATGCCTGGCCAGACCAGCCCGATCGGTGACGACACGAACACCCTGTTCATCATCGACACGCAGCGATTCGCCTCGACCCACGGGGCGACCGCAACGAACGACGTGCTCGCCGCCATCGCGCAACTCGAGGGCAAGGGTGCAATCGGTTCACAAGTGCGCGGTGCCGTGATTTCGGTCGACGCCTCGCCCGAGGTCAACGCCGCGCGCAGCGGCGCCGAGGGCGCCGACGCCTACCCCTGCTCGATGCGCAAGCGCGCAAACCTGGTCACCGAGATCAACCAGTACGTCGCATCCGTCATCGCTGGCCACGAAGACCAGATCACTTCGGTGGTCGTCGTCGGCGGCGACGACATCGTGCCGTTCGCACCGGTGACGCAGAACACATCGCAGTTCAATGAGGCGAGCCACTCCGCGAACCTGCGACTCGCGGCGCCGCTCACCGGGGGCACCTGCCCAGAGACGGTTCCCGAAGGCACGGTCGACCCCTGCGCCACACCCCTGTCAGCGGCCGCAGCGACGAACCACATCCTGACGGACGACCCGTACGGGCTCGCCGACGCCTACGAGACGCTCGGCGGACACCTCTACTTGCCGACCGTGGCCGTGGGCCGACTCGTCGACTCTCCCGCGCAGATCACTGCTGCTCTGCAGCGCTTCGTCACCACCAACGGTGTGCTCGAGGCGGACTCGACACTTACTGCCGGGTACGGTGCGTGGAGCGAGCTGCCCGACCTTGTCACGTCGGCGCTGGATTGGCGATCGGATGCTGATCAAGAGCTCGGCGCGGATGATCCTGAAGGCATCTGGGACGTGGACGACACTGAATCAGCACTCTTCCCGACGGGAAACAGCGCGCGCGTCGTGTCGATCAACACGCACGCGGATGAGCGCCGGATGCTTCCGGGTATCGACGGCGCCGAGGACGGCGTGTTCAGCGACAACTCTCTGTTGCAGGCCGCGGACTGGGTGGATGCCCCCGAGCTCTCGAACGCTTTGGTCTTCTTGATCGGATGCCACGCGGGCAACAACCTGCCGGGTTCTTACTACGGCACCGACGCGGCCGACTGGACCGATGTCTTCTCCGCCGCGGGGGGCTACGTCGGCAACACCGGATTCGGTCTCGCCAACAACGTGACGACCGCGCTGAGCGAGCGACTGCTCGCGCTCTACGCGGACTGGGTCGGCGTCACCGCAGGAGGGAAGGCCGTCTCGACCGCCGGAGCGCTCACGCTCGCCAAGCAGGCCTACCTCGGACAGCTCGGGCTCTACAGCGGCTATGACGAGAAGATTCTCATGCAGGCGGTCTACTACGGGTTGCCGATGTACACCGTTTCTCAAACCGCGACAAAGTTCGCGCCGCTGCCGACGGTGCCCCAGGGTCCGGGCGGATTGCAACCGGTGGGAGAAGGAACGCTCGGCGTCATGTCTGCCGCACTGACCCTCAGCCCCCAGTTCACAATCCCCACCGATGCGCAGGGCAACTCGCTCGGCTACCTGACGGTACCCGGGCAAGCTCCCGCCGTCGTCCCGGGCCAGCCCGTCCTACCGAGGATCGTGTCGAGACTGGATGCTGCACCCCCGGGCCTTACCGCGCGCGGAGCGCTGATCACCGGACTCACGTCGATCATCGAGGAAGACATCACCGAGCCTGCCGTCACCCAGCCCGGAGTAGGAATCGACCAGGCCGCGGCGACCAAGACCGATGTCGCATTCCCCTCGAGCTACGCGACCGTCTCGCGACAGCAGACCGCAGACGGGCCGATCGATCTGTTGATCGTCACACCGGCGCGGGTGACGATCAATCAGAACGGTCGTGGTGTCGTCGAAAAGTTCACCAGTATGACACTCGAGGCGACGTATGGCGACGCCGCCAGCACCGACAACACCGCCCCCGTGATTCAGTCCATCCAGCTCCCCACACCCGGCAACACGACCATGTCCATCCGGGCGACGGACATGAGTGGCCCACCCGACACGATCGCCGGAATGGTGCTGCTCGTGCAGCCCGAGGGCTCGCTGACCTGGTCGAACGTCGGGGTCACCCGCCCCGGCGGCACCGACACCGGCGACGAATGGACGGCGGAGGTGCCCAACGGCCCGTTCCGGTGGATTCTGCAGGTCGTCGACACCGCGGGCAACGTCACGACCGAGACCGCGCGCGGCAAGCTGGCCGTCACCTCTGACCCCACGTACCCCGAGTACACAACCGGGGGCGAAGCCACCGCCGAAGTCGGCAGTCGTTTTGTCCGGACGATCGAAGTGACGGATGCTTCGCTCGACGAGAAGCTCACCGCCACGTACACCCTGCACCGAGGCGCTCGCAGCGAAGACTCACTCGGCAATGAAGAGGCGAGCGGCGTCGCGCCCGTCGTCACCGGCCCCGACGGCAAGACTCGCCTCACGATCGACCAGCCGATCCTCAGTCCCGGGCCGTTCACCGTGGTCCTCAAAGTCTGTCGTGGCACAGCGTGCACATCGGGTTACATCGACCTGAACGTGCCCGTGCCCAATAGTGCGCCGTCCGCGACGGTGTCGATCTCGAGCTCTCCCACCGCCGTGTGGCCCACATCGGTGCTGACGGCGACTGCCGAGACTGCTGACGCAGACGAGGGCGACATCGTCTCGGTCGGCTACACGTGGTCGGTCAACGGTGTGGCCACGGCCTACGGCGAGAAGTTCCCCATGAACGGATACGTCGCGGCCGGCGACGTGGTTTCGGTGAGAGCCGTGCCCAACGATGGCACGACCGATGGCCACGGAGCGACCGCCGAAGTGAGCGTCCTCCCCGCCCCGCCGCTCCCCACGATCACCGCGACTGCGACGAACGCAGACGGCGTCTACACTGCGGGCACCTGGAGTCGTTCACCCGTCACAGTCACGTTCGCCTGCGCGTCACCGGTAGAGGTCACCATGTGCACGGGGCGCCAGACGGTGGAGTCGACAACCGTCGAGGGAACGCGCGTGTCGGGCTTCGTGACGGACATCAACGGGCGCACCGTCGCGCTTGAGACCCCGGTCCATGTCTTCGTCGACACGGAAGCACCGACCCTCGCACCGACCGTGACCCCCGCCTCCGTCACCGTGGGCGACCCCGCCCCTGAAGCCGTGGCGAACGCGAGTGACGCGGCATCCGGAATCGACCCCGCATCCGTATCGTGCGAGGCGCCCGACACCGCGACTGCCGGTTCGAAGACACTCACGTGCACCGCGACCGATGTGGCCGGCAACTCCGCAACGGGTGTCGCCAACTACACCGTGCTGTCGTCAGGACCTGCAACTCCAACGATCACGGTGACGGCGACGGCGGGCTCGTCGACCTACGTCGAAGGCACGTGGAGCCGGCTGCCGGTGCGGCTCACCTACACCTGCACGTCCGAGGTGAACGTGACTTCGTGCCCGAGACCGAGGACTGTCGCACGCGAGACATCGAGTTCCGGACAGGTCGTCACGGCAACGATGCGCGACGCCAATGGTGAGACCGCATCGGTAGCGATCACGGTCAAGATCGACAAGACCCCACCGAAGCTGTCGGTGTCTGTGTCGCCCTCCACTGTCGCGGTCGGTGGGACGGCACTGGCGCTCCCTCGAGCGACGGACGCGGCATCCGGCATCGCATCGCAGACGTGTGGCGCGGTCGACACCAGCACCGCAGGCAAGAAGACACTCTTCTGCACGGCGACGGATGCCGCGGGCAACACTTCAACCGCGAAAGCGACCTACACCGTCACCAAGCCTGGACCGCCAGCACCTCCGGCTCGGTGCTCGGGCGTGCTAGATCGCGCCGCCCTCGCGCCGATAAACGCCGACGGATCCAGCGTCTTCCGGGCGACTTCGGGTGTTCCGCTGGTGTTCCGGGCGTGCGATGCGCAGGGTCAGGCGATCGGTACGGAGGGATTCGTCACGGGCGTCGACTTGGTCGAGACGAGGTCTCTCCCGCGTTCTGCCAAGGTCAATGAACTGTGGTTCCCTCCGATCACCGGCATGGCCTACTCGACGGTGACCAGAACGTGGATCAGCACGCTAGCCACGTCCTCGCTGATCGAGGGCAAGAAGTACACCTACCGGGTCTCGCTCGCGGACGGCACGTCGTTTCTCGTGACGTTCGGGGTGCGGTGATGAGTACGCCCGACGAGGCGGTACCGGACGACCGAACGGCGGCACTGGCCTCCGACATGCTCAGCGAAGTGACGACCGAGATCGATCGCGCCGACCAGAAGGCGTCGCTCTTGATCGGAAGCCTCGGTATCGCGTTCAGCATCGTGCTGAGCGCCGTGATCGGCGGCGACTGGAGTCCGATGTCGCTCAGCCCTGTCGGACTCGTGCTGTGGGTGGTCGGGGCGCTCGGCGCCGGTGCATCGGTAGTCGCCGCGGCGCTCGCAGTGTGGCCGCGGCTCAGCAAAGGGCCCGGTCCCGGGGCGATCACGTACTGGGGGCAGGTGCGCGGGCTGTCGTCTCCCGCCGCCGTCGCCCAGGCGCTCGCTGAGCGCGGACTGCACGCCCCCGAGCGCACATATCAGCAGCTGCTCGTGCTCTCGGCGGTCGTGCAGCGCAAGTACCGCTCGATCCGTTGGTCGATGGTGCTGGCGGGGGTCGGCGTGACCCTCATCGTGGTGGCATTCCTGTTCGTGGCCTGACCCCTCCCGCGCGAGCAATCGGAGGACTACCGTGAGGGTGTGAGCGAGTCGACGCTGAAGTCGGTCGTGGTCGCGCGGCCCCTAAACATGCGGGCAGGGCGGCTGTGACATGGATGCCTCCGTTCGCGCCGAGCTCGATTCGCTGAGGATCAGGGCGTACGGGCCCGACGCCGACATCGACGCCGACCCGACCGCACTTTCACGGCTGTCCGACCTCGAAGAGACCGTGCGTTTCGAACGAGGAGCGGACGTCCCTACCGACGCACAGATGTTGGACCCGCCGTCGTCGCACGCGGGCCCCGTGATTGATGTCGGGCCCCCGTCGATGTCGGAAGTCGTCGACGCTCCCTCACGCCGAGGGTGGGAGCGAACAGTCCTCGCCGTCTTCGCATCCGCGGCTGTCGCCGTCGTCGCGACGGTCGCTGTACTTCAGGTCACGCCGCCGGTCGACACCGCGCCCGCTACTGTGCTGCGCGCGGACTTCGTCGACGTCCGTGAGGCGTACTGGTTCGTGAATGATCTCGATTCGGACGTTCTGATGCGGATCATGATCGACGACGTCGTCGGAAGCGACGGGGCACTGTCTTCGCGGTTGCCGGCGTCGAGCTTTCCTACCAGCGGCACCATTACCTGGGTTGAGCCTTTGGGCGAGTTCTTCGGCTGGAATCTCTGGGTCGCAAGCGCCGCCGGAGCGATTCAAGAAGAGCACTGTCTCTTGATCGAGCGGAACGGTGTGACGCGAGCACGGTGCGTGGTGGCGAGCTTGCGGTCACAGAGCGCGCTGCTGGCACCTGTGTCGTACCGAGACATCCCTTCGGATGAACGCGCGGGTGTGCTCGCCGACGGGGAACGGATCGGATTCTGGTGGCGGGACAACTCAGAAGTGACTCTGCTGGTCGGTCCCGAACCGCGCAGGTGGGGTGAGTAACACAAGAGATATGGTGAACCCTATGGCCCGACCCGGCGATGTGCGCGTTGCGACGTGGTGGGTTGTGGCGTGAATGGATGCTGAAGCCGAAGCTGAGCTCGAAGCCCTGCGCCGCCGCACCTACGGGCCCGACGCTGATATCGACACCGACCCCGAAGCGCTCGAACGATTGACGGCACTCGAAGACGAAGCACTCCGCGCTCGGGCTGAACAAGCCATCGTCGAGGCGCCACCCGACGTCACTTCCGAGCCCACGGGCGCGCGAGCCGGCGTCCCGATGCCGGAGACCGTGCCGGCACCAGCCGTGGTCACGTCCGACCCGGTCGGGCGCTCCCGCCCGCGGGCACACACGGCGCTCGTCGGGGTGGTCGGCGTCGCGGCGCTCATCCTGGGCACACTCGGCGGGATGAACGCGGGCATCGCCAGCCTCGGCACGTCGGCACCGGTCCCGACCGCGACGTCGCCGCCCGCAGTGTCCCTCATGGATCCCGTTCTCGAGGCTGAGATCGCCGATGTGCTCGAGTTCGCGCTCGACGCTGAGGTGCTCATGACGCTCGGACTCGACGGGGCCTTCGGTACGTACGTCGATGTGCCGCAGGATACCGAGATTCCCGGCTTTCCGATCCCCGAGCCCCGGTGGATGTCGTCGTTGGGCGAGTACTTCGGATTCGACCTCTGGATCGGTGGCAGCATCCGCCTCGGTGAGGCGATCGAGCCCGGACCGCAGACCCTGTGCCTGGTGCTCATGCAGCCCGCGACCAACCGATCACGCTGCATGGAGCGTGAGGCGTGGGACAGCGGCGCGATGCTGCTGGCTGTTCCGTACGCCGAATTGGACGAAGCCGAGCGACCGCCCCACATGACCGCCGACCAGTCGCTCGGATTCTGGTGGACATCCGAGGGCAAGCTTCGCGTCATGCTCGGACGACTGGACTGATCACCGCACGGGACTATCTTTGCTTCGTGGTCCCGATCGAGAATCTCTTCGCCTTCACCCTGGCCGCGATCGTATTGATCGTGATCCCGGGGCCGTCGGTGCTGTTCACGATCGGCCGCGCGCTCGCGCTCGGCCGGGTCGGCGGACTGCTCTCTGTGCTGGGCAACGCCCTCGGACTCCTGCCGATCATCGCGCTGGTCGCGCTCGGCGTGGGCGGAATCGTGGCGCAGTCGGTCGTGCTGTTCACTGCGCTGAAGATCGCCGGAGCCCTGTACCTGGCGTATCTCGGCATCCAGGCCATTCGTCACCGGAAGGATGCCTCGCGCGCCGTCGCCGAGGGCGCCCTGCCTCGCTCACACTGGCGTCAACTCGGCGAAGGGTTCGTCGTGGGAATCACGAACCCCAAGACGATCGCCTTCTTCGTGGCGGTCCTCCCCCAGTTCGTCGACCTGTCAGCGGGCGCGGTGCCGCTGCAGATGATCGAGCTCGGGTTGATCTTCTTCGTGCTCGCCCTGATCTCTGATGGCGCCTGGGCGCTCGCGGCTGCCGGCGCACGCCAGTGGTTCGCCACCTCACCCCGGCGCATCGAGGCGCTTTCTGCGACCGGCGGTGGGCTCATGATCGGGCTCGGCGGCGTGCTGCTGTTCACCGGCAACAGCAAGCACTGAGCCGACCTTGCGGCTACAGGAAGATATCGGGGAAGAGCTGGTCGTCGGGCGTGCCCGGAACGGCTGCGTAGCCCGAGAAGTCCGTGATTCCGGATGCCTCGAGCACATCTTCGACGATGAGACTCTGGCCGGTGTACTCGGCAGCGGGCTTCAAGAAGACTTCGTACGCGGCATCGGCGTAGATCTCGGGGGTGCGGCTGACCTTCATCATCCGGTCCCCGCCCAGGGCGAACTGCACGGCGGCCGTCGCGATGGTCGTGCGCGGCCACAGGGTGTTGGCGGCGACGCCGAACGCCGCGAACTCCGCCGCCATGCCGAGGGTCGCCATCGACATGCCGTACTTGGCCATCGTGTAGGCGGTGTGTGCGCCGAGCCACTTGGGGTCGAGGTTGAGCGGCGGCGAGAGCGAGAGGATGTGGGGGTTCTCAGCATCCCTCAGCATCGGAGCTGCGGCGCGGCTGAGCATGAATGTCCCGCGCACGTTGACGTCTTGCATCAGATCGTATTTCTTTGCCGCGAGGTCGAGCGAGCGCGAGAGGTCGATGACTGAAGCGTTGTTGACGACGATGTCGATGCCGCCGAACTCGCCCTGGGTCTTGAGCACCGCTTCGGTCACGTCGTCGTCGTTGCGAACATCGCCGACGATCGCGAGGGCATTGCCGCCGGCCTCGCGGATCGCGTCGGCGGCCGAGTGAACGGTGCCCTCGAGCTTCGGGTGCGGGGTGTCAGTCTTGGCGAACACAGCGACGTTCGCGCCATCGCGCGCGGCGCGCAGGGCGATGGCGAGGCCGATGCCGCGGCTGCCGCCCGACATGAGGATGGTTTTTCCGGCGAGTGACATGGGGTTCTCCTCAGTTTTGGGATTGCGAGCGCGAACGGGATGACGCGGCCGCAAAGCCCGCGATGCGCGCCTTGGCATCGTCGGTGTCGAAGCGGGCGCCGATCGACCGGGCCTCTTCGGCGAGGTTGCCTTCGAACGAGCGCTCGGCGGCGGAGTGGATGAGGCGCTTGGCCTGCCCGAAGGCCGCGGTCGAGTTCGACAACCAGAACGCCGCGATCGCCTCGGCGCGTGCGGCGACCTCGTCGGCCGCGTGCACTTCGGCGACGAGGCCCCAGGCGAGCGCGGTCGCGGCGTCGATCGTGATGTCTTGCAGCAGCAACTGCAGCGCGCGGCGTCGGCCGATCGCGGCGGGAAGCAGAGTCGTCACGCCGAGGTCGGGGGTGAGGCCGATGTTCGCGTACCGGCTGACGAAGCGGGCCCTCTCGGACGCGACGATGTAGTCAGCGGTCAGCATCAGGCCGAGTCCTCCACCGGCGACCGCGCCCTGCACGGCCGCAACGATCGGCTTGTCGGACTCCACGAAGGTCCGGATGCCGTCGTGGATGACATGCGCCGCTTCGGTGACATCTGACCCGGTGGCGTCGGAAGTCCCCATCGAGATGACGTCGCCGCCGGCGCAGAAGGCCGGGCCTGCAGCATCCAGAATCACTGCTCCGACGGAGGAATCCGAGGTGACCTGGTGCGCGACATCACGCCAGCGCCTGCCCATCTCGAAGTCCATCGCGTTCAGCGAGGCGGGGCGGTTGAACGTGACGCGGGCGAGCCCTGCGTCGATGGTGAGGAGGATCGATTCTGTCATTTCGGTGCCAATCATTTTGGTGCCATGCGGTGTTTTTTCAGCCCCGTACGCCGTGGCTTTCGTAGGCGAAGTCACTTTGGTGCCATGCGGTGTTTTTCAGCCCCGTACGCCGTGGCTTTCGTAGGCGAGTCACTTTGGTGCCATGCGGATTGCGCCATCGAGGCGGATCGTCTCGCCGTTGAGGTAGCCGTTGTCGATGATCGCCATGACCATGCGGGCGTACTCGTCGGGTCGTCCGAGGCGTGCAGGGTGCGGCACTTGCTGCCCCAGCGAGTCCTGTGCGGCCTGCGGCAGGCCCACCAGCATCGGGGTCTCCATGATGCCCGGCGCGATCGTCAGTACGCGGATTCCATAGCGGGCGAGCTCGCGAGCGATCGGCAAGGTCATGGCGTGCACTCCGCCCTTGCTCGCGGAGTACGCAGGCTGTCCGATCTGGCCATCGAAGGCGGCGACGCTGGCGGTGTTCACGATGACTCCGCGGTCACCGTCTGCTGTCGGCTCAGTTTTGGCGATGGCGGCGGATGCTTGAGCGATCACGTTGTACGAACCCACGAGGTTGATCCGTACGACCTTTTCGAACGCCTCGAGCGACGACGGGTTGCCCTCGCGGTCGAGCACCTTGGCGGGCGGAGCAATGCCTGCGCAGTTGACGACGACCCTCAGCGGACCCGCTGCGCTCGCGGTCTCGACTGCGGCCGCGACGCCCGCGGGGTCCGTGACGTCGGCGGCGGCGAACGCTCCACCGAGCTCTGCAGCGATGTCGGCCCCGGCCGAACCAGGCAGGTCGATGATCGTGACGATCGCTCCAGCTTCGGTCAGGCGTCGGGCTGTGGCGAGTCCGAGTCCGCTCGCACCCCCGGTGACGAGGGCTGAGGCGCCGGTGATGTCCATTGCGTTCTCCTTCGAAGCGACATTGCATCCCACCCTACGCGGGACTCAGTCTCACCCGGAATCCGAGTCGGCGCGCACCAACCAGGCTAGCCGGTGAGACCGCCGAGTTGAGGTGTCACATGTGGTCGCCTCGAAGCGCCGGACACGACGACTTGTGACACACGAAGTCGCGGGCCGGGCCGAAGCGTCCGCCAAGGTGTCGCAACCGGTCGCTTCAGCGCGGACAAGGCGACCACATGCGACACATAGACACTCGTCGGGCCGAAGGACTGCCGATGAGGGTGTTGGATGGCACCCATGTCGATTCCCGTCGAGACCGTCGCGGTGCCCGCCATGGTCACGCGCCTCGCGGCCGGCGCGACCCTCGTGCCGGTGTGGCGCAATGGACACGGCGGTCTGACGTTCCGCACCGACGATGGTCGCTACATCCGCTGGGGTCCGCGCCACCTCGAGACGTCCTTCGCCGCCGAGGCCGAGCGCATCGAGTGGGCGGCACCCTTCACTCCGGTGCCGCGCGTGGAAGAACTCGGCGGCGACGAGACCCACGAGTGGTGCGTCACAGCGGCCCTGCCGGGGCTCTCGGCGGTCGACCCGCGGTGGATCGCAGAACCGGCGGTCGCCGTCCGGGCCATCGGTGAAGGCCTTCGCGCGCTCCACGACGCGTTGCCGGTGGCGGACTGTCCCTTCGACTGGGGTGTGCAACAGCGAATGACGGATGCTGCGGCCCGAGGCATCCGGATCCCCGATCCCCTGCGCACCCCGCCCGAAATCGACCGCCTCGTCGTATGCCACGGTGATGCGTGCGCACCCAATACCCTGATCGGAGCAGACGGCACCTGGAGCGGGCACGTCGACCTGGGCGCCCTCGGCGTCGCAGACCGCTGGGCAGACATTGCCGTAGCGGCGATGTCCACCGGGTGGAACTATGGTCCCGGGTGGGAGAACGAACTCGTCGAGGCCTACGGACTCGCGCCCGACGCCGCCCGCATGGCCTACTACCAAGACCTGTGGAACGCCACATGACCCACCCGCTCATGTTCGATCGGAACGACCCCGATCTCGCACGGTTGCGCGCGCTGGCGCTGGATCTTCCGGGCGCCGCCGAGAAGGTCAGCCACGGCCGGCCGACCTACTTCACCACGAAGGTGTTCTGCTACTACGGCGGGTCACCGAAGGTTGACATCCACCAGCGGCACGACCGGGCGATCATCGTATTGCCCGACCGCGACGATGAACCCGCGCTCAGGCAAGACCCGCGGTTCTGGATCCCGGCCTACCTCGGCCCGTCGGGGTGGCTGGGTCTCGACCTCGACGACACCGATTGGGACGAGGTCGCTGAGCTGCTCGACGCCTCGTACCGCCGCACAGCGCCCACGCGGCTGGTGCGCGAGCTCGACGCCCGCGCTGCCGACTGACACAAAGCTCAGCGGCTCACGACAAAGTCCACGCTCGCTCCCGCGCAACTGCCGCTGCTGTTACTGTCTCGCAGAGTCAACCTGGTGCATCAGGGTCACAGCCCCAGGATGAACCGCCAGGTCCCCGCGGCGATGGCGGCGATGACGGATGCTGCGGCAATTCCGATCGCGATCGCTACGAGTCCAGCATCCCGCCACCGCAGCACCGACGGTCGCGCCCACGTGCGCTCGACTCCGGCGCCGAAACCCCGGGCCTCCATCGCGGTCGCGAGCTTGGTCCCGCGTCGGATGGCCAACACGAACAGCGCGAAGGCCTGGCCCGCGAAACGGCGGACCCTGCCGGTGTCGGCGACCCCGCGCGCTCGACGCGCGAGCGAGAGCTCGCGCCAGTCCTCGATCAGAAGACCTACGAGTCGAAGACCGGCGAGCGCGCCGATCACGAACCGCGCCGGAAGGCGAACGATCTGCGCAAGACCGTCGGCCAAGTCAGTGGGGTCGGTCGTGGCGAACAGGATGACCGAGGGCAGGGCGATGGCGAGCACGCGGAGGAAGATCGACAGTGCGAGATCGATGGAGCCGTCACTGATGCGGAGGATGCCCCACTCGAGGTACATCTGCCCGGACGGGCGGCCGTAGAGCACGGTGGCGACGGCCGCGATGCCGGCTCCGACAGTGATCGGCCACATCCGCACCCAGATGGCTCGTGCTGTGAGGCCGGTCCACGGAAGCAGGGCGAGGGTGAGCACGAGTGTCACGCCGGCCGACACCGGGTCGATCGACAGCAGCAGCGTCACCGACAGCACCATCGCGGCCGCGAGCTTGGCGACAGGGTTCACCGATGCCAAACGGGTGTGTCGAAGATCGGCGACGATCAGGCTCACGCCACGCCCCCGAGCACGAGTTCGTCGTCGGCGAGCGCATCCACGAGAGCGCGGTCGTGCGAGACGAACGCCACGGCTGTCCCCGCAGCGCGCACCTCGTCGATCAAACCCGCGAGTTCACGCCAGGTGCGGGCATCCTGACCGTACGTCGGCTCGTCGAGCACGATCACTCGCGGTCGGGTCGCGAGCGTCGCCGCCACCGTGAGTCGACGCTTCTCCCCGCCCGAGAGAGTGAAGGGGTTGACGGCCGCGAGGTGTGTCAGTCGCAACCGCTCGAGAAGCTCGTCGACGCGCACCACCCTCTCGGCGTCAGAGAGCCGCAGGGCCTTCGGCCCGACCTCGAGTTCGTCCCGCACCCGTGTCGTCAACAACTGGTGCTCGGGAGCCTGAAACACCGTCCCGACGCGGGTCAGCAGATCTCGCGAGCGCCATGCGAGAGGCTCCGCGCCGAGCCCCGCCCGCAACGCTTCGGTGGCGGCCAGCGAGCCCTCGACCGGCGCCAAGAGCCCCGCGGCGGTCATCGCGAGCGTCGACTTGCCCGTGCCATTCGCCCCCGTGATCGCGAGCGCGCGAGCACCTGTCACGTCGAACGAGATTCCGGACGCCGCGACCCGAGCAGTCTTCTCACCAAACGGCTTACGCCCCACCGCGAGATCACGCGCTTCCAACAGGACGGATCCCTGACCACCGCGCGCGGCCGGGGAGAACCCGGTCGACGCTCCCGGCACCCACACGCCCGCCGCGGTCAGCGCCGCGCCGTGGTCGCGGAAGACGGCATCCGGCGACCCCTCAGCCAGCAACCCCTCCGAGCCCAGCACGATGACGCGGTCAACGTGGTCTGCCCAGAGCGACACCCGATGCTCGACGACCACCAACGTCGCGCCGGTCGACGCTGTCGCCCGCAGCACGGCATCACGCACCGAAACAGCACCCTCGGGGTCGAGATTCGCCGTGGGTTCATCCAGCAAGAGCAGGCCGGGCTGCATGGCGAGCACGCCCGCGAGCGCCAGGCGCTGCTGCTGACCACCCGAGAGTTTCGCGGTCGAGTGATCGCGGCCGAAGGGCAACCCGACGGCGTCGATCGCAGCATCCACTCGTCGCCAGATCTCTTCGCGAGCGATACCGAGGTTCTCGCCCGCAAAAGCGATGTCATCGCCTACCCGGGCGAGAATCACCTGCGCATCGGGATCCTGCAGCACGAGCCCCGACCGGCCACGCGCGCCAGCGGGCGGAGTGCCATCGATGAGGAGCGACCCGGCCTGTTCGCCGTCCTCGGCATCGCCGAGCACGCCGGCAAGCCCGCGGAGAAGTGTGGACTTGCCCGACCCGCTCGCGCCGAGCAGCAGTACCCGCTCGCCCGGGGCAAGGTCGAGATCGAGGCCCGCGACCGCCCAGCGGCGGCGGCCGGCGTGACGCCACCCCCACCCCTGGGCCTGGACGCGGGCGCCACTCACGCTGCGTCGACGGATGCGGGTTCCGCCTCGCGCGCGCGGGCTTCACGCCCTGCGGCGAAGCGGTCGAGGGCTCCGGTGGCTGCCAGTGCCCGCGCGATCACCCACGACAGCACACCGGCGATCAGGATGCCCGAGACCACGGCCGAGACGAAGTAGACGAGCCGGGCCTCATCCGAGAGCGCGGCGACGGAAGAGAAGTTCGTGTCGAGCACCGCGACCGCGATGCCGGCGAACGCACCGGAAGTCACCGCGGCGACGAGACGCCAGTTGGCGTACAGGAAGATCGCAAAGCCGATCTCTGCCGCGAGCCCCTGCACGACACCCCAGACGAGCGTGAGAAACGCCCACTGCGTGCCGAGCGCCATCGAGACCACGGCCGCGACGACCTCGGTGTACAGCGCCGCGCCGGGCTTGCGGATGATGAGACCGCCGAGGACGCCGGCGAACAGCCAGCCTCCGGCGAGCAGTCCCGACAGGCCCGGAGTGAACGCCAACGCGGTGTCGAGCCCGGGCCACGCGAGCCCCCACAGCCAGAAGATCACGCCGGCAGCAGTACCGATGACACTGGCGACGATGATGTCGACCACCCGCCAACGGAATCGGCTCACAGACGGAACGGACGGTGAAATGGACGCTGACGAATGCATCGGATGCTCCTCCCTGCGCTGGCATGACCCAGATCAGGTTCGACGGTCGAAGCGTGGATCGCTTCCTCTCAGCCCGGCTCACCGGACTCCCGTGGTTGTGTCTCGATTATAGACCTGCTCGCGGCGCGGTACCTTAAGCGAATGGTTTCGCACGACTCCCCCACCTCGAGCCGCCGCGCCTTGCGCGCGGGGCGCGAACCGGGGACCGCGTCACCCGATTCTGGCGACACCGCGAGCGTGTTCGGATCTGCCACCGAACCGGCAGTCGGCGCGACCGATGCCACGACCACGACGCTCACCGCCGCGACGATCAGCGCGCCGAGAGAGATTTCGCCCTGGGTGCTTCCGTGGGTGGATGCCGCGACCATCGCGACCCCGAGACCCCCCGTCACTGATCTCTCAGGCGCCACGGGCGGCTACCTGCCCGCGGCGCCGGATCTTCTGGGCAAGCCGCCGCGGCGCTCGCCCTTTCGGGCGGGGGTACTCGTGCCGATCGCTCTGGTCATGGCTCTCGCCGGCGCCTACGCCGCGACCACACTGCTGTGGCCGTTGCACGCGGTCACCCCGACGATCGAAGCCGCAGATGTTCAGCCGATCGCTGCGGCCGCCGCGACACCGGCCTGGCCCGCACAGGGCAGCGCCGCTGTGTCGGTCCGAGGAATCACGGGCACCCTCGCCTCGGCCGAAGAGGTCGTGCCGATCGCGAGCATCACGAAGGTCGTCACCGCACTCGTCGTACTCGACGAAATGCCGCTCTCGCTCGGCGACCAAGGACCGGAGTATCGCTTCACAAGCGCCGACAATCAGGCCTACTGGGCCTACCGCGCCCGCGGCGAGTCGGCACTGGATGTGCCCGTCGGCGGCACGCTCACGCAGTACCAACTTCTCGAGGGCATGCTGATCGGTTCGGCCAACAACTACGCCGACCGGCTCGCCAGCAACCTGTGGCCGTCGGACGCGGTCTTTGCGGATGCTGCGACCGAGTGGCTTTCGGTCCACGGCGTTCCCGGCATCCGGATCACCGAACCGACCGGAATCGATCCAAGCAATTCGGCGAGCCCCGGCGCCCTGATCACCCTGGCGCAGAAAGCCCTCACGAACCCGGTAGTCGCCGAGATCGTCGCGAAGACCTCGGTCGAGCTTCCCGGTGCTGGCCTCGTCGAGAACACGAACGAACTGCTGGTCGACCCCGGTGTGATCGGCGTGAAGACCGGCACGCTCGATTCGTGGAACCTGCTCACCGCGAAAGATGTCGTCGTCGATGACACCAGCGTCCGACTGTATGCCTCGATCCTCGGCCAGCCCGACGACGACACCCGGCTGGCGGCAGCGCGCGCGCTGTTCGCCCAGCTCGAAGCCGAGCTGCAGCCCGAGCCGTCCGTCGCCGCCGGCACGCAGACCGGCATCGTCTCCACGGTCTGGGGTGAGAGCGTGCCGATCACCGTCACCTCTGATGCCGACGTGGTGCTATGGAACGGTGGCGCAGCGACCGTCGAGACCTCATACTCGCTCGGCGATTCACGAGCCGCGGGCGACAGCGTGGGCACCCTGAAGGTCACCGGCCCGCTCGACGCGGTCAGCGTCGATCTGCAGTTGGGCGCCGACATCGAAGAGCCGACGGCGTGGTGGCGTCTCACGCATCCGCTCGAACTCTTCGGCCTCACCGACTGACACCGACGGAAGCCCCCGGAGAGCGTGAGAGATCAGGCGAAGCGCACCGACTGCTGAAGGCGAGTGCGCACGTCGAACACTTCGTTGCCGCCCACCGCGCGCACACCCGTGACGCCCCGGCGCAGCACCGTCGACAGCGCGCTGCGCGACACGATCGCGACCGGTGCACCCCGCACCTTGCCGATCTCGTCGATGGGCTGCTCGACATCGTCGTCGGGCAGGACGACGATCGCCCCTCCGAAGCGCACACCTGCGGCACGAGCGATCACGCGCATCCGCGCGACGAGCCCGGCGATCGGCGCGTCCGTGACCCCATCCCCGATGAGCTCGCCCCGGCGCACACGCACCGGCCCGCCGAAGTCCTCCGACAGGATGCCGTAGAGGCCGCTCGGGCCGAGCACGACGTGGTCGATCTTCGCGTTCGGGTCGGCTCCGCGTCCGACCGCGGAGACGTCGTGCCACACGGTGTACCCCATGCCGAGGTCGGCGACGATCCGGGCCGTTGCCTCTTCGGCGAGCGCGTCGGCCAATAGCCGGCGCACGTGGTGCGGCGCCGAACGCACGAGTGCGGGGTCGTATGGGTCGTCCAGGGCAACACCCCGGCCCACCCACTCGCGGATGAGGTCGAGGTACCGCTCGCGCCGCCAACCGCCGGGTTGCCCGTACGAGCGCGCCCGTGGGCGCGTGTCGGCCGTAGCCCTCGGTGGACGCCAGGTCGGAGCATCCGTCGCCTCCGGCGCGAACGAGGGCGCAGACGCCGCACCGAATCCGTGCCCGCGGTCGTACGCGGCGCGTGCCGTGGGTTCGCCGACGAGCGCCCAGGCGCGTTGCACCTGCACGAACAGCGCCGAGTCGCCGCCGGTGTCGGGGTGGGTCTGGCGCAATCGCAGGCGGTACGCCTTGCGGAGAGTTTCTTCATCGACGGATGCTGCCACCCCGAGAATCTCGTAGGCAGACGCCGAAAGCGGACTATCGAACACTTGGGCCTACCGCCGCTCATTGCGACGGGCGTACGCGGCCGCACTACGGCTGGAAAGAGCGAGCAGGAGGAGGACGTCCAAGCCGATCGAGAGAAAAGTGCCCTCGAGAGTGACGGCCTGTTCGTGGGCGGCCCACGCAATGAAAGTAGTGCTGATCGAAATGACAGCGACGAACATGATCAGCACCCGTGCCCAGTTGTGGCCCCGGAAGATGAAGATCGCCAGCACGGCATCGATCAAGAGGACGACGGCGCCGGTGATGAGCACGATCCACAGCACGGTCGTCTCGGGGTCCACCAGGTCGATGTCGTCCAGGGCGATGTCGATGGTGGCGTCGCCCCAACCGGCGGCGGCGGCGCTGAGCACGATGATTCCGGCAACAACGCGAAGCAGAACAAGCACGAAGCCGGTCACCGTGGAGGCCGGACGCTTCATTTCGGGGTCGTAGCCCGTGGGCCGCAGCAGACGCTGCGCGGGTTCGAAGGCAGGGCGCTTGTTCGGCTGATCGGTCATGCGCTCACCGCCGAAGAGAGCTCGACACCGCGAACATCGACGATCGGCAGGTCGCCGTCGGTGCGGATCGTGTCGCCTCCCCCGTTGCGCGCGTGATAGCCGGCGGCGAAGTCTTCGATGACATCCACGCTCACTCGGTCATCAGCATCCGTCACCGTCCGCACGATGTGATCGCGCTCGACATCCGTGTTGGCGTCGATGCGGTGGGTGACCTGGAGAGTGAAGAGCGACAGGCCGACACTCGTGTCGAACGTGCCGGCCGCGAGCCAATCGACTCGGCGTCCGCCGGGGAGGAGCCAGCCGTCGGGACACTTCCAGAACCGCACATGGTGACGCTGTGCCGGGTTGCCGTCGACCTCTTGCTGGTACGCGAAATTCTGCTGGCGGCCGAAGAGGAACAGCGGGCTCACCGGTGCCTCGTGGTAGCTCTTGCGGGTGACCGTGGAGGTGACGATTCTCCATGACGTCGCCATCGTCACCGGATCGGCCTTGGTCCACTGCGCTGCGCGCATCGCCTGCTCGATCTGATCCCCTGCGCCGATGAACGCGAGGTTCACCGGATCGCCGAGCAATCCGTCACTCGTGCGCGCCCGGCCGATGAAGTAGTCCGGCACGTAGATCGTCGTGAGAATCCGGTGAAGGCGGGGCAGCACGAGGTAAGCCAGCAATACCCAGAACGCGAGCGCGAACGGGACACCCCACCATCCGACGCGGAAGGTCTCGCTCGCGCTCAGGTAGGCGAGCCAGATTGCCGCCACCCCAGCGAACACGAAGAAGAACCAGTCCAGCGCGATTCCGATCGAGTACGCCCTCCGCGGCGGCGGCTCATCGGCCTCGACCGGCCTGGCGGGCTCGCTCATGACCAGAGCGGCTTCCGTGGAGCGTGTCCGAGCGCGGTGGCGCCGAGGTCGGACGGCAGCTCGGCGATCGTCGCCGGATTCCACCGAGGTGAGCGATCTTTGTCGATGAGCTGTGCCCGGATGCCCTCGATCAGATCCGGCTGGGTCTCTGCGAACCACAGCACCAGCCCGTACTCCTGGGCGAGAGCGTCGCGCAGGCCAGAGAGCTCACGCGCACGGCGCACGGCGTCGAGGGTGACGGCAAGCCCCGTGGGCGAGAGTTCTTCGAGCACGGTGGCGGTGGCGGATGCCTCGGCCTCCGGCCGCGAACGCAACCGGTCGATGATCTCTGCCACGGTGTCGGCCGAGAATGTCTCATCGATCCATGGCCGGGCCGCCTCCAGCGCCGACGGGCCGGGGGTCTCGTCGAACAACAAAATGATCTCGGTCGGGGTGGCGGGGTCGGCGCGAGTCTCGAGCGCTTCTCGCACCGCGGGGAGGTGCTCGCTCGGCACGAGGTAGTCGGCGAACCCGGCGTAGATCGCATCCGCAGCATCCATCGTCCCGCCCGTCAGCCCCAGGTACTCGCCCGTGCGTCCGGGCGCGTGCGCCAGCAACCAGGTGCCGCCGACATCGGGGGTGAAACCGATCCGGGTCTCGGGCATCGCGAGTTTCGAACGTTCGGTCACGATGCGGATCGCCGCGTGCCCGGCGAGGCCGATGCCGCCACCCATGGTGATTCCATCGGCGAAGGCGACGACGGGCTTCGGGTACTCGGCGATGCGGGCGTTCAGCGCGTATTCGGCACGGAAGAACACCCCCGCCTCTTCGATGCCGCTGCGCACGATCTGCTCGGCAAGACCACGGACGTCGCCGCCCGCGCAGAATCCCCGGTCGCCTGCGCCGTCGAGCAGCACGATGTCGATGTCGCTGTCGCCCTGCCACGCATCAAGCGCGACCGACACTTCGCCGATCATGTCGAGGTCGAGAGCATTCAGCGCACGCGGGCGATTGAGCGTCAGGCGGCCGAGACTGCCGGACGGCCGGGCCAATACCTTCGGCTCGGGAATCGTGGACTCGGAGGCGTTCGTCACGATCGCAAGAGTATCGCGAGCAAGCGATCCCGCGGCCGGGAAGGGGTGCGGGGCCACGCCGGGAGCGGGGTTGACCAGGTTGGCAGGGATTTTCCGCAAAGATGAAGAGAGGAACTGTCCACGACAACGAGAGGTTCGGTATGCCCGAAGGTCAGGTGCTCGAATTCTCTGAGGTGACCAAGCGATTCGGTGGGATCACCGCGGTGTCGGGATTCAGCGCCCGTGTCGAGCCGGGCCAGGTCACGGGGTTCCTCGGACCCAACGGCGCTGGCAAGACGACGACTCTCCGCATCCTGCTGGGGCTCGTGCGCGCGACCTCTGGAACGGCGACCGTCGGTGGAGTTGCCTACGCCAAGCTGGCGAACCCCCTGCAGACCGTCGGCGCTGTGCTCGAAGCATCCAGCTTCCATCCCGGACGAACGGCCGCGAACCACCTGCGCGTGTATGCGCGGGCGGGCGGAATCGGAGGCGCGCGCGTCGACGAAGTGCTCGGCCAGGTGGGGCTGTCGGATGCTGCGGGCCGCAAGGTCGGCGGATTCTCGCTCGGTATGCGCCAACGCCTCGGTCTGGCTTACGCCCTGCTCGGCGACCCGGGAGTGCTCGTGCTCGACGAGCCGTCGAACGGTCTCGACCCCGAAGGCATCAAGTGGATGCGCGGATTCCTCCGCCAACTCGCGCGCGAAGGCCGCACCGTGCTCGTCTCGTCGCACATGCTCACCGAGGTGCAGCAGACCGTCGATGCTCTGCTGGTGATCTCTGGCGGACGGCTGGTGTTCCAGGGCGGCCTCGAAGACCTCGTCGACCCGTCCGAGTACGCGACCGTCGTGGATGCCCCCGATCGTGCGGCTCTCACCTCGGCATTGGATTCCTCGGGGGTCTCGTACGAACTTCTGCGTTCGGGACTCACCGTGCGCGGCACCGATCCGGCGGGCGTCGGCCAGCTCGCAGCTGGCGCCGGAATCGCGCTGTCGTCGTTGCAGCGCAAGGGACCCGCACTCGAAGAGGTCTTCCTCGAACTCGTCAGCGGTCAGCGCGTGCACGCGAGCGCGGGTGGCACCGCGCCGGTCGACTCGGCTCCTGAGGCCGTCGCTGCGGCGGCGGTTGTCGCGCCTGTGCTGATCGAAGACGCGCGGGACGAAGCATCCGCCGCCGTCAACATCGCCGAGCGCGAATCCGTCGCCGTTGTCGAAACGGCGACGGAAGAGGCGCCGGATGCTTCCGCCCCCACGACCGCGGGCTTCGTGGTCGCCAGCACCGGCGTGATCGACATCATCACCCCCGAAGAAGCCGCAGCCTATGCTGCCTCCGGCTCCGAGCCCGAGGCCGAAGCCGAAGCCGAAGCCACCGGCGACGCGGATGGATACGAAGGGGAACCCGTCGGTCCCATCGACGATGAGCTCGACAGTGATATCTCCAGCGACATCGCCAAGGCCACGGACAGTGACCCCGACGACGGCCTGGACGGCGAGCAGAACCTGCCGGAGCGCCCGTTCGACGAGTATCCGAAGACCGAGTCAGACCTCCAGGCAGACGCGTTCTTCGCGGCGTTCGACGCCGAAGCCCAGGCTGCCGAAGAGGCTCGGGCCGCCGAGTCCGAAGATTCGACCGAGGACGGCGAGGAAAGCGACGGCGGCGATGATCCACCGCCTGCGGAACAGTCAGGCGCCGAGAACCACGACCACGAGGGCGGTGAGCTGCGATGAGCTTCGCCTCCGCCACACGCTCTGAGACGGCCAAACAACTCACCACCTCCGGCTGGTGGGTGCTGGCGCTCATCCTCTTCGTCTACGTCGCGTTCACCGCGGCCGTGCTCGGTTTCGTCTTCTCCGCCTCCGCGAGCGGATCGTTGCCGGGATCGAACGCGCCGCAGATTCCCGAAGAGGGACTGACTGCGACTCTGTACAGCACTGCCACCGCCATCGCGTATGTCTTCCCGCTGCTGGTCGGCACGCTCATGGTGACTGGAGAGTTCCGCCACAAGACGCTCACCCCGACGTTCTTGGCCACACCCCGGCGCGGAATGGTGCTGTGGGCGAAGCTCGCGGTCGGCGTGATGATGGGCGTCATGTTGGGCGTGGTCGGCGTCATCGCCTCGGTCGCTCCCTCGGCAGCATTCCTCGCCGCGAACGGAATCGACACCGGCCTGGCATCAGCGGACACCTGGGCCATGTTCGGACGAATGATTCTGGCGTACGTGCTCTGGGTGTTCGTGGGCATCGGAGTGGGTGCGCTGGTGCGCAACCAGGTCGGCGCCATCGTCGGTGTGCTCGTGTTCACCCAGTTCATCGAGCCCATCGCCCGCACCGCCGGGGCCTTCGTGGACGGGCTCACCGAGGTCACGCGGTACCTGCCGGGCGCGGCGAGCGATGCACTCGTCGGCGCGAGCATCTTCTCGGGCGCGACTCCCGGCGGCATGACCGCCGAGACGCCCCTCGAATGGTGGATCGGCGCGCTGCTGCTCCTGGGCTACGCGGTCGTCCTGCTCGTCTTCGGATACCTGACCACCTGGCGCCGCGACGTCAGCTAGCTGACACGCATGCAGTACCGGACGTGAGCTAGGCGGTTCAGACCGCAGGGGCGGGCTTCGGCGCCGGTGATGCCTTCGGGGCCCGCTTCTTCGGTGCCACCGTGGGAATCGTCCCGGTCTCAGCGGCGATCTCGACCACGTCGGCCGGCTCGGCCGCGACGTCAGCTTGCAGTGCTTGGACGAGTTCGAGCCCGTGGCGAGTGCTGAGAATCACCCGCTGAAAGTGTTCGTCACCCTCGAGGTCGATGACCACGCTCGGACGGCCTCGGCGAATGATCACGAAGTCCGATGTGCCGTCACCGACCAATCGGAACGTACCCATCGCGACCACACCGGGGATGTGAGTACCGGGGCTCCGCACCCCTCGCAGCCATGTCCAGGCGTCCTGCGTGAGTTGGACCTTGGCGATGTGGGAACGGTCGATGACCACATTCCCTCGATGCAGAGCCATGGCCCGCTCGGCTCCCGACAGCACGATCTCCAGCTGCGTCGAGTCCAGAAGCATCGTGACCATCACCCCAGTCTGCCAGCGACACGGTCGCCGTGCCGGGCGATTTGCTCACGGAGAAGCAACAATCCCCGACGCGGACCGCCGCCAGCGAGTGCGAGACTGGTTCGGTGACCCTGCTCGAGCCCGCGACCGGGTCCACCCCCGCGGTGGATTACTCGGTGGATTCCGCGCTCGAGCGCGCCGCGCGCGGGGATCGCCTCACCGCCCGCGAGGCCGAGGCACTGCTGGGCGCGACGGGTGCGGAGTTCGAGCGCCTCTTGCAGATCGCGTGTGAGATTCGGGATGCCGGGGCTGAGGCATCCGGTCGCCCTCACGTGATGACCTACTCGCGCAAAGTGTTCATCCCCCTGACCACCCTGTGCCGCGATCGCTGCCACTACTGCGTCTTCGTCGACACCCCGGCCCAACTGCTCAAACTGCACAAGCCGACGTACATGTCTCCCGAGCAGGTGCTGACCGTCGCCCGTCAGGGTGCGGCGCTCGGATGCAAAGAGGCCCTGCTGACGCTCGGGGATCGCCCCGAAGACCGTTGGCCCGAAGCTCGGGCGTGGCTCGACGAGCACGGCTACACGTCGACCCTCGACTACGTCGGGGCGATGGCTCGGCTGATCACAGTCGAGACGGGGCTGCTCGCACACCTGAACCCCGGGGTGATGACCTACGACGAACTCGTCACGCTGCGGCCGGCGGCACCATCGATGGGGATGATGCTCGAGACCACCTCACGGCGGCTGTTCGAAGAGCCCGGGCAGGTGCACTTCGGGTCGCCCGACAAAGACCCCGACCTCCGGCTGAAGGTGATCTCCGACGCAGGTCGCGCCCGAGTGCCGTTCACGACCGGAATTCTCGTCGGTATCGGCGAGACGCTGCAGGACCGCGCCGAGTCGTTGGTCGCCCTGCGCGATGCGCACGACAGGCACGGTCATGTGCAAGAGGTCATCGTGCAGAACTTCCGGGCCAAGCCGCGGACAGCGATGCAGGCGGTTCCGGATGCCTCTGTGTTCGAGTACATCGCAGCCGTCGCGGTGGCGCGGCTCGTGATGGGCCCGCACATGCGGATCCAGGTGCCACCAAACCTGTCCGACCCCGCCGAATTCGCCCTGCTCGTGCGGGCCGGCGCGGACGACTGGGGCGGAGTCTCGCCCCTCACCGCCGACCATGTGAACCCCGAACGGCCATGGCCGCAGATCGAAGAGCTCGCCGCCCGTACAGCCGAACTCGGGTTCGACCTTCAGGAACGCCTCACCGCGCACCCGGAGTACGTCCGCGCCGCGGACAAGTGGATCGATCCGGCCTTGCACGGCGCCATGCAGGCCTTCGCCGACCTCGAGACCGGGCTGGCAGCGCGCGAGCGCGTGTACCCGGACGCAGATCTGCACAGCCGGGAATCCGATCCAACCCGAGATTCCGCGGCAGGATCAGCTTCGGCCACGGAGTCGACGACGAATCTGCCTCCGAGTTCACGCCCAACTGTCGAGACGGTCGCACGGCTGGCTGAAACCGCAGCGGCAGACCCGCTGAGCCTCGACGACGCTGAGTGGGTTCGCCTCCTCGAGGCGACCGGCGAAGGCCTCGACGCCCTGACCGCCACGGCCGACGACGTGCGGCGGTACACCGTCGGCGAAGCCGTGACCCTCGTGGTCAACCGCAACCTGACCTCGAGCGGGTTCCGCGCTGCCGGGGCCAATGCACCGCGCGAGTTCGACCTCGGCGATGTGCGGGCGATCGCCGCCGATGCCGTCGAGCTCGGCGCGACCGAACTCTGCATTCAGGGTCTACTCCCGGCCGCTGAAGACCCAACCGCCTACCTCGAGATCGCCCGGGCGGCCAAGAGCGCGGCGCCCGGCATCCATCTGCACGCCTATCGCCCGCAAGACGTTCACGACCTCGCCGTCCGCGGCGGGCTCGGCGTCGACAGCGCGCTCGCAGCGTTGCGCGAGGCGGGCGTCGACACCGTCCCGGGCACCGGTGTCAAGATCCTCAGCGAGCGCGTGCGTGCCCTCGTCGCTCCCGGCGATCTCGAGATCGATGCCTGGCTCGAGACGATCACCGCCGCCCACCGCGCCGGGTTCCGTTCAACGAGCGTGCTGTTCTACGGACACGTCGAGACGGCCGCCGAGCGCATCGCGCATCTGCGCACGCTCCGCGAGGTTCAGTCGACCACCGGCGGCTTCACCGAGTTCGTGCCGATTCCGTTGCCCGGCCCGTCCGGCGGCGTGCCGGTCGTACCGGGCCGCGCAACGAAGGACGAACACCGCGCCATGGTCGCGGTGTCGCGGCTGATGCTGTCGGGGTCGATCCCGCACATCCAGATTCCGTGGACCAGGCTCGGCCTCGAGTCCACCGCCGTGCTGTTGCGTTCGGGCGGTGACGATCTGGGCGGCACGCTCTTCGACGGCCGGGTCAAGCCGCTCGCGGGTGCCGAGCACGGTCTAGAGTTGCCGGTTCAGGATGCCTCGGCCCTCGCCGCGCGCCTCTTCCGGCCGTTCCGCCTGCGCACGACCGACTACCGCACGCCGCGCGCGGACCGGGACGGAGACACCCGGTGACCCGCGTGGAAGTCGCGATCGTCGGGGCGGGCTTCGCCGGTCTCGCCATGGCGATGGCGTTGCGCCAAGCCGGTGTGGAGTCGTTCACCCTCATTGAGCGAGCGAAATCGGTCGGCGGAACGTGGCGCGACAACACCTACCCGGGCGTCGCGTGCGATGTGCCGAGCCACCTGTACGGCTTCGCGAATCACCCCAACCCCGAGTGGTCGGGGCTGTACGCCGAGGGCGACGAGATCCGCGCGTATCTCGAACGGGTCGCCGAGCTCGAAGGAATCGATCCCACCTTCGACGCTCCCTTGTTGAGCGCCGTGTGGGACGGTTCCTACGAGATCTGGCGCCTGCACACCGGCGGTTCGCACCCCGAGGTGATCGAGGCATCCGCCCTCGTGCTCGCATGCGGCAGGCTCACCGAGCCGGCCATTCCCGAGATCCCGGGGCTCGAGTCCTTCCCCGGGCCGATGTTCCACTCATCCCGCTGGGACCACGACGTCGACCTCACCGGGCTTCGCATCGGCGTCGTCGGTACGGGCGCTTCCGCCGTGCAGCTCGTCCCCGAGATCGCCCGCTTCGCCGAAGTCACGCTCTTTCAGCGCACGCCCGCGTGGATCGTCCCGCGCGACGCGCACGACTACTCCGACAGCGACCGCGCCGGCTTCGCGGCTGATCCTGCCGCGCTCGCGCGCTTGCGCGCCACTCTCGATGCCGAGGGCGAGGCGCGTTTCGCGTCGCGTTCGGGAGATCAGGATGCCGCGGCCGCAGCCCGCGCGATCGCCCTGGACCATCTCCATACCCATGTGAGAAACCCCACCCTGCGCGCAGCGCTCACCCCCGATTACGCCTTCGGGTGCAAGCGCGTGTTGCTCTCGGACGAGTTCTACCCCGCGATCGGGTCGGGAGCTGTGACGCTCGAGGCATCGGCCCTCGCATCGGTCGAGGGGTCGACGCTGATCGCCGCGAACGGGACTCGGCACACCGTCGACGCACTCGTGCTGGCGACCGGGTTCGCGGCGAGCCGACAGCCGTATGCCGAACTGGTGCGCGGTGAGACCGAGACGCTCGACGAGCACTGGTCTGCCGGCATGACCTCGTTCGGGTCGACGGCGGTGAGCGGCTTCCCCAACATGTTCGTGTTGAACGGCCCCAACGCCTCTCTCGGGCACACCTCGTCGGTGCTGATGATCGAAGAGCAAGCGACCTATGTCGCTCAGGCGCTCGCCACACGGACCGGCGTGCTGCGGGTCGACCCTGCGGCCGAGGCGGCATACACGGCCGAGATCGACACGGCCGCGGCATCCACCCCCTGGATGACCGGGGGCTGCAACAACTGGTACGTCGATGACCGATCGGGCAGGCTCACCCTGCTGTGGCCGGCGACGGTGTCGGCATTCCGTGCACGGTTGTCGGCGGCCGACGGCTCGGAGTTTCTGCCCACGCCGGTAGCCCGAGGCTCTCTGTGACCGGATGGATCGTGGTGGTGCCGGTGAAGCCGGCCGCGCGCGGTAAGTCACGCCTCGATGTGCCGGGGGTCGTACGCACGGAACTCGTGCGCGCGATCGCGTTGGACACGATCGCCGCAGCTCACGCCTGCGCGCTCGTCGAACAGGTCGTGGTGGTCAGCGACGACGGCGACCTCGTGCTCGCCGCCCTCGACATTCCTGGCCTGCGCTTCGTGCCCGAGACCGAGCCGCGCGGACTCAACGCCGCAGTTTCATCGGGATTCGCCGGGTTCGAGGGCCGCCCGCGCGCTGCCCTGCTCGGCGACCTTCCCGCCCTGCGCGCCGACGACCTCGAGGCCGCCCTCACCGCGGCCGGCGCGGTCGATCGAGGTGTCGTCGCCGATGCCGAGGGTGCCGGATCGACGCTCGTGACAGCCTCCGCCGGACTCGAATGGGCGTCGGCGTTCGGTGAGGGGTCGTTCGCGCGACACGTCTCGCTCGGATGCACGCCGCTGGCGGTACCGGATGCCTCGACACTCCGCCGCGATGTCGACACGGCCGCGCAGCTGCGCGCGGCTGCCGAGCTCGGGCTCGGGCCGCGCACCCGGCAGGTGATCGGGTCAGCGTTCGACGTCTGATCCCGGCGCGAAAACCCGAGCTAGAACCCCGCGGCGGCCAGCGCTGCGTTCGCGAGCGCTGCCGAGGCTGCAGCATCCGTCATCCACAGCGGAGCGACAACGGCACGCACGCCGACCGCGTCGACGGCAGAGGCGAGGTCGGCGTCTTCCTCGGCGATGAGCCAGGAATCCAGGATGCCGCTGCCCGCCCGCGCCCCGTAGAGTCCGGCGACCGCCGCGGCCGAGGTATCGACCCCGATTGCGGAGAGGCAGACGTCGGCCATTCCGCGCACGACCTTGCCCCCGATGATCGGCGAGACTCCGACGACGGCGCCGGGCGCTGCGCGCAGCGCGTCGCGAATGCCCGGCACGTCGAGGATCGGCCCGATCGAAACCACAGGGTTCGATGGAGCGAGCAGCACGACATCAGACTCGGCGATGGCCTCCAGCACTCCGGTTGCTGGGCTCGCGGCATCGATGCCGGGATTCTCGAACGCCACCGGCTCGAGGTGGGCACGATGGCGCGTCCACCACTCCTGGAAGTGCATGCGTGAACCGTCGGCGAGCACCACCCAGGTGTCGACCTCGGCGTCGGTCATCGGCAGGATACGGGCACCCAGCGGCCACCGCTCTGAGAGTTTCGCCGCCACGCGCGTCGGTGTGAGTCCGTCGCGGAGCCACCCGGTGCGCGCGAGATGCGTGCCGAGGTCGAGGTCCCCGAGGGTGAACCACGGCCATCCGGCACCCCAGGCCTGGAGTTCATGGTTGACGCGCTCGGTATCACCTTCGCGGCCCCAGCCGCGAGCGGTGTCATTCACGCCGGCGAGCGCGTAGAGGATCGAGTCGATGTCAGGCTGCAGACGAACACCCGACAGCCAGACGTCGTCACCGGTGTTCACGACGAGCGTCGGTTCGGGCGCGGAACGCCGCTGCAATGCTGCTCGCACACCCAGCGCGAAGCGGGAACCGCCCACTCCGCCGGCGAGCACAACGACCCGTGGAGGCGATGACCCCATCGGCTGACCTACGATTCGATGCGCGGGATCGCGCCGGTCTTCGGCGCGAACTCATCGATCGCATGCGGAAGCGCAAAGCGACCGACGGCGTCGATGAGGGCATCCACCGTCTGTGTGTCAGCGACCACGTCGACGCCGAGTCCGATCTTGCGCGCGTCTTTTGCGGTGCGCGGGCCGATCGCGGCGATCAGGGTGCCGTCGGGAAGATCGGTGAACTGCGTGCGCACCTGTTCGGCGACCGAGCCGCTGGTGACCAAGATCGCGTTGATTCGACCTGATCGCACGTCCTCGGCGATGCGCTCGGTGACCGGCACTCCCACCGTCCGGTAGGCGACCACGCTGCGAACCCGGTGGCCGGCTTCGGACAGCATGCGCGTGAGCACCGGCTTGGCGATCTCGCTGCGGAGAGTCAGAATGTCGCGCGGTTCGGGCTCAAGCGCAATCATCTGCTCGGCCATGCCTGCGGCGGAGTTGTCTTGCTCGGGGACGAGGTCGACCCGGTAGCCGACGGCGAGGAGCGCCGCAGCCGTGGTCTCGCCTACGGCGGCGACCTTCGTCTCGGCCGGAATCTGGGCGCGATACGCGTACAGCACGTCGACCGTCGTGGCGCTGGTGACTGTGAGCCAATCGAACCTGCCGGCGGCGAGGTCTGCCAGCGCTTCATCGAGTGCCGCGGGGTCGTTGGTCGGCGCGAAATTTATCAGCGGAGCGATCACCGGCACGGCGCCCTGGTGCCGCAGCGAAGCGGCGACACCGTCACCCCAGGGCCCTCCGCGGGGCACGAGCACGCGCCAGCCCGCAAGGGGCTTGTCTGCTGCCTGCCGTGGGGATGAATTCATTGGGGTCGACTCTCGTGGGGCTCAGTCGGCCACCCGCACGTCGAGCAGCCGACGCGCGGTTCGAATCGGGCTCGCGCGGTCGGCAGCATCCGCATCATTGCACTGCCTGACTTCCGAGCATACCCCGCCCAGCGCCGCGGTGTGGGGATGGGGTGCGCGGCGAGCGATGCATGGCGACCTCAGCGCGTGTAGGCGCGCACCAAGCTCCACACGATGAGACCGACCGCGGCAGCACCGGCGACCACGGCCGCCGCGCTGATCGCCGGATTCTGCTGTGAGAACTTGCGCGCTTGCGTGACCGTCGTATCGACCGCCTTCGACACGCGGCGCGGCACGTTCGCCTTGATCTCGATCGCTGCCATGGCCGCCTTCAATTCGGCGCGAGCCTGCTCGACCGGATCGACGATGCCGAAGGGGACAGCCGTGCGCGGAACGGGGACGGGGGCGTTAGAACTCATCTCGCACCTCTCGGACATCTCGGATGATCGACTGGGCCGGGTTCTGGGCCTTCATGACCTTTTGGAATCGGCGCACTCCCAACAGCACGAACAGCGCTGTCGCGGCGAGAAGGACGACGAGCACCAGGAGCGCGGAAAGCCAGTAGGGCATCCAGCTCCCGAGGCCGATGATCGCGAATGCCACCATCACTCCCACCGCCCAGAAGAGGAAGAAGATCGCGACCGCGAACCAGCCCGCTCCGATGCCGGAATCCTTCGATGCGCGGCGCACCCAGGCCTTGCCTGCATCGACCTCGGCGATGACGAGGTTTCGGATGAGCTCGGGGATATCACCCAGCAGAGTGAGGAGGCTGTCTTCCGACCTGTCGCGAAAACCGCGCGGGGTGGTCATGTCAGCTGCGACCCTTGGTGGCGTCGGCGATGTCATCGAGAGCACCTTCGGCCGCGTCCTGTACGGCGCGCGCCGAGGTCTCGGCCGCCTTGCTCAACTTGTCGGCCGACTTCTTGCTCTCGGCGATCGCCGAATCGAGCTTCTGGCCTGGCGATCCCTTCGAGGTCGCGGCCTTGGTGACCTTCACAGCCGAGTCCCACACAGTGCTCGGAAGCGCCATCGCAGCGGTCTTCGTCGCCTCTTTGACCTTGCCGACCTGCTTCTGCACGGGGTCGGTGTTCCACACCTTCAGCCACTGCGTCTTGATCTGGTCGTAGCGTTCGCGGCCTGCGCGCGAGCCGAGCACGTAACCCGCGGCGATTCCTACGATGAGTCCTACCTTGCCCCTCATGGGGTCTCCTCACGATCGATGACTAGGGAGTCTTGCGAGATCTGTCCTCTAGGTTAGCCCCGTATGCCGATTCCGGCATCCGGTGGTATCGCGAGGCCTCGTGTGATAGCGCGCGCGACGATCTATTCGTCTCGGAGTTGATCTGCGGCGCTGGTCGCCTGACCCCAGAGCGCAGAGCGCCGCACCCTGTCGGCTTCGGCTGTCGCGTCGGGAACGACCTGAGCGAGCCCCGTGCCCGCCAGCCAGGCGCCGACTGCCACCAGGCCGTTGACGGCGGCGATGTCGGCACGCACTGCCGCGGCGTCTTCGGGCTGCCCGAGCGCCGACCCGGGCCGGGGCTGACTGTAGCGATCGCGACGAAATCCGCGGAGATCGGCAGGGCTGAGCGCAACACCGAGAAGAGTGGATGCCTCGGCCACCGCGAGCTCGGCGGCTTCGCTGTCATCAAGCGCTGCGGTTGCGGGCATCCCGCCCGGGCCACCGAAGCTCAGCCGCACCACCTGGACACCGTCTCCGGCCGCTGCGCGGAGCCACGCCCATTTCGCGGTGAGGTCAGTCACGATCGCGGCCCGGGACGCCCCCGGCAGCGGGTAGACCACGGTGCGGCGGGGTGCGTCCGCCAGTTCGGGGCTCGCGAGAACAAGGGTGATCGTCTCGAGCAGCGTCTGCCGCTCGGAATCGAGGGCGATGCCCGACGCGTGCGGCGCAAGGAGGCGTCGGGCATCCGCCTCGGGAGTCGCGACGACCACGATGTCAGCGGCCGCGAGATCGGCGGCATCAACGACGCGCTCGTCGTCCGACGAATCGACCTGCACCTCCCACCGCCCATCCGGGAGCCGTTCGAGGCTCGTGACGGGCGATCCCGTCTCGATGCGCGCGCCCAGCTCGCGCAACCGCTGTGCGAGGGCGGCGACGAGTCGCGGCATCCCCCCTTCGATGCCTTCGAAGGGAGCGCCCGAACGCTCGGCCGCACGCGCGCCCCGCACCTGAGCGACTGCTCCGGAGAGCGACCCCGTGCGGGTGAGGGCGGCACTGAGTCCCGGCGCGACCACCGAGACATCGACGTCGTCGGGGTGGATCGCGAAAGCCCCGAGGCTTGCGGGGGCGACGAGGCGGTCGAGCACGCGGTCGCCCATGCGGGTGCGCACGAGGTGTCCGAGGCTGCGCTGCTGACCGATCGTGAGCGGCGGGCGCACCCGATCGAGGTAGGCGCGCCACGTGCCGCTCCAGCCGATGATGCGCCGCACGCTCTCATCCCAGGGGTTCTCGGGAATGCCGAGGACGTTCTCGGCGGGCTGGCGGACGACTCCCGCGGGGCCTGCCAGCCACACGGCGTCGGCATCGGGCGATGCGACGGCATTGCCCAGCCCGAGTTCGTCGACGAGAGCGCGGACCGCGCCGCCCTTGGTGGAGTAGCCCTCCGGGCCGAGATCGACGTGGACTCCGCCGACCTCGGCGCCCTGCGCGACGCCCCCAAGTCGGTCGGACGCCTCGAGCACCGTCACGAGGATGCCGACCTTCGCGAACTCGAGAGCCGCCACCAACCCCGCGATCCCCCCGCCGACGACGACAACCCGCTCGTGGCGGGCAGCCTCGACGAGATCGATGAGGGGTTCAGAAGCATCGTTCACCTCCCTATCCTCCCACCCGCCACCGGGGCACTCGCCGGGGCAGACAGCGCGCCCCGCGCGGTGCGAAACTGGGACCATGACCCTCCGCATCACCGGCGACGACGCTGCCGACACCCTGCTCACCGACGATCCGCTGGCTTTGCTGGTCGGCATGTTGCTCGACCAGCAGGTGCCGATGGAGACAGCGTTCGCGGGACCGTTGAAGATTCAGCAGCGTGTGGGAGGGGTGGATGCCGCGACCCTCGCGAGCTACGACCCCGAGGCGCTCGTCGAGGTGTTCAAGACGACTCCGGCCGTCCACCGCTATCCCGGTTCGATGGCGAGCCGCGTGCAGTCTCTGTGCGAGGCGATCGTCTCGGAGTGGGGCGGCGACGCCGCTGCCATCTGGACACAACAGTCGCCCTCCGGAGCCGAGGTGCTCAAGCGACTCAAGGCGCTTCCGGGTTTCGGTGAGCAGAAGGCGAAGATCTTTCTCGCCCTGCTGGGCAAGCAGTACGGATACACCGGTGACGGGTGGCGCGAAGCATCCGCCCCCTACGGCGAAGAGGGAAGCTACCGCAGCGTCGCCGACATCGTCTCGCCGGAATCGCTCACGAAAGTCCGCGCGCACAAGCAGGCCATGAAGGCCGCCGCGAAGTCGGGCGGCAGCGGGGTCTGACGCCTCACGGTTCTTGCGTGCCGCTCTGCGCCGCCCGCCACGCGGCGCGGGAGGTGAACTCGGCCGCCACGGGCTGACTCTCGGTGATGCGACCGTCGTGCAGCTCGATCACGCGGTCGGCGCGGGCGACCAGCAGGGGGTCGTGGGTGGCCACGATCGCGGCAATCCCCCGTTCGTGCGTGAGCGCGGCGATGAGGTCCATGATTCCGGCCGCGGTACGGCTGTCGAGTTGGCCCGTGGGCTCGTCGGCGATCAGCACACGCGGGCGCGTCACGATGGCCCGCGCGATTCCGACGCGTTGCTGCTGACCTCCCGAGAGCTCGTCGGGCCGCTGAGCCGCCTGACCCGAGAGACCGACCTCGGCGAGCGCAGTCGCCACGCGATCGTCACGTTCGCGGGGCTCGGTGCGGGCGATCCGCAACGGGACCTCCACGTTCTCGGCGGCCGAAAGCACCGAAATCAGCCCGAAGGACTGGAAGACGATGCCCAACGCGCGGTGCCGCACGTCGGCGAGCTGGGCCTCCGACAACGAGGCGAGATCGGTGCCGTCGAGCAGCACGCGCCCCGACGTCGGCTCGTCTAGCCCGCTGAGCAGATTCAACAGGGTTGTCTTGCCCGCACCCGATGCGCCGCGCACGACGACGAGTTCGCCGGCGTGTACCGCGAGGTCGATGTCGTTGCACGCGTGCACGTCACCGCCCGCAGCCGCAAACACGCGCGACGCACCCTCGGCCCGCAGAATCGCCTCGCCGCTCATACGTCTTCTCCTTCATCAGTCGGCTCTGCGGCCTGTGGCGGGGCCTCAGCCGTCGTCGGACCGTGCGGCTGACCGGGCCGCACGCTCACGAAGTCGTCCTCCAGGTCGAGCCGCACCCGGTCGCGCAAGTCGAGGGCCTTCATGTAGTCCTCGGGCAGCTGCATCCGTCCCACACGGTCGAGCACCGCGTATTCCGCGGCAACGTGGCGCTCTGCGCCCTGCTCGTCGACCTCCGTCGTGCGCAGCACTTCGGTCGATGTGCGACCGTCGCGGATCTGCACCGTGCGGGCCACGTACGACGACACCGACGGGTCGTGCGTCACGATCAGGGTTGTCACGCCCAGCTCGCGGTTGGCCGCGCGCATGGCTTCGAGCACGTGCACCGAGGTCTCGTCGTCGAGCTCACCGGTCGGCTCGTCGGCCAACAGTACTTCGGGATTGTTCGCCAGAGCGATCGCGATCGCGACGCGCTGTTGTTCGCCGCCCGAGAGCTCGGCGGGCCTGCGGGTCGCACCGTGCGAGATCTCGAGCAACTCGAGCATGTCGGCCACCCGACCGGCGCGCTCAGCGCGCGGGATCACATCGGCGACGGCGAGTGCCGCACCGATATTCTCCGCGGCGGTCAGATACGGCAGGAGGTTGCGCGACGTCTGCTGCCACACGAATCCGACGACCTTGCGCCGAAACTCGACGCGGCTCTTCGGCGTCATCGTGAGCAGGTCTCGGCCAGCGACCTGCGCGGTACCCGCCGAGGGTGTGTCGAGGCTGGAAAGGATCGAAAGCAGAGTGGATTTTCCTGATCCGGATGCTCCCACCACCGCGACGAGTTCTCCGCGCTCGACCCGCAGGTTGAGGCCCTGCAACGCCTGCACTTCGATGCCCTTGGCGGTGAAGATGCGGACCAGATCGGCGCAAAGAATCGTGGGGATCGCCGAGGTCGCGGCATCCTGAATCTGAGCGGTAGTGGTGGTCACGGTGTCATCCTTCCTGACCGGCCCGGAGCAGCGAAACGGCGCGCACCCGGCGCGACAACGCGAGAGCGATCGCGGTGAACAGTGCGACGAGCGCGACGAATCCGAGGGTTGCCGCCCCCAGCAGGAGCGGATCGAGGTGATACCCGAGGGTGGTGGACCCGGTGAACGCCCGCAGGTCGACCGCCCAGAGCAGCAGGACAGGGAGCGCGAGGCCCACGGCTGTGCCGACGATGAGGGCCGCGATGACTCCGGGCCACAGCTCCCACCCGACGAGCGCGCGCCCCGTGCGGGGAGAAGCACCCAGCACTCGGAGAAGTGCGATCGTCCGATCTCGGCCGCGCGAGCCGAGAGCGAGGGTGAGCATGACCGTGAGGGCAACGAGAAGCGCAACACCGACCGTGCTGGCGATGAGAGCCACCCGGATCGCCGATGCTCCCGGGCCCGAAGAGAGTTCGGCCGCACGCGCTGCCGGAGTTGTGATGCCGGCGTCTTCTCCGACGACGTCGCGAACAGCCGCGGTGACGGTGTCGCTGTCAACTCCGGGTGCCAGCGAGACCAGCGCCGCGGTCGTCGGCGCCGTGCGCTCGCCCAGCAGCCGCTCTTCATGCCGGGGATCAGCGAGCACCCAGTTCGGCGCGATTCCGGCGGGCGCGAGAGCTGCCGATATGCCCTCGATGCGCGCGGGCGCACCCTCCAGTGTCACCTCCACCGGAACATCCCCCGAGCTCAGCTCGATCGCTCCGGCGCCCCGCGCCGAGATCACCACGGGGATCGTCGCACCGTCGGCGCCGAGATCGATGCCCGACGCGATCAACGGGTACCCCTGGTCTTGCACGGACTGGACCAACTCGGGGTCGGCGAACAACACCGTCATGACGGCAAGGTCTCGCCCGGAACGGACATACGCGCCGATCGCCGATGAGATCGGCGCGACCCCGTCGACCCCGGCGACGGCACCCAGTTCGTCGATCATCGCGGGCGAAAGGTCCGCACGTGAGATCTGCAAGTCGGCGCCGACCTCGCTGCGCGCGGTGGCGTCGATGCCGTTCTGGATCGAGCCCAGCATCACCCCCGACGTCACGGCCGACGACATTCCGATCACCAGCGCCAGTACCGGCGCTACGCCCACGGCCTGGTCGCGAAGCGAGCGTGCCGTGCCGAGGAAGCCGACGAGGTCGGGCCCCCGCGAGTACTTCGCGAAGAGTGCCCGGAGCGGCAGCGGGTAGAGCCGCAGGGCGATCACGCAGCCGACGAGCGCCCACAGCAGCGGAACGGCGGCCACCAGCAGATCGGCACCTGCACCGGCGGCACGCGTGCCTGCAGAACCAACCCCCGACCCAGTGAGTGTCTGCGCGACCAGCGCCGCCGTGGCAAGCAGGGTCAGGACGATCAGCACGCCGTCGCGGGCAGCGGCCAGCCGTCGCTGAGACCGGCTGGGTGCGGCTTCGCCGATCGACTCTTCGCGCACCCCGGCGGGCGGTGGTGGGGTGAACCAGAAGATGAGGACGGGCAGGACCGCAACGAGCGCAGGCCCGACGAGCGCAGCCGGTGTGAACGGCACGCCGAGACCCAGCGCCAGCACGATCGCGACGGCCGCACCGAGCAACGCGGGCACCACCCCGAACACGGCGCCGTGAAGTGCCAGGGTGAGCCGCGCGTCGGTCGGTGATGCCCCACGCGCGGCGAGCAGCGCGAGAGCGCCGCGTTTGCCGCGCGAGACGATGCGGCACGCCAGCAGCACGACGGCGACGGCAACACCGATCGGCGCCGAAGCCGTCAGCGCGACCACGGCGACCATCGCCCGTGACGTTGCCAGTGCCGCGTCGATCGCCGCGATCGTCTCGGTGTTGAAGGTGAGCGAGAGCACTCCGCCGAGGCCGGCGGCTTGTGAGCCCACCGAGAAAGAGTTGGCAGTGAATGTGCGCAACTGCTGCGCGAGCTCGGGTGCGTCTGCCGCGTGCAGCTCATCAGCGTCGAACGGGTACCAGACCGCGGTTGCGCCCTGCCACCCTTGCAGCAACTCCAGCGCTCTCGGGTCAAGGAACGCCGTGGCGTTGATATGGCGACCGGCGTTATCGACCCACATACGCGGGGTCAGCACCGAGGGCACGTGATACCAGTAGTCCTCTGACCCCTCGGCGGCCTCGAACGTGCCACTGAGTCGCATCGCAAATGGTGCTCCGCGCACCTCACCGATGGCCCATTCGAGCTCGGCCGCAGTCCGCACCGACAGGGCGATCTCGATGGGGTCAGCACCACCCTCAGCGGCACCCTCGGCGATGCCCGGAGCAAGACTTTGCGGAACGACGGGCCACGCACCCTCGACCAGCATCGCGCGATCGAGGTAGCGGGGATCGACGGCGAAGCCGACGAGGTTGAGGTTGTCGGCGCCTTCGACGGCGAACATCGGCTCGGTGCGCGCCACGTACTGGGCGGCCCCCATCAGAGGTTCGAGCGGGGCACCGGTATCGGCACGGATGTTCTCCAGCCGAGCGTCGAACGCTCCCCAGACCTCGGCGATCTCATCGGGCAAGTCGGCGCCGGCTGATCCGGTCTGCGGAAAACCGGAGGCGTTCGCCTCGATGTCCCGCGCGCCCGGAGCGAGGGCATCGGCGGCCACACTGACGGTCTGGTTGCTCAGAGCCGCGAGGGCGAATGGCACGACGGCGCACACCAGTGCGAGCACGAAGCACAGCAACGCCAGCAGGAAGGATCCATCAGGGCGGTCACGAAGCATCCGCCCGTTCAGACTCCCACGAGAGTTCACGATGCCTCCCGCACGCGGCCCGCACGCGACTGCACGCGCATCAGGCGGGTGACGATGACGGATGCTGCCCCCACCGCCAGCGCGATGATGATGACGAGCACGACCGGAGGTGCCCACCCCCAGACAAGGGTGTTCGTCAGCGCCAGCGACACTCCGGGAACGGCGGCCAAGGTCAGCGCCGGAAGCGTCAACCACGCGATCGCGGCACCCAGGAGTGCACCGAGGAAGACGGCGAACAGCGCGACCGCGGCAAGTTCGCCGAGGCGAGCGCGGGACTGCGCGGCCGCTGTGCGGCCGAGCGCGCGCAGCACGAAGACGTCAGTCGATCGGCGACGCGCGAGCGCTACGGCGGCGGCGGCGATGGCGACGGCAGCCAGCACCCCGCCGATCGAGGTGGCGACCCACCACGTCGCGGCCAGTGACGCCGTGAGCGCGGTGTTGGGTGCAGCGGTGTCGACGGCGGCCGGCGTGAACGCCTCGCCCAGGGCCGAGACGGCACCGGCCCCGTCGGCCCACACTTGATCGGCGCTGAGAGCGCTCCCCGAGGCGGCGACCTGACTCTGGGTGAACGCCCCGAGCGGAACCATGAGTGCGGCGTCGCGCGATGCTCCGGGCACGGCAGCGACGATGCCGGTCACCGTGAGCGGGATCACCCGGCTCGAGCGTTCGAGACGCAGGTCGTAGCTGTCGCCGATCTCCATCCCGAAGGCGTCGGCGAGAGTCGTCGACACCACGGCGGGCAGTGCCGCAGGCACCGGCGCGAAGGTGATCTCGGTCGTCTGCGAGCCGCCCTGACCGCCGAGCGGCAGTGGCGCGGTAGAAGGCCACTCCAGCTCCGAACCGTCGCCCACGGTAAGCGTGGTCGGAGTGAGCGAGGGGGCGAGGGTACCCGGGGCGTTGCCGAACCCGACCTGCATGCCCACGAGAACCCAGGGCGAGCGCCCCGCGGGAAGCGCGGCATCCGCGCGGAGCACGGCTGTGCCGGCAAAACCGTCAAGAACCTCGACCTCGAGCGCCAACGGCACCCGCGCCGGGGTACCCAGGTCATCGACAAGCCAGGCCGTGGCTTCGAGCTGATCGGCCGTCGGGAGCGCCATCGACTCGACCCGCACCGGTGGTTCGGTCCCGTTCTCGTCCTCGAAGACCCATGTGCCCACCAGATTGCCCTGGACGGCGAACGTCGCCTCGAGTCGGCCGGCACCCTCGGGCAGTTCCTTGCCCGCAGGGTCGTGCGCAAGTTGCGCCGCGATCTGGTCCGGGTCGATCCCGAGGTCGGGCAGGGACGAAACCACCTGTGCGACCGCAGAATCCGCAATCGCGATCATCGACACCTCGACGTCGCTGACGACCCCGGGCCGCGTGACGACCGCCGCGGCCGCGTCGACGTCTGTCGCGTCAGTCACCTCAGAGACCTGCGCGGCGGTCACCTGCTCGGCGCCCACCACCGCGCGGCCTTCGGCGCCGGCGCGCAGTGCGGCGTTCTCTTCTCCCACCCGCGACCAGGTCGCCACAGAGGCGCCGGCGACGACCGCCCCGCCGGCGGCGAGCGCGATGAGAGCCACGACGACTCCGTATGCGGGAAGGTACCGCGCGACCATGCGGGCGGGCAGAGCCGGAGCAAGCGCCGGTCGTCGTGCCGCCACACGCGAGGCGAGCTCTGCGGCGAGGCCGAAGAACGCAAGGACGAGGACGGATGCCGCCGCCAGCGCGAGCGCTGGAGCCACAGCCGTCACCGAAAAGCTCCAGACATCGGCGGGCGCCGACCCGGCTTCGGCGACCCCCCGCAACTGCCAGAGGGCCACGGCCGCGGCGAGCGTCAGCAGCGCCGCGCTCAGACCGGTGACCGCCGTACGCGAGCGCCCGGCCGATTCTGTCGCTTTGGGCTCGGAGGCGTGCCAGGCTGCGAGGCCCGCGCCGAGGCCGAGGGCGGCCGCGACGACAACCGGCACAACCCCCGTCGCTCGTAGGGCGCTGAGGCCGCCACCGGCGAACACCCCGACCGCGCCCGCCGCGAGGAGCCACCCCACCCCAGCGCCCACGGTCGCGATGATCGAGACTTCGCCGATCGCCGACCACCGCGCCGTGGTCGGGCGCAGGCCGCGAGCACGCAGCAGAGCCGCTTCACCAATGCGCGAGTCGCCCAACAACCGAGCGAGCTGCAGCGCGGCGATGAGTCCACCGATGGCGATGAGCGCAAGCGGAACCGGCACGACGGCCTGCACCGCGCGCACACCTTCGGCCGAGGTCTCGAGGGTCTGTGCGAGTCCACCGTCGACCGACGAGCCCTGCGGCGCAAGCCCGTCTACGTCACGCGCCTCGCGGTCGAGGTTGTCGAGGTCGTCAGCGAGCGGCGGGATGCCCCACGGGTCGAGCCGCTCGGGGTCGACGACGAACTCCCAGCGCAGCGCTCCCCCGTCAGTCGGTGTGAGCTCGGTCACGCGGAGTGATTCACCGAACAGCCGCGCGAACAGCGCCTCGGCAGCGACCGCCTGAGCCTGCGAGTCGGTGGCCGCCGGCAGAGTGAAGATCGCTGCACGCTCCTGCTCCGGCGCTTGGGCCACAGCATCCACCACTGCCGCCCGCACCGCAGAACCCAGGGTTCCGAGCACGCCAGAAAGGCCCAACACCACTACCGCGACGGTCGCTGCTATGGCGGCCAGCAACCCCCATCGCGCGCGGGCTCTGGCAAGCGCCAGACCCAGGCTCACAAAGCGGTGAGCCGCTCTGCCAGGTAAGTCACCAAGCCCTCGAGCGGCACACGCTCTTGAGCCATCGTGTCGCGGTCACGCACAGTCACGGCGTTGTCATCGAGCGAGTCGAAATCGACCGTGACGCAGAAGGGCGTACCCACCTCGTCCTGACGACGGTAGCGACGCCCGATGGCACCCGCATCGTCGAAGTCGGTGTTCCAGCCCTGCCTACGCAGGGTCTCGGCAAGCTCGCGCGCAAGCGGAGAGAGCCGCTCGTTGCGCGAGAGCGGCAGCACCGCAACCTTGATCGGCGACAGGCGCGGGTCAAGCTTGAGAACCGTACGCGTGTCGGTGCCACCTTTGGCGTTGGGTACCTCTTCTTCGCGGTACGAGTCGACGAGGAACGCCATCATCGCGCGGGTGAGACCGAACGAAGGCTCGATCACATACGGGGTGTAGCGCTCGCCCGAGGCCTGATCGAAGTACGTCAGGCTCTGGCCCGAGGCCTCGGTGTGGCTGTTCAGGTCGAAGTCGGTGCGGTTGGCGATACCCATGAGCTCGCCCCACTCTTTGCCGGTGAAGCCGAAGCGGTACTCGACATCGATCGTGCCTGCCGAGTAGTGCGCGCGGTCGTCTTCGGGCACGTCGAACTGGCGGAGGTTCTCGGGGTCGATACCGAGGTCGATGAACCAATTCCAGCACGCCTGTACCCAGTGGTCGAACCACTCGCCCGCTTCTTCCGGCGGGGTGAAGAACTCGATCTCCATCTGCTCGAACTCGCGGGTGCGGAAGATGAAGTTTCCGGGCGTGATCTCGTTGCGGAACGCCTTGCCGATCTGGCCGACACCGAACGGCGGCTTCTTGCGTGCCGCGGTCAGCACGTTGCTGAAGTTGATGAAGATGCCCTGCGCGGTCTCGGGGCGCAGGTAGTGCACGCCCGACTCGTCGTCCACCACACCGAGGTAGGTCTTCATCAGACCTGAGAACGCCTTCGGCTCGGTGTACTGGCCTTTGTTGCCGCAGTTCGGACACGGCACGTCGGCGAGGCCGTTCTCGGCCTTGCGGCCCTTGCGCGCCTCGAAGTCTTCGACGAGCGTGTCGGCGCGGAAGCGCTTGTGGCACTGCAGGCACTCCACGAGCGGGTCCGAGAACGTGGCGACGTGACCGGATGCTTCCCACACCCGCTTCGGCAGAATCACCGACGAGTCCAGGCCCACCATGTCACCGCGTCCGCGGACGAAGGTCTGCCACCACTGGCGGCGGATGTTCTCTTTGAGCTCCGTACCGAGTGGACCGTAATCCCAGGCCGAGCGCGATCCGCCGTAGATCTCACCGGCCTGAAACACGAACCCGCGGTGGCGGGCGAGGGCGATGACTTTATCGAGGCGGGACTGCTCGGCCACGGTGGCTCCAATGGTCGTTATTTGGTGCGGATGATCGCGATTGCCGCGCGTTCACGGCATCGGCCAAGTCTAGTCGTGAGGGATCCCCACCCCTGGTGTCACGGCATCCGACGAATATGCAGCGCGTCCACCGAGTTGCCGAACAGTCGGGACGTCGATCCACGGCTCCATCCGCTCGCGGAGTACAACGAGAACAGCGACCCCGAGGCGGCTCGTCTGAACGACGCAGCGATCCGCTTGACCAACGCACCGCCACTTGATGATGACGACGTCCGGGCGACGCTCGAGGCGACTCGACGCCGACCTTCTCCCCCAGCGAGCTGACGCTGCTCACAAAAGACAACCGAGCACGTCGCGTGTACGACGTGCTCGGCCGCGCTTACGAGGTGGTGTGAGCTCAGCTCAGGAACTTGATGGTCAGGGGGTACTGGTACCACTCGCCCCTGTTCGCCTTGATGGCGGCAATGATGCAGAACACGATGTTCAGCACGTACGCGGCGAGCATGATGAAGATGCCGATGACGAACACGAAGAGGATCGCGCCCACGATGTAGGCGATGATCAGCGTGAGCTGGAAGTTCAATGCCGTCGCGGAGTGTGCGCGAACGAACGGTCCGCGGTCCTTGAACAGCAGGTAGCCGATGAGGGGCGCGAGGAAACCGAAGAACAGTCCACCGAGGTGGATGAGCGTCGACCACATCTTCTCGTCGGGCTGGCTCATCGGGGCCTGGGACACGTTCGACGGGGCAGCGTAGTTCTGCGGGGGCGCGTAATTCTGCGGGGCGGAGTACTGCGGGGGCGCAGCGTACGGCGGAGTCTGTCCGTCGTTCTGCGGATCGTTCGGCGGCGTCGCGCCGCCGAAGTTGGGCGGAGTCGGGGGTGCAGGCGGGTTGGTCACACGCTCAGTGTAGAGCGAGACCGCGCGTCATTCACGGGGGATGGCCCCCGATTTCTCAGCCCTGCACGCATGCCCTGAGAGCGTCGGGGCTGAGCTCGGCGAGCGACGTGTGACCCGAGAGCCCGAGCGTGATGTCGAGTTCGGCGAGCAGATTGCGCACGACCTCACGAATTCCGGCCTCTCCGGCGATGCCGAGACCGTAAGCGTAGGGCCTCCCGATCGCGACCGCAGTCGCGCCGAGCGCCAGCGCGATGAAGGCATCGGACCCCTGCCGCACTCCCGAGTCGAAGACGACCGGAACCTGGCCTGCCACGCGGGCAACCACACCCGGCAATGCTGCGAGCGTCGGCACCGACTGGTCGATCTGCCGACCGCCGTGGTTTGAGACCCAGACGCCGTCGGCGCCGGCATCCAGCGCGCGGGCGGCGTCGTCAGGGTGCACGATGCCCTTGAGAACAATGGGCAGGCTCGTCCATTCGCGGGCCTTCGCGAGGTCCTCCCAGGTCAGCGCCGGCGTCGAGAACACGTCGAGAAAAGTCTCGACCGCCGCGCGCGGGAGCGGCGAGCGCAGGCTTTCGCGTAGCCCCGCGCCGGTCAGCGTCTTGCCCTTGCGGGCGATCTTCACTCCGGCGGCGATCGCCTGAGGAGTGATCTTCACCGCGGGAGCGGCATCCGGAACTTCTGAAGCCTCAGCCGCCCGCACGCGCTCGCGCACGAGCTGTTGGAAGACGGGGTCGCTCGTGTATTGGGCGATGCCCATTCCACGGGTGAACGGCAGATAGGCCAGGTCGAGATCGCGCGTCCGCCACCCCAGCAGGTGCGTGTCGAGCGTCACGACGATGGCTTCGCAGCCGGATGCCTCGGCCCGCCGCAACAGCGACGCGTTGAGGTCGTCCGACGCTGACCAGTACAACTGAAACAGGCGCGGGGCGTCGGGGGCGGCATCCGCTATCTCTTCCATCGGGAAAGATGCCTGATTGCTCAGCGTGTACGGCACACCCAGCGACGCCGCAGCCCGGGCGACAGCGAGGTCGGCGTCGGTGTGCGCCATCTCCATGACCCCGAGCGGAGCGAGGAGGAAGGGCGTCGGGCGCGCCCGACCCAGGAAGTCGATCGACAGGTCGCGGACAGAGACATCGCGAAGCGGTCGTGGCCACACCTGCCACTGGTCAAACACTGCGCGGTTGGCCGCCATCGTGCGCTCAGCACCGGCGCCGCCGGCGATATAGGCGAACGCCTCGGCGCTCAGCACCTTCTGCGCCGCAGCCTCAAGCGCAGCGCTGTCGATCGGAACCAGCGGCTTCGTGCCGCTGATGCCGGCTCGATAGATCTCGGATTGGGTTCTGCGGCCGATGCCACGTGCGGCTGCGGGGTCATTCGGAGCGTCGATGCTCTGGGGGGACATGCCGAAAGCCTAAGCGGTGACGAAAAGGGGCTCGCCGCCGGCGCGGTCCGTACGCACACCGGCGGCGAGGATCGTGGGAGCGGTCCGTCAGATCGGGAAAGCGCTCTCCGGCGACGATAGATCATCACCGGGTGTCTTGGCAAGGGATTGTGCAATTTTGCAAAAACGTTTCAAGTTCCCTTGCGACCATCGGTGCCATCGTGCGAGACTGCCCGAACGACGGATCGGGGAAACGCTTTCCGCTGGATGGACAACAATTCCATCCTGAGCGGCACCAGCCGCACACAACTGAAGAGGACAGGGCTCGAGTCCGTACGAGGCCGGTTCACCGACGACGATCACCCGCGAGGTTGCGGGAGACGACGTCATCCTTTGCCGACGCTGACACAAGGAGGAACCGTGCACTACGCGTCATCGCGCACCGCATCCGGTGCTGACAGACCAGACCATGTGGCACCCGCCACCCCCCGCACTCGTCGATCCCGCACGCTTCGCGCTGCCGGGATCGGAACCGCCGCCGCACTCGTGGCAGCGCTGATCACCGCCACGCCGGCGGCCGCTGCCCTCGCCCCCGCTGAGGACGGCGCGTGGCGCTTCGACTTCGGCACGGCATCCAGCCCTGTCGCCGAGGGGTACCAGCAGGTGCTCACCTCGTCGCTGTACACCGAGGCATCCGGCTACGGCATCACCCTTCCCGAAGGCGTCACACTCTTCGACCGCGACCGCACCGGCTCCCGCACACCGGCCGAACCCGTCGCCGAAGACTTCGTCGCGGGCCTCGAATGGGGCTTCCTCCTGGACGAGGTTCCCGAGGGCGAGTACGACGTCACGGTCACCATCGGCGATGCGCTTCCGAGCGCGTCGGGTACGAACGCCACGATGAGCCTCGAGGGCATCGACCAGACCAGACTCACCAACGGCCGAAACGCCAGCACTACCGCGACGTTCCGCACCACCGTCACTGACGGGCAGCTCACCGTCGGCTTCACCGGCAGCGGACTCGGCGCCTACATCAACGGGCTCGTCGTCGCCCCTGTCGTCCCGGAAGCACCCGCCGACCTCGCCGTCGCCCGCCTCGCGTGGAACGGCGTAGACCTCACGTGGTCGGCCGCTGACGGCGCCGCGAGCTACACCGTCCTGCGTGCCGACGTGTCAGGTGAGACGGTCGGCGAGTTCGCCGAGATCGCCACAGTGGCCGATGCCACCTACAGCGATGCATCCGTCGTCGAAGGCGCCTCCTACGCCTACGCGATCGTCGCCGTGAGCGCATACGACCGCACGTCACCTCAGACGTCGTCGGTGCTCAGCGGAACCATCCCCGAACTCGTCGCACCCGACGCTCCTTCCGACCTCGCCGTCGCTCAGGTCACCCGCGACAGCGTGGTGCTGACGTGGTCGGCCGTCTCGAACGGCGACGAATACGTCATCGAGCGCGCCGGCACCGACGGTGTCTTCGCCGAACTGGCGACGACACCCACCCCGGGCTACACCGACGCGAGCGTCGACACCACCGTGGAGTGGGATTACCGCGTCACGGCACGCAACCTCGCCGGCTCTTCGACCGCATCCGCGGTCGTGACCTCGCCGGTGTACACCGCTCCCGCGCCCCTGCCCGAATCTGACGTCGTGACCTTCGACTTCGGCCCGGGCGCGGTCGCCGCCGGTGCACTGCCGGTCACCAGCGCCACCGCCTACAACGGCGAATGGGGCTATGGATTCTCCACCGCCCCGACAGCGACTGTCGCCGATGTCGACCGCGCCGGCGACGACGCGCTGCGCGACGATTTCGTTGCCGCAGCCGGATCGACCTTCGAGGTCGATCTCGGCGCCGGCGATTACGTCGTCTCGCTTGTTGCCGGTGACGCCGACGCCGCCAGCGACATCGCGATCACCGCGGAGTCGATCGCCAAGGTTCAGCCGACGACGCGAGTCGCGGGCGAGTTCCTCGAGATGTCGTTCCCGATCGCCCTGGTCGACGGCACACTCACCCTGCAGATCGCCGGCACCGCGACCGCGCTGAACGCGCTGACCATCACGCGTCAGCCCGACCGTCTGCCGGGAACGCTCACCACCGCCTACCTCACCGGTGACTCGACGGTGCAGACCTATGACCCTGCTTTCGCGCCGCAGGCCGGCTGGGGTCAGATGATCGGACGCTTCCTCGCCCCCGAGGTCGTCGTCAACAACCAGGCCATCGGCGGACGTTCGTCGAAGAACTTCATCACCCAGGGCCGCCTCGACGATGTGCTCCGCAGCATCCGTCCCGGCGACTACCTGTTCATGCAGTTCGGGCACAACGACGCCACCCAGGGTGTCGATGACCGCTACGCCTCACCTGCGGACTACAAGGAATACCTGCGGGTCTACGTCGAGGGTGCACGCCAGCGCGGCGCGACACCGGTGATCGTTACCCCTGTCTCGCGTCGCAGCTTCGACGCTGCCACGGGTGTGTTCAACGTCAGCTTCCCCGAGTACGTCGCCAAGGCGACCGAACTCGCCACCGAAGAGGGTGTGCTGCTGATCGACCTGTCGGCCTCCAGCCGCGAGTACCTCAACGAGATCGGGCCGGAGGCGGCCAAGGCCGTGTTCCTGCATGTAGATCCGGGTGTGTTCCCGGGTCGTCCTGCGGGCACCGTCGATGACACGCACTTCCAGGACTACGGCGCCATCCAGATGGCGCGCCTCATCGCGCAGGACATCGCCGAACTCGGCGACCCGCTCGCCGAAGAGGTTGTCGACATCGCTCCTCCCGCTGCCGTGCCGCCGGCTCCCGCGAACCTCGTCGCCGGGTCGATCTCGAATGCCGGAGCACAGTTGCAGTGGGATGCCTCGGCCACAGCCGACGTCTACAAGGTCTACCGACAGGCCGTCGCCGACCCCGAGCCGACCTGGTCGCTCGTGACCTACACGACGCAGACAAGCGTCATCGTGCAGGGACTGGTCGAAGGCGCCGCCTACCGCTACCAGGTCGTGGCGACCAACGGCCGGGGCGACTCCGCCGCCAGTGAGGTCGTGACCTTCACCACCAAGCAGGCCAGGTGGAAGTTCGACTTCCAGTTGGCCGGCAATCCGCTCATGCCCGGCTACACCGAGGTGAACCCCGACGACGGCTATTCGGCCGAGGTCGGCTACGGCTTCGAGGTGCCGATCGCGGCGAACGCCGGACGCGACCGCGGCAACGCGGGTGGGGCGAACGACCTGCAGCGCGACTTCGTGCTTCCCGGTGACAGCTCGACGTTCGTGCTCGACGTGCCCAACGGCACCTACTCAGTGAAGACGTACTCGGGCGACTGGATCGGGTCGACACGAACGAACTTCGATCTCGAAGGTCGCTCGTTCGGCACGGGCAACGCCGGCAGCGGAAGCGTCAACGAGTCGGTGCGCGGCCCGGTGCTCGTCACCGACGGTCAGCTGACCGTGCGGGTGCACGGTGCGGCGGCAGGTACGCGCCTGAACGGTCTGGAGATCACGCCGATCCTTCTCGGGCCGGTGGGGCTCGAGGTCACCGACGTCGTCGCCGATCCGTCGGCACCGACGGTGACGCTGGCGTGGGATGCCGAGCCCGACCTCACCTGGAACGTCTATCGCACCTCACCCTTCGATGCCGCGCCGCAGCTCGTGGGCGCCGTGGGTGAGCCCACGTTCACCGACACCAGTGCACGCGTCGGACTCGACTACGACTACTACGTGACGGCTGTCGACCAGACCGGACTTGAATCGGTGGCGTCGCAGACGGTCGAGGTGTCGCTCGTCGATCCCGACGTGACCGTCCCCAGCGCACCGACCGGCCTCACGGTGGAGCGCATCGACAAGCGTGAACTCGAGATCTCGTGGGCCCAGCCCGTCGGGTCTCTGTACTCGCTCGTCTTCCGCTCCGAAGTAGAGGGCGAACAGGGCACGCTGCTCGGTGTTGCCGAGACAAACCGCTTCACCGACTCTTCGGTGCTGACCACGATCCCGTACTTCTACACGGTGATCGCGGTCAACGCCGGCGGTGCGGGTGCGGCATCCGCTCAGCTCGAGACCGAGGCGGTGACCGTCCTGCAGCGTCAGGCTGAGTACCTCGATCGGGCTCCGGCGGCGGTGCACACCGCCGACGGCGTGCTCGTGTCGTGGCGCATGCTCGGCACCGACCCCGACAGCGTCTCGTTCCACGTCTACCGCGACGGTGCACGCATCACGCAGACGCCGATCACGGACTCGACGAACCTCCTCGACGAAGACGGTTCCGAGGCATCCCAGTACTTCGTCACCAAAGTGCTCGATGATGTCGAAACGACCGAGACCGAGCCGTTCGGCGTGCAGAGCGCCGAGTACCTGTCGGTGCCGCTGGACAAGCCGGCCGACGCGTACACCAAGGACGGCCAGCCGTACTCTTACCGCGCGAACGACGCGAGCGTCGGCGACGTGGACGGAGACGGCACGTACGAGTTGTTCGTGAAGTGGGATCCGTCCAACTCGAAGGACAACTCGCAGGCCGGTTACACCGGCAACGTGTACATCGACGCATATCGGCTCGACGGCACGCGGTTGTGGCGTATCGACCTCGGCGTGAACATCCGCGCGGGTGCGCACTACACGCACTTCATGGTCTACGACCTTGACGGTGACGGTGCGGCCGAGGTGGTCATGAAGACCGCCGATGGCACGATCGACGCCCTCGGACAGCCGATCGGCAACGCGAGCGCCGACTACCGCAACAGCTCGGGCTACGTGCTCACCGGCCCGGAGTACCTCACCGTCTTCAACGGCGCGACGGGAGCTGCCATCGACACGATCGACTACACGCCGCCGCGCGGAGACGTCGGGTCGTGGGGAGACGCCTACGGCAACCGGGTCGACCGGTTCCTTGCCGGCGTTGCCTACCTCGACGGCGAGAAGCCGAGCGTGCTGTTCAGCCGCGGGTACTACACCCGCGCGGTTGTCGCCGCCTACGACTTCGACGGCGAAAACCTCAGCGAGCGCTGGGTGTTCGACACAGACGACGAGGGCAGCTACGACGCGTACGGCCAGGGAAACCACTCCCTGTCGATCGCAGATGTCGACGGCGACGCAAAGGACGAGGTGATCTTCGGATCGGCGACGATCGATGACGACGGCGACCTGCTGTACTCCACCGGCCTCGGCCACGGAGATGCGCAGCATGTGTCGGACCTCATCCCCGACCGCCCCGGCCTCGAGGTCTTCTCTGCGCACGAAGACATGGGGTCGTCGGGCAACCTCGGTGCCACCATGCGCGACGCGCGTACGGGCGAGATCCTCTGGGACATCCCGGCGGCACGTGACACAGGTCGCGCAGCGTCGGGCGACATCGACCCGCGCTACGCAGGTGCCGAGGGCTGGGCCATCGGCGGCGACGCCGCATGGAACTCCCCCGTCGGTCAGCTGAAGTCGTCCACGGGCGAACTCATCTCGGAGTCGATTCCGGCGGCAAACTTCCTGGCGTGGTTCGACGGCGACCCCCTGCGTGAGATCGTCGATCACAACTGGACGGATGCGACGGGCGTCGGCGTGCCGACGGTGTCGAAGTGGAACTGGGAGACCGAATCGGAGGATGTCATCCTTATGGCGGAGGGCGCCCAGACCAACAACAGCACCAAGGGCACACCCAACCTTCAGGCCGACCTCTTCGGAGACTGGCGCGAAGAGCTCGCGTTCCGCAGCGCCGACTCGACAGAGATGAGGATCTACTCGACCACGGACGAGACCGACCTACGCATCCGCACGCTGATGCACGACACGCAGTACCGTGTCGCGGTCGCGTGGCAGAACACCGCCTACAACCAGCCGCCGCATCCGAGCTTCTTCATCGGCGAGGGCATGGAGGCGCCAGCGGCACCGCACATTGCGGTGACGGGAGCACCTGCCGGTTCGTCCGACACGACCGCTCCGGTGGTCACCGGAGTTCCGGCCGACGGCACGCTGCTGGCCGACTCGGGCACCTTCACGGTGGAAATCACCGCCGAAGACCCGGAGTCCGGAGTCCGCAACCTCGACATCGCGTTCGACGGCGATCCCGTCGCACCCGGTCAGGTGATCGACCTCGACGGTCTGGCCGGCACGCACACCCTCACGGTGCGCGCGGTCAACCACGCGGGTCTGATGACGGCACAGTCGGTGCAGCTGCTGGTCTACGACGACGAGGGAGCCACCGCCAAGCCCGGTCGTGGTGTCTTGTCGGCGAACAGCGGCTGGACGAGCGGGCTGCACGACGGCACGTTCACGATCTCGATGAACCTGTGGCACGGGGTAGGCGGATCGGTGTTCCACCTGTACGAGAACGGTGAGCTGATCTCTACCAAGCTCCTCACACCGAACTCGCCGCAGGCACAGCTCACGACGGTCGATGTCACCGGCAAGCCCAACGGCACGTATGTGTACACGGGCGAGCTGGTCAACGCCGCAGGAGTCACAGCGACCACCTCGACGACGGTGAAGGTGAAGGATGCCGCGCCCGCGGCACCGGTGCTCTCACACGACAATTGGGACAAGGACGGCAACTACACCCTCACCGCCAATCTGTGGTGGGGCACGAACGGCACCGCCTACAAGCTGTACGAGAACGGTGTGCTGATCGACTCTCAAGAGCTGGTCGCGGCATCGCCGAACGCGCAGAGCGCATCGACCGCGGTCGCGGCGCGAGCACCCGGAACGTACAGGTACGTCGCCGAGTTCTCCAACGCCGCCGGCGCCACCACCTCGAAAGAGATCAAGGTGCAGGTGCGCTGAGGCTGAGCGCGCGAAAGAGGCCGGTCACCTTCGGGTGGCCGGCCTCTCGCGTGCGCGGGCTCGCAGGGGTAGCCTCTGCGGTGAAGTCAGGAGACGCCATGAGTGAGCACACCGTTTCTGAGGCGGGAGCCGCATTCGCGGAGCGACTTTTCCTGCAGGTGCTCGGCGGAATGGAGACCCTCGCCGTCTACGTTGGCGATCGCCTCGGGCTGTACCGCGCGCTTGCGGACTCGCCGCTGACGGTAGATGAGCTCTCCGCGCAGACGGGAATGCATCCGCGGTACGCGCGGGAGTGGCTTGAGCAGCAGGCCGTGAGCGGAGTCCTCACGGTCGATGACTCCGACGCAGAGCGGCGCTTCGCACTCCCGCCAGCGTACGCCGAAGTTCTCACGGATCCCCAGTCTTTGGCGTACACGACTCCATTTGCGCGGATGCTGATGGCCTCGGCATCCCGCATGCCCGATCTGCTGCGTTCCTACCGCGAGGGCGGCGGCGTCGGGTGGTCGGAGTTCGGCGCCGACGCGCGCGACGCCCAGGGTGACGCGAACCGGCCGTGGTTCGAGCGGGAGCTCGGCCCGGCGCTGGCGAGCGTCCCGTCTGTTCACGAGATGATCTCGCGGCCCGGGGCGCGCCTCGCCGACGTGGGGTGCGGCCACGGATGGTCGACGATTGCTCTGGCCCGCGCGTATCCGTCGGCGACCGTTCAGGGAATCGACGTCGACGAGCCCTCGCTCGTGGCCGCGCGCGAGCACGCGGCGGGGATCGATTCGGTGTCGTTCCACCTCTCTGACGGTGCAGCTCTGACAGCGGGTGAGGAACTCTTCGACGCGTGTTTCGTATTCGAAGCACTGCACGACATGCCTCGCCCGGTCGAGGTGCTCAGCGCCATGCGCCAGGCGTTGCGCCCGGAAGGCGCGGTCATCGTCGTCGACGAAGCCATCGCCGACGCGTTCGCCGCGGACGGCGACGAGGTCGAGCGCATCATGTACGCCTACAGCCTCTTTCTCTGCCTGCCCGACAGCATGTCGACGCCCGGGTCCGTGGCTACTGGCACGGTGATGCGCGCCTCGACCCTCGAGGGCTACGCCCGAGACGCGGGCTTCTCGGGCGTGGAGGTACTGCCGATCGAAGGATTCGCGGCATTCCGGTTCTACCGGCTCACGCCCTGACGCATGTCACGCCGCGCGGTGCCGTCGGCCGCTAGCCAGCGCCGAAGTCACACCAGTCCGACACCCAGCGCAGGATGGCCCCGCGCATCTCTTCGGATGCCGCGACCTCAACCACTCCCTGCAGGCCGCCGGCCTTGACCGCGACGTTGAAGACGGTGCCGCGCTTGTCTTCCATCACGGCGTGCGGGTCGCAACGCAGCGGCAGAATCGGCAGGCTCACGGTGGTGGCAGCATCCGTCCCCGCTACCTGCTGCACCAGCGGGAACGGAGCGGGGACGGTGTCGAACTGCAGCAGATTCGTGGTCTGCACCTCGACCAGTTCGGCGATGCCATCGCCACCCGTGGGGGTGACAGTGAGCTCGAGCGCCGCCGGTTGCGCGGACTCGGAGGCGGTGAACGACGTCCAGGCGAGCGTCGCGACCTGCGCGAGATCGTGGCGGAGGCATTCTTTCTCATGCATGAGCGTGGTGAACCCGAGAGTGTCCGTCACGGGAAGTGTGACAACATCACCGCCCTCGAGCTCGAAGATCACCGAACTCGTGCGCTCGTCCGCGGTCGGCTCCTCGTCGCAGGCGGATTCGGGCAGGGTGAACCGTAGATCGACCGTTCGGCCCGCCGGGATGGTGCTCGTCCGCTCCCGCACGGCTTCGCCGTCGAACCAGTCGTCGTCGAACCTCAGACTCTCGACGATCACGTCTTCGTCCGAACCGTTGATCACGCGCATCTGCGCGGAGCGATCGGCGACATCCGACCTGAGCTGAAACAGCTCGACCTCGACCCCTGGCGGCAGCGCCGCTGGCTCGGGTGCGGCGGCCACGCACGCTGTCAGGGCGGCGGTCATCGCGGCGGACGCGGCAAAACTCCACAGAAACCGTCCGCGCCGGCCGCGAGCAGAAGCCGAATCCGCCTGTGGGACGAGGATCCGCGGAGTTTTGCAGGCACCGCGCATCGCTACCTCCGCAGAACCTCGAGGGCGACGGTGAAATCTTCCATGGCGACTGGATCGATCTCGACCCCGAGCCCGTGTCCGGTCGGAACACGGACGTGTCCGTCTTCGAGCACCGCGGGCTCGGTCACGATGTCGCGCGTGTAGAACCGACTGGACGCCGACACGTCTCCCGGCAGGGTGAAGCCGGGGAGCGCGGCGAGCGCGGCGTTTGCCGCGCGGCCGATGCCGGTTTCGAGCATTCCTCCGCACCACACCGGCACGCCCGCGGCGACGCAGAGGTCGTGAATGTCGACCGCTTCGAGGTAGCCGCCGATGCGGCCCGCTTTGATGTTGATGATGGATGCCGAGCCCAGCGCGAGCGCGTCGCGCGCTGCTTTGGCCGACACGATGGACTCGTCGAGGCAGATCGGCGTTCTGAGCTGCCGAGCGAGGGTCGCGTGGTCGACGATGTCGTCCTCTTCGAGCGGTTGCTCGATGAGCAGCAGGTCGTAGCGGTCGAGCTCGGCGAGAGTGTCGATATCGGCGAGCGTGTAGGCCGAGTTCGCATCGACCTGCAGCGGAATCCCGCCGAAGGCATCCCGCACCGCGGCGGTCTCGGCGATATCGCGGCCGGGTTTGATCTTGATCTTGATGCGGACGTAGCCCTCGTCGAGGTATCCGCCGACGACGTCGACCAGGGCGGCCGGGTCGCGCTGGATTCCGACCGACACTCCGGACGGAACCCGGTCATGCACGGCACCGAGATACTCCCCCAGTGGCCTGCCCTCCGCCCGCAGTGCGGCGTCGAGCACGGCGAGTTCGAGCCCCGCCTTGGCCATGCGGTGCCCGACGAACGGCCGCAGGACTCCGGCCACCTCGTGCGGGGCGATCGCACCCTGATCGAGCAACGCCGGAACCATGAACCGCAGCGCCATGTCCCACGCGCCCTGCGTGTACTCGCTCGAGTACAGGGGCGCCTCGCCTGTGACGATCTCCCCCCAGCCGTCGCCGTCGGCCGTCAACGCCCGAACGATGATGACTTCGCGGACGGTATCGGTGCCGAACGACGTGGTGAACGGCGACACGAGCGGCAGGTGCAGGACGCGCAGCTCGAATCCTTCGAGGGCGACGGATGCCGCGGCTGAGGCAATGGGCATGCCCTCAGGCTAGCCCCGCCGAAGTCTGAGGTACCTCAGACCGCGAGGCGTCGCGAAACCTTGCCGTCCGTGGCGGGCTGAAAGGTCGATCGCGGGTGGTGTGGACGCATGCGACGGGGAACGCGTCCCTCTCGGTGTGTGCGTGACCGATCGCGTGACCAGACAGCGCTGAACATCTGCACCAGTTCTTCCACTGCTTGTCGCATGGTGGACTCCTTCACCGCTTCTCCCTTCGCGTCGATCAAGAGACCGCGCGATGCGCGTTCTATAACGCGTCTTCGGAGGAAAGGAGTGAATCGGATTGGTCCTGATACGAGTGGCGAGCGAAGAACTCAGGACGCCGGAAACTCGGATGCCTCGCCCGGCAGCTTCGGTCGGAGCGCCGGCGGCACCGGCCACGGCAGCTCGATGCGGGTGAACGCGACGTCGACGGCTCCGAAGTCGTCGGTGTGCACAACCACACGTCCACGGTCGCCCGAGGTCAGTGGCGGCGACACCTCAGCGATGCGGACGCGAATGGCGCCGTCGTCGGTCTCGAGCATCCACACTTCCGCCAGCCATGCGAGTCCGCGCTCCTCGAGCACGTCTTCGGCGTCGAGCCAGTCGATCGCCTCGGTGACCTCGCGCCCGAGCAGGTCGACCGCGACCCAGCCTTCGGCTTCAGCACGAATCCAGCCGAGCAACTCGCGGTCGTCCCGCCGATGAGGTGTCCAGTCGTCGGTGATCATCCGGCCCACCGTACCCGGCCGGAAGATCTCGCGGTTGAGCATTACCCGGCCATTTCGGCGAAGGCCCGCACCGGGAAAGTGCCGAACCCCTCGACGGCCGGTGGTGCGGCGGTGAATCGTGCTCCGCTTCGCGGCACTGCTCCGAGGTTGGTCAGGTGCTCAACGACGTGCACTCCTGCTCCGAGCAGGAGCGAGTGCGCGGGACGCTCGCCGCCCGACTCGGTGTCGTCGATGTTCACCGAGTCGATTCCGACCAGCACGGCTCCGGCATCGATGAGCCACTGCGCACCCTCTTCGGTGAGGAACGGCGCTCCGCGCCCGTACTCGGGTGTGCCGAAGTGCTGGTCCCACCCGGTGTGCAGCAGCACCGCTGCGCCACGCACATCACGGTCGGCGAAGTCTCGGGGGCGGATGCCTCGGGCCGAGGCATCCGTCACATCAAAGATCTCGGCGCGCAACCCGACGAGCGTCGAGAGATCGAGCCCGGCGAGGTCGGGGCCTTCGGGGTAGCGGTGGAACGGCGAGTCGATGTAGGTGCCGGTGTTGCCGATCATGTGGATGATGTCCATCGCGAATTCGGTGCCCGGTGCGTAGTTCGCTCGCGAGTCTTCGCGCGTGAGGTGCGGGGTGATGGTCGGCGCTGGCAGGCCCGGGTAGGTCACAAGCCCCGCCCGGATCGGGTGCGAGAGATCGACGATACGAGAAGCAGGCATGCCCGCCAGCCTAAGTGTGCGCCGTACGCAGCGGAGGGAGGAGGTGTGCCGAACGGAGGTGGATTCCTGCCGTTTCGGCCCTCCCCTCGCTGAATCCCCTCCGCTCCCTGCGGATCAGCGGCTCAGCGCACGAGCAGGTAGCCGAGTTCGTCGTCGAATCCGCCGATTCTCAGGCCGTCGCCGAGCCCGGCCAGCAGGCCCTCGCGTACGCGTCGGCGCCAGGCGGCGGCTGGGCCCACGCGGCCAGAGGCTCCGCCCGACGCGTCAGCGGCGAGCGGAGAGGCCGTGGGGACCGGAGCCGAGTCCCGGCGTATCGCCTCGATGTCGCGCGGAACCGCGACCGACGCGACCACGCGTGAGAGGTCGGGCGTCGGCACCGGCGGCGCCGCGAGCGCCCACGACACCATGATCCGGTCAGTCTCGTCGCCACGGTTGACACCGTCATCCATCGGCCCGTAATGATCGACAAGGTACTCAGTCACCCGGGCCCCGAGCACGCGAAGGTTGAAGTGCGCGTTGCGGGCGACGAGCGGATCGAAGGTCCAGGTGATGTGACCGACCTCGCGCGCCAGCGCCCACTCGCGCTGGTGCTGCTTGAGCAAACGCCCGAGCCCTTGGCTCTGCAGTCCCGGGAGCACTCCGGTGATGTGGCTGTGCATCGAGCGAGCCGCGGGAGCCGCGAAGAAGGCGACGGATGCTCCGACCATTCGCTCCCCGTCCCACAACCCGACGGCGTAATTGCCCGAGTGCGCGAGCGCGCGCAGAAGGTTCGGCGGCATGCCCGAGCGGTCACCTCCCCACACGTCGGCGAGCACGGCGGAGGCCGTGTGGACCTCTTCGACCGTAGCGAGGTCGCGGATGACGATGTCGGAAGCGGATGACTCGGCCATGCGCTCAGTCTGGCACCGTCGACAAGTTCTTAGTCCGGCTCGCAGTCCGGCTCGCACTCCAGCGGGGATAGCCTCGAGGGATGGGATCCCGGGATGACGACGCACGCCGACGCCTCACCCGGATGCCCAGCCAGGGCGCGATCATCGCCGTGCTCGCTACGGCAGGGCTCTGTTCGTCGTTCATGTTCACGCTCATGGTGCCGATCCAGTCGAAGCTGCCCGAACTGCTCGACGCGAGCCGCGAAGACACCGCCTGGGTCGTGACCTCGACCCTGCTCGCGGCCGCCGTGATCACACCGATCTCGGGGCGCCTGGGTGACATGTACGGCAAACGACGGATCGTGCTCGTACTCACCGCAGTCATGGTGGTGGGCTCGATCATCGCTGCCCTCTCGCCCGGAATCATCGGCGTGATCGTCGGTCGCACTCTGCAGGGTGCCATCGTGGGGGTGGTGCCCCTGGGCATCTCGATCATGCGCGACGTGTTGCACGAAGACCGCGTGGATTCGGCGATCGCCTTCATGAGCGCGACCCTCGGTGTCGGCGGAGCGCTCGGGCTGCCGATCAGCGCGCTCGTCACCGAGCGCAGCGACTGGCACGTCCTGTTCTGGATGGCCGCAGGCCTCGGCGTCGTCGTCTTCGCGCTGGTGATCTGGATCGTCCCGGTAAGCGTGCTGCGCACCGCCGGTCGCTTCGATTACGTCGGCGCGGTGGGGTTGGCGATCGGACTCATCGGCATCCTGCTCGCGATCTCGCGCGGCAACGAGTGGGGCTGGGGCTCTCCGCTCATCCTCGGCCTCGGACTCGGCGGGCTCGCCGTCCTGCTGATCTGGGGCTGGTACGAGCTCCGCATCGCCGAGCCGCTGCTCGACCTCCGCGTGGCCGCGCGGCCTGCAGTGCTCCTCACCAACATCGCCTCGATCGCGATGGGGTTCTCGCTGTTCGCGTCGAACGTCGTGTATCCGCAGCTCCTCGAGCTGCCGGTCGCAAGCGGTGCGGGCTTCGGCCTGTCACTCCTCGCCGCGAGCCTGGTCGTCATGCCGTCGGGCCTGGTGATGATGGTGCTCTCGCCGGTCGCCGGTCGGATTGCGAAGCGCACCGGGCCCAAACTTCTCCTCCTGCTCGGCGCGATCTCGCTCATCGCCGCCTACGGCTTCAGCCTGCTGTTCGCTTCCGAGGTGTGGCACATTCTCGTCGCGAACATCCTGATCGGCGCGGGCATCGGCTTCGGCTATGCGTCGATGCCGATGCTCATCATGCGCTCGGTGCCGCAGAGCGAGACGGGCGCGTCGAACGGGCTCAACGCTCTGTTCCGCTCTCTCGGCACGTCGACCGCAGCCGCCGTGATCGGCGCCGTCTTGGCGAGCTACACGGTGGAATTCGAAGGGATGCCGGTACCGACCCCGCAGGGATTCACACTGTCGCTCATCCTCGGCGGAGGCGCAGCGATCATCGCGCTCGTTGTGGCCCTGTTCATTCCGACTCAACGCTCGCCCGCGGAGAAGCATCCGTCGATGCCCTGATGCCGCTAGCCTGACGGTCATGAGCGAGAAGGACACTGTCTCTCAGCCCGCCACGGTCGGAGACAAAGACACGCGTTTCTTCGGACAGCCGTGGGAATTGGCGCACATCTTCGGCGTCGAGATGTGGGAGCGGTTCAGCTTCTACGGCATGCAGGGCATCCTGCTCATCTACATGTACTACTCCGTCGCCGAAGGCGGATTGGGCATGGACGAAGCCGTCGCCACCGGCATCGTCGGCGCGTACGGCGGCGCGGTCTACCTCTCGACCATCCTCGGAGCGTGGCTGGCCGACCGGCTCTTCGGTTCGGAGCGGGTGCTGTTCGCGAGCGCGATCGTCATCATGATCGGGCATATCGCCCTCGCCGCGATCCCGGGGTTCTGGGGACTCGGCGTGGGCCTCGTGCTCGTCGCGATCGGCTCTGGCGGGCTGAAAGCCAACGCGACCTCGGTCGTCGGGACGCTCTACACCGACGAGGATCCGCGCCGCGACGCCGGCTTCTCACTCTTCTACCTCGGCATCAACCTGGGTGCATTCTTTGGTCCGTTGCTCACCGGACTGCTGCAGAGCACGTTGGGCTTCCACTGGGGCTTCGCTCTCGCCGCCGTCGGGATGGCGTTGGGGCTGATCCAGTATTCGTTCGGGCGCAAGGGGTTGCCCGCAGCATCCCGCGTCGTTCCCAACCCCCTTCCCCGGAGCCGCTACCCGCTCATCATCGGTATCGCGATCGCGGCGATCGCGGTCGTCGTCGTGCTCGTGCTCGTTGGAGTGATCCGCGCCGACAACCTCGCGGCGATCGTGATCATCGCCACGATCGGCGCAACCATCGCGTACTTCATCGTGATCCTTACGAGCCGCCTCGTAAACGAGGTGGAGCGCTCGCGCGTGTTCGGCTTCATTCCGCTGTTCATCGTGAGCGTCGGCTTCTGGTCGCTGTACCAGCAGCAGTTCACGGTGCTGACGATCTACAGCGACAAGCGCATGAACCGCGACCTCTTCGGCTGGGAGATGCCCGTCGCGTGGGTGCAGTCGATCAACCCGATCTTCATCATCATCCTTTCGGGTGTCTTCGCCGCGATCTGGACGAAGATGGGCACTCGCCAGCCCCCGACTCCGGTGAAGTTCGCGCTCGGAGCCATGGTGATGGGCGCGGCCTTCCTGCTCTTCTTGCCGTGGGCTAACGGCGGCGCGAACACGACGCCCCTGCTCGCAGTGGTCGGAATCCTGTTCGTGTTCACCGTCGCCGAACTGCTGATCTCGCCGGTGGGGCTGTCGGTGACGACGAAGCTCGCGCCGAAGGCGTTCAAGACTCAGATGGTGGCGCTGTTCTTCCTCTCGGTCGCGCTCGGCACTGCGATCGCCGGCTGGGCCGCGCAGTTCTACGACCCCGAGAACGAAGTGCCGTACTTCACGGTGCTCGGCTTCATCGCGATCGCGCTCGGCGCGGGGCTGCTGCTCGCGTTCAAGCCGGTGTTGGCGTTGATGCGGGGTGTGCGGTAGCACTCGGGGGTCCGGGGCGGAGCCCCGGGAAAGCACAGTGCGGTAGCACTCGGGGGTCCGGGGCGGAGCCCCGGGAAAGCACAGTGCGGTAGCACTCGGGGGTCCGGGGCGGAGCCCCGGGAAAGCACAGTGCGGTAGCACTCGGGGGCCCGGGGCGGAGCCCCGGGAAAGCACAGTGCGGTAGGGCTGTTCTCGCGAGCGCGGCAATTCCCGCGAGCGCGGCACTTCCTGCAACGCTCGTCCCACGGTGCTGAATACCGACCCTCACGGGCCACCCGATGTGACCCGCCCGATTGCATCTCGCATGCGAGTCGGAGACTTCGTCGCTTGCCGCCAGGCGTGACTCGCGTCCCACCATTCCGGTCCGCGAACGTGCGGAACCCCGCCAATCATCCGGATGCGCCACCCACCGGTGTCGATAGTTCGGTGGTGAAACCAGCACAGGAGGACCCCATTATCTATGTGAGTCGGACCACCCCGAGAATGCTCCTCCACGTGGTGCACCTCACACCACTGGGGCGGGACTCGGCAGCCCGGGATCAGACACCCGCCGTCGCGGAGCGTGATCGCACGACGTTGGTGGTGGTTGAAAACCCTGTCTAGGGTGGTGATCGACACGACTCGCCCTGCCGCGCTCATCACGACCCTTTGCACTACTCCGCGGCACCCGATATGCCGCGCGGCGGCCAGAGAGATGGGATCGTCTTCGCCCGGGAGGTGCGCGTATCCGCGACCGGTGGCGAGGTCTTCTTCTCGAACCGACACCACGAGCGTCGGTGAAGCGCCGCCGAGGGTCGGAAGTGCGCCGGATGCTACCGCCGCAGCCAGTAGGACTGCGAAGGCGTCGTGTTGCTTCTGAGAGTGCGTACGGTCGTCGGCCTTCTCTTCATTCGGGCCTTCCGACTCCGTCCGCTCACTCTCGATGAAGCACGGTCCGTTGGCGCCGCTGACCCGCGGGTTGAGGACGCTGTCGAACGCGAGCCGCAGCTGCGCGGCAACCTCGGGCAAAAGAGCACCTCGGACCGGGACGAGACCGTCGTGCGCTGGTCGCCCGAGGGTGATTCCGCGCTTGCGCAGAGCTCGCGACTCAGAGGGTTCGGCACCGTCTTGATCGAGGTACGCGGCCCACACCTGGGCGTACGCGCGGAGCTCGTCGGCTGAAGCTGGTGGCCCGGCATCCGTCCCCTCACCACATGCAGCCGCAGCCAGCTCTTCGTCAGCCGCGAGAAGTTCGACTCGACCGGCGAGGCACCCACGAACGCGCCGACGACACCGGCCATGCCGTCGATGCCGACATGCCCCGCACGCATCGCTTCGCGCAGGTGCGGGAATTCAGCCGGAAGCAGCTCTCCCGTTGTGACCGTCACGCTTTGCCCCACCGCGCGGGCAGTCGTGATCATTGCCGACGCAGTGCGCCCGGACCCCCGGGTGGCGCGCTGAATCAACTCGCTGACAGATCGGCAGCCATATCGCGTCGTCAGCCGGTCTGGGTGTGCACGCGAGTCTTCGCGCTCGAGCACCTGCGCTACGGCTTCGCTCATCAGAGACTCGACACTGCGCTGCACCCTGCCAGCCGCCGCCAGCGCGGAGAGCAGTTCTTCATCACCGCACGCGCGCAGACCGTGCGTGTCGAATCCCCTTGCGACCACCTCGGCAAGCGCATCACCGAGCTGCTTCAGAGCATCGGCGAAGTTCGTCATGGCTCAATTCTGCCGAGGGCCTCCGACATTGAAAATCCCAGATCAGCGCGAGTATCTAGCCTGTGGAAGAGTCGAAACGTTGAGGTCTTGTGGAGGAGAGGATGCGGCCACCGCCAATGTCCGCCGCTCCTTCTACGGTGCCGTCATGACGAACAACGAAATCATTGTCGAGGGCGAATCTGCGTGGCTGATCCTCGAGGCATTCAACGGCATCATCGCCAACGGCAAATCGAAAGACGGAATGCTGGAGTGTCGTGGCCAGCTCAGTGGTGACTCAGGTGCAGCGTTCATCCACGCGCTCGGTCGGGTCACCGCTGAGCTCCAAGCTGCGGATATGCGCAGCTTCCTCGCGGGGCAGAAGCCGAACAGACGGACCGAGGACCAACGCGGCTACGACGCGATGATGTTGCTCATGGACAGGGTCGGCGATGCATTCGAAGAGCGGGCATGTCTTCTCGGCTTGATCTGACGTGCGCGTGCCTGCGCCGCGATCTCAGCCACCAACTACACGAGCATCTGGAGCGGCTTCTCGATCCGCTCGACGATCGCCGCGAGCAGTTCAGCGGCCACCGCACCGTCCAGCACGCGATGGTCGGCCGAGAGTGTCACGGTCATCAGCGTGCCGACGACGATCTGGTCACCGTCGACGACCGGCGCCTTGCGCGCCGCGCCCACGGCCAGGATGCCCGCGTGCGGCGGATTGATGATGGCCGAGAACTCCTGCGTGCCGTACATCCCGAGGTTCGAGACCGCGAACGATCCGCCCTCGAGCTCGTGTTGGGCCAGCTTGCGAGAGCGCGCGCGGTCGGCGAGGTCGGCGACGGATGCCGCGAGCCCGGTGAGACTCATGCGGTCGGCCCCGCGCACGACCGGGGTCACAAGACCGCCGTCGATCGCCACGGCAACGGCGATGTCGACCTCGTGGTGTCGACGGATGACCGTGTCACCCCAGGTCGCGTTCGCCTCGGGCACGGCCGCGAGCGCCCCGGCGACGGCCTTGAGCACGAAGTCGTTCACCGACACCCGCACCGATCCGCTTTCGTTGACCTCGCGGCGGAGCTCCATGAGCCGGTCCACCCGACAGTCGGCGACGAGATAGAAGTGCGGAACGGTCGTCTTGCTCTCGGTCAGGCGTCGGGCGATCGCGCGGCGCATCGGCGTGACCGGGACTTCGTCGACGGATGCCTCTGCCCCGGCTGCGGTGGCGTGTGACGTTGCGGCGGATGATGTGCGCTCGGGGACGGGCAAGGCCAGCGGCTCCCGCTCGGCGAGACCGGTGGTCGAAGCATCCAGCCCCTCGATGTCGCGTCGAACGATCCGTCCGTTCGGGCCCGAGCCTGCGATCTTCGAAAGGTCGAGGCCGCGCTCGCGCGCGAGTCGGCGCACCAGAGGGCTCACGAACCGACGCTCGGCGGACGGTTTGCTGAGCCCCGGCGCCGCGAGGACGGGCTCGGGCTGCGCCGATGACTCTGCGGCGACCGGTTCGGGGGCGTTTGACCGATCGGCGCTCGCTGGCGTTGCGGAATGCCCAGCCTGCGGTGCGTGCAGGGCTTCCGGAGTATCGACGACCTCGCCCCGAGCTCCGACGACGATGATCGGGTCGCCGATCGCGACCCCCGCACCTTCTGCCGCGAGCAGCTCGAGCACCGTACCTTCGACCTCGGAGGCGTACTCGACGACGGCCTTCTCGGTCTCGATCTCGGCCAGCGGAGTGCCGACCTCGACGCTGTCGCCCACGTCCACGAGCCAGCTCGCGATCGCGGCCTCGGTGACACCCGTCAGCACTTCGGGCATGCGGATCGTCGTCGCCATCACGCACCACCCATGCCTGCGCGGAGGAGTTCGATGCCGGCGACGACTTCTTCGGTGCGGGCGATCGCGGCACGTTCGAGCACCTTCGAGATGCTGGGGCTCGCCTCGCTCCCGGTCACCCGCTGCACGGGCTGATCCAGCCAGTCGAAGTAGCGGCGCTGAATCTCATCGGCGAGCCAGCCACCGTACGAGGTGCCCTGCGCTCCCTGCTCGACGATCAGCACGGCGCCGGTCTTCTTGATCGAGGCCTCGATCGTCTGCCAATCCAGCGAGGCGCGATCGAGCCAGCGCAGATCGATGACGTCGGCGTCGAAGCCCGTCTGATCTACGGCCTCGACGCAATGGTGCACCATCGACAGGTAGCTGATGATCGTCGCGTCCGAGCCCTCTCTCCGGAGTGCCGCTTTGCCGAACGGCAACTGGTAGTCGAGGTCACCCTCGGGAATCTCATCGGCCCGACCGTACAAGTCGACGTGCTCGATCACGAGCACCGGGTCATCCAGCGCGAGGGCGGTGTTCATCAGCCCGATGTAGTCGGCTGCCGTCGAGGGGGCGACGATCCGCCAGCCGGGGCTCGTGGCGAAGATGCCCGCCGGGTCCATCAGGTGTTGAGAGCCATACCCCGAACCCAGGGCGACCTTCGTGCGCAGCACGAGCGGCACGGGGTTCACCCCGCCGAACATGTGGCGGGCTTTGCCGATCTGGTTGAAGACCTGGTCGGCGGCGACCCACATGAAATCGGGGTACATGAACTCCACCACCGGGCGGAAGCGGCCGTCCAGCGCCATTCCGCCGGCGAGCCCGGCGAATGCGTTCTCGCTGATCGGGGTTCCGAGCACGCGGTCACCGAAGCGCGCCGCAAGGCCCTTGGTTGCGCCGTTCGTCCCGCCCGCCAGACGGTGCACGTCTTCGCCGAGCACGATGATGCGGTCGTCCTCTTCCATGCGTCGACCCATCACGGCGGCCACGGCGTCGACGAATTTGGAGGGGGTCATGGGCACAGCATCCGTCGCCGGATCGAATGTGCGCGCACCCGCAAGCTCGCTCGCATCGCCGCGCAGCCCCACGTCGACGAACTCGGGCTCAGGCCACAGGGCCGGCCTGATGCGCCGCTTGCTTTCGTTTTCGGGATCAGACTCGAGCAGCTCGCCCATCGCCGCGCGCATCGCTTCTTGTGCCTGCGCGCGCACGCCGGCGACCTCGTCGGCGGTGACCAGGCCCAGCCGCTGCATCTCGGCAGCCACGCGCAGGAGAGAGTCGCGCGCGCGCCACGACGTCTCTTCTTCTTTCGTGCGATACCCGAAGGCGCTCCCCGGGTACGGGCCGTTCTGGTGGAAGAACCGATACACCTCGGCCTCGACGACGGCAGGTCCTTCTCCAGAGCGCATGTGCTCAGCGGCCTGGGTCATCGCCAGGTGCACCGCGAGCGGGTCCATCCCGTCAACACGCCAGGAAGGGATGCCGAAGCCCTGGCCGCGGACCGACAGACGCGTGTCGGCCGTGACTTCGGAGACATGCGTGGAGACTCCGTAGAGGTTGTTCTCGATGAAGAAGGCGACCGGGAGCTTCCACGTGGCCGCGAGGTTCATGCTCTCGAGCACCGAACCGATCTGGCTCGCTCCGTCGCCGAAGTAGTTGATCGTGAGGTCGGTCGTGTCGGAGTGCTTCTGCGCCCATGCATTGCCGGTCGCCATCGGAGCGCCCCCGCCGACGATCGCGTTCGTGCCCAGCGCTCCGGCCGCGAACCACTGCAGATGCATCGACCCCCCTCGGCCCCGGCAGTACCCCTGGGCGAGCCCGAGGATCTCGGCGAGAGTGCGTTGCAGAACCCCTTGGATCTCGGGCGTGACGACCATCGAGAGGTCGGAACGGATGCCGCCGACGTGCGTCAGCGCCTTCGCCAAGAATTGGTGGTGACCTCGGTGCGATCCGTTTATTGCGTCGGTCGAGCGGAGTCCGATGATCGAGCCGACCGCGCCGCCCTCTTGACCGATGCTCGAGTGCGCGGGGCCGTGCACGAGTCCTTCCCCAGCGAGTTCGAGCACGCTCTCTTCGAAAGCCCGGATCAGATGCAGTTGCGCGAGCATGCCTGCCAGTAGGGCGGGGGCGGCGTTCTCCCAGTCCTCGGGCGTGGTCTTCAGCTCAACCCAGGGCGTTCCCGTTTCGAGCGAGCGCAGATCAGGCATCGCGAAACTCCCTTCGGCGGCGCAGCGTTGCGGCATCCACGCACAGCGTACGACCGATTGGATCCAATATCAAGAGAAGTGCCGCAGCATCTCCCCTTCGCTCACCCTTCGTCGTTATATTGGATCCACGCGGACGTACTCACCACATGGAGTCAGCGCAGCGATCACCGCCGATCACAAGGGGCGCGAATGGGACTTCCCGGACTCCGGGGCACGGAGCACATCGGGTTCACGGTGCCCGACCTCGACGCAGCTCACCGGTTCTTCGTTGAGGTCATCGGGTGCACGCACGTCTATACGCTCGGGCCGTTCCAGGCGGAGGACGACTGGATGCGGGAGCACTTGGCGGTGGACCCTCGCAGCGTGATGCGCGAACTGCGGTTCTATCGCTGCGCGTTCGGCCCGAACTTCGAGATCTTCCAGTGGGATGCCGCCGACGGCCAGAACCGCCAACCTCGCAACAGCGACATCGGTGGACATCACCTCGCCTTCTACGTCGATGACATCGACGCGGCGGTGGAGTACCTGCGCGAGCGCGGTGTGCGCGTGCTCGGCGGCCCCACAGCGAGCCGCAACGCGAGCGAAGGCCAGCGCTGGGTGTACTTCCTCAGCCCGTGGGGCATGCAACTCGAGCTCGTGAGCTACCCCGGCGGCAAGGCTTATGAGCGCACGAGCGAGACGGTGCTGTGGCATCCGGCAAGGCCCGCCGAATGAGCGCAACCACCCTGCCCGAACACGGCCTCGTTCCTGAGCATGGCACTGCGACTGCGCACATCGCCGAGGTCCTGCGCGAAGCCATCGTCAGGGGTGACTTCGCGCCCGGGGCTCGTGTCAGGCAAGAGCAGATCGCCGACCTCACGGGAGCAAGCCGCGCCCCTGTGCGCGAAGCGCTGCGCATGCTCGCCGCCGAGGGACTCGTGACGCTCGTCGCCAACAGCGGTGCGCGGGTGTCGTCGCTGAGCCTGCCGGAGTGCGAAGAGATCTACCGCGTGCGCGAGCGCGTCGAGCCGCTACTCCTGCGGATGAGTGCGACAGGGCTGGATGCGAAGACCCTCGATCATCTCGCCACGCTGGCGGAGCGGATGCAGCACGCCGCTGACCCTGAAGAGTTTCTCGCCCTCGACCGTGACTTTCACCTCACCACCTACAGCGGCGTCGAGACCGTGGTGCTCACCGACCTCGTCCACCGCCTGTGGAACCGCACCCAGGCCTATCGGCGGGTGTACACCGGGTTGATGGACGAACGCGCACGCAAGACCGTGCACGACGAGCACGGGCTCATCGTCGCCGCGATCCGCGATCGCGACCTCGACAGCGCCGAGAGCCTGCTCGCCGGGCACATCCGGCGCACGCGGCGCCAGCTTGCCAGTCACCCCGAAGTCTTCTCCCCCACCAGCACCTCGACAACACCAAGGAGCGCACCATGACCGTCGTCGGATTCCTCGGCCTCGGCAGGATGGGCGCGGCGATCGCGGGGCGGCTCGCCGCCGCCGAGGTGCCTCTGATCGTCTGGAACCGCAGCGCTTCGGCAGGGGATGACCTGGTCGCCGCCGGGGCCACGCGCGCCGATGCAGCGGTGAAAGCACTTGCCGCACCGGTGTCGTTCTCGATGCTGGCTGACGACCGGGCCGCCGATGCTGTGCTCAGCCTTCAGAACCTGGGCGAGAGCGGGGTGCGCCGCATCCACGTCAACATGGCGTCGATCAGCACCGCCATGGCCGACACTCTGTCGGAGCGCTTCGCCGCGGCCGGCATCGACTACATCTCGGCTCCTGTCTTGGGACGCCCCGAGGTCGCGGCGGCAGGCAAGCTCAATGTGCTGACCGCCGGCCAGTCCGGCGCGCTCGACCGGGTCGACCCGCTGCTCGCCCACTGCAGCGTGCGGAGGTGGCGGTTCGGCGAGCGTCCCCGGCAGGCCAACGCGGTGAAGATCGCGGTCAACTTCATGATTCTGCAGTCGCTCGAGTCTCTGGGTGAGTCGATCGCTCTCGTCGAGGCCCAAGACGTCGATGCGGTGCAGTTCGTCGATCTCATCGGGTCGAGCCTCTTCGGCGGTGTCGTGCACACCGGCTACGGCTCGATCGTGGCCGAGCGCCGCTACTCCCCGCCCGGCTTCACGATGGCGCTGGGCCTGAAAGACCTGGGGCTCGCCGAAGAACTGGCCCGCGAGGGCGGAGTGGATGCCCCCATGGCACCCGTGCTTCGTGATCGGTTCGAGACCGCGCTCGCCAGTGCCGACCTCGCGGACCTCGACTGGTCAGCGGTCGCCGAGGTCAGCCGGCGCAGCGCAGGCAAGGCTTGAACCGCGGCTACTCCCCGCGCCCCCACGTGGTGTTGAGGTGCGACTGCGAGTCGCGCTGGTTGTTGAGCGGTCCGCCGACCGCGATGTAGCGCGGCCCTGCGATGAGCAGTTCTTCCGCCGGGAACTTCGTGATGACCTCGCACCCCGTCGCGGTCACGACGACCTCTTCTTCGATGCGGGCCGCGCCCCACCCGTCGGCTGAAGGCCAGTAGGTCTCGAGAGCGAATACCATTCCCTCTTCCAGGGGCTCGGGGTGATCGAAAGAGGTCAGGCGCGAGAAGATCGGCTTCTCCCAGATCGAGAGCCCGACACCGTGCCCGTATTGCAGCGCGAACGCAGCTTCTTCATCGGGGAATCCGAACTCATTGGCTGCCGGCCACACCGCACAGATGTCGGCGGTGGTCGCCCCTGGGCGCACGAGCGCGATCGCGCGGTCCATGTACTCCCGCGCCCGCGTGTACGCGTCGCGTTGGGCTGATGACGCGGAGCCCACCGCGAACGTGCGGTAGTAGCACGTGCGGTAGCCGTTGAACGAATGCAGGATGTCGAAGAACGCCGGGTCGCCCGGGCGGATCAACCGGTCGCTGAAGACGTGTGGATGCGGCGAGCACCTCTCGCCCGAAATCGCATTGACGCCCTCTACATACTCCGAGCCCAGGTCGTACAGAGTCTTGGCGACCAGCCCCACCGCTTCGTTCTCGCGCACTCCCGGCCGCAGGAACCGGTACAGCTCTTCGTACGCAGCATCCACCATCGACGCCGCCTGAGTGAGCAACCGGATCTCATCGTGCGTCTTGATGCGGCGCGCCTCCATGAAGACCTGCTGTCCGTCGACGACGCGAATGCCCTCGTTCTGCAGGGCGAAGAGGATCGGCAGCTCGATGACGTCAACACCGAGCGGCTCATCGGCGACACCGAACTTCTCGAGTTCGCGCTTGATCTTGCGCGCGACCTCTTCGGCGATGCCCGCACCCGGAGGAAACGCACCGCGGAGCGTCGAGATGCCCGCCCGGGCTCCCGATTCGAGACGCGGCCGCTTCGCGCCCTCGTGCGCGGCGTGCGGGTCGGCGTCCATCTCGGATGTCGTGACATCCAGCCACGGGTTGTACAGCGCGTGGTGTTTCGCCGCCGAGCCGAAGTCCCACGAGATCGGGTCGGTGTTGCGGGTGAGCAGGCTGAAGCGAATGAGCTTGTCGATCGCCCACGTGCCGATATGGGTCGAAGTCATAAAGCGAATGTTCGCGAAGTCGAACGCGAGGATTGCGCCCATTTCGGATGCTTCGAGCTTCGCTTTCAGCTTCGCGAGGCGATCATCACGCAGACGGTCGAAGTCGACCCGCGCCTCCCAATCGACCGCGTTCGTCCCCGTGGTACCGGTGCTCTTCATCGGAAACCTCCGATCCGCGCCGCCCCGTCGCGACGCCCTCGTGTTCACAAGCTGTGGTGTTCAGTGTAGCTATACATAAACGCGGAATGCGAGGGTCAGACTGAACAATCGCCGGTGTCGCCGACAGCCACGTAGTACAGTTCAGCGATGACCGCGAACGTCGAGATCGGGCAGAGGTTGCGCGATGCGCGCACCCGCCAGGGGATCAGCCTGCGCGCGATCGCCCAAGCGGTCGGGGTGTCGCCGAGCCTGATCTCGCAGGTCGAGACCGGAAAGACGCAGCCGTCCGTCTCGACGCTGTACGCGCTCGTGAACCAGCTCGGAATCTCGCTCGACGAACTTATGGGGCACGAACCGTGGACTTCTCCGCCGACGAAGGACGCACCCGGGCCGATGCTCCCCTATCCGCCATCCGTACAGCGCGCGGGCAAAGGCCCCACGCTCGAGATGGAGAACGGCGTGCGCTGGGAGCGGCTCGCTATCGGCGCGGATGGCATGGCCGACGCGTTCTTGGCAACCTACGAGCCATCGGCCTCGAGTTCGGTCGAGGGTAAGCTCATGCGCCACGCCGGGATCGAGTACGGCTACATCATCGAGGGCGAGCTCACACTGCAGCTCGAGTTCGACACCCAGGTGCTGGGGCCGGGCGATTCGTTGCACTTCGACTCGGCTCGCCCGCACCTCTACGTCAACAACGGCACCGTTCCCGCGCGCGGGGTGTGGTTCGTGGTCGGCCGCCGGCAGGCTGGTTCTTCGACTGACGATGCGAGCACGGGCGCGATGAACAGTGCGGTCGACGTGCTGCGCGCAATGGATCAGATCTAGCGCGCAGCACGCCGGCTGCCCGAGTCGGGCGCTCAGTCCTCGTCTTGGTAGGTGTACGGGTTCGGAATCTCTTCATCGAGCGGAATCTGCGGGTGCATCCACTCCTCCCACGCCGCCTCACCGAGTTCGCTGCGCACGTATTCGACGGATGCCGCGACCTTGTCACGCACGGGGGCCAGAGGCATCCCGATGCGCTTTCCGTCGTACTTGACGACCTTCCCGTTGACGACGACCGTGTGCACATCGGCCGTGCCGACCTGGTAGACGACGTGCGCGTACGGGTTGAGGATCGGCGTCATCGCGGGTGACTCGTCGTTCTTCAGCAACACGACGTCGGCCTTCTTGCCGGGAGTCAGCGAACCCAGCCTGTCGGCCATTCCGAGTGTGTGCGCTCCGCCCATCGTCGCCTGGTACACCACGTCTTCGGCGCGAAGGCGGTTGACGTTGACCGCTTCGCCGAGCGCCTGAGATTCCAGGTGATCGCGCGAACGGAAAGCACTCAACGTCGAGCGCATGGCCGAGAAGAAGTCGGCGCTCCACCACACACTGGTGTCCATGGAGAGTGACGTCGGGATGCCGAACTTTCGCACCCGCCACGTGGACGGATACCCCTGACCGGCGCTCTGCTCGCTCTCGGTCGAGACCGACACCGTCCCGCCTGTCGCAGCGATCTTCTGGTAGCTGTCGTCGCTGAGCGAGGCGGCGTGCACGTAGGTGAGCTTGTCGGTCATCCATCCGCCGTCGTACATCTGCCCGATGGCCATATCGGTCGTCACCCCGAAGACACCGGCGTGGGTGGTGACCCGCAAGTCGAGGTCGCGCGCGGCCTGGAATGCGCCGGCCGCCTGGAACTCGGGGTCATCGGGCACGTCGAAGGCCAGCTGGAGGCCCATCATGTCGTCGGGGGCGTTGAAGTTGCGGACGACGAAGTCGCGGAACTCGGGGGTGTTCGACCACTCCCACGGCGCGCCGAGGTAGTTGCCGTACGCCAGGACGAAACGACCGGGGATCTCGCGCATCGCCTGAAGCGCCGCTTCGCCGTATTCGGGAGTGCGGAGCGCATGCGACCAGTCGAGCGTCGTCGTGATGCCCTGATCGACCGACTCCAGAGCGCTGAGCAGGTTGCCGGCGTAGATGTCTTCGGGGCGGAAGACATGGCCCCACGTCAGGTAGTAGAAGACGAAGTACTGGCTCAGTGCCCAGTCGCCGCCGTAGCCGCGGAGAGCGGTCTGCCACATGTGCCGGTGGGTGTCGATCATGCCGGGCATCACGATTCCGCCAGTGGCATCGATCTCGAGGGTGCCCTCGGGAACCTCGAGGGAATGGCCGACCGCGCGGATCGTGTCGCCGATGATCAGCACATCGGCACCCTCGAGCACTCCGGGGGTGTCGACGGTGATCACCGTGCCGTTTCGAAAGACGACCGGTCGGTCGCCGTCGAAGTCCTCCGCACGCGGTGAGTCGGGGGTGGTCATGAGGTCCTCCTCGTTGAGTGTCTCGTCCGGATCAGCGGGATGCGTGATCCGCCTGCGATGTTCGGTTGTGCGTTGTCGTACTCGGGGGTACCCGTCAGGGCTTATGTGAGTCGCCAGCCGCGATCGACGTCGAGGCTCGTGCCCGAGACGCCGCGGTTGTCGAGCAGGAAGGTCGTCGCGTCGACGATGTCGCGCATCGTCGCCAACTCACCACCCGGGGTGCGTGAGCTGTAGGCACTCAGCGCGGCATCTTTCTCGGCCCAGAACGGGCTGTCGCCGATGATTCCGGGGTGGATCGCGTTCACGCGCATGGGCGCGAGCTCGAGCGCCAGCGTGCGGGTGAGTCCGTCTACGCCGGCGTTGATCGTCGACACCGTCGTAGAACCCGGATAAGGAGCATCCTTCGCTCGTCCGCCAAACAGGACGATTCCGGTGTCGCGCGTCTCGACCAACCGGCCGACCAGCGCGTGCACGGTCTCGGTGTAGCCGATGAGCTTGAGAGTCACCAGGCGTCGTGCCCGGGCGATGTCGTAGTTTCGCGCGGTGTTCGCGTCGCGCTCGACGGCGGCGAGGACGAGGCCGTGCACGTCGCCGACCTCGGCGAGCTGGCCTGCGATCCCCTCGGGCTCAGAGATGTCGAGCGCGATCCCGGTGGCGCGATCGCCGATCTCGGCGGCCACGGCGGCGGCCCGGCCTGCATCGCGGCCCGAAAGGATGACGCGGTCGCCGCGCGCCACGAGCGAGACGGCCAGTTTGCGCCCGATGCCGGAGGTTCCGCCGACGACGACGACGGTGCGGTCAGTCATGGATTTCCTCCGGCGGCGTTGTCGGTCAGGGCTGTCTGCAGGTACTCCCAATCGCGGGCGAAGCGGTACGCGTGCCGAGGTGGCATCTGCGGTGACTGCGTCTCGACCCAGCGCACCGGGGCGCCGGTCGCGCGGAACGAGTGCACGCAGCCGACGCCCGCCCACGCGATATCGCCGGGCTGGAGGCGGTACTGTTCGCCGTCGAACGTGGCATCCACTTCGCCGTCGGTGATGAGGTATGCCTCTTCGAGCGGGTGATCGTGCGGTCCGGCCACGCCATCGGGCTCGTACTGCACCATGAACATCGTGTGCAGGACCGCGCCAAGGTCGGAGTCGACCATCATCTTCAGCGTGATCCCGCTGTAGACCAGCAGCGCGGTGCGCATGCTCGCCGAGACGGCGAGAAGCTCCTGCGATTGGCGGCCGGGGTTCATGTGGTCGGCGGTGATGTTGCCGAACGACCGCGTGCGCGGGTCGCGGGGGTCAACCGTCGTCGGGGTTCCCGGCGCGATGTCGGGCACGCGGTACGTGTCAGAACCGTGGGCAGGCCGCGGCGGTGGGGAGAGGACGTCCGCCCAGACAGCGGGCTCGTCGCCCGCGTGCCACGAGTGCGGCGTGCCGATCGGGATGACGCCGTAGTCGCCGGCGACGAGGCGCACCGTGGCCTCGGGGGTGACGAGCACGACCTCGCCCTCGGTGATGTGGAAAGACTCCTCGAACGAATGGACATGGGTTGGCACCAGTCCGTGCGGCTCGAGGCGCGAGATGCCGAAGTCGGTGTGCGAGGCTCCGTCCTCGTAGCCGACCGCACGCCAGCGGCTCAGGCCCACGGCATCCGGAGCCAAATCGCCAGGCGGAAGAAACTGCGCGGCAGAAGCTCTGCGTACGACATGGCGGGCAGACACCGATGGCCTCCAGGAGCGCGTTACTGAACAACCGTGTTCAGTAGAACTTAACGCCCAGTAAAACCCCGAGGGCCGATCCTGTCAAGACTTCGGCTCGGTTGCTCACGCGAACGCGGTACTTCCCTGCTCACACAGCCAGCGTGTGGGTGCTCACTCCGGGATCGAGAGCGACCTCGTGCGCCCCGGCGCGAAGAGTCGCGGTCACACCGAAGGGCACCGTAACCGTGACGGATGCTGCATCCACCGTCTTCTCCCACTCCACGGCCAACCGGCCATGCGGAGTGCCCACATGCGCACTCACCCGGTCTACGCCGATGTCGAAGTCGGGCTCGATCACCGCAGTGCGATACCCGGCCGAGGTGGAGCGGATGCCCGCGACGCGGCGATACAGCCAGTCATCGACACTGCCCGGCGCGTAGTGGTTGAGTGACATCGGGCGGATGGTGCCGTCCGGCGCGATGGAGTCCCAGGCCTCCCACATCGTCGTCGCACCGTGATCGACTTCGTACAGCCAGGACGGCATCTCGGACTGCCAAAGCAACCCGCGCGCGACCTCGGGGTAACCGTTGTCGCAGAGAACATCAAGCAGGTACGGCGTCGAGAGAAACCCCGTGTCGAGGCGGTCACCGCGCTTCTGGACGAGGTCGACGAGCCGCGCCGCGGTCGTCGGTCGCAGATCGACAGGCACCATGTCGAACGCGAGCGCGAGTACGTAGACACCCTGGAGGCGCACCGGCAGATCGCCGTCCGCACCGACATACTCCGAGGTGAATGCTTCGCGCACCTGGGCGGCGCGAGCGGCGAGGGCCGCAGCATCCGCTTCTCTTTTCAGAGCCGTAGCGATGCGCGCGGCGATCGTCAGTGTTTGGGCCTGGAACATCGGCGCAATGAGCTCGCCCGTAAGGGCCGGCGCGATCATGATCGCCTCGTGCAGGGGTCCCTGCTCCATCGTGCTCGGGGTCAACCAATCGCCGAAGTGGAGACCTGAGTTGTAGAGCAGCGCCTGCGCGGCTTTTCGCTCATCCGACAGCTCGACGTCGACGAGCGACGACGGCAATTCGGCGGCCGCCGTCGCTTGGTACTCGATCCAGCGGATCATCGCTTCGTAGTTGTCCTCCAGCACGCGGCGATCGCCGGAGCGCTCGTAGAGCACCCACGGCACCGTCGCGATCGCGTCGCTCCACCCCGCAGCGGCGACGATCGATCCGATGCCGTGCGCGTTCGCGGCGGCCGCAGCATCGAAGGGCGAGCGCGGCGAGAAGATCGGAATGCGCCCGTCGGGCAGCTGATCGGCGCGGAGGTTCTCGAGCCAGCGCGAAAGGAACGGCACGACCTGGGCGTTGTTCGCGGCGGCTCCGACGAACGCCTGGATGTCGCCGGTCCAGCCCACCTTTTCGCGCTGCGGGCAGTCGGTCGGCACCGAGAGGAAGTTGCCGCGCTGGCTCCAGACCACGTTCTGATGCAGGCGGTCAAGGCGGGGGTCGGATGCTTCGAACCCCCCGGTCTGCTCGAGATCGCTCGCGATCACCACGGCGACGATGTCGTCGGCCGTCAGCGACCGCGAGAGCCCGGCGACTCGTGCGTAGCGGAAGCCGTGAAACGTGAACTCGGGCTCCCACTCGGAGTCTTGCCCAGCGCTCACGAACACGTCGGTCTGCTCCTTGTTGATGCCGACGATGTTGTCGAACCACGTGCCGTCCGCGGCGAGCGTCTCGGTGTGCTCGATCACCACGCGCTGACCGGGAACCGTGTCGCGCAGGCGCAGACGCACGCGACCCGCGATCACCTGGCCGAAGTCGACGATCACGCCGTTGCCTGTCTCGGTCACCGAGAGCGCAGGCAGTTCCCGCACGCGCCGAATCGGCTCACCCGCGAAGGGCCGGAGCACGCTGTGGTCATAGCTGACTTCGGCGACCGCCATCCAATCGCCGTCGTCGAAACCGGGCCTGTCCCACCCGCTCTGCACCGTGCGCGCGTCGTAGTTCTCGCCGACGAAGAGGTCAGCGTAGACCCAGGGGCCGACTGTGCTGCGGACGTCGGCGCCTGAGGCGACCACCTCGGTCGACCCGTCGGCGTAGTCGAGGTGTAGCTGCCAGATCGCGGAGGTCCGCGTGCCGAACTGGGCACTCGAGCCGGTGAGCCCGAGGCGTCCTGCCCACCACCCATCGGCGAGTGCGATGCCCAGCACGTTCTCGCCTTCGGCGAGCGCAGCGGTCAGATCGTAGGACTGCACCGAGATGCGGTGCTCGTAGGAGTCAGATCCGGGCGCGAGCACCTGGTCGTCCGCACGCTCGCCGTTCACGAACGCGGAGTACACCCCTCGGGCAGTCGCGTACAGGCGGGCTCGCGTCAGTCCGCCACGCACCTCGAAGGACTGTCGCAGGAGCTGCGGTGGCCGCAGTCGATCTTCGGGAGGGGTGTCGGGGCCGAGACCGCGGATCCAATCGAGCATGCTCCACCGCTCGATCACGGCGTCCTGCTGAGACGGCTCGACCCACGCGGCGACCCAGTCGGAAGCATCCATCAGCGCCGTCTCGAACGTCGACTCAGCCCAGGCCGTCCACCCGTCGCCAGAGCGACTGCGCGCCCGCCAGGAGTACGCCGTGTTCGAGGTGAGCGCCTCGCCCGCGTACTCGATCAGCGATGTTTCGGCGCTCTCGACGACTCCGGTGTCCCAGCCTGGGACACCGGCACTCTTCACTTCGAGCTGGTGCGCATCCTGCGCGTGATCGACGATCCACGAGAATCGCGGATGCCGCGTCCCGATCCCGATCGGGGCTTCCAGGTACTCAACGCGCAGGTCGCGGGGCGTCATGTCGATCTCTCGGATCTTTCACGGCGCATCGGTCTAGCGGAACCGGGTCGTGAGCACGCCGATGCCCTCGATCTCGCTGACCAGCACATCGTCGGGACCGATGAACCGCTGGGGGGTACGGCGGTTGCCGATGCCCGACGGAGTGCCTGAGAAGACGATGTCGCCCGGCAGAAGCGGGCAAACAGCTGAGAGTCGCATGAGCAGTTCCGGCACGTCGTACAGCATCATCGACGTGCGGGAAGACTGCATACTCTCGTCCGAGAGCGAACACGCGATCGCGAGGTCGTCCTTGTCGCCAAATTCATCGGGCGTGACGAGCCACGGACCGGTCGGACCGAAACCCGGAAACGACTTGCCGAGGCTGAACTGTGGGGCAGACCCCTGCATCTGCGTGATGCGCTCCGACAGGTCCTGCCCGATCGTGAGGCCTGCGACATAGTCCCAGGCATCCCCTCGGTCGACCTGAAAAGCTTCGCGCCCGATGACGACGACGAGCTCGACCTCCCAGTCGACATTGCCCTCGGGCAGTTTGACGACGACATCGGGGCCGACGATCGACGACGGAAACTTCGTGAACGTCACAGGCATCGAATCCGGCGGGTAGCCGGCCTCGGCCGCGTGCTCGGCATAATTCAGGCCGATCGCGAACACCTGACGCGGGCGCGGGACGGGTGCGCGGAGCGCAGAAGCTTCGAAGCCGACGGATGCTTCAGCCGCAGCATCCGCCCCCTCACTCGATGCCCACTGCGCGAACGCAGCCCAGTCTTCGAACAACGCCTGCGGGTCAAACCCGAACCGGCCACCCGACGCCTCGGCCACATCGAGCGCACCGGCCTCGGTCACCAGCACCGCACGCCCCGCAAGGTTCGCGATCTTCACAGGTCAGGCCTACCAGTCCACGCGCTGCGGAGCGGGCTCGCCGTAGCGCTCTTCCCAGCTGATGACCTTGTTGCGAAGGACTCCGAGGCCTTGGATCTCTGCCTCGACGACGTCGCCCGGCTTGAGGTAGAAGTCGAACGGGTTCGGCTGGATCGCCGCGACTCCGCGAATCGTGCCGGTGCTGATCAGGTCACCCGCGCTGAAGATCTGCGGCGAGTGGTACGAGATGAGGTGGGGCAGCGTGACGATCATCTCGTTCGTGTTGCCCTTCTGACGAACATCCCCGTTGACGCGCAGCTCCATCGCGAGGTTCTGGTAGTCGGGCACTTCGTCGATCGTCACGATGTAGGGGCCGATCGGGCAGAACGTGTCGATCGCCTTCGAGAACGAGAACACCCCGGATTCCATCTCCTTGCGCTGGATGTCGCGTGCCGAGATGTCGTTGAAGATGGTGAAGCCGGCGATGTGCTCGACCGCATCCTCGGGGCTGAAGAACTTGCCGGGCTTGCCGATGACGGCGAGCATCTCGAGTTCGTAGTCCATCTCTCGGGTGAGCTGGTCGGGGTAGACGATCTCGTCGTCCGGGCCGATGATCGCGTCGATGTTCTGGAAGAACACGATGCCCTTGTGCACCGGGTGCGACCAGTCGACGGCTTCGAGCTCTTCGTGGTGAGCCGCGAAGTTTCCGGCGGTGTGGAAGAACTTCTTGGGCACGATGGGGGCGCGCAGACGAACGTCGCTGTACGCGAGGCGCTCGCCCGTCTCGGCGACCTTGCCCTCGAGTTCGAAGTATTCGCGGGTCGAGGGCACGTCGAGTTCGATGACGAGGTTCTCCTCGAGTTCGAGGCGACCGACGCGAGCGTCGTCGAAAGTGATGAGCTTCATTGTTCTTCTCTCCTGGTGTGTGTCGTTATGAGGGGCCGGGCGCTTACGCGCCGACCATGTTGAATCCGCCATCGGCGAGCATGTACCCACCCGTGAGGTGTGCTGCTTCATCGGTCGCGAGCCATAGGCAGGCTCCGGCGACGAACTCGGGCGGCGGGATGACGCCCATCGGCGTCTGCGAGATGAGCATTTCGCGGCGCCCACCCTTCCAGTCCTCACGGTTCAGCAGACGCTCGGTTTCCATGAAGCCCGGTGCGAAGGTGTTGACGCGCACCGACGGCGCGAACGCCTTGGCGTAGGACTTCGTGATGCCGAGGATCGCGTACTTCGCCGCGGCGTACTGGGGCGCGCGGGCCGAGCCGCGAACGATCACGGTCGATCCGACCTGGACGATATTGCCATGGCCCTGCTGCAGCATGCGCTCGCCGAATTCGTGGGTCATGAGCAGCGTGCCCTTGACGTCGATGTCGATGACCGCGTCGAGGGCCTCCTGGGTCAGTTCGTCCCAGTTCATCTGCTCGCTCGAGACATCGCCGACGTTGTTGACGAGCACGTCGAGCGTGCCGAGCGCGGCCCACACCTCGTCGGCCATGTTCTTGATCTGATCCCACGAGCCGATGTCGGCCTGCACGAGGATGCCGTCGCTGCCGGCCTCGCGGATGCGCTCGAGGGTTGCCTCCGCACCCGCCTTCGACGACCGGTAGTGGACGGCGACCTTGGCGCCTTCCTGCGCGGCACGGACGGCGATCTCGGCACCGAAGCCGGTGCCGGCACCGGTGACGAGCACGGTCTTGCCGGCGAACCGGGGGAAGATCTGGGGGTTGTTGTCGCTCATGCGGGCGTCTCCTTCGTCAGTTCAGTCTTTAGACCAGCGTGCGTCCGCCGTCGATGTACATCACGTGGCCGGTGATGAAGCCGGCGTGGCGTGATGACAGAAACAGCGCGGGTCCGGTCAGCTCGTCGGGGGTACCGAGTCGCCCGGCCGGAACCAGGCTCTCGAGGTCGGCTCGTTTGCCGGGCTTGGCGAGTTCGCCCGCCGTGAGCGGGGTCTCGATGTAACCGGGAGCAAGAGCGTTCACCGTCACACCCGACGACGCCCACTCGCGCGCCATCACGCGAAGCAGCTGGTTGATGCCGCCCTTCGATGCCGCGTACGGCCCGTGCGAGTGATGAGCGAGCAGGCCCGAGACGCTCGAGAGCGCGAGTACCCGACCGTGGCCCTGGGCGACCATGTGGCGGCCCGCGGCCTGCGCGAGCCCGAAGACCGACGACAGGTTGACCTGCAGGATGTGGTCCCACTCGTCTTCGGTGAACTCGAGGATCGGACGACGGTCGTTGATGCCGACCGCGTGAAGCAGCACTTCGAGTCCGCCGAGCTTCTCGATCGCCTCAGTAACCACGCGTGCGCCCTCGCCGTGCACCGTGAGGTCAGCCTGGATCAGCTCGTAGCGAGCGCCGATCGCGTCGAACTCTGCGGCGATCGCGTCGAGGGCGCTCTGATCGCGGTCGACGACGGTGACGGATGCTCCGGCCCGGGCATATGCGAGGGCACAGGCACCCCCGATTCCGCCAGCTCCGGCGATGAGGACGCGAGCGCCATCGAGGCCCAGCCAGTCGGCGGTGGTGCGAGGGGTGTCTGCCATGACACTTCTTCCGAATCTGTTCATTGAATGAAAGCGTGTTTCGTCTATTGAATGTATGCTGAATCCAACCAAACGTCAAATGCCCGTCGCAGATTCACCGGAAAGAACCCTCATGAGCGATCGACTGCGTCCGTTCCCGCCGGACGAACTCACGGGCGTGAAGCGCGAGCTTTATGACGCGATTGCGGGTGGACGGCGCGCGCAAGGCCCGCAACACTTTGCGCTCACTCGCGCTGACGGCTCCTTGCGTGGGCCATTCAATGCCTTCCTGCTCGCCCCCGAACTGGGCGGAGTGCTCCAGAGTGTCGGCTCCGCGATCAGGTACAGCGGAGCGTTGAGCGATCGTGCGCGCGAGATCGCGATCCTGCTCGTCTCCGCGCACTGGGACAGCGCGTTCGAGCGGGAAGCGCACGAAGCAGTGGGGGCCGCGGCTGGGCTCACCGAGAGCGAACTCGCAACGCTCCGGGGCGGCGACTCGTCCGCTTTCGATGGCGACGAGGCGGTGGTCGCCGCGGTAACGATCCAATTGCTGAACGGCGATCTGGACGATGCGGTGTGGGCGGAGGCATCCGTCGCCCTCGGCACCGAGGTGATCTTCGAACTGACCACCCTCGTCGGATACTACGCGACGCTCGCCCTGCAGCTGCGTGTGTTCCGCGTGGAGTGAGTGGTAGGTTTCACACGATGAAAGCCGATACCACTGCCGACGGTGAGGACCAGACCGATGCCGCCGTGCCCAAGACGGGGAGCCGCTACCGCATCGAGGCCCTCGCGAAGGGGCTCGACGTCCTGCGGCTCTTCGACGAGTCGACGACCTCACTGAAGCTTCGCGAGATCTGCGATCGCACCGGCATCCCGATGCCGACGGCCTTTCGCGTCGTGGCTACCCTCGAAGAGGGCGGGTATCTCGAACGACTTCCGGACGGAAGCATCCGCCCCGGCGTCTCGGTGCTGCTGCTCGGGTCTGCCGCGCTCCGTGGTTCGAGCATCGTGCAGCTGAGCGAACAGCCGCTGCGACACCTTGCCGAAGAGTCGGGCGAGACGGTCAACCTCGGCGTGCTCGTGGGCGACCAAGTGCTCTACCTCGCGCGGCTGCGCAACTCCGACCTCGTGACCGCGAACATCCAGGTCGGCTCGACGCTGCCCGCCGCCTATACGTCTATGGGCAAGTTGCTGCTCGCGTACCTCAGCGACTCGGAGCTGGCGACGGCGCTCTCGAACCATGACTTCGGGGCGGATGCCGGACCCAACGCCGCCTCTTCGCTCGACGAGCTGCGCGAACGCCTTGCGGTGATTCGCGAGCAGGGGTACTCGCTGCAGGATCAAGAGGTCGCCGCCGGCCTGAGGTCGGTCTCTGTGCCGGTGTTCGGACGTGATGCGCGTAAACCCGCGGCCGCGATCAACATCGCCGTCGCGTCGTCCCGCCATGATGTCGAAGCCCTGCGTGGGCCGCTGCTCACGCGCCTGCGCGCGACCGCCGACGACATCTCGCGGTTGCTGCGCTCGACCTGACGCGCTTTTCCGCCGGGTCGCAGCCTCCGGAATTCGCAGATCTGCACGAACCTGCGGACTTCGTGAACGGATGCTGCCGCTCAACGTCCCGCAACCGCGTTGCCGATGAGCGTCAGTGTGCGCTCCGAGGCCGGATGCCCGATCTCGTTGAGGTAGCCGTGCATCGCTCCGCGCTGGCGAACGACGTGTACGTCGACACTGGCCAGGGCCATTTCCGAAGCGAAGGCCTCGCCCGAGGCTCGCAGGCTGTCGAGCTCGGCGTTGACCATGAGCACGGGCGGGAATCCCGCCACGTCATGACCGCCGGGGAACGCATAGCCGTGAGGGTCGTCGCCGTCGGGCAGGTAGTTGCGGTTGATCCCGTCGCGAGAGTCGGGAGTGAAGATCCGCAAGGCGGGAACACCCTTGAGCAGCTCGGTCAGCTCGGCGTTGGCCGGAACGATTCCATCGTGGAGCGACGGGTACACCAGCGCGAGCACGCTCGGCATGGACGTACCGCGATCGCGCAGCCGCATGGTCGCCCCGGTCGAGAGATTGCCTCCGGCACTGGCGCCACCGAGCGCGATGCGGGTCGGGAGAGCGCCAAGCTGCGCGGCGTTTTCGACGGCCCAGTCGAACGCGGCGACCGTCTGCAGCGAGGCGACGGGAAAGCGCGAGCGCGGACCGGCCGCCTCGATCTCGGCGCGCATCTGCTCGGGCGAGGGCGCGTCGGCGCCCTCCGGAGGCGGCCCGAGCGCGGACAGCCCGTCCAACGGCGCGAGCGTGTAGTCGACCGAGATCACGGTGGTGCCCAGCGCGCTGAGTCGGCGTCCGACCTGATCGGCCTCGGGCATGTCGAGGGTCCCGAACATGAACGCACCGCCGTGCAGCCAGACGAGAGCGGAGCCGTTCGGAGTGTCGGCGGGGTACACCCGCACGCGGAAGTCGAAGCCGCCCGCTTCAAGCGTGACGTCATAGGTGTCAGACAAGGGATTCTCCATCGGGGTTGATCGCGAGGGTGCGTACATGGATGCCGGGCGCCACGGTCTCGTCGTCGCGGCCGGGCAGCCGCAGCACCGCCTCAGAGCCCTCGGGCACGGTGACCTCGACGCGCAGTTCCGCACCCTCGATGTCCCAGCGCACGGCAGCAAGACCGTGCGGAGTGTCGAGGTTCGCCTGCGCCCAGGTCAGGCCTCCGCCCGGCTGCGGCGCCACCAGGATGCGGCGGTAACCAGCCTCGAGTGGAGCGATACCCGCGACGGAGCGATGCATCCAGTCGGCCACAGCGCCGAAGGCGTAGTGGTTGAACGAGGTCATCTCGCCGGGGTTGATCGAGCCGTCGGGAAGCATCGAGTCCCACCGCTCCCAGATCGTCGTGGCGCCCATGGTCACCGCGTACAACCACGACGGGGCGTCGCGCTGGAGGAGCAGCGCGTAGGCATCGTCGAGGTGGCCGGTGGTGGCGAGCGCATCGTTCACGAAGGGTGTCCCGGCGAAGCCTGTGCTGATGCGGTGGCCCGCGGCGCGGACGAGCTCGGCGAGCCGGTCACCGGCCTTCTGGCGATCGGCGTCGTCAAGCAACCCGAAGACGATTGCGAGCGCGTAGGCGGTGGCGCTGTCGCTCTCGACAAGGCCGTCATGCACATAGTGCTCACGGAACGCCCCGCCCACCCGGTCACGGAGCACGGCAAACTCCGTCGCATCCGCCTGCTCGCCGAGAAGCTCTGCGGTCTGCACCATGAGCGATGCGGTGCGGAAGGCGCACGCTGTTGCGACAACGCCGGACGGCGCCTTGGATTTGCCGGGGTCATCGGCCGGAGCATCCGGGTCGAGCCAGTCGCCGAACTGGAAGCCGGTGTCCCAGAGGCCACTCGGTGAGAGCGCACCGGCGACCGAGCGGGTGTGCGCGGACATGAGCGGGTACGCGTCGCGGAGAGTCTGCTCGTTGCCGTACGCGGTCCACAGCGCCCAGGGCACCCACACCGCGGCATCGCCCCAGACGGCCGTCGCCCCCGGTGTGGGGAAGCCGGTGTCGAGGTACTTCAGTGCGTCCGGGACGACAACCGAGACCGCGCCGGTAGGAGAGGCCCGTCGTTCGAGCTCGACATCGACGAGCCAGTCGGCGAGGAACGACTCGACATCGCCGAGGAAAGCCGCCGTCGGCGCAAAGACCGCCAGATCACCCGTCCAGCCAAGGCGCTCGTCGCGCTGCGGGCAGTCCGTCGGCACGCTCAGAAAGTTGCCGCGCATGCCCCAGAGAACGTTGCTGTGCAGCTGATTGAGCTCGGGGTTCGAACACTCGAACGACCCGATCGTACGAATCTCGGAACCCACGACGACCGCGGCCAATGCGGACGGGTCGAACTCACCCGGCCAGCCGGTGACCTCCGCGTAGCGGAAGCCGTGGAACGTCAGAGTCGGCTCGAAGACGTCATCCCCTCCACTGAGGATGAGACGGTCGGTGGCCTCTGCCCGGCGCAGCGGCCGCGTACCGAGCTCATCATGCTCGAGCACTTCGGCGTGACGGAGCACGACCTCGGTGCCGGCGGGACCCGCGACGTGCACACGGACGAACCCCACGAGATTCTGCCCGAAGTCGACAAGGGTCTTGCCCGAGGGAGAGGTCCAGTGCTTCTGCACGGCGAACTCGCCGAGGCGACGCACCGGTGGAGCGACATTGGGAGCCAGGCGCCCGGCGTCGAGTTCGACGGCGCGCACGGCATCCCATGTCGAGTCGTCGAAGTCAGGATGCTGCCACCCGGTGCCGCGCAGGCGCGCGTCGATCGTCTGCCCGTTGTAGAGATCGTCGGCCAGCACCTCACCTGTGCTCGCCCGCCAGCTATCGTCCGTGACGACGATCTGGACATGGCCGTCGGCGAAGGTGATCTCGAGCTCGGCGTAGCCCGCGCGTTCGTCACCGTAGACCGCACGCTCACCGGTGAACCCGAGCCAGCCGCGGTACCACCCATTGCCGAGACGCAGCGCGATCACGGTGCGTTCGGCGACAGCATCCGTCACATCATGCTCGACGAGGCGCACGCGCCATTCGTAGCTCGTCCAGCCCGGTGCGAGCAGCTCGTCAGACGACGGGATGCCGTTCACCCACGCCTCGACCAGGCCCAGCGCACTGGTGCGCAAGGTGGCGCGTTCGACGAAGCCGTGTCCGGCGTCGAGGGCGAACTCGCGCCGCAGGAGCGGTGCCGATTCGGTCGGATGCTGCGGGGCGATCATTCTTGCGTCGATGATGGTCATCCAATCAGGTGTGCGGGTTCGCGGGTCACGCGCGAGACGAAGTCAATCGCGCGGTCAAAGACCGGGTCGGTGTTCTCCAGGCCTTGCCAGAAGTGTTTGCCACCCTCGACGGGGTGGAGCTCGACGTCGACTCCGGCTGCGCTCAACGCAGCGGCGAGCGCCTCGCTCTGGGCGAACGGCACATGCTCGTCGGCGGTGCCGTGCGAGATGTGGAACGGCGGCGCTCCGGAGTGGACCTGAAGTGCGGGCGAAGCCAGACGCGCGGCACCCTGCAGGTCTGCCGCAGGGGCGCCCAGCCAACGGGCCTCCCGTGTATCTGCGGGGACCTCCCCCATGTTGTGCTCAGCCATGGTGAACAGGTCGGCCGGACCGAACCAATCGACGACACCGCGCACATCCGTGCGGCGAAGGCCGGTCAATGCAGCGAGGGTCGCACCCGCGGAAACACCCCAGAGCACGAGGCGTGAAGCATCCACCCCATGCTCACCGCCGTGCCGCTGCAGCCAGTCGATCGCGGCATCCACGTCGTCCAGCTGCGCCGGAAAGTGCGCTTCACCACTCAGTCGGTACTCGCACGAGGCGACCGCGAACCCCGCGGCCACGATGCGGTCGAACGACTGCTCGTCGCTGATGCCGGGGGTGAACACCTTGCGGCTTCCGCGCAGCCACCCCCCGCCGTGGAGGAACACGACGAGGGGTGCACCCGCAGCTTCGGGCGTACGCAGATCGAGTGAGAGCGGCCGGAATCCGGCCGGCTGGACGACATCGATCTCGAGGAGCGAGGGCACCTCAGTCGCGGAACTGGAACTCGGGCATGAACTGCGTCCAGTACTTCTCACCCGCGGCGCGCATCGTCGGGTAGTCGGGAACGTAGACGCCCTGCGGTGAGGTCATGTCGGTCTGCTGACCCATCGCGTGGAAGAACCGCTCGAAACCTGCCGTGCCCACGCCGAACACCTTCGTCGTGTTGTGGATCTGGAACGCGTGCACGATGTTGGCCGGGATGAACGCGAAGTCGCCCGTGGTCAACGTGGACTTGGTGTGGTAGTCAGCCTCGTCATCCATCCAGATGCTGATCTCACCGTCGACGACGTAAAAGATCTCATGCGTCTTGAAGTGCTTGTGCGCCGGGATGCGGTCACCCTTAGGGCCGACCATCGTGAACGCACCGTACTGGTCGTCGGTCTCGTCAGCCGACAACAGGATCGAGAACAGCTGGTCGAAGACGAGGGACTTCTCGCCCTCACCGTTAGCGAGCAGGAACGGCTTGGGAGCGGCGGGAAGGATGCCGGCGAACGGAACCTTGTCGGGGTCAGAAGCGGGAAAAGTAGTCATGCTTACCTCCTTGTAAGTGTGCGGGTGCCGTGAGGCACGAGGAGTGTCGGGTCATTCCGGGTTTCACTCCTGATGTGTCAAGTCTGTGCGCGCCGGGCGGGCTAAACCAGTTCGAGCTACCTACCCGGCGTTAGCCTCAAGCTAAGATTCGGGCATGGATGTTCCTATCCACGTGATCCGGTATTTCTGCGTGCTCGCCGAAGAGCTGCACTTCGGTCGCGCCGCCGAACGGCTCTCGATCACGCCTCCGTCGCTGAGCCAGCAGATCAGCCGGCTCGAGCAGCAGCTCGATGTGAAGCTCTTCGACCGAAGCCCGCGCAAGGTTGAGCTCACTGCGTACGGGCGTGACCTGTTGCCCTTCGCCCGCCGCGTGCAGGACGACCATGATCAGCTGTTGAGTTGGGGCAGATCGATCCGCCGTGAGCGCGACGCACCGATGCTGCGAGTGGGGGTCGTCGCGGCCGGGGCCGGAAGCCTGACGACTGCTGCCATCGCCGCCACTATGCAGGCGATCCCCCAGGCACGCATTGAGATGCGCCGGCTCGGCTTCTTCGACGTCGCCGACGAGCTCGAGGCCGGGCGAGTCGACGTGGTCTTCGCGCCGTGGCCGATGCAACTGCCCCCGCGCGTGCGCGCTGAACCGCTCTGGCGTGAGCCGCGCGTGCTGGTGGTGCGCGCAGACCACCCGCTCGCGACACGTGACGAGATCTCGATCCTCGAGACGGCCGAGCAGATGTTCGTGTCGGTGGCGAACGGCCCCGTCGAGGTCGTGAATTGGTGGATCGTCGACCCTCGTCCCGACGGCTCACGACCCAAACGCGGACCGACCGCCGACTCCGTAGAGGGCCTGCTCGAGTTGGTCGCTGCAGGGGCTGGAGTTAACATTGCGGGCCAGTCGGCGAGCCAGCACTACCGTCGCGACGAGCTCGCCTACGTCCCGATCACCGACATCGAACCAGCCACGATCGTGCTGTGCAGCCTCAGTGACTCACAGAATCCGATGGTCACGCGATTCCGCGAGACGGCGCAGAACCTGTCGCCGCTCGTGAACGCGACTTTCCACTGAGCCGCGCGGAGTTCACGCTGCGGGGGCTTGAGCCTTCGCCTCGGCACGCAGTGCCTTCCAAATGTCGCGGCGTCGAGCCTGCTCATCGGGGTCGGGCACCGGGGACGCCGCCATGAGCACCCGCGTGTACTGATGCTGGGGGTTGTTCATGACCTCGGTCGTGAGCCCCTGCTCCATGATGCGACCCCGATTGAGGACGATCACGCGCTGGGCGAGGAACTCCACGACCGCCATGTCGTGCGCAATGAAAAGGTAGCCGAGGTCTCTCCCCGCCCGCAGGTCGGCGAGCAGGTTGAGCACCTGCGCCTGGGTTGAGAGGTCAAGGGCGCTGACCGCTTCGTCACAGACCACCAGCCGCGGATCGGTCACGAGCGCACGTGCAATCGCGATGCGCTGACGCTGACCGCCCGAGAACTGACGCGGATACCGCTCCCCCGAGTTCGACGGAAGACCCACGGCCTGAAGCACCTTCGTCGCGCGGCGATCGCGCTCGGCCTTCGACACCCCCGCGACCCGGAGCGGCTCGGTGAGGGCGTCAGCGATCGGCCTCCGCGGGTTCAGCGACGAGAACGGGTCTTGGAACACGGCCCTCAGATCGCCCTGAAGCCCCCGACGTTCTTTCGCGCCAGCGCGCGTGATGTCGCGACCCTCGAACAGGATCTGCCCGCTCGTCACGGGCTGCAAGCCCAGGATCGCACGGCCGATGGTGGTCTTGCCTGAACCTGACTCGCCGACCAGACCCATCGTTTCGCCGCGCGAGATGGTGAATGACACGTCGTCGACGGCCGGAGCGCCTGCCTTGGCGAACCGAACGACGAGGTTGCGGACCTCGAGCAGTGGAGTCGCCTCCGTTGTCGCGGATGCCGATGTCTCGGTCATCGTTCCTCCCCCAGCGTGGTCACGGGCAGACGCCATTCGTCTTGACGCCCCTGTACCTCGTCACGTCGAACACAGCGAACACCGCCATCGCCGGCTATACGGGGCATGAGCGGCACTTCACCCAGGCATTCGTCGCGCGCGAACCGGCAGCGGTCTGCGAAGCGGCATCCGCTCGTCATTGAACCCGGGAGCGGAACCTGACCGGGGATCGATGCGAGCCGGGTCGTGCCCTCGAAGTCGAGGATCGCGTGCGGGTCAGCCGCGAGCAGCGCCATCGTGTACGGGTGCTCGGGTCGGACAAGGACATCGCGCACCGACCCGGTCTCGACGATCTGGCCGGCGTACATCACCGACACCTCATCGCAGAGATCGGCCACAACGCCGAGGTCGTGAGTGACGAGGATGATCGACATTCCCCGGTCGGCGATGAGCCCGCGAAGCAGCCCGAGAATCTCGGCCTGCACCGTGACATCCAGCGCCGTCGTGGGCTCGTCGGCGATCAGCAGCTTCGGGGTACCTGCGAGCGCGAGAGCGATCGCGACGCGCTGTGCCATTCCGCCCGAGATCTGGTGCGGGTAGCTCTTCAGCACACGCGGTACGTCGATGATGCCCACGTCGGTGAGAAGCTCTCCCGCGATGCGCTTCGCCTCGGATCCGCGCACACCGCGCAACCTCTTCACCGCGGCAGCGAGCTGCCAGCTGATCGTGAACATCGGGTCGAGGGCGCGCGTGGGCTCTTGCGAGATGTAGGCGATCTCGTGGCCGCGGACCTTCGCGAGCGTCTTCTCGTCGGCTCGGGCGAGGTCGACACCGCCCCAGCTGATGACTCCGGAGCGGACCGAGAGTCCCGGTGAGAGCAGGCCGAGGAGGGAGTAGGAGGTGACGCTCTTGCCACAGCCGGACTCACCGACCAGGCCCATCACGGTGCCCGGACGCACGCGCATCGACACGCCGGTCACGAGGGCCGGTCCGTCATCGACGCCGATCACGAGATCCCGGATGACCAACTCGCCGGGCGCCGTCAGTGCGGCATCAGAGGCAGGGGCATCAGAAGCGAGGGCAACGGATGCTGCCGCCGCGCCCGTCGAAACATTCGAGGCCGCCGGGACCTCGGCATCCGTCGGCTTCTTCTTGCGGCGGATCGACACGAGCGGTGGGGGCATGGCCGTTCCGCCGGCGAGGACGTCCGCCAGTGAGTTGGCCGCGATGATCGTCAGCGCCAGCACCGCACCGGTCGGGATCATCAGCCACGGCTGCTGGAAGATGAAGCTCGACGCGGTCTGGATCATGCCACCCCACGTCGGCTCGGGCGGCTGTGCACCGAGGCCGATGAAGGCAAGGCCGGCCTGCAACCCGATCGCCGCGCCGAACAGCAGCACGAACTGCACGATGACGGTTGTGGACATGTTCGGCAAAACGTGACGGATGCTGGCCACCATCGGGCGGACACCGTCGACGGCCGCCGCCTCGACGTAGAGCTGCTTGTGGAGAGACTTGGCCTGACCGAAGAAGACCTTGTACATCGCGCCGAAGACGAGAACACCGAACGCGGCCATCACGAGTGGCATGTTGGTTCCCACGGCCGCGATGAACGCCAGGATGATGACGGTTCCGGGGAGCGACAGCACGATCTCGCTTATGCGGTTGACGACGGTCTCGGCACGCTCGCGCCGTGCGGCCCAGAGGGTGATGGGCACCGTGATCAGGATCGCCACGATCGGGGTGATCAGCGCGATGAGCAGGGTCGGTGCGGCCGCGGTGATGATGCGCGAGAGCATGTCTCGGCCGAGTTCGTCGGTGCCGAGAATGTGGGCCGCGGATGGGCCTTGCAACACTGCCGAGAGGTCTTGCTCAAGCGGGCCGTAGCGCAGCCAGAGCGGTCCCGTGAGCGAAGCGATGACCAGTCCCACCAGCCACACGAGCGCGATGATCGCGGTGGGTGAGCGGAAGACGCGGCCGCGGATGCGCCGTGGGGGACGAGATCGCTGCTGAAGGATAGAGGTGGTCGAGACGGTCATGACGCACGCAGTTTCGGGTCGAGGGTGCGGGTGAGGAACTCCAGCGCCAGATTCACGAGGACGACGACGAACGTCGCCACGAGGACGAGGGCCTGCACGAACGGCAGATCGGCCGATCCGGTAGCCACCTGCATTGCCTGGCCGATCCCGGGAAGCGCGAAGAGCACCTCGATGATGACCGAGCCGCCGAACAGGATGATGAACTGAATCGCGACGCTCGCGAGGATCGGCAGGCTGGCTCCGCGCAACGCGTGAACGTAGATGATGCGCTGCGTCGGAGTTCCGACGGCGCGCAACGTGCGCATGTGCTCTTGAGTGAGGGTCTCTGCCATCGATGCTCTCGTTTGCCGGGCGATACCGGCCATCGACGTCAGCGCGATGGTGATGACCGGCAGAACCAGCGACCGCGCCCACGCCTCGGGATTCACGTCGAAGGGAACGAAGCCGGTCGCGGGGAGTAGCCGCAGCTGGACCGCGAAGACATAGACGAGCAGCACGCCCACCCAGAAGGCGGGCAGCGAAAGAAGGATGCCGGAGAGCACCGTGATGAAGCGGTCAACCGCGCCGCCGCGGACAGCGGCGGTGACGCCCATGACGATGCCGAGGATTGCACTGAGCAAGGTTCCGAAGACGGCGAGTGCCGCCGTCACCGGAAGGCGCTTGGAGATGTCGTCGGCGATGTCGCGGCCGTCGATCAGGGAGACGCCCAGGTTGCCCTGCAGAACCTGAGCGACCCAGTTGCCGTACTGGATGACCCAGGGGTCGAACCAGCCCACGCTCACGTTGTACTCGTAGATCTGCTCGGGTGTACCGGCTTGGCCAAGTGCGACACCACCGGGCGTGGAGCCTGACAAGTGGACGAGAACGAACGCAAGAAAGGTGGCGACGAACAAGGTGAGGATCGCGAACGCGACCCTCTTCACGATGAAGGTGAGCATCATTACTCCCGGTGTCCCGGTGCCGACGTTACCCTGTCGGCACCGGGACCACTGTGATCAGGACGCCGGTGTGAACGTCGAGAGGATCGGGAACGAATCCGTACCGGGGAAGGTCGGCTCGTCGATCACCGACTGGTTGTAGGCCCACGGCGAGAGCTGCTCGAACAGCGGGATCAGCCAGCCGGACTCGGCGATCGCGCGGTTGAGGTCGGTGAGGGCAGCCGCCTGCGCGTCCTCATCACCAGCACCCGATGCGGCACCGTAAGCGCCTGCGGCGCCCTGGATCGCGGGGTTTTCCGCACCGTGGAAGTTCGCGAAGCCGAACAGCACCCCGAACACGTTCCCCGGAGGGTTGGTCCAGGTGAGAGCGATCGGGCCACCCATGGGTGTGGTCTGGACGGAGGCGAACGCTTCCTCTGTGGACGACGCATTCTTCAGGGCGACGTCGACGCCGATTTCGGCGAAGTACGGCTGGATCGCCTCCCAGTCCCGCTGACTCCCGGCTGTGATCACGACCTCGAAGGAGAACCCGTCGGGGTAGCCGGCCTCGGCCAGCAGTTCTTTTGCGGCCTCGGGGTCGTATGCGAATTCTTCCTCGAGTTCAGGGATGTAGCCGGGGCTGTCCGCGGGAAGCACGTTCGCGGTCGGGATGTCACCCGGGTGGATGGCGGCGACATACGTCTCCCGGTCGATGGCGATGGACAGCGCGTTCCAGACGCGGGGGTCGCCCCACTGGGGCGCCAGCGATCCGTTCTTGTCGAACGGCAGCAGGTTCTGGATGACCCCGCCGTTGGCGACCACACCGACCCCGCCGGACTCGGCCTGCGCCTGGGTGGCGGAGGTGATGAAGGCCGTGTCGACCTCACCGGAAATCGCCGCGTTGACACGGGCAACCGGGTCAAGGATCGGGCGGAACTCGTACGACTCGAAGGGGTAGCCGTCCACGTCGGGGTGGTCGGCCTTCTTCACGAGGAGGTAAGAGTTGCCCTTGATCGTGGCCTCACCATCGACCTCGAGGGGGCCGGAGCCGTCGGCGGCGGCATCCAGGCTGCTGCGGTCGGCGACGCCTGCCGGGCCGACGATCGCACCGGCGGGCAGCACGAGGTTCGCCTCGAACCCCGGCTGGGGAGCGGCGAAGGTCAGCGTGACGGTGTCTTCATCCACGACGGCGACGTCGGAGATTTCCTGCTCGCCACCCTCGGCGAAGCCGCTGTAGGCCGACAGGTCGGGGTCTCCGCGGAAGTCGAGGTTCTCTTTGACCAGGTCGGCGGTGACGGTCGAGCCATCGGCGAAGGTCGCCGATGTGTCGAGGTCGAGGGTGAGCTGGGTCTGGTCTTCGTTGTACTCGAAGTTGGTGACGAGGTCGGGAACAACCTGACCGTCTGCGTCGAGGAGGAAGAGGGAGTCGTAGATCCCCTCGAAGAACATGCGCTGACCGGATCCGTAACGCAGTGGGTCGTAGCCGAGGGCTGCCTGGTCGGAGTCGAGTCCGATGACGAGCACCGAGGCGTCAGCGGGTTCGCCGCTTCCGCCTCCGTCGGTGCCGGATCCGCTGCACGCGGCGAGCGTGAGCGCTGAAACTGCGAAAGCCGCGACGACGGCGGCTCCGCGGGCGGTGGTTTTTCGAGACATCCTGATCTCCTGTGATCGGTTTGCTGCTGCGGACTTCGGTGTCAGTGAATCGCAATCGGGTGCGACCCTTCGTTTACAGAGTGGGGGGCATCGGGCCGTTTGGCCATTCGGATCCACTCGGTCGTTCGTTAGCGAGGGCCTAACATACCCGCACTGGTGCCTGCTCCTAGTGAAACACGCTTTCACTGAATGAACAAGTGTGAGAGGATAGTGAGGAGTTCAGAGAGGACCACTCATGCCTTCAGCATCCTTCCCCGCCGACTTCCTGTGGGGAGTCGCCACCGCCGGCCACCAGAACGAGGGTGACAACGTCACGAGCGACACCTGGTTTCTCGAGAACGTGACGCCGACCGTCTTTCAGGCTCGCTCGGGCAAGGCGACGAACGGCTGGGAACTGTGGGAATCCGACCTCGACCTGGTCGCAGGGATGAACCTCAACTCCTACCGCTTCTCGGTCGAGTGGGCGCGCGTCGAACCGGTCGAGGGGGAGTTCTCCGATGAGGCGCTCGCGCACTACGAAGCGTTGATTGACGGATGCCTCGCCCGCGGCCTCGCTCCGATCGTGACGTTCAACCACTTCACCTCGCCGCACTGGTTCGCCTCGCGCGGGGCCTGGCTGGATGCCGAGGCCCCGGCGCTCTTCGCTCGGTACTGCGGTGTCATCATGGACCGCTTCGGCGACCGCATCCGTCTCGCCGTCACCTTCAACGAGCCCGACCTGCCCGAGATGCTGACCTGGTCGGGGCTCCCTGACTTCGTGGCCGACCTCGAGCGGGCAACCCTCGAGGCGGCGGAGCGCGAGGCCGGTGTCGAGCGCTACCGCGCGGGCAACGTCATGCTGCACGAAGACTTCGCCGGCATGCGCGCCGGTATGACCGCCGCTCACATCATGGGCAAAGCCGCGATCAAGGAGCGTCGGGCCGATCTGCCCGTCGGACTCTCGCTCGCGATGTGCGACGACGTCGCTGTCCCCGGCGGCGAAGATCTGGTCGCACGCAAGCGCGCAGAGGTTTACGACTACTGGCTGAGCCTCGCGGCGGATGACGACTTCGTCGGCGTCCAGAACTATGAGCGCCTGCACTACGGTCCGGACGGCCTCCTTCCGGCTCCGGAGGGCGCAGTTGTCAATGGCATGGGCACCGCGGTGGACCCTGATTCGCTCCGCGGAGCCGTCGTCTACGCGCATGACGTCAGCGGTGTGCCTGTGCTTGTCAGCGAACACGGGGTGAGTACGCCGAATGACAGCATCCGTGCCGACTTCATCGCACCATCGCTCGTCGGCCTCGCGCAGGCGATCGTCGACGGCGTGCCGGTGCTCGGCTATTGCCACTGGACGCTCATGGACAACTTCGAGTGGATCTTCGGCTACGGCCCCAAGCTCGGCCTGCACTCCGTCGATCTCGAGACCTTCGAGCGAATCGCGAAGCCCAGCGCCGGGGTGTATGCGCAGCTCGTGCGCGAGGCACGTGGGTTGTAGGCCGCGGCAGTAACCTGTCGCAATGAGCTCACGATTTCCGCGCTCGCTCTACTCAGAAGGGGCGGAGCCCGACCCTCGGTTCAGCCTGGCGAACGAGCGCACCTTCCTCGCGTGGGTGCGCACGTCGTTGGCGCTGCTCGCGTCGGGGGTCGCGCTCGAGGCGCTGCAGGTGCCGATCTCGCCGGGGTTTCGACTGGCCTCAGCGCTGGTGTTCATCGTGCTCGGCGTGCTCGCCGCCATCCAGGCGTGGGTGGGGTGGTACCGGGTTGAGCGGTCGATGCGGCGGAACGCGGCCTTGCCCGCACCGAGTGTCGGACTCGTCATCGTCATCGGGGTCGTGCTCGCCGTGATCCTCCTGACCCTCGGCTACTTCTGGTGAGCTCCTCCGGCGCCCCGGCCGATCCGGGTCTTCAGCCCGAACGGACTCTGCTTGCCTGGCGCCGGACGTGTCTTGCCCTGGCCGTCGCAAGTGCCGTCATCGTGCGCTTCGGGAGCGAGAGCATCGGAGCGTTCGCTGCCGTGCTCGGGATCGTCGGAATCGCGACGGCGGCCTCGGCATACATCGTCTCCGCTCGCCGATACAGCACCGCCCATCGGTCGATCGCCCACGATGAAGAGCTTGCCCCCGACGGTCTGGCACTCGCGCTGGTGACCCTCACGCTTCTGCTCATCTGTGTGGGCGCGATCTCCTACGTTGTCGGCGTCGGCGCGCAGCGCCTCGCGGTCGGCTGAGCACGCACTCGGTACGCTCGCGTTATGGCCAATACGGGCGGGTCTCGACGCGCGCGTGCGCAACGTCGGCGCGTGAAGCGCGTGGCGGCGTCGGGAAGTGATCTGACGGATGCTGAGTGGTTCGCGATCCTCGATGCGTGGAGTGTCTGCGCCTATTGCGGAGCCGAGGGCGTCGCCCTGCAACGCGACTGCGTGCTGCCGATTTCACGAGGGGGTCGCTACACGCTCGACAACGTCGTTCCCGCGTGCCGCTCGTGCAACGCGAGCAAGTCGAACGATGAGGTGACGTCCTGGATGCGCCGCCGCCGCCTCGACGAACCGGTCTTTCTCCTGCGATGGCGCGAGATCGTTGTCGACCTGACCACCGCCGCGGCCGAATCGCGATCTCAGACGGCATCCGCAATTTTGGAGGCCGAAGCGATGGACGTGCCCGCGGTCGACGCTCTACTCGTCGAGCGCGACGATCTGCACGGCCGTCACTCGTAGGCATGTCCAAGAAGACCGTCAAGGCGTTGCAAAGGCAGAGGGCTGATGCGCGGTATCAGCATCGGTCGATTCCCTCGGGTGGATGCCGCGGCTAGCGTCGAAACTGCGGGCGGCGAGGCAGCGGCCCAGAGATGGGGAGAGAACGCTATGACCCACGTAGGACTCGCCGGCCGCACGATCGTCGTCACTGGCGCCGCAGGAGGTCAGGGCCTCGCGGCCGCGCTCTTGCTGGCGGAAGCCGGCGCTCGAGTGATCGCGACCGACATCGCCGAGGCATCCCCCGCCTTCGAAGACACCGAGATCACCTACCGCCGGCTCGACGTGTCGAGCGAAGACGACTGGCACACCCTCGCCGTCGAACTCGAAACCGGGCTCGCCGGTGAGCCTCTCCGCGGGCTCGTCAACAACGCCGGCATCACCCATCGCACCCGTCTCGGCCAGACCGAACGCGCCGACTGGGACCGTGTGCTCGCCGTGAATCTGACCGGACCGATGCTCGGAATTCAAGCCCTCGCTCCGCTCATGGGAGATGGATCCTCGATCGTCAACGTCGGCTCGTCCGCGGCGTTGAACGCCCACTATCCGGTCGCCTACACGTCGAGCAAGTGGGGGCTGCGGGGGCTGACGCACGTCGCCGCCACCGAACTCGGGCCCCGCGGCATCCGTGTGAACATCGTCCACCCCGGGTTCATCGAGACGCCGATGACGGTGAACGCCCCCGAAGCAATGCGCGATGCGCAACTCGCTCTCACCCCGCTCGAGCGCGTCGGGAACGCTGACGAGGTCGCTCGCGTCGTGGTGTTCTTGTTGTCGGATGCTGCCGCCTATGTCACCGGCGCCGAGATCCCGATCGACGGAGGCTCGACGTCATCGGCCGGCGTGAAGGTCATGTCGGACCGCATCGCCCGCGGCTGAGTCTCAGGCGGAGAGCGCCTCGATCGCCTTCCGCGCGCCGCGCACGGCGATCGCGACGCTCGTGAGCGTCGGGTTCATCGTGTTCGCCGTGGGGATGAGCGCGTTGCCGCCGACGACAAGCCCGTCGACGCCCCACACCCGTGAGTACGGGTCTGCGACGGACGTGCCGTCGTCGGTCTCGCCCATCCGCATCGTGCCCATGTAGTGCAGGCTCGACCCGTTCGGCATCAGGCGCGGCTCGGCGACGAAGACGCCGAGCGTCTCGCCGATGCGCCGCAGGTCGGCCGTGGCCGCGTCGATCTCGCTGAGTTCAGCATCCGTCAGTTCATAGTCAACGGTGAAGTTCGGAAAGCCGCGATAGTCGAGTTCGTCATCGGTGAACGTGAGACCGTCTTCAACGCGCGGGCGCTTGCGGAGGCCGTTGCCCATGTTGACGAAGCCCCAGCGGTTGCCGCGGAAGGGGCTGTCGTCGGGCAACGGGAACGGCGTGTTCTCGGAGTACATGACCTGCAGCGAGAACGGGTGATCCGGCTCGGAGAACGGAATGCGGTTGACCGCGGCAACCGGATCCGCCGCGTGCTTCGCTCGCTGCGCGAGCTCTTCATCGAGCTGCTCTTCGGTGGCGAAGCGACTCATCTTCTCGGCATCGAGGGCTACCGTGGTGATGACGACGGGGTGCTCGGTGAGGTAGCGGCCGAGAGCTGCGGGACGGATGCCGGAGGCCCAAAGGAGCTGCGGAGAGCGGAAGGCATCCGCGGCTACAACGACGAGGTCTGCCGGCACGAACGAGGTTTCGCGGGTGCGCAGGTCTTCGACGGTGACACCGGTCACACGGTCGCCCCGTTCTTCAGAAGCCTCACGCTCGACACGGCGAACCAACGACAGGTCGCGCAACTCGAACCGCTCGGCGAGAGGATTGCCGTCCTCGATGAGCGGCCCGAGCACGAAATCGGTGCCGCCCCACTGCATCGATCCATCGGGCTGCGGTTCACCCGAGACGGGGAGCGTGCTCACTCCGTAGCCCTCCGGGAGATCCGGGCCGAACTCTTCGCTCAGGAGCGAGCGGATCGCGCCACCGACGGCGGAGTCCGCGAAAGCCGAGTGCTGAGCGTGCAGAAGCTGTTCGGCACGATCGATCAGTTCATCCCACTCGGTGTCGTCGATGAAGGCGATGCGTTCACTGAACGACGGGCGCGGGATGGCACACGTCCAGTGCGAACCCTGACCTCCGACGTTGGTCGCGCCGGCCGCGGCGGCAAAGGTCGGCGCGTGCGCCGAACCTTCCCCGCCGAAGTCGAACAGGTGCGTTCCCTGGCGCGCAGTGAACATGCCCTCGACGACCACACCGGCGGGGATGCCGAGTGATTCGCGCATGGCGCCCGCCTGGGGTCCCTGCGACATCTCGCGCGCGCGGGCCTTTTCATCGGGGTCATCGATGTTCCGAACGCTCTGGCCCGGGCGCTCGGTGAGCTGCGGGCCGGCCTCGAACATCGTCACGCGAGCGTCGGGCAGACCCTCGAGCAGGGTGCGCGCGTAGGTGGCACCGATCGGGCCACTGCCCACGATGACGATGCGGGGGTGTGCGGAAGTCTCAGGCATGAGCGTCTCCTCTTCGAGTACGAGTGGGAATTGTCGGGTGCGCGTTCAGGCGACGGCAGGATCGCTGACAGTGGACGGCTCGGCTGCGGGCTCCGGCTCGAGGTGATCCGCGAGCTTCGCGTTCGGCAAGAGCAGCGCGATGACGAAGCCGATCGCATAGGTGACAGCAAGGCCGAGGAAGATCGGGGTCATCACATCGGAGTACAGCTCAGCGACCTGCGCCTGCACCGAGGCGGATGCGGCGTGGACCGCCGCCGGTGTGAGGGTCGCAGCATCCAGCGCCGCCGGAAGACCCGCGGTCACTCCCGCACCGATCAGTCCGCCGACGATCGCCGTTGCAGTGGTCGAACCGATTTGACGGACCAGGCTCACGGTCGCGGTGATGCTGCCGGTGTCGCTCACCGGCGCAGCGCTCTGGGCTACGGCGACGATGATGTTCATGAACGAGCCCGTGCCGATCCCGACCAGACCCATCGCGACCATCGGCACCCACAGCGGCATTCCGGGCGGCAAGAGTGCCATCACGAGAAGTCCGACCGCAGCGACGGCAGTTCCGAACAGCGGGAACATCCGGTACCTGCCCGAGCGGCTCGCGAGTGAGCCGGTGACCAGTGTGCTGATCAGCATCCCGAACACCGTCGCGATCGGGACCAGCCCCGACACCGTCGCCGACGTGCGATACGCCATCTGGATGAAGGTCGGCACGTACGCGACGACCGAGAAGAGCCCGACGCCGATCACGGTCGACAGCGCGATGCAGACGACGATCGTGCGGTTCGAGAAGTGACGCAGCGGCACCAGCGGCTCGGCGACGCGCAGTTCGACGGCGATGAAGGCCGCGAGACCGAGCACCGCGACGAGCGACGCAATGAGGATGGGTGTCGCACTCTCTGACCCGCCCGCGCTGGCCCAGCTCGCAGCGAGCACGACGGCAGTGACGGTGACACCGAGCAGAACCGCGCCGGCGATGTCGAAGCGCTTGCCCGAGCGGCCCTCGATGTGCGGAACCGCGAAGGCGGCGAGCGCGAGAGCGATCACTCCGAGCGGGATGTTGACCCAGAACACCCAGCGCCAGCCCCACGCGTCGGTGATGATTCCGCCGATGAGGGGGCCGACGAGGATCGCGATGGGAAACGCGATACCGATGATCGACAGCACGCGGGGACGCTCTCGGGGCGAGGTGAGCACGCCGATCATCGTCTGGGGCATCAACATGAGACCGGCCGCACCGGCGCCCTGAGCGACGCGCGCGATCGCGAGTTGGGTGATGTCTTGCGCGAATCCGCAGAACATCGATGCCACGAGGAAGAGCACAACACTCGCGAAGAACACCAGGCGGATGCCGACGAGGTCGGCGAGTTTGCCCAGAACCGGCAGCAGCACGGTGCTTGCCAGCGTGTAGGAGACGATCACCCAACTCATCTGCTCGACGGCACCGAGTTCACCCGCGATGGTCGCGAGCGACGTCGAGACCACCGTGTGGTCGAGTGCACCGAGAAACGAGACGGTGAGGAGGGAGACGATGAGGAGGCGGAGCCTCCATGGCGAGAGCGGCATGTTCGATTCACCCGAACGATCGGGTCGTCGACGCGACCGTATGTGCCTCCCGTGCGACTTCACGCGGGAGAACGGATCCGAAGGATCCCGACGTCAGGTCCATTCTAGACTTTCTTTAGTCGAAAAACAACCTAAGCCGCGCTCGCTTGAAGGCTTATTCGTGCCGCACGGCGACCTGTTCGGGCTCGAGTTGCACAGCCCAGCCCTCGATCGTGCCGGCGTTCTCGTACTCTTCGATCTGCAGGACCCGGCGTCCGAGATCGACGATGTGAGGCATGGATGCTGTCACGAAGGCGCTGATCGTCAGCCACGCGTTCTCTTCGAAGGCGATTCCCTCGAGGACGAGCACGTTGGCATCGACGACCTCGCGGGTGTTCGCGGCCGCGCGCGGTGACGCCGCCGAAACGGCGCGGGCGCCGTTGACTTTGTTGGCGACGACGACTCCGGCAGCCCCTTCATCGACGACGAGAACACCGAAGGCGTCCACGCCCGCGTCCTGATCGACGACGACGGCAGTGCCGACGCGAATCGCGAAGATCGGATAGTCGTCGCCCGGGTCGAGCTGCTCGGCACCGTGCCAGACGACCTCGTGGCCCGCCACGCGGGCGCGCGCCTCGAGGGCGCGGCCGAGCTCGTAACCGCCGTGGTCGGCGGCGAAGTGAAGACGTGTCATCTCTGAACCTCCTGCGCTGTCGGTCACACCGGAGGTGCGACGAACAGACCCTTGTCGATGTCGTTGAACGATTCGCGCGCGATCAACTCGCTCATCTCCTGCGCCGTGCCCCACTGGTCCTGGTTCGAGACCTCTTTGATGTTCAGCCGGTGCGGGCTCCAGGTGTCTTCGTCGAGCACGGCGAGTTCGGTCGTGTACTCGATCGTGTTGCCCGCAGGCGAGAGGAAGTACGCGAACGTGTTGTCTCCGGCGTTGTGGCGACCCGGACCCCAGATCATGCGTGCGCCTGACCGGAGGATCTTGCCGGCGCCCCGCATCCATTCTTCGATACCGCGCATTTCGAACGAGAGGTGGTGCAGCGAGTGGTGCGGACCCTGGGCGATCGCAAGCGAGTGGTGCGTCGCGTTGCAGCGCATGAAGTGCATCATGTCGACGCCGTCCGGGCGGATCAGCGAATCCGAGATCGAGAAGTCGAGGTGATCGATGTACCACTGCGCGGACTGCGCGAGGTTCGCCGAGTTGAAGACCACGTGCGAGAGCTTCGCGGGAATCGGCTCGCGCTCGCGGATCTTGCGCGCCTCGCGGGTCTGGTAGCCGGTCGAGAACTCGAGCACGCGGCCGTCGCCGTCGAAGACGCGGAACCCGTATCCGCCGCTGAAGCCGTCGAGCTCTTGCGGCTCGTGGACGAATTGCACGTCTTCGGCGCGGAGCTTGTCGGCGAGGGCGTGGATGTCGTCCCGCCCCTCGACAGCGAAGCCGACGAGGTCGATGCGCTTCTCGTCGTCGCGGAGGCGCAGGATGAAGGGCTCGGACGAGCCTTCCGCGGCGAAGTAGCTGAGGCCCTCTTCGGCGTGGACCTCGGTAAGGCCCCAGTAGGTCGAGAAGAAGCTGCGCTCCTGCTCGAAGTTGGGAACGGCCAGTGCGGCGTACCGCAGGTGTGAGACGAGTCGCTCGGTCATGTCGTTGTTCTTTCTGTGATCTGTGGTGTCAGTCGCGCGTGCGCTGCCGGGAGCGGGAACGCGCTGGGACGAGTTCAGGGGTGGATGCTGCGGTCCCGACGAATCCGATGAGTTCGCCGATTCCCTCGACGGTCATGCGCACTTCGTCGCCTTCAGCCAGTGGGGGCGGGGTCAGCTCGCCGGCTCTGCCCCACAGTTCGCCGAGGCATCCGCCGTTTCCGACGGTTCCCGATCCGAGCACATCCCCTGGGACGACCCTGGAGTTGCGCGCCGCGTAGGCGACGAGTTCGGGGAACGGCCAACCCATGTTCGAGACGAGGTCTTCGCCGATGAGCGTTCCGTTGACGAACACTTCTGCGTGGACGGCGAGAAAGCCGTCGGCATCGAGGAACGGCGCGAGCTCATCGGCCGTGACGATCCATGGCCCGAGCGTCGTGCCGAAATCTTTGCCCTTTGCGGGCCCGAGGCGCACCTTCATCTCGCGGGACTGCACATCGCGCGCGGACCAGTCGTTCATGATCGTGTAGCCGAAGATGTGTCGTGCCGCGGCCTCAGCCGTCAGGTTCGCCCCGTCAGACCCCGGCGAGGAGCCGATGACCACGGCGAGTTCAAGTTCGAAGTCGAGCCGTTCGGTCTTCGGCGGGCTCACGGTATCGCCCGGGCCCAGCACCGTGTGCGGGTTCGTGAAATAGAACGTGGGTGCCTGGTACCACTCAGGGACGACCTCGCTCTTGCCGTCGACAGAGGCGCTCACGCCCTCGACATGCTCTTCGAAGGCGACGAAGTCGCGGATCGCGGCCGGCACCAGCGGTGCGAGCAGCCGCACGTCGGCGAGCGGAGTGGCCGTAGCGGTGTCGACCCGTGTGAACAGCGCGTGCGCAGCGTCCAGCCCCTCAGCCAGAACTTCGGCGACGCGCAAACCGTCCGGGAACGGCACCACGCCGTCACCGATGACGAAGCCCTCGCCGATCTCGGCACCATGCTTCCAGCGTGCGATTCTCATGCGGGCACCTTCGTGTGCAGAAGTGCTTCAGCGTTACCGGTGAGGATGCGCTCGGTCACTTCGGTCGGGAGCCCCGCGCCGCGCACCAACGAGACCGGGTCATCGAGTCCCATGTCGAACGGGAAGTCGCTCCCCAGCACGACCTGCGATGCGCCCGCGACCTCGACGAGGTGGCGCAGGGCTACCGGATCGTGTACGACGGTGTCGAACCACATCTTCTTGAGGTAGCTCGAGGGCGCGTGCGCGCAGCGCTGGGCTTCGGGGCGCACGTTCCATGCACGGTCCGATCGTCCGATGGCGAAGGGCAGGTACCCGCCCCCGTGCGCGGCGACGATCTTGAGATCGGGATGCCTGTCCAAGACCCCCGCGAAGATCAGATGCGACAGCGCCACGGCGTTCTCGGTGGGCTGCCCGACCGTGTTGGAGAGGTAGAACCGGTCGAGGCGCTCATCGAGGCTGCACCCGAACGGGTGGAGGAAGATCACCGCGCCAAGCTCGGCCGCGCGCGCCCAAAACGGCTCGAGGCGCTCGTCCGACAGCTCGACATCGCCGGCGAACGAAGAGATCTCGACTCCCGCAAGGCCGCGAGCGACAACGGCGTCATCGAGGCATTCGACGATGCGGTCCGGATGCTGCAGCGGAACGAGTCCGAGCCCCACGAGCCGCTCGGGCGCCGCGCCGACGTGCTCGGCAATCAGCCGATTGGCCTCGGTCGCCGTCCATACTGCGAGGGAGGCGCCAGCCCACGGATAGAAGTGGTTCGGCGAAGCGCTCACCCACTGGGTGTCGACACCCTGCTCATCCATCGCCGCGAGTCGCGCCTCGACGGCGGTGAGCTTCGGGATGCGTGCCCCGATCATCGCGCCGGACGCCGCGAGACTTTCGCCGCCGTTGCGGGTGAGCTCGAGCGCGGCCGCCTCGGCGACGCCTTCGGGGTCGCGGCGCTGCACCTCGGCCTGAACGGCCGGGAGGAGCAGGTGCGCGTGGACGTCGATGGTCATGCGGGCGCCGCCATTTTGTGCGCGATGCCGAAGATCAGACCGGGGGCGTCCGCGTCGCGGTTGCCTTCGATCTGCCACTGGCCGAGCTGAACGGATGCCTCGACCACCGCGGTGGCGCGGGGCAGACGACGGGCGTGGAAATCGCCCCACAGCTCTGCATCGAGTTCGTCACGGGCGACCAGCAGTTCGGTGAGGACGAGCGCGTCCTCGAGCGCCTGCGCGGCACCCTGGGCGATCGTCGGAGGGCAGCTGTGGGCGGCGTCTCCGATGATGACGACCCGACCGCGGTTCCAGGGGGCGGGCACGATGTGCTTCGTGAACCACGTGTAGTTCGCGGGCGCGCCGGCTTCGAGGTCGGCGCGGATCGAGTTCCACGGGCCGTCGTAGGCACGGGACTCTTCGAGCATGATGCGGGCCGCATCCTCGTCGCTGATGCCGAAGCGGTCTTCGGCCTTCTCCACCAGGAAGGCGTACATCGAGTTCTCGCCCGTCGGCGTGTACCCCGCGATGTACACCGGACCGCCGTAGTACAGCTCGCTGCGCTCGACCTCGGCCGGACGCGAGACGAACGACCGCCAGATGCCCATTCCCGTGGGCTCGGGCTTGGTCTCGATCCCGATCAGGTCTCGCACCTTCGAGTTGAGTCCGTCGGCGCCGACCAGCAGGTCGTACACACCCGCGGACTCCTCGTTCACGAAGACCTCGACGCCCGCGTCGGTCTCAGAGATGCCGGTGACCTTCGCGCTGAAGCGGCTGCGGACGCCCGCCTTATCGGCGTGCGCGGAGAGGATGCGGGCAAGGTCGGGGCGCGGCATCCCCATCGCTGCGGGGTAATCCGGTCCGCCGGACTGGACGTCCGGCAACTGCGCCACCACCGGGGCACCCGGTCCGGGCGCCCGCAGGTGGAGGCCCTGGAAGACATAGCCGGCGTCGCGGATGTCGTCCCACGCGCCGAGCGCGTCGAAGACGCGGAGCGCGTTGCCCTGCAGGGTGATGCCCGAGCCGAGCGCGCTGAGCGCGGGCTGGGCCTCGAAGATGTCGACCTCGACGCCGGCCTTGGCGAGCTGAATGGCGGTGGCGAGTGCGGCGACGCCGCTTCCGGCGATGGCCACTTTCTTTACTGCGGTCATGTCAGAACCTCTCTGTTCCTGTGTTGTCTCGTGCGTGGCGATCAGAGGATCGCGACGGGGTTGATGGGCGAGCCGACGGCTCCGGTGATGGGCAGCGGTGCGGCCGAGAGCAGAAAGTCATAGCGCCCGGTATCGGCTGCGGCCGAGCCGAGCTCTTCGAGGTCCCACATCTCGCCGATGGTCAGCCCCAGGTTGGGGATCACGACCTGGTGCAGCGGCTGGAAGGCGGGCACATCGAACTCGTTCGGGCGCACTTCGAAGCCCCATGTGTCGGTGGCGATCGCGGCGATCTCGGTGCGGTGCAGCCAGCCGGCGGTGGTGAGCGAGAGACCGGGGGCAGGGCCTCCGGCGTAGTCGCCCCAGCCGTCGCGGCGGGCACGGGCGAGCTGGCCGGTGCGGACGAGGACGATGTCGCCGCGGCCGATCGCGACGCTCTGAGCCGCTGCGCAGCCCTCGAGGTCGGCCACAGTGATGGCATACCCGTCGGGCAGTTCAGCGGTTTCGGGCTGAAGAAAGCGCCCGACATCGAGCAGAACGCCTCGAGAAACGATGACGGATGCCGCGTGCTCGATGCCGGTCACGAGGTCGCCCTCGCTCGTGACGACGTCGCCCGCCCGCCGCCCATTCCACGCCATGCCGTGGTCGAAGATGTGGCCGAGGCCATCCCACTGCGTCGAGCACTGGAGCGGCATCGAGATGACGTCGTCCGCTCCCCCGATCCCGTGCGGAAAGCCCTGATTGCCGCGCTCGGCGTCGACACCGGTATCGGTCATCGTGTGTACGGGGTTCGTCCGGCGACGCCACCCCTTCTGCGGGCCGTTCGTATCGAAGGACTGCGCGAGCGAGATCACTCGGCCCTCGCGCACGAGCGCGGCAGCTGCGACCCGAGCGGCCGGATCAATGAAGTTCAGTGTGCCGAGCACGTCGTCTTCGCCCCAGCGGCCCCAGTTGCGAAAGGCCTCCGCGCGCGCGGTGATCTCAGCCTCGGGGTTCTGCCGGTCTACCTCGGCAGGGTTCTCAGTGGGCGCGCTCATCAGCCGGCCACGCACCGCACGACCTGGGTGCCCAGACCGCCGATGGTCCCCGTCATGACGTCGCCGTCCTGCAAGAAGCGCTTCCAGTGCTGGCCGTTGCCCGCAGGGCTTCCCGTCAGAAGGATGTCGCCCGGAAGGAGGGGCATGGTCTGCGAAGCACCCGAGATGAGGGCCGCGATGTCGAAGAGCAGATCGTCGGTCGAGCCGTTCTGCATCACGTCGCCGTTGAGCTCGAGGCGGACGTTGAGGTTGCCGCCCTCCACGAAGGGGGCAGGCACCAGGAACGGACCCGTCGGGAGAAATCCCGGAGCGTTCTTCGCGCGGTACCAGTCGGTGCCGATCTCTTTCATGTCCTTGCGGAACACCAGGTCACGCGTCGTGATGTCGTTGACGATCGTGTACCCGGCGACGTGGTCGAGCGCATCTTCACGAGTCACACGGAACGCCTCGCGACCGATGACCACGGCCAGTTCGAGCTCCCAGTCGTGCACCTTGCTGTACGGGGGCAGTGCGAGGGGCACATCGTCGCCGACCACACAGGTCGGGAGTCCGATGAAGAAGTAGGGTTCACCGTTGAGGGCGCGCTGGTCCATCATCTCCGCAGCCATGTCCCGCGCCTGTTCGGGCGTGCGGTCGGTGTTGTTCGTGAGACCTGCCGCGACCAGTTCGATGACATGCTGGCGATAGTTGGCGCCCGCCTGCAGCACCTGGCGCGGCTGCACCGGTGCGGTCAGGGTGACAGCGGCCAGCGGCATCCACCCGCCTTCGCTCTCGGCGAGCGCAGCGATGCGATCCCAGTCGGGGTCGGCCAGGAACGCGTTCAGGTCGGCGGCGCCGAGCTCGTCAGCGCTGATCGCGCGAATGCGGTCTGCTGCGACCACGCCGAGCGCGACGGCGCCTTCGGTGCGGAAGCGCGCGAGCGCGTAGGGGGCCGAGGGGCCGGTCGAAGTCATCGCAGGTATCCGTTCATTGCTCATCATCGTGCGTGACTACTTTCGCGCGAGACCGGCATATCAGGGAATCCCATATCTCCGATGCCCAGAATCACCACCGTCTATGAGCGCGCGGTGAGCAATGCGTCGGCCGTCACCGTGTCTGCGGCCAGCTCTTCGAGGTCACGGATGCTGGCTCCGCCCACCGCCGCCAGCGCTCGGCGCAGCGCCAGTCGCTCCGAAGACTCGAACACGGCCGGGGCGATCAGCCTTCCGGCTTCGGTGGAGGTGGACATCCGCACAGCACTCCCCTCGACCACGACATCGGTGATCACCTCGCCGAGCGCTTGCGCATGGATGCGCCCGGATCCCGGGCGCGCGGTGACGGCCACACTGATCGCCGCAGAGAGGCCGGATGCGGCAACCAGAAGCGCCTGAGCCCCTCCGACTGCGACCACCTCGAGCTCTTCACTCATGAGCACGCGTGCCCACCCGACCGCGTCGCGGGCGACGGCGCCCAGCGCCGAGCGGCGTGCGGTCGCATCGACAACCACCATGCGTGCAGGTCTCGACGCTTCGCTGGCTGTCTCCCGCGCGGCGGGCGCAGCGGCGCTGACGTCGGGGCGCAGCAGGGGGCGCTCCACGATCACGGGGATCCCGACTTCGTCGATCACGCGCTGTATCTCGATGGCGGACAGGAAGACCGGATCGGCGACGACGATCGCCGCGGCACCTGCCTGCGCGGCTGCGAGCACAGCATCGGGCCAGGCTGCCGCGCCCGGCACGACCACGATGGCTCCGTCGGGGCGATCAGTGGGCTGAGCGCTGAGCGGAAGTTCCGCGATCGCCACGCGATACGGGCCTTCGGGACACAACACTCCGGTCATCGGGCACCTCCCGCAGAGATCCATTCGGCCGCAGCATCCGCCAAGTCCAACGCATATCTTGCGTCGGCGAGCAGTTCGTCGTACTCGACGACCCCGTCGCCGCTCAGCAGGTCTGCGAGCGCACGCCACTCGGCGAGGTACCCGTCGTCGGGATGGATCGGATACGTCGTCTCGAGTCCCGAACCCAGTTCGACGCGTACGGAAGCGCTGCCGACGTGCACGAAGGCCGGCGGAAACGACACTTCGACGACATCGGTGTCGGTCGTGATCGTCAGCTGCCACACCGCGTCGGCGCCGCTCGGCAGCATGACCGTCGCCATGCGAATGGGGATGCCCGAGGCCTGAAACCCCAGGGCGTAGCCGATCGGCGCCACCGCCCGGGCATAGATGAGCTTCTCGAACACTGGCGCGAGGTCGCGCAGCATGGGCAGCTCGTGCACCGCGAGACCCGTGATCAGTTGACAGACGACGGATGCCGCGACCGCCGGAATCGTCAGGTCGGGCGCTCCGCGCCCGGGCATGGTGGCGGGCGCGCTCAGTTCGGTGACGACGTCGTGGTAGCGGCCGTTGGGCGGCAGCGCCAACGTCACCGAGAGTGCGCGGACGGTGTGCCCGCCGGCGAGCAGATGGTGGGTGGCCCGCCCCCAGGCGGGGTCGAAAAGGTGATTCGTGCCGACCAGAAGCACCGTGCCGGTGGAGCGGCACGCCTCGATGACCTGCTCGGCATCGGCGAGCGTCGTCGCCAAGGGCTTCTCGCAGAGAATGGCCCGCTTGCCGGCCGCCACGCTCGCGAGAACCTGTTCGGCGTGCTCGGCCGGAGGACTGCTGATGGCCACGACGGTCACCCGCTCGTCGGCGAGCAGGTCATCGATGCCCGAGGATGACTGTGCACCCACGCGATCTGCGAGCTCTCGCGCGCGTCCGCTGCCACCGTCGCTGACATGGACAACCTCGAAGTCGCCCTTCAGACGCTCGAGAGTCGGCAGGTGGAGCGCTGAGGCACCCGGGCCTGCGCCCACAATTCCGACGCCGTGGGGCATGTCATTCCTTCGTTGGACAGATCACTTCTTTTGCATGGAGCGTACCTAAGTCAACACGAGATTGACTATAGATTCGACGAAATGGCTCGTTTTCGGCATCCGTCGTGCAAAAATCGACCATGGCATCGGAGTCCACCCTGCGTTTCGGCGCTCAAACCGACGAAGTGACGAGCCTTCTGCGGATCGTGAACATGGTTCGGGACGGCCACGCGTCGACCAGGCCCGAAATCGGGCGCATCACCGGCCTCGGCCGCGGAGTCGTGACGCAGCGCGTCGACCAGGCGATCGAGATGGGCTACCTCGAAGACGGCGCGTTCGGGCCCTCCTCGGGTGGGCGTGCGCCCCGCACGCTGCGCTTTCGCGCCGATCGCGGCCGCATCATCACGTGTGCCCTCGGCGGGCTGCACATCCATGTCGGAGTATCGATGCTCGAGGGCGATGTCCTCGAGGACTCACACGCCGAGTGGGACATCTCCCGGGGGCCGGCCGAAACGCTCGATCGAGCGCACGCGATGATCGACGAGCTGTTGGCGAAGACGCCGGACGTTCCGGTGTGGGGCATCTCGGTGGGCATCCCAGGCCCCGTCGACTTCGAGTCGGGCAGGCCCGTCGCTCCGCCGATCATGCCCGGATGGAACGGGTTCGACATCCGGCGCCGCTTCGAGGAGAAGTACGACGCGCCCGTCTGGGTCGACAATGACGTCAACCTACTTGCGCTCAACGAGCGCTCGCGGCGCGGCGACGAGCACACCGACCTGATCTACTGCAAGGTCGGCTCTGGCATCGGCGCGGGATTGGTCTCGCATGGGCGCATTCACCGCGGGGCCAACGGCGCCGCGGGCGATATCGGCCACGTGCGGGTCGCTTCATCAGAGGCGGCCTGCCGGTGCGGCAAGGTCGGGTGTCTCGAAGCCGTAGCCGGCGGGTGGGCACTCGTCCGCGATGCCGAGTTGGCGATCGCGGAAGGAGCGACGGGACTGCTGGCGCAGCGATATCGCGACGGTGAACCGATGACACCCACGCTGATCGCCCGGTCGGCCGAGAACGGCGATGCACTGGCGATCTCACTCGTCCAGGGGTGCGCACGCGTCGTCGGCGAATCGATCGCGGCGCTCGTCAACATGTTCAATCCCGGCGCGATCGTGATCGGCGGTGCGGTGGTGAGTGCCGGCGAGGTGTTCCTCGCCGAGGTGCGCCAGCGCGTGTATGAACTGTCGCTCCCCCTCGCAACACGGGACCTCAGCATCGTGCAGTCCCAGAACGACCGACGCGAGCCCCTGCGCGGTGGCGCCGAGATGGTGCGCGAGCAACTCTTCGATGCCACGTTCCCGCGATGGTTTGCTGACGGGCACCCGACGATCGATGCGGTACAAGGCACTCCCTGACACTTATTCTGTTTTCGGACTAAAGCGTGTAGATTCTCGTCGTAAGCCGCGTTCGCGGTCGACGACACGAGGACGTGCCCATGACGCTGCCGTTGCTGCGCGAAGATTCGCTGACCACCACTCCGGGCGGAGCCGCCCTGCGCGTTTCCCTTCCCTGGATCCGTTCGCTCCCCCTGACCTCGCTGCGAGACCCGGTCGTGACGATCGACGGAGTTGCCGCCGAAACCGTCACGGTGATACTGGGCGACCGCGAGGTGGCGCCGGAAGAGCTGACCGAAGTCGACGGCTGGTGGTTCCAGCAAGATCGGGTCACGCTCGCCGTGCCACATGAACTCACCTCTGGACCCCACGACGTCGAGGTCGGGTTCGGGCTCCGCATCCCCTATCTTCAGGTCAGTCCCGAAGGCCCGCTGACGCTGCCGTTCCACGCGAAGCAGTCACTCGTGCTTGACGCGCCTCATGTGCCCGCCGCTGTGGTGGCTGTTCGTGAGCCGCTCGCCCACGACGGTCCGCTGCCGGTCGGCCTCGTGCTCAGCGCGAGCGCCTTCAACTGGACGCCCGAGATGATCGCGGGCGACCGCGACGCTGTTGATATCGCGGTCGGGATCGTCGAGAACGGTCTCGCCGTCGAGATCGAGGCGGAGCCGGGCCAACTGTGGCGCTCCTTTCCTGGCCGGAGCGAAGCGGATGCCACGGCCTTCGGTGCGCGCCTGGACTCCGCAGGCGGCCGCGTCAGCATCTTGGGCGCGAGCATCGATGACTGGTCGCCCGAGGGAATCCGCCGCACCGACGACGAGCGATTCGCTTTCCTGCTGCCGCAGATCGAGATAGCGCAGCAGCTCGATGCGCGCGGCCTACGGCTGCCCATCGGGCAGGCCGGTCCTGCGCTCTTGCAGCGGGTGTTGCCGATCCTCCAGGAAACCGGCCTGACGCTCTTCGAAGAGATCCAGGGGTCGCAGACTCCGGGCTCGCCGCAGGCGGGCACCTCGATCGATCAGATCATCGACATCGACGACCCGCACGTGCGACTCCTCGTCGACATCTCGATGTTCATGCCGGCAGTTCCAGAAACCTATCTCGCGCAACTGGAGGCCGCCGGGGTTCCGGCAGCGTTCATCGAGACCGTGCGACACGAGTGGCGCGACCCTGCAACCGTCGGCACGATCGTCGGACTGCTGCGATCGGGCGGGGTTCCGGCATCCGTTCACACCCTCTTCATGGACATGCTCGTGCGCTTCGGGCGGTCAGACGCCGCAGTCATCGCCGACGTGCTGCCGTGGGTCGGCGCGTTCCACCTGAAGTTCTGGGACCTCGAAGATTCCGACGGCCGCGTCAGCGATCCGATCCGCGACCTCGGCTCACTTCTGAGCGGCACCGAATTCGCCGGAACCCTCTGCAGCGAGTGGGGCGGCCACGAGTGGCTCGACGACGACCCCACGACCATCACCCGCGACCACCTGGCGCTGGCACGCCGCGCCCTGAACGGAGACACCGCATGACCCTTCTCAACGTCCTCATCCTGTCCGGTCACATGACGATCGAGCACGACAACGAATACCGCAGCTTCCGCCAGCACAACCAGTGGCTCACGACCCTGCTCGAAGACACCGGCCGGTTCCGTGTGCGCGTCATCGAAGACCCCCGTGGTCTCGGCGCCGAGATCATCGACAAGTACGACGTGGTCATCGTCGTCTTCGAGGGGCGCGACGGCTACCACGACAAGGCCGTCGGCTTCGGGGCCGAAACGGACGCAGCCCTTTTGAAGTTCGTGCACGACGACGGCAGAGGGATCGTCTGGTTCCACGGCTCTGCGGCGCAGGAGGACTCGTGGGGCTACCCCGAGGAGTACAACGTGATGCGCGGCTCGAAGCTCAGCGCGTACGAGACCGGGCTGCGCCCTCGGCCATGGGGCGAAGCCCTGCTGAAGACCACCGAACCGCGGCATCCGATCACCGACGGAATCAACGCGACATGGACCGTCACCGGCGACGACATCCTCACCGGCGTGCAGTTGTACGACGGCGCGCAGGTGCTGCTCACGACATTCGACGACCTCGAGTCGTACGAACGCGCGCCCGTCTGGCCGATGTCGCACTACCCGGTTCTGATTCCCGAAGGGGGCATCGCGGCTCTGAACGGCATGAACACCGACCAGCCCATCGCGTGGATCAACGAGTACGGAGCGGGTCGCTCTTTCACCATCACGATCGGGCACGACATCGACACGTTCCGGCGGATCGAGTTCATCCGCATGTTCCCGCGCGGGGTCGAGTGGGCTGCCACCGGCGAGGTGGCACTCGAGGGTCCCGACCGCCGCGGCGAGCGCCGGTTCCTGCCCTGGCCGTACTACAACCATGAGGGCTGAGAGCACCCGCACCCAACTCGGTGGCGTGGCGAGTGAGCGACCGCACAGTGCAACGTCAGATGAACGACGCTGCGACCCTGGTGAACGAGTTTCCCGAGACGCGTGCCGCGCTGGCCTCCGGCGCGATCACGTCGGCCCACACGCGGGTCGTCATGCCGGCCGGGCAGATCATCGACCGACCCGAGCTGAAGGCCGAGTACGAAGCATCCGTTCTCGATAACGCGAGATCCGAGATGCGCCGACATCTGCGGGTGCGCGACCAGCACTGTCGTTTCCCCGGCTGCCGCATGCCCACGCGGCGGTGCGATGTCGCGTGAACGCCGAGTGCACGACCTGGCCACGCTGGCAGGCCGCGCACTCGGCATCTATTGTCGCGCTCTGGGCGTCAGCTCACGCCAGCACGACCTCGCGCTCCACAGGCACGCGGTTGGTGACGTAGCGGCCGGGGCCGCCGTCGACACCGGGCATGATCTGCATGTACAGCAGACGCATGGTCAGCACGACCTCGACGGTGACCTTGTCGCCGGCTGCCGGCGGGTCATCGAGCGAGATCATCACTTCGGGCTTCTCTGCGACGAACCAGAGCGTCTCTGACTGTTCAGGAAGCTCCTCGATCGCGTACGACTTTCCTTCGAGGACGAAGCGGAGGCGATCGGTCGGGACGGCGACGCCGTTGACGGATGCTGCGACGCCGTCGACGGCCGACAGCCAAAGGCTGCGGTACCAGGGCAGTTGCACCGAGACGGCGATGCCGTCGTCCGTGCGTCGGACATCCTTTTCGGAGAACAGCGAATTGTGGGTTGCCATGATGGACCTCTCAGGCCGTAACGACGGATTCTTCGATCGCACGGCGCATGAGCGCGTGCTGCTTCTTGACCAGGTCGATCGGGTCGCTCTCGCCGAGGTCAGAGAACGCGTGGCCCTCCCACTCGCTGGAGAGGTACCCCTGGTACCCGCCCTTGACGAACTGCTGCACGATCCGCGGGATGTCCATGGCCGGCTCGTCGCCGTTGTCGTTGATGTCGTAGAACTTCGCGTGCACGTGGAACATCTGCGGCATGATGTCGAGCCACTCTTCCGGCGGCACCAGTCCGTGCATGTTGAATGCGAGGCGCGTGAAGGGGCCGAAGCGCAAGAAGTCGACGCCCTCGCCCGAGAGGTAGTCCTCGAACTTCTGGTTGCGCACGTACATCGGCGTCGGTTCGTGCCAGATCTCGTCCATCACGGGGAAGTGCTTCTCGTCCATGCCCATCTGACCGAGCGTGCGCAGCAGCGTCGGCGAAAGGGAGTGCATGGTCGACGAGAAGTCCGCGGTGAACCCGAGGCGCTCCGACTGAAGCTCGTCGTACATCTCGCGCATCTGCACCACAGCGGGGTCGTTGGGTCCCGACGGCGCGTGGATCTCGTACCCGAGACGCTGGTCGTACTTCTCCGCCAGCGGCAGCAGACTGCGCAGCAGTTCTTTGCCGTGCGAACGGATCACGATCGTCTTGAACCCGAGGGTGTGCGCGGTCTTCAGCTGACGAGCGAGAAAGTCGTGCTCTTCGTCGGGGGTCATGTCGCGATCTTTACGCCGCCCCATGTCGAGGTTCGTTCCGACCGCGCTCGCCTCGAGGCCGTACTTCTCGAGTGAGTCGAACCACAGTGTGACGAACGCGTTGTCGACGTCGGGGTAGGTGCGCAGCAGCTGCGCGATGTTGAACTCGACGCCGGGGCCGATGCCGTTCTCGGCGACGGCGGCGATCAGCGTTTCGGGCGTGTAGATGCCACCCGCGAACTCGCTCGTCATCGAATACAGCGTCGTGCCCAGCTTGATGCCGGTACCGGCGATTCCGTCGCTCATGCTCCTGCTCCCCGTGTCGTGCTCTGTGTGGTGGGAAGCCAGGCGCCGAGCTGTGCGCGGGCCTCTGCCAAATCGGTGACCATGCGCGAGCCGGCATCGGCGGCGGCGGAGCGCTGCACAGCCTGCTCGGCGCGGATGATGTCGAACGGCGACTCCCAGTGGTTCCAGTGCCAGCCTTCGTACTCGCTCGAGATCGCGCCGTTGTAGCCGTTCTCGACCAGGAGCTTCACGAGGTCGCGGACGGGAACCGAGGGCTCTTCGCCGTTCTCGTCGATGCCGAAGAACTTGCCGTGGACGTGCTTGATCCAGGGTGCGATCTCGAGCCAGTCATCCACACGGGCGGGGCCGAACAGTCCCGTGCCGTTGATGCCGAAGTCGATGCCCAGATCGGGGCGACCGTTCTTCGCGGCGAGCCCGATGAACGACCCGAAGCGCTGACCGTGTACGGCCTGATCGGCCGGCGGTCCCTGCTCGTAGTACGTGTTCCAGAGGTCGACGACCTGACCGAGGAGCTCTTCGGATGCCCCACGGCGGCGGTACGCCTCGATGAGCGACGGAGCGAAGCCCGACACGGTCGCACCCCAGTCCATCGTGAAGCCGAGGAACGGAGAGCCGACCTTTTCATACCGGTCGCGCAGCGCGAGGATGCGCGGGTGCGACGCGTACTGGTCGGCGTGCACTTCGAGGGCGAGGGTGACTCCGTGCGCTTCGGCGATCGGAGCGAGCGCCTCCATCGAGTCGGGCTCGATCGAGATCTGCACGCGGGCGATCGGGAAGCCGAGTGTCGCGGCCGCCTTGATCTGCCGCGTCATGTATTCGATGAGTTCGTCCTGATTGAGCAAGCGATCGCGGTGGATGCCGATGTCGGCGTTGACCGCGAGCGAGGTCGTGACCAGCCCGACCTCATCCACGAGGTCGCGGAACCAGCCTGCGTACTCGTCGTCGATCTCTGGGAAGCCACGGAAGCTCGAGAACCCGATGATCTCCAGACCCGGGCCGAAGCCCTCGGCCGCGGTCTTGCGGATGAGGCCCTCGAGGTCGTACTCGCGCCCGTGGAAGGCGCGGGTGAAGCTGTAGAGCGTGACGCCCTGGATGGGCGAGCCAAGCGAAGACTCGGTCATGCTGCCACCGCCTTCATGGTCTTGGTGTTGGATTCGTCGATGTGCAGCGTCTCGGTGTCCGAGATGATGATGTACGGGATGTAGAGCGTCAGCCCCACGGTCACCTCGTGCTCGGCATCCGGCTCGATCGAGAAGTCGCCGGAAAGCACGGCCGAATCGGTGGGGAACCACCACTCGTCGGTGTTGGTGCGCAGCTCGTCGAACGTGGACTCGCGCCCGTTCATCTGCCAGCGCAGCGACTCGCTCGGCGCCTCGACGCCGTCGATGATCAGCTTTGCGCCGGCGATGCACGAGCCCGGGAGCGCGCGATACCAGGGAAGGCGAATCTCGACAGCAGCGCGAGCACCGTCGGTCGTGAGCGTTCCCTGCTCGATGATGCGATCGGGGATCACAAGAACCTCCTGGTTGTGGGCCGACTCAAGCGGCCGGACATCTTTGTCATTGTTTCTTCATTCTAATGTCGAAATCAGACAAAAGCAAGGTCTGAGGCGATCTTTCGCGCGCCCCGGACCGCGAGCGCCACGCTCGTGAGCGTCGGATTGCACGCGGTCGACGTGGGGATGACCCCGTTGCCGGCGACGAAGAGTCCCGGGACCCCCCACACCTGGCTGTCGGAATCACAGACGCTCTCGCCGTCGTCGGCGAGCCCCATGCGGGTGCTGCCCTGGTAGTGCAGCGAGGCGCCGAGCGGCATCATGAACGGCCGATCGTCGAGGGGTTCGCCGATCGCCTTTCCGAGGCGAACGACCTCGGCCTTCGCGCGCTCGATGACCTCGTGGTCGCGGGCACTCAGTGTGTAGTGCACGGTCGGCGCCGGCATCCCGTAACCGTCGACGTCACCGTCTGTGAACTCGACCCGATCGGATGCCTGCAGATCTTTCGCGCAGAACAGCCCGAGACCCACGATCGATCCGGGGGCCGCAGGATCGTCTTCAGCGAGCTTCACGGGCGAGGCGTCGAGTTGCATGACCTGCCCGTGAAAGGGCATCTCGTCGGTGAACGGCACCCATGTCACGCCGCTGTACTCGCTGAGTCCGGTCTGCGCGGCACCCTCGGCACCCTCGGCGGGGACGAAGTCGCGAATGCGCACGGCGAAGACGATCTGCGCCTGGTCGTTGAGATAGCGACCCAGAGCAGGGGGGCGGATGCCGGAGGCCCAGAGCACCTGCGGAGTCCGCAGCGCGTCGGCGGCCACGACGACGTACCGCGCGCGGACCTCGTGGTTCTCGCCGGTACGCCGATCGGTCACCACGACACCTGTCGCGCGCCCGTCCTCGACGAGCACGCGGGTGACGAGCGACTCGTCGAAGAGGTGGAAGTTCGCGTTCGCCCTGGCCTCATCGCCCAGCACGACATCGGATCCCGACCACACCAGCCGGCCGTCCTCACGGCGGTGCACCGCGAGCGGCATCCGCTGGACGCGTTCGTGGTCTTCACGCCCCGCATCGGCGGCCGCGGCAAGCCGACCCCGGACGAGCGGCGCATGGGGCGACGCGTCGAAGGCGTTGGCGGTGACACCGAGGAGCCGCTCGGCCTCAGCCAACAGCTCGTCGAGTTCGCCCGTCGCGTCGAGAAAGTCGATGCGCTCGCTGTCGTTCGGCCGTGGACAAGCGCCGGTCCAGTGCGCGGCCATGCCACCCACGTTGCTCGACATCGCCGCCGCAGGAAGGCCCTCTTCACCCTCGACCTGGTAGCCCGATTCGAGGAGGAACGTGCCGGGCCGCGCCCGACGCTGCGCGGTCTTGACGATTCCGCCCACGCGATCGCCGTCGTCGTGCGCGTCCGGTCCTTCCGAGCGCACCTGGGCATCGGCGCGCTCGTCGGCATCGGCGATGTTCTTCACGTGCGCGCCGGGCGGGTTCGAGACCGTGGGACCGACCTCGAACATGGCGACCTCGGCATCCGGAGCGATTTCACTCAGGATGCGGGCGTACGCGGCGCCCGTCGGGCCACTGCCGACGATCGCGACGTCGACCGATGCCGGATAGCGATCGCTCACGCCTGGGCCGCCAGTTCGCGGATGTACTGCACCGACTGGGACGACTCGGTGGTCGGGTAGTACTCGAGCCCGATGGGTCCGCCGTAGCCCGAAGCGCGCAGCGTGGCGAGGGTCGCCGGCCAGTCGAGCGAACCCGTGCCCGGCTCTCCGCGGCCGTCGGTGTCGGCAAGCTGCACGTACTTCACGATCGAGCCGGCGTTCGCTAGCTCCACCGCCATGTCTTCGCCCTCGACGGCCGAGTGGTAGATGTCGTAGAGCACACCGAAGAACGGCGAGTCGACGCCGTTCGCGACGTAGACGCCCTCGGCGGTGCGATCCAGCAGCGAGCCCGGGTGGTCGACGCGCACGTTGACCGGCTCGAGAACGAGGGTGATACCCGAGCCGTCGATCTGAGCGATCGCCTTCTGGTAGATCTCGATCAGCTTGTCGAGCTGCACCTGGCGCTTCCACCCGCCGAAGCCGGTGCCGCTGCCCACGACGATGCGGGGCGTACCGAGCATGTGCGCGATCTCGACACCCTCATCGAGTTTGCGGAAGAACTCGGAGTGATCCCACGGCGGAATCATGAACTGTGTGCGCGGCTCAGAGAGTTGGGCGGTGAGCTGCACGCCGGTCTCTTCCAGCGCCGCCTTGAGCGCGGGGAGATCCTTCGGCGTCGCGGGAGCGTCGACACCGGTCGGGCCCCACATTTCCACGGCGTCGAAGCCGGCTGCCGCGGCTGCGCGCACGCGGTCGTGGTAGTCACCGGCTTCGGTGAAGAGGAGTTCGATGTTGGGTGCGAGCTGGTACATGGCCTGTCCTTCGGGGTGTGGCAAAGAGGGTGATTCGTCTGGATCAGGCGGCATCGCTTCGACGAATGACGGATGCCGCCGGAATAGATCGCCTGGATATGATGGGCGGCACACCCGTCGCCTGCCGAAGGATCACATCGCTGTGGCCGATCACCCGCTTCTGTCCCGTCTCGACCTGAATCTGCTGGTCGCGCTGGATGCCCTGCTCACCGAGCGCAGCGTGACGCGAGCGGCGGAGCGGTTGCATCTGAGTCAGCCCGCGCTGAGCGCGTCGCTTGCTCGACTGCGCAATCACTTCAACGACCCGATCCTTGCTCGCCGCGGCAACGCGTACGAGCTCACACCGCTGGCCTTGCGTCTGTCGGAGCACACCACGATTGCTCTGGATGCTGCGCGCCGCGTGTTCGAGAGCCAGGCGACGTGGACCCCACACGAGTCGACGCGGGAATTCTCGATCTATGGATCGGACTACGGCTTCGCCACCATCGGTGCGGCCGTCTCGCGCGTCGCCGCACGAACCGCGCCGGGTGTGCGCTTTCGCTTCATGCTGCACAACACCCCGATCGTCGATGACGCGGCCAACAGCCTGCGATCGGTCGATGCGATGGTCATCCCGCACGGATTCATCACCGATATGCCCTACGAAGACCTGTGGCGAGACCGGTGGGTGGTCGTCGCCGACGAGTCCAACGCGGCCGTGGCCGAGGGGCTGACGTGGGACATTCTTCGAGCCTCGCCGTGGGTGTTCACCTATCGATCCCGCTCGGCGTTCACGTCGGCCGGCCGTCAGTTGCAGATGATGGGCCTCGAGCCCGTCGTCGACGTGGTGGTCGAGAGCTTCCTGGCCCTGGGCCACTTCATCGTCGGCACGAACCGACTGGGTCTCGTGCAGTCGGCCCTGGCTCCCGAGATCGCCCGACTCAGCGGCATCCGCATTCTGGAACCGCCGTTCGATGCGACTCCCACCGCGAATGCGCTGTGGTGGCATCCCGTCCACGATCGTGATCCCGAACATGCGTGGATGCGCTCCATCTTCCTGGAGGCCGCCCGCGAGGTGCGATCCGAAGTGTCGGGTGGTGACCGCTACATCGAACCGATCGACATAGCGAGCGACCCGGTCAGCCTTTGAGTCCACCGGCGAATCCTTGGATGAACTGCTTCTGCGCGAACATGTAGAACGCGAGGATCGGGACCATCGAGATGATCACGACCGCGAAGATCTTGTTCCACGCCGAGAGCAGTCCACCGACGTAGGTGTACATGGCGACCGGCAGGGTCTGCGTGTCGGAGCCGCCGAGGAAGATCAGCGAGTTGAAGAAGTCGTTCCAGACGATCAGGCCCGCGAGGATCGCAACCGTGCCGGTGGCCGGCGCCATCAGCGGGAGCACGACACGGAAGAACGCCTGCGTGGGCGTCGCGCCATCGATCACGGCGGCCTCTTCGTACTCGGTCGAGAGCCCCCGGAAGAAGCTCGCGTACAAGAAGACCGACAGCGGCAGCAGGATGCCGATCCACAGCAGGATCATTCCGACCGCGTTACCGGTCAAGCCGACACTGCGCGCTCCGATGTAGAGCGGCACCGTACCCAGTTGGGCGGGCAGGATGATCGCGATCAGCACGAGGTAGAAGGTGACGGTCGTCCACCGGCGCGTACGGCGGGCGATGACGTACGCCGCCGCGGAGCCCAGCAGCACGAGTCCCGCGATGGCGCCCGCGGTGATGATGACGCTGTTCAGGATGCTCATCGGGATGCTGTTGCGACCCGTGCTGGTGAGTACCTCGATGAATGCGTCGAAGGTCACCGTGGTGGGCGGCGCAACCGCGCTGGTGGTGAGCGCTTCCTCGTCAGACTTCAGCGAGGTCACGATGAGGATGTAGAACGGCAGAAGACCCAGCAGGGTGACGACCCAGACGAAGACTTCACGGACGGCGGTGGCCTTGGTGTAACGGAACATCGGTCAGGCCTTTCGAGCGTCGCGGTCGCGGGTGACGTACTGCTGGAGGATGGCGAAGGCCAGGATGATGACGGTCAGCACCAGCGCGAGAGCTGAGCCGAAACCGAACTGCCCCAGCGAGAACGCCTGCTTATAGATCTCGGTCGCAAGGGTTTCTGTTGCACCGGCTGGGCCTCCGCCGGTCAAGGCGAAGATCTGGTCGAAGATGCGCAGACCCTGAATGATCCCGAGCGTGGTCGCGATGGCGATCGAGGGGCGAATGGCCGGAACAGTGACGTGCCAGAAGCGACCCCAGATACCGGCGCCGTCCAGCGCGGCGGCTTCTTCGATCTCGACCGGCACCGAGGCGAGACCTGCGAGGTAGATCACCATGGTGAAACCGGTCTGCTGCCACACCACGGTGAAGAGAATGGCCCAGATCGACCATGTGGGATCGGCGAGCCAGACCTTCTGGAACTCCTCCAGACCGATGAGTGCGAGAAAGCCGTTCAGCGGCCCTTCGTACTGGAAGATGAACTTCCAGACGTACGCCACCGCCAGCGGGCTGAGCACTACGGGCATGAACAGCAGCGTGCGCAGGATGTAACGGGACTTGAGCGTCCGGTTGATCGCGAGCGCGAACAGCAGACCGATGACGTTGGTCAGGATCACCGAGCCGAACGCGAGGAACAGCGTGTTGCCCACTGCTCCGACGAGCTGCGGATCATTGAAGATCCGCTCGAAGTTGTCCAGTCCGATGAACTCCCAGTCGCCCAGGCCCGTCCAGTTCGTGAAGGCGAAGAAACCGCCCGTCAACGTCGCCGCGTAGTGCACGGCGATGACCAGCACGACGGCCGGCAGTGCCCACCACCAGTGGCCGTAGCTGATCAGCGGCCTCCGCGTGGTGCGGGGCGGCGGCGTGCGCCGAGCTTTGGGAGGCACGGTGAGGGTGCGAGTACTGTTCTCGTCGATCGTCACTGTCGTCTGCTCTCTGACCTCGTCGTCATGGCGCTACCGTTCTCAGCGCCCTCTCACCACTATCACACGCTTGCGTCGAAATCACACATTAGTCCTAGCGATATCCGGTATAAGTCCCGCTGTGATCGGTGACCGTGCGCCGCCGGTGATCGAGATGTCAGGATGCAGCGGTGAGCACCATCGGCGACGATCGCAGCGACGGCCCACCCGCAGAACTCTGGCGAACGTTCGTCGAGCCACCCGACGAAGCCAGGCCGAGGGCCTGGTGGCACTGGATGGACGGCAACATCGACCCGGCCGGGATCGTGCGTGACCTGACCTGGTTGAACGAGGTGGGGGTTCGCGGCGTGCAGCTCTTCGACGGCGGAATGGGAGTGCCTCTCGTTGTGCCCGAAGCCGTGCGTCCCGGCTCCTCCGTGTGGGACGAGGCGGTGGAGACCGCCGTCCGCGTCGCTGATGAGCTCGGGCTGGAGCTCGCAGTGGCGACATCGTCGGGATGGAGCGCCACGGGCGGACCGTGGGTGCGACCTGAAGATGCGATGAAGAAGGTCGTCTGGACCGAAGCATCCGTCGATGGCGGCAGCCCGGTCACCCACGCGCTGCCTTCTCTGCCGGCGACGACCGGTCTCTACCAGGATGCTCCGCGCTGGGGCGGATCGTCGGGCGCCGAGTTCTCGACCGACTGGGTCGTTCTCGCCGTCCCCGACAGCCCATCACTCGATGCGCTGCGGCCGGAGACGGTTACCGCCTCCGCCCCCATGGATGAGTGGGGATGCCTCGTGGACGGCTCGTTCTCAGAGTCGATCACCCTCCCCCGCGACCCCGACAGGTGGTCGACCGCATGGGTGGAACAGCACTTCGACGAGCCGGTGACCGTGTGCTCGGTCGTCGTCGGATTGCCCGGCCCGCGAGGGTTCGGCGCGGCTCCGCCACCCGACGCGATGCTGCAGGCCAGCGACGAGGGCACCACCTACCGCGACGTCATACGGATCGATGCGACGACGGCGCCGGTGCGCACGGCGAGCTTCGCGCCGGTGACGGCTCGTCGCTTTCGGCTCGTACTCTCGGGTGGGAGCGCGGCGGATGCTCTGCCGCCCGTCGCCGAGGGCGTGCGCACGCCGCCGGTGCTGCGTCGCGCCGACACCTTTCACGTGGCGGAGTTCGCCCTTCGCGCGTCCGGGCGCGTCCATCATGCCGAGACGAAGGCCGGTTACGCGGTCGTTCCGGACTACTACGGCGTCGACACCGATCCTCGCGCTGAGATCGGCTCGATCGACCCCTCCGCGGTGATCGACCTGACATCGTTCGTTACCAACGGCACAGTGCAATGGGATGCCCCTCCGGGGCGGTGGCGCATCCTGCGCTTCGGCGCCTCGCTCACGGGCCAAACCAACGGACCCGCTCCCGCGGACTCCACAGGACTCGAAGTCGACAAGCTCGACGGCGTCCGTGTCGCCGCTTTTCTCGAGACCCATCTCGCGCGCTTCGGCGACACCGACACCGACGCGTCGAGGTTCGGAGCTCTCCTCAGCGACAGCATCGAGGCGGGCCCACAGAACTGGACCGAGCGGATTCTGGAGGAGTTCCTCGCGCGCCGCGGGTACGACCCGGTGCGGTGGCTTCCCACGCTCGCCGGCTACCTGATCGGCGGGGCCGAAGCATCCGATCGCTTTCTCTTCGACTATCGCCGCACTCTCGCGGAGGTGTTCGCCGATGAGTATTACGGCACGCTCGCACAGGAAGCGCATCGACGCGGGATGACGTACTACGCCGAGGCGCTCGAAGACGGGCGTCCGCAGATCGGCGACGATCTGGCGATGCGATCGCACGCCGACGTGCCGATGGGGGCGATGTGGACCTTCAACCCCGACGCTGGGCCGCGACCGACCTACGTCGCCGACCTGAAGGGGGCGTCGTCAGTCGCCCACGTCTACGGCAAGACGTGGACCGGCAGTGAAGCGTTCACCTCGTTCGACCAACCCTGGTCGTGGTCGCCGCAAGCGCTCAAGCACATCGCCGATCTGCAACTCTCGCTCGGCGTGACGCGATTCTGCATCCACACTTCTCCCCATCAACCACTTACCGCACCGCCGCCCGGGATCTCGCTGGCACCATTCCTCGGCCAAGCGTTCACGATCAACGAAACCTGGTCGAGCATGGCTCGACCGTGGATCGACTACCTCGCCCGCTGCAGTGCGGTGCTGAATTCGGGCCGACCGGCGGTCGACATCGCCGTCTTCGTGGGTGAAGAGGGCCCGGTGACCGGGCTTTTCAACGATGCCCTCGACACCGTTCCCGTCGGCTTCGACTTCGACTACGTCGGCGCGGGCGCTCTCACGGATGTGCTCCGCGTCGAGGAAGGCCACCTGGTCTCGGCGGGTGCGAGCTACCGACTGCTCTCCCTGGGCGGATCGTCGCGGCGGATGACCTTGGCCGCACTGACACAGATCGAAAGACTGGTGGATGCCGGAGCCACCGTCGTCGGCATCCGCCCTGAGTGCTCACCCTCGCTCGCCGATGACCCCGACTCGTTCGCCCAGACATGCGACCGACTGTGGAGTACGGGCCGCGTGTGGGCGGTGTCGCTCGAGCAAGCCCTCGACGAGGCGGGCATGAAACCGCAACTCGCCATCGAAGGTGGCCCGGTGCGGCGTGTTTCGCGCGTTGTCGATGGTCGACTGGTGACGTTCCTTGCGAACCCCACTGGCGCGGAGGTGGTCCTCACCCTCACCCCGCTGACGAGGGAAAGTCTGTGCGGATGGGATCCCGTCGCGGTGGAGCGGGTGCGACTGGAACGCGTCGTCGGGAGCCCGGGGAGTCAGGTGACGTGGATGCTCACCCTCCCACCGTTCGGGTCGATGTTCGTACTCTCCGCGCCAGAGCCGCCCGCCGCACCGACCGCGATCCGCGTACCACTCGAGGGTGAGTGGTCTCAAGAGATGCCCGACGGCGTGACTCGTGCTTCTTCGCCGCACCCGGTGCGGTGGACGGAGGGCCCTGCGCCGGACCTCGGGTTCTCGGGCACCGCGGTCTATCACCACGAGTTCGAGCTCGAGGAGCAGCCGACTGGTTCGGTGCTGCTCCAGTTCGACTCCGTCGATGCGATTGCCCGGGTGATGCTGAATGGGCAGGAGTGCGGCGTGGTGTGGACGGCGCCCTTGCGCGTCGAGGTGACGCAGTCTCTGCGTGCGGGGCGCAACGACCTCTCGATCCACGTGGCCACACCGTGGCGCAACCGTCTGATCAGTGAAGCGGCCGACCCATCAGGTGAGATCTTCGCTCCGACCACGACGGTCTTCGAGAAGAACGCCGCACCCCTGCCTGCCGGACTGCACGGCCCCGTTCACCTGCTCATCACGCCGTGATTGGCCGCGCAACTCGGGATCACTGGGCCTATGGCCGCATATAAGCGATGGTTATGTCGGAATGATGCAAATGGTGCAACAGTGGAAGTGCGGCCCCCGAAGCCGAGCCAGCTGCACCGCTGGCGACAAAGATGTCACGAAAGGTTCGACATGTCACAGCTCTCCACCAACCGGCACTTCCGGTGGTCGCTTCTCGCGCTCCCTGTTGCCGGAGCCCTGGTCCTCGCCGGTTGCGCAGGCGGCACCGACGACAACGGCGGCGGCGGCACCAGCAGCGAAGAGCCGGAAGCCACAGGGTTCTCCATCATGGTCGCCGCGGCGAACGACGCCGACGACTACTACGAGCAGCTCGCGATGCAGTACGCCGAAGAGGCGGGCATCGACATCGAGGTCATCCCCTACCCCTCCGACGCGTACAACACGCAGGTGACGACACAGCTGCAGGCCGGCAACGCGGCCGATGTGATGATTCTCTCGCCCGGCACGGGCCAGCCGATCTCGGTGATCACGCTCGCTGAGGCAGGATTCCTCGAGCCGCTGAATGAGACATCCGCATCGATTCTGCCCGTCGGCAGCGAAGCGCAATTCCAGATCGATGGCGACACGTTCGCGCAGCCGACCTCGCTCACGCCTGTGGGAATGGTGTTCAATGTCACCGCCGCAGAAGAAGTAGGAGTCGAGTACCCCGAAACCTACGAAGATCTTCTCGAGGCGTGCACCACCGCGCGCGACGGCAGCAAGACCTTCACCGTCCTCGCGGGTGGAATCCCCTTCAACACGGGCCTCTTCTCGATGCTCGTCTCAGCCACACGCGTCTACGCAGAGACGCCGGACTGGAACGAGCAGCGCGCTGCGGGTGATGTCACGTTCGCCGACAGCGGCTGGCGCGACGTCCTCGAAGACATCGTCGAGATGAACGACGGCGGATGCTTCCAGGATGGTGCCGCGGGTGGCACGTTCGACAACATCACCGCCGGTCTCGGTGGCGGTACGGCCCTGACCGCAGCTGTCCCCGGAAGCGCGGCAGCCTCGATCTCCACCGCAACCGGCTCTGACCTCAACGTGCAGGCATTCCCGCCCGCATCCGGACAGGACGCCTTCACGCTGACCGGCGCGAACTACGCATGGGCCGTCAACGCGTCATCTGATGATGCGGTCAAGGCGTCGGCGCAGGCCTTCCTTGACTGGGCGGCAGCACCTGAGAACGCCCAGCACTTCGCCGAGATCTCGGGCGCAGTGCCGATCAGCGGCATCGACCCTGCGACGCTGTTGCCCTCCTACGAGCCGATCGGTGAGCTGCTGTCGTCCGGTTCGTACACCGGCGTTCCCAACGCCGCGTGGCCCAACCCTGCCGTCTACGAAGCCCTCGGCACGGGCGTTCAGGGTCTGCTGACCGGCCAGTCCACGGTCGACCAGATCCTCGAAGACATGGATGCGGCCTGGGACCAGTAAGACAGTTCCACAATCGCGGTGGCCGTCCGGGGATCCCCCTGGGCGGCCACCGTCATGTCACCTCACGATCGGATCATGATGACCTGTCCCGACCTCGACGACCTGCTCGCGCGGATGTCGTGGACCGACAAGCTCGCGCAACTGCAGATCATCTGGCGCCGCGACGAAGCAGACGCCGTCGGGCTCGCTCGCGGCGGGATCGGTGCGCTGTTCTGGCCGCAGAGCGCCGAGCGCACGAACGCGCTCCAGCGCGCGGCCGTCCAAGAGAGCGCGCATGGCATCCCGCTCCTCATCGGCTTGGATGTCATCCACGGGCAGTTCACGATCTTCCCGACTCCGCTTGCCCAAGCAGCCAGCTTTGACGTCGCCGTTGCCGAGGCGGACGCCCGGGTATCTGCCGCTGAAGCACGCTCGGGCGGGGTGAACTGGACCTTCTCGCCAATGGTCGACGTGACGCGCGATCCGCGGTGGGGGCGGGTCGTTGAAGGGTTCGGCGAGGACTCCTTCCTCGCTTCAACCTTCGGTGCGGCGAAGGTGCGGGCTTACCAGGGGCACGACCTGTCAGGCGCTGGCTCGATCGCCGCGTGCCTCAAGCACTTCGTCGCCTACGGCGCCGCCGAGGCCGGACGTGACTACAACACCACCGACGTCTCGTGGCGAAGGCTTCGCGAGACGTATCTCGCACCCTTCCGCGCCGGGGTCGCGGCGGGCGCAGCATCCGTCATGGCGTCTTTCAACTCCCTCAACGGCACACCGATGCATGCGCACCGTCGACTCTTGACCGACGTGCTCAGTGGCGAATACGGCTTCGAAGGGGTCGTTGTCGGCGATGCGGAGGGTGTCGCGCAGCTCGTGCCGCATGGCGTGGCGAAGGACGAGACGGATGCCGTGAAGCTCTCACTTTCGGCGGGGCTCGACATCGTCATGGGCGGATCAGAACTCGCCACCGACGGTGTCGCCCTCATCGAGTCGAGCGCGATGGACGCCGCGCGGATCGATGACGCGGTGATGCGGATTCTGCGGCTCAAGAAGGCGCTCGGTCTGTTCGACAATCCGTATACGGATGCCTCTCACGAGCGTTCAGGTCCGACGCCGGAGACCCTCGACCGAGCGCAGTGGGCCGCTGAGCGATGTGTCGTGCTGCTCAAGAACGACGATGCTCTGCTGCCCGTTTCTTCGGGCGCGACGCGCATTCTGCTCACCGGGCCGTATGCCGCCAGCACTGATCACCTCGGCGCCTGGGTGCAGCACTTCGGCGCTGTGGCCGGCACGCTCGAAGACGCGCTGGCCGCAGAGATTCCCGACGCGACCTGGACAGTCTCTGCCGGTGCGGACTTTCTTGAACCCTCGGCCGATCAGATCGCTGAAGCCGCGGCTCTTGCGCTCGAGCAGGACCTGGTCGTCATCGCCGTCGGCGAGCCGAGTTCTCTCTCGGGCGAGGCCAGTTCTCGCGCCGACATCCGGCTTCCGGGTGAGCAGGAGCGACTGATCCATGCGATCGCCGACACGGGCGTGCCGTTCATCGTGCTGCTCGCGACCGGCAGGCCGCTCGTCGTCGAAGACTGGGTCGATCGCGCACCGGCGGTGCTGCTGACGTGGCACCTCGGCACCAGAGCGCCCGAGGCGATCGCACGAGTCGTTTCGGGTGCGGTGAACCCGGGTGGTCGCGTGCCGATGACCTTTCCGCGCGCGGTCGGGCAGATCCCGATCCATCACGACCACGAGAACACCGGGCGCCCCGCGCAGTCAGGCGGCTCGATGGCGGTCGACCGCTGGGACGTCGGACTCCAGGGCCCGAACAATCTCGACGACTACTACACGTCGAAGTTCCTCGACCTCGAGAAGGGTCCGCGCTTCGCGTTCGGGGACGGCCTCAGATACACGAGGTTCGCCGTCGAGACAGCATCCGCCTTACCCGCAGAGATTTCCGTCGCAGACCTCTGCGCCGGCGCGCGCGTCACGGTGTCGGCGACCGTGCGCAACGTCGGCGACCGCGCCGGCGACGAAGTGGTGTTCGCCTACCTGGCCGACCCGGTCGCCTCGATCGCGCAACCCGTGCAGAGGCTGCGCGGGTTCACACGTGTGTCGATGGATGCGGGCGCCGCAGCATCCGTCTCCTTCGAACTCGGCGGGGACGAACTCGGCTTCTGGGACGACGAGAACCACTTCGTGGTCGAACCCGGAGAGCTCGTGATCACCGTCACCGACGGCACCGACTCGCGCGCGTTGAGACTCGTCGTCACAGAGTGATCGGCGTCGGCGGTCAAAGATCCGGGAGATTTCGGCACATCGGCGCGCTGGGCGGCGGAGAGCCCGACACGTCCCGGAAGTTTCACCGCGGCTGGTTGAGAGACGGGTAGGCGTCGATCCTGCGAGGTCGTGGTCGCGTTCTTCCTGTCACACCCGAACGAGTCGGATGCGAGCCGCGCCCACGCGATCGGTCGGCAGGATCATGAGTCGCTCGTCGCCGTTGAGAACCCGACCGTCTGTGACGCGCCCGTCGTCGAGGAGAAGTTCCTGCACGGAGTCGATCTCCACCCGCGCGTCGGCGGCGAAGTAGTCCAGGGTCACCTCGCGTCCGATCACGAGGAAGCCGTCGTCGCCGGTCGCAGCGATCAGGGCGAATGGCCGCGTCTCGCCGGTTGTGGAGATCTGCGCACTGGGGAGAGTCTCGTCGGGCACCTGCAATTCGGTGTCGGGGATGTTCACCCCGGCATCGAGCAGCATTCGCCGGAACAGCGCCCGAGCGGCGCGCGCGGTGATCTCGACGCCGTCGATGTGCCGGGTCTCGCCATCCACGCCGGGCTCGAGAACGACGGCAGCGAGTCCGCCGCGCAGCGCCGCGGCCGCGATCTCACTCTCGAGGCCCGCGACGAACGCGATCGTCGCCGCGAGCTGAGCATCGGGGTTTGCCAGGTCCAACCCGTATCCCGACCATCCGACGGCGCCGTACGTACCGATCGCGCGAATGAGCTCGGCGGGGCTGAGGCGGCACTCCGGAACGAAGAACGGCTGGATGCCGGTGGCGTACTGCGCCATCGCGGCGTCGGCGTCGTGCACGTAGAGGTCAGGCCCCAGGAAGGCGAGCGACGGTGCCGCGGCGCGCCAGATGTCGAGCACGGTCGACGTCGGGCCTCCGCTCGGGTACTGGCCGGGCGTGTCCTGACCGGGCTGCGGGCCGAGCCACGCGTTCGCGTACATCGGGATGTCGGCGATCGCCCGGCCGCGCTGTGCGAGGTGCTCGACGTAGCCGGCGATGGTCCAAGCCATGAACACCTCTTCGGCCGCGGGCGTCTCGCCGAAGACCTGGGGCCACGTCCCGCTCTCGGTGGTGCCGTTCAACTCCCAGAGCTGTCGGGCGGAGGTACTCCCCTGCGCCGTCGCACTCATGTGCGCGATCAACTCGGAGGGCACGTGCGCGTTCCACACCGCCTCCGCGAGCTCGTTGCGGTCGCGGCTGTCGGAGAGCAGGCCGGACTCGTTCTCGACCTGCACCATGACGACGGTGCCGTCCGGGTCGGCATCCGCGAGGTGCCGGATGAGCGCCTCGAAGGCCTTCGCATCGGCCTCGCGCAGCTCCGGGCTGAAGACCGAGAGCACTGGCTTGGCCGTCGCACCCTCGTAGGTGAAGGCTTGCATGCCCTTCGGCTCGACTACCACGCGCGGGAAGCGGGCCGGGTTGCTACGCACCCAGGTGGGCGAGTAGGTGGAGGCCGCGTTCTTGAACGCGCCGAACCACAGCAGCACCAGTCGCATGTCGTTCTTGCGCGCCTCGGCGAGCATGATGTCGACGAGCGAAAAGTCGAACGTGCCCTCGGCCGGCTCGCTGAGCGCCCAGCTGACGGGCGAGAGCACAACGTTCGAGCCGACGAGTCGGACCTGCGCGAACGAGTCCGCGATCGCTTTCGGCGAAGATGAGGCCGAATTGAAGACCTGACCCCCGACGAGGAGCGCGGGTTCCCCGTCGCGGCGCAGCGCGAACGGCGCTTCGCTCGAGAGGGTCCACGGTCGTGTGGCCGGATTCATGTGAGCCTCCGATAGGTGTAGTCGCGAAAGTGCGCCTCGCCATCACCCACGGCATAGAGCGCGGGGCGGAGGCTGAGCAGGTCGCCGGTCGTGTTGGCGTGGTAGCCGGATGTCTCGTACCGCACACCGTGGCGGACCCACTTGCCGCCGGGCACCCGGTACCAGCCGGTGACGATGTGCCGGTCGTTGCGGATGCGCAGCGTCATGCGATCCGTGGTCGGCGCGGGCTCGCGCCAGTGCGTGCGGATGCCGCCCGAGTAGCTCAGCATCCGCTCGCCGTCGATGCCCATCCCGCAGAACAGTCGGTTGTTGAAGAAGAGCAGGAGTCCCGCCTCGACGCCCCGCCCGACCTGGACATCGACCTCGATCTCGTAGGCGTGGTCTCCGGTGAGCATCGCGAGCGGTGACGTGTCAGCGGGTGAGGTGCCCTTGCCCCGCAGCACCAGACCGTCCTCGAGCCGCACGCGGTCGGCCTCACCGCGACCGGGAGCGTGAAAGGTCCAGCGCCGGCCGAGTTCGAGCTGCGAAAAGTCGTCGGTGATGTCGGGTGCCGCCGTCTGGGCGACGGCCCCGACGGGGGCGTCGATCGGTCCGCCGATGTCGCGGACGACCGCCTCGGGCCAGTCGTCCTCGCCCCAGCGGATGGGCTCGAGCAGGATCTGCCGGCCGAGCGTGCGGTAGCCGTTCTCGTAGCCGTGCGAGATCATCCACCAGTCGTCGGACTCGGCAGCCGCACCCGGACCAGGCAAGAGCGTGGCGTGGCCCCGCGACCACCACGCCTCGGACGCATCCTCGGTGCGGGCGATCGGGTTGCGGGGGTGGTTCTCCCACGGTCCGTGCACCGACCGCGAGCGCGCGACGATCACCATGTGTCCGGTCGCCGGGCCAGCGGTGCCACCGACGGCGCTGACGAGGTAGACCCACCCCTTGCGCCAGAAAAGCTTCGGCCCCTCAAGCGCATACGCTTCGGTGATCCACTCGTCGGGGTACCGCCAGCCGTCGTACACCTTCTCGAGTTCACCCACCGTCGAGAGGCCGTCATCGGCGAGACGGATGCGGCGCACCCCGCTCACGAAGAGGTAGCGGTGCCCGTCCTCGCCGGCCACGTGCCCGGGGTCGATCGCCCCGCGAATGCCGAGGTCGATGGGCTCGGACCACGGGCCGCTCATCGACGGTGCGTGGATCACGAAGATCGAGGCATCCGTCAACGTCGACCACGGCGTCGGGATGAACGGGATGTATATGAAGAAGCGGCCGTCGTGCTCAGCGATGTCGACGGCGAACGTGCTGCCGATCGGTTCGGGCAGTGCGGCGGTCTCGTACGTCCAGTTCACCAGGTCGGTCGAGCGGTGCAGCGGCAGTCCCGGCGCCGCCTCGAACGACGAGTAGGTGAGCCAGTACTCGTCGCCCACCTTGATGACAGCCGGGTCAGGCCGGTCTCCCGCGACGATCGGGTTAGTGAAGGTGGTCACGATCTCGCACCGACCCATTTCGCGATCGCCTCGATCGTAGGCAGAGCCGTCGGGTCGGAAGGTTCGTTGATGTGACCATGGTCGGCACCTGGCTCCAGGTGCACTTCCACGTCGATCCCTGCGTCCGCGAGTTGCCGCGCGAACGCTTCTCCCGAAGGTCGCAGACCGTCCTTGTCGCACACGACGATGAGGGTCGGCGGGAATCCGTCCACCCGCCCGAGAGCGGCGAACGCGTGCGGGTCGCGCAGGGACTCGTCCGACCCCGCGAAGTTCATCGCGAGCTGGCCGTGCGGCGAGGACGGGTCGATCTCAGCCGATGCCTCGGGTCCGTTCGGGTGCAGGACGGGATAGACCAGAATCAGTCCTTCGGGGACGCGATCACCGGCATCCTGCATCTGCGCGACTGCCCCCGCCGTCAGGTTGCCGCCCGCGCTCGCGCCGCCGAGCAGCACCGCATCAGCGCCGACCCCGAACAGCCCCTCGGCGTGCGCGACGGCGTGCCGCCACGCGGTGCGCACCTCGTCGGTCGGCTCGGGGAAGTGCACGTCGCCCAGGCACTTGACGTAATCGACCGACAGCACCGGGATGCCGCGGGCGGCGAGTTCGAGCGCGACCCAATTCGCCTCGGGCATGTCGAGGTACCCGCCGATGAACGCACCGCCGTGCACCCACACGAGGGCCCGACCGGATGCCGCCGCCGTGGCATCCCGATACAGCCTCGCCGGGACGAGCCTGCCGTAGGGTCCGTCGATGCGGAGGTCGGCGGTCTCCACGGCCGCGAGGTGCGCGAAGCGGCGCTTCAACGACGCGGTGTCGATGTCGGTGCGGGGGTCGGCCGGCTCACCGTGCTCGGCAAGCCAGCGAACGGCATCCGCGATCGGCATGCGGCGGAAGTCCGGCACCTCCGCCGTCTGCGTATCGGTCATGCCGGCTGAAGCTCCCGCATCGAGCGGCGGATGAGGTCGTGCTGCTTGCGGACGAGCACGAGCGGGTCAACCTCGCCGAGCTCGGCGAACGCGTGACCTTCCCACTCGCTCGACCAGTAGCCGCGGTAGCCGCCCTCGACGAAGACGCGCACGAGCTCGGGGTAGTCGATCGCGGGCTCCTGCCCGGTCTCGTCGATGTCGTAGAACTTCGCGTGCACGTGCATGATCTGCGGCATGATGTCGGCCCACTCCTGCGGCGCGACGTGCCCGTGCATGTTGAAGGCGAGGTGCGCGAACGATCCCAGGCGACCCGGGTCGAAGTCACGGCTCTTCAGATAGCCGATGAACTCCTGCTGGCGCTCTTGCATCGAGGCATCCGTCGCCCAGATCTTCTGCAGCATCGCGAGCGCCTCGTCGTCGAGCCCGGCGCGCTGCACCGCGCGAAGCAGCGTCGGCGACATCGCGTGCATCGTCGAGGAGAAGTCCGCGACGAAGCCGAGCAGCGGCGAGTCGAGCTCGTCATAGACCTCGCGCACCTTCATGACGGCGGGTGCGTTCGGGCCCATCGGCGCGTGGATCTCGTACGCGAGTTTGAGGTTGAGCTCCTCGGCGATGGGAAGGAGTCGGCGCAACAGGGTCGGATTGGCGCTCTGGATGCGCACGAGCGGGAATCCGAGGGCCGCGGCATCCCGGAAGAGGATCTCGCTGAACTCGAACTCTTCGTCGTCGGTCATATCGCGGTCGCGGCGGCGGCCCATGTCGAGGTTCGCGCCGAACGAGCTCTCATCGAACCCGTACTTGTCGAACGCGGCACGCCAGTTGCTGATGAACTCGGGCGAGAGGTACGGATAGGTGGGCAGCGCCTGCGAGGCGACGATCTCGATACCGGGGCCGATGCCGAGCTCCGCGACACGGGCGAGCAGACTGTCGAAGTCGTACCAGCCGGCGCGGAACTCGGCGCTGGCCGAATAGAGCGTCAGGCCGAGCTTGAAGGGGTCGGCGTCGGTCGCCGGAGGCGGCGGAGCGATGTCGGTCACAAGCGCCGGGGGCGCAGCATCCTGATCCGTCGCGGTCAGCGTGAACGACTGACGCACGAAGTTCGGCACGTACATGCCCGGTCCGCCGTCCTTGCCGGGGGCGATCTGCATGTACGGCAGGCGCAGCTCGCCGACGATCTCGACATCGTGCGTGTCACCGAGCGCGATCGGCGCTTCGCGCCGGACGATCAGCAGCGGGTGCTGCTGCAGGTACCAGAGGGTCTCGCTCTGCTCGGGCAATTGGTCGAGCGAGTAACGCGATCCGTTCAGCTCGAAGGCGATGTCGGCGGCCGAGACCTCGACGCCGTCGATCGTGACCTTCAGTGTGCCGACCGATGACAGCCAGAGGCTGCGGTACCAGGGCAGTGTGAGCGACAGCGCGAGGCCGTCGGGGTGCACGCGCAGGCTGTCTTCGGCGATGAGTCCATTGGGCATTGTCGTGTTCCTTCGAGTTTCATTGGCGGATGCTTCGGCTCGCTCCGCTCGCTCAGCACAAGTGCTGCAGCTCAGAGCGCGTCGGCGACCTGGCGCATCAGTGAGTGGTGGCGACGGACCTGTTCGATCGAGCGCCACGGTTCGCGTTCGCCCTCGTACTCACTGGAGAGGTATCCGGTGTAACCGGCATCGCGGATCGCGCGCAGGACCGGCTCCCACGGGATCTGCTGGTCTTCGAGGGTGTCGTCGATGTCGTGGAACTTCGCCTGGATGAACACGACATGCTCTGCGACGTCGGCGAAGTCGGCCGGGTCTACCCCGATGCCGTCGAGGAACGCGGGACGGTGCCCGGGCAGTTCACCGGGTTTCAGCGGAATCGGGCGGTCCTGGAAGATGCCGGTATCGATCAGGATGCCGAAGTGCTTGGTTCCGGTTCTCTTGATGAACTCGATGTACTCATCGACCACTTCGTGCTTGATCGGGGTCGGCGAGTGGATCTCGGGGCAGATGATCACGTCGAGCTCTTCGGCGAGCGGCAGCGACGCCTCGACGACCTCGGTCCAGATCGGGTGCGGCACGAGGTCGCTGGTGATGACACCGATCTTGGGTCGGACGAACCGGAACCCTAGACGCTTCGCCAGACGCAGGTCGCGCTGGAGGGCTTCGGCACCCTCTGCGACTGTCATGTCGCGACCGTTTGGACCACTGGAGTGCAGACGCGTGTCGATCCACGAGCCGTAGTTCGTGGGCTCGAGCCCGTAGGTCGAGAGCAGGCGGAACCAGTCGTCGACCCACTCCTGCGACGGGTTCGGGTAGTTCGGGATGTGGCCCTCGCCGAGGATCTCGATGCCGGTCGCGCCGATGTCGGCGATGCCGGCCATCGCCGTCTCGAGGTCGAGGACGGTGCCGTAGTCGCCCATGAAGCTGTACAGGCTCACCCCGTATTTGAAGGGTGCACCGGTCGCTTCGGGCGACAGCGCCATGCTCTTGGTGACCTTGTAGGTGGACGGCTGGTGTTCGACCGGGATGTACGACATACGCAGGCGCAGCTCGATCGAGACCTCATGGATGCCGTCGGGCAGGCCGCCGGGGTGCGGCACCGTGACGATGGCCGCTTCTTCGAGGGGCCACCGGACTCCGTCGCTCTCCCAGAGTTCGGTGAGCGTGTAGGTCTGGCCTTGCAACGTCCACAGCGGCACGTCGGCGGCAACGTCGACGTGCCCTGCGACCGTGATGGCGACCCCATCGATGAGGGATGCGGTCATCCCCCGGTAAGAGGGCATCCGCAGTCGCAGCTGGAAGCCGGTGATGACACCGTCCTCGCGCACGTTGCGAAATCCGACGGATTGGATGAGGTCTCGCTCGAGGAGCATGGAGGCGACTCTCTGCAGAAGGGCGACCACGGTGTCTCGTTCGATCGACCGTGACCAGACGACGCAACATCACGTCGTGTCTCCACGCTATCGCGCTTTGTCTGTTTCTCGCATAAGTGTGCGTGATGCGCGCGTAACCATGACGGATGCTGCAACGTAACCATGACGGATGCTGCAACCTCGCCGCGCAAGGCAGAGCCCTTCCGCTGGTCGTGTCACGGCACTGTTCCCTTACCTATCCGTCATGAGTAAGCTTATTGTGCTAACCGAAAGGAATCGCCATGGCAACTGCGACGATGACCAGCAAGGGCCAGATCACCGTTCCGAAAGAGGTGCGCGACGATCTGAACCTTGTTGCGGGCTCCAAAGTGATGTTCGTGAAGCTGTCGGGCGGGCAGTACCGGCTCATCGCGCGGACCGGGCGCATTCAAGACCTCGCCGGCATGCTCTACGACCCCGATAGGCCAGCACTCACGATTGAAGAGATCAATAACGCGATAGCCGAAGGCGGTGCCGAGAGCGGCCTTCGAGGCATGGCCAACTGATGGCGATCTTCGGCCTCGATGCGCAACTTACCGGCATCGACACCAATGTGCTGTTGCGCTACCTGGTTCGCGACAATGAGGCGCAGTTCGAACTCGCTTCAGGCTTCTTCGACGACCTTTCGGACGAGTCTCGGGGGTTTGTCACGCAGGTGACTCTCGCAGAAGTCGCGTGGGTGCTCTCGCGTAGCTATCGATTCGCAAAGCATGAATGCCTGGCCGTCATCCGCAGTCTCGTCGAGACCGAAGTGCTCGAGTTCGACGATGGCGAGACCGTCGTGCGCGCGCTCACACTCGCAGAGGAGGGTGCCGACTTCGCCGACGCCCTGATCCAGGCGAACATGGAACTCTTCGGCGCCACCAAGACGGTCACGTTCGATCAGGATGCTGCGGAGCGTTTGGGCTGGCGGCTCTTGACGCCGGCCTGAGCCCGGCGCAAATCTACGGCTCGAGCGTGAGCGAGGCCGCGAGCGGCACGATGGTTTCGCGCAAGCGGATGATCTCGCGCGCGTGTTCATGCAACCGCACATCTTCAGCGAGGGCCGGCTCCCACTGCGGAACGGCGAGCGAGACGCCGCTGTGGTCCGGCACGACGAACACGCTCAGACACTGAGTCGTGAGCACGAGATCGTTCGGCGTGCGCGGGTCGGCCGTCGAAACCCGCGTGCTGATGTGCATGCTGTGCGGCCCGGTGAGGATGATGCGCGCCTCGACCTCGACGAGCTCGCCGATGCGCACGGGCGCGAGAAAGTGGATGCCGCCCGAGTACACCCCGATCGCGTGATCGGCCAGATCGGCCTCACCCATCCATCCCACCGCGCAGGCGTAGGCGGCTTCGTCGATCCAGCGCATGACCGTGCCGCCGTGGGCTTTTCCGCCGAAGTTCACCACGCTCGTCGGGACGAGAAACCGCAAAGTCGTGCGGGGAGCACCCGTCGCGTCGGTGTATTCCTCATCAAGCATGAGCCGCTTGATCTGGGCACGAGTGTCCATCCGCTCGAGCGCCGCGTCGGCGAGCTTGCGGTCAGAGCGTGAGATCGGCGTCCACTCGGGCACGCCTGTGGGTCTACCGTCAGCCCCCTTGGCCACGAAGATCAAGATGCAGGTCGTCGCGGGCGTGTACATGCGCGTGCTGACTTCAGCGGACGACACCGTGACAACCACGTGCATGCTCGTACGGCCCGTGTGCACGACACGGGCCTGCACCTCGATCAGACTGTCGGGCGGAATCGGACGGCGATGCCGCACATTGCCGACATACGCCGTGACGCAATAGGTGCCGGCCCAGCCGACCGCGCACGCGAAGCCGGCCTTGTCGATCCACTCCATGACGCTTCCGGCAGCGACCGACCGGCCTCCGGCCGCGGTGTCGGCGGGCGTTGCGAGAAACCGCAGCACCACGCGGTCATCGCGGGCAGACGCGCGGGGCTCGGTCGAGGTGCTCACGGCGCCAGCATAGCCAGAGCACAGTCAGCCCCGGTCACGCCGTATCGAAGCCGTGGCCAGCGACGAGCGGAGCTGTGGCGCTGACGAAGAAGTTCAGGATGCTGCGGGCCTCCGCCGCGTCCGACGCCTCGGTCGCGACCGCCCCCGAGAAGACGGTGTCGATCGCACAGTCCGCAGGAAGTACACCGAGGATGCGCACCCCCGGCTGGCCAGCGAGCTCACTGAGCTGCTGAAAGCCCAGGTCGACCTCGCCGTCGGCCAGCAGTCCGGCGACGGGAACGCCAGGACGCGCCTGCACGAGCCGTTCGCCGATCTCGGCCGTCATCCCCCACCCCTCGATCATTTCGAGCAGCGCGATCCCGCTCGGCCCGGTCGAGTAGCCGACGCGGGTTGCCGCGCGAAGCGCACCCTTCACACCGTCCGCGTCGCCGAAGGCGGGCATGCCGGGGGTCACCGCCATCGCGTCGGAGTGGGACGGGACGGCAATGGCGACCTGGGAACGGACGAGCGGGGTGAGGGATGCCTCGTCCACGTGACCTTCTACGGCCAGGCGCTGCAGGGCATCCGAGGCGAGAAAGACGAGGTCGACCCGTTCTCCGGCCGATACGCGCGCGGCGGCCTCCACCCCTCCGACGGATTCGAGCGTGACCTCCGGGAGTCCCGCCGCGGTCGCGGCCTCGATCAGCTCCCCCAGGAGGTGACGAGTCGCCATCGACGAAATCGCCCTCATGGCACGTCGTCGAAACGATCGGCATCGAAGGTCTCGGCGTCGACCTCCTTCGCCTGAGGTGCCGGATACCGCGGCCCGGTGACGGTGGTGCTGTTGATGAGCTCTCCCGCCCGTTCGAGCACTGCCGCGTCGACATGAACGCTGAGCGTCGTGTGGTTCTCGCGTGCGTGCTCAATGCGCGTCGTCCCCGGAATCGGAACGACGTGGTCGCCGCGCGAGAGAAGCCAGGCAAGCGCGAGCTGCGCGGGCGTGCACCCGGCATCGACCGCCAACGCGCGCCACGACGGCAACAGGGCAGCGTTAGCCGGCCAGTTCTCTGGCTGGAAGCGCGGCATCGCACGCCGGATGTCTCCGCTGACGAACTCGTCGGGGTCGTGCACGACATCGGCGAGAAACCCGCGCGCTGTCGGCGAGAACGCGACGAGTGCTGCCCCGGATTCTCGCGTGGCCTCGAGCATCCCCAGTTCGGGGTTGCGGCTCCAGAGCGAGTATTCATTCTGGACCGCGGCGATCGGGGCGACCTGCTGCGCTTCGCGCAGGCGCGGGACTGAGACCTCTGACAGTCCGATCGCGCCGATCTTGCCGGCGGCGACCATCTCGGCGAGCGCTCCGACGCTCTCGCCGATCGGCACGCCTTTGTCCCACCTGTGCAGGTAGTACAGGTCGATGTGGTCGACGCCCAATCGCTGCAGCGATGCGTCCACCTGAGCGCGCAGCGTCGCGGGACGACCGTCGATCTTCTTCTTGCCGTCCACCTGGGCCATGCCACCCTTGCTGGCGAGGAGCACGTCGTCGCGCCGGCCGGCGATCGCCTCACCGACAAGCTCTTCGTTGCGGCCGTTGCCGTAGAACGTGGCGGTGTCCAGCATCCGGATTCCGTCGTCGAGCGCCGCGCGCACCAGACGGATTCCCTCGTCGACCGGTGGCGCGGTGCCGTACGCGTGACTCAGCGACATGCAGCCGAGCCCCATGCGGGGCATCTTCATGCGAGCTGTTCCTCGAGGGCCCCCAGCACGCGGTAGCAGTCGATCACCTGGCGAATCGACGAGTTCGGCTCGCGCCCTTCACGGATCGCGGTGATGAACTCGCGGTCCTGCAGCTCGATCCCGTTCATGCTCACCGCCACCTTCGACACGTCGATCTGCTCGTCCCGGCCGTTGTAAAGGTCGTCGTAGCGGGCGACATAGGTCGCCGTATCGCCGATGTAGCGGAAGAACGTCCCGAACGGCCCGTCGTTGTTGAACGACAGCGACAGCGTGCAGATGGCGCCGGACTCGGCGACGAGCTGGATCGACATGTCCATCGCGATGCCGAGATCGGGGTGGATCGGCCCCTGCACGGCGTTGGCGCGGACGATCTTGCCCGCCTGGTAAGCGAACAGGTCCACGGTGTGCGCGGCGTGGTGCCAGAGAAGGTGGTCGGTCCACGACCGCGCCTCACCCTTGGCGTTGGTGTTCGTGCGGCGGAAGAAGTAGGTCTGCACGTCCATCTGCTGCACCGCGAACTCGCCGGCGGCGATCCTGTTGTGCACCCACTGATGCGAAGGGTTGAAGCGGCGCGTGTGCCCCACCATTGCGATGCGGTCGGATGCCTCGGACGCTGCGAGCGTCGCTTCGGCGTCGGCGAGCGAATCGGCCAAGGGAATCTCGACCTGGACGTGCTTGCCTGCGGCGAGCGCCGCCTGCGTCTGCGCGGCGTGCATCTGCGTCGGGGTCGCCAGGATGACGGCATCCACATCGTCCCGTTCGAGAACGGCCTCGTAGCTCAGCACCGCAACCGGCACGCCGTACTTGTCGGCCACCGCCTGAGTCGGCTCCGGCCGAGTGCCGCTGACGACCGTGACTTCGGCATCCGGGATCTCGGCGAGCGCGTCCAGGTGCTTCATTCCGAACGCGCCGGCTGCGCCGACGACTGCGATCCGCACTTTGTCGTGGGTCATGTTCTTTGCCTCCTCAGCGGATGGTACTCAGGCCGTCGGGTTGGACAGCACCAGGTGTCCGACCGCGGTGTTGGATGCGGGCACGTGGTAGAAACGGTGGTTCAACTCGGGCGCGTCTCCGCCGAACTGGTCGTCCATGGCGCCGCGGGCGATCAGCCAGTCGACCAGCTCGATGCCCTCGGAACCGGCCTCGTCGACGTACTCCATGTGGTCCCACTCGCTGAGTCCGAGCGGGTCGGCGATGAGGTGGTCGAGGAACGCGTTGTCCCACTCCTCGTTGATGAGGCCGGCACGGGGTCCCTGCAACTGGTGGCTCATTCCTCCCGTGCCCCAGATCTGCACGTTGAGCGGCTCACCGTCCCACTTGTCGAGCGCCCGGCGCACAGCCCGGCCGAGTTCGTAGCACCGGCGACCCGACGGAACCGGATACTGCACGACGTTGACCGCGAGCGGAATGACCTTGCACGGCCACTCCTCCACATCTCCGAAGACGAGGGAGAGCGGCACGGTGAGCCCATGGTCGACGACCATCTCGTTGACGAGAGTGAGGTCGAAGTCATCCTGGATGACCGACTGCGCGATGTGCGAGGCGAGCTCGGGAAAGCCCTTCACATCGGGCACGGGGCGCGGCCCGTAACCCTCGTCGGCGACGGGGTAGTGCGCTCCGGTGCCCAGCACGAACGTGGGGATGATCGACGAATCGAACGCAGTCGCGTGGTCGTTGTAGACGAGGATCACGACGTCGGGGGTGTTCTCCTTCGCCCACTGGCGCGTCCACTCGTAGCCCGAGAAGACCTTCTTCCAGTAGGGCTCTTCGGTCTTTCCTAGGTCCATCGCCGCACCGATCGCCGGAACGTGTGACGTGAAGAGCGCAGACGAGAAGCGCGCCGGGGCCTCCGGCCGCATGACATCGGACTTCTCGCCGCGCTGCGGAGGCGTCCACCCGTCGAGGTCTTTCAGGCGGTTGCCCTCGGGGCGCCGACCGCCACCGATCATCATGTCGCGGTAGGCAGCCTCCGACATTCCGGTCATGGAACCTGCCATCTGCTGGAAGCTCAGTCCGTGCGTCGCACCGATCTTGCTCAGGAAGTAGATGTTGCCGCCTTCGGCGATGCAGGTGTTGAGGTCGAGGTCGAGCACCGCCTGTCGCTGCACCGGGGTGAGCGGCCATTCGTCAAGGTACGCCTCGCGGTCGGCGAGGTAGCGCTCGCGGTTCTCCGGCTTCATGAGCGACATCGAGAACTGGTTGAGGTGGTAGCCCTTTCGGGCCTGGTCGGCATCGAAGATCGTCGTGCCGGGAACGTCCTTGTACGGCTTGTCGAGAGCCATGTCATTCTCCTTCGGGCCAGTAGAGTCGGCGGGGATTATCCACGAGCAGAGCAGTCTGCAGCTCGGGAGTGAGCGCGATCTGAGGGATGTAGTCGACCAGAAGCCCGTCATCGGGCATGTGGTCCTTCAGGTTCGGGTGTGGCCAGTCGGTGCCCCAGAGCACGCGATCCGGAAACTCCTCGACAACACGTCGAGCGAAGGGCACGACGTCGGTGTACGCGTGCTGCTCGCCATCCAGAGCCCGGGGGCCTGCGACCGAGAGCCGCTCGGGGCACGAGACCTTGGTCCAGACATTGGGGTTCTCGCGCATGAACCTCAAGAAGAGTCCGAACTCCGGCCCATCCGGGTCCTTGGTGACATCGGGCCGGCCCATGTGGTCGACGACGACGTCGGTCGGGATCGCAGAGAAGAAGCCGTACAGTTCGGGCAGGTCTTCGGCCTCGAAGTAGATGACGACGTGCCATCCGAGCGGCGCGATCTTCGCGACGATCTCGTCCAGCTCATCGGTATCGAGGCGGTCGACGAGGCGCTTGACGAAGTTGAAGCGGACGCCTCGGACGCCGGCGTCGTGCATTTCGGCCAGGTCTTCGGCTGTCACATCACGGTAGACGGTGGCGACGCCGCGGGCGCGGCCCTCGCTGCGACGCAAAGCATCCACCAGCGCACGATTGTCGGCACCGTGGCACGTGGCCTGCACGATGACGTTGCGGTCGAACCCGAGCTGGTCACGCAGGGCGAAGAGCTGATCCGCGGATGCATCGCACGGGGTGTACTTGCGCTCGGGCGCATAGGGAAACTGCTCGCCGGGCCCGAACACATGACAGTGCGCGTCGACCGCACCCTCGGGCAGAGCGAACGAGGGGCGTGACGGGCCGTCGTACCAGTCGAGCCAGCCCGCGGTCTTGGTGAAGCCACCGCTCGTGTCACCGTGCGCCATCGCTCAGTCCTCCACGTACGTGAGGCCCGCGGCCGCGAGCGGTTCGCGCATGCCGTACAGATCGAGACCGAGAACTCCGTCTCGGAACTTCTCGCGCTTGCCGGTTTCGTTCGCTTCGCGGGCGGCGGATGCGTCGGCCACCGCCGCGACGAGAAGCCGAGGAACGACCACCACACCGTCGACATCCGCGACGACGACGTCGCCGGGGTTCACGAGGGCGTTCGCGACGACGACAGGAACGTTGACCGAGCCGAGGGTGGCCTTGACGGTGCCCTTCGAGTTGATCGCTCGCGAGAAGACCGGGAAGCCCATCTCTTCGAGGTCGGCGACGTCGCGGACGCCGCCGTCGATGACGAGTCCTTTGCAACCGCGTGCCATCAACGAGGTGGCCAGCAGGTCACCGAAGAACCCGTCTTCACTCTCGGTCGTGCATCCTGCGATGACGACGTCACCCTCCTGCACCTGCTCGGCGGCGACGTGGAACATCCAGTTGTCGCCCGGTTGCAACAGCACGGTCACGGCCGGACCGCACAGTTTTGCGCCTTTGTATATGGGCCGGATGTAAGGGCGAAGCAGGCCGACGCGTCCCATCGCCTCGTGGATGGTCGCAACACCGAACTGCGACAGCCGTGCCACGGCTTCGGCGTCGGGACGCTCGATGTTGGTCCGGACGATGCCCAAGTCGTTGAGTCTCATGAAGTTCCCTCACAGCCCTCGGGCAGTCAGTGCGCGGTCCAGGCGCGGGTAGATGCGGCGGGCGTTGCCCTCGAACACCTGCGCGCGTTCCGCATCCGTCAGATTCGGCGTCGCGTCGACGTAGCGCTTGGTGTCGTCGAAGTAGTGTCCGGTGCGCGGGTCGACGTCACGGACGGCGCCGATCATCTCGCTGGCGAACAGGATGTTGTCGGTGGGGATGACGGTGGTGAGCAGGTCGATGCCGGGCTGGTGGTAGACGCACGTATCGAAGAACACGTTGCCCAGCAGGTGCTCTTCGAGCTCGGGCTTCTTCAGCGCCATCGCGAGTCCGCGGAACCGACCCCAGTGGTACGGCACCGCGCCGCCGCCATGCGGGATCACGAATTTCAGATCGGGGAAGTCGCGGAACAGGTCGCCCTTGAGCAGCTGCATGAAGGCAGTGGTGTCGGCGCCCAGATAGTGGTCGCCGGTGGTGTGGAACTGTGGCTTGCACGAGGTGCTGACGTGGATCATCGCGGGGAGCGCGTATTCGACGAGCTTCTCGTAGATCGGGTACCACGAGCGATCGGTGAGCGGCGGCGAGGTCCACAGGCCGCCGGAGGGATCGGGGTTCAGGTTGACGGTGACCGCGCCGAGCTCTTCGACCGCGCGCGTGATCTCGGCGACGGTGGTTTCGGGCGCAGCCCCCGGCGACTGGGGAAGCATGGCGCCCATCAGGAACCGGTCGGGATACAGCTCGCTCACGCGGGCGCACAGGTCGTTGCAGATGCGGGCCCACGTCTGACTGACGGCGAGGTCGCCGATGTGGTGTGCCATGAAAGAGGCGCGCGGACTGAACACGGTGACGTCGCTGCCGCGTTCGTCCATCAGCTTCAGCTGGTTCGCCTCGATCGTGTCGCGGATCTGGTCGTCGCTGATGCGGAGGGCAGCCGGGTCGGGCGCGTCTCCACCGTTCTCGGCGAAGGCGATCTGCAGATCCCGCCACTCACCCAGCGCCGCGGGAGCGGTCGTGTAGTGACCGTGGATGTCGATGATCATCGCGAGTCCTTGTCGGTGTGGGCGCGGCCCCGGCTGCGCACATGCGCGGCAACGGCGCCGAACCTCGATACTCCCGACTTTAGGTCGGGGACTTCATCTAGTCCAATAGATTCCGATGACGCCCTGCATAGATAGCATCTATTCATGTCCCTCGCCGATCTGAACCAGCTGCGCACCTTCGTGGTGCTGTACGAGTTGCGAAACCTGACGGCCGTTGCCGAGCGTCTCCACGTCACCCAACCGACCGTCAGCTACACGTTGGGAAGGCTGAGACAACGCTTCTCCGATGATCTGTTCCGTCGCGAAGGACACGTGATGGTGCCGACCCCACGAGCAACCCAGCTCTTCGGGCCACTCCATGAGGCGCTCGCACAGATCGACGCCACCGTCGACGACTCGCGCACCTTTGCCCCCGCGACTTTCACCGGCGAACTCACCCTCGGGCTGACCTCCATCGGCGAGCAGACCTTCCTCCCGCCGATCATGGCCGCGATCGGCCATGAGGCACCCGGCCTCCACCTCCAGGTCGAGAGGCTCGATGCCACTCAGGTCGAAGAAGAGGTCGTCCGCGGCGCGATCGACGTCGCGATCACCGTGTCTCTGATGAGCACACCACGGCTCTGGCGCACGCCGGTGCGTGGGGTCGAGTACGTCGCACTCTCTTCGCGAGACCACCCCCTCCCGGCACCGGCGCCCGACATGTTCGCCGGCCGTCGCTTCGTTCGGGTGTCAGCGCGCGGCGGTCACACTTTTCCGCTGCAGGCACTGGTCGAACACGGCCTCATGCCTCAAGTCGCCCTCACCGTCGAGGAGTACGCCACCGTACCCGCGGTGCTCGTGTCGACTGATCTCGTGGTCATGCTTCCGCGCCATGTGGCCGAGGTGTTCTGCGGCTGGTTCCCCGGCCTGCGGATCGCCGAACTGCCGTGGCCGGGGCAGAGTTCCCCGGTCGCGATCTACTCGCGACGCGAGACGAGCTTGACTCCCGCGCAGACGTGGTTCCGCCGGCTGGTTCAGGATGCTGTGGCGTCAGGCGATTTCTTGGGCGACTGAATCAGCGGGAGGGGCGGTTCCAACTGGCCTTGGCCGGGAACATCGGGCTGCGCACATGGATCGACCAGGTCGAGTGCGGATGCGTGGTGAGAATTGCTCGCTCCCACCATGCCCGAGCTTCATCAGACAGCTGAGGCAACACAGCATCCTTGTCCAGATCGTCCTCCGGCCGCGGGCGCAATGCCTTCCAGACGAGTTGCACCTCGGGTGCGCCGGTCGGGATGCCGTCGACGTCGACCACGGCACGGTCCCAGGGAAGTTGCAGGCGCGGGTCGCGCCGGTACATCCACACGTCGTTGGTTCCGTCTTCGACGTTCACCCTCAACACCCACGCGCCCTGGACGTCATCGAAAATATCGACCGGTTGAAGGTCTTCGCCCTCCGGCGCATCACGGAACGGGATGATGTCGCCACCGACGAGCACCCAGGCGGAGAGGTGCGCGGGAAGGCCGGCGACGAGCGGTGCCAGATCCTGCGTCGTCGTCGACACGTCCGCGTTCGGTCGCACCCTGGTCGCTCGACCGAGCCAGTGATCGAGGGCGACTCCGCCAGACAGCCACCAGCGCGCCGATGCCGATGCGAGCACGTCTGCGATCTGCGCGGGCGTGAACGGCGCCCACGGTGTCGCGGCGTTCGGCGCGGATGAGCTCATACAGCGAACCTACCTCGGCACGTTGCCGCAGCATCCGGATGCATCAACGAGCGTCACGTCCACAACCGGTCTCAGTAGCCGCGACTGGCGAAATACTCGAGGGATGCTTCAGAAGTGGTGACCAACGCGCCGACACCTCCCGCAAGCTGTGCCTCCTCGAGTGCACGTGAGATCCTCGCGGCCGCGATCACGAGAAGCTCGATGACGGCGTCGGGAGAAGCCTCCGTCACCGGCACCACCACTCCAAGCGCCGCGTAGACAGTCGATCCTTTGCCACGCACGGGTACGGCGATTCCGCGGGAACCCTCGTAGATGTGTCCGTCCATCACCGCGAATCCCTGTACGCGCACTTCACGCAGTCGCTCGCGCAGCTCAGCCCCATCGCGAATTGCGCGGCGAGTCGGAATGACCCATCCCGTGCGGATTACTTCATCGACGACTGCTTCATCGGCGTGTGCCAGCAGCACCACACCGCTCGAACTCACCGGCAACGGAAGGCGGCCTCCGATGATCGTCGCGTTCACCACCGCGTCACGCGTCGACATGCGTTCGATGAAGAGCACGTCCGTTCCGCTCAGCACCCCAAGTTGCGTGTGCTGCCCGACGCGGGCGTGCACGGCGTTCATCCACGGTCGCGCAACCTCGCGGAGCCCCAGGGCTCCCGGAGTCCGCGACGCGAACTCCCACAGGCGCACGCCCAGCCGGTAGGTGCGATCAGGGAGCCGCTCGAGGAGCCCTTCGTGTTCCAGCTCACCGACCAGGCGGTGTGCCGTGGAGGGCGCCAGGCCCGCCGCACCCGCAATCTCAGCCAGCGTGAGAAATGGGTGCAGTGCATCAAACGTCTCGAGCACTCGCAGGTGCTTGTGCAGCACCGACTCGCCCGCAGACCCTCGAGCCATGTCCACCTCCCTCGCAGACTCTACGCCCAGATTCCGTTCAACGGAATCCGCCGCGACCGCGCGGCTGCGGAGGACTTACCGTGTCCTCACCGGCAACGCTGCCGGCACCTCAGAGAAGAGGAACGCGGTGCACCTGATCATCACCGACCGACGCCACCTGGCGAACGACGTTGTGGAATTCACCCTCCGCCGTCCGGACGGCGCTCGACTGCCGGATTGGTCGCCCGGCGCCCACATCGACGTCATCCTCCCCGACGGCACGACCCGACAGTATTCGCTCTGCGGCGACCGCTGGGATGCGCACACCTACGGGATCGCCGTCCAGCGTGAAGACGCGGGTCGCGGAGGGTCGGTCGCACTCCACAACATGCCCGTCGGTTCGACGGTGGGATTCGGCGGACCCCGCAACAACTTCCGGCTTGCTCCGGCCGCCCGGTACCTCTTCATCGCCGGCGGCATCGGCGTCACCCCAATTCTTCCGATGGTGAGACAAGCCGATCTTTTGGGGATCGACTGGCGCCTGCTCTACCTCGGGCGGTCCCGGTCCGCGCTCGCGTACCGTGACGAACTTGCCCCCTTCGAGGGACGCGTCAGCCTTCACTGCGCCGACGAGGCGGGCCGGGCGATGCTCGAGGAGTGGCGGCCGGCCGACGCAGAGACCCGGGTGTACGCGTGTGGTCCGACGCGGCTTCTCGACGCTGTTGAGGAGTGGGATGCCGCGCCCGGCGGCTTCGCCCCGAAGACCGAGCGGTTCGCGGCATCGACTCCCCCTCCGTCAACGACGATCAAATTCGACGTCGTCGCATCTCGGTCCGGCGCGTCCACGACGGTCCGTGCCGAGGAGACGGTGACCGCTGCGCTGCGCCGTATCGGAGTAGAGGTCCTCACCTCCTGCGCCCAAGGAGTGTGCGGCACGTGCGAGACCGACGTGCTGTCAGGCCGACCCGAACACCGCGACTCTCTGCTGGACGACGCCGAGCGCAGCGCAGCGTCGTGCATGTTCCCCTGCGTCTCGCGCAGCCTCGACGCGCGACTCGTCCTTGATCTCTAACCCCCTGCGAACTGAAGGCAGCTATGACTCTCGCCGCATCCACCGTCCCCACGTCAGACCTCGATCCGTTCTCTGCGGAGTTCCTCGAGGACCCGCTGGTCTTTCACGAAGAGCTGCGCGAGCTCGCACCGGCGGTTTACCTCTCGCGCTACGACGTGCACGCCATCGCCCGCTACGACGACGTCCACCGCGCGCTCATCGATTGGCAGTCACTCCAGTCCGGTGCGGGCGTGGGCCTGAGCAACTTCACCCACGAGAAGCCGTGGCGTCCGCCGAGCCTTCTTCTCGAAGCCGACCCGCCGCGCCACGACTCACCGCGCGCCGTTCTCGAGAGGCTGCTGTCACCGCGACGGCTGCGATCGATGGAAAGTGACTGGCGATCGGATGCTGCATCCCTCGTCGACGACGTTCTCTCACGCGGCGATGAATTCGATGCGGTCCAGTCGCTGGCAGAAGCGTTTCCCTTGCGGGTCTTTCCCGATGCCGTCGGAATCGGAACCGAGCACAGAGAGCACCTGCTTCCCTACGGCGACTTTGCCTTCAACGCGTTCGGGCCGCGCAACGAACGCGTGACCGAACCGGCGAAGACGATCGGACCGACGATCGAATGGATCGCCTCGCAATGCCTGCGCGAGAACCTCACCGAGACCGGGTTCGGCGCTCAGATCTGGGCGGCGGCCGACCGCGGAGAGATCAGGCCCGAGCAAGCTCCGCTCATGGTCCGTTCGCTGCTGACGGCTGGGGTCGATACAACCGTCACCGGCATTGCGGCCGTCCTGCACGCCGTCGCGACGCATCCTGACCAGTGGGAGCGGCTTCGCGCAGACCGAAGCCTGCTCCCCCGCGCGTTCGAAGAGGCCGTTCGCCTCGAGTCGCCCGTGCAGACCTTCTTTCGAACGACGACCACCGAGACGCGCATCGGTGACACTGTCATCGCACCCGAGCGCAAGGTCCTGATGTTCCTGGGTGCCGCCAACCGCGACCCGCGACGCTGGGATGACCCTGCCCGCTTCGACCTCTCGCGCGACCCGTCCGGTCACGTCGGCTTCGGCATGGGCCTTCACCAGTGCGTCGGGCAGCACGTCGCGCGGCTCGAGGCCACGACGCTTCTCGATGCGCTGCTCGACCGGGTGGAGTCGATCGAACTGATGGGACCTCCCCGCCGCCACCTCAACAACACGTTGCGCGGGTGGGAGACGATGCCGGTCAGAGTGTCGCGCTGACCTCAGGCGTCTTCGAATTCGTCGGGGCTCCACTCGTCGCGCCACTCGATGACGGGACGGTCTCCGTCGAATCGGATGGGGAGCCACACGTAGTCCGCGATCGACGTGTCGACGTGCGCGAACTCCTCCATCGGCTCGTCGCTGTCCCGGCCGGGTGCGAAGTGCTCGATGAACGCCTGGTGAGCGCGGGCACCGTGGTCGAGATAGCCGGGAAGCCAGCGGTCGGCCACGGCGATGTAGAGATCTTTCTTGCCGGGGTGCCGAAAGACCGACGAGATCTGTGAGTGAAAAGACGTGCGCGACTCATCGGACGGATGCAGGTCGCCGAGCACGTCGAACGGGCCGTGGTAGCTACGCGCGACCGCCGCCTCGGACGGATTGGGGTAGTACCCGGTCGTCCCGCTGGTCAACAGGTAGTGCAGGCGGTTGCGGGTGAAGTACGCCGGAGCTTCGCGCACGAACGGGGGCTGCGGCTGCGGGAAGTGCGTCGAGTAGTAGCCCGTGACGTCGGTGAAGTCGCTCGTGAGATCGGCGCAGATCATCTCGGAGTGCACGCGCTCGAAGTAGTAGTACGCCTTGCCGTCGTGCGGGTCGACGACGAGATCGAAGTCGCCCGCGCTCATGTCGAGCGGGCGCAGCCACGTTCGGACGATCTCGTACGGGCCGAGGATCGAATCAGCGGTCAGCACCGTCGAGCGCTGGATCGACCCCTTCGTCATCACCTTGATCCAGCACACGTACTTCTCGGTGCGCGGGTTGAAGATGATGTGCGGGCGGTCCAGCAGCTGCTCCGGATGAAGCGGCGACTCGGGGTCGTTCTGGTCCGGAGGAATGATGAGCCCGCGGTCTTCCCAGTTCACGAGGTCCCTCGAGGAGTAGCAGCGCACACCCCAGTGCCAGATCCCGCTCCCCGGTGTGGAGCGCTCCTTGTTCTCGCCGTACCAATAGAACGTGCCGTCGACCTCGATGACCGACCCGCCGTGCGCGTGGATGCGATTGCCGTCGGTGTCGAACCACGGCGTTCCGGAACGGATCATGCGTCTACCTGCTGCTCTTTCCGCCATCCGAAGAAAGGCGCTGACGGGTCATCCGACGCATCGCGGAAGTCCGTCGTGAAGGTGTGTCGACCCGGTCCGACGGCGATCTCTTCGCCGGTCCCCGGAATGACGACAACGCCCTCGGATGCTGCCGGCACCTGCACCGAGATCGTCAGGGTCGTAGCATCCCGTCGCCATTCACACGAGGCGGTTCCGCGCACGCTGTCGTAGCGAGCGGACGCGTGGGTGAGCCCGCCGCCCGGCTGGGGCGCGAATCGGATGCGCTTCCACCCCGGGGCGTCAGAGGCGAGACCGGCGACGACGCGGTGCAGGAAGTCGGCCACCGCGCCGAGCGCGTAGTGGTTGAACGAGGTCATGTCGCCGGGGTTGATGCTGCCGTCGGGCAGCATGCTGTCCCAGCGCTCCCAGATCGTGGTGGCGCCCATGGAAACGGGATACAGCCACGACGGGAGTTCATCCTGCAGCAGCAGGTGGTACGCGTAGTCCATGCTTCCGGCACGCACCAGGGCGTCGCAGATGATGGGGGTGCCGACGAATCCGGTGCTGATGTGGAATCCGCCGTGTCCGACCAGATGCAACAGGCGCTCGCCCGCCCGGCGGACCTGGTCTTCGTTCTCGAACAGCTCGAAGACGAGAGCGACCGCGATCGACGTCGCGGTGTCGCTCACGATCCGGCCGGACGGGCTGATGAACTCTGCCTGGAACGCCCGCGTCGCACGCTCGGCGATCGCGGCGTACTGCTCGGCGTGCTCGGTGTTGCCCAGGAGGGTCGCGGTCTGCGCCAGGATTCGCGCCGTGCGGACGTGATATGCCGTTGCCACGAGGTACCGATCCGTGTGCGAATCGCCCGGGCTCTCGGGCGGTGCGGTGGGGTCCAACCAGTCGCCGAGCTGGAAACCCTGATCCCAGAGTCCGGTGTGCCCGGTGAGCGAATCGACGAGGTCGACCCACGCGCGCATGCTGTCGTATTGATCGGCCAGGATTCGGGTGTCGCCGTCGTTGAGGTACATCGCCCACGGCACGATCACCGCGGCATCTCCCCACGCCGCCGTCGGAAAGTTGGGGAACCCGCACTCCACCCAGGGCACGAAGTTGGGGACATGCCCCTGGTCGGCCTGCTCGAATGCGACGTCGCGGAGCCATCCGGTCAGCGTTCCGTGCGCGGCGTACAGGTTCAGCGCCGTCGGCGCGAAGACCTGGATGTCGCCGGTCCAGCCGACCCGCTCGTCTCGCTGCGGGCAGTCCGTCGGGAGGTCGACGAAGTTGTCGCGCATGCTCCACACGACGTTCGAATGCAGCTGGTTGAGCCCGCCGTGCGACGAGTCGAACCAGCCGGTGCGCTGCATGTCGGTGTGCAGCACGACGGCTTCGACATCGCCAGCTTCGACATCGCCGACCCAGCCCTCGAGTTCGGCGTATTGGAATCCATGGATCGTGAAGCGCGGCGACCAGACCTCGTCATCGTCGCCCGAGCAGACGTAGGTGTCGACCGATGTTGCTCCGCGCAGCGGGCGGGTGCCGAGCAGGCCGTCTTCGAGGACTTCCGCGTGATGCAGCCGGATCTCGGTCCCGCGCGGCGCGCGCGGACGAATGCGAAGAAGGCCCGAGACGTTCTGGCCGAAATCGAGGCGGATGCGACCGCTCGCGACCCGTTCCATGCTCACGGGCGCCAGAGTCTCGATCTCACGGACGGGAAGCGACGTGTTCGCCTCGATACCGGCGCTGAAACGCGCGCGACCGAGGTGCTGCGCGGGTTCCCATCCGGATGCGTCGAAGTGCGGCGTTGACCACCCAGACGGAAAGAGGCGAGCGTCGTACGCCTCGCCTTCGTAGAGGCCCACACCGGTGATCGGGGACTCCTGCGTGCGCCAGTCCGAGAGATCGACGATGACGTGTCGACCGTCCGACGTCGTGAGCTCCAACTGAAGGAGGAGCGATACGTCCGTGCCGTAGATATCCCACACGCCGCCGTCGAAGCCGATGTGCCCGCGGTACCAACCGTCGGCCAGCCACGCTCCGATGACGTTCTCACCGCCCGTCAGGGAGGAAGTGACGTCGAGAGTCCGATACCGCAGTCGGTGGTTGTAGCTGGTCCACCCCGGCGAGAGCCGATCGCTCGACGCCGGCGCTCCGTTGATCTCCAACTCGAAGACGCCGTGCGCCGTCGCGTATACCCGCGCGCGGATCACGTCGGCGGCATCGAGGCCGAGCGCAGCGAGGTTGAAGGCGGCGCGCAGCAGATAGGCGGGGCGAAGCGTGCCCTGCGCAGCATCCGTCGACGGAGAGACGAAGTCGGTCCGCCAGTCCCCCGCCAGACCACGCTCGACCCGAACGGGATGCGTCCACGTGTCGGAGCCCGCGATGCGGACGCGGAGGTCGCCGCCTTGACGCGCGCCGAGCGGCCCGAAGGGCCACGCGACCAGGCGGTTGTCCGTGACGGTCGCAGCGTGCACGCCGTCGTCGTTCCTCAGTTCGAGCTCAAACGCGTCGGCCGGCTCGGACGCAATGAACGAGATCCGCGGCGCGGACTCGTCGATTCCGAGGAGCGTTTCTCCGCGACGATTTTCCAGCCAGACCTCGGTGATGTGTTGCGTCATCTCAGCCCTTGACCGATCCGGCCGTCAGGCCCTTCATCACACGCTGGTTGAGGAACAGGTAGATCAGCAGCGTTCCCAGCACGCTCACCGAGATCGCGGCAAACGTCGGCCCGTAGTCCACGGCGCCGTACTCACCGGTGAAGTTGAGGAGACCGACCTGGATGGTGCGCAGGTCGGCGCGGCTCGTGAACGTGAGGGCGATCAGCAGGTCGTTCCAGATGAAGAAGAACTGGACGAGCCCTACCGTGAAGATCGCGTTGCGCATCAGCGGAAGACCGAGCGACCAGAACATGCGGTACACGCTGGCGCCGTCGATCGCCGCCGCCTCGAAGATCTCCTTCGGGATCGCCCGCATGTAGGTGGCCATCATGAACACCGTCAGCGGAAGACCGATCGCGGTGTACGTGATGATCAGCGGCCAGAGCGTGCCGGTGAGTCGCAGGTTGAAGTAGATCGTGAACAGCGGCAGCAGGATCATCTGAACGGGAACCATGATGCCGATCAGGAACGCGATGAGGACCGCTCCGCGGCCCTTCCAGACCATGACCTCCAAGGCGAAACCCGCGGCAACGCCGAGGAGGATGATGAGCGCCAGCGAGGGGAAAACCGCGATCACGCTGTTGAGGATGTAAGTTCCGAGGCCACCGTCGACGAACGCAGAGACGTAGTTGTCGAGGTTCCACTGCTGCGGAAGGCTCCAGAACGGCTCGTTCAAGAACTCGGGTTGCGTCTTGAACGACCCGAGGAACATCCACAGGACCGGGTAGACCATGATCACGAGCAGGATCGCGACGCCGATGAGCAGCGGGAGCCGGCGGATGCGGCGGGACAGGGGTGCTTTGCGGTCAGAGCCGACGGACGAGGTGAGGGCAGACATTGATCAGCCTTTCATCGGGTCGCGGCGCGTGGACCGGAAGATGACCAGGGTCACCAGCAGGCACAGGATCGTGAGCATCATCGCCACCGTCGATCCGTAGCCGAACTCGCCGTAGTTGAAGGACGTACGGAACATGTAAAGGGTGAGCGGCGTGGTGGCCGTACCTGGGCCGCCGTTGGTCAGGGCGACAACGGTGTCGAACACCTTCAGCGTGCCGTTGATGCTGAATATGATCGCCGACAGGAGCACCGGGAGTGAGAGCGGGATGATGATCGAGCGCACCAAACGGAATCCGCCCGCGCCGTCCAGGCGCGCGGACTCGATGACGTCCTCTGGGATCTCGACCAGGCCCGCATAGAGCAGGACGGCGTAGAAACCCATCGAGCGCCAGAGGTCCATGAGGATGATCACGGCGAACGAGGCAGCAGGTTGGCCGAACCAGTCCACTGCGTTGACGCCGAAGGCTTCAAGGATCACATTGATCGGCCCGACCGTCGGTGCAGCCTCGAAGATTTTCTGGAAGAGGAGTGCAACCGCGACCGTCGGGAGCACGACGGGGAAGAACACCACCGTCCTGATCAGCGCTGAAGACTTACGTAGATAGAAGATGTAGAGCATCGCGAGGAGATACCCGAACCCGACCTGGAGCAGCGTCATGATGAGCGCGTAGCGGAGGGTGAATCCGAGCGCCTCCCACGCGGTCGGATCCTGGAAGAATTTGACGTAGTTGTCGAATCCGACGAACTCGAATCCGCGGATCGCATTGCCGTCGAGCGTGGTGTAGCCGATAGACCAGAAGATCGGCACGAGCATGATGGCGGTGTAGAGAAGGAGTGCCGGTCCGAGCAGGACGAAGACGGCCCGCCGGTCACCGAGAAGCTTTTGCATGAGGTTTTCCTCGTTGGGGAGACATCGGGGGGAGCGCAGGTACACGCTCCCCCCGATTAGGAACAGAAGGTTCTAGCCCTCGTTGGCAGCTTCGACGAGCTGCATGAACTCTTCACCGCTGAGTGTGCCGGACGCGAGCCCGCCACCGTTGGTCTGGCTGACCGTGGTGCCCTCAGGGGTGAACGTCGCCTCGAACCAGAGAACGCTGCCGGATGCCTCGGCGATGGTGTCCTGAACGAGCGTGGTCAGCTCGGGAAGGTCGCTCGGTGCCTCGTCGATCGCGAAACCCGTGATAACGCCCGACTCTGCGAGTGCGGTGTCACCGTAGCCCTCGACGACGCACTTGAGCCATTCGGCCGTCTCGTCGTTGTAGTCCTGCGTCGTGAACATCACCGGGATGCCCGCGTTGGCCGGCACCTCGTTGATGTCACCGGCGCCACCTTCGACGGCGGGGAACGGCGCGAAGCCGATGTTCTCGACCCCGATCGTGTTCTCTTCGGGGTTGTTGAAGTTGCCGAGCGCCCAGCTGCCCATGTAGAAGAAGGCGCCGCCACCGGTCAGGAACTGGTTCATCGCCGTGGTGTAATCGATCGATCCGGGAGCAGCCCCGAAGTAACCCTCCGCGCCGAGCGCTGCGATTGCGTCAGCGCCAGCCACGTACTCCGGGTCGGTCAGGCTGGCCTCGCCGTCGGCGACCTTCTGCAGAGCGTCGGCCCCGAGGTCGCGGAGGATGTAATTGCCCACCAGACGCGTGATGGGCCAGCCGTCTTGCCCTGCCGCGATGAACGGCTGCACGCCCGCTGCCTCCAACGTGGCCGCTGCGTCAACGAGGTCGTCCCACGTCGCGGGCGCTTCGACGCCGTTTTCTTCGAGGATCGCCTTGTTGTACCAGAAGCCCTCGATGTTCAGCTCGGTCGGCAGCGAGTACAAGTCTTCCGAGTCGTAGAGCGCCTTCAGTGTTGATTCGGCAGCAGGAAGGATCTTGTCGGCGACTCCGAGCTTCTCGAGCTCTTCCGACAGATTGACGACCTGGTCGTTCTCGATGAACTCCTTCATGAGCGACGGCGTTCCCGCTGCCATGCTCATGTTCGAGAGGGCACCCTGGCCCGCGAGCAGCTGAAGCTGCTGGTCCCAGTTCGATCCGGGGATGGCATCCGCGGTCAGCGGCGCAACGCCTGCGGCGTCGACACATCCCGCCTCGGCGAGCGACTCGAGCGTGCCGATGATGGTGGTGTTCTCGGTCTGTCCGAAGTAGGTGAACTCGCCGGTTCCCTCTCCACCCGACTCTTCCGAACCGCCCGCGCAGCCGGCGAGGACAATTGCTCCGGCGCCGAGCACTGCAACGGCCGGAAGAAGGCGCCGTAGGCGCGTGGTTGCTGTGGTCACAATTCCTCCTTGAATGCGACGCTTCGAATTGAAGCGCTTCATTTATGAATGCTCCCGGAGTGTCGGCGTATTGTCAAGTCACCGTTACCATTTTGTGAAACGCTTCAAGCATCCGACCTTGGGCCGTCGGTCACGATAATGTTCGAGGACAGCACACGCAATCACCGACACCTCATTGGGGAGGGCGATCATCACCACGGAATATCGGGCAGGCCGCAGCCAGCCCAGCATGGCGGACGTTGCCGTCCACGCCGGCGTGGCCATCGGGACGGTCTCCAACACCCTCAACAACCCCGAGAAGGTGTCCGAGCGCACGCGGCGTCGCGTTCTCGCATCGATCGCCGAGCTGGGCTTCGTTCGCAATGACGCCGCGCGATCTCTCGCCGCCGGAACGAGCACGGCGGTCGGCTTGGTCGTCGCCGACCTCGGCAACTCCTTCTTCGTCGACATCGCCCGTGGCGCGGAGGCCGTCATGCGCCGCCACGGCATGAACGTGCTGATCGTGAACAGCGACGTCGACCCCGTCAGCGAGGTCCGCAACCTCCAGCTCTTCGAGCAGGCACGCGTTGCGGGGATCATTCTTGCCCCGCTCGATACGCAACTTGTACGCTCGCAGCGGTTGCCCGCCAAAACCACTCCGACGGTACTGGTGAACTACGAGTCGCCCAGCCACGCGTATGACGGCGTCGTCGTCAACGAACGACACGGCGGTGCGCTCGCCGCGCGACATCTGCTCGACCGCGGCCGTCGGCGGCTGCTCTTCGCCGGCGGGCCAATGTTCCTCGGCGCCGTCAAGAATCGGTACGAAGGCGCGAAGGAAGTGGTTGACGCGACTCCGGATGCGTCCATCGAGCTGATCGAGACACGCGGTGTGAACATCCGCCACGGACGCCAGATCGCTGACCAGATTCGGGCACAAGGTGCAGGCCGCTATGACGGAGTCGTCGCGGCAGCGGACCTCCTGGCGATCGGCCTCATCCAGACCCTTTCCGACGTTCCGGGGTTCCGCGTTCCCGAAGACATCGCGGTCACGGGCTATGACAACAACCACTTCGCCTCCGAAAGTGCGATCCCGATCAGCACCGTCAGCCAGCCCGGTGAAGAAATGGGCAGCGCTGCCGCCGAGCTTCTGCTCGATCGGATCGCGAACCCCGACTCGACCAGGCGAACCGTGATCCTGGAACCCCACCTGATTCCACGTCGATCGACGCTGGGCGACATCTGGAAGCGCGACCCCGCCTCGAGCTAGCGGGCGTCTTCCGCCGACGACGATGACGAACCGCCACGGGCTGTCAGTCAGTCCGATAGCTATCGGCGATCTCGCGAACGCGGGCGAGAAGCCGGGTGAAATCCTCGACCTCGTCGGCGCTGAGTTGCGAACCGACGTAGTCGATCCACTCGGTCACGCTTTGATCGAGCTGGGCGAGTGTCTCTCGCGCAGCAGGAGTAACCCGGAAGATCGGGGACGTGCGGTGGCCCGGGTTCGGGACTCGCTCGATCAGTCCGGATGTCTCGAGGACATCAGCCAAGCGCTGAGTGGATTGACGTGACTGACGCATTTCGCGCGCTGCAGATGGCACCGTTCTGCCGTCGTCCGAGAACAGGTCGAGTAACTGCCACCGGGTAAGCCCGTGACCAGTCGCGGCGACGGCGGCTCGTTCGCCGTTCGCGTGAGTGGATGCCGCGGTCCAGGTCAGCTGCCGCAGCATCCGTCGTACGTCTTCGCGGTCGGCCACGCTGACAGCGTATCGGCTCTGCGAGATGGTCATTCCGGCCTCACAAGCCCGGTCGCCTAATCTCCGACCAGGAGCCCGATTTTCCCGTTCGGCCCTGTCGCGAGCGCAGCGAACGCCTCGTCGATCCGGTCGAACGGGTACGAGGCGACAATCGGCACGCGGACCACTCCTGAAGCCACAAGATCGGCAACCTGGGCGAGGAGCGCGGGGTCGCTCTCGGAATGGATGTTCACAAGCCGCGCGCCTTCGGACGGGCCCGCAGGTGCGGCACTCAGCGTGCTCACCGCGATCCCTCGCTCATGGGCTGACGCGGCAATTGCGGTGAACGCCTCGCCGCGAGAGATGAGGTCGATGACGCCATCCACACCGTCCGGGTGGAGGTGACGGATCGCCGACGGAACATCGTCCGATGTGCGGTCGATCGTCTCTTCTGCACCGAGTTCTCGCACGTACTCGTCTTGTGCACCGGGCCGAGCTGTCGCGATCACATGAAGGCCGCGTGCCGCGGCGATCTGCGTCGCAAGCAACCCGACTCCGCCCGTTGCCCCGTTGATGAACACGCTGTCGCCTGCTTCGAGCCCGAGGGCGTCGACGCACTGCAGCGCTGTCACTCCCGCCAGACCCAGTGCGCCGGCAGAGGCGATATCGACGGCATCCGGCCGGTGTGCGACGAAGCGATCTGCGTCGACCACGATGAACTCCGCGAAGGTGCCATCGCCGATATAGTCACGCTTGACCATGCCGAAGACCTCGTCCCCTGGCGCGAATGCCGTCACGTTCGCGCCCACGGAATCCACGGTGCCGGCGAAGTCGCGGCCCTGAATGGCCGGGAGTCGGTACTCCATCATCGCGCGGAAGAATCCGCGCACCACGGCAGAATCCACGGGATTCACGGACGATGTCCGAACGCGCACACGCACCTGCCCAGGGCCGGGTGACGGCACCGCAACCTCGACGATGCGCGCCGGCGCGTCGAATTCTTCCAGAACGTAGGCCTTCATGGTTTCGCTCACTGTGTGATCCTTTCGGGTGATCAGTACGGCTGGCGCAGGGCGCCGAGGGCCCGGCCTCGCACGGCATTCTGTTCGGCGCCCGGTGCGCCGCTCACGAGCATTTCGCCGATCTGCACACTGGTCTCGACGACCAGTCGAGCACGCTCGAACCGGCGCGCCATAAAGCGCGCGAGGACTTCTGGCAGTTCGCCACCGGCAGCGAGTTCTTCTCCTAGTACGACGGCATCTTCGATTGCCATCGCACCGCCGGAGCTAAGGTGCGCCGTCGTTGCGTGAGCGGCGTCACCGATCGCGAGTACCCGACCGCGATACCAGGGGTCCGGGAGAAGCAGCCAACGGTAATCGTTGACAACGATGCGCGAGGAGTCGTCGAGGCGCTTCAACATCTCGTTGGTCAGAGGCGCATCGAACTGCTCGAGGTTCTCGCGCACGATGCGTCGCGCCTCGTCCTGGTCGAAGCGGGGCGGCTCGTCGTACTCACGACCCGTCGCTAGGTAGAGGCTTCCGTCACGGAGCCTCACGAGCACCACGAGAGTAGAACCCGCCTGGTAGAAGCCGGTCGGCCCCACATCAGGAATTCCAGGAACAACCCAGCGGAACATGGTCGTGCCGGAGTACTTGGGAACGACCACGTCGCCGAAGACCATGGAGCGGGTCGTCGAGGCGACTCCGTCGGCAGCGAGAACGAGATCGTACTGGCGTTCTGCGCCGGTGCTCAGAGTCGCGGTGACGGCGTCGTCGTCCTGCGTCAGTGCGGAGATGCTGCATCCGTCGTGGATGACCGCACCGGCTTCCTGCGCGGCTGTGCGCAAGATTCGAGCGAGGTCATTCCGGTGAATGACGACAGCGGAGGGCAACCCACCTTCGGGCTCGGGAGGCATCGGCGGCGTCGGAATGAGCTCGCCGTTCTTGTCGACGTAGCGGAAGATCTCGCTCTGTCTGCGCACCGCCCCGGCTTCTAGGAGCTGGTCAAGGAGACCGAGGTCCTGCATGGCGTTGATTGCACGATTCTGGATGGTGATCGCGGCGCCCGCTGGCTCCCCGCGCAGCTCGACGATGTCACACGCGATCCCCTGGCGGCCGAGGGCGATCGCCGCGGTGAGGCCGGCGATCCCGCCTCCGACGATGAGGGTGGAGGTGATGGAAGGCATGAGGCAGTCTCCTTCGACTGGGTGTTGGGGATTCAGGTGATGGCGTCGTTCAGGTGACGGCGTGGTTCAGGTGACGATGTCGCGAAGTTGGTGGCCGCGAAGCGGGCCGAGGTAGCGCTGAAGGAACTCGATGGAGAATCGGCCCTCGAGCCGAAGCGCCATCTTGTACATGAGGAAGGGATGCGCGCCGAGCTCGAGGAGTGCACCGAAGTCCTGCTGCGCAATTGCCGCTGCCTCTTCGGGCGTGAGGTCGAACGCGGCGAGATACGTGGAGGCGTCTGTGCGCAATTGCTCAGCGTTCTCCTGCGAGGTGTACACCCCCCACAGTGCGGAATCCATGGCGAAGATGCTCATCGGTGACCTCCTTGGGCGATCGTGGCCTCATCCCACTCCAAGAACGTGTTGACGAAGCTGGCGGGTGATGATGTGATGTCGCTCCACGAGGGCACCGCGCCGCGGGCTGCGCCCCACGCAATCAGATGCACCATGAAGCCGGGGGTTCCGTTGCCCTGAGCGTAGAGCCTGTCCCACGTCATGTCGGGAAGAAGCTCATCGACCCGGCCGTTCGTGAAGAGCTCCCACGTGCGCAAATCCCACGCCGTGACTGGCTCACTGGTGAACCGATCCATCGCCGGACCGCCCACGGAGTTGGTCATGTGGCCCGTAGCCAGAACAGCGACCCGGAGGTCAGCGGGGGCGGAGAGGATCGCCTCTCGCAAAGCTAGGCCGAGGTCGAAGTAGCGCTGGCCGGGAGGGAGAGGCGGAACAAGCACGTTTGCCCAGAGCGGGATGACGGGGATGTCGGCCTCTGGGCGCAGCGCCTGGAGTGGCACGGTGAAGCCGTGGTCGATTCGGTAGTCGTCGGATGCTGCGAGGTCGAAGTGCCGCTCCAACAGTGACTCGAGGAGGTAGCGACCGAAGTCGTGGTGACCGGGAGCCGCATAAGGCGGCAGTCCGTACACCTCGCGCTCCCACGGGAACGGGCCTTCGCTGCGTCCGGACTTGCCGATCGCGAACGCGGGGATGTTGTCATAGAACCACTGGTTGAAGTGGTCGCCCGACGCCATGACGATGACGTCGGGGCGGGCGGCATCCAACGACGCGCGCACGCGCGCGTAGTCGTCGCGAATGCGTCGGAACACCGGGTGCCCCTCGTCGGCGCGCGCGACTTGGTGGGGAAGGGTCGGATCGTGAGGAGCAATGCCGACGAACACGAGTTCGGCCATGAGTGACTTCCTTGTCGGTGGCGACGGTGGTCCGTCGACAGGATCTAGCTGTTGGGGAAGGACGGGTAGACGGGGGTTCGATCGCCCACGTCCTCGGCCACGCACACGTTTCTCTGGTGTCCGAGCCCGGTCAACGTCGAATCGATGACGTCTCCGGGCTGCAGGAACCGATTGTGGTGTGCGCCGTTGCCGGGCGCAGAGCCGAGGAAGATATGGTCACCGGGCATGAGGTTCACCCGCTCCGACGCGTAGGCGACGAACTGCTGGGGCCCGAAGATCATGTCGCCGGCGGGCCAATCCTGCATGCGCTTTCCGTTCAGATCGAGTTGGATCTGCACGGCCGCGGGATCGACGAACTCCTTAGGCACGACGAAGGGTCCGGCGACCTTGAAGGTGGGCTGGTGCTTCCCGACCCAGTCAAACCCGAAGTGGATGTCGGTACGACGGAAGTTGTCTGGCGTGCCCACATCGTTCATGATCATGTAGCCCGCGATGGAGTCATTGGCTTCCTCCGGGCGGATGAAGCGGCGTGTCTGCCCCATGACGACGCAGAGCTCGAGCTCCCAGTCCGGGTGCTCACCGATGACCGGCAGCACCAGGTCATCGGTGGCGCCGGCGAGGGAGGAATGCAGACCCGTCCAGAAGAACGGGACTCCCGTGCGCGAACGCTCCTCCATCAGCTCGAGGTTGCGAGCGTAGAAGTCCTCGTCGCTTTCACCGGCGTGGCGCTTGTGCTGGTTGAAGGCATTCTTCGTCAGCATCTGCGCAGTGTGCGTCTTGAAGTTCTGGCCCGCACCCATGAGGTTGGGGTGGGCAAGAGGGGGAAGCGGACGATAGGACGAGTACTCACCGGTGGTTGCCGACGAGTCGGCGAGTTTGGCGAGTAGCGGAAACGCCACGTTCCAATCGGCGAAGAGATCATGCGTATCGCCATAGTGAGACGAGACGTCGAGCACTGAGCCGTCGGGACGAACGATCGCGGGGAAGGCTCCCGCATCTCCACTCAGACGCGCCACGCCAAACGTGCCGTCTGCAAGACCGACCTCACTCATGCCCACTCCTTTGTGCTCGGCAACTCTTCTGATAACAACATGTTGTCAGTTCAACAACATGTTGTCAACAGGTCACATGATGAGCGACTGCGGCTTCCGTACTGTTTCAGCCTTTTGACCAGGGGTTTAGTGCGATTCCAGAACTGACAATATGTTGTCATGTATATGCATAGCCAATGCGCGCATCACGCCTTCTGATCACTCAGCGATCGCAAAGCTCCTACCGTGAGTGGCATGACATCAACGACGATGACCGAGGATCGACCCGGCGCAGTGACATCCCAACTCGATCCGTATTCGGACGCATTTCTCTCGGAGCCGTTCTCACACGAGCAGACTCTGCGCGACGCCGGACCACTGATCTGGCTCCCGCAGTACGGCGCGTATGCCATGGCGCGGTATGACCAGGTACATCACGCGCTCAACGACACCGACACTTTCTCCTCCGGAAAAGGCGTGGGTATCGAAACGCGACCCGAGGGTGAACCGCCGAACATTCTGATGTCAGACGACCCGCTGCACTCGGCGTTGCGGCGCGTTCACAACAAGGTTCTGAACCCGGCCTACATCCGCGGCCTGCGTGCAACCTTTCGGGAATCGGCAGAAGGGCTTATCGACCCGCTCGTCGGCGCCGGTCCGGTCGACGGCATCGGCGACCTCGCGGTCGCCTTTCCGTTGAGCGTATTCCCCGACATGGTGGGCGTTCGCAAGGACGGCCGCGAGAATCTCCTCAAGGCTGCGTCTCTGACGTTCAACTCTTTCGGACCGCAGAACCGACTCCGGCAAGCGGCACAGCAGGAGGGCCCCCAGGCCATGGGGTGGCTGTGGGAACAAACCGCCCCCGGAGCGACGGCTGACGGTGTCGGCCAGCACATTCACGAGGTTGCCGCTGATCAGGGTCTGCACGAGATGATTGCACGCGGCCTGGTGGCCGGGTTGCTCATTCCCGGCCTTGACACGACGATGCACGGACTGGGCCTGGCGCTGTACTACCTCGCCACCAACCCCGACCAGTGGCAGCTTTTGAAGGCCGATCCGTCACGAGCACGCGCTGCGTTCGAAGAGGCCGTGCGACTGGGATCACCCGTCCAGACCTTTGCGCGGGTAGCCACCCGTGACGTCGAAGTGGCACCGGGGTCGACGATTCCTGAAGGCGAGCGCGTACTGCTATTCCTCGGCTCTGCGAACCGCGACCCGCGCCGGTGGGACGCTCCCGAGGCGTACGACATCTCTCGAGTGACCAGCGGCCACGTCGGTTTCGGATCGGGCGGCCACAGCTGCTCGGGCCAGAACATCGCGCGCATGGAGGCGGAGTGCATTCTCGGCGTCCTCGCGGAGCGAGCCTCGAGCATCTCACTCGCTGGAGAGCCTGTCTACGAGTTGAACAACTCGCTGCGCGGTTTCCGGTCGCTTCCGATCCGCATCGACGCCTGACTAAGAGGAGGTCTCATCATGCCCGAAGTCAGATTCTTCACGCCGACCGGGAGCCTTCGCATCGTCGACGTGGCAACTGGCCAGTCCGTCATGGACGCCGCCGTCCGAAACGGCATTGACGGGATCGTCGCCGAATGCGGAGGCTCGTGCGCCTGCGCCACCTGCCACGTGTACGTCGACGAGCAGTTCTTGGCCGTGGCCGGGCGCCCTGGAGTGATGGAGGACGAAATGCTCGAGGGCGTGGCAAGTCCCAGAACCGACGCATCACGCCTGTCGTGCCAGATCAAGATGCGCGATGAGCTGCACGGAATCATTGTCAAAATCGCCCAGGAGCAATTGTGACCGCCGGAGTCCTGATCGTCGGCGGCGGACAAGCAGGAATGCAGGTGGCCGCGACGCTCCGCTCAGAGGGTTTCAGCGCGCCGATCACCATCGTGGGCGCCGAGAAGTACGCGCCGTATCAGCGGCCTCCGCTGTCGAAGGGCTTTTTACAGGGCGTCACCGATGAAGCCGGACTGGAACTGCGTGCCGACACCTTCTATTCCGAGAACGAGATCGAAGTCGTCACAGCAGAGACGATCACGACCGCTTCGCTCGCCGGCGACGGAGGCAGCGCTCTCGGCGAGTCGGGTCGGGTGTATGCCTTTGATCGATTGGTGATCGCGACCGGTGCGTCACCTCGACGCCTCACCATCCCAGGCTCTGACGCGGCGGGCGTGCTCTACATGCGAGATATCGACGATGCGCTCGAACTGAAGCGCCGCTGGCCCGCGGCCGAGAGTGTCGTTGTGATCGGTGGCGGATTCATCGGACTGGAGGTGGCCGCCGCAGCGGCAAAGGACGGCAAACATGTGACCGTGCTGGAGGTTGCTGACCGCCTCATCGGTCGCGCAGTGTCGAGCCATACGAGCGAGTTCCTGCTCGACTGGCATAGAGCCCACGGGGTAGAAGTCCGGCTCGGTGCCCGCATCGAACAGGTGCTCACAAGAGACGGAGTCGCCTCTGCGGTCTACACGAATGAAGGGATCGTGCCGGCCGACATTGTGGTCGTCGGCATCGGCGCACTGCCGCGTATCGACCTCGCCGAAGCGTTGGGCCTGCGCACCGAACCCACCGGGATCCTCGTCGACAGATTCGCTCTCACCAGCGATCCGCGCGTGCTCGCCGTCGGAGATGTTGCACTGCAGATGCACCCCGCACGCGACGAGGAACATATCCGGCTGGAGTCCGTGCAGAACGCTGTCGACCAAGGACGGATCGCAGCGTTGACCATCATGGGCAATGAGCACCCGTCGCACACCGTTCCGTGGTTCTGGTCAGACCAAGGCGACATGAAACTACAGATCGCCGGAATATCGTCGGGAAGTGACGAGGTGGTGGTGCGACCCACAGAGCATGACGACAAATTCGTCTCGCTCTACTACCTCGAGGGTCAGTTGATTGCCGTGGATGCGGTCAACAGTCCTGGCGACTATCTGACTGTGCGTCGCGCGCTCGGTGAAGGACGAAGCATCCCGGCCGAACTGGCACGGGCAAGCTCAGAACCGCTCAAATCTCTGCTCGCACCTCTCACGACGTCGGGATCGCTATGACCCGTGACGAGGAACACGAGCCGTACGAGTTCTCCCCCGAGATCGTGAGCGCGATCTGCAGGTACATGAATGAAGAGCAGCCATCGAGTTGCCTGTACATCGCCACGCACGCAACCGTGGATGACTCGCTCGTTGCTGCGGTGCTCGAAGGCTTCGATGGCGATGGTGCGATCTTTGAGATTCGGGATGCCGAGACAACTCGTCGCATCCGCGTCGAATGGGATCACCCCATCGCAACCCGCGGCGAGGTAAGAACGCAGCTGACGGGTTTGCTCGAGCGCGCGATCGGGATGTAGGACTACCGGAGTCGTCGCTCGATCGCACGTCCGACCTCGTCGAATGTGCGGCGTAGCCACTGGTTATCTTCGCGAATCGTGTGAGCGCGATGCCACCACATCGCATTAGTCAGGGGTGTCGCCACGAACGGCGGGGGGCATACCCGCACCCCTGGGACGGCGTGCGCGTGCGCGGCAAGACTCGTCTGAATGATCGCTATGCGGTCGCTTCCCGCGATCAGATGGGGCACCGCAAGCGAGCTGTCGACGGTAGCCACCACCCGTGGATACACACCGAAGCCCTGTGAATGCAGGATCGACGTGGGGATCGCCCGACGTGTGAGGTGCGTCACGACCCAGGGCAAGGAGTGCACATGGTGAGGTTCTAGATCACCGTCAGCAACGGCCGGGTTGTCATCGGCGATCAGCATCACCCAGTCGTCCTGCCAGAGGTCCATGAACATGAGCTCGTCGCTTTGCCCGAGAAAGCTGTGTGGCATGACGAGCGCATCGCCGCTACGCAAGACACTCACCGCCTCCTGAGCATCGACAGCGGAATGGCGGGCGAAGCGAAAGTTCACCTTTGGCGCGGTTTCCCGCGTGAGACGGAGCAGTTCAGGAGCCACCACCGCGAACGTGTGTTCATCTCCGTAAATGACGAACTCACGCTCGCTCTCGGCCGGAATCCACGCCGCGCCCCCGCTGAAGACGTCGCGGGCCGCAGCCAACGCAGCGGGAGTGAGGGTCGAAAGGTGCATCGCAAGCGGGGTCAACTCATAGGTGTTGCCGCGCCGGATGAGGAGCGGGTCGGAGAAGTGCGCGCGCAACTTCGCCAGCGCCCCACTCACGGTGGGTTGACTCATGTGAAGGCGCGAGCCAGCGCGGGTAACACTCGCTTCCGCCAGCAGTGAGTCCAAGATCAGCAGGAGGTTGAGGTTCACGCGACCGAGACCGTAGTCTCCCGCACTCCCCTGGCCCTCCAACGAGGATGAGGTCATGATGCCGGCTCCCTTGCTCACATTGCGGATGACTCTACCGGCGGGCTCACGCGTACTCCGTCACTCGGTGACGAGTGCGACCGAGAGCAAACGCTCCTAGTCGAGGAGGCGCGCGCTGAGGTCGTCAATGGCGACGACGACTTCGCGGTTGTAGGGAGCTCGAGCACCCGGAACGTATTCCACTCCTCGCAGACCGCCGCGGTAGCGGAACATGCCGTGTCGCTCGTGCAGTTCCCAGTCGACAGGACCCCCGCCGTCGAAGCCGACACTGATCCCTGTGAACGGCGCCATTCCTACGAGCATGGGGACGCGCTCGAAGAGCGTGTGCGTTCGACCGTCGAGCTCGACAGAAATCCGCCACGCGAAGTCGTTGAGGGCATCGAACCGGAGGGTGACGAGAGTGACGCCCGTCGCCATCGGCAGGTGGGACCTGTGCATGTGGCCATAGGCGTTGTAGCTGACGTGTAGGTGATCGTTCTCCATCCAGGCGATATAGCCACCTCCTTGGTCTCCGTGGGAGACGATGATGCCTTCTCCGGCGTCTCCCTCGAAGCGCGCGATGATCTCGATGGAGCGCAGCGCAACCAGCTTGGCGGACCTGTGACGTTCGAGCGTCGGGGTTCCCGGCAACAGGCGTACGGGCCTCTCAAACTCCAGCTCGGTCGAAGGCACCGTCGCGAGCATCTTGGGTTCGTCGGGCAGAGGGAATACCGTGTTGTGCCACGCGGCCCGGCGCCACTTCTCTGCGAGGTCGGCGACGATGTCCGGATGCTGGCTCGAGACGTCGCGCACTTCGGTGGGATCGGCCACGATGTCGAAGAGCGACCAGGGCGAGAGATCGTCCGGGCCCATGCTGGGTCGAGAGGCGACGACTTTCCACTTGCCTTCGTAGAACGCCCGGCCGCCCAACATCGTGATGTACTGCGCGGGAGATCTCTCCGGCAACCTGTCGTCTCGCAACGCCGGCACGAAGCTCTCGCCGTCGATCGCTTCTGTCGGCACGCCACGAAGAGTCTCGGGTCGAGTGATTCCGCACAGCTCGACCAGAGTCGGTGCGATGTCGGTGACATAGGTGAAGCCTGCGCGGATGCCGTCGTCGGCGTTCTTTCGAGCAAGACCTGCTGGCCAGCTCACAATGAGCGGGCTGTGAACCCCGCCCTCCTGGGTGGAGCCCTTGTACATGCGAAAAGGGGTGTTCGACACGTGGGCCCAGCCCATCGGGTAGTGACCGAACACGCGCGGTCCACCCATGTCGGCGAGAGGGCGGGGGACGTCGGCAATCCAGCCCTCGGGCATCGAAGGCTGCTGAGTGAACTGGCTGAAATAGCTGCGCGTTCCTTCGAGGCCACCTTCGCCCGTGCCGCCGTTATCGCTTGTGAAGACGAAGATCGTGTTCTCGTACTCACCGATGTCCTTCAGATGCGCGACAAGGCGTGCGACGCTGTCGTCGACCGCCGTAACTGCCGCGGCATAGACCTCCATGTGGCGCGCAAAGAGTGCACGCCGCGAGTCATCCAGGTCGTCCCATGGTTGAACACCGCCCGTGTCTTCCGGTCCCGAAGGGGAGAGCTCGACGTTCGCATCGAACAGGCCGAGGGACTTCTGTCGCTCGAACCGCTCCGCGCGGATCCGGTTCCAGCCAGCGTCATAGGCGCCCCGCTGTCGTTCGATGTCGTCGGCCTTCGCCTGGACGGGACCGTGGACTGCGTTGTGTGCGAAGTAGAGAAAGAACGGGCGGGACGAGTCGCCGGCTCGCAACGAGGCGATCATGTCGATCGCCTCGTCGGTGAGCCGATCGGTGAGGTAGTCGTCATCGGCGAACTCCTCGGTGACGGGCGAGTTGTCGCGAACGAGACGGTGGGGGTGAAACATGGTCGTGAAGCCCTCCATGCTGCCGAAGTACCGATCGAATCCGCGCTGCACCGGCCAGGACGACTTATCGGCACCGTCATGCATTTTCGACTCGACGGTCAAATGCCACTTGCCCACCATGAACGTCGAGTACCCCTGAGAACCAAAGGTCTCGGCCAAGGTCGGCATGTCGTCAGGAAGCTCCATGCGCAAGCCCGGATAGCCCGGATTGATGTTTGCCACCATGCCGAATCCCGCCCTGTGCGGGTTGACGCCCGTCAGGAGAGCCGCTCGCGTCGGCGAGCAGACCGGCATGACTCGAAAGTTGGTGAATCGATAGCCCTCGTCTGCGAGGGCTTGGATGGCTGGGGTGTCGATCTCGCTGCCGAACGGCTCCACGTCACTGAAGCCCATGTCATCGATGAGGATGACCACGACGTTGGGTGCCCCTTCTGGTGCTCGTACCGGCGATGGCCACCACGGCTGCGACTGCGATGATCGAGGTGCGATCACGCCGGCAAACCCTTCGTAGCCCCGCGGCTCCGCTCCGTTCACGCCCTGAAGGGTGGGCTGTCGCTGCTCGTTCATGTCAGCATGATGTCATCATGACAGCATGATGTCAACGTGCCGTCCGTGACCGCTTGTCCGAGAATTCTTCGGCAGCCTGACGAAGGCGCCGAGTGAGAACAGTCAACTGATCGATCTCTTCGGACGTGAACGTTCTCGTGAGCTCGGCGTACCAGCCACTCAGCGCAGAGGGAAGGCGATCGAGCACCTCTTTACCGGCAGCAGTGCACTCGTACAGTGGCGATCTGCGGTGCTCAGGATTGGGCACCCGCCTGAGGTAGCCCTCAGCGACAAGCACATCGGCGATGCGCTGGACGCTCTGCCTGGCCTGTCGCATTCGCCGCGCGACGGCGGGAACCGCCTGTGGACTTCCCGAGAACTCGTCGAGGATTCCCCAACGCGCGACCGTCTCGCCCTCCGGCGCCAAGAGCTTGTCGCCCAGCGTGTTCGCCACCGCAAGCGCACGCGTCAGTTCTCCGAACATGGTGCCGAGTGGGCCGCTTCGGCTCGTCAGCTCCCGCTCGTCGAATGATCGCTGCTCGCTGTCACCGACGTGGTCGACTCCGCCCACAGGATCCTCCGACTCGTGCGTTGCACTCATGACAATACCCCGCTGCCTTGACGACCCACTCGATGCCGTCGGCGTATGGTTTTGAGTTTGACGTGACAGTCTAGTGTCATATTGACATTATGCTGTCATGGTGCAATCCTGGCCCATGTAGCCACCATCTGCTACCCCTGCTATCGGACGAAGAAGTCATGAAAGGCGCCACAATGTTCCAGCCTCTACACGGTCGACGATTCGCGGCCATCGCGTCTGTCTCGCTTGGTGCGGTACTTCTCGCGAGTTGCGCTGGCACCAGCCCCGGCGATGATGAGTCAGTTGCTGGCTTCTCGTTCACTTTCCCCGTGGCCGCAGACCAAGACAACTTCTACGAGACCTTGGCGCAGCGCTACATGGATGAGACCGGCGTCGAAATCGAGCTGCTCAGCTTGCCGGTCGCTGCATACGAGACACAGTTGCCCACACAACTCCAGGGCGGAAACTCCGCCGACGTCTTCGCGACGGTGCCCGGTCGTGGGTCACCTGTTTCCATCGTCGGTCTGGCCGAAGCCGAACTGCTCGCACCTCTCGACGAAGCCAGCGCGTCGGTCGTTCCCGCGGGGACTGAAGCCCTCTACAGCGTTGGCGGCGAGATCTACGGGCAGCCGATATCGCAGGTACCCGTGGGGATCATCTGGAACCCCGCCGCGGCCGAGGCCGCCGGCTTGACGGACTACCCGACTTCCTTCGACGAGACCCTCGAAGCCTGCATGTTGGCACGAGAAGCAGAGATGAACTACATGATCCTCGCAGGAGCGATCCCCAACAATCTCGGTCTCATGGCACAGGGGCTCTCTGCGACGCGGGTGTACGCCGAGAACCCGAACTGGAATGAGCAGCGAGCCGAGGGCGAGGTTTCGTTCGCCGACAGCGGCTGGCGCACGGTACTTGAAGACATCGAGGCGATGAGCGAAGCAGGTTGCTTCCAGGAAGGCGCCGTAGGGAGTGGATTCGAAGCCATCGACGCCAATGTCGGCGCCGGCATCGCGTTCAGCGCTGCTCTGCCGGGGAACGCAGCGACGTCAGTCGGTGACGCGCGTGACACGCTCATCGAGGTTCGCGCCTACGCACCACGCGTCGCAGACGACGCACCCTGGGTTCTTCTCTCCGCGCGCGACGCACTAGCCGTCAGCGCGAGCGCGAGCGATGAGGCCAAGGCGGCCGCACAGGACTTTCTCGCGTGGCTCGCAGAGCCCGACAACGCCGCCGAGTTGGCCGAACTCGAGGGAAGCTTCCCCATCACGGGCGGACTCCAGGACTCGGTGACGGATGAACTCCAACCGGTCGTGGACCTGGTCGGTTCGGAGTCCTTCTCTACACTGCCGACCGACACGTGGCCCAACCCAGCCGTCTATGCCGAACTGGGAAGTGGCATCCAGGGAATCTTGACCGGCCAACTCACCGTTGACGACGTCCTTCAGGCCGTGGACGCCGCCTGGGACAGCTGACAGTTACGCAGCGAGAAGCGCGCGACCTGTTACCTGCCGGCTCAGTCCGAGCTGGTAACAGGTCGGATCAGCAGGCTGTCGAGCAATCGCTTCGTCAGCGCCCATTGTCGCGCGCGATCCACGCCGTAGAGGCGCTGCAGCTGCAGTCCGTCAGACAGCGCGATACACATCTGGGCGGCGTCACCTGGGTCAACGTCCGGTCGGAGATGGCCATCCTCCTGCGCCTCCAGGAAAGCTGTTCGGACGGTACGCAGAATCAACTCGTAGCGGTCGCGAAAGTAGGCGTGCGCCGGATGATCGTCGATTGTCGCTTCGGCCGAGAGGATGGCGAACAGTTGGGTCAGTCCGCGATCTTGCTCGTCACGCTCAGCGATCTCGAGGACTCCGCGGAGCAGTTCGACGCCCCTACGGCCTTCAAGGTGGCTCGCAGCATCGAGATCGCGCTCTCGCAACACCGCCTCGAGCAGGCCGGCTTTTGTCGGGAAGTGATGGGTCACCCCCGGCATCGTCATGCCTGCTCGTTTGGCGATCTCGCTCATCGAACTGTTCAGGTACCCGTAGCGCGCGAACACCCCGAAGGCGGCATCGAGGATTTCCTCGCGCCGTTTCGGTGTCTTCGCGTACGAGCCGCGCGGACCTGGGCGTCTAGGCATTGATGAAGGGTATCAAAACCTTCGATAACTAAACACTTTTGGTGCTAAAGGTTTTCGTGTTAGGTTTCCCCCATCGCCACAGCTCCGTGCCGATTCACCCGTTCGTTCCGAAAGGACGTGCAATGTTGCACCGCACCAAGGTCGCGCGCGCTGTCGCCGCCGGTGGGCTCGTTTCCGTACTTGCTCTGACCGCTTGTTCCTCTTCCGCTTCGCCTGAGTCTGGCTCCGAAACGCCGACCACGCTCAACATGGGCATCCTCACGCAGCTCACCTCGTTCGCGCCGTGGGAAGCGTCGTGGTCGAACCAATCGCCCTACCTCCAGGCTGTGTACGACACGCTGTTGCGCTCCGAGCCCGACGGAACGATCGTCGAAGGCCTCGCGACCGCGTGGGAGTGGGACGAATCGAAAACCGTCCTGACCCTGACTATCCGGGAGGGTGTGACGTTCTCCGACGGCACTGCTCTCACCGCACAGGTCGCCGCCGACAATCTCACCCGGTTCCGTGACGGCACGAGCGAGAACGCACCGTTCCTCGCCGGTATGACCTCTGCCGAGGCACCTGACGACACGACGCTCGTGATCACGCTCGCCCTGCCCGACCCGGCCCTACCGGTCTACTTGAGCCAGAATGCGGGACTCGTCGGCAGCCCGGCGATGTTCGACTCGCCCGACGCGCAGACCACCCCGATCGGCAGCGGCCCGTACGTGCTCGACGCGGATGAGACCGTCATCGGTTCGACCTACGTCTACGAGGCGAACGAAGACTACTGGGACGCCGACTCGGTGCACTACGACAGCATCGAGATGACCTTCTACGGCGACCCCACGGCACTGATGAACGCTGTCAAGGGTGGTCAGGTCGACGCCACCAATCTGCAGACCCCGACGCAGGCTACCGAGGCCGAGGCCGCTGGCTTCACCGCCGAGATCTCGGAGCAGAACTGGACCGGGTTCCTTCTCGTTGACCGTGATGGCGTCATCAACCCCGCAATGGGTGACGTGCGCGTTCGCCAGGCCATCAATTACGCGATGGACCGCGAAGGCATGTTGCAGGCGCTCGAGGGCGGCCTCGGCACCGTCACCACGCAGGTGTTCGGTCTGAACACCTCCGCCTACAACGACGACCTGAACGAGCGGTACCCCTACGACCCTGAGATGGCGACAGAGCTCCTCACCGAGGCGGGTTACCCGGATGGCTTCACCCTCGTCATGCCGAGCAATAACTTCGTGCCGGAGTCAGTATTCGCCATCTACAAGGAACAGCTCGACGCGGTCGGCATCAACGTCGAATGGGAGACTACTGGCGATGACCTGTTCGGCCGCATGCTCGGCGGAACGTGGGCGTCATTCCCGTTCCTTCTCCAGTCCGACCCGACGTCGTGGCAGACCATTCAGCTGTCGATGCTGCCGGAGTCAACGTGGAACACCTCCCGTGTTGCTGATCCGACGGTGATCGAGCTCGCCGACATCGTCCGCGCTGGCGACGAGGCTGAAGCGGATGCTGCGGCCCAGGAACTCAACGAGTACATCGTCGAGCAGGCCTGGTACGCCCCGCTCTATCGCCCGTACTCGACCTACATCACCGCAGAGGGCACTCAGGCGACGGTCCAAGCCGACAACGCCGTTCCCTACCTGTGGAACATCCGCCCGTCCGAGTGATCTAGGAAGGACTCGTGCGCGGGGTCGGAACGTCGGCCCCGCGCACGGCACAACGTCAATGCTGACTTTCATCTCCCGCCGCGTTCTCGCAGGCGTGCTGACAGTACTCACGATCAGCGTGTTGGGCTTTTTCCTGCTCTATCTTGGTGGGCGCGACACCGCTCGCCGGATCGTCGGCGACACTGCGGACCCTGAGATCGTCGCTCGTAAGGCAGAAGAACTGGGCCTCAACCGTCCGATCATCGTGCAGTTCTTCGATTGGGCAGGGAGCGCACTGACCGGTGATCTCGGCCGTTCGTGGTTCTCGGGTCAGCCCGTGACCGAAGCCCTCGCCAGTCGCCTCCCCGTGACGCTCTCGCTCACGATCGGCGCCGTGCTGCTGACCGCGATCGTCGGCACGATCCTGGGTGTGCTCGCCGCGACCCGGCGTGGATCAGTAGACAGCACCATCCAAGTCGGCTCCTTCGTGGCGGCAGCGATTCCCGGGTTCCTCGTCGCTCTCGTCCTGGTGCTGATCTTCGCGATCGGCCTGGGATGGTTCCCGGCCACGGGCTACATCCGGCCCGACACGTCGTTCGTCGGATGGTTGTCCACCATCACTCTTCCGGTCATCGCATTGGCTATCGGGGCGATCGCCAGCATCGCGCAGCAGGTGCGCGGTTCGATGCTCGACGCCCAGCGCCTCGACTACGTCCGCACACTGCGCGCACGAGGCATCCCGAACCGACGCGTGGTCTACGGCCACGTCCTGCGCAACTCTGCCGGGCCCGCGCTCAGCGTTCTGGGCATTCAGTTCATCGTGATGTTCGGTGGCGCCGTCGTCGTTGAACAGGTCTTCTCCCTCCCCGGTCTCGGCCAGACTGCCGTCTCAGCGACGGTCCAGGGTGACATCCCCCTCATCATGGGCCTCATCGTCATGACCGCCGTCATCGTGCTCATCATCAACCTCGCCGTCGACCTCCTGCAGGGATGGCTCAACCCGAAGGTGCGACTGTCATGACTTCGCCCACCCCTAAACGCCGCTCTGTCGCGGGCCGCGTGCTCAGGACGCCGTTGGGAGCGATCTCGGCCGCGTACCTAATCGCGCTCGTCTTCGTCGCGATCGCCGCCCCCCTCCTCGCTCCTTACCCGCCCGATGCTACGTCGCTGTCCAACGTGCTCGCACCGCCGAGCGCCGAGCACCTGCTCGGCGGCGACAGCGCGGGCCGCGACATCCTCTCCCGCCTGATCTACGCCACGTCGACCAGCCTTCTGGGCGCGACCATCGCCGTCGCCGTCGCCGCGGTCATCGGCATCACTTCGGGTCTCATCGCGGGGTACCGCGGTGGGTGGTTCGACAACGTGTCGAACTTCATGGCCGGCATGGTGCTCTCGCTCCCCGCGATCGTCGTCCTGCTCGCCGCACGCGCGGTGACCGGACCCTCGATCTGGTGGATCATGGCCATCTTCGGTGTCGTGCTCTCTGCCTCGTACTACCGGATCGTCTACGGCGCGGTACGCAACGTCCGCAAAGAGCTCTACATCGACGCGGCGCGGGTGGCCGGACTCAGCGATCTGCGCATCGTCGGCCGGCACGTGCTCACAGCCGTCCGGGCTCCGGTCATTCTGCTGACGACCGGCCTCTTCGCCGTCGCGATCGCGATTCAAGCGAGCCTCGACTTCCTCGGAGTCGGCGACCCGTCGTTGCCGACGTGGGGTGGGATGCTCAGCGAAGGCTTCTACAACCTGTCACGCACGCCGTGGCTCATGGTCTGGCCCAGCATCGCCATCGCGCTGACCTGCATCGCGTTCTCGCTGTTCGGCAACGCCCTACGGGACGTGCTCGAACAGTCGGGGAGCGGCTCCAGCAACGCCCCGCGCACGTGGACTCCGCCGGCCCAACGCCCCGAGGCACCGGTGCGACACGAGGGGGGCGTCACATCGGAGCCCTTGCTCGAGATCGACGGACTGTCGGTCGCCTATCGCGGCGAAGCGGGGTGGTCGACCGTTGTCGACGACGTGTCGATCACGGTCGGTCGCGGCGAGGTGCACGCTCTGATCGGTGAGTCTGGTTCGGGCAAGACCCAGACCGCATGGTCGGTGCTGGGGCTTCTCCCCGAGGGTGGCCGGTGCGTCGCCGGGGCGATCCGCTTCGATGGCGACGATCTGCTGACCATGAGCCCGCGAGCGCTCGAGAAGCTGCGCGGACGCCGCATCGGGTACGTGCCGCAAGAGCCGATGTCGAACCTCGACCCGTCGTACACGATCGGCCACCAGCTCGTCACACCGCTGCGGATCACCCTCGGACTCTCGCGGGCCGACGCGAAAGCGCGGGCGCTGGCGCTGCTGGCACGTGTCGGCATCGCCGACCCCGAGCGCACGTTCGCCGCCTACCCCCACCAGATCTCGGGAGGCATGGCGCAGCGCGTGCTGATCGCGGGAGCCGTCGCAACCGAGCCCGACCTGATCATCGCCGACGAACCCACCACGGCACTCGATGTCACGGTGCAGGCCGAGATACTGCAGCTGCTGCGCGACCTTCAGCGAGAGACCGGCATGTCGATGCTCATCGTGACCCACAACTTCGGCGTCGTCGCAGACCTTGCCGATCGAGTCTCGGTGATGCGGTCCGGAAGCATCGTCGAAACCGGCTCGGTCGCCGATGTCTTCAGCAACCCCCGCCACACCTACACGCAGGGACTCTTCGAGGCGCTCCTCGATGGAGCCCCCGCCCGAGGAGCGCTGCAGAAATGACCGACACTCCCCTTCCTACGATCCAGGCAGAGCGTCCCCTGCTCGAGATCCGCGACCTGCGGGTCGCGTATCCGGGCCGCGGTCTGAAGCGCACGCCGATCGAAATCCTCCACGGCGTCAGCCTCGACGTGCGCGCCGGCGAAACTGTTGGCCTCGTCGGAGAATCCGGCTCAGGAAAATCCACGCTCGGCCGCGCTGCGCTCGGCCTCGCGCCGGTGACCGGCGGAACGATCACCCTCGACGGCGAAGACATCTCGCACGCTTCCCGCTCACGCAGGCGCGCGCTGGCAGTCGACCTCCAGGTGATCTTCCAAGACCCGTACTCTTCCCTCAGCCCCGCGCTCACGGTCGGCGACACTCTCGCCGAACCCCTGCGCGCGCGAGGTGTCAGCACGAAAGTCGCTGCGCGGCGGGTACGCGAACTGCTCGATTTGGTGCATCTGCCGGCGGATGCCGCGCATCGCCTCCCCCGGGAATTCAGCGGTGGCCAGCGTCAGCGCGTCGCCATCGCAAGGGCGATCGCGCTGGAACCGCGGCTCATCGTGTGTGACGAACCGGTGTCGGCGCTCGACCTCACCACTCAGGCGCGCATTCTCGAGCTTCTCCTCGAAGTCCAGGCCCGGACCGGCGTCGCGTACCTTTTCGTCTCGCACGACCTGAACGTCGTGCGAGTGCTCTGTCACCGCGTCGCCGTGATGCGCGCCGGCGAAATCGTCGAGTGGGGAGACGGTGACATCGTCACCTCCACCCCGAGTCACCCCTATACACAGCGGTTGCTTCTTGCATCCCCCGTAGCCGACCCGGCAGCACAAGCCGAGCGACGCCGACTCTTCCAGTCCGTGGCTCCCATCGCCGCTGACCATGAACTTAAGGAATCCGCATGACCACCCTGAACACGACGACCCTCGATGCGCGCGCCCGCGCGAAAGCCCTTGTCGCAGGGCTCAGCGCGGCCGAGCAGGCGGGACTGCTGTTCCACCCGATGATCATGATCGAAGCCGACCACGACCCCGATGCGTCTTCGCCGTTCGGGCCATCGACCCGCGAACTCATCGTTGATCGAGGCATCCGTCACTTCGCTCTCGCCACAATTCCGTCCCCGCAAGAGACCGCCCGCGTTCTCGCGCAGCTGCAAGAGATCGCCACCTCGCACGGCTCACGCCTCCCGATCGTCTTCTCTACCGACCCGCGCCACTCCTTCCTGCAGAATGACGGGGCGACTCATCGCGCCGAAGGCGTGTCGCAGTGGCCCGAGCCGATCGCCTTCGGCGCGCTCGATGACCCCGACCTCGCGCGCGACTTCGCCCGGATCGTGCGCGATGACTACCGCGCCATCGGTATCCGGATGGCCCTGCACCCGCAGGTCGATCTCACGACTGACCCCCGCTGGGCCCGGCAGGCGCAGAGCTTCGGTGCCGACCCCGAGCTGACGTCCCGACTCTTGACTGCGTTCCTCGAGGGCCTGCAGGGACCCGAGCTCGGGGCCGAGAGCGTCGCGGCCACCGTCAAGCACTTCCCGGGTGGCGGCGCCCAGAAGGACGGGGAAGATCCCCACTTCGAATACGGCCGCGAGCAGGTCTACCCCGGCGGCCGCTTCGAAGACCACCTTCAGCCGTTCCGCGCGGCCATCGCCGCCGGCGCCTCAACGATCATGCCGTACTACGGCATGCCCGTCGGCCTCAGCCGCAACGGGCAGAAGATCGAAGAAGTCGGGTTCGCCTTCAACCGGGCCCTCATCACCGACCTCCTGCGCGGTGAACTCGGGTTCGACGGCCTCGTGCTGAGTGACTTCGGTCTCGTCCACGACGCCGTCGTCTTCGGCAAGCCGTTCCCCGCCCGCGCGTGGGGTGTCGAGCACCTCGACCCCGGTCAGCGCGTCGCTCGACTTCTCGTCGCCGGCGTCGACCAACTCGGCGGCGAGAGCGACACGGCATTGCTGCTGTCACTACTCGAGGACGGCCGCGTCACGCAGGAGCGCGTTCAGGATGCCGCAACCCGTGTCGTCGAGATGAACCTGCGCCTGTTCGGTGAGAGCGACGAAGATGCTCCGGATGCTGCGACCCTCCCGCTGCGCGAGCACGTCGAGCTGGGCCGGCTCGCGCAATCCCGGTCGATCACGGTTTTGCGCGCGGGCCTTCCCGGTGAGGCAGCAACCCTTCCGTTGACCGGACCGCTGCGCGTCTACCTGCAGGGTCTCGATGCCGACGCACTTCCGCCGGGCTGGAACGAGTCAGCCGCCCCCGACGCCGACATCGCCATCGTGCGGCTCGCCGCACCGTTCGAACCGCGCGATCACTACTTCCTGGAGAGCGGTATGGAACAGGGCTCACTCGAGTTCGCTCCCGCCGTCATCGAAGAACTGCGCGCGCTCGCCGCTGTGACGCCGCTCATCATCGCGGTCACCCTGAGTCGCCCGGCGATCCTCACCCCGCTGGCCGAGTTCGCCACCGCGATCGTCGGCGACTTCGGGGCATCCGATCGGGCGCTCCTGGATGCGCTGACCGGCAGGGTGATACCCGAAGGGTGCCTTCCTTTCGAGCTCCCGCGGAGCATGCAGGCCGTTGTGGACAGCCAACCGGATGTCGCCGGAGGCACGGTGGATCCGCTGTACCCTGCGGGGTGGCGGGTCGTACTGTCTGGCGCAATCAACGAGGGGAACCGATGAGCGCGCTCGTGCGGGTCGGGACGGTCGTCGCCGAGCATCGGCGTGACTCCCCCTTCGTCGCCACCGACCGGCCGCGGCTGTCGTGGATCATCGACGCCGCACCCACCGGATGGCGTCAGTCGGGCGCGCAGATCCGCTTTGATGGCGGGGAGGTCGCGCACCTCGAGGGCGCCGAGCACACGCTTCAGCCCTGGCCGTTCGCCGCGCTCTCGGATGATCTGACCCACACCGTCGAGGTGCGGGTGGCGGATGCATCCGGAACCTTCTCGGGCTGGAGCGAACCGCGCGAGGTGCGATTGGCTTCCGTCTCGGAGTGGTCGGCACCCTTCATCGGGCTCGCGGACCCCGACCGTCCCGCTCAACCCGTCCTTCTGTCGAGAAACTTCGTCGTGAGAGAAGGCGTGATCGGCGCTCTTGCGCACGTTGCGGCCTACGGCATCGCCGAGGTCTCCATCGACGGCGTCGTGATCGATGACACGGTTCTCGGCCCGGGATGGACGAGCTACGACAACCGCGTGCTGCACGACACGGTAGACGTTCTCCCGCTCCTCGACCGCGCAGACTCACACTCGCTCGCGGTCCGCCTCACGGGCGGGTGGTTCACCGAAGAGTACGGGTTCGGCCCCGCGGGCACCCGCGTCTACGGCGAGCAGCCCTCGGTCGCGCTCGAACTCCATCTCGCGTTCGCCGACGGAAGCCGCGAGGTCATCCGCACCGACGAGACCTGGTCGGCGACGGGCGACTGGCAGGTCGTCGACTCGGGCATCTACGCCGGCGAGACGGTCGACCTGCGACGCTCACCCGCGGCCGGTACACCCGCGCTCATCGCGCAGACCGGAATCAGCCCCGAACCGCGAACACTGGAACCCGTCCGACGCATCGAAGAAGTCGCGCCGGTCTCCATCGAGCGGCTGCCTTCGGGCACTCACCGCCTCGACTTCGGGCAGAACCTCGTCGGTCGCCTCCGGCTTTCGGTAGCCGACCCCCACGGCACCGAGATCATCGTGCGCCACGCGGAAGTCCTCGAACACGGAGAGCTCGGAACCCGGCCCTTGCGGCGCGCGGCGGCAACCGACCGATTCATCCTGGATGGTGAACACCGCACGCTGGAGCCGATGGGAACCTTCCACGGCTTTCGCTACGCCGAGATCACCGGTTGGCCCGGCGAACTCGACCCTGCGGCGGTACGCGCGGTCGTCCTCCACACCGACATGCGCAGGACCGGATGGTTCGACTCCTCGCACGAACTGCTGAACCGCCTCCACGAGAACGTGGTCTGGTCGATGCGCGGAAACTTCCTCTCGGTGCCCACCGACTGCCCCCAGCGCGACGAGCGGATGGGCTGGACCGGCGACGTGCAGGTCTTCGCCCCAACTGCCGCGACCCTCTACGACAGCAACGCATTCCTGGGCAACTGGCTTCGCGATCTCGCGTTCGAGCAGAGTAAGCGCGATGGCATCGTCCCGTTCGTGGTGCCCGATGTTCTGCGTTATCCCGTCGGGCCGACCGCTGCGTGGGGGGATGCCGCGACCGTCGTGCCGACCGTGCTCGCCGACCGCTTCGGCGATGAAGAAGTTCTTTCTGGCCAGTTCGAGAGCATGAAGGCCTGGGTCGACAGCATCCTGCCGTTCGTGGATTCCGACGGGCTATGGGAGGGGCACATCCAACTCGGCGACTGGCTCGACCCAGAGGCTCCGCCCGAGCTGCCGGGTGCGGCAAAGACTCCCGGCGACATCGTCGCCACCGCGCACCTCTTCCGGTCCGCAGATCTGGTGGCGCGCGCAGCCGCTCGACTGGGCCGAGTAGATCTCGTGAGCGAGTACGGGGCGATCGCCGAGCGCACTCGGTCAGGCTTCCTCAGGGCCTACGTCACCCCGGGCGGCCGCATGACCGCCGATGCTCCGACCGCGTACGCGATGGCGCTGTCGTACGGGATCGTGACGGATGCTGCGCAACGCCAACAGCTCGGCGATCGCCTGGCCCATGTGTCACGTCGCTCTTCGTTTCACATCGCCACAGGCTTCGTCGGCACGCCGCTCGTGCTCGACGCTCTCGTCGACACGGGCCACGCCGATGTCGCCGGACGGCTTCTCCTGCAGACCAGCTTCCCGTCGTGGCTGTACCCCGTGACCATGGGAGCGACCACCGTGTGGGAGCGGTGGGACTCGATGCTGCCGGACGGCTCGATCAACCCCGGCGAAATGACCTCGTTCAACCACTACGCGTTCGGTGCTGTTGTCGATTGGCTCTATCGCCGTCTGGCGGGCATTGCACCGGGCTCGACTGGCTACCGACGCATCCGCTTCGCTCCAACCCCCCTCGACAATCTCGACCGAGCGAGCGCAACGCTGGACACACCGTCCGGCCGCGTGGCCGGCGGCTGGGAGCGGACGGATCAGGCCATCCACTTCTCGCTCACCGTCCCCGCCCACTCCAGCGCCGAGGTGCACCTGCCGGACGGAACCGCCCATGACGTGGGTTCGGGGACGCACAGCTGGGTCATTGCCGCACCCGCAGGTGTGGAGCTGCCCGTGCCCTCGCTCGGGTCGAGCTTCCGCGAGATCGCGGATGACCGCGAGGCATTGGCCACCGTGCTCGGCGTCTTGCGCACCCACGACCCCGCGTACGAGGCCCTCGTTCAGCGCCGTGTCGATTGGAACGTGACCGACCCGCTACCTGCGGGACTGTTCGACATGCCCCCTCAGGTCTTCGGCGCTCTCGCGGGAGCACTCGATGCTCTGACACAGGCCCGAACGGTGCAAACGGGCTAGAGTAGCGAACTTGTTCCCATCCAATGGGAGTCGTGTCAGGCTGGGCCATGGCCAATTCGACGTCCGGCGACTCCGTCACCGACCGGCTCGTGCGTGTGCTCGAGACCTTCACTCCGACGCGGACGGTCCAGACCGCGGCCGAAATCGGCCGACGCGCGGGCCTTCCCGGGTCGAGCGCGCACCGCATCGTGGGCGAGCTGGTCGAGACCGGGTTGCTCGAGCGCGATGACGATCGCCGCATCCGCATCGGCATGCGCCTGTGGGAGCTCGCAACCCGCTCATCGCAGGCTCTGCGACTGCGCCAAGCGTCGATGCCCGCGATGGAGCGCGTCCAATCTCGTGTGCGGGAGCACACCCAACTCGCCATCCTCGAGCAGGACGAGGCGCTGTTTCTCGAGCGCCTCAGTGCCCCTGACTCGGGGGCGAACGTGACGCGCATCGCCGCTCGCCTTCCCCTGCACGCCTCTTCGTCGGGCTTGGTGCTGCTCGCCTTCGGCGAGCGCGACCTGCAGGAGCGCATTCTCGCAGCGCCCCTCCCACCGCTCACCCGCGAGACCATCACCGATCCCGCCGCACTGCGGCGCAAGCTCGCCGAGGTGCGCACACTCGGGCACGCCGTCGCGCCGGGGTTCATCGAGACCGTCTCGACCGGAGTCGCCGTTCCGGTGCGCGACGAGACGGGCACCGTCGCCGCCGCACTCTCGGTGGTCCTTCGCCGGGATGCGCCGATCGAGCCTGCGCTCGTGGAGCTGCACTCCGGCAAGCGCGAGATCGAGCGTGCCCTCGGCTTCCGCGGCTGAAGCATCCAGAGCCCTTCATTCCCACTCGGATTCCCGTTCAACGGGAGAGTTCGAATGCTGCCACCGCCCACACCGCGACACTGGAGGCGAAGCATCCACCGTCGAAGGAGACGCCATGACCACCACCGTCCGCACCCGGGTCGCGATCGTCGGCGCCGGCCCTGCCGGCCTGCTTCTCAGCCACCTGCTCGCACAGTCGGGCATCGACTCGATCGTCGTCGATCAGCGCACCCGCGAGCAGATCGAATCCACGATCCGCGCCGGCATCCTCGAACAGGGCACCGTCGAACTGCTCGACACTCTCGGTGATTTCAGCCGCGCCCGCACGGTCGGCACCCGCCACAACGGCATCGAGCTGCGCTTCGCCGGTCACGGCCACCGCATCGACTTTCCGGGGCTTGTCGGTCGCAGCGTCTGGCTGTACCCGCAGCACGAGGCGCTGAAAGACCTCATCGCCGCGCGCTTGGCCGGAGGGCAAGACCTGCGTTTCGGCGTCACCGTCGAGCGCGTCGAAGACAACGACATCCCCCGCGTGATCGCGAAAGAGGCCGACGGCCAAGAGCTCATCATCGAGGCTGACTTCATCGTCGGCGCCGACGGGTCACGCAGCGTCGTGCGCCCCGCGGTGACGGGCACCTCACAGGGCGGATACTTCCGCGAATACCCGTTCGCGTGGTTCGGGATCCTCACCGAAGCACCGGCGAGCGCCGAAGAACTGATCTACAGCAACTCCCCCGACGGCTTCGCCCTCATCAGTCAGCGCAGCCCCACGGTGCAGCGCATGTACTTCCAGTGCGACCCCGACGCCGACCCGAACGCGCTGTCTGAAGAAGAGATCTGGGGGATGCTGCAAGCCCGCGTCCCCGGAACCACACTCACCGAAGGCCCCATCTTCCAGCGCGATGTACTGCGATTCCGCAGCTTCGTCGCACACGAGCTCCGCAAGGGACGCATCGCGATCGTCGGTGACGCCGCGCACACCGTGCCGCCCACCGGGGCGAAGGGCATGAACCTCGCCGTCGCCGACGTGGTTCTGCTGAACCGCGCGCTGCAGGCGCTGCTACTCGAGAACGACGAACGACTCATCGACGGGTTTGCGGATGCTGCCCTCCACCGCATCTGGAAGGCACAGCACTTCTCGTGGTGGATGACCTCGATGTTGCACAGCACCCCCGAAGCGACCGAGTTCGACCATCGGCGCCAGCTCGGAGAACTGCGCTCGGTCGTGGAATCCGAGGCGGGCTCGACCTTCCTGGCCGAGGCTTATACAGGCTGGCCGTTGCCCGCGGCCTGAGCGGGTTCACGCTCGGCGATGAGCGTCGCGAACTCGGCCTCGGCGGATGCGGCGAGCTCATCGCGCCGACGGCGATAGACCTTCAGCGATCGCGTGGCCGGCCAGTCGGCGCCCATGTATTGCGAGGGCAGTCGCGGGTCCGCTCGAAGGAGTGCGAGCCAGTCGGCGACGAGCATCGTGATCGTGGCGAGTGGGCCCGGGCCAACCGCTGCATCCTCCCGTGACCATTCGTCGATGAACCCGAGGTGTGCCGTACGGATCGCCTCGATGTCCCATGCCGCTCGGACGCTCTCGGCGATCGGGAAGCCCGCGAGCTCACGCGCGTGAAAAGCCACGAGCGCACCGTCGGGCAGATCGGCGCGCATCGGCTCCAGCGATGCCTCCATGTCTACTTCGCCCGGCGCGAGCCACAGCCCGTCACGGATCGGCGCGAATCCCTCCCACGAGAGCGAGGCGCGCAAGCGGTGGCGCACCCGCCGCTGGCGTTCCGGAATCGAAAACGTCACCAGCGTCCACCCCTCCCCGTGCGGGTCGAAGGGGCGGGGTCCGCGCACGCGGTCGGTTGCTTCGCGCAGCACGTCTTCCCCGACGGTGGTCAGCCGGAAGAGCAGCTCGCGCCCTCGGCGCTCACTGGCGAGAAAACCCGAGCGCGAGAGACGATCCAGCGTGGCGCGGGTCGCGGGGGCGGCGATGCCGGCCTGCTCGAGCACGGAGATGAGCACCCCGGTGCGGATCGGTGCGTCGTAGTGGTCGAGCACGTGCTCACCGAACAGCGCCAGCAGCAAACGTCGGGGTGTGCGAGGAGTCGATCGCACCGTCGCGTCGGTGGTCATACCGTGGGCCGGACCGCCTCACCGCGCTTGGCCCGCTGAATCTGCTCGTAGACGTGTGTCCTCAGTTCAGTGAAGCGCGGGAGTGCCCGCGTTGTGATCTGGTCACGCTCCGGAGCGAGGTCGATCGCGAGATCCTCCTGCACCCACGTCGGAGACTTCGAGAGCACCACCACCCGTTCGCCGAGGTAGACGGACTCGTCGATGTCGTGCGTGACGAAGAGGATCGACATGCCGCGTTCGCGATGGAGGGTTCTCACGAGGTCTTCGAGGTCGGCACGCGTCTGTGCGTCGACGGCAGCGAAGGGCTCGTCCATGATCAACACCTCGGGTTGATACGCAACAGCGCGCGCGATGGCGACGCGCTGCTGCATCCCGCCCGACAATTGCCACGGATAGCTCTTCGCCGCATGGTCGAGGCCGACGGCGGTGAGTGCGTCGTCGATGAGGCGGTCGCGGTCGGCGCGCGAGAGGTTCTTGTGCTTGAGGGGCAATTCGACGTTGCCACGCACGGTGAGCCACGGGAAGAGGCTGCGGCCGTACTCCTGAAAGACGAGCGCCATCTTGTCTGGCGGCGCGGTGACGGCCGTTCCATCGAGCTCGATCCTGCCGGACGTCGGCCGCAGGAGTCCGGCGATGCACTTCAAGAGTGTGGTCTTGCCGCATCCGGAAGGTCCGACGATGCAGACCAGCTCGCCCGCGTTCATGCGAAAGCTGATGTCGCCGATCGCTTCGACGTTCCCAGTCGAAGACTCGTAGACCTTGCGCAGGTTCTCGACGTTCAACAGCGTGCCGCGCTCGTTCGATTCAGGCACGTTCCACCTCCTTGATTCCGTGGTACCAGCGAAGTACGCGACGCTCGACGAACCCGAAGATCGTCGCGAGAAGCACCCCGATCAGTCCGAGCAGCAAGATGCCGCTCCACATCTCTGCGATGAGGTAGTTGCGCTGGAAGAGGACGATCTTGTTTCCGAGGCCCGATGATGTGTACGCCAATTCGGAGATGACCATCAGGATGAGCGCGATCGACAGCGCCTGCCGGACACCGGTCATGATGCGAGGGCTCGCCGCGGGGAGCACGAGGAAGCGAATGCGCTCCGCCCGTGTGAGACCGAACGACCTGCCTGTCTCGGTCATTACTGAATCGGTCGAGCGCACACCATCGATCGTGTTGAGCAGGATCGGCCAGATCGACCCTGCGACGATGACGGCGACCTTCATCGCGTCCGTGGCACCCATCAGTGCGACCGCGATCGGGATGAGCACCGGGGGCGGGACGGCGCGGAAGAACTCGAGCATCGGCTCGAGAAGCTCCCTCAGCCACCGGTTCAGCCCGATCAGCGCGCCCGCGACGATTCCGATCACGATCGATAAGACGATGCCCAGCGTGAGGCGCCCGAGGCTCGGCAGCACATCCGTCACAAACGCAGGCCCGATCCAGGTCTCGACGAAGGCCTCGGCGAGTTCGACAGGCGTCGGGAAGAACTGCGCGGGAGCGATCGTCATCCAGATGCCCCACGCAATGACGAGGAGGATCGGAAGGCCGATCGCGTACGCGACGTTCTCGCCCACCTTCGCCCATACACGGGACGGCTTGTTGGGCACCTTCACGGTGCTCGTGTAGAGGGTCACAGGACGTCCTCCCCTCGTACGGACTGATGCCATGAAAGCGTCCGACGTTCGATCGCGCGGAAGACCATGTTGATGAGGAGACCCAGGATGCCGGTGACCAAGACGAGTGCGTAGACCAGAGGCCAGTTCGAGGCCCCCTGTGCGAAGACGATCTCGCGCCCGAGCCCGGGGTTGCCGATGAACATCTCGGCGGTGATCGCGAGGATCAACGCCACGGCGGCTGCGAGGCGCAGCCCGGTCATCAGGTACGGAAGCGCGGTGGGAAAGACCAGGTTCACGATGCGCGAGCCGCGCGAGAGCCCGAAGCTTCGAGCGGTATCGCGAGCGACCGTATCGACATCGGCGACACCGTAGAGAACCTGTATGAACACCTGCCAGAAGCTCGCGTAGACGATGATGAGCAACGCCGACTGAATCTGGTACCCGAAGAGCAGCACCGCGAGCGGAATGAGTGCCACCGACGGGATGGGGCGCAGGAACTCGACCGTGGTGTGGGTCGCGCGACGCAAGAACGGCACAAGTCCGATGAGCGTGCCGAGCACCACGGCCAGCGTCGTCGCGATGACAAGCCCGAGACCCCACTTCGTGAGGGTACGCCCGACGTTGCGCCAGAACTCGAGGTCGCGCACCTCCTCGCCTAGTTGGGCGAGGGTCGCGGTCGCGGTCGGAAAGAAGCGCGGGTCGACAAGGCCGAGGGTGGGCAGCAATTGCCACGTCACCAGGAAGCCGAAGATTCCGGCGAGCCCCAGGGCGATCTTGCGCATCGACCGGTTGCGACGACCGCGGCGGAATCGCCCGGCGTCTTTCGCGGTTTGCGTCGGTGCGAGCACCCCCGCGGGGGCTTCTGTCGTGACGTCGGTGTGCATGACTCTCTTTCGGAGTGCAGTGAGGGGCCGGATGCCGCGGGTCGCGGCATCCGGCCCCCTGTCGCTGAACGTTACTGCTGCTGAATCATCGTTGCGTAGTCGGGCACCGCCTCGATGTACCCGAACTCGACCGCGAGGTCACCGAGGTCTTCGATACCGGCCGCGCTGAGGTCCCATGTGAAGGTCGGCAGCGTGATTCCCGCTGCTGCCTCTTCGGGGATGTCGAGGTTGGTGGCAATCGCCGCGCGCACGGCGTCTTCGTTCGACGATGCCCACTCGAGCGCCTCAGCCATCGCCTCGGAGTACGCCGCGACGAGGTCGGGGTCTTCGTCCAAGAGAGCCTGCGTCGTGATGTTCGTGAGCACCGACAGCCCAGGAATCGTCGCCTGGTAGGGGGCGACAACCGAGACACCGCCGCCTCCGACGACCATGCCGCGGAACGGGTCGGGCGCCCACGCGGCGTCCATCGTGCCGGCCTCGAGCTGTGCCGGGACATCGGGGAAGGCCACTTCGACGAATTCGATCGTCGAAGGGTCGCCGCCGTCGTCCTGCACGGCCTTGCGAATGGTGAGGTCGCCCGCGGCGCCGATCGTGTTGACCGAGACCTTCTTGCCGGCGAGGTCGGCAGGCCTTGTGATGCCCGAGTCGCCGAGCGCGACGACCGCATTCACGTCATCGCCCTCCGCGTTGCTGTTGGCGTAGTTGCCGACGATCACGATGCCGAGGTCCTGCTGGTCGGCGCGGATGGGTCCGAACGGCTGGCCGATCGCGAACTGGATGTCGCCGCTGAGAAGCGCGGGGATCGCGTTGGCGCCGCCCTGGGCGGGCACAACCTCGATCTCGAGGCCATAGGACTCGAAAATGCCCTCCTCCATTGCTGCCCAGAGTGCTCCGGTCTCGGCGATCGGAAGCGCGGCCACGCGGACGGTGGTCATCTCCATCGGCTCTTCGCTCCCGCTCCCACTGCTACTGGGACTGGAAGCCGGTGGGGCTGCGGAATCGGTGCATCCGCTCAGGGCGAGTGCGGCGGCGGCCAGCACGCCCAGGGTGGCAAGACTCTTCTTCATTGATGGGCCTCTCGTGGTTCTCGGGCAGGTGTTCGTCAGCGACACGGTCTCGGCACCTTTGCCACCGACATGAGTCATGGTGCGCCGACGCGCCCCCGATTGTCAAGGTTATTGTGACGATCGTCACGAAATTGGTGAAGAATGAGCGAGTTGACCCCATAATGGGTGATCTAAGGAGCGTGCACACATGTCACTACTCGAGGGCAAAGTCGCCATCGTCACAGGGTCGGGCCGAGGTTTGGGCCTCGCCTACGCCCACGAACTCGCACGGCAGGGCGCAGCGGTCGTCGTCAACGACGTCGATCGCGAGATCGCTGAGGCCGCAGCATCCGCGATCGCCGAAGCCGGCGGCAGAGCCGTCGCCGTCACCGCGCCCGTCGGGCCCACCGAGACCGCACGCCTGCTGGTACAGACAGCGGTCACCGAGTTCGGGCGTCTCGACATTCTGGTCACCAACGCCGGAGTGCTGCGTGACACCGTGCTGTGGAAGATGAGCGACGACGACTTCGACACCGTTATCGGCGTGCACCTGCGGGGGACCTTCACTTGCGTCCGCGAGGCTGTCGTGCACATGCGCGAGCAGGGCGAGGGCGGGCGGATCATCTGCATCGGCTCCCCCACCGGACAGCGCGGCAACTTCGGGCAGACGAACTACGCGGCCGCGAAAGCGGGAATCGTCGGCATGGTCCGCACCTGGGCGCTCGAGTTGGGCCGCGCGAACATCACCGCGAACGCGGTCGTCCCGGTGGCCGCCACGGCGATGACGGCCACAGTGCCCTACTTCGCCGCAGCCGTCGAAGCCGACGAGAAGGGCGAGGCCATGCCCGCGTTCTTCCGTCATGACCTCGGCTTCGGCACCTCCGACGATGTCGCCGGACTCATTGCGTATCTGGCGTCGGATGCTGCGGCTGATGTCACCGGGCAGGCCATCGGCGTCGGCGGTGACCGCGTGCAGCTCTGGTCGCACCCCGAAGCCGTGGTCACGGCGTACCGCGAGGGCGGCTGGTCGTACGAGGCGCTCGAAGCGGACTTCCCCGCAGAGTTCGGCGGTCAGTTGCAGAGCGTCGGCGAGAAGTTCCCGCCGCTCCCCGAAGACCTGCAGCGCCCTGCGCCGAACGCCTGACCCTCAAGAGCCTCAGGGACGAAGATGACCCGCTACGAATCCGCGATCGACCTCGACGCGCTCGAGGCGATCGACATGCACGTGCACATCGAGATCGACGCACACGGGCACACGTCGTTGCCGCCCGATCTGGTCGAGGCAGCCAGCACCTACTTCAGCGCGGACGGGCCTCGGCCTGACCTCGACAGTGTGGCCGCGTACTACCGCGAGCGCCGCATGGCGGCCGTAGTCTTCACCGTCGACGCCACCACGCGCCTGGGTCACCCTGCGCTGTCGAGTGTCGAGATCGCCGAGGGTGCCGCGCGCAACAACGACGTGCTGATTCCCTTCGGGTCGGTCGACCCGCTGCAGGGCGCTGCCGCGGTCGACACCGCCCGCCGGCTCGTCGATGAGTACGGCGTGCGCGGTTTCAAGTTCCACCCGACCGTGCAGGGGTTCGATCCGAGCGACCGGACGCACTATCCGCTGTACGCAACGATCGAATCTCTCGGGATTCCGGCCCTCTTCCACACCGGACAAACCGGTATCGGTGCGGGAATGCGCGGGGGCTATGGCTTCAAGCTCGGTCTCTCGAACCCGATGCTGCTCGACCCCGTTGCCGCAGATTTTCCGGATCTGCAGATCATCATGGCCCACCCGTCTGTGCCGTGGCAGGACGAAGCCCTGTCGGTCGCGACCCACAAGCACAACACGTGGATCGACCTCTCCGGGTGGAGCCCGAAGTACTTTCCCGAATCGCTCGTGCGCGCCGCGAACTCCTACCTCAAGAAGCGCGTCCTGTTCGGCTCGGACTTCCCGTTGCTCATGCCGGACCGCTGGGTTCGGGATGCCGACGCCGCAACACTCTTCAAGCCCGAAGTGCTGCCCGGAATCATGAAAGACAACGCCGCACGCCTGCTCGGACTCACCACCACGACCGCATCAGAAGGAGCATCATGACCACCATCGTCGACTACGCCGACGCCGCAGGCCTCGCCGGCACCGACCTCGGGTTCACCGACTGGCTCGAGGTGACGCAGGATCGCATCCAGCTCTTCGCCGATGCCACCGATGACCAGCAGTGGATCCATGTCGACCCCGCCCGCGCCGCCGACGGCCCGTTCGGCGCACCGATCGCGCACGGATTCCTCACACTCTCGCTCACCGTGAAGTTCTGGTCTGACCTCTTCGACGTCACCGGCGTGAGCACGAAGGTCAACTACGGCCTCGACAAGGTACGGTTCATTTCGCCGGTGAAGGTCGGCGTGAAGGTGCGCGGCGGTGCCGTTATCGCTGAGGTCACCGAGGTTGCGGGTGGCTTGCAGTTCGCGGTTGATCAGACGATCGAGATCGAGGGTGCGTCCAAGCCGGCCGTCGTGGCACGCGGTTTGTACCGCTTCTACGCGTAGCAACATCGCGCAGCACCTCGAACGTCGCACCTCGAAGGAGAGGGCAAGTGCATAACCACGGACTCGGTGCCTGGATGGCCAAGCGCCGACTCAAGTCGCCCGACAAGACGGCGCTGATCTTCGACGACAGAACAGTGACCTACCGCGAGCTCGCCGACGGCACCGACCGGGTGTCGGCGATGCTCTCGAGGCGCGGTATTCGCAAGGGCGACAGGGTCGCGTTCCTCGGCGAGAACAGCCCCGAGTTCCTTCAGCTCCTCTTCGGTGCCGCGCAGCTCGGTGCCGTCTTCGTGCCGATCAACACGCGACTGGCAGCGCCCGAGATCCTGCACGTCCTCGCCGACTCGCAGGTCCGCGCGCTCATCCACGATCCGTCGTTCACCGAGCGAGTTGCCCCGCTGATCTCGGCCGTCGGGATCGCGCACGTCATCCCCACAGGAGAGGGGACGGATGCCGCGCCCGGCCTCTCGCGTGTCCTGCGCGACACCCCCGCAGGCCATACAGACGTCGAGGTGACCCTCGATGATCCGGCGGCAATCCTCTACACCTCCGGCACGACGGGCAAGTCCAAGGGAGCGATCCTCTCTCACCAGAACCTGACGTGGGTCGCGCTCAACACGCTCGTCGACTACGACGTCGTCTCGGACGATGTCGCTCTGATGATCTCGCCGCTCTTCCACGCAGCATCCCTCGGCATGGGTGCACTTCCGATCATGCTCAAGGGCGCGACCATCGTTCTCGAGCGTGGGTTCGAACCGGGGCGCGCACTCGCGCTCATCGAGCGACACGGGGTGACGATGCTGAGCGGAGTGCCGACCACGTATCAGCTCCTCGCGGACCATCCAGACTGGGCGAGCACCGATCTGTCGACGCTGATGAAGCTGACCTGTGGCGGATCGCCCGTACCCACCCGCATCCTGAACGCCTACGAAGATCGGGGCCTGTCGTTTTCTCAGGGGTACGGCATGACCGAGACCTCTCCGGGAGCTACGTCGCTGCATCCGACGATGACCCGCACGAAACAGGGAAGTGTCGGACTCCCCCACTTCTTCACTGAAGTCCGAATCGCCGACGAACAGGGCGCCGTGGTCTCTCGCGGCACGATCGGCGAGATCGAGATCGCCGGACCCAATGTCTTTCCGGGCTACCTCAATCTGCCCCAAGCGACCGCCGAGGCGTTCACCGCTGACGGCTGGCTTCGCACCGGAGACCTGGGCTACCTCGACACCGACGGCTATCTCTTCATCGCCGATCGCCTCAAAGACATGATCATCTCGGGCGGTGAGAACATCTATCCCGCCGAGATCGAGAACCTCATCAGCGACATCGACGGTGTCACTGGGGCCGCTGTGATCGGCGTACCAGATGACCGCTGGGGCGAGGTGCCCTGGGCCGTCGTCACCGTCCGCGACGGCGCGACGATCAACACCGACAGCGTGCGCGCGCACCTCGATGGGCGGCTCGGGCGGTTCAAGATCCCCCAGCGGGTCGTCATCGTCGATGAGCTTCCCCGCACCGCGAGCGGCAAGGTGCGCAAAGCAGACCTCCGCACCCGGTTCGCCTCTGAAGCCTGACGTACTCGTCGTTCTCGTGCGCCGCTAGGCTCCGGGGATGGAAGGGATTCGATGAGTCTGCGATACGCGCTACTTGCACTGCTGCGCGTCGGACCGATGTCGGGGTACGACCTCCAGAAGCAGTTCTCGCAGTCCGTCGGGCACGTCTGGTACGCCCCTGACTCGCAGATCTACCCGGAACTTCGGCGGATGGAGGCCGACAAGCTTGTCGAGGCAGAGGAGCAGCCGCGGGGAGAGCGTGCGACACGACGCCTGTATCACGTGACGGATGCTGGTGACCGGGCGTTCCGCGACTGGATCGCCGCGCCACTGGAGTACCAACGGGTGAAGGATCAGTCACACCTGAAGGCCGCGTACCTCGAGACCGGAACCGCCGAGAACGCCCGCGCGTTCTTCGAACGGCACCGTGCGCAGTGGCAGGCCGAACTCGACCAGTGGAACCGCGAACTCGCCCGCATCGACGGTGACGAACACCCGATGCTGCAGCGACGGCTCGCCGTCACCGCGCCCGCCGACCGCGAGCGCACCATCGCCTTCAAGCGCCACACCTATGAGGGCCTGGTGGAACGCGCCCGTATCGAGATCGCCTGGGCTGAGCGCGGCCTCGAGCTACCCGACAGCTGAGCGTGCGAAGAAGTACAGCCCTGCACACCAACGGCGTGCAGGGCTGTACTTTGCTCAGCTCAGGTCAGGGTTTGCCGCCCTTGCGGTCCTCACGGACTTTCTTCGACGGGTCAGACACGAGCGACATCGGCACGGTGCCGTCGAGCTCGGCCGTCACGCGGACCGTGACGGTCGCCAGGCGGTAATCCGATGTGAGCACGAACGTCGGTCCGGTCGCGCCCGCGATAGATATACCGTCGACCATCCACTGGTACGACAGTGCAGCGCCTTCCGCGGCGCTCACCTGCACCGCGAGGGTGTCGCCCACGCGAGGCGTTCCCGTGATCACCGGCTTGTCGAGCGCGACGGTCTCATCCGCACCGAACGACAGCCACGTGCCTTCCAGTTCGGCGTAGCCCTGGCTGGGCTGGCTGTAGTCGCACACGCCAGACGCGAAGATCGCGTTCAGCTGCGTCCACTGCTCGTCGGTCAGTGCGGGGTAGTCTCCGCGCACCGGCGCCGTCAGCTCGCACTTCAGCACGTCCACCGACAACGGTGATCCGGCCTTGATACGCGGATCTGCGTGGAACGGGAATGCCGCGTTGCACGGATTCTCGTCAGCCGAGGCGTACCAGTCGAGAGGTGCCGCGACGAACGTGTCAGGAGCGGTGAAGCATCCGTCCTCGATGTCACCCGGTCGTGCGGTGATAGTGGCCTCGCGGTTCTCCTCGCCCGCGGCACCCATCGCCTCGAGGTTGGTCAGCCACTCGTCCATCTTCTCGAGTGCCAGCGCACCCATCGTGCCGTTCGCCGTGCTGACGCCGCGCCAGCTGACGTGTGTCCCCGCTTCACCGTGCGCGTTCAGCATCCTCTCCCGCAGCACTGCCGACCGATAGCTGTCGTGGAAGTCGCCGCTGGGATCCGTGTAGCCGCGGTACTCGATGACCGGGATGTGGGTGAGTCCCCCGGTGGTGAGGTTGAACCGACCGGTCTCGAAACCGCGCTCGATGGCCTCGACGCTCGCCTCCGAACGTGCGGGCGTGCGGGCACCGTCGATGCTCATTCCGCCCACGTTCGCGTTGACGCTCAAGAATTTCTCGGCCGAAAGGGCACCGGATTGGAACGCGAGAAGACCGTACTGCACACCGACGTTGTCGGGGATGACCCGCAGGCCACGTCCCTCGTCATCCGTGCCGTAGACGTTGGTCACGGTATCGGCAATGGTGCAGCGAATGCCGTCCGGGTTGCCGACCGACCAGCGATCGGCGACAGGAACCACACCAGGGCAGCCGCGCGTCGGGTCATCGACACCGTCGAAGAAGCCGTAGCCGAAGCACGTGCCCGATATGGCGTGGCCGCTCAGCGCGACCTTCTCAGCCTCGGTCCACCCTGCACCCGCAGGCGAACTCCAATAGTTCATGAGTCCGCGGCAGTCGTGGCCGGTGGCGGTGGTCGTGCGCTCGTCGGGGTAGCCGATCTGGCCGATCACGCCATCGAGAATGCCCGGGTAGGCGTTGGAGAGAAGGTACTGCTGCATCGTGCCCGCAGAACCGCCGAAGCCCATCGTGAACCTCGGAACTCCGTACGTCTCGGTGAAGTGCTCCTTGACCATGTAGGCGGTCTCAGCGCTGGTGACGTCATCGCAGTTGGTCGCGTAGACGTTCAACGAACCGGATGCCACCGCATAGCCCGCGCGCAGCAACTGGTCGTTCTCCACCCCGCCAGTGCCGTTACCCTGACCGAGCCCGACGCCGCATGCGCCGCCGAACGTGTAGAGGAGCTTGTCGTTCCATGCCGCGGTGTCACTCCAGGGTGTGGGCTCGGGGGTTCCGGGCTCGTGCAGGATCGCGATCTGGTACAGCGAGCGGTTGATGGTGCCGCGCTCCAGGCGGAAGATATAGGGAACCTCGACACCGTCGACAGTGGTGGAGGCAAGGTTGGCCGGCACCGAGCCGTCGGTCGGATAGTTGGCGAACTGATTGCCGGTGGTCCGGTAACGGTACTGAACGACGACCTCGTCGGTCATGCAGTTCTCGTCAAGGACTCCCAGGCCGGTGGCCTGGCAGTACAACTTGTGCTGAGGACCGGAGAACACGGGCCCACTGCGGGGGTGGTTCACGACGTCGAGTCCGGTCTGCTCGTTGCCGCTGACGGCTTGGACCACCAGCCGGCTCTCTCCGAGCGGAAGGTCTTCGACCAGACCCACTACGCCATCACCGTGTGGCTGGAAGGAATCGGTGACATCCACGCCTGCGGCGAGGATGCGGTCGTGGTTCTTCAGTCCGGTCACCTTCACCAGAGCGTCTCCCGCGCTGATCATGTCGGCTCGTCCGGACAGGACTTCGATCTGCGCATCGCTGGCTGCCGTAGCGGCCGGCGGAGCCATCAAACCAACGACCACTGCTGCCGCAGCGGTCGTACACAACGCCCATCGGCGTGCGCCACTTCTGAACATGTGACTGTCTCCCTTGACATCGAGGTCGAGGGTGACGGCGTCGTCACCCTCTCGCCCCACAGTAGAAGTGCATGTGACGTGCGTCAAGGAAAGATCGAATATCAGCTGGCGCTGAGTCTCCGCTCTCTGATCGCGCCGGCAAGCTCCGGCGAGATCACGCGCACGTGATCGCGCATGCGCTCCTCGGCCTCCGGCCCCAGCGCGTCGTAGCGCCCGGCGAACCGTGCCCGGACGATGACACGCGGCCACTTCTCGGGGAGCACCTCTCGCGGCAGTCCGACATCCAGGCCTCGAAAGCGCTGCCAGGTGAGCATGAGTCGCGACCGCTCCGCGAGGGCATCCGCGCCTACGTGCGAGGTCGAGTCGGCCAGTTCGACCTCGAATTTTCGGTACTCCCGTCGAGCTTCGTCGAGGTCCCATGCCGATTGCGGCCCGCCAGGTGTCGTCGTGTCGACACTCGCGCGCATCGAGGTCACATCGGCCACCCCGAGCTCGCGCAGCTCAGCCATGGCCTCGGCCGCCGTGTCGAGCGGGGAGATCCACACGCCGTCGTACAGCGGCGCGTAGCCCAGCCACTTCAGGCGCGATCGAGCGCTGTGTCGCACGTCGCGGCGCGACTCGGGGATCGAGAATGCCAGGACACTCCACAGACCATCCCACGTCGACTCATCCCGACCGAACGAGTCGAGCCAGGCCGCCTCCTCGGCGATGATCTCCGCCGCGCGTGACGAGAGCCGGTGCGTGGTGCGTCGCCCGGCGCGGTCCGAAACCAAAAGTTCCAGCCGCGTGAGCCGGGTGAGGGTGGCCCGCGCAGCGGCCTCTTTCACTCCCAGGTCGCCGAGCGCCGCGACGATCGCTCCGGAGGGCATCGCATCGTCGGCTTCCCACCAATAGTCACCGAAAAGGGTCAGCACCTGGCGGGCGGGCGACACTCGACGTGGGGGAGCGCCGATGACTCCGGCCTGGTCTGACACACGCCCATCATGCCACCACCGGCGTCGGCGCCCTCAGGTGAGTTGCAGGTCGATGCGAGGCACCCCCACGCTGCTGTCTCCTGCGACGCGCGACACGCACACGCAGACCTTGGTCATCGCATCGCGTTGGCGCTCGCTGTAGAAGACATCGCGATGGTCGATGGTTCCCCGCAGCCCCAGGACGCGCGCCTCGCACAGACCGCACTCCCCCTTGCGGCAGTCCGAGAGCGCATCAACACCCGCCGCCTCGAGGGCCTCGAGGATCGACTGATGCGGCGAAACGACGCATTCGACGCCGATTGCGGGGATACCGACCACGAACGGCTGGGGTTCGAACCACCCACTGTTGCCGAAGGTCTCGAACCGGAGAGCCGTCGGAGGTCGGCCGGCGGCGTGCCACTCGCGCCGCACGACGTCCATGAGTCGGATCGGCCCGCACAAGTACACCTCGGCGTTGCGGGGCACTCTGGCGACGAACTCAGCTGCATCGAGCGAGGTCTGCTCGTCGCGGACGTGCAGGGTCAATCGCTCACCGTGCTCGCCAGCAAGTTCATCGAGATACGCCATTGATGACCGGCTGCGCCCGCAGTAGGCGACCTGGTAGTCGGCCCCCGCGATGCGCGCGGCCCGCGCCATCGACAACACCGCCGTGATTCCGACGCCGCCCGCGAGAAAGACGTAGCGCGGCGCACCGCCGCGGAAAGGAAAGTCCTGCAGGGGATCGGTGACCTCGACCACATCGCCCGGCACGAGCGCGTGCATCGCCCGCGCTCCTCCGCGTGAGGCTTCGCTCTCGAAGACGCTGATGGCATACGCGCCATCGTCGCCGACCGGTTCAACGATCGAGTACGAGCGCTCGAGCGTGCCTGCATCAGCCCCGACGCGCACGTCGACGTGCATGCCCGGGTCGATCCTGCGTCGCACAGCGGGCTGCAGAACGATGCGACGGATGCGGTCAGCGATCTGGACCGCATCCATCACGGTCGCCTGCTGCCACGAGATCGTGTGCGAGACGACCACGTCAGCTTCCCGTCGGCAGGGGTACGGCCGAGCGCCCCTCGGCGGCCAGCATCCGATCGAGGATGCGCCGCACCCACATGCCACCCGTGTCGATGTTCAGGCTGTAGAACTCGTAGTCGGGGTTCGCGTCGATCGCCGCCTGCTGTGCGGCCAGCATCCGCTCGTCCTCCCCGAACACACCGTGCACGCCGTTACGCAACTGGGTCGTGATGAGTTGGCTGTCCAGCCGGTAGTTGCGCTGGAACGACCAGAAGTAGAGGCTCGTGCGATCCGTCGCGGGCGTGATCGTATTCATGACGAATCCATTGACCCCCTGGCTGCGGTCACCCTCAGGCGCCCCCGTCCCGGCCTTCGCCACACCGACGTCGATGCGAATCGTCGAGGGCGCTTCGAAGTGGATGATCTGCCAGCGATCGACGCGGCCCGAGAATCCGGGGAACTTGTCGCGCATGTTCTTCAGCCAGAAGGGCGGCGGATCGATGTCGCGCATCCAGCGTTCGACCTTCACGGTGTTCTCGGTGTGACTCGTGATGAACTCCGCCTCGCTGAGCTCTGCCTGTCCGATGCTCGAGGTGTGCACGAACTCCTCGTGCGTGAGGTCCATCAGGTTGTCGAGGATCAACTGGTAGTTGCACGGCGCCTCGATGAGTTCGCCGTCGCCGGTCCACTCCGGATCGGTCATCTGGCCCATGTCGGGGATCGTCTCTGGGTCAGCGATAGTCGGGTCTCCGATCCACACCCACACGTAGCGATACCGGTCGACGACCGGGAACGAGGGCACCGTGGCGCTCGGGTTGATCGTCTCTTGAGCCGGCATGTGCGTGCAGCGGCCGTCCGCGTTGTAGCGCAGGCCGTGGTACGGGCACTGAATCTCGTCGCCGATGACTTTGCCCATCGACAGCGGCGCCAGTCGGTGCCAGCAGGCGTCGGCAAGCGCCACGGGTCGACCGTCCTCGGTGCGGAAGAGCGCGAGGGGACGACCCGCCACTGTGCGGGCACGGGGCACGCGAGTGACCTCGTGATCCCACGCGGCGACGTACCACGCGTTGCGCGGATAGTCGAAGATCTTCGCCACTGATGTTGCCGCCATCGCCACTCCTCTGTGCCGGTGAAGTACCTATGTGCATAGGTAAATCCGCATCCAGAATACCCCTCCACAGAGGCTGAGGCAATCGGTCTGCCCGATCACACGGCAGAATCGATGCATGCATCTGCTCGCCGATCACGCCTGCCTCATCGTGCACGGCAGCGACAAGCCCGGAATCGTCGCTGCCATTTCGGCGCTGATAACCCGCAACCAGGGCAACATCGTCGCGCTCGATCAGTACTCCGATGACCCCACCGGTGGTGCGTACTTCTGCCGGGTCGTTCTGCACCGCCCGAATCTCAGCGCAGCGCTCCCCGAGATCGAAGACGACCTCAGTCGCACTCTCGGTGACGGTTTCGACCTGGAGTGGACCCTCACCGACCAGTCAGTGCCGAAGCGGATGGCGATCCTCGCGTCCAAGCAAGACCACTGCCTGCTCGATCTGCTGTGGCGTCACCGCCGCGGGGACCTGCCCGTGTCGATCCCCATGGTCATCTCGAACCACACCACGGCCGCCGAAGATGTCCGCACTTTCGGGGTTCCGTTCTTCCACGTCCCCTCTGATGTGGGATCTGACAAGTCGGCCTCCGAGGCTGAGATCCTGAAGCTGCTCGTCGGCAATGTCGACTTCGTCGTGCTCGCGCGCTATATGCAGATCCTCTCACCGGACTTCCTCCAGAAGCTCGGAGTGCCGGTGATCAATATCCATCACTCGTTCCTCCCCGCCTTCATCGGGGCTGAGCCCTACAAAAAGGCGAAAGAGCGAGGGGTCAAGCTCATCGGTGCCACCTCTCACTACGTCACGACCGAGCTCGACGAGGGTCCGATCATCGACCAAGACACCATCCGGGTCACCCACGCCGATTCAGCGGCAGAACTCGCCCGACGAGGTGCCGACGTCGAGCGCCAGGTGCTCTCGCGTGCGGTGTTGTGGCACGCACAGGATCGCGTCATCCGCCACGGTAATCACACCATCGTCTTCTGACGCGACGGAGGTCACCGTCGCGCGTCGTGAATCCACGGCTCGCCGAGCGCGAGTAGCACTGCGTCCGAAGTGAGCAGATCGAGGGCTTCCGAGCGTGCCTGGGCAAGAAGCATCCGGTCGAATGGATCATGCCGAGCCAGCGTCGGGAACCCGACCATCGCGGCCGCATGATCGGAGGTGAACGGAAGCTCGGTGAGTCCCGACCGCTCGAACACCCCCGGAAAGGCCTCGCCGCCCGGGAGCGGAAGCCGACCGAGCATGTGCTTGATCGTGATCTCCATCACGGTTGCTGCGGAGAAGTAGACCCCGTCAGCGTTCTGGATTCGGACGCGAGCCTCTACACCAAGGTCAGCGCTGTCGCGGTAGAGCCAGAGCAGCGCGTTCGTGTCGAGCAGAATCACTCGTTGCCCGCGTAGAACAATTGGTTGATCTCGGCATCCCCGCCGTCGAACAGTGCGGAGTCGTGTTCAGCCTCGGCAGCACCGAGCCCGTAGACAACGACAAGATCACGATGAGGTATCAGGTCGACGACCGGAGTTCCAGCGCGTGCGATCGTGATCTTCTCACCGGCGAGCACGCGCGCGATCAGCGCCGACAGCTGCGACTTCGCCTCGTGCACGTTCACTTGGGCCATACTCAAGAGGGTATCGACTTAGCCAGACTTAGTCCAGCGCTAGTGCACGTACTCCATGAGCTCGACACCGAGCGTGCGGAACGCGTCGTGCGCCCGCATCCTGTGCATGATCGAGACGTCGTCGAAGCACACGATCAGCGCGTAGGCGACCCCCGCGCGGGGTCCGGCGAGCACGCCGGCCTCGACGCGAACGCCCGCATCACGGCCCGTCTTGTTGATGAACAAGAGCCCATGCTGGTCGTTCTCGTGCGCGAAGGGGTCGAGTCCGGTCGAAGCCGCGATCAGCGAGAGGTCATGGTTGAGGCTCAACCACTCCGCGACCTGAGCACTCACCGCGGGCGACACCGTCTGAGTGTTGACCAGCGCGGCAAAGATCTCGGCGAGTTCATTCGCCGAGCCGAGTGCGAAGTGCGGCGCATCGTCGGGGCCACGCTCGTCACGCACACGATCGAGCACGGCCGTGCGGGTGAGCCCGAGCTGCGCGATCCGCACGTGCACCGCCTCGAGCCCGACGCGGTGCAGCAGTGCGTTGGCAGCGAGGGCATCGCCGGTCGATGCCGTGAGCACCGCGAGGTCGACCAGCGGAAGCGCCGGTGCCTTCAGGTGTTGCCACACCCCGGCGACGGCTACCGGGTCGACGCTCGATCGCTCAATGATCTCGAGCGGATCGAGTGCTCCGGATTCGAAGCCGGCCGCAACCTCGATCAGCAGAGGGACCACTCCGAGACCGGCGATGGGCAACGTCAGATAGTCGTCGCCCGACAGCACGGTCGTGCCGCGGTCGAGATCGGTGATGCGGATCGAGACGTGGGCTCCGGATGCTGCGAGCTCATCGAGCGCCTTGAGCGTTGATGTGAAACTTCTGCGTCCGACTGCCGCCCTCCTCGGCAATCGTCGGCTGCTGCGTCGCGACCCCCGAAGCGACTCAGCCTCCCGTTGGGGTTCGGGGGGCATACCCACGAGTAGGTTTCCTTTCGATCGGGGGTTTCGTACAAGAAGTCGATCAGCACTCACCAAATGGTGACACGCTGATCCTCATCCAGCCATAGTGCGTCCGCCTCGGTGACTTCGAACGCATCGTAGAACGCGTCGATGTTGCGGACGATCTGGTTGCAGCGGAATTCATTGGGTGAGTGCGGGTCGATCGTGAGAAGGCGGATGGTTTCCGCATCCCGCCCCTTCTGCTGCCAGATCTGCGCCCACGAAAGCAGGAGACGCTGGATGCCGGTGAAACCGTCGATCACGGGAGCCTCCGCGCCATTGAGCGACCGCTCATAGGCCTTGAGCGCAATACCGAGACCACCGAGGTCGCCGATGTTCTCACCGATCGTGAGCGCACCGTTGACGGTGTTTTCTTCGCCGAGGCCGCGCGGAACGAGCGGGTTGTACTGCTCGATCAGGCTCTTGGTGAGGCCCTCGAATGAGGTGCGATCCGCGTCGGTCCACCAGTCGTTGAGCTTGCCCTCGCCGTCGAACTGACTGCCTTGGTCGTCGAACCCGTGGCCGATCTCGTGGCCGATGACGGCACCGATACCTCCGTAGTTCGCCGCTGCATCGCGCTCGGCGTCGAAGAACGGGTATTGCAGAATCGCGGCAGGGAACACGATCTCGTTCATCAGCGGGTTGTAGTACGCGTTGACCGTCTGCGGGGTCATGAACCACTCGTCGCGGTCGATCGGCTGGCCGACCTTGCCCAGCTGACGATCATGCTCGAGGACGTGTGCGCGACGGACGTTGCCGACGAGGTCTTCGGCGTCGATCTCTAGCCCTGCGTAGTCCTTCCACTTCACCGGATACCCGATCTTCGGCGTGAACGCGTCGAGCTTCTCGAGCGCCCGCTCGCGGGTCTCGGGGGTCATCCACTCGAGGTTCGTGATCGACTCGCGGTACGCCTCGATGAGGTTGGCGACGAGTTCATCCATCGCGATCTTCGACGCCGGCGGGAAGTGCCGGTCGACGTAGACACGACCGATCGCCTCACCCAGCGCGGCCTCGGACAGTCCGACACCCCGCTTCCACCGCTCACGGTTCACCGGAACACCGGTGAGCTGCGTTCCGTAGAACGAGAAATTCTCGTTCACGAAGTCGTCGGAGAGGAACGCGGCCGCGCCGTGCACGATCTGAAAGCGCAGCCACGCCTTCCAGTCCTCGAGGCGCTCTTCGACCAGGATCGAGCCGAGTCCTTCGAGGAAGCTCGGCTGGTAGACGACAACCTCGGCGAACGCATCCGGGAACCCGGGGGCAAGGCCCTCGAGCCACGGCGCGAGATCGACACCCACGAGGGCCTGGAGTTCGTCCCAGCTCTTCAGGTTGTACGTGGCCACCGCGTCGCGGCTCTTGACGTTGTCCCAATGGTGGGTCGCCAGCTCGGTCTCCAGCGCAACGATCCGGTCGGCGTCGGCCGCGGCATCCGTCACACCAGCGAGCGCGAGGATGCGCTCGATGTGCCCGCGGTATGCGGTGCGGGTGTCGGCGAAGTTGTCGAGGCGGTAGTAGCTCTCGTCCGGAAGCGAAAGACCGCTCTGCACGACGAACGGCACGTAGCGCTGCGGGTTGCCCGGGTCGGGCTCGACGTACAGGGCGATCATGCCCCCGACGCCATCGCGCTCGAGCGAGCCGACCGTGCGCAGGAGGCTCGGGATCGAATCGATCGTGTCGACCACGGCGAGGTTCTCAGCGAGCGGTGCGGCACCGAGGGCGGCGATGCGCTCGGTGTCCATGAAGCTCGAGTAGAGATCGCCGATCTTGCGCGACTCGGTGCCGACCTCAGCGTTCTGCGATTCTTCGACGATCTCGTGAACGTGCTTTTCAGCCTGTTCGGCGATCAGGTGGAACGAGCCCCAGCGGGCCTTGTCGTCGGGAATGTCGGTGCGGTCGATCCACGAACCGTTGACATAGCGGAACAGGTCATCCTGCGGGCGGATCTCAGCGCTCAGCTCATCGAGCGCGAGGCCCGATCGGGGGGTCTCGGTCATGCGTTCCAGGATACGTTCCCGAGTGCCTGTGGCGCGCCTGCCTGGGGAGAACGAGAGGAGGTCATAGCAACTTCTAGGCTGAAGGCGTGACAGAGCCCCCGGTGACGCTGAATCGCAGCATCCTGCGGCTCGCCGTACCCGCGCTCGGCGCCCTCATGGCCGAACCGCTGTTTCTGATCGTCGACTCGGCGCTCGTGGGTCACCTCGGTGTGGTGCCGCTCGCCGGCCTCGGGATTGCGGCAGCGGTACTTCAGACCATCGTCGGGCTGATGATCTTCCTCGCGTACTCGACGACCCCGGCCGTCGCGCGGCGATTCGGCGCGGGCGACCCGGCCAAGGCCGTGTCCGTCGGCATCGATGGCATGTGGCTCGCCGTCGGCATCGGTGCCGTGCTCGCCGTGGCCGGCTGGTTCGCGACACCGCTGTTGGTCTCGCTGTTCGGTGCGAGCCCCGAGGTCGCCGAACAGGCCGAGATCTACCTCGGCCTGTCCATGTGGGGGCTCCCGGCGATGCTGGTCGTCTTCGCCGCGACGGGGCTCCTGCGGGGATTGCAAGACACCGTCACACCGCTATGGATCGCGGGCATCGGGTTCGCCGCCAATGCCCTGCTGAACTGGCTCTTCATCTACGGGTTCGGGTGGGGCATCGCAGGGTCGGCGCTCGGAACGGTGTTCGCTCAGTGGGGCATGGTCGCCGCGTTCGTGGTCGTCGTGGGGCGGATCGCGCGGCGGCACGAAGCATCCGTCCTCCCCCGCCGCGACGGGGTACGCGGGTCCGCGCGCTCGGGCGGCTGGCTGTTCGTCCGGACGGTCTCGCTGCGCGTCGCGCTCCTCGCCACAGTCGCGGTGGCCACCGGCCTCGGCACGGAAGAGCTCGCGGGCTGGCAGGTCGCGTTCACGATCTTCTCGAGCGCCGCTTTCGCCCTCGATGCCCTCGCGATCGCCGCGCAAGCTCTCATCGGCAAGGGTCTGGGCGCGGGCGACGACCCCTTCGTCCGGCGGGTTCTCGGTCGCACCCTTGCGTGGGGAGCGTGGTTCGGGGTCATCGTCGGTGGGATCATCGCCGCCCTCTCGGGCGTGATCGGACTTGTCTTCACCGGCGACCCCGACCTCGCGGCGCTCATCCAGCCCGCGCTGATCGTGCTCGCGATTGCTCAGCCGATCTGCGGAATCGTCTTCGTACTCGACGGCGTGCTGATCGGTGCCGGCGACGCCAAGTACCTCGCGATCGTCGGTCTGCTCAATCTCGCACCGTTCATTCCGGCGCTCGTTCTGGTCGGGCTCTTCGCGGGCGGAGGCGCGGCAGGGCTCGCCTGGCTGGCGGTCGCGTTCTTCGGGGTCTACATGCTGGCGCGACTCGCGACGCTGGGCTGGCGCGTGCGCGGCTCAGCCTGGCTCACCGCCGGGGCCTGAGGACGCAGATCACGCCCAGCGGCGACACCACTCGTACATGACGACGGCCGCGGCGGCGCTGGCGTTGATCGAACGGGTCGAGCCGTACTGGGTGATTTCGACGACGGCGGATGCTGCATCCACCGCCTCCGGCGAAAGCCCTGGGCCCTCCTGCCCGAACAGCAGCACACACCGCTCGGGAAGGTCCGAGTTCGGGAGGGCCACCGAGCCCGGCACGTTGTCGATGGCGATGATCGGCAGGCCCTGCTTGGCCGCCCAGGCCGTGAAGAGGGCGACATCTTCGTGGTGGCGGACGTGCTGGTACCGATCGGTGACCATGGCTCCGCGGCGGTTCCACCGGCGGCGGCCGATGATGTGCACCTCGGCGGCGCCGAAGGCGTTGGCGCTGCGCACGATCGAGCCGATGTTCATGTCGTGCTGCCAGTTCTCGATCGCCACGTGAAAGGAGTGGCGATGCTCGTCGAGGTCGGCGACGATCGCCTCCATCGTCCAGTACCGATACGCGTCAATCACGTTGCGGGTGTCACCGAGCTCGAGCAGTTTGCGGTCGTACCGCGGTTCGTCGGGCCACTCGGTCGAGCCTCCGGGCCACGGTCCGACGCCGACAGGAAGCTGCGGCTCGGCATTGTCGTCAGTCACCGGCCCAGGGTATCCGGCGCCCGGTCTTTCGGTGTGCCGAAAGCTCTGCTATTTTTTCGGTGTGCCGAAAACTCTCGAAAGCGAGCGGCCGACTCGCACCCTCACCACGTCCCGCGCTGCGTGGCTTCTGGGACCCGCGCTGGTCGCCGGGGTTGCGTACCTCGACCCCGGCAACGTCGCCAGCAACATGACCGCTGGCGCGATGTACGGCTATCTGCTGGTGTGGGTCGTCGTCATCGGCAATGTCATGGCCTGGCTTATCCAGTACCTCTCGGCAAAGCTCGGCATCGTCACCGGGCAGAGCCTGCCCGAGACGCTCGGGACGCGCATCCGCAGTCGCTGGGCGCGCCGCGCGTACTGGTTGCAGGCCGAACTCGTCGCGATGGCAACCGATATCGCCGAAGTGATCGGTGGCGCGGTCGCGCTCTACCTGCTGTTTGACGTGCCGCTCGTCTGGGGCGGTGTGATCACGGGCGTCGTGTCGATCGCGCTGCTTCTGCTGCAGTCCCGCCGTGGGCCGAAACCGTTCGAGTTCGTGATCATCGGGCTGATTGCCATCATCGCGATCGGCTTCACGTTCGGAGTGTTCATCGCGCCACCCGATGCCACCGGAGTGATCGGCGGCCTTGTCCCCCGCTTCGAAGACACCGGCTCGGTGTTGCTCGCAGCATCCATCCTCGGCGCGACGATCATGCCGCACGCGATCTACGCCCATAGCGCGCTGGCCCGCGACAGGTTCGCCCCGGTCGCGGCCGGAAACCGGGGAATCCTGCAGCCCATCGGCCTGGCGGACACCCCCCTGCGCCGACGCAACTACGGAGAGACAGTCACCGCGAAGAGCACCCGTGAAGCCGGCGAACTCGAGGATGCCCGGGGAATCTCGACGGTGCGACTCCTCCGCGCAACCAAATGGGATGTCTCGATCGCGATGCTGATCGCCGGGACGGTGAACCTCTGCATCCTGCTCCTGGCGGCCGCGAACCTCGCCGGGGTGCCGGGGACCGACACGCTCGAGGGTGCGTACGTGGCCCTGCGCGACGGCATCGGTCCGGCGGTGGCCACCCTCTTCGCGGTCGGGCTGCTGGCCAGCGGTCTCGCGAGCACCAGCGTCGGCGCCTACGCCGGGGCTGAGATCATGCACGGCCTCCTCCGCGTCCGCATTCCCCTCCTCGCGCGACGCCTGGTCACGCTGATCCCCGCACTCGTGATCCTCGCGCTCGGCGTCGACCCGACACTCGCCCTCGTGTTGAGCCAGGTCGTGCTGTCGTTCGGCATTCCGTTCGCGCTGGTGCCGCTCGTGGTCTTGACCGCGCAGCGGCGGACACTCGGCGTTTTCCGCAACCGCGTCGTCACGACGATCGCGGGGGTCGCAGCATCCGTCTTCTTGATCTCTTTGAATGCTCTGCTGCTCTGGCTCGTCCTCACCGGCGCATGACACGCCGGTACCCTGATCCCGTGCCTTCGCCAGCGATCGATGACTACCTCAAGACGATCTACCACCACACCGAGTGGCAGAGCGTCCTCATCACGCCGTCGCAGCTCGCCTCAGAACTGGGCCTTGCCCCGTCGAGCGTGACAGAGATGGTGCAGAAGCTCGCCGCACAAGGGCTGGTGAGCCACCGCCCGTATGGACCCATCACGCTGACCGCGGCCGGCCAGACCCGCGCGGCGGCGATCATCCGCCGACACCGCCTGATCGAAACCTGGCTTGTCGGCGAGTTCGGCTACGCGTGGGATGAAGTCCACGACGAGGCCGAGGTGCTCGAGCACGCGATCAGCGACCGTCTGCTCGAGGGCATCGACCAGCGGCTCGGGCGCCCGCGGTTCGACCCACACGGCGATGCGATTCCGGATGCCTCGGGCCACACCCAACGCGAACCCTTCGTGCTGCTGGCCGCCGCCGCACCCGGTCATGTCGGGCGCGTCCTGCGGGTCAGCGACCGCGACCCCGAGGTGCTCCGCGCGGTGGAGGCTGCGGGTGTGACCGTCGGGGCGGAGGTGAGGGTGGTGGATGCCGCGACCCTCAGGATCGCCGACGCGAAGGTGCAGCTACCCGCCGACGCGGTTGGCGCCGTCTGGCTCAGCGCGTAGCGCGAATTTTCCCGTCACGCGGGTCAGCGCCGCCCCAGCCGTCCGGACTTCTGCTTCGGCCACTGCACTCCGGTCGCGTCCTCGGCGACCTTCCACAGGCGCGCGGCGATCTCACGGTCTCGAGTGATCTTCGAGGGGGTCGCGGGTCGAGGCATTCCGTGCGACACGAACTGCGGGCCCCAGAAACTGCCCGACTCGACGCCATCGCCGGCGAGCGCGTGGACGAGAACGAGCGCGCCGCGCTCCTTCGACTGGTTGATCGGGGACTGCAGATTGGCCGCGAACCGTTTGAGGCGCGACGGCTCATTGACGCCGATGATTCCCGCTGTGCGGCCACTCATCGAGTAGCCGGGGTGCGCCACGACACTCGACACCGGGATTCCCGCTGCGCGCATACGGCGATCGGCCTCGAAGCCGAGCGCGGCGGTCGCAACCTTCGACTGCACATACGCGCGCCAGGCCGTGTAGCCCTCGACGAGTTCGGGGTCGACCGGATCGTAGGGCCACATCGACGTCGACATGCTCCCCACCCACACCATTCGCCCGAGCCCAGCCGCAAGCGGCCGCAGGAGCTCGCCCGCGAGGGCGAAGTGGCCGAGTACGTTCGTGGCGAAGACGATCTCATGCCCGTCGGCGGTCGTCTGGCGTTCTTGAGGAGGATGCACGATCCCCGCGTTGAAGAGCACGCCGTCGAGCTTCTTGCGCCCGCGCAGCGTCGCTGCCGCCGCGCGAACCGACCCGAGATTGCTGGTGTCGAGCAAAAGGGTCTCGACGAGGTCGGGTGAAGCATCCGGATTCCGCCTGCGCACCGCCGCGCGAGCCGCCGCGAGGCGGTTCGGATTGCGACCCGTCATCACCACACGGGCCCCGGCCAGCACGAGATGCTCGGTGCTGAAAAAGCCCAGGCCGGCGTTCGATCCCGTGATCAGGTACGTGCGCCCGGTCAGATCGGGCAGGCTCCAGTGATCGCGCGGCACGGCTCGACCCTAGCCCCGCATTCTCCGAGCGGCCTGATCACACCCGGACGAACGTCGTGTTCGTCGGTCAGGACTAGGCTGACCGCATGCGGACCCGCGCCGATATCGAATGCTGGCTCACCGACATGGACGGTGTGCTCGTCCACGAGAACACCCCCATTCCGGGTGCGTCCGAACTGTTGCAGCGGTGGAAAGACGAGGGCACACCTTTTCTGGTGCTGACCAACAACTCGATCTTCACTCCGCGAGACCTCTCGGCGCGCTTGCGGGCGTCAGGCCTGACGGTTCCCGAAGAGTCGATCTGGACGTCGGCAATGGCGACCGCCGACTTTCTGCATTCGCAGATGCCGGGCGGCACCGCGTTCGTGATCGGCGAGGCAGGACTCACCACCGCGCTGCACGAGGCCGGCTTCATCATGACCGAGACCGACCCCGACTACGTGGTCGTCGGCGAGACACGCAACTACTCGTTCGAGGCGATCACGAAGGCGATCCGGTTCATCGGCGCTGGGGCGCGGTTCATCGCGACGAACCCCGATGCCACGGGCCCATCGACGGATGGGGTACTGCCCGCGACCGGCGCGATCACTGCGCTCATCACCAAGGCGATCGGTAAAGAGCCGTACGTGGTCGGCAAGCCGAACCCGATGATGTTCCGCTCGGCGCTCAACCGCATCGGCGCGCACTCCGAGAACACCGGCATGATCGGCGACCGCATGGACACCGACATCATCGCCGGTATCGAAGCAGGGTTGCACACGGTGCTCGTCATGACCGGCATCAGCGACCGGGTCGAGATCGAGAAGTACCCCTTCCGACCGGACGAAGTGCTCGACTCGGTCGCCGATCTGATCCCCGACGAGCCGGTCGAGAGCGAAGACTCCGACATCCTCTGATCGCCGCCGGTGTCGGTGCTCGCGGGTAGGGTCGCCGCATGGGTGCACTCGACGACGGAGAGAGAGTTTTCGCTCCGGATGCCGCGACCTGGCGTGCCTGGCTCGAGAACAACCACACCCGAACAACCGGGGCGTGGCTGCTGCGCGGGCGCCCGGGGTACGCCGACCGGCATGTGCCCTACGAAGACGCGATCCGTCAGGCGCTCTGCTTCGGCTGGATCGACGGCCCGGTCCGCACGTTCGACGAAGAGTTCGGTGGTCTGTGGTTCTCCCCCCGACGGCCCCTGAGCGGGTGGGCGGCGACGAACAAGGCGCGGCTGATCGAACTCGAGGCCGCCGGATTAATGGAGCCGGCGGGCTACCGGGCGATCGAGGTCGCCAAGGCGAACGGATCGTGGACCATGCTCGACAACTCCGAGGCGATGCGTGAACCCGACGACCTTGCGGAGGCTCTCGATGCCGATGTCACCGCTCGAGCGGCGTGGGACGACTTTCCGGCGTCGGCGCGCAAGTTCGGCATCGCTACGGTGGACATGGCGCGCCGCGCCGAGACGCGAGCCGCACGGATCGCGAAGATCGTGCAGGATGCAGCATCCGGAAAGAGGCCCTCATGACGGAATTCGAGCAGACTCTGCTCTTCGCAGCGACCGGAGTGGTCATGGTCGGCACGATCATCGCGCTGGCCTGGTCGTACATGCGCCGCAACAAGGGCGAGTAGCCCGGGTCTCGTTACGCTCGCCAGCGCTGGCTACTGCGGGGCAAGACCCAGATCGTCGAGGTCGATCGCGGCGAGCCACTGCAGGCCCTCGGCTTCGACCGCTGCCTGCGCGCCGGTCTTGCGATCGACGATGACGGCGACCGCGACGGGCTCGGCGCCTTCTCGGCGCAGAGCCTCGACGGCCTTGAGCGCTGACTGGCCTGTGGTCGAGGTGTCTTCGAGCACGACGACACGCTTGCCCGCGACATCCGCCCCCTCGACCTGTCGGCCGCGGCCGTGGTCTTTCGGCTCTTTGCGCACGACGAACGCGTCGAGCGGCGCCTCGGTGTGGGCAGACTCGTGCATGACCGCGTTGGCGATCGGGTCGGCGCCGAGCGTCAGCCCACCGACCGCCACAATGCCGTCGATCTCACGCACGAGGTCGAGCATGATGCGACCGATCGCCGGGGCGGCGCGGTGGTCAAGCGTGAGCTTGCGCATGTCGACGTAATACGTCGCCTTCTTGCCGCTCGACAGCGTGAAGTCGCCGTGGAAGACAGCTTCGTCCGTGATCAGCGCGATGAGCGCCTGACGGTCGGCTTCGATCTCGGGCGTGGAGGCTGCGGTCATGCAATCGAGTGTACGGATGCTGCGCCTCGGCGCCGCACAACGACGTCGGCGGGCGACCGTAGGCTTGAGGTCATGCGCCTGGCCACCTGGAACGTCAACTCCATCCGCGCCCGCGTCGAGCGAACGGTGGAGTTCGCCGTGCGCGAGCACATCGATGTGCTGGCGATGCAAGAGATCAAGTGCAAGGTCGAGCAGTTTCCGTTCGCCGCGTTCGAAGAGGCCGGGTTCCACGTCGAGGCGCACGGCTTCTCTCAGTGGAACGGTGTCGCGATCGCCAGCAGGAGCCCGATCGAGAGCGTGCGCACGTCTTTCCCGGGCATGCACGGTTTCGCGAAAGACCACGATGGCCCGGATGCTCCGCAAGAAGCCCGCGCGTTGGGCGCGACCATCGACGGGGTCGAGGTGTGGAGCCTATACGTTCCCAACGGCCGCTCGCTCGGCGACCCCCACTACTTCTACAAGCTCGAGTGGCTCGCGGCTCTCAGCGGGTACACCGCAGCGACCCTCGCTGCCGATCCCGACCTGGCGCTCGCGCTGGTCGGCGACTTCAATATCGCTCCGACCGATGTCGACAACGGCGATCCGACGGTGGTCCAAGGCTTCGCCACCCACATCTCACCGCCCGAGCGCGAGGCCTTCGCCGCCCTCCAGTCGGCAGGGCTCGCCGATGTCGTACGGCCGCTGATCCCGACCGGATTCACCTACTGGGACTACAAGCAGTTGCGCTTCCCCCGTAACGAAGGCATGCGCATAGACTTCATCCTCGGCTCGCACGCCCTCGCCAATGCGGTCACGGGCGCCGCGATCCACCGCGATGAGCGCAAGGGCGAAGCACCGAGCGACCACGTCCCGGTCGTGGTCGACCTCGACTTTGCCACCGACGAAGAAGAAGACGACGACAACCGCCCCATGTGGTGGTGACCGCCGACGTCAATCGGTGCCGGGCCGGCAGCCCGGAGGCTCGGAGTTGCCGCTGATCGCAAAGTCCTGACACGTCAGGAAGTACTCGTGGTTTATCCCGAGCACGAATGCGCCGAGCGTGACGCCGAGTACCACGAGAACGATGAGCCATTTTGTGCGCCGTGGGGTATCACCGGCAAAGTCGGGCCAGACGATCCGCACCAGCACCCATAACGTAAACGGCATTCCGACAAGCACCGCCCCGATTGCGGCAAGGTCGAGCAGTGCCACCCACAAGTCGGTCGTGTCGTCTTCGACCACGAAGTTCAGTAGGAGCCACACCGACGGCAGCAACAGCACAAACGCACGTGCGAGGCGTCCGCCCACCGGCCGGCGCTCCACGAGCACGAAGACGAAGGCCGCGGTCGAGGCGGCCCAGAGCCCCAGGACGTCGTCGAAGAAGATCTCGTCCCACGCGCCGAGGGTGAACGCCGGCCACCATGCGATCGCAGAGATGCCCACCATGATCACTCCGACGGGCACATCACGCCGCGCGCGCTCTTGCTTGACGGATGCCTCGCTCACACCCGCACGCTAGCGCGGCCGCCGCGGACACCCGGCGCTCCCACGCCGCCCCCGGTGCTCCTCGCTGCGCTCGACCTCGCTACCCAACGCGAAGTTCGACGCGACGGTTGAGAGCGCGACCCTCCGGGTCGTCTTCTCCGCCCTTCGTGTTGGAGGCGATTGGCTGGGATTCGCCGTAGCCGGTGACCGTCAGCACCAGATCGGGGCGAGCGCTCCTAAGGATCGCGGCGATCGCTTCGGCACGCTGCTGCGACAACACCTGGTTTGAGGCGTCATCGCCGATCGAGTCGGTGTGCCCGCCGATCAACACAGTCGTCCCCTGCGGCACGTCCGCCAGCGCCTCGACGATCTGAGCGGCGCCCGCCTCGGCGACGACGGCCTCTGCAAAGCCGAAGAGGATGTCGGTGTTCAGGCCGATGACACGCTGGCCCTCATCGACGGTCTCGGTGATCACCTCGATGGGCTTCGGGAACACGATGTCTTCCCGCGGCAGTTCGATGTCGGAGATGGTCTCGGCGAGTTCGGCACTGCTGACATCGGGGGCGTCATTCGATGAAGCGAAGGCCGTTCCGAGCGTCGCGAAGACGACGGCGACAAGAACTGCTGCAACTGCTTTGATCAAGGGACCGGCACATCCGCGATCGGCGGGAGTCCGCTGTTAACCGAGATGTCGACGGTGTCGGCACCCTCCGGGTACGCGAACGTGGCCGATGTGTACATCGGGCTGCCCACTCGTGATTCGACAAAGCCAGAGTCCGTCGTGAGCTTTCTCACGGAGTCGTAGCGGACGAGATTCTTGTAGTCGATCAGCGCGGGCCAAAACAGGCCCATCTGTCGGAAGAGACTCACCGGCTCCACTCCGGCGTCCTCTCCGGCAGCGGTGAAGCGGAAGGTCGCGACGAGCACGTCTTCGACGTGCCGCATCCCCACGACTTCGATGAGCATGGAGTCGGTGCCGTCGTCCATCGTCACAGGGACCTCGATCGAGGCGATCGCCTCCGGCGGGTTGTCGAGATCGATGCCGGCATCCGCCGCTCCGGATGTATCCGGGTCAACTTCCGCGTCGTCGTTTGCCTCGGAGTCTGTGCTGGGCGCTGAACTCGAGTCGGTTGCCGGCTCTTCGTTCTCGCCCGATGCCGTGCATCCGGCGAGTCCGACCGCCATCATGAGCGCAAGAGCGGCAACCTGCAGTCGAAGTGGTGCCTTCATAAGGGATCCCCCGATTCCTTCGTGAGTGACCACCATAGACCGCCGCGGGTGGATCCGATTCGCGTGGGGCCGCACACATCCTCACATGTCGCCGGTGGCGGGTTCTCCCTCTGCCGGCCCGTACCGAAGGATCAACCCGCCGGCCGGGGTCGAGACGGCGGGCGCGAGCAACCTCATGTTCGCGGGCTTCGCGCCATCCGGAAAGACCTTGCGCCCCTCGCCCAGCACGATCGGGTGCACCCACATCAGCAGTTCGTCATAGAGCTGCTCGGCGAGCAGGGTGTGGACGAAGTCGACGCTGCCGATGACATGGATGTCACGGTGGCGTTCGCGGAGGCCCGCGAACTCGGCGTGCAGGTCGGGGCCGAGCAGCGTCGTTCCCTCCCACTCGAGGGTGGGGTTGCCGCGGGAGGCGACGTACTTCGGGATGCTGTTGAACTTCTGCGCGATGTGCGCGGCTGGGCCGGTGTGCGTCGGCCAGTAGCCGGCGAAGATGTCGTACGTGCGCCTCCCGAGCACAAGGGCGTCCATCGCCGCAATGCCTTCACCCACGCTCTCGCCGATGACCTCGTCGGGCAGCGGCGCCTGCCATCCGCCGAAGCGGAATCCGTCGCTCGGGTCTTCGTTGCGCCCGCCGGGCGCTTGTGCGACTCCGTCGAGCGTGGTGAACAGATCGATTCGGATGCGTCCAGTCATGGCGTGCTCCTCTCAGGCCGCGGCAGCGGCAGGTCCTGCAGCGATGTAAAAGGTGGCGGCGAAGCGCTCGAGCAGGTCGGCATCGCCCGAGACGACGGCGATCACGTCTTGGTCGATCCCATCGGCAGGGGTCAGCTCGCGCGAAATGATGCGCCGGATGCCGGGACCCGCCGCGAAGACGAGCTCTGGTTCTCCGTCCGGCCTCAGGCCGCCGACGGCGGGCGCCGGTGGCGCAAGCTGCGTGATTCGCAGACCGGCTGCGGACACTTGCACGCGCAGTACGACATCCCCTACGTGCAACTCATAGTCTGCGGGCGGGAGGGCCGTCGCAGCATCCGCCTGAAAAGCTGTACGCAGCGCCATGGTGAGGGAGTCCGCGGTGACCACGTCGTCAGGGCTCGGCTCGCCCATCTGCGCGAAGCCCCACCGACCCAGCGCGAGCACGACCTCTTCGAGCTCGCGCCCGTACGGAGTGAGTTCGTAGACGAGACCACAGTTCATCAGCGGGACGCGACGGACTACCCCGCCTTCTTGGAGTTCTTTCAGGCGCGTCGAAAGGATGTTGGTCGGGATCTTCGGCAGGCCCTGCTTCAAGTCGGTGTACCGCCTCGGGCCGACGAGAAGGTCACGCACGATGAGCAATGCCCAGCGTTCGCCGATCAGCTCGACAGCCGTGGTGACCCCGCAATACTGTCCGTAACTGCGAGTTGCCACCGATTACGCGCCAGGACGAGGGATGTCGGCCATTTGCTCGGCGTTGTCGGCGATGTACGCCTCGGGCCCCTGCTCAGCTGCCTGCGGGTCCATGTACATGAACTCGAGGATGTTGCCGTCGGGGTCTTCCAGGTCGCGGCTGTACATGAAGCCGTAGTCCTGCGCGTCGCGAGGCTCGGTGCCCCCGCCCGCAAGGCCCGCGGCCACGATGCTGTCGATGTCGTCGCGCGATTCGCGGCTGATGGCGATGAGCGCCTGAGCCGTGGTGGCGGTGTCGGCGACGGTCTTGTCGGTGAAGGTGGCAAAGAACTCCTTCGTGAGCACCATGAAGAAGATGTTGTCGTCGATGACGATGCAGGCCGCATTCTCATCGGTGAAGAGCGGATTGATGGCGAACCCCAGACCGGTGTAGAACGCTTTCGCACGGTCGAGGTCGCTCGTGGGGATGTTGACGAAGATGTGAGTCATGAGGAGATACTTGCAAAAGACAAGCGAACTTGTCAATAGCAAGTAGAAAGTCGACTCCGTCGCACGGGGGATGCCTCGCGCCAGCCTCCCCCGTAGCGTGGAGGAGTGTCCACACCTCTGACTGCCTCGAGACGGCGCGCGCCGGTATCGACCGCCGGCCTTCGGGCTGATGTCTGGCTCGCGCTCGCCCTCTTGCTCGCCGCGATCCTCAGCTCAGCCCTCGGCTCGGTGGCCGGGTTCTACGGCGAAGACGTGCCGGGCATGGAGTGGGGTCTGCTCTACGCCGTCGCCATCACGGCTCCGCTCGCGGTGCGCCGCCGCTACCCTTCGACCGCGCTCGTGCTCGTCGCGCTCGCTTTCATCGTCGGCGTCTCGTTCCGAATCCCCGAGATGTACGTCGTCAACATCGCCCTTTTCATCGCGATGTACACCGTGGGTGCGTGGGTCGATGATCGGCGCCGCGCAACGATCGTTCGGGTCGTCGTCATCTGTGCGATGTTCCTCTGGCTGCTGATCACGATGTACCAGTCAGCGACCTCGCCCACCGAAGACGGTCTCTCACGCGCCGGGCTCTTCTCCCCGTTCGTCGCCTTCATGCTCATTCAGTTCCTGGTGAATGCGGCGTTCTTCGGCGGCGCGTACTACATGGGTGACCGCGCCTACGCGGCGGCGCTCGAGCGGGGCGCGCTCGAAGAACGCACCGCAGAACTCGAACGCGAGCGCGAAGTCACCGCGGCGCAAGCCGTGGCCCTCGACCGCGTCCGCATCGCCCGCGAACTGCACGATGTCGTCGCTCATCACGTCTCGGCGATGGGAGTTCAGGCCGGCGCCGCACGCGCGGTGCTCGACCGCGACCCTGCAGCGGCGCGCGAGTCGCTGCTGTCGGTCGAGCAATCCGCCCGCTCTGCTCTCACCGAACTGCGCCAGCTGCTCGAGACTCTGCGCTCATCGGAGGACGAGACCTCGAGCGAATCGACGGTGCGCCTGACCGATCTCGAGGCACTCGTCGAGCACGCCCGCGAAAACGGGTTGCCCACGACGCTCGCGGTGGTCGGCGCCACCACCGAGCTTCCGGTGCTCACGCAGGTGAACCTCTACCGCGTGGCGCAGGAAGCGCTCACGAACGCACGGCGGCATGGTGGTCCGGATGCCTCCGCTGACGTTCGCCTGCGTTACGACGCCGATCTGGTCGAGCTCGAAGTGACCAACGACGGCCGCACGAGCGCCCTCGGCACGACCCGGCCAGGGCTCGGAATCGTCGGGATGCGCGAGCGCGCGGCTGCCTCGGGCGGCACGATCGAGATCGGTCCGCGCCCGCGCGGCGGCTACCTGGTGCGAATGCGCGTGCCGATACGCGTCGAGGCCGTCGTATGAGCGGCACCGCGATCCGGGTTCTGCTGGTCGATGACCACGCCGTGATGCGCGCGGGATTCCGGATGATCCTCGAAGCGCAGGACGACATCGTCGTGGTCGGCGAAGCCGCGGACGGAGAAGCTGCGGTGGTGGCGGCATCCACTCTTCAGCCCGATGTGATCTGCATGGACGTGCAGATGCCGGGCGCAGGCGGACTCGAGGCAACACAGCGAATCGTGGCAGATCCGATGATCTCGGCCGCGGTCGTGATCGTGACGACCTTCGACCGCGACGACTATCTCTTTCAGGCGTTGAACGCCGGCGCGAGCGGTTTCTTGCTCAAGAACGCCGGGCCCGAAGACCTCGTCACTGCGGTGCGGGTAGCTGCTGCGGGCGATGCCCTCCTCGCTCCGGAGGTGACACGGCGGGTGATCGAAAGGTTCACCGAGACGGCCGAGGCACCTGCTGCTCCCGCGCCCGATCCGCTCGCTCACGACCTGACCGAGCGTGAACGCGAAGTTCTGAAACTGGTCGCCGAGGCTCTCAGCAACGCCGAGATCGCCAGTCGCCTGTACATCGGCGAGGCGACGGTCAAGACGCACGTCTCGAACGTGCTGCAGAAACTCGGCACCCGCGATCGGGTCGCCGCGGTCGTCTACGCCCACCGCCACGGGCTGGCCTGAGCTCGCGCCCGGCCAGCCCGCGCCTGGATTCGCGTCAGGCCGCGACGGGGACGCGCACGTAGCGGTCGGTGAGCACCTCGAACGCCTCGAGGTAGCCGATGAGGAAGTCTGCGGTCCCGTGCATGAATCTGGATCTCATCCGTCAACTCCGTCGCGAGGGGGAGGACGCCCTCCGCGCGGGCTCATAGCGTGGAGTCATGCTGAAACTCACAGACATCACAAAGAGCTACGGAGGGCGACGCGTGCTCGACGACGTGTCGTTCGACGTGCGCCCCGGGCGCCTGACCGGCTTCGTCGGCGGCAATGGTGCGGGCAAGACAACGACCATGCGCATCGTGCTCGGAGTCCTCGCGAAGGACTCGGGTTCGGTGACGTTCGAGGGCACCGAGGTGGTGGCATCCGACCGCCGTCGTTTCGGCTACATGCCCGAAGAGCGCGGGCTCTACCCGAAGATGAAGGTGCTCGAGCAGATCGTGTACCTCGCGCGTCTGCACGGTTTTTCGAAGCCGGATGCCTCGGCCCGCGCGACCGCACTACTCGAAGAGCTCGGGCTCGGTGAGCGCCTGAACGACAACGTCGAGACGCTCTCGCTGGGTAACCAACAGCGGGCACAGATCGCCGCGGCGCTCGTTCACGACCCGTCGGTGCTGATCCTGGACGAGCCCTTCTCGGGCCTGGACCCGCTTGCGGTGGACGTCGTCGCCCAGGTGCTTCAGCAGCGCGCGGCGCAGGGCGCGGCCGTGCTGTTCTCCTCACACCAGCTCGATGTGGTCGAGCGCCTGTGCGATGACCTCGTGATCATCGCCGGCGGCGCGATCCGCGCCGCGGGCGCCCGCGACGACCTGCGCGCGGCGCACTCCACACACCGCTACGAGCTCATCTCGGCCGGCGACGCCGGCTGGCTGCGCACCGAGCCCGGCGTTGAGGTGGCCAACTTCGACGGCGGCTACGCCCTGTTCGATGTCGATTCGGACGAAACCGCGCAGCGGATTCTTCGCCGGGCTGTCGAACACGGAGATGTCGCCAGCTTTGCACCGCAGCATCCGACCCTCGCCCAGATCTTCAAGGAGGTCATCCAGTGAGCACTCCCATCAGTGTGATTCCCGGCGCCGCCGCGGAGGCTGCGCCCCCCAGCTTCGCCCAGAGCACGTGGCTCGTCGCCGAGCGTGAGATCGGTTCGAAGCTGCGCAGCAAGGCCTTTCTCATCTCGAGCATCATCCTGTTTCTCGGCGCTCTGGCGCTGGTGGTGTGGGGCGGCTTCCAGGCCTCGAACACTGACGGAACGCCGGTGGCGGTGACCTCGGATGCTTCGACCTACGTCGAGGGAATCCCCGGACTCGATATCACCGACGTCAACGACCGCGCCGAGGCAGAGGCGCTCGTGTCGGCGGGCGATGTGGATGCCGCGATCGTCGCGGACCCAGCCTCACCCGTCGGCTTCGCCCTGATCGCCGAGTCGTCCGCGCCGACACAGTTGCTGCTGTCGCTGGCCCAACTTCCGCCGGTCGAGCTGCTCGAACCCGACCCGACCAACGAGGCCCTGCGCTACTTCGTAGCGATCGGCTTCGGTGTCGTCTTCTTGATGGCCGCGTCGCTGTTCGGCGGAACGATCGCCCAGAGCGTGGTCGAAGAGAAGCAGACCCGCGTGGTCGAACTGCTGATCTCGGCGATCCCGGTGCGGGCCCTGCTCGCCGGAAAGGTGATCGGCAACACGGTCCTGGCGATGGGGCAGATCCTGGTCCTCGCTGCGATAGCCATCGTCGGGCTCACCGTCACCGGGCAGTCCGAGATTCTGCAGGGGCTCGGCGGTCCGATCGCGTGGTTTGCTGTCTTCTTCTTCTTCGGCTTCATCCTGCTCGCGTCGCTGTTCGCGGCGGCCGCGGCGATGGTTTCGCGCCAGGAAGACATCGGATCGACCACCACTCCGATCACGATGCTGGTCATGGCACCGTACTTCTTGGTGATCTTCTTCAACGACAACCCGGTGGTGCTCGGCATCATGTCGTACGTGCCGTTCTCGGCGCCGGTAGGCATGCCGATGCGACTGTTCCTCGGTGAGGCGCAGTGGTGGGAGCCCCTGCTGTCGCTCGCGATCCTGATCGCGACGTGCATCGCGGCGATCCTGATCGGAGCGAAGATCTACCAGAACTCGCTCCTGCGCATGGGCGCCCGGGTCAAGCTCCGCGAGGCCCTCGCGGCCTGACGTGCTCGCAAGCGCACCGTTCCGCTGTCGCGATCTGCCCTTCGCCGGGCAGGTTGCGACAGCGGAACTCTCTGTGCGGATGCTTCGGATCAGCGCTCGGTGAGCACCCCGTCGGGGTCGGCCCAGACGTGCCGGCCCGGGGCGAAGGTCACGCCGGCGATCGTCACCGGCACATCGATCTCTCCGATGCCATGTTTGGCGCTCTTGCGCGGGTTCGACCCCAAGGCCTTGACCCCGAGCGGCAGGGCGCCTATGGCGACCCGGTCGCGGATCGCACCGTGCACGATGACGCCGGCCCAGCCGTTCGCCACGGCCGAGGCGGCGATGAGATCACCCACGAGGGCCGACTCGAGCGAGCCAGCGCCGTCGACCACGAGTACCGCGCCCTCACCCGGGCTGGCAAGCACCTGCTTGACCAGGGCGTTGTCGCGATGGCACCGGACCGTGCGTATCGGGCCGTCGAAAGCGGAGCGCCCGCCGAAGTCGTGGAACTGCAGCGAGAGCGAGTCGAGCTCATCGCCGCGGTCGTCGTAGAGGTCTGCCGTCGCCGTCATGGCCCTAGGCTAGGGCGCTCGCGGGGCGGTTACCGACCGAAGTGGTGAAAGTTCCGGGACGGATCGGGCTGTTCTCGGGTCGGAGCGACCGAAGGCGCCAATCCGTCCCGGAGCTTTGACGCGCACGGCAGGACTACTGCCCGAAGGTGATGTCGGCGCGGCTGAGCCCGACACACACCACGGGGCGCGCGGAGCGCAGCCACGAGAGAGGTCCGTCGAAGCGCCACTCGGCACGGATCGAATGGATGCCGGCACGCATCCGGTTCAGCGAAATCCGGTCGTCCCATCCCACGTCGGGCAGGCGCTGCGCGGTCGGGAGCGGCAATGGCCACCGGCCAGGCAGTCGCCCGGTGGGTTCGGCCGACACGGAGGCGAGAGGTGCGCCCGCGGCATCCGTGAACGTCGCCTCGAGATGACCGCCCGACGCATGCCGCTGCGTTGTCATGAGGTGTTTCGGGATGCCCCAGAGCTCGCGACCGCCCGTGCGGGATGCGGCGGAATCAACCCAGATCTGCGAAATCGACACGCGCAGCCCACCCCGGTGCCACACCGGCACGGCGACCAGCAGCTCGTCGTACGTGAGCACGCTTCCCTCGCCGTAGCGGACCGCAGCTACCCCGACGATCGCGCGATCGCCGAGGCGCAGCATCCGTGCCCCCGCCGGCGCATGCGCGGCGACCTCGGGGGGCAACGCGGCCACAGGAACGAGGAACAGCGTGATGCCGAAGTCCGCGTGCAGGCGCCACGGCTCGGGTGGGTACGGCACGCCGTCCCTGCCGGTGATCCACTCCGAAGGCGCCCCGCTGACCACGCTCATCATCGGTAGGTTCCGCCGGCAGCCGCGGCCGCGCGCATGCGCTCGGTCGGCGCGAACCGCTCGCCGTAGCGTGCGGCGAGGTCGTCGGCGCGGGCCACGAAAGCTACGACCCCGATCGACCCGTCCAGGGCCTCGTAGCCGTCCACGTGCTGCAGCGCTCCACCGAGGTGCGGCGGAAAGCCGATGCCGAGGATCGACCCGATGTTGGCATCGGCGACGCTGCGCAGCACGCCTTCTTCAAGCACGCGGGCGGTCTCGACGCTCATCGCGAAGACCAGCCGGTCTTGCACATCGACGAGATCGACGGGGTCGTCGCCGGCGTCACCCCCGAATTGCTCGCGCAGCCCCGACCACAGACGCTTGCGACCCTCGACGGGGTAGTCGTAGAACCCGGCTCCGGCGGCCTTACCCGCGCGGTCCTGAGCGATGAGCGACTCGAGGACGGCCATCGCCGGGTTCGGCTCGAAGGCCGCGCCCGACTGGGCGGCCAGGCGCGCGGCTTCGGCCTCGATCTTCACCGGCAGGTTAAGCGACACCTCATCGAGCATCGCGAGCGGTTGCCCCGGGAACCCGGCGAGCGACGCCGCGCGCTCGATCAGGACCGGGTCGACACCCTCGCCGACCATGCGGGCGGCCTCGAGCACGAGTGATCCGAACACCCGACTCGTGAAGAATCCTCGGGAATCGTTCACGACGATCGGAGTCTTGTGCAGTTGCACCGAAAGGTCGAAGGCCCTCGCCAGCGCAGCATCCGACGTCTTCTCACCGACGATGATCTCGACCAGCGGCATGCGGTCGACGGGGCTGAAGAAGTGAATCCCGATGACATCATCGGGCTTCTGCACGCCTTGGGCCAGGACCGTGATCGGCAGCGTCGAGGTGTTGGATGCGAGGAGCGCATCAGGAAGAACGGATGCTTCAGCCTCGGCGAGCACGCGATGCTTCAGCTCGACCGACTCGAAGACCGCCTCGACCACTGCGTCACAGCCCGCGAGGTCGCTGGCCTCTGCTGTGGCGAGGATACGGCCGAGCACCTCGTCGCGACCGGCGGCGTCGAGCCGTCCCTTAGCCACAAGCCCGTCCAGCAGAGCCGCGGCACGGGCTTTACCCTTGTCGGCTTCCTCGAGGGTGACGTCCTTCAGCACGACGGTGATGCCCGTGCGTGCGGTGACGTAGGCGATGCCCGCGCCCATCATGCCCGCACCGAGCACGGCGAGCCGCTCAACGCGGCGGGGCGCGATTCCAGCCGGTCGCGAGGCGCCCTTGCCGATCGCCTGCATGTCGAAGAAGAAGGCCTGAGTCATGTTGCGGAACTGCTGGCCGGTCGCGAGGCTCACGAAGTAGCGCGTCTCGATGCGGGTTGCCGTGTCGAAGTCGACCTGTGCCCCCTCCACCGCGGCAGAGAGGATCGCCTTCGGTGCGAGCATCGGTGCGCCCTTGAGTTGTTTTCGCAGGGTCGCCGGAAACGCGGGGAGCATGACGGCGAGCGCCGGCGTCGACGGGGTTCCGCCGGGCATGCGATATCCCTTGCGGTCCCACGGCTGGGTCGCAGCATCCGGATCATCCGCGTGCGCGTCGATCCATTCGATGGCGGCGGGGATCAGTTCGTCGACCGAGGCAACGACCTCATCGACCAGCCCGCGTTGCAGCGCGGCAGCGGGCTTGAATCCGCGCCCCTCGAGCAAGATTCCGGTGAGGGCTTCCTGCAGACCGAACATGCGCACGGTGCGGGTGATGCCGCCGCCGCCGGGCAGGAGGCCGAGGGTGACTTCGGGCAGACCGAGATCGTACTTCCCGGCCGTTGCGATGCGGTGGTGGCATGCCAGCGCGATCTCCAGCCCGCCACCGAGGGCGGCGCCCGCGATCGCGGCGACGACCGGTCGGCCGATCGTCTCAAGGCGACGCAGTGATGCCTTGACCGCCTCGGCTTCGTCGAACAGGACGGCAGCGCCCTCCCAACCCATGGCCATGAGCGAGCCCAGGTCGCCGCCCGCGAAGAAGGTCTTCTTGGCGCTTTCGACCACGACCCCGCGCACGGCCGCAGGGTCGCGATCAATGTCAGCCGTGAGCTGATCGACGGCTGCGGCGAAGTCGACCCGGAAGGCCGCGTTCATGGTGTTGGCCGACTGGTTCGGATCATCGAGCACGAGGTGGGCGATGCCGTCATCGAGCCGGTAGCGCACAGAAGTGTTGTCAGTCATGAGTAGGTGTCTCTCGGTTCAGACGCTGGGGTTTCACACGCGTTCGACGACGGTGGCGATGCCCATGCCGCCGCCGATGCAGAGGGTGGCCAGGCCATAGCGGCCGCCGGTGCGTTCGAGTTCGTCGACGAGGGTTCCGAGGATCATCGCGCCGGTCGCCCCGAGCGGGTGGCCCATCGCGATCGCGCCGCCGTTCACGTTGGTGCGCTCGTGCGGGAAGTCACCGAGGTCGCGCATGAGCTTGAGGGCCACTGCGGCGAAGGCTTCGTTGATCTCGACGAGGTCGATGTCGCCGGGGGTGAGTCCTGCCCTCTGCAGAGCGAGGTGCGAGGCGGGGCCGGGACCCGTCAGCATGATGGTGGGCTCGGTACTCACGACACCCACCGAGAGAATTCGCGCGCGGGGCGTCATCCCGTGCCGCACTCCGGCGGCTTCGGAGCCGACAAGTACGAGAGCCGCACCGTCGACGATGCCCGACGAGTTGCCGGCGTGATGCACATGATCGATGTCGGCCACGTGCGGGTACTTCTCCAGGGCGACTTCGTCGAACCCCGCGGTCTGCCCGATCACGGCGAACGAGGGCTTCAGGCTCGCAAGCGACTCGACGCTCGTGCCGGGGCGGATCGTCTCGTCTCTATCGAGCACGACGAGCCCGTTGCGGTCGCGCACGGGAACGACCGAGCGGGCGAAGCGGCCTTCGGCCCATGCTCGCGCGGCGCGCTCGTGCGACGTCGCGGCGAACCGGTCGACATCGTCGCGCGAGTAGCCCTCGATCGTGGCGATCAGGTCGGCACTGATGCCCTGCGGCACGAAGTCGGCGGCAAAGGCCGTCTCGGGGTCCATCGCCCACGGGCCGCCGTCGCTGCCCATCGGCACACGGCTCATCGATTCGACACCACCCGCGAGCACGAGGTCTTCCCACCCCGAACGCACGCGCGCGGCGGCCTGGTTGACGGCTTCGAGGCCCGACCCGCAGAAGCGGTTGAGTTGCACACCCGGAACGCTGTCGGGCAGGCCCGCGGCGAGCGCAGCAGTCTTGGCGATGTCGGCGCCCTGGTCTCCGATCGGTGTGACGCAGCCGAGCACCATGTCGTCGATGCCAACCGGGTCAAACCCCGGGTTGCGCTCGCGCAGCGCGTCGACGAGCCCGGTCACGAGCGAGACGGGCTTGACCTCGTGCAGGGAGCCGTTCGATTTGCCTCGGCCGCGCGGGGTGCGCACGGAGTCGTAGATGAAGGCTTCGCTCATGATCTCTCCTGAGGGTCGGTGCGGGGTGACCAGTCGGCGAGTACGTCGACGAAATCGTCAGGTCGAGACAGCGGGGGGCGGATGCCGGGGGCCGCAGTGCGTGAGAACCGCGGCGCCGGCGCCGCCTGGGTCACGCCGTCGACCTCTACCAGCGTCTCACGGTGGGACAGATGGGGGTGGGCGGATGCCTCGGCGAAAGTGAGGACCGGAGTCACGCACGCGTCGGTTCCGTCGAAAATCACCGCCCACTCGTCGCGGGTGCGGGTCGCGAAGGTCTCGGTCAGGCGCGCCCGCAGGGCGGGCCAGCCGCGCGGGTCGAACTGCGCTGCCTTCACGACACCAGCCCGGTCGTCCCAGCCGAGCCCAGCGACGAGCTGTGCGAAGAACTCGGGCTCGACCGCGCCGACCGCGACGAACCGCCCATCGGCGCAAACATAGGTGTCGTAGAACGGCGCTCCCCCGTCGAGCAGGTTCACTCCCGGTCGGTCGCTCCACTGTCCGGTACCGCGGAGGGCCCAGATGAGCTGCAGCAGGGAGGCGACACCGTCGACCATCGCAGCATCCACCACCTGCCCTTTGCCCGACGCCGACCGCTCGACGAGCGCGGCGAGCACGCCCATGACGAGGTAGAGCGACCCGCCGCCGAAGTCGGCGACGAGGTTCAGGGGTGCACGCGGGCGTCCGCCGTCGAAGCCCAGGGCCGCGAGCGCACCGGTCAGGGCGAGGTAGTTGATGTCGTGCCCGGCGGTCTGGGCGAGGGGTCCGTCTTGGCCCCACCCGGTGATGCGGCCGTAGATGAGACGCGGGTTTCGATCGCGCAGGTCGTCAGGTCCGAGCCCGAGACGCTCGGCGACGCCGGGCCGGAATCCGTCGAGCAACACGTCCGCCGCCTCGATAAGGGCAAGAGCCTGGGCGAACTCGGCTGGGTCTTTCAGGTCGAGCTCGACCAGGCGGCGATTGCGCAGCATCTGGTCGCGCTGATCGCCCTCGCCGACCCGCAGCACGGCGTCGGGCCGCTCGATCCGCACGACGTCGGCGCCGAGGTCCGCCAGGAGCATCGCCGCGTGCGGCCCCGGGCCGATCGCACCGAGCTCGACCACCCGGATGCCCGCGAGCGGGCCGGCCGCAGCATCCGACCCGTCTGAAGAATCAGGCATAGAGCGCATCGATCCGCTCACGCTGCGCCTGCTCCACCAGCCCGCGCCGCACCTTCATCGAGGGGGTGAGCTCGCCGCCCTCGATCGAGAGGTCGGCATCGAGGAGGCTCCAGCGCTTGATGGTCTCCCACGGGTTGAGCCGCTCGTTGAGCTCGGCGATGTAGCCCGCGACGAGCTCGGTGACTTCGGGCGACGAGACCAACTCCGCGTAGTCGAGAACCGCGAGGTTCTCGTGCTCGGATGCCCAGGCCGCGATCCCATCCGGGTCAAGGGTGATGAGCGCGACGCAGTACGGGCGCGCGTCACCGAAGACGAGAAACTGGCTGACGTACGGGCAGATTGCCTTGAAGGATGCCTCGACCACCGCCGGAGGCACGATCTTGCCGCCCGACGTCTTGATCAGGTCTTTGAGCCGTCCGGTGACGGTGAGGAATCCGTCGCCGTCGAGTGTTCCCCGATCGCCGGTGCGGAGCCATCCGTCGTCGGTGAACGTCTCAGCCGTCACCTCGGGCAGGTTGTGGTACCCCTCCATGATGTGCGGACCGCGCACGTGTACTTCGCCGTCGTCGCCGAGGCGCACCTCCGAGCCGGGCAGCGCGCGACCGACCGTGCCGAATCTGTTGTCGACCGGGCGACCGCAGAATGCACCGGCCGCGGTTTCGGTCAGGCCGTAGCCTTCGACGATCAGGATGCCGGCGGCATGGAACCACTCCGCGATCTCGCGGTTGAGTGGCGCCGAGCCCGAGATGAAGAAGCGCACCCGGCCGCCGAACCGCTCACGGATCTTGTGAAAGACGAGCTTGTCGAACACGCGGTGCTGCACGGCGAGCGCCGGAGAGACCTTCTCGCCGGCGGCGCGGCGGCGGTCGACCTCTACGCCTACCCCGAAGGCCTTGTCGAACAGCTTCTGCTTGACCCCGCCCTCGGCCTGGATGGTCGAGACGATCTTGCCGTAGGCCTTCTCGAAGATGCGGGGGGCTGCGCCCATGAACGTCGGCTTCACGACGGCGAGGTTGTCGATGATCTTGTCGACCCGCCCGTCAATGGCGCTTGCGAAGCCGACGGCGAGCTGGGTCGAGAGGATCACCTTGCCGAACGAGTGCGACATCGGCAGCCAGAGAAAGTTGACGTCGTCGTCGAAGAGGAACCCGAGGGCCTTGAGCGCCTCGCCCTCGTACACCCACGACCGGTGGGTGAGCCGCACGCCCTTGGGTCGCCCGGTGGTTCCCGAGGTGTAGATCAGGGTCGCGAGAGCGTCGGGCTCGATGGCCGCGGTCGCGTCCGTCACGGCGTCCGGGTGCTCGTCGAGGTACGCGCGGCCGCGTTCACACAGTTCGTTGAACGAACTGACCTCATCGGAGCCCGCGGCCGCAGCATCCATCACGATCACGTGCTCCAGCGCGGGATGCGCCGCCGAACGCGCCTTCGCGAGTTGCTCGGCGTCTTCCACGATCGCGAACCGGCACCCGGCGTCGTCGAGGATGTACGCCGCGTCGTCGGCGGCGGTCGTCGGGTACACCGTGGTCGTCGCCCCGCCCGCGCACATGATGCCGAGGTCGGCGACGATCCATTCGTAGCGGGTGCTCGAGATGATCGCGACCCGGTCTTCGGGCTTCATGCCGAGGGCCAGCAGCCCCGCCGCGGCTTCGGCGATCTCGACGCCCGCCTCGCGCCACGTGCGCGAGACCCATTTGCCTCCGCTGAGAAAGCGGAACGCCTCGAGGTCGGGTGTGCGCGCGATGCGTCGCTGCAGCATCACCCCCAGCGAGGGCGCGAGATCGTCGAGAAATCGGGTGTCGAGCGTGGCAGCCAAGGTCACTCCTTCGTGGTGGCGTGCGGCGATCTTGCGGGTTTAGCGGGTCGTGTAGCGGGCGGCCTGCTCACGGCCGATGATCTCTTTCATGATCTCGGTCGTGCCACCGTAGATCGTCTGGATCCGAGCGTCGCGGAACGCCCGCGCGATCGGGTACTCGAGCATGTAGCCGAAGCCGCCGAACAGCTGCAGGCACTTGCTGGTCGCCTTCACTTGCAGCTCGCTCGCCCACCATTTGGCTTTGGATGCTTCGACCGCCGTCAGCTCGCCCGCGTTCAACGCCAGGGCGGCCTTTTCGACGTACGCGCGGGTGATGTCATTCTCGGTCTCGAGCTCGGCGAGCACGAAGCGCGTGTTCTGGAAGTCGCCGATCCGCTGACCGAACGCGGTGCGACTGAACACATGCTCGAGAGTCCAGCGGACGGCCGCTTCGGATGCCGCGACCGCTGCCGCAGCGATAGACAGGCGCTCACGGGGCAGACGCTCCATGAGGTAGCGCATCGCGAGGCCGGGCCGACCGAGCACGCGGTCATCGCCCAGGCGCACGCCCTCGAACACCAGCTCGGCGGTGTCTTGCGCATCGAGCCCGACCTTTTCGAGCTGGCGCCCGCGCGAAAATCCGGCGTCGCCGGACTCGACCACGAACAGGCTGAACCCGCGCGAACCCGCCTCGGGGTCGGTCTTGGCGACGACGATCACAAGGTCAGCGTGAATGCCGCTCGAGATGAACGTCTTCGACCCGTCGAGCACCCACTCGTCACCGTCTCGGCGCGCGGTCGTGCGGATTCCCTGCAGGTCGCTGCCCGTACCGGGCTCGGTCATTGCGATCGCGCCGATCAACGCGCCGGAGGCGAGGCCCGGCAGCCAGCGCTCCTTCTGCTCGGGGGTTGCGAGGTCAAGGAAGTACGGAATGACGATGTCGTCCTGTAGCCCGAGACCCACCCCGAACGAGGTGGTGTTCGTGCGGGCGATCTCTTCGGCCAGGACGAAGCGGTAGCGGTAATCGGGCTCGCCGCCTCCGCCGAACTCTTCGGGAACCGCGAGGCCCAGCATCCCGTTCGCGCCGGCCTTCTGCCAGATCGCGGGGTCGATCGCGTGCTCGCGCTCCCACCGCTCGTGGTGGGGCTCTACCTCACGCCGGAGGAACTCCTTGACGCTCTCGCGGTAGGCCTCGTGGTCTTCGGTGTAGAAGGTGCTCTTCATGCTGACTTCCGGGTTGTTGCGCTGACAAAGGGATGGGTGCCGGTGACCAACGCCGCGCAGGTGGCCGGGGCATCCGAAAAAGGAAGATGCCCGGCGCCGCCCAGCGCGATGTGGCGGGCGTGCGGGTAGAGGCGGCGGGCCTTGCGGGCTTGGGTCAGGAACGGCAGGACGAGGTCGCGGCGCCCCCACACGATCACGGTCGGCACGCGGGGGTTCTCGGCGACCGGACCCTCGGTGCGCAGCGCTGTGCGGAGGGTGTCGAACGCGGTCGCTCCGGCGAGGGCTTGCATGTCGGCGATGGCGATGTCGGGGTCGACCTGGGTCGGGTATCCGAACGACGGGGCGAGCAGGATGCGGCGACCGAACGACGTACGCAGCGCGGCAGAGATGCGATCGGGGATGCTGCGGGCCAGATCCCGTTGGGCGGTGAGGAAGGTCTGTGCGAACATGCGCTCGGGCTCAGAGCCAAAGCCGGACGGCGCGAAAGCCGTCACGCGGGAGGCCACCCCGCGGCGGCCGATTTCGAGCGCGACGGCGCCGCCCATCGAGTTGCCGACGACGTGGGCGTGCTCGACGCCGCTGGAGAGCAGCCTCTCAGTGACCCAGTCGGCGAGCCCTGCGACCCCCGGGCGCAGGGTGAGTTCTTCCGGCTCCGCGCCGAACCCGGGCAGGTCGAAGGCGTGCACCCGGTGGGTCCGCTCGAGCTCGGGGACGATCGGCTGGAACACCTGCCACCGGCTGCCCAGGCCGTGCAGCAGCACGACGTCGGGTCCGGCGCCTCCGACGTACCCGGCCGGGGTGGCGGCGGCATCCGTCGTCGCGAACTTCGCAGAATCGCCGCCGCTCATGCCGCGCGTTTCTTGCGTCGTGCAACAGGAACGGCGCCGGGCCGCACGGTCGGCATGGGCAACCGCAAGGCTCCCGAAGCGGATTCGGGAACGACCGGATGCTTCGGCGCCACCGCGTCGATACGCCGGTACTCCTCGCCCAGGCGCGGGCGGGGGTCGGCCTCGCCCTTGTTCGGCCAGAACGACATGGCCCGCTCGGCCTGGGCGGTGATGGTGAGCGACGGGTTGACCCCGAGGTTGGCGGTGATGGCCGAGCCGTCCGAGATGTGCAGCCCGTCGTAGCCGAACACGCGCTGGTAGGGGTCGATCACGCCGTCGCGGATCGAGGTGCCGATCACGCAGCCGCCGATGAAGTGGGCGGTGAGCGGGATGCCGACGAGGTCGGTCGTGGTTCCCCCGGCGAGCCCGCCGATGCGGCGCGAGAGGTCGCGCGCGATGCGGTGCGCGATGGGGATCCAGTCGGGGTTGGGGTCGCCGGCTCCCTGGCGCGAGGTCATGCGCGAGCCGAAGATTCCGCGCTTGAGGAACGTCGTGATCGAGTTGTCGAGCGACTGCATCACCAGCACGATGACCGACTGCTCAGCCCAGCGGCGGGGGGTGTGCATGCGGAACGCGGCCTTGAGTCCCTGAGCGCGGTAGGTGCGCAGGGTCGCGCGCCAGCGCGGGATGCCCTCGACCGGGTCGACCAGGTGCGCGTTGAGCACCGAGAGTGCACTCGATCCGCGGCCGTAGCGCACCGGCTCGACGTGGGTCTGGTTGTCGGGGTGGAACGACGACGTGATCGCCAGGCCCGGGGTGTAGTCGGCGTTCGGGTTGGTCGAGCGTGCCGACAGCACCTGCTCGGAGTTCGTGCGGCTGAGTTCGCCCAGCCGGTCGCTCAGCCGAGGAAGGCTGCGGCGCTTCAGGCGGTGCAGCAGGGTCTGGGTGTTGAGCGAATTGCCGGCGAAGACGACGTGGTCGGCCGTGAACGAGAAGCGGCTGAGGCGATTGCCGGTGCGGTGCCCGCTCACGGCGTACGCGCCGGCGCGGGCTGGCTGCACATCGGTAACGGTATGCAGGGCCAGGATGCGGGCACCCGCCTTCTGCGCGAGGTGCAGGTAGTTCTTGTCGAGCGTGTTCTTGGCGTTGTAGCGGCATCCGGTCATGCACGCGCCGCACTCGATGCATCCGCTGCGGGCCGGTCCCGCTCCGCCGAAGAACGGGTCGGCCGCGTCCACGCCGTGGCCTTCGCCGAAGAACACGCCCACGTCTGCCGGGTGGTAGCTCTCGCCCACTCCGAGGTCGGTGGCGATCTCTTGCATGAAGTCGTCGAGCTGTGTGTGCCCGTTGTATGTCGTGACGCCGAGCATCCGCTTCGCCTGGTCGTAGTGGGCGTTGAGCTCGCTCTTCCAGTCGGTGATGTGGGCCCACTGCGGGTCGCGAAAGAAGTCGTCGAGCGGCTCGTAGAGCGTGTTGGCGTAGACGAGCGAGCCGCCACCCACACCGGTTCCGCTGGCGATCATGACGTTGCGAAGAAGGGAGAGACGAAGGATGCCGAAACACCGCAGCGCCGGAGCCCAGATGTAGCGCCGCACGCGCCAACTGGTCTTGGGCAGCTCGCCGTCGCGAAACCAGCGGCCCTGCTCGACCACCGCGACCCGGTAGCCCTTCTCGCTCAGGCGCAGCGCAGCCACGCTACCGCCGAAGCCCGAGCCGATGACCACCACGTCGTAGTCGTTCATGAGCCGATCGTACGTCGCTATTGACGGTTTGCCAATAGGTCGCGAGACTGGGTTTGTGAGCGAGGCAACGCGGACTCGGCTGGACCCCGACGCACGGCGTGCGCAGATTCTGGATGCTGCCGCCGACCTGTACCGAGAGCGCCGGTACGACGACGTCTCACTCGAAGAACTCGCCGCCGCGGCCGGGGTGGCTCGCGGACTGTTGCACCACTATTTCGGGTCGAAGCGCGAGTTGTACCTCGCCGTCGTGACCCGCTCGGCGCGGCTGCCCGTGCAGGAGCTCCCCGACCTCGAGGGGCGCCCGCTCGCCGAGCGTGCCCGGCTGACGATGGCGTGGATCCTCGAGGGCGCGCGCGAGTACGGCCAGGGTTGGGTGAACGCTTCGGGCGCCGAAGCGCTCCACGACGGCGGCGATGTGCAGTCGCTCGTTGATCGTGCCGACGACCGGGCCGCCCGGTTCGTGATCGAGGCGCTCGGCCTGGAGGATGACGACGTGCTGCGCGCACGTCTGCGACCGGTTGCGCCCTACCTCAAGGCCCTGTGCCGTGAGTGGTTGCAGCGCGGGACTCTGAGCGAGGCCGACGTGCTCGACCTCAGCACGGCTGCGGTACTCAGCGCGGTGCATGCCTGATGCCGCGCATCGGGATCATCGGCTCGGGCTTGTCAATCGCATCTGAGTGGCGCGCTGGTCAGGACCCGAGCCGAACACGCTAAGAGGGTTCTCAGTTGAGATGTCTTCCTCCTCGGACGTCTCTGACTGTGGCATAAAGAACATTGCGAGAGTCGCGACGACCCCAGACACGACCCCTGAAACCACCGCGATCACCGGGAACCCGAAGAAGAAAATCCAGCTGACGAGCAGTCCATTGAGGACGCCAAGAAGAAGCCAGCCTGCGACCGGGCTCACAATGCTGAAGGCTTCAGCGCCGATACGCATCGCGCCGATGGACGATCGAGACGACCTCGATGACGACGCGCTCGTCGACGATTCGATAGATCACGCGGTACTCCCCCCGTCGTGCCGAGTAGAGCGGGGCGAGTGGTTCACGCAGCGGTTGGCCGACACGTCTGGGATTCTCGGCCAGCGGGCCGACGATGAATTCGAACGCGGCGGCGGCGACCTTCTCAGGCAGGTCGACCTCCAGCGCACGTCGCGCGCTGCGAGTGAAGACGACCGCGTAGGCATCCGTCACGCGGTGAGCCGACCGCGGGCGATGAGCGCCGCACGCATCTCGTCGGCGGAAGACAGTGCACCGGCTTCAAGATCGGCGAGTCCGCGCGCCAGGGCCCCGACCTCATCGGGCCGGCTGAGCACATCGACTGTTTCCAGGAGCGAGTCGTAGTCCGCGGCACTCAGAATCACCGCTGCCCGCGCGCCATTGCGCGTGACCTCGAAGCGCTCGTGTGTGGTGACCGCCGACTCGACCAACTTCGAGAGGTTGGCGCGTGCATCGGCGAGAGAAAGGGTCGTCATGTACAGAATTCTAGCGCTCACCGTCAGTCCCGCGCCGAGGTCGAGTGGCCATCTATTGACACTCTGCCAATAGCCGCGGAGACTGAAACGGTGAACGAGTCGATGACGACCCGGCGAGCGCGCGCCGTGAGCGCCCGGCGATGATGCCGCGCATCGGGATCATCGGCTCGGGCTTCGGCGCCATCGCCACTGCCACCGAGTTTTTGCGACACGGCTACCGCGACGTCGTGCTGTGGGAACGCTCGAGCGACCTCGGCGGAGTGTGGCGCGACAACCGCTACCCCGGCGCCGCGTGCGATGTGCCCTCGCCGTTCTACTCGTTCTCGTGGGCGCCGTGGGATCAGTGGCCGAGGCGCTACTCGGGCCAACGCGCGATCCTCGACTACCTCCGCGCGGTGGCCGAGCGCGAAGGCGTGACCGAACGCACGCGATTCGGCGCCGAGGTGGTCGCAGCCGAGTGGTCGGGGATGTGGACCGTCACGTTCGCCGACGGGTCGACCGCCGAGGTCGACATCCTCGTCAGCGCCGTCGGGCAGCTGTCGAACCCGCTCCAGCCCGCGATCCCCGGCGCCGACTCTTTCGCCGGGTCGGTCTTTCACAGCGCGGACTGGCCGGATGATCTCGACGCGCGCGGGCGCCGGGTCGCGGTGATCGGGGCGGCGGCGACCGCCGTGCAGGCGGTGCCGGCGCTGGTGCGCGAAGGAGCGAGCGTGGTGCTGTTCCAGCGCACGCCCAGTCACATCTGGCCGAAACCGGATGCCGCGTACCCCCGGTGGTACCGGGGCCTTGCCACCCGCGTCGAGCGCGGCTTCTTCCACTGGCTCGCCGCGCTGTTCACGAAGCAGCTCGACCCGGGGTCGATTCCGGCGCGCATCGGCTCTGCCGTCACCCGCACGCACCTTCGCCTGCGCGTGAAGGATCCCGCGCTCCGCGCCGCGCTCACTCCGGACTACCCGATCGGATGCCGCCGCATCCTGTTCTCGAACGATTTCTACCCGGCGATCGCCAGCGACGGCGCATCGCTCGTGACCTCGCCGATCACCCGCATCGAACCCGACGCCGTGATCACGGCCGACGGCGAGCGGCACCCCGCCGACGTGCTGGTGTACGCGACCGGGTTCGAGACGCAGGAGTTTCTGCGGGGCATCCGGGTCACCGGCCCGCACGGCGACCTCCACGAACAGTGGACAGGCGGCGCCCGCGCCCACCTCGGCATCTACGTGCCGGGCTTTCCGAACCTGCTCCTCTCGTACGGCCCCAACACGGGGCTCGGCGGCAGCTCGATCATTCCGATGCTCGAAGCCCAGGCCCGCCATATGCGACTCGCCCTCGACCGGATGGTCTCCCTCGGAGCACGCACGGTCGAAGCTTCTCCAGCGGCCGAACAGGCCTGGGACGACGAGATCCAGACCGCCCTGGCGGGAACCGCGTGGGTGAGCTGCGACAGCTGGTACCGGCATCCTGAAAACGGACGCATCACCACGAACTGGCCGAGCGACACCGACGCCTACGGTCGCCGGGTGCGCGACCTCGTCGAGAGCGACTTCGTCTGGGCGTGATCGACCGCCCCGCTCCCTGACCGCGAGAACTCAGTCCCGCGACGAGAACTCGGGCGTGGGCGGGGTTCTCGTCGGCGGACTGGGTTCTGGCGGTCACGTCGGGCGAACGGTCGGGGGCGAGGGGCCGTCAGATCGTCTTGAGCACCGAGAGCACGTTGCCGGCCGGGTCGCGGAACCACGCGATGTCGGGTCCCTGGCCGCGAGAGATGCCCTTCGCATCGGTGCCGAAATCGGGGTCCGCGTAGATCTTGGTCACGACACCGCGGGCGTTGAGCTCGTCGACGGCGGCTTCGACATCGTCGACCGGGAAGTTGAGGATCGTGAAGCCCGCCGGCTCGTGGCCGTCCTTCGGATATGCCAGCACCTCGGCTCCTGAGCCGAGGGTGATGTGCAGAAAGCCCATCTCGTCGTGCGCTACGGCGAGCCCGAGCGTGTCGGCGTAGAACTCGTGTGCGGCGTCGAGATCATCGACGGCGAATCCGCTGAACGCGGGTGAATGGGCGAGCATGGCGAACCTCCTGAGACGCGGTGGATTCCAGCATCCGCCCGATCATTCGCCGTGTCTAGAGAACTTCGTCAGAGCACGCGACGGATCAGCTTGACCTTCTCGGGCGTGTACGGCGGGTAGAGCACGTCGAGGTCGGGCTTCGTGAACGCACGCATGACCGGCTTCATGTGCGAAAACGTGCCGAAGCCGAATCTGCCGTGATAGTTGCCGCTGCCGCTCGCGCCGACACCACCGAACGGCAGTTGCGGAGCGACCGCGTGCAGCATCAGGTGGTTGTGGATGACCGCGCCCGACGACGTACGTCGCACGACCTTGCGCAAGTCTTTCGCGCGCTCTGAGAACAAGTAGAGCGCGAGCGGGCGGGGGCGATCGGCGATGAAGCGGATGGCATCGTCGAGCCCGTCGACGGTGATCACCGGCAGGATCGGACCGAAGATCTCGTCGGTCATGAGCGGCGAGTCAAGGTCCGGGTCGAGCACGACGAGCGGCTCGATCGTGAGGGTGCTCTCGTCGGACGAGCCGCCGTAGACGACTGATCCCCCGTGTCCGGCACCCAGTGCCCGCAGTCGATCGAAGTGACGGCGGTGCACGACCCGCTGCATCCCGTCCGACGTGAACTCAGCGAGGGCTTTGCTCAGCTCTTCGAGAAAACGCGCGCGGACGCGGCGGTCGACCAGCGCGTAGTCGCACGTGATGCACGTCTGCCCGGCGTTGGTCACCTTCGCCCACGCGATGCGGCGCGCGGCGACGGCAACGTCGGCATCGGCGGTGACGATGACCGGCGACTTGCCGCCGAGTTCGAGGGTGACCGGGGTCAGGCTCTCTGCCGCGGCCGCCAGCACTTTGCGCGCGATCGCGCCCGAGCCGGTGAAGAGGCAGTGGTCGAAGCCGATCTTCAGAAGTTCGGAGGTCACCGAGCCGTCCCCCTCGAAGACCGCGATGGCACCGCTGTCGAGGTAGGCGGGTAAGAGGCGCGCCATGAGGGATGCCGAGGCCGGAGCATTCTCGGACGGCTTGACGGCCACGGCATTGCCCGCGGCGAGCGCACTGACCACCGGGCAGAGGGTGAGGTTGAACGGATAGTTCCACGCCCCGATCACGAGCACCGCTCCCAGCGGCTCGGGCACAAGGTAGCCGCGGCTCGGCCAGGTCGTCACGGGCAGCTTTGCCCGCTGAGGTCGAGCCCAGCGCCGGAGGTGCTTGAGGGCGTATTCCACCTCGGCCTGGACCGTCGCGATGTCGGTCATCCAGGCACCGATGGCGTCGCGCCCGAGGTCTTGGCGCAGCGCGTCGAGGATGGCTGCTTCTTCGGTATGCAGCATCCGGAGCAAGCCTCGCAACTGCACTTCTCGCCACCGCAGGTCGCGCGTGCGCCCCGAGGCATATGTCGCCTTCAGCTTCGCCACGGATGCTTCGAGCTCAGTGCGAGTGAGAGTGGGGGACTGCTCTGCGGTGGGCATAGCGCCTATCGTGCCACGGCTGGATAGGCCCGGCCTGGGTCTATCCGACGGCGGGAGGATTAAGATCGGGGTGGAAGGCCGTGAAGACCGAGTAGGGCTCACCGTCGGCATCCGGCCCGCGCTCTTTGAACTCGACCAGCAGCTCATGAAGTCGGCGCTCGAACTCGTTGCGGTGCTCGTCGGTGAGCTTGAGACCGAGCCACGTGGTGCGCAGGTCGTCGGCATCGACGCCTTCGATCTGCTGCAGAAAGACCTCGACCAGCACACGGCTGCGGTCGGGGAGCGGCGAGCGCCACGACGCACCGGTCGCGCGATAGGGCACTTCGCGAGCTCCCTGCGCACCGGGCCGCTCGGGTTCGGCCACGAGGAAGCCGGTCTGCACGAGTGTGCGGACGTGATGGAGCATCGTTCCCGGGTTCAGCTTGAGCAGGTCGGCAAGCTCCTTGTTGGTCCGGGCCTCGAAGGCGCAGAGCCTCAAAACCCGCAGGCGCAGCGGAGAGCTCAGTGCGCGTAGCCGCGCCTCGGCCTCGGCGTCGTCAGGCACCGGGTCTTGAACGCCCTCTTCCTGATCCTTGGCCACGCGTCCAGGTTAGAGCACCGATTGACATTCCCCAATCGGCGCCGCAGACTGATTGACATGTCCCAATCAGTGCCGCCGGAGGAACCCGACGCGCTCACCGACCCGGTCGTGGCCGAAGCGCGGGCTGAGTCGTCGACACCCGCCTCGACCGTGCGGGTCGACGACGCTATAGAAGCGGATCAGGATGCTGCATCCGCCGCCGTCGCATCCCCGAGCACACCCGCGCCGAAGGGTTCGCTCTGGCGCGATCGCAACTTCTTGACGCTCTGGGGAGGGCAGACCTTCGCCCAATTCGGCGCTCAGATCACCGAGCTCGCCCTGCCGGTGCTCGCTGTGCTCGTGCTGAACGCGAACGAGTTCGAGATCGGCGTCATCAACGCAGCGGGATTCGCGGCGTTCCTCGTGATCGGACTGCCGGCGGGCGCGTGGATCGACCGCATGCGCAAGCGGCACGTCATGATCGCGGCCGACCTCGTGCGGGCCCTCGCGCTCGCGACCGTCCCCCTGCTGTGGTGGGCGGGTGTTCTCGACGTGTGGCACCTCGTGGTCATCGCGCTCGTGATGAGCGTCGCGACGGTCTTCTTCGACGTGTCGTACCAGTCCATCGTTCCGTCGCTCGTGCGCCCGACCCAGATCGCCGAGGCGAACGGCAAGCTCGAGTCGACCCACCAACTCGCCAACATCGCCGGCCCCGGGATAGCCGGTTGGCTCGTCGGCATTCTGACTGCGCCGATCGCGGTGCTGGCGACGGTCTTCACCTACCTCGCGTCGTTCGTCGCGCTGGCCTTCACCCGCGACGACGAGATCGTCGCACCGAAGCACGAACACGAACCGCTCCTCCAGTCGATCCGCGAGGGCGTGGGGTGGGTGTTCGGCAACCCCTACCTGCGCCGCATCGTCGGCACGACCGGGGTCTCGAACTTCTTCAGCACGGTCACCTTCACGATGCTGCCGATCTTCCTGCTGCGCGACCTCGGCCTCAGCCCCGCGAGCATGGGCATCATCTTTTCGCTCGGCGCCGTCGGCGGCCTTCTCGGCGCCATGGCCACCCCGCACATCGTGCGCTGGATCGGCGAAGCGCGCAGCATCCCGATCAGCGCCATTGCTTTCTCGGTCGCCGGGCTCTTCCTCCCGGTTGCGGCCCTCGTGCCCGAGTTCGCGTTCGTGCTGCTGGTCGTGCAGTCCGCGGTCAGTATGTTCACCGTGCTGCTGTACAACATCGTGCAAGTCTCGTTCCGTCAGCGCATCACTCCGAAGAGGTTGCTCGGACGCATGAACGCGTCGATCCGCTTCTTCGTGTGGGGTGTCATGCCGATTGCGGCACTTCTCGCCGGAGCGCTCGGCACGTGGCTCGGCGCGGTACCGACGATGTGGATCGGCGCGATCGGTGGGCTCGTCTCGGCCCTCTTCGTGGTGACAGGCCCGTTCTGGGCGATGGGTGAGTTGCCGGATGCTCCCACCGACGCCGAGCCGACTCCCTAGATGCAACGCGCAGATCGGGAGGAGAACGACATCTCCGGAGGATGATCGGCTGCAGGCCGACCTCCCGAACGGCAGTTCTCCGCCCGAACTGCGGGGCGACTCCTAGCCGTGTCGACCTTTCAGCCACCACGGCGTGGTTAGGCTGAATCATGGTCGCGAGAATCCTGGCTCTGGGCACGGCTGTGCCCGGCACGGTGTTGGCACAGCCGCAGATCCGCGACATCTTCGCCCGGCAACCGGGGATTGATCGACTGGCGTCGCGATGGATTCACGCGGCCTTCGATCAGTCGGCCATCGACCGCCGGTACACCGTGATCACCGAGCTCGGCAACGGTAACGAACCGCGCGGAGTCTTCATCGACACCGAGTCCGGCGACCTGCTGACGCCGTCGACGGGCACCCGCAACGAAATCTACAAGCGCGAGGCGCCGGCCCTGTTCGCCGCGGCCGCGACCGATGCCCTGGAACGCGCCGGCGTCGAGCCCCGCGAAGTGACCCACATCGTCACGGCCTCGTGCACCGGCTTCTTCGCACCCGGCCCCGACTTTCGCCTCGTGCGCGATCTCGGCATCCGCCCCGATGCCGAGCGCTATCACCTCGGTTTTCTCGGGTGCGCCGCGGCCTTTCCCGGCCTGCGGGTCGCAACCCGCATCTGCGACGCGCAGCCCGAAGCCGTCGTGCTGGTCGTGTGTGCCGAGCTGTGCACCATCCACAACCGCAGCTCGACCGACCCCGAACAGATCGTCGCCACCGCCGTGTTCGCCGACGGCGCCGCCGCCGCGATCGTCACTGCAACACCCCCGCGCCGCGACCGACCGGTCCTCGAGATCGGTGAGTTCTTCACCGCGATCACCGGCGAGGGCGAGAGCGACATGATGTGGACCATCGGCGACGAAGGGTTCGAGATGACCCTCACCGCCGAGGTTCCACGGATCGTCGGCCGCGAGATCCGCGAGGTCGTGCGTACCGTGCTCGGCTCGGATGAAGAGCCCGCGGATGCCGTCGATGCCTGGGCCGTCCACCCCGGAGGTCGCAGCGTGCTCGACCGCGTGCAGTCGGGACTCGACCTGCCCGACGACGCCATGGCGTACTCCCGCGGAGTGCTCGCAGAGTACGGCAACATGTCGAGCGCGACCGTCATGTTCATCCTGCAGCGCATCCTCGCCGACGACAGCCTCAACGACGGCGCTCGCGTCGGCGGGCTCGCCTTCGGCCCCGGCCTCACAGTCGAGGCGGCGCGCTTCACGCGTCGGGTTCACACGTGAGTTCGCTGGTGGCCACACGGGTCGCGCTTTCGAGCAGGGCCACCCAGCTCACCGAGCTCATGGACGACCCTGACTGCGACCCGGTGCGCCTCGAGCGCACGCTCCGCCGCTTCACGATCATCAACCGGCTCGTCTCGGGGTGGGGCGGGGTGTACGCCGACCAGGTGCGTCCGGCGCTGCTGGCCAGCGGCGGGCGGGGACGGATTCTCGATATCGGATGCGGCGGCGGCGACGTCCTTCGCGCGCTCGTGCGCCGCGCCCGCGCGGACGGATTCGAGGTCGCAGGTCTCGGCATCGACCCCGACGAACGGTCGCTCGCTGTCGCTCGGGCCGCAGCATCTCTCGACGGAATCTCGTACCGCGCCGCCTACAGTGCCGACCTCGCCGCAGAGGGTGACGCATACGACATCGTGGTGTCGAACCACCTGCTGCACCACCTCACCGCGGAGCAGTTGTCCGCCCTGCTCACCGACTCCGAGGTGCTCGCCGGACGCATCGCGCTGCACTCCGACATCAAGCGCAGCCGCACGGCGTATGGCCTCTACGCGATCGGCATCACCCCGTTCGCACCGGGATCTTTGTTGCGCACCGATGGATTGCGGAGCATCCGCCGCAGTTACACCGCGAACGAGCTCGGTGCCGTTGTTCCCGAGGGCTGGGACGTCCGCCAGCCCGGGTGGTTCCGCGTGCTCGCACGGTGGGATGCCTCTCCCGAGATGCTCCAATGACCGACGTTCTGGTAGTCGGCGCCGGGCCGGTCGGTCTCCTCCTGGCCGGTGAATTGGCCCGTCGCGGCGTCGACGTGGGTCTGCTCGAGCAGCGGTCCACACCCAGCGTCGGCACCCGCGCGATCGGAGTGCACGCTCCGGTTCTGGCGGCGCTCGAGGCCTCGGGAGTCACCGAGAGGCTCCTCGACACCGCCGTGAGAGTCGGGCGCGGTGAGGCCCGCGCGGGCGACCGCGTGCTCGGAATCGTGCGGTTCGATGAGCTCTCGACGCGGTTTCCCTTCGTAGCGACCCTGCCGCAGTCCGCGACCGAATCAGCCCTGAGCGCGCGCTCCCCCGCGCCGGATCGCGGCGCGGCAGTGACCGCTGTGCGACCGAGCGAAGAGTCGGTGCGCGTGCGTGTGTCGCGGCGCGGCGGCGCAAACGACGGCGCCACCGAAGAACTCGACGCGCCGATCGTGGTGCTCGCCGGCGGGTGGACGTCCCGAGCTCTCGCTTACTGCGACGGCGCCGTGCCGACGAAGACCTACCCCGACCGCTATCTCATGTCTGACATCGCCGTTCCCGACCGCGCCGATGCCGAGACCGCGATCGTGAACCTCACCCCCGGCGGGGTCCTCGAGTCGTTTCCGCTTCCCGGATCGATACGCCGGATGGTGGCGTGGGATGCCGCGACCGGCACCGCGCCCGACGAACAGGCCGACGCCCCCGATGTTCGCGTCGCCCGGCTGAAGGCCGCCCTACGGGCTCGGGGCGAAGCATCCGCCGCCGACGCGGTCGAAGCCGCCACTGCCTTCGGAATCCGCCGGCTCGTGGCACCGAAGATGCGCCGCGGACGGCTCTTCGTGATCGGCGATGCCGCGCACGAGGTGAGCCCAATCGGCGGGCAGGGCCTGAACCTGGGGTTGCTCGACGCTGTCGGCCTCGCGCCGTTGCTCGCGCGGTGGGTACACACGCGCAGCGCCCCCGAAGCTGATCTTGCCGCATGGGAGCACCGCCGCGTGACCTCAGCCCTGCGCGCGGGGCGCCTCGCCGCGGTCAACACCGTGCTCGGCCGGCCCCGCACGGGCGCGGCCGACTTCGTGCGCCGCAGTCTGGTGCGCGGGATGCTGACACCACCCCTCGGCGCAGGCTTCGCGTGGGCGTACTCGATGGGGCTCGACGCCGGCGCGTGACGCCGGGTCAGCCCGAGAGGCCCCCGACCACGACGAGCTCGACTGCCAGCAGCAGCGCAGCAGTCATGACGAGCCGAAACACCAACCGCCGCGGCTGAGGCGTCACGGCGGCGATGAGCCCGGCGACCGCGACCACCGTGACCCCGCCGAAGAACAGCCACCGCACGACATCGGGTGCGGGCCCCCCGCCCGCCCACTCGCCGACGAACACCGCGAACGCGCCCAGCACGAGCGAGACCGCGGCGACGATCGCCGAACCCCGGCGCCCGATCCGGTGGGGCAAGCCGCGCACTCCGGTGCGGGCATCGTCGTCGAGGTCGGGCAGCACGTTCGAGAAGTGCACGGCGATGCCGAGGACGGCTCCGGCCACCCAGGCCCACCAGACCGCGACCACCGGGACCGGCAACGATAGCGGGGCGAGCGACGGAAAGACTCCGAAACCGAGGGCGAAGCATCCGGCCGAGAACACCGTCGACTTCAGCGCCGCGTTGTAGGCCCAGCCCGACGCCAGAAAGACGGCGTGGGCGAGGGCCATCTGCCAGCTCAGCACGAGCGATAGCGCCAGCGCCACCGCCGCGGTGGCGAACGCGGCGATCCACGCGGCGCGCAGCGGGGCGTCCGCGACGGCGAGCGGCTTGTCGGTGCGCCCGACAACACGGTCCCGGGGGGCGTCGATCGCGTCGTTCGAAATGCCGATCGAAAGTTGCCCGCACAGCACCGAGACGACCAGCAGCACGAGGCGCCAGGCTTCGAGCCCCACCGACACACCCAGCGCGAGCGCCAGCACGGTGACCACGACGGTCGGCCCGGGGTGGGACGAACGCCAGAGCACTGCGGCAGTACGCATACCCGCGATCGTATGCGACTGCGGAGTTGTCGTGGCCCGCGAGCAAGGTCCGGTCCGCGGTGCTTCCGCGCGAAGACGTCGCTCCGCCACCGCGCCCGCGCGCTATGAGGTCAGGGCGAGCCCCGAACCGTCCACCGCGACATCTACGCGCACCGTGTCACCGTCGCGCACGGAGCCCGAGAGGATCGCCGTCGCCAGACGGTTCTGGATCTCGGACTGGATCAGCCGGCGCAGCGGCCGAGCGCCGAAGGCGGGGTCGTACCCGCGCTCGGCGAGCCAGGTGCGGGCATCCGGAGTGACCGCCAGCGTGAGCCGACGTTCCTTCAGTCGGCGCTGCAGCGCGAAAACGGCGAGCTCGACGATCTGAGCGAGGTCGTCTTCGGTCAGCGCCTGGAAGATCACGATGTCGTCGAGCCGGTTGATGAACTCGGGCTTGAACGCCTGGCGCACGAGCGCCTGCACCATCTCGCGCTTCTCATCGAGCGACAGAGTCGGGTCGATGAGGATCGGGGAGCCGAGGTTCGAGGTCAGCACGAGAATCACGTTCGTGAAGTCGACCGTGCGACCCTGGCCATCGGTCAGGCGTCCGTCGTCCATGACCTGCAGCAGCACGTCAAAGACCTCGGGGTGCGCCTTCTCGACCTCGTCGAGCAGCACGACCGAGTACGGGCGCCGCCGCACGGCCTCGGTCAGCTGTCCGCCCTGTTCGTAGCCGATGTAGCCCGGGGGGGCACCGACCAGGCGCGAGACGGAGTGCTTCTCGCCGTACTCCGACATGTCGATGCGCACCATCGCGTGCTCGTCGTCGAAGAGAAACTCGGCGAGCGCCTTGGCGAGCTCGGTCTTGCCGACACCGGTCGGCCCGAGGAACATGAACGATCCAGTCGGGCGTCCGGGGTCACTGATTCCTGCGCGCGAGCGGCGCACGGCGTCGGCGACCGACTTCACCGCATCCTTCTGGCCGATCAGGCGCTTGCCGAGTTCGGCTTCGAGGTGCAGAAGCTTCTCGGTCTCGCCCTGCAGCAGGCGGCCCACCGGAATGCCCGTCCACATCGCGATCACCGAGGCGATGTCTTCGTCGGTGACCTGGTCATTGACCATCCGGTCACCCGAAGGCTCATTGCGCTCAGCATCCACCAACTCACGCTCGAGTCCGGGAATCTCGGCATACAGCAACCGCGATGCCTTCTCGAGGTTGCCCTCGCGCTGCGCGCGCTCTGCCGCCATGCGGGCGGCATCGAGCTTGGTCTTGAGGTCTCCGACGCGGTTCAGCGATGCACGCTCGGCCTCCCACCGCTCTTGCAACGAGCGCAACTGGGTCTCTTCTTTCGCGAGCGTCTCGCGAAGAGTCGCGAGTCGCTCCTTCGAGGCAGCATCCTTCTCGCGCTTGAGAGCGAGTTCTTCGAGCTTGAGTCGGTCGACGTGCCGGCGCAGCTCGTCGATTTCGAGCGGCGCCGAGTCGATTTCCATGCGCAGGCGCGACGCGGCCTCGTCGATGAGGTCGATGGCCTTGTCCGGCAGTTGGCGGCTGGGAATGTAGCGGTGACTGAGGGATGCCGCAGCCACCAGCGCAGCGTCGGCGATCGCGACCTTGTGGTGCGCCTCGTAGCGCTCCTTGAGACCGCGGAGGATCGCCACGGTGTCTTCGACCGAGGGCTCGCCGACGTAGACCTGCTGGAAGCGGCGCTCGAGCGCAGCATCCTTCTCGATGAACTCGCGGTACTCATTGAGCGTGGTTGCGCCGATGAGGCGCAGTTCGCCGCGCGCCAACATGGGCTTGAGCATGTTGGATGCTGCGACCGAGCCTTCGCCGCCGCCCGCGCCCATCAGCACGTGCAGTTCGTCGATGAAGGTGATGACCTTGCCGTCAGACTCGGTGATCTCTTTCAGCACGCTCTTGAGACGTTCTTCGAACTGGCCGCGGTACATCGCTCCGGCGACCAGGGCCGAGATATCGAGGGTGATGAGCTCTTTGTCTTTGAGCGATTCTGCGACGTCGCCCGCGACGATGCGCTGAGCGAGGCCCTCGACGACGGCGGTCTTGCCGACGCCGGGCTCGCCGATCAGCACGGGGTTGTTCTTGGTGCGACGAGTCAGCACCTGGCTGACGCGCCGAATCTCGCTATCGCGGCCGATGACGGGGTCGAGCTTGCCCTGGCGGGCGCGGTCGGTGAGGTTGATCCCGAACTGCTCGAGGGCGCTCTGCGCGTCCTCCTGCCCGGGCTGTTGTGTGGCGTTCATACGTTCTCCTGAAGTCTGCGACCACTCATCCTGAAAGTTGAGCCGTCTTGACTCAAGTTTAGCAGAACGGCGAGAACAGCACCAGGTCAGGCGACAGCTTCCATCGCCTCTTGCGTGCACGCGAAGCGCGCTCGGTACGCGGTCGGCGTTGTGTCGAGCACGCGCGCGAAGTTCTGCCGCAACACGGCGGCCGAGCCGAATCCGGCCTCATACGCGATGCGATCGAGCCCGAGTTCGGTGGTCTCGAGCAGACGCTGCGCGTGGATGATCCGCTGCCGCGCCAACCACGACGCGGGCGTCGCGCCCAGGTCAGCCTTGAACCGTCGCGCGAACGTGCGGGGAGACATGTGCGCCTTCGCCGCGAGCTGGTCTACCGTGAGTTCTTCGCGCAGGTTGTCGAGCATCCAGTCGCTCACCGGCGCGAGCGAAAGCGACGACACCTGCGGCAGCGGCTTCTCGATGAATTGCGCCTGCCCGCCGTCGCGCTGCGGGGGCACGACCATACGCCGCGCGATCCGGTTGGCCATCTCAGCGCCGAGCACCTGGCGCAGCAGGTGCAGGCAGGCATCGATGCCGGCGGCGGTGCCGGCACTCGTGATGATCCGGTCGTCCTGCACGTAGAGCACATCCGGGTCGACGTCGATCTCGGGGTACATCGAGGCCATCGTCTGCGCGTACATCCAGTGGGTGGTCGCGCGGCGACCGTTCAAGACGCCGGATGCTGCGAGCACAAAAGACCCGCTGCACACGCTCAGCAACCACGCTCGACGCTCGGCCGCACGCCGAACGACCTCACTCACGCGGGGGTCGGCCTTGTGCCAGGTGCCCCGCGGGATCGGCGCGACCACGACGAGGTCGGCTTCGTCGGCGAAGGCGAGGTCGTCTTCGACGTTGATCGAGAAGCCCAGATTGCTGCGGATCGCGCCGGGGTCGGGCGTCACAATGCGGAAGTCGAAGTTCGGGATGCCGTCATCCGAGCGGTCCAGACCGAAGGCCTCACAGGCGAGCCCGAACTCGAACGGGGCAAAACCCTGTTGGACGATGAGGGCGACGGTCTTCATGGCGACTCCTGGCAGATTTCATACGATGTGTGTCCATCCTGCCACTCGTGGCGGGATGAGCGCAACCGTAGCGTTACTGCCATGATCCTTCTCATCGCCGTACTGGCTATCGCCGCAGCATCCATCGCCGCCACCTTCACCGTCGCCGCACGCGACGGCTACCGATCGGTGCCCACCCGCACCACCTACCGATTGCCCTGATTCGGCGATGCTTCTTTGCCTTCGTCCGAGCTGCGCTGTCGCACAGCGTTGCCACCCAGCGCGGATCGCGACAGCGGAGCGACGGAGCACCGGACGGATGCCTCGACAGACCCGGTTCAGCGCGCGAGCGCCTCGACCTCATCGAGCAGGATGCGGGCCGACCGCTCCCACGTGAAGCGCGAGATGTGCGCCGTTCCGGCGGCAACAAGCGCCTCGCGGGTCGCGCCATCGTCGAGCGAGCGCACCGCCGAAGCCACCGCCTCGGGGTCGTCAGCCGGAATGTACAGTGCTCCGTCGCCCGCGACCTCGTGGAAGATCTCGAGGTCACTCACCACAGCGGGCACGCCCATTTCGACGGCTTCGGCCAGCGGGAGTCCGTACCCCTCGTCGAGGCTCGTCGTCACCAACACAGCCTGACCTGCGAGCGCGGCCGCATACGCCTCATCGCTCACCCCGTTGTGGAAGACGACCGATGCGCCCGTCGGCACCAGCGCATCGAGCTCGGCTCGACGGTCCGGCGTGATGCGCGAGAGCAGGTGGAGCGTGCGCCCCGGCAACCACTGCATCGCGCGCACGAGCGTCTCGACATTCTTGTACGGCATGAACGAGCCCATGTAGACAAGGTTCTTCGAACCCGAAACCACCGCTGCATCAACCGGCAAGAGGTCGGCCAGTCGCTGAGGCGCATTCGGAACCACGAGCACAGGCCGCTTGGTCAGCCGCACGGCGGCGAACTGGGCCTTGCTCGTTTCGCTCACCGTCGCCACGACATCGGCCGCGTTCAAGGTCACCCGCTGTGGCACATAACTCAGGTGAAACACGCGCCAACCCAGCCGCACGGCAGCGGGCAGATCACGCGGCGGCGTGCGGTGGCGATAGTAAATCGTGTCGTGCAGCGTGAGGATCAGCTTGTATCGGCGGCCCGCCGAGCCGATTGTCTGCATAGGCGAGAACACCACATCGGGCTTCAGCGCGTTCAGCTGAAGGGCCGTGAACGGTTCGCGCCACGACGTCGGCGCGTGGATCACCTTGACGATTGCGCCCTCGGGCAACAGGGCGCGCTGGCGCTCATCGTAGATCAGGAATGCAACCTGGATGCCGCGAGCCGGGGCGGCGGCGAAAACCGCCGCCGCGAGCTCTGCCGAGTACCGACTGATGCCGTCGTGAAACTCCCAGCGGATGTACCGGGCGTCGAAGAGCAGACGCATGTCAGAGCGGTTCGCCGCGGTACAGCTTCTCGAAGGTGTCAAGCGTGCGTTTGATGTCATGGATCGCGACGCCGTCGAGCGATGCCTGTTGCATGCGCAGATACTCTTCGGGCGATGCCGTCAACACGCGACGAAGCTTCTCAACCAGATCATCGACGTTGCCCGGTTCGAAGAGGTAGCCGTTCTCGCCGTCATGCACGAGGTGCGGAAGAGCAACGGCATCCGCGGCGACCACCGGCAGACCCGAAGCCATCGCTTCCATCGTCGCGATCGACTGCAATTCGGCGATCGAGGCGATCACGAAGACGTCGGCTTTGGTGTACTCGGCACGCAGTTCTTCTTCAGAGACTCGCCCGTGGAAGGTCACTCGCTCGTCGAGTCCGAGCTTGTGCGCGGCCTGCTCGAGGTTTCTGCGCTGGTCTCCGCCGCCGACGACCTCGAAGGTGAGGTCGAACTCCGGAACAAGCTTGGCCATCGCCTCGAATGTGACCTCGACGTGCTTCTCGTTCGTGAGCCGACCGACGAAAAGCAATCGGCGCGGCTCGCGCGGCTCGAGGTTGGGCGTGTAGTTGCTCTTGTCGATGCCGCAACTGATCGGAATGACGCCCTCGATATGGATCGTCTTCTCGAGAAACTCCGCCGCCTTACGCGTGGGGGTGGTGACAGCTCGTGACATGCCGAACGTGCGGGCAGCGTCATCCCAGGCGAGCTTGACGAGCACCTTGTCGAGCACCGGCGGGAGCGTGCTGTGGTCGATGATGTTTTCGGCCATGACGTGGTTGGTCGCGACGACTGGAACCCCACGTTGAGTGGCGATTCTGGTGAGGCCGCGGCCGATCACGATGTGCGACTGACTGTGCACGACGTCAGGTTGCACTCGGGTGATGACGCGGCGGGCGTGATGCTTCGACATCCACGGAAAGACGAACCGCACCCAGTCGTGCGGCCACCAGCGCCAACTGGGCAGGCGATGCACGGTGAGCTCTTCGCCCTCGACGACCTCGGTGAAGGTGCCACGCTGAAAGTGGTGCGCGCTGGGAGCTACGACGTGCACGTCATGGCCGCGCGCGGCAAGGCCCGCAGAAAGGCGCTCGGTGAAACGAGCGGCGCCATTGACGTCGGGAGCAAAAGTGTCGGCCGCCATCAAAATCGTCAACGGACGTCGCTCATCTGCGGATGCTTCGGCGGGCGTCGCGGATTCGGTCACGGGGGTGCGGGGCCAATCTGTGCGGCGGCGGCGTTGCGGGAGCAGGCGCGCCGCACACAGTCTAACCGAGGGGCTTGCGCGCACCGGGATCTTGGCCGCGTAGCCTGGTGGCATGCCGCGCCTGCACGCTGACGCTGACCGCTCCCGCTGGGTTCCCGTGACCGATTCGTTCGGGTTCGGTGGGCGGCGCGCACGCAAGAAGGCGATCGGGATGCTGCTGTCCCAGGCAACCGGCGCCACCGGGGAGACCCCGCGTCCGGGGAGCGGCTTCGCCGCGTGGGCGATGAGCCAGGCCGCGCCGCTTCTCATGCGCCGGGCCGCCGGCCGTGTGCTCGTGTGGGTGTGGAAGACCGAACCCGAGCTCTTGGTGGTGATGGCCCAGGTGCAGGAAGCCACATCGCAGCTTCGAACCGCCCGGGCGATGATGCCGATGGAGTACGACGACACCGAGTCGTTTCGTGGCACCTACCTTGGTGTCGGTGAGAAGCTCGTGATGGATCTGCCGGTTGACCCGCGCACTCCGCCCTTCGCGACCTACACGTGGGACACCGGCACGCACTTCGTCACCGTCACGGCTGTGTGTGCCGACCGCGAGCGCTTCGGCACCGTCATCAGCGCCGTCGATGACCTCGCACGGACGTTGCGGATCGTTGACGATCTCGAGGTCGGCGAATCCCCGACCGTGTTACGGATCGACCCCATCTGACGACGTGCGATGCGCGGTTGCCCGCGTCAGACCTTGAGATCCTGCTTCGGAACGACGACTTCCTTCAGGACCAACAGCAGGGATGCCATCACCGGCAGCGCCACCAGCACGCCGATGACGCCGCCGATCGCACCGCCGACCATGGCGCCAATCAGCACAAGAGCAGCGGGAATGGAGATCGCCCGGTTCATCACCCGCGGCGTGACGACGTACGCCTCGAGCTGGATGTAGATGAGGTAGCAGACCGCGAAGATCAGCGCCTGCTCCGGGCTGGCGAACAGGGCGACCAACGACGCCACGACCAGCATGATGACCGATCCGAAGAGCGGAACGAGCGTGATGACGAACGTGATCGCGGCTATCAGCGCGGCGAACGGGAGGCCGATGAGCACGTAGAGCACGAACACGACACCGGCATTGATCGATGACAGGGTGACGCAGCCGAGCAACGAGCTGCCGACCGACTCCGTCACCCGCTCCGTGAGGTCGCGAAGCTTCGGACGGCTATGGGCTGCGGCGAGCGAGTAGAGGGCTTCTTTCATCGCGCTGAGCGAAGAAAGAAAATAGAGGGTCAGCGCCACGACGACCAGACCGGCCGACACTGCGCTGATGAAACCCACACCCACCCGGAGCACGCCGCCGCTGAGCATTGCGATCGTCTCGGGCTTACCCAGCGCCTCAGCGACCTGCGCGAGGAACTGCGAGACGGCAACCTGGAAGTCCGCAGGCAACCCCAGGAACCAGTCCGACGTCACGATATCTTCCACCGCCTCTGGAATCGACCGCACCAGCTCGCCTACCTGGGCGATGACAGCGGGGATCACGAAGACCACGATTCCGATCACGAGGAGCGCGAAGATCACGAAGACGATCGCGATCGCCGCACCTCGCCGAAGACCACGTCTCTCGAGCGCGCGGACGATGGGATCAAGCCCCAGCGCAACGAACATCGCCAGCACAATGTAGAGGAGAATCGCCGTGATCGACCCCAGAGCCGACCCGAGAATGAGGCCACCGAGCACACCAAGAGTGGCGATGAAGGCGAGCGCCAGTGGGCTCTGAATCGAGGCCAGTATCCTGGGTCGCGGTGGGTCGGGCGGGGAAGGCTCGACGATCGATGAGGCAGGCTCGTCGACGACCGGTTCGCGCGCATCTGTCGCGTCCGGGTCTCGCTTTTCTGCCGCGTCGCGTCTGAGGGTCATGGCCGAACTGTAGAGCACAGGCTGCCCTCAGCGACTCACCCGATCCGGGCGATCTCCGCAGCGTCGAGAAGTCCGAGTTCTCTCGCACGAATGATCGCAGCATCCCGTCCCGGCGTGCCGAGCTTGCGATAGATGTGCGCCATGTGGGTCTTGACGGTGTTGAGAGAGACGAAGCACCGAGCAGCGAGTTCAGCATTCGTCAGGCGACTGGGCAGGTATGCCAGCAGTTCGAGCTCCCGCGCTGTGAGTGGCTCGGCGAGGCCGTCCATGGAAGGACTCGGGGCCGACATGCCGCCTCGCTCGAGGACGAGGCGGCGAAACCCAGCAAAGCCTTCCGGCAACTCACGGACGAGGCCCATGACGTGATTTCCCGCTCGACGGAACGGCTGGACGAGTTGCTCCCTCTCGGCGACGAGGAGCGCCGAGCGCAAGAAATCTCGCGACTCGGGAACGCGTCGTTGGAGCGAAGCCTGCCAGGCGCTCAGAAGCTTCACATCGATGAACACCGACGGTGGCAACGGATCGGGCAGCGTGAGTCGTTCCATCCGGGCGCGCGCCGAGGCGGTGTCGCCCACGGCGAGAAGACCGGCGATGTCCTCGTACGCGACGCGCGACCACGTCGCCGCGTTCGACGGTGGCGCGGGGTGACCGGCCTCGCGCTGCTGCCGTCGTGAGATCGCCTCCAGCGCGTCGCGCACGAGGGGCGGCGGGGGCGTAGATGGTGCGGCGGTCATCGACTCGGCACTGTCTGGATCGACCAGGCGCGCCTCCGCGTGCGCGATCCACATCAGTTGAGTGCGCCCGTTTGATGCGGCGCGCTGGTACCCCTCGTGCAGGGCAAACGCCCCGGACTCGGGTTCTCCGCGTTTGATGGCGATGAGCGATCTGGCCAGATACGCGTCAGCGGGGGCCGGGTGGCTCAGCAGCTCCAACTGCCGCGCCATCTCGAGTGCCTCGTCTGCCAGCGCGGCGGCGCGGCGCAGGTGGCCATCCCATGCCTCGGCAAGCGCGAGAGTGCCGAGCACATGCACTTTGTACGGTGCATAAACCGGGCCAGGCGAAGCGAGCAGCTCACCCAAGTACCGTCGCGCATTGCGGGTGTCGCCGAGGAGAAAGTACGCCCTCCCGACGGATGCGCGGGCGAAGACATCGAGCTTCACACGATCAGTGAGATTCAGCAGGTCGGGGATGTCTTCATCACCGAAGTCAGCGAGCATCTCGAGTGCCTTCCGCCCAGCGGCGAGATAGACATCGGGGTGCGGAAGGAATTGCACCAGTCCCGCGAAGTAGGACTGGGCGATAACCCTGATACCCGCATCGAGATCTGGCTCTGCGAGCAATTCGCGAACGATCGCCTCGGCGACAAGGGCGTCGCCCGACATCGCCCGCAAGATCGCATAGATCACTTGAGCATCCGGCCGCGCAAGGCGATGATGCTCCGGAATGGCGCCGAGCCACCGTGCGACGGTGGCCGTCTGTCCCCTCTCGTACACTTCGCGACCCCGAGAAAGGATGAGATCGATCGCGTCGTCCCAGTGCCTTGCCGCCAGCAGCGCCCCGACCGCAGGTTCGATTTCGCCGTGCGCCAGATACCAACGCGATGCGATGAGGAGAAGGGATCCCTCGGCATCAGCATCCATCGCCCGCAATCGATAGCGCAGCAGATCACGGAAAAGCTGATGAAACCGATAGCTGCCCGGTTTGCCCGCTACTGCGGTGACGAACATCGACTCCTTCTCGAGGTCGGCGAGGAACGCCGCGCCATCATCGACGCCCGCGACGGCCTCGATGAGACTCGGAGTGAACTCGTCCAGCACCGACAAAGCGAGGAGCGCGTCGCGTCGCGATCCGCATTGCGCGTCGAGCACCTCTTCGCTGAGGTAGTCGATGACGAGCCGCTCGCTGTCGGCGAGCGCATCGAGAAACTGCGCCGGGTCGGAGCGAAAGCGCAGCCCTAGGCCGTACAACTGAACCCCTGCCGCCCATCCTTCCGTGTGCTCGACGACCGACTCGGCGGTGTTCGCATCGATGGGGCGACGAGTGATCCGCGTGAGCACCTCGCTCGCTGCACAGGCGTCGAAGGCGAGATCGGCCTGCCGAAGCTCGACGAGCCCGTGCTGCAGGCGATGTCTGCTCCACCCCAGACCGAGGTCGACTCTCGACGAGAAGATGAAATGAGCATTCGACGGAAGGAGGTCGACGAGGCGCCACAGGTCGGTGACCACCGCACCGTTCGTGACCCTGTGCAGGTCGTCGAAGATGACGACGACCTTCTCTGCGAACTGCGCGAACGAAGCTGCGAGAGCCTCCAGTAGCGGCTCGCCCAGTCCCACCGACGATGCCGCGGGAGCCAGCGCGAGGTCAGCGAATCCAGGGCCGAGGGGAACAAGTTCGCCCACAAGACGTCGAGACAGGCTCACGGGATCGTCGTCAGCGCGCGTCATCTCGAGCCACACGACGGGGACGGTATCCAGCGTCGACGCCCATTGTGTGAGCAGGACACTCTTGCCCGATCCCGCGGGAGCGACGACAAGGGTCAGCGGGGCATCCATCCCCACATCGAGACGATTCCGGAGTGTTGGCCTGTCGACGGCGTGGGGTGGTGCGATGCGCAGAACTGACATGAGCATGACCGCCTTACAAACGCGGGGGCGTTTGGGGCAAATCATTCCATAGGGATGATGTTCGGCGCGAGACAGCATTGCATTGTGTCTTCAAGGCGTGGGGTCATCCCCGGTGGCAGAGGAGGTCTTGAATGGCCGCTCAGACGGTCTCGATCGTCGTGCGGGGGCGAATCGGACCCGACCTCGTTGCCGCGCTCGATGGTTTCGCGGTCGACGCGGATGGGCCGGGAATGACCCGGATCGTCGGACCTGTGCCCGATCAGGCGAAGCTCTTCGGTCTTCTCTCGATGTTCGAATCGCTTCACATCGAGGTCGTTTCAGTCAACCCTGTCGTACAAAGCTGACCCGGAGTTCTCACCCGATCGGGGTGACGCTGCCCCGCGCCGGTCGTCTGTATCTTCAGAGCCACACGGGCGTCTCGGCCCGCTTCTGAAAGATTGGATTGCCATGGACCTCTGGTCTTGGATCGCCTGGTTCTTCTGGGCTTTCGTCTTCTTCGCCTACTTGATGGTGCTTTTCTCGATCCTCGGCGATATCTTCCGTGACTCCTCGATGAACGGGTGGCTCAAGGCGGTGTGGATCCTCTTCCTCGTGTTCGTCCCGTTCCTCACGGCGCTCATCTATCTGATCGCGCGCGGAAACAGCATGACCCAGCGCTCGATGGCGCAAGCAGCCGAGATGCGCGCCGCGCAAGACAGCTACATCCGCCAGACAGCCGGCAGCGGTGGCTCGACCGTTGACGACATCAGCAAGGCGAAGGCCCTGCTGGACTCGGGTGCGATCAGCCAGGCGGAGTTCGACACGCTGAAGGCGAAGGCACTCGCGGGCTGAACCCCGCCTCGCGATGGACTCCAGCACACTCACGAACATCGCGTGGGCGGTCGCCTTCTTCGTTGATCTTGCGATCAAGGTGACCGCCCTCATCATCATTCCCCGCGATCGCAAGCCCACGGCGGCGATGGCATGGCTGCTCGCGATCTTCCTCATCCCCTACGTCGGCATCCTGTTGTTCTTGCTGATCGGAAACTTCCGGCTTCCGAAAGCACGCCGTGACGAGCAGGCACGCATCGACGCCATCATCCGATCGACAGTAAGCACGCAGAGTCTCGAATTGACGGATGCTTCGTGGCCGAGGTGGTTCCAGCGGGTCGTGCAGCAGAACGAGAAGCTCACCGGCATCCCGGCGACCATCGGCAACGAGGCGGTACTCCTCGACGATTACCAAGGATCGATCGACGCCATGGCGGAGTCGATCGACACCGCGACGACGTTCGTGCACGTGGAGTTCTTCATCGTCGCGTGGGACGACACGACGCGCGGATTCTTCTCTGCGATGGAACGCGCGGTCGCGCGAGGCGTGACGGTCCGCCTTCTCGCCGACCACCTTCCCTCGGCCAAGATCCCAGGAAGCAAGGAGACCTTCGCCGAACTCGATCGCATCGGCGTGAAGTGGTCGTGGATGCTGCCGGTGCAGATCTTCAAGGGCAAGTATCAGCGGCCTGACCTGCGCAACCATCGCAAGCTCGTCGTGGTCGACGGACGCGTCGCATTCATGGGATCGCAGAATCTCATCGCACGCACCTACGATTCGCCGAAGAACATCGAACGCGGCCTCCAGTGGCAAGAGCTGATGACTCGGCTGAGCGGGCCGGTCGTCGCCGGTGTCAACGCCGTCTTCCTCTCGGACTGGCTGATCGAGACGGGCGAACTTCTCACCGACCATGTGCCGGCAGCCGACGTCGTCGCGTCGACCTCGCCCGATGCGCTGTTGTGCCAGGTCGTCCCCAGCGGTCCCGCCTACACGACCGAGAACAACCTGCGGATGTTCTTGTCGCTGATCTACGGCGCGACCGAGAAGGTCATCATCACGAGCCCGTACTTCGTCCCGGACGAAGCAATGGTCTACGCGATCACGACAGCCTGTCAACGCGGACTCGACGTGCAGCTCTTCGTTTCTGAGGAAGCCGACCAGTGGCTCGTCGGGCACGCTCAGCGGTCGTACTACGGCGACCTGCTCGAAGCGGGAGTGCGCATCTTCATGTACCCCGCACCATTCATCTTGCACGCCAAGCATCTTTCGATCGACGACGACATCGCCTTCATCGGCTCTAGCAACATGGACGTCCGATCCTTCAGCCTCAACGCCGAATCGTCCCTTCTCGTGCGCGGGCGATCGTTCGTCGCGGGTATGCGCGAAGTCGAGCAGAAGTATCGCGACATCGGGCGCGAGTTGACCCTGGATGAGTGGCGGCGTGAGCCCGCGAAGGCCACATTCTTCGACGGAATCGCCCGGCTCACATCGGCCCTCAACTAGGGTCAAATCACCCAGACAGAGTGACGACCCCCGCGCGCCTGACCGCGAGCCTGATGGTGTACACCGCTAGCGCAATCGGAGGAATCCATGACCACATTCGACTACGGTCCGATCGAGTTCTATGCGATCGGCTTCGATGGCGACAAGCCGGGGCCCGAAGTGCTTCAGGCCGTCGACGACCTCGTCGCGGCCGGCACGGTCAACGTGCTCGACCTGATATTCGTCGCCCGCTCCGCCGAGGGCGAGCTATCGATGATGGAGCTTTCCGACACGATCGAATCGGCAAGCGCACCCGCACTCGATCTCGCAGGCCTGGCCAGCGAGGAAGACATCGAGGAGCTTGCGGCCGGTCTTGAGCCGGGCACCTCGGCTGCGATCCTCGTCGTCGAGCTGCTCTGGGCCAAGGCATTCGCCGGGGCTCTGTGGCAGGCGGGCGGCACGGTGCTCTCGCGCACCAGCATCCCGGCCCCCATCGTCAACGCGTACCTGTCCGAATACAACGACTGAAGGAGACCGACATGCTCGGAAGAAGAGGACGCCCGGGACTCATCGGGATGGCCGCACGCACGGCGGTCGTGGCGGGGACGGCGACGGCCGTCTCAGGAAGCGTGGCATCCCACCAGGCGAACAAGGCCAACCAGGCCGCAGAGGCCCAGGCCTACGAAGCACAGCAACAGCAGGCGGCGATGGATGCTGCGGCAGCGCAGGCCGTGGCGAACGCGCAGGCCGCCGCACCCCCGCCGTCTCCCGCTCCGGCCGCGGCCGCGGCGCCGGATCTGATGGGACAATTGACCCAGCTCGGTCAGCTCCACGCGCAGGGAATTCTCTCCGACGACGAGTTCGCTGCGGCAAAGGCCAAACTCCTGAGCTGAGCGGGGAGTTGAGGCGGGGTTCGGCCAGGCTTCGGCGGAACCCCGTCTCTTGACGTTTGGGGGGCGTCAGCGGTGCGGGTCAGTGCAGGGCGGCTTTGAGCAAGATCATCAGCATGCCGAAGCCCGCGGTCGCCAGCGACCCGAGCAACCGCACCCACCACGGCGAGCTACGGCGCGTGAACGCCACAAAGCCGAGTACCGCCAGCACCGCGACGCAAGTCCACAGGGCCAGCCAGATCGCGACGGGATCCGACACGATGTGGCTTGTTCCGAGCAGCAGAATGCACGCCGGGATGAGGGCAGAGACCAGGAGCCCCCACGAGTGGTGCAACGCATCACGGAATGCCTTGCGCAATCCCGTCGTGCCGTCACCGAAGCCGTGGCGCGAGACCGTGCCGGCGTACACGTGGGCGGCCCAAAAGACGAGGACCGTGCCCACGACGGCGAGGAAGACACTCCACGCCGTCGCGTTCTCCGCACCGGTGACGACGATCAGGCCGGCGACGAGGATGACGCCGTAGACGCCCTCCTCAGATCCGAACGAGTTCGTGACACTCTGCAGCCGGTCACTCGGTGAATCGGGACGGTCTTGGTCGAAAGAATCCTGCATCACACCTCACTGTCGGGCCATGGCGATGCGCATGCGCTCCTCGGGGTCGATGAAGTGGTCGTGGTCATCGGTTCCGAGGTCGATCTGCACCCATCCGATCTTGCCCGAGAATCTGCTCGTCTGGGGCGTGTAATCGCTGCTGACCCCGGTTCCCGAGTCGTAGCCCACATCCGTCGTCTCGTCTGCAGAGAAGATCATGGGCTGCGTGACCTCGACACGCCCCGTCCCGACCGGGGCGCCGTCGTAGTAGAGAGTCACCCCGCCGCCCTTCGCGAGACCACCCCCGTCATAGGCGAACTCCATCCGCACCTGGTGGGTGCCCTCCGCGAGCACGGAGTCGGCGCGCGTGAGGAACTCGTGGATGCCCAGGGTGTTGTAGACGAACACGGCTCGACCCTCGTGGAAGTACAGGGCCCACCCGCCGAACCGGCCGCCCTGCGCGACCACCACCCCCTGCGTGCTCTTGCCGCGGATCGTGACCTCGGCGGTGACCGAGAAGGACTTGTTCTTGATGCTGAGGACGCTGTTCTCCGACAGGCGCCCCATACCCGAGAACAGCAGTTGTGAGTTTCCGCGCAGGAGGGTCGGTCGTCCCGCGAGATCGGGGTTGAGCCGCTCTCCGGTCCGGTCGTCGATCGGCAACACGTTGTACTTCACCGCCTCGATCAGCCATAGCCTCTGGAGCGCGTGCAGCCGTTCCGGTTGCTCCTTCGACAGGTCGTGCGCCTGGCTGTAGTCGGCACTCCCGTCATAGAGCTCCCAGATGTCGTCATCGAGCGGGCCGGTCTGCTCCATAAGCATCCAAGGAGTGCGGTGCTTGGTGACCGCACTCCACCCCCGGTGGTACACCCCGCGGTTTCCGAACATCTCGAAGTACTGCAGATCGTGGCGCTCCGGCGCATCCTTCTCTCCGAAGGCGTACAGCATGCTCGAGCCTTCGATCGGAGCCTGCTGCACTCCGTTGACCATCGTGGGTTCAGGGAGACCGGCGGCTTCGAGGATGGTGGGGGCGATGTCGATCACGTGCGTGAACTGTGAGCGCAGCCCGCCCTTGTCGGCAATGCCGTTCGGCCAATGAACGATTGCGCCGTTGCGGGTTCCACCCCAGTGGGAGGCGACCTGCTTGGTCCACTGGAAGGGCGTGTCCATCGCCCATGCCCAGCCCACGGCGTAGTGGTTGTAGGAGGTGGGTGTTCCGAACTCGTCCATCTTCGACATCATGAACTCGGGTGTCTCGAGTGCGGCCATGCCGTTGAAGTTCGCCATCTCGTTGAAGGCGCCGTTGACGGTGCCCTCCGCCGACGCACCGTTGTCTCCGATGATGTAGTAGATGATGGTGTCGTCGAGGATCCCGAGGTCTTCGATCGCATCGATGACTCGGCCCACATGGTGGTCGGTGTGCTCGAGAAAACCCGCGTACACCTCCATCTCACGCTCCAGAACGGGCTTCAGATCGGCGGGCATGTCGTCCCACGCAGGGATCTCGCCGTGGCGAGAGGTGAGATCCGCGTCAGCAGGAATCACGCCGAGCTCCTTCTGTCGCGCGAAGGTCTTCTCTCGCTGCGCATCCCAGCCGTCGGCGAACCGGCCCTTGTACTTGTCCGCCCACTCCGGCGGCACATGGTGGGGCGCGTGGGTCGCACCCGGCGCGAAGTACACGAAGAACGGCTTCTCGGGCATGAGGGCCTTCTGGGTGCGCATCCAACCGATCGCCCGATCGGCGAGGTCTTCGGTGAGGTGGTACCCGTCTTCCGGAGTAGCCGGCGGTTCGACCGGAGTCGTCCCTTCGTACAGCGCCGGCTCCCACTGGTTGTTCTCTCCACCGATGAATCCGTAGAACGTCTCGAACCCGCCACCGCCCGAAGGCCATGCGTCGAAGGGGCCCATCGGTGAGGATTGCCACACCGGAACCTCGTGGCACTTGCCGAACTGCGCCGTGGAGTAGCCGTTGAGTTTCAGCGTCATCGCCAGCGGAGCCTTGGTGTTCGGCTTGAGCGAGCTGTAACCGGGGGCAGACGTGGCGGTCTCTGTGATGCTCCCCATCCCGACCGAGTGGTGATTGCGTCCCGTCAGCAGCGCCTGCCGCGTCGGCGCGCAGAGCGCGGTCGTGTGGAAGCGATTGAGCTTCAGTCCACCTGCGGCGAGCTTCTCGGCGTTGGGCGTTGCGCACGGACCCCCGAAAGCACTGGCCGCGCCGAATCCGACATCGTCGAGAAGGATGATCACGACGTTCGGCGCACCCTGTGGCGGAAGGAGCGGCTCGATCGGCGGAAACGCCGTGTCGGGATCCTTCGCGTCGTAAGTCGTCAGACGCGGGACGGTTCGGTCTGGGATCGGGAGCATAGTCCGGCTGTGGCGATCGATCGACATGAAAAACACCTCTCCTCAGGGCTACCTGTTTGACGCTAACGTCGGCCCGTCGCGCAGACGTCACCTCGATCGGGTGACTTCGAGCGATGGGTGCGGCGCTACTGTCGGGGCACAACCGCTGAAGGGATTGCTGTGCAACGACCCCTCGCCAGGTCGTGCCCTCGCACCTCAGTCGGCCGAGGGTACGGTGGAGGTGTGACCGGAACCGACCGCGACATGGCGCTGATCGACGCGGGTGTGTTGCGTATGGGGTCAGGCGACTTCTACCCCGACGAGCAGCCCGTGCACGAGCGTGAGATCGACGCGTTCCACATCGACCGGTACGCCGTCACGAACGAGCAGTACGCGCAGTTCGTCGATGCCACGGGGTACGTGACGATCGCCGAGCGCGAGCTCGACCCGAAGGACTTCCCGGGCGCCGACCCCGACGCACTGGTGGCCGGCGCGATGGTCTTCACCCCCACGGCCGGGCGCGTCGATCTCGCGAATTGGCGCAACTGGTGGCGGTGGCAGCCCGGCGCGTTCTGGCGAAAGCCGTTCGGCCCCGACTCGTCCGTTGATGACCGGCCGCAGCATCCGGTCGTTCATGTTGCCTACCCGGATGCTGTCGCCTACGCCGAATGGGCGGGCGCGCGGCTTCCCACCGAGGCAGAACATGAGTACGCCGCCCGCGGCGGGTTGGTCGGAGCGACCTACGCGTGGGGCGACGAAACCTACCCGGACGGCGTGGCACGAGCGAACTCGTGGCTCGGGCGCTTTCCGTACGACAACCAAGGGGTGGGTGGCACCGCGCCGGTGGGCTCCTATCCTGCCAACGGCTACGGGCTTTACGACATGACCGGCAACGTGTGGGAGTGGACGAGCGACTTCTACACACCCCGCCACCTGCGGCTGTCTGACAAGCCCGTCGATGCCGGCAAACGCGCGAACCTGCTCGCCGCCGCGAGCGCCGAACCCGGGTTTGCCACCCCCCGCCGCGTGCTCAAGGGTGGATCGCACCTGTGCTCGCCTGATTATTGCCTGCGCTTTCGGCCTGCCGCGCGCTCTCCGCAGGCCGAAGACACCGGCATGTCGCACATCGGCTTCCGCTGCGCCCGGGACGCGTGACCGCGTCGGACGTTTCGCATCGAGACGAGCGAGCCCTCGAAGCCGCAACGGCGGGCAGCTCCTCGCAGTCCTGCGTGTTTGGGGCACGGCACGCACACACCCCCGAACTCACCTACAGCCCACACACGACGCGGCGCCCGAGAATCCTCCCGGGCGCCGCGATCGTGTGTCGTTCGCGCTCAGACCTGCGCGTCTACTCCCACCGCAGGAACACTCTCTCCGGAAATGACGGATGCCTCGTCAGCGTCGAGGTCCTGAGCCGCCTGCTCGAACTGCGACTGGTACAGGCGCCAGTACGCGCCCTTGGCCGCGATGAGTTCGTCGTGCGAGCCCTTCTCGACGATGTCTCCGTGCTCCATCACCAAGATGAGATCGGCGTCGCGGATCGTCGAGAGGCGGTGGGCGATCACGAACGACGTGCGTCCCTCGCGGAGAGCGTTCATCGCGTGCTGCAGCAGCAGCTCGGTGCGGGTGTCGACCGACGACGTCGCTTCGTCGAGGATGAGCACCGAGGGCTGGGCGATGAACGCACGAGCAATCGTGATGAGCTGCTTCTCGCCCGCCGAGACGTTCGAGGCATCCTCATCCAGCACCGTGTCATAACCCTCGGGCAACGAGTGCACGAAGCGATCGACGCGCGTTGCCTTTGCGGCCTCGAGGATCTCTTCGTCGGTCGCCGACTCACGCCCGTACCGGATGTTCTCGCGGATGGTTCCGGCGAACAGCCACGGGTCTTGCAGCACCATGCCGGTACGCGAGCGCACATCGTCGCGGGTGAGTTCGGCGATGTCCTGTCCGTCGAGCAGGATGCGTCCGCCGTCGAGTTCGTAGAACCGCATGATGAGGTTCACGAGCGTGGTCTTGCCCGCGCCTGTCGGCCCGACGATCGCGACCGTCTGGCCGGGCTCGACGCGGAACGACAGGTCGGTGATCAACGGACGCTCGGGCGTGTATGCGAACTTGACGTTCGCGAACTCGATCACGCCCTCACCGCCGACCGGCTCGGGCGCGTCGTCAGAGTCAGGCTCTTGCTCATCGGCGTCGAGCAGTTCGAACACGCGCTCGGCCGAGGCCGTTCCTGACTGCACGATCGCGGCCATTCCGCCCAGCTGCGAGAGCGGCTGAGTGAACTGCTGCGAGTACTGGATGAACGCCTGCACGTCACCCAGACGCAGGGTGCCGCCGGCGACCATCAAGCCACCGAGAACCGCGATACCGACGTAGGTGAGGTTTCCGATGAAGGTCATGCCGGGCATGATCACGTTCGAGAGGAACTGGGCCTTGAAGCTCGCCTGGTAGAGCTCTTCGTTCTCGATCTCGAACTTCTCGCGCGAGTCGACCTCGCGGCCGTAGACCTTGACGAGCGCGTGGCCCGAGAACGACTCCTCGACGCGAGCGTTGAGCAGCCCCACCTTTCGCCACTGGATGCCGAAGGCCTTCTGCGACTTCGGTCCGATCACTCCGAAGATCACCGTCATCAGCGGCAACGAGATCAGAGCCACGAGGGCAAGCTGCCACGAGATGGAGAACATCATCACCATCACACCGACCACGGTCAGCACCGAGGTCAACGCCGACGACAGCGACTGCTGCATGGTCTGGGTGATGTTGTCGATGTCGTTGGTCACGCGCGAGATGAGCTCACCGCGCTGCACCTTGTCGAAGTACGACAGCGGCAGACGGTTGATCTTCGCCTCGACCGACTCCCGCAGGCGCCACATCGTGCGCACCATGATGATGTTGATCACGTAGCCCTGCACCCAACTGAGCAACGACGAGACGACGTAGATCGCCAGCACCGCGACGATCACCACGCGGAGCGCATCGAAATCGACACCTGCCCCGACGGTGAAGTCGTTCATGGCCCCGACGATGTTGGCGAAGTCGGTTTGACCCGTCGCCTCGAGCGCCGCGACGACATCGGCCTGCGATGTCCCCGCCGGGAACTGTTCGGCCAGCCCCGTCGACACGGCTCCCTCGAAGATGAGGTTGGTGGCCTCACCGAGGATCTTCGGAGCGATGACGGCCAGCACGACACCGATGGCACCGAGGATCGACACGATCGTGAACGCGAACGCGTGGGGACGCAAGAGTCCGATCAGGCGGCCGAAGCTCTGGCCGAAGTTCGCGGCCTTGCCGGGCTTGACGCTGTCCCAGTCCCCCGAGTTCTGTCGCGCCTGTTCGGCGAGTTCGAGTTCGAGACGTTCTTCCTCTGTCAGCGTGTCTGGAGCACTCATGCCTGCACCGCCAGCTGCGAGTCGACGATTTCTCGGTAGGTGGCACTGCTCTCGATCAACTCTTCGTGCGTGCCGAGACCGACCATGCGGCCGTCCTCCAGCACGACGATGCGATCCGCTTCGGTAATCGTCGAGACGCGCTGGGCGACGACGATTTTGGTGACGTGTGGCAATTCTCTCCAGAGTGCTTGACGCAATCGCGCGTCGGTCGTGAGGTCGAGCGCCGAGAACGAGTCATCGAAGATCAGGATGTCGGGCTGGTGCACGATCGCTCGCGCGATCGCCAGGCGCTGGCGCTGCCCGCCCGAGACGTTCGTGCCGCCCTGCGAGATGCGCGCGCCGAGCTGGCCATCCATCTGCTCGACGAAGTCCTTGCCCTGAGCGATCTCGAGCGCCGCCCAGAGTTCGTCATCGGTGGCTTCTTCACGCCCGAAGCGCAGGTTCGAGGCGACGGTGCCGGAGAACAGGAACGGACGCTGGGGCACCAGGCCGATGCCCTTCCAGAGCTCGTCGAGGTCGGCCTTGCGCACGTCCACACCCCCGACCTGCGCAGACCCGCCGGTCACATCGAACAGACGCGGGATGAGGGAGATGAGTGTCGTCTTGCCCGCACCGGTCGAGCCGACCACGGCGACGGTCTCGCCCGGCTTCGCCTCGAAGGTGATGCCTTGCAGTACCGGTTGCTCGGCACCGGGGTAGCTGAACTCGACATCATCGAAGCGCACCGTTGCGCGCGCAGGAAACTCGCGCACGGGGTTGGTGGCGCGCACGAGCGTCGACTCGCTCGCGAGCACCTCACCGATGCGCTCGGCCGAGACCGCTGCACGGGGAATCATGATCACCATGAAGCTCGCCATGAGCACACCCATGAGGATCTGTGCGATGTACTGCATGAACGCGAAGAGTGTGCCGATCTCGATTGAGCCCGCATCGACCTCGATGCCGCCGAACCAGATGACACCGACGATCGTGACGTTGAGCACGAGCATGGCGACCGGAAACAGCAGCACGAAGAGCGAGCCGACCTTGCGACCGACCACCATGATGTCGGTGTTCGCCCCGCGGAAGCGCTCTTCTTCAATGTCTTCGCGCACGAAAGCGCGCACGACCCGCACGCCGGTCAGTTGCTCGCGCATGATGCGGTTGACCGCGTCAAGCTTGGTCTGAAAGACGCGGAACAGCGGCACCATCCGGCTCACGATCAGCAGGACGATCACCAGCAGAAGCGGAACGGCGACCGCGATCAGCCAGCCGAGCCCCAGGTCTTGTCGCAGAGCCATGATGACCCCACCGATCGCGAGCAGCGGAGCGGTGACGAGCATGGTCGAGCCCATCATCGCGAGCATCTGCACCTGCTGCACGTCGTTCGTGTTGCGAGTGATGAGCGACCCAGGGCCGAAGGCGGAGACCTCTCGCTCGGAGAAAGCGCTGACCTTCTCGTAGATGTCGCGGCGGATGTCGCGGCCCGCCGCCATCGACGCTTTGGCCGCGAAGTAGGTGGCGATGATCGCCGCGACGATCTGCCCGAACGAGATCGCCAGCATGACCGACCCGGTCGACCAGATGTAGGCGGTGTCGCCCCGCGAGACACCCTGGTCGATGATGTCGGCGTTCAGCCGCGGGAGGTAGAGGGTCGCAACCGCCGAGATGATCTGAAAGATCAGCAACGCGAGCAAGAGCCAGCGATAGGGCGTGAGATAGCGGATGAGGAGTTTGGCGAGCACGAGGTCTCCTGCAGTGCAGAGGGTGACATGGCGCACAGAAGGGAGGCCTGGGGCATCCCGCGCGCGAAACGAGCCTACGCCCGGTCGCCGACACCGAGGACCGCAGAGCTACGCCCTGAGCGAATCGCCCCAGAAACCGCCCTAGGGGGATGGCGCGGGAGGCGCAGGCGGTTTCGTCTTCGGTTGCTCGGGCAACTGTGCCGAGAGTGCGGCGACCTGCTTCGACAGCTCACGCACCTGCATCCGCGTCGCCGGTTCACCGGCATCACGGCCGGTACGCTCGAGCACCCACGACGCGAGGGTAGCCGTGACGACGCCGACGAGCGCGACACCGCCGCACATGAGCAGCACGGCAACGGTACGACCCCATACAGTCACGGGGTAGTAGTCGCCGTACCCCACGGTCGTCAGGGTCACAAATGCCCACCAGATCGCATCGCCGATGGTCTCGATGTTCGCCCCGGGGGCTCCGCGCTCAGAATCGAGGACGGCGAGCGCGCCCATCCAGATCAGCACGATAACCGAACCGAGGCCGTAAATGAGAAGCCGCCCGCGCAGGGCGGCACCGGCAGTGCGGCGCAGCGTGTTGACCAACGTCACCGCGCGCAGCAGCGTCAACGGCCGCAGTGCGGGCAGGGTGACGACCGCGAGCTCGAACAGGTGTGAGCGGAACCAGGGCCAGCGCGGTGAGGCCAGCCTCAGCCGCACGATGTAGTCAGCGACGAACACCAACCAGGCGACCGTCATGACGACTCGTGCGACGAGGTACTGAACGCCTTGCAGATCGGCGATCACCTGCCACGAGTACGCGACGATGTAGACCAACGAGATGATCACCAGAGGCCAATACGAGAGCCTCTCCCAACGCTCCAAGGTCATCGCGCGGCATCCTTATCTCCCGAGAGCCAGCGCAGCCAGCGCGCGCCAGGGTCCCCCTCGAGAATGAGCGCACGGACCAGCAAGGTCAACGGGATCGACAGGATGGCTCCGAGCGGGCCGATGATGAACGTCCAGAAGATGACCGAGAAGAAGCTCAGCGTCAGCGTGATGTCGACTGCGTCGCTGACGAACTTCGGTTGGATCAAGACCTGGAGGGTGACATTCACCACGCAGTAGACCGCGATCACGGCGAGCATCAGCGGCCAACCGCCGACGACCAGCGCCAGGAGCGCCGGCGGGATGAGCCCGACGACGAAGCCGATGTTCGGAATGAAGTTGGTCACGAACGCGAGAATTGCCCAGACCACGGGGGCAGGGATGTCGAGCGCCCAGAGCGCGAGCCCATCGATGATCGCGACGATGGCACCGAACGTGGCGTTGACGATGTAGTAGCGCCGCACCCCGGTGTTGAACTTCTGAAAGCGACCGACCGCGGCGCGGGCCGACACTCCGAACGACTGCTCGGCCCGCGTGTAGCGGGCACCGTCTACGGCCATGAAGATCACGTACGCCAGGACGAAGAAGAAGGCAGTGAGCACCCCCAGCACGGTGCCCCCCAGTGAGGCGGCGAAGCTGGCGATCGTGGACGGATCAAGGACGGATGCCGTCGCATCCGCCGCCTGCTGGTCCAGTCCCACCGCCTCGAGCCCATCGATGAGCGCTTGCGCCGTCTGACGTAGCTCGTCGGCGTAATCGCCCACTAAGCGGACGAACTGCGTGCCGGCGAAGAACAGCAGCAGCGCGAGGAACGCGAGGATGAGGTAGGCCACGACGATCACCGCGGTCGTCGCCAACCAGCGCGGCCATCCGCGCCGCTCGAGCGGGTGACGAACGGGGTGACAGATGATCACGATCACCGCCGCGAGCGCGAGGGGCCCGACGAGCTCGCGGGCGAACGACACGCCAGTAAGGGCGATCACCGCCGCGGCGAGCCCGATCAGCACCGTCAGCGTCGGCGAGAGGGGCGGCGGAGTCATCACGGACGAGGGGGCACGCTTCACGGGGCCAGGCTAGTGCGCGTCGGCGAGGCTGAGCGGCCAGCGCGCCGCACCGCTCTATCGTGAGCGCGTGGACTTCAGTCAGCTGCTCACGGTCAGCATCTCCTGGTGGGACGTCGTCTTTGCGCTGATCGCCGTCATCGCGGGATGGATCCTGTCGCGCTTCGCCAAGCGGGGAACGCTCGCGGTACTCGCTCACGTCCCGAACGTCACGCCCGCGCTCGCCCTCTTCGGTGCACGGGTCGCGCAGTACAGCGTGCTTTTGCTCGGATTCGGAATCGCGCTCGCCCTCCTCGGCGCCAACATCCAGCCGCTGCTTGCCATGAGCCTGATCGTCATCGCGGTGGCCGCACTTGTCATGCGCGGTGTCGCCGACAACTTCGCTGCGGGTGTGCTCATTCAGACGCGCAAGTCGGTACTGGTGGGCGAAGACCTCATGGTCGAGGGCCCTGACGGCGAACCGATCATCGGCACAGTGACCGAGTTGAATTCGCGCGCGGTCATCATGCAGACCCTCGACGGCCGCACGGTTCATACGCCCAACTCGAAGCTCATGACTGAGACTCTGGTGAACTTCTCACGCCACGGCGAGCGCCGCAGCGAGGTGCAGGTACGCATCGAGCGCGGCGCGACGCCGGTCGAAGAGGTATTGAAGGCGGTGACGGATGCTGCCGCCCACGCGGAGGGAGTGCTCCAGAGCACTCCGGCTCGGTCTCTGGTGAGCACGGTTTCGCCCGAACGCATCGCCGCGCGCGTGCAGTTCTGGCACGCGCCGGCCGCGGCGGTTGCGACGAGCGCGGCAGTCGTCGCTGCGATCTCGGGGGCGATCACGGCCGCCGGTTGGAAGGGAACCGTGACGAGCGACGTGATGGCTCCGCCGCTGATCTCGCCCGATCGGGTCTAGCCCCGAACGCGAGGGTCGGTGCGGAGAACACCTGCTATCGTCACGGCCGCGATATTGCGCCATGATGTCGCCATGAGTGCATTGCCGCCGAATGAGTTCGTCGCCTCGTGGACGAAGCCCCTAAGTGTCACCGATCGCGTGGCGGCGGGGCAGGCCGCGCGACAGCAGAAGCCGCGCAGCACCCTGTCGCGACTGACCATCGGCGAGCGCGACCCGCTAGGCATCCTCGATAAGCAGAACGCAACTCGCGAGCAAGACCTCATCCCCCTGCGCACCGAGCGCATGTCGGCGAGTCCGTTCGCGTTCTACCGCGGGACGGCGGCCATTCAAGCGGCCGACCTCGGGAACGATCCGCACAGCGGCATTCTGGTGCCCTCCTGCGGTGACGCACACGTGGCGAACTTCGGCTTCTACGCGTCGCAGCAACGCACACTCGTGTTCGACCTCAACGACTTCGACGAGGCCGCGTGGGCACCCTGGGAGTGGGATGTCAAGCGACTCGTCACCAGCGTCGTCATCGCCGGGCAGGCGACCTCACGAGATGAAGATGTCGTGATGGATGCTGCGCTCGCCGCCGTCCGGACCTATGCGCGAGCGATGGCAGCGTATGCCGAGCGCAGTCCGCTCGTGCGGTTCTTCGAGCACCTCGATGTGGCCGCAGCGGTCGATTCCGCCGAGAAGTCTTCCCGCAGCGTGCTCAAGGACGCGATCCACGATGCGCAGAAGCGCACCGCAGACCGCGCCGTGCGCAAACTCACACAAAAGGGACCCGACGGCCGCATGACCTTCATCGAATCTCCGCCCACCATGGTGCAGGCGGACGCCGATACCCAAGGGCGCCTGATCGAGAACGTTCGGAACTATGCCCAGTCGGCGAACGTCGATATCCGCATGCTCCTGAGTCATTACACCGTGTCGGACATCGCCCGACGTGTGGTGGGCGTCGGTAGCGTCGGCACGCTGTGCACACTCGTGCTGCTGCAGGACGGCGACGGCAACGTCCTCCTTCTTCAGGGCAAGCAGGCAAACAAAAGCGTCCTGGTCGAGTACGGCGCCATGGAGCAGCCCGAGGTCTTCGCTCCGCATGTGGAGCAACACGGAGAGGGCGGACGCGTGGTTGCACTGCAACGAATCCTGCAGGCCGTGTCAGACCCGTTTCTCGGCCACCTGCGGGGCAAACGAGGCGATTTCTACGTGAGGCAGTTCCACGACATGAAAGGCGGCATCGACGCCGACCAGATCGAGGATGGGCCGTTCCGCAACTACGCCCAGGGGTGCGCAGCGACCCTCGCCCGCGCACACGCACAGGCACCCAACGCGGCCGATGTCGCCGGCTATATCGGCAACGGACGTGTGGTCGGCGAATCGATCCTCGAGTGGGCGTACGCGTACGCGGCGCTGTCGAAGCAGGATTACAACGCCTTCGTCGCGGCCAACCCGGCAGCTGCCCCGACCGCGCGCGCGGAGGCCTGAGCGTTTAGTCGTTCTCGTCGGAGTCGGCGTTGGAATCCGACTCCGGCTCAGACGCGCTGAGGGAGTTCCGAGGGCGCCACACCACCAGTTCGGTCGCTCGGCGAACGCGCGTGCCGTGACGCAGGGTGACGACCGACCCGGTCGAGCCCGCGGCGAAGACGCGTGCGCCGGGTCGCCTCTCGAGCTCGGTGCGCATGCGTTCTTCGAGGTCGCGCACACGGAGGTGCAACTCGCGCACTCGATCTTCGAGGTCGAGGATCCGCGCTATCGCGGGCAGGCCCATACCCTCGCTCGACATGCGCGCGACTTCGCGCAGCTGCTCGACGTGACGCAACGAGTAACGCCGCGATCCGCCCTGAGTGCGGGCGGCAACGACGAGGCCGAGTCGGTCGTACTGCCGAAGGGTCTGCGGGTGCATTCCCGAGAGCTCCGCGGCAACAGCGATCGCGAAAATCGGGGCATCCTCGTCGATGTCGGAGGCCATGATCAGCCGCGCGCCTTCGACATCAGGTCGGCGCGAGGATTCTCTTTCGGCTCGAGGTCGTGGAAGCGCTGCAGCGCTTCGCGGGCAGCGTCATCGAGATGCGCGGGCACGGCCACCTGGACTTCGGCGAGCAGGTCACCGGTGCCCTTTGCGGTGTGGATGCCGCGTCCTTTGACACGCAGCACACGGCCCGACGGCGTCCCGGGCGCAACGCGCAACTTTACGGTGTCGCCGCCGAGGGTCGGAACCTCGATGGTGGCGCCGAGGGCTGCCTCGGTGAAGGTCACCGGCACCACGACCCGGATGTTGAGCCCTTCACGCGTAAAGACGGGATGAGGCCGCACCGCGACCTGGACGACGATGTCGCCGGTCTCGCCACCGTCCGGCGAGGGGCGTCCGCGCCCGCGGAGGCGGATCTTCTGAGAGTCCGCAACGCCGGCGGGGATCTTCACCTTGAACGGCTTGCCGTCCTCGCCGGCCAGGGTGATGGTCTCGCCCTGCGCGGCGGTCGTGAAGTCGATCGTCGTACGCGCGGTGACATCGGCCCCACGGGTGGGTCCGCCATAACCGCGGAACCCGCCCGTCGACTGACCGAAACGACCATTGCCGAAGCCACCCTGCTGCTGATTGAACATCGCGAAGATGTCTTCGAAGTCCTCGGGGGTCTGGGTACGCGCGCCCCCTCGACCTCCGCCGAACCGCGAGAAGACATCGTCAAATCCACCGGCACCCTGGCCACCCGCGGTGAAACGGGCGCCCGAGCCCATCGCCCGGATCTGGTCGTACTCCGCACGCTGTTCGGCGTCGCCGATCACCGAGTAGGCCTCGCTGATCTCTTTGAACTTCGCCTCAGCCGCAGCATCCCCCTGATTCGAATCGGGGTGATACTTGCGTGCGAGCTTGCGGTACGTCTTCTTCAGGTCGGCGTCGGTGACATCTTTCTGCACTCCGAGCGTCTTGTAGAAGTCTTTGTCGAACCAGTCCTGGCTTGCCATGCGGGCTCCTACTCCGCCGGAACGGCGACGACGACCTTGGCCGGTCGCAGTTCGGTCTCGCCGAGGCGATACCCGACCTCGACGACCTCGAGGATGGTTGCAGTCTCCACACCGGGTGTCGGGGCCTGGAAGATCGCCTCGTGCTGCTGAGGATCGAACGGCTCACCGGCTGCGCCGTACGCGGTCATGCCCATCTTCTCGGCCACACCGCGTACCTTCTCAGCGATCGCGTGGAACGCGGTGCCCTCTTCGAGGTCACCGTGCTTCTCGGCACGGTCGAGGTCATCGAGTGCCGGGATGAGCGCCTTTGCGGCCGCTCCTCTGGCGCGTTCGATCTCGATCTCACGCTGGTCTTCTGTGCGCCGGCGGTAGTTGGCGTACTCGGCCTGCAGGCGCTTGAGGTCGTTCAGCAGGGTCGACTCGAGGTCTGCCAGGACGGCATCCTCGGCCGCGGCCTCGGCGGACTGCTGAGCGCCGAGGATGTCGTCGACCGTCAGTTCATCCTGCGACTCGGGGCCGGTGGCCTCGGCTGATTGCTCAGTCGAAGCCTCCGACCCCTCGTCGTCTGGACGAACTTCGCCGTTATCGAAGTTCTTGTCCGTCATCAGTTCCTACTTCTTGTCTTCCTCGTCGTCGACAACCTCTGCGTCGATGACATCCTCGTCCGATTCGGGCGCGGCGTCACCTGCAGGAGCGTCGGCACCAGCATCCGGAGCCTGCTGAGCCTGGTTCGACGCGTACAGCGCCTCACCGATCTTGCCCTGCGACTCATTCAGCTTGTCGAACGCGGTCTTCACGGCCTCGTCGTCTTCGCCCGCAAGCGCCGCCTTGAGCGCGTCGACGTCGGCCTGAACCTCGGTCTTGACCTCTGCGGGAAGCTTCTCGTCGTTCTCTTTCAGCAGCTTGTCGATCGAGTACGCGAGCGTCTCGGCCTGGTTGCGGGTCTCGGCGAAGTCACGACGCTTCTTGTCTTCAGCGGCGTTCTCTTCGGCCTCTTTGACCATGCGATCGATGTCTTCCTTCGGGAGGCTCGAGCCGCCCGTGATCGTCATCGACTGCTCCTTGCCGGTGCCCTTGTCTTTGGCAGACACGTGCACGATGCCGTTGGCGTCGATGTCGAACGTGACCTCGACCTGCGGGATGCCACGGGGGGCCGGCGCGATGCCGGTGAGCTCGAACGTACCGAGCGGCTTGTTGTCGCGCGTGAAGTCACGCTCGCCCTGGAAGACCTGGATCGCGACCGACGGCTGGTTGTCGTCGGCGGTGGTGAAGGTCTCGCTGCGCTTGGTCGGGATAGCCGTGTTGCGCTCGATGAGCTTGGTCATGATGCCGCCCTTGGTCTCGATACCGAGGCTCAGCGGGGTGACATCGATGAGCAGAACGTCCTTGCGCTCACCCTTGAGGACACCGGCCTGGAGGGCCGCGCCCACGGCGACGACCTCATCCGGGTTGACGCCCTTGTTGGCCTCTTTGCCGGCCTCCTGCTTGACCAGTTCGGCCACGGCGGGCATGCGGGTCGATCCACCGACGAGCACGACGTGGTCGATGTCGGCGACCTTGATGCCGGCTTCGCGGATGACGTCCTCGAAGGGCTTCTTGGTGCGGTCGAGCAGGTCTTTGGTGAGGTCCTCGAACTTCGCGCGGGTGATGGTTTCGCTCAGTGACACCGGGCCGCTGTCGGTCAGCGACAGGTAGGGCAGGTTGACGGAGGTCGACATGGAGCTCGAAAGCTCCTTCTTCGCCTGCTCTGCAGCTTCCTTGAGGCGCTGCAGGGCGATCTTGTCACCCGAGACGTCGACGCCGGTGGTGTCTTTGAACTGCTTGATGAAGTAGTCGACGAGACGCTGGTCCCAGTCATCTCCACCGAGGCGGTTGTCGCCTGAGGTCGAGCGCACCTGAATGGTCGAGAAGTCGTCGTCCTTGCCCACTTCGAGCAGCGAGACGTCGAAGGTTCCGCCACCGAGGTCGAAGACGAGGATCAGTTCGTCTTCCTTGCCCCGGTCGAGACCGTAGGCGAGGGCTGCGGCGGTGGGCTCGTTGATGATACGCAGGACATTCAGTCCCGCGATCTCGCCGGCCTCTTTCGTTGCCTGACGCTCGGCGTCGTTGAAGTACGCCGGGACGGTGATGACCGCGTCGGTCACGGTGTCACCCAGGTACTGCTCGGCGTCACGCTTGAGCTTGCCGAGGATGCGGGCCGAGATCTCTTGCGCGGTGTACTTCTTGTCGTCGATGGCGAACTTCCAGTCCGTGCCCATGTGGCGCTTGACGGAAGAGATGGTGCGGTCGACGTTGGTGACGGCCTGGCGCTTCGCGGTTTCGCCGACGAGCACCTCGCCATCCTTCGTGTAGGCCACGACCGAGGGGGTCGTGCGGAAGCCTTCTGCGTTCGCGATGACCTTCGGCTCGCCGCCTTCGAGGACGCTCACGACGGAGTTCGTCGTACCGAGGTCGATTCCCACTGCACGGGGCATGTGTGTCTCCTGAAGTTTGTGATCGGCCCTGGTTGAGCCGTGTTGACTCAAGGCTAGCGAAGCATCCTGAGCATGTCAAATGAACTTGATACGAGTCGACTCAACTTCGCAGGTTGCTCGTCGCCGAGGGTCAGCCCAGCACGGTCTCGCCCGAACCGGCCGACACCGGATCGGGCAGACGCCGCATGCGGAAGCCGTTGAGGATGCCGGCGAGGCTGGCCAGAATCGGGATCAGCAGGGCGACCTGCAGCGCGAGGTGGCGCGCCTCAGTATTGATCCGGAGCACCTCGGCCGAGACTTCGGGGGATTCGTCCGCGAGCAGCTCCGCGAGCCCGGTGTTCGACATGAGCTCTGCATCCTCCTCGAGCACCGTCGAGACCTGCTGCTTCTGCTCCGTACTGAGCACGCTGGACGAATCTGCGAGAGCGGTGAAGCCGACCGCGAGCGTGGCGAGCATGATCGCCCCTGCAAAGGCCAACCCGAACGACAGACCGAACGATCCGGCGGCAGAGTTGACGCCCGCGGCCTCGCTCACCCGCTCATCCGTGATCGGCGACAGCGTGTAGTTGTTCAACTGCGAGACGAGCAGGCCGAGCCCGGACCCGCTGATCAGCAGCGGGATCGTGAGGTACCAGCCCGAGTCGGCCCGGGGCACCAGCGGCACGATGATCAAGATCCCGATGACGGTGAGAACGAAACCCCACAGCACGAGGTTCGCCGGGCGACCCTTGGCTTTGCGACCGGCGATCAAGGCGACCGCGAACATGCTGAGCGACAGCGGTGCGATCGACAGGCCCGCCTCTAGCGCGTTGTATTCGAGCACCATCTGCAGGTAGAGCGGTAGCACGATCATCGTCCCGCCCAGGGTGATCTGCTGTAGAAGCTGCCCGCTCACGCCCGCGCGGAACGGCTTCAGCCCGAACAGCGCGGGGTCGATCAACGTCGCCTTGCCCTGTTTCTTGCGCGAAGTGAGCCAGAACACGAGGCCGCCGAGCGCGGCCACGCCCAGTCCGATGATGAGCGCGACGTATCCGCCGCCCTCCTGCCACACCAGGATGCCCAGGACGACGCCGCCCATGCCGATGACCGAGAGCGCGGATCCGACCAGGTCGATCGCGCGGTCCCCCGTGAACCGGACGTCCTTGACCAGCTTGATGCCGGCCAGGACCACCGCGATGATCACGGCTTCGAGGAGGAATCCCACGCGCCACGAAAGGAAGGTCGTGATGAAGCCGCCGAGAAGCGGGCCGACGGCGGCCGCGATCGCCGCAGACGCGCCCACGAGCGCATAGACGCGCTTCTGGTGGTCGCCCTGGAAGTTGCCGTGGATGAGCGACTGCATCGACGGCAACAGCAAAGAAGCACCGAGCCCTCCGATGACTGCCCAGAAGATGATGATGGTGTTCAGATCCTGGGCGACTGTCATCGCGATCGCACCGACGGCATACCCGATCAGTCCCAGTACGTAGGCGAGCTTGCGGCCGATCAGGTCGCCCATCTTGCCGCCAATCAGGATGAACGCCGCCGAGACGAGCGCCTCGAGCGCGATCGCGCCCTGCACGCCGCTGGCGGTCGTGTCGAGGTCGGCGACCACGGCCGAGATGGACACGTTCATCAGGGACGTGTCGAAGACGAGGACGAACATGGCCATTGCGAGCAGGATGGCGAGCTTGCCGTTGAACGGCGGAGAGTTGTCCGGCGAGGCGTTCATGGTTCACCTAAGCACAGCGCTGACCGGCCGCAGAAGGAGCCATCGGGCAAATCATCCTCGGCGGACGAGAAGTGCGGGCGCGTGACCGAGACTGCGAGGATGGCCGCATGACACTGCCCTGGGACTTCCGCCCGATTGTCGGCGGGCGCGTCGCGCTCGACCTGCTGCGGCCCGACGACCTCGACGCGCTGCACGCGATTCAGGGGGACCCCGAGGTATGCCGATACATGCTCTATGAGGCGCGCTCGCGCGAGAAGGTCGCGGAGGTCTTGGAACGGGATGCCGCGCACACCCGTCTCGCCGAGCCCGGCGACTACGTGCAGCCGGCGCTTCGGGATGCCTCGGGCGCGCTGATCGGCACGATGTACCTCGAGCTGCGCAGTGCGGATCCCGACCGCACGGCCGAGATCGGCTGGTTGCTCGCCCCCACTGCTCGCGGCCGCGGGTATGCGACCGAGGCCGCACGGCTGCTGCTCGACCTCTGCTTCGGCGAGATCGGACTGCACCGCGTGCAAGCCGAACTGGATCCTCGGAACGACGCATCCGTCGCCATGTGCATCAGACTCGGGATGCGTCACGAGGGCCACTTCGTCGAGCACATGTGGCTCAAGGACGAGTGGACCGACACCGGTCACTACGCGATCCTCGAGCGAGAGTGGGCGGCTCGCGCGTAAGTCTCAGGCGACGGCGCGCTCGCGCCCGCGCCGCGTCTGCTGCCGCTTCTTCGCCCAGCGGGCGAAGCCGGGGGCGTCGGGAATGCGCGCGAGGATCGGGCCGAACACGATCGTGATCAGCACGTAGGCCGTCGCGAGCGCGGCGAGTGAGGGATTGACGCCGGCGCTGATGGCGAGGCCGGCGATGACGATCGAGAACTCTCCGCGCGGCATGAGGGCGAAGCCCGCGCGCCAGCGACCGGCTTCGGCGATGCCTGCTCGCCGGGCAGCGATGTAGCCGGTGAGCACCTTCGTTCCCATGGTGACGATCGCGAGGATGATCGCCGGGATCAGCATCGGGACGAGATCGGCGGGGTCCGTCGAGAGTCCGAAGAAGAGGAAGAACACCGATGCGAACAGGTCGCGCAGCGGGGTCAAGAGTTGTGCGGCGTTGCGTGCGACCGGGCCCGAGATCGCAATGCCCATGAGGAAGGCGCCGACTGCCGCCGACACGCTGGCCTGCGCGGCGAGCCCCGCGACGATCAGGGTCAGACCGAGCACCGACAGCAGCAGCACTTCGGCATCGCGCGACGAGACCAACCGCGACACGAGGTGCCCGTGCTTGAGCGCGATGTAAAGAATGAGCAGCACTGCAGCGAGCGCGATGACAACCGTGATGATGCCCGCGCCGAGGTCGAGTCCGATCAGCAGGGCGGTGAGGATCGGCAGGTAGAAGGCCATCGCGAGGTCTTCGATCACCAGGATCGACAGCACGACCGGTGTCTCGCGGTTGCTGAGGCGGCCGAGGTCCTGGAGCATCTTGGCGATAACGCCCGATGAGGAGATCCAGGTGATGCCCGCCATCGCCACGGCCGCAATCGGCCCCCAGCCGAGCAGCAGCGCGATCACGGCACCGGGCGTCGCGTTGAGCAGCATGTCGACGAACCCCGCCATGCGAGAACCGCGCAGGTTTTCGACGAGTTCCTTGGCCGTGTATTCGAGACCCAGCATGAGCATGAGCAGGATCACGCCGATCTCGGCGCCGATCTCGATGAACTCTTCGCCCGTCTGAAAGGGCAGCAGACCGCCCTCGCCGAAGGCCAGCCCGCCCAGCAGAATCAGGGGGATCGGAGAGATTCCGAGCTTGCCCGCGAGCCGGCCGAGCAGACCGATGCCGAGCAGAAGCGCGCCGATCTCGATGAGAACGAGCGCGCTGTGGTCCACTTCAGGCCCCGTCGATGATGCGGGCGAGGAGCTCGAGCCCTTCCGGTGTGCCGACCGCGACGAGGGTGTCACCCACGTGCAGAGAGTCTTCTGGCGCGGGAGCGGGAAGAACCACTCCCCCCGCGCGCACGATCGCGACGATCGAGCAGCGGGTGCGCGTGCGTGCCTTGGTGTCACCCAGCCGCCGGTCGGCGAACGGCGAATCGGCGCGCAGTGTGATCTGCGAGGTCGAGAGTCCGTCCACCTGTTTGCGGAGGCCAGCAAGCTGGGTGAGGATCACCGAGCCGCCCAGCACCTCCGAGAGCGCCGTCGCTTCTTCATCGGTGAGGGCGATGGCCGAGGCTGCGCGGTCAGGGTCGTCTTCGTCGGAGATCGCCAACTCCCGCCCGCCTTCGCGCAGGGTGACGATGGAAAGCCGGCGACCGGCTTCGGTCTCAAGGTCATGGCGGATGCCGATACCGGGCAACTCGGCGCGCTCAACATGCACGGACATGCGTACATCATGGCACCGGCTCACTCGGCTCGTCGCCCGCAGCGCGTACCCTGGGCTCGCGGCGCAACGGCGTGCCGCAGCATCCGCTCTGCAATCGTGCCGAGGAGGACGCACCTGTCGTTTACCGAAGGGCCCTACCGTGACCAGCATGGAACCCGATAAGCCCGGCACGCCAGTCCCGCCGATGCCCGCCAACACCGGCGCGGTGGGCAGAGTTGCAGAAGTCTTCGGCGCAACGCACGTGGACGAGCCGATCCCCCGCAAACGCGTGATCTCGTGGGCGATGTGGGACTGGGCGACGCAGCCGTTCAACTCGGTGCTGCTGACCTTCGTGTGGGTGCCGAGCTTCTTGGTTTCGCCGTTCTTCCTCGACCCGGCGGTCGCCGCGCTCGGCGTGGTCAATGGCGAAGAGATCGACTGCGACACCGCCGCGAACGCGGCCACCGAGTACTGCCGGGCGCTCGGCGCGCTCGACGCGAACCTCGGCTGGGGCATCATGGTCGCCGGCATACTGATTGCCCTGTTGGCGCCGGTTCTCGGCCAGCGGGCCGATGCGACCGGCCGCCGCAAGCTGATGCTCGGCATCTTCACCGGACTGCTGATCGCGTGCCAGTTCGCGATGGTGTTCGTCACCGGAGTGCCGTCGTACTTCTGGTTCGGCGTCGCAATGATCGCCTTCGGCAGCGTCGTGGGCGAGATCGCCGGCGCGAACTACAATGCCCTGCTCGTGTCGGTCTCGACACCGAAGACCGTGGGGAGAGTCTCGGGTCTCGGCTGGGGGTTCGGCTACCTCGGGGGCATCGTCGCGCTCGTCATCGTGGTCGGGTTGATCCTCAGCGGCGTGCTCGACGGGACCCAATCGATCACCTTCCAGATGATCGCCGCCGGGGCCACCGTGTGGACGCTGCTGTTCTGCATCCCGATCTTCCGCAATGTTCCCGAGCCGCCCCCGTCGCTCGACACCAAGCGAGTGAGCTTCTTCGCGGGCTACGTCGAGCTCGTCCGTTCGGTCGCGCGCCTCTGGCGCGACCACCGATCGACGTTCTGGTTCTTGCTCGCCTCGGCCGTCTATCGCGATGGCCTCAGCGCCGTCTTCACTTTCGGCACGGTCATCGCGGCCCGCGTGTTCGGGTTCGGGTTCACCGACCTGGTGATCTTCGGCATCGTGCTCAACCTGGTCGCGGGTGTCTCTACGATCCTCGCCGGCCGGCTCGATGACCGCTTCGGACCCAAGCGCCTGATCCTCTTCGCCATCGGCGGCATCGTGGTGTGCTGTCTGACCGTGTTCTTCGCCGCCGGGGCGGGCAAGACCCTCTTCTGGGTGGTCGGTATCGTCCTGGCCGCCTGCGTCGGCCCCGCGCAAGCGGCATCCCGATCCTTCCTCGCGCGTGTCACTCCACTCGGCCAAGAGGGCGAGATCTTCGGCCTCTACGCGACGACCGGACGCGCCGCAGGCTGGATGGCCGCGCTGCTCTGGGGCGTCTTCATCGCCGCAGCCGGCAACCAGACTCTCTACGGGATCCTCGGGATCGCGGCGATCTTGGCAATCGGGTTCGTGATGCTGCTGTTCGTCAAGGCGCCGCCGCGCGCCACCGCGGAATAGGTCGCGGTCAGTCGCGCGGCCAGCCGTCGGCAAGCTTCTGCAAGAGGCGGGCGAGTTCGACGCGTTCGGCCTCGGTGAATGACTCCAGAGCCGTGTCGATGGCATCGCGGCGCTCGCCACGGAACCCGCGGACGATCTTCGACCCGTCGTCAGTGAGTGCAACGCGCGTTCGCCGGGCATCGTCGGGGTCGGCCTCGCGCCGGGCGAGACCCGCATCGACCACCTGTTGCACGAGCCGCGAGGCACGCGGCTGATCGACCCCGATTGCCTCCGCGATCTGCCCCACGGAGAGGGGGGCGGATGCTGCCGCCAACGCTTCGAGCAACCTCATCCGTGCGGGCCCAGCGATTCGGCCCGCGCCTGCCCACGGCGGTGCTCCGAACGGGTGGCCATGGTTCGCGTCGTGATCGGGGCGCCCGAAACCGTGCGGTCCGCGGCGCCCGGGATGAATGGGGCCTGTGCGCTGGCCTGGCTGGCCCGGATCGCCAGCCCACGGCGGGCGCTGGCGCCTGCGTTCACGCAACTGCGCCAGGGCGGCGGCGATCGCGTCAGCGGGGTCGGGGGCTTGTTGCGACATCCCTCCAATTTACATGCGACTTGACATGCTTCGCAGTCGTATGTCACACTACATATACATGCCTAATGACATGCACTCGGCGCGACTGCTCGTCTCTGAACCGCAACGCCGTTCTCTCCCTTCAATCACCAAGGACACAACATGAACTTCTCCAACTCAGAAAAGAACCCTCGCCCGTTCGGGTGGTGGCTTCGCACCGTCGACGCCCTGGTCGCCCGTGAGTTCGCCACGGCCTTCGAGGCCGAGGACATCACCCGCCGCGATTGGATGCTCTTGAGCGTCCTCTCGGGCGACATCGATCGTCCCGGCCTCGCCGAGCGCATCGCCCGCAAGGGCAAGCGACTGGACTCGCTCGCTGAGCGGGGATGGATTGCGCGGGATGCCGAAGGCACGTGGGCCCTCACCCCCGAAGGCACGGCGACCAAAGAACGCCTCGGCGCTGTCGTCGAGGGCATCCGCTCCCGCGTAGCCGGAGCGGTCTCACCCGAAGACTTCGCCACGACGATGGCCTCACTCGAGGCGATCGCCCGAGAGCTCGGCTGGGACGAGTCCGCACCGATGAATGAGCGCGGCTTCGGCCGCCGGCGCCACGGTTTCGGACCCCGCGGCTTCGGTCCTGACCTCGGCCGCGGATTCCGTCCTGGCTTCGGTGGTGGTGGCCACCGCGGTCGCGAATACGCGGAGCGCGGCGACTTCCGCCCCGAGCCCGTCGACCAGTACAACCAGCACAAGGACTTCGGGCCGGGCCACGGACGGCATCGTGCTCACCACCGCGGTCAGCACCGCGCCGAGCAGGCGTTCGAGCGCGGCTTCGCGGCTGGCTTCGCCGCCGCGGCTCCCGCCGACGTGACCTAGCCGACAGCGTCCCCGGGCCGCATTCCACTCAGTGGGGTGCGGCCTTTTCGCGGGACGCGGGGAGATGTCGGGCGTTCTCGGTCAAAGTTCCGGGACAAACCGCCCGTTCTCCCGACTCCGGGCCCGCCACAACCCGATCCGTCCCGGAACTTTGACGCCCCGCGTCCGGACCGGCTCGGCCCAGACGACAAACACGGCACAATTGCCCCATGACGACACCCGCTCTCCTCGCGATCTCGCACGGTACGAGTTCGCCGGCCGGCCAGGCCGCGGTGTCCGCACTCGTCGAGGCCGTCGCGCAGCGTCTGCCCGACGTCACTGTCCGGCTCGGTCACGTCGACGTGCAGCCACCGGATGTCGCGGCATCCCTCGACGCACTTCCCGAGAACCAGCCCGTCGCGCTCGTGCCACTCCTGCTCTCGGCCGGATACCACGTCCACGTCGACCTGCGCGAGCAGACCGCCGACCACACCGACGTCACCATCACCTCGGCACTCGGACCCGACGAGCGACTCGTCGACGTGCTGGTCGCGCGTCTGGCGGCCATCGATGACCCGGATGCTGGGATCGTCCTCGCCGTCGCAGGTTCAAGCGATGACCGAGCAAACGAAGACTGCCGCGCAACCGCACGGGCACTGGCCGAGCGTCTCGGCCGCGAGGTCAGCGTCGGATTCCTCGCCGCCGCAGAGCCCCGACTCGGCGCAGCAGTCGCCGCGGCAGCCGAGAACGGCGAGAAGAAGGTCGTCGTGGCGAACTACCTCCTGGCCCCGGGTTACTTCCACGACCTCGCGGTCCGCGTCTCGGCCGGCAGCCCGGTCGCGCGTCCTCTGCTCGACGACGATGAGCCCCCCGCTCCGCTCGTCGACCTGGTCGTAGACCGCTACCGGACCGCCGTCACGTCACACGTCTGAAGCCACACCCGAAGCCGCTGTGCGCCCTCCCTCGTACCGTGCGCGAGCGCGGTCGTGCGCGCGCGCGACCGGAACGTGAGACGTGGCTTTGGGCAAGCCCATCGGCTTCGTGGAGACATAGATACTCTCGGCCCTCTCGACCAGGAACGTCTCGTGCCAGATTCCGACAGCGCCCGGCGCCTTGCGAACGGCTCGGTTGAAGCGGGTCCACGCCGGTCGATGTTCCGCCGTCGGCTCCGACGCGTAGGCGTAGAGCTTGTCGATAGACGACCAGTACTGCACGACGTAGGGTCCCCCCGAGCCCAGCAAGAGCTCGAACCCGAGCAGGCCCGAGTCTGGGTCAATGCTCAGTTCTTTCAGCATCCGGGGCATGGCGGTGAACGCCGGCAGCCAGAGATCGGGCCGCCACCAGCGGTTGATCTGCATGCCGATGTGAAAGACGACCAGCTCGCCGTCATAGGAGTGGGTGTGTCGCCCGGGAATGACTTTGCTCATGATCGCCTTTCGATAGTGTCACTATCCATATTGGATAGCTAAGCTATCGATGTCAAGGGGGTGGCCGATGAGAATGTCTGAACTGTCCGAGCGCAGCGGGATATCCGTGGCGACGATCAAGTTCTATCTGCGCGAAGGTCTCATCCCCGAGGGGGCCCGCACCTCCCGCACGCAGGCGACGTATGACGACGTTCACCTGCAGCGCCTGCGGGTAGTCCGTGCACTCATCGAATCGGGAGTCAGTGTCGCCGAAACGCGCAAGGTCCTGAGTGCGCTCGACTCTCCTCCGGCAGACCCTCGCGACCTTCTGGGCACGGCGCATGCGGCTGTCACCCCGACGTTCACCGACGCCATCGACACGACCGCGGCAACCGACCTCGTCACCCGACTCGGTTGGCAGCCGGGGCTGTGCGACGACCGAGTCCTGGGCGGCGTCGCCCACGCGCTTGAGGCCATTGACCGTGCCGGCTTCGCGGTTCCCGACGGCGTGATGCCCGTGTACCTCAAGAGCATTCGCGCGATGGCGGATGCTGAGATCGCCGCCATCCCCACCGGTTCAGCTGAAGCAGCCGTGCGCTACGTCGTGCTGGGTTCAGTGATCGTCGAGCCACTTCTGCTCGCCCTCCGCCGTGTCGCCGAACAGATCGCTTCGTCAGAGCGCTTCGTGACTGCCGAAACCGAGCGCCCCACCACCGCCGAGGGCGCCCCGTCAACTTCGTGACGCCGTGTTACGCACGTTAACGGTGCTTGACGTCACATTTCACCGAGCCGGAACCCCCGCATAGCGTCGGAGCGTGGGCAGAACAGCGCCCACCGTCGGGGACGCCCGACACATCAGGAGGCTCCAGTGACCACGAACGAGATCGACCGCGACGAGGCATCTGCGCGCGTCGCCCAAATCGCCGCCGAGGGCGCCCGTGCCCGCGCGCCGCGACCGTCGTCCAAGCCCAATGGGCAGTGGAAGATCGACGGCAAGACCCCCCTCAACGGCAACGAAGAGTGGAAGCAGGTCGACAACGGCCTTGCCGTCCGCGGGCGCATCGAGAACATCTACTCGAAGGGCGGCTTCGCGAGCATCGACCCGACCGATCTGCACGGGCGCTTTCGCGTGTGGGGGCTGTACACCCAGCGCAAGCCCGGCATCGATGGTGGTCGCACCGCTCAGCTCGAGCCGCACGAGCTCGAAGATGAGTTCTTCATGCTCCGCGTCCGCATCGACGGCGGTCAGCTGACCACCGAGCAGTTGCGGGTCATCGCCGGAATCTCACAGGAGTTCGGCCGCGACACGGCTGACCTGACGGATCGCCAGAACATCCAGCTGCACTGGATCGAAGTCGAGTCGATGCCCGAGATCTGGCGCCGCCTCGAAGCTGTCGGCCTGGGCACGACCGAAGCGTGCGGAGACGTTCCGCGCGTGGTGCTCGGTTCGCCTGTCGCCGGCATCGCCGCCGACGAGCTCATCGACCCGACTCCCCAGATCGACGAGATCACGAGCCGGTTCATCGGCGACGAGTCGCTCGCGAACCTTCCGCGCAAGTTCAAGTCGGCGATCACCGGGCACCCGAGCCAAGACGTCGTGCACGAGATCAACGACGTCGCCTTCGTCGCGGTGAACCACCCCGAGCTCGGTGTCGGCTACGACCTCTGGGTCGGCGGCGGACTGTCGACGGCTCCGCGTCTCGCGGAGCGGCTCGGGGTGTTCGTGGCTCCTGAGCAGGTGGCGGATGCCTGGCACGGTGTCGCCCAGATCTTCCGCGATTACGGCTATCGGCGCCTGCGCAACAAGGCGCGGCTGAAGTTCCTCCTCGCCGAATGGGGACCGGAGAAGTTCCGCCAGATCCTCCAGGACGAGTACCTCGGTTTCGCACTGCCCGACGGCCCGCCGGCGCCGAAGCCCCTCGCGCACGGCGACCACGTCGGTGTGCACCGCCAGAAGGACGGTCGCTTCTATGTCGGCGCGACACCGATCGTCGGCCGGGTCTCGGGCCCGAACCTCGAGAAGCTCGCCGACCTGATCGAGGCACACGGATCGACCCGGCTGCGTACGACCCCGCACCAGAAGGTCGTCATCCTCGACATCCCCGATGACCGTGTCGAATCCCTCATCGCGGGTCTCGACGAGCTCGGGCTTCAGGCTCGTCCGAGCCTGATCCGCCGTGGCACGATCGCCTGCACCGGAATCGAGTTCTGCAAGCTCGCGATCGTCGAGACCAAGGCCTTTGCCACTGCCGCTGTGCTCGATCTCGAGGAGCGTCTCGACCAGTTCGAGCTGCCGCATCCGATCTCTCTCCACGTCAACGGGTGCCCCAACTCGTGCGCGCGCATCCAGACCGCCGACATCGGCCTCAAGGGCCAGCTCGTCATGATCGATGGCGAGCAGGTTCCGGGCTACCAGGTGCACCTGGGCGGTGGGCTCGCGAGCGCCGACCGCGACGAGGCCGGCCTCGGCCGCACCGTGCGCGGACTGAAGGTCACGGCCGACGGCATCGCCGATTACACCGAGCGCGTCGTCAAGCGGTTCCTGGCTGATCGCGACGAGGCCTCCGACGAGACCTTCGCCCAGTGGGCCCACCGCGCCGAAGAGGAGGCCCTCGTATGAGCGCCGCATCCGCGTCGCTGCGAGCTATCGCCGCTGAAAGGACCTCGGGCCCATGAGCGTCTCACTCGCCCCCCGCATCGCGGTCAAGCGCTCGCACGACGAGCTGCGCGCACTCGCCGAGGCCGGCAACATCGAGCTCGGCAGCCTCACCGATCACGAGGCGACGCCGGCAGAGGTCGTCGCGTGGGTCGCGCGCCACTTCGGTGCGGATGCTGCGGCCGTCGCCTGCTCGATGGCCGATGCCGCACTGCCGCACCTGGTGGCAGAGCAGCTACCGGGCGTGGACGTGCTGTTTCTCGACACCGGATATCACTTCGCCGAGACGCGGTTCACCCGCGACGAGGTGCAACGGGTGCTCGACGTCCGAATCATCGACGTGCTTCCACAGCAGACGGTGGCCGAGCAGGATGCCGAGTTCGGCGCGGCCCTGTACTCGCGCGACCCCGCCCTGTGCTGCGCACGGCGCAAAGTCGCTCCGCTCCAGGACGCGCTGAGCGGGTACGAACTGTGGTTCACCGGCGTGCGCCGCGAAGAGGCACCGACCCGCGCCAACACTCCGCTGATCACGTGGGACGAGCGCAACGGTCTCGTCAAGGTCAACCCCGTGGCGGCCTGGACGTTCGACGACCTGCTCGACTACGCCGGTGACCACCAGGTGCCGGTCAACCTCCTCGTCAGCAACGGCTACCCCTCAATCGGGTGCGAGCCCTGCACCGCGCGCGTAGAGCCCGGCGCCGACCCGCGCTCGGGACGCTGGGCCGGACTCTCCAAGACAGAATGCGGGTTGCACGAATGAACGCGCCAGTGATCGCCCCCTCCCGCCTTGATACTCTCGACCTGCTCGAGGCCGAGGCCATCCACATCATCCGCGAGGTAGTCGCCGAGTTCGAGCGTCCCGTCCTCCTGTTCTCGGGCGGCAAGGACTCGGTCGTCGTGCTCCACCTCGCGGCGAAGGCGTTCTACCCGGGCAAGGTTCCGTTCCCGGTGCTGCACGTCGACACGGGTCACAACTTTCCCGAGGTCATCGCGTTCCGTGACCAGACCGTCGAGCGCCTCGGCATCCGTCTCGAAGTGGCGAGCGTGCAGGACTACATCGACGACGGTCGCCTGCACGAGCGCGCCGACGGCACCCGCAACCCGCTGCAGACGCTGCCACTGCTCGACGCAATCGCTGCCGGAAAGCACGACGCCGTCTTCGGCGGGGCCCGACGCGACGAAGACAAGGCCCGTGCCAAAGAGCGCATCATCTCGCTCCGCGACGAGTTCGGTCAGTGGGACCCGCGCAACCAGCGCCCCGAACTCTGGAGCCTCTACAACGGTCGCCACACTCCGGGCCAGCACGTGCGGGCGTTCCCGATCTCGAACTGGACCGAACTCGATGTCTGGCGCTACATCGAGCGTGAGGGCATCCTGCTTCCCCCGCTGTACTTCGCGCACGAGCGCGAGGTGTATTCCCGCGATGGAATGTGGCGGGCCGTCGGCGAGGTATCGCCGCCGCTCCCCCACGAAACTGTCGAACGCCGCGTCGTGCGCTACCGCACGGTCGGCGACATGAGCTGCACCGGAGCCGTCGAATCGCCCGCCGCGACACTCACCGACATCGTCGCTGAGATCGCCGTGTCAACGCTGACCGAGCGCGGCGCGACGCGCGCCGACGACCGCATCTCGGAAGCGGCGATGGAAGACCGCAAGAAGGACGGGTACTTCTGATGTCTGCACCCACAACCACGCTCGCGACGCCTACGCTCTTCCGGTTCGCCACGGCCGGTTCGGTCGATGACGGAAAGTCGACCCTCGTCGGTCGGCTGCTGCATGACTCGAAGGCGATCCTCGCCGACCAGCTCGAGCAGGTTGCGCGCACCTCGGCCGAGCGCGGGTTCGCGCACGGCGCGTTCGACTTCGCGCTGCTGACCGATGGCCTGCGCGCAGAGCGCGAGCAGGGCATCACGATCGATGTCGCCTACCGCTACTTCTCGACCGGCAGCCGCAGCTTCATCCTCGCCGACTGCCCCGGGCACGTGCAGTACACGCGCAATATGGTCACCGGTGCCACGACCGCCGACGCCGTGATCGTGCTGATCGACGGCCGAAAGGGTGTGCTCGAGCAGACGCGCCGCCATCTCGCGGTGCTGGCGCTGTTGCGCGTCCCGCATGTCATCGTGGCCGTCAACAAGATCGACCTGCTCGACTTTTCGGCGGATGCTTTCGCCGGCGTCGCCGCCCAGGTCGAAGCCGTGACGACCGAACTCGGCCTCACCGACGTGCACGTGCTGCCCGTGTCGGCGCTCGAGGGCGACAACATCGTCGAGCGTTCGGAGCGTACGCCCTGGTACGAGGGTCCGGCGCTCCTCGAGCTGCTCGAGACGCTTCCCGCACAGGATGAGCTGGAGTCCGTGCTCGAAGACTTCCGCCTCCCGGTCCAGCTCGTGCTGCGCCCGCAGGGCGGGCTCTCGCCCGAAGTGAGCGACGCGGACGCTGAGTCGCTCCGCGACTACCGGGCTTCGGCCGGGCGTGTGTCGTCGGGCACCGTTCGCGTGGGCGATGAAGTGCAGGTCTTTCCCTCCGGCATTCGCACGACCGTCTCTGGCCTCGCCGTCGCAGGCTCCCCCGTCGACGTGGCCGTTGCCCCACAGTCGGTGTCGGTCCAGCTCGCCGATGATGTGGACGCCGCGCGCGGCACCGTGATCGCGGCCGTCGGCACTCTTCCCGCAGCGACCCGTGAAGTCGACGCCGAGCTGTTCCAGCTCGACGCCCGCTCGCTCACCACCGGCGCCCGCGTGCTCGTCAAGCACGGCACCTCGACGGTGCAGGCGATCGTCGCGCAGATCGACTCGCGCTACAACCTCGACACTCTTGCCCACGAGCCCGCCGACCAGCTGGCCGTGAACGAGATCGGGCACGCGCGCCTGCGCTTGGCCACCGACCTTCCGCTCGAGCGGTACAGCCGCAACCGTGCCGGCGGCTCGTTCCTGGTCATCCATCCGTCCGACGGCGCGACCCTCGCCGCCGGCATCGTGCGCGACAAAGTGCTTTCCTAGCGACTCGTCGCGCGCATCCACCAAACCAAAAGTACGACCCGCTGAAGGAGGCGACACCGTGAACAACATCCGCACTGCGACAACGATCACCACCCTGGGACTCGTGGCATGCATGATGGCCGGTTGCGCTTCCGCGGCAGGGGATACTCCCGACGAGGTGACCGAGCTGCGTCTCGGCTACTTCGCCAACGTCACCCACGCGCCCGCACTGATCGGCCTCGAAGAGGGCCTGTTCGAGGACGCGCTCGGCGACGTCGACGTGACCACCCAGGTCTTCAACGCCGGCCCCGCCGCGATCGAGGCTCTGACGGCCGGGGCGATCGACGCGACCTACATCGGCCCGAATCCGTCGATCAACACGTTCATCCAGTCGGGCGGTGTCTCGGCGCACATCGTCGCCGGGGCGGCCACAGGTGGCGCCGCGCTCGTCGTCCGCGAAGGTATCGACTCGGCCGCCGACCTCGACGGAACGACGCTCGCGACTCCTCAGCTCGGCAACACGCAGGATGTCGCACTACGCAGCTGGCTCGCCGATGAAGGGTTCGTCACCGACACCACGGGTGGCGGTGACGTGAACATCACGCCGACCGACAATGCGCAGACCCTCACCCTCTTCCAGGCCGGCAACGTCGACGGAGCCTGGCTGCCCGAGCCGTGGGTATCGCGACTCGTGCTCGACGCGGACGCGCACGTACTGGTCGACGAGGCTGACCTGTGGGCGGACGGCGAGTTCCCCACCACCGTCTTGCTCGTGCGTGCCGAGTTCCTCGAAGAGCACCCCGACGTCGTCGAAGATCTGCTCGCGGGGCACATCGCGGCGGTGCAGTGGATCGAAGAGAATCCCGCCGAGACCCCGACCGTCATCAACGATGCGCTTGAGGACGAGACCGGCAAGCGGCTCGACGACGCGGTCATCACCCGCGCACTTGAGTACGTGACGTTCTCGGTCGATCCCCACGCCGACACGTTCGAGACCCTGGTCGCGAACGGTCTTGAGGCCGGCACGCAGAAGGAGGGGTCGATCGAGGGGCTGTTCGACCTGCGGATTCTGAATACGCTGCTCGAAGCATCCGGAATCTCTGCCGTCTCGGCCGCAGGGCTCGGAGAGGACTCCCCGTGACCCTCCCGTCTCACGAAGCACGCACCGACGCAGCGCCGGCGCGTGTGCCGAACCTGCTCGGTCCGAGCTTCGACGGCTTCACGCCGGTCGCGGTCCCGACGCCGGCTCCCGCCCCCGCCGTCCGCATCGACCACGTGTCGAAGCAGTTCGGCACAGGCCCGGTGGTGCTCGACGACGTCAGTCTCGACATCGCGCCGGGCGAGTTCGTCTGCCTACTCGGCGCATCAGGCTGCGGCAAGTCGACGCTGTTGAACCTCATCGCGGGTCTCGACCGGCCGTCGTCGGGTCAGATTGAGACGCCCGGCGAGGGCTCGGCCGTGATGTTCCAGGAGTCCGCGCTCATGCCCTGGCTGACAGCGCGACGCAATGTCGAGCTCGCTCTGCGCCTGCGCGGAGTCCCGAGACGCGAACGCGGTGAGAAGGCGCTCGTTCTGCTCGATTCGGTGAATCTGGCGGATGCTGCCGACAAGCGCCCGCACGAACTTTCGGGCGGCATGCGCCAGCGCGTGGCCCTCGCGCGTGCGCTGGCTCAAGACCGCCCGGTGCTGCTGATGGACGAGCCGTTCGCGGCGCTGGATGCCATCACCCGCGACCTGCTGCACGAAGAGCTCGAGCGCGTGTGGCGAGCAACCGGCCGGACGATCGTGTTCGTGACACACAACGTGCGCGAGGCCGCTCGTCTCGGGCAGCGCGTCGTGCTGATGGGCAGTCGTCCGGGGCGCATCGTGCAGGAGTGGCGCATCACCAAGACCACGGGTCGTCGCATCGAGTCGCCCGAGGTCGCCTCGCTCTCGGTCGAGATCACCGATCAGCTGCGAAAGGAGATCCGTCGCAATGCCGCATGACACCGATATCGCCGGTCGGCCGTCGACCTCCGAAGACCTCCGCAGCCTCGAAGCGGGGCTCGATCGTCTGCAGACCGACGCCGAGCGCCCGGGTGGCCGCGGTCGCGACATCCTGTCCAGCATCCTGCTGCCAGTCGCGTTCGTCGCGATCTTGCTCATCGCGTGGCAGCTCTTCGTCGTGATCGCCGAACCGCGTCCTGATCGTCTGCCCTCGCCGCTCGCGGTCGCCGGCGCCCTCGGCGATGCGTGGGAGGCCGGCCGGCTTCAGCTCGCTGTCACCACGAGTCTCGAGCGCGGGATCGTCGGGTTCCTCATCGCCATCGCCGTGGGTACGCCGATCGGCCTGCTGTTGGCCGAAGTGCGGCCGATCCGGCGCGCCGTCGGACCGATCATCTCGGGACTGCAGGTGCTGCCGTCGGTCGCGTGGGTGCCCGCGGCGATCCTCTGGTTCGGCCTCTCGGACGCAACGGTCTACTTCGTGATTCTGATGGGGGCGATCCCGTCGATCGTGAACGGCCTGATCGCCGGCGTGCAGCAGGTGCCGCCGCAGTTGCGCCGCGTCGGCACGGTGCTCGGCGCCTCGCGCTGGCAGTTGGCCACCGCGGTCATTCTGCCCGCCGCTCTTCCGGGATACCTCGCCGGACTCAAGCAGGGCTGGGCGTTCTCGTGGCGCTCGCTGATGGCGGCCGAAATCATCGCGACCGGTGGAACGATCGGCTTCGGCCTCGGCTCGATGCTCGACCAGAGCCGCGAACTCGCGGATCTGGCGGGAGTGCTCGGAACGATCCTGGTGATCCTGTTCATCGGCATCCTGATCGAATTGCTCTTCTTCGGTCCGCTGGAGCGACGGATGCTTCGTCGTCGCGGACTGCTCGTCACTGGAGGTGCCCGATGACCGGACGTGTCTCTCTGGTCGGCGCCGGACCCGGCGACGCCGGGCTGCTGACCGTGCGCGGCCTCCGCGCGCTCGAGGCTGCGGACGTCATCGTGGCCGACCGGCTCGGTGCCCGCGGTGTGCTCGACGGGCTCGCCGCCGACGGTGTCGAGCTGCGCGCCGAGGTCGTCGATGTCGGCAAGCTGCCGGGGCACCACGCTGTGCCGCAGGATGGCATCAACGCCCTGCTCGTGCACCTCGCCCGGGAAGGCAAGAACGTCGTGCGACTCAAGGGCGGCGACCCGTACGTCTTTGGACGCGGCGGCGAAGAACTCGCGTTCTGCCAAGAGGCGGGCGTCGAGGTCATCGTCGTTCCGGGCATCACGAGTGCGATCTCGGTTCCGGCTCTCGCCGGCATTCCGCTTACACACCGCGGTCTCGCGACGGCCTTCACCGTCGTCACCGGGCACGACCAGATCGAGTCGCTCAGCGGCGGGCGCGACCACACGGTCGTGCTGCTGATGGGCGTCGGCACGCTCGCCCACTCGGCGCTGACCCTCGCCCGCGGCGAGCGCGGTGCGGAGTGCCCGGTCGCTGTGGTCGAAGACGGCTTCGGCCCGCGCCAGCGGGTCACCGTGGGCACTCTCGCCACGATCGCAGCGCAGGCGGCGGAGCGAGGCATCCGTTCCCCTGCCGTCGTCGTCGTGGGCGATGTCGTGCGCATCAGCCCCTTCGCTCCGGCCGAACTCGCCGTCGGCGCGCTCGACGTGTCAGACGAGCACACCGCTCGCCTGGCCGCCGAGCAGCTCTGAACCTTTCACCATTCCCTCACACCGAAAGACACCTCTGTGACTTCTCTGAACCTTCGCGTTGCCATCGTCGGCGCGGGCCCCGCCGGTATCTACGCGGGCAACATCCTCGCCACCCACATCAAGGACGCCGGCGGCACCGTCGCGATCGATCTGTTCGACTCGCTCCCCGCGCCCTACGGCCTGATTCGCTACGGCGTCGCGCCCGATCACCCGCGTATCAAGGGCATCGTGGGCTCGCTGCATGAGATGTTGGATGCCGGCTCCATCCGCTTCATCGGCAACGTCGAGGTCGGCCGGGACCTCGCGATCGATGACCTGCGCGAGCGGTACGACGCTGTGGTCTTGGCGACCGGCGCGATCCGCGACGCCGTGCTCGACATTCCCGGAATCGACCTGCCCGGCTCGTACGGCGCCGCCGACTTCGTCTCGTGGTTCGACGGTCACCCCGACGTGCCGCGCGACTGGCCGCTGACCGCGCGTGAGGTCGCCGTCATCGGCAACGGCAACGTCGCGCTCGACGTCGCCCGGGTGCTCGCCAAGCACGCCGTCGATCTGCGGTCGACCGAGATCGCCGATAACGTGCTCGCGGGGCTCGAGGCATCGGCCGTCACCGACGTGCACGTGTTCGGGCGCCGCGGCCCCGCCGAGATCAAGTTCACCCCGATCGAGCTGCGCGAGCTCGGCGAGGTGCCGGACGTCGACATCGTCGTCCACGACGAGGACTTCGCCCACCTCGAGGGCATCACGCCGTCGACCAACCAGCTGAAGGTCATGCTCCGCATCCTCGAGAGCTGGCGCTCGCGCCCACAGACCGGCGCGAGCCGCCGGCTGCACCTGCACTTCTACCACTCGCCGGTCGAGGTGCTCGGAACCGACAGCGTCGAGGGCGTGCGCTTCGAGCGCACCGCCCCCACCGGCGACGGCAGCACTGTCGTCGGCACCGGCGAGTACCGCGACATCCCCGTGCAGGCGATCTACCGCGCCGTCGGCTACCACGGCTCACCTGTGCTGGACGTTCCGTTCGACGACGCGCGTGGAGTCATTCACAACGTCGAGGGTCGTGTCGTCGCGGATGCTGACGACACCGTTGCGATCCAGGGTCTCTATGCCACTGGCTGGATCAAGCGCGGGCCCGTCGGACTCATCGGTCACACCAAGTCGGACGCGATGGAGACGATCGCACACCTCGTGTCGGATGCTTCCGCCGGAGTGCTCGCCGCCCCGACCGTCGACGGCGATGTGCTCGAGTTCTTGACCGAGCGCGATGTCGCGTACACGACGTGGGACGGCTGGCTCGCCCTGGACGCGCACGAGCGCGAGCTCGGAGCGAACCACGTCCACACTCGCGAGCGGGTCAAGGTCGTACCGCGCGACGAGCAGGTCGGCGTCTCACGCGCGGGCAGCCTCGCCCTGTCGTGAGCGAGGCGCTCGAAGCCGACGCCCTCATCATCGGCGGCGGGCCGGCGGGTCTGTCAGCTGCGCTCAACCTGGGGCGCGCCCGCGCGTCGGTGGTTGTCGTCGACGCCGGGCGACCGCGCAACGCGGCAACGTTGCGCTCGCACGGCTTCATGACGCGCGACGGCATCTCGCCGCTCGAGCTGCGCAAGCTGGCGCGGGCCGAGCTTGAGCAGTATCCGACTGTGCGGGTGCTCGATCGGGTCGCTGTCACGGTGTTGAGCACAGCAGATTCCGGCGACGGCATACGGTTTTCCGCTGCGCTGCATGGCCGAGGTTCTTCCGTGCCGGGAACGGTCTCGGCACGGTCGGTGCTGGTCGCGACCGGGCTGCGCGAAGAGCTTCCCGCGATTGAGAGCCTGCGCGCGTACTACGGAATGTCGGTGTTCAGTTGCGCCGCCTGTGACGCGTGGGAGCTGCAAGATCGCCCGCTCGCGTTGATCGGCGAAACGCCCGATCTCGCGACTCGTGCGCGGCTGATCGCACGCTGGACCGATGACCTCACCGTCTTTACACACGGGGCGGACGTCATCGACACTGCCGAAGAGGCGGAGCTTGCAGCATCCGGAATACACGTCGAAAGGCGAGCGATTGCCGATCTCGAGGGTGAACGAGGGGCGGTTTCAGCCGTGCGGTTGACGGACGGAACGCTCGTACCGGTCGAGGGTGGGTTCGTACGGCCGCTGTGGCATCCGATGCTCGACTTCGTCAGCGGTCTCGACGTCGACCGCGATCACGAGGGTCATCTGCTTGTCGATCGCTCGGGGCGCACAAGTGTCGCGGGTCTGTATGCGGCGGGGGATGCGGCGGCTCCTGGTCCTCAGCAACTCATCGTCGCGGCGGGTCAGGGTGCGCGTGCGGCTGCCGTGCTCGTGCACGATTCGGTCGGAGTGCGCACCGCGCACTGACGCTCGCCAACGCTCGCCCGATCACGGTGAGTTCAGCAGGCGCCAAGCTCAGCGACCGAATCGGCGAGGACGGCGGTCCCGCCGAGCAGGGCCACTCCCTGGACATCCTGATCCCACAGTTGGAAGTAGACGTCATCAGTGACGCAGTGAGACGGAGCGAGGTAGAGCGGAGCGCCGAGCGCGCTCGCGAGCGGCCCACCCGAAAGCGCATCCGGGAAGCTGGAGCCCGATGCCAACAACGCCCGCTCGGCGCCGTTGAACACGGTGGCGTTGATCACCGATGCTGTCTGGTAACGAGTCTCGCCCGCGAGTCGGGTGACATTTACTGCTCCCAACAGTTTCTGCAGGTCGGCCTCGATGCCAGAGCTGATCGCGAACGGACCGCCGGCGATGAATACCTCGACGGTGCCGAGATCTGCGAGTAGCGCTGCCGTGGCCGCTGGCAGCTCCTCGCCGCCCGGAACCAGAATCACGGGAGCACCGAGGTGGGCAGCCGCCGCACCCGCCGCGAGTGCATCGGGGAAGTTCTGGCCCGTAGCGATGAACGCGGACGGTGAACCGGAACGGAAGGCATCCCGAACCACTGCTTCGGCCGTTTCGTATCGCGTTGCCTCACCGATACGCGACACCTGCACATCGCTGCCGACGCGCGCGCGCACCTGAGCGACAACCGCGGGGGAGATCGCGTTGACGCCGCCCACCACCACCACACTGAGCGGCCGAAGTCGCGCGATCTCGTTGAGGATCACTTCCGGCGCATGATCCTGGGCCACCGGAAGGATCGCCCCGCCCTGCGCACTCGCCGCCGGACCCGCAGCCAGTGCATCCGGATAGTTGAATGCGTTCGTGAGGTAAAGCACAGAGGGGCGGGATGCTGCGGGCACAGCATCCCCGTAGATCGTCCGCGTGATCTCTACGGCCGTGGAGAACCGGTCAGCTCCTGCGACGCGCCAGATGTCGAAGTAGCGAGGCTCGAGCACCATGTCGGTGAACTGCACGCGCTGGCCGGGAGCGACGATGACATCGGTGCTGTCGGCGAAATACCGCGCGTCAGTGTGCCATTCAGAACCGAGTCCCGACTCGACTGCCGGTCGAGCCCGCACGGCGTAGGTGCCCGCTTCGACGAGAGCTCCGCCGAACTTCCCCGCTGAGTCGTTCCAGTTTTGCAAGTATTGCTCGTAGTACCCCGTGACCTCATCGCGCTTCCACAACGACACCTCTGCGGGGGCCGCCACGAGGGAGCCCGCAGCGTTGCGGGCATACACGTTGCCGCCGAGCATGCCCCCTTGCACCAGTGTGATCTCGCCGAGATCGGGATGATCCGTCTCTCCGACCGAGATCAGGTCGGCGTCATCCTGCGAGCGAACTCCAGGCCAGTAGGTTTCGGGCACGAGGTTCGATTCGCCACCGAAACGGATCTGATAGCCCCCAGAACGCAACCCCTCGAACTCGAACGTCCCGTCGTCCGTCCAGTTCAGTCCTCCTCCGTAGTAGTCGTCGGGATCAACGAGCACCACATAGCCGACATACGGCTGCCTCACGCCCCCCGCTGCTTCGACGGTGGCGACTCCCGAGATCGTGCTCATGCGCACGATCGACATCTCAACGGATTCGTTGGAACCTGGGGTAACCGAAATCACGGCCGGCCCGCCGGGCGTTTCGCCGACGACGACATCCTGAGTCGCAGGGAATGAGCCCGACGTTCGTGCGACGAGTCGGTAGGTGCCCGGCGGAAGCGGCATCGTGACGTGCGCCTCGCCGCTACGCTGCGTAAACAGCTGATAGACCGGCTGGTAGTCGTGGGTGTCTCCGGTTGCTCCAATGTCAACCCTTGCCTGTGGCACCGGCCCCCTGTCATCCGTGACGTTGATCGTGATCACTGCTCCGGCATCGAGTTGCGCGTCAAGTTGTGTCTCCTGCCCCACCGAAACAGGTACGCGCGTCGCGGTCGAGCGCTTGTAGGAGTCACCGGCGTACTCGCTGACGATGGGCTCGACACCTTGGTACGAGAACGCCACCACGTATGAACCTGCCGGAATGCCGTCAATGCGATAAGTCCCGTCGGGGTTCAGCCTCACGCCTTTCACGTGGGCGAAGGACTCCTGCTGCACAGTGACGAGCACAACGGCCAGATTGCCTCCCGGGGGAACAGTGACCACTCCCGCAATGCTTCCCGTTCCATCGGCGGCGATCGCGGTGGCACCGGAGGAGAACGTGAGGACGGCGGCGGCGAGAACGCTCAGTAGCGCGCGAAAGACCTTCGACATTGAAAAGCTCCTGGGGGGAAGGAGAAGAACGCGCCCGACGGCACGTGCGAATGCTATCAATTCCGGGGCTGATCTTGACGCCGATCTTCATGCCCTGCGACAGCGCGTGCTGAGGTTCGCGCTCTCAGCGGTTCAGGACGCGGTTGACCCAGGTGTCGCGCGCCGCACGCGCAGCCTTCGAGACGCGAGGGTTCGGAACGGTGTCGAACCCGTGGAATCCGCCAGCCCACACGTGCAGTTCGGCCTGGCCACCGGCTGCCCAGATGCGCTCGGCGAAGGCGATGTCTTCGTCGCGGAAGACTTCGGCGCTGCCGCAGTCGATGTATGTCGGCGGCAGACCCGAGAGGTCGGTCGCGCGCCCCGGTGCCGAGTAGATCGAGACGTCGTCGGTACTCTTGCGATCGCCGAGCAGTGCCGTCCAGCCGACGACGTTCGAGGGTCGGTCCCACACCCCGACGCCGTCGATCTGCCGAGTTGAGAGGGTCTGGTCACGGTCGTCGAGCATGGGCGAGATGAGCAGTTGTCCTGCGAGTGCGGGTCCTCCGCGATCGCGAGCGAGCAGCACGGCGCCCGCGGCGAGGCCGCCTCCCGCGCTCCCGCCGACGATGAGAAGTCGGCTGGGGTCGATGCCGAGCTGGTGGGCGTTGTTCGCCGTCCACACCAGTCCCGCGTAGGTATCTTCGACCGGGTACGGGTCGGGAAACTCGGGTGCCAGGCGATACTCGACGCTGACCACGACCGCGTCGTGCTGCTCGATCCAGCCCGCCACGCGCCCGATCGCGCTGAGCGGTGTGCCGAAGATCATGCCTCCGCCGTGCACGTTGTAGATGCCGAGACCGCTCCCCGTGCTCCCGCGTCGGCGGATGACCGTGACCCGGATGTCATCAACGCGGTACCCCGGAATCGTGACGTCGTGCGACTCGAGGTCGAGGTCGGGCAACTGCTGTGCGAGTGAGGGAACGACCATCGCTTCGCGCAGAGTGGGGATCGCGTCTCGGGTGAGCGTGATCGGTGTCGGTCCGCGGAACATCGCCAGCGCGGGCTCGAGTTCGGGATCGAACGGTGGCCGTGCGTCTGCGTTCATCGGGATCTCCTTACCCGCCGATTGCACCCGCGTCGGTCGAGCCCACGTCGGTGCGGTGGAAGTTCTGGAAGGAGCGGGATGCTGTCGGCCCCCGCTGGCCCTGATACCGGTTGCCGTACGGGCCGGAGCCGTAGGGGTTCTCGGTCGGCGACGACAGGCGGAAGTAGCAGACCTGGCCGATCTTCATGCCCGGCCACAGCTTGATCGGGAGCGTCGCGACGTTGCTGAGTTCGAGCGTGACGTGGCCTGAGAATCCGGGATCGATGAACCCCGCCGTCGAGTGGGTCAGCAAGCCGAGGCGGCCGAGGCTCGACTTGCCCTCGAGTCGTGCGGCGATGTCGTCGGGGAGCGAGATGAGCTCGAACGTGCTGCCGAGCACGAACTCGCCCGGGTGCAGGATGAACGGCTCATCCGGCGCCGTTTCGATCAGGTGCGTGAGTTCGGGCTGATCTTCGGCCGGATCGATGAACGGATACTTGTGGTTGTCGAACAGCCGAAAGTACCGGTCGAGGCGCACGTCGACGCTCGACGGCTGCACCATCTCGGGATCCCACGGGTCAAGACCCAGGCGGCCGGCGTCGATTTCGAGTCGGATGTCGCGGTCGCTCAGCAGCATGCCGCCAGCCTACCTACGGTGCGCGGGCGGCGCCGGTCGTAGGCTCTGAGCCAGGCGGTTGGAGGCTCAATGGTTACGGTGCTGTTCTGTCCGGTCACTTTCAACCTCGCCGAGACCACTCGGATGATCCAGGTGGCGCGAGCGTTGCGGGAGCTCGACCCCAGTCTCACTCTGCCGTTCATGGGGTACGAGGATGACTATGTCGGACTGATCCGCGACGCCGGATTCGACTACGTGTCGTGTGCACCCGTGTTCAGCGAGCGCGACCGAGCCCAGCTCATCGCGTTCGACCAGGGCAAGTCGTTTCGCAGTCCCTTGACCGTCGAGCTCGTCGGTGCCCGCGTCGAGGTCGAGCGAAAGCTCATCCACGAGCACAGTGCAGTCGCAGTGGTGACTGGTTCGAATCTGACGTCCTACGTCTCAGCTCGCGCCGAAGGTGTGCCGCTGTTCTACCCAGTGCCGTTCGCGTTGTCTCGGCCACAGGTCACGCAGGCGCGGCACCTATATCTGGTTGGCGGGAGCGGTCGTGTTGCGCGGGCCGCTGATCGGGTCGCGACCTCGGCCTTTCGATGGATCTACACCCGCGCTCCTCTCGCCCCTCGCGCGATCGGGAAGGTCGCTCGCGCCAACGGCGTGAACCCGCTGCGCACGGTCGTCTCGCTCATCACTGCCGACGTGAATCTCGTGACCGACATGCTCTGGGATCTCGAGGGGTTCGACCTGCCGTCAGACTTCACGCAGGTCGGGCCGATCTTCGCGAACCTTGATGTGGAGCTGCCCGAGATCGTCACCGAGCTCGCAGCGGCACCCGAACCGCTCATCTATCTCGGTCTCGGGTCGTCGGCGAACCGCGCGCTGGCTCTCGCCGCGGCCCGCGCGCTCGGCACCTTGCCCGTCAACGTGATCGCGCCCATCCGGCACTATCTGAGGAGCGACGATGATCTTCCGCCGAACATCCACGTCACCGACCTACTTCCCGCTCATCGGCTCGGCGGCCTCGTGGATGCGGCCGTGATCCACGGCGGGCAAGGGACCGTGCAAACCGCGAGTGCCACCGGCATCCCCTTCGTCGGAATGGGCCTTCAGCCTGAACAGAAGTGGAACGTGCGCATGGCCGAACGCCGAGGTCACGCAATCGCGGTCGCGCCGAAGCGCGCGGGGTCACCCGAGTTCGTCGCCGCGGTGACGCGCGTGCTCAGCGACCCCGGCATTCGTGCGGCGGCGTCCGAGGTGCAGCACGCCTATGCCGATGCGGATGGCGCAGCCGCCTCCGCGCGCATCATTCACTCCCGCCTGTAACGCAAGGTCGGATGCCGCTTGTTATGCTTGCTGGACGCCGAAAGGCGGTCCGGGACTGTAGTTCAATGGCAGAACTTCTGCTTCCCAAGCAGATAGCGCGGGTTCGATTCCCGTCAGTCCCTCCACCAAAACCGATTCGCAATCCCTGACGTCAGGAAAGAAGCGCACCCATCTGCTTGGCGATCACGGTGGTCGCGGTTTTCGGGCTCAGTCGTGCAAGTCGGTCCATGGCGGCCGCGTCACGCCCGATCGTTGCGCGGAACTTGCCCTTCTTGATCGCTTCGACGATCACGCGTGCGGCTTCCTCGGGAAGCGTTGTCTTGTACGCCGGGGCATCCGCAGAGGCGTCTCCGAGCGAGACGCCGGAATTCGTGGCGATGTCGGTGCCGATGGCGCCAGGGAAGACGACGGTCACCGCGACGTTGGTGTCGAGCAGTTCGGCGTAGAGAGCCTCCGTGAGGATCTTCACCGCGGCTTTCGATGCGCCGTACACCGCCTGCCCGGGGACCGGGGCGTAGGCGCCCATGCTCGACACGTTCACGAGGGCGGCCGCGGGACGAGCCAGGAGTGCGGGGAGGAACGCCTTGACCATGTTCATCGTGCCCCAGAAGTTCACGTTCATGACCTTCTCGATCTCAGAGAACGGGAGGTCGTTGACCTTCACGAACTTCTGAATCACACCCGCGATGTTGACCAGTGCGTCGATGCGCCCGAAGGCCGACGCTATGGTCGACGGCAGCGCCTCGACGGCATCCCGATCGGTGATGTTGACGACGTGAGCCGAGAAGCGGTTGCCGACATTCGCGAGCCGTGCGGTCTCGGTCAGTCCGGCCTCATTGAGGTCGACGCCGGCGACGGACGCACCCTGCGCGAGGAGCTGGAGCGTGACTTGGCGACCGATGCCGTTGCCTGCCCCTGTGATGACGAGGACGTTTCCAGAGATATCCATAGGTGTGTTCCTTACGTGGTGGGTACGGTCGTGGCGGCGCGATCGGTGATCCGCGTAAGCACGTCGTCCATGGTCTGCGCGACGCGGATCGTTGCTTCGCGCCCGTGCCAGGGGTGCTCGAGAAGTCCGTCACGGAGTGCGGACTCCACGGCGGTGAGCATCGCCTGGTAACCGTTCCCTGACCTCGGGTGCTCGACGGACTCCGGCGCGATGAAGATCCGCTCGGCTGAGCCGGCGTGGACGCGCGCGCGGGTGCCTGCCCAGAACATGGGGTCGAGGGTCACCCAGCCTCGATCCCCGCTCACCGTCGCGGACAGGTCAAGAAATTCGACGCCCGACCACGCGATCTGGGCAAACCGCGCATCCGCAGATTCCAGGGTGGCGTGGCCGCGAATGTCGACCCCATCGACGAGCGTTCCTGCCGCGTCAACCCGATCGGGAGAACCGAGGAACCACTGCGCAAGGGTCACCGGATAGATTCCGCGATCCAGCAGGAAGCTGCCACCTTGCGCCGGCGCGAGGATCCGACCGCGCGCCTGAAACGGCGTTCCGAAACTTGCGCGCACACTGTTGACCTCACCGAGAAGGCCGTCGGCGATACGGTCGATAATCTCGACGTGGAGGGGATTGAACCTCATCCACATCGCCTCCATCGCAAACCGTTGCGCCGCCTTCGCCGCGTCGAAGATGCGAGCCACGTCGGCAGCACTCGTCGCCATCGGCTTCTCGACCAGCACGTGCTTTCCGGCGGCGAGCGCTTCGAGCGCGATCTCTGCGTGAGTGACAGCGGGCGTTGCGATGTAGACGATGTCGATGTCGTCCCTCGCAAGAAGCTCTTCCCGCGAGTCGGTGGCGAATGGGATGCGAAAGGAGTCAGCGAACTCGCGAACGCGCTCAGGAGACCGGCCCCACACTCCCGTCACAGCACCGGGAGCGACGTGCTCGAGGTCAGGGACAAGCCTTGCTGAAATGTCGCCGGTCCCGATGATTCCCCACCTGTGCATCATTGCTCCCTTTGGTGATGGTGCGCTTCACTGGTGCCCGAAGGATTGATTGGCAACCGGTTGTCATTCTTGATCATACGTGCTGTAATTGATGTGCGACAAACGAAGTCGCATGCAATGACAAAGGAGTTCTGCCCATGACCGCGCCAACGAGTACCGCAACCGTGGCCACCGCGCGGTTGCCGTTCGGCAAACTCGTCGCCTGGGCCGGGGCCGGCCTCTCGGCGGCGGCGAACTTCATCATCCTGGGCTACGTCGCCATCTACTGCACTGACACCCTCGGGCTCCAGGCTGCCGTGGTCGGTGTTCTCTTGCTCGTCAGCAATCTCTGCAACGCTGCGCTCGCCCTCGTCGCCGCCTACATCGTCGACCGGAGCCCCGAGACCCGTTGGGGCAAGGCACGACCGTACGAGTTCGCCATTCTCGGTATCTGGCTAATGACCTGGATGCTGTTCTCGACACCTTCATCGCTCGGTGAGACCGGGCGAATCATCTGGGTATTCGTCACCTTCATCACGATTCAAGCCGTCTTCCGCACGCTTCTGGACGCCAACGACAACCTGTATCTCGCGCGCGCCTTCTACGGCCGTCGCGTTTACGCCAAGGTCACCACTCGCTCCGGCATTGTCACGTCGATCGGAGCGATCGCCGTCACTGTGACATTGCCCATGGTGTTGAACGCCGCCGGAAAGTCCCCTGAAGGATGGTCGACCGCGATCGCATGGTTCGCCGTTCCGCTCGCGATCATCGGCATGTCACGGTTCATGTTCGTGAAAGAGACACACCTCACCGCCGACGCGGGCGCTCCCCCGGTCAAGATTCGCGACATCCTGCAGGCGCTCAAGGGCAATAGATGGATCTTCGCAATCGCTGCCCTCCAGCTTTTCGCCTCCGCCATCAATGGCGCCGGCGCAGGCGCCTACTACTTCCGCTACATCGTCGGCGACCTCGGAATGCAATCCATCGTGCTCGGCGCAGGAATCATGATCCTCCCCAGCATCATTTTCCTTCCGGTACTCATGAAGCGCGTGGCCATCTCGCAGATCATCATGATCGGAGCCGTTTCCGGAATGATCGGATGCGTCATCAACGCATTCGCCGGAGCCAGCATCCCGATCCTGATTGTCGGCAGCCTCTTCACCGGGCTCGCGCTGCTTCCCGTCAGCTACCTCGCTGCCGTCCTCATCCTCGACCTCTGCTCCTACAACGAGTGGAAGGGCAACCGCCGCCTGGAAAGCACCATCGGGGCGATCGTGGGCATCTTCACCAAGATCGGCGCTGGTCTCGCTGGCGCATTCGTCGGGCTCGTCCTGACGCTCTCGGGCTATGACGGAACCGTGGAGACGCAGGCCCCCGCCGCGAACGCAACGATCGTCGCGCTCTACTCGTGGTTCCCTCTCACCCTGTTCGTCGGCGTTTTCGTCACGATGTTGGTCTACGGGCGTTTCGACCGCTTCATCTTGCCGCAGGCTCAGGCCGAACTCGAAGCTCGCGACGAAACCGCGTCAGAGAATCACACGCACGTCGACCTCGTCCCCGTGCCCCCTGTGATCGTGGGCGGCCCGACCGGCATCGACCCTCACCCCGCACTCGAGCTGCTCGAAGCCGAGCGACTCGACGACGAGACACCCAAGCGATAAGCGAGGGAAGCAGTGATGGCGACGACTTCTCAGTCGTCGCCATCACCTGCGAGTCCGAAGCCCCTCGTTACGCGGCGGGGCCGGTGCTCCCCCGCACGAGCAGGGTGGTGGCGAGCAGGCCGTCGTCGACCGCATCTCGATCTCCATCCAACTGCGCAAGGACCTTCGCTACGGCACGTTCGCCGGCGACCTGGAGTTGAGCCTGGACCGTCGTGAGCGGTGGCACGATCAACTCGCTTCCGAAGATGTCATCGAAACCGGCGACGCTGAGACTGCGGGGAACATCGATGCCGGCGGCGGCGGCGGCCTGCATCAGGCCGATCGCCATGAGGTCGTTGAAGGCGATGACCGCCGATGCACGCGCCGCCATCACCCTTCGTAGGGCATCGCGCCCGCCCTCGATAGTCGGGCTATTGGGACCGATTTCGACAAGACCGATGTCAAGACGCTCCGACGCGTCGAGCATGGCTTCCCAACGACGCCGACTGATCCAGGACGTCTCGGGCCCGGCGAGATAGACGATGGAGCGATGCCCCAATTCGGCGAGGTGCTCCATCAGAGCGCGCACACCAGAATCAACATCGGGAAGGACGCTCGAAATGTCTTCGATCTGGCGGTTGATGAGCACCATCGGCTTGCGCTCGGCGAGCGCTGAGATCCTGTCGTCGGCGAGACGCGTGGTGGCCAGAATGAGGCCGTCCACGCTGGGCAGAAGTCTCGCGATCGCCTGAGCCTCCGCTTCGCCGGACTCCTGCGACTCCGCAATGACGAGGGTGTAACCCGCGGCCGCAGCAGCGTGTTCCGCACCGCGCACAATACCGAAGATGACCGGGTTGGTGATGTCAGCGACAAGCAGGCCGAGGGTATGGCTACGGCCGGTGGGCAGCGCGCGTGCCATCGGATTGAACTGGAAGTCCAAGCGATCCGCGGCGGCGCGAATTTTCGCCTCGGTCTTCTGGCTGACGCGTCCTGGCACGCTCAGTGCGCGCGAGACGGTCGAGGGGTTGACGCCCGCGAGTTCGGCGATGTCGTAGATCGTCGCTGCGCCGCCGCGGCGCTTGATTCGCGCTGCTAGCTCGGCAGGCACGTCCTCCGTCGCCACCGGCTCTCCCGTCGTCCAATCCTCAGCGCGCATGCGCGTCCACCCATTCAAGTGCAGTTCCGGTGATCTCGTCGACTGGCGCGTCGACATCGATCTCGATCCCTGCCTCGTCAGTGCCGAGGCGTTCGAGAGTATCGAGCTGCGAGAGCAGGAGGGTCGGGGGCATGAAGTGGTCTTTTCGCTTCGCTGCTCGGGTTGCCAAGACGTCGTGCGTGCCGTGGAGGTGAACGAAGATGACGGATGGGGCGCTCAGGCGCAGCCGATCGCGATAGGCGCGCTTGAGCGCCGAGCAGGCGATGACCACGCCCGTCGATTGCGCCAGTTGCCGTCCTACGGCGTCGAGCCACGGCCCTCGGTCGTGGTCGTCCAACGCGACACCGGCCGCCATCTTGGCCACGTTCTCCGGCGGATGCAGGTCATCGGCGTCGACGAAGGAGACCTCCAACGCCCTCGCCATCTCATGCCCGATGGACGATTTTCCCGCTGCCGACACACCCATCACGACGATGAGGGGCCGGGGCGCGGCATCCGTCATCACGTGATCACCAGTCGTGGACCGTCCCGTCGAGCAGGCGGTTATAGGGCAGATAGGCCTGCTCGTACGGATACTTTCCCGCTTCGTCGACATTCAGCTCGACCCCGAGTCCGGGCTTGTCTCCGGGATGCAGGTAGCCGTCTGTCCAGGTGAACGACTGCTCGAACACCTGATCGGTCTTCGCGCCGTGACGCATGTACTCCTGGATGCCGAAGTTGTGAATCGCCAGCCCCAGATGCATCGCAGCCGCCATCCCGACGGGCGAGATGTCTGTCGGCCCGTGCATCCCCGACTTGATCTGGTACATCGCCGCATAGTCGAGGGTCTTCTTGAGCGCGGTGATGCCCCCCATATGGGTGACGGCGCCGCGCACGTAGTCGATGAGCTGGTCGCGGATGATGTCTTTGAAGTCCCAGATCGTATTGAAGATCTCCCCGATCGCCAGCGGCGTCGTCGTGTGCTGGCGGACGAGCCGCAGCGCCTCTTGATTCTCAGCCGGCGTGCAGTCCTCGAGCCAGAACAGGTCGTATGGCTCGAGGTCTTTTCCGAGCCGCGCAGCCTGGATCGGGGTCATTCGGTGATGCCCGTCATGCAACAGCGGGATGTCGGGGCCGAACTCGTTGCGCACGGCCTCGAACACCCCGGGAAGGTGGGTGAGGTACGCGCGGGTGTCCCAGTCCTCCTCAACAGGCTTGGCGCCACGGCGTGCGGGTTCGTGGTCGTACCTGACGGTGGCGTCGCCGACATCGGCTCCCTGCGCCGCAATGCCGTAGATCGCCTTCAGTGTGGGCACGCCCGTCTGGATGCGAATCGCCTTGTATCCCTGCTCCTGGTGTGCACGGACCGAGTCGAACAGCTCTGGCAGCTCTTTACCCGAGGCGTGGCCGTAGGCCATCAGACCGTTGCGGCTGGCGCCACCGAGGAGCTGATAGACCGGCATTCCTGCCGCTTTGCCCTTGATGTCCCACAGCGCCATGTCGACCGATGCGATTGCCGCCATGGTGACCGGACCGCGACGCCAGTAGGCGGAGCGGTAGAGGAACTGCCAGGTGTCTTCGATCTTCGACGCGTCTGCTCCGATGAGCAGCGGGACGACGTGCTCTTGCAGGTAGGCCACCACCGCGAGTTCGCGTCCGTTCAATGTCGCATCACCCAGGCCTGTGAGCCCGTCGGCGGTCGTGATCTTGAGCGTGACGAAGTTACGGTCAGGGCTGGTGACGATGACTTCCGCTTTGTCGATGATCATGTGTGATCTCCTCGGTGCTCAGGCGTCGGTGCCGGGCTTGCGGCCGTCGAGGCCGCGCCAGCGATTGCGGAGCGAGAATGCCGCGGACTTCGGCTTGCGATCGCGGGTGAAGATGCCCTTCTTGTTTCCGCCGACGCGGTGCAGTCCGTTGGTGGTGGCGAAGTCGGAGAAGTTCCAGATCTGCTCCCCGACAAAGCTGGGGAACCGGTCGAAGACGCGGTGGTACATCGCGAGGAAGTCGGTCTGGTACTCCTCGGTCCACACCTGATCCCACACAGAGTGCAGCCCGGGCATGGTGTCGGCCCCGTACTCGGTCATCATGATCGGCTTACCCGTGCGTTCGACCCACCCCGCGATATCGCCCTGGAGGTAGAGCTCGGCCGTGGCGAGGTCGCCGGCGTTGATGTACCAGCCGTAATAGCGGTTCATGCTGACGACGTCGAACAGGTCGATGATCTGGTCGTTCTGGAAGGTCGCGAACATCACGAGGGCGTAGGTGAGGGGGCGGGTCGGGTCGAGCTCACGCGCCAGCTTCACCAGCGGCTCGAAGTATTCACGCGCGCCGTCCTCATTTGATGCCGGCTCATTCGCGATGCACCACATGACCACGGACGGGTGATTCTTGTCGCGACCGATCAGCTCCCGCAGATGTTGCGCGTGCGCCGCGTGCGTCGCCGCACCCGCGTACTCCTCGGAGAAGGTGGGGAACGGCGGCTTTCCGCTGAGTCCACCCGTGACGCCGAGGTTGAGACCGACGGCAGCGGTCTCGTCGATCACGACGATTCCGTGACGGTCGGCGAAGTCGAGCACGTCCTCCGCGTACGGATAGTGCGAGGTGCGGAAAGAGTTCGCGCCCGTCCACTCCATGAGCTGGAAGTCGTGGACCATGTACGCGTTGTCGTGGCCCTTGCCGCGCACCGCCGTGTCTTCGTGCTTGCCGAATCCGGTGAAGTAGAAGGGCTCTCCGTTGATGAGGAAATCGTGCCCCCGCACCTCTACCGTGCGCACACCCACCGGGAGCGAGTACGAATCGATGACGTCTCCACCCTGTAGCGCCTCGATCGTGAGGTCGTAGAGGTAGGCCGCTCCGGGCTTCCACAGCACCACGTCGGCGATGTCGAGTACGCCTGCGGCGCCGGTACCTTCGGCGACGACTGCGCCAGAAGCATCCGTCAGACGCACGCGCACAGTGGCATCACCGACGAGCTCGACACGGTAGTCGACGGAGCCGGTGGAACCTTCGAAGCCCGTCACGACCGTCACGTCGTCGATGCGGGTGGCAGGCACGGAGTACAACCAGACCGACCGAGCGAGACCTGCGTAGTTGTAGAAGTCGTGGAAGTAGGTCTGCGTCTTCTTGCCCGTCATCCCCACTTCGATCTTTCCGGGAGGGATCGTCTCGTTGGTGAGGTCTCCGCTGACAGCGACGGTGAGACGGAACGCGCCACCGGCCTCGACCTGCTCGGTGATATCGACGTCGAAAGGCGTGTAACCCCCGATGTGCTCGCCGACGAAGACGTCGTCGAGGTACACGCGTGCGGCATGCGTGGCAGCGTCGAAGCGCAGGTAGATGCGCTCTCCACCCCACCCGCGCGGCACCCGAACCTCACGCTGGTAGTACACCCAGCCCACGTGGTCGCGAATCTCGGGGTCGGTGAACAGGTCGTTGTAGCTTGCCGGCACCGCTGCTTCCAGGGGCGAGTCGAGTCGAGTCGTCCACGGCTGATCACCGAGGCGCGCGTCGATGCCGAATCGCCAGACGCCGTCAAGGTTGACCAGTTCACGGGTGGGGGTGGGTGTGGGCTTCAGCATCGATGGCCTTCCTGCGCGTCGCTGCGATGTTCAGGTTCCAGTGAACCAGATGTAGACAGATTTGGCAACCGATTGCCACTAGATGGTTTCACCGGCGTCAGCGAGAAGAGTGCTGCCGGTCATGATGATCGCGAGGTCGCTCGCGCAGAAGAGCACGACCCGCGCGATGTCATCGGGCACACCGGTTCGCCCGATCAGCGACTGCGTCATTGCCGAGGGCATGTTCGAGGGATCCAGGCCAGCGGCCTCCATGGCCGCCGCGGCCATCGCCATGTTGCCCTCGGTCGGCACATAACTGGGGGCAACGCCGAGCACCCGAATTCCGCGTGGAGCAAGCTCGAGCGCCAACTGCTTGGTGAGTCCGCGGACCGCATGCTTGGACGAGACATAGGCAGACAGCCCCGGGGCAGTGCCCCGGAATCCTGCGGTGGAAGCGATGTTGATGATCACTCCGCCGTCCAGCATCCGTCCCACGGCCTCGCGCGCACCATTGCGCACGCCACCGGTGTTGACGGCGAAGACCTGGTCCCACGCGTCGTCACTCATGTCAAGGAGCGGCGCGCTCGGGAAGATCCCTGCGTTGTTGACCCAGACGTCGACGCCGCCGAGAGCACTCACCGCGATATCGGTGGCCGCGGTGATGGATGCTGCGTCCGTGACATCCATGCCCACACCGACGGCAGGCACACCGAACCGCTCAGTGAGTTCGCGGGCGACGGCGGCAGCGCGAGATTCGTCGAGGTCGGCGATGGCGACGGACGCGCCGGCCTCCGCAAGGCGGACGGCGATGGCTCTGCCCAGTCCCTGGGCGGCCCCGGTAACAACGGCACGGCGACCGCGAAGTGAGAGGAGGTCAGGAAGCGAGCTCGACGAAACGTCGGCGAAGGGAAAAGGCATTGCGTGGTCCAATCGGTGGGGTGTCAACGGATACCGCGTACTTTGGCGGCGATGATGGATCCGCCCGCAACCGCGAGAACTGCGGACGCAAGGTAGAGCACAGTGAAGTTCTGGTCGCCGTCGCCGATCATGAGCAGCAGGGGTGCCGCGATCGGCGCGAGGACACCGGGGATCTTCTGAGCGAACATCGTGATGGCCATGTAGCGGCCGGCCTGCGTTTCGCGCTCGGGGAGGACGTCCAACACCAGCGCTTGCGCCACGGCCGAGAAGAGGGCAATGCCGAGCGAGGAGATCAGCACGCCGATCACGATGGCCACGAGGTCGTAGGCGAATGCCGAGACCGCACCGCCGGCGGCAAACAGAATTGACCCAGCAAGGATGAGCGGCTTTCGACGCCCCAGCCGGTCGCTCAGCCACCCGCCGCCGATCGCGCCGAGCATCGCAGTGCCGATGCTGAGGGCCGACGTCAGCGCCTGCACGCCGGCGACATCTGCGACGGGCATCTCCAGTCGCTGAGCGATGAAGAAGACGGTGAAGCTCGTGGTCAGCGTGAGCCCGAGGAAGAAGACGAACCGTCCTAGCCAGTTCCACGCGAAGTCGGGAACATCGCGGGGCCGGAAGAGGTAGCTCCTCAGGAGCCCGGTCACCGTGAGCTTGGTCGTCGCGACGAAGCCTCGCGTGTCGGGTTCGGGGGCGAAGGCGACAAACAGGCCGATGAGCACCACGGCAACGACGGCAGGCAGGGCGAAGACGAGGAGGATGCTGTCACGCAGAGGTCCTACCGCGATGATGCCGATGACGGGGGCGATCTGCATCGTGAGTCCGGTGATGCCCGAAACGCTCCCCCGCTGGCTCGCGGGAAGGCGGTCGGCCTGCCAGTTGCCCACCGATCCGGCTGCCGTTCCCCAGCCGACCGTGCAGAGCACCCAGCCGACTCCGAGCCAGATCAGATTCGGGGATAGCGCCATGACCGGCACGGAGGCGACTCCGATCGCCATGCCCAGCACCGTGAAGGGGCGACGGCGACCCCATCTCGTACGTGTGCGATCGCTCAAAATTCCGGTGAGCGGCGCAACAATGAGCGTCGCTGCGGAGCCGATGCCGAGTATGTAGCCGAGCACGTCGGTTCGCCCGGGAGCGAGTTGATCGAGCCGCACGGCCAGCGAGTAGGCCATTGGGACGATCATCGCCATGCCGCCACCGAACGTCGCAGCGACAAGGAGGACGACCTGCCAACGCGGGACGACGGGGAAGTCATCCGCGTCGACATAGGAAGGGACGGGCGGTCCGACCGGCGACTGAGGGAGGGCGACATTGCCGGTCGGCACCCTCTCTTCGGCTAGTTCAAACGCCGACTCATGACGGTCCTCCGGGTCCTTGAGCATCCGCTTGTTCTCGTCGCCCTGAACTGTCAGGACAGCCCGTTGCGCTGCGCGACCCCGCCCAGCCAACCCAGGCTCGGCTTCGGGGTGCGAATGAAGGTCTCACGGTCGACGGCGATGAGGCCGAAAGTCGGCCCCCAATGGCCCCACTCGTAGTTGTCGAGCAGGCTCCAATGAAGGTAGCCGCGAACGTCGATACCGTCCGCGATGGTGCCGAGGAGGCCCTGCAGCGCTTCATCGGTGTACCGGATGCGCTGTGTGTCGTCGGCGGTGGCGATGCCGTTCTCGGTGACGACAATGGTCGTTCCCTCCGAGACCTCCCATGCGTGGCGGACAGCCGTGGCGAGAGAGTCGGGCCGATAGGCCGTGCCAACCAGGGTGTTGTCGGGGCTCGCCGGATGCGGCACGAGTCCGTTGGCATCGACCTGCTGGCTGGAGTATGCCTGCACGCCGACGAAGTCGTCGCCTCGCGAGCCCTCCCAATAGATGTCTTCTTTGCCGTAGCGGATCTCTTTGAGTTTCTCCTCGCCGCCCGGCGCCGCTGTCAGCGCGCCCGCGGCGATCGTCCAGCCGACCTTGGCTGTGGTGCGCGCCCGGAGGACTTCGCGGGCGGCGTGGTGAATCTCGACGAACCGTCGCCCGATCTCGGGATCGGCGTAGGTGAGGAAGTCGCTGTGCGTGTTCTTCTTCTCACCTGTCTCTTCGCCGTCGGTGGGTTCGATGGTCGGGCTCTGCCACTGTCCGTCGCTGGACTGCGCCATGCGCTTCATGGCCGTCATGATCGCCGCCTGCATGTTGGGTTCGTTCATGGTGACGACCCACTCGACGCCATCCAGAATCGTGGTGGCCTCCTCCGCGAAGCGGACGAAGCGCTCCAGAGCGTCGGGCGCCGTCCAGCCACCGGCACTTGCGAACCATTGCGGAGTCGTGAAGTGCTGCAGCGTGACGACGGGAGTCACGTTCTTGGCGAAGCAGTACTCGATGACGCGACGGTAGTGCGCAAGCTCCGCCCGCGAGAAGCGACCCGGGAGCGGCTCGATGCGCGACCACTCGAGGCTGAAGCGGTAGGACGTGAGGCCAGCGTCGGCGAGCAGGTCGATGTCTTCGCGGTAGCGGTGGTAGCTATCGCACGCATCGCCCGAGGGTTCCATGCCCGGCATCTGCTGCTCACGGGCCCACCAATCGCTGTTGACGTTGTTGCCTTCGATCTGGTGTCCTGCGGTAGCCGCGCCCCAGAGGAAGCCATCAGGAAAGTTCGTCATTGCACATCCTTTTGCTTTACGAGTTGCGATCGCAGCAACCGATTGCCAAAAGGCTAGCATAGAATTAGCAAGAGCTCACTAATTTGATTTGAGGATGCATGGCGCAATATGCGAAGTCAGCGGAGGTTCGGCGGGGAATCGTCGAAGCATGCCTGTCCGCGTTCGGTGAATCCGGCTTTCACGGCGCATCGATGGCGGAGATCGCGCGCCGGGCCGGCATCAGCCACACCGGCCTCTTGCATCACTTCCCCCGCAAGGAGTCACTGCTCACTGCGGTGCTCGATCTGCAGGACCAGCACAGCGCGCAGTACCTCGCAACGCACTCCGCACTCGCCGCCGATGCGGATCCGCTCGACATGCTGCGGGGGATGGCGGCGACGCTAATCGACCGTGACCGACAGCCAGGGTTGGTCGAGCTCAGTGCGGTGCTGTCTGGTGAAGCTACTGCGGCGGGGCATCCTGCACACGCGTACTTCGCGGAGCGATATCGCAACATCCGTCGCTTCTTGACGAGAATCTTCTCGCGGCTCGGCGAGGAGGGGCGACTATCGTCTGACCTTCCCGCCGAAACCCTGGCATCGCTCGTCATCGCAACGATGGACGGCCTGCACACTCAGTGGCTCTTCGAGCGCGAAGCCGTCGATGTCGACGTGATGGTGCAGCAGTTTCTCGCCACTCTCGTCCCAGAACTTCCGGGCTCAGGTCAGTCAGCCGCGGCTGTTGGCGTGTAGGAGAAGGCAGAGATCACTGCCTGTCCCTTGAGCGCGGACACCCCGATGACACGTCCAGTGAAGCCTCCGGCGACTTCGGTTGAAAGGTACCGGCCGTCGAAACGTGCGATCTCGACGAACCTGTCCTCATCGAGGATGCCGAGCACGATAACGTCGGGACCTTTGGCCGCTCCGCGGGGAACGTCGGGCTCGACGGCGCGTATCTCCAGCGACGTCGCGGTCGTAGCGCGGCGGGTCGCCACGATCTGATCAACGGGGCCGATCACGACACGAGCCGCAACCTCATCTCCGCGCCTTTCGAGCACACCGCGGTGTCTGGCATCCATCCGCACTTCGAGCGCGAAGTCCCCGTGTCCTTCGGCGCGTGCGCTCCAGGTGTTCGCATCGGCCCGAACGGCGAGGAGTCCCGCGCCTTCGGACCCGCCTGGCGCGGTCAGGTGCAAGCCGTCTGCTCCGGATGCCGCGAACGTGCTCGGTTCGATTCCCGGGGAGATCCACCGAGCGTCGAGCCGCTCGGCGCGGAAATCGTCGACGAACGGAACGAGGAGGGCATCGTGGGTAAAGGTGGTTTCGTCGATGACAGGCCAGTCATCCACCCACTGCACCCCGGCGAGGAACGTCTCGCGGCCGTTCGTGTGCCACCGGGGGAAGGACCCGCGTGGACGCGTGCCTAGAAAGACGAGTGCCCACGATCCGTCCTGAAGTTCGACAAGGTCTGAATGACCGGTGCTCTGCACGACTGCGGAGGTACTGCGGTGGGTCAGGATCGGATTGGCCGGGTTCGACTCGAAGGGACCGGACGGGTGAGGCGATCGAGCTACGGTCACCATGTGGCCAGGTCCCGTACCTCCTTCGGCCACCAGCAGGTACCACCAGTCGTTCCGGCGGATGAGATGGGGCCCCTCGGCGTGTGCCCCGCCGGTTCCGTGCCAGAGTGACCGTGGCTCGCTGAGCACGTCACCGGTGAGCGGGTCGATTGTCGCTTGGGATATCCCTCCGCGGACGACGTCGCTCCACGTCAGAAGGCACGTACCGTCGGCGTCCCAGGCGATGTCCGGGTCGATTCCGATCAGCCCGGCCGTATAGACGGGGTCGCTCCAGGGCCCAGCGGGATCGTCGGCATGCACGATCAGATGGCCCCGACCCACATCGTGGATATTGGTCGTGGTCAGCCAGAATCGACCGTCGTGATGTCGCAACGTCGGAGCGTAAATTCCCCCACTTGCTCCCTCGATGCCGGGGCGGACGTGAAGTTGCGCCGGCCGATCGAGCGCATTGCCCACCTGTTCCCATGTCGTGAGGTCGTTGGAGGTATAGATCGGAACACCGGGAAAGTACTCGAAGCTCGAGTTTGCGAGGTAGAACTGATCGCCCACCCTGCAGATGGATGGATCGGGATGAAACCCGGGAATGATGGCGCTCATACGGACGTCACGCGACTTTCAGATTCTTTCGTGCTTCCCGGCGCTCGAGTTGACGCGCCGGATCTGCCACCGGTGCCGCGAGAAGGAGTCGCTTTGTGTACGCGTGATCAGGATCTGCGGTGACCTTCGCTGCCGACCCGGTCTCTACGAGATCGCCCCGATAGAGCACGGCGACGCGATGGCTGATGTGCCGCACAACCGACAGATCGTGTGAGATGAAGAGGTAGGCGACACCGGTCGCTCGTTGAATCTCGACGAACAGTTTCAAGACGCGCTCCTGGGTGGAGAGATCGAGTGCGCTGACGGGCTCATCGCAGACGATCAGCTTCGGTCCCGGTGCAAGTGCTCGAGCGATGGCGACGCGTTGTCGCTGGCCGCCCGAGAACTCCCGCGGAAGGCGCTCGGCAGCGTCGGACGGGAGACCGACTTGGTCAAGCAGCGTCTGGACGCGTGCGCGGGCGTCTCGGGAAGTGGCGCCTTGCACGACGAGCGGTTCCGCCAGGATGTCACCGATCGTGAGAGACGGGTTCAGCGACGTGTACGGGTCCTGGAATACCACCTGGATGTCTTTTGACAGTCGTCGACGCTCGCGTACGCCGACGTGCGTGATGTTCTCGCCCTGAAACAGGATGTCGCCGCCTGATGGCTTCACGAGGCCGAGTACCGCACGCCCGATCGTAGTTTTACCCGATCCGGACTCGCCGACGAGGCCGAGCGTTTCGCCCTCCCCCACATCGAGCGAGACTCCGTGCAGGACTTCGGTGGGCTTTGCGCGCCATCCACGTCCGGGAAAGCTCACGCGCAGGTCGGATATCTCGAGCAGGGTCACAGCGTCTTTCCTTCCTTCTTCACGACGGGAGGATCGTCGCGAACCACCGACTCGTCGAGAATCGCGGCGAGGAGCTTCTTCGTGTAGTCGTTCTGCGGGTTCCGGAAGACGTCAGCGGTTCTGCCTGACTCCACAACCGTGCCGTGTTCCATGACGACAATGCTGTCGCAGATGTCAGCGACGACCCCGAAGTTGTGCGTGACCAGGAGGATGGCCATATCGAGTTCTGACTGCAGATCGCGGAGCAGATCGAGGATCTCGGCCTGGACGGTGACGTCGAGCGCGGTCGTGGGCTCGTCGGCGATAAGAAGACGCGGTCGACTGGCCACCGCTCCGGCGATCAGAACACGTTGCGCCATTCCGCCCGAGATCTGGTGCGGGTAGGAGTCGAAGGTTCGCTGCGGATCAACGATGCCGCACCGCTCCAACAGCGCCAGCACGCGCTGCGTGGCTTCCTTCTTCGAGATGCGAAGCGCGGAACGGACTCCTTCGACGAGCTGAGCGCCGACCCGGTAGGAGGGGTCGAGGTTCGACATCGGCTCCTGCGGGATGTAGGCGATCGCTTTGCCGCGGAGGGGTCGCATCTGCGCGTCCGTGCGACCGACGAGTTCTTCGCCGTCGAAGAGGATCGATCCGCGCGTGATGAGCGCCTCGGCCGGGAGCACGCCGAGCGTAGCGAACGCCGTCTGAGTCTTACCGGAACCCGACTCCCCCACGAGACCCACGACCTGTCCGCGAGCAATCGAGAAGGAAACGCCCTTGACGACTTCGCGGGCGTTTCCGCTCGGCCCCCGGTACGCGATGCCCAGGTCCACGATGTCGAGAATTCCGCCCTCGGCACGCCCACTGCGGTCGACGTCGGCACCGACCCGCTGGCCCGCTCCGATCTTCATCGGCTTGGGCTTGGATCCTTCCAGCGTGTCGCGCAGCGCGTTCCCCATGAGAACGAGCGACGCCGTGATCACTCCGAGCATGAGGCTCGGCCACAGGAACTGGGCGGGGGCGATGTAGAGGTTGCGGAAGCCCGATGCGATCATTGCGCCGAAGCTCGGGATCTGGATCGAACCGACACCGAGGAAGGCAAGGCCTGACTGCACCGCGATGGCAGAGCCTGCCATGAACGCCGCAGCGATGATGATGGGTCCGCGAACGACGAAGAGTACGTGCCGGCTGAGGATGCGGAGGTTTCCGAGACCGGCGACGCGCGCAGCATCCACGTACAGCTCGTTCTTCACAGCTACGACAAGGTTGCGAACGATGCGGTAGATGCCCGGCGAGAGCAGCACACCGAAGATGAGCATTGTTGCTCGATAGTCACCGCCGGTGACGGGCATCAGGATGATCAGCAGCAGGATGCCGGGGAACGTCATGATCAGGTTGAACAGCCACTCTGTGCTGGCCCGCGTCACAGTGCCGAAGTACCCGCCGATCAGGCCCGCGGTGACACCGACCACCAGCGCGACACCCGCGCCGATGATGGCGGAGATGGCTGCCGTGTTGATGGAGTGGAGCAAGCGCGTCCAGATGTCACGACCGGTTTCATCGCCACCCAACGGGTACCCAGGGGTACCCACGGGCGCGTTGATCATCGCAAGGTCGGCCTCGTTCGGCCCGTGCTGGGTGAGGAGTGGGGTGAGGATGCCGAGAGTGAAGATCAGGGCGAGCAAGCCCGCCGTCACGACGAACTGTGGGTCGCGGAGGAGTCGCTTCCAGGTGGGGATGCGGGACGCGGCTGCGGTTTCTTCAAGGGCGACGATGAGCTCGGTGCTCGGAGTCGTCATCGCCTCCATGATGGGTCCTCGTTCGTCGCTCAATGGACTCTCGCTTTCGGGTTCAGCCAACCGTTGGCCAGGTCGGTGAGGAGGTTCACGACAGTGACGAGAATGACGCCGAAAGCCGCGATGCCGAGAATGACGGGGATGTCGCCCTGCAGTGAAGCGTTGAACGCGAAGCTTCCATATCCGGGGAGCGCGAAGACGTTCTCGATGATGAGCGCTCCACCGAACATCTGGATGAACTCGAGCGACATCACGGTCAATGCCGGGCTAGCAGCGTTACGCAGCGCGTGCCGGGTCACGATCGCGTTGCTCGAAATGCCACGCGTGCGCAGCGTACGAACGTAGTCCTGACGGAGTTCGTCGATCATGCGGCCGCGAACCTGCGCTGTCATGTTCGCGACGCCGCCGATCGTCAACACGATGACAGGGATGGTGATGCTCCTCGCCCAGGCGGCGGGGTCCTCCGTGAACGGAGTGAAGCCGGTTGCCGGCAGCCACTTGAGTTGCACGGCGAAGATCACGACAAGACCGATCGCCAGCAGCAGTCCGGGAACGATGTAGCCGATCAGCGAGATCCCCTGTGAGATTCGGTCGACGACTCCACCGCGTGAGGCTGACCAGACACCCAGAACCGTGGAGATGATCACGGTCAGGATGAGGGCGGGGATGATGATCGAGAGCGTCACGACAAGCCGCTGGAGCACAGTGGGGGCGACAGGCAGTGAGGTGTAGACCGAGACGCCGAAGTCACCCTGTAAAGCGTTGAAGAGCCAGTCGAAGTACTGAACGATCACCGGACGGTCCCACCCGCGTTCGGCGATGAGGTCCGCGGTCACTTCCGGCGTTGCAGCGGGTCCGAGAATCGTGAGAGCGACGTCCTCGAACGACGTGCTCAGCAGCAGGAAGGTGATGAAGGTCACAAGCAGCGCGAGGACGATGCCTGCGGCCAAGCGACGCGCGATGTATGCGATCATGAGCGGCTCCGGAGACTGCGGGGGTGCGCCCGATGGGCGCACCCCCGCATCGATTACTCAGTGACGGTGAACAGACGGACCGTGGAAAGGGTGTTCGCCTTGCCCACGTAGGTGATTCCGTCGCCGGTCGCCCAGGTCGAGCCCACGTAGATCACGGGCACAATGAAGGCTTCGTCGACGACGTACTCGTTCAGCTCCTGATAGGCGGGCAGCGCCTCGTCGAAGTTGACGGTCGTGTTGACCTCCTCGAAGAGCTTGTCGAGCGTCGGGTCAGTGAATCCGCGCGGGTTCGCCGTGCCCTCCGCTGCGAACACCGTTGCCAGGTCGGCCGTGTCCGAGTTGAAGCCGACGATCTGGTAGTAGAGACCGAAGTCACCCGACCGCGCCGCGCCCTGTGCCTGCTGCGGCGGAACCGTGACCCACTCCAGGGTCAGCCCGATGTCGGCGAACGACTGAGTCAGAATCGGCTCGATCGTCGTCGTGAGGAAGGTGCTCGGGATCTGGAAGGTCTCGCCTGCGTAGCCGGCTTCTTCGATAAGCTCCTTCGCCGCCTCGGGGTCATACTCGTAGGTGCCGTTGAGCGACTCATCGAAGATCGCGCCGAAGGGGCTGACGATCTGCTCGGTCACGCTTCCCACACCGGAGAACAGACCCTTGAGGATGCCCTCGCGGTCGATGGCCATGTTGAGCGCCTGGCGCACACGCTTGTCGCCGAGCGCCGGCCACTTCTCCCCACCGCGGTCGAGGATGTTGAGGTACGCGACAGCGGTGGCCTCGTTGACAGTGAGGTTCCAGTCGTCGGTATTTAGCTGACCTGCCATCTGGGTCTGGACGGTGGCGGCGTTGAGCTCGCCGGACTGCAGCGCGTTGAAGCTCGCGGTGGGGTCCTGGATGACCTTCACGGTGAGCGTCTTAAAGGGAACGTTCTCGGCGTCCCAGTAATCGTCGCGCTTGACGAGCACGTAGCTGCTGCCGGGGACTGTCTTCGCAACGTCAAGTGTGAACGGACCTGATCCGACAGGATCGGTGGTGGTGCGCGCTTCGCCGATCGTTGCCGGGTCGCCGATGGCTCCGGGTCCGGCCGAGAGGTTGTCGACGAACTGGGGGTCGAACGACGTGAACGTGACGGTGACAGTGAGGTCGTCCGTCGCAACGACGTCCTCGACAGATGCAAGACGGCTTTGGACGTTGCCCGGGGTCTCCTTCGAACGCAGCAATGTCGCAGCGACTGCTTCGGCGTTGACGGGATCGCCCGTTGAGAACGTCATTCCTTCACGAAGCGTCAGCGTGAGTTCGGTGCCGTCCTCGTTGTACTCCCACGCCTCGGCGGCACCGGGAAGAACCTCGCCGGTCTGGGGGTCCTTGCGCAGGAGAGTGTCGAGGATAGACGACCAGACGAACATCTGCTGGCCATCGACGAGCTGGGCGGGGTCGAGCGAGTTGGGTGCGGATACGGCGGCAACGGCGAGGTCGCGCTCCTCAACAGGAGCGGCGGATTCGGTTGTGGCGGGCTCCGACGAGGTCGAGCAGCCGGCGAGAGCCAGCACTGCAGCGAGAGCCATCGCGGGAAGCGCCAGTCTGCTCACCTTGCGGCCGGTACGGGAAGACGACATGTGTTCAAACTCCTTTGGATGAAACCGTGCGTTCCGCAACCGCTTGACAGATGCGTCGATACAGAAGCGTTTGGCCGGGCTATTGCTTAGTAAATCAGTAATCTTCTGATTTGACAACCGGTTGCCAGAAAGTGATGCGAATGTTACACAGAGGCGACGGCGAGCAGTCCGTTCAGCGCACCCTCGACGAGCTCGAGGAATGGGTCGTCAGACGCCAGAGCGGCAGACACCCGGTGCACACGATCCCGTAGCGCAACTGAGCCCTGTTCGGGCGGTTCGGTGGCGAGCCAGGCGGCGATGGCCAATGCGGATGCTTCGGCTGATCTGTAAGCGGATCGTTCGAGTGTGGCGACCGGCGCGATTCTCAATCTGACCTTCGTTGTCGCGTCGAGCGAGATCTGAGAAAGCAAGTGGACGATTCGCGGATTGCTGAATCTCTCCAAGAGGCTTGTTCGGTACTGGGGGAGATCGAGGTCTTCCGGCAGGTGCCGTCCAGCCTCATCCCAAAACGCCTCGACTGCCTCGCGGCAGACCGGGTCGGCGATCGCTTGCGCAACGTCGGCGTGTCCATAGAACGGGCCAAGACTCGCCAGAATCGTGTGGGCGCCGTTCAGCATCCATAGCTTGCGTGCCTCCCACGGTTCGAGCTCATCAGTGAACCGCGCACCCGCAGTCTCCCACCGGGGCCTTCCTGCGGGGAAGGCACCCGAGAGCACCCAGTCCGCGAACGGCTCGGTGACCACTGGAGCGCGGTCGTGGAATCGGTCGCGGAATGCCGCGAGTTCGTCCGAACTGATGGCTGGAGTGATCCGGTCGACGGAACTCGACACGAACGAGACGTTTGCCTCGCACCACTCATGGGTCTCGAAGTTCGCTGCGGCAAACCCGAGCACGCATGCACGGAGCAGCCCTCCGTTGTCGGGCAGGTTGTCGCATGAGACGATCGCGATCGGTCCACCGCCGGCACGGCGGCGTGCTTCGAGTCCGAGGACCAGGCGTCCGAGCGCCGTTCGCATGGTTGTGGCGCCGAGTGCGGAGTTCAGGGAAACCGCTGACAGGGTCTCTCTGTCGGCAGCCACAAGTGGATCGCTCAGGTCCAGCTCGCCGTGTCGATCCGCTCGGTAGCCGGCCTCGGTGATCGTGAGCGTGACGATCGCCGTCCCGGGAGCTGCGAGGTCGGTTAGCAGCGCCGGAAGATTGCCGCCGGGTTCGGCGCGGACGATGCTGCCGATCACTTCTGCTTCGTCGCCGCTCACCGAGCGGGTGACGAGCGTGTACAGGCCGTCCTGCGCTTCGAGCGCCTGGGCGAGTTCCACGCTGGATCCGGTGTAAGCCGCGATCCCCCACTCGTGAGCGTCAGAGGCATGCTCGGTGTACCACGCGGAGTGGGACCTGCTGAAGGCGCCGAGACCGAGGTGCACGATTCGGACCGGAGGCGCGAGTTCTGTGCGACGAAGGTGTCCGCCAATGGACTCGGTCACAGCTTGAACACCCGCTTCGGCTGCGGACCCACGATGTCGTCGATGATCGCGCCGGCGACGTTCTCGGTCAACCGGCCCTCCACCACCAACCGTGCGAGGAACGACGCATCCGCGCGACGCGATGTGTCGTGGCGCGCGGGGATGGAGAGGAAAGCGCGTGTGTCGTCGATGAAGCCCGAACCGCGCGAGAACCCCGCGGTTTCGGTCACGGCCGACCGGAACCGCGCCATCGCATCCGGAGCATCGAGGAACCACCACGGAGCGCCGATGAAGACGCTCGGGTAGAAGCCGGCGAGCGGTGCGATCTCGCGGGAGTACACCGTCTCATCGACGGCGAAAAGCACCAGATGGAATTGCTTCTCCAAACCGAAGCGCTCCAGGAGGGGACGCAAACCGCCGACGAAATCTGTTCGGCGTGGAATGTCGTGGCCGGTGTCTGCACCGAACTGCCGATGCGTGTGCGAGCTGTGATTGCGCACGACTCCCGCGTGCACCGTCATGACAAGGCCATCCTCGACGCTCATCCTCGCCATCTGGAGGAGCATGTGACCACGGAAGACGCGTTGCTGCGAAGCATCCGCTGTCCCCGCCAAGCTTGCCTGGAAGAGCAACTCCGCCTCCGCATCATCGATATCGAAGGTCGCCGGGTCTTCGACGCCGTGATCGGCCGAGACTGCACCGTGCCGGATGAAGTGCTCTCGACGACTCTCGAGCGCGGACAGGTAGCCCGAGAACGTCGCGGGCTCGCCCGTTAGATCGAGTAAGCGTCGGACATCAGACGCGAACATCGGCGCCGCCGGATCCAGGTATCGGTCGGGGCGGAAGGTCGGCAGCACGCGCCCCCGCAGGCCTGAGCCGGCGACGACGTCATGCTTGGCCAGGTCCTCGAGTGGATCATCGGTGGTCGCGAGCACCTCGATGCCGAACCTCTCGAAGAGCGCGCGCGGACGGAACTCCGGTGTCGCGAGCTTCTCGCCGATCTGGTCGAAGAGAGAGTCGGCGTGTGCCGCAGAGGGCGGGTCGGACACTCCCAGCACGCCTGCGAGTTCGTCCTCGATCCAATATCCCGAGGCGGTCCCCGCGAAGATGTGCCAGTTCGACGCGAAGATGCGCCAAGCCTCGCGCGGGTCAGCCGACGCGCCGCCGACGCCGAGGTCGGCGAGGTCGACACCGGACGCGTGAAGAAGCCGAGTGACGTAGTGATCGTTCGAGACGAGGAGGCCTGCGGCATCCGCGAACGGCCGATCCTCGGCAAGCCACTCGATCGGCACATGGCCGTGCGGCGAGACGATGGGCGCGCCCGCTACACGTTCGTAGAGTGCTCGCGCCACCGCGCGCGTTCGCGGGTCAGCAGGAAGGAGTCGATCGGGATCTCGCCGGTGCGGCGTGGTCATGGCATCCATTCGGGACGGGGTGGAAGAAGGGCTCAAGAGGGCAGGGCTCGTCATGGCGCGACCAGCGAGACGCGGGACGAGGTGCGCCCGGGTGCGATCGGTACGGAGGTGCTATCGGGAAGCATGAGGATGCCGCGGGTACCCGCGGGAAGATCGACGTCGATCGAGAACTCGCCACCGTCGACCCGCCAGTCCACCTGGATCAGTCCCTGCGGAGAATCGTGAGAACCGCGAGCCCACGACACGCTCGGACCAGGTACAGGCTGGATGACGACGGACTGCCACGCAATAGAGCCCTCGGCCTGTCGGAGTCCGAGCACGTGGGTGTGCAGGAAGCGTACGACCGCTCCCTTGCTGTAGTGGTTCAGCGACTCGTGCGCGGCTCCGCGGTCGTCGATGCCGTCCCAGTCTTCCCAGATCGTCGTCGCGCCCTTGTCGATCATGTTGAGCCACGATGGCGAGCTGCGCTGCAAGAGCACGTCGTAGGCGACATCGGCATGTCCGTGGTCGGCGAGCACCGGCAGGAGATCGCCCGTTGAAAGGAAGCCCGTGGCCAGGTGTCCATCTGCCTCGTGGATGAGCTCAACGAGCCGAGCTGCCGCGGCCTCGCGAAGCTCCTCGGGAATGAGCCCGAAACTCAGCGCGCGCACGTAAGCGGCCTGAGTGTCGGTGACGGTGCGTCCGTTCTCGTCCAGGAACTCGGTGCGCCAGGCATCTCGGATTCGTGCGGCTAGCTTTCGTAGCGCTGATGCGTCTTCGAAACGCCCGAGCACAATGGCCGCGGCGGCGAGTGTCGATGTCGACCGGAACAGGAAGGCCGTGCCGACCTCTCCCTTGTCGGCCGAGAACCAGGCCATCGGGTTGTCCTGCACAGGGTCGATCAGACTGCCGTCGGTGCGTTTGCGCTTCGGCTCGATCCACTCGCCCCAGTGGAAGGAGCCGTCCCAGATGAACTGCTCGTGTTCGAGCGGATCGGCTGATCGTTCGACGCGAGAAGGATGCCGTGCGCTCTTCGCGGTCGAGAGTGCCCACTCGACCCAGCGCACCATCGCGTCCCAGTTCTCGGACAGGAACGTTGGGTCGCCGTACGACGTGTACATCTCCCACGGCACCGCGACAATAGCGTCGCCCCAGCCTGCGGAGCCGGTCATCATCGCGAACTGGCTCTGGGTGTTGTGCTTGACCCGCCGGCCATCGGGCGAGAAGTTGGCGATGCGACCGTCGTCGAGTTGATCGTCGCGAACCGACTGCAGCCACTTTCTCGTGAATCCGCTGACATCGAAAAGGCGCGTGGCCGTCGGTGCGAACACCTGGTAATCGCCGGTCCAGCCCAATCGTTCCCGTGTGGGGCAATCGGTCGGGATGTCAACCGCGTTCCCGCGAAAGCTCCACTCGGCGAGCCCGTGCAGAGCGTTGAGATCGGCGTCACTGCACTCGAACGAGCCCGTTGCATCGAAATCCGTGTGGACGATCTGCATCTCGAGGCGATCGGTGTCGAAGGGAGCGCCCTCACGTGTCACACGTACGTACTGAAAGCCGTGCACCGTATGACGGGGCTCGAAGACCGCGTCGTCACCGGCCGAGACGACCTCATCCCTCTGTACGAACGTTTGAGTAGGCTCACCGGGCCGGACCGAATCGAGGTGTGACGTCGACAGATCTCCAGCGGCATCCTGAAACTCGCCGTACTCGAGGATCGTTCGCGTGCCCGCAGGGCCAAGATCGCTCAGCCTGACCCAACCCGAGGCGTTCCGGCCGAAGTCCACAACCCACACACCGTCAGTCACGAGATGCGTGCTCACCGGGCTACGGGTCTCGACTACACGCACCGGCGGGGCAGGCGACCACTGGATGGCGGGCGGTGACACCGCGTCGACGAGCACGGGGCTCCGTGGGGTGACAGGTGCAGTGAAGTCGGTCGTCTGACCGTCCATGAGATCGGCGCGGGTGATGATCGAAGGAGCGCTCGTCCAGGTCTCGTTCGTCACGACGACGCGCTGACTTCCGTCCGCAAACGAGAGGTGCAACTCCGCGCGTGCGCCGAGCTGGTCGCCCCACACGGCAGGCACGCGAAATGCGCCGACGTAGCCGCGATACCAGCCGTCCGAAAGCACGATCTCCAGTGTGTTGGCGCCTACCTTCACGCTCGCAGTGACGTCAGAGGCCTGCGCATAGATCGTGCGGTCGTAGGACGTGTTCCCAGGCGAGAGCTGAGCGCCGCCGGCACGGTCACCGTTGACGAAGGCTTCGTAAAGGCCGACCGCCGTGGAGTACAGACGTGCGGAAGAGACGGGCACCTCCGTGGCGAACTCGACGGAGAGCGTGTGGGCGCCGCGCGGTTTCCCGGGCTCCAGGGGTGCTTCGACAGGGCTGACCCAGCGCGCGGTCCAATCCTCGTCGAGCAAGCCAGCTTCGAACTCATGCCACGGCGACCATTCCTGTTCGCGCTCGCGCACACGCCACGTGACGCGTTCCCCGCTGCGGAGTTGCCTCCAGGGCCAGGCGATCCAGAGGTGCCCGTCACCCGAGGTGAAGGCGGTCGCCGTCGCATCGTCGCCGATGCGTGCTTCCAGCTCGTAACCATCCGCAGAAGGCGCCGAGGGGTTCTTCCAGGAGAGCCTCGGCGCTACGCCAGAGACAGGGAACTGGTCGCCGCCACTGTCGATCGACAGGTCGAATGGTGAAGTCATCGTTGTACTTTCTCAGCGGTCATCGGCGACGTGGTTCTCACATTTGGCAACCGATTGCCTAAATCTACAGGGTCAGGACCGAAGTCGCAATGCACATGGACCTTGGTTCCGCAGGTGCGGCCTCGCCCACAGATATCAGCGCATCACGTGGAGCCGCGAAGGCTCGAACGGCTCTGCCGGCCTCCAGCGTTCGTCTCTCTGGCGTTGCCACCGCGTACACCTGAGGAAGCTGAATCGCTATGTGTACACCAACGTGTAAACCTAGCCCGCTCGCACCCCAATAACCCGCGCATTTCCGCGGTTCCTCAGCCCTTCGAAGACCCAAGCCCCCAGCTTCCCAAGCAGATAGCGCGGGTTCGATTCCCGTCAGTCCCTCCACATGGCGCGATGTGGCGCGATATGGCGCCACCCGGATGTGTGCACTAGAAGGCATGGGTGGGCGTTCCGATGCCGTGAGTCGGTGCCCACTCAGGGCTCGATCCCGATCCGAAGGTAGCGCCGGTAGCGGCGCGTCCGATGGCATCGTCGATCCGAGCGAGGGGAATGTCTCGCCGGCAAGGCTAGCGACGGGGCCAGGCTTCGCCGCGAGTGCGCAGGTAGCCGACGGCAGCGCTCGCTGATCACGCGATCAGACCGCGCTGTGGTCGCGCGGCAATTGTTGCGCCCCGGAATCGACGCGGTTCGCGAGCACGCTTTCCGACGGGTGCAGCGATCTCGACGGGGCGTCATACGTGATCGTGCCGACTCGGTACTCGAACGTGGCGATGCACGCTAGAGTCAAGCTTTGTTTAGATGAACATATTCGAATGAGTGGTCTGACATGGTGGCAGCGGCACGACAGGACGCGATCTTGCGCGAGCTGGAGCTCCGCGGCTCCCTAAGCACGGAGGCCTTCGCGAATCGGATGGGCGTCACCGGGATGACAGCGCGTCGCGACATTGTCGACCTTGAACGTCGAGGACTTCTTGTCCGCGTGCATGGGGGGGCGATTTCGCTTGCCGTCGCACAGGAGCAGACTCGCCAAGATGACGCACGGGGCGACCGTCGAGTACCCGCTCGCCCGATCGCGACGATCGGGATGATCGTCCCCACGACCAACTACTACTTCCCTGAGGTGATCCGCGGCGCCAGCCAGGCGGCCCGCGAGCTCAACTGCCGACTCGTCGTCGGCGCGACGAACTACTCGGCCGACGAAGAGTTGCGCCAGGCGCGCCGCCTCGTAGGCGCGGGCGTGGATGCGCTGATGATCACCCCACACGACATGTCCACCGACGTCTCGGAGTTGCGCGACTTCCTCGAGTCTTCTCGCGTTCCCGTGGTTCTGGTAGAGCGTGGAGTAGAGGAGAGCCGGGCCGGGCGCCTTGAGTGGGTGCGCTCAGACCACGTGCACGGTGCCGAGATCGCCGTCCGCCACCTGAGCGAGCAAGGCCACCACCGCATCGCTCTAGCTGCTCGCCCCGCCGCAACGGTCGGCAGTCTGCAGGAAGGATTCGAGCGAGCGGTTGGGCGTCTCGGCGCGGCCGGGCATGGGCTCTTCCGGAACTTGGCCATGCCTGGCGCCGGTGACAACGTCACCCTCGGCGACATCGACGCGCTGCTTGATGAGTGCATCGATCAAGGCATAACTGCGGCGATCATCCTCGGCGATACGGACTCAATGGCTCTCACAGATAGAGCAATCGAACGCGGCCTGCGGATCCCCGAGGATTTCGCTGTGATCGCCTACGACGATGAAGTCTCTGCGTTCGCCGCGGTGCCTTTGACAGCGATCGCGCCGCCGAAGCGGGAGCTCGGTCACGCCGCCCTGAGATTGTGCTTCGATCGGCTCGCGCAGGCCGCGGATGCACCCCACACAATCGTGCGAATGATCTTGCTGCCCGCGCTCGTTGTGCGCGACTCGACCGTTCGCGCATCGTGAATGTTTGAAAATGTTCATATGGCCCCAATCTGCTGTTCTTGATTCGGCTAAGGGAGCATGATCGGTTCACCCGAACGTTTCGAAGGAGAAGCTGAACATGTCCTCACGACGAATCATCGTCACCGCCGCGGCCCTGACGACAGTCGGCGCGCTTCTGGCCGGCTGCGCCGCCGGAAGCACGCCGGAAGAATCCACGCTGGTGACGCCCTCGACGGCACCCACTGGCACCCTCACTTTTTGGTCGTCGCTGAGCGGGATGGCGGATGTCGCTGCTGCGTTCAACGCAAGCCAGGACGACATCACCGTCAACTTCGAGGAGATCCCGAACGGCGCCAATGGTGGATACACCAAGCTGGCCGCGGCGATCGAGGCAGGCACCGGCCCGGATGTCGCCGGCATCGAATACGACCGCCTGCCAGGTTTCGTCGCGAACGACCAGCTGACCCCGATCAACGACCTGATCGGAGCGGAACTGTTCGACGACTACGACCCACAGGTGCGCGAGCTCGTGACATTCGGCGATGCCCCCTACGCCCTTCCCTACGACGCCCCGCCACTGGTCATGTGGTACCGGCAGGACCTCCTGGATGCCGCTGGCGCGCAGGTCCCAACCACCTGGGACGAGTTCGAAGAAGCAGCACGCGCGGTCAAGGCCGCAAACCCGAGTTCTTACATCACCGGCTTCTTCACCAACGAGCCACAGCTCGCGCCGCTGTCGTGGCAAGCAGGCGCAGAGTGGTTCAGCGTCGAAGACGACCAGTGGAAGGTCGACATCAACGGCGACGAGTCGACCGAAGTAGCCGACTACTGGCAGAGCCTGATCGACCAAGACTTGGTGAAGCCCATTCTCGGCTTCAGTGATGAGTGGACGGCCGATCTCAACTCCGGGGTCATCGCCGGTTGGGTCGGCGGGTCCTGGAGCGCATCGGGCCTGAAGACACGCACCGAGGGTGCGGGCCAGGCGGGCAAGTGGATCGCGGCGGCTCCGCCGTCATGGGACGGTGAGCCGTCGGGCGCCCTCAGCGGCGGTACGAGCTTCGCGATTACCCAGAACACGAAGAACTCCGCTGCCGCGGCCGTGTTCCTGGAGTGGCTCACGACGACCACCGACTCCGTCGCCGCGCGCGGCGCCGTCGGCACAGCTTACCTCGCATACCCCGGTCTGAACGAGACAGCAGCCGCCGTCGCACCGGTGGACTACTACGCCAACGACATCTACTCGGTGTTCGATGACGCATCCGAAAACCTCGGCTCGTGGGCATGGGGCCCCAGCTACGACATCACCAGCACTGCGCTGAAGGATGCCGTCACCTCCGAGCCGACACTCGGTGACGCGTTGACCAAGACCCAGGTCGCAACCGTCGAAGGGCTCACCGCCCTCGGACTCGACATCGCAGAATGACCGATGGGCCGGGCGCACCCTACGCCCGGCCCCTCTCCTGAAGAAGCGAGAAACTCATGGCCATCACCACGACAGCCACATCACGGCGCACCGGTCGTCGCCGATCGCTACCCGGCACCGGCGGACGTGCAGCGAGCGTCTTCCTGATCCCCTTCTTCGCCCTGTTCCTGCTCACGATGATCGCTCCGGTGGTCTACGCGATCGGTCTCAGCCTGTTCGCCGAACGGCGCAGCGGCCTCGGTTTCGGCGGCTCCACGACGGAGTTCGTGGGAGTGGGCAACTACCTGGCTGTTCTGTCGAACGAGACCTTCCTGGCTGGCTTTGGACGGCTGGCGATCTACTGCCTGTTGTATGTGCCGACGCTGCTGATCGTCGCACTGGCGCTCGCCCTGCTACTGGATGCGGCAGTAACCTTCGCGCGACGTACCTTCCAGCTGCTCCTGTTCTTGCCGCACGCCGTTCCGGGCGTGATCGCCGCACTGATTTGGGCGTACCTGTACACCCCAGGGGTCAGCCCCATCGTGCGTGCGCTCGCGGCCGGCAACATCGAGATCGACTTCCTTTCGGTACAGATGGTGCTGCCGTCCATGGTGAACATTGCAGTGTGGGAATGGGCGGGGTACAACGTGATCATCCTGTTCACGGCGCTGCAGACCGTGCCACGCGAGGTGCTCGAAGCCGCACGGGTCGACGGCGCAGGCGAGATCCGCACGGCGCTGTCGATTAAGACACCGCTCATTTGGCCCGCTCTCGGTGTCGCATTGCTGTTCACGGTGATCGGCTCACTGCAGCTGTTCACCGAGCCGAAGATTCTCTCATCAGTGACGACCGCGGTCACCAGTACGTGGGTTCCCAATATGTGGGCCTATGACGCGGCGTTCAACCGCAACAACCTGCCGGAAGCGGCCGCGGCATCCATCGTGCTTGCCGCTCTCGCAGGCCTGCTGTCGTGGGTCGTCACCCGCTTCACCTCGAAGGAGCCCACCCGATGAGCGCTCTGCTAGAAACCCCCCGCTCCTCTGCCGCACTCCCGGGCTCGCGCAGCGCGCGGCGCGATCGCGGTCGCCCGCAGCGCGCACCTCGACGAGGCATGCTCGCGACCATCAGTGTCAACGGTCTGCTGGTGGTCGGTTCGGCCTACATGATCCTGCCGCTGCTGTGGCTGGTTTTCGCCGCAACCAAAGATGCCGAGGGCCTCTACTCCGGCAACGTCTTCAGCCTCGGCGGCTCGCTCCTGGCCAACATGGAGCAGCTGTTCACCCAGGACGGCGGTATCTTCGTGCGCTGGCTGATCAACAGCATCCTGTACGCCGGAATCGGTGCGGTCGTCGGCGGTTTCGTCGCGGTCATGGCTGGCTACGCGTTCGACAAGTTCGACTTCCGGGGCAAGCGCCCGCTCTACGCGAGCGTGCTCGTGGGCGTCCTCATCCCCAACACGGCCACCGTGATCCCGCTGTACTTGCTCGCCGCAGGGATGGGCGTGACCAACACCTACTGGGCAGTGCTGATCCCGACACTCTGCAATCCGTTCAGCGTCTACCTTGCTCGTGTCTTCAGCGCCGGCTACATCCCGAACGAAACACTTGAGGCGGCGCGCGTCGACGGCGCCGGTACCGTGCGCACCTTCCTGAAGGTGGGGCTGCCGATGATCGCACCGGGGTTCGTCACGATCGCGTTGTTCCAGTTCGTGGCCATCTGGAACAACTTCATGCTCCCGCTGATCATGCTGCAGAACCGGGACCTCTTCCCCTCAAGCGTGGGAATCGCGCTGTGGCAGAGCCAGGTGCAGCAGAACCCGGAGTTCGCCACTCTCGTGATCGCTGGCTCGTTCATATCGGTCATACCGCTCGTCATCGCGTTCGTTTCATTGCAGCGCTTCTGGCGGTCCGGTCTGTCGGCGGGAAGCGTGAAGTAGCGCCATCCGTCGTCAGCACGAGCTGACCCGAACGACACCGTCCGACCCACCCACCCTCTCGCCGCTCCCCTCGAAGGAAGGCTCTCTTCGGCATGAACACTTTCACCCACACAGACCACGCACTGGTCACAATCGCCGCGAACATCGAGTCGTTCGGGCACGCGTACCCACACCACAACACCGTCGACGGCGTCTATCCGTTGAAGTCGGCAGAGCACGGCGAGCCACTCGGCGGCAACACGAGCTGGACCACTGGGTTCTGGCCGGGAATGCTCTGGCTCGCGTACGACATCAGCGGTGACGAGCGGTTCCACTCGGCGGCTTCCTCGCACGTGGCATCGTTCGTGGACCGCGCCGATCGCGACATCGACATGGATCACCACGACATGGGATTCCTCTACACCCTGTCGTGCACAACAGCGTGGCGGATGGACCGTGACCAGGCCGCGCGCCGCGCGGCCCTGATCGCCGCCGAGCACCTGATGGCCCGAGTGCTGGAACCCGCCGGAATCATCCAGGCGTGGGGCGACCTCTCCGATCCCGAGCAACAGGGTCGCACCATCATCGACTCGCTCATGAACCTTCCGCTGCTGTACTGGGCAACCGACACGACCGGCGACGCGCGTTTCGCGGACGCCGCGCTACGGCACGCAACGCAGCTCGCCGCCCACATCGTGCGCGCCGACGACTCCACCTTCCACACCTTCTACTGGGATGTCGTCACGGGGGAACCGCTGTACGGGCGGACCGATCAAGGGTTCGCGGACGACTCCTGCTGGGCCCGCGGCCAGGCGTGGGGAATCTACGGCTTCACACTCAGTTATCTCTCCAGCGGAGACACGCTGTTCCTGGACGCCGCACGCCGATGCGCCGACTACTTTCTCAGTCACCTGCCGTCCGATCACGTGCCGTATTGGGACCTCGGGTTCGGTGATGGTGACGGGCACCTGAGGGACAGCTCCGCGGCGGCGATCGCGGTGTGCGGGTTCGACGAACTCGCTCGCGCGACCGGCGAGGAGCGCTACCGCACGGCGGCCGTGGAGATCCTCGACGCCCTCGCCGCCGACTACACCCCCGAACCGGGCGACCCTGCCGATTGCCTCCTGCTTCAGGGTGTCTACCATTGGCACGCCAAGATCGGAATGGACGAGGGCAACCTCTGGGGCGACTACTACTACCTCGAAGCACTTGCCCGGCGTGCCGACCCCGAGTGGAAGTCGTACTGGCGTCGCTCTCCCCAGGACGCTGTCGCCTCATGATCCTCGATCAGTTCCGGCTCGATGGCCGCGCCGCTCTCGTGACCGGCGCCAGCCGCGGCCTCGGACAGGCAATGGCGATCGCCTTGGCCGAAGCCGGCGCCGACGTCGTCCTCGTTGCCAGCACCTCCTCCGCCGAGACCGCCGAACAGATTCACCGGCTCGGGCGCCGGGCGCACACGATCTCGGCGGATCTCTCGACGGCGACCGTCGCCGACCTGGAATCCATCGTGGCTCACGCCGTCAAAGCACACGGCCGCCTCGACATCCTTGTCAATAACGCCGGCATCATCCGCCGCGCACCCGCGTTGACGTTTTCCGAGCAGGACTGGGATGACGTCATCCAGATCAACCAGAAGGCCGCATTCTTCCTTGCCCAGGCCGCCGCTCGACGGATGACAACCACCGACGGCGGGCGCATTATCAACATCGCCTCATTGCTCAGCTACCAGGGGGGCGTCACCGTACCCTCCTATGCGGCGTCCAAGAGCGCCATCGCGGGGTTGACACGCGCCATGGCCAACGAGTGGGCAGTCGACGGCATCAACGTCAACGCCATCGTCCCGGGATATTTCGCGACCGACAACACCGCGCCACTCCGCGAAGATCCCGACCGCTCAGAGGCGATACTCCAGCGAATCCCCGCCGGGCGGTGGGGCTCCCCCGGCGACCTCGCCGGCGCCGTCGTCTTCCTCGCGTCGCCCGCTGCGAGCTACGTCCACGGGCACCTGCTGGCTGTCGACGGCGGCTGGCTGGCCCGCTGACCGCGACACCTCGTCGAGAACAAAGGAGCACCATGGACACCCGCAACGCCTGCGCACCCGAACACGTCGCCACCATGTCTACGTCAGAGCTGCGCCAGAGATTCCTCATCGACGACGTGTTCGTCGAGGGCGAGGTCACCTTCACGTACAGCCACCACGACCGCGTGATCATCGCGGGCGCGGCGCCGACCGGTGAACCCCTGACGCTTCCGACTCCCGCCGAACTGCACACCGACCATCTCTTCGACCTTCGCGAAGCCGGAGTGATCAACATCGGCGCCGAAGCCGTGGTCACCGTGAACGGAATCTCCTACACCGTCCCCCATCGTGGATGCCTCTACATCGGCCGCGGCAGCCAGGATGTCACGTTCGCCGCGCCCGGCCGCTTCTACCTGTTCAGCGCACCCGCACACGCCGCGCTGCCCACCACGCTCGTGGGCGAGGATCAGGCGAATGAGCTGGAACTCGGCGAACAGGAAACATCCAACCGACGCACACTTCGACAGCTCCTGTACAACGGCGACGTTGCGAGCTGCCAAGTGATGATGGGCGTCACCGAGCTTCACCCCGGCAGCATGTGGAATACCATGCCGGCGCACACCCACGACCGCCGGATGGAGGCGTACCTCTACTTCGACGTGGCCGACGATGCCCGCGTCGTGCACCTGATGGGAGAGCCCACGCAGACGCGACACCTGATCGTTGCCAATGAGCAGGCCGTGATCTCACCGAACTGGTCCATTCACAGCGGCGTCGGAACCCGCGCCTACAGCTTCATCTGGGCGATGGCGGGAGAGAACCAGGCGTTCTCCGACATGGACGCCTGCCCCATCACCGACATGGAGTGATCTGCTCATGACTGCCACCGCATCTGCTCGTACCCTGCTCCCTCCCCGGCTCGCGACAGGAAGAATCATCGCCGTGCTCCGCGCGCCGCGCGTCGATGCCCTCGCACCGGTGTGCGACGTGCTGGTCGAAGAGGGCATCCTCGGTCTCGAGCTCACACTGACCACCCCCGACCTGCTCGGCTCCGTGCGCCGACTGATCGACCGCTACTCCGGCAGCGCCGACGTCGGGCTCGGCACCGTCACCACCACCGAACAGGCGCAGCAGGGCATCGACGCGGGGGCGGCGTTCCTTGTCACCCCCGCGATGAACCTGCCCGTCATCGACCGGGCGGTAGCTTCTTCGATCGCGGTCATCCCCGGCGGCCTCACCCCATCAGAGCTGATCACCGGTTGGGATGCCGGAGCGACGGCGGTCAAGATCTTCCCCGCACAGACCGTGGGACCCGACTACCTGCGACACCTGCACGGCCCGTTTCCCGGCCTGCCTGCCGTCCCGTCAGGAGGGATCGACCTCGACTCCACGCACGACTGGCTAGCTGCCGGCGCGGTCGCCGTCAGCCTCGGTGGACCCCTACTAGGCGACGCCCTCACGGGCGGAGATCTTGAGCAGCTTCGTGAGCGGTGCCGTGCGATTCGCGCCGTCGTCGATCACGCCCCGCGCACATGAGGCATCGCACGATCGGGGCTCCGCCGCGCGTGCTCACCTTCGGTGAAGCGCTCGTCGGCTACGAGACCAGCGACGGCTCCCTGCGCACTGCCGAGCGCTTCACGCGTTTCCCCGGCGGAGCAGACTTGAATGTGGCGGTCGGCCTCGGTCGGCTCGGGGTCGCGGCCACTTGGGCAAGCGTGCTCGCGCGCGATGCGCACGGCGACTATCTGAACGATGCCGTGACCGCTCTGGGCGTCGACGCCGTCACAGTTCGCGCGGATGGTTCGACGGCGCTCATGTTCAAGGCGTCGGGTGCTCCTGGAGACCCGGAGGTGCTGCAGGTGCGTGGTGGCACCGCGTTCGCTCGGCATGCCGAACTCTTGATGCCGCACCTGCTTTCGTTGGACGGCATCGACCACGTTCACCTCACCGGCATCGTGTTGGCCATCTCCCCCGGCACACGTGCTGTCGCTTATGCGCTGCTGGAAGCGGCGGTGGCGGCTGGCGTCACGGTCTCGTTTGACCCGAATCTGCGGCTCAACCTGTGGCCGGACCCGGCAGAGATGCGCCGCGTGGTCAACGCCGTGGCAGCTCGGTGCACCATCGTGCTTCCCGGCCGAGGAGAAGCACAGTTGCTCACCGGCGTGGACGATCCGCGCGCGATCGCCGACTTCTATCTGGCCGCCGGGGCTCACGAGGTCGCCGTGAAACTGGGCGCCGCCGGAGCCGTCGCATACACCGCCGAGCTGTCGGCGCGATCCCGACCGTTCACTGTCAGCCCTGTTGACACCGTTGGTGCCGGCGACGGATTCGCCGCAGGTTACATCGCCGCGAAACTGTCGGGAGGAGGCCTGCAGGAACGCCTCGACCAGGCCGCCGCGGTCGGGGCGTTCGTGACAACGCGTGCCGGAGACCTCGCCGCGATGCCGAACCGTCAGGAGCTCGACGTCTTCCTCGCCGCCGACCGGATGCCGCAGAAGCCCCGATGAATCAGACCCGGAGTGGCTCGATCCTGGGTGCCGGGGATGCGGTTCTCGCGTTTGACGTCGGCGGGACGGATACCAAGTCCGCGCTGATTGATCGGAGTGGGTCTCTGCTCGTTGTGCGCCGCACTCCCACCGTGCGCAACATTCATGATCCGGCCGGGGCGATCGTGGAATCCATCGCGACGCTGTCCAGGATGCACCTCGACCAGTGGCCGCTCGTGATGCCTGCCGCGATCGGGGTCAGTGTGCCGGGGCTCGTCGACGAGCGCACCGGCATCGTTCACCTCGCAGCCAGTCTCGACTGGCAGGACGTGCCGATGCGCAGGCTCGTCGGCGAAGCCATCGGCCTGCCGGTGAGCTTCGGCCATGACGTCCGCGCGGCAGCGGCCGCTGAGTGTCGACTCGGTGCCGCGACCGGTGCCCGGACAGCGATCGTCGTTGCGATCGGCACGGGGGTGGCGGCATCCCTCGTCATTGATGGAGCTCCGCATTCAGGCGACGGCTACGCCGGTGAACTCGGCCACTCGCTCAGCGACCCGACGGGCGAACGCTGCCCGTGCGGGGCGGTCGGATGCCTCGAGACGATCGCATCAGCATCCGCCATTGCGCGGCGCTACAGCCTCAAGAGCGGAATCCGTGTCGCAGGCGCCCGAGAGGTGCTGCACGCGGCCAGCGCGGGTGATCCCACCGCCCGCGCAGTCTGGGCACAAGCCATCCAGGCACTCGCCGAAAGCCTCGCCCGACTGGTCGCCGTGATCGCACCCGAGATCATCGTGATCGGCGGTGGTCTCGCCCAGGCCGGGCCCGCCCTGCTCGACCCGCTCCGAGCGCACCTCGACGCGCTACTCAGCTTCCATCGCCGCCCCCGCCTCGAGCGCGCGGCATTCGGAGAGAACGCCGGACTGATCGGAACCGCGCTGCTGGCACGCGATGGTGCGCACGAGACCCTACACCTGACGAAAACAAGGAGGAAATGATGGCTGAAGTGGTCATCCTGGAGAACGAGCATTCGGCCGGAGACCTGGCCGCGAGTTACATTCTCGCCGCTATCGCCGAGCACCCCGACGTGGTGCTGGGGCTGGCGACAGGTTCATCGCCCGCGTCCACCTATGCCGCACTCACCCGCCGAGTCCGCGCCGAGGGCACCGACGTCAGCGGGGTGCGCGGGTTCGCCCTCGATGAGTATGTGGGGTTGCCGGCCGAACACCCGGAGTCGTATCGAGAGGTCATCCGTCGCGAAGTGATTCAGCCGATCGGCCTCGATCCAGCCCGCATCCACGTGCCCAACGGCGACATCGCCACAATCGCGGAGGCCAGCGGCGCCTTCGAACAGGCCATCGCCGAAGCCGGCGGGGTCGAGATCCAACTCCTCGGCATCGGGGCGTCGGGACACATCGGCTTCAACGAACCCGGATCCTCACTCGCGTCGGTCACCAGGGTGAAGACACTGACAGAGAAGACCCGTAACGACAACGCGCGCTTCTTCGACCGTCTCGACGACGTGCCCACGCACTGCATCACACAGGGGATCGGCACCATCCTCCGAGCCCGTCGCCTGATCCTCCTCGCCTTCGGCGAAGGTAAAGCGCACGCCCTCGCCGCAGCGGTCGAAGGACCCGTCAGCGCCTCGATTCCGGCATCGGCCATCCAGCTGCATCCACACGTCACCGTCATCGTCGACGAAGCCGCAGCCTCACACCTCCAGCACCACGCCTACTACCGCCACGCCTGGCAAAACCAGCCCGACTGGGCCGTACGCCTCGGCTGACTCAGGTCGCGCTGTATGTCGCGGTGCGGGCCATGCTCGCCCCGTCTGCGGCACGCGTCACTTCGACAGAGATCATCCCTGCGGGGATAGATGAAGCGCGGGTGTTGAAGCTCGCGACGCCACTCTTACCCGAGGCGACGACGGCGAACTCCTTGTCTCCGAAGGCTGTCTTCACTTTCAGCGAGACCGCGCCATTTCCACGGTTCGTCACCCTCACAGACAGATACACCGTCGAACCCATGTAACGGGGCTCAGCGATGACATCGATGGCGATGGCTCCGGTTCGGGCGCCGTCCTCGACGGCTACGAGGTTCAGCCCTCGCATTGTGTAGATCACACCGTCCTCGTCGATGTCGAGGTGCGGTCCGCTGTACCAGCCGCCGTCGATGTCGGCGACGACCGTGGACAGTTGCTGGCTGGCGGTGTCGACCCGGAACAGCGTGGTGTCAGACACGCCGTAGACCGTTCCGTCGAAATAGTTGAGCGCTCCGAAGTCGGTGGCGACCCCGCTCACGTCGACAACACGGACGACGGTTCTGCTCTGGAGGTCGATGACAACCAGTCCGCCCGCCCGCCTCCCGAGTCCGAACAGGTGGCGACCATCCGTCGCGAGTGCGGCGATTCCTGCGGGGAGGCCCGGATCGATACGCCACAGTTCAGCGCGCGCAATCGGGTCCCACGCGACGATCGTGCTCCGGGGCCCATCCACATAGATGTTGTCGCCACCCAGGTAGGCGATGCCGTCTGCCGTCGCCACGGCTCGCACCATCTGCCGAGAGTCGATCGGATTCACCGTGGTCGTGCTCGCCCCGCTCGCAGGGTGATAGGTGGTGAACGAGCCTCCACCGCCGGTGTCGTTCTGCGCCCCAAGCAGGACCAGTCCGTTCACCGCGTCCCAGCACACATCAAGTGGCCGGTTCTGACCCGTAGTGGGGGCAACGACCTGTGCAGGCGGCTGACCCGACGCAGGGTCGTACCGCCAAATGCCCTGCGAGTTGTACTGTCCGGTGTATAGGACACCGCCCACGATGACGCCGTCCTTTGCCTCGCCCGGCATGCGCAGATGAGTCTTGAGACCGGTGGCCAGGTCGAGCCGGCTCATCGCACCCGTACCGCCGACATAGACCGAACCCGCACCCGCAGCAATGCCCATCACGCTCTGCGGGTCGGCGGGAGCACCGACGTCGAGCAGCTCAGTCAGCGAGCTGGTCTTGGTCGCCGGATCGACCTCGGCGACGAACCCGTAAGCGGATGCTCCAACAAGGCGATCACCGACGAGGTCGAGTCCCCAGAGGGTGTCGAGGTTGCGCGTCTGAAGGTTGGTGATCTTCTTCGTGACTCGCGAGTAGGCCATCACGCTCGGGACCTTGATGTAGTAGATGTCATCGCCGCGGCGGCGAAGCTTCACCCCGGTCTGCGGAATGGTCTCGTATGTCGTCGGAGTCGTGAGGTTGATAAGGACGGACTTGCCGGGTCCCTTGAGTCCGACGCCGAGCAGATCGTCCAATACGGAGAGTGAGGTGACCGAGACAGCTGCCGAGAACTCAGACGGCAGGATGTCGATGAACGTGCGGGTGGTGCGGTCGAAGGCGAACAGCTTCGCCAAGCTCCCAGCGCCGCCTGCGAGGACCGACCCGGTGCCGAAGTACACCGTCGATGCGGTCGCCGCGACGGCCTGGGCGATCGTGGCCCCCGCATCTGGGATTCCCCAGTTCGTGACGGCCCCGGTCGCGGGGTCGACCTCCCACAGCGACGGCGGGTTCGTGGGCTCGCCGCCACCCGCGACGTAGATCTTGCCGTCGGGCGCGACCGCAAGGTCTCGGATGTCGCGATCACCGGTGGATGCGAGCGGCACCGCGGGTGTGGACGGCGTGGTGAGATCCCACCGGTGCACGCTCGCACCCGTGTCGTCGTCGGTACGGAGTGTGCCGATGTACAGCGCCCTCCCGTCCGGTGACGCCGCCATCGCCTGGATCGCGTAGCCGGAGGTGAGGTCGGTGCGGCTGGTCACTGTGCGCGTTGTCAGATCGAAGCCGATCACCCGCGCAGGCTGCAGGTTGCGCAACCCGATGTAGAGCGTGTTCCCAACGACGAGACTGCTCATCAGCGGGAACTGCACCACACCCGGCCCGAGGTCGCGGACGCGCACATCGCCGAGTGCGAGTGTGTTGGCGCTCTGCGCCAGCGCCGCACCGCCGGGTGGCAGCGCGATCGCGATCGCGACAGTGCACGCGGTGCCGATGAGCATTTGCCGTCGAGTGAGGTGGTTCGTCATTGAAGTAGTCGCTTCGTCCCGGTCGTCCGTGGTGGTCGTGCGGCTATTCGAACAGCGACAGTGTCAGCGTGGACGTGTAGTCACCTGCGGAGACCGTGGTGTCGGTTCGAAGGAACAGGTCGGCTGTCGCCGTCCACGATCCCTCCGTGGCGATCTCGCTCGAGTTCCACGCGCCGGCGAGAAGCTCCTTGTCGACGAGACCGACGTTGTTCGGTGCCGCATCATCGTCGATAACTGTCGCCACCTCAGGACCTTCGGTGACGAGGCCAGAGTCGCCGCCGTCGATGAGGCGAGGTGCCCAACCGAGGTGTCCGGCGTCGATCGGCGATTGCCCGGCGTCCCCGGTGAAGTCGCTTGCAGTGCCGAGCACGTACCAGGCGGCGGCTGCGGGAATCTCCTCCGCGGTGCGGGTATCGGTCACCGTGACGGTCGGCAGCTGGCCGGTGAACTGCCGAATGAGCGGGTCGCCGGACTCGCTCTCGGTCAGGGTTGCGGCGGTGCCGGCGATGGTCATCGCGAGCACTCCCGGCTCAGTGAGTTCGGTGATCGAGACGGTGACGTCGACATCACTGTCGTCGCCGACCGGATCCGCTGCGGTCGCGGCCGCAGTGCCGGCGGCGGTGAGAATAAGCGCGCCGAGCGCGGCCAGTGCAACTCGCAGACGAGCTGAGTCGTGCTTCGGAGTTTTCATTGCGATGTTTCCTCTCGTGGATGTTTCGGATTCGCGGTTCGGACGGTGGGTGGTCAGCCGCACGTGACCGCGTTGAAGACCGCCGGGTTGGAGGTCTCCATCCCGTCTGTCGCGGCCGTGGCCTGAACGGTGACCGCGCCGGAAGCCACGTCCGCTGCTCGGGTGTTGAAGGTCGCCATGGCGTTCTTTCCGGGAGCTACCGACGCGAACACCTTTTCGCCGTAGGGGGTGGTGATCGTCAGCGAGATCGGTTGGGGCTCGTCGTTCTTCGCCTTTACGACGAGGTGCGCTTTCGACCCCAGGCACCGAGCTTCCGCCACGATGTCTACGGCGATCGGTTGATCGTCGATCCGCACCAGGTTGCGCCCCTGCAGGGTGTAGAGGTTGCCGAGTTCGTCGTTGGTGATGTGTGCACCGCTGTACCACGCTCCGTTGATGTCCCGCACCACGTCGGTGGCGGCGAACGTCGTCGGGTGGAACCGGAACACGTTCTTTTCGGATGCTCCGTAGACGACGCCGCGGTTGGTCACGAGGGCTGCGAACCCGGTGCTGAATGAGCTGACGTCCGCAGTGTGCAGGACGGTGCGCTGCACGAGGTCGACGACGAAGAGTCCGCCCTTGCGGGTCAGTCCGTACAGGTGATCGCCTTGCACCGCGAGCGCGGAGATTCCGGCTCCGGGCATCGGCGCGATCCGCCAGAGCTCTTGGCCATTTACGGGGTCGAGTGCGACGACGGTGCCGGGACCGTCCGTGTTCTGGAGTCCGCCGCCAAGATAGGCAGCTCCGTCATGAGTGGCGACGGCTCGGACGTACTGCTGGGCGTCGATCGGGTTGACGAACATGTTCGATTCGCCGGTGTCGGGGTCATACGTCCACAGGGAACCGCCCCCGACGGTGTCGGACTGCACGCCGACGAGCGCAAGCTTGTTCACGTCGTCCCAGTGCACGTCTTGCGGCCGGTTCTGCTCGCCGGCGAAGTCGGCGACTTGGCGCAGCGGGAGCCCGTCGCTGGGGTCGTATCTCCAGATGCCCTGCGAGCTGTATTGGCCGGTGATGAGCATGCCGTTCACGGAGATGGCGTCCTTGGCCTCTCCCGGTGCACGCAGATAATCGACGGATCCGTCGGCGAGGTTGTGGTGCGCGATGGCGCCGGTCCCACCGACATATACCGAGCCGAGTCCCGCCGCCAGTCCCATGGCCGCCTGTGGTGAGGCCGGTGCGCCGGCAGTGACGAGGTCGGTGACGGTGGAGGTTCCCGCCACGGGATCGATTTCGGCCACGAAGCCGAACGCGGAGGTGACGACGAGTTTGTCGCGCGCGCTGGAGACTCCCCAGATCTCGCCGAGGGAAGGCCCGTCGAACGAGACCTGCCCGATCGCACCCGACGTGGGTGAGTACGACATCATGCCGGCTTCGTTGGCGAAGTAGACGGTGTCGCCGATCATCGCGAACTTCTTTGCGGTCTTGCCGATCGATGTCGCGATCGAGTAGCTGGTGTGGTCGGCGAGACTCATCGCGGCCACCTTCGACTCCTCGGTGGACGCAGCGGATCCCACCAGGAGCCTGTCGTCGAAGACGGCCAGTTCGCGGATGCTCGGATCGTTCTGCATCTCGGCGGGTGTGATGTTGGTGGAGACGCCGGTCGCGCGATCGTAGGCGTACAGGCCAGCACGTGCGGCGCCGCCGCCGAAGAGCGTTCCACCGCCGTAGAAGACCGTGGTCTCGGTGGCCGCCACCGCCCGGGCGCCGGTCGCCGCCGGGTCGGGGGCACCGAGGTTGCTCACCTGGCCGGTCGCGGGATCGTACTCCCACAGTGGCGGTGGCGTCGGGCCCCCATCTCCGACCGCGAACACGTGGCCGTCGGGCGCAACGGTGATCGCACGCACATTGCGATTCTCGATCCGGCCGACAGCGACGGCGGGCTCGTCGGGCGTCGTGACGTCCCAGCGGTAGAGGTTGGGCTGAGTCCCAGCGGCATTCTGGAGCACGCCCGCGTAGACGTACCGGCCAGTGGGGTCGACTGCCATGGCCTGCAGAGAGTGGCCCGTCTCGAGATACGTGACCGCGGTCACCTCACCGCTCGGAAGGTCGACCGCGACGATTCGCGCCGGTTCAACGTTGCGTGATCCCACGTACACGGTGTCGCCGATCGTCACCGAACTCATCAACGAGAACTGGACGACGGCGGGACCGAGATCATCGATCTGCGTTGAGCCGGCTACGGCTGCGGGAGCCGCAGTCGGCGCCGCGGTCGCGGACGCGCCGCCACTCAGCACGGCGGCGACGGCGATGAATCCGCCGACCTGCAGGACGGACCTTCGAGCGAGCTGCGTTAGTTGCATGAGAACTCCTCCGCTTTTGACACGGGCATCGTTGTCTCGAGGCGACTGATTCGACAGGCGCCATCGGGGTGTTTCGGCACCGCTCCACGCTGGTCGGGCCGCTCGTCCTGCGCTCGCTCCTTGAGCGCGAAGATGATGACCGCTAGTGAATGTCACGCCGAGACGTGTCGCAACGAAATGGCATGAGAATGAACAAATCTGAACACTGACGATTCCGGCGCCGATCAGGGGAGAAGCCCTGCGGCAGGTGCGCACTCCAAATCTGCGGCCTACGATCGCTCTCGAAAGGTGATGACGCCATGATCCAACTAGCAGCGGGCACCAGAGGGTTTTGGGCAGCGATGCTCGCCATAGGGTTGGTCGCCGCGATTCCGACAGCCTCGGCCGCAGCCGCCAATGAGATGAACCTCATGCCGGCGGACGACCAATCCGACACCGTCAGCTGGGCGGTGCGCCCCGCGGATGAGGCTGGTCCGGACGGTCGCTCATGGATCGAACTCGAGCTCGAACCCGGGCAGGCCGCCACCGAGCACCTCGCCGTGCGGAACCTCGGCAAACAGGACGTCACATTCTCGGTCACGGGCGCTGACGGGTATTTCACTCCTTCGGGCCGTTTCAACATCCTTCCGTCTTCGGAGGAGTCGGTGGATGCGGGCACCTGGTTGACCGTGGCGCCGACGGTCACCGTCCCAGCGGGAGGAACGGCCGTGGTGGCTTTCCAGATCGAGGTTCCCGCCGACGCAACACCCGGAGACCACGCCGCTGGCATCGCCGCGTCAGTTCTTACTGAGGGCAGCGCGGACGGCGCAACCGTGGCGGTGGAGAGTCGCGTCGGCTTCCGAGTAATGGTGCGCGTCGCCGGGGAGCTGACGCCGCAGCTCGGAGTTACGGCATCCGGCACGTACTTCACGGACTGGAATCCCCTGGATCCCGGAACGGTACAACTGTCCTACACCCTGGAGAACACGGGAAACGTCCGAATAGTCGCAGAGGCGACTGCCGAGAACGGTCATCTCGTCGATGGCGATGGCGATGGCGATGGCGATGGCGACACTGAACTCCTTCCGGGCGATCGACGTTCGCACCAGATCCGGATACCGCAGGTGTGGCCCGTTGGCATGGTGACCGTCCCGGTCACCGTGGAGCGCTCGATCGTGCTGCCCAATGGGGAGGTGCAGCCCCTTGAGCCGGTGATCCGAACCGTCACGCTGTGGGCTATCCCGTGGCCCCAGTTGCTCATCGTCGCCGGCTTCGCCCTGATCACCGTGGCGCTTGTATGGCGGGGAAAGCGCAGTACTCGTCGCATCGAGATTCTCGTTGCCCGGGCGCGCGAGGAGGGCCGCCTCTCAGCTGGCGAGAACGACTGAGAAGCCGGGGTTCGTGACGCCGACCCTCGTGGGGCGCTCACGGTGGTACACGCGACCGATGGCTATACGGCCATGACACCAAGCTCACTCAGCGACGTTTTTCCCGCTGGGAACCCTGACCTGCACGACCAATCTCCCATGGATGCGCCGCATCGAGATCATCAGCGCGTGGCGGCCGTCAATCCGATCGGTTTCTCGTCGGTGCCCTTGATGACCCAGTGAACGACAGCGACAGCGAGAACGCCGATGACGGGCGTGAGGAAAGTGGCCCAGGCAAGGCCGAGAGGGGCGAAGCCGACCGAGAACGCGGATACATCCCAGATGCCGTGTAGCGCCATTGCCCAGATGAGCGAGCCCGTCACCCGTCGCACGATGTAGAAGCACGTGCCCGACATCGCGGCGATGACCACTTGTCCGAGCGTACTTGCGAGTGGGGCGCCAAGTGCCGCATTGATCAAGTGCATGGCACCGAAGAGAAGGGAGGTGAGAAGCCACACCCAGACCTCTGACAGGCGTGAGCGGAACGCTGTCAACAGGAGTCCCCGTGACAGCAGTTCTTCGCAGAACCCGACGGCGACCCCGAGCGCGAGAAGGGACAAGATGAAGGATGCATCGAACTTTGACCAGTCGGTGTTGGACAGGTTCAGGATGGCAACGACGAGCATGATCGCGGGGACGAAGATCGGCCACTTGTGATGCGAGCGTTTCCGCTCGAAGAGCGCTGGCTTCCACCAGCCCAACAACCATGTGGTGGCGGCGAGGAGTACCGCACCAACCGCGAGGTCGAGGACCGCTCCACGCCAGGTGAACTCGGCGGACTTCCCGATGTCTGTGTATTCCACTCCGCTGAGTCTTGAGACGACGTAGATGACCAGGACGTATCCGACGTAGATCGCCAAGCCGATCCAGATGCGTGGAGTGACGCGCATGCGCTGTTGCCTCTCGGTCATGTGAAGGTCCTGCGGAGTACATTGCGAGACGGCATTCGCGATAGCTGCGCAGCTCGGCGAGGAACTCGAATCATCAACATAGCGGTTCAGGCGGCAGAGTCAGAGCAGGTCCGGATGCCGGTCAATCAGTTGCACGCGATGTTGGCGCAGACCGGATACCTGTGACACCTACAGCCGGCGCAGGGCGGATTGTGGAACATCACCGACACGCGAGTGCGGGTCGACGAGGGTGTCGACGCGGTGTACGTCGACGGATCCGCGCCGGAACCGATGGCGATCATCGGCGGCATCGTCCACCGAGTCGTCCGCACCGACTATTCGTGGGAAGCGCAATTGACCGGGCGCCTCGCGACGAGGCTCTCGACCGCCGAGTACGACGGCAGGAGATGGCCCGTCGCGATCACGACCGCACGGGGGCGATCTCGCTGAATGGTGCGCGCGGAGTGGCCTGCGGCGTTGGCCCGCACGAAGCTGAATCGCTCTGTGTACACCAATGTGTACACCTGCCCCACTCACACCCCATAAAACCGCATATTTTCGGGGTTCTTCAACCCTCTAGGAAACCGAAACCCCGGCTTCCCAAGCAGGCCACGCGGGTTCGATTCCCGTCAGTCCCTCAGCGACACCCCCGGAATTCCGGGGGTTTCTCGTTGGCCGCGGTACGTCGCGATCGATGCGCACTACAGCGCCCGGCGCGGTCGGTACATCCCGACGATCATCGTCAACAAGGCGCTCTCGGACGAGTTCGATGAGGATCGCCTCCGGCACACCGCGCCGCAAGCGATCATGCAAGCCGCGATCCCCCACTGCATCGCGGTGCGTCTCGAAGACGCTCCGGATGCGAAGTGGGTCACCGTCGCAGATCTCACCACCGGCGAGGGACGCATCGTGCCACCGTGGCTTGCCGCAGCGGTCGTGAAGCGTGGGATGAAGGACGAGCGGTGGGACGTCATCGAGATCCTCTACGGCACCGCCGCACTCTCGGATCTGCCGCCCGTGAAGCTCATCTCTCTCGAGCTGAGCGTGCCCGAGCGCACCGCTTCGGACTGGATCAAGAAGGCGCGGGATGCTGGGCGCCTGGTGGGTTGACATCAAATGTCGGTCGACCGGTGAGTGACTAGTGTTCTGAACTCAACTGTCACGGCGCCCACCGTGGTGGCGCTCGACCATGTGTCCGCTGCCGCGTCTGTCGGGATCAGCCCGTCGAGGTTGCGGCACCATGTGCGGCTCGGGGATATCACCCCGCACTTCTCGGGAACGAAGCCGCTGTACTCCGTGAAAGACCTCCAGCGGTTTGTGGACGGGTTGCCGGTCAAGCCGGAGCACCTCCCAGACGTGTAGCGCGGCTGAACTGGGCGAGTGAGGGAACGTTGTTCGCCGCGACCACTCTCGGGCGTCAGTGGGCAATGAGGGTCTTGCATTCGAAACTCCGCAGCACCCGGTTTTCGATCAAAGCGGCTAGCGAGCACAAGGCCGCCGCCGAGGAGCTCCTCGCCTGGATGGCCGAGCCGGAGCAGGCGGTGGCATCTGGGGACTTCAACGCGATGATTCCTTGCGGCAGAGCGCTTGGATCGCAATTTCTCGAGACCTGTCCTGGCAGCCGCCAGTGGACGACTGGGGTCGAGTGACAGTTCTTACATATATTCTGGTAGACCAGATACTCGGTTCGCCCAACCGGCAAAAGACATCCAAGCATCCGAAACCCTTGTTTTCGTTACAAAGCCGAAACATGTAGGACTTCCGCCTGATTCCTCTTTTTGGCAGTTTGTATACCAACCGCTGCTTCATCCCAAAGAAAGGCCTGAAGTGAAACTCACCCGCACACGCCGATTCGCCGCCGCCGCCGCCGTCTTCGCGGTCGTTGCCCTGACTGCGTCTTGTACGTCGACCGCCGCCGCTCCCCAAAGCGACTCTTCGGTCGTCGTCGTGGGGTTTGGTGGCATCGACACTCTCGACCCGATCCTCGCGGACCAATCGCAGAGCCTGTGGCCAAGCAACGCGTTGTACGACCCCCTCATCTCGTACGACGCGGCCGGCGCTCTCCTGCCGCGGCTTGCCGAGTCATGGGAGACCTCGCCCGACGCGACTCAACTCACCTTCACTTTGCGCGATGACGTCACGTTCAGCAGTGGCAATCCGCTTACCGCTGCGGATGTGCTGTACACACTGGACCGCACGCAGCAGGTAGGCACGGGAGTGGCATCTCTGCTCGCCGACTACGTTTCGGCGGAGGCGATCGACGATCACACCGTCGTCATCACGCTAGACCGGCCCAACGCGATCTTTCTGGGTGGCCTCAGCCGTATCTTCATCCTTGACTCGGCGATCATGATCGAGAACGAGGGCGGCGACAACGGGCAGACATACCTGGCGACTAACGCAGCCGGCACCGGCGCCTATACGCTCACCGACTTCCGGCAGGGCGCAGACGTAACTCTCGCCGTCCGGGACGACTACCACGCCACCGAGGACGGCAGGCCCGAGACGATCGTGCTACGGGCGACGGGCGACGAGACCGCCGGCCGCAATGCGCTTCTTGCGGGGGAGCTGGATCTATTCAGCATGAATCCAACCGGTGCCGCTGCGTTCGCGGCCGATGATGAGTTCACAGTGATCGACAAAGCCGACAGCGGCCAAATGTACGCGTTCCTGAATACGCAGAGTCCGGAGCTCGCTGACGTCCGCGTGCGCCAGGCCATTGCCCACGCGTTCGACTATGAGGGTCAGATCCAGGCTATGGGCGGCAACGCCGAGCTCGCCACGGGGATCCTGCCGTGGGATGTCACGTGCCGTGCCAACTTGACCCCCGCGGAACAAGATGCCGACGCCGCGGCCGCGCTGCTTTCAGACGCCGGGGTCGAGGACCTCTCCATAGTGGTCCAGTACCAGACATGGAATGACGCCTTCGTGTCGGCAGCGACGCTCCTCCAGTCAAACCTGGCGGACATCGGCGTTGACGTGGAGCTCCAGACCATTACCTACGAGACCTACGTGGCCTCACTGGCAGCTGTAGAAACGACACCTGACGTCATGATCCTGTCGGACTTTACGCTCTACCCCGACGCGGGGACCATGCTGGATCGCACCTACGCGACGCGCACGATCGGTCTCGGCTCGAACTTCGGCAACTACACCAACCCGAAGGTCGACGAGCTGCTGACCGCCGCGCTCGCGGAGTCCGACGAGCCAGCACGTTGCGGCCTCTATAACGAGATCGAGGAGATCGTCAGTGCTGACACGGTCAGTCTGAACATCGCCTCCTCCGTCTCCAGCTACATCGCACGCGACGGCATTTCCGGCTACGGCGACAGTAATTCGATCGACGCCATCGACCTGCGCGAACTACGCGTCGGCTGAGCGTAGGGACTTGCATCGTGTCGACCGCCGCCCGCTATCTCGGCATCCGTGCCGCGAACGGCCTCCTCACCCTGGTGGGTCTATTCACCATCGTCTTCTTCATCATGAAGGTGGCACCGGGTGACGAGGCGCGGGCGGCGGCCGGCCGTAACGCCAACGCCGAGCAGATCCAGGCCATGCGCGACCAGCTTGGACTTGACGAGCCTCTCTTCGTGCAGTACCTAACGCAACTCGGGCGCCTTTTCACTGGAGACCTTGGACGCTCGACTCGGACGCTGCAACCGGTGTCATCCGACCTCGCCGCCGCGCTACCGGCGACGATCGAGCTCGTAGTCGCGGCGTTCTTGCTGGCCCTGATCGTCGGCACAGCGACCGGTGTCATCGCCGCGGCCCGCCGAGGGGGCGGCTCCGACACCTCGCTACGTCTACTGGCGGTGCTCGCCGGAGGGATCCCAGCCTTCTGGCTTGCCTACCTTCTGCAGTACTCGCTGGGAGCGCAACTACAGGTCCTGCCCGTGTCGGGACAACTTTCCAGCGGCGTGACGCTTCCACGTGTCACGGGCTTCACCGTGCTCGACGCCTTCCTCGCAGGGCGTCCCGAAGTGGCCACGGATGCGATCGCTCACCTCGTGCTCCCGGCAGTCGTGGTCTCGCTCGCCGTCTACGCGGGACTGTTCCGGATGCTGCGCGCTTCGATGGTCTCCACTCTCACGGGCGACTACATCGATGCGGTCCGGGCCAAAGGAGCCGGTTCAACCCGCGTACTTGTCGGCCATGCCCTACGCAACTCCGCACTGCCCGTCGTAACGCTGCTCGGTCTACAGGTCGGCTGGACCATCGGCGGCATTGTCCTCGTCGAGACGGTGTTTGCGTGGCCAGGCATCGGGTCCTACCTCTCATCCGCGATCATCGGCAAAGACGTTCAGGCAGTGTTCGGAACCGTGCTGTTCGTCGGCATCATCGTGGTGCTATGCAGCCTCGCGGTTGACATCATCCAACTTCTCATCGACCCCCGCATCCGCCACCGCCGCATAGAGGTGAAAGCATGAGCGCACTGAGTGTCATCCCCGCCACTGCGGCGACCGATGCCCCGCCCCCGTCGCCGATGCGCACTGCAGGTCACCAACTCATTCGCCGTCAGCGGCGCGCTTTGCCGCCTCTGCTAGATGTACTCGTGGTCGCGGCGATCGTATTGCTTCTACTGATGGCCCTCGTCGGGCCACTCATCGCTCCGCACGATCCGTTCCGCTCGGAACCCTCGATGCGTCTACTTCCGGCTGGCCCCGACTACTGGCTCGGCACCGATTCCGAAGGTCGCGACATCCTCAGCAGGTTGCTGGCGGGAGCACAGCCAACTATCCTCTCGGCTCTTCTCGTGGTCGCGATCAGTACCGCGATGGGAGTCGCCGCAGCGGCGTTGGCCGCAGCCGGACCTCGCTGGGTCGACGAGACGGTCATGCGTACCGGCGACATCCTGCTCGCACTGCCAGGTTTGCTGCTTGCGCTCGCGATCGCCGCGACCCTCGGATCGGGGCTCGAGGCGGCGATCATCGCACTGGTGGCCACGAGCTTTCCCGCGACGATGCGCATCGCACGTGCCTCGATCGAGCGCACAATGTCGGAGTCTTACGTTGAAGCCGCCCGCACGATGGGTCTATCCCGCTGGCGACTGATGTCGCGGCACGTCCTGCCGAACTCGATGGACGAAGTCATTGTCAACGCGACCGCGCTGATCGGTCAGGTCACTCTGATCATGGCGGGCCTTTCGTTCATCGGCGTGGGCGCTCAACCGCCGAGCGCTGAGTGGGGTGCGATGGCATCGGCATCCGCGAAGTACATCTTCACCAACTGGCCGGCAGCATTCCTGCCTGGACTGTTCATCACGATCTCGGCTGTGGCATTCGCATTGCTCGGCGAGATGTTACAGACGCGCCTCGATCCCGCGCTGCGGACGGGAGGACGACGATGATCGTCGAAGAGGTCCACAGCGACGCCGTGACCCCTCGTGCGGCGGTACTCGAAGTACGCGAACTCACGATCGACGTCCCGCGCGCCGGCGACTCCCCACTCCGGCTCGTCGACGGTGTCGACCTCATTCTTGAGGCCGGAACTGTCACCGCGCTCGTTGGCGAATCTGGCTCGGGTAAGACGGTGACCGCGCGCAGCATTATCGGACTCGATCCCGAACTCCAGGTCGGCGGCAGTATTCGCGTTGGCGGTCAGCAGGTCGTGGGGCTCGCACCGCGGCTACTTCAGTCGTTACGCGGGGCGCGGGTCGGCATGGTCTTCCAGGATTCCCTGCGGGCGCTCGACCCCCTCATGTCGATCGGTGCCCAAGTCGCCGAGCCGCTGAGGCTACGCGGTGTCGGGCGCTCCGAATCCAGGAAGCGCGCTGTAGTACTTCTCGAATCTCTCGGGTTGCGACCCAAAGATGGACTGCTCGACCAGTACCCTCACCAGCTGTCCGGCGGCATGCGCCAGCGCGTGTGCATCGCGATGGCACTCATCGCCGAGCCAGACGTGTTGATCGCCGACGAACCGACGACGGCACTGGACGTGCGCGTTCAGCGCACAGTTCTCACTCTGCTGCGCGACATCGCCGTGTCTCGAGGCCTGGCAGTGCTCCTCATCACTCACGACCTGGGCGTCGTGGCGGAGGTTGCTGACCGCGTTGTCGTCATGTACGGCGGGCGCCCGGTCGAGGCAGGCTCTGCCATCGAGGTATTCCGCAACCCCGCTCACCCCTACACGCGAGGATTGCTCGCGGCGCTGCCGCGCTTGGACAGACCCGACCTTCAGCTACGACCGATCCCCGGCGCAGCGGTTTTGCCGACTGATCGGCCACTCGGGTGCGCCTTCGTCGATCGCTGCGCGGTGGCGCTGGATCACTGCGCGGATGTACTGCCGGACTCGCGCAGAGTTGGCGACACACACACCGCCGCCTGCCACCTGATCGAGGAGCACGCCCGATGACATCCCTGCTCGAAGTTGAAGGACTCTCGAAGTCTTTCGGGCGCGGAAGTCATCGCCGTCCGGTCCTTGACTCGTTCGAGATGGTCGTCGCCGAAGGCGCGGTCGTCGGGCTGGTCGGTGAATCAGGCGCCGGTAAGTCGACCGCCATTCGTTGCCTAGTCGGGCTGGAGACCCCTGACGCTGGCTCAATCCGCTACGACGGCGAAGAGCTCGTCGGAGCGCCTCGTGCCGTGTTGCGGCGCTACATGCGCGAGATGCAGATGGTCTTCCAGGACCCCTACTCCAGCCTCGACCCGCGGCGGACGATCGAGAGAATCGTGGGAGAGGCGCTCGACATTAATGAGCCGCGACTCGGCCGTAAACGTCGTCGCGAGCGGGTCGTTGATGCACTCGAGCACGTGGGGCTCGGCGCCCCCGCACTCGACAGGTACCCTCGGTCTTTCTCGGGCGGGCAGCGACAACGTATCGCCATCGCGCGTGCGCTCGTCATGCGGCCGCGACTGCTGATCTGCGACGAACCGGTCTCTGCCCTCGACGTGTCGGTCCAGGCGCAGATCGTCGCGCTACTCCAGTCGCTACAGCGTGAGCTAGTCATGAGCGTGGTGTTCGTGGCGCACGATCTTGCACTCGTGCGCCACCTCTGCGACGAAATCTGCGTTCTTGAGCAGGGGCGCATAGTCGACGCCGGAGCCACCGAGACCGTCTTTCAGCGACCCAGCGCAGGGTACACCCGCGAACTGATCGGCGCCGTGCCGGTGCCGATGCCCCCGGCTCTTCGAGAGGCGGCGCCAGCCGCCACATCCTTCCAATCCTCAGCAGATCCCGCGATACCCGCGGGCGGAAAGGCACAACCGTGACCATCATCGACGTCCATCACCACCCGACGCTGACGCGTCTCACCAACTACCAGGAGCGCGTGGGCCGGCCAATTTTCGCTGGCGCACCGGCTTGGACCCCGGAAATCGCGCTCGACCAGATGGCGGTGACCGGTACAGATCTGTCAGTGCTCTCGACACCAGGCGATCTGTCGTGGGTCGCACCGACCGATGTTCAGGGTCTCGTCAACGACCTCAACGACGAGTTGCACGACATCGCCCGCGATCGGCCCACGCGCTTCGGTGCATTCGCAGTCCTGCCGATGCCTGACCCCGAGGCGAGTGCACGCACGGCGATCTCTGCGCTTGACGAGGGGGGCTTCCAAGGTGTCACGATGCTCACGAGCTACCAGGGCGCGTACCTGGCGCAACCGGAGTTCGAGCCGTTGCTCCAGGAGCTTGACGCACGGTCGGCGACCGTGTTCATGCACCCGATCCTGGTCTTCAATGCCCCGGCAGGGCTCCCTGGTCCGCTGCTGGAGGGAACCTTCGACACGACCCGCGCGGTAACCGCGCTCGCTGGCGCAAGCGTATTCGCGCGCTTCCCCCACATCCGTTTCATCTTCCCGCACACCGGCGGGATGGTGCCGTACATCAAGTGGCGGATCGCCTTGTACTGCGTGCAGAAGGGCGACTGGAACATCGATCCGACCGCTGCGCAAATCGAGGAGCAGATCCGCCGGCTCGACGGGCTTTACTACGACACCACGCTCAACCTGGGTCCGCTTCTCGACCTTGAGCGAACAGATCGGATCCTCTTCGGTACCGACATACCATGGGCCAGCACCGAAATCCTGCGACAGGAGGGCGCCTACGCTCTGGATGCGCGGGCGGGATGGACTGAAGAGCAAGTCCGCGCGGTGTCATCTGAGAACGCACTGCGGATCCTTCCGCATTTGGCAGCTCGTCTCGGCGTGCCCCAGCCCGGAACGCCGGGCTGATGCGGGTTTTCACCCGCTCCGCGATCACCCGGTCCCTCACCCTTGATGCCGCAATCGCTGCGGTAGCAGACGCCCACCGTCGACTGGCGCGCGGCGAGTCAGCCGCGCCAGCACCCATTTCAGTCGCGGAACCCGGCGGCGAGGCCGTCTTCCTCGGCATGGCTGCGGTCGACACGGTCTCCGGCCTTGTGGGCGTGAAGCTCCTCGCGGATATCCCCAGCAATGGCTCGCGGAGCCTCCCCACTCAGCGCTCAGCGATCCTCGTGAGTTCTTCTCGCGACGGACGCCCTGTAGCGCTTCTCGACGGCGCGTCGGTCACCCGGATCCGAACTGCGGCGGTCTCGGCCGTGGCGACCGACGCGCTCTCCCCTTCCTCAGCTCGCGTGTTGGGGCTCATCGGCGCCGGGGGGTTGGCGCTCATCCACGTCGAGGCGCTCAGCCGGCTGCGCACCTTCGAACTCGTGGTGGTGTGGAGTCGCACAGCCCAACGCGCAGACGAACTGGTACGAGCACTGCTGTCTCGAGACATCAAGGCGATCGCTGTTTCCACGCCTCGAGAGGTCGTCGACCTCGCTGACGTGGTGTGCACGCTAACGCCCTCGTCGAAACCGGTGATTAGCGGCGAGTGGCTCCGCCCTGGCCACCACATCAACGCGGTGGGGGCGCGTCCACGTGCCGACCATCGCGAGGTGGACTCCGAAGCGATCCGCCGCTCGCGAGTGATCCTCGACACCCGCGAGGCCACGCTCAAGGAATCCGGTGACATATTGATCCCACTCGCTGAGGGCGTGATCGAGATTAAGGATCTGGATGCGGAACTCGGCGACGTACTCATCGGCCGCGTGGCGGGGCGCAGCGACGACAAGGAGATCACTCTCTTCAATTCCCTGGGAAGCGGCCTTCAAGATCTCGCGATGGCGGGCGTCCTTCTCGCTCAGGAAGGTGGGGCATCCTTCCATCTGGATTTAGACGGTTGACGACGTGACTAAGAGCACACGGCACGGCCTTGAAGAATCCACGTCGCTTTCATCAACCAACATCCGTGGCACCGGCCACATCCATGCCGCCCGCGCGTGGGTGGACGGCGCCTTCCGCCCCGTGGCGGTCTCATTCCAAGACGGCATCGTCACGCATATCGGCTCCTCACGCGATCTCGATGGGCAAACGCATGTCGTACCCGACGACGCCGTGCTGCTTCCCGGACTCGTCGACTGCCACGTTCACGTGAATGAGCCCGGCCGCACCGAGTGGGAAGGCTTCCGCTCCGCGACGCGCGCGGCTGCCGCGGGCGGCGTCACCACCATTGTGGACATGCCGCTCAATTCCATCCCTGCTACCACGAGGCCAGAAGCCCTCGCAGTCAAGCGTACGGCAGCCAAGCCGTCGGCGTTTGTCGATGTGGGGTTCTGGGGCGGGGCGGTGCCCGAGAACCTTGGCACGCTGGGCGCTCTGCACGACGCGGGTGTGTACGGCTTCAAATGCTTCCTGGCACCGTCCGGCGTTGAGGAATTTGCACCCCTCGATATCATCCAGTTGGCAGCTGCCATGGAGGAGGTCGCCGCGATCGGTTCGCGCCTGATCGTCCATGCCGAGGATCCGGCGTTCCTCGGCGACCACGGCGTTCTCGGGCAGAAATACGACTCCTTCCTCGCATCACGCCCGCGCGCGAGTGAGGCATCTGCGATCTCTTCGGTGATCGCCGAAGCTCGCCGCACCGGCGCTCGAGCCCACATCCTTCACCTGAGCGACGCACGGTCGTTGCCAGCTCTTCGCGCTGCGAAGGAGGACGGGGTTGCCCTCACCGTAGAGACGTGTCCGCACTATCTCTCAATCACAGCAGAGGAGATCCCTGACGGTGCCGCTGAGTTCAAGTGCTGCCCGCCCATCCGAGAAGCGGCCAACCGCGACCTCCTTTGGGAGGGCATCGTCGACGGCACGATCGACGCGATCGTCAGCGACCACTCGCCGTCGACGGTCGACCTAAAGCGTTCAGTCGAGGGCGATTTCGGCCTGGCGTGGGGCGGGATCTCCGGCCTGCAGGTCGGGCTGTCGGTGGTCTGGACCGAGGCCCAGCGCCGCGGACTCGCGCTCGATGCGGTCCTACCGGCGTACACGACTGGCCCGGCCCGCGTGGCCGGGCTCGAGGGCGCCGGCACGATCGCGGTGGGGGCACCAGCGAACTTCGCCGTTTTCGGCGTCAACGACCCGTTCGTCGTCGACGCGACTGAACTGCGGCACCGAAACCCGATCAGCGCCTACGACGGTCGCGTCCTCACAGGTCGCGTACGTCGCACATGGCTGCGCGGTTACGTGGTGTACGACGAAAGTGCTCCGAACGCCGCTGTCGACGCGCCCCTCGGCGTGCTTCTGACGGCGTCCACCGGAGTCACAGCGGGCGTGGCTTCACCAAGGAGAAAATTATGAGCACCGTCCTCGACCCGACGTTCCCGATCCTGCAGCCGGGCGTCGGCGACATCCATGGCGACCACTACCTGCGCGCAACGACCGACAAAGTGCTGTGGGGTCGCCTGCCCTGTCGCACTGATGCGCCGGTGCTCACTGTCGCGCCCGGAGCGACGATCACGATAGACACCGTGAGCCACGAGGGGATGCTGGATGACCAAGGGAGCGACCCCCGTGCGTACTTCCGTGCGCACGGTGTCCACGACTCGGCTGTTCTCATCGACGCGATCGATATCGCCGCGAATGTCTCGCGAGATCCCGGTGCCGACGGCCCGCATGTGATCAACGGACCGATCCGTGTCGAGGGGGCGCTTCCCGGGGACCTGCTGAAGATCACTGTCGTTCGATTGGATCCACGAGTCCCGTACGGGGTCATCTCGAGCCGTCACGGCAAGGGTGCGCTCGCCGGTGAGTTGCCGAGGCACGCGCAAAACGTCAGCGTGTTTACACCCATCGAGCGACGCGGCGACAGTTGGGCCGGCGTCCTCCCTCTCACAGATGATGGTGACGCAGTGGTCGAGTTCCCGCTCGCACCGTTCCTCGGCACGATGGGGGTGGCAATCGATGCGGACGAGCGCCCGCACTCGGTTCCCCCGGGCAGCCACGGGGGAAACATCGACATCAATCTACTCGTAGCGGGAGCGGTGCTCTACCTGCCCGTGCAGGTGGATGGCGCGCTCGCCTACGTAGGCGATCCGCACTTCGCCCAGGGCGACGGCGAGGTAGCCCTCACAGCGCTCGAAGCATCCTTGCGGGCAACCCTCCGCTTCGATCTCGTGCCGCACGCTAAAGCGCTCGCCGATTTCGGTGAGCTCGATGGACCGCTCATCCGCACAACGGAATACCTTGTACCGACCGGTCTCGACCCCGACCTCAACGCGGCGATGCGCAGCTGCGTGCGTGCGGCACTCGCGCTATTGCAGGCACGGTACGGCATGGCCGAGCACCTCGCCTATGCATACCTCAGCGCTGCAACCGACTTCAACCTCTCCCAGGTCGTCGACATCGTCTGCGGTGTGCACGCGCGTATCCGCGTAGCGGACTTCACGGCGGTGGATCGTGGCTGAGCCCTTCGCCGCAGACATGCCCGACGACCTCCTCAGCGCGTTCCAGACGTATGAAGCCGCAGTCGTCGCGAACGATCTCGACCAACTCGACGCCGCCTTCGCGCCGGGGTCCGACACCCTACGCGGTGACGGCGCGGGACTTCTCGTCGGCCATGAAACCATCTCGGCATTTCGCGGGGGACGCGGCGGAATCAATTCGCGAGCTATCGAACGGGTCGAGTATCGACGGCTGGGGAACGATGCCGCACTCCTGGTGTCGGTATCGCGTTTCGCCTCCGGAGGCACAGGGCTGCAGACGCAACTATGGCAGCGCATCGGAGACCGCTGGCTTATCTCGGCGGCGCACGTCACCCCTCGGCAGCAAGCCTTCGATCGGTCTGTATGGCGCACCGTCGGTGACCCCCTCCGCTCGGGAGCGCCGAGCGGCCCTCTCGCCGGGCTCACCGTGGCAGTAAAAGACGTGTTCGCGCTCGCTGGCGACAGAATCGGCGCGGGCAACCCCACCTACCTCGCCGCGGCCCCGGTCGAACCCGCTACAGCCCCAGCAGTCGCCGTGCTGCTTGAGGCCGGCGCTGCACTTCGCGGCATCGCGCGCACCGACGAGTTCGCCTACTCGATCGCCGGCGAAAACACCCACTACGGCACGCCACCCAACGGCGCGGTGCCCGGCGCGCTCCCCGGCGGGTCATCCAGCGGACCCGCCACTGCCGTCGCTCTCGGACAGGCGGACGTCGGCCTCGCCACCGACACTGCGGGGTCGATTCGGGTGCCCGCGTCATACCAAGGGCTATGGGGCCTTCGGACTACGCACGACCGTGTATCTCGTGACGGATTGTTGCCACTTGCGCCATCCTTCGACACGGTCGGCTGGATCACTCGTGACGGCGCCACTATTCAGAAAGTGGCCGCCGTCGGCCTCACTCCCGATCCCGCCACTGATGCCGTCCGAATGCCGGTGAGATTGGTAGTACCCGACGAGCTTGTCGCTGAGGCCGACCCCGCGACCCGGGCCGTCTTCGAGGCGCTCCTCGTGCTGGTCGCTGCACACATTGATGTCTCGACGACGTCGATCGGCGTCCTCGACGCCTATGCCGCACCTTTCCGAACGGTCCAATCAGCGGAGGCATGGCGGAGCAATGGCGCCTGGCTGCGCGCTCATCGCGATGCCATCGGACCCAACGTTGCCGAGCGCTTCCGGGCGGCTGCCGATGTGACAGCGACGGAGGAGGGCGCCGCGCGGGCTGCACTGATACCGCTGCGGGATCGCCTCCGCGACCTCGCGAGCGAACGTGTGCTAATCGCCCCTACAGTGCCCGGACCTGCGCCCGCACGAGGTCGGAGCGATCCGGCAATCCCGGACGTACGTGCCCGCACCCTCCGTATGACCACTCCCGCCGCCGTTGCCGGACTGCCGACGGTGTCGGTCCCACTCCTCACCGTTTCTTCCGCACTCGGCCCTGCCCCCGTTGGGGTGAGTCTGATTGGGCCTGCCGGATCAGATATCGCGCTCGTCGCACTTGCGTGTCAACTTGCCGATGCGGTCGCGACTGCGGCGCCATGCGTCTCACCGCCGCCAGCGGTCTATTGTTCCCCCGTCCCACCCCAGGAGAACCCGTGAGAGCTGTTCCCGGTCCCATCGACCCACCCCCGCGCCTGCTGATGGGTCCTGGCCCCATCTCGGCATACCCAAGCGTGCTTCGGGCGATGTCGGCACCACTCGTCGGCCAGTACGACCCCTACATGACGGCGGTCATGAACGAGACACAGGAGCTCTACCGCAGCGTATGGGCCACCCGCAATGAGGCGACTCTGCTCATCGACGGGACGTCACGCGCTGGAATCGAGGCCGCGATCGTCTCGCTGGTACGACCGGGCGATCGCGTCCTCGTGCCCATATTCGGCCGATTCGGGCATTTGCTCGCCGAGATCGCGGAGCGGGCGCATGCCGCGGTACACACGATCGAGACGGATTGGGGGCAGGTTTTCCCCGTCTCGGCCATCGAGGAGGCGATTCTGCGAGTGAAGCCCGCACTCCTCGCGATCGTGCAGGGAGACACCTCTACGACAATGAATCAGCCGCTCGACGAGATCGGCGCGCTGTGCGCGAAATACGGCGTCCTCTTCTACACAGATGCAACCGCATCCCTCGGCGGTAACGCGTTTGAGGCAGACGCGTGGGGAGTGGATGCTGCGACCGCCGGCCTGCAGAAGTGTCTGGGCGGACCCTCGGGATCGTCTCCGATCACCTTGTCGGATCGTGCGGTCAAGTTAGTTCGCAGCCGCTCGCGGATCGAAGCGGGCATCCGCGAACCCGGCGACAAGAACTCCGCGCACTTCGTGCGATCGAACTACTTCGACCTCGGCATGATCCTCGAATACTGGGGTCCGCGCAGGCTCAACCACCACACCGAGGCCACTTCGATGCTCTACGCGGCACGCGAATGCGCACGCGTGATTGCGCTCGAGGGTCGCGATGCAGTGATCGAGCGCCACCGGATCGCCGGGGCTGCAATGCTGGCCGGAGTGCGAGGGCTGGGCCTGAGGGTGTTTGGCGACATGGCTCACAAGATGAGCAACGTCGTCGCCGTAGAGATCCCAGACGGCGTACCCGGCGATGCCGCTCGCGCCGCGATGCTCAACGACTTCGGCATCGAGATCGGCACGTCGTTCGGCCCACTGCACGGCCGAGTGTGGCGTATCGGCACTATGGGCTTCAACGCGCGGCTCGACACGGTGCTCACGACGCTCGTCGCACTGGAGTCGGTCCTCCGACGCTTCGGCGCGTCGGTCCCTGTCGGCGGCGGAGCGGACGCTGCAGCGGATGAGTTTCGGCGTGCCTGAGAAGGCGGGGTCACTCCTCGCCGCAGACGAGGACAGCATCGCGGGAGCACGGCGGCGTGTGATGGCCCGGTGTGACGAGCTCGCACGGGTGTCGTCGACACCGGGCTCAATCGAGCGCGTCTATCTATCGGCTGAGCACGCGCGCGTAAACCGCATCGTGGCAGGGTGGATGAGCGAGATCGGCATGACCACGTGGCAGGACGCAGCCGGAAACCAAGTGGGGCGGATCGGTCCTGCGAACGGGGATCAGGATCGACCGGCCCTGCTCCTGGGTTCGCACCTCGATACCGTCCCTAACGCCGGCCGCTACGACGGCATCGTAGGCGTGCTTGTCGCGCTGGAAGTAGTGCGACTACTCCGCGCGCGGCCAGTCCACGCAGCGGTATCCCTGCCATTCGCACTCGAGGTCGTCGCATTCTCAGATGAGGAAGGGACCCGGTTCGGCAGGGCGCTGTTGGGGTCCTCGGCCGTGGCCGGGCAGTGGGAACCCTCGTGGTGGCAGCTCACTGACGCGGACGGCGTGACGCTGCGCGACGCCTTCGTCACGTTCGGCTTGGATCCGGAGCGCGTTAGGGAAGCGGCGCGGAGCCCCGACGAACTCATCGGCTACCTCGAAGCCCACATCGAGCAAGGTCCCGAACTCGACCAGCGAGGCGAGGCGCTGGCCGTAGTGTCGTCAATCGCCTCGGCTCGCAGATTCCAGCTTGCCGTCGAAGGCGAGTCCAGACACGCTGGCGGGACCCCCTACGACATACGCCGTGACGCGCTACTTGGAGCGTCGGAGGCCGCGCTCGCCGTCGAACGAATCTGTCGCGCCGAGCATCACATTATCGGCACCGTCGGGCAGCTCGAAGCGTTCCCCGGTGCCGTAAACGTGGTGCCAGGTGAAGCCCGCCTGTCACTCGACCTCCGCGGAGAGTTCGATGGAGAGCGCGATCGGGTGTGGACGAAGATCGCCAGCGAGATCGACGCCATCATGGGGCGGCGAGGATTGCACTGGCGCGCGCAGGAGGTTCACTCCGCGCGCGCGGTGTACTGCGACCCGCTTCTGCAACATGCGGTGCGCGAAGGCATCATGTCGACACGGGCGCCGGGTGCTGATAACCCTGCGGTCGTCTTCAGTCCTGCGGGGCACGACGGAATGGCCATCGGCGCGATCACCGGGATCGGGATGCTGTTCATCCGCAACCCAGACGGCATCAGCCACCACCCCGACGAGGCAGTCGCGGCAGGCGACGTTGGGCACGCCATCCAAGCCCTCGCCGAGTCCGTGCTGCAGATCGCGGCCGACCGGCCATGAGCGTCGGGGCGGAATAGTCCCCGACGAAGAGAGAGCAGGAAGAAGACATGAGTGATGCGTTCCGACGGCAGCGGCCCGACGACGTTCGGCTGTGGTGCATGCTCGCTCTGACATTCTCGACCGGCGTCATCGACGCCGCGGGGTACCTCGGCCTCGATAAAGTGTTCACCGGAAACATGACAGGTAACGTCGTGATCCTGGGGATGGGACTAGCGGGCGCCGACGACTTGCCAATCGTCGGACCGATCATCGCTCTGGTCGCGTTCATGGTCGGCGCCGCGATCGCCGGGCGCTCAGGTCGTAGGGCGGAAACGGGCTGGTCAGGGCGCACGACCGTCCTTCTGAGCGTCGTCACCGCGGCGCTACTCCTAGTTGCGGGCCTCGGTTTCGCGAGAGACCACATCGACGCGATCGATCACAACGTACTAACAGCACTCCTCGGACTGGCCATGGGTGTGCAGGCGGGCGCGGCACGCGCCGTCGGCACGAAGGACGTGACCACAGTCGTCGTCACCTCGACGCTCGTTGGTCTCGTCTACGACTCGCGCGTCGGCGCTGGCAACGGCCAGCCATGGCCGCGCCGGCTGATATCGGTCCTGCTTATCGGATTCGGTGCTTGGGCGGGCGCACAGCTAGTCGCGGTTCACTTCGGTTGGAGCGTGCTGTTAGCTGCCGTTGTCTCCGGATTCGTTGTGGTGATCGGAGAGTTCCATCGGCGACTGCACGCCGAATGAGCGCCAACCCATGACCGGCAGCCGCTCACTCGCCGCAATTGACGCTGTCCCCGGGCGCACCCGCGGAGGACTCGAATATTAACGCAACTCAAGGAACTCGACGACAGCACGCAGACCTGGAAGGTAACGGCACATGCAATAGGCGTCGATCGATGCCGGGCCAAGGTCGAGCTAGGCGGCCCGGTCCAGACTAGAAGACCTTCGAAGTTCCCCAGGCCGCTGGCCTCGGCATTCGCGGAACCAGCGTTGACTATCAAGCACGGACAGCCACAAAGTATACCATCAATCACACGCTAGCCAGAAAAACGCATGGCAATGACCAGGATCTGGGAGTAGATTCGTTCTTTTGGTATACCATTAGGCCTAGCTCGTGAACCGCGAGCCCACTCTAATCGAGAGGTTTCATGCAATGACGCAGACAAGAGAACGCGGCCTCCGCGTGTGGTGCGGAGTCGTCGCCATCGTCGGACTAGTGAGCCTTGCCGGATGCTCCGGCAACAGCAGTCAGACCGATCAGACCGATGAGGCGGCCGGCTTCACGGCGATGATCATGCAGAGCAATGACGCAGACGACTACTACGAGCGGATGCTCCAGGTCTTCGCGGAGCAGCGTGACATCGATATCGAGGTCATCTATTACCCGGGCGACGCCTACAACACTCAAGTCACGACCCAGCTCCAATCCGGCAACGCAGCCGACATCATGATCCTGACGCCGGGGACAGGGCAGGCAGTGTCGGTCGTGACCCTCGCCGAGGCGGGGTTCCTCGAACCACTCGACGCGGCCTCAGCCGTCATTCCGACCGGGACCGAACACCTGTATTCCTTCAACGGAGATGTGTTCGGCCAGCCTACGGGCCTCGTCCCCGTCGGAATGGTTTACAACGACGCGACTGCAACCGCAGCAAGCATCGATGAGTTCCCGTCCACCTTTAGCGCGCTGCTGGACGCATGCGCGACTGCACGGGACGCAGGAGCCTCGTTCGCCGTCGTCGCCGGCGCCGTACCCGCGGGTGCGGGACTGCTCGCGCAGATCATCGCGGCCACACGTGTCTACGAAGAGGATCCCGACTGGAACACAAAGCGCGAAGCCGGCGAAGTAACATTCGCCGATTCTGACGGCTGGCGTGAAACGCTCGAGGACATCGTCGAACTCAACGAAGCGGGTTGCTTCCAGGACGGCGCCGCGGCGGGTGCCTTCGACACCATCGCACCTAGCCTGTCGACAGGCTCCTCGCTGTCCGCCCCGCTTCCAGGAGGCGCCGCGCAGTCGATCGGCAGTAGCGCCGGCATCGAGTTGACCGTCCACCCGTTCCCAGCGGCATCTGGCACAACCGAGTTCATGAACATCTCGGCGAACTACACATGGTCGCTCAACGCAAAGGCATCAGACGGGGCCAAGACCTCGGCCAAGGATTTCCTGGACTGGATGGCTCAGCCGGCGCAGGCCGCCGAATTCGCCAAACTTGCGGGCCTCATACCGATCACAGGCGCGACCGAGAGCGAGCTGCTCCCACAGTTCGCTCCGCTCGTCGGAATCCTTGAGTCGGGATCATACGTTCCGCTCGCCAACACGACGTGGCCCGCACCCGCGATCTATGACGCGCTCGGGGTCGGCGTGCAGGGACTACTCACTGATCAGTTGACGCCAGAGGCGATTCTCCAGTCGATGGACGCCGCTTGGCCGTGATTCGTTGACCGCATCAAGTGGGTGATCACCCCCGGCATGAACTGCTCCCCGGGAGCTTGACTGAGATTACAGATCCCGCTCCCGGGGAGCAGCAGCTTGCAAAGTCGTCGCCCGTCCTTTCGAGCGCAATGTCGACAGTCCACGGTGCCGCGGAAGACCAGCAGGTCTGCATCCTCCTGACGTCGCACGAGGAAGGGCAGCGCAGGGTGGTCAGGGTGGTGCGCACCCAGAAAGGGCACAATGGCGTTGGGTATACAAAATACCGCGAGGTATGCTCACGCATCAAGAGAGTAGGGTGAGTGCCGGTCCCAGATTCCTCGGACAGCCCCCGAGGCGCGCTATGGAAGGAGCCCTCGCTATGACCAGTAGCGTTGCGTACCAACCTCTGTCCGACCATGTCTACGAGCACATCCGCGAGTTGATCCTCAGCGGCGCGTTGGCCGCCGGCGACCGAATCAAGGAGCGGGAGATATCCGACGAGTTGCAGGTGTCGCGAGTGCCAGTACGCGAGGCACTCCCCCTCCTCGAATCCCGCGGCTACATCCAGATCCTGCCGCGCCGCGGCGCAATCGTGAAAGCACTCACGGCCCAGGACATCGACGACCTGTTCGACGTCCGCGAGTCTCTCGAGGCCCTCGCGGCTCGCTCTGCCGCTCGAAGGGTTGCTGAATCGCCCGAGAACCTGGCGGTTGCCGCAGCCCTGGAGCGCATGAATGAGCTGTTGCGCAACGCACGTGAAGCCATGGATGCCCTCGACGACACGACACTCGCGCGCGCCAACCTCGCCTTCCACGCGGAGATCATCAGTCTCGCGGGAAACGATCTGCTCGCGCGGATCTTTGAGAATATCCTCGGTCGCGTCGAGTGGCTCTTCCGCATGACGTCTGACCGCGACATGCCGGCCCAGTGCGCCGAGCACGAGGGCCTCTACCGCGCCATCAGCGCAGGACAACCAGACGTCGCGGCCTCGCTCGCGTTCGCCCACGTGGCGAGCGGTCGAGCCGACTCGACGCGGAAAGCGGCATCGACTCACGTTGTGATCTGACGGTCCACTCTGGTATACCAGAGTGGACCGCACCCTTCTGCGGCAGGAGTGAGGTCGGCGGCATGTCACCGGATGAGCAGTTCCCCCAGTTCGACCGCACGGAGCGCGACCGGCGCTGGGCACGCGCGCGGGCGGTGATGCGCGACAGAGACCTCCGCGGACTCATTTTCTTCGGCGGCCTCCACGACCGCACGGACGTCTACTTTGCCCGGGAGTCAATTCCCGGCGCACTTGTGTATCTCCCGCTCGAAGGTGAGCCGATGATCGCAACCATCATTGGCGGTGCTGCGATGTTGCGTCACGACGAGCAGGGCCGCGCTCTCGTGGACTCGCGATGGATCGACGACCTGCGCGTCGGCCCGCCTCCACTCCTCCTCGCGGATCGACTGCGTTCCGATGGGGCGAGCACCGCACGCGTCGGTGCCGTGGGCCTCTCGAGCATGCTCGGCGTTTCGTCGGCCCTGTGGGGCGCGATCACAGGATTAAACCCCACGGTGACTTGGGTCGACGTCTCTGATGACATCGCACAGGAGCGCCTCGTCAAGAGCCGGGCAGAGTTGGACATGTTTCGCCACGCTGCGCGGATCGGCGAACACGCATCACGCGCATTCCTCGACGCTGCTGTCGTCGGGGCTCGGGAGAGCGACGTCTATGCGGCCGTCGAGCACGAGATTCTTCGCCGCGGCGGTCACACGACGTGGCCCGGGATGATCTTGCGGAGCGGCGGGCCGCTCTTCGGCGGATTCACTGAGTGGGGCTGGGCCGGCGGAGAGCCCCCACGCCTACATCCGGGCGGTGCGATCGGCGCCGAGATCTTCGGGTGCTACGGCGGCATGGACTCCCAGCAACAGATGCACGTCCGTTTCGGCACGGACGCCGAGCATGACAGGCTTGCCGACGCCGCGCATGAGGCCTACTTGCAAGGCGTTCAGGCGTTGCGTCCGGGGGCGATGTTCTCCGAGGTCGCCGCAGCGATGCACGAGCCCGTGATCGAGGCGGGCTTCTGGTCGCGCGCACCGATGATCCAAACGGTCGCACCCGGCACCTACAACAGTGCAATGTGGGTGAACACGCGAGCGCAGACTGACCTCCACGGTCTTCCGATCACGCATGGACTCCCGGCGGACGGCGAGTTTGAGATCGCTCCGGGAATGACCTTCGCCCTACAGCCGAGCGCGATAGCGGGCGTCCGGCAAGTGTGCGTCGGCGGTTCGGTGATCACTACCGACGGCGACTGCGAGACCCTCAACAGTCTCGCACTCCGCTCGCACATCGTCCGATGAACCGTGTGCATTCCCCCACATCCCGCCGCAACGCCTCACGTCGGCCGCACCATCTCACGTCCTTCTCTCAGCTTCAAGCGTTCGCCACCGCGGCGGAGCTCGGGAGCTTCACGAGGGCTGCCGCGGCGCTCAGCATCACCCAACCGGCGATCTCCGAACTCATTCGCAGGCTCGAACACGATCTGGAGACGACGCTGATCGGACGTCGCGGCGGCAAATTCGCGCTGACAATGGCAGGCGAGAAGATGCTTCCCCACGCAAAGCAGGCGGTAGCCGCTGCACGGAGGGCTATCGAAGCCGTGCGCAATGAGGCGCCCAGCAACAACTTTCTATAAGTGAGCGTTCTCGAAACTGCGCCTACCACGTCAACTCGAGCCGTAGTTTGGGGCCCAGCCCTGGCGAAGGCCGCGTCATCCTTCGCTGGCGGAGCGCACCTCGGGATGGCGTATTCAACAAAGTCCCCCTATGGCTTGATCGCCTAGCGATGTCCTCTAGACATCTTCAGACTGCCCGGTGATCTGACGCCGAGAAAGCTTAATCGCCAGGTGTACACCAATGTGTACACCTGGCCCACTCACACCCCAGAAACCCGCGTATTTCCGCGCTTTTTCAGCCCTCCAACAGCCGAAATCCCAGCTTCCCAAGCAGATAGCGCGGGTTCGATTCCCGTCAGTCCCTCCATCTGGCGCCACGGGGCGCCACACATAGATGTGTTTCGATGTGTGCACTAAGCGTCGCCGCGTGTGGGCGTTCCAAAGACTCGAGAACCCGGTCAAGGTGGACGTGACGCGCCACGGCGGGCGCGCGGCCTCACTAGCGTGTGACGTCGCGGACCTTGCCCTTATCGAGCCGCAGCCGCAGCCGCGCACGCTTAGCCACCGCGGAGTCATGGGTGACAACGATCAGAGTGAGACCCTCGCTGTTCAGCGCCTCAAGCACACCCAGAATCTCGTCGCGCATGCTCTCGTCAAGGTTGCCGGTCGGCTCGTCTGCCAACAGAACCCGCGGTCGCTTGACGATCGCCCGGGCGATCGCGACACGCTGTTGCTGACCGCCCGAGAGTTCACCGGGTCGGTGGTCGGCCCGATCTGCGAGCCCCACGTGCAGGAGGGCCTCGACGACGCGAGCGGAGCGCTCGGCTGTCGAAAGGCCGAGCGGTTCGAGCGCCATGTCGACGTTCTCGTGCGCGGTGAGTGTGGGGATGAGATTGAACCCCTGAAATACGAAGCCGATCTCTTCGGCGCGCAGCCGGACGAGCTCGGCCTGCGTTGCGGTCGCAATGTCGGTTCCTGCGAGCACCACACTGCCGGTCGTCGGCGTGTCGAGGGCGCCGAGCAGTTGCAGAAGTGTCGATTTGCCGCCGCCGGTCGGTCCTTGAATAGCGACGAAGTCTCCAGCCGCGATCTCAAGGTTTACGCCCGCGAGCGCCTTGACGATCCGTCCTCGTTGTTCGTAGGTGCGCGTGACGCCCGAGAGTCTGTAGAGGGGGGCGGATGCTGCATCCGCCGTCAGCAGTGACTCCTGTGTGTCGGTCGAGGTCATGTCGGCTCCTGGGGTGCTGTCGATGGTGGGTTGAACGTGGCCTGAGGGCATCAAATTCACGCGACGGATCGCAAGGCTTCGGCAGGGCTGAGCCGCGCGGCTCGCCAACCGCCGAACGCGCCGGCCATGAGGCCACCCGCGATCGAGATTCCGATGGCGGCGATGACGACCCACAGAGTGAGGGGTGCGTTCAACACGACGTCGGTCACCCCGCTCTGCTGCAAAGCATTGCCGAAACCGGGCCCACCGCCGCCGGGTCCTGCGCCAGTCAGGCCTTCTCCGCCCGGGCCTGTCACCGTCGACGGAGCGGACGAGATCGTCGGCGAGATGAGGTTGATCACCCCGATCCCGATGAGTCCGAGCACCAAACCCGCGGCACCGCCCAGCAGACCCTGCACAACGGATTCGCCCGCCACCTGCCCGACGACGCGTCCGTTTGACCAGCCGATGGCTTTGAGTGTGCCGAACTCGCGGGTGCGACGTGAGACGCCCGAGATTGTGAAGAGCACGGCGAGGCCGAGCGCAACCGCGAGCACGATGATCGAGAGCCAGGTGCCGAGGTTCGAGATCAATGCGGATGCGCTCGAGAGTGAACCCGAAACCGTCGAGGCGAGGTCGGACTGCGCGTTGACCGTCGCGTCTGGCAGTGCCACCTGGACATCAGCCTGCACGGTGCCGATCGCGTCGGCTGATGCCGCCTGGACATAGATGATCGAAACCACGTCGCCTACGCCGGCGAGGGCCTGGGCGACATCGAGAGGAATGTAGACGTTCGCTGCAGTGTCAGCCTCGCTCGAGGTCGAGGCGACGATGCCGATGACCTCGATGTCGGTGCCACCTACATCTATCGTGTCACCGACGGCGAGGTCGTTACTCGAGGCGTACGTAGCATCCAGCACTGCAAGATTCGCTCCGGTGTCATCGGAATCGAGCCCACGTCCGTCGCTCACCGTGACAGCAGAGAGCGGCCCGACGGCGGTGGCGGTGGGGTCGACGCCCAATACCGTGAACGCGTTCACGTCGAAGCTTCCGCCGCCGAACCCTCCCTGTGGTGCTTCCGTGTCGCTTCCCGATCCGGGGCCCGTGCCGGCCTCGGGCGCCGCGGACCGGTCGGGGAGCTCACCCGAGAACGTCGTGTTGGTGAGGCTCAGCGCACCCGAAGCGCCAGCGACACCGTCGACCTCAGCGATCGTCTGCAACGCAGAGGCGTCGAGCGTTCCGCGCATGAAGTCGGTCATGAGCCGGGACTGGCTCAGATTGGTCGTACCGTCCGTGGAGTCAGCATTCGACTCGCCGAACTCGAACCTTGGTCCGCCGCTGGCGCCGGGTTCGGCCATCGCACCGGTCACCGTAAGGTCGGTTCCCACTCCGTATACCGATTCGAGCGCTTCGTCCTGCGCGTCGCGCACGCCCGCCGAGAGCGAGTTGACGATGATCACGAGCGCGATCGCGGTCGCTAGGCCTGACGCGACGATGACCGTCTGCTTCCGACGCCCGATGATCTCGCGACGCAGATAAGTCCAGTACATGGGAGTCCTCTCGACGGCCCGATCGGCCACTCTCGAGAACGCTACGAATCCTCCTGATGGTTCATTTAGGTGCGAGCTATGTGTGCCATATGAGTCGCAGACTGACGCGGGGTTCGTATGAGGCACACCCGTGCGATCGAGGCATCCAGCTGTGCGTCCTCCGCAGTGGTGGCAGGTGCGCGAGCCGTCACAAACGTTCGCTAGGACCGGGCGCCGCGCACGCGGCAAAGGTGAGTCCGAACTGCCGATGGTGGCTTTCATGATTCTGGGGAAATGGAGGTCGCTCGCCAGCCGCGAGCAGCTTGCCGGATGCGGCAGTCGGGCCCCTTGCCTGAAAAGTCAGTCTTTGACACGTCTCCAGAACGTGTAAATATTCGGAGCGATTCTTTAGACGATCTGAGGATCCGTCGGAGTCCGCCAGCCCCGAGACGAAGGAAACGCTGCGCTACCGGGCGGCGCTATTCTCCGGGATCGAGTCGACCCGGAAACTGAACGTCCTCTTCGAGAAACCCTGAGCCGTCGGGGGCGTTCGAGCGTCGCCGAGAGGTGTCGCGGCCGCGTCGAGAAATCGTCAGGCAGTTGACGGTGCGGTGGATCTGTTACCCGCGTCCCGCGAGCGAGCGGGTTCAGGAAGCAGGCCCATCAGAAGCTGGGTCTCCGCCCGCGGCATGGCGTATTCGTGCTCGGGCTGGGGGTAGCGGTGGGTGCGCACATCCTCCGCATACGCGGCTACGGCAGCGATCATGGGGGCGCGCAATTCGGCGTATCGCTTCACGAAGCGCGGGACATGGCCGTCGTAGATGCCCAGGAGGTCGTGGAAGACAAGTACTTGCCCGTCGGTGGCGGGCCCTGCACCGATCCCGATGACCGGCACTTCGAGAAGCGGCATCATGGCGGCGGCCGCTTCACTCGGAATCGCTTCGAAGACGAGGGCGAAGCATCCTGCGTTCTGAAGAGCGCGAGCGCTGTGAAAGACCACGTGCGCTTCTTCCGCGGTGCGGCCCTGCGCACGGTAGCCACCGATGCTCGCTGCGGTCTGCGGGGTGAGGCCCACGTGACCCATCACGGGGATACCGGCTGCCACGATCGCACGTGCGCGTTCGACCGATGTTCCACCGCGCTCGATCTTCACAGCGTCGGCACCCGCATCCTTGATGAACCGCAGCGCCGTCGCGACGGCCTGCTCATCGGATACCTCGTATGAGCCGAATGGCAGGTCGGCGACCAGCAGCGGGTGGCGGAGCCCTCGCCGCACGGCGGCGGTGAGCATCAGCATCTCGTCGACGGTGACCGGCACGGTGCTGTCGTAGCCGAGAACTGTCATCGCGGCGGAGTCCCCGACGAGCACGATGTCGACTCCGGCGGCGTCGGCGATCTGCGCGCTGGGATAGTCGTACGCGGTGACCATCACGATCGGCTCGCTGTGCGCTTTCATGTCCGTGAGATGCCCGAAAGTCACCCTGGGACGTGCCGGCACTGTCGGGATCGGCACCGAGTGAGCGCTCATGGCGTCGCCTCGGTCGTTGCGGTTCGCATCAGGGTGCCTCCAAGATTCGGTTGTCGATAAGACGGGCTTGGCCGACGTGCGCAGCGACCGCCAGCAGCGCACCATCGCCGATGGTGTCGAGCTCGGTGAGGTCGTCCGGGGATCGCAGTTCAAGGTACTCAGGATCAATCCCGGCCTCGGTGAGCACGGAGTGGGCAGCAGCAAGCACGATGGTGGCGCCCGTGTCCGGTCCGGTGACGGTCGCCTGCGCAGCATCCAGCGCACGGTTCAACGCTGTCGCCTGCCGGCGAGACGCGGGATCGAGGTAGACGTTGCGCGAACTCATCGCAAGCCCGTCGGGCTCACGAACGATCGGGCATGCCACGATGCGGACGGGGATGTCGAGGTCGCGCACGAGACGACGGATGACGAGCACCTGCTGCGCATCCTTCTGACCGAAGTACGCGGCATCGGGCGCGACGATCCCGAAGAGCTTCGCCACCACCGTCGCGACTCCGTCGAAATGCGCGGCACCTCGATGCTTGCCGTCAAGGACCTCGGTGATGCCGGCGACATGGATGGTCGTCGCGAAACCGTGCGGGTAGACCTCGGCGACGGTCGGGGCGAAGAGGATGTCGGCACCAGCATCCGAAGCGAGTTCGGCATCGCGTTCCTCGGAGCGCGGATAGGCACCGAGGTCTTCGTGCGCGGCGAACTGGGTCGGATTCACGAAGAGTGAGACGACGACGAGACCCGCGTCCGCCCGCGCCCTATGAATGAGTGAGAGGTGCCCATCGTGCAGCGCCCCCATCGTCGGGACCAGCCCGATCGACCGACCGGCGGTTCTGCCGTCGGCGACCGCCGCACGAACCTCGGCGATCGTCCGGACAGTTCTCATGCGCTCACTCCGCGGCGCGCGGCCAAAGTGCGGGTGCTCTCGGCCATCACGTCGAACAACGGAAGCAGGTCAGGTGCGCCGACCTGAATGGCGTCGCGCTGTCGGTCCACGGTCCGCTCGTCCCCGCGCGCGATGGGGCCGGTCAGGGCGCCGGGAGCGCCCTGCGCCGCCCAGTTCTCCACGGTGCTGCGCACCAACGGCGCCAACAACTCCCTCGCCTCGGCGTCGGAAAGACCGGCGGTCGCGGCAATCTGCTCCGCGGCATCCAGAAGTGTGAGAAGGAAGTTCGACGCGACGGATGCTGCAGCGTGATAACCCGCACGGTGAGCGTCGTCTATGCGAAACGGTCGCGCACCGATCCGGATGGCAAGCTCCTCTGCGACCTCGAGCGCCGCCGGAGTTCTCCCCGCGACCGCGCACCCGATGCCGTGGAACGCCTCCGCCCCCTCGGAACCCGCGAAGGTCTGCAACGGGTGCAGACTGAAATCCGCGCTCGCGTCGGCGAGCGACGTCGCACCGGAGACGTGCCCGACCAAGCCCGGGTGATCGCCGAGCGTGGCGATCACGCGGGCGATCTCGGCATCCGGCACACAGACCAGGATGAGGTCCCCGTCCGGCACGGACTCTCCGCGCACAGTCGGTCCGGTCACGGTGATCCCCGCAGCCTCGAACGCGGCAGCCAGAGCGCGGCCGACGCGACCACGGCCGACGATGGTCGCAGTCACGACGGACCTGCGCGGAGAAAAGGTGATGGGGGTCATAAAGCAGATGCACCCGATCGACGGGCAACTTTCTGGGTCATTTTATCCTTGACGGGTCTCATGCGCTGTCGCACGCGTAATCGCCGACGCCAAATGACGAACGACTCCACTGTCTGTGAAGTCGTCCGTCGTTTGGCGATGAGCTATTACTTGATCGAGCCGCGGGTGACCCCCGAGATCACCCACCGTTGGCTGAAGATGTAGACCACCAGCAGTGGCGCCATCGCCATCAAGTACGACGCGAACGCCGTCGTGTAGTCGGTGTTGTACTGACCCTGGAACACGAACTGCGCCAGAGGCAGGGTGCGCGCACCCGGGTCGGTGAGCACCACGAGCGGCATGATGAAGTCGTTCCATGCCCACACGCAGGTGAGAATGCCGACCGTGGCGTTCATCGGCATGAGCAGCGGAAAGATCACTGATCGGAAGACTCGCCAGGTGCTTGCGCCGTCGATGCGGGCCGCTTCTTCGAGCTCGATCGGGATCGAGCGGATGTACGCGCTGTAGATGAAGATGTTCAACGACAGCCCGAAGATCGTATACAGGATGATCATGCCGACCTGGTTGTCGAGCCCCAGGAGTGAGGTCTGCTTGACCAGCGGCAACATGATGATCGGGAACGGAATGAAAAGAGCGGCGAGGAAGTAGAAGAACACTCCCTTGAAGAACGGCCGGTGGTTGTTGCGAGCCAGGGCGTAGGCGACGACCGAGCTCGTGAGGAGCGTGAAGACGACGGCTCCGACCGTGATGATCGCGGTGTTCAGAAGCGCCTGCGGGAAGGCGGTGCGCTCCCACGCGTCGGCGAAGTTCGCCCACCGGATCGGGTTGGGCAACTCGAACCCGGTGCCCGAGGCGAGCTGCTCTGGTGTCTTCAACGCGACCACGACCGCGAGGTACAGCGGGATGAGCACGGTGAGCGAGCAGACCGCGATGAGCGCGGTTGCCCACCAGTTGGTCTTGCGCGAGTCGTCCTCGACGTCGGACGGATCGCGGCGATTGGCGAAGAGTCGGCGCGGAGGAGCGGGCGTGGCCGCCTCTGCTTGGGCGAGGGTGGTTGCTGCCGTAGACATCAGATATCGGCCTCTCTGCGCTGAAGGAACCGGAACTGCACGAGCGAGACGATCGTGATCACAATGAAGAAGATCACGGCGTTCGCGGTTTGGTAGGCGAACTCTCCGCCGGAGAAACCCCCGCGGAAGATGAGCAGAGTGACCGATTCGGTCGACGTGCCCGGTCCCCCGTTGGTGAGAGCGATGATCGGGTCGAACACCTGCAGGAAGCCCTTGAGACTGAGCACGACGTTGATCGTGAAGAACGCGCTGATGAGCGGGAAGGTTATCGACGCGAACTGGCGACCCGAAGATGCGCCGTCGAGGGATGCTGCTTCATACAGCTCTGAGGGAATCGTCTGCAGCCCCGACAGGTAGATGATGATCGAGAAGGCACAGGCCTGCCAGACCGCAAGCCCGACGATCGCCGTCCACGCCCAATCCGGATTGGTGAGGATGTTGTCGCGGAACAAGGGGATGCCCGCGAGGATCTTCGGCAGCGAGTTCGAGAAGAGGAACTGGAACACGTAGCCGATCACCAGGATCGCCAGCACGTAGGGCACGAAGTAGACACCGCGCCAGAAGTTGCGGGCTTTGATCTTGGCGTTGAGCCCCATGGCGATCGCGAGCGAGATCGCATTCGTCAGAATGGTTGCCACGATCGCGAACAGGAACGAGAAGCCGTACGCATTCAGAACGCGGTCGTCCTTGAACAGGTTGAAGTAGTTCGAGAGGCCGACGAAGTTCCAGTCGCCATAGCCCGCGTAGTTCGTGAAGCTGAAGAAGACTCCCACGATCACGGGGATCGTGTGGAACGCGGCGAAGGCGATGACGGCCGGCCAGACCATCCAGTAGAACGCCGGCATCGCCCTCGAGCTGTTGGTGCGCACCCGTGGTGCGCGCCCCTTCGATTCCGGCCCTGAAGCTGAGGTGCGCACGGCGCTGGTGAGAGTGGTCATTCTCCGTCTCCCGTCACTGGGATGGTGCGGGCGGCCACTTTGGCCCACTCGCTGTCGAGGGTGGCGAGCGCAGCATTCGCATCGCCGTCGAACAGGAACTGCTGCACGATCGCCGTCAGCGGGATGCTGGGTGGAATCTGGTGATCGATGAAGCCGGTGATCTGCCCGTCATCGAAGAAGGGCTTCACCGACTGCAACGCGGGATCGTCGCTGAGTTCTGCCCCGATGACCGAGGGGACCATATTCTGCGAGGCCGCGAACTCCTCGATCACGCCCACCTCGAACAGGTAGTCGATGAAGCGCATCGACTCTTCCGGGTGCTCCGTGTCGCGACCCATGGTGACCACGACGTCGACGCCGGTGACCAGCAGCCGGTCGGCCGGATCGTCGGTGGTGGGATAGGGGAAGATCGCCGCGTCGATGTCGGGGTTGATGCCCTTGATCGGACTCAGTGCCCAGATGCCCTGCAGGAGCATGGCGGCTTCGCCGTTGGCGAAGGCCGTGTTGCCGTCGTCATAGGTGCGGCCGCGGTAGCCCTCCTGCATGTAGGAGAACAGCTCACCCTGCTGGGCCATCGCCTTCACGAAGTCTTTCTGGAAGGAGACCGGCGAATCCGGACCGACGTTCTCGCCCTCTGCGCGCATCTGGTCGAAGAAGCCGTCCTGTGTGGGATAGGCGCCGAGCGCGTTCCACGACGGCATCCCGGTCCAGGCGTCCGCGAGCGTTCCGTAGAACGGCTGGACTCCGGCGGCCTCCAGAGCGTCGCAGACGGTGATGAACTCGTCCCACGTCTCGGGGACTTCCAGCCCCTGCTCTTCGAAGATGGTGCGGTTGTAGATCACGCCGTTCGCGTTGTTGACGTAGCCGAGGCCGTTGACCTCGCCCTCCTTGTTGCCGAGGTCCGCGAGGATCTCTTGGACGGCGGGGTTGATCGTCTCGAGCACCGGGTCGGCCGAGAAGTCGTGGAAGACCCCCGCCTGCGCAAGGCGCCCGAAGTTGCCGTTCGCGTTCAGGGTGATGACATCCGGCGTCTTGTCCTTCACCAGCAGCACGCGGATCGCGGTCTCGGAGTCGGCGCTCTGATTCTGCACCACCTTGATGTCGGGGTTCTCTGCCTCGAAGTCAGCGATGATCTGGGCGAAGTCCTCGAGCGCTTCTCCTTTGAACTGGAAGAAGCTCAGCGTGGTCACCCCGTTGCCGGGACTGCTGGCACATCCGCCCAGCCCGATCGCTACGCCCGCTGTTGCGAGCAGGGCGACCGCGTGGGCGGTCGTTCTGAATCTCTTGGTCATGGTGCGCCTCCTTGCGCGCGATGGTGCGTGTGAGTCTTACTTTTCGGCGATCAGCTCGACCACGGTGGCCTGCTGCGGAAATTGCACGGGCGGGCGTACCCCGACGGACTCCAGCTCCCGACCGGTAAGGACCGTGTCGTGGTGGGCCCATTCCAGCGGCGACTGACCAGGTCCGGGGATCGACGCTGCGACATCGACCACCCGCAGGCGGTACCGGCGATCGCGCGCGAGGCCCGGCATCCGCACCCGTCCACCGGGGTGGCCGACCGAAGAATCGACCTGCGTGATCGTGAAGAGGGCGGATGCTGCGTCCGCAGCGATCATTCCGCGCACATCAACGCCCGGCTCGACGCCGTCGACGTGGACGACGTGGCCTGTCGCGATGAGCGGGCGGATCCGCTTGGCCAGCGCGACCCATTCTGCGATCGCGGCGCGGGTCTCGTCATCGACGGAGGTCAGATCCCACTCGATGCCGAAGTGACCGAACAGGGCGACCGCTCCGCTGAGCGAAAGCGACACCGAGCGGTGGCTCGAGTGCACGACCGGGCTGGTCAGGTGCATGCCCATGAGTTCGGGCGCGACGACGAGGCCGGTGTACTTCTGGTTCGTGAGCCGCTCGATCGGGTCGAGGCTGTCACTGGTCCAGATCCGATCGGTGCGGTCCAGGATGCCGAGATCCACTCGGGCACCGCCGGACGCGCAGCTTTCGATCTCGAGCCCCGGGTGGCGGGACTTGAGTTCGTCGAGTAGCCGATAGACGGCAATGGTGTGGGTGCGCACACGGCTCACGCCTGCGGGTCCGCTTCCGGCGTCGACCAGGTCGCGGTTGTGATCCCACTTCAGGTAGGCGATGGGGTACTCGTCCAGGAGAGCGTTGAGCCGAGCCGAGATGTAGTCGTACGCCTCGGGGTGCGCGAGGTTGAGGACCTGCTGCTGTCGTGCCGACGGCGGCAGAGGCATCCGCCCCCGCAGAATCCAATCGGGATGCCGGCGGGCAAGGTCGCTGTCGGGATTGACCATCTCGGGCTCGACCCAGAGTCCGAACTCCATGCCCCGCTCGCGCACGTGATCGATCAGGGCGTGCAGGCCCTCGGGCCAGACATCCTCGTCCACGAACCAGTCACCGAGGCCTGCCGTGTCATCACGACGACCGGTGAACCAGCCGTCGTCGAGCACGAAACGTTCGACGCCGACGCCAGCCGCAGCATCCGCCAGAGCCGTCAGCTTCTCCAGCGAGTGATCGAAGTAGACGGCCTCCCACGTGTTGAGCGTGATGGGCCGCGGACGGCGCGGGTGCTGGGGACGCGCCCGCCATTCGTCATGGAAACGTGCCGACAGTTGGGTGAGACCGTCACCCCACGAGCCGATGACCGACGGGGACTGCACTGACTCCCCCGGCGCCAGGATGACCTCGCCGGGAAGCAGCAGTTCGCCGCCGGCGAGAAAGGCGTCACCCGACGTGGAACGCTCGGCGATGACGCGATGGTTGCCGCTCCAGGCGACGTGAATGCCGTGCACACGTCCGTGCTCGAAACCGAACCCGGGGCGTCCGGCCGCCAACAGAAGTGTGGCGTCGGCTCCGGGACGCCCGCGACGACTTTCACGCGTGTGCGTGCCGAAAGTGAAGGTGTGACGCTGCGGCGAGCGCTCACGAAGGTGGCGCCCCGTTGTGTCGAGAAGTTCTGTTGCGTCCCACGGGAGGGGAAAGGCGGCCTGCAGCGACTGCAGCGTGTAGGAGCTATTGCCGGTGTTGCGCAGCAGGATGCGCTGGTGGAACAGCCCGCTGGGCCCGACGCGCAGCTCGACGTCGGCGGCAAGCCGAGCCTCGGTATCGATCAGTGAGATCGTCGCGCGATGCTCGTTCGCCTGAACGCCGGCGACTTCGAGGCGCAGGCTGGTTCCAGAGCCTTCGCGGTGTCCATCGGCGCCGGGGGTCCCCAGCCAGCCGACGGCTTGTGTGGCGACCAAGCCCAAGCGAGGCGTCTGGTCGAGCCCGCCCGACACACGCTGCGGGCGTGCGGCGACGACCAGCGAACGCAGGGTCTCTGGTGTTGAGTCGATGAGTTCTTCGCCCCAGTGGACGATGACCGGATGAGGCGCGGCCGACATGTCGAGGACGACGCTGGTGCCGCCGCGGTGGAGATGCAATGCATGGGCCGACCGGTCGGATTCGACGGTCTGGTGCCTGCGGGAGTCTGCGGAGCGGTGGTCTTCGTTGGTCACGAATTATTTCTACCGCGAAAGTAATAAGCGTGTCAAGAGTGAGTACTGGTCACGATTGCCGCGCATCGCCGTCACGTTGCTGTCATGATGGAACCAAATGGAGACGACACCATGTTGACCGAGAGCCACGAAGCGCTCGCCCGAGAGGTGCTTATCCATGGGCCGATCGGCCGGAGCGCCCTGGGACCACGCCTCGGACTTTCACCGGCCAGCCTGACGCGCTTGGCCAAGCCCCTTCTCGAACGCGGCCTGTTCATCGAGCTGGATGAAGCGTCCACAGGCTCGGTGGGTAGGCCCGTACGCCCGCTCGACATCAACCCCGACCTCGGCGACTTCATCGGCCTCAAGATCACCGGAGACAGTGTCTACGCGGTGCTCACCAATACGAGAGCCGTCATCGTCGACGAGCGCGAACTCCCCCTCCTCAGCACCGAACCGTCGGCGGTCATCGAACTGCTCACCACCCTGATCCGCGACATTGCCACACTTGCCCCTGCTCCCCTCGCGGGCGTCGGCGTCAGCCTCGGCGGCGCGGTCGACGACAACGGTCGGGTCCTCCGCGCTCCATTCCTCGGCTGGTCGAATGTCGACCTCGCCGCACCCTTGACTGAGGCGTGCGGAGTGGAGGTCACGGTCGAAAACGACGTGGTCGCGCTCGTCGAGGCCGAACGGTGGTTCGGCGCGGGCCGCGGGCGATCTGGATTCTCGGTCATCACGATCGGCGCCGGCGTCGGCTACGGGCTCGTCATCGGCGGCGAGTCGGTGCACACACGTGAGGCGGGTGTCGGTCTCGGCGGCCACATCCCCCTCGACCCGACCGGTCCACTTTGCCCGGAAGGACACCGCGGCTGCTCGTCCGCGCTCCTCACCTCGGTCGGGATGTGCGCTCAGGTGCAGGGAGCGCTCGGCAGACCTGTCGACTACGACGAAGTGCTGACCCTCGCGACGAACGCTGACCCGGTCGCTGTGGCGGTGGTGGATGCTGCCGCTCGCGGACTCGGCAGACTCATCGCCCTCGCGGCCAACCTGACGATGCAACCCACAGTGGTGCTCGCCGGAGACGGAATCGGGCTGTGGGGTATCGCCGACGATAGGATCCGGATCGCAGCCGCGGCTGACCGCGATCCGCTCGCCCAACCCCTCGAGATCCTCGTCGACGACATCGGCTTCGGCGCGTGGGCGCGCGGCGCTGCCGCTGTGGCGATCCAAGCATCCATCGCCCGCCTGACCGGCGCAGTGACCTTTCCCTGACGGTCAGGCGACGGTCCCCGGGCGTCGTCGAGGCTGGTGCTACAGCGATTCACCGGCTTTCCACACCCGGGCTACAGCCAGGTCGGAATCCCAGAGCACCATGTCCGCAGGACCACCCACCGAAATCACACCGAGGTCGGGGCGACCGATCGCTCGGGCGGGGACGACGGTCGCCGCGGCGAGCGCTTCTGCCAGCGGCACACCGAACCCCACACAGTTGCGGACCGCCGTGTCGAGGGTCAACGTCGATCCGGCGATCGTCGCCGTCCCTTGGATGCGCGCCACTCCGTGGGCGACTTCCGCGGTCAGTGAGCCCAAGGGATAGAGACCGTCTGGGGCCGCCGCGGCGGCCATCGCATCGCTGACGATCGCCACGCGGCCTGGTGCTGCCCGAAAGAGCATCGCGACGACGCGGGGGTCGACATGGTGTCCGTCGGGCACCACCTCGAGAGTGACGCGCTCGTCGGCGATTGCGGCTCCGACCGGTCCGGGTTCGCGGTGGTGAAGAGGATTCATTGCGTTGAAGGTGTGCGTGAGCAGGCGAGCTCCGTTGTCGAACGCGCGTTGCGCGGTGGCGGCGTCCGCGCCTGTGTGCCCCACGGCCGTTGTCACCCCGGCGGCGTGAATCAACCGCACGGCGTCCATCCCCCCGCTCAGTTCGGGAGCGAGCGTGACCTGGCGCACAATCCCGGTGTCGATCAGGGACTGCAACTGGACGAGATTGGGGTCCGAGAGCGCGGATCGGTCGTGTGCTCCGCAGTGTGCGGTGTCGATGAACGGGCCCTCGAGATGAGCGCCGATGATCGAGGGAGACGAGGGCGCAGCATCCCGAATCGTGGCCAGCCTCGTCACGAGGGCGTCGATGGGCGCGCTCACGAGTGAGGCGACAACACTCGTCACGCCGTGCTGCAGATGAGTGTGGGCAGCCGTAGCGAGATCGTCGGGCGACTCGTCGAAGCCGGAGCCACCTCCGCCGTGGCAGTGAATGTCGACGAGTCCGGGCGTGAGGATCGCTCCCGGTCCGATCGCCGACAGCGCGTCGACGATCGTCGTGTCCGACGCCACGTTTCGACGCCAGTCATCCCCCTCACCAACAGCAACCACTGCCCCACCGCGCAGGTGGACCCACGCGTCGGCGATGTCGCGATGTTCTCCGACGGCTCCGGTGGTGATCAGACGTGCCGAGTGAACGACGGTGTCAGTCATGATTGTCCGCGCGCGCGGCAAGCCCGATCCACAGGGATCGATCGGCGAACGATGTCGAGATTGCGTGCCACGGTCGCCGTGACCGCGGCGGCAGTGCGATCAGCAGGGTTTCGGCTGACCTTCACCCCCACCCAGTCCAGGCACCCCGCAGCCTCCATTGCCGACATCACGTGAGAAGTGTCGAGGAGCGACGCCGAGTCGGGGTCGGTCTCGGCGATCGGTGGATGGGTGTCCGTCCACGCTGAGCCGTACGGACCATCCGCGTACGCCGCTCCCGAGAAGGTCAGGCCGGTGAGGTATCCGCTCTCACCTGCGACCTTGATCTGCGCAGTGACCTCGTCGGCGTCGCGCAGTTCGATTGCGGATCGTCCCCAGTTCATCCAGAGCCCGATATCGGCGGATACTCTCCCGAGCACCTCGATCTCGTCCTCCAGCCGAAGGAACCCCTTCTCGTACGTCTGACCGGGCCGCACCGCATCGCAATGTTCGATGATCAGGCGCGCTCCACCCCAGTCCCAGGTCGCGATCTCGGCGAGGGACTCCGCCAACGCATCCTTGTTCGCCGACTCGTGAGGCGCAGAGTGAACCGCGACGAAGTCGATCTGTGCCGAACTCTGCTGTGCGAGCGTATGCACGTCGGCGTGAAGCATCCTGAAATCAGCAATCGCTGCCGCCCGCCCTGCGGAGTCTCGCGAAGCCAGACCGTAGGAAGGCATGGCGGCGCATCGCTGCATCACCCACGGCAGCGCGGTGATCGACAGCTTCGCGCCCGCGGGCACATGTTGCAGAAACCAGGACGTGTCGTGCGGGTGAAGCGCGCCCATCCACGGAACCTCGAGCCCGGCAACGGTCGGGAGCGCGCACAGCGTCGAGAGGAGCTCGGCTTCAAGTTCGGGGTCCCACACGGTGTGCGCAGGGGACGCCGCGTAGGCGCTGATGATGGTTGCGGGGTTCACGGCTGGCACGTGCCGTTCACTGAACGAGGTGCCGGTGTGCGCGGGTGTAGCGGTAGTAGTCGGCCAATTGAAGGCGGGATGCTGCGGCATCATCCACGAGCACCGTCACATGCGGGTGGTGCTGCAGGATCGTCGCGGGCCAGAGGGCAGAGACCGCTCCCTCAACCATGTGATGGACGGCCTCCGCCTTGCCGCTGCCCGTCGCCACGAGCACGACATGGCGGGCTTGCATGATCGTGCCAAGACCCTGGGTGAGGCAGTGCATGGGCACCGCGTCGAGGTCACCGTCGAAGAACCGGGCGTTGTCTCGCCGTGTCTGCTCGGTGAGGGTCTTCACGCGGGTGCGCGATGCGAGCGAGGACCCCGGCTCGTTGAAGGCGATGTGACCATCGGTGCCGATGCCGAGAATCTGCAGGTCGACCCCGCCGGCCGCGCTGATCGCCTCTTCGTACCGGAGGCAGGCGGCGTCGAGGTCAGGGGCGTTGCCGTCGGGCGCGTGGATAGCCGCCGGATCGATGTCGACGCGGGAGGTGAAGTCCTCGTCGATCACCGTCCGGTATCGGCAGGGATGCCCCTCCGGCAGCCCGACGTACTCGTCGAGGGTGAAGCCGCGGGCGCGGGCCAGCGACAGTTCTCCCCGGCTGACGCCTTCGGCGAGAGCGTCGTAGATGCGCAGCGGGCTCGACCCGGTCGCGAGGCCGAGCACCGCGTCGGGTGTGCGGCGCAGGAGGTTCGTGATGTCGTCGGCGACGAGCTGTCCGATCGACTCTTCGTTCGTGATGATGACTTCCATCAGCGCTCCTCTTCTAGTGCCCGCACGAACCACGAGGTGATCGTCGAGGGGTGAGTGATTGCGGTACCCACGCATACGGAGTTCGCGCCGGCATCTTTTGCGGCGGCCGCGGCGGCGGGCGTGTGGATGCGACCCTCAGCGACGATGGGGCGGTGGCAGTGCTCGCTGAGCTGGGCAATGAGTTCCAGATCGGGACCCGCGGTCTTGGGTCGCTCGCCCGAGTAGCCCGAAAGTGTGGTGCCGAGGATGTCCGCGCCAGCGTTCTCGGCGGCGATGGCGTCGTCGAGCGATCCGCAGTCCGCCATCACGAGCACGTCATGCGTCTCGCGAAGTCGAGCAATCGTTTCAGTGAGAGTGAGTCCATCGGGACGAGAGCGCCGCGTGCCGTCGAGAGCGACGATGTCGGCTCCTGCGTCCGCGACGGCTCGGGCGTGCGCGAGCGTCGGAGTGATGAAGACGTCAGAGTCGCCGTCTTTCCACAGTCCGACGACGGGTACCGGCAATGCTTCGGCGGCCCGGATGTCTGCGATGCCCTGCAGGCGGATCGCGGCGGCTCCCCCGACGATCGCGGCGTGCGCGATCTGCACCATGGTGCGCGGGTCTCGCATCGCTTCACCGGGGTAGGCCTGGCACGAGACGATCAGCCCTCCGTTGAGGCGGGCGAGGATTTCGGATGCGTCGAATCTCATGCTGCGTAAACCTCCAGTGCTTCCCAGGCAGATCCTGCTGCGCCCAGGAGCGGCGCCCGACCGCCGAGCACGCCGGGAATCACGGGGACGTCCTGGAGTGCATCGATCACCTCGGCGTGGAAAGAGTCGGCCATCGGTTGCCACCAGTCATCGCCGATGTCGGCGACACCTCCGGTGACGATGACCTTCTCGGGGTCGAGCAGGGTGACGGCCGCGGCAATCGCACGGCCGACGGCCGTCGCGGAGTCGTGAATTGCGCGTCGCGCGAGGGCGTCGCCTGTATGTGCGCGGGCGACGACCGTTCGGGCGTCGGATGCCGCGGGGTCGCCGCCGAGCGTGAGGTAGTGGCGGTGCAGTCCAACGCCGGAGCCGATCGCTTCGAGATGGCCCGGGCGTCCGCACGGACACCTCAGGTGGTCGGCGCCCGGCGTGGGGACGTGCGCGATCTCGCCCGCGACGTGACGCGCACCGCGGAGCACGCGCCCGTCGATGATGATCCCCGCTCCGACGCCGGTACCGACCGCGACGACCAGTGCGCTGGATGCGCCGACCGCGGCTCCGTAGCTGTACTCCCCCGCCGCGTGCGCGTCCGCGTCGTTCTGGACATGCACGCTATACCCGGATTCGCACGCGCTGCCGAGCGCAGCACGGATTCGCGTCACCACCGACGTGCCCGCCCAGTCCGCCAAGGTGTCGGTCGACGAGACGATCGATCCCTCCCGCACATTGACGACACCGGCGGTCGCAACACCGATGCCTCGGACCACCACCGAACCGCTCGACCGCTCAAGAAGCGTGATGGCGAGGTCGCGCACGGTGTCGATGACGGCATCCGGGCCCTCGAGGGCAGGTGTGGGTGCGAGTTCCGTGTCGAGGATCCGGCCCGCGCGGTCGACCAGTGCCACCGCGGTTTTGGTGCCGCCGATGTCGATGGCGAGCACTGCCTCCGACATCAGGCGACCGGGTCGGGGAGAAGGTCGAGAGAGGCGAGGATGTTCTGGATGCGGTCCACCGCGGTCTCATCGAGCGGCTGGGTGGGGAACGCCATCGTGGCGTGGTCGATGATGCCCCTGGCCTTCATCGCGGCCTTGAACGCGCCGACACCTGTGGCGTCGCCGGAGAGCCCGGTCGGCTGGAAGACGATCTCGAATACGCGGTTGAGTCGCTCTTGCTCGTCGCGCGCGGCTTCCCAGTCACCACGGGTCGTGGCATCCCACAACCGCACGTAGCCCGCCGCTTCAACGTTCGCGAGCCCGGGAACAACGCCGTCCGCACCGACGAGCGCCATCGCGTCGACGATGACCTCGTGACCGGTGAGGAGCTGCACCGGGTGACCTGCGGCGGCATTCGCCGCGACGAGCCGGCGGAAGCCGACGTCGTCACCCGAAGAGTCCTTCACGCCCGCGATGACACCATCGACGGCGAGACCCAGGAGCAGGTCAGCGGACAGCTTGGAGTGCACCCGCACGGGGACGTCGTACGCCCAGAGCGGCACGTCGATCCCGGCAGCGATCGCACGGAAGTGCGCCGTGATCTCGGCCGGCGAGTTCAGCGTATAGAGAGGAGCGGTGGTCACGACCGCATCGACGCCGGTCGCGGTGAGCCGACGAGAGGTCTCGAGGATGCGAGCCGAGGTGAGCTCGATCGCGCCCGCGATGATCGGCACACGGCCGGCGGTGGCGCTGACGATGGTGCGCGCGATCTCGACCCGCTGGTCGTCGGTGAAGTACGCCGTCTCGCCGGTCGAGCCGAGCGCGAACAGCCCGTGGACGCCGGCACCGATGAGGTAGTCGACGAGTCGTTCGAGCGAGGAGTGGTCGATGCCGCCGTCGGGAAGCAGGGGTGTCGCGACCGGAGGGACGACACCTGCGAACTGGCGTGCGGGCAGGGTCGTGAGTGAAGAGGTCATGTGGGGCTCCAGGTAGGGAAGTTCAGCTGAACGAGGTCGGCTCGAGCAGGGAGGGTGAGGCACCCAGCAGGGTGCGCGTGTAGTCGTCGGTCGGGTTGTCGAACACTCGGGCTGCGTCGCCGAACTCGACGATGCGGCCTTTGTTCATCACGGCGATCTCGTCCGAGAGGTAGCGGACGGTCTGGATGTCGTGCGAGATGAAGACCATCCCGAGACCCAGTTCGTCTTTGAGATCGGTGAGCAGGTTGAGGATCTGCGCGCGCACCGAGACGTCCAAGGCTGAGGTCGGCTCGTCCGCCACGATCACTTGCGGGTCCAGCGCCAGCGCACGGGCGATGGCGACGCGTTGCCGTTGCCCACCGGAGAGTTGTCCGGGGAGTGCTTCGAGGGCGGATGCCGGGAGCCCGACCATGCCGACCAGGTCTCGGACCTTCGCTTCACGTTGCGGTCGGGTGCCGATGTGGTGCACCTGCATGGGGTCAAGCAGCGCGTCTCGCACTGTCATCCGTGCATTGAGCGCGGTGGCGGGGTCTTGAAACACCACCGACAGGATGCGTCCGAGCCGCTTGCGTACGGATGTCGTGAACGACCTCACGGGTTCCCCGGCGAACACGACCTCACCCGAGGTCGGGCGTTCGAGGCCCACGAGCACCTTCGCCGAGGTCGACTTGCCCGAACCTGACTCGCCGACGATGCCCAGCGTCTGGCCGCGCCGGACGGTGAGTGACACACCGTCCAACGCATCGACGTACTGCTTGTGGAACAGCGTGGACGAGCGCGACTTGTAACGCACGTGCACGTCACGAAGCTCGATCACTGGTTCGTTCATCGTCCTGCTCCGATCGCTTCGATGGGCGCATCCTCGGGATGCGCGGCGTAGTAGTGGTCTGTGCCTTCGATGCGCCGACGGACCGGGACGACGCCGAGGTTTCGCGCCGGGTCCGACGAGCGCGGCGCGAACCGGTCACCGAAGGGGAAGTCGCGCGGCGAAGGCACGACACCCTGTACCTGGTGGAGGCGGGTCGAACCGGTCTCGATCGAGAGAACGGCGCCGAGCAGACCACGGGTGTATTCGTGCACGGGCTGCGTGAGCACCTCACGAGTGGTGCCCTGCTCGACGACCTGACCGGCGTACATGACGGTGATCCGGTGGGCGAGTTCTGCCACCAGCGCGAGATCGTGAGAGACGAAGAGCATCGCGAAGCCGAGCTCTTCGCGGAGCCGGTTCAAGAGCTCGATGACCTGCGCCTGGACTGTCACGTCCAACGCCGTGGTCGGCTCGTCAGCGATGACCAAGCGAGGATTGCGAGTGAGAGCCATCGCGATCAAGACGCGTTGGCGCTGACCGCCCGAAAGCTCATGCGGGTACGACGCCAGGGTGCGTTTCGGGTCGAGCCCGACGAGCTCCAGCAGATCTTCCGACGTGCGCGTGCCACCGCGGGAAGTGAGCTGCTTCATCTGCGAGCGGATGAGCATCGCGGGGTTGAGCGAGCTCAAAGCGTCCTGGTAGATCATCGCGATGTCGTTCCCGCGCAGAGCGTTGCGTTCTGCGGAGCCCATCGCCAGGAGATCCTTGCCGTCGAACAGGATCTTGCCCTGGAGCGTCGCCCGCGGGTCGAGCAGGCCCATGATGGCGAGCGAAGTGATGGACTTGCCGCATCCTGATTCGCCGACCAGCGCCATGGTCTCGCCCGGACGAACCGTGAAATTGACGTTGTCGACCACGTTCACATCTCCGTGTCGCGGGAACGCGATGGAGAGGTCTTGAACCTCGAGCAGGGGCGCGGAGTCGCGACCGTACATGAGGCGGTCCGTGCGTTGCAGTTCTCTTCCGCGCAGTTCGGCGAGACGCTTTTCGAGTGGGATGACCGTCACCGGCACGGCGTCGATCAAGTCTCCGGGCAGGCCGGATATCGGCATCCGCTCATCGCGCAGCTCATCGATCCCTGCCGCGACCTCTTCTGGGGTGGCTCCCTTAAGCGCTGGTGCTTGCGCCTCTTCGAGGTCGTGCGTCGCCTCTTCGGTGGAGCCGGCGTCGACGGTGACCTTGCGGGCCCGCGGTGAGACCATCGCGTCGGTCATCGACTCTGCGAGGAGGTTCAGCGCGAGGACGGTGAGCATGATCAGCAGCCCGGGGAAGAAGGTTGCCCACCAGGCGCCGCTCATGACCAGGTTGCGGCCGGCGGCGATGACGTTGCCCCAAGACGGTTCAGGGTCGGGCACGCCGGCCTGGATGAAGGAGAGGGATGCTTCGAAGACGATCGCGTCGGCGACCAGGACGGTGGCGAAGACCAGGACGGGCGCGATGCTGTTGCGCGCCACGTGCTTCGCGATGATGCGCGGCGTGGACGTTCCCATCACGCGGACAGCAGAGACGTAATCCTCGCCGTACTGGTCGAGGATGTTCGCCCGAATGACGCGGGTCAACTGCGGGACGTAGAGGAACGCGATCGTCAGCACCAGGACCGGGAGTGACTGACCGAAAACGGCGACGAAGACGGCTGCGAGCGCGATTCCGGGGAACGACATCACGATGTCGAGGATGCGCATGAGCGTTTCGGCGATCGCTTTGGGGGCCGTTGCGGCGACCGTGCCGAGCACCGCTGCTGCGAGGAGGGCGACGAGGGTGGCGCCGAGTCCGATGACGAGCGAGTAGCGCGCTCCGTAGATGAGACGGGAGAGGATGTCTCGGCCCTGTCGGTCGGTGCCGAACCAGTGCTCTGCCGAGGGCGGCAGCACCGGCGGCCCGGACGCCAGCGGGTCGTAGGGCGCGAACACCGGCGCGAAGATCGCGATCACGCCGATGGCGATCAGGAGACCGAGGGAGATTTTCGCTCCGAGGGTGAGCTCCCCCAGGCGAAGGCCCGGGACGGAGAGTCGTTCTGTTAGTCGCTTGCGCATGTCACACCGACCTGATTCGGGGATTGATGAGGACGTACAGGAGGTCGACGACGATGTTGATGATGACGAACGCGAAGGCCACTGCGAGCGTCACTCCCTGTACGAGGTTGGGTTCGTTGTTGGTCACGCCGTTGAGGATGAGCGTGCCCATCCCGGGGAGAGCGAAGATGATCTCGATGACGACGGCGCCGCCGATGAGGTAGCCCACGCGAAGCCCGAGCACGGTGACCGGTGTGATCAGCGCGTTGCGGAGCACATTGCGTCCGACCACGATCCGGCGGGGGACGCCGGCCCCCAGGGCGGTCCGTACGTAGTCCCGGTCGAGTTCTTCGACCATGGAGGTGCGGACGACGCGGGAGAGTTGGCCGATGACCGGGATCGCCAGCGCGATCGCAGGGAGGGTCATTCGCGCAAGCCACCCGGCGGGATCTTCGGTGAACGGAGGGAGCGGACCCGACGCCGGCAGAAGGCCCAGCTGCAGGGTGAAGAGCTGGATCATCAGGATGGCGAGCCAGAACGACGGCGTCGAAAGCGAAGCGATGGACAGGATGCGGATGAACTGGTCGGGCCAGCGATCGCGGTAGACCGCCGCGACGATGCCGAGGATGCCCGCGCCGATCACCGCGATGATGAGACCGAGGAAGGTCAGCTGGAGAGTGATCGGGAAGGCGCGAGCGACTTCGTCGATCACGGGAAGCTGTCGTGCGGAGTAGGTGCCCAGGTCGCCCTGCAGCATTCCCACGAGAAAATCGAAGTAGCGCACGAGGAGTGGGTCGTTCAGCCCCATCGCTTCGCGGTATGCCTCGCGGTCCTCGACCGAAGCGCCCTCGCCGAGGGCGGTGATGGCCGGGTCGACCTCTGAGAACGACATCACGAAGAACACCAGAAATGTGATGCCGAGGATCATCAGCGGCAGCTGAAGCAGCCTTCGCCCGATGAGACGGAGCGTGTTCGACACGGTCAGTCCTTCCAAGTTTGTGGGCCGGGGCGCGACGCGAGGTCGCGCCCCGGCTCAGGGGATTACTGCGCGGCCACTCCGACGTCGAGGAACGACAGTCCGGTGGTGGGCACCGGCGCGAAGCCGACGAGGTCGTCGGCACTCCACGCCGTGGGGAGCTGGCGGTGGAACAGCGGGTACAGCGGCACCTCTTCAGAAAGCAGGTCGAATGCCTCGTTCCAGGTGTCCTGCTGCTCGTCGCCGGACTGGGCGACAGCTTCGTCCATCAGGGCGGTGAGTTCAGCGAACTCGGGGCTTCCCGCCCAGCGGTAACGGTCGTTCGGCCACACGTTGTCGCCGTACCACCAGCGCATCAGGATGTCAGCGTCGTTGCCGAAGACCGACGGGTCTCCGGGAGCCACCATCACTTCGAAGTCACCGGCGTCGACCTTGCCGTACTGCGCGGGCGACTGCCCGATGTCGAGCGTGGTCTGAATGCCGACAGCATCCAACGACTCCTTGATCAGCGGAGCCACCTCGCGCACCCAACCGGTGTCGGTCGTCAGCAGCGTGATCGACATGTCACTCACACCGGCGTCGGCGAGCAGCTCTTGCGCCTTCTCGGGGTCGTAGGTGTAGACGGTGGATGCCTCGTTGTAATTCGGGTGCCCCTCGGGGAGGAACGACGTGGCGGGCACCGCGTTGCCCAGCAGACCGGTGTTGATGATCGTGTCCATGTCGAGCGCGTAGAAGAACGCCTGACGAACCCGCGGGTCATCAAAGGGAGCCTGCTGCGTGTTGAACATCATGAACAGCAGACCGAAGGACTGCACGGTCTCGACATCGACCGTGGCCGCCAGCGAGTCGACGTCGATGTAGGGGACGTCTTCCATGGCCTGGATGGTGCCCGATGACATGGCCGTCACGCGAGCAGCGGGATCCGACAGGAGGTTCCAGTTCATGCCGGCAGCAAGGGCCGGGCGTGAACCGTTGTAGTCGTCGTAGCGCTCGAAGACGACGGCGTCGTCGGGAGTAGCAGAGACGAGTGCGTACGGGCCGCTGCCGATCGGGTTTGCCCCGAAGTCCTCGGCGTCTGCCTCGACGACTGCCTGCGGGACGATCTTGACCACACCGAGACGCTCGTTGACGAGCGAGAACGGGTAGTCGGTGGTGATGCGGACGGTGTCTTCGTCGACAGCTTCGACCGTGTCGATGAAGTCGATGAAGCTCGTGAACAGGCTGCCCGACTCGGGGTCGAGAACGCGCTCGTAGCTGTAGACGACGTCTTCGACGGTGACCGGGTCGCCGTTGTGGAACGTGGCGCCTTCGCGGATGTCGATCTCGTAGGTCGTCTCGTCGACCTCGGTCGGCAGGTCTGCCGCGAGCGCTGCATAGGGTTCGCGTGTCACAGGGTCAAGGTCAACAAGGCCCTCGAAGATGTGCCAGTTCGCGGCGAGCGTGACGGCGCCAGTCGCGAGCATCGGGTCGAAGCTGCCGCCCAGGGCGTACGAGATACCGGCTTCGATGATCGCATCGGGGTCGGTCGCTTCGGTCGGAGTGCTGGCTTCCGGTGCCGCTGATGCGCCGCAGCCCGCCAGGACGAGTGCCACGGCGATGCCGCCTGCAGTGAAGGCTGCAAGGCGACCCGCACCGCGGCGGGAGGTGAATCGGGAGTTCATGTGTTAGCTCCATTGGTGATGGGGAAGGACGTCTTGAAGACATCTGACGTCTGACGTACTATAAACACAGGTTGCCGCCCTGCACAATAGGCAAGGCGCCTTTAAGTTTCTGAATGGAGTGGGACGGATGCCCCAGAGTGACACCCGCGGATCCCGAATGCGCCGCAACACAACGGCCGATCAGATCAAGCAATTCATCCTGCGTGAGAACCTCCGACCGGGTGACCCGCTCCCTACGGAATCGGAGTTGGGCGAGACGCTGGACGTGTCGCGCTCGTCGGTGCGCGAAGCCATCCGCACGCTCTCAACGCTGGACATCGTGACCGTCCGGCACGGACATGGCACCTACGTGGGCGGGATGTCGCTCGACCCGATGGTCGAGGCCCTCGTGTTCCGCGGCGTGCTTTCGCCCGAAGGCTCGCTCAACGCACTCCGCGAGGTCGTCGAGGTTCGGCTGGCGTTGGACCTGTCCATGGCCGAGCGTGTCGTCGGGGCGATCGGCCAGGCAGACGCTCCCGCGCTCCGCGCGATGGTCGACGAGATGGTCGAGAAGGCATCGCGTGGAGAGAACTTCCTCGAAGCGGACCGCGCCTTCCACACCACAATGTTCGGCGTGATGGGCAACAACCTGGCCCAACAGTTGGTCGGAGCCTTCTGGGATGTCCACACTGCGGTGCTTCCGCAGCTCGGGTTGGCCCTCCCTGCAGACATGCGTCAAACCGCGAAAGCCCATGGCGACATGCTCGAGGCCGCCCTCCAGGGTGACGTCGACGCCTACCGGCTCGCGGTCGTCGAGCACTATCAGCCCTTGCAGCGAGTCCTCGCTGCGGTCCAGTGACGCCCACGTCACTGCGCTATGGGATCGTCGGTGCAGGATACTTCGGGCGTGAATTTGCCCGCATCCTGAGAGGCATCCCTGGCGCAAAAGTGGCCGGCGTCTACTCGCCAGGCAATGGCGCAGAACTGGCGCGCGAAGCGGATTGTCTGGATGCTTCGACGCTGGAGGATCTGCTCGACGAGATCGACGTCGTGATCGTTGCATCGCCCAACCACGCCCACCTCGAACCTGTCGTCGCCGCAGCCGCGCGGGGGGTCCACGTCTTCTGCGAGAAGCCCGTCGCGCTCACCTACGCCGACTGCGATGCGATGCTGTCGGCGTGCGAGCGCGCGGGAACGCTGTTCATGGCCGGCCATGTGCTGCACTTCATGCCGGGAGTCGAACGCGCGGCCCAGCTGGTGAACGAAGGAGCAATCGGCGAGCCCGTCGTGGGCCGCGCGGTGCGAACCGGGTGGGAAGACGGCAGCCGCGCGCCGAGCTGGAAGAAGACCCGCGCACTCTCGGGTGGGCACCACTTCCACCACATCCACGAACTCGACGTCCTCCAACTCCTCATGGGCGCGGCCGATACGGCCACGATGATCAGTGGACAGGCGCCTCAGGCCGGGTCTCGTACCGGCGACGAAGATCCGATCGCACTCGCCACACTGACTCTCCCCCACGACCGCTACGCAACCCTCGAGTGGGGCTCGGTGCACCGCCGACCTGAACATCAGATCACCCTGCAAGGCACGGAGGGCTACCTCACGATCGACATGCATGAGGTCGGGGTCACCATCCACACCGGCGCGCAGACCGAGCGCTTTCCGCTGCATGACAGCTACGCCGTGGACGCGGAACGCGCCCGTCAGAATGCCTCGACGACCTCAGGCGGCGGCGTGACGTACGGTGACGCGTCTCTTCGTCCGCCGGGATGGCTTAGGGCCGGAATGCATCGCGAGCTCGAGTACTTCGATGGGCTCGTGCGCGGCACCGTGTCGAGCGGCGGATTCTGGAGGCCATTGACGGACGGCACGGCTGCGAGGTCGTCGATAGCCACTGCATCCGCTCTCACGCTCGCGTCTGAGCTGCGCCGGACCGTTGTGATCAGCGAAGTGACCGCCGCGCGCTGAATCGGTGGTCGTCCTCTCGAAGTCGCTTGACCACGGAGCGCCTTCACGGTACCTTTCGAAAATCAGACGTCTGACGTCGTACGATCAACGAAAGGTGCTCGATGCCTCACCATCTCCCGACCCTCAGTCCCCCACCTCGGCGACGCCGCCGTTCCGTCCGCGCCGGGCTTTCCGCGGCGGTGGGACTCACTATGGCGTTGACCGTGGCGGTCCCCGCCCATGCGGCTCCGACACCGGACAGCGTGACCACGCCGAACGCCGCCCCCGGTTCGTTCGCATCGTCGAACATCGGCGGTGACCGCACCTCCGCGAACTTCTTCTACCGCATCCCCGCTCTTGCACATCTCGGTGACGGAGTCGTTGTCGCCTCGTGGGACGCGCGTCCTGGCAGCGCCGCCGATGCGCCCAACCCCAACTCGATCATCCAGCGTCGGTCTGTCGACAATGGGCAAACGTGGGGGCCTTTGCAGATCATCGCTGCTGGACACACTGCCGATGGTTCGGGACCCCGATACGGCTACTCCGACCCAAGCTACGTCGTCGACCGTGAGACCGGACGTGTGTTCAACTTTTTCGTCTACTCGAAGGACCAAGGCTTTCAAGGAAGCCGATATGGAAATGACGACGCAGACCGCCAGATCATCAGCTCGGCTGTCATTCACAGCGATGACGGTGGGGTGACCTGGACGACTCCTCGGCTGATCACCGAGGTCACAAAGCCCGCCAACGGCACTGTCGCGAACGGCGTCTACACACCAGTGGCCGGGGATGTTCGCGGAAACTTCGCCACGTCGGGTGAAGGAATCCAGCTGCGCTACGGCGAGCATGCCGGGCGCCTCCTGCAACAATTCGCCGGGACGATTCTGCAGCCGGACGGGTCCGTTCAGATCCAGGCCTACACGGTCTACTCCGACGACCACGGCGACACCTGGCACAAGGGACAGAACGTCGGCGTGGGCATGGACGAGAACAAGGTCGTGGAGCTCTCTGATGGTCGCGTCATGCTCAACTCGCGCGACAGCAGCAATGGCAGGCTCCGTAAGGTCGCGATCTCTGAAGACGGCGGCGTCACCTATGGACCGGTCGAGCGCGACTCAGAGCTCCCCGACCCCACCAACAACGCGTCGCTGATCCGCCTGCACCCCGACGCAGTGGAGGGCAGTGCCGAGGCTCGCAAGCTCCTCTTCACCAACTCCAACAACGGAGCGAACGGCGACCGTGTCAATGGCGCCGCGCGCGTTTCTTGCGACGATGGTGCGACCTGGCCAGGGCTACGCACGATCGACTCAGGATTCTTCGCGTACTCCTCCGCGACTGTGCTCGATGACGGTCGCATTGGCGTGCTCTGGGAGCGCAACTACACCAGCGACATGCGGCTCACTTCCTTCGACGACGCGTGGCTGAACTATGTTTGTGCCCCACTATCCGTTCCCGAACAGCAGGCAGAGCCCGGCGGGACGATCGATGTTCCGGTGACCATCACGAACCAGGAACAGACCGAGATCAGCGGAACGGTGACCTTCTTCACTCCGGCCGGCTGGGACGCGTCATCGGCTCCCGTGACCACACTGGCGCCGGGAGAGTCCACCACCGTCGAGGTTTCGTTGACCTCGCCGACCACGGCCGTGGGCGCGAACCGTCTCCAGGCCGCGTTCACGCGAACGGATGGGCGTATCAGCCAGTTCACGACCACGGTGCAATTGCCTCAGTCGACCAGCATCGGTCTCACTCTGACTTCAACGAACACCACCCCCGCGCGTGACCTGGCAACCAATCCCTTCCAGGCAGGCGATGTGCTCAGCTACAGCCTTCGGGTCACCAGCACCGCGTCCGTCGCCACGCTTGTCACGCCGAGTGCAGCAAACTTCACGTCCGGGTTCCTGCCGACGGCTTGCCGATGGCAGAACCTCGCAGGGCAAGGCGCCTACAACTGCACGACACCTCGCCGCACGCTGACGGCCGACGACATCGAACGCGGGTGGTTCCAGCCCGAGTTCAGCTTCACCGTCGCACCGATGAGCGACACCGCGAAGACTGTCGTGGTGAACCACACCGGCGCGCCCGTTGCGCTGCGCGACGGCGTTCTCGGGGCAACCATCACCGGCCAACGCGCCGATGCCGGCCGTGACCTCGAAACGTCACCATATTCGGCCGGCGAGCAGGTGCCCTACAGCTTCCGAATCGACAGCACGTCGCCGGTTGCTGCAACCATCGCACCGACTGAGGGAACCTTCGCGCCTCTCGTCCCGCCCGGGGCAGGCAACTGCCGCTGGACCAATCTGGCGGCATTCGGCGGATATGACTGCACCACTCCGCGACACACCGTCACAGCGGAGGAAGTCGCTGACGGGTACTTCACTGCGTCGTCGACGTGGACGATCAGCACCTCCGGTCTGACGGCCGCAACCCTCGAAGTCGACGGCGGCGAGGTCGACGTTGCGGCGCGGAGCCCTCGGTTGTCCGAGACGCTGACGGGCACATGGAATGACACCAACGGGAACGGAGTCGCGAACGTCGGTGACACGATCACCTGGGTGGCCTCGGTTGCCAACACCGGCAACGTTCGCCTGACTGACGTTGTCGCCAATGATGCAGCCCTCGGCGAGGTGTTGGCCGGGGAATCGGTCACCGTCTTCACGAAGACTGTGCCGATGGATGCTGCGAACCTTGCGGCCGCCTCTCCGACAGTTCCGAGTCTCGAGGTCTCTGGATCGAACGGCGCGCTCGCGGCTGTTGTCGACGAAGCCGTCACCGCTCCCGCCATCCCGTTCGCTTCGCCCTGGGATAAGACTGCCGTGTATACGAAGGGGAAGATGGTGACGTTCGCTGGGCAACTGTGGGTTGCGACCTGGTGGACGAAAGACCAGGCACCCGGAGACGCAACGGGGGCTTGGCAGCAGATCGTCACGACCGATGCGGGCATTGCCTTGTGGGTTCCCACTCGCATCTTCGTCAAGGCTGATGTCGTCATCCACGAGGGAGCGGCTTACGTCGCCAAGTGGTGGACCCGCAACCAGCAGCCTGATGGCACCGCACGCAGCCCGTGGGAGGAACTGGACGGCGACTGAGCAGATACCTCCTCAGCGCAGGGCTCACAATCAGTCGAACGAGACGACCAGGTGGTCCCGGAAGCCCCACGCTTCCGGGACCTTCGGGGTGCAGGTGACGGGCTTGAGCGCGATCATCGGGTTATACCGTAGAAATGGGTCTGCGTCAATCCCGAGCCAGATTCCTGCTGTCCGCGCGCACTCTGATTCCACCACCTCGCACCCGCGGGTGGGCGAGAGGGAGGCTGACGTTCATGCCGGTGATCTCTACTGCCACGCCGATCCCGGATTTGATCTGGGTGGATGACGGCGCATGGATCGCTTGCGATCCCGGCGTACCTGATGGGGGCTCACGTCGGGTCATCGCCTACGTGGAACACAAAGATCACCGCGTCTACGTCATGTGGGTGAGAGACCGACAAGGTGTGTCCTGTTACGAGACTCTGCGCGAAGCGATGCAGCAACTCGCGCTCGACTGTCGCAGCCGGCCCGAACCGGGGGCGCCACGAGACTCACACCCAATCGATGACATGTAAGCAGCCAGGCGACGGCGGGTACTCCTCTGCAACACATTGTCGAAAGCGAGAAGGATATGAACCCAACGGCGACGGCTTTCAGGCGGTCCATGACGGAACTGGGATCGCGGCTACGCGGCCGTTCCCCACGTCGGCGGAGCACATGGACGGCTACTCTCGCTGATTTTCGTCGTGCGGAGACGTTCCGGTCACCTTCCGCCTGACCACGGATTGCCCCGGTTCGGCGCCTCGAATCAGCCGCCGAGAATCGCCTGACGAACTCTCCACACTGGGAAGCCGCTCAGTTCGGTGATCAGATCGATATCGAAGCCGTGATCCAGGTACGCCGTTCGCACGGCTCGGATTCGCGACGTGCTGTCCCCGTGCGCAAGGGCGTGTTCCGTCACGTAACTCCCCCACACCATCACGTCATCACCCAGCGCCATTATCAACTCCTTGCCTCAACCATGTCCGCCAGCGTCGGCGATGATCCCGGAAGTCTTACGGGCCTTGACGAATCCCGAACTGCGGGTTAGGGAGAATCACTCGCCCGGCTGCGGTACGGAACTGGCACGGTCGAGCCGCGTCGGGTGCGAACACGCACAAGTCCTGCTTGTCAATGGCCTCGTCCGCGCTTCCGGAATGACGCATCCTTCGAGTCCGGGCTGCGGCGGCGCCTACCGCCGATCAAGGGAGATGATCGAGATGAACACAAGGCGGACCGAGCGCACTCCGTGGGTCGACCCGCGGGCCGCGGAGGACCTGCGAAACGACGCCAACCAGTTCACAGACGTGCGCGCCCCAGAGATCCCCCTCCCGGGCGCCATCGCGGATTCGTCGGTAAACGCAAACCGCCCTCTGCGCATCGGCAAATTCGCGCTGGTCGAGCTCAGCCCCCAGAATTGGGTCATCGAATCTCACGGAGACGCTGATACAGTGCCGTGCCTCGTCGCACAGGTCGTCCTCACCGAGGACGACTACGCCGACATCACCTGGGTGCAGCCCACGCCGCTCCCGACCCGATACTCCACTCCGGAAGATGCCCTCGCCGATCTGGCACTCTGGCAGAAGCGGCCAAGCGGGGGAATCAAACCCGTTCCGATCCCGCATCACGCTCCCTTTCGTCACTGATAAGCGAACGAGGCCACTTCCCCGAAAGACTGGATGGTTACGTCGGGCCCTCACATCGCGCTCATGAAGACGCCTCGGCCTCTTCCGCCAGGGTCACCGAGAATGCTCGTCGGCCTCCACCAGGACGCGTCCGTCCACGACAGTCAAAGGAGGGTTCACCCGACCGCTGGCGCATACTTCACCAGATCTCGGGGCGCACCCGGTCCGTGAGGTCAGCTAGCATTCCGGGATGGCCACCTCTCCCCCGATCGACGTCCTTGTCGGGTCCGAAATGATCCGGCTCGGGCAGTTTCTGAAGTTCGCGGGAGTCCTCGACACCGGTGGGGACGTGAAAGAAGCGATCATCGACGGCTACGTCACGGTGAACGGCGAGGTCGACCGCCGCCGCGGAAGGCAACTGCACGACGGCGACATCGTCGGATTCGAGGGGCGCCGCTACCGCGTCCGCCCGTGAGTCCGGAACGCCTGCGAGACGCCGCCCCGCTCCCGTAACATCGCGGTGTGCGACTCGACCGACTCGACGATCTCGGACCGCGGATCTGCGTGCTCGGCCCATCGGGCAGCGGCAAGTCCACGCTCGCGCAGGCGATCGGTAACGCGCGCGGGATTCCCGTCGTCCACCTCGATCAGTACCGCCACCTCGAGGGCACGCAGTGGGAGCTTCGCCCGGATGAGCAGTTCGAGCGACTGCACGACGCTGCCGTCGCCTCAGAACGATGGGTGATCGACGGGAACTACTCGAAGCTGATGCCGCAGCGCTTGGCCATGGCTACCGGTGTCATACTCCTCGACATCTCGACCGCGCGGAGCCTCGCACGGTACGTCCGCCGAACCCTCACTCCCGGCCCGCGTGCCGGAGGCCTGGAAGGAACCCGCGACCGGCTCTCCTGGGACATGGTTCACTTCATCAGCGTGCATACCCGGCCGAGCCGGCGACGGCGCAGGGAGGTCTTCGAGCGGCTCGAGATCCCGAAGTTGCTTCTTCCGATCCCGGCCGCCGTCAGCGACTTCTACCGAAACGAGGGACTCGTCGCGCCCACCCAGGACGGTTAGCCGCGGCCGCGACCCACGAGCGCAAGAAGCGCGACAACGTCATCGAGCCGCTGCTCGGCGGTGTCGGCAACCGGAGCGAGCAGCAGCTCGGTCACTCCAGCCGACTCGAAGTCGGCAATTCTCTGGCGCAGCCGGTCAGGATCACCGAGGAGCGTCACGCCCTGCACGAGCTCATCAGGAACCGCGGCCATCGCCTCAGCCCGGCGCCCCGCGAGGTAGAGATTCTGGATCTCGGCTGCCTCGGCCTCGAACCCGTAGCTGGAGACGATGTCGTTGTAGAAGTTCTTGCCCTTGGCGCCCATCCCCCCGATGTAGAGCGCGAGGTATGACCTGATTCTGATGACAGCTTCGGGGGACGGCTCGCCAAACGCGAAGAACACCTGTACTTGGATCGCGAGTGGCCCGAGCTCGGCACTGCGCTTGGCCGTACCCCTCTTGAGAGACTCGCCCCACACCATGGATGCACGTGTCGGGTCGAAGAAGATCGGCTGCCACCCGTCGGCGATCTCGGCGACCTGCGCGACGCTCTGCGGGCCGAGCGCGGCGATCGAGATCGGGATGTCGGCGCGGGCGACACGGTTGATGAGCTTGAGCGGCTTGCCGAGCCCCGACCCACCGCGCTCGCGCGACAACGGAACAGAGTAGTTCTTGCCGTCGTGCACGACGGGCTCACGCCGCCAGGTCTGCCGGCAGATCTCGACGATCTCGCGGGTGCGTCCAAGCGGTGCGTCGTAGGGCACGCCATGGAAACCCTCGATCACTTGAGGTCCGGATGCTCCGAGCCCGAGTGTGAAACCGCCCGGCGCCAGCGAATCTAGGCTCGCGGCGGTCATGGCGGTGAGCGCCGGGGTGCGCGTGTACAGCTGGAAGATGTTCGACATGAGACCGATGTTCCGCGTCTTCGCCGCGAGATAGCCGAGGCGGGTGGCCGCGTCGAACGAGTAGGCCTCGGCGACGGCAATCGTGTCGAGCCCCGCCGACTCGTAGGTGTCGACAGCATCCGCAATCTCAGCGATGTCTGCCGAGTAATTCTGAATCAGTCCGAACTTCATCGTCCGCCGCCCTCTCGTCGAGACACTCAGCCTATCGATGGCGATACGCCGAACCCACGGCGCGGTCGCCCGCTACTGGCCAGACAACTGCTTGCGCATGAACACCTGCTCGATGCCGTCATCCTGCGGGATGCGGTTCGCCTCGATGTAGCCGCATCGCTCATAGAGCCGCAGGTTCGCCTCGCTGAGGCTGCCCGTGAACAACTCGGCCACCGGCGCCGCGGAATGAGACTCGGCGGCGGCCAGCAGCATCCGACCAATACCTGATCCCTGTTGGTCAGGAGCGATGGCTATCCTGCCGATCATGAGCACGCCGTCGACGTCTCGCGCGCGAATCGCGCCGACCAGTCGCCCGTCGACGCGCGCGACCCAGCCTTGGCCGTCTTCGAGTTCGGCGCGCAACTGTTCGAGCGTCTGCGTCAACGGCGGCATGTCGGCGGTCCCGTAGATGAGCGCTTCCGACACGAACGCGGCACGTTGCACGGTCAGCAGTTCGTCGGCATCGTCGGCGCTGATCGGAGTGAGTACAGGATCTGACACGGAACTTCCTTCTACGAGCGGCTCAGTCCGAGTCAAGACCATGCACGCTCAGCCGCGCAGGGCCTTGACATCGGGTCAGCGTCGGCGCGTACTGCAGGGTGCCGAGGAAGACCGCGCCGAGGGCACTCGTGAGGATGCCGTAAGGCGACGGTCGCGCACGCGTGGGGGGAAGCATCCGGATGGGAGGTCGTGTACGAAGGCTGAAGGGTGCTGGCTACCCCGCGGGCGGGCATCCCAGCTCGACCGCCACCGCACGCATCGCGCGCTCGGCAGCCTCAACCGTCATGAGCGCGTTACCGCCGACGATGTGGAGGCCGTAGGCATCCTCGAGAGCGACGAGGGTCATCGCGACGGTCTCGTCGTCGGGCCGCGGAGTGAAGACGCCCGTCTCACGCCCGGCGGCGACGATTCCGCGATAGGTAGCGAGTTGCCGGAGGTAGAGGGTCTGCACGAGCTCGTCGTGAAGGTCCTTGTTTCCCGGCACGGCATCGAATTGGTAGAGCAGTCCCATCAGGGCGTCATCGGGCCCGGTCGGCAGTCCGGTGATGATTGCCACCGCGAGCTTCTCGCGCGGGTCGTCGATCGATGCGAGGGCCTCGTCGCGTGCATCGCAGAATCGGTCGATCCCCGCGGCGTGCGTCTCGACCAGGAGCGCATCGAGGTCTTCGTAGTAGTACAGCACCGCGCCGCGCGTCAGACCCGCGCGCTGAGCGATGTCGGTGAGCGACAGCGAGCGCAGTCCGCGCTCGGCACCGACGGCGAGCGTGGCGTCGATGAGAGAACTGCGACGCCCTTCCTGACGGCGGGGTCTGGCCATTCCTTGACACTATCGTCAAACAATGGAAGACTCCAAGCGATTCTTTGACACTGAAGTCAAAGAACCCTGAACCGCAAGGGAGCGATCGTGACCACTCACGACAACACGGCGACCACTCCGCCACTCGACACCGCCACCGTCACCACGCACGGCGCGACTCTCTCGCGATCCCTCGGACTCCGCGGCAACATCCTGATCACGCTGTCGGGCATCTCCCCTGCCTCGAGCGTGTTCATCCTGGGCGGCGCAGCCCTCGCCGTCTACGGAACCGGAGTCTTCTGGGGCTTCCTGCTCGCCGGTGTCATCAGCATCCTGATCGGTTTCTGTTACGCCGAACTTGGCTCGCGCCACCCGATCGCCGGTGGCGACTACACACTCGTCAGTCGGGTGCTCGGCCCGGCTGCCGGCTCGGCCGTCTTCTTCATCAGCCTCATCACGCTGCCGCTGATCATCGCGATCTTCGCGCTGGGCGTGGCCGACTATCTCGGCGTCGCGATCGCTGGACTCGATCCGCTCTGGACCGCGCTGATCGTCATCGTGCTCACGACGATCACGGCCTGCTTCAACATCCGCGCCAACGCGTGGGTCACCGGCGTGTTCCTCTTCATTGAAATGGCCGCGCTGGTCGTACTGGCCTTCCTGGGATTCATCACGGTCTCGCGCCCGGTCACCGCCCTGTTCGACCCGCAGTTTCTCGACACGACGACCGGGCAGTTGGCCCCCCTCGGCATCGCGGGTCTGGTGCTCGCCGTGACACAGGGCATCTTCTCGTACAACGGCTACGGCGGTGCGATCTACTTCGCCGAAGAGACCAAAGATGCGCGCCGCACAATCGCCCGCGCCGTGCTGTGGAGCGTCCTGATCACGGTGGCCGCCGAGCTCGTCCCCCTGACCGCCATCCTGCTCGGCGCGTCATCGCTGCCCGAGTTGTTCGGGTCCGAACTCCCGGTCGAGCACTTCCTCACCGAACGCGCCGGCTCGGCCGTGACCGTCGTCATCCTGATCGCCGTCGCTCTCGCGATCATCAACGCAATCATCGCCATCGCGCTGCAGTCCGGACGCCTCCTATTCGCTGCCGCCCGCGATCGCGCCATGCCGGAAGCCCTCGCCCGCCCGCTCTCTTCGATCTCGCCCCGCACGCGCATGCCGATCGTGGCGACGCTGACCGTCGGCGTCATCTCGCTCGCCGCCTGCTTCATTCCGCTCGACGTGCTACTCAACGCGACCGGATCGACCCTCGCGTTCAGCTACGGCTTCATCGCCGTCGCTGCCCTGGTCATGCGCCGCACAAAGTCGGGCGAGGCTCCCGGAGCCTACCGGATGCCCGCATGGCCGGTCGCGCCTGTCGTCGCACTCATCGCGATCTCGACGATCTTCATCATCGGTGTGCTCGACCCGGCGCAGTGGCTCAGCCTGAGCATCGCGTTCGGCATCGTCGCCGCAGGGTTCCTCTACTACGCGGTGTACCTGCGCAGCAACCCGGCCACAGCCCACTTGCTCTCCGGGGAAGACGACGAGGTTGCTCCGTGACGATCGATCTGCTGATCACCGGCGCGCGCGCGCGCACCTTTGATGAACGGATGCCGTGGGCCGAGGCCGTCGGAATCGACGGCGATCGCATCGCCTATGTCGGGCCCGCAGCATCCGCCCCGGCCGCGCGACGCACAATCCATGCCGATGGACGCATGCTGACTCCCGGGATCATCGACAGTCACAACCACCTCCTGCTGGGGTTCGACGAAGACGCGGTCAGCCTCGAGGGAGCGCACGACCTCGCCGATGTGCGTCGGCGCATCGGCCACTTCGCTGCCGCCCGCCCCGATCTACGCTGGGTGTGCGCCGAGAACGCGGTCTACTCGATCGTCGAGAACCGTCGGCCGAACCTTCGAGACCTGGACGGTCTCACTGATCGGCCGATCTTCGTCACCACCTACGATCAGCATTCGGTCTGGCTGAACCGGGTAGCGCTCGACGTGCTGGGCATCTCGCACGGCGGCGATATCGCGTGGGGACGACCGGAACGGGATGCCGCGACCGGCGAGCCCACAGGCTGGGTGACCGACTTCTACACGAGCGCGATGACCACGGCCGGGCTCGCCGAACTGCAGCGCGACATTCCGATGTACTCGCCCGAGCGCCGCTACCGCAAGCTGCTGTCGAGCATGAAGATGGCGACCTCGGTCGGGATCACCACGGTGGTCGAACCGCAGGTTCCGCTGGCCGAGCTGCCGCTGTTCGAGCGTGCGCTGGCCGAAGGCGCGCTGTCGTCTCGCGTGATCGCCGCGCTGTTTCACCCGGTGGGTGCCGACGGCGACTTCCGTGCGAGCCTGCGCAGCACGATCGACTCGTTCACGCCCGACGAGCGTCTGCGCGTGGGTCCGATCAAGCTCTATGCCGACGACGTCATAGAACCCCACACGGCGCTCATGATCGAGGAGTATGCGAACCGCCCAGGTGTGCACGGACGACCCAGCTACCCCGGCCGCGAACTCGTCGACATCGTCACCGAACTCGATCGCCTCGGTCTGCAGACCCACACACATGCGACGGGGGATGCAGGAATCCGCCTCGCTTTGGACGCCATCGAGCACGCCGCCCGCGCCAACGGCACGCGCGACCGGCGGCACGGAATCGTGCACGTCGAGTGCCTGCATCCTGATGACCTTCCGCGCTTTCGAGCGCTCGGCATCACGGCCGCCATGCAGCCTCGCCACTGTTCGCCCGATCTCGTCGCGGGAACGTGGATGGACAACATCGGCGAGGAGCGATGGGATCGCGCGTGGCGCTTCCGCAGCCTCCTCGACGACGGCGCGACGGTCGCCTTCTCGAGCGATTGGCAGGTCGGAGAGATGGATCCCCTGATCGGCATGTACTCCGCAGCATCCCGCGCATCACTCGATGGATCGGATTCCTGGACCACACGCGAGCGCGTCGGGATCGATCGCGCGCTCGAGGCCTACACCGTGCATGGGGCGCGCGCCTGGCACCTCGAGAACGAGCTCGGCAGGCTCGCGCCCGGCATGAAGGCGGATGTCGTGGCGTGGTCGGGCGATCTTCGCGCACACGAGTCCGACCCCTCTGGGCTGCTCACCGAACACGCCGAACTCACCATCGTCGGCGGACGCATCGAACACTCGCGCGGAGCCCTCGCCGAGCGCGTAGGCGCAGAGATGCGCGATCCGGTGCCGCAGGGCTTCTCGGAGGACCGGCACACGTCTTTCGACCCGCACGGCCATGAGGCCCCGTAGATCAGGTCAGGGCAGGTCAGCCAGGCGTCAGCTCGACATCACAGGATGGCGAGCAGAAGCACCCACCCCATCGCGCTGCTGAGCACGATGCCCAGGCCGCCGAGCGCGATCGCGGTGTTTCGTCCGCGCCGGTCAGCCTGTGTGAACGCGCGAACGATGGACGAGATCCCCAAGAGCGCACCCGCGATAACCAGGGCAATGGCGAGCAACAAGACCACGACGGACGCCACACCCGCTGCCGCCTGGGCGTCAGGGTCGCGCATTCCCCCGAAGATGGCCGTAACGGTCGCTGCAACGAGAAAGCCGATGACCCAGAACACCACTGCCGCGCCCAGCGCCAGGGCGACGCTCCACAATCCGTGCTTTGTCGACACTCCCGCGGTCGTCTCCGAGGCTGCGGGCTGATTGTCGGGCAGTGCTTCGGGCGTCGCGCTCATAGCCACACGGTATTGGACGGACGCCGGTCACGCCAGCTTGCGCGCGCGCAGGGGCGGGCCGCGATTCACTTCAGGTATGCATCCACGAACAAGGATCCACGGATGCCGCGCAGCGCCTCGATCAGCTGGTCCATGCCGCGGCGTCCAACCGAGGAGACCTGCAGGTCGTAATGGCCGAGCTTTTCGAGCTTGCCCGTGCGGATCCGCACGACCTCCCACTTCGCCGAGCGGAGCGCGCGGTCTTTGCGTCGGTCTGCTGCCTCGCGCTTGCCGACGTGTTCGAGACCAAAGCGCCCGGGGCTGTCGTACTCGATCGCGATCCTCAGCTCGGGCAGCAGAATGTCGGGCCACACCTCGAGGTGATCGAAGAAGGGGCGACTCACCTTCACGGCGTTGAATCCGGGTGTGACTCCCAGTCGAGCAAAGAGGTCGGCGCGCAGCTTCGCTTCGACGGCGGATGCTGGTTTCGGAGCACACTCGCTGACAAAAGGTTCGCCGACCCGCAGATCTGGGGTCTTCGCGCAGAGGGTTCGTTGCGGTGTCGGGCGTGGCATCCGCTCTTCTCCCGGTCGTCGCGGGCGCGGCGGCTTCGCGAGCACTGCGCACTCGGGGCACCACGCCGACCTGCGTCTGTCTCGACCCGGGCGACCACGCTGCTCGGCGGGGGTGGCGACGAACGTGTGACCCATCTCGCACTGCCAGAGCAACAGGACGTCGGCAGCCGGAGGGATCTGAGTCAGCGTGATGCCGGCGTTGAGGTCGGGGTGGTACTGCCGGATGAGCATGGGGAATCCTGCCCACGCTTCACGGTAGGTGCCGACCTCGTATGGGACGTCCATTCCCCGCGAGAACTGGCGGCGCGCCCACCATGCCTCGACCCTCTCAACCATGTGCGGAACGGTAGCCGGGGCCACCTACATCTCAGCTTCGGGCCGAGCCCGACGACGACAATGTCAGCCACCGAACGTAGACTCGACGGATGCCTGCTGAGGTCGTCGCCGTCCCCCGACGCGGAACCGCCGTGTTCCGTGCGTGGCTCGTGCGAGCGCTCGGCATCGGCCTTCTTCCTCTTGCCGCGGTCGGTCTCGGCGTATCGACGCTGGTCGCGACCGATCTCGCTCAGGCACCCGGCGGTGAGGCCTGGGCCGAGCTGGCGGGCTACCTCCTCGCCGGAACCATCATCGTGGGCGTCCTCGGGTTGGTTGCGATGCTGGATGCCCGCACCCGCCTCACCGGCGCCTTCGCCATGCTCGCCGCAATGGTGCTCAATCCGTACACCGCGGCGCTCGCTCTCTTGGTGTTGGGGCTGACATGAGCACGGCCACACGGACCGGGCCGGCTGAAGCACCCGCCCGAAGCATCCGCTTCCCACTTTCCCTGCGTCCCGCGACCGTCCTGGTCGCCGCGGCTATCGTCGCCGTCGTGTCCTGGATGTCGGTCGCGTTTCGCGCTCCGTGGCCGATCGTCGCCGTACTCACTGTCGCCGCCCTCGCAGTGTTGGTGTGGGCCAGCCTCAGCGCCATCGGGCGTCGCAGCCTCGTCGTTGCGCCGCTCGCTGTGTGCCTGGCCGTCATGGGCAACCCACTGACCACCGCGGGTCTCGGGTCGTACGTCGAGCGCCACGCAGGCGTCATCACCCTGTCACTGCGTGACGGGATCGTGCTGTGGAAGGCCTACCCGGGCATCGCCGGGTGGGAACCCTCCACCCCGGCCACGCAGCCCGTCGACACGACCGGGTTGGCCATGGACGTACAGCGAGTCCTGCGCGACGTCGTCGGCGAGATGTCTGACGCCTATGGCTACGTGTGGCAGGTTGGCGACGGCCAGGTCGGCATTTCGATCATCGCGAACGGGTTCGGCGGAGGTTCGCTTTTTGAACGAGTGGATGCTCCGCTCTGGCAAACCTCCGACTTCGATGGGTCTCCCGCCCAGCGCGCAACGCTCGTGGCGTCCACGACGGCATCCGCGGAGGAACTCGGACTCACGACAGTCGCCGATCCGTCCGGCGATGTCGGCTCCGCTGACGGAATCCGCACGTGGAGCGGCGAGGCGCAGCGCCTCACCCTGACGATCGACGATTCCACGGTGACGCTCACCTACGTGGGCGGCCCCTTCCTGGGGAGCACCACGCTTCCCGGGGAGTACCTGCGAGGGATGCAGGGTTTCGCCGATCTCCCCCTCCCGCCGACCATCGAAGAGCCCAACATCCCCGACATCGAGTAGCGGCGACGACTACGCGACCGGCTCGGCCGCCTGACGCGCAGCGAGCGTCGACGCCCGCACCGCGCCGATGCTCGCCGTGATGACGAGCGCGATGCCCACGAGCTCGAGCCAGCTGAGCTCTTGCCCCAGAATCACGTATCCGGCGATCGCCGCCGTCGCCGGGGCGAGGCTCATGAGAATCGCGAATGCCGCGGCGGGCAATCGCCGCAGGGCGACCAGCTCGAGCGCGTATGGGATTGTGGACGAGAGGATCGCTACCGCCGCGCCCAGAGCAAGCAGGTCGAGGCGCAAGAGGGCGGCGCCCGCATCCATGACCCCGAAGGGCAACGCGATCAACGCGCCGACCGTCATCGCAAGCGCCAGGCCGTCGAGCTTCGGAAACTCCCGCCCCACGCGCGCCGAAGCCAGGATGTAGAAAGCCCAACTCGCCGCCGCGCCGAGCGCAAACAGCACCCCGAGCGGATCGAGGCGATCCCACCCACCGCCACCGAGAGCGATCACTCCCAGCAGGGCAAGTACGGCCCACAGCCAGGCAGAGCGTCGACGGCTCGCGACGATCGAGAGCACAAGGGGTCCGAGCACCTCGATGGTGACGGTCACCCCCAGCGGCAGTCGCTCGAGCGCGAGATAGAAGAGGCCGTTCATCGTAGCGAGCACGAGCCCGAACTGAACGACAGCTGTCCACCCCGAACGGGTGTGCCCACGCAGGGCGGGACGCGCGATCACCAACAGGATGACGGCAGAAAACACCAACCGCAGCATGACCATGCCGAGCGGACCGACCTCGGGAAAAAGCAGCACCGCAATCGAGGCGCCGACCTCTTGGCACGCGAGCCCGACCACGACCAGGAGCAGGGCCGATGTCGACCCCACGCGACCGGCCACGGTTAGGGGACCGGAGCCGGTTCCGGCAACGGGCAGATCGCGATACTCGCGATGTACGCGTGATACTGCTCGGCTGTCCAGGGCAGACCCGCGGTGGGCACCGTCTCGCCAGCGGCGGCAGGAGCCTTCGAGGCGAGAGCCGCGAGCTCCCAAGCAAGTGCGTTGGCGATGTCCGGACCGGGTGTCGAATTGTTCAGCACAACCACGACGGTGAGCCCTGTACCGCTGTCAGCGAATGTCGCACTGGCGTACCCGGGTACAACTCCGGAGTTGCCCACGAGGGAACCGGCGAGCAACGCGCCGCCAGCGGCATTGAACCAGGATGGCGCTCCCGGGTAGGCGGGCTTGGCTTCCTTGAAGCGGTCTGTCTCTTCGGCACGGAGCGCCTCGGTGGCGAGCGCCTGCGCGTACCGACCTAGGTCGGTCACGGTCGAGACCACGCCCGAGTTGGTGTAGCCGATGCTGGCCGAGATCTCGGTGACGTCGACCGGCTCGAGGCAGTTCATCGCGCCGTTTTCACCGAGCTTGGTGACGCGTCCTTCGAGCACCGGCCCCTCGCCCGGTGCGGCGGCGGCATCGCCGGGGAGAACGGTTGCTTCGAGGCCGAGCGGCTCGCTGATGTACTGCTGGAAGAGCTCTGCGGCGCTCATCCCCCCGATGCGCTCGAGCGCGAGCCCGAGCAGCACGTAGCCGGCGTCGGAGTCAGAGAAGGTGAGCCCGGGCTCAGCGGTGCGATCCACTCCGAGACCGTAGCTGGCGAGTTCCCGCGGGTTCCACACGCGGGTCGGGTTTGCGGTCCATAGCGGTGCGAGTTGGGGCGAGAACGATCCGATGCCCGATGTGCTGTCGCACAACTGCCCGAGCGTGACGTCGGTGAGGTCGGCGACGCCCGAAACGTAGTCGGAGACGCTGTCATCGAGCGACACTCGACCCTGCTCGACGAACTCGTAGAGGATGTCGCAGGTCATCGACCGCGTGATGCGACCGGCCCGAAACTGCATGTCTGCGGTCACTGGAGCTCCGGCACCGACATCCTGTGTTCCCTGACCGGCAACCCACGATCCGCTCCACGGTGCCCACACACCGACGATCGCTCCGGATGCTCCGGCCGCCGTCATCGCGTGGGTCACAGCATCCTGCAACTGTGTCTGCGTCGCTTCGGGGAAAGCGCCCTCCGCCTGCGCGGGGAGGTCGAGCGTCACCTCGGTGTCTGCCGAGCATGCGGAGAGGGCGAGGACCACGGTGAGCGCGCCCGCGATGAGGGCTCCGACGCGGCGCGTCGTGCGTGGAACCCGCATAAGTCACCCCCCGATGATCTGTTATGAATTCAAACACACCGAAGTCACAGTCCGGTCACGGCGATCCGTAGGCTAGCCCTATGGCCCATGTTTTCGACCCCGGCATCGTCTCGGGCGTGCTCAGCCACATGAACAACGACCATGCCGATGACAATCTCCTCATCGCACGCGCGTTCTCGTCCCCCGACGCGATCGCCGCGACCATGACCGGGTTCGACGGCGGTGCCGGAGCGTGGCGCGTCACCGCGGCGAGCGGCGAGGAAGAAGAAGTCCGGGTGCCCTGGCCGGGTGGACCCATCAGCGAGCGCCCCGAGGTGCGGCGCGAGATCGTCGCGCTGTACGACGCGGCCTGCCTCGCGCTCGGGCAGACCCCGCGCCCCCACGCCTGAAGCACGCTGAAGCACCTACGGCCGAGATCCGGCTTAGGTTAGGGTGCCCTAAGCCCCTAAGCTGGGGTCATGAACGAGGTTCTTCCCTTCTCGACCGCGCTGCGCGAGCGGTCGCAGAGTGCCCACTCCGGGAGCGAGCACTCCGGCTTCATGTCCGACCTCATGAAGGGCGAGGGCACGCGCGACGACTACGTCGCGTTGGTCATCCAGCACTGGTTCATCTACGAGGCACTCGAGCGCACCGCCGAGCAGATGCGCAATGACCCCGTGGCGTCCGTCTTCATCAGCGACAAGCTCACGCGACTCCCGGCGCTCGAGGCCGACCTCGAGTACCTCGTCGGCCCGGAGTGGCCCGAGATCATCGAACCGCTGCCGACGACGAAGCGCTACGTCGACCGCATCAACGAGGTGGGCGCGACCTGGGCGGGCGGCTTCGTCGCGCACCACTACACCCGCTACCTCGGTGACCTCTCGGGTGGACAGTTCATCGGACGACTCATGTCTCGCCGCTTCGGGTTCGACACGAACGGCATCGGCTTCTACCTCTTCGACGACATCGCCGACCCGAAAGCGTTCAAAGGCGTCTACCGCGAGCAGCTCGACGCCGCGCCCTGGGGTGCCGCCGAGCAAGAACGCGTGATCGACGAGGTGTTGCGGGCGTATCGGTTCAACACCGAGCTCTTCGAAGGCCTGGCCGAGGCGAAGGCAGCCGACAACACCCAAGTCGCCTGACCACCTTCGCGGCCCTTGACGAATCAGTTCAGGTCGCCTGACCTGGCCGAACCCCGCTGAGAAACCGGCGCACGTCGGGGTCGACGCGGATGTCGCTGGGTCGCAGCGGACGCGAGAGGTAGAGACCGTCTAGTGACGTGAGCCGCGACAGGGCGACGTACGTCTGTCCCGGAGCGAAAGCACCCGAGCCCAGGTCGATGATCGCCCGGTCATAGGTCTTGCCCTGCGACTTGTGGATCGTGACCGCCCACGCCAACCGCAGCGGAAACTGGGTGAACTCCGCCACGATCTCGCGGGTCAACGCCTTCGATCCTGGGTCGTAGGCGTAGCGGTACTTCTCCCACACCGCTGGCTCGACCTCGACGTTCTCGCCATCGACCTCGACGCGAACGGTTCCGCCAGCGATGCGCACGACGCGCCCGATTGTGCCGTTGACCCAGCGCGGCGGATCGGGAAATGAGCCCCGATCGTTGCGCAAGAACATCACCTGCGCGCCGACCTTGAGCTTGAGTTCGGAGTCGGCGGGGTACGCGGCATCCCCCCTGCCGAAATCCCCACTGATCTCGGCCATCGCCGTCTGCTCGCGCCCCTTGAGGTCGAGCAGGTGCCGACGATTGATGGAGTTCACGATGTCGTTGCGCGTGGCGAGCGTGATGATGGGCTCATCGTCGTCACCTTCCGGGGGCTGTCGCGCGCCCATGTCGTTGAAGATCTGCGCGATGTCTGCCGTCACATACCCATGCCGCACGGCGTTGAGCATGGCTTTGAAGTCAGCATCGGACTGCCGGTGGATCTCGACGAGTTCACGCATGTGCAGGTCGGCACCGTGACGACCGAGCCCGATCAGTCCGTCTGCTGCCGGCTCTTCACCCGCCCAGACGTGCGCATCGAAGAACCAGAACGACCGGTAGTGGTCTTGCACGTACCGTAGCTCATCGCCGCGCGGCGGCACGGGGGCGAGCTGGTACGGATCGCCGAACATCACGATCTGCACGCCGCCGAAGGGTTCGCCGCGACGCCCGCGCGCCAACCGCAGCGACCGGTCGATCGCGTCCATGAGGTCGGCGTTGACCATCGAGATCTCGTCGATCACGAGCGTTTCGATCGCGTTGAGGATCTTGCGCGTCGCGTCGGACTGCTTTTCGTCGCTGGGACCGATGAGTCCGATCGGCAAGCGGAAGAGCGAGTGGATCGTCTGACCCTCGACATTGAGCGCTGCCACACCCGTCGGCGCACACACCGCGATCTGCTTCTTGGTGTTCCACGCGAGGTGCTGCAGCAAGGTCGATTTGCCGGTGCCCGCGCGTCCGGTGACGAAGACGTGCTCGTTGGTGTCTTCGATGAGTCGGAACAGCGCCTCCTGTTCGGCCGAAAGCGGGGGCGTGATCATCGATTCATGCTAACCACACGGACCTGTCAGATTGCACTTCTTAGACTGGATGTGTGAACTCTTCTCCCCGGCGCTCTCGCCTCTGGGTCGACCTCACGCTGCTCGGTATCGTCGGAGTCCTTCTCATCGCCGCGGCCGCGGCCGCCGTCGGGTCGCTCTACCGCGAGTTCTACAGCCCCTCAGCCTTCGTGGAGCGGTACCTCACGCTCCTTTCCGAGGGCCGCGCCGCCGAAGCCCTTATGGTCGACGGCGTCGCCGTCGCCTCCAACGAACTCGAGGCCGCGGGGCTGACCCCCACCGCCTCGGACGCGCTCCTCCGCCCGGACGCGATGGCAACGCTGACCGACATCACGGCGGTCTCTGAAACCGACACCGGCGGCGTCTTCGAAGTCACGGTCGAATACGAGGCCGGGGCATACGCCGGGACCACGACGTTCGAGGTCGAACGTGCCGGTGCCGTCGGAGTCGTGCCGACCTGGCGGTTCCTCAAGAGTCCTCTGGCGGTCATCGAGCTGGTCGTCAAGGGTGCCCACACCTTCGATGTCAACGGCTTCGTCATCGACAAGCGCCAAGTTTCGCCTGATGGCAGCGAGGCCGACCCGCTCGCCCCGCTGGCGCTGCTGGTGTTCTCGCCGGGCATCTACTCGGTCTCGGTCGACACCTCCATCGCCGCTACTCCCGGCGTCGCCGTGCTCTCCGACACCCCATTCACCGCCGTCGACGTCACTGTGCAAGCCGAACCCACCTCCGAGTTCGCCGCCCTCGTGCAGCAACGCGTCGAGGAGTTCCTGACCGGCTGCGCAACCCAAGAGGTGCTGCAGCCAACGGGGTGCCCGTTCGGCTACTTCGTGCAGGACCGCATCGTCTCTCCCCCCGTCTGGTCGATCGCCGCGCAGCCGACCGTCGCCCTTGAGCCGTCGGGCAACGGCTGGAAGATCCCCGCGACCGAAGCCCGCGCGCGCATCGACGTCGAGATCCGCTCCATCTTCGACGGCTCGGTCACTCAGATCAACGAAGACGTGCCATTCATCGTCACCTCTGAAATCACGCTTCTGCCCGATGGCACCGCGTCGATCGCGGTCGCGGGTCCGGACACGCGCTGAGGCGCAGCATCCGGAGTGTGCAGTGGCGGATGCGTCAGCCGCGCGTCCGCGCGTCGCGCTCGGCGATCTCGGCTAGGCGCGCGTTGTACTCCGCGAGCTCGGCGTCGCCCGTCCGGTCGGCGTGACGATCGCGACGACGCTGGATGCGGGCATCCGACCGAGACCACTGGATCGCGACAGCGATCGCGAGGATCAGTGTCGGGACCTCGCCGATCGACCACGCTATGCCACCGCCCGTGTACTGGTCTTGCAGCGGAGTCTCGCCCCACGTGCGCCCCATCGAGCCGAACCACTCGGCGACCATCAGGCCAGACTGCATCATGATCGCGATGCCGAAGAACGCGTGCATCGCCATGATGCCGATGAGCAGCACAAGGCGTCCGGGGTACGGCAACCGGTACGGCACGGGATCGATGCCGATGAGGCTCAGCACGAAGAGATAGCCCGTGATGAGGAAGTGCGCGACCATCCACTCGTGCCCGAGGTGGTCGTACAACGACCAGCGGAAGAGGCCGGTGTAGTAGAAGATCCAAAGCGATCCGATGAACAGCGCCGCCGCGACGAACGGATGCGTCACGACCTTCGCGACCGGAGAGTGGACGGCCCAGAGGATCCACTCGCGTCCGCCGCGGGTACCGTCATCCCGCTTGCGGATCGCCCGTGAAGCGAGCGTGACCGGTGCCCCCGCAACGAGCGCGAGCGGAATCGCCATGGTCAGCAGCATGTGGCCGACCATGTGCACGCTGAAGAGGTAGTTCTGGTACACGTTGATCGCGCCACCGGTCACCCAGACGAGCAGCAGCAGGCCGAAGATCCAGAGGATCGTGCGGTAGATCGGCCAGGCATCGCCGCGTTGCCGGAGTCGCCAGACACCGGCGAGGTAGAAGAAGATGCCGAACCCCGCGGCAAAGGCCCAGAGCAGATCGATGTTCCACGCCGTGAGCCAGCGGTCGATCGTGAACTCGGGCGGCAGCGGGGCTCCGGTCAGGATCTCGGCCGGTGTCTGCGCGAGCGGAGCGGCCGCGCCGCTCGGCGGAGGGGTGCGGGCGAGCGCCGCCGCAGCGCCGAACGCGATGCCCATCAGCGCGAGCTCGAACGCGACGAGGCTCCAGAAGCGCCGTGCGGGGGCATCCTCCGTCATGCGCGCAATCAGCCGCTGGCGATACCACGCCCCCAGCACGCCGATCGCGATGAGCGCGACGATCTTGACGATGAGGATCACGCCGTACGGCGAGAACAGCGCCTCGAACCCGCGCAGCCCGACGGCGGCGCGCACAGTACCGCTGATCGCCACGACGACGAAAGCCGCGAGCGCGATGCTCGAGTACCGCGCGAGCGCGGCCGCCCCCTCGGTGCGTGACACGATCGGGCGGATGAACACCATGAGCAGCAGGCCACCGAGCCACGCCGCGGCCGCGATGATGTGCAGTACCAGCGCGACGACGGCCGAGTTGTGGTCGGCCTCTTCACCCGAGTGCCCCTGCGTACCCATCGGTACGAGAGCGGCGAGCGCGAGCACCGTGACCAAGAGGGTCGCCGTCCACGACCGTACGGCGAAGGTCAGCACCGTGAGCACGGCTCCGGCGACCATCGTGATCAGCCACGTGCGTCCGGGCTCGGTCTCGACGAGAAAGCGTCCGAGCAGTGATCCGAACTCGGGGCCCGAGCTCAGCTGAGGGTTGAACGCATCGAGGAACGTCAGAAACCCCGTCGTTGCCGCCGCAACAGTGAACACAGCGGCGGAGATGGATGCGGCATCCAGCGCCGTATCAAAAGCCCGGGTACCTGCTTTCAGAGTGAACAGCGCCGTCACGAGCACGCCCGCCATCCCGGCGGCCGAAAGGTTGACGAACAACTTCGCCGCAGGGAGTCCCCATCGTACGAACGGTCCGGGGTCAGCGATCGCGAGGGGCGCGGCCCCGCCGCCGTACGCCAGGGCCCAGGCGAGCGCGATCAGCGCGGCCACGACGAGAATCGCAGGGCCGGCGACCCGCAGCAACGCGGCAGACCGCTCCGGTCCGCCTGCCACGGTCGCTGCGCGCGGAGCGCGGGGCCGAGCGGGTGCGGATGTCACACCTCCAGCGTAATCGCCGTGCCGGTGGACGTGTCCTGTCCCTGCTCTCCCCGTGTGCGTAGGTCCGTGCACGCAAAGAAGAGGGGATGCCGCGAGTCGCGGCATCCCCTCTTCTGTGTCGTTTTCTCTAGGTCTCGATACGCGCTGGCGCGCTACTCGACCTAGACCCGACCTGCGTCAACGCCGGGCTTCGCTCGGCATTGATCCAGATCGCGTCTACTTGACGGCAGCCTTCAGCTTCGAACCTGCGGTGACCTTGACGCGCTGGCCGGCCGGGATCTTGATCTCGGCGCCGGTCTGGGGGTTGCGACCCGTGCGTGCGGACGTCTCGACGCGCTCGAACGAGATCCAGCCCGGGATCGAGACCTTGCTGCCCTTGGCAACGGCCTCGGAGACGGTGGCGAACAGGGAGTCGAGCACGCCCGACACGGCGGCCTGGCTGTGACCGGTGGCGCTGGCGATGCTCGCGACGAGCTCGGTCTTGGTGATGGACTTGTCGGCCATGGGATTCCTCCAAGGCGGCTGGATCGCCGCCTTCATTGCTCGGACCGGATGACTGATAGCCCGCCGGCTGGTCTGATCGACCGCCTCGAACGTACCTGAAACCGCCGACACTTCCGCGTATTTCTGCGGATTTTCGAGGTTTCGTTCGGCGTGTCGTGTGACTGATGTGACTGAAGTGACTGGTGTGTAGTCGTCATTCAGACTCGAGCGATCGCGATGACTCTCCGAGCGGTGCGCGCGAATGCGGGCGCAACCCGCTCCTCGCCGTCGAGATAGCCGCCGACGAGCGCCGCGTCGCGGAGCAGAACGAGGGATGCTGCCACCTCCGCGGGCTCATCCACCGCCGCCGCCGCGGCGAGCTGCTCAAGCGTCGAGCGGAACCACTCGCGGTGATCGGCGATCAGTTCGCGCACCGGTCCTTGCTCGGGATACTCGGCCGCGGCGTTGATGAAGGGGCAGCCGCGCGTGTGGCGCGTGCGGATGTCCTGCTCGATTCCGCCGACGACAAGGTCAAGGAGCACGTCCGGATCGTCGGATGCGGTGGATGCCTCGGCGAACAGCGCGCGCAGCCCGTCGTCTTCACCTTGCAGGTAGGCGAGAACGAGCCCCTCCTTGCCAGAGAACTGCTTGTACATCGTCGCGCGGGTGACGCCTGCCTGCTCGATGATCTTGTCCACGCCGACGGAGTGGATGCCCTCGTTGTAGAAGAGGTCGGTCGCCGCGGCGAGCAATCGCTCGCGGGCGGGTGAAGTGCGCATGTCGGGAACCTCCGGAATGACTTTCTCACGATTTTTGAGAATGTTCGGGAATAGGGTTGTGTAGATAGAACGTTCGGTCTACTATCAAGATACACCAACCGGAGACACCAGGATCCGGAACCCACCGCAAGAACACTCAGGAGAGATGAAATGAACACCACGACCAAAACCCCCATCGTCCTCATCCACGGCCTCTGGATGACGCCCAAGAGCTGGAACACCTGGGCAGACCGCTTCCGCGCTGCCGGCCACCAGGTCATCGTGCCGGGATGGCCTGGCATCGACGACCGCTCGGTTGAAGACATCCGCACCAACCCCGCTGCACTGAAGGGCATCGGCCTGAAGCAGATTGCCGACAACTACGAGCGCATCATCCGCGAGCTTCCCGAGAAGCCGATCATCATGGGCCACTCGTTCGGGGGCGTCATCACGCAGATGCTCGCCGACCGCGGGCTCGGCGTCGCCTACGTCGGCGTCGCTCCGGGCCAGACCGCCGGCGTCACCGCCCTGCCGATCTCGACGCTGTGGACCGGAACCCCGATCCTCGCGAACCCCTTCGGGCGCAACGGCGCCAAGCCTCTCTCCAAGCGCCACTTCCACTTCACCTTCGGCAACGACCTGCCCCGCGAAGAGTCCGACAAGCTCTGGGATGAGTTCGCCGTGAACTCATACAACCGCGTCTTCTTCGAAGGCGTGCTCTCGGTACTGAACGAGAAGGGCGGCGTGACCCACGTCGACTACGCTCGCACGGACCGTGCTCCGCTCCTCATCATCACCGGAGAGATCGACCACGTCGTGCCGCCGGCCATCGGCGAAGCGATCGTCAAGAAGTACCGCTCCACCGGCAGCCCCGCGATCGTCGACTACAAGACCTACGCGGGCCGCACCCACCGCCTGGTCAGCCAAGACGGTTGGGAAGAGATCGCCGACTATGCCCTCGAGTGGGCTACCAGCCACGCGGTCGTCGAGGCAGGGAAGTAGCATCCGTCCCTCACGGACGCCGGATCCTGGGCGAGAGGCATGAGCGTCTCGCCCAGGATCCGGTGTCCGCGGTGGGATACGGAGAGAGAAGGCCCGCGGATTGCAAGATCCGCGGGCCTTCGCCGTGCGCACGGAGTGTAGCGTCAGGCAGATAGGGTCACCGTGGCTCTCGAAGGAGCACGCTCATGGGTGAGAAGTCCGCACGGAAAGAAGGCGGCAAGACAGCGCCTGCCAAGACCCTCAAAGAGAAGCGCACGGCAAAGGCAGACAAGCGGGCGGCGAGCAGTCGGGTCGAGAACACCGACGCCGTCTCCAGGGTCAAGAACCGCTAGGGGCCTGTGCTCGGTCGCGATCCAGGATGCGAGTCCTCGGTCGCGACCGACGAGCAGAGGCAAGAGTCCGCCCGCAGCGTCGTAGATGATCAGGTGACGGGTGCCGACCGCGACCTCACCTCAGAGTTGCGGTCTACTGTGGCCACATGCCCCTCATCAGCACCATCGCGGGCGTCGTCCTCGTGCTCGTGGCGCTGAACGACGTGTTCCACACGTTGCTGCGACCGGCCGCGACCGGCAGGCTCTCGGCCATGGTCTTCCGCGCCGTGTCGGCGTTGACGCGGCATCCGCGCCCGATGTCCAACATCAGCGGACCCCTGACGATACTCACGACCATCTCGATGTGGCTCCTCCTCGTCACCTTCGGATGGGCGCTCATCTATCTGCCGCACGTCCCCGATGGATTCGCATACTCCGGTGTGAACCCGGGTGACTACCACCCGTTCGTTGAGGCGATCACCTTTTCACTCGTCGCTCTGACGACCCTCGGTCTCGGCGATGTCGTCCCCGCCGATCCACTGATCCGCCTGCTTACGCCGCTCGAAGCGCTCACCGGCTTCGCGCTGCTGTCGGCAGCGGTGGCGTGGTTCATGCAGTTGTTCCCTGCGCTCTCGCGGCGGCGCGCTTTCGCGATCGACCTCACGGGACTGCACGAGGCCGGGGTCGCCAACGGGCTCGGGCGCGTGAGCGACGCGCACGCAGCCTCCGTCGTCCGTGCCGTCTCGCAGTCCCTCGCTGCCGTGACCGCCGATCTCGTGCAGAACCCCGAGATCTTCTACTTCACCGAGAAGGACAAGGCGCTGTCGGCTCCGCGGGCGCTGCACTACTCGCTCCAGCTGCGCGATGGGGCGCTGGCATCGGCGAACGCGGACGTGCGTGCCGAAGGGCGCGTCCTTTCGCACGTGATCGACGAACTCGCCCGGGCGCTGCGCGGCCAGTATCCGCACCTGCGCGGCGAGTCCGCCGACGAGGTGTTCGGCAGCGCAGCGCAGCGCCATGGGCACCCATTCGATCCACCGGCGGGCGGCACGGACAAGGAGCCCGAGGACGCCCCACGTCCGTAGGCTGAAGCAATGACGGTGGATGCTGCGGACCCACGAGCCTGCCCCACCTGCGGCGATCCGCTGACATTCGAGATCTTGGACGACGAGCGATTCCTCGTTGTGTGGTCGTGCGTGAACTGCGGCGTGATCCGCACCACCGAACCGCTCTAGGCGGACGCCTCGGGCGCGAAGTGGTTGGAGGCCGTCAGCGCGCGAGGGCGTCCCAGTTCACATCCATGCGCGACGGCTGCGACTTCGCGATGCGAGCCGGCAGACGCTGACCAACCACGGGCCACCACTTGCGCCTCGTCACGACCTCGGTGCTGACCAACGTCGGTGCGACGTCGGACGACTCGGTCATCAGCTCGAGCTGACACGCGAAGTAGCCGAAGCCCCGGCGTGGGACGGCGCTGACTGAGACCACTCGCACATAGCCCTGCACCGAGTCCGCGATGGGGTCGCCCATCATGCGCTCGAGCTGCGTCGCCATGTGTTCGACCTCATCCATGCGACGAGCCTATGCCGCGCGTGTTTCGGGCGGTGGCCCATTCACATCGCGCGCGGGACAACCCCACAACAGCGAAAGGCCCGAGGTTCCGAAGAACCCCGGGCCTTTCAGCGTGATCTGGTGGTTACCAGGACGACTTGGTCACGCCGGGCAGCTCGCCACGGTGTGCCATGTCACGGAAGCGGACACGCGAGATGCCGAACTTCGTGAGGACACCGCGGGGGCGGCCGTCGATGACGTCGCGCGAACGCACGCGCACGGGCGACGCGTTCTTGGGAAGCTTCTGCAGGCCGAGGCGAGCGGCTTCACGCTGCTCTTCGGTCGAGTCGGGCGAAACGAGCGCCTTCTTCAGCTCGGCGCGCTTGGCGGCGTAGCGATCGACGATCACCTTGCGCTGCTCGTTGCGCGCGATCTTGCTCTTCTTAGCCATGGGATCAGCGCTCCTCTCGGAATTCGACGTGCTTGCGGATGACCGGGTCGTACTTCTTGAGCACGATGCGGTCGGGGTTGTTGCGGCGGTTCTTGCGCGTGACGTAGGTGTAACCCGTGCCTGCGGTCGAACGAAGCTTGATGATCGGACGTACGTCCTGAGCCTTCTTGGCCATTAGAGCTTCACACCCCTCGCCTGCATGTCACGAACGACGGCCTCGATGCCTCGAGCGTCGATGACCTTGATGCCCTTAGCCGAGACGTTCAGCTTGATGCTGCGTCCGAGCGAAGGAACAAAGTAGGTCTTCTTCTGCACGTTCGGGTCGAAGCGACGCTTCGTCCGGCGGTGCGAGTGCGAAATGTTGTGACCGAAGCCGGGAACCGCTCCAGTCACCTGGCACACTGCTGCCATAGTGATTCTCCTTAATACCGTGAGGCCGGACGGCCTCACCCAAGATCCCTTGTCTGCACCCCCGCGCCTTCCGGCGCAAGAGTACGAACTGCGTGCAGGAGTGCGCGCAGACAAAGATTCAGTCTAGCACGACGGATGCTTCGTCCCTGACGGATGGCCCAGCGCCGCGCCCCCACCGGAACACCGACACCGAGGGGTCACCGTCGATCCAGAAGCGCCACGGGAAGGCATCCGTCCCCGCAACACCCGCAACCCCCACACGCGGCCCGCGCGCGAAATCCGCGATCGGCTCCACCAGCAGGAAGATCTGAGCCGACGCCCCCGCAAGGGCAACCCCGGTGATCGCGTCAATCCCGTCGTGGACCGGATGCCGAAGCCCCACAGCATCACCGAGCCGCCCGGGTCCGCGGGCGAGGTCACGCTCTGCGCGCACGACCCCGCGTTCACGGCGGCGACGGGTCGCAGCATCCGTCCCCGCAATGATCTCGCCGGCCCGCAAGAGGATTCCGCCCGCAACACCATCAGGGCCACACACGACGTTCACGCACGAATGGATGCCGTGACTGAGGTACACGTACAGGTGTCCGGGTTCTCCCCACATGGTCGCGTTGCGAGTCGTCCGGCCCATGCGGGCGTGTGAACCCGGGTCTGGCACGTCACCGGTTCCGGCGCCGTGATAGGCCTCGACCTCGGTCAGGCGCACGGTGACGGTCTGTCCCGCGACCTCGGTGGTGAGGTGCGCGCCGAGGAGTCGTGGGGAGACATCGACGGGCAGACCCGCGAAATCTTCGCGGGTCGCGGGGCGCATCGGGCGCGTCGGGCGCATCGCGCCACTCACTCGGGCGGAACCCGGCACCACGAGATGTCGAACCCATTGAGCGAGACGACCGGAGTGCCGTCATCGATCTCGACGACCTGCGTCTCGAGGTTCGCGGGCAAGGGCAGCGGGTAGAGGTCGTACGGGTTCGATACGGCATCGGGGGCCACGAGCAGCGCCGCGTAGCGACCGCTCGGCGACACGCAGGTCTGCAGATAAGCGTCTGACACCGGGACCTCCCCGATCACGCGTGCCACGCCGTCAGAGTCCACGAATGCCAGCTGGGTCGCCCCGATGGCACCGGCGTCGTCGATCGTGGCGTAGGTGCGCAGGGTTCCGCCGCCCGGCACCGGGAGCACAGACCCGAGGAGGCCGAGTACGGTATCGGCCTCGACCAGCGGTGCCTCCGAGCCGTCGGTCAGGTCGATCACAACCGTGTTCTCCATGCGGTCAACGATCGCGTCCGTGCCGGCGATGCCCTGAATTGCCAGGGCGGAGCCGAGCGACGTCGCGCCCGAACCGTCCGATGCCGCGAGCAACAGGTTGGCGTCGAATCCGAGCACCAGAATGCTGTCGGTGTCGGGCACGAACCGCCAGTCGGCGACACGCGGGTCGGCGCCGGCGATCGTGACCTGGGTCGGCGCCGCGTCGGCCGCGCTCGCATCGAGCGACGCCGTGAAGAGCACGCTCTCGAGGCCTCCGTCTTCGCCGAGGTCGGCATCCGAGAAGGTGTAGCCGATCACCTCGCCCCGGTCGGCAGCCTGCAACCCGCGGATCGACCCATCGCCGGGCAACGGCAACTCGCGGGCGTTCTCACCGTTGAGGTCGGTGACGATGAGCGAAGACCGGTCATCGTCGTCGCGCACCGACATCACGAGGTGCGAGCCGGTGGCCCGGAAGTCCTCGATCCGCGGGTGGTGGAAGATCGCCACCGCTTGCTCTCCGGTGAGATCGGTGCGGTAGACGATGTCGTCCTCGCCATCCCGTCGCTGAGCGAGATTCACCTCGAGCGACGGTGTGGTGAACGTCTCAGTGACCGTGGATTCGGGCCCGCCCCCAATACCCGTCAGGCCCGTGATCGTCACCGTGTACGTGGTGTCATCGTGTAGCGGCATCCCGAACCGCACTCCGACGCTGCGCCCCGACGTGTCGACGGCGAACGGAACGGAGGGCTCGACCGTGACCTGAGAGTCGTCCACTTCCGCGAGCGACTGTGAGGTGGTGAAGATGACACGAGAGCCGGATGCTGCCACCGACGCCTCAGGATCGATCGACACGTTCGTCACCCGCGGACCCTGCACCACGCTCGCCGCGGCGGCACCGATCCCGACGGCGGCGAGCACGGCGGTGACGATCGCGAAGGTCACCATGAAGGTGCGTCCCCTCCGCGTCCGGGCGCTTGCCCTGCGCGTGAGCGGCTCAGTACTCATATGGATCCACCGGCTCGTCGATCAGCTCGACCTCGGTCGCGTCGATGCGCAACTGGCCATCGGTGGTCGAGCGCACCGTTCCGGTCACGGTGACCCACTGACCCGTGTCGGGCACATCGATCGACGCGGTGACGGGAACGCTCGCGGTCTGCGCGTCGATCACGCAGTGGGTGATCACGAGGCGGGTCAGCGCGAAGTCCGAACCGGGGGTGACGAACCCGGTCAGGGTCACCGGGGCTCCGTCGAACGCCTCGGGGTTCGTCGCGGTCGCGAAGACCGCCGACCACTCGCCGATGCCGAAACTCGCGGTATCTCCGGTCGCGGCGAGCGCGACAGTGTCGGCTCCGACAAACAGAGGCGGAGCCCCGACATCGCGCGAGATCGCGAGTTCGGCAGACAGCGATGCGGGCGGCAACACAAGGGTGACGATGACGATGGCGGATGCGACGACCCCGCCCACGACCGACGCCACGAGTCCGATCCCCTGAGGGGAGTGGTGTTCGTGGCCGCCTTCAGCATCGCTGGAGTCGTCGCCACCGTCGTGCCCATGGTCGTGCCCGTGGTCGGACTCGGCGCCGAGCGGGAGGAGGAACGAGAGGATCGCACCGACGAGGAGCAATACCGCCATGCCCACCGCGAACCACGACGACTCGGGGTTGATGTAGAGACCGATTCGACCGGTGAGCGAGAGCGAGACTGTGACGACGGCGAGCGCGGATGCCAATCCGACGCCGAGCCAGCGGGTTGCGAGGGCGTTCGATCTAGACAATCAGGTTCACCACCGCTCCGATCGCGAAGGCCGCGAGGATCACGACGACGGTGATGCCGACGAGCGTCCGAGTCGTGAAGGTGGTGCGCATCAGGGCGAGCATCTTGACGTCGACCAGGGGGCCGACCAGCAGGAACGCCACGATCGAGCCGGGCGTGAAAGTCGACGCGAACGACAGCGCGAAGAACGAGTCGACGTTCGAGCAGATCGAGACCACCATCGCCAGGGCGATCATCGCGACGATCGACAGGGCGGGGTTCGAGCCGATCGCCAGCAACGCGTCGCGAGGCACGAGCACCTGCACCGCTCCGGCGAGCGCCGAACCGATGATCAGCGCCGGCATCACGGCCCGCAGTTCGATCACGAACTGCGCGAGACTGCGGCGGCCGCGGCCTCCCGGCTCATGCGTCACGATCTCGCACGTCTCACGGAAGCGCTCGGTCAGCAGCGCATCCGGCGAAGGGTGCCGGCTGTAGAGCCAGCCGATCAGGTTCGCGATCGCGAATCCACCGATCAGGCGTGCGACCAGGATGCCGTCACTGAACCCGAAGGCCTGGTGGGTCGTGATGATCACGATCGGGTTGACGATCGGAGCTGCGATGAGGAACGTCATCGTCTCGGACACGCCGAACCCGCGCATGAGCAGGCCGCGGGCGAAGGGCACATTGCCGCACTCGCAGACGGGGACGAACATGCCCAGGAGCGACAGCACGGCCCGCCGCGCCCAGGCTCTGCGAGGCATCCATCGCTCGATCATTCCCGGAGGAATCCACACCTGCACCGCGATCGACAGGAAGACGCCCAAGGTTACGAAGGGGAGCGACTCGATGAGCACGCTGATGGCGAGTGTGAGCCCGTCTTCGGCGCGTGTGGGGAGGGATGCTTCGAACAGCGCCGGCGCGAACGCATCGATCGCGAAGAGCACGGCGATGAACGCCACCCCGATGGCCAGGGCGACAACGGCGCGCGCGGCGGGTGTCGGCTCGAGGCGAGCGGTGCGCGGCGCGAACGAGTCAGTCCGCGTCACGCTCGGAGTCCCGGTTCTGTGCGCATGCAGTGCACAGCCCGAAGATGTCGACGATGTGCTCGGCCTCGCTGAAGCCGTGGCTCTCGGCGGTGCGCCGCGCCCACTGCTCGACGTCGGTCGCTTCGATTTCGACCGTCAGGCCGCAGGATCGGCAGATCAGGTGGTGATGGTGACCCGTGCTGGTGCACGCGCGATACAGCGCTTCGCCGTCGGGGCTCTGCAGCGAGTCGGCGTCACCCTGGGCAACGAGCCCAGCCAGGGCGCGGTAGACCGTGGCGAGGCCGATGCCGGTGTTGTCTTCGCGCAAGGAAGCGTGCAGGCTCTGTGCGCTGACGAATCCGGGCGCGCCAGCGAGCGCTTCGCGCACCATGTCGCGCTGCTTCGTATTGCGTGGTTTTGCAATGCGCTCGGTCATGGTGGGTACTCTACCTTCGGCCACTGATTGAGCCCTGGGCGGCCGCCGGGAGTCCTCAGGCACGGAGCACTCGACCCCGACGCGAGCCGATGATCCGGCAGATGAGGTAGATCACGAACGAGATCGTCGTGATGTACGGACTCACCGGCAGGGTTCCCATGATCGCGAGCAAGATCCCCCCAACCGCCGAGATCACACCGAACAGCGCGGCCAGCAGGGGCACGGCGAGCGGTCCTGCGGCGATGCGCATTGCCGCAGCGGCCGGGGTGACGAGCAGTGCCATGACGAGTAGAGCGCCGATGATGTGCACGCTGACGGCCACGATCAGTCCGAGCAGCAGCATGAACCCGAGCGACACCGCCGTCGTCGGAACCCCGCGGGCGGCCGCTGCCTGCGGGTCGAGCGAGTCGAAACGCAGGGGGCGCCAGATGAGCAGCATCCCGATCAGCACAAACGCGCTGATCGCGATCAGCCACCCGAGCTGTGCGTTCTGCACCGACACGATCTGGCCGGTCAGCAGGCTGAACCGGTTGGCGCTGCGGCCGTCGTAGAGCGAGAGGAACAGGATGCCGAGGCCCAGCCCGAAAGGCATCAGGACTCCGATGATCGAGTTGCGATCTCGCGCTTTGGCCCCCAGCCAGCCGATGATCGCCGCCGCGATCAGCGAGCCGACGATCGAGCCGGTCACCACGTCGACGCCGATCAGCAGGGCGGCGGCGGCGCCCGCGAACGACAGCTCGCTGATGCCGTGGACGGCGAAAGCCATGTCGCGCTGCATGACGAACACGCCGACAAGCCCACCGACGAGCCCGAGCACGGCCCCCGCGATGACCGAGTTCGACACGAGTGCGAGGATCTCGGCGTAGTCGGGAAGGCCGCCGAACATCGCGTCGGCGATGTCTGCCCAATTCATGCGCCTTCACCGCTCATTCGTGCAGCTCGTGCTCGTGATGGTGGTGGGATGCCTCGGCATCCGGCGCGCCGACCACCACGAGCCGGTCGCCCGCGCGCAGCACGAAGACGTTAGCGCCGTAGAGGTCGCTGAGGACGTCGCTGCGCAGCACATCGGCGGGCGTGCCGAGGGTGAAGCGTCCGTTGGCGATGTAGAGGATGCGATCAACCTTGCTGAGCACCGGGTTGATGTCGTGGGTGACGAGCAGCACCGCCGCGCCGGTGCTGGTGCGGTGGCGGTCGATCAGCCCGATGACGGCCTGCTGGTTGGCAAGGTCGAGGCTCGTGAGCGGCTCATCGCACAACAACAGGCGCGGATCGTCGGCGAGGGCCTGCCCGACCCGAAGCCGCTGTTGCTCGCCGCCCGAGAGCAGGCCGACGGGCCGGTCGGCGAACTCGCTCGCGCCGACGGCGTCGATGAGGGCGTCGATCTTGGCACGGTCGCCGCGCTTCGGGAACGGCAGGCCGAACCGGTGCCCGTCAACGCCGAGCGCGACGAGATCGCGGCCACGCAGGCTCGTTTCGGGCGGCAGCGGGCGCTGCTGGGGGATGTACCCGATGCCACGACTGCCACGCCCGGCGACCGGGGCACCCAGAGCTGCGATCGTGCCTGCGCTGAGGTCCTCGAGCCCGAGAATCGCACGCAGGAGGGTGGTCTTGCCTGAGCCGCTGGGACCGAGCACGGCGATGAACTCGCCAGGCTCGACGACCAGGTCCAGCCCGCTCCACAGGTCGCGGTCGTCTCGCCGCAGTGACGCGTTGCGGATCTCGAGCGCGGGTTGGGACCGGCTGGTGCTCACTCCGCCAACGCTTTCCCCAGCGCCTCGATGTTCGACTGCATCCACGAGAGGTAAGTCTGGCCGTCCGGCAGCGTTTCTGTGAACTCCACCACGGGAATCTCTCGGCTTTCGGCTTCGTCGATGATGGCGGTTGTCTCGGCACCCCCGGTCTGCGCGTTCGCGATGACCGCGCGCACGGTGCCTGCGCTGACCAGGTCGAGCGCGTCGAGGAGCGTCGCGGGCGCGACATCCTGCCCTTCCTCGACTGCCTCAGTGAAGGCCTCGGGGGCAACGTTGAGAAGGCCGGCGGCACCGGTCAGGTACAGCGGAACGGGCTCGGTCACGAAGATCTCTTCGCCGCCGTGCGCGGCATCGATCTCGCCGAGCGAAGCTTCGAGGTCTTCGATGCCCGCCGCGAAGGTCTCGAGATTGGCGTCGAAGGTTGCGGCGTCGTCGGGCGAGAGCTCGCTGAGCTCTTCAGCGATCGCCTCAGCGACGTGGACGATCGTGTGCGGGTCGTACCAGACGTGCTCATTGAAGCCCTCGACATGACCGTGGTCGGCGTGATCGTGATCGTGCTCTTCATCGGCGTGATCGCCTTCGGCGCCCGCCTCTTCTTCGGCGTGGCCGTCGTTCTCAGGCCAGTCGTGCGAGAACTCCACCGCGGTGATGACGTGCGCCGCGGTGCCGGTCGCGTCGATGAGCGCATCCACGAAGGAGTCATACCCCCCGCCGTTCTCGACGATGAGATCTGCGCGGCTGACCGAAAGCTGGTCGCGGGCGCTCGGCTCGAACGAGTGCGGGTCTTGCGAGCCCGCCGCGACGATCGAGGTGACAGCGACGCGGTCTGCGCCGATCTCTTCGACGAGCTGGCCGTAGACGTTGGTCGACGCGACGACGGCGATTCGTCCGTCCTCGCTTCCGGACGCTTCGGCGCTCGCGCAGCCGGCGAGGGCGAGGGCGGATGCTGCAACCAGCGCAGCAGGAACGATCAGACGTCGGGGGCTCATGCCTCCACTCTAACGCTACTGATAATCGTTCTCAAAACCCGGGAGGCAGCCCGTCTTCTGCGCTCTCCGCCTCAGCATCCCGCTCTCGGTGGAAGCGCCATTGGGACGGGCCCATCACGACCACGATCGTCAGCGGAAACAGCAGAAAGACAGGGAGGAGCGACGAAAGGATCGCCTGCCCACGACCCTCGCCGGTTTCCGCGAAATCAATCCAATGTCCCACTGCGCCGATCGTGGCGGGAATCCCGACAGCGAGGATGATGCCAACGACTGCGACGAGCCACGCCAGCCATCGCCACCGATTCTTGGGCGGCGGGCCCGTGAGCGCGTATCCGAACAGCGAAGCGGCCATGGTGCTCAGTCCAGAAGAAGTGCGGGCTCTTCGAGAATCGAGGCGACGTCGGCGATGAACCGCGACATCCCGTCTCCGTCAATCACACGGTGATCGAACGACCCGGCGACGGTGGTCACCCAGCGCGGCCGCACCTCGCCGTCCACGACCCACGGCTTCTGCCGGATCGTCCCGAGCGCCACGATGCCCGACTCACCGGGATTGATGATCGGGGTTCCGGCATCCATCCCGAACACACCGATGTTGGTGATCGTGATCGTGCCGCCCTGCTGGTCAGCCGGAGTCGTCTTGCCCTCGCGCGCGGTCAGCGTGAGCTTCTCGAGCGCCCGGGCGAGTTCACGCATCGACAGATCCTGCGCGTCTTTGATGTTCGGCACAAGCAGTCCGCGCGGAGTCGCCGCGGCGATGCCGAGGTTGACATACCGACGCACGCGAATCTCGGCGCCGTTATCGCCATCGACCCACGCGGCATTGATCATTGGGGTGCGGCGCGATGCCCACACAACCGCACGCGCCATGATCAGCAGCGGCGAGATCTTGACGTCGGCGAAGTCCGCCGACGCCTTCAGGCGCTTGACGAGTTCCATCGTGCGACTGGCGTCGACGTCGGTCCACACGGACACGTGCGGTGCCGTGTACGCCGACTGCACCATCGCCGACGAGGTGGCCTTTCGCACACCCTTGACGGCGATCGTCTCTTCACGGTCAGATGCCGCCGGCACCGCCGCCGCGGGCTTGGCCGCGGGCGCGATCGGAATCGTCTCTTCACGCACGGCACCCCACTCGGGGGTTTCGATGTTGCGGAACACCGATGCCTGCGACGCGTGGCTCACGACGTCTTCACGCGTGACTTCGCCGGCGGCGCCGCTCGGGGTCACCGTCGCGAGATCGACTCCGAGGTCGCGCGCAAGCTTGCGGATCGGCGGCTTCGCCACGACCCCCACGGATGCCTCGACCCGCTCTTTCGCCGTCGCCACAACCGGCCGCCGCCGGGACTGCACGTGCCCGCCGGTGCCGTAGCCCACAAGCACGGCCCCACCCTCGGGCTCGGCGGCCTCGGCCGGAGCCCCGTGCTCGCTCTGACCGATGGTCGTCGCGGGGGCCGCAGCATCCGCAATCGTGATGATCGGCGACCCGACCTCGACGGTCGCGCCCTCTTCGGCCAGCAGATCGTGGACCGTTCCCGCGAACGGGGAAGGGAGCTCTACCAGCGACTTCGCGGTCTCGATCTCGACGAGCACGTCGTTGACGGCAACGGTGTCGCCGGGGGCGACCCGCCACTGAACGATCTCGGCCTCGGTGAGGCCTTCCCCGACATCGGGGAGGACGAACGTCTGCGTGCTCATTTGAGTCTCCCTGTCAGTAGGCGAGGGCGCGGTCTACGGCCTCGAGAATGCGGTCGGCGTCGGGCAGGTAGTTGCCCTCCAGCTTGGCCGGGGGGAACGGGGTGTCGAAGCCCGACACCCGCAGCACCGGAGCTTCGAGGGCGTAGAACGCGCGCTCCATGACTGTTGCAGCAACCTCGGACCCGAGGCTCGTGAAGCCCGGCGCCTCCTGGCAGTAGACCATCCGGCCGGTGCGACGCACAGAATCGAGGATCGGACCGTAGTCGACGGGCGACAGCGAGCGCAGGTCGACGACCTCGCACGAAGTGCCCTCGGACTCGGCCAGCGCCGCCGCCTGCAGCATCGTGGTCACCATCGCGCCGTGACCGACGAGGGTCACATCGGTGCCCCGACGCACAACCCGTGACGCGTGCAGCGGCAGTGCGCGGGCGGATGCATCGACCTCGCCCTTCTGCCAGTACTTCGCCTTCGGCTCGAGGAAGATGACGGGGTCGTTCGAGGTGATCGCGTCCTGGATCATCCAGTACGCGTCGTTCGGCGTCGAGGGCGACACCACGCGCAAGCCCGGGGTGTGCGTGAAGTACGCCTCAGGGCTCTCCTGGTGGTGCTCGACCGCGCCGATGTGACCGCCATAGGGAATGCGGATCACGACTGGCATCTGCAGCGCACCCTCGTGGCGGTAGGTGATCTTCGCGAGCTGAGAGGTGATCTGGTCGAACGCGGGGAAGACGAACCCGTCGAACTGGATCTCGCACACCGGGCGAAACCCCGCCATCGCGAGGCCGATCGCCGTGCCGACGATGCCCGATTCGGCGAGAGGCGTGTCGAGCACGCGGCGTTCGCCGAATTCTGCCTGCAGACCCTCTGTGACACGGAAGACTCCGCCGAGACGCCCGATGTCTTCGCCCATCAGCAGTACGCGGTCGTTGCCCGCGAGCGCTGCGCGCAGCCCGGCGTTGAGCGCCTTGCTGATCGGCATCGACGAGATCTGGCTGGTCCCAGTGACAGCGGTCATGATGCCCCCTCCTCGAACGATGCGTCGTACGCGGCGAACCACGCGCGCTGCTCATCGACGAGCGGATGGGGGTCGGTGTAGACGTTCGAGAACATCAACTCGGTCGGAATTCCTCCGAGCTCATTCGTGCGCACGCGCACGTCGTCGGCGACCGCGGCTGACTCGGCCTCAACCTCAGCGAAGAACGCGTCGGATGCCCCGCGCGAACGCAGATAAACGTGCATGCGCTCAATCGGATCGCGCAGCGCCCACGACTCTTCCTCGGCCGAGGTGCGGTATTTCGTCGGGTCGTCGCTCGTCGTGTGCGCGCCCATCCGGTAGGTCAGCGCCTCGATCGCGCGCGGTCCGCCGCCGGTCCGAGCCTCGTCGAGCGCGACGCGGGTGACGGCGTAGCTGGCGAGCACATCGTTTCCGTCGAGCTGAATGCTCGGCATCCCGTAGCCCTCACCGCGCCGCACGAGCGGAGCGCGCGACTGCGTGGCAACCGGCACCGAGATCGCCCACTGGTTGTTTTGCAGGAAGAAGACCTCGGGCGTCTGGTAGCTCGCAGCGAACACCATGGCCTCGTGCACATCACCCTGGCTGGACGCGCCGTCGCCGTAGTAGACCATCACCGCTTCGTCGCGCTCCACGTCACCGGTGCCGCACCGACCATCGAAGACGAGCCCCATGCCGTACCCGGTCGCGTGCAGGGTCTGCGACCCGAGCACGAGGGTGTAGATGTGCGTGTTGCCGTTCTTCGGGTCGACGGGGTTCCACCCGCCGTGGGTGAGTCCACGCATGACTCGCAGGATGTCGACCGGGTCGACTCCACGTATGCGCGTGACGGAATGTTCACGGTAGGACGGAAAGATGTGGTCCTGAGCGCGGGCTGCGCGGGCCGAACCGACCTGCGCGGCTTCTTGTCCCAGGCTCGGCGGCCAGAGGGCCAGCTGACCCTGTCGCTGGAGGTTCGTCGCCTGGCGGTCGAAGGCCCGAATCACCGCCATGTCGCGGTAAAGGCCTTCGAGCTCTGGCTCACTGAGGCCATCGATCAGCGCGAGATAGGGCTCTGCCGCGGGGGTGGGCGCGAACGATCCGTCCGCAGCGAGCACGCGCACAAGGCCCGGCTCTTCGGGCAGAGCCAGTGGGGTCACAGGGGCCGAGACGTCAGGCTGGGTCACTTTTCTACGCTAGCCCGCGCGCCGAGTGGCCCTCTGGGAGAGATTTCACAACGGATGCTGCGATCCCTAGGACCTTCTCGACAGACGCGTCTTCGCCCACCGAGATGCGAATCCCGTCCCCGGCGAAGGGTCGGACGATGAGCCCGGCCTCTTCGAACGCCGCCGCGGCAGTCAGGGATTCCTCTCCCGTGGGCAGCCAGATGAAGTTTCCCTGTGCCTGCGGCACATCCCACCCGGCCTCGCGCAACCCGGCGGCAAGCCGGTCGCGGCGCTCGGCGATGACCGACACGCGCTCGAGAAGTTCGTCCTGCACGGTCAGGCTCGCGAGCGCGGCCTCTTCGCCCTGAAGGGTGACCGACAGAGGTATCGCGGCGCTGCGCGCAGCATCCAGAATCCGAGGGTGTCCGACGGCGTAGCCGACTCGCAGGCCGGCGAGTCCGAAGGCCTTCGAGAACGTGCGGAGAACGACCACGTTGGAACGCCCCGAGTTGCCGAGGACGTACATTCCGTCCACGGCATCAGGGTCGGTGACGAACTCGGCGTACGCCTCATCGAGGATCACGAGCACATCGGCAGGCACGGTATCGACGAACGTATCGAACTCGGCCTGCGTGACGATCGGGCCGGTCGGGTTGTTCGGGCTGCACACGATGATCGCGCGGGTGCGGTCGGTCACCGCCGCCGCCATCGCGGGCAGGTCATGCCGCGAGCCGGCAGTCAGCGGGACCTGGACTGCCGTAGCCCCGGCGACGATCGCGAGCCACGGATAGGCCTCGAACGAGCGCCAGGCGAAGATGACCTCGTCGCCGGGCCCTGCGGCGGCCTGCACGAGCTGGGCGAGGATCGATACGCTTCCGGCGCCGACGTGGATCGAGTCGGTGTCGACGCCGAACCGCTCGGCGAGGGCTGCGCGCAGGCGGGCGGCCGACGCATCCGGATACCGATTCAACGACGTCGCCGCCTGCACCGCCTCGAGCACACCCGGCAGCGGATCGAACGGGTTCTCATTGCTCGAGAGCTTGTACGCCTCGGCCCCGGCCTGCTTGCCCTGCTTGTACGGCGGGAGCGCGGCGATGGCGGGCCGGACGCGGATCGGGATGTCTGAGCTCACGACCCGAGTCTAGAAGGCGTGGGCGGGAGCACCGAAGGGATCCAGCCGCAGACACGCCTCTTCGCCGCGAGCTCAAGGCCGCGGCGCTGTTCTCGTCGGTCGCGCAGAATTGTGGGCTCTTCGACGGCAACAGACGACTTTCGCTGTACATCACATTCACGTTCTTGCGACTCAACGACCGCCGCATGACACTCACCAACGATGAGGCGTTCGACCTTGTGCTCGAAGTTGCGCAGAGCAAGGTTGATCTGTCGACGATTGCGGATCGCCCCCGCGAGGGCTCGTCACCCGAATAGCGCGCGTGGCAGACTGGCCGCACTATGCGATTCCTTATCCGTGTCGTCATCAACGCCTTCGCCATCTGGGTTGTCACCCTCATCACTGCGTTGCAGGTGACCGTCATCCCGTTCCCCCCGGGCGAAACGCTCCAGCTCGTGCTGACTCTGCTGCTCGTGGCCGCGATCTTCGCCGTCGTCAATACGGTCATCGGCACCGTGCTGAAAGTGCTCGCCTTCCCGCTGTACATCCTGACGCTCGGCCTGATCGGCCTGATCATCAACGCGTTCCTGCTGTGGCTCACCGCGTGGATCACGAGCTTCTGGAGCTGGGGACTGCGCGTCGAGGACTTCTGGCTCGGCGTGGTGGCGGCGATCATCATTTCGCTGATCAACTGGCTGTTCGGCATCATCCTGCGTCCGCAGAAGGACTGACGGGCGTCCACCGACCTACCGGGACGGCCGATCCGCGCATCGCGGAGTATTCGGTGACGGTGACGGATGCTGCGCCGCCGAGTTCATCGAGCAGGTCGTGCACGCCCCGCATGCGCGGGTCGGTCGAGGCATCCATCATCTTCGCCGTCTCGACGTACTCGGTCAGATGGTGCGCGTCGAAGGTGATGCCGAGCGAGTCGGATGCATCGCGCCCAACGAGCAGACTGCCCGGAGCGCCAACCGTCTGGGCGTGACCACCGGCGGCGAGCACCGAGACGGGGTCATCGGTGTGCCGGAGCGAGATGCTGAGCGTCGCGTCGTCGAGGTCGGCTTCGACGGGGGACCCGATACTCAACAGGGTCTTCGTGTCGAACTCACTGTCCAGAGCGAGGTGTGCGGCGATCATCGCACCCTGCGAGTGCCCGACCGCGTGCACCGTGTCGCCGGGCTGCGCACCCGCCGCACGGAGCGCCTCGAGCGTCGCGTCGAACGACGCGGAGCGGTTGCCACTGTAGAGCTGCAGGTTCGAGATGTGGTCGAACGGATCACGCAATTTCGGTGGCTGCGTGCCTGCCACGTAAACGACGTACTGTTTCGTGCCGCCGGGCATTGCGTAGGTTTCGACTCGTACGCGCGCGTCTGATCCTCCGGGCACACGCGCCACCATCGCCGCGAGAGAGACGGGCGCTACCGCAGGGCCGGTCTTCAGAGGAGCAACCGTGACCTGCGAGGGGGATCCGGCGAGCTTTGTGCCGCGGGGAACCGGTCCGTTGCCGATTGAGCGGACTCCGAGCATGAGTGCGGCGAGCGCCGCAGTTCCGCCTGCGCCGATGCCGACGAGACTGGGCGGACCGAGCAGACCCCCGAGACCGCCGGTGGCATCTCGGAGCAGACCGTTCGCCCAGTCGTTGCCGTGCGCAAGACTGAGGTCACGGAGGAGAGTCTCGAGCCCCGGATACATCGCCTCCAGCGCAACCTGGCGCGCGAGGATCTGCCGCACGGCGTCGGTATCGCCCGCCGCCTGAGCGATGACGAGCTGTGCGTCGAGCTCGGCGCTCTCGTACAGCGCCGCTGTCGTCCGTAGCCCACTGGCCGAGTCGCGCGACCGATTGGCCGCTTCGCGTACCTGCGCGCACAGATGATCGGCGTGACGTGCAGCGGCAGGGGTCAGCCAGGACAGTGCCGAGAGGTCGGCGGCAGCATCCGTCGCCATGCGAACCGTGTCGTCGAGTTCGCGCGCCATGATGTCGAACCCGTCGGCGGCTTGGCGCAGCGACTCGGTGTCGACGGCGATGGCGCCCCCCGAACGGATGTCGAGATCGCCACTCACGCGGCACCCCGCCAGAGGAGCGACTCGAGCTCACTCCGGGCCCACCCCACGTGATCGCGCGCGTTGTCAGCGACGCCCCAGAGGCGCACCACATCGTCACGCCAGAGCTCGATGTGCGCGAAGAAGGCACGAGCCGAAGGCGTCCGCCAGTCGACCTCCTCACACAGCAGCGCTGCGCGCCCGCGCGCATTCACGAGCCGCCACTGCACTTCGGCGAGCTGTCGGGAAGCGTCATCGAGCAGGGTGCGAGCGGTGTGCGGGTCGATCGGGAGGCTCGGGGGAAGGTCGTTCACCGCTCCACTCTCGCCGGACAGTGTCGTCCCATGCCCGCAGCCGCCGCACTCGTGCACAACGGGCACCTTCAGCCCGCTGTGCAGGAGCGGTCGATCCACGCCTCCAGAAAGCGAAAGTGTCGCGATCTGCCTGGGCACGCCACAATGGAGCCCATGACCGCGAGCGCCGCTGACCCGTTTCGGGTCGTGTTCGTCTGCACGGGCAACATCTGTCGGTCACCGATGGCCGAGTCGGTCTTTCGAGAGTGTGCGGATGCCGCGGGCCTCGGTGTCCGCGTCGGTTCGTCGAGCGCCGGCACCGGCGATTGGCACGTGGGTGAGCAGGCTGATCAGCGCACGATCGACGCTCTGCACCGCCGCGGGTACGAAGGAACCCTGCATCGTGCGCGGCAATTCACCCAAGAGGACTTCGCCGGCAACGACCTCGTCATCGCGATGGACCGCAGCCACGAGCGCATCCTGCGCGGTTGGGCGCGAGATGACTCAGACGCCGACAAGATCGCCCTGCTGCTCTCGTTCGACCCCTCGGCGACGACCCTCGACGTGCCCGACCCGTATTACGCAGGCACAGGCATGTTCGACGAGGTGCTCGCGATGATCGAGATCGCGACGAAAGGACTGTTCCGGCAGCTCGAACCCGCGATCCGCCCGGTGCCTTCAAAACTGAGCTAGCACCGAGCGGAGCGCCAATCCCTGTGGTGCTGGGGCCCGACCCGCACCGCCACGGACGCGCGGTCGAACTTGTAGATGAGCGCGTGGGTGAATTCGTCGGCGCCCGGCACTCCGGTTTCGAGCGATATCCGCTCGATATCATGGAGCGTGACTTCTCTTCCTCCCCAGCCGCTCAGCCCTCTCGACGGTCGTTACCGCGCCGCGGTCACCGAGCTCGCCGACTATCTCTCCGAGGCAGGCCTCAACCGGGCTCGGGTCGAGGTCGAGGTCGAGTGGCTGATCGCCCTCACCGATCGGTCGCTGTTCGGCAGCTCGCCGCTGTCGGCGGGCGACAAGGCGCGCCTCCGCGAGCTGTACGAGAACTTCGGGCAGCCGGAGATCGACTGGCTCGCCGAGAAGGAAGCGGTCACCCGCCACGACGTCAAGGCCATCGAGTACCTCGTGCGCGATCGCCTCGCCACGCTCGGTCTCGACGGTATCGCGGAGCTCACGCACTTCGCGTGCACGAGCGAAGACATCAACTCGGCGTCCTATGCCCTCACGGTCCAGCGCGCCGTCCAGCGGGTGTGGCTACCGAAGTTGCACGCGGTCATCGAGGCGCTGTCGACACTGGCCGTCGAGCATCGGGATGCTGCGATGCTCGCCCGCACGCACGGTCAGCCGGCGACCCCCACAACGATGGGCAAAGAGCTCGCGGTGTTCGCCTGGCGCCTTCAGCGCGTGGCGGACCAGATCGAGGGCGGCGACTACCTCGCGAAGTTCTCGGGAGCGACCGGCACCTGGTCGGCACACCTCTCGGCCGAGCCGGATGTCGACTGGCCCGCGCTCTCGCGCGAATTCATCGAAGGCCTGGGCATCGGCTTCAACGTGCTCACCACCCAAATCGAGTCGCACGACTGGCAGGTCGAGCTCTACGATCGGGCTCGGCATGCCGGAGGCATCCTGCACAATCTTGCGACCGACGTATGGACCTACATCTCTGTCGGCTACTTCTCGCAGATTCCGGTCGCGGGCGCGACCGGTTCGTCGACGATGCCGCACAAGATCAACCCGATCCGGTTCGAGAACGCCGAAGCGAACCTGGAGATCGCCGGCGGACTGTTCTCGACCCTCGCGTCGACGCTCGTGACCAGCCGTCTGCAGCGCGACCTCACCGACTCGACCACTCAGCGCAATATCGGCGTCGCCTTCGGTCACTCGCTGCTCGCGCTCGACAACCTCCAGCGCGGGCTCCGCGAAATCGCGCTGGCCCAGCCGGCGCTCGACGCCGACCTCGATGCGAATTGGGAGGTGCTTGCAGAGGCGATCCAGACGGTGGTGCGCGCCGAAATCGCGGCCGGGCGCTCGCAGATCACAGACCCCTACGCCCTGCTCAAAGACCTCACCCGCGGTCGCCGCGTCGGTGGACCCGAACTCGCCGAGTTCGTCCGCGGCCTCGATATCGGCGACGCCGCGAAAGAGCGCCTGCTCGCTCTGACGCCGGCCTGCTACGTCGGGCTCGCCTCTGCTCTGGTCGACGAACTGCTGGTCGAAGAGCTCTAGGACCTAGAGCTTCGGGTCGCCGGGGGCCGAAGCATCTGCCGCCCGCTCTTCGTCTTTCGCGATGAGGACCGGGCGATCGACGGTCTTCGTGACCTGAACCGGATCGATCACGAGCAGCATGAGGGCGACACCGACGAGGACGACGATGAAGGTGATGCCCGCGACGACGGCCGCTACGACGAGTGCGCGCTCGGACTGACCCTCGAAGCGCTGCTGGAAGAAGCCCATCGAGATCAGGGTGACGACGCCGGCGAACACGGCCGCGCCGAAAGCGAGACCGAGCAGCTGCACGGGCTTCATGAGGTCGCGGCGGGTGGTGGGCTCGGTCACGCGTGGTCCTTCAGATTCTGCGAGGCCGGAGCCTCGGTCGTGACGGGCAGCGGCGCGCGCGGCGAGAATCCGGCGATCGCGAGGTAGACCCCGAGGATGGCCGCGTAGCCGCCGAAGATGCCGACGGCGATGATGATGCCCGTCAGGGTGAACGTCTCGTTCACGTCGGTGATGGTGTACTGCAGGGCGTAGCTCGCGCGCACGAACAGCAGCGCGACTCCCACGACGATGGTCAGAATGCCGACGACCAGCGCGTCACGTGCCTCGTTGCGCGGGGCATCCGTGGTCTGGGGGCCCCCGGCCCAGGGCGCAACGTCGCCGTCCTTCGCCGCGCGCACTCCGCGGAGCCCGCGCCAGCCGGCGATCGCCTCGATCACCCCGCTGACCAACGCCCACGAGATCACGATCACGAGGAACCCCGTCGTCGTGCGCAACGGTCCGAGGCCGCCCGCCATACCTGCGGCGAGCGTCACGATACCGAGAAGCACCGACGGCCAGCGCGCGCCGGCGGGGTAGACCAGCCACACCGCGAGCAAATGCACGAGCCCGGTCGCAATTGCGAAGCCGCTGAACACCGCGAGCCCGACCGGGGCGGAGTGATCGGCGGAGAACGTGATCATCACCGTCGCGACGATCGCGAACGCTGCGCGCGCGAGTTGCACGTGGCGCACCTCGAAGGTGCGCGGTGCGGCGGCGGGGGTGTCGGTCACGAAAAGTCCTGTGCAAAGCTACGGAAATCGGGTGGGATGCTTCCATTCTAGGTTGTGACCTGCCGGGGGCAGCCCGGCGTCAGAACACGAGCGGTGTTAGCGTGCGAGGGTGACCGCTGAACCCGTTGTCGTGCGCGAGATCCACGTGTCGGCAGCCGTGATCGCCGACGCTGAGGGGCGACTCTTGCTCGTGCGCAAAGCCGGAACCACCGCTTTCATGCAGCCCGGGGGCAAGCCCGAACCGGGCGAGACACCTGCCGATACGCTGGCCCGCGAGCTGGACGAAGAGATCGGTGTGCAGGTGGCCACGAGCGAGCTCCGCCACCTCGGCAGCTACCGCGCGAGCGCGGCGAACGAACCAGGCTTCGTCGTCGTCGCCGAGGTGTTCGAAGTCGACCTCGGGGCGCAGCATCCATCCATCGCCGCCGAAATCGACGAACTTCGTTGGATCACCCGCGCCGATGCCGACGATCTCGAGGTCGCGCCGCTCGCGCGGACGTACTTTCTGCCGGAGCGATGACTCTGGACGGTTGAGTGTCCAAGACACGCGGATGCTGCGGTGAGCCCGTCCGCGTGTCTTGGACACTCAACATGGGGGGCGTGCTCGCACGGACTTACCAGGAGCTCTTGCGGTAATCCTTGAGGAAGACGCCGTACAGGTCTTCGCCGGCCTCGCCGCGCACGATCGGGTCGTACACGCGCGCGGCGCCGTCGACGAGGTCGAGCGGGGCGTGGAAGCCCTCTTCGGCCAGACGCACCTTCGTGAAGTGCGGGCGCTCGTCGGTGATCCAGCCGGTGTCGACGGCGGTCATCAGGATGCCGTCGGTCTCGAACATTTCGCGCGCACTCGTGCGGGTGAGCATGTTGAGCGCGGCTTTGGCCATGTTGGTGTGCGGATGCCCCGGTCCCTTGTACCCGCGACCGAAGACACCCTCCATTGCCGACACGTTCACGACGTAGGTGCGACGGGCGGAGGACGCCGCCATCGACGGCCGCAGCCGCGAGACGAGGAGGAAGGGCGCCGTCATATTCGCGAGCTGCACTTCGAGCATCTCGAGCGGCTCGACCTGGTCAACGGACTGGGTCCAGCTGTTGATGTGATGCTCGTCGGGCACGAGCCCGCCGGCGTCGATCGCGGTGCCCGCGGCGAGGCGCTCGAGCGACGACGAACCCGCGGCCATGGCCTCGGCCGTCAGCTCGTCCGCACTGAGCTTTTCAGAAGCAGGCGCCGCGGCGGCGAGAATCGGATGCGCCGACACCGACTTCGCGAGGGCGAGCGGGTGGGCGTCGTTCGTGTGGCCGAAGGTCAGCAGCTCGGGCAGCGGTCCGTGCGGCAGGGGAGCGAGCTCGGCATCCACGAGGGGCTTGTACGCACCCGCCGAGCGGCGCACGGTTTGCGCGGCGTTGTTGATGAGGATATCGAGGGGTCCGTCCGCGGCGACCGCGTCGGCGAGCCCGATCACCTGGGCGGGGTCGCGCAGGTCGATGCCGACGATCTTCAGGCGGTGGATCCAGTCGGCCGAGTCCTCGATCGCGGTGAACCGGCGCACCGCATCACGCGGAAAGCGCGTCGTGATCGTCGTGTGCGCGCCGTCGCGCAGCAGGCGAAGAGCGATGTACATGCCGATCTTCGCCCGACCACCGGTGAGCAGCGCGCGCTTGCCGGTGAGGTCGGTGCGCGCATCCCGCTTCTCGTGGCTCATCGCCGCGCAGTCGGGGCACAGCTGGTGATAGAAGGCGTCGACGAGCGTGTACTGCTCTTTGCAGATGTAGCAGGCGCGCGACTTGATGAGTTCGCCCGCGGTCGGCGTCTTCGTGCGAGTGGCGAGGGGGATGCCTCGGGTCTCATCGTCGATGCGGTCCGGGGCTCCGGTCGCGGTGGCGGCGACGACCGCGCGATCAGCCTCGGCGATGGCATCGCGCTTCTGCCGGCGGGACTGCCGCTTGACGTCTTTGTACATCTTGCCGGTGGCGTGACGCAGCGCGATGTAGACCGGGTCATCGCGGTCGAGATCGACCGTGGCGTCGATCACGCGCAGGGTGATGGCAAGTTCTGCGGGGTCGATCGGGTGCGCGGCGAGGTCAGGATTCTCGGAGGGCACAGGAGATTCTATCGAGGACACCCTGTGCGACAGCCCCGCGCGCTCAGTCGGTGCCGTGGGTGTGCATGCGCGCACCTTCGGCGTTGAAGATGCTGATGATCTGCGCCGGGCGGCCGCCCGCGGCCGAGATCGCGTGGGGGATGCGGGTGTCGAACTCCGCAGCCTCACCCTTGCCGAGCACGAGGTCTTGTTCGCCGAGCCTCAGCCGCAGCCGCCCCGAAAGCACGTAGAGCCATTCGAACCCGTCGTGCGTGCGCAGTTCTTTCGGTTCGACACCGCCCGGATAGGTGATCTTGTAGGTGGCGACCGCGGCGTCCTCGGGCGCGAGCGGGGCGATGACGAGCCCGTCGCGCCGGATGACCGGGCGCCGCACGCGCGGGTCGCGTTGCTCGTCCGGAAGCAGGTCGTCGACACGGATGCCGAGCTGCCGAGTCAGCGGCAGGAGCAGCTCGAGGCTCGCCTGTCGCTTGCCCGACTCGAGGCGCGAGAGCGTACTCGCCGACATTCCCGCCTTCTCGGCGAGGTCGTCGAGGGTCCAGCCCTTGGCTTTGCGGACGGCGCGCAAGCGGGGCCCGACTTGCTCGAGTTCCTTCATCACACACCTTGCCGTTTCTGCAAGCTCGCTTGCAGATTCAGCCTATCCCGGGAATCCTCGAAGAATGACACACACTGCCTGGGACGCGATCATCGTCGGCGGAGGGCCTGCTGGCCTCAGCGCCGCACTCATGCTGGGTCGCTCGCGCCGCCGTGTGCTCGTGATCGACGCCGGCGAGCCGCGCAACCGGTTCGCGAGCCACATGCACGGGGTGCTCGGCCACGACGGAACGCCTCCCGGTGAACTGCTCGCGCGGGGACGGGCTGAGGCATCCGTCTACGGCGTCGAGTTCGTGGACGCACACGTGACTTCGGTCACGACCACCGCTGACTCCGTCGAGGTGACGACCGCATCGGCAACGCACAACGCCCGGGCGCTGATCGTCGCGACCGGAATCACCGACGACCTGCCGCCGGTTCCTGGGCTCGCCGAGCGCTGGGGCGAGACCGTGCTGCACTGCCCGTACTGCCACGGGTGGGAGGTGCGCGATCAGCGGATCGGCGTGCTGCTCACCTCGCCGATGGGCCTTCATCAGGCCGAGCTCGCCCGGCAGTTGAGTGCACAGGTCACGGTGTTCACGTCCGGAATCGCGGGAGTGGATGCTGCGGCCCGCGCCCGTCTCGCCGCTCGCGGCGTGATCGTCATCGACGAGCCGGTGGTCGAAGTGACGGGCGAGAGCTCGGCGATCTCGGAGGTGCGGGTCGGTGCTGGTCTCGGCGCGGATGGTCGAGGCATTCCGATCGATGCGCTCTTCATTGCCGGCACTCCGCGCCCGCACGACGGGTTCTTGTCCCAGCTCGGGCTCACGCGCATCGATGGCCCGATGGGTGAGCTGATCGAAGTCGACCCACTTGGCCGGACCAGCGACCCGCGCGTGTGGGCCGTCGGCAATGTCGTGGCGCCGTTCGCCAACGTTCCGGTGTCGATGGGCAACGGATCGATGACCGGAGCCGCGGTGAACGCGACCCTCACGGCCGAAGACTTCGACCGCGCCGTTGCGGCAGGTGAGGCCGCGGACGCCACGGAGTTCTGGGAGGGCCACTACGGTCGCAGCGAGCGCGTGTGGTCGGGCCAGCCGAACGCGATGCTCGTCAGCCTCATCGCCGAGCTCGATCCTGAGCGCGGCCGCGCGATCGACCTCGGATGCGGCGAGGGTGGCGACGCAATCTGGCTCGCCGAGCAGGGCTTCGAAGTGCTCGGTATCGACATCTCGGCCACTGCAACGACTCGGGCCGAGCGCGCTGCGCGCGAGCGCGGTCTCGGTGAGGAGCGGGTGCGGTTCGAGGCATCCGACCTCACACGTGCGACTTTTCCGGGGCACGCGCAGCTCGTCACGGCGAACTTCTTCCAGGCGCCGATGTCGTTCGCACGTTCGGCGATCCTGCGCCGTGCGGCGAACGCACTCGCCCCCGGCGGATACCTCCTGCTCGTCTCCCACGCCTCGCCGCCGTCATGGTCCGATGGCGAGCACTCGAACCACGGCGGTTTTATCACCCCGCCTGACGAGATGGCAGGGCTCGAACTGGACCCGACCAAGTGGGAGGTCGTGGTCGCCGAGCTCCGCACCCGCACGATCACTGACCCCAACGGTGAATTTGCCACGATCGACGACAGCGTCGTGGCGGTCCGTCGGCGGTGATTCGCCTGCAGCAACTGGCCTACCGATCACCACAGATCGGCCCTTGCACCACCGAGGCGTACCTAGGCTCGAGTCCAGATGGTTCCCGCTCGAAAGGACTGCCATGAAGGCCATGCTGAACGACACGGTGCTCGCCGAGGCACCCGAGTCCGACCTGATTCGCATCGAGGGCAATTGGTACTTCCCGCCCGCATCCGTCTCCGCGAGCGTGCTCGTCTCGAGCCCCACGGCGTACACCTGCTCCTGGAAGGGTGAGTGCAGCTACTACACGGTGACCACCGATGGGAATGAGCTCGCCGACCGCGCCTGGGCGTACCTCACCCCGACGCCGAGCGCCATCGAGCGCGTCGGCAGCGACTTCTCGGGTTACGTTGCGTTCTGGAAAGAAGTCCGCGTCAGCGATTGACGCCGCGCGTCCATTGTTCAGCGGTGAGCGCGTAGTCGACATCGCCGTGCTCGGCGCCGTCAATCGGCTCGTCCCACTCTTCGTGGAACGTGCGCTCCCACGTCAGGCCCGCCTTCTCCATCACCCGGCGTGAACCGACGTTGACAGTCATGGTGGTGGCGACAACCCGAGCCACCCCGACACTGTCGAACGCGTGGCGCACCAGCATCCGTGCCCCCTCCGTGGCGATGCCACGACCCCAGAACTCCGGCAGCAGGCGGTAGCCGAGTTCAACCACGTCCGGGTCAGTCGAACGCGGACGCAACCCGAACCACCCGATGAAGGCGCCGGCGGGATCCACGCCGATCCAGTACCCCCGTCCAGGGCCGTAGTCGCGCGTGAGCGTGACGAAATCGCGCGAGCGCACCACATCGGCCGGCACCGGTCGGCCGTCGTCGATCATCCGCATCACCTCCGCGTTGCCGTGGAGAGCAGTGATGTGGGCGAGGTCTTCGGATGCCGGGCGGCGAAGGCGTAGTCGCTCACCGATGAGATCGTCCATTGGTCGAGGTTCAGGCCGGACGGCCCTCGAGGATCACCTTGACGCGAGTAAGGCCCGTGGCCAGGTTGCTGCGCACGGCCTCAGAGATCATCGGTTCGACGAACTTCATCAACCCCGTAGGGCTCGCCTCGATCGTCGCGCGGACGACGGTCGAAGCATCCGTCCCGGTGAGCTCGAAGTGCAGGGTCGTCTCCATGGGCCCCGAGGTGCTCGTCACCGTCATGCCCGTCGGCGGTTCATGCTGGAGCACTCGCCAATCGAACTCGACTTCGCGTCCGACAGCCTTCATGCGGGTGTGAATCGTGCTGCCGACATCGATCGGCTCGGGCGAGGTCAGCTCTTCCGAGATGACCGACGAGTCCCACTGTGGCCGGTTGCGCGCATCGCCAACGAAGTCGAAGACCTCCGCGATGGGACGGTCGACGGAGACAACCTCGGTGACGGTGAACATCGGGCTCCTCACGGCAGGTCGGGCGAGCGGACGGTCGGGCAAGCGGTGCATGAGAGCCGCGCACGACAAGCGTTGCACGCGAAACGGCGCGCGCGGCCGTTGATCTGATCTCGTCGCCCCGCGAGGCGCGCCACCTAGGCTGTTGGCGATGAAAGAGTTCGTGAGGGGGATGTCGCTCCTCGGCCGTGGGTTCGGCTACTGGCGGCGATTGCCGCGACGGATGGCGCTGGGGCTCATTCCCGCGGCGATTGTCGGGGCGTTTCTGCTCGCGGGCCTGATCACTCTCGGCGTGAACTTGCCGTGGATCGCGGAATCGGTGACGCCTTTCGCCGACGGGTGGCCCGGGCTCTGGGTGACGGTCATTCGTATCGCCGCCGGCACAGCTGTGCTGGGGGCAGCGCTCGTTCTCGTCGCGGTCACTTTCACTGCCCTGACTCTCTTCGTCGGTGATCCGTTCTACGAGCGAATCTGGAGAGCTGTCGAGGCCGACCTGGGCGAGACACGACTCGACAGTGGACCCGGGTTCTGGCGATCGCTCGGCGCCGGCCTCGGCCTGCTCATCCGTGGTTTCGGCGTTGCGATCGTTGCCGCGCTGCTCGGGTTCATTCCGGTGGTCGGCGCGGTTGCCGGCACCGTCATCGGCGTGCTTCTGACGGGGTGGCTGCTCGCGAACGAACTCGCCGGGCGCGGACTGTCGGCGCGCGGTCTTTCGTCCGCCGAGCAGCGAGTCTTACTCAGGCGACACCGCGGGCTCACGCTGGGCTTCGGGGTGGCGACACAACTGTGCTTCCTCATCCCTCTCGGCGCTGTCGCAACGATGCCGGCTGCGGTGGCGGGATCGACCCTCCTTGCTCGGGAGCTTCGCGAAGCGGCGTAGCCGGGAACAATCCTCGAAGGCGTCGAACGGTTGCTGTGGGGCGGGAAGGTGCGTTGCCCCGTACGATGTGGGGCAGATGCCCGGCCGCCAGCGGTCGTTCGCGAGGGGTGCAAGCACCTCCGACGAGAGGACACAACATGCTCGAGTCCGCCCCATGGCTGACAATCGCACCGCCGATCGTCGCGATCGTGCTCGCGATCCTCACCAAAAGGGTCATGATCAGCCTCGGAGCCGGCGTCGTCGTCGCGGCGCTGCTCATTGCCGGATTCAACCCGCTGGAGGCGTTGCGAATCATCTGGGACTCGTTCGTCGCGCTGTTCTGGAGCGACGGCGCGATCGACACCTGGTACATCTACATCCTCCTGTTCATCGTGCTGCTCGGTGTAATGGCCGCGTTCATCATGATGTCGGGAGGAACGAAAGCGTTCGCAGACTGGGCGGTCGAACGCATCCGGACCCGTCGGGGCGGTCAACTGCTCCCCGCGATCCTCGGCATCGTGATATTCATCGACGACTACTTCAATGCGCTCGCGGTCGGCCAGATCAGCCGGCCCGTAACGGACGTGCACCGCATCTCTCGCGCGAAGCTCGCCTACATCGTCGACTCCACCTCCGCCCCCGTGGCGGTGCTCGCACCGTTTTCGAGCTGGGGCGCGTACATCATCGGCATTCTCGCGCCGATCGTGGCGGCATCCACCCTCACGATCAGCAGCGTCGAGGCATTCCTTGGAGCAGCGGCATCCAACTACTACGCCATTGCGGCGGTCGTACTCGTCTGGCTCGTGATCCTGCTGCGCGTCGACATCGGCCCCATGCGGCGTGAAGAGCGGCGGGCGATCGAAACCGGCGAGCCGTTCAAAGCAGGCGAGATCATTCCGGGGCAGCTCAGCGAGAATGTTCCCGTATACGAGCCTGGCGCCAAAAAGGCACTCGTGGTTCCCTTCGTCGCTCTCGTGTTGGGCGTTCTCGCCGCCATCGTGTGGACGGGTGTGGAGGCCTCAGGCAGCTGGGCGCCGGTCGAGATCCTCGCAGCAACAGACACCACCCTTGCGCTGGTCATCGGCGGGCTCATCGGATTGGCTTTCGCGATCTACTATTACGTGCTCTACACCAGAGGTAAGGCGGGCTTCGGCTGGGGTGGCTTCGGTCGGGCCTGGCTCGGTGGCACACGAGCGATGCTCCCGGCGATCGGGATCCTGCTGCTGGCGTGGATGCTGGGAAGTCTCATTGATCAGCTCGGAACGGGAGCATTCCTGGGCTCTCTGGTCGAGGCATCCAATCTCGCACCACAGTGGCTCATCCCGATCGTCTTTGTCGTCGCCGCCGCGATGGCGTTCGCCACCGGCACCTCGTGGGGTTCGTTCGGACTGCTGCTGCCGATCGCGGGCGGAATCATCAACTCGGTGGATGCCCCCGAGCTCCTTTTGCCGATCCTCGGTGCGGTGCTCGCGGGCGCCGTCGCCGGTGACCACAGCTCACCGATCTCAGACACCACGATCCTTTCGTCGACCGGTGCCGGGTGCAATGTCATCACGCACGTGATGACGCAGCTGCCACTCGTGGGCATCGCGGGTGCTGCGGCGCTCATCGGGTACATCGTGCTGGCCGCGACCGGTCTGATCTGGGTCGGTCTTGTCGTGACCCTCGCGGGGATCGTCGGTGCCACGTTGCTTGCACGCTTCATCGCCAAACCCCTTGACGAGGACGTGCGGGTCGAGGCTCACGCGAGCTGAGGTGATTGCCGACATACGTCGGCGTGCTCAGGTTCCCACTGCAGCAGACCTTTCTTCTGGGGGACAGCCCCCGGAGAAGTAGGCGGAAGCCTCTAGGGTGCCCGAGCGCCGAACGATCTACCGTGAGAGCATGACCACCGCAACTCTGGGTTCACCACCGCCCACCACCGTGGCCCCCGCCGCCTCCTCGACCCGAATCGCCTCGCCGAGCCGTATCGCCGGCGCCACTGCACAACTGGCGGCGTGGGGAGTGATCGGCCCCGCTGTCTTCGGGATGCTGTTCGGGATGCTGGGCGTCGGCATCGGTCTGACGTTCGTCTTCGGGATCGGACTCCTACTCCTTGTCGCGCTCGTCTACGCGCTCTTCGCCCTCAGCTGGCTCGAGACGGCACGCATCGATGGACTGTACGCCTTCGGGTTGCCGGCTAGGCGAACACGTACAAGCGGACGCCCCGGCTTCGGTGGGGCCCTGCGCACGATCTGGCAGCAGTTCGTTGATCCGGGCATGTGGCGCAGCGTCGCTCACGCAGCAATCTCGGCGCTGCTCGGCGCGATCGTGCTCTTCCTGTTCAGCCTCTTCGCCGGAGGTGTGGCCCTCGCCTTCTCTCCGCTGTTCGCCCGTGGTGACGTCGTCGAAATCGCGCGAACCGGGATCGGAGTCCCGATCGTGTGGGCGGTGCCCGTCGGCATCGCGAGCGCAGTGCTGTCGCTCGCCGCGATCGTGGGGGTGGCGATCCTTCACGGGGTGACGGCGCGCGCCATCATGGTGCCCTCGCGTGAGGCCCAGTTGACCGAGGAAGCCCGCTCATCGCGAGTGCAACGAGCGGGAGCAATGCGGGCCGCTGAACTCGAGCGCACCCGCATCGAGCGTGACCTCCACGACGGCGTTCAGCCGCGACTGGTCTCGGTCGGGATGACTCTCGGACTTGCCCAGCAGAAGATCGACAGCGATCCCGACGCAGCCAAAGCCCTCATCGCCGAAGCTCACACCTCGACCAAGGCGGCCATCACCGAGCTGCGGCAGTTGGCCCGCGGCATCCACACGTCGATTCTCGATGACCGCGGATTGGACGCTGCGCTCTCTGCCCTCGCGGGTAGATCAGTGATTCCCGTCCACCTGGACGTGCGCATCGACGGACGCTGCAGCCGAGAGAGCGAAGCGGCAGCGTACTTCGCCATCGCCGAAGCGCTCACCAACGCAGCCAAGCACTCCCGGGCGACAGAATGCCGTGCGGTCGTGCGGCTTCACGACGGCGCGACCCTGTGGGCCCGTGTCGAAGACAACGGCATCGGCGGGGCGCGGGTCGTCCCCGGCGGAGGACTGGACGGCATCGTGAACCGCATCGCGGCCGCCGGAGGACATGTGCGGATCGACAGCCCCACCGGGGGCCCGACCGCCGTGGAGGTGACACTCCCATGCGCATCCTGATCTGTGAAGACTCCGCGCTCCTGCGCGAAGGGCTCGTGCGTGTGCTCGAAGACTCCGGGCACACCGTGGTGGCAGCGCTCCCGGATGCCACTCGCCTCGAAGACGAGGTGGAGGCCACCGATCCTGAACTGTGCATTCTCGATGTGCGGCTGCCTCCGACGTGGACCGACGAAGGCATCCGTGCGGCCCTGCGTCTGCGTGCTGCGCGACCTGCCCTTCCGCTGCTCGTGCTCTCTCAATATGTCGAAGAGCGCTACGCCACCGACCTCATCGCCGCCCAGGGCGGCTCGCTGGGCTACCTGCTCAAAGACCGGGTGGCCGATGTGAGCGACTTTCTCGACGCGATCATGCGCATCGGTGCGGGAGCCACGGTGCTCGACCCAGAAGTGGTGGCGCAACTGCTGAGCCGGCGCACGAGGGATGACCGGATGCTGCGGCTCACCGACCGCGAATCGACGGTGCTGGCCCTGATCGCTGAAGGGCGGTCAAACCAGGCGATCGCCCGCACGCTGCACGTCAGTGAGGGCAGCGTCGAAAAGCACATCACCGCCGTCTTCCAAAAGCTTGACCTCGAGCAAGACGAGTCGGGCAACCGCCGCGTGCTCGCCGCCCTCGCGCACCTTTCGCACGGCGGAACCCACCCAGAACCTCGCCCCGGCGGAACACCGCCGCAGACAGGAGCCCAGCGATGACCACCACGATCCTTCCTCCCACGCCCGTGCCGCCCGCTCCCCAGGGCGAGCCCACACCGCCACCGCCTCGGTCTACGTCGTCGCGGGTGATCGCGATCCTTGCGATCGTGTTCGGTGCTCTGGCGATCGTCGGCACGATGGGCTCGGCAGCGTGGGCAACAGTGGCTTCGGCATCCATCCGAACCGGCACCAACGCCACCGCTGTCTCGGGTGTGACCAACATCGACGCCGAGCTCGCGGCCGGATCGTTGACGATCGAGTTCGCTGACATCGACGAGGCCGAACTCACTGTCACCGGAACATCCGGCGCTGACCGATGGGTGCTCGAGCGCGACGGCGACACTCTCGAGGTGCGCTCGCGCGATCGTCTGTGGGGAGAGATGTGGTTCTGGGGCGGGTCGGCAGGCGAGGCCGAGCTTCGGCTGCCGAGAGACCTGGCAGGAGTCGACGCCGATGTCTCGGTCGCTGCCGGCAGCTTCGAAGCGTCTGGAGATTTCGGCGACCTCACTATTGACCTCGGCGCGGGGCGCATCGCCGTCGAAGGCTCAGCCACCGCGTTGACCCTCGAGGTTGCCGCCGGGCGTGGGGAGGTCGACCTCGATGGTGTGGACACCGCCGAGCTGAGCGTGAGCGCCGGGACACTGAGCGTAGGCCTGACCGGGACCCAACCCTCTGAGATCGTTGCCGATGTCAGCGCCGGGTCTCTCACCCTCGCTGTTCCCGAGGGGCGCTACGAAGTCACTTCCGACGTGTCGGGCGGCTCGTTCGACGACCGCATCGGATCCACCCCAGGGGCGCGGAGCACGATCGATGTCGAGGTCTCAGCCGGGCAGGCCGTGCTTCGGCCGAGTCGCTGAGGCGCGTGACGTCGTCACGCGAAAGATGGTCTCGATGAGCGTCGCGCGGAGCGGTGCGGCACGTTCGGCGAATTCCCTCTGCCTCGCGACATAGGCGGCCTTGCCGTCGGCCGTCTCGATCTGCACGGGTGCGTAGCCCCAGCCGGTGAGGTCGTAGGGCGAGGCGCGCATGTCGAGTTCGCGGATGTCTCGGGCGAGCTCGAAGCAGTCCAACAGCACGGTGCCCGGGACGAGCGGGCCGAGCTTGACCGCCCACTTGTACAGGTCCATGTTGGCGTGCAGGCACCCGGGTTGCTCGGTCGCCGCCTGCTGGTCGCGACTGAGCGGGCGCCGATTGAGCGGCACCGCATCGGGGGTGAAGAACCGGAATGCGTCGAAGTGCGTGCAGGTCAGGGGGTTCGCCTCGACGACCGCGTCAGTTCCCTCGCGTCCCAGCCTCAGCGGGACCGGGTGACGGTGTTCGCTCTCGCGATAGACCATGGCCCACTCGTGGAGCCCGAAGCATCCGTATTGCGCACGTCCGTTCGCCGTTGAGCGAAGAATGTTGTGGATGCCGGTGAGCATCAGGCTCTTCTCGGCCACGAAGGCGGCCGAGTCGACCACGACGTCGTTCTGTTCGGTGGAGTACCACCGCCACTGTGCGCGGGGTTCGGCCGCGGCATCCTGCAATCGCGTGTCGAGGCCCGGGTGCCATCGTCGCAGCACCGCCGGTTTGTAGGAGTAGTAGTTGTAGAGAAAATCGTCGACGGGATGCGTCTGCCCCCGCGCGGCGCGTGCTCGGCGGCCCGCGGTCAGCGCGTCGGCGCGCGCGTGGTGCTGCTGTTCGAGGGCGCGCCACTGTTCGAGCGGCAGCGCGAACGAGGTGGTGAGCACGGATCGATGGTACGTCGATACGATCAGACGACGCAGACGAAGGGCAACGGATGCCGCACACCACCGCTCACGTATCGATTTCACTCGACGGTTTCATCGCGGGGCCCGACCAGAGTCTGGAGAACCCTCTCGGCGTTCGCGGACTCGAGTTGCATCGCTGGCACCTCGGCGACGAGCGCGCGACCGAGGCCGACGCCGCGGCGAGCGCGTGGCTCGGCCGCGCGCAGGGCGCCGTCGTGATGGGCCGCAACATGTTCGGCCCGATTCGAGGCGAATGGAAGGACGACTGGCGCGGGTGGTGGGGCGACGAGCCTCCGTACCACGCACCCGTCTTCGTGCTGACCCATCACGCGCGCGACTCGATCGAGATGGCGGGTGGCACGACCTTCCACTTCGTCACGGGTGGGTTCGACGAGGCCTACGCCCTCGCTTCGGAGGCGGACGGCGAATCCGGCGTGCACGTCGCCGGTGGCGCTTCGACGGTCAGGCAAGCGCTCGCGGCCGGGGTCGTCGACGAACTCACCCTCGACATCGCGCCCGTTCTTCTCGGGTCGGGCGAGCGCATCTTCGACGGCATCGAGGCATTCTTGATGGAACCGGTCGAGGTGCTGCACTCACCGCTCGCGACCCATGTGAGGTACCTCCGCGCGGGCGGAGATCGTTGATTGGGCGCTCGTCACGCGTCGTCGTCAGCTCAACAAATCGCGGTGTCGTCAGGTCAACAAGTCGCGGTAGTAGGACTGCATCGCGGGAAAGTACTCGTCGAAGTCGATCGCTGAGGGAGTCGTCCCGTCGATCGCTGCGGTCAATCGGTCCAGGTAATACTCCCAACCCGGCCCGACGCTGCCGACGTCATCAGCGCCGATCACTTGGCTGAATTGCACGGTCGTGGCGCCGCCATCGTCGGCAAGCTCGAGTCGCAAGCGCCAGACGTTTTCTCCCACACTCGTGTCGACGCTGTACCGATGGGGTGGATCGCACGCGCGGATCGTCACCTCTTCGCCAGGAACATCGTCGCCTTCGGCCGTCATGAAGAAGGTCAGCTGTCCAGAGGTGGGATCTCCTTGCCAGCGTCCGATCCACTCCTCGAGCCGGTCGGATTCAGTCATCCACGCCCATACGTCATGTATGTCGGCGTCGAGTCGTCGACTCAGGCGCAATTCTCGACCGCGCGAGCCCTCGACGATCTCTCCGGTGGGAACGGGAGTTGTCATGCGGACTCCTCCGTCAGTCAGCGCGGCGGTGTGCAGGCAGGGCGAGCGTAGCAAGCCCGCACCACGTCCGCGAGGGTTGCGCCGGGCGAACCCGTCGAACCTTGCTCATTTTTATGTTCGACGTTCGATGGGCGCTAATCGACCTTTCGACACCTGAGCATCGCTGTTATGTGCTACACTGTTTCCAACAGATCCTGCGCAAGTGCCCACGCGCGACCGGATGACATCACGCTGGTGTCGTCACTACGGGAGTACTCATGGGGCACACGCCGATCGACCCGACAGGGACGTGGAGCGCGCTCGATGACGTAGTAACGCGAGTCGTCGACACACGTGCCGAGATCGCCCGCCTGCAAGCCCAAGAGTCCGGTTTGCTTGCCGAGGCCGCCGACCTGGTCATGGTGCGGACAGCCTCTCGCCGTGAAGCGGGCAAGCGGTGGGACACCGATCTCGCGCTTCGCGAGGTCACCAGCGAACTCGGGGCGGCGATGCGGTTGAGCGACCGCGCGGTGCAGGCCCGCATGGCATCGGCGTCCACTCTCGATCAATCGTTCCCCGCGACTCGTGCGGCCTTCGAGGCCGGTGAGATCGATGCCGGTCATGTCAGCGCGATCATCGACGCCGGGTGCAGCGTCGCCCACGGTGATCTGCGCGCACAGTATGAGCAACTACTCCTGGAGGCAGCGCGGTTCGAGACGCCCACACGCCTGCGCTCGATCGCGCGGGTTGTCGCGGCTCGCCTCGACCCCGAGTCGGTCTCCGACCAGCAGCAGCGAGCCCGCGAGCGGCGGCACATTCGTGTCATCAATCTCGACGATGACATGGCACGCGTCATGGCCGACGTCTCCGCCGCCCATGCCCACGCGATCCACGATCGCCTCACCCAAATGGGGCGCGATGTGCGCGAGGCGAGGGCGGATGCTGAAGCCGACGACGGCGATGCCTGCGTGGTGGACACCCGCACACTGGATGAGATCCGCGCTGACATCTTCGTCGACATGCTCTTGACTGCCGCTCCCACGGGCCACGGCGAAGGTGACACACTCGGCGCCATCCGCGGACGCGTTCAGGTCACGATTCCGGTTCTCACAGCCGCAGGTCTGGCTAACGAGCCCGCTCTGCTCGCCGGTTACGGCCCGATCGACCGCGATACCGCCGCGCGCCTTGCAGCCGGCGCTCCCGGCTGGGACCGAGTCATGACGCACCCGCACACCGGCGCTCCACTCGCCGTCGACCGCTACCACCCAAGCGCTGAGTTGCGTCGGTTCCTCAGCGTGCGCGACGAGCGCTGCCGATTCCCTGGCTGCATCCAGCGGCCGTGGCGCTGCGACCTCGACCACACCGTCGACGCCGCCTACGGCGGACCGACCAGCGCCGAAAACCTCGCCCACCTGTGTCGAAGGCACCACACCGTAAAGCACGCAAGCGCATGGACTGTCGAGCAGCTCGGTGGTGGCATCCTGAAATGGACCAGTCCGACTGCTCGCAACTACCTCGATAGGCCGCCAGGCGTCGTGCAGTTCGTCCCGTCAGACATGCTGAACGCTCGGGGCAGTGTGCCGCATCACGACTGCGGCGCTGATCCGCCGCCGTTCTGAGACTTCACCGAAGAACGAAGATGAACACTCCTGTGAGAGTCATCGCGCACGCTCGACCGCGGCGACGATGAGCTCGGTGTTGGCCGCAGCATCAGTCAAGAAGTCAAGGCGGAGGCGATCGTCCTCCCATTCCGCGAAGCCGGCTCGGCGAGCGTCGATCGACTCCCACGATGGCTCGGGGAACCCCGCGATATCGCGGCGACGCGCTTCGAGTCGACGCCGATGCTCGACCGGGTCGGAGGCGACGACCTCGACGAAGAGCACGCGAACGCCCATCTGTTCGGCCAGGTCGCGCCACTGTTGACGGGCCGGCTCGACATCGTTCACTGCATCGACGATCACATCATGGCCGAGCTGAAGCTGCTCCCGCGCGACCGCTTCGGCAACGACGTACGCGGCGAGGCCCGTGGGCTGAGCGCGAGCAATGCCCGCCTGCCACATCGCCGCTTCGAGCGGGTCGACCGACACGACCCCACATCCGAGACGACGAGCCGCCGCTTCAGCGATCGCGCTTTTGCCGCTACCGGGGAGGCCCGCCACGACGATGAGCGCTGCGGAATTCACGATCACGCGCAGGGCTCGTACGGCGGGACTGGAAGGCTGGTGACGGTGAGCTCCCAGATTCGTTGCTCACCCTCGGTGAAGGCGAAGAAGGTGTCCGAGTCTTCGGCAGTGTCGACAATGATGTAGCGGCGATCGCCCATACCTTCGGGCGCCAACTCTTGCGCGTCGGGATAGGCGGCCCGCGCCTCGTCGACGGTAGATCCGATGCCGATGCCTTCGGGCGTGCGTGGGCCGACCGAGCCGGACGCTTCGGCCGGAGCCGACGCCGACACGAGGACAACCGGCGACGAGTCATCTCCCGCCGCATCACGTTGGATGACGAGGATCAACTCATCCTTTGCGACCAGGGCTACCCAGGGACAGGCATCCGCCGCAGGCTCTGCCCCAATGGCCGCCATCGCCTCATCGAACGGCATCCCGATCCCGACGGCTCCAGAACCTGTGGCGCTTGAGGACGGCGCCGGGTCGATTGACGGTCGAGACGACGGTGCAGACGACGACGAAGTCTCGGCGGGTGGGGCGGATGCATCGTCCGGTGCACTCGGAGCGGCACAGCCCGTGACGAGCAGGACGGTCAGCACGGAAACGGCCAGTGCAGCCTTACGGTGACGGTGCGGGAGCATGATGGACCTCCTCGTCTCTGTCCGCGCAAGCCTATGGACACGACCGGACCCATTCCGAGACTCACACGGGATTCCCACGGGCGTTCGATCGCGCAAAGGTGATCCGATGACGAAGAACTGGTTGCCGCCCATCTCGCCGGACAGCATCGGCATCGCCTCGGCGATCGCCGCACGTACGGTGGTCAGCTGGAGTGATGCGCGATGTGCCTCCGGAGAGGTCCACAACTCTGCCACGAACACGGTGTCGGGTGCGTCTTCGCTCACGCCCACTTCATAGAGAAGGCATCCCGCGTCGGCGAGCTCAGTGCTGCGGCGGGTCAGGATTGCCACCACCTCATCCCGCAATCCGGGCTTGGTCCCCAGCATTCCTACGTTCGCGAAAGTCGTGCGTGCATGCTCTCACGCCGACCGGCCGGGTTACTGAGCCGTCGGGTCGATCATCGTCATACCCACAGCGGTCGAGCGATCCATAACCGTCAGCCGCTCCGCCGCCTCTTCGAGCGAGATCGTCGCAGTGATGAGGTCTTGCGGGCGCAGCGCACCCCGCTCGATCAGCGCGAGCATCGCCGGGTAGTCGACCGCGGCCATGCCGTGACTGCCGAGAATGTCGAGCTCCCACGAAATAGCCCGCGCCATCGGAATCGCCGACAGCCCCGACTCGGACGGAAGCAGACCCACCTGCACGTGACGCCCGCGACGCCGCAAGCTCAGGATGCTGTCGCTCGAGGTCTGCTCGCTGCCCACCGCATCCACCGATACGTGCGCGCCGCCGTGGGTCAGCTCGTGCACGCGGTCCGCGACAGGCATGCCGTCACTGCCGTCGGCGAGCACCGTGTGGTCAGCGCCGAGCGAGGCCGCCGCATCCAGCGCGCCCGGATTGCGATCGACCGCGATCACCCGCGCGCCGAGTGCTCGCGCGATCATGATGGCGCTGAGTCCGACCCCGCCCGTGCCGAACACCGCCAGCCACTCGCCGGGTAGCAGGCGCGCGCGCACATGAACCGCGCGGAAGGCGGTGGCGAAGCGGCAACCGAGCGCTGCGGCTGCGTCGAAGGAGACGGAGTCGGGGATCCGGACGAGGTTGGTGTCGGCGGCGTGAAGTGCCACGCGCTCAGCGAACGACCCGTGGTGAGTGAACCCGGGCTGCTCTTGGTGCGGGCACACCTGCGCGTCCCCGCGCAGGCACCACTCGCATTGCCCACATCCGCACACGAAGGGAACCGTGACCCGGTCGCCCACCCGCCACGCTGTGACTCCTTCGCCGACAGTATCCACGACCCCTGCCAGTTCGTGGCCGGGGATGTGAGGCAGCGCAATCTGCTCGTGACCCACCCATGCGTGCCAGTCGCTGCGGCAGAGACCCGTCGCCCGCACAGTCACGACGACACCCCCGGCAGGAGCCACGGGCGCGGCGACCTCGCGCACCTCGAGAGGCCTGCCCACAGCATCCATCACCATCGCGCGCATGCGAGCCCTTTCGTCCTTTCGAGCGTAGGGCGCTGCGTGCACGCCTGTTCCCAGAGTGCCCAAACCTCGCGCGCGAGCGTTGCCGACCTGTCCGTGTGGGCGAAGCGCTGAGATCGCAGCCCGAAATGCCCGGGTAAGTCCGGCCGGAAAGCGGGTCGTGTTGTCCCCGCTATGCCCAGCGGCGGGCGAGCCAGGCGACGGCTGCGTCCGCTTCGGCTCGCTGGAATGCGCGAAGCGTAGGCATGTTGGGGGGTGAGGGCTGTCGGGCGTTGTTGTAGAAGGTGCCCGCGAGTGCGGCGAGCACGGCATCCACTTGCTCTGACCGCAGGGTGTCGAATAGCGGGTGGCTCAGATACCAGTCGACGTCGACTGACTCACCTCGCACTACGACATCGAGGAGGTAGGTGACGCCGTCGAACCAACGCGCCCCGATCGATGCCCATGGCCAATCGATGAGCCACGCTGTACCCGATCCATCGATCAGGATGTTGTCGGCGCGGCAATCGAGGTGAACCAGATGATCGCCGACGACGGCGCCGGCGGCTCCGACTGCGGCCTCCATCATGCGGTCGCGCAGCGCGAGGGCGAGCGACGGCAGGGTGCTGTCGACACCGTCGGCGACGATACGGTTCCAGGCGCTGAAGTCGCCGACCAGTTCGTCCTGAAGTCGCGGAAGGGTGCCGAGCCGGCCAGCGGCCTCCGGAAGCTCTGCGATCGCGTCGAGCACGGCGGGTATGTCTGCACCGTGCTGCCCGCCGGGATGCGCACCTTCAATGTCATGCATCATCAAGGCGATCCACTCGTCGTCATCGTAGACACCGAGCAGGGCCGGTGCCCGAACCTCATTCGGGAGCATCCGCATGACTGCGGCTTCTCTGCGGTGAAGCTCCAAGGTCTCCGCATTGCGACTGCGCGACATCGTCTTCACGAAGACTCGACGCCCGTTGTCGGCCATCACTCGGTCGGCGGATCCAGAGGAGAACCCATTCCGCTGTGCGTTCGTGGTGACGACTCTCCCACCGAGCTCCGCTTCGACCCACCGTGTCACGGTCGCCGGCAGCGAGCTCCAGGGCATACGGGTGGACATCCTCGACAGTACCGCGAGTTGCGCGAGGCGCCAGATGCCGGTGCACAGCACACCCTCCGCGCCTGGGCCGTCAAAAGGCTGAAACTACACCTACAACTACCCGAAGTCCCCGGGAGCCATATCGGTGAAGCGCGAGAAGTGACCCTGGAACGCCACAGTGATCGTGTCGGTGGGGCCGTTGCGGTGCTTGGCGACGATGAGGTCGGCCTCGCCGGCGCGCGGGGAATCCTTCTCGTAAGCCGACTCGCGGTGCAGGAGCACGACCATATCCGCGTCCTGCTCGATCGAGCCCGACTCACGAAGGTCAGAGAGGGCTGGCTTTTTGTCGGCGCGCTGCTCGGGACCGCGGTTCAGCTGCGACAGCGCAATGACCGGAACCTGCAACTCCTTGGCCAACAGCTTGAGGGCGCGCGAGAACTCCGACACCTCTTGCTGGCGCGACTCGACGCGCTTGCCCGAGGTCATGAGCTGCAGGTAGTCGATGACAACCATCTTCAAACCCTCGCGCTGCTTGAGCCGGCGGCACTTCGCCCGGATCTCGACCAGCGTCATGTTGGGGCTGTCGTCGATGAAGAGAGGCGCGTCGTTGATGCGACCGCGCGTGGAGGCGATGGTCGTCCAGTCGCGTGAGTCGAGCGTTCCCTTGCGCATGTTCTGCAGGGGCACCGAACCCTCGGCGCTCATGAGACGCATCGCGATCTCGCTGCGGCCCATTTCGAGCGAGAAGAGAACGGTTGGGAACTTGTGCTTGATCGCCGCAGCGCGAGCGAAATCTAGAGCCAGCGTAGATTTGCCCATAGCCGGCCTCGCCGCGATGATGATCATCTGGCCGGGGTGCAGACCGTTGGTCAGGGTGTCGAGTCCAGCGAAGCCGGTGGGGATGCCGGTCATCTGGCCGTCGCGGCCGCGGGCCGCCTCGATCTCTTCGACGGCAGCGCTGACGGCAACCTCGAGTGGGACGTAGTCTTCGGCCGCGTCCGCGCCGGTGACACCGTAGATCTCGGCCTGGGCGTTGTTGACCAGGTCGAGCGCTTCACCCTGACCCGAGTAGCCCATCTGCACGATGCGAGTGCCAGCATCCACCAACCGGCGAAGCAACGCACGTTCGCCGACGATCGAGGCGTAGTAGCCGGCGTTGGCCGCGGTCGGCACGATCGAGGTGAGGGTGTGCAGGTAGTCGGCACCGCCGGCGCGCTGCAGTTCTCCCGACTTGATCAGCTCGTCAGTGACCGCGATGACGTCGGTCGGCTCACCGTGCGAGTAGAGCGTGAGGATGGCCTCGAAGATGAGCTCGTGCTTGGGCACATAGAAGTCGGGTCCGCGCAGCGTCTCGATGACGTCGGCGACAGCATCCTTCGACAGCATCATTCCGCCGAGCGTGCTCTGTTCAGCGAGAAGGTCGTGCGGCGGGGTTCGCTCGTGCTCCCGGCGCTGCCCACCCAGGCGATCGTCCGAGATGTCGGCAATCGACATGTGCACTTCCTTCGGGTCATTCGGCTACGCAAGGGACTGCTTGCAGGGATTGGACTACGCGCGTGAACGCACACCAGAGAGACGAGACAAGAAGCCGCAGCATCCTTCTCGCCCTCACGTGAGCAGATCACGAGCCCCCGACATGCGTCGTCATCGACGTGTGGCGCGTCAATCCCCTGTGGGCCGCACCCCACGCTAGAGAGCGCTTTTCACACATGCAAGACGTCCTGTGGATAACTCTGTGGAGAGCCTGCGCGAAACGCCGATAAGCCTGTGCACAACGTCTGTGGAGAACTCTCGTTCATAGAGGGATGTGTGAGACATTTTTAAATGCTGATCTCGTTTTTTTCTTAGGCTGGGCTGTGAGTAGAGATGTGTTTGAAGTGTCACTTGAAGGTTGGATCTGATACCAGTTGCCTGTGTACAGATTCCACTGAATAGACCGCGACTTCGTCGAAGGAGGGTGGACATCTCCCCCTATGTGGGCTAGCGTCGGTCACCCAGGCACCCTACGGTCGGTTCTCAAATCGAGAGCTGACCGACATCGATCGTTGTATCGGAGGTGAACGTGGACACCGCAGACTCGCAGCACTTGTCGAGAATCTCCAAGATGCTGCTCGCAGGAATCGGCGTCGCGTTCGCGTGGGTGCTGCTCTCTTTCGCTCTCGGACTGGGCGCCTCGCAGGCGCACGCCGGAGAAGACGGCGGTCTTCTCGGCGACCTCACATCGACAGTCGAAGAGACCGCGGTGGCTGTCACGAGCGTTGTCGAAGGAACCGCCACCACTGTCGTCCAACCCGTGGCACCGGTCGTGCAGGCGGTCGTCAAGCCTGTCGCACCCGTGGTCGAGTCCGTCGCTTCGGTCCCGCCAGTTGCCGACGTCGTCGAGACGGTCGTCGCTCCGGTGACGAACACCGTCTCCGTGATTGCCGACTACGGCGTGGTGGCGCCGATCGTGGACTCGACGGTCGCCGTCGTCGACACGGTTCCCGTGGTGAACGAGGTGGTATCCGCCCTCGGCATCGACACCGCCGCCACAACCCTCGGCTCGAGCGTCGATGGCCTCCTACAGGGCACGGCGGGCGCGGTCACCGGCACCCTAGATGGCGTGACCGGCACCCTGACGGATGCAGTCGACTCCACCACCGGCATCGTTACAAGCCCCGATTCTCCCGTCGTTGCACCGCTGCTCGCCTCGAGCGGAGTTGTTACGAGCACGGTCGTCGCAAGGACGACGGATGCTGAAGCCAGCGCGTTCGACCTGTTCGCCCGTACCGCCTATACGTCAGGCGCTACGGCGTTGCTCGCACTCGCACCGGAACTCCCCGCCACGTTCTCTGCTGCTGACGGAGCCGCGGTAACCACAGCGGCCGCGGCCGTCGCGGACATCTCTTTTGCTCTTCTCCGCTCTGTAATGCAGGCGGACTCTGCCTTCGTCGGACCCAGTGGTGCGGGTCCCGGCGCGTGGGTGCTGGTCGCCCTCGGTTTCGTCATCGCATACCGTGCCTGGGTGCGACGTTCCGGACCCGAGAACGACGTAGCCCCGGCCGCGCCCGTGCTGTCCACCGACGTCTCTCCCGACTGACCGGATGCTCGTCGTCTTTCTGACGGCAGAGAATCACGCGCCTTTTGCGCGCATCCGATCATTCAACACGTCTCAAGGAGAGATCATGCACACCTTCATCAAGCGCGCCCTTGTGGGTACGCTCCTGGCTGGCGGCATCACGCTGCTCAGCGCAACGGTCGCCAATGCGACCGAGACAACGGGCGAGGACGGACTGCTGTCCGGCAACCAAGCCCTGATCGACCTGTCGGTGCCGGTCACGGTCACCGGCAACGCCCTCTCAGTCATCGGCGACAGCACCCGTGTCACGATGCCGTCGACTCCCGTGACCGAGCCGACCCCCGTCACTGCCGCACCGGCCGAGGCGCCTATCACCAGTGGGGAGGACGGCATCGGGTCGGGCAATCAGGCCCTCGTGAGCGTCGACATCCCGATCACCGTCACGGATAACGCGGTGTCGGCCATCGGTGACAGCACGGTCGTGCACGCGGCTCCTGCGGCCGCTCCTGAGGCCGCTCCTGCGGCCGCTCCTGCGGTCACTGAGACGAGCACGGCCCCAGTCGAAGGACCGGTCACGTCCGGAGAGGACGGGATCCTCAGCGGAAACCAGGTCCTCGCCGACGTGAATCTGCCCATCACGGTCTCGGGCAACGCGGTGTCGGTCATCGGTGACAGCACCGTCGTGAACGGGGCGACGGCACCCGCCGCAGCTCCCGCTCAGGGCGAGTCCGTGTGGGCCGCACCGGTCACCTCGGGTGAAGACGGAATCCTCAGCGGAAACCAGATCATCCCCGTGATCAACGCCCCCGTGAACGTCACGGGCAACGCCGTCTCCGTCATCGGAGACAGCACCGTCGTGAACGGGGCGACGGCACCCGCCGCAGCTCCCGCTCAAGGCGAGTCCGTGTGGGCCGCACCGGTCACCTCGGGTGAAGACGGAATCCTCAGCGGAAACCAGATCATCCCCGTGATCAACGCCCCCGTGAACGTCACGGGCAACGCCGTCTCCGTCATCGGAGACAGCACGGTCATCGGCGGCAGCGCCGGACACACCGGCACGACCGGCGGCACCAGCTGGATCACACCGATCACCTCGGGTGAAGACGGAATCCTCAGCGGAAACCAGATCATCCCCGTGATTAACCTCCCCGTCACGATCGGCGGGAACGCCGTCTCAGTGATCGGTGACAGCACCGTGATCAACCCGACTACGCCGACTACGCCGACAACGCCGACAACGCCGACAACGCCGGGAACACCCGGAACACCCGGAACACCCGGAACACCCGGAACCCCGGGAACCCCCGGAACCCCGGGAACACCCGGAACCCCCGGAACACCCGGAACCCCCGGAACACCCGGAACACCCGGAACCCCGGGAACACCCGGTAACGAGGGAACACCCGGTACCGAGGGAACACCCGGCACCCCCGGAACCGTGATTCACACCACCGAGACAATCGGCGCCACGGCGTCGATGGCCTCGACCCAGCTCGCCGCAACTGGGGGGACTGGCGGACTCGCCGCGCTTCTGATGGGCCTCGTGCTCATCGTCGCCGGTGGTGCCGCGGTCGCGCGGCGCCGGGTCGCGTAGCGCGAAGGCGGGCCGGGCGCCTGGCCCGACCCGCCTCGTCGCGTGAACAAAAGAAGCGCGAACCGAAAGACGGATGCCGCAGACCGGAACCCTCGCGAGAGGGCCGGGCTGCGGCATCCGTCGTGCTGTGAAGCTACTTCGCAGCAACCACCGACAGGGTGATCACGGCGGTCAGGTCGTCGCGCAGACGAACCGTGGCTTCGTGCTCACCGAGCGCCTTGATGGGCGAGGTGATGTGGATCTTGCGCTTGTCGAGGTCGCCCAGGCCAGCGGCCTTGACGGCGTCGGCCACGTGCTCGGTCTTGACCGAGCCGAACAGACGGCCCTCGGTGCCGGCCTTGACGGCCAGACGCACCTTGGCGCCCTCGAGGGCGTCCTTGAGCGCCACGGCCTCTTCGTGGTCGTGGATCGCGCGCGACTCGCGAGCGGCGCGAATCGACGCCACCTGCTTCTCGCCACCGCGCGTCCAGGCCACTGCGAAGCCCTGGGGGATGAGGTAGTTGCGGGCGTACCCGTTCTTGACCTCGATGACGTCACCGGCGCTACCAAGCCCGGCGACCTCGTTCGTGAGAATCAGCTTTGCCATCGGGTGCTCCTTAGCGGCCAGCGCCGGCGTAAGGCAGGAGCGCCATTTCGCGCGCGTTCTTGATCGCCTTGGCGATCAGACGCTGCTCCTGCACCGAGACACCGGTGATACGACGGGCGCGGATCTTTCCACGCTCCGAGATGAACTTGCGAAGGGTGGCGACATCTTTGTAGTCGATGAGCCCGACGCGGGTCGGCTTCGCGGGGGCAGTGACCTTCCCGCCCTTCCGCGGCTTGCGGCGGTCGCCGCTTGACTTTCCAGCCATGTTGTTTCCTTAGGTGTTGTTGTCGGATGCCTCGTGCGGAGGCATCCGGAATCTGTGTCGTGAGTGTCCGCCGGATCGAGTAGTCGCGAAGCGGCGTATCGAGATCAGAACGGAGTGTCGTCGCCGTAGGCGCCCGGGGCTGCCCACGCGTCGCCACCGGCAGCCGGCGCGGACGCCTGCTGCGAACCGGGAGTCGACCACGGCTCTTCAGCGACCTGACCCTGGCCACGGGACTGTCCGCCACCGCTGCCACCCGCTGCACGCGTGACCTGAGCGGTCGCGTAGCGCAACGAAGGGCCGATCTCGTCGACCTCGAGCTCGATCGAGGTGCGCTTCTCGCCTTCGCGCGTCTCGTAGCTGCGCTGCTTCAGGCGACCGGTCGCGATGACACGGGAACCCTTCGTCAGCGAGCCCGCGACGTGCTCGGCGAACTCGCGCCAGACCGACGCGCGGAGGAACAGCGCTTCGCCGTCCTTCCACTCGTTGGCGGCACGGTCGAAGTTGCGCGGCGTCGATGCGATCGTGAAGTTCGCGACGGGAAGGCCGTTCTGCGTGTAGCGCAGTTCGGGATCAGCCGTGAGGTTTCCCACGACGGTGATGATCGTTTCGCCGGCCATCGTCGTTACGCGTCCTGCTTGACGGGCTTCGCGGGACGAGCAGCCTTGCGGGCTGCCTTCTCGTCGGCACGCTGCTTCTCAGAAGCGATCATGGCGATCGCGTCTTCGGCACGCAGCACCTTGGTACGCATGATCTGCTCGTTCAGACCCAGCTGGCGGTCGAGCTCCTGAGTGGCAGCGCTGGTCGCAGTGAAAGCGACGACGGCGTAGATGCCTTCGTTCTTCTTCTGGATCTCATACGCAAGACGGCGCTTGCCCCAGATGTCGACGTTGTCGATCGAGCCACCATCGTTGGTGATGACTTTCAGGAACTTGTCGAGGGTCGGGGCGACCTGGCGCTCGTCGATCTCGGGGCTCAGAATGACCATGAGTTCGTACTGGTGCGTCACTAACCCACCTCCTTCGGACTAGAACGGCTGCCGGGCATTTCCCGACAGCAGGAGGGTGTGTGCACGTCATCCACGAATCGCACACAGGGGTGCGTAGATGGACAACCCTCCAATACTACCGGATGCCTCGACCGACGCCGAATTGCCGGTCATCGGCTGGTTCTGCGAGGGTCTCGAGCACCCTGTCGAGCCCATCGAGCCCGTTCGCGCGGGTGAGTTCGTGGGCCAACGCGCGTGCGCGTGCGGCGTAGGACTCGTCCGTCAACACTCGCCGCACCGCACTCGCGACCTGTTCAGCGGACGGCGCGTTGGTCTTGAGGTTGATGCCCACGCCCGACCACCCGACTCGGGCCGACACCTCGACTTTGTCTTCGGTCTGACCCGCGACGACCAGCGGCGTTCCGTGCGACAGCGCCTGTTGCACCCCGCCGTACCCGCCGTTGGTGACCATGACGTCGACCAGCGGAAGCAGTCTGTCGTACGGGAGGTACTCGGCGACGCGAACATTCGCCGGCAGTTCGGCGGGAAGCGTAGCGCGCGGTCGGCCCCCGGTAGAGACCACTACCAGAACCTCGGATGCTGCCAACCCGGTGACAGTCGGCAGCACGAGCTGCGCGAAGTCAGAATTGGCGATCGTGCCCTGAGTGACGTGGATGACCGGCACCGATCCGTCCAGATCGGACCACCACTTCGGCAGAGCCTCGCTCCCGGGTGGGGCCAGGAGCGGTCCTGCGAAGTGCACCGTGTCGGGCAGGTCGGAGCGCGGGTATTCGAATCCAGACACGGTGAACTGCGCCATCACGTCTGCGCGTGATGGCCAGTCGAGGACGAAGCCGCCGAGAGGCCGTCCCGTCTCGCGCACGCTGATCTCGTCAGCCTCGCGCTGGACGCCGCCGAAGATCACTTTTTCGGCCATGGCAGAGAGCGCGGCGTTTCGCAGACGCCCCATCAAACCCGGAAGCGGTGTGATCCCGAGGCCGAACGGCGCGGTGTCGCGACTCTTGGCTCCCAGAGGGAAGATGCCCAAAGCAACAATGGGCGGGCGCTCACTCAGTGGCGTTTGTGCGAGGAGGGCAGCGCCGATGAAGAGCGGCTCGGTGAGCACCGCGTCGATGTCGGCGATCGCGAGTTCTGCGCGCACGGCAGCGAGCTGGGCGGCGGCGGGGCGCACGAAGAGGTTGCTCATGTCGAAGCGGAGCGCGGCAGGTCCTTTCAATCCGACGCGCTCGGGAAAGGCGGCGTCGACGTCGTCGAGGTCGACGTCCCCACTGGCGGGCAGCGCGACGAACTGAGCTCCGGCGGCACGAACTCGATCGGCGTAGCGGACGCTGGTCATGAAGCGCACCTGGTCGCCGCGTGCGACGAGGTGACGAGCGATCTGCAGCAGGGGCATGACGTGGCCATGTGCCGGAGTGCAGGTGATGAGGTAGCTGGACATCTGTTGGTCTCTCGGTAGTATTGAATGTACTGATGAAGTATTCACTACACCGTGGGGTAAGTCAATATGTCTTCTGAGATCCTTCCGACCGAGTCTGGGGTTCCACGCGCCTACCGGTCGCAGTTGCGAGCGCAACAGGCCGTGGACACCCGTCGGCGCATTGTCGAAGCATCCGCTCGCCTCTTTGCCACGCAGGGATACCAGGCGACGACGCTTACGGCGATCGCGCGAGAAGCCGGGGTCTCGGCCGAGACGGTGAAGTCGGCCGCATCCAAGGCTGAACTTCTCATTGCCGCGTTCGAGGTCACCTTCTCGGGTTCAGAGGCCGCAGAATCGCTCGCCGAGACCGAGATCGGTGGCGGCGTACTCGATCTCCCCGACGAAGGGTTCCTCGACGCGGTGCTCGAACGAATCACCGTCGCCAACTCGCGCGGTCATGCGGTGTGGACCGTCCTTCTCGGGGCTGCGGCATCCGACCCCGTGGTTGACGCAGCGCTGCAGGGAATCCTGGCTCATCGGGCTGCCGATTTGCGAATGCTGGTGGCCGAGCTCACCGCGCGCGGGTACATGACGCCCGCCGCCGACCCTGATGCGACAGCCGCGGCGCTATCGTTCTTGATCTCGCCAGAGGGGTACCAGCAACTCGTCGCCCAGTCCGGCTGGAGCACCGAACGCTACGTGACATGGCTGCACCGCGCGGTTCGCTCCGAGCTCATCCGCTGACGCGCCCCGCTACCGTGGAGCCATGTCCGTCCCGTTCGACGCCCGTCCACTGACTGACCCGGTCGATCCCGTCGCAGTGCGGTCGTTCTCGAGGTCGCTACGGATTCCGGGTTCTCTGGGTGGCGCGCAGACGGCCATCACAATCGTCATCGTCGTAGTGGTGGGATCCATCTTCGTCTCGATCTTCGCCGGGATGATGGCCGGTGTCATCGCATCGATCGCCGCGATCGGGTCCGGTACCGGAGCGAGCGGCGTCTTCGGAGTGGTGTTCTCGTTCGTGCCGATGCTCTTGCTTGCCGGAGCGTTTGTCGCCATCGGCTTCGCCATCTTCCGAGGGTTTCGCGGAGCGAGCGATCGCCGATTTCGGCTCGATCGCTTCGCCCGGGCGAATGGGATGACCTACGACCCGGGCGTCCGGGGCCCCGCGTTGCCCGGCATGATCTTCAACATCGGAAAATCGCGGCAGTCCACCGACCTCGTGCGCGGCCAACAGCCGCGCTTCGTCGAGTTCGGCAATTACACCTACTCGACGGGATCAGGCAAGAGCCGCACTACTCACCAGTGGGGGTACGTGGCCGTCAAGCTCGACGTCCCTTTGCCGCACATCGTGCTCGATGCCGAGGGCAACAACAGTTTCTTCGGATCGAACCTGCCGATCCCTTTTCAGAGGGACCAGCGACTGAGCCTCGAGGGCGACTTCGACCGCTTCTTCTCGCTGTACTGTCCCGCGGGCTATGAGACCGATGCGCTGTACCTCTTCACGCCCGACATCATGGCGCGCTTCATCGACAACGCGGCCCAACTCGACGTCGAGATCGTGGACGACTGGCTCTTCCTCTACGGCAAGCGTCAATTCACGACCCTCGACCCCGCGACCTGGGCGTGGCTGTTCTCGGCGGTGGCTGCGCTGCTCGAGAAGCTCGCACAGTGGTCGCGCTGGCGCGACGATCAAATGCGGGCGGATGCGGCATCCGTCCCGTCCATCACCTCCGATGCCGCGCTGCCCTTCGCGGCACCGGTCCAGGCGCTACGGCCGCCGCCCGGAGTCGCCGCGCCCGGAAAGCGCCTCAAACGCGGCATCGCGTGGCCGGCGATCATCGTCGGCGGCGTGATTCTGCTGTTCTGGGCTGTCCCGCAGGTGTTGGGCATCTTCGGGTGGCTCCTCGGCTGGGGCAGCCGCTAGCTCTCACCCCCGAGCCCGAAGTGCGCCAGCTCGGCGTGGTCGAGCATGCGTGAACGGATGAGAAACCTCATGCCGGTCGGGCCCTCGACGGAGAATCCCGCGCCTCGGCCGGGCACGACGTCAATGGTCAGGTGCGTGTACTTCCAGTACTCGAACTGCGACTCCGACATGAAGATCTCGACCGGGTCGTCCAGGCCCACCTCGATCGAACCGAGCGACACATCGCTGGGCCCCGTCATGAACATGCCGATCGGGTAGCACATGGGCGAGCTGCCGTCGCAGCATCCGCCGGACTGATGGAACATCAGCTTTCCGTGTTGCGCGGTGAGTTCGCGCACCAGGGTGGCCGCGGCATCCGTCACGGCCACCCTGTCGTACTGCGTTGTGATGGGCATCGGTTTAGAAGAAGCCCATCGGGCCTTCGGCGTACGACACGAGCAGGTTCTTGGTCTGCTGGTAGTGATCGAGCATCTTGAGGTGGTTCTCGCGACCGATGCCGGACTGCTTGTACCCACCGAAAGCCGCGTGTGCGGGGTACTGGTGGTACGTATTCGTCCACACGCGCCCGGCCTGGATCTCACGGCCGGCCCGGTAAGCGGTGTTCATGTCGCGGCTCCACACTCCAGCGCCCAAGCCGTAGAGAGTGTCGTTGGCGATCGAGATCGCATCGTCGTAGTCCTTGAACGATGTGACAGAGAGCACCGGCCCGAAGATCTCCTCCTGGAAGATGCGCATATCGTTCGTGCCCTCGAAGATCGTCGGCTGGACGTAGTAGCCGTCGGTCAGGTCGCCACCGAGGTCGGCGCGCTCGCCACCGATCAGCACCTTGGCACCACCCTGCCGTCCGATATCCATGTACGACAGGATCTTTTCAAGCTGGTCGTTGGATGCCTGGGCGCCGATCATGGTCTCGGGGTCGAGCGGGTTGCCCTGCGTGATCGCGCGGACGCGCTCGATGCCATCGCCGAGCAGCTGGTCGTAGATCGACCGCTGGATGAGCGCCCGCGACGGGCACGTGCACACCTCACCGTTGTTCAGGGCGAAGAACGAGAAGCCCTCGAGCGCCTTGTCGTAGAACGAGTCGTTCGCCCGGGCGACATCCTCGAAGAAGACGTTCGGGCTCTTGCCTCCGAGTTCGAGTGTGACCGGAATCAGGTTCTGCGACGCGTATTGCATGATCAGGCGGCCCGTGGTGGTCTCGCCCGTGAACGCGATCTTGCGGATCTTCTTGTGCGAGGCGAGCGGAGCACCCGCCTCGATGCCGAAGCCGTTGACGATGTTCAGCACTCCGGGCGGGATGAGGTCGCCGATGATGTCCATCAGAAAGAGGATCGACGCCGGAGTCTGCTCGGCAGGCTTAAGCACGATGCAGTTGCCCGCGGCGAGCGCCGGGGCCAGCTTCCACACGGCCATGAGGATCGGGAAGTTCCACGGGATGATCTGACCGACCACACCGAGCGGCTCCTGGAAGTGGTACGCGACGGTGTCTTCGTCCAGCTGCGAGATGCCGCCCTCTTGGGCGCGCAGCACGCCGGCGAAGTACCGGAAGTGGTCGACGACCAGCGGGATGTCGGCGGCGAGCGTTTCGCGGACGGGCTTCCCGTTCTCCCATGTCTCGGCGACGGCGATCGATTCGAGGTTCTCCTCGATGCGATCGGCGATCTTCAGCAGCATGTTGCTGCGCTCGGTCACGCTGGTCTTGCCCCACGTGGCGAACGCCTTCCACGCAGCATCCACTGCCCTGTCGATGTCTTCGACCGTGCCGCGCCCGACCTCACAGAACGGTTTGCCGTTTACGGGCGAGATGTTCTCGAACCACTGGCCCCTCACTGGATCGACGAACTCGCCGCCGATGTAATGGCCGTAGCGGGGGCGGTAGTCCGCGACTGCGCCGCGAGTGTTCGGGGCGGCGTAGATGCTCGAGACGCCCTCTTCGACGATCGTCATTGTGTCTCCTTCGACGTGTTCGCGACAGCCGTTGTCGCGTGCGTCGACGGTAGGCCGCGGCACGTTGCAGAAGGTTGCGGCGGCTCGTGCGGAGGTCAGGCCTCGAGGCGTTCGAGGCGCGCGACGAGGCCGGCGCGGCGCGGCGAGCGCGGCGGGAGCATCTTGAGGCAGAGGCGCAACAGCGCTTCGTCTTCGCTTCCCGCGGCCGTGTCGGCGAAGGTCAGCAGAACATCGACGGATGCCTCGGCCATCAGCGCTTCGCGCAGCGCGGTGCGCACGGCATCACGAAACTCCTCGACCCCGGGAGCCGTCGAATCAGGGAGCACATCGCCGCGGTACGCCGAAAGCGCCACGCGATGCGCCCCGCGGTCGAGCAGCGACAGCACCTGCTGCGCATCGGTCTCGAGGTCGATCATCAAGCGATACGGGCGGGACTGTGGAACGAGCGCGGGCGCGGTCTTCTCCAGCACCTTGCGCAGCCGCACCATCTCGGAGCGCAGAGTCACCGCAGCGGATCCGTCAGCGTCGCCGTAGACCAGTTCGCCGAGGCGCTCGGCCGAGAGACCCTGCCGATGCGTGGCGAGCATGAGCAACAGTTCGGCGTGCCGGGGCCCGATGTCGGTGATCGTCTCGGAGTCTTCGCCGGCGACCTCGAGCTGAGCTTTGTCCCGGCCGAGCACGCGCAACGTGGCGCGAGTGGCCTCGGGCTTCGGCGCGAGGCGTCGCGCCGGTCGCGCCGGCGGCTCGGCACGCGCCCGGAGCCGGGCGACGAGCAGTTCGCCTTCGATCGCGCGGGCCGTAGCATCCACGAGCAATTGCGCCTGCGGCGAGACGACCTCTTCGCCTCCGGTCACGTCGATGACCCCGAGGATGCGGCGGGATTCGGGATCGTGCACCGGCACGGCCGTGCACGACCACGGCTGCACGAGGCGGTTGAAGTGCTCGGCGCCGCTGATCTGCACCGAGCTGTCGAGTTCGAGTGCGGTGCCCGGAGCGGACGTTCCCACGGCGGCCTCTGACCAGTTCGCCCCCGCGACAAACCCCATGTCTCCGGTGAGGGTCAGGATGCGGTGATCGCCCTCTACCCAGAGCAGCCGTCCCGCGGCGTCGCCGACCGCGACGACAACACCCGAGTCGCTCACTTCGCCCGGCAGCAGCAGGGCGCGGATCATCTCCATGACACCCGCGAGCGGATGCATACGGCGGTACTCGTCGAGCTCGGCGCTCGCAAGATCGAGGGGCGGGAGCGCTTCAGCCCCGACGAGCCCCGCGAGTGACCGACGCCACGACTCTTGTACGAGCGGGCGCACATCGCGCATCCGCCGATCGCCGTCGTTGCCGGCCACCAACTCTTCGTGCGCGCGCTCGATCAGCAGGCGCGAAGTCTGCGCAGAGACTTCGCGTCGAGGTGACCACGGCGAGGGCATCGTGCTCCGATCGGCGTCGGGGAGCGTGCTGTCAGTCTAGGTCGCCTGCGGGTCAGGTCGGCCGGCTCAGCCCTGCTCTGACCACCACGCGCGCAAGCGGCCTTCGGCCTCGGCCTCGTCGAGGACGCCCTCGTCCAGGCGCAGGTCGAGCAAGAACCGGTAGGCCTTGCCGACCTCGGGGCCGGGGCGAATGCCCAGCACCTCTTGAATGCGATTGCCGTCCAGGGCCGGGCGCATCGCGCCGAGCTCCTCCGCGACCGTGAGTTCGGCGATGCGCCGCTCGATGTCGTCGTAGGCCCGGGCGAGCTTCGCCGCCTTGCGGCTGTTGCGGGTCGTGACGTCGGCGCGGGTGAGGATGTGCAGGCGATCGAGTTCGGTACCGGCATCCCGCACATACCGACGCACCGCCGAATCTGTCCAGGCACCCTCTGCGTAGCCGAAGAACCGCAGATGCTGCTCGATCAGCTGCGCGACCGCGTCGGTCGTGGCGGAGTCGAACTTCAGCGCGTTCATGCGCTTGCGCGCGAGCCGCGCTCCGCGCACGTCGTGGTGGTGGAAGGTCACGCCCCCGCCCGTTTCGAGCCTCCGCGTCGAGGGCTTGCCGATGTCGTGCAGAAGCGCCGCGAGCCGCAGGGTCAGGTCTGGCGCGGCATCCGGAAAGCGCAGGTGCTCGAGGTCGATCGCCTGCTGCAGCACGGTCAACGAGTGCTCGTAGACGTCCTTGTGGTGATGGTGTTCGTCGACTTCGAGCCGCAGGGCCGGAATCTCGGGGAGGAATTCGCCCATCAACCCGGTATCGACGAGCAGACGGATGCCGCGCACCGGGTCGTCGGTGATCAACAGTTTGACCAGCTCGGCCTGAACGCGCTCGGGGCTGACGATCTTCAGCGTCTCACGGAGCTCTGCCATCGCGTCCGCTGTCGCCGGGTCAACCTCGAACCCGAGTTGTGCCGAGAAGCGGGCGGCGCGCAGCATCCGAAGCGGATCATCGCCGAAACTGACACGCGGGTCGGCGGGAGTGCGCAGCAGCCCGCGCACGAGGTCTTCGACTCCCCCCGCAGGATCCACAAGAGTGCGCGTCGGAACCCGCAGCGCCATCGCGTTCACCGTGAAGTCGCGGCGGTGCAGATCCCCCTCGAGCGTGTCGCCGAACTCGACCGTGGGCTTGCGGGTGACCCCGTCGTAGCTGTCGGCGCGGTACGTGGTGATTTCGACCTGTTCACCGGCAACGCGGGCGCCGATCGTGCCGAAGGCCCGACCGATGTCCCACTGGGCCGTCGAGATCGGCTTGACGATCCGCAGGATGTCGTCGGGTCGCGCATCGGTGGTGAAGTCGAGGTCATTCACCGGGTGACCGAGCAACGCGTCGCGTACAGGCCCGCCGACGATCGCCAGGTCAAAGCCCGCGTTCGCGAAGGCGTGAGCGAGCCTCGAGACGACGGGTGACTCGGCGAGCGCACCGAGGCGTGCGACGCCCTCGGCCATGTTGAGCATGAAGCCAGCCTACCGGCGCAGATCTGGGCGAACCCGGGGGCGGCTGCGCTCAGGAGAAGCCGAGAAACCCCGTGAACAGCAGTTCTCGCACGCGCGGCAGCAGATCGGCGCGCAGTGCCTCAGCGTCGACCTCGAGCAGCTCGGCGATCGCGTCGATGAGGACCCCGACACTGAGGTCGCCGTCACACGCGCCCACGAGAGCAGCCAATCCCGGGTCGACCGCGAGCGCGCGACCGAAACCCGCGCCCTGTCGGAGTTCGATGATCGTCGGCGCGTCCTCACCCGGGCGCTGATGCCGGGCTTCGGTCACATCAGGAGCGACCAGAAGAGTGGATGCGGCGAGCTCGACGTCGCTCACCTGCACCGCAAGATCGTGCGCGGCGAGCGCGGCCGCGAGGTGCGCCCCGATGCCGGTGCCGGGCAAGGCCTGCGGCAGCCGCTCGTACCTCGCGAGGGTCGGCGAGCCGGAGATCGGGCGCCGAAGCAGAAGGTATCCGAATCCCACCGCGGTCACAGCGCGCGACGCGAAGTCGTCGAGCCAGGCGTCGACGAGCCGCGCGAACTCGGGGGTTCCGGGCAGGGTCGCCCCGTCGCGTACCCAGAGCTCGGCGTACGCGAGAGGGTCGAGACTCTCGCGCTCGATCACCCAAGCATCGAGCGGGACCGGTGACGCCGAGACCCACTCGCGGACCCGGTCGAGACCGTCCACACCGCCTCGGGTCTCCCAGTTGCCGAGCAGTTGAGCCACCCCGCCCGGCGCGAGTAGGCCACCGACGCCGCGGACGAAGGCAGCAACGAGGTCGTCGCCGTCCATCCCCCCGTCGCGGTACTCGTACTCCGGCACACCGGCGACCCGCGGAGTGATGACGAACGGTGGGTTCGACACGACGCGGTCGAACTCTTCTCCCGTGACGGGTTCGAAGAGGCTCCCCAGCCGGGTCTCGATCCCGTCGACGCCGTTCAGCAGGGCATTGAGCTGGGTGAACCACAGCGCGCGCTCCGAGATGTCAGTAGCCACGACGTGGTCGACCATGCGCCGTGCGCGCAGCGCTTGGACGCCGCATCCCGAACCGACATCAAGGCCCCTGTCAGCGATCAATGGCAGTTGCAGCCCCGCCAGAGTCAACGATGCGCCACCGACGCCGAGCACGTGGTCTTCGGGCAGCGGTCCCTGCAGCGCGGCTTCGTCGAGGTCACTCGCGATCCACCACTCGCCTTCGCCGAACTCGTCGGCGAAGGACTGCGGGCGCACCAGCACCGCCGGGGTCGCCTGGCCGTCGGCGACCGTGACGAGTCCGAGTGCGCTGAGCCCCGCAGCGCGCGTTCGGGGAAGTGCGTCGGCGACGGATGCCTCGCCCTGCGGCATCCCGAGCACGAAGAGACGGCCCAGCACGGCCAACGGATCCGCGCGATCCCCGAGCCCGCGTAGGGCCGGAGACCGCAGACCGCGGACGATCGCGTCATCCGCGGGCGCCCCCCACATCGCGCGCAGACCGGCAGACGCGAATCCCGCATCACTCAGATCGGCGGCCAGTGCCTGACAGAGGCCGGCGTCGGGCGTGGGCGGGAGTGGGCGAGAAGGCACTCGTCCATTCAATCGTCACGCGTGGGTGGCGGGGGCCTCTAGGGCTCGGAACGTAGAATCTGACCTGATCGTGCGGTCCGGATATCGCACAGGAGCGAACCACACACCTATGACCGTCACGATGCCGCACCCCCACGGTGCCCGCAGTGCCCGGCCCCACAGCCGGCGACACGAAGGGCGACTCAGACTGCTTGCCGCCGTCGGAGCCATTCTGCTGGCGACCGGACTCGCGGCTCCCGCGGCGGCAACGACGACACCGACGCCGAACCCGACTCCCACAGTCGGCACGGGAACCGGCACGACGGCGTTCACCCTCTCGCCCCTCGCGAACGGCATCGTCCGAGCGGGCGATGCGCTGGCCGTGTCAGTCACGATCCAGAACGACACCCGCGAAGCCACAGAATCGGTGAGTGTCACGCTTCGCCTGGGCGCTGAAGAACTCCTCGATCGCGTTGCGCTCACCGAGTGGCTCGACGGGGGCTCCGCCACCGTCACCCTGGAGGACGTCGGAACGACCAGCATCCCCGCCGTGGCATCGGGTGCGAGCGAAACCAACGGCATCGTCGTCGACGCGACCTCGCCCGTACTCGCCGGACGCGAGCCGGGCGTCTACCCACTCAGCGCGACCTACGAGGGCGCGACGGGGCCCGTCACGTCGACGAGCGTCATGGTCGTGCCAGACGATGCGACTGCGATTCAGATCGGCGTCATCGTGCCGATCACCTCCGGAGCCCGCTCCGCGGCCCTGCTCACTGCCGTCGAACTGACAGAACTCACCGCGCCGACGGGTTACCTCACGAACGAGCTCGATGCCGTGGAGGGGACACCTGCCATCCTCGCTGTAGACCCCGCGATTCCGGCATCGATCCGCGTGCTCGGGACTTCCGCCCCCGAGTCGGCCACCGTCTGGCTCGAGCGTCTTCTCGCGCTGGAGAACGAGCGTTTCGCCTTGCAGTACGGCGATGCGGATCCCGCTATCCAGATGGACGCCGGGCTTTCGCGCCCACTCGGTCCTCCCACCCTCACCTCGTTCATGCAGGCCGAGAACTTCCTCCCCGTACCGGACGCCACACTCGGTGCGACGCCCACGCCCACTCCGACGCCGTCCGCCACCGTTGATCCGACCGTCCCGGTGTATCCGACAGTCGACGAGCTCTTCGATATCGGCTCGGCGCGGCCCGATGTGTGGTGGCCCGCGAGCGGGGCACCGAGCACCGATGCGCTCGGGACGCTGGGAGGCATCGCCCAGGACGACCTCACCTCGCTCACGCTCCTCACCTCGACTCAGACCACCGCCGGCTCCGCGGGTGCCACCGTTGCCGCTCCCGCTCGAGTCGGCGACGCCGCTGCGCTCGTTTACGACAGCACGATCTCTGCAGAGTTGACCGAGGCATCCGGGATCGATGACTCTCCCCTTCGTGGCGCAGCACTGACCGCCGCGACCGCGCACCTGGCTTTTGCCGCAAACCAGGTCGGCGGCGCTCCACTGCTGGTCACCCTCGACCGCGGAACGGAGCGGTCCCGCGTGGGTTTGCGCACGGCCATCATGGCCGCAGCGTCCGCACCCGGAGCCAGTGCGGTATCGCTCGACGACCTCGCCGAGTCGCCGGCATCCACGATCGAGATGGTGGATGCTGCAGCTGACCCGCTGCGTGTGACCACAGCATCCCTTCTCTTCGCCGAAGAGACCGAGCTCGCACGGTTCGCGACGATCCTCGACGACGTCACGCTCATCACCGGACCCGAGCGGGGCCAGATCCTGCAGTTGCTCGGGGTTTCATGGATCGATGAACCTGCACGGTCGATGGTCGCCGTCGGCGAGCATCGGGCCCAGACAGCGACGACCCTCGAGTCGGTTCGGCTGCTGCCGACGAGTTCGATCAACCTTTTCGGCGCGGACGCCCGCCTGTGGTTCACCGTGCGCAATGACCTTCCGTACCCGGTGAACCTCGTGCTCTACGCGGTGCCCAACGACCTTCGGCTCGATGTTCAGCGTGCGACGCCGATCGTCGGGACCGCTGCGAGCAACACACGTGTCGAGGTGCCGGTACAAGCCCGTGTCGGCAACGGCGAGGTCGAACTCTCGCTTCAGCTGCGCAGCCGCGCCAGCGTCGCGATCGGGCCACCCGAGACGGTCGAAGTGAGCGTCCGCGCAGAGTGGGAGACCTTCGGTGTGATCGCCCTGTCGATCGTCGTCGGAGGCCTCGTGTTGCTCGGCGTGATCCGCACCATCCTGCGAGCGCGCGCGAAGGGCAAGACGGACGAGGGATCACCGACCGACGAGGAGTCTTCGTGAGCGGCATCGGCCGAGCGAGCGTGATCATCGGTGCCGGCACGATCGTCTCGCGCCTCACCGGCCTCGTTCGATCGATCGTGCTCGTCGCCGCGATCGGTTCTGTGGGCAGTGGTGCGGCCGACGCGTTTGCCATCGCCAACCAACTGCCCAACAACATCTACGCGATCATTTCGGCGGGACTGCTCAGCGCTGTTGTGGTGCCGCAGATCGTCAAGGCCGCGTCGCACGATGACGGTGGCAGTGCCTTCGTGTCGAAGCTCTTCACGCTGGGCACGGTGGTGCTGCTGGCCACGACGGTGCTCGCGATGGTGGCCGCGCCGTTCTTAGTGCAGCTCTACGCCGACAAGTTCACTCCCGATCAGCTCGCACTGTCGACGGCGTTCGCGTACTGGTGCCTTCCCCAGCTGTTCTTCTACGGCCTCTACGCCCTCGTCGGCGAGGCACTGAACGCGCGGCGCATCTACGGGCCGTTCACCTGGGCGCCCATCGTCAACAATGTCGTTTCGATCGTCGGATTCCTGGTGTTCATCGCCCTCTTCGGCGCTCCAGTGACGCAGATCGAGGGCTGGACGCCCGAGATGATCGCGATTCTCGGGGGAACCGCGACGTTCGGCATCGTGATCCAGGCGGTGATCCTGTTGCTCTTCTGGCGCCAGGCGAAGCTGCGCGTGCGGCCCGACTTCCGCTGGCGCGGCGTGGGCCTCAACCACATCGGCCGCCTGGCCGGCTGGACGTTCTTGATGATGCTCGCCGGGCAGATCGCGGGCGTCGTGCAGTCGCGTGTACTTTCTGCCGCCTCCCGGGACTTTCCCGCCATCGCGTCCTCGCAGTACGCCTGGCTTCTGTTCATGCTCCCGTACTCGATCATCGTGCTCTCGATCGGAACCCCGTACTTCACAAGGCTCAGCGAGCATGCCGCGGCGGGTCGCCACACCGAGGTCAAGGACGACATCCTCAGCAGCATCCGCACCCTGGGACTCTTCATCGTGGCCTCTACCGCGGCGCTCGCCGTCGCCGCGGTGCCCGCCACCCGCATCTTCACCAACACCGCAGAGCAGGCCGTCGCCGCGGCCCCCGTGCTGCTGTGCTTCTTGGTGAGCCTGGTTCCGCTTTCGGTGCTCTTCGTCATTCAGCGCACGTTCTACGCCTACAACGACACCCGCACACCATTCTTCTTCACCCTCGTTCAGGTGGCGATCGTGATCACCACGGCGCTCGTGGCACAGGCGATCGTGCCCGTCGAGCAACTCGCGGCGGGGGTCGCGCTCGGCCAATCGATCGCCAGCGTCGTGCAGGTGATTATCGCGACCTGGCTGCTCCACAGACGCCTCGGAGGAGTGCAGACAGCGGCGTGGATGCGGGCACTCGGGCGATTTGCGTTGGCCGCTGTGCCCGCTGCCGGCGCGGGATGGCTCACGTGGCTCCTCCTCGGTGGTGCATCCGGGTGGACGACCGCCAGCCAGCTTCTCGGCGCGGTCGGAACTGCGGTCATCGGGGGCGTGGTGCTGCTGGTGTACGCAGCCTTCCTTGCGCTGTTGCGCGCGCCTGAGCTCGACTCCGCACTGGCCCTCGTCCGACGCTTTCTGCCGGGCGGGCGCTCCTCGAGCTGAACATTCGGTGACACTCGGGTGGTGTGGAATGTGCCGCCGTTACGATGTGTTGAGGTCTTCGACGGGGCCGAGGCATCCGTCGATACAAAAGGGGAGTTTTCGTGCGTCAGGTCATCATCATCGGTTCAGGCCCCGCGGGCTACACGGCAGCGATCTACGCGGCACGTGCCAACCTCGAGCCGCTCGTCGTTGCGAGCTCGGTCGAAGCCGGTGGCGAGCTCATGAACACCACCGAGGTCGAGAACTTCCCCGGCTTCCCCGAGGGAATCATGGGACCTGACCTCATGACGAAGATGCAGGAGCAGGCCGAGCGCTTCGGCGCCGAGGTGCTCTACGACGATGTCGTCTCACTCGATGTCGACGGCCCGATCAAGACCGTCACACTCGGGTCCGGCGCCGTGCACCAGGCATCCACCATCGTCTTCGCGACAGGCTCCGCCCCGCGCAAGATCGGCATCGAGGGTGAAGCTCGCCTGTCGGGCCGCGGTGTGTCGTACTGCGCCACCTGCGACGGATTCTTCTTCCGTGAGCGCACGATCGCTGTCGTCGGCGGCGGTGACTCCGCGATGGAGGAAGCCACCTTCCTGACGAAGTTCGCCTCGAAGGTCTACGTCATCCACCGCCGCGAAGAGTTGCGTGCGTCGAAGATCATGCAGGAGCGCGCGTTCAAGAACGAGAAGATCGAGTTCGTGTGGAACAGCGCCGTGGTCGATGTGCTCGGAGAAGACGCCGTCACAGGTCTCGTCCTCGAATCTACGGTTGATGGTTCGCGGCGCGAGTTGCCGCTCGATGGCATCTTCGTCGCGATCGGCAATGACCCGCGCACACACCTCGTGCACAACAAGCTCGAGCTGACCGATGAGGGCACGATCTGGGTCGACGGCCGCTCATCGCGCACCTCCATCCCCGGCGTCTTCGCCGCCGGCGACGTGCTCGACCCGACCTACCGTCAGGCCGTCACCGCCGCGGGCAGCGGAACTGTCGCTGCGCTCGACGTCGAGCACTACCTCGCCGCCCTCGGCGAAGCGGGCGCGCCCGCAGAGTCTGCGTCGCCCATCGATGACCTCGCCGAGGTCGACGCCGCCTGACAATCCCCTGCGTGCGGAACAATCCGCTCCTCGCGCGCGTTCGAACGAGTAACAGACTTCCCACCCAAGGAGAGAAAATGACCGCCAAGGCGACAACCTCAGCCACTTTCGAGCAGGACGTGCTTCAGGCCGAAGGCCCCGTCCTCGTCGACTTCTGGGCCGAGTGGTGTGGCCCCTGCCGCATGGTCTCGCCGGTTCTCGACCAGATTCAGTCTGAGCACCCCGACAAGATCACGATCTTGAAGCTCAACGTCGACGAGAACCCCGACCTGGCGATGAAGTACCAGATCACCTCGATCCCGGCGATGAAGGTCTTCAACAAGGGTCAGGTCGAGACCACGATCATCGGCGCCAAGCCGAAGTTCGCGCTCGAGCATGACCTCGCCGCCTACATCGGCTGAGATCTCGCTCGATAGAGCGACGAAACCCCGCTGACTATTTCCTGGTCAGCGGGGTTTTTTTCGGAGCTTTGTTGGTCAGGATGCTTCGGACCGCAGCGCGGCATCCCATGCGCGGTGCGACGTATTGTCGCCGAGCAATCGCCACACCGCGCGCGTCAGCGGAGGGTACTCGAGGGCGATTTGGCGCAGCACCCGGTAGTGACGCGACGCGTTCGGGCGTGACCCGCCGTTCTCGGCGATGTTTTCGGCACGAAGAGTGAGCACGACCAGTTCATCGACCGTCGGCAGGTCCTCCATGAAGTCCCACGGGTCCTCGCCGTGACGCAGGCGTTCGGCGATGAGAACAGACAATTCGTCGGATGCCTCGGCACGCAGCAGTTCGAGACTCGCTCGCCTGCGCGGCATCCGATCCTGTTCGTTCACCCATCAAGGGTACTTCGGTTCGGCGCCTTTTCGGGCCGGCAGGTCGGACTCGCTAGGCCGTGCCGTAGCCCGTTTCACCCATCTCCTCGAGGATTCGGTTCAGGTCCTGTATGCTCGCGAAATCTATGCTGATCTGGCCTTTTCGTGAGGTCAAACCGATCTTCACTCGCGTGTTCAGTCGGTCACCGAGGCGATCGGCGACCTCGTCGAGGTAGGCGCGGCGCGCTCCGGGCTGTGGGGCCGGAGTACGGGTGCGCGCAGCATCCGGAAGCTTCGCCGCGGCCTCCGCCGCACGCACCGAGAGGTCCTCGTTCACGATCTTGTCGGCGAGACGCTGCATCGCATCTTCGTCAGGAAGCGACAGGATGGCGCGTGCGTGACCCGCGCTCAACACACCGGCGGCGACGCGCTGCTGAACCGGCATAGGGAGCTTCAAGAGGCGGATCGTGTTGCTGATCTGGGGCCGTGAACGGCCGATGCGCCCCGCGAGCTCCTCTTGGGTGATCCCGAAGTCTTCGAGCAGCTGTTGGTACGCGGATGCTTCTTCCAGAGGATTGAGCTCCGAGCGGTGCAGGTTCTCCAGCAGAGCATCGCGAAGGAGGTTCTCGTCGGCCGTTTCTCGCACGACGGCCGGGATCGACTCGAGCCCCGCCTCGCGCGCAGCGCGTGTACGGCGCTCACCCATGATGAGCTCGTACGTGCCTTCTTCGGTCGCGCGAACCACAACGGGCTGCAACACCCCGAACTCGCGCACACTGTGGACGAGTTCAGCAAGGTCGTCGGCATCGAAGTGCGTGCGAGGCTGGCGCGGGTTCGGCACGATCGACATCGGGTCGATGTACGCGAGATGCGCCCCGGGCACGGCGACGAGGTCGGCGATCGTGTCTGGTACTTCGACCTCTTGCTGTTGTTCGTCTTCTTCCGACGCGCTGCGAGGAAAGAAGACGTCCGCCGGGCGGGCCTCAGTGGGCTCGCTGGTGGGGATGAGCGCGCCGATTCCGCGCCCGAGGCCTGTGCGCTTGGCCATCAGGACTCCCCTTCTGTGGTGTTGTTGGGTGCGTTTTCACGCCGGATAAGTTCAACGGCCGCCTCGCGGTAGGCAACGGCGCCGGCCGACTGCCCGTCATAGGCGATGACGGTCTGTCCGAAGCTCGGCGCCTCAGAGACCCGCACAGAGCGCGGAATCACTGTCGCGAGTACTTCCTTCGCGAAGTGCTCGCGAACCTCTTCGGCGACCTGCTGCGCCAGACGGGTGCGGCCGTCGTACATCGTGAGCAGGATGCTCGACAGGTGAAGCTGCGGATTCAGGTGCTTCTGGATCATGCGCACGGTTCCGAGGAGCTGGCTGAGGCCCTCCAGAGCGTAGTACTCGCACTGAATCGGGATCAGGAGCTCTTTCGCGGCCGTGAAAGCGTTGATCGTAAGCAACCCGAGCGACGGCGGGCAGTCGATGAGGACGAAGTCGAGACGTTCGTCGAGGTTGTTCAGATACTCGTCGAGGGCGGTCTTGAGCCGATGTTCGCGCGCTACCTGCGAGACCAGTTCGATTTCGGCGCCGGCGAGGTGGATCGTGCTCGGAGCACACAGCAGATCCGGCGATTCCGGGCTCGTCTGGACGATGTCCGCAATGGGAAACTCGTCAATGAGAACGTCGTAGATGCTGGGGATGTCGGCTGTGTGGGGCACACCGAGCGCTGTGGAGGCGTTTCCCTGGGGGTCCAGGTCGATAACCAGCACACGAGCGCCGACCGACACCAGCGCAGCAGCCATGTTGACGGTGGTGGTGGTCTTCCCGACCCCACCCTTCTGGTTTGAGACCGTCAGAACACGGGTCTTGCCTGAAAGTTGCACCTCGGCACTGGCGAGAACACGGCGTCTGGCGGTGAGATCTGCGAGTTCACGGGCGAGCGGTGTGTCATCGAGCGAGAAGGGTGCTGCCGCCTCCGTGTCGTCGGGAAGTTTCACGTGAAACGCTCTCCTGCAGGTCGTCGGTGGTCAGCGTCCACTCTATCCCGCGATGACTCGATCCCTGTCGGTCGAGACTCCGGTTCGGTGGTCTAGTAGGCGCGCCAGCGCCCTATCGAGACCCACACCCGGCGTTTCACGTGAAACATTTGTGGCTGATCTCGAACGCGCCTACGTCGCTGCTCGATCACGGGCTTCTTCGGTCTGCGGGTCAACTCGGTTCAACCGGTCATTCTCCCGTGCACGAGTGCAAGGCGCTTTGCACGAGCTTGCGAGCGTATCGAGACACACGCCCCATGTTTCACGTGAAACATAGGTCCGTGATCTCGATTAGCTCCTTCGTCGGTCCTCGATCACCGGGGCAAGCGCGGTAGTCACACCCACCCGGTGGAGAGGAGTACGCGCGCCAACTTCGTATGGAGACCCATGCGCCCCATGTTTCACGTGAAACATGGGTGCGTGATCTCGATAGGCTCGTGCTTCGCTCCTCGATCACCGCTGCGGTTCAGTGTGCGCGGACCGTCCCGCGCACCACACGCGTGGGCTCGTCCAGAACGCCTTCACCCAGTACCTCGATGCGTGTGTCCGAGACACGGAACTTCCGAAGGTGCTTCTCCGCAGCCTCGATCTCGTTCGCTACCGACGCCCCCTTCAAGAGGATGAGCTCGCCGCCGTCACGGACGAGCGGCGCAGTGATCGGAACGAGTGTACGGAGGGCGCTGACAGCGCGGGCTGTCACAACATCCAGCACCGGTCCGTACTTCCAGTCCTCGGCGCGCGATCGCACAACCTCTACGTTGTCGAGCCCTAACTCCTGCGCCTGCTCAGTGAGCCAGGCCACGCGGCGCTCCATGGGTTCGATGAGTACCCACTCCACGTCAGGACGCGCGATTGCCAACACAAGACCAGGGAGACCGGCGCCTGAACCCACGTCGCCCACACGCCCCGAGAAGAGGGGGGCAGCGATCGCACTGTTCAGGATGTGGCGACTCCACAGCCGCGGCGGCTCGAGGGGACCGATCAGGCCACGCTCTTCGCCGTACAGTCCGAGCGACTCGGTGAACTGACGCGCGAGCTCGATGCGGCTACCAAAGATCTGTGCGGCAACGGCTGGTTCTGGCTCGATCATTTCAATCTCCTGGCGTTTCTGAACTCGATACGCTCGTACCTCGCTACTCGATCACCGGGTACTCGATCACCGTCTAGCGACAACCGTTGACAGATGTTTCACGTGAAACATCCCCGTCGGATTCAGCCCCGGCTGATCACCGTGTGACGGTCAGCGCCCTCGCCGTACGACTCCGACGTGAAGCCCTTCTCCGACACGATGTCGTGCACGAGCTTGCGCTCGTAGCTCGACATCGCGGGTAGTGAGGCCTGGGTTGCGCCCTCATCGAGACGTTCGATCGCACGCTCCACCAAATTGGTCAGCTCACGCTGACGCATGTCGCGCGAGCCGCCGACGTCCAGGATCAAGCGTGAGAAACGGCCGGTGCTGTTCTGCACGGCGATCCGGGTCAGCTCTTGCAACGCCTGTACGGTGTCAGGGTCCGCCAGAAGAGCAACCGAGCCGCCGTCCGGCGCCTCAACCGATACATAGGCGCGGCCAGCGCGCACGTCCATGGTGAGGTCACCATCGATGTCTGCGATGTCGAGCAACCCCTCGATGAAGTCAGCGGCGACGTCGCCTTCTTGTTCGAGCTGTTCAATCGTGGCCGGCTCGCGCTCAGTACGGACTTCCGTGAAGTCAGAAGTAGTCATGTGTTCCTCAGAGTGAGTAGGAGTTCAAGGGGAGTGGTCAGGATGCTGCGCCGCTGGCGCCCGTGGCATCCGGCTTCGGCTGCTTCTGAGGCTGCTTCTGACCGCCACCAGCACCGGATGCGCCGCCAGCCGCGCCGCCCGGCGCACCGGTCGGCTTCTGACCGCTCTTCTTGGCGCGCTGCTTGCCGACCGGCTGCTGGCGCTTGGGAGCTGCGGCCTTTGCCCGCTCAGCTTCTTCCAGCAGGCGCTGCTGCTCAGCCTGGTACTTCTCCATCGGAACGACCTTGCCCGAAGAGTCGATGGCCTTGCCCTTGCGGGCGAGACGCTCTTCACGGGCCTTGGCCGCATCCGAGCCGGGGGTCGGCATCTCGCGAATGACCAGGAACTGCTGACCCATAGTCCACAGGTTCGACACGAACCAGTAGATGACGACGCCGAGGGGGAAGAAGACACCCGAGAACACGAAGGCGAAGGGCAGGACGTAGAGCATGATCTTCTGCATCTGGTACGCCTGGCCGGTCTTGGCCTCGGGCGACAGGTTCTTCGAGATGATCTGGAGCTGGGTGAAGAACTGCGACGCGATCATCAGAACGACCAGGACGAGCAGGATGATGATCGCCGTGGTGTTGCCGGTGTTGAACGCATCGATCAGCGTCTCGTGCAGCGATGCGACCCCGAAGAGCTTGGCGTTATAGAACTCGGCAGTGAGCTCTGCGTTGAGCAGCCCAACCCCACCAATACCGGCGTCGTAGTGCCGGGTGACATCGTTCAGCACGCTGAACAGTGCGAAGAAGATCGGCATCTGAACCAGCAGTGGCAAACAACTAGAGACCGGTGTGGTGCCGTGCTTCTTGTATAGCCCCATGGTCTCGCGGCTCATCGCCTCACGAGAGAGCTGATCGCGCTTGCCCTTGTACTTCTCCTGAACTTTTCGCAGTTCAGGGGCAATTTCCATCATCTTGCGCTGGCTCTTGATCTGCTTCACGAAGAGCGGGATCAGTGCCGAGCGAACGACAATGACGAGGCCGATGATCGACAGCACCCAGGTGATGCCATCCGCGGGGGGAAGCCCCACAGCGGTGAACACCCAGTGCCAGAACACCAGCACGGCCTCGACGAGCCACTTCAGCGGCCAGAGAATGGTTCCGAGGAGATCGAACCCACCGCCGTCGACGGGGGCTGGCGACGGCGTCGCGGAGAACAGAAGATCCATGCGGAGGATCAATCCTTTCCTGTGGGTGCAGGCACAACGAACCCGTGTGGGGTGAGTTCATGCCGGAAGTTCGAGTGTGCGGGCACGTCATCGACGCCGCCCGCGGCCCAGGGATGGCAGCGACCGATTCGAGCGGCGGTCAGCGCCGACCCTTTGACCAGCCCGTGCTGCTGCAGCGCGCCGACCGCATAGGCCGAGCACGACGGGTAGTACTTGCAGACGTCACCGTAGGTGTGCGAGATCGTCGCGCGGTAGCCGTGCAAGAGCGCAAGGCCGGCGTTACGGGGGAGAAGAGGCACCGAACGAAGGAGGGCAGATGCTTCGAACCGGGCGTCACCGAGGGCGTAAGACGGAAGCACGCTCATGCGGCGGCCTTCCGAGACAGGCAACCGACGACCTCGTCGCGAAGTTGCGCATAGTCCGCGCTCGCGGCCGACGGGAGGGCACGAATCACGATGTCGGATCCGGGTGCCACGTCGGGCAGGGCTCCGGCACAGACTGATTTCAGGCGCCGACGAACGGTATTGCGCACAACAGCGGAACCGACTTGGCGGCTGACGATGAAACCGAACCGAGTGCTGTGACCATCACCCGAAGCGGTCACGTAGGTCACCGTATGCGCCGTGGCACAACGACGACCCCTACGGACGACGGCCTTGTAATCCGCTCCGCGGGTAAGTCGGTTCGGCCTCGGCAGCACCGCTCGAATTCAGGCAGACAGTTCGGTGCGGCCCTTGGCGCGGCGAGCGGCGAGGATGCCACGGCCGGCACGCGTGCGCATCCGGGCGCGGAAACCGTGCTTCTTGGCGCGGCGGCGATTGTTGGGCTGGAACGTGCGCTTGGTCATGAGATCACTTCCGAGTGAAGGGTGTCACCGGAACCGAGAAATGGTGTGTGGGACCGGAGACGACGATGAAGGGACTGGCCCGTAGGCACAAGTCAACCGATTAAGGCTACGTCGTCGCGCCCGATAACTCAAACTGAGCACTTCTGGGCGGCATTATCCCCAATCTAGCCGAACATCCTGGCAGTGACACGCTGCCAGGATCTAGGGTGGAGTTTGCTCCCGCGACTCGCGCTGACTAGCGTGGCTCGGGCAGTTATCCACAGGCTCTGCGTGAATATTCCGCGGGTCGAAGTGGACTCATCAACACCCCGGGGGGGCCATGTCACCGCAAGAAGTTCCAGATGTTCCTGTCTGGTCAGCGGTGCTCGAGATCCTCGCGAGCGACGAGCGCATTACTCCTCAGCTGCATGGGTTCTTGAGCCTGGCTGTTCCGCAGGGTGTGATGAGCGGAACTTTGTATCTCGATGTTCCCAACGACCTGACCGCGGCCCAGTTCACGAAGCGTATGCGCACGCCGATCATGGAGGCTCTCGGTCGTCTCGACAACGACAGCCTCGAGGTGCCGGCCACGTCCTTCCGAGTGGTGGTGAACCCCGAGATCGCCGACGTCCACCTCACCGCACCCATTGCGGTGCAGAGTTCCGCGCACAATTCCGCGCAGAATGCGCCGGCACCACAACTGACAGCGATGCGGTCCGCAATGGATGAACCGGATGCTGCATCCTTCGCCTCGCGTAGCGATACGCGACTCAACCCCAAGTACACGTTCGACAACTTCGTCATCGGACAGTCCAACCGCTTTGCTCATGCGGCAGCTGTAGCCGTCGCTGAAGCGCCGGCGAAGGCATATAACCCACTCTTCATCTACGGCGACTCCGGACTTGGCAAGACGCACTTGCTGCACGCCATCGGTGAGTACGCGATGAGCCTGTATTCCGGCATCCGCGTACGCTACGTCTCGAGCGAAGAGTTCACGAACGACTTCATCAACTCGATCGCCAACAATCGCGGTTCGGCTTTTCAGGCTCGCTACCGCGATGTCGACGTCCTCCTGATCGACGACATCCAGTTCCTGCAGGGTCGTGCCGAGACGCAGGAAGCTTTTTTCCACACGTTCAACACGTTGCACGATCACGACAAACAGGTCGTCATCACCAGCGATGTGCCGCCGAAACACCTCACGGGTTTCGAAGATCGCATGCGCAGTCGGTTCGAGTGGGGTCTGATCACCGATGTGCAGGCGCCCGACCTCGAAACGCGCATCGCCATCCTCCGTAAGAAGGCGCAGAGCGAGCGTCTGCACATCCCCGACGAAGTGCTCGAGTACATCGCCACCGTGGTCTCGTCGAACATCCGCGAGCTCGAGGGCGCTCTCATTCGCGTGTCGGCATTTGCCAGCCTGAACCGGTCTACGCTCGACATGTCGCTCGCCCAGACCGTCCTCCGTGACATCGTCGACCAGGACGACGCGAACGTCATTTCGCCGACCGACATCATCACGGCGACTGCGGCGTACTTCAAGCTCACCGTCGACGATCTGTACGGGTCAAGCCGCAGCCAGTCCGTCGCAACGGCCCGCCAGATTGCGATGTATCTGTGTCGCGAGCGGACGAGTCTGTCGTTGCCCAAGATCGGCCAGCTCTTCGGAAACCGCGATCACACGACGGTGATGTACGCCTACAAGAAGATCAGCGACCTCATGAAAGAGCGTCGCTCGATCTACAACCAGGTCTCTGAGATCACCACCCAGCTCGGCCGCAACGGCCGCTGACCTGTGTGTCGGCCGTTCGCCGACACATTCCCCAAGAAGTTCTTGACAGGTCTGTTTCATCGCGGCATTATGCCGTTTCTCCCCAGTGTGGAAAACCTGTGGATAACTTGGCAACCCTGCGGAAACAGTGGCGCTGAAGGAGGTCCTCCTGTGGATAACAACAAACTGTCCACAGACTCGGCGTCTGAGAGCCGGCCGAGTTTCCTCAGCCGTTCCACATCTCACACGCGTGTAGTTTCATCGTCCCAACTGAGATCGCGCGAGTTATCCACAGTTTCCACAGGGGTTAACACCATGACAAGAAGAGTTAATGAATCCCCGTGATCCGATCACCTTTAGCGAACAGCGCTCCGGATGCGGCATCCGACGAATATTGCTCTGGTTCCGACGAACGAGGTCACTAGGATGAATACTCCCAGCCAGATGTCAAGGGAGCGTCCGTGAAGTTCCACGTCAATCGCGATGTGTTCAGCGAAGCCGTGTCGTTCGTGGTGAAGCTTCTGCCGCAGCGCAATCCGCAGCCGATCCTGGCCGGTGTGCTCATCGAGGCCACCGCAGCGGGTCTGTCGCTCGCCGCCTTCGACTACGAAGCATCCGCTCGCACGACGATCGAGGCCACCGTCGACGAGCCAGGCACGATCCTGGTGCACGGCCGTCTGCTGAATGAGATCTCGAGCCGGCTGCCGAACGCGCCGATCCAGATCGAGGTCGACGAGGATGGTGGAATCGTCCTTACCTGCGGTTCGGCTCGATTCACGCTTTCCTCCATGCCCGTGCAGGAGTACCCGGCGATTCCCGAGGTCTCGGGTCAGTCGGGTTTCGTTCCGGCTGAAGACTTCGCGACCGCTATCGCCCAGGTCGCATTCGCGGCCTCTCGCGACGATGTCACTCCGGTGCTCACCGGCGTGCAACTCGAGGTCAGCGGTACTGCCCTCAGCCTGGTTGCGACCGACCGCTACCGTGTCGCACTTCGAGAGATTCCGTGGGATGCAGCCGGCGTCACCTCCGATGAGCCGACGACTGCGCTCGTTCCGGCACGCACGCTCACCGAGGTGGGTAAGACGTTCGCCCACGGTGGCGACATTTCGATCGCGTTCTCAGGAACAGGCGATCGCGAAATCATCGCGTTCTCTTCGGGCAACAAGACCGTGACCTCGTTGCTCATCAAGGGCAACTTCCCGCCCGTCCGCCGGTTGTTCCCCGAAGCAACCGAGCACCACGCCGTGGTGAACACCGCAGATCTCGTCGAGGCCGTTCGCCGTGTATCGCTCGTGCTGGACCGGTCGGCTCCACTGCGTTTCACGTTCACGACCGACAGCGTGTCGATGGATGCTTCGGGTACTGAACAGGCGCGGGCCACCGAGTCCGTCGATGCGAACCTGGTCGGCGAAGATGTCACTCTTGGCCTGAACCCGCAGTACCTGCTCGAATCGCTCGGTGCGGTCAAGAGCGAGTTCGTCCGCATCACGTTTACCTCGAGCGAGAACGCGAACAAGCTCAGCCCGGTTCTTGTCACTCCGCAGACTTCGGTCGACAAGAGCGGTGAAGAGTCGTTCCGGTACCTGCTGCAGCCCAACCTGCTCCTGAGGTGAACGCGGTGTCGACACCGCCGCGTAGTCTGACTCGGTGATCGTTGAGCACCTGAGCCTCGTGGACTTCCGCAACTATGCGGCAGCCGAGGTCGCGTTGCATCCCGGTCCCAACGTCTTCGTCGGACGCAACGGTCAGGGCAAGACAAACCTCGCAGAGGCGATCGCCTTCTTCGCCACCCTGGGCTCGCACCGCGTGTCGAACGACGCTCCGATGGTGCGCGATGGTGCGGATGCTGCCATCATCCGCGCGCGCCTCGCCCACGGTGAGCGCCGAGTCCAACTCGAGGTCCAGCTGAATCGCCAGGGATCCAACAAGGCGCGGGTGGGTGGGGCGCCTGTGCGCACCGCCGAACTTCCGCGCTACGCGCAGGTTGTGCTGTTCGCCCCCGAAGATCTGCAGATCGTTCGTGGTGATCCGTCTTCTCGGCGCCGCTTCAGTGACCAACTGCTGATACAGCGCATCCCGCGCATGGCGGGCGTGCTCAGCGACTACGACCGAGTGCTCAAGCAGCGCACCGCCCTACTCAAGTCCGCACGCGCCCGCGGAATCCGCGGTGACGCACTCTCGACACTCGACGTGTGGGACGACAAGTTGGTGAGCCTGGGCACAGAGCTCATCCGTGCGCGTCTTCTGCTGGCGAACGATCTACGCCAACCGCTGGTCGATGCGTACACGTCGATCGCCGGATCCGATCACCAGCCGCAGCTCGAATGGGCGCTGTCCATCCGCGGTGCGGATCCCGAGGAGGGCAGCGATACCGAGGTCGCCGGCACTTCGGCAGGCGAGCTCGAAGAGCAGTTCCGCGAGGCTCTCGCTGCGCGGCGCGCAGCAGAACTCGATCGCGGTCTCACGCTCGTGGGTCCGCACCGAGACGACCTGGTGCTCCGCGTGCGCGGTCTTCCGGTCAAGGGATACGCCTCCCACGGTGAGTCGTGGTCGGTAGCGCTGGCGCTGCGTTTGGCCTCGGCAGAACTCCTCCGCGCCGAGTCCCAACTCGGCGACCCCGTGCTGATCCTCGACGACGTCTTCGCTGAACTCGACACGGATCGACGGGCCCGGTTGGCCGAGCTCGCTGGTCGCTACGAACAGGTCATCGTCACTGCCGCCGTCGAAGCAGACGTTCCGGTGGGATTACGCGTGCAGATCGTGCGGGTTGAGGCGGGTCGCATTCTGGAGGCGACGGATGCCTGAACCCGGCGAACCCGACACGACAGCGGTCGAGAGCACAGCCTCCAAGAAGAAGGCACCGTCCGAGGCATCCGCTGACGTCCTTCCCGAGACCGTCGCCACCTACCTGCGCTTGCGCGGACTGCAGCCGTCTGCGCGAACGTACCGCCGACGCAAGCGCACCCGCGATGATGACGAGAATGCCCCCTTTACACCCGGTCGCGATCCGCGCGGGGTTGGCGATGTGCTCGCCGCCATGACCCGAGACGCCGGGTGGGAACCCCAGTTGGCACGCGAAGACGTGGTGAACGCATGGGCAGAAGTCGCCGGTGACAACACCGCGCAGCACACGCATCCGGTGGCATTCCAAGGGGGAACCCTGACGGTCCAGGCCGACTCCACGGCGTGGGCGAAACAGCTCCAGTTGATGCGGTCGCAGATCCTCACAGAGATCATCCGACGCTTCCCTGCGGCGGGAGTGGATACAGTCCGCTTCATCGGGCCTGACGTCCCCTCCTGGAAATGGGGCCCCAGAGCCATTCCAGGGCGCGGCCCACGCGATACCTACGGCTAAGTCACGTCCGTAGGTGTCGCGGCGGATTTGGTCGCGCCAGACGGGCATATGACCACGCAGGATGTCGTCGCGCGCGATAGACTGGAGGGGCACGCCGACGACCGAGCTGGAGCGCGAAATACTTATGACCTCTGTGAATCCCGACAGCGTTCCCCAAGAACCCGCAAAGCCGACTCCCGCTCCACGCGAGAAGACCGGCGGTGAGTACGGGGCAGACGAGATTCAGGTCCTCGAAGGACTCGAGGCGGTCCGCAAGCGGCCCGGTATGTACATCGGGTCGACCGGCCCGCGGGGCCTTCACCACCTTGTGTATGAAATCGTCGACAACTCTGTCGACGAGGCACTCGCCGGCTACGCGGACGCCATCGACGTGACGATCCTCCCCGACGGCGCCGTGCGCGTCATCGACAACGGCCGAGGCATCCCCGTCGACATGCACAAGACCGAGGGAAAGTCCACCGTCGAGGTCGTGCTGACCGTGCTGCACGCCGGGGGCAAGTTCGGTGGTGGCGGTTACGCCGTGTCGGGTGGTCTGCACGGTGTCGGTTCATCCGTCGTCAACGCGCTCTCGTCCCGCCTCGATGTCGAAGTGAAGCGTCAGGGTTATGTCTGGCGCCAGACGTACAACACCGGGGGCGTGCCGCAATCACCCCTCGAGCGTGCTGAGAAGAGCGACGACACCGGAACGATGATCACCTTCTGGCCCGACGACTCGATCTTCGAGACGGTCGAGTTCGAGTACGACACCCTCCGCACCCGTTTTCAGCAGATGGCGTTCCTCAACAAGGGACTCCGCATCGATCTGCACGACGAGCGCCCTGCTCACGCCTATGAGAAAGAAACCGAACCCGGCGAGTTTGTGCTCCAACAGCCGACCGACTCGTTCCTCTACGAGCGCGGGCTCGTCGACTACGTCGAGCACCTGAACCACGTGCGCAAGGCCGAGCACGTGAATGACGAGATCATCGCCTTCGAATCCGAAGACGGCGATCGCAAGATCTCGCTCGAAGTAGCCATGCAGTGGACGACGAGCTACACCGAGAACGTCTTCACCTACGCCAACACGATCAACACGCACGAAGGTGGCACCCACGAAGAGGGTTTCCGTGCGGCGCTCACCACTCTGGTGAACAAGTACGCGCGTGCGAACAACATCCTGAAAGACAAGGACGAGAACCTCTCGGGCGATGACGTCCGCGAGGGCCTGACCGCCGTCATCTCGGTCAAGCTCGCCGAGCCGCAGTTCGAGGGTCAGACCAAGACCAAGCTCGGCAACACCGAAGCGAAGGCTTTCGTCCAGAAGGTCGTCGGTGATCGCCTGGGTGACTGGTTCGACCGCAACCCGGTTCAGGCGAAGAACATCATCCGCAAGTCGCTTGATGCCGCGACGGCTCGACTCGCCGCGCGCAAGGCTCGAGAAACCGCCCGACGTAAGAGCGTGTTCGAGTCGGCGGCCATGCCCGACAAGCTCAAGGACTGCACGAGCAAAGACCCCGCGATCAGCGAGATCTTCCTCGTCGAGGGTGATTCGGCCGGCGGTTCAGCAGTTCAGGGTCGCGACCCGCACACCCAGGCGATCCTCGCGCTGCGCGGCAAGATCCTCAACGTCGAGCGGGCGCGGCTTGATCGAGCACTCGGCAACAAAGAGGTCCAGGCGATGATCCAAGCCTTCGGCACGGGCATCGGTGAAGACTTCGACATCGCCAAGGCGCGGTACCACAAGATCGTGCTGATGGCCGATGCCGATGTCGACGGTCAACACATCACGACTCTGCTGCTCACCCTGCTCTTCCGCTACATGCGCGGACTGATCGAGGCCGGCTACGTCTACCTCGCACAGCCGCCGCTGTTCCGGTTGAAATGGTCGAACTCAGCGCACGAGTACGTTTACAGCGACCGTGAGCGCGATGCGCTGCTGGTCGAGGGTGTTGCCCAGGGCAAGCGCATCCCGAAAGACAACGGCATCCAGCGCTACAAGGGTCTCGGCGAGATGAATGACAAAGAGCTCTGGGAGACCACGATGGATCCCGAGACGCGCACTCTCAAGCAGGTGACGATCGACGACGCGGCTGCGGCCGACGAGATCTTCACGATCCTCATGGGTGAAGACGTCGAGTCGCGTCGCGGCTTCATCCAGCGCAACGCCAAGGACGTCCGCTTCCTCGACATCTGATGCGTGTTCCCTCCGCGGTGACACCGCGGAGCGAGACCACACGCATACAAGGAAAGAATTCACATGACTGACGAGATCCGCCCGGACGAGACGCCCGCCCACAACCACGGCAAGATCGACCAGATCGATCTGCAAGCCGAGATGCAGCGCAGCTATCTCGACTATGCGATGAGCGTCATCGTCGGGCGTGCGCTGCCCGATGTCCGCGATGGGCTCAAGCCCGTCCACCGCCGCGTGATCTACGGCATGTACGACGGCGGTTTCCGTCCCGACAAGTCGTTCTCCAAATGCGCGCGTGTCGTGGGCGAAGTGATGGGTCAGTACCACCCGCACGGTGACTCACCGATCTACGACGCCCTTGTTCGTCTCGTTCAGCCCTGGTCGCTGCGTTATCCGCTGGCGCTCGGTCAAGGAAACTTCGGTTCCCCGGGCAACCAGGGTGCGGCGGCTCCGCGATACACCGAGACCAAGATGGCTCCCCTCGCGCTCGAGATGGTGCGCGATATCGAAGAAGAGACCGTCGACTTCCAAGACAACTACGACGGTCAGACGCAGGAGCCCACGGTTCTGCCCGCTCGCTTCCCGAACCTTCTCGTCAACGGTTCGGTGGGTATTGCGGTCGGTATGGCCACGAACATTCCCCCCCACAACCTGCGCGAGGTCTCGTCGGGTGCGCTGTGGGCACTCGAGAATCCGGATGCTTCGCGTGAAGAGCTGCTCGAAGCGCTCATGGAGCGCATCCCCGGCCCCGACTTCCCCACCCGCGCGCAGATTCTGGGTACCAAGGGCATCAAGGATGCCTACCGCACCGGTCGCGGCTCGATCACGATGCGTGCCGTCATCAACGTCGAAGAGATCCAGGGCCGCACGTGCCTGGTGATCACCGAGCTGCCGTACCAGGTCAACCCCGACAACGTAGCGGTGAAGATCAGCGACCTCGCCCGCGAGGGCAAGATCACCGGCATCGCCGACATCCGTGACGAGTCTTCCGGTCGCACCGGTCAGCGTCTCGTCATTGTTCTGAAGCGGGATGCTGTCGCCAAGGTCGTGCTCAACAACCTCTACAAGCACACCCAGTTGCAAGAGAACTTCGGCGCCAACATGCTGGCGATCGTCGACGGGGTGCCGCGCACCCTGCCTCTCGACGGGTTCATCTCGTACTGGATCACCCACCAGATCGAAGTCATCGTCCGTCGCACGCGGTACCGCCTGCGCAAGGCCGAAGAGCGCATGCACATTCTGCAGGGCTACCTCAAGGCCCTCGATGCGCTCGATGAGGTCATCGCGCTCATCCGACGCTCGCCGACCGTCGACGATGCCCGCACTGGACTGAAGTCCCTGCTCGAGATCGACGACATTCAGGCCGATGCGATCCTCGCGATGCAGTTGCGTCGCCTCGCGGCTCTCGAGCGCCAGAAGATCATCGACGAGGCGAACGAGCTCGAAGCCCAGATCGTCGACTTCAAGGCGATCCTTGCGGACGAGCTGCGTCAACGTCACATCATCCGCGACGAACTCACCGTGATCGTTGATCGTTTCGGCGACGAACGTCGCACCGAGATCCTGCACGGATTCGACGGCGACATGTCGATGGAAGACCTCATCCCCGAAGAAGAGATGGTCGTCACCGTTACGCGCGACGGATACATCAAGCGCACCCGGAGCGACAACTACCGGTCTCAGCACCGCGGGGGCAAAGGTGTCAAGGGCGCGCAGTTGCGCGCCGACGACGTCGTCGAGCACTTCTTCGTCACGACGACCCATCACTGGCTGCTCTTCTTCACCACGAAGGGTCGCGTCTACCGGTCGAAGGCGTACGAACTGCCCGAGGCCGGCCGTGACGCCAAGGGTCAGCACGTCGCCAACCTCTTGGCACTGCAGCCCGGTGAAGAGATCGCGCAGATTCTCGACATCCGCGACTACACGGTGGCCACCTACCTCGTGCTGGCAACGCGCGGCGGACTGGTCAAGAAGACCCGCCTCACTGACTACGACACGAATCGCCAGGGCGGCGTGATCGCCATTCGTCTGCGCGACGACGCGTCGGATGACACCGAAGAGCACGGCGACGAATACGCCCCCGGCTCGGACGAGGTCGTCAGCGCCCTGCTTGTCGACGAGGGCGATGACATTCTGCTCATCAGCCGCCACGGAATGTCGCTGCGCTTTGCTGCGACCGACGAGACGCTGCGTCCGATGGGTCGCTCGACCTCGGGCGTGAAGGGAATGTCGTTTCGCGAGGGTGACAGTCTGCTTTCGGCATCCGTCGCCACTGACGACGGCTATGTCTTCGTGGTGACCGAGGGCGGCTACGCCAAGCGCACCGAGGTCGTCCAGTATCGAGTCCAGGGTCGCGGTGGTTTGGGCATCAAGGTGGCCAAACTCAACGACGATCGCGGGGTGCTCGCGGGTGGGTTGATCGTCGTCGAAGACGACGAGGTCCTTGTGGTTCTTGCCAGCGGCAAGGTGGTACGCTCTGCCGTGGCCGAGGTTCCTGCCAAGGGTCGCGACACCATGGGTGTCGTATTTGCCCGCCCCGACGAGGACGATCGCATCCTGGCGATCGCGCGAAATGGGGAGCGAGGGCTGGCCGCACAACTTGAGGCCGCCGCCGCAGAGGCCGACGCCGAATCGACTGATGAGCAGGCCTCATCTCCCGAGATCCCCGAAGAGAGTACTGACGCATGAGCACCGTAGCCGACAAGCTCGCAAAGAAGTCCAGTCACAAGACGACGGCCAAGCAGGTCCGTCTGCGCCTGGTTTACATCGACTTCTGGTCGGCCGTGAAACTGTCGTTCCTCGCGGCGATCGCCATTGCAATCGTTACCGTCGTCACCTTCTTGCTGGTGTTTACGGTTGTGAGTTCTACCGGACTCATTGACACGGTCGACGAGTTCTTCATGAGCATCACGGATGGGTCGTCGATCCAGGCGTTCGTGGGTCTCCCGCAGGTCATGGCATTCGCCGCGGTCGTCGCGATCCTCAACCTGATCGTCGTGACTGTCATGGGTGCGGTGGTCGCAGGAATCTACAACCTCGCGGTCAAGGTCACCGGTGGACTATTGGTCGGATTCACCTCGAACTGATCGATTCGTGAAAACCTCCCGGTTCGGGTAAAGTCTTGGAGGTTGACGGCGGAAACTCCGGCACGATTCGGGGCTATAGCTCAGTTGGTTAGAGCGCTTCACTGATAATGAAGAGGTCCCAGGTTCAAATCCTGGTAGCCCCACTCCCGAAGCCCCGGGGCCTTAGCTCAGTTGGTAGAGCGCCTGCTTTGCAAGCAGGATGTCAGGAGTTCGAATCTCCTAGGCTCCACAAAATGTGAGCGCCGTTCCGCAAGGAGCGGCGCTTCGTCGTGATGCCGGTGCCTCGATAGGCTGAAGCATGGATATGCGAGTCGCGGCGTACGCGATCATCGTCGATGGGGACGACCGTATTCTGCTCGCGCATTGGAACGAGGGTCGGCGGGCAGCCTGGACCCTCCCGGGTGGCGGACTCGAGGACGGTGAAGAGCCCGAGAGGGCCGCTCGCCGTGAAGTCACAGAAGAGACCGGCTACAAGGTCGTGCTCGATGACCTGCTCGGCATCCATTCCCGCGTGATTCCGCCTGCACGCCGGCTCAGCGACGTGAGCGAACCACTGCATACTCTGCGCATCGTCTATCGCGCGCACGTCGTAGGTGGGACACTGCGCAACGAGAAGAACGGTTCGACCGATCGTGCGGAGTGGTTCCCACTCTCGAGCGTGGCGGATCTGCACAGGGTCAAGCTCGTCGACATCGGCATGCAGATGGCCGGGCTCTCCGTCGAGGGCCACGAATGACCGGATGCTACTGCCCAGACTCCTGCGAAATGTCGGCGACCGTCGCACCGTAGCTCGAGATCAGGTCGTCGGCCTCGATGAACAGACTGTACTCGTGTGCGCCGGCGCCCATAGCGATCCGCTTGCCCACGATGCGCTCGTCGGCGAAGATCGGCCAGTCGCCGTCGGCACCGAGGGGAACAATCGTGCCGCGCTCGTACCCGGTGGCCGTGAGGGCGACCGCAGCATCCGGCATCTGCAGTTTGTTCACACCCACCAGAGCGCGCAGTTTCGGCCATGAGATCGCTCGATCACCCGGAATCAACGCGAAGAGGAAGGTATCGTCGGCACGTTTGACCACGAGCGTCTTGATGATGCCGGCCGGGCTGAGCCCGAGCAGTTCTGCAGCTTCCGCGAGACTCTTCGCAGCGGGTCGCTCTCGGATCTCGATCTCAAGACCGCGCAACGAAGCCGCGGCCCGCACTCTCGTGAGGCCCGCGGCTTCGTCAGCGATCACGCGTCGGGTGCGCGCAGCGGGTCGTCAGCGACCCAGAGCTCATCGTCCGCGCGCAGCGTCTGCCAAGCGGCGTACAGCACCGCCGCAGCAGCGGCAACGCCGAGGATGATGGCGAAGATGCCACCGGCACCGATGCCCTTCTTCTGCGGAACGACTGCAGCGACTGGCTTGGCGAACGCCGAGAACGCGCGGCTCGAGGCGAGCCGCGCGCGGGTTTCACCCGCGGCATCCCACGCTGAAAGCGCTTGACCGACGACGCCACCGACCGTCGGAACGATCTTCTTTTCGATCACGTCCTTCGAGACCTTGACGCCCTGGTCGACGAACTGCGCCCCGCGGTCAACGACTGGTGCGCCGTACTTGCCGTAGGTCGCCTGTACCTGTGGGACGACCTGCTCGCGGTGCAAGTGGCCGAGTTGCCGACTTGCTTCGCGGGCAACGTTGGCCGCCTCCCCAACGAGAATCTGTTGCGACTCCCACAGGCTGTTGGCCTGGGTCTGCAACTTGCTGAGTTCCTTCTTGCGCTTGCGGCTGAGGCTCACGAGGCCCTCCCATTCTACGGGGGATGTGGTTCTGTCCATCTTGCCAGACCTACGCCAAGGCGGAAGCCTTCCCACCGAACTCTGAGAGAATAGTCGACATGCCTCAGCACACTTCAGTCGCCACTTTCCACACCAATCACGGCGACATCGTCGTCAACCTCTTCGGTGACCACGCTCCCCGCACCGTCCAGAACTTCATCGGCCTCGCCGACGGGACCGGAGCATGGACGAATCCTGCGACCGGAAAGCCCGGTGAAGGACCCCTCTACAAGGACGTCGTCTTCCACCGCATCATCGACGGCTTCATGATTCAGGGCGGCGACCCGCTCGGTCAGGGAACGGGTGGCCCGGGCTACACGTTCAACGATGAGATCTCTCCCGAGCTGACGTTCACGGCTCCGTACAAGCTGGCGATGGCCAACGCCGGCCTGCGCCGCAACGCCATCACCGGCAAGGCTGAGGGTACGAACGGCTCGCAGTTCTTCATCACCGTGCCGGGTCAGGGTGGCCGCGGACCGGAGTGGCTGCAGGGCAAGCACACCATCTTCGGTGAGGTCGCCGACGAAGACTCCAAGGCTGTGGTCGACGCCATCGTGGCTGTGCCGACCGCTGCAGGTGACCGGCCGATCGAGCCCGTCGTCCTGCAGTCTGTCGACATCGTCGCGGTCTAGTCCGCAGCCATTCCCGTGACTTCGGCCGATTTCACTCGCAACAGCGACAACTACTGCTACCGGCATCCCGACCGACAAAGCTTCGTGCTGTGCCAGCGGTGCCTGCGGACGATCTGCCCCGAGTGTCAGACTCAGGCAGCCGTGGGGGTTATCTGCCCCGAGTGTATGAAAGAACAGCGGTCGCAGGCCACCGGTGCTCAGCGCAAGGCGGAGCGCCGCTGGGCGAGCTCGCGGCCGGTAGCGGTCAGCGATTCACGACCGCTGGCTACCTACGGCATCATCGCCGTCACGGCGCTCGTGTATCTCGTGACGCTGATTCCCGGGTTCGGTGACACGGTCCGCGAAGCGCTGCTGTTCCGGGCTCGTGATGTGCTGTTCCCCGACATCGTCGGAACCTTCCAGCCCTGGCGGATCGTCACGGTCGCACTCGTGCACGGCAGTTTCATCCACGTCGCCCTGAACATGCTGGCGCTGCTGTTGATCGGGCGAAGCCTCGAGCCACTCCTGGGGCGTTGGAGGTTCATCACGCTCTACGTCCTGAGCACGATCGGTGGCTCGGCGGCCGTGGCGTTGATCGCACCGGCCATCCCGGTGGTGGGGGCATCCGGCGCGATCTTCGGACTCTTCGGAGCGCTGATCGTGATCGGTCGTCACCTCGGCGCGAACATCGCCGGCATCGCCGTGGTGCTGGGCGTCAACTTGGTCATCGGCTTCATCCCCGGTTTCAACGTCTCGTGGCAGGCGCACGTGGGCGGGCTCGTCACCGGACTTCTGGTCGGCCTCATCTTCACTCGCACACGCGCACCACAACAGCGAACGCTGCAGATCGTGCTGCTGTCGACCGTCGCGGTCGGTCTCATCGCGCTGTTCTTCGTCGCGCGGCTACTCGTCCTCGCCTGAAGTTATCCCCAGCTTTATCCACAGCTGGGGATGAATTACACCAGTGTGATTAGCGCGAGCGAAATCGCCGAGAGAGCATGGCTAGCGCCAGCGCGTCGTCATCAGGAAGCCGACGAACGCGATGCCGAAGCCGACAACCAGGTTCCAGCCGCCGATACCGGGGATCGGGTAGAGCGTTCCGCTCAAGTAGAAGACCAGCACCCAGACCAAGCCGATCAGCATGAGGCCGATCATGATGGGCTTGAACCACACCGGGTTGGGTGCGGCTTCGCCTTCTGCGCGCTCGATGAGCGTCTCGTCGTCATTGCCGCGTCGTGCCATGGCATGAAGTCTATCTGCCAGCGCGGCCACAGCATGTGCTGGCTAGAATCCACCTGTGGATGAGATCGTGACGGATGCCGGGGGTGGCGCTTCTTTGCGCGACGAGTCTCGTCCTGCCCGGCCACGTCGACGGACGTCTTTCGTCGGCGTGATCGGCGAGATCCTCATCACGGCCGGTGCCATCACACTCCTCTACGTTGTCTGGCAACTGTGGATCGGCGATGTGATCTACGGCGCTGAGCGCAATGCATCGGGCAACGAACTGTCTCAAACCTGGGCACAGGAATTCACACCCGAGACGCCGCCGTCGATCGCCCCCGACCAGCCCGAGACTCCGGTTCAGGTCGAGCCCGTGATCATCGCCGAGCCCGCCGACGCTGAGCAGTTCGGAGTGATGCGCGTTCCGCGGTTCGGTGCGGACTACGCGTTCCCGATTGCGGGTGGAGTGTCGCGCGCACGGACACTGGATCCGATCGGGATCGGTCACTACCCGGGCACCGCCATGCCCGGCGAGGTGGGCAACTTCGCACTCGCCGCCCATCGCACGACCTGGGGCAAGCCCTTCAACCGCATCGCTGATCTTCACATCGGCGACGCGATCGTCGTTGAGACCCAGGGTGGGTGGTACACCTACCGATTCCGCACGCTGGAGTACGTCACGCCGGACGAGGTGGAGGTGCTGCTTCCTGTGCCGCAAGCGGCGGGCATCCCCGCCGGTACGAAGTACATCACCCTCACCAGTTGCAGCCCTATGTTCGCGATGACCGAGCGGATCATCGCCTATGGCGTGTTCGAGTCGTACACACCCCGTGACGCGGGCCCGCCCGCCGCTCTCAGTGAGGAACTCTGATGTACGCCGCACTATGGAGCGTGCTTCCCGGCCCGTGGTGGGTTCGTCTGCTGATCCTTCTCATCCTTCTTGCGGCGGTCCTCTACGGGTTGCTGTTCTACGTCTTTCCGTGGATCAGCCAATTCGTCAACCCGCAAGAAGTCACCGTCCAGTGAGCATTCTGGTTGTCGACAATCACGACAGCTTCGTTCACACCCTCGTCGGCTACCTGCACGAGCTCGGTGCGGGCACTCACCTCGTCGAGGCGGACGCGATCGACGACGCGCATGCCGCGATCCAGGGCCACGCGGGAATCTTGATCTCTCCGGGACCGGGCGCTCCCACGGCGGCCGGGGCATCGATCGCCGTCGTGCACGCCGCGTCGGCTCGCGCAGTTCCGCTACTCGGCGTGTGCCTGGGCCATCAGGCGATCGCCGAGGCCTACGGGGCCACGGTGGCGCGTGCCCCGGAGTTGATGCACGGGATGACCTCGCTCGTGCACCACGCGGGCGACCCGCTGTACGACGGACTCCCCGATCCTTTCGTCGCCACCCGGTACCACTCGCTCGCGATCGAGCCGGCGACCATGCCAGCCGAACTCATGGTGACGAGCCGCACCGAATCCGGCGTCATCATGGGCGTCGCCCACCGCACCGCGCCGATCCAGGGTGTGCAGTTTCACCCCGAAAGCGTGCTCACCGAGGGTGGGTATCGACTGCTGGGCAACTGGCTGAGTCAGGTCGGGTACGCGGATGCTGCGGTCCGCGGCGCGACGCTGCATCCGCGCCGCTGAGTCAGCTCACCTAGGTACCCGAGCAGAAGTTCAGAGTGATCTGCGAGCGGATCGGTTGGTCACCGGGTGCAAGCGACTGCGACGCGACTGTGGGCGGAGCGTCCGCGGGACAGCTCGGGTCTTCCTGAGGTATGACCTCGAGACCGAGGCCTTGCAGTTCGCGTGTCGCCGCGTCGATCGTGTAGCCCGTGACATCGGTGATCGTGACGAGACCGGACGCTACGACCAGGTTCACGGCCGTACCGAGCGCGAGTTCGGTACCTGCGGTCTGATCGGCAGAGATCACTGTTCCGCCCGCGAGTCCGGGGTCGTTGCGTTGCGTTACTGTGCCGAGAACGAGCCCGACGCCGGTGAGCGCCTGAGCCGCGGCATCCTGACTCAACCCCTCCAATGTGGGAACGGCAGCCACCTCTTGCCCCGTCGACACGTACACCCGAACCGTTTGCCCGGGGCTGACCGATGCATCGGCTTCGGGATCGGTCCTGATGACGTTGCCGATCGCCACGTCTGCGTTCGATTCATCCACGCGGAAGGCGAGGAGGTCGACGGCAGAGAGTTCGGTGTTCGCGCGTTCGTATGTCATGCCCGAAACGTCGGGAACGATGCGTGCCGTCGAGGGAGGCGTCGACTCCGGACGAATCGAAAGCACCCAGAACAGCACCGCGATCAGCAGGACGGCGAGGACAGCAACCGCCGCCCAGATCCACGCCACGGGAGGCCCCGCCTGTGTCCGACGCATCGTCGTGTCGGTACTCAGCTGGCGGAGTGACCGAGCGGTCTCGGCAGCCTGCCGAGGGTTCGGTCCGTAGAGGTCGTTGGTGAGCGCGCCGACCTGACGCTTCGAAGGGCCTTTACCGTGGACCGTGGCATCGAGCGCATCGCGGAACGATGCGGCGTCCTGATAGCGCTGGAAGGGATCCTTCGCCAGCGCGCGTAGCGTCACCGCGTCGAGGGCGCGCGGCACACTCTCGCGGATCTCGGACGGCGGCAGCGGCGCCTCACTCACGTGCTGATACGCGACGGCGACCGGCGACTCGCCACGGAACGGCGCGCGGCCCGCGAGAAGTTCGTACAGGACGACACCGGCCGAGTACAGGTCGGCGCGCGAGTCGACGGGGTCACCCTTAGCCTGCTCAGGAGAGAAGTACGCCGCTGTGCCGATGATCGCGGTGGTCTCGGCGACCGTCGAAGACGAGTCCGACACTGCACGAGCGATGCCGAAGTCCATGACCTTGATCTGGCCGACGTCGGTGACCATCACGTTGCCGGGTTTGATGTCGCGGTGGACGACTCCCGCGCGGTGCGAGTACTCGAGCGCTTCGAGGATGCCGTCGACATAGCGAATCGCTTCGGGGACCGGAACCGGCCCCTCGGCGATGATCTCTTTCAGAAGGCGCCCATGAACGAGCTCCATCACGATGAACGGAACCGGTCGCACGGTGCCGTCGGGTTGCGTCTCGGAATCTTCACCGGCGTCGTACACGCGGACGATCGTGGGGTGCGCCATGCGCGATGCTGCCTGCGCCTCGAGGCGAAAACGCGTACGGAACGTGTTGTCGCTCGCGAGGTCACGGTCGAGGATCTTGATCGCCACCTGCCGACCCAAGGTGAGATCGAAACCGCGATAGACGCTCGCCATACCGCCCCGGCCGATCGGCTCGTCAATGCGGTAGCGTCCGGACAGGACGCGCGGCTCTACTGTCACTTCACTCCCTGGTGGAACTACAGCCAGACTAGCCTGGCCCGCACCTCTGCCGCTGACGTCCCCGGCCACCGCGTGCGTTATTAGCCGTCTGTCCTACGGTGTAGCACTCGGCGCCGGGTCGGGAGCGGGTGCCGTGGCCGCTTCAATCACGGCCTGCGCCTGCGGGGATTCACCGGAGTCTCGGCTCACACCGTTACCCGTGCAGGTCACGGTATAGGTGACGAAAAGCGACTGGCCGGGTGCGTTGGCCACGACCAGATCGATCGGCCGCTGAGTCGGACCGAAGGATGCCGTGGACTGACCGGTGGCTGGGAACGTTCCGTTCACCGCGGTCAGGTTGTATGCACTCACCGATCCGGTGCCAGACGGGCAGGTGAAGGCCGCCCAGTTGATCTGGACCGTCGATCCTTCTTCGACCGTCGTCGCCGAGGTGCCACCCTCGATGGTCGGAGCGGCGCTCGGCGGGTTGATCGGCGTGAGGTCACTGTAGAACGTCAGCACGAGCTCACGATCCTTCGGGACATTGCCTCGCGGCTCGATCGAGTAGACGAGGTTGACCTGGGCCGAATCAGTCGCCGCACGGCCGGGCGCGCAGGTCACCGTCGCCATCCCGGCAGCCAGCGCCGTCGCCCTAGCTTGTTCGCAGTCCTGGTCCATGAGGCTCAGTGCGTCGATATCGACCGTGGTCGGCGTTGGAGATTCGCTCGGAGTCTCGGAGGGCGTCTCTGACGGACCGCTTGACGAGGTTGTCGGGTCGGGAGCGGGTTCCTGATTTGCAAGGACCGCCCAAATGGTTCCACCCAGCACGAGTAGAAGGAGGGTGATCAAGGCGATCAGGGGCCAGGTCCATGGGCTGCGCTTGCGTTGCTCGCCCTCTTGCAACTCGACGGGAGTAGTAGCCGGAAGGATCATCGTTGCGCCGGCGGTATCACCCGCGGGAACGAGCAACTGCGTCGCGTCGTCGCCGACAGCAGCCCCTGTCGCGATCGCGGGAACCGCGGCCGCGGCTGCGGCGACGTCGCCGCGACGCAGTGCGGTTGCTGCACGGGCGACCGCGGCGGACGAGGCCGGCCGATCTTCAGGCTTTTTGGCGATCATCGCCATGACGAGGTTCTGCACGGGCACCGCAACGGTGGGCGGTAGGGCCGGCGGTGGTTCGTTGATCTGCGCCATCGCGATGGCCACTTGCGATTCGCCCGTGAAGGGGCGCTTTCCCGCGAGCGACTCGTACGCGACGATGCCGAGCGAGTAGGTGTCGGTCGCAGGGCTCGCCGAGTGACCCGAAGCCTGCTCGGGCGAGAGGTACTGCACTGTTCCCATGACCTGACCGGTGGCGGTGAGCGGCACCTGGTCGGCGATGCGGGCGATGCCGAAGTCGGTGATCTTCACACGCCCGTCCGGCGTGATGAGAAGGTTGCCCGGCTTGATGTCACGGTGGACGAGACCCGCAGAGTGTGCCGCCTGCAGGGCAGCGGACGTCTGGGCCACGATGTCGAGAGTCTTGTCGGTCGACAGCGACCCATCGCGCTCAAGAATCGTCGAGAGTGCTTCGCCCGGTACGAGTTCCATGACGAGGAACGCGGAGCCGGCCTCCTCGCCGTAGTCGAAGACGCTCGCGATTCCTTCGTGGTTCACCAGAGCGGCATGGCGGGCTTCGGCGCGGAAGCGCTCCAAGAAGCCCGGGTCGCCCATGTACTCGTCTTTGAGGATCTTGATGGCGACCGTGCGCCCGATGACGTGGTCGGTGGCCTCCCACACTTCACCCATACCGCCGATGGCGATGCGAGAGTCCAGCTCGTACCGGCCGCCGAAAGTCACACCTTGTGTCGGTCTCATCGTCCCAGCACCGCCTCCATGACCTTCTTCGCGATCGGCGCGGCGATCGTGTTGCCGCTACCCGACTGACCTTGACCGCCACCGTCTTCGACGACAACGGCAACCGCTACCTGCGGATTGTCTGCGGGGGCGAAACCGGTGAACCAGAGCGTGTACGGCCGCGTTGGACCATTCTCTGAGGTGCCGGTCTTACCTGCCACGTCGACCCCGTCTATTCTTGCACCCGACGCCGCGCCATCACTGACATTGGCGACCATCATCGTGACCAACTCCGCAGCGATGTCGGCATCCAGGGCCCGTCCGAACTCGGTGTCGTCAAAGGTCTGCTGCACTGACAGGTCCGCACCGATGACACGATCGACCATGCGCGGGCTCATCACGACCCCGTCGTTGGCGATACCGGCCGAGACCATAGCGATCTGCAGGGGCGTCGCCGTGACCTGGCCCTGGCCGAAGCCCGAAAGAGCGGTCTGGGCGTCGTCCATGATCGTGCGCGGGTAGCCCGAGGCGGTCGAGGTGAGTGGCATCTCGAATGACAGGTTGAAGCCGTACTTCTCGGCCTCCTCACGGATGGCGGTGTCGCCGAGTTCGATCGCGAGTTCGGCGAACGGGATGTTGCAGCTCAAGCGCAGAGCCTCCGCGAGCGTCACCGTCTCGCCCGGGCCGCAGGCTCCACCTGAGGCGTTGTAGACAACGCTGCTCGACTGCGGAAGCGGGAAGGAGGCGGGATTGGGCAACGTCGACTCCGGTGTGTAGTCGCCCGACGCGAGAGCGGCCGACGCGACGACGAGCTTGAAGGTGGATCCCGGCGGGTTCAAGTCGCCGCGGATCGCACGATTCGACAGAGGCTTCGTCGGGTCGGCTTCGAGTTCCGCGAAGAGCGCGTTGACCTCGTCGGCGTTGTGCGAGGCGAGCAGATTGGTGTCATAACTCGGGCTCGTCACCATCGCGAGGATGCGACCCGTTGAGGGTTCGATCGCGATGATTCCGCCCTGCAGGTTGCCGAGCGCTTCGAACGCCGCACGCTGGACCGAAGCATCCAAAGACAGCACGACATTGGAACCCTGCGGAGCCTGACCCGTGATGATGCGGTTGATGCGTGAGAGGAACTGCGAACTCGCCGTTCCGCTCAGGTCTTTGTTCATCGCCTGCTCGAGCCCGCTGGATGAACCGAGCACGGGGTTGATGTAACCCGTGACCGGCGCCCACATGGCGGGGTCGGTGTAGACGCGCTGCCAGCTGTACACATCATTGGATGGGACGGATGTCGCGATCGCTGCGCCGCTGGCGATGATCGAGCCGCGCTGCACGGCGTACGAGTCATAGAGCGCACGCCGGTTGTTCTCGTTCGCTGAGAGAGCCTCGGCCTGCACGACCTGGATCCAACTGGTGGCACCGAAGAGGGCGAGGAACATCACCAGCATCAGGATGCTGAGCCGTCTGAGTTCTTTTGTCACGGTCGACCCCTTCGGCCGACACGCACTCGCCGGCTCGTGCTCTTCAGGGTGTGCTCTTTAGTCACGGTCGACCCCTTCGGCCGACACGCACTCGCCGGCTCGTGCTCTTCAGGGTGTGCTCATTCGTCATCAGCCGATCACCACCCGGGGGCGTGAGCGGACGGCATCAGAAATGCGCAGGAGGAGGGCAACAATGATCCAGTTCGCGACCAGCGAGGACCCACCCGCCGCGAGGAAGGGGGTCGTGAGCCCGGTCAGCGGAATCAAGCGAGTGACGCCCCCGACCATGATGAACACCTGCATCGCGATCGTGAACGATAGCCCGGTCGCGAGGAGCTTGCCGAAGTCGTCTTGACCGGCGAGGCCGATGCGGATGCCACGGCTGGTGAACACCATGTACAGACACAGGATCGCAAAGACACCGATCAGCCCGAGCTCTTCGCCGAGACTCGGGAAGATGTAGTCGCTCTCGGCGACGGGAGTGAGCCACGGGCGTCCCTGGCCGAGTCCCGTTCCCACCAGTCCACCCTGGGCGAGTCCGAAGAGTCCGTTCACGAGCTGGAAGCTGCTGCCGTTGATCGTGTCGGGGTTGAACGGGTCGAGCCAGTTGGTGAAACGGCTTTGGACGTACGGCAGGACACGCGACGCGAGGAAGCCACCGACGACCACCAGAACGACACCGATCAGCACCCAGCTCGTCTTGCCGGTCGCGACGTAGAGCATCGCGATGAACATGCCGAAGATCAGCATTCCGGTTCCGAGGTCGCGCTGGAGCACGATGATGCCCAGCGAGATGCCCCAGATCACCAGGAGCGGTCCGAGTTCCCGCGCTCGCGGCCAGGTCATGCCGAGAAAACGCGTGCCGACCGACGTGAGGCTCTCGCGCGTGCGCACGAGATAGCCGGCGAAGAAGATGGCAAGCGAGATCTTCGCGAGCTCGCCGGGCTGGAAGGTGAAGAAGCCGAGTGAGACCCACACGTCGGCGTTCGCATCGGTGCCCAGGCCCGGAATGATCGGCAGGATCAGCAGGCCCATGCCGGCGAACCCGAAGATGTACGTGTACCGGAACAGCACGCGGTAGTTGCGCAGGAGCATCGTGACCGCGATGGCGAGCACGATCGCGATCGCCGCCCAGGCGAGTTGGCGAGTGGAGTAGCCCTCCCACCCGTTGCGGTTCCAGTGCAGATCGAGCCGATAGATCATTGCCAGCCCGATGCCGGTGAGCAGGGTGGCAATCGGCAGAACGAACGGATCAGCATCCCGTGCCCGCAAACGCAGCACGATGTGCATCGCGACCACCAGCACGGTGAGTCCGCCGCAGCAGTAGATGAGGAATCCGACGTCGAGCTCGCCGACGGCGCCCAGCTGGACGAGCACGACAGCAGAGGTGTAGATGATGATCGTGAAGATCAGCAGTCCGAGTTCGCGGTTGCGTTGGGTTTGCGGAACACGGATGCGGCGTAGCGCGCGGATCACGGCCGTGTCGGCTGCGACGGCATCGGTCGTCGGGGAAGCGGTCACGGTATGACCTCCCCGGTCGCGGCGATGCTGTCGACGATGCGGCGGGCGTCATCGAGGCTCTCGGCCGAAATCGTTGACTCCACCGTGGTGCGCGCGAACTCGGACAGCGAGTCCAGTTCGATGCCGGTGTCTTCGTGTGGCTGAGAGAGTGCGATCGGGCCGATGTTCTGTTGGATTCCGCGGAAGATCACGACGGAGTCTTCGTCGGCTCCGACGTAGAAGCGGGTCTGAGTCCACTGATATCCGCCGAAGATCGCTGCGGCGAGAAGTACCAGCACGAGTACGACGCCGACGGCCCAGCCGATGCGCCGCCCCCGTGCGCGACGACGATCCTCTTCGATGAGCTCTTCGAGGAACTCTGCCGCTGGCTCGAAGTGCGACGGTTCGTTCGCTGCCTGTCGGTTCGGGTGCAACCAGCTGGGTCGGCCGGGCCGGGCGGCCGGCACGTCGATACCGATCGGGTTCGACGCCGAGCCGACGATCGTCGGCGTTCCCGAGAAGAGCGGATGCTGCCCACCGACGTCGACGATGACGATCGTGACGTTGTCAGGGGCGCCGGCATCCAACGCCTGCTTGAGAAGATTGTCGGCGGTGCGCCCCGGCGCCATTCCGAGGCCCATCGCCTTGGCGGTGTGGGCGTCGTCCACCACACCGCACAAGCCGTCAGAGCAGAGTAGCCAGCGATCGCCGGGCTGAGTCGGCATGATGAACGTGTCGAGCTCGGGATCAGCGTCCATGTCACCGAGCACGCGCATGAGCACCGAGCGGCGGGGGTGATAGCGCGCCTCTTCGGGAGTGATTCGTCCCGAATCGACAAGTCGCTGGACGAACGTGTGGTCGGTCGTGATCTGGGTCAGTGCGTCGTCGCGGTAGAGGTAGATGCGCGAATCGCCGATGTGCGCGATGACCGCGTAGTCGTCGACCATCACGAGAGCACTGACGGTCGTGCCCATGCCGGCGAGCTCAGGCTTGACGTGCACGGTATCGATCAGCTCGACCGCCGCGTCGGCTATCGCATCAGCAAGCGCGCGCTCTGCTTCGGGCGGTGAGCCAAAGGGGTGGTCGAGGCTCTCCAACCGCGAGATCGCCAGGTGCGAGGCGACATCGCCACCGGCGTGCCCGCCCATTCCATCGGCGACAACGAAGAGGTTCGCACCGGCATAGCCGGAGTCCTGGTTATTGGCGCGCACCTTGCCGGTGTGCGAAATCGCAACGCTCGAACCCTGAAAGACCATGCGGGAGCGGGCTACTTCCGCAGCTCGAAGGTCGTGGCGCCGACCTTGATCGGAGCACCGACGTTCACGGGAACGGGGGACGCGACGCGCTCGCCGTTATGCCACGTGCCATTGGTCGAGTCGAGGTCCTGCAGCATCCACTGCTCACCCCAGAGCACCAACCGTGCGTGGTGACTGGAGGTGTAGTCGTCGCGGATGACGAGGCCCGACTCGCTGGAGCGCCCGATCGTGAGCGGCTCGTTGCCGAGCGGAAGCTCGAGTCCGGTCTTCGGACCGCTGGTGATCACGATGCGCGAGACGGTGGACGTCGTCGCTGCTCCGCCGGCGGCCCTGGGTGACGGGCGCGGAGAAGAAACGGGGGCCGTTGCGGCTGCCGCACGGTCCGGAGCTGGTGAGGGTGCCGCCGCGGGGACGGGCTCCGGCATCCGGCGCACTTTCACGCCGAAGAGGTCGGCTCGCAGCGAATAGATGACCGCGAACACGAAGCCCCACAGCAGGATCAGAAACCCGATGCGCAGGAGGAGCAGTGTGAGTTCACTCACGCGAGGGGTCCTTGTTCTCGGAGGTCGAAGGCACGCGTGGCATCTTCGGCAGGCATCGTCGGTTTCGGCGGAGCCGCTTGCGCGACGACCCGGAACACGATGTCGGTGTGACCGATGCGCACGGTCGAATCCGGCGGCAGAGCTGCCTCCTTCACCGGACGGCCGTTCAGTGACGTCCCGTTGGTGGAGTTCATGTCGCGCACCATCGCGCGTTCGCCGTCCCAGAGGATCTCGACATGCTTGCGGCTGGTGCCCGCGTCCGAGATGGTGATGTCAGCGTCAGACCCGCGTCCGATGACGGTGCGTGATGCGGTGAGCGGATGCCTCTTGCCTTCGACGTCCACCACCCCACGCCAAGCCACTCGCCCCTGCGCGGTGGAGGACTCCACGCGAAGAGTCCCGGTCGACAGCCCATGGTCACGGACGATCGAGATCGAGACCGGACCCGCGAAGGAGTAGCCCTGCGAACGCGCGTGCTTCTGCACGAGGGTGTGCAGCTCGTCGCCGAGGGCGGCACCGAGCGTCGCCATCCGCTCATCGTCTGCCGGGGCGAGGCTCACAGTGAACGTGTTGGGCGCGAGGATGCGATCGCGCGTGACGACTGCCGCCTTCTTGTCGAGTTCGCTGCGCAATGCCGAGGCGATTTCGACGGGCTGGATGCCGCTGCGGAAGGTCTTGGCGAACGCGCTGTTGACGGCGCGCTCGAGACCTTTCTCGAAGCTGTCAAGTAGTCCCACGGGGCTCCTCGGTCGGGGGGTGCCGGTTGGTACATGTTAGTTGGCTGGACTGAAAGCACGCAGAACTGCGTCGTTCGGCACTCAGAACCTCGCATGATATCCTCGCAAGGTTGAGTTCTGCGGGATCTTCGGATTCTGCAGCTCGCGCGAGTGGCGGAATAGGTAGACGCGCTGGCTTCAGGTGCCAGTGCCCGCAAGGGCGTGGGGGTTCAAGTCCCCCCTCGCGCACGACTCAATCACATAGCCCCTGATCAGGCATCAACTGGTCGGGGGCTGTGTCGTTCTCGTCCGGACGCCACTTACCCCGCGCCGTCCCAGCCCTTCACGCCCTCGAAGGCGATGCGCACCAGCGCCCGAGCACCCATCAGCGCGAGGATCAGCAGCGTCACCAACCAGAAGCCGCCGAGGCTCACGGACTCTCCGAAGACGGCGTCGACGAGCAGCAGGACGACGAACTTGCTCCCTGGCAACAGCGCGACGAGCGAAACGATGGAGATCACGCGGCGCCATACGTTCGGCGCGGTGCGGATGCTGCCGGTCACTCGCTTCTTCAGCGCCACCACGACTTCGAGCACGAGCTTGAGCAGGATCGCCGTCAGTACCGAAACCACGAAGGTCTCGGTGATCATCTGCGGGACGAACTGCGTCGCCAGGTTCAACACGAGCACGTAGACGAACACGTCCACCACATCGAGCGGCTCGATCCAGCTCCGTCGCGAGCGGGGCATCAGCTGCCGTCGAGCGACGGAAGCAGGGTGAAGACGATCTCTTCGATCTCGCGACCGACCCCGGGGGCGAACGCGACGTCGCGCGAGAGCTCGGTGAAACCGACCTTCTCGAGTACCGCGATCGAGGGGGCGTTGTGCGCGGCCGCGCGGGCGAACAGCGGGCGCTCCGCCTCGCGAGAGATCAGCATTCGCAGTGCCGCCGTCGCAACGCCGCGTCCCCACGCGTGCCGCGCGATCCAAAAACTCACTTCACGGTCGCCGTCGATCGTGAAGGCTGCAATGCTGCCGGCGAAACCGCCGTTCTCGGTGACGACGGCATAGAGCACATCGGGGTGGTCGCGCTGACGGGTGATCCATGCATCGAAGGCTTCGCGGTCGTCGGGGTCTGCGGCTGTGAAAGCGGCACGCGCGACGCCCTCGGGGTCGCGCATCATCTCGAAGATGGCGTCGAGGTCGTCATCGTCGAGGTCACGCAGCTCGATGTGGCTCACGGCCCCACCGTACCGAGCGCTGCACATTCCTGCGAGTGCTACGGCGATCGACGCAGCGCTCGCAGCAATCTGCCGCACTCGACGCGGGAACTCAGGCGAACCCGTGCAGCTCGCGCACGAGTGCCTGGGCGGAATCACCGTCACGAGCGGCGACCGCATCGCGCAGGCGCTCGTAACGGTCTGAGCGATCGATCGGACACGCGATGAACGGATGCCACTGCGACAGGTTTCGCCGGATCGCCATCTCGGCCTCGCGCAGGATCGTCAGAATCGCGACATTCCGTGTGGCTTGCGACACGACCGCGAAGAAGTTGATCGTCGCTTCCATCAGCACAACACGCTCGTCGGACCGCGAGGCCAGGACGATGGCGTCGGCGCGCTCCACCAAGATCGCGAGCGTCTCATCGTCGCAGCGACGCAGTGCCATGTGCAGGCAGTCGCCCATCAGATAGGCCACGAACTCGTCGGTGTCGCTGATGAGTTTGTCATTCGGCAACGACACCCGGGTGTACCGGTTCGGTGACACCTCGACGAGCCCGATGCGCTCGAGGCGCTGTAGCGCTTCACGCACGGGAGTGCGCGAGATGCCCAGTCGCTCTGCCAGGTCGTGGTCACGCAGACGTTCACCCGGAGCGAGCGTTCCGTCGAGGATCGCCTCACCCAGCGTGGTGTAGACCTCGTCACCCAGCACGGTCCCGTGCGGGTTCAAGGGGGTCAGCGGTGTGGCCATGGCGGGTTCCAGTGTACGTCGATCGATTCTCACGGATGGAGCTCATCCACAACCGCGAAACTCACGGCATTTACATGTCCCGCAGAGCCGATATATCGGTAGAGTATGCGTGTCACGCCTGGCGTGACCTATCCGGGGGGATCCGTCGACGTCCGGGCTTAGAGCACCGCTCGGCCCGGGCGTTCGATGGCCGCGCATATCGGCTGTGCAACATTTGTGTCACCATCTTTCGACACCCTGCGAATCTGCTGACCTGCTTCGTTAGCGTGGAATCGATTCGCGCACGTGGCGCGGACACGCAAGGAACGGCATTTCATGAGCACGCAGGGCACCGTCAAGTGGTTCAACTCGGAGAAGGGCTTCGGCTTCATCGCTCCGGACGAGGGTGGCGCAGACGTTTTCGCGCACTACACCGCAATCCAGGCGGGCGGCTACCGCTCGCTTGAAGAGAACCAGCGCGTCGAGTTCGAAATCGCCCAGGGCCCCAAGGGCCTGCAGGCGGAGGACATCCGTCCTCTCTGAGCCTCAGGCTCACGAACGCTTCGGCGCACCTGTGCCGCGGCATCCTGAACCCACACTTCGGAGAACGAAGCGTCAGGCGACGGATGCCGCGGCTCAGTCGCGCTCGCCGCGTACCAACTCCAACCCGGCCTCGGCGAACTGACGCACTGTCGCGTCGGGCAAGAACGCACGGGTCAGCGCCGCGCCGATTCGCGTGAGGTCGGCTTCGTCCCGGAACAGCAGGTACATCGTCTCGTACCGGGGGTGGAACTTCTCTTTGAAGCGGTGCAGTGAAGCGAAGCCGTAGACCGGCTCGAGCTTGTCGGCCAGCCAATCGGAGAGCGTGGCGATGGCCCCCGCATCCGGCGGGTACTCGTGCGCGAGCGGAGCCCCGGAGAGCGACATGATCTGCGCTCCCTCTTCGGAGAACGCCCGCGCTGACGAGCCGATGAGGTACTCCATCACCGGCGGGAACCCGCCGTCACGCCGGCGCATCAGGTCGAGCGTCCACCCCCGGATCGCGCCGTCGGCGGAGTACACCGGAAGCCACGACAAGAACCCGTCGACATCGCCCGACGGCGAGATGGCGAGAGCGAGCCGCACCTCGGGCACTTCTGCCTCTTCGAGGGTGCCCAGGGTGAAGCGCATCTCAGGCAAGCCCTTGTCGCCGACCCACATCTCAGAGATCGCGCGTACCTGCTGCTGAACGCCCCACGGCTCGTCACGCAGGTGTGTCAGGCGGAAGGTCATCTCTTCGCGACCGGCACGGTTGAGCGACGAGCGCACCGAGTTCCACTGCTTGCCGGTGAACTGCAGGCCGGGGAGATCGACAATGGTGTCATCGGCGACGACGATGCTACGCCACGTTGGGGGGACTGCAGCCCGGGTTGCTTCGTCCGAGCTGAAGAAGCACGGGATGAGGCCCGCGGCCTCGGTCGTGCGGATGAACTCCTGCACTGCGGCAGCGCGGGATGCCTCAGGCCCGAGGGGATCCGAGAGCGCCAGGGCGACGCCTGCGCGACGCTGGTAGGCCACGACGCCTCCGGACGGCACGCGTGCGTAGGAGTTGCCGTCCCAGGTGGTCATCCACGACAGTGTTCCGCCCCCGTGGGCCTTCAGTATCTCCTTCACTTCGTCCTGATCCGGCGCGGGCTGGATCCCCAAACGCGACGACCGTTTCGACCGGAAGGCCGCACGAACCCAAATCAGATACGTGACCATCAGGATCCAGAGGAACCCGCTCGCAAGGAGCAGTTCGACGCCGCTGACATCCAACTCATCGATCCACCCCGGGCCGATCGCGACGATCACAGCGACCACGACGGCGGCGACCAGCAGGTTGATGATGCCCAGCACCAGCGCGACGATCCACGCCCAACGTCGGCCACGCCGCAATCCGTTCGCAATGAGCAGGATGATGAGCGCGTCGACCGCGGCGTCGATGAAACCGCCGGTCGCGGGTTGGGTCTGACCGAACGGCCCATCCGTGGGGATCACGATCGTGATGATCTGGATCGTGCCCATCACAATGAGACCGATCCATGCCAGAAGACGCTGTTCGCGCACGGTCGTCCGCTGCACGCGCAACGAGCGGTCGACGAACAGGATCAGCAGGACGGCGATCAGGTGCTCGAGGTCAGCCAGCTCGCCCCAGTAGAACATCGCGATGAAGACGAAGGCGAGCAGGATGAGCCATCCACGCACGCGCCACGGCGGCTTCGCCAGGCCGACGGCCGCAGCGATGCAGGCCATTGTTCCGCCGGAGGCGCCGACGTCCAGGGCCTGCGCTTCGGTCTGCGCCCAGACCCACGGCGTCAACGCCAGCAGCCCCAGCACCAGCGCGGTGGCGAAGATCGCGAACAGTTGCCCCACCCAGAAGTACGCCAGCGCCACACGGCTGCCCCGCCGGTATTCGAGATAGCCCATGCCGATGAAGCTCGCGATGGTGAACAGGTAGACCCATGGCTGATTGACGAAGAACGTGCCGACCACCGGCGTCCACCAGCGGCCTTCGAGCAGAGCGGGCAGGCCGTACGCGACGTACTCATAGAGAGGAGAGTCCTCGAACGACGACCACAGACCGCCGAACACCACCCCTATCGCGAGCATCACCAGCACGAAGGTGAGGGTGGCGGGAATGCTTCGGGCGAGTACCCACACGGGGTGCGGCGTCGGAGTTTTCTGCTCGCTCATACCGGTCACGATAGCGACCCTCGGTGTCAGCGCTGGCCTCGGTGGGAGTAATCGGCCAGCGCGATCGCATCTTCGGCGTCGCGCATGGCGCGACGCGCAGCATCCAAAGCCGCCACCGGATCATCAGATCCGCGCGCGCTCGCCAACTCGCTCTGCGCCGACATCAACCGTGCGCGAGCATCGGCACCGGCATGAGAATGAGCGACGGATGCCTCGGCTCGCACGACCACCGCACGCGCGGCCGCGAGGGTTCCGGGCAGAGCGGTGCGCGCTCCGCGAAGCCGTTGCTGCGCAGTCCGCGCATCGCCGAGGGCGAGGTCGAGACGGTCGCGGAGCCGCGCGATGGCGTCGATGGCCCGAGTGGGATGCCGTACCGCGGTCGCCTCGGCTGCATCGAGGCCCTCGATCACGGCCCGGATCTCGAGCCCGAGGCGCTCACCATCGACGGGCTCAAGACTCTCGCGGATGGTCATCGCCTGGCGGACGGCGGTGCGCGCTGCGGTCAGTTCACCCTCGACCGCCAGCGACGCCTGCGAAACGAGCCGGTGAGTCTCTTCGAGAGTTCGTGCCTCGGTCTCGGCGCGACGGAGTGACCGCTCCGCCTCGGCGACGTCGGCGAGTGCCGACCGGGTCGGGTCATCGGCGTGGGCCGTGGCCCGTGCGAGCGCGGCCTCTGCCGAGTCGGCTTCGTCGACAGCCGCCGCGGCAGCCGAAGACGCTGACGCCCACTCCTCCTCGGCGAAACGGGAAGAGAGGTCGGAGACGAGGGCTGCCGGGTCTCCGAGTGCTGCGCGCACGGCGGCCAGTCGGGCCTTCGCCGCGGCGATCTGTTGGGGAGCCGACACGTTCGCGTGGACCCACGCACTGTGCTCGACGCGGGCCTTCTCGATCGACTTCAGCGCGGAATCGGAGCGCGAGCGGATGCGCGCCGCGACGCGGCGAATGTCAGCAGGCGAGGCATCCGACCCCGAAATGGTGCGGTACTCCTCGAACGATGCATCGCGGACGTGCCCCGCACTCAGGCGTGCGCGGCGCAGGGACGAGGGCGCCCCGCCTCCGTACAGCGCACCCGACAGGCCGACCTCGAGATCGAGCTCATCGACCGCGTCATCGAGACGCACAAGCGCCACGCCCGCATGATCGCGCTGAGCTTCGGCAGCCTTGCGCGCTCGAGGCGAGCGGCGGGCTTGACGGATCGCCCAGACGATCACCGCGAGGGCGATCGCGGTAACGCCGAACACGACGAGCGCGGGCACCGCCCACTGCAGAATCGCAGCGACGATTTCAGGCATCGACGGGGTCCAGCAGAAGCAGGGCGCGCAACTCGTCCATCGTGTCGACGGCAGCAGTAGCCCCGTCGGACTCGTGCGGCCAGCTGAAACCCCAGCGGACGAACACCGTGGGGATGCCGTGCACAGCGGCGCCCTCGACATCGTGATGGCGATCGCCGATCAGCACGGGACGGCTCGTGTCGACGCCCGCGACCTCCAGCCGCCGAAGTGCCTCGGCGACGATGTCGGCCTTGGTCGCTAGCGTGCGCTCATCGGCGGTGGCCCCGACGATGGCGGTGAATGCGGGCGTGAGTTCGAAGTGTTCCATGAGGGCGTTGACCTGGATCTCGGGCTTCGAACTCGCCGTCGCCTGCGGCACACCGGCAGCATCGATCTCGTGGATCAGCTCGCTCACACCGGGGAAGAGCTTCGCCCCGGCGGAGTAGCCCTCCTTCTTATTGAGACCGCGATAGAAGGTGACGGCGTCGGACGCCTCATCCGGAGTCATTCCCACGTTCACCTGGAACGACTGGTACATCGGCGGGCCGATCCAGTGCACGAGTTCCGCACGCGTGGGCGGCGTCTTGCCGAAGTGCTCGAGAGCGGTGGTCAGTCGGCGGAGGATTCCCTCTGATGCGTCGACGATCGTTCCGTCGACATCCCACAGGATGCAGGTCCAGGGTGAGCGGCGCGGCATGGCTCCACCCTATGCGGCCTGAGTCAGCTCGGTTCTGCGAGGGTCTCGATCCGACGCTCGACCTTGACACGCAGCGGCTCGTGTCAAAACAGTCGGGGTGCCCCGGAGTCCGTGCCCTTCATGCCGTCGTAGTCGAGAGTGACGCACCGGATGCCTCGATCTGCCGCGAGCACTTTGGCCTGAGGCTTGATCTCTTGCGCGGCGAACACTCCGGTCACCGGAGCCAGGTGCGGGTCACGATTGAGAAGTTCGAGATAGCGGGTCAATTGCTCGACACCGTCGATGTCGCCCCGCCGCTTGACCTCGACAGCGATCGTGCCGCCGGCCGGGTCGCGTAACAGGAGGTCGACCGGCCCGATCGCGGTGGGGAACTCGCGACGGACGAGGGTGAGTTCATCGCCGATCACCTCGACCTGTTCGGCAAGCAGTCGCTGCAGGTCAGCCTCGACGCCATCCTTCTGCAGACCCGGGTCTACACCGAGATCGAACATCGTGTCGTGCAGTACCTCATAGATGCGCACGAGAAGGGCATCACCGGTCTTTGCATGCGTGACCCGCCAATGCTCGAGCACTCCTGCGGCGGCGGAGTCGGCATCCGGACTCTCGACGTCCAGGCGGCAGGGCGGAGACATCCAGTTCAGCGGCTTGTACGAGCCGCCGTCGGAATGCACCAGCAGCGACCCATCGCCCTTGTGTACGAGCAGGCGCGTAGCGAGGGGCAGGTGCGCGGTGAGGCGACCGGTGTAGTCGACCGAGCAGCGGGCAATGACAAGACGCACCCGCCTACCCTAGCCGCGGTCGGCTCAGTGGCTGCGCGAAGGACTGTGCGTGTGACCTGCGCCGACCGTCGAGGTGGCGAGAGGCTTTGCTGCGCCCGAGAACAGGCCCGACAGTGCGATGAGCACCACGATGATCCACAGCGTGGGAAGGATGCCGATCTCATGGCTGATCCACCCGAGGATCGGAGGGCCGCACAGGAAGGCGAGATAGCCGATGGTCGCCGCGGCCGAGACGGATGCCGCCGCCTTGGCGGGATCGTCGGCAGCGGCTGACATGCCGAGCGGGAACCCGAGCGATGCGCCGGCTCCCCAGAGCGCGATGCCGACGAAAGCGATCGGGAGGTTCGGCGCGAGGATGAACATCACGAGGCCGACGACTGCGGCGATCGAGAGTATCCGGAGCGTCCACACTCGGCCGAGCCAGTCGACGAGAGGGCCGCCGAGAACACGGAAAACCGTCATCGCGACGGAGAAGACCGTGAGCGCGATCGCACCGACCGTCTGCGACTCCCGGTGGCCATCGACCATCGCGATCGTGAGCCAGTCGTTCGCACTGCCCTCGGCGAAGGCCATGCCGAGCATGATCACGCCGATCGCGTAGGTGCGCGGATCGCGCCAGACCGCGAGGGCCACGGTGAACCGCTCGCGACGGGACGCCTTGGTACCAGGTTCATCCTGAACGAGTTCGCGGACCGGCACGGCGCCGAGCGATGCGAGCCCGGTGATGAGGACGAGAATTCCCACGGCCCAGAGGTGCCACGCGACACCGACGCCCCAGGCCACGATCGCCACACCGATCCCGGCTCCGGCGACGGTTCCGAAGCTGAAGAACGCGTGGAACAGTGGCATGAGTGTCTTGCCGAACGACTGCTCGACGGCTGCCGCCTCGACGTTCATCATGACGTCGGTGGCGCTCATGCCCGCACCCATCAGGGCGAGACCGATCGCGGTCACTTCGTACGACTGAAGGAACTGGACCCCGAGGCCGACGATCATGAGGCCCAGCGAGAAGGCCATGATCGTCCCGAACATCCCTCGTCGGGCACCCCACCGCACGACGATGACGTTCGCGAGCGAGAGGCCGACGATCGCGGCCGCACCAGAGACGAACAGCAGCACGCCGATCTGCAGATCGTTGATGCCGAGGTCGATCTTGACCGCCGGAAGCCGTGCCGCCCACGACGCGAAGCCGAGCCCCGTCGCGAAGAAGATCGCGAAGATCGCGGTGCGCCAGCGCACCAGCTGGGGTCGAGTCAAAACGCCATCCATGACGACAACGGTACCGAATCGATTCGGCTTCTGTCGAATCGATTCGACAGAAGCCCAACGCCGCGAGTACGATCGACCCCGTCATGAGCACACGCCGGGCCACCATCTCTGACGTCGCGCGCGAAGCAGGGGTTTCGCCATCGACGGCCTCCGTGGTGTTCAGCGGCAAGACCCCGGTTTCTGATGCGACGCGTCGACGCGTGGTGGATGCTGCGTCGGCCCTCGGCTACACCGGGCCTGACCCCCGCGCCGCGTCGTTGCGTACCGGGCGCTCGGGCATCGTCGGGGTCGTCTTCGAAGAGCACCTCGGCACCGCCTTTCTCGACCCCGTCAAGACCTTGATGATGGATGGCCTCACCGAGGCGGTCGCTCCGCTCGGTGCGGGCCTGCTCCTCCTGCGCGACCAAGAGACGGGCCAAGGCCCTTCGCTGACGACGGCGCCGCTGGATGCCGCTGTTCTGATCGGCTGCAGCGGCCTGCTGCGCGAGTCGCTGAACACGGTGCGTGCCCGAGGCATCCCGGTCGTCGTCATCGAGGGCGATGCCGGTGAGGACGTGCCGCGCATCGAGCTCGACAACCGCGAGGCGCAGGCGCAGGCCGCTCGTCACCTGCGCGGGCTGGGCCATGTCGACGTGGCGATCGTGACCCTCCCCGCTCGCACAGGCTGGCAGCGCGGCTGGGTGCTGGATTCCACACCGATCACGATCGACGTCACTCGTGAACGCCTGGCCGGTGCCCGGGACGTGTATCCGGATGCCGTCGCCTATGCCGCGGCCGGCAGCTTCATCGACGAAGGGCTCGCCGCGGGTCGAGCGATCCTCTCGCGGCCCGGACCCTTGCCCACGGCGATTCTCGCGCAGAGCGACCTGCTCGCGGCGGGTGTCATCCGTGCCGCCGAGGAGGCGGGGCTGCGTGTTCCCGAGGACCTCAGTGTGACCGGCTTCGACGGCATCGTGGTCGACGGCCTGGCGCCCTACGAGTTGACGACTCTCGTCCAGCCCGCCGCCGAGAAGGGTCGTGCCGCGGGCCACGCGGTCGCCGCGATGCTGGGCGGTGCGGAGGCGGTATCCATCCGCTTCACGTGCGCCTTTCGCGGGGGCAACACCACTGCTGTCGCCCCCGCGCGCGAGTAGGCCGTGACCTGGCGCGCACCCGCGCCGATAGACTGAAGCGCGACACCCCGATCGCCTGAGCCCCGCACGGCCGACGACCAGAGGAGGCTTTGATGCTTCTCGTCCTCGGCGCGTTCGCAGTCCTCCCCGCCGTGTTGCCGTGGCTGGTGAAACGCATCGGAGCCCGCGCGTTCTACGTCGCTTCGCTCTTGCCGATCGCCGCGTTCGTGCTGGCGATACTGCAGGCTCCCACAGTGCTCAGCGGCGGCATCCCGTTCGAAACCTACGACTGGATTCCTCCTCTCGGAATCGCGCTGTCAATGCGGATGGATCTGCTCGGCTGGGTGATGGCGCTCATCGTCACGGGCGTCGGTGCACTCGTGATGCTGTACTGCCGCTGGTACTTCCGCGGCAAAGACAACGAGTCGGGCCTCGGGCAGTTCGCGGCCGTCCTGCTCGCGTTCGCCGGCGCGATGTACGGACTCGTACTCATCGACGACCTCGTCGTGCTGGTGATGTTCTGGGAGATCACGAGCGTCCTGTCGTATCTGCTCATCGGGTACTACCACCGCCGTGCCGCGAGCCGTCGCTCTGCTCTGCAGGCCCTGCTCGTGACCACGCTCGGTGGCCTGGTGATGCTGATCGGCGTCGTGTTGATGGTGGTGGATGCGGGCACCTCGAGCATCTCGACGATCCTTGCCGAGGCCCCCACCGGCCCCGTGATCGATGCCGCACTCGTGCTGATCCTGGTCGGCGCGCTCAGCAAGTCCGCGATCTTCCCCTTCCACTTCTGGTTGCCGGGCGCGATGGCCGCGCCCACGCCGGTGAGCGCGTACCTACACGCCGCCGCCATGGTGAAGGCCGGCATCTACTTGATCGCCCGTCTCGCTCCGATCTTCGCGATCGCTCCGACTTGGCGCCCGATCGTGGTCGGGCTGGGCGCGTTCACGATGCTGCTCGGCGGCATCCAGGCCCTCCGCGAGAGCGACCTCAAGCGCATTCTCGCCTTCGGCACGGTGAGCCAGCTCGGCATGCTCACCGTTGTGCTCGGCTACGGCACGCGCGATGTCGCGCTCGCCGGACTCGCGCTGTTGCTCAGCCACGCCCTGTTCAAGTCCGCGCTGTTCCTCGTGGTCGGTGTCATCGACCGCCAGCTTCAGACGCGTGACATCGACGAGCTCAGCGGTGTCGGCAGACAGGCTCAGACCCTCGCGGTCTTCTCGGCGATCGCGATCGCGTCGATGGTGGGCGTGATTCCCACGATCGGCTTCGTCGCCAAAGAGGGTGTGCTCGCAGCCCTTCTTCACGAGGCCGTGGGCGGGTCGCTCTGGGGAATCGTCGCACTCGTCGGGATCATCCTCGGTTCGGTCCTGACCGCCGCGTACGGCCTGCGCTTTCTGTGGGGTGCATTCTGGACGAAGAAGGATGCCTCGGGTGAGCCCCTTCCGGTCACGAAGTGGCCCGACCCGCCCATCGGGTTCCTTGCGCCGCCGATCGTCCTCGCGGGGCTGACAGTCATCGCCGGCGTCGCGGCTCCCCTGCTCGACAAGGCCTTCGCGCTCTACGCCGACACCGCACCGAGTGCAACGCCCGGTGTGTCAGCGCCCGAGCATCCTGCCCACCTCGCGCTGTGGCACGGGTTCGAACCCGCGCTATGGATCTCGTTGGCGACGATTGCGATCGGCGTGCTGCTGTTCTGGGTCACGCGGGCGCGCATGCCCAAGCGCCTCTTCCCGTTCACCGCGGCCGACGGCTACAACGCCGCTCTCCGTGGCATCGCCCGACTCTCGGTGGTCGTCACGGCTTTCACCCAGCGCGGATCACTGCCGGTCTACGTCGGCACGATCTTCCTGGTTTTCGTCGCGGCCGAGGGCACCGCTCTGCTCTCGGGCCGCAACTGGGGTGCAGAACTGGACGCATGGCAGACGCCCATGCAGCTCGTCGTCGCACCCATCATGATCGCGGCGGGACTGCTCGCCGTGCGCGCGCGCAAGCGCTACACCGGTGTGGTCTTGGTGTCGGTCACCGGGCTCGGCATGGTGTTGCTCTTCGCCACGAGCGGTGCGCCCGACCTTGCCCTGACCCAGATCCTGGTCGAGACCGTGACGCTCGTGGCCTTCGCCCTCGTCCTGCGGCGGATCCCCGCGCGCATGGGCGAGCACAACGCCTCGGTGTGGCCGGTCGCGCGAGCCGTACTCGCTGCGACCGTCGGTGCCACGATGGCGGCCGTCGCGGTCGTCGCCACCGCTTCGCGGTCATCGGTTCCGATCTCGGTACGCTTCCCCGACCTCGCGTACGAGATCGGTCACGGTAAGAACGTCGTCAACGTCGCCCTCGTCGACCTGCGCGGGTGGGACACGATGGGTGAGCTCTCAGTGCTGATCCTCGCGGCGACGGGCGTGGCATCCCTCGTCTTCGTCACCCACCGGCAAGATTCGCTCTCCAGCACCATCGCCCCGTTGCCCGCCGCCGCGGCGCGGACGCGGCGTCCACTGGTCGAGACGACGGAGGGCGTGAAGCCCCGAGGTGAGGCACCGGGCAACCGGCAGGCGTGGCTCGTGGGTGGGCAGAAGGTGAACCCCGAGAACAGGTCGATCATTCTCGAGGTGATCGTCCGGATCCTCTTCCACACCATCGTGATCGTTTCGCTGTACCTGCTCTTCGCCGGTCACAACCTTCCCGGCGGTGGGTTCGCGGGCGGGCTCGTCGCCGGTATGGCACTCGTCATGCGCTACGTCGCCGGCGGGCGCTACGAGCTCGGGGCCGCGGCGCCCGCGGACGCGGGAAGACTTCTGGGCATCGGAATGACGATCGCGCTTGGGTGTGCGATCGTTCCCCTGTTCTTCGGGGCCCCGCCGCTCACGAGCACGTACTTCGAGGCAGACCTTCCGGTCCTCGGCGAGGTCGAGTTCGTCACCTCGACCATCTTCGACGTCGGCGTGTACCTGGTCGTGATCGGACTCGTTCTCGACGTCCTGCGGAGTCTCGGCGCCGAGGTCGACCGTCAAGCGCAAGAGCAGCGTGAGAAGGCGGTGGTCTCCTGATGAATGTCTCGGCCACTCTCATCATCGTGATGGCGGTGCTCTTCGCCTGCGGTGTGTACGCGATGCTCGAGCGCAGCCTGACTCGCGTGCTCATCGGCTTCCTCCTGCTCGGCAACGCGACTAATCTGCTCTTGCTCATCGTGATGGGCAGGCCCGGGGTCGCGCCGTTCTTCGGGGCCGCAGCATCCACCGACGAAATGTCGGATCCGTTGCCGCAGGCGCTCACCCTCACCGCCATCGTCATCACGTTCGCCGTCTCGGCATTCCTCCTGGCGCTCATCTACCGTTCCTGGCAGCTCGGTCAGGCTGACACCGTCGAGGACGACGAGGCCGACCTCGCCGTGCGCGTGCGCGGCGGCGAAAGCGAAGAGGTACTCGACGACGAGACCGAACTCGAGGACGAAGACGACGACGTCACGACCGACTTCGTCGGTACCATGACGTCTCCGATCACCGTGCTGGGCAGCCGCGACATCGCCGGCCTGCGCGATGACGCACCGGTGGACCGACCGCGCGAGAAGCCCGCAGCCGACGAACGACCCCGCGACGACCGCGCGCCGGGAGGTGACGACACATGAGCGCTCTCGTCCCTCTGCTGGTGACCCTTCCGCTGCTGGGAGCCGCCGTCGCGCTCATCGCCGGTCGCCATCGCCGCACGCAAGTCGTCGTCTCGGTCGTGACCCTCACGATCGTGGCGATCATCGCCGCGGTGCTCTTGGTGATCGTCGATGCCGGCGACATGCCGATTGCGGTTTCGGTGGGCGGGTGGCCGATTCCCTTCGGGATCGTGCTCTACGTCGACCGACTCGCGGCGCTCCTGGTGGTCGTCTCGAGCATCGTACTGCTGGCCGTTCTCCTCTTCTCTGTGGGTCAAGGTGCGGCAGACGGTGATGGCGAGACACCGGTGTCGATCTTCCACCCGTCGTACCTGATCCTCGCCGCGGGCATCTTCAACGCCTTCATCGCGGGCGACCTGTTCAACCTCTACGTCGGTTTCGAGATCCTGCTGGTGGCGTCGTACGTGCTGATCACGCTGGGCAGCACCGAGTCACGCATCCGTACCGGGGTCGTCTACATCGTGGTGTCGCTGGTGTCGTCGATCCTGTTCCTTGCCGCGATCGCCGTGATCTACGGGGCGCTGGGCACGGTGAACATGGTGCAGATCGCCGAGCGGATGGCAGAGCTCCCGCAAGACACCCAGTACGTTCTGCACGTTCTGCTGCTACTGGCCTTCAGCATCAAGGCCGCAGTCTTCCCGCTGTCGTTCTGGCTTCCTGACTCGTACCCGACCGCACCCGCTCCGGTGACGGCGGTGTTCGCGGGACTTCTCACCAAGGTCGGCGTCTACGCGATCATCCGCACTGAGACGCAGCTCTTCAGCGACAACGACGTGAACACGTTATTGATGATCGTGGCCTTGGCGACCATGATCGTCGGGGTGCTCGGCGCCGTGGCGCAGGCAGAACTCAAACGAATTCTGTCGTTCACTCTGGTGAGTCACGTCGGCTACATGATCTTCGGACTCGCGATCGCGACGCCCGCGGCGATCGGCGCCACGATCTACTACATGGTCCACCACATCGTGGTGCAGACCACCCTGTTCTTGGCCGTCGGGCTCGTCGAGCGCCGCGCGGGCAGCACCTCGATCCTGAAGGTCAAGGGACTGATGAGAGCGGCGCCGATCATCGCCGTGCTCTACTTCATTCCGGCCGTGAACCTCGGCGGTCTCCCGCCGTTCTCGGGCTTCATCGGGAAGTTCGCGCTCTTCGATGCCGCGGCAGAAGTCGGCACCCCCATCATGATGGTGCTGATCGTCGGCGGAATCATCACGTCCCTACTCACGCTCTACGCGCTGATGCGCGCATGGAACCTGGCGTTCTGGCGAGAAGAAGACGATTCCGCCGAGACCGAGGCGCGCATCTCGTACCTCGGCGCCGCCCCCGGCGGCGTCGACACCGAGCGTCGCGTCATCCCCAAGATCATGACCGCCGCTACGGCCGGAATGGTGGCAATCACCGTCGCGCTCACCATCTTCGCCGGACCGCTGTACGGGATCTGCGAGCGCATTGGCGCCTCGTTGCTCGAGCCGGTCACCCTGGTGCAGTTGCAAGAGGAGGTGGACCAGTGATCGACAAGAAGTCGCAGAGCATCTTCGTCCAGCTCTGGCGGCAACTCCCGTTCTTCGTCTGGCTCATCGCGCTGTGGATGCTGCTGTGGGGCCAGTTCACCTGGCTCGCCTTCTTCACCGGCGTCGCCGCGGCCGTGCTCGTCACGCGAACCTTCCGGTTGCCGCCCGTCGAGCTGTCGGGGCGGGTGAACATCTTCTACGGTGCGATCTTCGTCTTCGAGTTTCTCTGGGCACTCGTGGTCGGCTCGCTCACCGTCTCGTGGCAGGTCTATGACCTCCGCCGTCAGCCCGGCGCCGCCCTCATCGCCGTGCCGCTGCTGATCGACGACGACCTCATCATGACGCACACCGCGGTGACCGCATCGCTCATTCCCGGGTCGCTGATCATCGATGCCGACCGTGACCGCCGCATCCTCTACTTGCACGTCATCGGCGTGCGCAACGAGACCGACATCGATAAACAGCGCGAGAGTGTGCAGCGCTGGGAGAAGCGGATCGTGATGGCCGTCGGTTCGTCTGCCCAGGTCGCGCAGGTGCGGGATGCTGCGCCCCCGGTAGCTGTGAGAGGTGATGTTGCGTGAGCCCACTCGTCATGATCATCTACGTCGTTTTCGCGGTTGCGGCGCTCGTCACGATGTGGCGCATCGTTGCAGGACCGTCGATTCTCGACCGAGCGGTAGCCTCCGATGTCCTCCTCACCGAGGTGATGTGTGTCCTCGGGGCCGAAATGGCGATCAATCAGCACACACGCACGCTGCCGGTGCTGCTGATCATCGCCGCCGTCGGCGTGTTCGGGTCGATCTCGATCGCCCGGTTCGTCGCCCGAAGGGATGCACCGAGCGCATGAACGAGATCCTCGACACCGCCGCCCTCGTACTCATTCTGATCGGCGCCCTGCTGTGCCTGACCGCTGCGATCGGTCTGGTGCGGTTCACCGACGTCGCTACCCGCCTGCATGCCGCAACCAAGCCCCAGGTGCTCGGGTTGATTCTCATCTGCCTGGCGATCGCGCTGTCGCTGCGGTCGTGGCCGGTGGTGGCGTTCTTGATTCCCATTGTTCTGATCCAGCTCGCCACCGCGCCGCTCTCGGCACATATGGTCGGCCGACAGGCTTACCGCAACGGCACGGTAAACGAGAAGTCGTTGCTGGTCGACGAACTCGCCGATTCACAGCGCACCCCTCCTGCCGCGGGCGGGTGATGCAAGTCACTGCGCGGACGCACCCCAACTCTGCGAGACGTTCATCGGACGCCCGATGTAGACCGGAATGCCACCCTCGTAGAGGACGAGCGGCGCCGAGGCGGCGTCAGGGGACACGATGGCCAGGCCGTCGCGCCACTCGAAATCGGCCTCGATGTCGTCGGGTGCGGGCCACCCGAGATAAAGGAGCGACGAACTATCGGGCGACCACGTGACGCTGTAGGGGTACCACGTCACCACCTCGACGTCGTTGTCTGGGACTTGGGGCCGCGGGAGCATCGCCTGCGATTCATCGGCCACCGTGATCATGATGACGTCGTGCTCCTCGGAGCACGGCCGTTCGCCGCCCGCGCCGTCCGGGGTCGTGTCGCATGAGCGCTGAAACACGATCCGCGTGCCGTCCGGAGACCACACTGGTCCCAGCCCGTGCATCTGGGTGTAGTCGCTCACGATCACCCTCTGATTCGAGCCGTCGGCACCCAGCAACACGAGATCGAAGCGGTCGGCCGCGTTGATCCTGCGGCGCTCGAGGGCGAGCGTCTGTCCATCGGGCGAGACAGTCAGGCTCTGGGCGGCCGCCGTGCCGTCGAGCAGCTGACGCGTGCCATCGGCCATCGAATAGATCAGCACCCCGTCATTGTCGGCGAGGTAGAGCTCCGAGCCGTCGGGCGACCATTCGATGTCGGTGATCATGAGGTCGGCGATCGCGGTGATCTCGCCGCTCTCGGTGTCGAACAGCCACACCTCAGGTGACCCGAGTCGGGGGGTGCCTTCGGCGGTGTGGGCACCGAAAGCTATCCACCGGCCGTCGGGCGACCAGATGGGGCACGCAGGGTTGGTGAGGGTGTCCAGCGCGACCTCGCCGACGACGGTCGCCTCGCCCTCGGGCGTGACATCGGCGACCACGAGTGCGGCATCCGTCCACCCGGACTCCCAGTCGCCGGACGCTTCGCCGAAGGCCAGTCGGGTGCCTCCCGGGGCGAACGCCGGGCAGACCCGAAGGATGCCGTCGTCGTCCGCCCCGAAAATGCGGTGTGCCGGCTCGTCCGGGCGGACCAGCATGATGTCACCGGACTCCCAGTTGGCAGAGAACGCGATCCAGCCGTCGTCAGCGCTCATGTCGGGACCCACAGGTGGAATCGGGGCGTTCGTGCTGGGCGATGCAGAGGGTGTCGAGGCGCACGCGGTCAATCCGACGAGCACGACGACTAAGGATGCTGCGGCCCACGAAGCCGTCGATCGAGTGATCATTATCTGCTCCAACTCTGAAAGTCGTTCTGCGGGAAGACGCCGAAGGCGCCGATACCCTCATAGGTCTCCCACAGGATCGTGGAAGCTGCGGGGTCATCGACCGCGACGGCCAGTAGACCCGACCCGGCGGCCATCTCGCCCGCTGCGGTCAGCTCCCACCCGAGGAAGCGAAGCGTCGTGCTGTCGGGGGCCCAGGTGACGGTCACCGGGATCCACAGTCGGGGCTCGCTGCTCTCGGCCGAGCGGGTCGAGGGGAGCACCACCTGCGTGCCGACATCTCCGAGCGGATCGCCACTGCCGACGATGACCATACCGAGCTCGTCCTGCCGCAGATCGGACGGCAGGTCGGCGCAGTCTTGGCTGCAGGTCCGCTGATAGACGATTCGATTGCCGTCGGGCGACCACACCGGGCCGATGCCGCGAGAGTAGGTGTAGCCCTCGTCGAGGAGGCTCCGCTCCGAGCCGTCGACGGCCATGCGCCAGAGATCGACGCGAGACTCCGGTGTCCGCAACTCACCGACGGCGAGCTCGACCGACAGCGCCAATCCGTCGGGCGAGGCGGCGATCGCCATCGCGCCTGCTGTGTCGTCGATGGTCGAGAAGTCATCCTCGGCGAGCGAGTAGACCAGCACACCCTCGTCATCGGCTATGTACAGCGCAGCGCTGTCGGGGGCCCATTCGACATCATTCGCAGCGAGGTCGGTCAGCCGCCGGATCTCATCGGTCGCGGTGTCGACGATCCACACCTGGGGCGCCGGCACCACCATCTGCGTCTGCGCCGGGCTGCCGAAAGCGACCCAACGCCCGTCGGGCGACCAGATCGGGCAGGGCGGGATGCTGAGTCCGTCGAGCGGCACAACGCGTGAGTCCGCGATCTCGGCATCTGCGGTGATGTTGCTGAGCACGAGCGCCGCGTTCTGCCGTGCGGGTTGCGGGCTCGTGACGTCGTCCAGCTGCGCCTGCCCCGAGGCGAGTCGGGTGCCGTCCGGAGAGAACGCGGGGCACACCTCGTCGAGGTCATCGGCGGCATCGTCGGCACCGAGGACACGATGCGGCGCGGATCCCTCCTTGACGACGTAGATGTCGCCTTCGTTGAAGCCCGAGGAGTAGGCGACCCACCCCGATGCCCCGGGGAGGGACGGCGAGGTCGGAGCCGGGTCGGGATCGACGGTGCCGATCGGCGCCGGAGTACCGTCGTCCCGGAGGGTGGCGGTGAGGATACCGCCAGCGACGCCACCGACGACCAACAGCGTCAGGCCGATCGCGACGAACTGAGCGCGGTGCGAGCTCACGGGGCGGATGCGCTGCGCGCCAGCCAGCACCAGATCGCGCATCTCGCCGCGTTCGCGAGCAGATAGCTCGCTGGGATTGACGCTCACGATGCCTCCAATGTCGTCATCGCTTCGCGAAGCCGTGCGCGGGCGCGCGACAGCCGAGACTTGACGGTTCCTACCGGGATGCCGAGGGTGAGGGCCACTTCCCGTTCGGGATACCCCTCGAGCACGGTGAGCACCATGACGCTCTGTTCCCGGGCCGGTAGCCGGCGGAGGGCCGCGAGCACGCCGGTCTCGTCGCTGCCGGCGTGTTCCTTCACATACTCGGGCCGCGGCGCGCGCGCGATGAGCGTGCGGTATCTTCGGCCGGATCGCTCCAGGTTTCGTGCCGCGTTCGACACGGTGTTCAGCAGCCAGGGCAACGGTGATCCTTCGACCAACCGCACCGAGGCACGCTTGCGCCAGAGCTCAAAGAAGGCGATGGTGACGGCATCCTTCGCGTCCTCACGATCCGTCAGGAGTCGGACCGCGTGCCGGAAGAGCCGCGCCTCATGGCGGTCGAAGAGCGCGGTCAAGGCGGCGGAATCCCCCTGAAGGACTCGAGCCCAGTCGGCCGCGTCGCCATCGTTCATACCCTGTAGTGTCCGCGGATTCGGAAAAGGTTCGCGGATGCTACGTCGATTGTGCTCCCGCGGGAGCCTGTTGTCAGTCCCCGGGCGTCAGCACCAGAGTGTGGGTGGCGGATGCTTCGACCGCCGCCGGCGAGAACGCCCACGGGGTGAGCACGACGTTCTGCCAGTTCTCTGTCTGATCGACGTAGTTCGGGTGGAAGGTATGACCGCTGGTGCCGGTCAGGTGGTTCCAGACCGAGTCATCGAAGTCGGCCAGGTCGACGATCATCCGCATCGACGGGACTGTCGCCGTGGCGAAATCGCCGCCGATGGCCCAGCCCGTCGCGTTGACCACCGAGGATCCTCCGCCTGTCGGGAACGGGCCGCGGTTGAAGAGCATCTCGATCGGCGCGATGCCCGACGAACCGAACGTGTCACTGCGCAGGGCGAGCGCGTGGAGTGTGCCCCAGTTCCAGCGCGCCGGGGCGTCGCCCTGCAGCACTGCGAGCCGGTCGTACGCTCCGTTGGCCGAGAGCGCGAGCATCGCTTCGGTGCCCGACACCTCGAGCTCGTCGTTCTGCCACCAGCTAGATGCGGGGTCCGTGAGCAAATCGTCCACCACGAGGAACAACCGTGACTGATCGGTGATCGGCGCCGGGTTCTCGCGCCCGCGAACGAACATGTTCTGCACGAGTTCGTCCCACAGAACGTTCGCGAAGGCAGCGGCAGCCGAGTCGGCGTCGTTCTGCGCGTCCCACGTGCGCAGGAGCGCGAGAGCTTCATCGGGGCCCGTCCTGCCGGTCGAGAGGTCAGCCGTCGCCGCAGAGAGATCCTTCCCGATGAAGAACTCGTTGTCGGCCTGAATCTCGCGCAGGTCTTCGGCGGTCAGCTCTCCCGCGGCGATCTTGCGCTCGAGCAGGTCGACGATGCGCGCTGCGCGCCACCCGTTGTCCCAATCGCGTGTCAAGAAGTACGGGTACTCCTCGCCCACAACCGCGTTGTTCGCGGTGACGATGTAGCCGCTGTCGGGGTTGTAAACCACCGGAAGCTCCTCGAACGGGATGAAGCCCTTCCACGCGTAGGCGGAATCCCAGCCGGGCTGCGGCATCCATCCGTCACCGGCACCGCGAATCGGAAGCTTGCCGGGCGTCTGGTAGCCGATGTTGCCGTCGACGTCGGCGTAGATGAGGTTCTGCGCGGGGACGTCGAAGAGGGATGCCGCGGCACGGAAGTCGTCGAAGTCTTCAGCGACGTTGAGCGCGAAGATCGAGTCCGGGGTCTGTCCCGGCTCGAGAGCTGTCCACTTGAGACTGACCGCATACTCCCCCTCAGGAGCGCCCTCCGGGGCAGAGATCGCTCCGTCGGTCGTGGTCGTGTACGGGTCGGCTGCGATCTCATCGAAGTCATCGGTGAGGCCCGAGACGATCGGGCCATTGATCGTCGAACGAATGACGAGCTCGACGTCGTCGCCGCCCGACACCTCGATGGTCTCTGTGCGTTCCTCGAGCGGAGTGAGCACACCGTCGTACCAGTACTCGTCTCCGTCGATCCTTTCGAGGTAGAGGTCGGTCACGTCGGTGCTGAGGTTGGTGAAGCCCCACGCGATGCGTGAGTTGTGGCCGATGATGACCCCGGGCACGCCAGAGAAGCTGAAGCCCGACACATCGAACGGGCACGCCGTCGACAGAGTCCCGCAGCGGAGACCGATCTGGTGCCAGACGTTCGGGAGCGATGCCCCAAGATGCGGGTCGTTTGCGAGGAGCGGCATCCCGGTGTCGGTGAGCTCGCCCGACACCACCCACGAGTTCGAGCCGATGCCTTCTCCAGCTCCGCCGAGCAGGGCGCCGACGGCCTCGATGACCCCGTCGACTTCGCTCCACTCGATCGATGCGGTCGCGACGGACGCGTCATCCTGAACCGTGGTTCCCACCGTTCCCACCGCGGGTACCTCGGTGATCGTTGGCACGATCACCGGGTTCCGGTCGAACGGGTAGGCGGGGTAGAGCGCGGCGAGTTCGTCGGCGGGCAGCTCGGCGGCGAAGAGTGCGCGCTCGGTCTCGTCTTCGATGTTGGTGCGGAGGTCCCAGGCCATCGCCTTAAGCCACGCCACGGAGTCGGCCGGGGTCCACGGTTCGATCTCGTAGTCGGAATTCTGCAGACCGAGGACGGCATATTCGAACGACGCATCCGCCCCCTGATTCTCGTCGAGGTACGCGTTAACGCCGTCGGCATAGGCCTCGTAGTACGCCAAGCTCGTCTCGTCGAGGGCAGCCACCTCTTGCTCGGCCACGACGCGCCAGCCGAGGGTGCGGAGGAACTTGTCGGTAGCCACCTGCGATTCGCCGAAGAGCTCGGACACCCGGCCGCTCGTGACGTGCCGTCGGAAGTCCATCTCCCAGAACCGGTCTTGCGCATGCACATAGCCCTGCGCGTAGAAGAGGTCGTCGGTCGATTCGGCGGTGATCGTCGGGATGCCCAGCACGTCGCGCTGGACGGTCACGTCGGCACTGAGGCCCTCGACGTCGATCGTGCCGTCGAGCTGCGGGAAGGAACGCTGGATCGTATAGACGACGGTTCCCGCAGCGATCAGTGCGATCACGATGAGGCCGGCGATGACTCCGAACGCGGTGATGCCCGCGATGCGACCGATCGAACGCTTGCGAGGGGCCGGTGCGTCGTCTTCGAGCACGATGGGGCCAGTCAGAGGCTTCGACATTGAAGTTCTTTCGAGTGGATGCGGCGAATCACGGCACCCCACCGCGATCCTGGGTCTCACGTGTTCGGGCACGCGGTTCCGTCAGGCATCGTAACCCGGACGATCTATCCAAACGAATTGACCGCGAGTTCTCGCATCTAGGTGAACCAGTGCGTCAGTCGGTGCCGCTGTCGAATGCTGCGGCCTCGGAGGACACATCCACGGCGTCGGCAAGCGCTTCGGCCGCGGCATCCTGAGGCGTTGCCGACTCGGTGATCTCGTTCGCTTCGCCCGCGGTGACCCGCCCGACGAGGGCAGCGGTGGCACCGCCGATGAGCCCGAGCTCGGCGTACTGCTCGAGGCGCGAGCGCGAGTCGGCGATGTCGAGGTTGCGCATCGTGAGCTGGCCGATGCGGTCGGTGGGGCCGAAGGCGGAGTCGCCGACGCGCTCCATCGAGAGCTTCTCGGGGCCATACGACAGGTTGGGCGAGACCGTGTCGAGGATCGTCCAGTCATCACCGCGACGCAGGCGGATCGTGACCGTTCCGTTGATCGTCGATCCGACCCACTTCTGGATCGACTCGCGCAGCATGAGCGACTGCGGCTCGAGCCAGCGGCCCTCGTACATGAGGCGCCCGAGGCGGCGACCCTGCTCGTGGTAGGTCGCGAGCGTGTCTTCGTTGAGGATGCCGTTCACCAGTCGCTCGTAGGCGATGAAGAGGAGGGCCATGCCCGGTGCTTCATAGATGCCGCGCGACTTCGCCTCGATGATGCGATTCTCGATCTGGTCGCTCATACCGAGACCGTGACGACCGCCGATGCGGTTGGCCTCGAAGACGAGCTCAACCGGGTCTGCGTAGTCGACACCGTTGAGGGCTACCGGGCGTCCGCGGTCGAACGTGACCGAGACATCTTCGGTGGCGATCTCGACGGCGGGATCCCAGTAGCGCACGCCCATGATCGGCTCGACGGTCTCGAGTGAGACGTTGAGGTGCTCGAGGGTCTTCGCCTCGTGCGTGGCACCCCAGATGTTGGCGTCGGTCGAGTAGGCCTTCTCGACCGAGTCGCGGTAGGGGAAGCCGTGTTCGACGAGCCACTCGCTCATCTCTTTGCGTCCACCCAGCTCGGTGACGAAGTCCGCGTCGAGCCACGGCTTGTAGATGCGCAGCGCGGGATTGGCGAGCAGTCCGTAGCGGTAGAACCGCTCGATGTCGTTGCCCTTGTAGGTCGAGCCGTCGCCCCAGATGTCGACGCCGTCTTCTTTCATCGCGCGCACGAGGAGTGTGCCGGTCACGGCGCGCCCGAGGGGGGTCGTGTTGAAGTACGTCTTGCCGCCCGAGCGGATGTGGAAGGCGCCGCATTGCAGGGCGATGAAGCCCTCTTCGACGAGCGCGGTCTTGCAGTCGACGATCCGCGCGATCTCAGCGCCGTACTCGAGGGCGCGGTCGGGGATCGCGTCGATGTCGTCCTCGTCGGGCTGGCCGAGGTCGCCGGTGTACGTGCAGGGAACGGCACCCTTGTCGCGCATCCACGCGACGGCTACCGAGGTGTCAAGGCCCCCAGAGAAGGCGATGCCGACGCGCTCGCCGACGGGCAGGGACTGCAGGACTTTCGACATGCATCCCAGTTTAGTGACGAGCGTCCGGATGCCTCAGCCTGAGGCATCCGGCACTTCTCAGACGACGATCTTGGCGGCGTCTTCCACCGCCTCTTCGCGCCGCGAGGCGCGCCGATCGCGGTACCTCCCGATCGCGATGACGAGGACACCTATCAGTATGAGCCCCACCGTCATCACGGCGATGTAGGTGAAGGCGGACGCGTAGCCGCCGTCGCCGTTGGGGTCGAGGAACGGGTAGGGGTACCACCAGGGATTGCTCCCATCGGGGTTCGCGACCATCGTGCCGCGCACCATCGTGTAGATGACCCAGACGACCGGGTAGGCAACGACCACGCCGAGTGCCCACCACGGCAGACCACGGCGCCGCGGAGCGAACAGCAGATCGACCAGGAGGTAGAGCGGCAGCACGACGTGCAGAGTTTCGGCGGCCCACTGGTCAGCGAAGGCGATGCCCACCGAATCCTCGACGGCCACTCCCGATGGTGGCCCGCGCAGCAGCACGTTGTAGACGATTCCGAGAAGCAGGAGCGGACCGCTGATGATCGCGAGGCCCAGCGCGATGCCGAACGGCTCACGCATCGTTCCCGGATTTCTCAGCGACCAGAGCGCGGCGACCAACAGCACGACGATCGTCAGGATCGAAGTGAGGATCGTGAACAGACTGAAGTAATTCGTCAGCACGAGCCCGAGGTCCCAGCCCTCGCGCGTGCTGCGATCAAAGTTGACGATGAACCCGGCAACGACTCCCGAGAAGGCGACGATCGCCCCAGCGATACGTAGCCACGCCCACATCCGTGAACTTCCCATGCGATGAACCTTCCGTTTCCCCAGCGGTTCCTCTCCCTGAGCACAGGTGTAGCGCCTCCGATACATCGGCGATAGAGGCGTTGGCGCCGGAAATGTATACCTCCCTCGCCTGTGCGCGCGATTGTTGTGTGCTTTCTACATAGGGCCGGAGCCTGGGTGTTTACCGGCGGGTTGAGGTGCTCTCGATAGGATGGGGTGTAACCGTCCGATAAACGGGGGAGTAACCCATGCCAGGCATCGTGATCATCGGCGTTCAGTGGGGCGATGAGGGTAAGGGCAAGGCCACCGACCTGCTCGGCGAACGCACCGACTGGGTTGTGAAGTTCAACGGCGGCAACAACGCCGGCCACACGGTCGTGATCGGTGACGAGAAGTACGCGCTTCATCTCCTTCCCAGCGGCATTCTGTCGCCCGGCGTGAATGCCGTGATCGGCAACGGCGTCGTCATCGACCTCGAGGTGCTCTTCTACGAACTCGAAGCGCTGCACGCGCGCGGCCTTGATACTTCGCGCCTGAAGGTCAGCGCGAACGCGCACATCATCACGCAATACCACCGCACGCTCGACAAGGTGACTGAGCGCTTCCTCGGCAAGCGCATGATCGGTACGACCGGGCGTGGCATCGGACCCGCATACGCCGACAAAATCAACCGCGTCGGCATCCGCGTGCAAGACCTCTTTGACGAGAACATCCTGCGTCAGAAGGTCGAAGGTGCGCTCGACGGCAAGAACCACCTGTTGGTGAAGGTGTTCAACCGCCGGGCGATCACGGTCGACGAGATCGTCGAAGAGTTGCTCGGATACGCCGAGCGTCTGCGTCCGATGGTCGGCGACACCTCACTGTTGCTCGATCAGGCTCTCGATCGGGGCGAGGTTGTCGTCTTCGAAGGTGGTCAGGCCACGATGCTCGACGTCGATCACGGCACGTATCCGTTCGTGACGTCGTCGTCCGCGACGGCCGGTGGTGCCTCGACCGGCTCCGGTGTCGGGCCCAATCGCCTCGACCGCATCGTCGGAATCGTGAAGGCGTACACGACGCGTGTCGGATCCGGCCCCTTCCCCACCGAACTGTTCGACGAAAACGGCGATTTCCTGCGTTCGCGCGGCTTCGAGTTCGGCACGACCACTGGGCGCCCGCGCCGAGTGGGCTGGTACGACGCCCCCATCACGCGCTACGCGACACGCATCAACGGCATCACCGACCTCGTCCTCACCAAACTCGACATCCTCACCGGGCTCGATGAGATCCCCGTGTGCGTTGCGTACGACGTCGACGGCGTGCGCTTCGACGAGGTGCCGGTCAACCAGACCGACTTCCACCACGCCAGGCCGATACTCGAGTTCTTCCCGGGGTGGACGCAGGACATCTCCACTGCGCGCACATTCGACGAGCTTCCGCTCGAAGCGCAGGACTACGTGCTTGCCCTTGAGCAGTTGAGCGGTACTCGCATCTCGGTGATCGGCGTCGGGGCTGCCCGCGACGCCGTCATCGTGCGTCACGACCTCGTCGACTGACGTGCGGTTTCTCGTTGGCGGATACACCGCCGAGTCGGACGGCAACGCGTCCGGAATCGGCGTGCTCCTCGCGGGCGACGCCGACGATCCGCTGGCAGGCGGTCAGCTCCGGTTCGCGGGAGATGCCGTTTCGACGGGCGGTTCGCCCTCATGGGTTTCTTCTCACCCGACCCTCGAGGTCGTCTACGCCGCGCTCGAGGGTGCGGGCACCGTGCAGGCCTTTCGGCGCGTGGGTGAGGCATCCTTCACAGCACACGGCCGCGCGATCGCGGCGGGCGCTTCGGTCTGCCACGTTGCTGTCGCGCCCGGTGGCGGCTCGCTGGTGGCAAGTTGCTGGACGGACGGTCGCATCGTTCGCATGACGGTGGATGCTGACGGCCGACCCTCTGCGCCGGTTATCGCGGCGGCGGCAGTCGATCCCTACGGGCCCGACGCGGCTCCGGCCGATCCTGCGGGCGCGGACTTCACCGGCGCGATCGACCTCGCCGAGGCCGCACGCGCGCTGCGCGCCGCGGCAGGTGACGAGTACGAGCACCTTGTGCCGGGCTACGACGAGGAGCCCGAGCCGGCACCCGTGAACACGGATGAGGGGACGGATGCGGCATCCCGCGTCTCACGCTCTCACGAGGCCGTCTACCTCGCCGGCGGACTAGTCGCCACGACCGATATGGGGCTCGACCTCGTTCGATTCTGGCGCGCGACGGCTGCGGGGCCGGTGTTTTCTCAACAGGTTGTGCTGCCGAGAGGCAGTGGGCCTCGGCACATGGTGTGGCACCCGAGCGGCCACCTGTACGTGGTCACCGAGCTGAGCTGCGAGGTGTTCGCGCTCGCGGCCGATGTCTCCGGTATGTGGCGGATCGTCGCCGGTACATCGCTCGGCCAGGGGACCCTGCCGGGCGATACCGCGGCCGAACTCGCGGCTTCGCGTGACGGCAGCATTCTCTATGCCGGAATCCGCGGCAGCAACACCCTGGCCACTGTGCGGGTCAAGGGGGCGGGCGATGTGCTCTCGCCCGTCGCGCTGGTCGACTCAGGGGTCGATTGGCCCCGTCATCACGTCGTGGTGCGCGACACCGTTCTGGTGGCAGGGCAACGCTCGAACGAGGTCGCGTCCCTCTCTCTCGACTTGCGCACCGGTGTTCCGGGGCGGGTCCGGCACCGGGTCGAAGCGCCGTCGCCGACCTGCGTGCTGCCCCTGAGCTAGACCTTCGCGTCTTGCCTGGGCAGGAAGACCTGTTTGATGATCAGCAGGATGGATGCGGTGACCGGCACCGCGATGAGGGCGCCGAGCAGCCCGAGCAGCGTGCCTCCGATCAGGGCACCGATGACCACGAGCGCGCCGGGGATGGCGATGGCCTTGCTCATCACCTTCGGCGTGATCACGTACGCCTCGATCTGGATGTAGATGAGGTACGCGATAGCGAAGATCAGCGCGGCGACCGGATTCGTGAACAACGCGAGCACCGAGGCGAAGATCCAGTACAGCACGGGACCGACGAGCGGAATGATCGTGATGAGGAACGCGATCACACCCATCAGGAGCGGGAACGGCAGCTGCAAGAAGAGGTGCAGCAGGAACGCGATGATCGAGTTGAAGAACGCGAGCAGCACCATGCCCATCAGGTAGGCGCCGACCGAATCGGTGATCTCGGTGGTCATCGCCCGTACCTTGGGGCGGTTGCGGGCCGGAGCGAACTGCGTCAGCGACTCCTTGATCGCCGGGAGTGAACCGCTGAAGTACAGCGTCAGCACAATCACGATGAGGCCGCCCGAGATGGCTGTCGCGATGCCGAGACCGACCTGCAACAGCCCGCCCGACACCGTCGCGATGTTCGCCGGATTGAGGAGCCACTGTTCGGCGTCGTTGACCAGCGTGCCGAGCCCATCGCCGAAGATGCCCTCGAGCCACGCGAACGTTTCGGATTCTTCGAAGTTGGCGATAGTGGCAGGGAGCCCCTTGAAGAAGGCGGTGACCTGCTCGACGAGTGTGGGCACGATCAGCAGAAGCCCTCCCGCGAGGACGACGCCGAACGTGAGGAAGACGATGGTCATCGCCCAACCGCGTTTGACGTTGTGGCGCTCGAACCACTTCAGGACCGGCTCCAAACCGAGGGCTGCGAACGCCGCGAAGGCGATGTAGATGAGCACCGTCGCGATGTTCGCGAGCGCGAGCCCGAGCAGCAAGGCGCCGAGGCCACCGAAGGTCAGGAGAAAGCCCGCGGTGAACGGGCTGTCGAGACGGGCCCAGAACGGCTTGCCCCCGCGATCAGCCGGCTCGGTGGCCTGCGCCATGATCTCGCCGGTGTCGGTGGTCACTGCGTCGATCGCGGCAAAGCCGGTGTCGGTTCCGGTCGCGGGGCCTGCGGCAAGGGAATCCGACCCGGGGGTGCCATCTGTCATGGACACACACTAGCGGGCCGTGCCTACGCGATATCGTCGTGAGACGAGGAGGATTTTCATGGCCGAGCTGGATGACGCCGAGGCGTTCACAACACTGCACCGCCTGCGCGGGAGCATCGACAATATCGACGCCGCGCTGGTGTACCTGCTGGCCGAGCGATTTCGCGCGACGAAGCAGGTCGGCGAATTGAAGGCAACGCATCGGATGCCGGCATCCGACCCCGCTCGTGAAGAACAGCAACTCGCCCGCCTTCGCACGCTTGCACTCGATGCGGACCTCGACCCCGAGTTTGCACAGAAATGGTTCACCTTCGTGGTGGCCGAAGTCATTCGACACCACGTTGCGGCAGCAGAGGATCACTGATGGCACAAACCCTGACGGTCGGCACCTTGCTCGAGTCGGAGGACTCCGCGCCCGCGCGGCTGATCGCATCGAGAATGAACCGGCACACCTTCTGGTGTGGGCAGAGCGGTTCGGGCAAGACCTACGCGCTCGGAGTAGCGCTGGAGCAGTTGCTCCTGCACACGAAGCTGCCGTTGGTGATCCTCGATCCCAACTCAGATTTCGTCCGGTTGGGCGAGCTGCGCGATGACGCGCCGGAGACGGATGCCGCCGCCCTCGCGTCGCGTGACATCCGCGTGCGAAGCGCCACATCGGGTGTCGGCGAGACATTGCATGTGCGGTTCGTCGACTTGCCCGTGCGCACCCGCGCCGCGATCCTGCAGATCGACCCGTTGCGCGATGCGGACGACTACAACGCGATGCTTCAGATGGAAGCAGACATCGTGTCCATACCCGACCATGACATCGTGACCTATCTACGCACTCACCCCGATCCGGTGCGCCACAAGTTCGCAATGCGGTTGCAGAACCTCGGAGTGACCGACTGGCACTTGTGGGCGTGGGGCGAGCGCGCGGTGGTCGACGACATCGATGACAGCCCGGACGCCACGGTGATCGATCTCGCTGGCTTTCCGACGTCCGCTGAGTCGAAGACCGCTGCGCTCGCGGTGCTCGATCACCTGTGGGAGAACCGTGAGCAGCGCGTCGGTCGGTTGATCGTGATCGACGAGGCCCACAACCTCTGCCCCCCCGACCCGGCGACCCCGGTCGAGCGGCTGCTCACTGAGCGGATCGTGCAGATAGCCGCCGAGGGGCGAAAGTACGGACTGTGGCTGTTGCTCTCCACGCAGCGGCCCTCGAAGGTGCACCCGAACGCGCTGTCGCAGTGCGACAACCTGGCGCTGATGCGCATGAGTTCGCCGCGCGATCTTGACGAGCTCGGAGGCGTCTTCGGCTACGCGCCAGAATCGCTCTTGGCCCGGGCGACCGGTTTCGCCCAGGGCCAAGCGCTCTTCGCTGGCGGATTCGTCGATCAACCAGGCCTTGTCCAGATGGGGGCCCGGCTGACCCACGAGGGTGGCAGCGACGTGAAGGTTCCGCTGCGCTGAACGGGTAGCTCAGGGAATCGCGCGCCGCAACGTGAGGAACGATACCCCCGCGAGAATGACCCCGAGAAGCACTCCCCAGAGCGTGAGTCCGAGCGAGCCCTGCGCCGCGATCCACTCGCCGATCTGTGCCCAGGCGTCCAGGCGTCCCGCCAGCCAGATGATCCCGACGATCACCAGTCCGAGGGCTACCAAGACAGCGGTGAGCCACAGTGTCCCGAATCGTTTGAAGATCGTCGCGGACCAGAACCCGGCGATGAAGAACAGCATCGAGATGACAAAGAAGCTGAACAGGGCACCGAGCGGGCCGGCGGCCCACAGGCCCTCCAGGTAGAAGAAGAACCCGTTCATGCCCCAGCCGTTCGTCGCCTGCTCGATGAGTCCGCCGATCACGAAGATCACCGCGAGCATGGCAGAGGTACACGTTGCGGCCAGCAGGGTGCCCAGGTAGAACTCGCGTCGAGTGACGCTCATCGCCTGCGAGAACGGGAAGGTGAGGGTCAGCGACTGCACCCCGACCACCAGGAAGTACCAGAGCGGAGCCATCGTGCCGCCGCCGGTCTTGACGCCGTCATAGGGAATGAGCGCGAACACCATGAGGGTCAGCACGAAGGCCCCGACGAGCACCAGCAACGGCACCCAGATGTAGGTTTGCTTGTTCACGAACTGCATGCGGACGACATTGAGCGTGCGGCTCATCGGAGTGCTCCTTCGTCGATGGTGGATGCCGCGGCCTGCGTGTCGGCCGCGTGCTGGGTGGTGCGCACGATGAGTTGCTGGAGAGAAACGGGGCCGACGTCGAGTCCGGCGACGGCCAGCGCCTCGCGGTCGGCGGAGGTGAGCCCGCCGAGGACCGTCACCGACGCGACGCGTCCGAGGCTTTCCCGGTGGATGACCTCGCGGCCGGCGACGAAGGCGTCGACGGCGGCGGCGTCCCCAACGATGTTCGCGGCGCGGTCGCGCACAGCATCCGTTTCTTCGTCCATGATGATGCGCCCTGCGTCGATGACGATCACGCGTTCAATGAGGTTCGACACCTCATCGATCAGATGGCTGGAGAGGATAACGGTGCGCGGGTGTTCTGTGTAGTCCTCGAGCAGCCGGTCGTAGAAGATCTGCCGAGCGACCGCGTCGAGGCCGAGGTAGGGCTCGTCGAAGAACGTGATCTCTGCGCGGGCGGCCAGTCCGATGATCACACCGACCGCAGAGAGTTGGCCGCGCGAGAGCTTCTTGATGGTCTTCTTCATCGGCAGCTGAAAGTCGGAGATGAGACGCTCGGCCAGCGGCTGATCCCAGTTCGGATAGAACAGCCGTGCCATCGCGAAAGCGTGGCGCGGGGTGGCGTCGTCGGGATAACGCTGGCTCTCGCGGACGAAGCACATGCGCTGGAGCACCTTGGCGTTCTCGTAGGGGTGTTCGCCGAATACGCGCACGTCACCGGAGGTCGCGAAGTTCTGCGCGGTGAGGATCGACATCACCGTGGTCTTGCCCGCTCCGTTGCGCCCGAGCAGTCCGTAGATCGTGTCTTTCTCGATGGCGAAGCTCACATTGTCGACGGCGAGCGTCTCGCGGTAGCGCTTGGTGAGCCCTGTCACCTCGATCACCGTGGTCATCGTCCTATTCCTTCCGTGTAGGTGGCTGCGCGTTCGCGGATCAGCCGGATGAGGTCATCGGCACCGAGCCCGATGGTGTGGGCCTCGACGATCAGGGGGTCGAGGTAACGATCGGGAAACGATGCCCGTCGGTCTTTGAGGAGGGTTTCGCGGGCTCCCGGAGCGACGAACATCCCGATTCCCCGTCGTTTGTAGAGCACTCCCTTGTCGACGAGCACGGTGATTCCTTTCGCTGCGGTCGCGGGGTTGATGCGGTAGAACGCCGCAAGCTCGTTTGTCGACGGGGCCTGGGATTCTTCTGCCAGACTCCCGTCGATGATCGACTCTTCGACGCTCTCTGCAATCTGCAGGAAGAGCGCCTTTCCCTCTTCGATCACGGCCACCCACTCTTTTGGTTACTTACTTGACCAACTAACCATGCAACACAACCCTGATTCTGTCAAGATCTCGCCGAAGAGAGTTTGAAGGTCATGGCGAGCCTCGTTAGCCTGGTCGATGGCCTTCGGGCCGGAAAAGACCAGTCCGCGACTGCGCGGCGACGACTTCGATTCGGAGTTGCCCATGCAGGCGTATGGTCGACGGTTTGGGCGACAGACCCGATGTGTGTCGCCGCTGCAGGGGGTGCGGTCTCTCCGAATGTGATGGAGATCGCCCGCTGCCGGATGACCGTCACCCGGGCGTAACCGGTGCGGCCTTCACAGGCTGCCGAGGTGATGCACGTGAGTACCGCACCCGCTGTTGAAGCGACGAATGTGTTCAAAGTCTTCGGGCGCAACCCGAAGGAAGCCGTCCGCCGGCTGAGAGAAGGCGCGAGCCGTGCCGACGTGGCAAGCAGCGGCACCGCCGCTGTCATCGATGCCAGCTTCTCGGTCGCGCCCGGTGAGATCTTCGTGATCATGGGCCTCTCCGGCTCGGGCAAGTCGACGATCATCCGCATGCTGAACGGCCTCTTCGAGGCATCCGCCGGATCGATCACCGTGCAGGGTGAGTCGGTCACCGACACGACGCCTACGAAGCTCCGCGAACTGCGACGCGATCGCATCTCGATGGTGTTCCAGCACTTCGCGTTGCTGCCGCACCGCTCGGTCGCCGACAACGTCGCGTATCCGCTCGAACTGCGCGGTGTCGGCAAGAGCGAACGGCGCGCGAAGGCCGATGAGATCCTCGCGCTCGTGGGTCTCGAAGGCTGGGGTGACAAGCTTCCGTCCGCCCTGTCGGGGGGCATGCAGCAGCGCGTCGGCATCGCCCGTGCGCTCGCCGCAGACCCCGATGTACTCCTGATGGACGAAGCATTCAGTGCGCTCGACCCGCTGATTCGCCGCGAGATGCAGGAGCAGCTGCTCGAGCTCCAGCAGAAACTGCAGAAGACGATTGTCTTCATCACCCACGACCTCAACGAGGCGATGTTCCTCGGTGACCGGATCGCGGTCATGCGCGACGGTCGTATCGTGCAGATCGGCACGCCCGAAGACATCCTCACCGACCCAGCGAACGACTATGTCGAGCAGTTCGTGCAGGACGTCGACCGTGCTCGCGTGCTCACCGCCGCAAACGTCATGGAGCGCCCGCGCCCGGTCGTGACCGAGACGGCGGGACCACGAACGGCGTTGCGCGAGATGCGCGACGCCTACATGTCCGCCGCCTACGTCGTGAGCAGGGACCGCAAGCTTTTGGGCGTCGTGAGCGACCGCGACGCCATCAAGCTCGTCCGCAAGGGCGAGACCTCTATCAGCGCGATCATCGGGCGTGTGCCGCAGAGCGTCGACGAGAACGAGATCCTGATGAACCTCTTCGTCCCGTCGGTCGAGTCGCCCGTGCCGCTGGCGGTGGTGGATGCTGAAGGCCACCTCACCGGTGTCATCCCGCGCGTGACCCTGCTTGCAGCGCTCGGCCCGGGCCCCGGAGCAACGGGCGAGATCAGCCTGCCGATGCAGCCGCTGCCGGCGAACGAAATCGATGCCGCGCTGGGAGGCGCAGCGCACGGCGAAGCATCCGCCACCCACCCCGAGGAGGTGCGCTGATGGACGGTTTCCGCATTCCGATCGGAGAATGGGTCGAGACCGGAGTCGACTGGCTTCGCGACAATCTCGGCGCGCTCTTCGACTTCATCACCGTCACCGTACGGTGGCTGGTCGAAGGGCTGACCGACGTCCTCGTCGCGACACCGATACCCGTGTTGATCGCGATCTTCGCGCTCATCGGCTGGCTGTTGCGGTCATGGCGGATGGCGGCAGGAACCGCACTAGCGTTCTTGCTGATCGTCGCGATGGACCTGTGGGTGCCGACCCTGCAGACGCTTTCGCTCGTCATCATCGCGACGCTCGTCGCCCTGCTGATCGCGATTCCGCTCGGGATCTGGTCTGCCCGCAACGACACCGTGCGCGCGATTCTCAAACCGGTGCTGGACTTCATGCAGACGATGCCCGGCTTCGTCTACCTGATCCCGGCGATCACGTTCTTCAGCATCGGCGTCGTCCCCGGCGTCGTGGCCACCGTGATCTTCGCGTTGCCCCCGGGCGTGCGTTTGACTGAGCTCGGCATCCGCGGCGTCGACTCCGAAACGGTCGAGGCCGGGCAGGCTTTCGGTGCGACACCGCGCCAGATCCTCCGCGGCATCCAGCTTCCGCTCGCGATGCCGACGATCATGGCCGGTGTCAACCAGGTCATCATGCTCGCACTGTCGATGGCTGTGCTCGCCGGCATCGTCGGGGCCGACGGCCTGGGCAAGATCGTCGTGCAATCGGTCTCGTCGGCACGGCTGGCGATCGGTGTCGAGGCGGGCCTGGCCGTCGTGGTCATCGCCGTGTACCTCGACCGCGTGACCGCGGCACTGGGAAACCCGGCCGACTACCGTTCGTCGTTGCTGGGCGTCATGGCGCGGCGACGAGCGGCGCAGAAGGCCGCAATACTCGACGCCTCGGGCGGCGACGACGACACAGACATCCAAGAACAGGCGCGCGTGGAGGCAGCTTCATCGCGCCGAGGGCCGACACTGCTCGGCTGAACGCACCTGCGCTCACCCGAGAGCGCTGCGTGCGACACCAAGAGAACACACGCAACGAACGATTTATACGTAAAGGAAGAGACACATGAACAAGCGAAACCTCACCGGAATGATCGGCCTCGGAGCCGTCGCCACCCTTGCCCTCGCCGGTTGCACGGGTGCCGGCGACAACGGTGACGAGACCGGCAGCGAGAACCCTGCGCCCGCAGAGTGCGACACGATCACACTCGGCTTCCTCCCCTCGTGGACGGACGGCCTGAGCACGGCGTACCTGCTGGAGAACCAGCTCGAGAAGCTCGGCTACACCGTCGAGATGGAGACGCTGACCGAAGCGGGCCCGCTATACACCGGACTCGCGCAGGGTGACGTAGACATCTATCCGTCGGCCTGGCCCGAGCTCACCCACGCGCAGTACATGGAGGAGTTCGGCGACAGCATCGAAGACCTCGGCGCGTACTACGACAACGCCAAGCTCACCATCGCTGTGCCCAGCTACGTCGACATCGACTCGATCGAAGACCTCGCAGGCAATGCCGACCGCTTCGAGGGACGCGTCGTCGGCATCGAGCCCGGCGCGGGCCTGACGGCACAGACGCAAGACACGATGATGCCCGAGTACGGCATCGACGGGGAGTACTCGCTGGTCACCTCATCGACCGCAGCTATGCTCACCGAGCTCGAGAACGCGATCGCCGCGCAAGAAGACATCGTGGTGACGCTGTGGCGTCCGTTCTGGGCGAACGACGCGTTCGACATCAAGGACCTCGAGGACCCGCTGGGTGCGATGGGCGAGCCCGAGGCCCTGCACTTCCTCGGTACCGATGGCTTCTCGGAGCGCTGCGGTGATGCGGCCGACCTGATCGCCGGAATCCAGCTGGACGACGAGCAGTACGGCTCGCTCGAAGACCTCGTGGTCAACGAGTACGGCGAGGGTCGCGAGGCCGAAGCCATCGAGGCTTGGCTCGCAGAGAACCCCGACGCGTTCGACACCATCATCACCAACTGACGACACCTGTCAGTACAGGGCGGGATCCGGCATTCGCGGGGTCTCGCCCTTCGTCGTCAGAGGTGCGGCTTGGGATGGATGACGCGTCCCGTGCCCGTATCGGTCGCCCGGGAGGGAACGGGCCAGGGCGCGGGGGATGGCGATGGTTCGCGCGCAGCGGGCTGAGCCGGCGGGGTCGGAAGAGGCGTCTGAGGCATTGTCGAGGGCGTATCGGCGGAGGCGTCAGCATCCGCCGTCTGCACTTTGCCCGTGCCGAGCTCCAGCGCAACCTTGCCTTCGAGAACGACGATCGCTTCGTCTGAAATCGACAGCAGTCCGTCGAGCTCTTCGCGCACGCGACGGTACGCCAGCTGGCGCTCGGCGGGAGTGGCGGCCTGATCGATTGCGATCGTGAGCAACTGCTTGGCGGTGTCGAGGCGTTTGCGCTCGACCTCGCTGAACGACGAGTCCTTGAGCCGACGCGCGTCTCGCTCGGCGACATCGAAGGCGACCTCGAAATCGGCGACCGCGTTTCGGTACTCGGTGAGCTGCTCGCGCGAGAGGCGAGCCTTCGGTGAAGCCGGGCGCAGACCGTCGGCGATGCGCTTTGCTCGGAGGAACGCGGCCGTTAGCGCTTGACGGCCATCGCTCATCGCGGGGTACGCGATGAGCTTCGCGACATCGAGCTCGTAGTCCAGCCAGCGCGCGCTCACGGCATCGTGCGACTGCATCAGACGTTCAAGTTGCGAGGCGGAACTCCCGGTTGCCGAGGGCGCTTTCGGCGCGGCACCGTCGGTCGTCGGCTGCGCGAGCGGCACCGGCGACGCTCGTCCCCGCGCGGCTGCTTCGGCGGACTTCAGCTCGGCCTTGGCGTGGATGACTTCGATGCGGCGCTTGTGCCTGCGTCGGGCCCCCCGCTCCCAGGCGCTACCGAGTCCGCCCATCACCCCCATGACAGGGAAGATGAGCCACCAGAAGTTACCTAGGAAGGTGAAGAACGGCTCCACCCTGCCATGCTAACGGCCGCGTGCGAACGTGACGCAGGTGGTCAGGGATCTCCTAGGCCGCGCCTACGGCTTCGCGGTCCGCGAGGGGACGGGCCACACGTCGTCGCGCCGCGGCGGTGCGGGCGGCGCCTGTTGCGCGGGTGCCTGTTGTGCGGTCGCCTCCGGTGCGGGCGGCTGCCGGGCGAATCCGCTGAGATCGGGTTCGGGCAACCCCGTCGCGCGCGCGATCTGTCGCGCCACTTCGCGCCACGACAGCCCGGCGACACTCTGCCGTGTGGCGTTCGTGGCGTCAGCCTCGGCGACGTTGAACGCGGCCTCCATCTGGGCGACGGCGTCCCGATAGGTGGAGTAGGCCTCGGGAGTCAGGCGCGCGAGCGATGAGGTGGGGCGCAGCTGTTGCGCGTCGCGCTGTGCGCGCAGAAACGCATAGGTAGACGGATGCTTTGAGTCGAGCATCTGCGGAAAAGACAGAGCCTTCGCGGCATCCGTCTCGTACTCCAGCCAACGCGCGGTCACCGCGTCATGGCGTGCGAGAACCTGCTCGAGGGGGAGTGGGGCGTCCCGGCCGGTGGCGCGGTAGCGGAACAGAGCCGCGCGGACGCGATCGCGCTGCGCTCGCAGGCGCAGAGCCGCGCCCCGCTCGGCCTGCTTCGTCGCATGTAGCATGCGACGAGCCTCGGCCAGCGCGAAGCTTGCTCCCGGGTCACGCCGAGCCTTCGCGGTGAGGACGTTCGCGCGGGCATCACGCGAGTCGATGCGCGCGGTCTGCAATGCAAGGTACGCGGTGCGCTGCTCGTGCCGAGCGGCGTCGAGCTCGAGCCTGCGCGCTCGACGCCTGCCGGAAGTCATTGCGCTGTACCCCACGGCGCCCGCACCGGCCACGGCCGGGGCGACCCACCACCACGCGCCGAGAAAAATGAGCACCGGCTCCACCCTGTCATGCTAACCGCCGGGGGTGGTTGGTGTCCTGGACATCGGCTGGGACTCCGGTTGTGAGAACGGTGTAGGTCAGCCGAAAAGTAGGGCGAGCACAGTCGCGCCGCCACCAACGAGCACGAGGGCGGCGATAGTCACCCAGGCGATGACCTTCATGCGCTTCTGGCGCGCTTCGCCGTAGGTGCCGTACTCGTCGTCGCTCTGGGTCATGGGTTGAGTCTAATCGGCGTCAGCGCGTCGATTCACTCCGAAACGGTTGCGCCGAAAGCGGCCGGGAGGGTGCCCTGCGACAAGTCGCGCAGCTCAGCCAGCGGAACCGTGAACAGGTCTTGCACTTCGAGCGCCGCCTCGTCACCGTCCGCGGCGGGGTCGGTCACGCCGATGCGCAGCACCGGATAGCCCCGACCTTCGCACAGCCCGCGGAATTTCACGTCATCCTCGCGCGGCACGGTCACGATGACACGGCCGGTGGACTCGGAGAAGAGGGCGGTCGCGGCATCGACTCCATCGCGCTCCATGATCTCGCGCAGCCAGACGCGCGCGCCGACGCCGAAGCGCATGACGCCCTCGGCGAGGGTCTGTGCGAGACCGCCACTGGACAGGTCGTGGGCCGAAGAGACGAGCGACTGCTGGCCGGCGGCGTGGAGCAGCTCGGCGAGCTTGCGCTCTTGGCCGAGGTCGACCGCCGGCGGGCGACCACCGAGGTGACCGTGGATCGTGCCGGCCCACTGCGAGCCGCTGAGTTCGGTCGAGGTGACTCCGAGCAGGTAGATGTTCTCGCCCGCGTCCTGCCAACCGGACGGGATGCGGCGCGCAACATCATCGATGATTCCGAGCACACCCACGACAGGAGTCGGGAAGATCGGCACATCGCCGGTCTGGTTGTAGAAGCTGACGTTGCCGCCGGTGACGGGAATGCCCAGTTCGAGGCATCCGTCACTCAATCCTTCCACCGCCTGCGAGAACTGCCACATGACCTCGGGGTTCTCCGGGCTTCCGAAGTTCAGGCAATCCGTGACCGCGGTGGGGACAGCGCCGGTGACAGCGACGTTGCGGTACGCCTCAGCGAGGGCGAGTTTGGCGCCCTCGTATGGGTCGAGCTGGCAGAACCGGCCGTTGCAGTCGGTCGCGATGGCAAAACCCAGGCCCGAGCTCTCGTCGACGCGGATCATGCCGGCGTCATCGGGGAAGGCGAGAGCCGTGTTGCCGAGCACGTAGTAGTCGTACTGGTTCGTCACCCAGGCGGTGTCGGCGAGGTTCGGGCTCGCGACCAGCTGGAGGAACTGGCGGCGCAGGGTGTCGGCATCATCCGAGCGGTCGAGGGCGCTCGCCGAGTCGTCGCGCAGGGCGTCGATCCAGGTCGGGTACGCCACAGGGCGCTCGTAGACCGGCCCGTCGACGGCGACCGTCGAGGGGTCGACGTTGACGATCTCTTCGCCGTGCCAGAAGATCTGCAGGCGTCCGTCGCCGGTGACTTCGCCCAGCACGCTGGTCTCGACATCCCACTTGCCGACGACCTCGAGAAACGCGTCGAGCTTCTCGGGCGCGACGATCGCCATCATGCGCTCCTGGCTCTCGCTCATCAGGATCTCTTCGGGCGTCAGCGTCGGGTCGCGCAGCAGCACGTTCTCAAGGTCGACGCGCATGCCCGATCCGCCGTTCGCGGCGAGCTCGCTGGTCGCGCACGAGATGCCGGCGGCACCGAGGTCTTGGATCGCCTCGACGAGGTCACCCTGGTACAACTCGAGGCAGCACTCGATGAGCACCTTCTCGGCGAACGGGTCACCCACTTGCACGGCCGGTCGCTTGGTGGGCCCGGTGGAATCGAACGAGTCGGAGGCGAGAATGGATGCTCCGCCGATGCCGTCACCGCCGGTACGGGCGCCGAACAGCACGACCTTGTTGCCGGCGCCGGTCGCGTTGGCGAGCTTGATGTCTTCGTGGCGCATCACACCGACCGCGAGCGCGTTGACGAGCGGGTTGCCCTGGTAGACCGCGTCGAACACGGTCTCACCGCCGATGTTGGGCAGGCCCAGGCAGTTGCCATAGAACGAGATACCGCTCGTGACGCCGTGCACGACGCGGGCGGTGTCGGGGTCATCGATCGCGCCGAAGCGCAGCTGGTCCATGATCGCGACCGGGCGCGCACCCATCGAGATGATGTCGCGGACGATACCGCCGACGCCGGTCGCGGCGCCCTGGAACGGCTCGATGAAGCTCGGGTGGTTGTGCGACTCGACCTTGAAGGTGACCGCCCAGCCTTCGCCGATGTCGACCACGCCGGCGTTCTGGCCCATGCCGACCATCAGTCGGGTCTTCATTTCGTCGCTGACCTTCTGGCCGAACTGGCGCAGGTAGATCTTGCTCGACTTGTAGGAGCAGTGCTCTGACCACATCACCGAGTACATCGCGAGCTCGCCGCTCGTGGGCCTGCGGCCGAGGATCGTCTTGATCTGTGCGTACTCGTCGGGCTTGAGACCGAGCGCTCCGTACGGCTGCTCTTTCTCAGGAGTGCTTTCGGCGTTCGCGACAGTGTCAGCCAGGGATTTCGGGGAAGCGGTCACTCGGCTCAACTCCATAATTCGGGGACGCCGGACCGCTCAAGTCTAGTTCGGCCGAAGCATCCCGCTGTGACTGTCACCCACCGCCGTTGAGTGTCCAAAAAACGCCGTCCGGCACGGGAGCCAGGCGGCGTGTCTTGGACACTCAACAGGAGGATCGAGTGGTCAGGCCTTGCGGAATTGCGCGATCATGTGGCAATCGAAAGGGTCGCGGGCAGCGAGTCCGACCTTGTTGAGGTACGCGATGACGATGGCGTACGACTCGATGAGGCCGGTCTCGGTGTACTTCACGTTCAGCGTCTCGCACTGGTCGATGACGACCTCGCGAGCCTTGGCCAGCGCCGGGCGCGGCATGCTCGGGAAGAGGTGGTGCTCGACCTGGTAGTTCAGGCCACCCATGAGGGCGCTGGCCCACCAGCCACCGCGGATGTTGCGCGAGGTGTAAACCTGCTTCGAGAAGAAGTCGAGCTTGGCGTCAGCCGCGATGATCGGCATGCCCTTGTGGTTCGGCGCGAAGGCCGCCCCCATGTAGACACCGAAGACAGCGAGCTGAACACCGAGGAACGCGAACGCCATGCCGACCGGCAAGAACATGAACAGCGCCGTCAGCAGGAGCGCGAAGCGCACTGTGATGAGGGCCAGTTCTTGCCAGCGGGCCTTGACCTCGCCGCGCGAGAACAGATGCTTCAGGCCGAGGACGTGGAGGTTCAAGCCCTCGAGAGTGAGCAGGGGGAAGAACAGCCAGCCCTGACGGCGGGTGATGAAGCTCATGACACCACTGACCTTCGCGGCATCCGCTTCGAGGAAGCGAATGGTGTCGACCTCGATGTCGGGGTCTTTGCCCACGCGGTTCGGGTTGCCGTGGTGGCGGGTGTGCTTGGTGGTCCACCACGAGAAGCTGATGCCGACGATGCCGGCGGCGAGGATTCGCGCAAGGCGGTCGCTCGCGGGACCCGTGGTGAGGATCTGGCGGTGGCCGGCCTCGTGAGCGAGGAACGCGAACTGCGTCAGCACGATGCCGAGGCCCGCGGCGATGAGCAACTGGAACCAGCTGTCGCCGAGCAGGATGAACCCGGTGATCAGGCCGCCGAGGGCGAGCAAGAGCACGAGCGCGACGGCGCCGTAAAACCAGTAGCTGCGCTTCAGAAGGCCCATCTCGCGAACGACCTGCGAGACCTCGGTGTAGGCCTTGGTCAGGTTCGGATACGAGTCCGTGCCGGCGTAGGTCTGGCGGATCGGGCCCAGGGTCGCGGAGGGAGCCGCGGTGGCTGCCTGTGACGACGTGGGGGCCTGTGAAGACGTGGGAGCAAGGATGGCGATGATCGCACCTGCTTCGGTTTCGGGTGTCGGCCGGGCCGACGCGGAGCCACAGGCTGATGCCGATCGCTGTGGCCCACACTACGGCGGTCCATATGACCCCAGGGGAATGCGGGGGAGGTTGCCGGGGAGTTCCCAGCGGATGCGCGGGTGTACGAACGGGCTCTTGACACCGGGCTGAAGCATCCGTAATCTACAACCAAATGGTTGCACAACGGGAGCTCAGTGATGAACAGATCGATCGCGTCTTTCAGGCGCTCGCGGCCTCGACCCGGCGCGACATCCTGCGCCGGACGATCGAGGGTGAGCTTTCTGTGTCCGTCCTTGCCCGCGACTACGACATGTCGTTCGCCGCAGTGCAGAAGCACGTCTCAGTCCTCGAGGCAGCAGGACTCATCATCAAACGCGCCGAAGGCCGCGAGCGGCTCGTCCGGGCGGACCCAGCCATGATCGCCCGCGCCCGTGCCCTGCTCGCCCGGTACGAAGACCTCTGGCGCGCACGCATCTCACGCCTCGACGACCTGCTGGCCGAGGCATCCGGCTCATCCCCAACCTCCACCACCACCGATCCACCCAAGAAACAAGGAGAGTGACATGCCCGTCACCGACGTCACCACAGACCCCGAAGCGCTCACCATGACGCTCACCGCGGAGTTCGCCGCGCCGGTCGAACGTGTCTGGGACGCGTTCACCACCCCGCAGCAGCTCGAGCGGTTCTGGGGCCCGCCCGGATGGCCCGCGCGGTTCACCGAGTTCGACCTCAGCGTGGGAGGCCGGGCCCAGTACCGCATGACCAGCCCGCAGGGCGAGACCTCGGCGGGGCGTTGGGAGTTTCTCGCGATTGACGCCCCGCATCGCTTCGAGGTGCTCGACGCATTCGCGAACGACGACGGCGACGTGCTCGAAGGCATGCCCACGATGCGCATGACCTTCGCCTTCGATGCGACCGACGCTGGCACGCGCATGACGAGCGTGACGTACTTCGCGACGCTCGACGCGCTCGAGCAGATCATCGAGTTCGGCGCGATCGAGGGCTCGACCGCAGCGATGAACCAGCTCGATCGTGTGCTCGAGGGCCTCCGTGCCTACGGGCAGGGCAAGGGCACCCAGACCGAACTGCTCGACGACACCCACGTGCGCATCACGCGGCTCATCGAGGGTCCGCGCGATCTCGTGTGGCGTGCCCACACCGAGCCCGAGCTGATGAAGCAGTGGCTGCTCGGGCCGGATGGCTGGATCATGAGCGTGTGCGAGATCGACCAGACGCCCGGCGGCGCGTACCGCTACGAATGGGAGCCCGTGGGCGACACCGAGGGCCAGGCCTTCGGGTTCGACGGGGTGACCCTGGTCTCTGAGGCCCCGCGCCGGGCGGTCACGACCGAGCACATGACGGGCACCGACTTTCCGTCGACGCTGAACGACCTCTCGCTCGACGAGGAGGACGGCGCCACCCTCATCACCCTCCTCATCGAGTACCCCGACAAAGAGACGCGCGACATGGTGCTCGCCACCGGCATGACCGACGGTATGGAGACCAGCTACGCCCGCCTCGAGTCCACGCTCGTGGGGGTCTGAGGCAACCGTCAAAGTTCCGGGACGAAAGGGCCCTCGCGCGGCGCACACACGCGCACAGTGCCCATCCGTCCCGGAACTTTGACGACCACGCGACCGTATTCTTGATCCCGTGGACTTCTCCCTGGAATTTACCCCCGACACCATCGCGGTCTTCGTGACGCTCTTCGTGCTCGAGATCGTCCTCGGCGTCGACAACGTCATCTTCATCTCGATCCTCGCCAGCAAGCTCCCGAAAGAGCAGCAGGCCAAGGCCCGCAACCTGGGGCTGACGCTCGCGATGCTGATCCGCGTGATCTTGGTGTTCTTCGCCGGCTGGATCATCACGCTGAAGGAAGACATCTTCTTCATCGGTGAGATGGGCTTCTCGTGGAAAGACGTCATCCTGATCGCCGGGGGTCTGTTCCTCGTTTACAAGGCCGTCACCGAGATCCATCACAAACTCGAGGGCGCCGAAGAAGACCACGGCTCGGGTAAGAAGCTCGCAACCGTCACCTTCGCGTCGGTGATCACGCAGATTCTGCTTCTCGACATCGTCTTCTCGCTCGACTCGGTCATCACCGCGGTCGGCATGACCGAGAACCTCGTGATCATCATCACGGTGGTCGTGCTCTCGTTCGGAATCATGCTGTTCGCCGCCCGCTTCATCTTCACGTTCGTGAACAAGCACCCCACGGTGAAGATGCTGGCGCTGTCGTTCCTCATGCTGATCGGTGTGTTCCTGATCGCCGAGGGCTTCGGCATCACCATCGACAAGGCGCTCATCTACGCACCGATGGCGTTCGCGATTCTCGTCGAGACGCTCAACCTCACCTACTCGGCCCGCAAGGCAAAGCGCGAGCAGAAGCGTCTGCAGGCGGTCCAGCTGCGTCCTCGCTACGTCGACGTCGACGAGTCGGTCGCCGTGCACTCGGCACTGACCGGCGCCGAGAGCGGCGGTTCGGTCGGTCTGTCACGGCGTCCCGTGGCGGGTGACGGGGCGGATGCTGAACCCGGCGAGCGCGCCGGCCTGGGCTGATCGCCTCGGCTACCCGAGGCAGCGCCCGCCCGTCAGGCCTTGTCGTCGGTCGTTCCGAAGAGTTCGCTGCCGTGGGTGCTGATGGCCTCGAATGCCTCGCCATAGGTCGTCGGGGCCTTGCCGCCCGGGTTGAAACGGGCCAGAAGCAGGCCCATCAGGCCCCGCGCGGGCGCGGTCAGGGGCCGGTTCTTGTGGGTGCTGGCGGCGGCCGCCGGCGACTCTTCGGGGTTCTTCGCGACGTAGAGCGCCTTCGGCTTCGGCCAGGTGTACGGCTGGCGCGGTTGGGTGAGGTTCACCGCGTTGAAGACGGGATTGGCGGTCTGGTCGCGCGAGGTCAGCGGGGCAAGCCCGTGTTGGCGGCACAGGGTGTTGATGACGGAGCCGTGGTGCATCTCGTCGTGGATGACCGTTCCTGAGGCGGTGTAGGCGCTGACGACGATCGCGGGCACCCGGAGCCCGAGTCGGTCGAAGTTGAAGCCCATCTCACCAGCACCACTGCGGTCGGGCGGGGTCGCCGCGGGCGGAGCGACGTGGTCGTAGATTCCGCCGTGCTCGTCGAAGGTGATCACCAGGGCAGTGTTCATGGCGTTCGAGCCCCGGGCCGAGCGGCCGGTTCGCACTGCGTCGTAGACGCGCTGGGCGAGCGCGTCGCCGGCGCGCACGTCAGAGAGCGCGCTGTTGTAGATGGGCACCGTCTCGCCGTCGATCTCGACGTCGGACTCCCTCAGGTGACCCCACGGCGGATGCATGTCGTTGTGGTTGAACACCATGCGCGGCTCGATGAACGAGTACGCCGGAAGGTTGCCCTGCGCAGCATCCTTCTCGAACTGGACCATGTCGCGGAAGTTCGATTTCCAGTACCGCTGCAGCACCGGAGCGTGCATCATTCCGGTCAGCGACACCAACTGCGAGCGGTCGTAATAGACGCGCCAGGGGATGCCCGCCTCTTCGAGCCGATTGAAGATCGTTGGCGTTGCGGGCCCGTTGATCCACTTGCCGTAGCTGTCGCCCCCGTGGTTGGTGACGTAGCCGTTCGAGGTCGACGCGTGAAAGAAGTGGCGGTTCGTATACGTCTGCGACGGCACCGCGGCGAACCAGCGGTCGTACACGGCGAACTCGCGCGCCAAGGTCGACAGCACCGGGAGCATGTCAGGGCTGAAGCCTCCCATCGCCACTCGATACTCGTCGAAGGTCGGTTTGCGGCCTTTCTCGTTGCGGAAGTTGATGATGTAGTCGGTGATGAACCCGGAATTGTCGGGTACGGCGCCGACCGGCGGGGTGTTGAACGGAGGCTGCAGGCCGTTCCTGCGCAGATCGGCGTTTCCTGGCGGATCCACCGTGCCAAACAGCTGAGTGTTGACGTGCGGGTAGTACTCGCCGGGGTCGGGCTGCGGCGACTGCATGATCTGGTCGGTCGAGCCCTCGTAGATATAGGTCGGCACGACCGTGCCGTCGGGGGCGGTGTTCGAGTAAGCGCCCTGCGCAAGGCCGTCGAACTGCTCCTTGGTCTTCTCATCGGCCGAGTACAGGTGGCCGAGCACGTTGTCGAAGCTGCGGTTCTCGAACATGAGCACCACGATGTGGTCGAAGCCGGGAGCCGTGCGAGTGGGCAGAGGTTCGAACTCGGGAGGATGCGCGGTCGCGGCGGCGGTCACCGCGGCACCCGCAGCTCCGCCGATGGCGACGCCCGCACCCAGTACTCCGGCGCGGCGAAGGAAGTCTCGACGCGAGCTGTCGCGCGCGGATTCCGAGTTCTTCGTTGTCATGCCGACCCCCCTGGCAGTGCTCGAATCCTACCGGCGCGGGTGACGGGGTCGGCCCGCCGATAGGGTCTACCCATGGCCGAACCCCTCCGCTTCGACCGCAACGCCCGTTACGGCGCAGCCCTCGTCGGCACACTCTTCGCGACCTACCTCTGTGTGTCGACCGACTTCAGCGCGTTCGTGCAGGCCGCGAACTACGCCGGCACCCTCGGCACCGATCAGCCGCTGGTCGACCTCTTCGAGTACCTGCTCATGCTGGGGCTGTTCGTGGTGTCGTTCAGCATCGCGCCGACGACGGCCGGGCGACGCCTGGGCGCGGTGACGCTCGCGGCGGTTGTGCTGCTGCTCTGGGCGGCCGTGGGGATTGAGCGCGGTGTCGGCAACATCGTCGACCCGATCGAGTTCTGGACCTTCGTCACGGGTCAGGGGTTCATTGCTCTGGTGGTCGGCCTGGGAGGCTGGCTGATCGTGCGGGAGAGGCATCCGCTCGCCTTCATCGTTCTTCTCTTCGCGGTCGTTCCTCCGATCGTGAGCCGCATGATCGTGGATGCCTCGTGGACCAGCGGTTCGTACGTCCTGGTGCTCGAGGGCGTGGTGATCGCGCTCGGGATCGGCGGTGCGTGGCTCGCGGCCTTCATCGACCGCTGGGCGCGCACGCGCTCCTCGGCCTCCTAGCTCCGCTCCAACCGTCCCGGTACTCAGTGTTGCTTTCTACCGGTACCTAGTGTTACCTTCTACTGGTAGTCAATAACACCGAGTAGTGCGGAGAGCGCATGGGCAAGCAGAGCACAGAGATGCTCAAGGGAGTACTCGAGGGCATCGTGCTGGCGATCCTCGCCGGCCGCGCGGCGTACGGCTACGAGATCACGTCGGATCTTCGGGATCGGGGTTTCGCGGACATCGCCGAGGGCACGATCTATGCGCTCCTGGTGCGCATCGAGCTGCGCGGGCTCGTCGACGTCGAAAAGGTGCCGTCGGAGAAAGGCCCGCCGCGCAAGGTCTACTCACTCAACGCCGCAGGGCGTGACTACCTCGAAGAGTTCTGGAAGACGTGGGGCTTCCTGAAACGACAACTGGATCAGCTCCACGAAGGAGGACAGTGATCATGGCTGCAAAATGGATCGAGCTGCTCACCGGCTCGCTCGAGCAGAAGAAGCAGTACAAGCAGGCCGTCGCACGGATGGACGCGCTGCCCGAGCCCTACCGCACCACGGCCAAGGCTTACCAGCGGTACTTCATGTACTACGGCGGAACGGTCGACGCCGACGACCTCGTCAGGATGTGGAGCGACTTTGCCGACCTGTGGGATCGCGCGGCCGCCGACGGCACATCGGTGCAGGCGATCGTGGGCGATGACCCGGTGGGTTTCGGCGAAGAGTTCGTGCAGGCCTACGCGAGTAGGCAGTGGATCGACAAGGAGCGCGCACGCCTGAACTCAGCGATCGCTGACGCCATCGAGAGGTCGGGGCAATGAGCGTGGCCGAAGCATCCGCCATTTCTGTCAAGGGGCTCGAGAAGTCGTTCAAGGACATTCATGTCCTCCGCGGGGTCGACTTCGACGTCGCGCGCGGCAGCATCTTCGCCCTTCTCGGATCGAACGGCGCGGGCAAGACGACCGTCGTGCGCATTCTTTCGACGTTGTCGAAGGCGGATGCCGGAACCGTCACGGTCGCGGGGTTCGATGTCGAGACCCGCCCGGCAGAGGTACGAGAGGCGATCAGTCTCACGGGCCAGTTCACGGCGGTCGATGAGGTGCTCACCGGACGCGAGAACCTGGTGCTCGTCGCTCGTCTGCGCCACTTGCCCCGTCCGGGGGCGATCGCCGATGCGCTGCTCGCGAAGTTCTCGCTGACCGATGCGGGGGCTCGCAAGACGGCCACCTACTCCGGCGGCATGCGGCGCCGACTCGACATCGCGATGAGTCTGGTGGGCGAACCGCGCGTGATCTTTCTCGACGAACCGACAACGGGGCTCGACCCCGAGGGGCGCCTCGAAGTGTGGCGCACCATCGAACAGCTCGCCGCCACCGGCACCACGGTCCTGCTGACCACTCAATACCTCGACGAGGCCGAGCACCTCGCCGATCGCATCGCGATCCTGCACGAAGGCCGCATCATCGCGAACGACACGCTCGACGGGCTCAAGAAGCTCCTGCCTCCCGCGAAGGTCGAGTACGTCGAGAAGCAGCCGACGCTCGAAGAGGTCTTCCTCGCCATCATCGGGTCGGATGCCGCGGCCCGCCCCTCTGGAGGAACACCGTCATGACCATTCACACCGTCGGCGACACCGCCGTCCTCACCGGGCGGTCGTTGCGCCACATCCTGCGCAGCCCCGACACGATCGTCACGACGGCCCTCATGCCGATCGCGATCATGGTGCTCTTCGTCTACGTCTTCGGGGGCGCGGTCGATACGGGCACCGAGTCTTACGTCGAGTATCTGCTCCCCGGCATCCTGCTCATCACGATCGCCTCAGGCGTGGCCTATACCGCCTACCGCCTGTTTCTCGACCTGAGCGGCGGAATCGTCGAGCGGTTCCAGTCAATGCCGATCGCGCGATCAAGCGTGCTGTGGGCGCACGTACTCACCTCGCTCGTGGCGAATGTCGCCTCCTTGGTCGTCGTGGTCGGCGTGGCGCTCATCATGGGGTTTCGCTCGGGTGCCTCGGTGCTGGAGTGGCTGGCGATCGCCGGGATTCTGATTCTCTTCACTCTCGCGGTGACCTGGATAGCCGTGATCGCAGGGCTCTCAGCAAAGTCCGTCGACGGGGCGAGTGCGTTCTCGTACGCGCTGATCTTTCTGCCGTTCCTGAGTTCTGCCTTCGTGCCGACGGAGACGATGCCCGGGCCGGTGCGCTGGTTCGCCGAGAACCAGCCGGTGACCTCGATCGTCGACTCGATGCGCGCCCTGCTCAGCGGTCAGCCTGTCGGTGGCGAGCTGTGGGTTGCGCTCGCGTGGTGTGGAGGCATCCTGATCGTCGCCTACGTGATCGCGACCACGCTCTATCGACGCCGCGTCGGTTGAGCAGTTCTGCGTGGTCGGCTGCGCGCGGAGCGTGCGTCGGAGGTGCGTCGTAGGGTCAAGGGGTGGCTAGCCTCGACGACCTGCGGCGCACCGCCGACGAGCTCCCGGGCAGCGAAGAGCGCGCAATGACCGGCGGCGCCGCGTGGTTCGTGCGCGGCAAGCTCTACGCGTGGGAGGTACATCCCTGGCCGAGCATTCCGGCCGACGTCCGCGCCATTGTGGCGAGCGAGTTGGTCGTCGGCGTGAAGATCGCCGATCGAATGGATGCTGTCGCCCTCGCCGAGATGCACCCCGAGGTGTTCCTGCGGACGACGACCGCGTGGAACGAGCCGAAGGTCGCATTCCGCATGGCCGGCATCGACCTCGAGCACTTGGCCGAGCTCGTCACCGAGGCATGGCGCACTCAAGCGCCGAAGTACCTGCGACGCGAGTTCGACGGGGAGTGATTCTTGCCGGCGGTCAGGCCCGGGCGAGGGCGTCTTCGAGGGCGACCCAGGCGAGCATCGCGCACTTGACCCGGGCAACGTACTTCGAGACACCCGAGAGCGCGGTCGCGTCGAGGTAGATGTCCTCGTCGAGGATGATCTCGCCGCGGGAGCGAAGTGCGGTGCGAAAACCATCGATGAGGGCGGATGCTTCGGCCCGAGGCATCCCCTCGACAAGCTCCGTCAGCATGGACGCTGACGCCTGCGAGATCGAGCAGCCCGACCCTTCCCACGTGACATCGCGGATCACTCCGCCGTCGTCGGTGATCCGCACGCGGAGCGTCACGTCGTCACCGCAGATCGGGTTGTGCTGGTGGGAGGTCGCGGTGCGACCCTCTTCGGTGGCCAACTCCTTGCCGCGCGGCCGCTTCGAGTGATCGAGCAACAGCTCTTGGTACAGCCCCTCGAGACCGCTCATGCGCCTGCTCCCGTCACACCGGTCACTCCGAAGAACGGGCGGACGCCCGACAGCGCATCGAGGAAGACGTCGACGTCGTCGTCGGTGGTGAACACCGAGCTGGAGGCGCGGACGGACGCCGTGAGACCGAAGCGCGCGTGCAGCGGCTTGGCGCAGTGGTGCCCGACGCGCACGGCGACACCGCGGTCGTCGAGGAACTGTCCGACATCGTGCGCATGCACGCCATCCACGTCGAAGGCGGCGAGTCCGACCCGGTCGACGCCGACAGCGTCACCGAGGATGCGAACACCTTCGACCTCGCGGAGCCCCTCGATGAGACGACGCTCGATCACACGCTCGCGGGCGTGGACGGCATCCATTCCGTGCGCGTCCAAGTAGCGCGCGGCGGCGGCGAGGCCGATCGCCTGTGACACAGGCTGGGTGCCGGCTTCGAACTTCTGCGGCGCGGGAAGGAACCCGGCTTCGTCGAGGGTCACCGTCGTGACCATCGAGCCACCCGTCAGGAACGGCGGCAACGCGTCGAGCACCTCGGAACGGCCGAGAAGCCCGCCGATTCCGTAGGGACCGAGCATCTTGTGGCCGGAGAATGCGGCGAGGTCGACGCCGAGCGCGTCGAAGTCGAACGGCAGGTGCGGCACCGACTGGCACGCATCCAGCACGGTCAGCGCCCCCACCGACTTTGCGAGGGCGGCGATCTCGGCGACCGGGTTCACGATCCCGAGCACGTTCGAGACGTGCGTGAAGGCGACGACACGGGTGCGTTCGCCGATGACGGATGCCGCAGCATCCATGTCGATCGTTCCGTCGACGCGCACCGGGATGTGCTTCACAACGGCACCAGTACGTGCCGCGAGCTCCTGCCAGGGAATCAGGTTCGCGTGGTGCTCGCTCTCGGTGACGACGAGCTCATCGCCGGGCGCGAGTGCGAAGCGCGTGCTCGTCGGGGCGCCGCGGCCGAGGGTCGCGTTGCCGATCGCGTACGCCACGAGGTTGAGGGCGAACGTCGCGCCGCTCGTCCAGACGAGCTGCTCGGGGCGGGCGCCGAGAAACCCTGAGACCGTCGCCCGGGCACCTTCGAATAGCTCGGTCGCCTCGCCGGCAAGCGTGTGCGCCCCGCGATGGACGGCCGAGTTCGCGCGAGTGAGGAAGTCGATCTCGGCGTCGAGCACAGCTTGCGGTTTCTGGCTCGTCGCGCCGGAGTCGAGGTACACCAGCGGCTGGCCGTGAACGGTCTGCTGCAGGATCGGAAAGTCCGCGCGGATCGCCGTCGAGTCGAGGGCCCTCGCGGGTGCTTCAGGAGCGGTGGAGCTCATCCCTCCAGGCTACGCCGGTTCGCTGACTCTGGCCCAAGAACTCCCGAGCGGCCACGACCAGCGCATCCACACCCCGGTCGAGCGTCGGCTGCAACACCGGCGCGAAGAACGGCGAGTGGTTGGTCGGAATATCGCGGTCGAGGGTGCCGGCTTCCTTCGCGGCGGCGAAGGCGGCAGCATCCACCCCTCCCCAGAACCAGAAGACCAGGGGTGCTCCCGAGTCGCGCGCGAACCACGACACGTCTTCCGACCCGGTGAACATGCCCGGGTCGATGACCGTGCCGGCACCGAACGCGGTTTCGAATGCAGCGGTCAGGCGTTCCGTCGCCTTTGCGTCGTTGATCGTCGGCGGGAGCGAGTGGTCGACGGTGATGACGGGTGGGTCTTCGGCTCCGGATGCTTGGGCCTCTGCCCGCACGATGCGTTCAACCTTCTCGATCACACGGGCGCGGGCCTCGTCATCGGGGTAGCGGAGGCTGAGTTCCAGCTTCGCCTCGGCGGGGATGATGTTGTTCTTCAAGCCCGCGTGGATCGACCCCACCGTGACGACGGCGACATCGCGGGGGTCGACCTCACGCGAGACGATCGTCTGCAGGCGCATGACGGTGGCGGCGGCCATGACGACCGGGTCGATCGTGGCGTGCGGGCGCGACCCGTGGCCACCGCGACCGTGCAGCGTGACCGTGAGGCCGTCGGATGCTGCCATCTGCGTGCCGCTGCGCACGCCGATGACTCCAGCGGGGAGCGGGGTGACGTGCTGGCCGAGCACGATGTCCGGCTTCGGGAACCGGTCGAGCACGCCGTCGGCGATCATCGCCTGCGAGCCGGCGCCGTACTCTTCGGCAGGCTGGAAGATGGCGACGATGGTGCCCGACCACTCATCCTTGGTGGCGACCAGGCGCTCGAGGGCCCCGAGCAGGGCGGTCACGTGCATGTCGTGGCCGCACGCGTGCATCACCGGCACATCGAGCCCCGAGGGGTCGGTGCCGCGCACGGTGCTGGCGTAGTCCAGGCCGGTGCGCTCTTCGACCGGGAGACCGTCCATGTCTGCGCGCAACCAGATGACCGGACCCTCGCCGTTTACGATCTTCGCAGCGAGGCCGGTCTTGCCGATGCCCTCTTCACACTCGATGCCGAGCGCGGTGAGATGGCTCGCGATGATCCCGGCCGTTCGAGTCTCTTGGAACGACAGCTCCGGGTGCCGGTGCAGATCGATGTAGAGCGCTTCGAGGTCGAGAGTCATGGGGTCGAGCCTACCCGCGGGGTGTGTGGGGTCGCTCGGGCGCGAACCCGCGCTTGTGCGGGCGCTACGAAGACAGGCGCGCGGTCGACCCGCGCACGATCAAGTCGTAGGGGAGTCTGCCGGGCTGGTGCTCGGCTCCGGGGCTCTCGAGCTCGTCGACGATCGCATCCGCGGCGCGTTCACCTTGCCCGAGCGGAAACTGGTCGACCGTGGTCAGGCGGAAGAACTCGCCCAACTCATGGCCGTCGATGCCCACGACCGAAAGGTCTTCCGGTACGCGGTAGCCCAGTTCGCGGGCGGCCAGCATCGCCCCGATAGCCATTTCGTCGGATGCCGCGAAGATGGCCGTCGGGCGCCCCCCGGGCTTGCCCAACAACTGCTTTGCTGCGCGAAAGCCACCTTCGATGGTGAAGTCGGCGGGTTCGAAGAGACCGGGGCGCACGGGGATTCCGGCATCCCCCAAGGCCTGTTCAAAACCGCGCCGTCGATGCGTGGGAATGTGGAAGTCGATGTCGAACTCGGGGCTCGCGCCGATGTGTCCGATGTCGCGGTGGCCCAGCGCGATGAGGTGTTCGGTAGCCAGGCGGGCGACGGCGACGTCGTCGACGGTCAGGGTCGTCAGGCGCGGGTTCGGGCCGCCGATGGCGATGACCGGCAGTTCGAGTTCGCGCAGGCGCTGGGTTTCTTCGTCGCCGAGTTCGAGCGAGATCGCAATCACGCCGTCGACCCGCTGGCGGCGCAGGAACGTCTCGAAGATCGTCCGTCGCTGTTCACGGTCGGCCGTCAGGCTGTAGAGGGTGATGTCGTAGCCGCGGCGCATCAGGCCCGATGCGACTCCGCTCAGCACCGTCGAGAAGAACCAGCGGTCGAGGAAGGGGACGAGCACCCCGATGTTGCGGGTGCGTCCCGAGGCCAGGCTCGACGCCGACGAAGACACGACGTAGCCGAGGTCAAGCGCTGCTGCTTCTACTCGAGCTTTCGTGGCACCCGACACGTGCCCGCGGCCGCTGAGCGCGCGCGACACCGTCGCTGTCGAGACCCCCGCATGGCGGGCCACATCGTCGATGCTGACCACGGTGTCATCCCTCTCGCATCCGCCCAGACACAGAGCGGATAGTTCAGTCCGTCGTGATCCAGACGGTCGTGTCGGCGGGCAGCGCAGTGCCGGTGCCGGTGAAGCCGAGCGGACCGCTTGTGGCGATCACAGTACCCTGTGCCAGGCCTTCCGGCAGCACGATCGGTGCCCCGCCGGTGTTGCCGATCACGGTGACATTCCCGTTGCGGAATGCGACGATGTCGTCACCGAAGCCCTCGAGCCATTCGAGCAGGCCCGCGCCCAGATTGTGCGCGCGGCGCGCGGAGATCAGTGTGCGATAGAGGTTCAGCGTCGAGTCGGCGTCACCGACCTGGGTGTCGCGGGAGAGCGTCGCCCACTCGGCAGGCTGGGGCAGCCAGGCCTCGCCGGTCGGGCTGAAGCCGTACGCCGGAGCGTCGGCCGTCCACGGGATCGGCACCCGGCATCCGTCGCGGCCATAGCGCTCGCCGTTCGTGCGGAACCAGGTCGGGTCCTGCCGGGCATCGCCGGGGATCTCGATGACCTCGGGCAGACCGAGCTCTTCACCCTGGTAGAGGTAGGACGAACCGGGCAGTGCGAGCATCACCGCGGTGGCAGCGCGTGCACGGCGGAGGCCGACCTCGGGGATCGGCTTGCCCGGAGAGTCCGGACCGATGCCGTGACCCTGCGGGTTCTCGGCCGTGAGCGCCAGGCGCGACGCGTGGCGGACGACGTCGTGGTTCGACAGCACCCACGTGCTGGGGGCGCCGACGGCGCTGTAGGCCTCGATCGACCGAGTGATCACTGCGCGCAGGGCCGCAGCATCCCACCCCGTCTCGAGGTAGGCGAAGTTGAACGCCTGATGCATCTCATCCGGCCGCACCCACAGGGCGGTCTGCTCGGGCGTGGGCATCCAGGCCTCGGCGCAGAGGGCACGATCGCCGTCGTACTCGGCGAGCACGGCATGCCAGTCGCGGTAGACCTCGTGAACGCCATCCTGGCCCCAGTACGGGACACCGAGTTCTTCGCCACCCATCGAGCCCGCATCGGGGTCGGGGGTGTAGTCGGGAAGGCCCTCGGCCTTGATGAGACCGTGGGCGACATCGACGCGGAATCCGTCGACACCGCGGTCGAGCCAGAAGCGGAGGACGCGGCGGAACTCCGCGCGCACCTCTTCGTTGTGCCAGTCGAAGTCGGGCTGGCTTGTGTCGAACAGGTGCAGGTACCACTGGCCGGCGGAGCCGTCAGGCTCGGTGACCCGCGTCCACGCGGGACCACCGAAGACGGACTCCCAGTTGTTCGGAGGCAGTTCGCCGTTTTTTCCCAGCCCATCGCGGAACATGTAGCGCGCACGCTCAGTGCTGCCGGGGGCTGCCGCGAGTGCCTGCTGGAACCACACATGCTGATCGCTCGAGTGATTCGGAACCAGGTCGACGATGATCCGGATGCTGCGCGTGTGCGCTTCTGCCAGCATCACGTCGAAATCGGCCAGCGTGCCGAAGAGCGGGTCGACGTCGCAGTAGTCCGCGACGTCGTAGCCGGCATCCTTCTGGGGCGAGGTCTGGAAGGGGCTCAGCCAGATCGCGTCGACACCGAGTTGCTGCAGCTCATCGAGGTGAGAAGTGACGCCCGGCAGATCGCCGATGCCGTCGCCGGAGTTGTCGGCGAACGAGCGCGGGTAGATCTGGTAGATCACGGCGGTGCGCCACCACTCGGAGCCGGTGGAGAGGCCGGCAGTGTCGGGGAGCGCGATGGTGTCGAGCGAAGTCATGCTCCCCAGGGTACTGCAAGCGCTTACATCGACGTGCGGCACGGCATTCTCGGGGCTGCCGGTAACGTGGGCGCGTGACCTCCGCGATCGAGAGCGCCGAATCCCTCATCCGCACGATTCCCGACTATCCCGAACCGGGGGTCCTCTTTCGCGACATCACTCCTTTGTTGGCGGATGCCGCCGCCCTCCGTGCCGTCATCGACAGCATGATCGAGCCGTTCGCGGGGCAGTTCGACGTCGTGGCAGGTGTCGAAGCCCGCGGATTCCTACTCGCCGGGGCTGTGGCCACTGTGGCGAATGTGGGCCTTGTGCCGATCCGCAAGGCGGGCAAGCTGCCTCGGCCCGCGGCATCCGTCGACTACTCGCTCGAGTACGGCACCGCGACGATCGAAGCGCACGACGACATCGCCGACGGCACTCGGGTGCTCTTGGTCGATGATGTGCTGGCGACCGGCGGCACGCTCGAGGCCGCGCACACGCTCGTGGGTCTGCTCGGCGGAGTGGTCGTGGGCACGAGTGTGCTGATGGAGCTTGTCGCGCTGGGCGGCAGGTCACTCGTGCCGGACGTGCACGCGGTGTTCGTGGCCTGACCCGGCGCGAACGCGCGAACCGTGCGCCTCAGCGCACGTGCACCGACTCGATCGTGACCTCTGTCGCGGGGTTTCCGTCGGGGCCGCCGCCGGCGACACCGTCCATCGCCACGGCCTTCACGGCCTCGATGCCCGCGGCATCCATCTGCCCGAACACCGTGTACGACGGGGGAAGCTCTGTGTCGGCGAACACGAGGAAGAACTGCGACCCGTTCGTGTTGGGTCCGGCGTTGGCCATCGCGACCGTGCCCGCGGGGTAGGTCTCTGACCCGTCGAGCTCGTCGGCGTACGAATAACCGGGGCCTCCGCGGCCCGTGGCCGAGGGGTCGCCGCACTGCAGCACGAAGATGCCCTGGGTCGTGAGGCGGTGGCAGGAGGTCTCATCGAAGTAGCCCTGCTCTGCGAGCGAGAGAAAACTGCCGACGGTGCACGGCGCGCTATCGGCGTCGAGGGTGATCGGGATCTCGCCCGCCGAGGTGGTCAGCACGACATCGATGGTTCCGGATGCCGGGTCCGCCGGTGGAGCGTCCACGTCGCGCACCCCGCCAGCCGCTTCGATGTACTCACACGCACCCGACTCGGGGGCTGCAGTGCCCCCCGCCTCGGGTGTCGCCGACGCGCAGCCGGTGAGCAGGCCGAGGGCGAGCAGAGTGACGATCCAGGGTGAGGTGCGACGCATCCGTCCAGCGTAGTTCCGGCGCGCGCGTCAAAGTTCCGGGACGAATGCAGGGCTTTCGCACTCACTCGTGCGCGGGACGTCGATCCATCCCGGAACTTTCACCGATCACGACGTTGAGGGGCGCTTCGCTCGCGATCAACCGCTCCATCTGCGTGCGAACGAGCCGGGCGATCCGCGACTTCATTGCGCTGGACGCACCCCCGACGTGCGGCACGATGAGCGCTCCGGGCAGTGACCACAGCGGGTGATCCTCGGGAAGAGGTTCGGGTTCGGTGACATCCAACGCCGCGCGAATCCGTCCGCGCTGAAGGTGGGCGACAAGGGCGTGAGTGTCGACGAGCGATCCGCGCCCGACGTTCACGACGAGGGCACCGTCCGGCAGCGCCGACAGAAAAGCGTCGTCCACGATGTGCCGGGTGGCCTCGCCGCCGGGCAGGGTCAAGATGACGATCTCCGCGTGCGGCAAGAGTTCGGGCAGTTCATCCACCCCGTGCACGTGAACGCCATCCTCGACACGGGCGCTCGAAGCAACGGCCGTGATCTCGACCTCGAACGGCTCAAGGCGCGCGCGCACGGCCTTGCCGACCCCGCCGTAGCCGATCACCAGAACGCGTCGGTCGGCGAGGCTCTCGGCGAAGGCCGGTGCCCAGCGCCCCTCCGCCTGCGCCAGAACGAACTGGGGCAGCAGTCGCTGTGCGGCGATCGCCAGGCCTACCGCGAGCTCTGCGGTCGACGTTTCGTGCACGCTCGACGCGTTGGCAAATCTGACTCCGGGAGGCATCAGACCTGTGACACCGTCGTATCCGATCGATTGGCTCTGAATCAGCCCGACCTCGATCCCGTCGAGATGCTCGAACACGCGCCCCATCGACATGTAGGGCGGAACCACCATGTCGAATCGATCGCGGGGGGCGGCAGCATCCATCGCCCACACGATCACCTCGACACCTTCGGGCAACGGCGCGAGCGAATCGGCCAACTCCTGGGTGGGAACGCTGATGACGAGATTCCGGATGCGTGAGCTCACACACCCACGCTACCGGCGCGGTGTGGCGACCCGAGCCGTGCGTAGCGGTACTCTCATCGGCGTGCGGTGCGTGCCGCAGAAGGAGGGTCCCGATGGTTCCCGAAATCAACTACTGGGCGGTGCTGCTGGCGACCCTGTCGACGATGGTCGTCGGGTCGGTCTGGTACGCCCCGCCAGTGTTCGGCAAACGGTGGGCGAAGCTCGCAGGCGTCGACATGAACGCCGAGAAGACTGCGCTGCAAGCGTGGATGCCCATCATCGTCACCGTGTTCGTGAGCTTCGTCACGGCGTGGGTGTTGGCGGGTACGACCGCGATCGCGTGGCACTTCTACGGCGGTGGCTATCTGCTGACCGCGCTCGGCACCGCGGTGACTGTGTGGGCGGGCTTCACCGCCGCTCGCTTCATCACCCACGACGCTTTCGAGGGCAGGCCGTCGTCGCTCACGGTCATGAACATCGCCCACGAGCTGGTGACGTTCGTGGTCATGGCGCTCATCATCGGCGTCTGGCCGCCCGCCGGGACGGTTTAGCTGCAGCCGGATGCCGCGACTCAGGCCGCGGCAGAGAGCACGGCCCCGATCGCCGAGGTGAAGAAGGGCAGTCCATCCAGGCCCGACCGCATCGCGTCCGGGGTGTTGGGACCGAAGCCCTCTTCTACCGCGTGCTCGGGGTGTGGCATGAGACCGACGACGTTGCCGCGCTCGTTCGTGAGGCCGGCGATGTCGCGGAGAGACCCATTGGGGTTTACCCCGAGGTAGCGGAAGGCGACGAGCCCCTCACCCTCGAGGCGGTCGAGCTCGGACTCGGACGCGATGTAGCCGCCGTCGGCGTTCTTGAGCGGGATCACGATCTCTTGACCGTCGGTGAAGTCCGAGGTCCACGCCGTGTCGGCATTCTCGACCCGCAGGCGCTGGTCGCGGCGGATGAATTGCTGGTGTGCGTTGCGGATCAGGCCGCCCGACAGCAGGTGTGCCTCGACGAGCATCTGGAAGCCGTTGCAGATGCCGAGAATCGGCATGCCCTTGGCCGCAGCATCCTTCACCTCACTCATGATCGGGGCGAGCGCCGCGATTGCGCCGGCGCGCAGGTAGTCGCCATAGCTGAACCCACCGGGGAGCACCAGGGCATCTACCCCTTCGAGGTCGTGCGAGCCGTGCCAGAGGGCGACGGGCTCTGCGCCGGCGATGCGGATCGCGCGCTGCGCGTCGCGGTCATCCAGCGATCCGGGAAAAGTGATGACCCCGATCCGGGTGGTCACTCGACAACCTCGATGCCGACGACATCTTCGATCACGGCATTCGAGAGAATCTCGTCGGCGATCTGACGCGCCTCCGCCAAGACAGCTTCGGTGACTTCACCCTCGACGGTGAGCTCGAAGCGCTTGCCGATGCGGACGCCCGAGAAGGATTCGTTCCCCAATCGCGCGAGAGCGCCCGAGACGGCTTTTCCCTGCGGGTCCAGCAGCTCGGCCTTGGGCATGACGTCAACGACGATGGTGGGCATTGAGAAGCTCCGAATGTCGCGGGAAAGGGTTGTGACCAGTCTACGGCCAGGGCTGTGACCGCGTGCGTGGGACGTCGTGACCCAACCGTGATCAATTTCGTGGGAGCGCTCCCTTGCATTCGTGGGAGCGATCCCATAACGTGGTGTCTCGTCCGGTGGGAACGCTCCCACGACACCGTGGTCCGAGACATACGTCAAGGTGCTACGTCCCGCAATACACATCTGACCCTGACCAACACAAAGGAGTGACAGTGAACTCTCGTGCCTTCCGCAAGGGCGCAATGGCCGTCGCCACAATCTCTGCAACTGCCATCGTGCTCGCCGGCTGTGCCGGCGGCGGCGACGGTGGCGGCGACGCTTCCACCGATCCTGACGCAAAGATCGAGCTCACCCTCGCCACGTTCAACAACTTCGGCTACACCGATGAACTCCTCCAGGAGTACATGGACGCCAACCCGAACGTGACGATCGTCCACAACAAGGCCGCCGAGTCCGGCGACGCCCGTGCCAACTACTTCCAGAAGCTCGGTAAGGAAGGCCTCGCCGACGTCGAGGCCGTCGAGATCGACTGGTTCGCAGAGGCCATGCAGTACTCCGACCTGCTCGCCGAGGTGCCTGACAGCGCCAAGGGCCGCTGGCTGGACTGGAAGGAAGCCGGCGCAACCGACGGCGACGGTCGCCTCGTGGGCTACGGCACCGACATCGGACCGCAGGCAATCTGCTACCGCGCCGACTTGTTCGAGGCAGCCGGACTCCCGTCCACGCCCGACGAGGTCGCCACTCTGTTCGACGGCGACTGGGCCAACTTCTTCGACGTGGCTGACCAGTACAAGGCTGCTACCGGCAAGCCGATGATCGACGCGGCCAACTCGGTGCTCCAGGGCATCGTGAACCAGATGGAATACACCTACACCGAGCCCGATGGTGCGATCATCGCGACGGAGAACCCCGAGATCGCCGACGCGTACAACCTCGTCGTCGAGCGGGCCATCCCGAACGCTGCGTACTCGGGCCAGTGGAGCGATGACTGGAACGCCTCGATGGCCAACGGTGAGTTCGCCACGATGCTCTGCCCCGGCTGGATGCTCGGCATCATCTCGGGCAACGCTCCCGACGTCGAGGGATGGGAAGTTGCCAACGTCTTCCCCGGCGGCGGCGCCAACTGGGGTGGGTCGTACCTGACCGTCCCCGCCAACGGCAAGAACGTCGACGCTGCGCTTGCGCTCGCCGACTGGCTGACCGCTCCCGAGCAGCAGGCCAAGACGTTCGTCAACGCAGGACAGTTCCCGAGTGCGATCGAGGCTCAGAGCGACCCCGCGATCACCGACTCGACGAACGAGTTCTTCAACAACGCCCCGACCGGTCAGATCTTCGCTGAGCGTTCGGAGGCCATCACGGTCACGCCCTTCAAGGACGCGAACTACTTCAAGTACCACGACGCACTGCAGAACGCAGTCAACCGCGTCTTCGACGGTGTCGAAGACCAGGAGACCTCGTGGAACACCTGGGTGACCGAGGTTTCGGCCTTCTGATCCCCTGAGTAAAGTGCGGGCCGCGCCCTCGCGGCGCGGCCCGCACTTTCTTCTTTGCAACCTTCTGACCGCGTCGACAACGGAGCCTCACGTGACTGCGACCGAAACCCGTACCCGGACGACACCGGGATCGCCAGCGCCTGAGCGACGGACGCGCGTCCTTTCGTTCAGCCAGAAGCTGAGCCGGTGGGACCTCAAGTTCTCGCCCTACCTCTACATCTCGCCGTTCTTCATCCTGTTCGCGATCATCGGCATCTTCCCGATCGTGTTCACGGCGGTCATCTCTTTTCAGGAGTGGGACCTCGTCCGCAACTCCGGCACGTTCGTCGGGTTCGAGCAGTACGCCTGGATCCTGAACGACCCGAAGTTCTGGACGGCGCTGCGCAACACCTTCAGCATCTTCCTGCTTTCCACGATCCCGCAGCTGATCCTCGCGCTGTTCATTGCGGCGATGCTCGACCGCAACATCCGCGCCAAGACCTTCTGGCGCATGAGCGTTCTGCTCCCCTTCGTCATGGCACCCGTCGCCGTGGCCCTCATCTTCAGCAACATGTTCGGTGACAACTACGGTCTCGTGAACAACATCCTGACCAACATCGGGCTCGAGCCGATCCAGTGGCACAAAGACGCGTTCGCGAGCCACATCGCGATCGCCACGATGGTGAACTTCCGCTGGACCGGCTACAACGCGCTGATCCTCCTCGCCGCCATGCAGGCCGTCCCGCGCGAGTACTACGAGGCAGCCACTGTCGACGGGGCGAACGCGTTCCGTCAGTTCTGGAGCATCACGCTGCCGTCGCTCAAGCCGACGCTGATCTTCGTGATCATCACCTCGACCATCGGTGGTCTGCAGATCTTCGACGAGCCGCGCATGTTCGACAACACCGGCCAGGGTGGCTCCGCTCAGCAGTGGCTCACGATCACGCTGTACCTCTACAACATCGGTTGGGGCGAGTTCAACTTCGGTCGCGCTGCGGCGTTGGCCTGGATCCTCTTCATCATCATCATCGTGATCGGCTTGATCAATCTGTTCATTACCAGGCGTCTGGTCAGAGACGAAGGCGGACGCGGCGTCACCGCGCCCCGCCGCGGACGTAAGGGAGTACAGCGATGACCGCCCTCAGCACCCCTCCCCTCGCGATCGTCGAAGAGGGCATCCCGAACGCGGGACGCAGCCGTCGAGGCGATCGCGGCACCAAGATTCGCGGCTTCCGCGCCGGTTTCTGGGTCTACATCGGCCTCATCGTGGTCGCCGTCTCGGCGATCTTCCCCTACTACTGGTCGTTCCTGATCGGCTCGGGGGACTCCTCCACCATCAACGATCCCGACATGTCGTGGATCCCAGGGGGCAACTTCATCGCGAACGCCCTCACGGTCATGAACGACCCGGCGGTCAACTTCTGGCTGGCGCTGTGGAACTCGATCTTCTCCTCCACAGTGATCGCAGCATCCGTCGTCGTGTTCTCCACCCTTGCCGGCTGGGCCTTCGCCAAGCTGCGCTTCAAGGGGGGAAAGTGGCTGCTCGCGTTCGTCGTTGCGACCATGGCGGTTCCGATGCAGCTCGGCGTCGTGCCGCTGTACATCCTGTTCGCCGATCTCGGCTGGACGGGCAACATCGGCGCGATCATCATCCCCGCCCTGACCAGCGCGTTCGGTGTGTTCTGGATGACGCAGTACCTCACGCAAGCCGTCCCCGACGAGCTCATCGAAGCAGCGCGCGTGGACGGGGCTTCTCAGCTGCGCACGTTCTGGACCGTCGGGGTCGTCGCGGCGCGTCCTGCCGCTGCAATGCTGTTCTTGTTCACGTTCGTCGGAGCATGGAACCAGTTCTTCTGGCCCTTCATCGTCCTCGATCGCCAAAGCCCGACGTTGCCGGTGGCGCTCTCACTGTTGCAGGGCAATTACTTCGTTGATTACTCCATCGTCCTCGCGGGCGTGCTGCTGGCGACGATTCCGCTCCTCATCCTGTTCGCCTTCGCCGGGCGTCAGCTGGTCAGCGGCATCATGGCCGGCGCAGTGAAGGGCTGACACATGACCATCCTTACTTCCCGAGAGGACTCTGTTCGCATGTCTGCGACCGAGCGTTCCTTCCCGTCGAACTTTTTGTTCGGCGCGGCCACCGCTGCTTTCCAGATCGAGGGCGCAGCCTTTGACGATGGCCGTCGCGCTTCTATCTGGGACGAGTTCTGCCGCGAACCCGGCGCTGTGATCAACGCCGACAACGGCGATGTCGCGTGCAATCACTACAACCTGTATCGCGATGACGTCGCACTCATGAAGAGAATGGGGCTGCAGACTTACCGGTTCTCAACCTCATGGTCGCGTGTGCGTCCCGACGGTGGAGCGGTCAACGAGCAGGGCGTCGACTTCTACAAGCGATTGGTTGACGAGCTGCTGGATGCCGACATCCTGCCGTGGCTCACGCTGTATCACTGGGATCTTCCGCAGGCGCTGCAGGAGGAAGGTGGCTGGACCGCGCGCTCCACCGCAGACAAGTTCACCGAGTACGCGCTCACCATGCACGACGCTCTCGGCGATCGCGTCAAGGTGTGGACGACCCTCAACGAGCCGTGGTGCTCGTCGTTCCTCAGCTACACCGCCGGCATGCACGCCCCGGGGCACTACAGCATGCGCGAGGGCCTTTTGGCCTCGCACCACCTGCTGCTCGGGCACGGCCAGACCGTCACCGAGCTGCGCAAGCGCGACGAGACGCTCGACCTCGGCATCACGCTGAACTTCACCGTTGCGGACGCACTCGACCCGACCAACCCCGCCGATGTCGACGTCGCCCGCCGGCTGGACGGCCAGCACAACCGTTGGTTCCTCGACCCGGTGTTCCGCGGGGAATACCCGGCTGACATCGTCGAGGACTTCCGTGCGGTGGATGCTGCCGCCACCGAGGCCTTCGAATCTGCGGTGCTGCCCGGCGACCTCGAAAAGATCTCAGCGCACATCGACGCGCTGGGCGTCAACTACTACCACGGTGACCTCGTCAGCGCCGAGCCGCCGGCGAACCCGCCCACCGGTGGAGATGCCCCGACTGACCGCCGTGGAGAGTCGGCGTTCCCCGCGGGGCATGGGCACTCCAACGAGCGCGGACTCGAGCGCACCTCGATGCACTGGGAGGTGCAGTTCGAGGGCCTCAACCGCCTGCTGCAGCGCGTCAGCACCGAGTACGCCGCTCCCGCCGGCACCGTCCTTTACGTCACCGAGAACGGCGCGGCCTACGACGACGAACTCGTCCTCACCGACGGTGAGCCTCGCGTGCACGATGCCGCCCGCGTCGACTTCCTTCGGGGTCACCTCGGCGCGACGCTGGACGCGATCGATGCCGGCGTTGATGTGCGCGGCTACTTCTACTGGTCGATGCTCGACAACTTCGAGTGGGCGTGGGGCTACGAAAAGCGCTTCGGTATCGTTCGAGTCGACTACGACACACAAGAGCGAGTCGTGAAAGACAGCGGACGCGAGTACACCCGCATCATCGAGGCGCGTAGCCTGGATCTGGGCAACTCCCCGGTGCAGTCCTAGCACGGAGAGAAGGGCGGGACATGAGCACGGAAGTGATGCGTGTAGCCGCGACGATCGAAGAGGTCGCCGTGGCCGCGGGGGTATCGCGGTCGACGGTGTCGCGAGTGGTGAATGGGTCGACCGCGGTCAGCCCTGAGGCGCTCGAGTCCGTCAAGCGCGCTATCGCCCAGCTCAACTACGTCCCGAACCGTGCGGCCCGGTCGCTCGCCAGCCGCCAGACGCACGCGATCGCCCTGATCGTCCCTGAAGACACGACCCGGTTCTTCGGCGACCCGTTCTTCGCGGCGATCGTGTCGGGCATCAACGCGCGTCTCAGCCGCTCGGACTATGTGTTGAACCTGTTCATCGCGAGCGACGACCCGGGTGACAAGACCACCAGCTACGTCCGCAGCGGCGCCGTTGACGGCGCGATCGTCGTTTCTCACCACACGAGCGACAGCTTCATCGACCGCATTGCCTCTGCTGTCCCTGTCGTTTACGGCGGTCGGCCCGTGCGCGAGCGCGAGCGGGACTACTACGTCGATGTCGACAACACCCGCGGCGCGCACGACGCGACGGTGTACCTGATCGAGCGCGGCCATCGCAAGATCGCGACGATCACCGGCCCGCTGACGATGCCTGCGGGCGTCGACCGACTGAAGGGCTTCCGCGACGCGCTCGGCGCGTGGGAGCTCACCGAACACTCCGCCGAAGACGGAAACTTCACCTCCGACGGTGGGGCAGTCGCGATGCGCAAGATTCTCGAGCGCGACGAACGACCCGACGCGATCTTCGTCGCGAGCGATCTGATGGCGCGCGGCGCTCTGTCTGAACTTGCCGCAGCCGGTCTCAGCGTCCCGGGCGATGTGGCCATCATCGGGTTCGACGATTCGCCGGTGGCCACATCGGTGACCCCGGCGCTCACGACGATGAAGCAGCCCTCCTTCACGCAGGGTGAGCGGATGGCGACCGTGTTGCTCGATCTGCTCGCAGGTCGTCACCCGCGGCACGTCACGATCCTCGAGACCGAACTGGTCGTGCGCGACTCGGTTTGAGTGGCTCTCAGCCGACGGACGCGACCAGAAGGTTGTTCCAGGGGTCTTCGAAGCTCAGGGCTCGACCGTCGTCCCGGCGAGCGAAGCCGCGGTGACCGAGTCGCTCGTCCAGCGCGCCGAGCGCATCCGCGTCGGGCAGGACGAGGTCGACACGCCCTAACCCGAGAGCGGGCGTGCGCGGTCCCGCTCCGCGCGAGTTCCACACGTTCATCGCCATGTGGTGGTGGTAGCCGCCCGCGCTGACGAACACGGCCTGGTTGCCCAGCGCCGCGGTTTGATCGAACCCGAGCGCATCGACGTAGAAGGCGCGGGCGGCGGCGGCATCCCCCACCGAAAGATGCACGTGACCCACCGAGGCCGCGTCGCGGGTCATGGTTCCGCTCGCCGCTTCGTCGGTGAGGTGGGCGGCGAGGAAGGCGTTCGGGTCGAGGTGCAGCGTCGCCATCTCGATCTGGCCGTGCACCCACGACCAATCGGTGCGGTCGCGGTCCCAGTACAGCTCGATGCCGTTGCCTTCGGGGTCGGTGAAGTAGAACGCCTGACTCACGAGGTGATCTGCGCTGCCGGTGAAGGTGCCCGGAGCGCGGCGGGCGACCGAGTACAGCGCGGCAGCGAGCGAGGCCTGCGATTCGAAGAGGATCGCCGTGTGGAAGAGGCCCGCCGAACCCGGGGAGGCGTGGCGAAGTTGCCGTTCGTGCCGCAGGACGACGATCGGTCGGCCTGCACGTCCGAGGGTGACGACATCGCCCTCGGCGGACAGCACATCGAGGGTGACGACATCGCGGTAGTACCGGGTCATCGCGTCGAGGTCGCCGACAAGCAGAGTGACCGCGCCCATGGTCGTGGCATCCGCCATCTTTTCATGCATGTGAATAGGGAACGGCGGCGAGTGCGGTGATATTCCGGATGCTGCGCTCCTCCGGTCGCTCTCTCGTCGGGGTGCGCGTCATCGAACCGTAATGCCCTCGAGGTCGTCGCGCGCTCTCGCTCCGCGAGAATGGGGGCATGAAGCGCACCACCGTCGTGGGAATCGTCATCGCCGCCGTCCTGGTCGGCGGGGTCGGGGCTGCGGTCGCGGTGTCGGCGACGGGTGGCGCCGGTCAGGCGGCGCCCACGACCTCCGAATCGACGATGGCCCCGCCGAAAGAATCCGCGTCGGCGTCGGCGATGCCCAGTCCGGCCGAGACGACTCCGGTCGAGCAGATTCCAACCGCCGAGGCACTGTCGCCGGGCGCGTATGTGGACTATTCGGATGCTGCGCTCGCAGCGGCCGAGGGCGCGCGGGTGCTGTTCTTCCACGCGCCGTGGTGTCCGCAGTGCCGGGCGCTGGAGGAGGACATCGAGGCAAATGGCGTTCCCGACGGCGTGACGATCCTCAAGGTGGATTACGACTCGCAGCAGGACCTGCGCCAGCGCTACGACGTTCGGTTGCAGACCACGCTCGTCGCCCTCGACGATGCGGGGGACGGAGCGGGCCTGTTCGTCGCGTACGACGATCCGACCCTGAACGCCGGGCTCGCGGGCCTCGGGCTGACGGGCTGACGGGCTGACGTGCTCGCGCTCACGATCGTCTCGTTCGCGGCGGGGGTGCTCACCGTGCTCGCGCCCTGCGTGTTGCCGCTCTTGCCGGTGATCGTCGGCGGCACCGCGGCTCGCACCGCGGGAGAGAGCGCCGGGTCAGACCGCACATGGTTGCGACCGGTCGTGATCGCCGCGTCACTCGCGGTTTCGGTCGTGGCGTTCACCCTGCTGCTCAAGGCTTCATCCGCGCTCCTCGGCGTACCCGCCTGGGTGTGGCAGTCGATCTCGGGGGTGATTGTCGCGGTCTTCGGGCTCACGATGCTCTTCCCGACACTCTGGGAACGCCTGACCGTCGCGACCGGAATGCAGGCCCGCGGCGGGCAGTTGCTCGACCGCAGTTACCGCCGCACCGGCCTTGGCGGTGACATCGCGCTCGGCGCGGCCCTCGGGCCAGCGTTCAGCAGCTGCAGCCCGACGTACGCCCTGATCGTCGCGACCGTGCTGCCGGCCACGTTCGGTGCGGGCGTGCTCTACGTCTCGGCGTACGCGATCGGCCTCGCCCTGGCGTTGCTCGCCATTGCACTCGCCGGGTCGGCACTCGTCCGCAAGCTCGGCTGGCTTGCCGACCCGCACGGACTCTTCCGCCGAATCGTCGGTGGGATCCTCGTGGTCGTCGGCATCGGCGTCGCGCTCGGCTGGGACCGCCTGCTCCAGGCGTGGATCCTCGAGCAGGGCTGGTACGGCCCGATCGAGAACCTCGAGCGAATCCTGCTCGGCTGAACAGGCCTGCCGCTACGCGCTGGTCAGGCGCTCGAGCAGTTCGCGGTATTTCGCCGTCGTACGGTCGACGATCTCGGCGGGGAGGTCAGGCGGAGTGCCCGTCTTATCCCAGTTCGTCGCGAGCCAGTCACGCACGATCTGCTTATCGAAGCTCGCCATGCGCTCTTCGGGGGTGGTGCCGTTCGCCCAGGTCGAGGCATCCCAATATCGCGATGAATCACTCGTGAGAACTTCGTCTCCGAGCGTCATGACCCCGGCATCATCGAGCCCGAACTCGAACTTCGTGTCGGCGAGGATCAGCCCGCGCGCCTCGGCGGTGCGCGCGGCACGTTCGTAGATCTCAAGCGACAGGTCGCGCAGCTCTTCTGCCCAGGCCTCGCCGACGAGGTCTACGGACTGCTCGAACGTGATGTTCTCGTCGTGCTCACCCATCGGCGCTTTGTAGGCGGGGGTGTAGATCGGTGCGGGCAGTCGATCGCCGTTGTTCAGGCCCGTTGCCAGGCGGATGCCACAGACCGTCCCGTTCTCGCGATACTCCGCCCACCCCGACCCGGTGAGATACCCGCGCACCACGCATTCGATCGGCTGCATCTCGAGGGTCTGCACCACCATCGCCCGCCCGGCCACCTCGGCAGGAATCTGGCTGGTCAGGTCGTCGGACGTGTTGGCCACCCTGTCTGCGCCGTCGCTCAGCAGGAACGGCGAGGAGAGATGGTTCGGGATGCTGCGACCTCCGTCAGCTCCCGCCAGCTGGTCGAACCACCACATGCTCAGGGTGGTCAGCAGCACTCCCTTGCCCGGAATCCCGGGCGAGAGCACGTGATCGAACGCGCTGACGCGATCGCTGGCCACAACAAGCATCCGCTCGGGCGTGGCGTCCTGCTGGTGGCTCTCGGGCACGTACAGGTCGCGCACCTTGCCCGAGTAGACGTGTTTCCAGCCGGGCATCGCGAGAGGAGTGGTCACCCGCCCATTATCGCGGGCGAGCGGCCCGGGTGTGTCAGCTCTCGACGACGCGGGCGGCGATGTCGGTGCGGAACTGCCCGCCCTCGAGACTGATCTCAGCCAGCGCCCGGTACGTGCGCTCGCGGGCCTCATGGAACGTCGTGCCGACCCCGACGACGTTCAGCACGCGGCCGCCGGTCGCGACGAGGCCGTTTTCGCGCTCTGCGGTGGCAGCGTGGGCGAGGTGGACTCCGTCGACGGCGGATGCGGCATCCGTCCCCTGCAATTCGCGACCGGTGATCGGCGCTGCCGGGTACCCCTCGCTCGCGAGTACGACTGTGACGGCGACCGCGTCGGCGAACGCCGGGCGGGGGACGGTTTCGAGGGTGCCGGATGCTGCGGCCAGAAGAAGCTGCGACAGTGGGTCGAGCAGTCGGGGAAGGACCACCTGGGTTTCGGGGTCGCCGAATCGTGCATTGAACTCGATGACCTTCACGCCCTGCTTCGTCAGGATGAGGCCCGCGTAGAGCAACCCGATGAACGGCGTGCCCTCTGCGTCGAGCTGGCGGATCACGGGCTCGGCGACCTCGCGCGTGACGAGGTCGACGAAGGCGTCTTCGCCGCCGTAGGGCTCCGCCAACCACGGCAGCGGAGAGTACGCGCCCATACCTCCGGTGTTCGGGCCCGAATCCCCGTCGCCGAGGCGCTTGAAGTCCTGTGCCGGGCTGAGGGGCAGCACGTGGTCGCCGTCGCTCAGGAAGAACAGCGACACCTCGGGGCCGGAAAGGAACTCCTCGACCAGGATCGCGCCCGAGGCGAGATAAGTCTGAGCGTGGGCGAGGGCAGCCGCGCGGTCGTCCGTGACGAGCACGCCCTTGCCGGCGGCCAGGCCATCGGCCTTGACCACGTACGGAGAGCCGAACTCGTCGATCGCGCTCGCGACCTCGTCGAGGGTGGTCGCGCGCTTGGCCCGGCCGGTCGGAACCCCGGCCGCATCCATGATGCGCTTCGCGAAGGTCTTGGATCCCTCGAGCTGAGCGGCGGCCTTGCCCGGACCGAACACCGGGATTCCGCGAACCCGGAGGGCATCGGCGACACCCGCCACGAGCGGAGCCTCGGGGCCGATCACGACGAGGTCGATCGCGTCGGCCTCGGCGAAGGTCGTCACGGCGGCGGGGCTGTTCGCATCAAGGTCGACGATGGTCGCGTCGCGGGCGATACCGGCATTGCCGGGGGCGGCGAAAACCTCGTGCGGCTCTGCCTCCCCACGCAGGGCGAGAATGATGGCGTGCTCGCGCGCGCCCGAGCCGAGGACGAGGATTCTCACCCGCCCAGCCTACCCAGCGGGCGCGGTCCAGAGGGGGCCGAAGCCCGTGGAGGCGTAGCGTGGAACCGTGCCGAAGAAGATCCTGACCGGAGAGGGCCGTGCCGCGCTCGCCGCCGTTGCGGCGGGTGAACCTGCCCGCGCCGAACTCGCCACGGCCGTGCGGTACCTCTTGCAGCTGCTGGTCGAGAAGGCACCGGGCGGGTCGGTCGAGGTGCGCGTGCCGCCCTTCGGAGCCGTCCAGGTGATCGAAGGCCCCCGCCACACCCGAGGCACGCCGCCGAACGTCGTCGAAACCGACGCCGCGACCTGGATCGCTCTCGCTCTGGGTGAACTGCAGTGGGCGGATGCTTCGACCTCCGGCCGCATCATCGCCAGTGGTACTCGCGCTGACGTATCGGACCTTCTGCCGTTGCGGCCCTGAACCAGCGAGACCTGCGCCTCGCGCCCGGCAACGGTGGGAGAATAGGGCTATGGCCGACGAGGCATCCGTTCCCGAATCCACACCCGCCGCACCGCGCACCCGAAGTGACGACCGCGTCGAGACGGTCAGCGTGCGTCGTGCGCCGAAGATCTCGGTCTTTCTTCTGCTCGGCGCCGGTCTCGGGGTGCTGGTCGCGCTGATTCTGACGTTCGCGTTCAACGGCACCGACCAGATCAGTCCCAACACGGGTGTCGTCTACGCTCCGCTGCAGGTCTTCGGGTTTCTCTCGCTCATCTGCATCTCGGTCGGTCTGATCATCGGCGGCTCGGTCGCTCTGATCTTCGACCGCCGGGCGACGCGCAACGCGCGCGAGGTCACGGTCGACCACACGTCGGTACACACCGACTGACGCTGAGGCTTAGGCCAGTTCGGCGATGATCGGGTGGATCGCGGCGTCGAACGCGACGACATCTCCGCGCAGCCCGTCGGTGACGGCGACGGTGAGTGATCCGATCCACCACACCCCCCGCTGACTGAGCGGGAGTACCTGCACATTCAGCTCGAACGAGTGCGCGCGCCGGCCGACGACCCGTTCGTGTTCGGCGATCGCGCTCGCGTACGCGCGGTACGCCTTGCCGCTGCCCGAACCGACTTCTCGGCGGTAGCGGGCGTTGGCGGACTGAGAGAAGGCGACCGCGTCGGGGCCGAACGGCTCGACGGCGGCGCGCAGTTCGTCGGCGCCTTCGAGGGGCAGAGCCAGAAGCGTCTCGAACCCGTCGACCAGATCAAGCGGCACGGGCGAGATGTTCGCCTGCGGCTCGACGGTCATGTCCCAGTAGCTCCGCCACTGTCGCTCGAGCACGTCTTGGTCGTGCTCGGGGCGCTCGATCGTGCGGGGCGGGATACCGCGCAGGTGCGGCAGCTCATCGGGCGAGCGAATGCCGAGCACTTGCCGCAGATAGAGGGCGAGCAGGACGGGCTGGCTCGCGTCTTCGCGCACCAACCACTCCGGAGCACCACCCATGCCGCCATTGTATTGCGGGGGTTGCGCCGTGGGAGGGGTGGTCTCGGCGCTCGGCTGTGAAAGTTCCGGGCGAAACTCCGCCTCCGGCCAGGCGTGAGGCCCTAGGCGCCCAGTTCGTCCCGGAACGTTGACGCCCGGCGGCTGCGAACCGACCACGGCGCCCGGCCGGCTGCAGCGGGAGGCAGAGACCCCGGGCGATGACACGGCCCGACCCCCGGTAGGCTGGGACGGTGGTCACACCCACCAATCCCTACACCGCTGCAGGCGTCGATACCGCCGCCGGTGATCTTGCTGTCGAACTGATGAAGTCGGCGGTCCGCCGCACCCACGGGCCTGAGGTCCTGGGCGGAGTGGGCGGTTTCGCCGGTCTCTTCGACGCGTCGGCCCTCAAGGCCTACGACAGGCCCTTGCTCGCCACCAGCACGGATGGCGTCGGCACGAAGGTCGCGATCGCTCAGGCGATCGACAAGCACGACACGATCGGGCTCGACCTGGTCGGCATGGTCGTCGATGACATCGTGGTGGTGGGGGCGAGGCCCCTGTTCATGACCGACTACATCGCGTGCGGCAAGGTCTTTCCCGAGCGCATCGCCGACATCGTCCGCGGTATCGCGGCCGGTTGCGCCGAGACCGGTACCGCCCTCGTCGGCGGCGAGACGGCCGAGCACCCTGGTCTTCTGGGCATCAATGACTACGACCTGGCGGGTGCCGCGACCGGCATCGTCGAGGCCGGGCACCTTCTGGGCGCCGATCGCGTCGAGGACGGCGATGTCGTCCTCGCTCTCGCGAGCAGCGGCCTGCACTCCAACGGCTACTCGCTCGTGCGTCACATCGTGGCGGGCGCGGGCATTCAGTACGGCGATCGTGCCGCCGACCTCGGCACCCACGGCACCACGTGGGGCGAAGCGCTCCTCGAGCCCACGCGCCTCTACACCTCGCCCCTGCTGCGGTTGATCTCACAGCACGGAGACCGCGTGCACTCCTTGAGTCACGTCACGGGTGGCGGCATCGCCGCGAACCTCGCCCGAGTGCTTCCCCAGGGCTCGTGGGTCGAGGTCGACCGTTCGACATGGTCTCCGCCGCCGGTGTTCCGGGTTCTCGCCGACCTCGGCGGCCTTGACCTGCAGGCGACCGAGGGCACGTGGAATCTCGGCATCGGGTTTCTCGCGGTGGTCTCTGCCGACAAGGCCGGTGCTGCAGCATCCGCCCTCGCCCAAGACGGCATCGCCACCTGGCAGGTCGGAACCGTACGTACCGGCACCACGCCCGACGGAGAGTTCGAACAGGGCGCCAAGGGCGTCGACGGCGGGGCCGTGCGCCTCGTCGGCACTTACAGCGACGGAGTCTGACGCCCATGTGCGGAATCATCGGCATGGTCGGGCGCGGCAACGTCAACCAAGAGATCTACGACTCGCTGGCTCTGCTGCAGCATCGCGGTCAAGACTCGACGGGCATCGCGACCGCCGAGGCGAACGGTGTCTTTCACCAGCACAAGGCCAAGGGTCAGGTGCGCGAGGCGTTCCGCACGCGCGACATGCGCTCGCTCCAGGGCGAGATCGGCCTCGGCCACGTGCGCTACGCGACCCAGGGCACGGCCTCGAACGAAGAAGAAGCCCAGCCGTTCTATGTCAATGCGCCGTACGGCATCGTGCTGGTGCACAACGGCAACCTCACCAATACGCGTGAGCTGACCGACGAGCTCTTCCACAAAGACCGTCGGCACCTCAACACGAGCTCTGACACCGAGCTGCTCGTCAACGTGCTCGCCAATGAGCTGCAGGCCTCGATCTCGGGCATCGACCTCGCTCCCGACGAGATCTTCCAGGCCGTCTCGCGCGTGCACGAGCGGGTCGAGGGCTCGTACGCCGCGATCGCGCTGATCGCCGGGTACGGGCTGCTCGCCTTCCGCGACCCTTACGGCATCCGCCCGTTGATCCTCGGAACCCGCAAAGCCGCAGACGGGTCATACGAATGGGTCGTGGCATCCGAATCGCTCGTCCTCGAGAACGGCGGGTTCGAGGTCGTCCAAGACGTCCAGCCCGGCGAAGCCGTGTTCATCGACCTCGAGGGGCACCTGCACACCAAGCAGTGCGCGACGAACCCGCAGCTGATTCCGTGCTCGTTCGAGTACGTGTACCTCGCCCGACCCGACTCGATCATGAACGGCATCTCTGTCTACGAGGCCCGCCTGCGCATGGGCGATCGTCTGGCTGACACCATTGCGAAGTACACGCCCCAGGGCTCGATCGACGTGGTCATGCCGATTCCTGATTCATCGCGCCCCGCCGCGATGCAGGTGGCCCGCAAGCTCGGACTCGAGTACCGCGAGGGCTTCTACAAGAACCGCTATGTCGGCCGCACGTTCATCATGCCGGGGCAGGCGGTGCGCAAGAAGAGCGTGCGCCAAAAGCTCAACGCGATGTCGAGCGAGTTCAAAGGCAAGAACGTCCTGCTGATCGACGACTCGATCGTTCGCGGGACGACGAGTAAAGAGATCATTCAGATGGCGCGGGATGCCGGGGCCAAGAGCGTCACGTTCGCCAGCGCCGCGCCGCCGGTGCGGTACCCGCACGTGTACGGCATCAACATGCCCTCACGCCACGAGCTCGTCGCGCACGGCCGGACGATTCCCGAGATCGCGCAAGAACTCGGCGCCGACTACATGGTCTACCAAGAGGTCGAAGACCTGAAGGCAGCGATTCTGGAGGGGTCGGATGTCGACGACCTCGACATGAGCTGCTTCGATGGCCGGTACGTCACCGGCACCGTGAGCGACGAATACCTTGCCTGGGTCGAGGGGTCCCAGCAGAGTTGAAATCGTCGTAGCAGAACGGTTTCGGCGGGTGTTATCGTCTGCTTACACGCGTCCCCCCGATGCGCTCCGGATCGGAGTAGTTCCGCAGTGATTGCCCCCCGCCGCGCCGCAATGGCGCTCATTGTCGCGCTGTTCGCCACCCTCTTTTCGGCACCCGCTCACGCGGTGGCGCCGGAATCCGGCTATGGGGCAGTCTCGGGCACCATCACCCGCCTCAGCCAGGGGGTTGTTTCGCCGGTCGACGGGTGGGCTCAGCTGTACAAACTGGATGACCAAGGGGTCCCGCGATCCGCAAAGGGCGCGCGGGCAGACGCTAACGGCAGGTATCGGGTTCCTGTGCTTCTCGCAGGTGTGTACGTTGTGGCGTTAACGGCTGATAAGTCATGGGGATCCTTCTGGGGCGGCGATTCGCTCGAGACAGCCGCGCGCATCACTGTGTCCGACGGGGGCGAGGTGACCGGTATCGACGGCCAGGTGGAGGCGTACGCGGGGATGACCGGGTCGGTGGTCTTCCGTGCCGATCCCGGCGGGCCACTCCTTCCGCAGAACGAAGCCGTTGTGACGATCGATCAGTGGGACGAAGAGACTGGACGATGGGAGGTGAGAACGCCTCACGTCGGGGGCACGATCTCAGGCCCGACCGAACAGTGGGGCCTAAGGGCCGGGACGTACCGATTCGGTGTGATGGGTATGGATGTGCGGGTCGGGGAACGCTGGATCGAACTCCCACGCCGCTTCTTCGACGACACCGGATACATCGATCAGGCCCGTACCTTCGAGCTTCGCGCGGGCGATGTGGCTGATCTGGGTCAGTTGGTGCTCGAGCCCCACGTCATCTACACCGAGCGTGTTGCGGGCGCCGACAGGTTTGAGACATCTGCGTTGGTTTCACAGAAACTGGTGCCTACCGGCACGCGCGCGCCGGTAGTGTACGTCGCTAACGGTCTGAGCTTCCCGGACGCACTGACTGCCGGGCCGGCCGCGGCAAAGCATGGTGGTGTCGTACTCTTCACCACGGCCGACATGCTGCCCGCGGTCGTGGTCGCGGAACTCACGCGGTTGCGTCCGGAGCGGATCGTCATTGTGGGCGGACCGGCCGCCGTATCTGAGCGTGTGCGGGTGCAGATCGCCGCGCTGGCGCCCGGCGACGCCGAGGTGACTCGACTGGGTGGTGCCGACCGTTTCGCAACGGCGGACCTCGTCATCAGGGACGCCTTCCAGGCGGCTACGAAGGCATATGTGGCATCGGGCCTGAATTTTCCTGATGCACTGTCGGCCGGCGCTGCGGCGGCGAGTACCGCAAGCCCTGTGTTGTTGGTCAACGGCACAGGAGCCCTCGATCAGCGCACCGAGGCACTCATCGATGACCTCGGCGTGGATCATGTCGTCATCGCCGGCGGGCCGGCGGCCGTCGGCATGCAGATCGAGTCTGACCTTCGCGCCATCACGGACGTCAAGCGAATCGGTGCGGCGGAAAGGTTCGAGACCGCATGGCTGGTGAATCTCGAGGCTTTCGACCAACCGGATCGGGTCGTGGTCGCCTCGGGGCTGAACTTCGCGGACGCATTGTCGGCTGTCCCCCTTGCCGCACGGCTTCGCGCTCCGCTGTATCTGTCGACCGCAACGTGTGTTCCGTGGCCTACTCGGATGGGGACCGAGACGACAAGTGTTGCATCGAGTGTCCTCATCGGTGGGCCGTCGGTGCTACGCGACATGTCGGCCTCCGCGGCGATGCAACCGGGTTACGTCTGCTGAGCGCAGGCGACAACGCGTTGCCCAGCTGCGGGCGGCCCTAGGCTGGCCTGATGAGATCCACCCCCGCCCAGCCCCTCTGGCGGGGTCGAACCCTCGCGGTGCTCGGCATCGTGCTGTTCGCTTTCTCGCTGCGCACGGCGGTCGCTTCGCTCTCGCCGGTGCTCGGCCAGATCTCTGAAGACTTCGACCTCCCTGCCGCTGTCATCGGCTTGATCGGCACTGCCCCGGCGGTGTGCTACGCGATCTTCGGCATCGTCACCCCTCAACTCGAGCGACGCTTCGGCCTCGAACGGCTCGCGGTCGCAGCGATGGCGGTCGCGTCGGTCGGACTCATCGCGCGGGCGCTGGCCGTGGACGCGTACACCTTGCTGGGCTCGACCGCGATCATCTTCGCCGCCGTCGGCGTTGGCAATGTGCTGCTGCCGCCGCTGGTGAAAAAGTACTTCCCCGATCGCATCGGCCTGATGATGACGATCTACTCCACGACCCTCGCAGTGTCGACCTTCCTACCGCCGCTCGTGGCGGTGCCGGTGGCGGATGCTACGTCCTGGCGTTTCTCGCTCGGCATGTGGGCCGTGTTTGCGGTCGTGGCGATGATCCCGTGGATTCTCATGCTGATCCGTGAGCGGGGCGGCGACAAGGTCGACATCGAGAGCGCGAACCCTCGCGTTTTCGGGCGACTGTGGAAGCTGCCCCTCACCTGGGCGCTGACGGTCGGGTTCTTGGTGTCGGGTGTGCTCGCGTACACGTCCTTCGCATGGATGCCGCGCATTCTGGTCGACATCGCCGAGGTGACTCCTGCCACGGCGGGCGTCCTGCTGTCGCTGTTCGCCGCCATGGGGCTGCCGGCTTCGCTCCTCGTTCCGGTGCTCGTAGTGCGCTACAACGCCACGCGCATCCTGTTCGGGGTCGCCGTCGTCGCGGGTCTCTCTGGCGTCGCCGGTTTGCTCTTCGCTCCCGCCGCTGCGCCGTGGCTGTGGATGGTGTTGCTCGGTACCGCGCCGTTGCTCTTCCCCTTGACCCTTGTGCTGCTGGGGCTACGGACCCGCACACACGAAGGCGCCGTCGCCCTCAGCGGGTTCGTGCAGAGCGTCGGCTACGCAATCGTCGCCGTCTTTCCGATCAGCATCGGGTTGCTCCACGATGCGACCGATTCCTGGACCGGGCCTCTGATCGTCCTGGCGGTCGTCATTGCGACCGCGATCCCTGCAGGGTTCGTGGCGGCGCCGGAGCACACCATCGAGGACGAGTGGGAGCGCCGGCACGGGGCGTGGTGAGGCGGTACCGAGTTTCACTGGGCGCGACGCATTGCCAACTGGCTCAAGCGCATGCCCGACCGGTTTTGGGCAAGGTGGAGAGCGCGACGCGCACGAAAGTAGGCGGCACGCGCCTACAACTAGGCGCGCGCACGTCGGAGTGAGGCTTTAGGCCTTCTCTTCTTCGTACTCGTCGGCGTACTGATCAGCCCACTTGTCGACATACTGATCTTCGTCCGGGTGCCCGAGTTCGCGCTGCAGGGCAGACACATTCAGGTTCGGACTGTACGACTTGAGCTCACGGGCGATTTTTGTGTTCTTCGCCTTCTGACGGCCACGCCCCATATGCGAGACCCCCTCATTTCTGAGTTACGGGCCTCGAGTGCGCCCGCTCAACGACATCCGGCATCGAGGCCGGTAAGAGTAGCATTCAGGATAACACGGAGCCCCCGGACCCCGGCGGCGCGAGTCGGCGCAGAAACGCCGGAAGGGTGGAATTCGATGACGAACGAGGCATCCGCAAGCGCACAGTCAGCGGAAGCGACGAATGCGGCGCACGGCGCCGTAATCGTCGGAACGATTCCCGATCAGTCGTCTCGAGTGCTGAAAGAGGGCGCGAGATACGCGAAGCTGCTCGGCGTGCACCTTCTCGTCGTGCATGTGGATGTGACGCGGTTCGTCACCTACGAAGACCCGGACGGGTACGTGCACTCTGCCCCGATCGACATCGACATCGCATCGGGCGAAGGTGCACTCGAATCGGTGAGATCTTCGGCCGCCGCCGTGCTGGACGGCTCAGGAATCGAATGGAGCGTGCGACAGCTGGTCGGCGACCCGGCGATGGCCATGAAGCACCTCGCCGATCAGGTGGATGCACGCCTTCTCGTCGTGGGCACGCGGCGGCACGGTCTGGGTGAGTCCATCCGCGAATTCTTCACCGGGTCGGTAGCGGCGCGTCTGGCACACCGCCAACATCGGCCGATCCTCGTCGTCCCGCTAGGCGAACCCGTGCCGGACGACGAGGCGATCTGGCCGACGGCCTGATCTTCTCAGGCGCGAGCAGCTGGTTTAGACCGACAGCGCGCGGGTCACCGCGCGGGCTGCGTCGTCGAGCGAGCGTTCGAGATCATCGACGACGGTAGAAGTAAGCACTCCGCCGCGGGCAACATAGGTACGCACGTCACTGCGGATGCGGGCGCGGAATTCACTCACGAGCGCGTCAGAGCGGTGCAACTGCTCACGGCTCTGCACCCGCACGTCGTCGGAGGGCGGTGCAGTCGTCGCGTGCGCCTTCTCGTCGCGCGCGGCCGCGGCAAGATCTGCTCGCAGACTTTTCATCGCTTCGCGCACGCTTCCACGCACCTCGTCGGCGATCAGGCGCACACTGTCGGCAAGGCCGGCCTCGATGCCTTCGAGATCGCCTGCGCGGGCGGCGACCTCAGCGCGTCCAGCATCCGTAATCTGGTACACCGTCTTACGGCCATCGACCGACTTCGTGACCAGACCTTCCTCTTCGAGCTTCGACAACCGCGGATACACGGTGCCGGCGCTCGGAGTGTAAGTGCCACCGGTGCGGTCAGACAGCGCTTGCATGATGTCGTACCCGTGGCGTGGGCCCTCATCGAGCAGATTCAGCAGGTAGAGGCGCAGGTCGCCGTGCGAGAACGTCGGGGTCATGACCAGGCCTCGCCGTCGGTGGAAGGCTCAGCTGCCGGGGCGGGCTGTTCGGTGGGGTGAGCGGCAGTCTGCTCGATGGGCTGCTCTTGCGCGGGCGTGAGTGCCGCCCGGCGAAGCACCGTGAGGTCACCCGAGACCGAGTTCGAGCGCACGTCAGCGAACTCGCTGCTGAGCTCACCGATCGAGCCGCTGTAGTTTGTGGTCGGGCCGGTGCCCTGCCCCGACCGGACGATGCCGTCGACCTGCACGCGGCCGCTCACGCTACGCACGACGTAGTTGGCCGACAGCCCCTCATCGAGGCGGATAGTCGCGTTGCCGCTGACGGTGTTGAGGTTCACCGACTGGATCGGGCCTGTCGAGTCGACGACCATCGAGCCCGAGACAGTGTCGATGCTGGCCTTGCGGAGGGTGCCGGTCGCGGCCACATCTCCCGAGACGCTGTTGGCCGAGAGTGCTCCGACGAGCTCGCGCCCCTGGACATCGCCCGAGACGGCGTTGACGGTGATGTCGCCCACCAGGCCGTCGACGATGATGTCGCCCGAGACGGTGTTGAGGCGCGCATCGCTGCGAATGCCGCTGACCAGCGCGCTCGCCGACACTACCCCGAGAGTGAGAGCCACCTCGCGGGGCACAGCCACGCTGATTTCGGCCTTCGGCCCGCTCGAGCCGAAGTTGCGGAACACTTCGAGGAAGTTGTCCCACCGCAGTTGGGGGTGGTCGATCTCGACGGCATCGCCGGTCACCTCGATGCGGAGGTCTTTGATGGTGACGCCGTGCACTTCGATGCGGGCGCCGGGCTCGTCGTGAGCGACGACGTCGATCTGGCCTCCGACGAGGCCGACTTTGAGCGAACGCACGGCCTCGATGTCGATGACGCGGGTTTCGCCGGGGTGGATGATCCACTTCTCGAGGGTCATTGCTTCTCCAGGTGTGAGGATTGGTACGCGATATATCGCGTTCCACCACGGTAACACGATATATCGCGAGTTGGCAAGCTGTATCTCCTCCCTTCGCGGCGGGCGCCAGTGCGCTTCGCTTGACATTGACGCAGCGTCAACCTTTAGCCTTTCATCATGAACGAGAAGGAGTGGTCGATCCAGCAGATCGCGAAGATCGCCGGCACCACCAGCCGCACGTTGCGCCACTACGGCGAGGTCGGGCTTCTGCCTGCTTCGCGCGTCGGTCACAACGGCTACCGGTACTACGACCGGAGCGCGCTCGTGCGTCTGCAGCGCATTCTGCTCCTGCGCGATCTGGGGTTGGGGTTGCCGCAAATCAGCGCGGTGCTGGGGCGTGAGGCATCCGAAACCGACGCATTGACCGGCCACCTCGCGTGGCTGCGTCAAGAACAACAACGACTTGGACGGCAAATCCTGTCGGTCCAGCTCACCATCGAGGCACTGAGAGGAGGTGAACAGATCATGGCGAAAGACATGTTCGACGGCTTCGACCACACCCAATACAAGGATGAGGTCGAAGAGCGTTGGGGAAAGAGGGCCTACGCCGACGGCGACCGCTGGTGGCGGGGAAAGAGTGCTGACGAGAAGGCAGCGTTTCAGCAGCAGGTCGCGCAGCTCAGCAGCGACTGGGCGACGGCCGCCGAGACCGGCATCGCGCCGGGCAGCGCCGAGGCTCAGGCTCTCGCCGAGCGGCATGTGCAGTGGTTGACGTCGGTTCCGGGCATTCCGGGCGACCTCAGGGCCTACGTGATCGGCCTCGGCGAGATGTACGTGGCCGATGACCGCTTCGGTGCGAACTACGGCGGCCCGCGGGGTGCCGAGTTCGTCCGCGACGCACTGCGCGTCTACGCAGACGCGCACCTGTAAGAACAGGTGACGGATGCCGCGACCCGGCCGGGTCGCGGCATCCATTCGTGCAATCTACGCAGCTCCCCGCCGGCGCTCGCCGAGGTTGAGCACTCCGGTGCGGGCGGTATCGAGCGCGGCCGAGACCGCTCCGACGCAGACCACATCGACACCGAGTTCGCTGGCCACGAGTTCGGGGGCAGGCAGATCGAGTTCGAGCGGAATCGAATCCCGAGCGGCGGCGACGATCTGTGCGGCATCGGCTGGCGGCATCCCCGACAGCACCACCCGAACCGGGTCGAACAGACTGCCGAACACCCCGGTGATGATGCTCAGGGCGTTGCCCGCGCGGGCAACGACGCGCTCGGCGTCGGGATCGCCCGCTCGAGCGAGGGCGAAGAGCGCGACACCGCCGAGAGTGTCCGGTGCGATCGTAGCGACGGCTGAACATTCATCGATCTCTCCTGCGACGACCGCGTCTTTCGCCCACCGGGCCGCGTGCGCCCACAGACCGTCGGCATCGTCGACGCCACGTACGTGGTCGAACGCCACCATCTCGGCCACTCCGCCGTGCGCCCCACGCAGAAGATTGCCATCCACGACGGCGCCCGCGCCGAGGAACTCGCCGCTCAGTACCGTGACGTAGTTGTCGAGGCCGACGGCGGATCCCACCGATCCCTCCGCCACGGCGGCGAGTGACGCATCATTCATGACGCGCACGAGGGGAACCCAGCTGAAAAGCTCGGCGAGGTCGGGGTTCATACGCCGCCAGAATCCGGTCCGGTGCGGGGGAGAGGACCCGGTGGCATCCACAGGGGCTGGCACCGCTGCGCAGAGGGCGAGAACGTCAGCGCGCTCACGTCCGGCGACGGTGAGCGCGCCGTCGACCGCGGAGGTCGCCGCTGCGCGACGCTCTTCGGGTGAGTCGTGCAGGAGGTCCGTTTCGGTGCGTTCGAGGGCGAGGGATGATCCGCGTAGGTCGGTGATCGCCGTGAGGATGTGGTCGGGCGCGACGTCGATTCCGACCACGACCGCGGAGTCAGCGGCGAGCTCGAACCGCCTGGCCGGTCGCCCTTTCTGGTAGTCGCCGACGGCACGCGCGTTCGGCAGTTCGCGAAGCAGACCGAGGTCGACGAGCTCTTCGATCACATCGATCGTCGTCGAGCGGGTGAGGCCGACCGCCGCCATGGCGTCACTCGCGGTGAACTCAGGGGCATCCCACGCGAAAGAGAGCACGGCGTCGAGGCTTGTGCGGCGTAGTGCGCCGGCGGCAGAAATCGGGAGAGACAAGGGTCTTGACCTTTCGGGGCTCACCCTGCATTATTGTCCATAACGAGTTGATCCGGCGGGTAAATCTAATAACCGGAGAAAACCTGGACACCAATGATGAGTCTCCGAGAGGACAGCAAAGTGGCTGCACTATCCCCCCGAAGCAAGAAAAGAGCGCTCGCGACAGGAGCGCTCACGGCTCTCCTGGGCTCGACGCTCGTCGCATGCTCCTCTGACGGTCGAGAGACGATTCAGTTCGCCTTCAACAAGCCCGAGGCGGTCCCCTACATGCGGGAAGTCGTTCAGGAGTTCAATGCCTCGCAAGACGACGTCACCGTGATGTTGGACTCTTCAGGTCCCGATGCGTTCGCCGCGGGGTTCGTCCGTGGCGATCCACCCGACATCGGCCTCAACAACTACAACCAGGAGACGGCCCGCTTCATCCAGCGCTGCGCCATGTCAGACCTGTCCGACACGTCTGCAGCGCAGAGTGTGCGTGACGACCTGGACGTGTTCATGGATCAGTTCGGTGTGTGCGAGGGCCAGACAAGCGCGATTCCGTACTCGGTCATGGGCGCGGCGGTGATCTACAACGTCGAGGTGTTCGAACAGAACGGTCTCGAGGTGCCGACGACGTGGGATGAGCTCATCGAGGTGTGCGAGACGCTCGAGGCCGCGGGCGTGACGCCGTTCTACGCGACATTCGCCGAGAACTGGACGATCGGTCAGGGGTGGTACGACTATGCCGTGGGGGGAATGCTCGATTCGGTCGCGTTCTTCGAGACTCTCGCCGAGGAAGGCGTGAACGTCGGCCCGAACTCGACCGCGTCTTTTCAACAGGACCACGCTGAGCCTGTCGCCAAAATGCTCGAGCTGTCGCAGTACGTCAACGACGATGCCGAGAGTCGCGGCTACGGCGACGGAAACACGGCCATGGCGAACGGCGATGCCGCGATGCTGATGCAGGGGCCTTGGGCGCTCGGCGAGATTGCGAAGACTGCGCCGGATCTTGAGCTCGGGATGTTCCCCCTGCCCGTCACCGACAACCCCGACGACCGCAAGGCGCGCATCAACATCGACCTTGCCGCATGGATCCCCGAGGCATCCAGTCATAAAGAGGCGGCACGGGTGTTCCTCGATTACCTTTACCAGCCCGAGATCATCGAGGCCTATAACGCGGCTCAGTTGGGCTTCACGCCGACCAAGGGCGCCCCGCCGGCGTCGGACGAGCGCATTCTCGGCCTGCAGGAGTACATCGACGCTGGCGACATGTATCAGGGCTCCACGCAGCTGGTGCCGCGAGCGATTCCGATCATGAACTACGCGCAGTCCCTCATGCTCGGCGGCGACCCGCAGAGAATCCTCAGCAGCATCGACGCCGACTATGCGCGGCTCGCATTCCGTCAGCAGTAATCGGGAACAAAGGAGTCCCCTCATGACAACGACAACGACCCTCGTTACGCAGGGCGCGCGACGTCGCGGGCAGCCGCGCGATCACCGCCGAGTCGAGCCCATCTACTACTGGTTCTTGGTTCCGACCCTGATCCTGTTCACGCTGGCTATCACCGTTCCTGCGGTGATCGGCATCTTCTTCAGCTTCACCAACTCGATCGGTATCGGTGAGTGGCAGTTCATCGGGCTCACGAACTACATCGCCCTGTTCAGCGACCCGCTGGTCGTGCAGAGCTACGTGTTCACGTTCTCGTTCTCGCTCGTCACTGTCGTCGCAGTGAACATCATCGCTCTGCTCCTGGCAGTCGCGTTGACGTCGCGGATCAGGCTGAAGACCCCGCTACGGACGATCTTCGTGATCCCGATGGTGATCTCGGCGATCATCATTTCGTTCGTCTTCAAGTTCTTGTTCTCGAACTCAGTGCCGGCGTTCGGCACATGGTCGGGAATCGCGTGGCTAGAAGGGAGCATCCTGTCCAACCCCGACTGGGCGTGGCTGGCGGTCGTCATCGTCACGGCGTGGCAGGCGATCCCCGGGGCGCTGCTCATCTACATCGCCGGCATCCTGTCGATTCCCGGCGAAGTATACGAAGCGGCAGACATCGACGGGGCGAGCAAGTTCCAGCAGCTCATGCGCATCACGGTGCCGCTCATGCTCGGCTACATCGTGATCAACGTGATCCTCGGCTTCAAGGGCTTCCTGAACGCGTACGACGTCATCAAGGGCTTGACCGGCGGAGGACCTGGAACCTCGACGTACAGCATCGCGATGACTGTCGTCTCGGGGCTCACCACCGGCGACTACGCGTACCAGATGGCCAACGCCACCGTGTTCTTCGTGATCGCCGTGCTCATCGCCGTCCTCCAACTCTCGATCACGCGCGGAAGGAACGCTCTCTGATGTCTGTTCAGCCAGCTTTGGTCATCGAAACGGTCGAGGCCACCGAAGTCCTCGAGGGTAAAGCCCCGAAACAGGCCAAGGGTCGCTTCACCATAGAGCGGGTCAACTGGTCGGGCACGATCATCCTGATCCTCTGCGCGGTCACGGTGCTGCTGCCGCTCTACGTCACCATCTCGATGGCGTTCAAGACGGGCGCACAGGCCGTCGACGGCAACGCGTTCTCGCTTCCCGCGCCGTTCAGCGTGGAGGGCTTCGTCGCGGCCTGGAACCTGACGAACTTCCCGGCGGGCGCGGCGATGTCGCTGCTGGTCACGGCCGGGACGGTTGTGGCGACGATCTTCCTCGCGGCGTTCGCGTCGTTCGCGATCGTCCGCAACTGGGATCGCAAGTTCTTCCGCTACTCGTTCTTCTACCTGCTCGCGGCGATGTTCATCCCGTTCCCGGTGGTCGCCCTCTCACAGGTGCAGCTGACGGGTCTCGTTGGGCTGGCGAACCCTTTCGGTGTGGTCATCCTCGCGACGATGTTCCAGCTGAGCTTCAGTGTGCTGTTGTTCACCGCGTTCCTGCGCTCGATCCCGTTCGAATTGGAAGAGAGCGCGCGCATCGACGGCGCATCCACGTGGCAGACCTTCTGGCACATGATCTTCCCGCTGCTGGCACCGATGAGTGCGACGATCGGCATCTTCGCGTTCCTCTACGCCTGGAACGACTTCATGATGCCGTCGCTCATCATCGCCGACCCGGCGCAGCAGACACTCCCGGTGCTGAACTCGCTATTCCAGTCGCAGTTCAGCAACAACTACAACGTCTCGTTCGCCTCGTACCTCATGGCCATGGCGCCCGCGATCATCGTCTACCTGTTCACCCAGCGATGGGTCATGGAAGGCGTCACCCAGGGTGCCGTCAAGGGCTAAGGCCCCGGCATCCGTCGAAAAACACCCAAGAAACCGAAAGGACCCGGTCCCCGTGACCACCACTCTCCATACCCTCTCCTCCGCTTTCGCCATCGACGACGCCACCTGGTGGCGGCAGGCCGCGGTCTATCAGATCTATCCGCGCAGCTTCGCCGACGCGAACGGCGACGGTTTGGGCGACATCGCCGGCATCACCTCGCGCGTGCCGTACCTGCAAGAACTGGGTATCGATGCGGTGTGGTTGAGCCCGTTCTATCCGTCGGCGCTCGCCGACGGAGGGTACGACGTGGCCGACTACCGCAACGTCGACCCGCGCCTGGGCACCCTCGAAGACTTCGACGAGATGCTCGCGGCCCTGCACGCGGCCGGCATTCGCGTCGTGGTCGACATCGTGCCGAACCACTCCTCCGATCTGCACGAGTGGTTCCAAGAGGCGCTCGCGGCCGGCCGTGGCTCGGCCGCGCGCGAGCGGTACATCTTCCGCGAGGGACGAGGCCCCGATGGTGCTGAGCCGCCGACCGACTGGAAGTCGTTGTTCGGAGGGTCGGCGTGGGAGCGCGTCGAAGACGGCCAGTGGTACCTGCACAACTTCGCCGTCGAGCAGCCTGACCTCGATTGGTCGAACCCCGAAGTGCGTGAGGACTTCGTGCGCACGCTGCGCTTCTGGTCGGACCGCGGGGTCGACGGGTTCCGCATCGACGTCGCGCACTTCTTGACGAAGGACCTCACCGAGCCGTTGCTCTCGCACGCCGAGCTCGAGGCACTCCCCAAGGACGGCAACCACCCGATGGTCGACCGTGACGATGTGCACGAGGTGTACGCGCAGTGGCGCGAGGTGTTCAACTCGTACGACCCGCCGCGCACCGCGGTGGCTGAGGCGTGGGTGGACCCGTCGCGTGTGCCGCTGTATGCCAGCGCGAGCGGTCTCGGCCAGGCGTTCAACTTCGATCTGCTCGAGGCCGACTTCGATGCCGACCAATTCCAGAAAATCGTGTCGGCGAACCTTGTGCTCGCGAGCTCCTCGGGGTCGTCGACGACGTGGGTGCTCTCCAACCACGACGTCGTTCGGCACGCGACGCGGTACGGGCTGCCGCATCCGGACCGCGACGAAAGCGGGCGGCCCGCGCTCAAACACGGCAACGAGTGGCTGCTGTCGGGGGGCATGCAGCCGGAACTCGACCGTGCTCGGGGACTTCGGCGGGCGCGGGCCGCCGCCCTCTTCTTGCTCGGCCTGCCGGGTTCGGCGTATCTCTACCAGGGCGAGGAACTCGGGTTGCACGAGGTCGCTGACATTCCCGACGCAGAGCGTCAGGACCCGACCTTCTTCCGCAGCCCCGGGCTGGATATGGGTCGTGACGGATGCCGCGTTCCGCTGCCGTGGACCTCGTCAGGTGCGTCGTTCGGCTTCGGTGCCGACGGTGCGCACCTGCCGCAACCGGACTGGTTCGCCGCGCACTCGGTGGCTGAGCAGGACGGTGACCGCGAGTCGACCTTGATGCTCTACCGCCGCGCGCTGGCGCTGCGCCACGAGCTGCAGTCCGGCGAAGAGCTCGAGTGGGTCGACACAGGGCGCCCCGACGTGCTGCGGTTCACGCGCCCGAACGGATGGACGGTGGTGACGAACTTCGGCACCGAGTCGTTCGACCTCGACGACGCCGACTTCCTTCTCGCGAGCGCCGACACGCGTGTCGGGGCAGTGGCGGGGGAGTCCACCGTGTGGCTGATGGCACACGCGGACTGAGTCACGACCGAGACACAGAAGAAGGATGCCGCGACCCTTTCGGGTCGCGGCATCCTCTCTGTTCTTGCGGGGGTCCGTCGACTGCTTTACGCTGCGCGGTTCCCGCTGATAACTCGGAACAGGAATGCAATCAGGGCGATGGCTCCGACGATGAGAGCAACCCAGAGCAGCCAGCTGAAGGCCGCGTTGAGTCCACCAACGATCGCCAGCACGACCGCGACGACAATGATGATGATAAGTGCGATGTTCATGGGAGGGGGGTCTCCTTCCGTTTGCCGATGAGCGCGATGCTCAGCGGATACCTCTTGGGTACACATCGACTATGACACTGCTGTGAAGTGGCCCGCCACCCCTTGCGCAGAGCCGTGGAGCGTGGTAGCCGCGGGATGCTTACGTGGAATGAGCGGCGATGTCAACGGTCTGGATCTGTGTGACCGTCACACCTAACGTGTGAGCGTGCCAGATAGGAAGAGCGCGTCCGCGAGCCGACGGCTCGCGCGGGTCAGCCCCGGAGAAACCCCCGGACTCCGTCGCATGAGGTCGGGGTCCGGCTTTCGCTACCTTGACGCCGATGGCGCGGCCGTTCTGCCGATCGACCGCGAGCGCATCGACGAGCTCGTCATTCCGCCCGCCTGGGAAGACGTCTGGATCTGCGCCGACGAGCGCGGCCACATCCAGGCCGTCGGCACCGATGCCGCTGGCCGGCGGCAGTACCTCTATCACCCGCAGTGGCGTGACCGCCGCGACAAGGGCAAGTTCGCACGGGCGCTCGAGCTTGCCGAGGCCCTCCCTCGGGCCCGGCGCCGGGTGACCTCGGCGCTGCGTACAGACACCCTCGACCGCGAGCGTGTGCTCGCGGTTTCTTTCCGCCTGCTTGACACTGCGGCCCCGCGCGTGGGCTCTTCCCGCTACCTCGAACGCCACGGCAGCCGGGGCTTGACGACTTTGCAGCGACGGGATGCCTCGGTCGAGGCATCCGTGGTCACTCTGTCTTTTCCCGGCAAGAGCGGAAAGCGCGCGTTCCTGCAGATCGATGATGACGACCTCGCTGAGGCGGTGTCAGAGCTGGTGACCGGGCGCGCCCGATCGGCGTTGCTTGCGCATCGCCTCGGAAACCGGCGCAAACCCCTCACTCCGAGCGAAGTGAACGACCACGTGAAGACCCTCACCGGCGGGGCGTTCACGGCCAAGGACTTCCGCACTCTGCGCGGCACGATCCTCGCCGCCGAGGCGCTCGCGCACATCGGGGTTCCTGCGACTGCGAAAGACTTCAAGAGCGCCGAGCGGCTCGCTGTGCAGGCCACCGCGGATGCCCTGGGAAACACTCCCGCCGTCGCACGGTCGAGCTACATCGACCCGCGGGTCTTCGCCCGCTTCGCCCGCGGCGAGACACTCGACCTCGGCATCGCCCCCGAGTCGGCGATCCGCATCCTGCTCGCCCGGCATTAGGGGCCACGCGGCGCGCCGCTCACGGCCTCGGCTCAGGAATCACCGTGGGATACTGAAGCCCGATACATTCGCGTATCGGGCCGCAGTTCTCGCGGCACCACAGCATCTTCTCCGAAGGCGTCCCGTGCAGAACCTCGCCATCCTGAGCCTCAAGAACCGCGCGCTCATCGCCCTCGTCACGATCGTCGCCGCCGTGTTCGGCGGCCTGGCGCTGACGAGCCTCAAGCAAGAGCTCATTCCCTCGATCGAGTTCCCGCAGCTCGTGATCGTTTCGAACTATCCGGGCGCGTCGCCCGAGGTCGTGAACAACGATGTCTCGACCCCGATCGAGTCCGCGATTCAGGGCGTCGCCGGGCTCGAAGCGACGTCGGCCACCAGCACGACGAACGCCTCGATCATCCAGGCCTCGTTCACCTATGGCACGAACCTCGCGACCGCCGAGCAGAAGCTCACCCAGGCGATCAACCGCATCTCCAGTCAGCTGCCCGAAGGTGTGGAGCCTCTCGTCATCACGGCGAGCATCGACGACTTTCCGGTCATTCAGCTGGCAGTGACCGGCTATGACAACCCCGACACGATTCAGTCCGAGCTCGAAGCGAGCGTGATTCCCGAACTCGAAGACGTGGCCGGGGTCAACGCCGCCGCGATCGTCGGCGGTATCGGGCAGCGCGTGACGATTACTCCGGATGCTGCGGCCCTCGCGGGAGCCGGGTTCTCGCAGCAGGCCATCCGCGACGCGCTCGATCAGAACGGCATCCTTTTCCCCGGTGGAGCGATCACTGAGAACGATCAGACCCTCACGGTGCAGACCGGCGCGAAGCTGAGCACGGTCGATGAGATCGCCGCCCTTCCGCTCGTCGCGACGTCGGCCGAGCAACTCGCCGGCGGCACGACGACGATCGCCGATGTGGCCACGGTCGTGCAGGACAAAGATCCCGTGACGAGCATCTCGCGGGTGGATGGCGAGCCCGCCTTGACGATCGCCGTCACGAAGCTTCCCTCGGCGAACACGGTTGACGTCAGCCGCGGAATACTCGCGGCTCTTCCGGCCCTCCAAGACAACCTGGGCGGCGGCGAGTTCACCGTCGTCTTCGACCAGGCACCCTACATTCAGCAGTCAATCGACACCCTCGCGAAGGAGGGCCTACTCGGCCTTGTCTTCGCCGTCCTGGTGATCCTCGTCTTCTTGATGTCGGTGCGAGCGACCCTCGTGACCGCCATCTCGATTCCGACGAGCGTGCTCATCACGTTCATCGGCATTCAGGTCTTCGGCTACTCCCTCAACATCCTCACGCTGGGCGCCCTGACGATCTCGATCGGACGCGTGGTCGATGACTCGATCGTCGTCATCGAGAACATCAAGCGTCACTACGTCGGCACGGCCGACAAGCTCCGATCGATCCTGCGCGGTGTGCGCGAGGTGGCGACCGCCATCACTTCGTCGACGATCACGACCGTCGCCGTCTTCCTTCCGATCGCGTTCGTCGGTGATGTGACGGGCGAACTCTTCCGTCCCTTCGCTCTGACCGTGACTATCGCGATGCTCGCTTCGCTGTTCGTCGCGCTCACGATCGTGCCCGTGCTGGCGTACTGGTTCCTGCGCCCGGGCAAGCCGACGCTTGATGAGCAAGGTCACCAGATCGACCCTGAAGACCCGGCGGCTCCGCCGAGCGGGCTGCAGAAGTCGTACCTGCCGATCCTCCGCTGGACGCTGAAGCACTCGTGGGCGACCCTCCTGATGGCCGTGCTTGTGCTCGCGGGAACCATCGCCGCGGCGCCCTTCATGAAGACCAACTTCCTCGGAGACTCGGGGCAGAATACCTTCACGATGACCCAGTCCATCGGTGAGGCTCCGAGCTTGGAAGCGGAGTCGGATGCTGCGGCCGAGGTGGAACCCCTGCTGCTCGACATCGACGGTATCGAGACCGTGCAGGTCTCGATCGGCTCGAGCGGTTCGGCGCTGCGTGACGCCTTCACCGGCGGTGGCAGCGGCATCACGTACTCGATCACGACCGACCCCGATGCCGATCAGGTCGCCCTGCGCGAAGAGGTTCAGCAGGCTGTGGCCGACCTCGATGATGCTGGCACCTTCACCGTCGCCGGAGGCGGCGGTGGGTTCGGGTCGAGCGACATCGAGATCGACGTCACCGCCCCCGACTCGGCGACCCTGCAAGAAGCAACCGACGCGGTCGTCGACGCCGTGTCGGGAACCGCGGGTGTGGGCCAGGTCTCGAGCAACCTCTCCTCATCTCTCCCCTACATCTCGGTGGTCGTCGATCGCGACAAGGCCGCATCGCTCGGCCTGCCAGAGGTCGCTGTCGGCGCGATCGTCTCGGGTGCGATGCAGCCGCAGCGCATCGGTTCGGTCGAGATCGACGAGTCGGCGCTGACGGTGTACCTCGCAGCATCCGACACCCCCGCCTCGCTCGAGGACCTGCGCGCGTTGCAGATTCCTTCGGCCGCTGGACCCGTACCGCTGACCGACGTCGCGGTCGTCGAAGCGACCGAGAGCCCGAGCTCGATCACGACCCAGCGCGGCCAGCGCACCGCGACGGTCACCGTCACACCGTCGACCGATAACCTCGCCGAAGCCTCGACGTCGGTAACTGAAGCGCTAGCCGAGGCCGACTTGCCCGAGACGGCCGATGCCGCGCTCGGTGGCGTCGTTTCGCAGCAGACCGATGCGTTCACGCAACTGGGTCTGGCGTTGCTCGCGGCCATCTTGATCGTCTATATCGTGATGGTCGCGACCTTCAAGTCGCTGCGCCAGCCGTTGCTGCTGCTGGTTTCGGTGCCGTTCGCGGCGACAGGAGCCATCCTGCTGCAGATCATCACCGGAGTGCCTCTCGGTGTCGCTTCGCTCATCGGCGTGCTGATGCTGATCGGCATCGTGGTCACGAACGCGATTGTGCTCATCGACCTCGTCAACCAGTACCGCGAGAAGGGGCTCACTGCCCGTGAGGCGACCGAGGCCGGTTCGTCACGCAGGCTCCGCCCGATTCTCATGACGGCGCTCGCGACGATCTTCGCCCTGACGCCGCTGGCTCTGGGCATCACCGGGTCGGGAGGCTTCATCTCGCAGCCGCTCGCGATCGTCGTGATCGGCGGTCTGATCTCGTCGACCGTGCTGACCCTCCTCGTGCTGCCGACGCTCTACAACCTCGTCGAGGGTGCAAAAGAGCGTCGCAAAGCGCGGCGTGAGCTGTCGTCGACGGATGCCTCGACCGCCGAACCTGGACCTGCCTTGGCGGGCGCGACCGGCGAGGCGCTGACGCGTCGCGAGCGCCGTGAGCTCGAGGCTGCCGCAAACGACGAGGTCCAGGAGTCGGCTGAGATCGCCGGCGCTGCCGAGCGCGACGCTGAGGTCGAAGCATCCGCCCCCGCCCACGACGAGGACCCGAACGCGCCACGCGCCTGAACCGCGGTCACGAACTTCGCAGGATCGCGCGAACTTCGCACGATCACGACGAAATCCTGCGAAGTTCGTCACATCTTGCGAAATCCGAGCGGCGCCGTATCCAGCGCTTCGCGCGCCGCACGGCGACCCTCTTCGATCAGATGAGGCACGTCCGCCATCGTCCATTGCGCCATACCCGTCATCTCCGGCTGGATGAGGATGATCGACCCGTCCGCTTCGAGTTCTGCGGCACTCGAAGCGACGCGCATCATGCGCACGTTCTCCCACTTGGCGTGCAGGCGCACGACGATCACCCTGGCCGCCCCCAAATGGCGGGCGGCCGCCACCGGCACATTGTCGACCATCCCGCCGTCCATGAGCACCTGGCGGCCGCGCCGAACCGGAGGGAGAAGCCCGGGAACCGCGATCGACGCGCGAAGAGCGACGTTCAACGGCCCCTTGTCGATCACCACGGCCCGCCGAGTTCGCACGTCGGTTGCCACGGCTGCGAAGCGACGCGGGAGCTCTTCGATGAGCGGATCGTGGCCGAGGGCTCGATGGATGGCCACGGTCAACGCGCCGGAATCCAGCAGCCCCCAGCGAGGAGTCAGTGACATCCGGGCGATCGAACTCCAGCGAAACGCGCGCGCGGCTCGTTCGATGGACTCCTGGGAGATACCGGCGGCGTAGGCGGCCGCCACCAAAGCACCGGAGCTGGTACCCGCGACGATCCCCGGATGGATGCCGCGCACCTCGAGTTCTTGCAGGACCCCGACGTGCGCTGCCCCATAGGCACCGCCGCCGCTGAGGGTGAGCCCCAGCGTTCTGTCGTCGTCGATATTGCCCACCTGCGCGGCTACGCCGAGTTCATCGTCAGGCGCGCTGGCCCGCGACCCCGAGGAAGCGGATGAACACCGCGATCCAGCCGAAGATGAGCGCGAACACGATGATCTCGAACGCCGTCAGCGAGAAGTACTGCACCGCGAACAGCACGACCGAGATGACCGTGGCCGCGAGGAAAGTCCACGAAGCGACGAAGTAGGTGCGCGGCATTCCGGCGAAGTACTTCGGCCCTCCGATGAGCAGTGCCAAGAACATCACGGCCATACCCGACGCAGACAGATTGTGCAGCCACAGGTTCACGTCGACGGGAAAGATGCCGACGCACGCGAGCATGATGCCCATCACGACGAAGAGCGCGGGGACGATGCGTGGTCCGCTGGGGCTCGTGAGCACTCCCCGGTCGGCGAGGGCTTCCATGTCATTGGCGATGTAGACCCCGAACGTCGTGACGAGCAGCCCTCCGGCGATGAGTGTGCCGTTGAACACCCAGCTCGAGAGGTCGCCGAAAGTGCCCAGCTGGCTGAAGTGCACCTTCCACCATTCGGGGTCGGGGGTGGTGACCATCGCGGTGAGGGTGCCCACGACGATGAACATCATGAGCAGCGACGACATGCGCTGCGTCGTCATGCGTGAGACCGACAGGTAGACGATCCAGGCGGTGAGCCCGAGCGTGACCGCCATGAGAACGACCGACCAGAACGGCACGACGGGAATGCCGATGAACCCGAGCGCGAGCACCCGGTAGAGCGCGTACGTCATGACGAAGGCGAGGCCGGCGTGCACGATCACGACCGAGATCGTGTTGACGGTGAACTTCCACGACGGGAGCTTCTGGCGCCACTCCTGACCGGGCAGGGTTCGTGCGAGCCAGAACCCGACGCCCGCGGCGACAGCAGCGACCACTGTCGCGCCCGTCGCGGCGAGAAGTCCGAACGACCCGTCCACAGCATCGAGTTGCTGAGCGCGGGCGACGACCGCGACGATGAAGCCGTAGATCGCACCGAGGATCCCGGCGCCGAAGGCCGTGTACAGCGCGACCGCCTCGGTTCTGCGGGTGTCGGCGGAGGGAGTGTCGGCGAACAGCGATGCGGGGGAGTCGGCGCTCATGGCGCCAGTGTAGAGCCGGCCACGGCCGTGATCCATAGTCCGTTGAACGACCCGCCGGGGGGATTCTCAGGCGTCTTCGCTACGCTATTCTCAGTCGGCTCTGGACACCGCGGTGATTCGCGGATGGGTTTGTGAGTCCAAGGGGCCGATGGTGGGGATGCTTTCATCCCGACGACCATCAATGAATGGCCCCCGGCCGACAGTGTCCGGGTTCTCCCGCGCCGCGATACAGCGGCGACGCCTCCGTATGTCGCGGAGCGTTCTGGAGTGCTGTTCTCACAGTGAGACAACCCAGAAAGACACATCATGCCCAAGAGCAAAAAGCCCGCCGGCGGACGCCCGGCCAAGAACTTCGAACCGCGTTACGGCGAGAAGAAGACATCGTTCCACGATCGCAAGAACCGGACGGATGCTTCCACCGGCCGCCCCGCGGCGTCCAAGCCCGGGAGCAAGAGCCCCAGCCACCGCGGCTACCGCGCCGAGACCTCCGAGGCGCCTGTCAAGGCCCGGTGGAACGCGCAGGAGCGCGCCGGTCGCGCCGAAGCACGCGGCATCCGTTCGCACTCTGCTGGTGACCGCCCCGCACAGGGTGACCGTCCCCGCTATGACCGCGACGCGCGTCCCGCCCGTCAGGACGATCGCCCCCGTTACGACCGCGACGCACGTCCTGCTCGTCAGGAGCACGTCGACCGCGACAACCGTCGCTCGTTCGGCGATGCCCGCCCGTCGGCCCGTCGCGACGACTCGCGACCGGCTCGACCCGCATACAACCGTGACGAGCGCCCCGCGCGTCCGGCGTACAACCGCGACAACGCGCGTCCCGCCTACAACCGTGACGAGCGTCCCGCCCGTCGTGACGACCGCGATGCGCGTCCGTCGTTCAACCGCGACGAGCGCCCTGCGCGTCGTGACGACCGCGATGCCCGTCCCGCGTACAACCGCGACAACGCGCGTCCGTCGTACAACAACCGTGACGATCGGGCTCCCCGCCGTGATGACCGTGGCCCTCGCCGTGATTCCGGCGCTCGCCCGGCTCGCAACGATTGGAACGCCACGCCGACCCGCGACAAGGCCCACCAGGACCGCGTCGATGTCGTGCACGAGCGCCTTCAGGCTGAGGCCGTCCAGGCGACCGACGTTGCTGACACCACGTTCGGTGACCTGGGCCTCGGCGACAACATCGTCAAGACCCTCGCCGACCTCGGTGCCGCAGCTCCCTTCCCGATCCAGGCAGCGACCATCCCCGCGATCCTCGCGGGTCGCGACGTGCTTGCTCGTGGCCGCACCGGCTCGGGCAAGACGATCGCGTTCGGCGCTCCGCTCGTCGAGTCGATCCTGCAGAGCCAGAAGGGACAGCGTCGCGAATTCGCCCGCAGCCCGAAGGCGATCATCCTCGCCCCGACGCGTGAGCTCGCCCTGCAGATCGACCGCACCATCCAGCCGATCGCGCGCAGCGTCGGCCTGTTCACCACCCAGATCTACGGTGGCGTGCCCCAGGGCCGCCAGGTCGGAGCGCTCCGCAAGGGCGTCGACATCGTGATCGGCACCCCCGGTCGCATCGAAGACCTCATGAACCAGGGCAAGCTCGACCTGTCTGAGATCCGCATCACGGTCCTCGATGAGGCCGACCACATGTGCGACCTCGGATTCCTCGAGGGCGTCCAGCGCATCCTTCGCGCCACCGGTGAAGGCTCGCAGAAGCTGCTCTTCTCGGCGACGCTCGACCGCGAGGTCGCGGCCCTTGTCGACGAGTTCCTCGTCGAGCCGGCTGTGCACGAAGTCGCCGGTGAAGACCAGGAGTCCTCGACCATCGACCACCGCATCCTCGTCATCGAGCACCGTGACAAGGCCGAGATCCTCACCTCGCTCGTCGACCGCGAGGGCAAGACGCTCGTCTTCGCTCGTACCCGCGCCTACGCCGAAATGCTCGCCGAGCAGTTCGACGACGCCGGCATCAACGCGGTCGCGCTGCACGGTGACCTGAACCAGGCCAAGCGCACGCGCAACCTCGAGCGCCTGACCTCCGGTCGGGTCAACGTGCTGGTGGCGACGGATGTTGCTGCCCGAGGCATCCACGTCGACGACATCGATCTCGTGGTTCAGGCTGACGCGCCCGACGAGTACAAGACCTACCTGCACCGTTCCGGCCGCACCGGCCGCGCGGGTCGCTCGGGAACGGTCGTGACTCTCATCACCCGCCAGCGTCGCCGCAAGATGGTCGAGATGCTCGACCGGGCCGAGATCGAGGCGCCGTTCGACGACGTACGCATCGGTGACGATCTGATCGAAGAGCTCACCGGCCGTCAGGTCAACCCGGTCGCGTAAGCGCGTCGCTCCGGAGGAGATCGACAGAACGGGAGGATGCCTGGACCCCAGGCATCCTCCCGTTTCGCATTTCTCTTCCCGAACTGCGCGCTTCGGCACACGACCTCGCCGCATCTCCTCCCGTCGCCGCGGATCAGGCCGTGACGAGGGTCTCGAGCAGCTCGGCCGCCCGCGTCGGGCCGCCGAGCGAGCGGAGTTCCGCACCCACGCGGGCCGCGGCATCCCGAAAAGACGCATCCGCGACCACACGGTCGTAGCCTCGCCGCACCTGCGCCGCAGTCGGGGTTCCGGTGCGAAGGTTCACCCCGGCACCGGTCCAGGCCACGCGGGCCGCGATCTCGGGCTTGTCGAGGTCGCCGCCGCCGATCACGAGCGGAATCCCGTGCGAGAGTGCGGCGAGCGTGCCACCCCATCCGCCGTTCGTCACGACGACATCGACCAGCGGGAGCAGTTGCGCGTACGACAGAAACCCACCCACCCGCGCGTTGGCGGGCACCGGGAAGGGCAACTCGTCGCGCCCGCGAACGCCGGTCGAGACCACGACGAGCACGTCGAGGTCGGCCAGCGCCTCGAGCCCCGGCCGAATCAGGTCGGTCGGATCGATGTTCTGCGTGCCCTGCGTGATGTGCACGACCGTGCGACCCGCGAGGTCGCCCCACCAGGGCGGCAGCTGCTCGGTTGAAGGCGCGTTTCGACGCAGCTCACCGACGAACTCTACGCTCGACGGCCGATCTGTGCGCTCGAAGTCGAGGCCTGGTGATCCGCTCGCCACGACGAGCCGGGGCGAAAAGGCGATTCGGTCGAGCCCGTGCTTCGTCGGCGGCAGGTCCACCGAGGTGCGCACCCGGGCGATGGGCCGATTGATCGGAGCTGACATCAGCGGAACCAGCCCGCGGATGAGCGCATCGCGCAGTTTGGTCGCCGGATTGCGTCCGCGAGCGAGCCCGAGCGTGCTGGGCGCACCCTGGCTGCTCGCGAGGTTCAGCGGAATCACCGACACCGTCCCCCACGGTGAGCCGAGCTTCTCGGCCGTGAACGAGGCCCCGATCGACATCTCGTCGGCGACGATCGCGTCCCACGGTTCGCGCTTCCACTCGTGTGCGAGGTCGTCCATCTGCTCTGGGACGGTCTCGATGAAGACGTCTTGCACGTTGATGATCACCTGGCGAAAGCCCTTCTTGCCGACCAGCCGAGGGAACGTCGATGCAAGGTCGTTCTCGTCGAAGTCGGGGGCGGTCTGCCACGGGACGAATCGTGCTCCGGATGCCTCGATCCGCGCGCGGAACGCCGAACCACAGTAGACCCGCACATCGTGCCCCCGCGCGACGAGCTCCGCGGCGACGACGCACAGCGGCGCGACGTGCCCGGTGAACGGCATCGCAGACAGCATGAACCTGGCCATCAAGACCTCCTGCACTCATAGTGTCGCGTTCACGCGTGAAAATACATCGGTACCAGCGCGCGCTCGCCAACAGCTCAGAACAGGAGCGCGGCCTGCGATTGTGAGGAGAGCTTCGCGGCACGCCCGCGAGAGGTCGTGACGACAGCTTGTCGCGCCGCAAGCCCCGGCACCCCCGATCGCCGGGGAGCGTCCTCTTCGTCGTACCCGTCGAGCCGATGCATCCGCAGCAGCGGTCGCACCCGTTTGCTCAACCACGAGCGGTACGCCTTCGGCGCGGTCGTCGACATGCCCGGGTACAGGCCGACATACGAAGAGACGAGTTCCGGATGCTGCCGCTCGAGCCACTGCATGAACCACTGCTTCGCACCAGGGCGCAGGTGCAGGGCGCCGAACACCACACGCACCGCGCCGGCGGCCTTGATCTGGGTCAGGGCGTGGTCGATCGCTTCGACCGAGTCGGTGAGGTGGGGGAGGATCGGCATGAGAAAGACGGTCACCCGAAACCCGGCATCCGTCGCCGCTCGTACCGTGTCGAGGCGCGCCGCCGCCGACGGAGTGCCCGGCTCGATGATCTTCTGCAGCGCATCGTCGAACACCGCAATCGACATCGCGATCGACACCGGCACTTCGGCCGCGGCTTCGGCGAGCATCGGCAGGTCGCGCCGCAGCAGAGTGCCCTTAGTGAGGATCGAGAATGGCGTACCCGCGTCGGTCAACGCCGATGCGATGCCGGGCATGAGCCGGTACCGGCCTTCGGCGCGTTGATAGGGGTCGGTGTTGGTGCCGAGCATGACGGGTTCACGCTGCCAGGACCCGCGCGCGAGTTCGCGCCGCAAAACCTCAGCGACGTTGATCTTCACGATGATCTGCGAGTCGAAGTCGCGCCCCGCGTCGAGATCGAGGTACTCGTGTGTTCCCCGCGCGAAGCAATAAAGGCATGCATGACTGCATCCTCGATACGGGTTGACCGTCCAGTCGAAGGGCATCGCCGATGCACCCGGCACATGGTTCAGAGCGCTCTTGGACATGACTTCGTGAAAGGTCACACCGGCGAAATCAGGGGTGGTCACTGACTGGACGAACCCGCCCAGGTGCTCCATACCCGGCAGGGCTGCAGCATCCGCCGTACCTATCTCTTGCCCTTGCCACCGCATGCATCCATGGGAACAGAGATTCGATACTGTGTCAAGCTTGCGCGTGCGAAAATCGAACACTACATGTGAACGGGTGCCTCGCCCTAGGTCTCACGCTCAGTCCGAGGCAGACTGGAGAAGTGACGGCTTCCCGACCGCACGACATCCCCTCATCGCGCCGCGCTGCACGTGCGTTGCGCGAGGAGGCGCTTTTGCGCGCCTCCGAGGAACGGGCCGACACACAGCCCACCCCGGTCATTTTCAGGGTTTCTCCGCTCGCACCCGCCGATGCGCACCATCCCTCGACTCGCCGCGAGGTGCTTCTGCCGGGTCGCCCGGCACGCGCTCGGCACGCGCGGCGGCACCGAATCGGACCGCTCGGCCGAGCCGGAACCATCGTTGCCGTAGGCATCGTCGGCACCCTGCTGCTCGGCTCAACGGCAGCGGTCACGGCGGCGATGTCGGAGCCCGCGGTCCCGCAGGCTGTCGGCACGACCTCACCCGAGCCGCCCGTCGCCGATGTTACGGGCGCCGAGGCTTTCGCGCGCATGGCCGAGCCGCTCCCCGCAGAAGCACTCGCTGCCCCAGAACCTGCCGCCCTTGACGTATGCAGCCAGCCCGCGGTGACGGACGCGCTCGCCGCGGGCGATGCATCCGGCGTCATCGCAGCCGCGGGCGGCGCCGACACGTTCCGCACCGAGATCGCCGAGGGCAGAGCTTCCTGCATTCCACTCGACAACCCAAACCTCGCCTGGGTCGTGGTCAACAAAGCGCGCCCGTATGCGCCGATCGACTTCCGTCCGGCGTCGCTGGTTGCGCCGCAAGGGGTGCGCAACATCGACGGTGGGTGGTTGCGGGCGGATGCTGCGGCCGCCCTCACCGCGCTCGTCCAGGGTGCCGCTGCCGCCGGCGCGGGGGAAGTCGCTCTCGGCAGCGCGTTCCGCTCGTACGCGACGCAGCAGCGGACCTACTCCAGTCAGGTCGTTGCGCGCGGGGTTGAAGGCGCGGACCTCGTCAGTGCGCGCCCCGGTTACAGCGAGCATCAGTCCGGACTCACCTGCGACGTCTTGCCCTGCAACGCCGGGTGCGGCACGATCGACGACCTTGACGCCTCGCCACAGGGCGCGTGGGTGAAGGCTCACGCGTCGGAGTACGGCTTCATCGTGCGCTACACGGAAGGCAAGACCGAGGTCACCGGCTACATCGCCGAGCCGTGGCACCTGCGGTACGTCGGCCCCGAACTCGCCGCGGAGTACACCGCCGGCGGGTGGCAGTCGCTCGAGGAGTTCTTCGGCCTTCCGGCTGCGCCTCAGTACCTGGGTTAGACGGAATCGGGCGGGGTAGAGGCATCCCACAAATCGCGGTACCCAGTACCATGAAACGTGAGATGCAATCTCAAAACGTCTGGCAGGAGAGCACTGATCCTGGCTAGACTCGCCTGCGGCGACGTCGCCTTCCGGGGCTCCGCCATCAGTCAACTGAAAGGACGCAGCTCATGGAGCGCGACATCTACGACGAGGACCACGAGGCGTTTCGCGACGTCGTCAAAGAGTTCATCAAGCGGTATGCCACGGCCGAGAAGATGGCCCAGTGGGAGGTGGACGGCGAGATCGACCGCGCCACGATGCTCGCCGCCGGCGAGCAGGGCCTGATCGGTCTTTCGGTTCCCGAAGAGTTCGGCGGCGCCGGCATGCTGCAGGACTACCGCTTCCGCACGATCGTCAACGAAGAGGTCATCGGCGCAGGCGCCGGGTCTCTCGCCGGTGCCTTCGGTATCCAGGACGACCTTGCTGTGCCGTACCTCGTTCACATGGGCACGCAGGAGCAGAAGGAAAAGTGGCTGCCGCGCATGGCCACCGGCGAAGTGCTCGGCGCACTCGCGATGACCGAGCCCGGCGCCGGTTCTGACCTCCGCGGCATCAAGACCACTGCGAAGAAGACCGATGGCGGCTACATCGTCAACGGCGCGAAGACGTTCATCTCGTCGGGCAAGACCGCCGACATCGTCGTGACCTTCGTCAAGACCGGTGAGGGCAACAAGGCCGATGCCTTCAGCCTGCTCATCATCGAGAACGGCATGGAGGGCTTCGACCACGGCAAGAAGCTTCACAAGATGGGCTCTCACGGTCATGACACCGCTGAGCTCTCGTTCAGCGACGTCTTCGTTCCCGAAGAGAACCTCATCAGTGGAAGAGAGGGTCAGGGCTTCATCCAGCTCATGATGAACCTCCCGCTCGAGCGTCTGTCGATTGGCATCGCCGCCGGTGCCGCGTCGCAAGCCGCCCTCAACTGGACCGTCGATTACACCAAGAGCCGCGAGGCGTTCGGTGAGCGCATCATCGACTTCCAGAACACTCGCTTTCGCCTCGCCGACATGGCCACGACCGTCGACGTGATCTGGGCATACCTCGACCGCGCACTGCTGGCCTACAAGGACGGCAAGCTGACCGCCGAAGAAGCCGCGAAGGTCAAGTTCTGGACCACTGAGCGCGAGTGGGAGATCCTCGACATGGGCGTCCAGCTGCACGGTGGCTACGGCTACATCACCGAATACCCGATCGCCAAGGCATTCCTCGACGCTCGCGTACACCGCATCTACGGCGGTACGAACGAGATCATGCGTGAGATCGTCGGCCGTCAGATCGCCGGCAAGCGGTAAGTCCTTCGCGCCGGATGCCGCGCCTCTGACCTCTTCGAAGGTTGGGGGCGCGGCACTCGTTTGGGCACTCGAGCGGTCGTATACGTATTCAGGGCGGAAACTGCCCTAGAAATTAGGCTTTCCTAACCTCGGTGCATACGTATACGCTGTGGCCATGTCCACCACCACCACGCGTGCCACCGCACTTGTCGCCGCCGTTGCCGTCGCAGCCATCGCCCTTACCGGCTGTGGTGCAGGCAGCCGTACCGGAAACGCCAACGCGACCGATGTCGTATGCGATTTCCCAGATCCCGAGAACGCCACGACGGTCAACGTCCTGGCGTACAACTCATCCGCCATCGACCCTTTCACCAACACGATGGTCTCGAGCTGCACCCGCGGCAACGTGACCGTCAAGCACGACCCGATCGACTTCGGCGGTCAGGTCACCAAGACGACGGCGACACTCGCCGGCGACACCGGAACATACGACATCATCGAAACCTACGGCTTCGTGATCCCGGGCCTGGCCACCGACGAGAAGCTCGTCCCGCTCGATGACCTGTTCGAGAAGTACGCCGACGACTACGACCTCGGAGCCATCAGCGAGTCGATGCGCAAGGGTATGTCGTTCGACGGAAGCCTTTACGCATTGCCTATGCAAGCGCAGATGTTCGTGATGGCGTATCGCACTGACATCTTCGAAGACCTGGGCCTCGAGGTTCCCCAGACCTTCCCCGAGATGATCGCTGCCGCCGAAGAAATCCAGGCGGCGGGCCTCATGGACTACCCGATCGCGCTGCCGTGGCTTGCGACGAGCGATGTCTCCACCAGCTACCAGGCCGTGATGAACTCGCTCGGCGCTGACTTCGTCAGCGAAGACGGCGAGGTCACTCTCGACACTCCGGTCGCAGAGGAAGCACTCGAGGCGATGCTCGCGCTGAAGCCGTACATGGATCCGCAGGTGACCACGTTCGATCAGCCGAAGGTCCAGCAGCAGATGTACAACGGGACCGCGGCGATGTCGGTCATGTTCTCCGGCCGTATGAACGACCTCACGCTCGACACGAACAGCAACCTGTCGGAATCGTTCGGGTTCGCCACGCCGCCGAAGGTGAGTGACGCGGCAGACTACGTCTACACCCGCCTGTCGATCGACGGATGGTCGATTCCCTTCAACACCGCGCTCGACCACGAGATGCTCTTCGTGATGATGGCATCCGCCGTCAGCGAAGAGGCGTCGAAGGCTTCGGTGCCCGCGGCGTTCCCCGCGCGCGAAGGCATGATGACGCCGGAGAACTCGCCCTACGGTGAGGCTGCGAACGGATCGATCGCGGGCGCCATGCCCCCGGTCGTGTCACCGTTCATCGCCGATGTCACCAACGAGATCCGTCCCATCCTCATGCAGGTGATCGCGGGCCAGATCTCGGTCGCCGAAGGTATGGAGCAGATGCAGGCGGCGGGCGAAGCCGTCTCCGGCTGACAATCGACCACCCAATCCGACAATCGTGGACTGTGGCCCGAACGACGCTTCGGGCCACAGCCCACGAAGGGGGTAAGTAATGAAGACACGAGAATTTTGGCTGCTTTTCGCGCCGAGTTTCGTGGTGATGTCAGCTCTCCTGGTCATCCCACTCGTCCGCACGATTCAGTGGAGTTTCGAGGACGTGCGCTATGGCACTCCAGGAACGTTCGTCGGTCTCGACAATTTCGTTGAAGCACTCACGGACCCGCGTTTCGGCAAGGCTGCGCTCTTCACGATCGTGGTGACGATCATCACGACCGCGATCATGCTGGTGCTCGGCTACATCGTTGCGACCGGCCTCAACCGGCTGACGAAATCACGCCCGTTGGTGCTCGGCATCATGCTCATCTCCTACGTCCTCCCCAACCTCGTTGGTGCCGTTGCCTTCTCCTGGCTCTTCGATGACAACTTCGGTGGTGTCGTCAACCGGTTCATCGGTCTCATCGGCGGCACACAAGTGCTGTGGTTCACCGATCAGGTGCCCAATGCGATTCTCATCATCGCGAACACCGTGTGGCACATGCTTCCGTTCGCGATGCTGATCATCCTCGCGGGCCTGCAGGGCGTTCCGATCGAGCTCCGGGAGGCTGCCACGATCGATGGCGCCAGTCCGCTGCAGACTCACCTGCACGTCATCATCCCGACCATTCGAGGTGTGCTCGGTTTCGTCACACTGATCACGATCATGGATGTGCTGCGGATGTTCGACAACCTCATTCCGCTGTCACCACAGGCCGAGACGATCGGAAACGAATCGATCATGCTCTACGTCTACTCCGTCGCGTTCGCCGATGGCGCGCAACAACTCGGTCTCGGCAGCGCGATCAACGTGCTCACGATCATCCTCATCCTGATCATGCTCATTCCCTTCATTCAAGGGATCTTCAAGGAAGCGAAGGCCCTGCGATGACGCTCAACAGCCTGGACCTCTCGACCCGCGCGATCACTACGGGTGACGTGGAGGGCAAGGGTCGCCGCACGCGTGTACGCAAGCGCCCTCCTGTGGTGACCGGTGTGCTGCTGGCGGTGCTCTGCCTGCTCATGATGAGCCCCTTCATCTGGATGGCGCTCTCGGTCACCAAACCCACCAACGTCGCATTCGCCAACCCGCCCGTCATGTGGGGCTACGTACCCACCTTCGATGCGTTCGTCAACCTCTGGGAGACGACCTACTTCTCGGATTACCTCGTCAACACACTGGTCGTCGCGGTCGTCTCGACGGTGCTCGCGCTGGTGATCGGGATTCCCGCCGCGTACGCACTTTCGCGGTTCCCGAGCTACATCTCGGCACTTCTGCTCGTGCTGGCGTTGATCTTCCGTGCGCTGCCCCGGTTCGCTGTGGTGCTGCCGATGTACGACATCAGCAGGGCGCTCGGAATCTACGACACCACGTTCGCGCTGGCGATCGCGCTCGTGGCGATCAACCAACCCTTCACGATTTGGCTGCTTCGGAACTTCTTCGCCGAGATCCCGCGCGAACTGGATGAAGCGGCCATGATCGACGGGTGCACCAGGATCGGGATGCTTCGCCGAGTCATGATTCCCCTCATGGGGCCCGGCATCTTGACCGCCGGCATCTTCGTCTTCCTCTTCGCGTTCCAGGAGTACCTGACCGCGTTGGTGTTGACGGACTCGTCGTCCAAGACCGTGCCGGTGTTCATCGCAACTCAGCTCGGGCAGACGTTGCCCATGCTGCAACAGGCGGGAGCAGCATCCATTCTGCTGACCATTCCGGTGATCCTGATCGCCTTCATAGCGCAGAAGTATCTGGTGGCAGGACTCAGCGACGGCGCCGTCAAGGGCTGATATGCCGCCGTTGGTGCTGCTCGCCGGCATGAACTGCACGGCGGACCTGTGGGCCGACTGTGGCCTGGAATCCGTCATTGCTCCGACGCTCGACCTGCCGTCCATTGATGCGCAGGTCGAGCGTCTGCTCGATGAACTGCCCGATCGCTTCGTGCTCGCGGGGCTCTCGCTGGGCGCCATCGTGGCGATGTCTCTCGCGGTGCGTGCGCCTGAACGTGTCAGCGCGCTCTGTGTGATGTCGACCAACGCGAAGGGCCCTACTCCTGCCCAGCATTCTGCGTGGGCCGCATGGATCGCACGGCTGGACGCCGGGGAGAGCCCGCGGGCGCTTCAGGAGGAGATCGTTGCGATGTTGCTGTCACCGGCGGCGCAACTGCGAGACGACGTCGTCGAGCGAACACTGGCGATGGGCGACGACACACCGCCGGAGACACTGCGCGCCCAACTGCTCCTGCAGTCCACCCGCACGGATCTGCGCTCCGCGCTGGAAAGTATCGACGTACCGACGCTCGTGGTGTCGGCCGATGCCGATGCGCTGTGTCCGCCGAGCTTTCACACCGAAATCGCCGAGGCGGTCCCCCGCGCACGCATGGTCACGCTCGAAGGCGGGCACCTGCTCCCCCTCGAGCGAGGCGAAGCGGTCGGAGCTCTCCTGCGAGGCTGGCTCGCGCAGTCCGGCTAAGTCGATCTCAGGGACGAGCCGCGCGCAACTCACCGAGGTGAGTCATCAGCGCGGCGGCAAGGTTGTAGACCACGAACGTCGCCCCGTCATCGAAGGCGGCGGATGCGGCGGCTCGCGTGCCGACGATGTCCATGCGCATCTGTCCGGAGTCGGCGATCGCGGCGTTGACGTGAGCCGTCGCGACAGCGGGAGCGAGGTCATCCGGGCCGGAGGAGGCGGCGAGGTCCGCAGGACCGATCATGATGCCGTCCAGTCCAGGGGTGGCGAGGATCTCTTTCACTGCGGCGACGCCGCGCGGCGACTCGATCATGCCCAGGACGAGGGTGTTCGCGAGATACCAGTCACGGTGGGCTGCAGCATCCGTCGTACCGAATCTTCCCGCGCGACTGTACGTGGCAAACCCGCGGTCCCCGAGCGGGGGGTAGTGCGTGGCTTCGACGATCGCCTGCGCATCAGCGGCGGTGTCGAGGTGCGGGGCGAGAATGCCCTGCGCACCCTGATCGAGGGCCCGCAGAACGAGCCCGTGCTCGCCCGCGCCCACGCGGACGATGACGGGAACGTCGTGGACGGCGGCCACAGCAATGTGCTGACGCAACGCGACGACATCGGCCGGTCCGTGCTCGCAATCGACCAGGACGAAGTCGAACCCGGCGATCGCCGCCATCTCGACGAGCTCTTCACCGGGCATGCGGAGAAGAACCCCGAGAAGTTTCTCACCACCTTCGGCGCGGCTTCGTAGCGAGGCAGTCATCAGGCCACCATTCCCGCCGATAGATCGACGTCTGCGCCGCAGAGGCCGGGCATATTCAGCATCGCGATGACCGCGAGCCCGACCTCCTCTTCGGTGACCATCCGACCGAGTGCTGCTCGCGAGACGAAGTCGTGTTCGGCATCGGCGACGGTCGTGCCCGATCGCTCCGCCTCGAGGCGGAAGTTGCGGGCCATCCGTGGGCCGGCAACCGGACCAGGCGAGAGGGTGTTCACGCTCACTCCGGAGGGACCGACCTCGAACGCCAGGGTGGACGTGAGTCCGATCACGGCCATCTTCGACGCAACGTACGGCGTGCGGTGCGCGAGTGGACGTTTGCCCGACACCGAAGCGACGTTGATCACGTCGCCGGCGCCTCGGGCGACCATTGCGGGCAGAAAGGCTTTGCACATCAGGTATGTGCCCCGCACGTTCACGTCGAATACGGCATCCCAGTCTTCAACCTCGATGTCGGTGAGCGCCGCGACCGGTCCGGGCACGCCCGCATTGTTCACGAGGATCGACACGGGCGTGCCTTCGAGCTCATCGCGCAGCGCGGTGATGGAGGCGGGGTCCGCGACATCGCAGGGGAGAGCGCGCACACGGTCGCCAAGCATCTCCACGACAGCGTCGAGTTTGGCGACGTCACGACCCACCACGACCACGTTCGCTCCGACGCCGTGAAGGGCGGCGGCGATTGCTGCACCGAGGCCGCTGCCGCCACCCGTGACGAGCGCGGTGCGTCCCGCCAGCTCGGTCATCGCGAACCGGCCTGCGCGGCGAGGCTTTCGTCGATCCACTCGAAAGAGCGTCCGCCGTGCCGCCACGCGCGGGCGTCACCAGATCGGGCGTGGCCTTCGAACAACTCGACGCGCGCGGCGCGACCGCACACCTCACCGAGGAGAGCAGACGAAGAGGTGTCGACAACCTCTTGGTAGGTGACCGTGCGCAGGTACTTGCCTACCCACAGACCGCCGGTGTAGCGGGCTGCGCCGAGGGTCGGGAGCACGTGGTTGGTGCCGATGACCTTGTCGCCGTACGAGACGCAGGTGTTTTCGCCGAGGAAGAGCGCGCCGTAATCGTGCATCTTCTCGAGCGCTTCGCGCGGCTCTTTCGTGAAGACCTGCACGTGCTCGAAGGCGAACGTGTCGGCCAGCGCATAGGCCTCGTCGATGTCGTCGACGACGATGACCTGGCCCCAGTCGCGCCACGCGGGCTCGGCATAGTCCTTCGTGGACATTCCCGGAAGAAGTTCCTCGATGTGCGCGATGACCTGCTCGCCGAGTGCCTGCGACGTGGTGATGAGCACGGCCGGCGACTCCGGGCCGTGCTCGGCCTGCGAGAGCAGGTCAACGGCCGTGAAGAAGGGGTCGGCGTCGTCGTCGGCGATGATGAGGATCTCGGTGGGACCGGCGAAGAGGTCGATGCCGACCTCGCCGAACAGCTGTCGCTTCGCCTCGGCGACGTAGGCGTTGCCTGGGCCCGCGATCATGTTGACGGGCGCGATCGTCTCGGTGCCCACGGCCATCGCGGTGACAGCTTGAATTCCGCCGAGAACGTAGATCTCGTCGGCGCCGGCGAGCTTCATGGCGGCAACGGTGGCGGCGGGGATCTCGCCGCGAATGGGCGGTGTGCATGCCACGACTCGGTTCACCCCGGCGACCTTCGCCGTAATGATCGTCATGTGCGCAGATGCGGTGAGCGGATACTTGCCGCCGGGGATGTACGCGCCCGCAGCCTGCACGGGGACGTGCTTCTGGCCGAGGAACACGCCGGGGAGGGTTTCGACCTCGAGGTCGACGAGTGAGTCGCGCTGCGCCTGGGCGAAACGCCGCACTTGCTCCTGAACGAACACGATGTCGGTGATGACCTGGGGGTCCAGCGTCGCCATGATCTCTTCGATCTGCGCATCGTCCAGGCGGAAAGCCTCGGGCTGCCACTTGTCGAACTGGGCGGAGTACCGTGCCACTGCTGCGTCCCCGTTTTCGCGGATGTCGGCGATGACCGCGGTGACTTTTTCAGCGACGTCGGCCTGGGCGACATCGGTGAAAGATTTCGTCGGCGCGCTCTTCAGGTACAGGGGCATCAGGGGTTCCTCTCAGCACGACTTTCGTGCATACGTATGTTCAATTATGCTTGCGTATGCAGAAGCGGTCAAGGGCGCTAGCATTAAGGCGGGATTTTCGCCACGCGTGAGGAATGGTGACATGGCCGTTACGAGCCGCGACGTCGCTCGCCTGGCGAGCGTGTCGCAGCCGACGGTGTCGCGAGCCCTCCGCGATGACCCACGCGTCTCTGAAGACACCCGGCGACGGGTTCGCGAAGCTGCCGATCTGTTGGGTTACGTTCCGAGCGAGGCGGGTCGGGCACTCTCGTCCGGGCGCACGCGCAGGGTCGGCCTCCTCGTCACCGACCTCGCCAACCAGTTCTACGCGCAGGTCATCGCGCCCGTACATCTGGAGCTGGAAGAGCGGGGGTACCAGCTCATGCTGCACACCGAGTCCGCCGACAACGAGACCGTCGTCGAGCGACTCATCGCCAACGGACTCGACGGTGTGATCCTCGCCACGACCACGATCGACTCGGTCGCGCCTGTGCGGCTGCGCGACCGTGGATTGCCGTTCGTGTACTTCAACCGAACGTCCGCGATGGTGGATGCCGATGCCACTGTCGTTCGCCCGGAGCGAGGCTTCGATCAAGCGGTGGAGCACGTGATCGAACTGGGGCATCGCCGGATCGGAGCCATTCTCGGCCCGAGCAACACCAGCACGGCACAGTCGCGCGAGTCCGCGCTGCGAGCGGCGCTCGCCGCACGCGGTGTCACGCTCGACGCGAACTACGTCCGGCGCTGCCCATTCGACACCTCAGCCGGGGATGAGGCAGCGGCGTCGTTGCTCGCCCTTGCCGAGCCGCCGACCGTGATCTTCTGCGGCAATGACGTCGTCGCGTACGGCGCCCTCAACGCCGCGCGCCGGGCGGGTGTCGAGGTGCCGGATGGCGTCTCCATCATCGGATTCGATGATCTCCCGGCGGCGTCCTGGCCGATCATCGAGCTCTCCACGATCGCCTACGACTTCGCCGCGATGGCGCGCGAAGCGGCGGGACTGGTCACTCAGCGAATCGTCGATCCCGACTCGCCCATTCAGCACGTCGAGTTCGGTACGACCTTTGTTCCGCGGCGCACTCTGGGCGAGGCATCCGCCACCTAAAGCTCGCGCTGCCTGCTCGCTCATCCTTGCGTTCGCGCAATGCATACGCATACACTGCATTCATTGCCCACCATTCGCGGCGCATCGGATGCACGCGAACCCTGAACAGAAGGAGTGCACGCGTGCCTCTCGATCCGGTCGCCTACCTCCCGTACGGAGACCCCGACGATTTCATTCGCGAGGTCACCGACCTCATCTGGGTGGATCGCTCGATCAGCTACATCCGCGAGAACTACGAGCCGGACTCGATCGTCCACGGTGCCTACGGCACCTCGACGACTCGCGACGAGGTGATCGAGGGAACGCTCATGCGCATCTCCTCCACCCCTGACCGAACTGGCCAAGCAGAAGATGTCATCTGGGAGGCACGCGGAGACGACGCCTTCTTGAGCTCTCATCTCGTGCTGTCCGGCCACTTGCAGACGTCGCAGTTCAGCCGGACGATCGCCAACTGCCTCTACCGCCGAGGCCGCATGGTCGAGGAATGGGTCGTGCGTGACTCGCTCGCGGGTGCACTTGAGAGCGGGGCGGATCTCGACGAGCTCGCGCGCGCTCAGGCCTTCCGTGGGTACACCGGTTCCTGGAACGAGGCGGCACCCGCCGACCCGATCGCCATCGGTGACTCCGGCGCGCGTCCGGATGTCTACCGATCCGAGGTCGAGGCCGTCCTGGAAATGATTCAGGTGATCTGGAACGAGCGTGACCTGCAAAAGGTCGAGAAGTACTTCCAGCGCGACCTCGTGCTGCTCACCGTCGGCAACCGTCTCGTCATCCGGCCCGAAGGTTACCGGCGTGCGCTGCTGCGGTTCCTCGAGGCGTTCCCCGCCGGACAGTTCGAGATCCGCGACATCCAGACCAACTACGACGTGCGCTATGCCGGCTTGCGCGTCGCCGTCACCTGGAAGTTCGTCGGTGACTACATCGGCAAGCCGAACTACGGATCGCTCACCGGCAAGCCGGTCGACGTGCTGGGCATTTCGCAGTTCACCTTCCACAACGGAGCGCTGGCCAAAGAGGTGCGTTTGTGGGACGACATCGCCCTGCGTGCACAGATCGCGCAACTCCGCGGCGACGAGCCCGTAGGCCCCTCCAACATCTACTGATCTCAGCGTCAAAGAAAGAAGAAAGAAATGAGCACCGACGTCAACGTCGATCAGACCGAGATCGCGCGCCGCACGATTCGCAAGACCGACTGGGCCCCGCACAACGCGGCCTTCATCGACTGCCGTACACCCGGTTCTGACCGCAAAGAGAACTACGCCTTCATCGGAGGCGGGGTCTCGCAGAATGCCGGACAGGTCATCAACCTGACGGAGGAGCACGGGTTCAACACCGGCGCGGCGGGAATGCCCAACGGCATCTCGAACAACCTTCACCTGCACTTCACCGCTGAGGTCTTCGTGAACCTCGGAGGCGAGTTCCGCCTCCGCTGGGGTATCGACGGCAAGCAGGGCGAGTACGTCAGCACCGATGGCGACATCATCTCCATCCCGACATGGATCTTCCGCGGGTTCACAAACGAGGGTCCGGATGACGGCATCCTCTGGACCGCTCTCGGACGGGATGTCACCGGTGGAATCATCTGGGGTCCCTCCGTGCTGAAGGAAGCAGAGTCGTACGGGCTCTACCTCACGGCGGACAATCAGCTCATCGACACCGTGGCCGGAGATGTGCTGCCGGAGGACGTGGCACTCATCACGCCGATCCAGCAGAAATACGTCGATGACCTCACCACCTACTCAGTGGAAGAGATGCGCGGCCGGGTGATCCAGCCGGGTGACCGGGTCTATAGCCGCAGCGCGCTGCTGTGTGCGAGTGTGCCCGGTGGTGCCGCCGAGCTCAGCCTGGCCATCGGCTACGGCATGAGCGAAGACCGTCGCCAGGTACCCCGCATCCACGAGCCGCACTCGTTCAACATGGCCTGGGTGCGTGCCGCGGCGGGTGAAGGTCTGCTTCGCCACCGTCACGACAAGAACCAGGTGCTCCTGGTGAAGTCGGGACGATGGGCGGTCACGCTCAACGGTGACCCCGAGAGCACCATCGAAATCGGCCCGTCTGACTCGTTCTCGGTGCCCGCGGGAGCGTGGCGCACGTTCCAGTGCCTGGAGGTCGGAGACGGCGGGGCCGGTGAGCTTCTCGTCGTCAACTCGGGCGATGACCGCGTCTACCTGGAGTGGGCACCTGAAGTCGTCGACGCCGCGCGTGAGGCCGACTGGATGATCGACCCGAACGGCTACTTGGCGCCGGTGGGTGTCATGGTCACCGCCACTGAGGACGACTGACACCGTTCGCATGACTCGATCGCTCCGCGTTGCCGCCGCGTCTCCCGTTATTCGTCTGGGAGATGTCGGCGGCAACGTCGAGCGAATCGTGCAGGCCCTGCGCGCGGCAGGGGCTCTCGGTGCTCAGCTCATCGTCGTGCCCGAACTCGCGACGTGCGGCTACGTGTTCGCCGACCGGGACGAGGTGAGAGCGGCGTCTCTCACACGCGATCATCCTGTGTGGCGAAGACTCGCCGCAGCGGTGCCCGAAGACGCTGTCGCCGTCGTCGGGTACGCAGAGCGGGACGGTGACCGACTCTTCAACTCGGCAGCGGTGCTGGAGCACGGCACCCGGATCGGTGACTACCGGAAGGCCCACTTGTGGGGAGCCGAGAACACTCTGTTCACGCCGGGGGATGGCGGAGCCGGCGCCGTCTTCGACACGCGGCTCGGTCGCCTCGGCGTGGCCATCTGCTACGACAACGAGTTTCCTGAAGTGCCTCGCAAGCTCGCTCTCGCGGGTGCTGCGATCCTCGCGCTTCCGGTCAACTGGCCGCTCGTGCCGCGCCCCGAGGGTGAACGCTCCCCGGAGACGATTCAAGCGATGGCCGCGGCGCGTTCCTCGCGGCTGGCGACCGTCGTCGCCGACCGCTGGGGAACAGAGCGGGGCGTCGAGTGGACCGGTGGCTCGTCGATCATCGATGAGGACGGCTGGGTGGTCGCCGTGTCGGGAAGCTACGGCATCGCCGTCGCGACTCTCGATCTGCGCGAGAGCGGCGACAAGTCACTGCCGCCGCACAATGACCTCTTCGGCGACCGTCGGCCCGAACTTTACTGAGCTACTCTGCCCGAGAGCGCCCCGCATGGCCCGCCACTTGTGCGAGCAGCGTGCGCTCGGCAAGATCGGCGAGTCGGCGAGTCGCCGGTGACAGGGCGGCACCCTCGCGGTGCACGAGCGCGATCGTGTCATACAGAGGCTCGGCGAACGGCACCACATCAATGCCGGGCGGGAACGACGCTGACTCGGCGATCGTGCGCGAAACGATCGTGTCGGCCGCGCCCGTGGCCACAAGGCTGAGAGCCGTCTCGACGTGCTCGACTTCGATCGCGGGGTCGATAGTGAGGCCCTCGAGCCGGGCACGCTCGAGCAGTTGCCGCCTGGTCGGGTCGTTCCACCCCGCGTAGGCGTCGTACAGGACGAGCTTCGCCGCTGCGACGTCGGCGATCGTCACCGCGCCCGAGCGCAGTGAGCGTCGGGCCGAGGCGTAGAGCACTTCGTCGCGGAAAAGCGGACGAATGTGCAGTCCCGATTCCGCCACCGGGAGCACCAGAAGTCCCGCCTCGATCTCGCCGGCCGCGATCGATTCGGCGACGAGGGCCGAGTTGATGCCCACCAGTCGCACTTTGACGTTCGGATGACGGCGGTGAAACCGCTGGACGAGGTCGGAGAGGTCGTAGTACGCGGCGTTGCGCAGCACTCCGAACGTGCAGGTGCCGCCTTCGAGGGCGTGGATGGCGCGGATGGTCTCGACGCCGTTGTCGATGGCGTCGACCGCCTGTTCGGCGTGCGCGCGCAGGGCGAGAGCCGACTCGGTGGGTGTCAGCCGCCTTCCTCCGCGGATGAAGAGTCGCACGCCGAGTTCGCGCTCGAGTCGCGCGACGAGTTCTGACACGGATGCCTGAGTCGTGTCGAGGTCGATAGCGGCCGCCGTGAACGAACCGGACTCGAGTGCGGCGAGGAACGCCTTCAGCTGGGTGAGAGTCACAAATCAATGGTAAACCCTATGGATTGCATCGTATCCACTGGGCTTGTGGGGGAGTACGCCGTCGCTCTAGCGTCGTCTCATGCGCTACAGCACCCCACTCCTCCAGAGCTTCGAGGGCTCATTCCGCCACCTCAAGACCCCGCTCATCGATGCTCCCGCCGCCCAGCGGGAGCCCGCGGTGATTGAGACCGTCACATCGATGCTGCTCGACATTCAGAACCGCGGCCTCGACGCCGTGCTCGACTACGCGCGCAAGCTCGACAACTATCAGGGCGGAGACATCGAGCTCACCCCGCAACAGATCGCCACGAGCGGTGACCGTCTGCCCGCTGACCTGCGTGCGGCGATCGAACTGGGCTCCGCGCGCACGAAGGCTTTCGCTGCCGAGCAGCGCTCGCACCTCACCGACTTCGAGACCGAGCTGGTTCCCGGTCTTGTCACCGGCGCTCGGTATGTTCCAGTGTCGCGGGTGGGTGCTTACCTTCCGGCGGGGCGCTTCCCCCTGACGGCCAGTGCGTTCATGACGGTCGGTGTGGCCAAGGCGGCCGGTGTTCCCACGGTCATCGCCTGCACCCCGCCGCAGCCCGACGGTGGTGCGAACGACGCCGTCGTCTATGCCGCGCATCTTTCGGGTGTCGACCGCGTCTTCGTCCTGGGTGGCGTACAGGCGCTCGCCGCGATGGCATACGGACTCTTGGGCGAACTGCCCATCGACATGCTCGTCGGCGCCGGCAACGCGTTTGTGGCAGAGGCCAAGCGTCAGCTCTTCGGCACGGTCGCGATCGACCTGCTCGCCGGGCCGTCTGAGGTCGCCGTGCTCTCTGACGAGACGGCAGACCCCGAGATCGTCGCGGCCGACCTGCTCGGGCAGGCCGAGCACGGCCCGAACTCGCCCGCCGCGCTGGTCACGACGTCCGAAGAGCACGGCCGTGCGGTGATCGCTGCGGTCGAGCGCCAGCTTGCCGAGTTGTCGACCGAGCCGATCGCGGGCCCCGCGTGGCGCGACTATGGCGTCGTCACGGTGGCGAAGGACCGCGAGACAGCTGTCGCCCTCATGGACGACCTCGCCCCCGAGCACCTGGAGGTGCTGACGGCCGACGACGACTGGTACCACGACAACCTGCGCAACTACGGCTCGATCTTCCTGGGTCATTGGAGCACCGTCGCCTACTCCGACAAGGGCATGGCCGGGACGAACCACGTTCTGCCGACCGCTGGTGGCGCAAAGCACAGCGCTGGGCTCTCGGTCTCGCGGTTCCTCAAGCCCCTGACGTATCAGCGCATCGCGCGTGAAGCGACGCCCACGCTCGCCGAAGCAGTTCAGGTGATTTCGGACTCCGAGGGGATGGCGGCGCACAGCGCGACGGCGACGATGCGCCTGGCTACGTACACGCAGAACTGACACCGGATGCCGCGCCCCGGCCCACTTCGGAGGCTTGGGGCGCGGCATCCGTTGTTGGATGCGTGAGCGAAGTTCGGGGCGGTCAGGTGGCGGTGCCGACGCGGCTCACGAGTGGGCCTCGGTCTGCGCGAGCTGCGACTTCGGCGTGGGCGACGACGCACCGACCCGCCAGTAGCCGCAGAAGCTCACCTGGTCTTTCGAAAGCCCGCGCTCGGCGATCAGGTGCCGCCGCGCGCCGGTCGGCAGAGCCTGCTCGCCCACGATGTACGCGTGATACTCCCCCGTCGGAAGTTCGTGCGCGCCCAGCGCGCCCAGCGCGGTGAGCGCAGCCAGCGCAGGCTCGCCCGGCTTGTCGTCATGGTGGCGGATGATCCACCGCACCTCGACGCCGGCCGGGCGCTCGAACTCCAGCGCATCTTCCGCGGCCGGGACTTCGACGATCACGAGGCCCGCAGCATCCGCCCCCAGCGACGCGCAGATCGACGCGATCGCCGGCAGCCCCGTCTCGTCGGCCACGAGCAGCACACGGTCGGTGCCACGCTCGGGGTTGAAGGCGAGGCCTTCATCGATGATCACGACACTCTCGCCGGGAGTGCACGTCTCGGCCCAGCGAGACGCCGGGCCGGCGGTGCCCTCCTCGGCCGAGCCGTGGAGCACGAAGTCGACGTCGATTTCGGCCGCAGCATCCGCCGTCGCCGCGCGATACGCGCGCACCGAGTAGTTGCGCATGACCGGACGCATGCCGTCCGGAATCCGCAGGTAGCGCAGGTAGCCGAAGAGCTTGTGCGCCTTCGCGGGCAGCCGCTCGAGTCCTTCATCGCCGCCCAACGGAAGAAATATGCGGAACCACTGGTCGTAGCCCATCGGGCGGAAGTCATCGATCTCACCACCGCCGAGCGTGACGCGCATCCAGTGCGCCGACAGGCGCTCGGTGCGCAGCACGGTCAGGTGCACGAGATCCTGCGTGGCGGGCTTCACGAGACGGCTGGCCTGTGCCATGCGTCCTCCTTTGACGGTCGAGCGGCGCTCATGAGAGGCCCCAGGGGAAGAAGACGAAGAGAATGACGGCGGATGTTGCGATGAACGCGAGCACGAACACCGTGTCGCGGGCCTGCCAGGGCACGAGGTGCCGCTCGGTGCGATCGGGGTAGGCACCGAAGGCGCGGGCGTCCATCGCCAGGGCTACGCGCTCGGCGTGGCGGATCGCCCCGGCCATGAGCGGCACGATGTACCCGAACCAGCGCGCGACGGCGGCGATGGGTCCGCGCCCGCCGTGCGCTCCGCGCACGCGGTGGGCCTGCCGGATGACATCGAGTTCGTGCCCGAACCGGGGCACGAAGCGGAACGCGGCCAGAGCGGTGTAGCCGATTCGATACGGCACGCGCAGGTGTTGCACGCTCGCCCGTACGAGATCGGGCCCGGTGGTCGAGAGTCCCACGATCAGGCTGAGCGCGATGATCGCGGCGATGCGCAGGGCAGTCGCGTAGCCGACCTCGAGCGCTCCGCCGTACAGCGTCCACGCGCCGATCTGCCAGACGACGACGCTCTGGTCGACCTTTGCCGGGTCGGTCCACACCGCGAAGCCGAAGCCGATCGCCGCCGCCGCGACGGGCAGAGCCAGGAAGAGAATCAGGGCGAGCCGCCGGGTGAAGCTCACGCCGATCAGCAGGAGGGCGTAGGCGAGAGCGAGAAATGCGAGGGGAGTTGCGACATCCCGTACGAACACCAGGGCGAGCATCGCAGGCAGTGGCGCGGCGAGTGTCGCGAGGGGGTTCAGTCCGTAAAGAAAGCGGACGGGGGATGCCACGACACGGTCCGCGTACGGATCGACGTTCGAGTGGGCCGCTCGGGCGGTGAGCACGGGACCGGTCGCGGTCATCGCGCACCCCCGCGCCCCGCCGGGAGGTCAGAGAGGCGTGCGATATCGGCAAGCTTGGGATGCCGCTGGATTCCCTGTAGCGCCTGTCGCAACGGAGGAAGCCGCAGCCCCGCCGACTCGATGAGCTCGACGTCGGCGAAGATCTCGGCGGTGGGTCCGGCTCGAAGAACCCGACCTTCGCTCATCACGACCACCCGGTCGGCGTACTCCGTCACCAGCTGCATGTCGTGCGTGACGACGAGGACCGTCGTGCCCTCGGCATTGAGTTCGCGCAGGAGCCCGAGCAGTTCATCGGCGCGGGCGCGATCTTGCCCGAACGTGGGTTCGTCGAGGGCGAGCACCGGGGCGCCGGCGACGAGAGCCGTGCCGACGGAGAGGCGTCGCTTCTGTCCCCCTGAGAGCAGGAACGGGTGCGTGTCGGCCTTCTCCCCCAGCCCGAACCGCTCGAGTAACTCGCACGTACGGGTTCTGACCTCGGCATCCGCAAGACGCTGCAGCCGCAGGCCGTGCGCGATCTCGTCGTAAACGGTGTGGGCGATGAACTGGTGCTCGGGGTTCTGAAAGACGAAGCCGATGCGCGACGACATCTTGCGGGCGTCGGCCCGACCGACGTCGAGCCCGGCGATGTGGACGGTCCCGCGCGGAGGCGGAACAACCCCGGCGATGGCCTGGATGAGACTCGTCTTGCCCGCGCCGTTCGCCCCGACGACGGCGACGAACTCTCCTGCGGCGATGTCGAGGTCGACCTCGTGCAGAACCTCGGTGCGGCCACGGCGGAGCGTCAGCCCGCGCACCGAGATCAGGGGTTCACTTTCGCTGCGGGGGGAGGAGATCTGGCGAGGGGAGGGCGGGGGAGGGGCATCCCGTCTTCCGATCGTCGAATCCCCTCCGCTCACCACCGAATTCTCGAGGCCGGCCCGCAGTTCTGCAGGAGTGAGCGGCAGGGGGTCAAGCGCATAGCCCGCACGGCGCAGGCGCAGTGCGGCCAGCGTCGACACCGGCAGCCACACGCCCATCGCATGGAGCTCATCGGCTCGCTGCCGCAGCACCTCGTCGACCGAGCCATCCGCCACGACGCGGCCGGAGTGATTGAGCACGACCACGCGCGACGCGAACCCGACGACCGCATCGAGGTTGTGCTCGACCAGCAGAATCGCCCGGTCGCCCGCGGCGACGAGCTCTTCGAGGGCTGTATAGACGTCCTCGATCCCCTGCGGGTCGAGGTTCGCCGTCGGCTCATCGAGCACGAGCAGTGGTGAGCCCATCGCCAGCGCGCAGCCGATCGCGAGGCGCTGGCGCCCGCCGCCCGAGAGTCGGTCGGGGTTCTCGGCACGACGTTCCCAGAGCCCGACGCGGCGGAGGGCCTCTTCTGACCGAACCAGAACCTCGTCCGCCGGCATCCGCAGATTTTCGGGGCCGAAGGCCACTTCATCGAGCAGTGTTCCGGTGACCAGCTGCGCGTCTGGGTCTTGAAAGACCATCCCAACCCGCGTGCTCAGTTCTGCGACGGGTGTCGTTGCCGTGTCGAGGCCGTCGACCAGCACGGTGCCCGCGACCACGCCCGGCACGGCCTGCGGAATCAGTCCGTTCAGCGCGAGAGTGAGCGTCGACTTGCCCGACCCACTTGGCCCGAGAAGCAACACGACATCGCCGGGAAAGATCTCGAAGGTGACGGATGCCGGCACCGCCGCATCCTCACCCTCATAGGTGACCGCGACCTCGCGCAGACTCACCAGCGGCGCTGCCCCCGCGTCGGGGGCGACCGCCGGAGCGGCAGTGGGATCGCTCTCGAGTGCGGTCACGGGACTTCCAGTCAAAGGGACGGTGTGGCTCCAACTTAGCCGACCCTTACCTACCCCTTGTGCGCCGAGGCGGAACACGATCACCCGCGCATATTCTTGCGGTGTGGTGACAGTCGAAACCCTCCCAGGCAAACGCGGCCCGGCCCGTCGTGCGTGGCTGCGTCGCGCAGCGCTCATCGGGTTGCTTCCACCCGCGGCGGTCGCGGTGGGCGTGATGGTGATGTTCGGCACTCACATCGCGCGCGCGACCGGCGACGCCACCCTCGTGAGCGTGGCAGGTGTGCTGTTGCTCGTCGTAGGCGTCATCGCCATCGTCGCCCTCCTGGATTCGCACACTCGCGTGTCTGGCGTATTCGCCCTCGTCATCGCTGCGATCTTCAACCCCGTGGTCATCGGGAGTGTCATCATCGCTGTGAACGGGTCGACGTGACCTCTCCGCGGATAGTCTTGGCCGCTGCATCCGTCGTGGCGATTCTGTCGGTGGCGGGCACACTGCTAGACGCAGGATGGGTCCTTCTCGGCGCGCTGAGCATCGCTGCCGGTGCGATCATCTTTGTCGCGGCAAGGTCGGCCATGCTGACCGGAAGCCGGGTGCTTGCGCCGCTCGCCGTGTGCGTAGTGGCGGTAGGCAACCCCCTCGCCGTCAGCGCTGTCCAGTCGTTCATCGCAGTCGAATTCGACACCATCGCCCGCTCGACGGGCGGCGGCTTGGTGGACTGGGCTCTCTACCCCGGCGTCGCGGATTTGACGCCGACGACAGACCAACTCCAAACCGTCGACACTGCCGCTCTCGCGACGGCCGCCAACGCATCTCTGAGATCAGCGGTGGAGACCCTCGCAGGCGAACTCGGACACGCCTGGACCACCGCGGAGTGCACCACCGGCGTGCTGGGAATCCCCAACGGATTCGGCGGTGGGTCTGAGTTCGTGCGCGTTCAGAGTGCTGTGTGGGTGACGGAGAGCTTCGACGGGAGCGATGCTCAGCGCGAGGTGCTTCTCCGCACTCTCGACAGCGCGGCAGCACAACTCGCGCTCACCGAGATTCGCGACACGGCAGGCGACGTTCGCACCGGCGACGGCATGCGCGAATGGAGGCTGGAATCACAATCACTGTCCCTCACCATCGCCCGCTCGACGGTTTCGATGTCGTTCATCGCCGGGCCCCTGCTCTCATCCTGGACGACTGCCGCTGAGTTCGAAGATGTGGTCGCGCCGTACTCCGGCGTTCAGCCACCCGCAGTCGTGGAAGAGACGCACGTGACCGCGGACGGCGAGATTCTTCCCATCTGTGGGGAGGAGTGATCTGTGGGGAGGAGTGAAACGGGTGGATGCTCCGAACCGAAGTCCGGCCTACCGCCGAGCCACTCCTGCGCGGCGCAGCGCCCGCCCGATCGCCAAGCCCACCGCGGTCCACAGCACCGGACCGAGTAGGAACAGCGCGACATAGACGATCTGCCCCCACAGCGCGAACTTCGCAAGGTCAGCCGCGACCCAGATCGTGACGGCAATGACCGCGCCGACGACGACGGCGCCGGCGAAGAAGCGCCAGGGCTCCCATTTCTTGTACCGGCCGATCGCGGCGATGCCCTCTTGAAGGAGCCCGATGAGCAGGGCTGTGCCGATGTAGCGACCGACCCACAGCGGCACCACGGCGCTGGCCACAAGGGCCGCGACGAGGTGCGTGATGAGGGCGACCCACGGGCGGCGCAGAAGCTCTTGCGCAACAACTCCGGGCAGAACATGGACGCCGAGCACGAGCCCGTAGAGAATCGGCGCCGCCGCCGAAACCGGGGCGCTCAGCGCGCCGGCACCCGCCTGGAGCACTCCGGTGGCCACACCGATCGCTGCACAGGTGAGCAGGATGCTCGTCGAAAGGCGGGAGGTCGGGGCCACCCGCCCAGATTACCGCCGGATGCTGCGACTCAGACCCGGCGCCGCCTGCGTGTGAGCCGTACGGCGGGCATCGGCGGCGCGGGAATCCGCACATCGCCGTGCCCCTCCACCCGCCCGAACCGATCGGACTGCGCCTCCCAGGCCTCGCGCGCCTCGACGATCTCTTCGTGGCTGCGCCCGACGAAGTTCCACCACATGATGATGTCGTCTTCGAACGGCTCGCCGCCGAGGAGGAAGAGCACGGCGTCGCCCTCGGCACTGACCTCGACACCTTCCCGCGCGGTTCCGAGATACAGCAGGTGTGAGCGGTCGACGGATGCTGCATCCCCCGCGAACCCATCGGTCGCGGTCTCGACGACCACCGTGCCGGTCACCCCGACGAGCGCGTATTCCCAGTCGGCCCGCAGCGGAATCCGTACCCGGGTTCCGGCGGGAATCCGTACCTCGGCGCCGACGATCGGGGTGTACGCCGATGCCGGCGAGGTGGCGGAGCCCAGCTCGCCGATCACGACGGTGACGGAGGCATCCGTCCCCTCCGTTGCCTGGAGGGTGAGCACGGGGAGGTTCTCGTGCTGCTCGAACGCGGGAGCGCCGTGGCGGCGCGATTCGGGCAACGCAATCCAGAGTTGCAGGGCGTCGAGGGGGATCGGATCGTCGCCGAGCGAATACTCCGAGTGCGCGATGCCCGCGCCGCTCGTCATGAGGTTGAGCGCGTCGCGGCGCACGATCACGTCGCTGCCGATCGTGTCGCGGTGGCGCACCTCGCCGATCAGGGGCCAGGTGACCGTCTGCAAGCCGATGTGCGGGTGCGGCTCGACCCGCATGAGGGTGTCTTGCGGGCCGAAGCGGTCGAGAAAGCACCACGCGCCGACGAGCGGCAGGTCGCGCTGAGGCAAAGCGCGGTGCACTTCCATCGCACGCACGCCGCCGAGCGGCACCTCGCGCGACTCGAGCAGCAGCGCCCGCGGGCCCTGTGATTGCGGCTCCGCTTCAGGGTGCAGGGCTTCTTCGACGGCACCGGCGCCGGCGTCGAGTCTGGTCATGACGGGTCTGGAACTGGCGCGAAGCGGCTGGGCCAGTCGATGTCCAGGCCCTCCACCTCAGTGCGTTGCAGGTACTTCACGACCACGGGGCACTGCGGTCGCACGGTCTCACCGCGGCTTGCGGCATCCGTCATCGCATCCGCGACCAGGCGCCCGGCAAGGCCCCGCCCCTGAAAGGCGGGATCGACCTCGGTATGCGGGTACGAATACCGCCCGCGATCATCGAGAGCGAACTCCGTGAACCCCGCGAGCACGTCACCGACGTGGATCTCGTAGCGGTTCTCTTCGTCGTTGCGGCTGACCGTGATGTCATCGTCGGAGGCTGGCATCTGCATCCCTTTCGTCGTCTGTGTCAACGTACGTGGCGTGCCGTGTGTTCCGCCACCGTTCGGCCTGCGTGCTACCCCTCTAGTGGCGCACGCACCCGAGGTCTACAGTCAGCACTGTCAGGGGCGCTCTGGGGGAAAGCTGCCCGCGAAAACATCGATTCAAAGGGGAGTCATGAATAAGCGCGCCTTCGCCGTTGTCGGCCTACTCGCTCTGGGTATCTCACTGTTTGCTGCGGCACCACCTGCCACAGCTGCGTCCGCCGGAAGCTCGTATGTCGCCTTCGGCGACTCTGAGGCAGCCGGAACGGGCAACCTGCTCTATGTTGATCGGTCGTGCCTTCGTTCTCGGCTGTCTTACCCGCTCATGCTCGGGGCGACATCCTACGCGTGCGCGGGTGCGAAGTCGTCAGACCTCCTCGGCCAGGTGAATACCGCGGTGACCGCCGGTAAGCTCGGCGCCTCGACGAAGCGGGTCACGATCACCGCCGGTGTGAACGACTTGAAATGGGTGGACGTCCTCACCATCTGCTACACGCAGGGGGATGACGCGTGCAGGTTGGCGCTGACGGAGGCGGGGGGACTGCTACCCGCTGTCACGACGAACACAGCGGCGGCGATCGTCGCGATCCGTGCGAGCGCGCCCCACGCCACGATCATCGTCACCGGTTATCCGCGGCTGTTCGGGAACGTTGCGACTTCGTGCAAGATCGGGTCGTATCAAGGCACGCAGGTGACGGTCACCGCCACACAGGCGGGCCTTGCCAATGGTGGCGTAGACGCACTGAACTACGCACTCGCTACTGCCGTGTCGTCAGTATCAGTATCTGTACCTGATGCGAAGGTGAAGTTCCTCGACCTGACATCGACTTTCGCGGGGCACGGACTGTGCGACACCAAACTGCGTTGGATCAATGGTGTCATCGGTCTCCCTGTCCTGTCGGACGGCAGTCTGCACGTCAACGTGGCGGGCCAGTTGGCTATTGCGGCCGCCGTCCTGAAGACGCGCTAGCACCTCTGCCAGGCCAGGCGGCCCCGCCCGGCCTGGCAGACTCAAGGGATGACCCTCCCGATCCTCGATGCCGTCCCTCGCGGGGCCGGTGCCGACGAGGCGTACGAGGGTTTCGTCACGTGGGCGCTCGAGCGAGGCCTCAGCCTCTACCCCGCGCAGGACGAAGCGGTCATCGAGATCGTCTCGGGTTCGAACGTGATCCTGTCGACCCCGACCGGTACGGGCAAGTCGCTCGTCGCCATCGCCGCGCACGCGGTGGCCCTCGCCCACGGCGGCCGTTCGTATTACACGGCCCCGATCAAAGCGCTCGTCAGCGAGAAGTTCTTCGCGCTCGTCGACATCTTCGGCGCTGAGCGGGTCGGTATGGTCACGGGTGACTCGTCGGTCAATCCCGATGCGCCGATCATCTGCTGCACGGCTGAGATCCTCGCGAACATGGCGCTCCGCCAAGGCGCCGAAGCTCAGGTGGATCAGGTCGTGATGGACGAGTTCCACTACTACGGCGACCCCGAGCGCGGGTGGGCGTGGCAGGTGCCGCTGCTGCTTCTGCCCCGCGCGCAGTTCATCCTCATGTCGGCGACGCTGGGCGATGTCACGGCGATCGCCGACGACCTCGGGCGGCGCACCGGCCGTCCTGTGGCTCGGGTCACAGGTGTCGAGCGGCCGGTGCCGCTGCACTTCTCCTATGCCCGAACGCCGATCCACGAGACGGTCGAAGACCTCCTGCAGTCGAACCAATCGCCGGTCTACATCGTGCACTTCTCGCAGGCCGCGGCGATGGAACGCGCGCAGGCACTGTCGTCGATCAAGGTGGTCTCGCGCGAGCAGCGCGACCAGATCGCCGAGGCCATCGGCGGGTTCCGTTTCACGACTGCCTTCGGCAAGATGCTCTCGCGCTACGTGCGCGCCGGCATCGGCGTGCACCACGCCGGCATGCTCCCGCGCTACCGTCGCCTGGTCGAAACCCTCGCCCAGCGCGGCTTGCTGCGGGTCATCTGCGGCACAGACACGCTCGGCGTCGGCATCAACGTTCCGATTCGCACGGTGCTGCTCACCGCGCTCACCAAATACGACGGACAACGGATGCGGCAGCTCAGTGCCCGCGAATTCCACCAGGTCGCCGGCCGCGCGGGAAGAGCCGGGTACGACACCGCCGGAACCGTCGTCGTCATGGCACCCGAGCACGAGATCGAGAACACCGCCGCCGTCGCCAAAGCCGGTGATGACCCCAAGAAGCTCAAGAAGGTCGTGCGCAAGAAGGCTCCGCAGGGCTTCGTCAACTGGGGCGAGGCGTCTTTCGAACGACTGGTGGATGCCGAACCCGAACCCCTCGTCCCCCAGATGCAGCTCACCGCGGCCATGCTGATCAACGTCATCGCCCGGGGCGGCGATGTGTTCGCGAACGTGCGCTCGTTGGTCTACGACAACCACGAGCCGCGCGCACGGCAGTACGAACTCGCGCGCCGGGCGCTCGCGATCTTCCGCACCCTCGTCGTGGCACAGGTGGTCACGTCCGATCGGGGCGAAGTCCGGCTGACCGTCGACCTGCAGCCGAACTTTGCGCTCAACCAGCCACTGTCGCCGTTCGCGCTCGCCGCGATCGGGCTGCTCGACCCCGAGGTCGAGCTGCGGCACGGGGCCGTGGCATCCGCTGATTCTGCCGCCAGCTCTGCGGGCACCGGCCACTACGCGCTCGACGTCGTCAGTGTCATCGAGGCCACGCTCGATGACCCCCGCCCGGTGCTGTCGCAGCAGCAGTTCTTCGCGCGGGGCGAAGCGGTCGCGGCGATGAAGCGCGACGGCATCGAGTACGACCAGCGCATGGAACTCCTCGAAGAGGTCACCTACCCCAAGCCGCTCGACGAGCTGCTCGCCCAGTCGTTCGAGGTGTTCGCGTCGAGCCAGCCGTGGATCCGCGATTTCGAGCTCTCGCCCAAATCGGTCGTGCGCGACATGTTCGAGCGCGCGTTCTCGTTCGCCGAACTGATTCAGCACTACCAGCTCGCCCGCAGCGAAGGCCTCGTCCTGCGCTACCTCAGCGATGCGTACCGGGCGATCCGCCAGACCGTACCGACCGATGCCCAGACCCCCGAACTGCTCGACATCGTCGCGTGGCTGGGCGAACTCGTCCGCCAGGTCGACTCGTCGCTCGTCGACGAGTGGGAAGCCCTGATCAATCCCGCCGAACTCGTCGATCCGTCGGCCCCGGTCGTGCCTCCCGCGCCTCCCTCGGTGCTCACCAATCGCCGGGCGTTCCTCGTGCTCGTGCGCAACGAGATGTTCCGCCGGGTGCAGCTGGCCGCGCTGCAGAAGGACGACGAACTGGTCACGCTCGACCCCGAGGCATCCTGGCCAGACGCCCTCGATGCGTACTTCGACGAGCACGACGAGATGCTCACGGGAGGGGCAGCACGCAACCCGCGGCTGGTCACGATCGACGAGACTGATGCATCGACCGAGGGAATCTGGCGCGTCGAGCAGACGATCGACGACCCGGAAGGCAACCACGACTGGCGCATTCGCGGCCAGGTCGATCTTGCCGCGTCCGAAGAAGAGGGCACCGCGATCGTGCGGATCACCGAGGTCGTGCGGCTCTGATGCCGACCTACATCGCTTTCCTGCGGGCCATCAACCTCGGCCCGACCCGCAAATTTCCGAAGGACGCGATCATCGCGGCGGTCGAGTCCGTGGGTTTCACCGCTGTCGCGACCCACATCGCGTCGGGCAACGTGCGGTTTCAGACACCCCTGCGTTCGCGAGCGAAGATCGAGCGGATGCTGGAGCAGGCGTTTCTCGCAGACCGCGGGTTTGACGTGCCGACGATCGTGTTCGAGGCATCCGAATTCGCCGCGCTCGCCGCTGAAGCCGCGGCGCTGACCGCGGAGCGCCCGGGCCTCGCCCGGCACTACGTCTATCTGCTCAAGAACGAGCTCGACGCTGAGACGGTCGCGCGGGTCGAGGCCGCGGCATCCGACGCCGGCGAAATGATCGTGCGCGGCCGCGCCGCCCATGCCTTGCTGCGCGAGGGATACCAGGAGGGCGTGGTCGACCCGCTCGGCGCGGCGAAACTGCTCGGAGTAGGGACGAACCGCAACCTCAATGTCGTGACGACCATCGCCGCGAAGTGGTGCTGAGCAGTCTCTGCCTTCTCAGACAACGCGGATGAGCGCGCGCTCCCACCCGCTCGACCCGTTGGGGGCGATGGGGACTCGCTCTGCGATCTGCAGGTCGCCGTTCTTGTTGATGGCTCGGCACGCGACGTAGTGAACTCCGGGGGTCGCATCCCACTCGACAACCCACTGCACCCATGTGTTGTCGTTGATCGGCGTCGACAGCGTCGCGGGCTGCCAGTCGCCGTCGTCGATGCTCACCTCGACGCGCTCGATGCCCACGGTCTGGGCCCAAGCGACACCGGCGATGGGCGTCATGCCCGCCGCAATCTCTTTGTCGATGCGGGGAGTGTCGATGCGTGACGAGAACTTGATCGGCGCCTCGGCGCTGTAGCCGCGCGGAGTCCAGTAGGCCTCGTCATCGGCGAAGGTCGTGACCTTCAGTTCTGTGAGCCACTTCGTCGCCGACACGTAACCGTAGAGTCCCGGCACGACCATCCGCACCGGAAACCCGTGCTCGAGGGGCAAGGGCTCGCCGTTCATCGCAATCGCGAGGATCGCATCCAGGCCGTCGTCGGTGAGCGATGCCAGGGGAGTGCTGGCGGTGTATCCGTCCACACTCTGCGAGAGCACCATGTCGGCGCCGGACTGAGGACCAGCGAGCGCGAGGACATCGCGTACCGGAACACCCATCCACGTGGCATTGCCGACGAGGTTTCCGCCGACCTCGTTCGAGACGCAGGTAAGGGTGATGGCGTACTCGTCGACGCCCATCGCGACGAGGTCGTCGAAGCTCAGCTCGATCCGCTCGTCGACCATGCCGTCGATCACGAGACGCCAGGTCGCGGGATCAATGCTGGGCACGGTAAGGGCAGTATCGACGCGGTAGAAGTCCGCATTCGGCGTGATCAGCGGGGTGATGCCCGGAATGTCGAGTTCTGCGCCGGCGGGAATCGTCACGGTGCTCCGCGGCGTGGGCAGGTTGAGCGCCCTGCGTACGGCATCGACCGAGGAGGTGGCCGCGCTCGCGATGCGGGCACCCACGCCCACCGCGACGGCGGATAGACCTGCGATCGCAGTGAAGCGAAAGAACGAACGGCGGTCGACGGATGCTACGGCCGGGGTCTTCGGGTGCACGGTCGGTGACTCGAGTAGCTTCGGCGCTTCGGAAGGCTCGGCGGGAGCAGCTGGCTCGGCTGCGGTATCGGTCGCATCCGTTGCCCACCGGCGCAGCCGAGCGATGAGCATCGCCAGAACAATGCACCCGGCGATGGTCCCTGCGACGGGAGGGAGCCACGAGAAGGCGGTCGCTCCGGCACGCGTCACGATCGCGGCGAGCGAGAGACCCCCCGCGAGCACCAGGGCGAGCACACCGAGCGGGGGTTTCAGAAACTGGAGGACGCCTGCGATCGCCGCGGCGATCACGACGGCGAGCCCGAGGCCGGCGAGAAGGGCGATCTTGTCGTACTCGCCGAAGGTGGCGATCGCGAACTCTTTGAACGGCTGCGGAACGATGTCGATGACGAACGAGCCCACGGCGAGGATCGGGCTGCCGTCGCGGGCGGCGACCAGAGCGACGATCTCTGCCACGGCGAGAAAGACCGCGGCACTCACGACTCCGGCGACCGCTGCCCACGCCCAGAAGCGCCAACGTCTGCTCTTGGTGTTCATGGCGCGCTCCGATTCGACGGTGGTGGGCCCGTCTCAATCAGTTCGTCACGGGCACCCGTTCGGATTGCGGACCCCTTGCGAGGTCGGGTGTCGGCGGCGCGGGCTACCCTTGAGGCGATGAGCATCCCGTCCGCAGACCCGTATGCCGGCGCTGTGTGGGCGCGCGATGACGAACCCCCGCTCGACGAGTGGGCTCCGCCCGAAGACGGATGGATGCCGCCGCCCGACGACGCATATTCGTCCGCCGTCGCTGGGTCAGAGGCATCCGTCCCGCGCGCACCCGTTCGCGAATTCACCGGCGCCGACCCGCGCGACGTGCTGCACGAGGTCTTCGGGTACGAGGAGTTTCGGGGCGACCAAGCCGCCATCGTCGCGCAGGTGATCGCCGGTGGCGACGCGGTTGTGCTGATGCCCACCGGTGGCGGAAAGAGTGTGACGTACCAGGTGCCCGCGCTCGTGCGCCCGGGCACCGGGCTCGTCATCAGCCCGCTGATCGCGCTCATGCACGATCAGGTCGATGCACTCATCGCGAACGGCGTCCGCGCCGCGTACTTGAACTCCACCCAGGCGCCCGCCGAGCGCTCACGGGTCGAGCGAGCTTTTCTCGCGGGAGAGCTCGACCTTCTTTACGTCGCCCCCGAACGGCTATCAGCCGCTTCGACCACCGCGCTCCTGCAACGCGGAAAGCTCAGCGTCATCGCGATCGACGAAGCGCACTGCGTGTCGCAGTGGGGTCACGACTTCCGCCCCGACTACCTCAACCTGGGCGATCTCGACGAGCGATTCCCCGGTGTCCCGCGCATGGCGCTCACGGCTACAGCGACGCGCGAGACCCACCGCGAGCTGACCGAGCGCCTGCGGCTGCCGAAGGCGGAGCACTTCGTCGCGAGCTTCGACCGGCCGAACATCCAGTACCGCATCGAGGCGAAAGTCGACCCGCGCCGGCAGTTGGCCGCATTCATCCGCTCGCAGCCCGCAGGCACCGCCGGAATCGTCTACGCGCTCAGCCGTAAGAGCGTAGAGGCGACCGCAGAACTGCTGCGCTCGCAGGGGATCGACGCCCTGCCGTACCACGCCGGTCTACCGTCCGAGGTACGTTCGGCCAACCAGTCCCGGTTCCTCCGTGATGACGGAGTCGTCATGGTCGCCACGATCGCGTTCGGGATGGGCATCGACAAGCCCGACGTGCGGTTCGTCGCGCACATCGACCTGCCGAAGTCGGTCGAGGGGTACTACCAAGAGACGGGCCGGGCCGGCCGTGACGGCGAACCTGCGCTCGCCTGGATGGTCTACGGCCTTGGTGACGTTGTACAGCAGCGCCGGATGATCGATCAGTCCCCCGGCGACCGCTCTTACAAGATGCGCCTCGGGCAGCACCTCGACGCGATGCTCGGGCTGTGCGAGACGGTGTCGTGCCGCAGACAGAACCTGCTCGACTACTTCGGCCAGCCCTCTGACCCGTGCGGCAACTGCGACACCTGCCTCGAGCCGCCCGACACCTTCGACGGGCTCGTCCCGGCGCAGAAGCTCCTCTCGACGATCGTCCGGCTCCAGCGCGAGCGCGGTCAGGCTTATGGTGCGGGTCAGCTGATCGACATCCTGCGCGGTGCGTCGACCGAGCGCGTGCGGCAGCTCGGCCATGACTCTCTCGCGACCTTCGGCATCGGCGCAGATCTTTCCGATCAGGACTGGCGCAGTGTGATCCGGCAGCTGCTGGCCCGCGGCATCCTGGTCGCCCGTGGCGACTACGGCACGCTCGCGCTCGCCGAACCCGCTGGGGCCGTGTTGCAGGGTGCCACACCCGTGCCGCTGCGCCGTGACGTGATCGGCCGCGCCGGTGGCGCGCCGCGCGTGCGCAAGGTCTCGGCGAGTGATGCGCTGGATGCCTCTGACCGAGGCCTCTTCGAAGCTCTGCGTGAGTGGCGCGCAGGGGTGGCGAAACAGCTCGGGGTGCCGGCGTACATCGTCTTCGGCGATGCGACACTGCGCGCACTCGCGGAACACAAGCCCGCGTCGCTTGCCGACCTCGACGGCGTCACCGGCATCGGGGCCAAGAAGCGCGAGGCTTACGGCGCCGCCGTGCTCGAGGTTGTCGCTTCCTCCACCTCCGGCTGAGGTGACCGGCGGGTCTTGAGCAGGCTCGCCACCGTCGCAACCGTGATCGTCGCGGCGATGAACACCAGCGACAGCCAGATCGGGATCTCGGGAATCACGGTGATCGGCTCACCGCCGTTGATGAACGAGAGTTCGTTCTTGTGCAGAGCGTGGATCAGCAGCTTCACGCCGATGAACGCGAGGATGACGGCGAGACCCTGCGCGAGGTAGACCAGACGCTGCAGCAGACCGCCGATGAGGAAGTAGAGCTGGCGCAGACCCATGAGGGCGAAGGCATTCGCCGTGAAGACGATGTACGCCTCTTCGGTGAGCCCGTAGATCGCAGGAATCGAGTCGACGGCGAAGATCAGGTCGACGAAGCCGATGGCGACGATGACAAGAAACATCGCCGTGAAGAAGCGTCGACCGTCGATCTTCGTGGTCAACCGGTCGCGGTCGTACTCGTCGGTGACCGGGACGACTCGTCGCACGAGACGCATGAAGCGACCATTCGCGGGGTCCGACTCACCGTGCGCGAAGGCCTGACGATAGGCCAAGAACAGCAGCATCGCTCCGAAGAGGTAGAACACCCACGAGAAGTTCGAGATGAGGGTGGCTCCTACCGCGATGAAGATGCCGCGCATGATGAGCGCGATCACGATGCCGATCATCAGCACCTTCTGCTGGTAGATCTTCGGCACGGCGAAGGCGGTCATGACGATCAAGAAGACGAAGAGGTTGTCGATCGACAGTGCCTTCTCGGTGAGGTAGCCGGCGAAGTACTCGCCGCCGTACGTCCAGCCCGACACCATGCCGATGCCGACACCGAACAGGAGCGCCAGACCGATGTAGAACGCCGACCATCGGGCGGACTCGCCGATGGTCGGTTCGTGCGGGGTGCGCACGTGCGCATAGAACTCGTAGACGAAGAAGGCGATCGTGACGGCGATCGTGATCAACCAGACAGTCGTGCTGACATTCATGGAGGATTCCTAACCTTGGCGTGAGCGGATCAGCGCCAAGGTCTTCTCCATCCTCGAGATCGAGGACCGGTCGCCCGGGACGAGAATTTCGTCCGTAGTGTCGAGCGGGCCGTGGTGGAGTACTCCCCTTGGGCTTCGAACACTAGGGGACTCGACTTGGCCCCGGCTGAAAAGTCGCTGAGTGAGCCGCGGATGTTGCATCCGCACAATCAGCCCCGACCGCATCCGACCCGACCGTTGTGGACATCATCAACGGACTTGGTAGGCGATTGTGGGAGTCCTACCGTGAAAGTGACTCCCCGTCCGCATCCCGAAAGGCGATGACATGGCCGACGCCGCCGTCCGCTCCAAGAAACCCGCCACGAACAAGCGCACCCCAGCCGGTGGTGCCCCGACCGCCGCGCACACGCCGGAAGAGGCATCCGAACCTCGCATCGATGTGTCGGCCGTGACCGACGCGCTCCTGGGCACGTGGGCCGACACCCGCCGCGTCGCGCGCGAGATGGTCAAGGATTCCGCGTTCCACCGCATCGACGGTCTCAGCATGGCTGAGCACCGTGAGCGCGTGCTCAGTCAGCTGCACCTCCTGGTCGACCAGGGCGGCGTGCTCCGCGCCTTCCCCGAGGAGTACGGCGGCCAAGGCAACAACGGTGCCAACATCGCCGGGTTCGTCGAGTTGGTCTCTGCCGACCCCAGCCTGCAGATCAAGGCCGGCGTGCAGTGGGGCCTCTTCGGCTCTGCCGTGCTGCAGCTCGGCACGAAGGAGCACCACGACAAGTGGCTGCCCGGAATCATGAACCTCGAGATCCCCGGCGCGTTCGCCATGACCGAGACCGGCCACGGCTCAGACGTTGCCGCCGTCGGAACGACTGCGACCTACGACCCCGACACCTGCGAGTTCGTCATCCACACGCCGTTCCGCGCGGCCTGGAAGGACTACCTCGGCAACGCGGCGCTGCACGGCATCGCTGCTACCGTGTTCGCGCAGCTCATCACGAACGGTGTGAACCACGGTGTGCACTGCTTCTACGTGCCGCTGCGCGATGAGAACGGTGAGTTCCTTCCCGGGATCGGCGGCGAGGACGACGGGCTCAAGGGTGGTCTGAACGGTATCGACAACGGTCGCCTGCACTTCGACCAGGTGCGTGTGCCCCGTACGAACCTGCTCAACAAGTACGGCGACGTGGCAGCCGACGGAACCTACTCGAGCCACATCTCGAGCCCGGGCCGCCGGTTCTTCACGATGCTCGGCACGCTGGTTCAGGGCCGTGTCTCGCTCGACGGGTCGGCGGCGTGGGCCTCGGCGCTGGGCCTCACGATCGCGATCACGTACGGCAACCAGCGTCGCCAGTTCGACTCGGGCTCTGGCACCGACGAGGTCGTGCTGATGGACTACGGCAAGCACCAGCGCCGTTTGCTCACGCGTTTGGCCACGACGTACGCTGCGATCTTCGCGCACGACGAGTTCCTCCAGAAGTTCGACGCCGTCTTCAGCGGCAAGGCCGACACCGACGAAGACCGGGAAGACCTCGAAACCCTCGCGGCCGCGCTCAAGCCCCTCTCGACCTGGCACGCCCTCGACACTCTGCAAGAGGCCCGCGAGGCGTGCGGTGGGTCGGGCTTCCTCGCCGAGAACCGCCTGGTCGGCCTGCGTGCCGACCTCGACGTGTACGTCACGTTCGAGGGTGACAACAACGTGCTCCTGCAGCTGGTGGGCAAGCGCCTGTTGAGCGACTACGCCAAGCAGTTCAAGGGGGCGGATGCTGCGTCCCTCGCCAAGTACGCCATGGGACAGACCGCCGGCAAGGTGTTCCACGGCGCCGGTCTGCGTCAGTTCGGCCAGGCTGTGGGTGACCTCGGCCAGCCGTCACGTTCGGTCGAGCGCGGGCTTCGCGCCGACCAGCAGCACGAGCTTCTCGCCGGCCGCGTCGAGCAGATGGTTTCTGACATCGCGGGCCGCCTGCGCCCGGCATCGAAGCTGCCTCGCGAAGAAGCTGCAGCGGTGTTCAACCAGAACCAGTCCGAACTGATCGAAGCAGCCCGTGCGCACGGTGAGCTCCTCCAGTGGGAGGCGTTCACCGATGCGGTGAACCGCACCACCGACGATGGCACGAAGCACGTGCTCACCTGGTTGCGCGACCTGTTCGGCCTCGGCCTGATCGAGAAGCACCTGGCGTGGTACCTGATCAACGGGCGCATCTCGACGCAGCGGGCAGCGGTGGTCTCGTCCTATATCGACCGCCTGTGCGGCCGTCTGCGCCCGCACGCACAAGACCTCGTCGATGCGTTCGGCTACGAGCAGGAGCACCTGCGCGCGTCGATCTCTTCGGGCGCTGAGCAGGCACGCCAGGACGAGGCGCGCGAGTACTACCGCGCGCTCGCCGAGTCAGGCGAGGCGCCGGTGTCGGAGAAGTCGCTCAAGAAGAAGTAGCCCCGAAACCGTGCCAGCAGTTCCCACTCCCGTGCTACTGTGCGCGTAATCCGTGCGGCGATGACGCTGCGCGGCTCCGGGGACTCGTGGGGGAGGAACTGTGAAACGCGCACCTGTTCTGACGGTCGTGCTTCTCGTCTCGGCTCTCGTCCTCGCGGGGTGCGGTCGCGCCGATGACGGCGAGGTCGACGGTCCGGTGACCATCGATGACTCCCCGGCGACGGGCGAGATCATCGTCTGGACCGCTGGCGGCAACGACGGCCGATTGGCGCCGTTCATCGAGACTTTCGAGAGCGATAACCCAGAAGCATCCGTCGAAGTGACCGACGTGCCGTGGAACGAAATGGCGACCAAGGTCACCAGCGCGATCGCGGCGGGCACCGCCCCCGACCTCGTTCTGATGGGGTTGGCCGACATTCCGACGCTGATCGCCGCCGACGGCGTGCAGCCGGTGGCGGAAGGGGTGGTCGACGCGAGCACGATCCTCAGCGATGTGCAGGCGGCGACCGAGCACGAAGGCACCTCCTATGGGGTGCCCTGGTTCGTCGACACGAGGCTGTTCTGCTACCGCAAGGACTTTGCCGCACTCGCCGGTCTCTCGGCACCCACGACGTGGGAAGAACTGCTTGCCTTCTCCGAGGCCCTGAAGGTACCCGCGCTGCGCGAGTCTCCGCTGCTCGTCCCGATCGGCGCCGACGAGCCGGTGGGCGAGTTCATTCTCCCGTTGCTCGGTCAGGCGGGTGGCGCCGCGATGAACGCCGACAACACGCAGTACACGCTCGACACTCCCGAGATGGTCGAGGCGCTCGGGTACTACGGCTCGCTCTTCACGGACGGCCACGCCACGGCCGACGGCACAGCCGGCGGAGACCCGATCGGCGATGCGCTCGTCGGGCGGATCGCCGCGTTCTACGTCGGCACCTGGATCATCCCGGCCATCGAAGCGCAGGTCGGCCCGCAGTTGGTCGAGTCGGCGGTGGCGTGCACCGAGGTTCCGGCAGGCCCCGCGGGCAACCCCTCTTACCTCGGCGCCGCAACGTGGGCGGTTCCCACCGATGCGGCGAACTTCGACGGAGCGTTCAAGCTCGTTCGCTCTTTGGCCACGCTCGAGGCGCAGCAGGAACTGTATGACCAGACGCGCGAGCTTCCTGCGGTGACCGCAGCGTGGGATTACCCCGCGCTCGACGCCGACCCTTGGCTTGCGACGGCGCGAGCCCAGCTCGAGAGTGTCGTCATCGCACCACCCGTGCCCTCATGGAATGAGCTCGCCCAGACCATCGCGATCGAATCCGAGAAGGTGGCGCGGGGGACGACGACGGCGCAGGATGCCGCGACCGCCATCCAGGCCAAGGCAGACGAGCTCGGCACCGGCTGGTGAGGACTCAGCGGCAGGGCCTGGTCGCATGGGCCCTCGCTCTGCCGTTCTTGGCGGTCTTCGCCGTCTTCATGATCCTGCCGCTGGTGGGTTCGCTTGCGATGTCGTTCACCGACATGTCGTCGCGCGACGTGCGCAGTCCGTTCGCGGTGAACTTCGTCGGTCTCGATCAGTACGCCGCGCTGTTCGCCGATGAACGGTTCGTGCAGTCGCTGCTGAACACGGCGTACTTCGTCGGTGTCGGCATCCCGATCACTATCGTCGTGGGGCTCGCGCTGGCGCTCACCGTCGACGCGGGAATCTCACGTGTCCGTGCGGTCTTTCGCATCGGCTTCTTCGCGCCGGTCGTGACCTCGATCGTCGCGGTCGCAATTGTCTGGCGGTTCATGTTGCAGTCCGACGGAATCGTGAACTCGATGCTGGCTGTGGTCGGCATCGACGGCCCGCAATGGCTGACCGACCCCGCGTGGGCGATGCCGTCGATCATCATCATGACGGTCTGGCGCAACGCGGGACTCATCATGATCATCTGCCTGGCGGGTCTCCAGGCGATTCCGCCCGAGCTGCGCGAAGCGGCATCGGTCGACGGCGCGGGGCCGTGGACCCGGCTGCGCCGCATCACTCTTCCGCTTCTTCGCCCGACGATTCTGCTCGGGGCGGTGCTGCTCACGGTGGGCTACCTGCAGCTGTTCGAAGAACCGTTCGTGATGACCGGCGGCGGGCCGCTCGGCGCGACGACCTCGGTCAGTCTGTACGTCTACGAGCAGTTCGGGTTCGGTGACTATGCGTCCGGCGCCGCGGCGGCCTATGTGCTGGTGGTCGCGACGGCGGCGATCGCGGCGGTGTGGTTCCGGACGCTGCGCTCCCGGGTGGAATCATGACCCCGCGCTCCCGCGCCCGGGGTTCACGCGCGGTCACCCTCGCCCTGACGATTGCGCTGGCTCTGACCCTGTTGCCCTTCGCCTGGATGACACTCGCCTCGTTCAAAGGGCCGGCTGAGCTCAGCATCCGCCCGCCAACATGGTGGCCGCTGCAGCCGACGCTCGCGAACTACACCGAGTGGCTCACGCGGCTGGACTTTCCGTTGCACTTCGCCAATTCGCTGATCGTGGCGGTGTTCGTCGTTCTCGGCAATCTCGTCTTCTGCTCGATGTTCGGGTACGCACTGGCGAAGCTGCAGTTCCGCGGCAAGCGCGCGCTGTTTCTGCTGGTGATGGGAACGCTCATGGTCCCGGGGATCGTCACGATGATCCCTCTGTTCGTCCTGGTGGCGAACCTCGGGTTGGTGAACACGTACCCCGCGCTGATCCTGCCGTTCGTGGCGACACCGCTCGGGGTTTTCCTCATGCGGCAGTACATGCTGGCGGTGCCCGATTCGCTGCTGGACGCCGCGCGCATCGACGGGGCGGGAGAGTTTCGCATCCTGTTCCGGATCGTGCTGCCGCTATGCGGAGCGCCGCTCGCGACGCTCGGGATCCTCACGTTCCTGTCGTCGTGGAACAACTTTCTCTGGCCGCTCGTGGTCGCCCAATCGCAAGAGATGTACACGGTGCCCGTCGCGCTGTCGCTGTACTCGATCGGTCCGGGGGGCATTCAGTACGGGCTCCTGATGGCGGGAAGCATGCTCGTGCTGCTGCCGATCCTCGTGATCTACCTCGCGCTGCACCGGTTCGTCATGCGCGGGATGACCGCGACCGGCATGCCGAGCTTGGCGGACGCGACAGATCGCTGAGCCTGCGTCTTCTGAGATGTCGGCTCTCGGTCATAGGGTCAGGGGGTGACCGATACCCTGCGCGGACCCGATGGTCTCGACCGGTGCGCCTGGGTCGGCGACGACGCCGAGTACCGCCGCTACCACGACGAGGAGTGGGGCTTCCCGCTGCACGGTGATCGTGCGCTCTTCGAGAAGATGTCGCTCGAAGGGTTTCAGGCGGGCCTGTCGTGGATCACGATCCTGCGCAAGCGTCCGCGGTTCCGCGACGTGTTCGCCGGGTTCGATCCCGAGCTCGTCGCGTCTTTCGGGCCCGACGACATCGAGCGTCTGATGGCCGACGCGGGCATCATCCGCAACCGAGCGAAGATCGAGGCCACGATCTCGAACGCGCGACTCCTGCTCGAGATGCAACCGGGCGAGCTCGACGCCTTCCTGTGGTCGTTCGCGCCGCTCGAATGGCCGCGTCCGGTTTCGTTCGCCGACGTGCCCGCCACCACGCCCCAATCCGAGGCGATGAGCAAGGCGCTGCGCAAGAGGGGTTTCCGGTTCGTCGGCCCGACGACGATGTACGCCCTCATGCAGTCCGCGGGCATGGTCGATGACCACGTCGAAGGCTGCTGGCGTGCCGCCGAACTCCATTGACCAACTGATGCGTGATGCGTGATGATTGATGCATGAGAACCACAGTCACGATTGATGACGACGTCCTTGCGGGGGCGAAACAGTTCGCCGACTCGCGAGGCCTCACCTTGGGAGAAGCGCTCTCGCAACTTGCGCGCGCCACTCTGAGTGAGAGGCGACGGTTCAGCACGCGCAACGGAATCATGCTGCTCCCGGCCCCATCGAGCGCATCGGCGGCGACGCTCGACGAGGTCAACGCGCTCCGAGACGACCCGCTGTGACGCGTCACCTCCTCGACGTGAACGTCGTCATCGCGCTCCTCGATCCGCTTCACGTCCATCATGATCGCGCGCATCGCTGGTTCGAGCGGCGCGGCAACGATCCTTGGCACACGAGTCCAACAGTGCAGAACGGTGTCGTTCGAGTGATCAGCAATCCGAAGTATTCGAACACGCAGCCCGCGCCGGTCGTTCTCTCGAGCCTGGCGAGCCTCGCAGCTCGCGATGATCACGTCTTCATCGCGGACTCTGTCAGCCTGCTCGACGGTTCGGTCCATACGGAGCGCCTTCTCGCCAGCTCGCAGGTGACCGACACCTACTTGCTCCACCTCGCAGCCTCCAATGATGCTCTCTTGGCAACGTTCGACACGCGGATCGTCACTTCGGCCGTGCCCTCGGGTGCGGAGGTGGTTCTCCCCATTCCCTAGTCTTACTCGTCCTGGTCAAAAACGGATAAGTAATCCGTTTTTGGGCTAGGCTTGTCTCATGAGTCCTCGAGCCGATGCCGTGCGCAGTCGCGAGCGCATCCTCGAGGTCGCTCGCCAGCATGACGCGCGCTCACTGCGGCTGAACGACATCGCGCGCGAGGCGGGCGTCGGTATCGGCACTGTCTATCGGCACTTTCCCACGGTGCATGCGCTCATCGAGGCGCTCAGCCTCGACTCACTCACCCGCCTGATCGACGCCGCGCGCGTCGCTATAGCCGAACCGGACGCACTCGCAGCGCTCCGTGGATTCCTCGAGCACGCGCTCGACCTCCAACTCGCCGACGCGGGTCTTGAAGCAGTGCTCATCGACCTCGCTCGCACCGACCCTGCCGTGCACAGCGAGTGCGCGGCGGCACGCTCGACCGTGTCATCGGGCTACGCCGACGTACTTGCCCGTGCGCAACGCGACGGGGTCGTCCGCGACGACATCTCGTCCGCGCAGCTTCAGCAGCTCGTCTGCGGCATCGAGCACGCCGTTCGCCTGGGCGCTCCGGCTGATCGACACGTGCTGCTGGATGTCCTCCTCGCCGGCATCCGCCCCGTTCCGGCCGCTGTCACGGCCCGCTGAAAGGACTCTCCATGGACTACGGACACCCCCTCGAATTCGGCGCCTTCGTCACCCCCGCCGCGGCGAACCCGCAGACCCCGGTGCTGCTGAGCCAGGCGGCCGAAGCATCCGGCCTTGATCTCGTGACATTCCAAGACCACCCGTACCAGCCGTCGTTCCTCGACACGTGGACGCTCATGTCGTACGTCGCTGCGCGGACCGACCGCATCCGGATCGCCCCTAACGTGCTCAACGTCCCGCTCCGCCCTCCTGCCGTCGTCGCACGCAGCGCCGCGAGCCTGGACCTGCTCTCCGGTGGACGGTTCGACCTCGGTCTAGGTGCCGGCGGGTTCTGGGACGCGATCGCGGCTATGGGCGGAGGCAAGCTCACACCAGGGCAGGCGGTCACGGCGCTCGATGAGGCGATCGACATCATCCGCGAGCTGTGGAACACCGACGAGAAGCGCGGTGTCTTCACCGACGGCACGTATCACCGCGTGCAGGGCGCGAAGCGCGGACCGCGGCCGGCGCACAGCATCCCGATTCTCATCGGCGCCTACAAACCGCGCATGCTGGCCCTGACCGGTCGCAAGGGTGACGGATGGCTGCCTTCGCTCGGCTACATGCAGCCAGGCGACCTCGGTCGAGGCAACGCGGCGATCGATGAGGCGGCCGCGTCCGTCGGCCGCGACCCGCGCGAGATCCGCCGGCTGCTCAACATCGGTGTGCTCTCGAGCGATCCAGCGGAGTTCGCCGAACGCCTCGCGCGGCTCGCGCTCGACGAAGGCATCGGCACCTTCATCCTCGCCGGGGACGACCCGAACCTGTTGCGCGCCTTCGGTGAAGACATCGCGCCCGCCGTGCGTGAGCTGGTCGCGCGTGAGCGTGGAGCGAAGGGGACGGATGCTTCGCCCGTGCGCGCGACGGCGGCACTCGCCGCGCGCCGCGAGGGGATCGCGTACGACGACCTCCCCGCGGGTCTTGCGGCGATCGAGCCGGGCGATTTCGGTTACGGTGACGTGCGCGCGACCTACATGCGCGGTGGACGGCCGGGCATCGTACTGCAGCCTGACTCGCCCGCGCAGGTCGCAGATGCGATCGCCTATGCGCGGCGTCATCCCGCCCTTCCGCTCGCAATCCGCAGCGGCGGCCACGGGATCTCTGGTCGTTCGACCAACGACGGCGGAATCGTCATCGACTTGCGGCGTCTGAACGCGATCGAGGTGCTTGATCAAGATCGTCGACTCGTGCGCGTCGGCGCGGGGGCCAGGTGGATGGAGGTGGCCGCTGTCTTGGGCGAGCACGGCTGGGCACTCTCGTCAGGCGACTACGGCGGCGTGGGGGTGGGCGGCCTTGCGACGGCGGGTGGCATCGGCTTCCTCGCCCGGGAGCACGGTCTCACGATCGATCACCTGCGTGCGGCCGAGGTCGTGCTCGCCGACGGTCAGGTCGTCCGCACCGATGCCCAGACCCGTCCCGACCTGTTCTGGGCGATCCGTGGGGCCGGTGCCAACGTCGGTGTGGTGACGTCGTTCGAGTTCGAGGTGGACGAAATCGGCGAGGTCGGTTGGGTGCAGCTGGCGTTCCAGGTCGATGACGTCGCCGAGTTCCTCGAAGGCTACGGGCGAGTCCTCGAGTCATCGCCGCGCGATGTCACCCTGTTCCTCCTGATGGGAGGTCGGCGCCCCGGACAGCCGCAGGTGGCGCAGCTGTACGGCGTCGTCGACTCGAGTGATCCCGACACGATCATCGCTCGACTGCAACCGTTCGCAGAGCTCGGGCCACTCGTGCAGCAGTCTGTGCAGCTGGCGACGTACGCCCAGGTGATGGCAAACGCCGACCTCGGTGCGCAACACGGTGCAGGTGAACCGCACTCGCGCTCGGGTCTCATCGACCACGTGACCCCCGACTTTGCAAGAGCCGCAGCGCGACTGCTCGACTCGGACGACGCCTACTTCTTCCAAATCCGCGCCGTGGGCGGCGCGGTGGCAGACGTTGAGGAGGATGCGACCGCCTACGCGCACCGACGGGCGAACTTCTCGGTCGTGGCGCTCGGCGCGAATGCCGCCACACTCGACCGCGCCTGGTCATTCGTCGCCGAGCATTCCTCCGGGATGTACCTGAGCTTCGATAGCTCATTGCGCCCCGAGCGCATCGGGGAGGCCTTCCCGCCCGAGACGCTCGAGCGCCTGCGTGCCATCAAAGCCGAGGTCGACCCAGACGGGGTGTTCCGCGACAACTTCGCGATCGAGCCGGCCCGCGCCGACGCAGCCTGAGAGTGCGCGCGTGCGTCCGATCGATTTCAGGACGCGCGATGTCCGCGTTCAGCGGCACAATAGAGCGTCGCCCGTCGAGAGGATCACATGACCGAGGCATCCGACCGCCACATTGCTGACTCGCACGAACTCATCCGCGTCGTCGGTGCGCGAGAGAACAACCTCAAGAACGTCGACGTCGAGATCCCCAAACGCCGGCTCACGGTGTTCACCGGGGTAAGCGGCTCAGGCAAATCCTCGCTCGTGTTCGGGACGATCGCCAACGAGTCCCAGCGACTCATCAACGAGACCTATCCGACGTTCGTGCAGCAGTTCATGGGCCAGCTCAACCGGCCTGAGGTCGACGCGCTCGAGAACGTCAGCCCGGCGATCATCGTCGATCAGGAGCGAATGGGCGCGAACTCGCGTTCGACTGTGGGCACCGCCACCGACGCGCACGCGATGCTCCGCATCCTGTTCAGTCGCATCGGTCAGCCCCACGTGGGTTCGCCGCAGGCGTTCTCGTTCAACATCCCGTCGGTCTCGGGTGCGGGAGCCGTCACGATGGAGAAGGGCGGCAAGACGGTCAAAGAGCGTCGATCCTTCGAGATCACCGGTGGCATGTGCCCGGCGTGCGAGGGGCTCGGCGAACGCAGCGACGTCGACACTGCCGAGCTCTTCGACGAGACGAAGTCGCTCGCGGAGGGCGCCATGACGGTGCCCGGGTACAACGTCGACGGCTGGATGGTGCGCATCTTCACCGAGTCGGGCTTTCTCGACCCGAACAAGCCGATCAAGGACTACACCGAGCAAGAGCGCGCGGACTTTCTCTATAAAGAGCCCACCAAGGTCAAGTTGCAGAACATCAACATGACCTATGAGGGGCTCATCCCCAAGATCACCAAAAGCGTCCTGCAGAAAGACCGCGACGCCCTGCAGCCTCACGTGCGGGCGTTCGTCGAGCGCGCGGTGAAGTTCATGCCGTGCCCGGAATGTGGTGGTACTCGCCTCAACGACGGGGCGCGGTCATCGAAGATCAAGGGCGTGAATATTGCGGATGCCGCCGCGATGCAGATCACCGATCTCGCCGCGTGGCTGCGCACCGTCGACGATCCGTCCGTCGCACCGCTCATGCGCGGGCTGCAGGACGCGATCGACTCGTTCGTCGACATCGGCCTCGGCTACCTGTCGCTCGACCGCTCCAGCGGAACGCTCTCGGGCGGTGAAGCGCAGCGCACGAAGATGATCCGTCACCTGGGCTCTGCGCTCACCGACATCACCTACGTCTTCGACGAACCCACCGCGGGTCTGCACCCGCACGACATCCAGCGCATGAACGCCCTGCTCAAGCTGTTGCGCGACAAGGGCAACACGGTGCTCGTGGTCGAACACAAGCCCGAGGTCATCGAGATCGCCGACCACGTCGTCGATCTCGGGCCGGGCGCGGGTCGCGCGGGCGGCGAGATCCAGTACACGGGCGATGTCGCAGGCCTTCGCTCATCCGGCACCCTGACCGGTCGTCACCTCGACCACCGCGCAACGCTCAAGAACTCGACACGGACCGCGAAGAGGCACCTCCAGATCCGCGGGGCGACGCAGCACAACCTCAAGAATGTCGACGTCGACATCCCGCTCGGTGTGCTGACGGTCGTCACCGGTGTGGCCGGCTCGGGCAAGTCCTCGCTGATCCACGGCAATGTGCCCGCGTTCGACGATGTGGTCGTCGTCGACCAGGCGCCGATCAAGGGCTCGCGGCGTTCGAGCCCCGCGACCTACACAGGCCTCCTCGACACGATCCGCGCCGCGTTCGCCAAGACGAACGGCGTCAAGCCCGGTCTCTTCAGCGCGAACTCTGAAGGCGCGTGCATCGCGTGCAAGGGGCTGGGGGTGATCATCACGACCCTGGGCTTCACCCAGACGGTCGAGACCCTGTGCGAGGTGTGTGACGGCTCGGGGTTCAGCGACGATGTTCTCGAGTACACCCTCGAGGGCAAGAACATCGCCGAAGTCCTGGCGATGTCGGTGGTCGAGGCATCCGAATTCGTCCAAGGCGTGAAGGGGATGGCGTCCGCGCAGACCACCCTCGCGCGGATGATCGATGTCGGCATCGGCTACATCACGCTCGGACAGGCGCTCAACACCCTTTCAGGTGGTGAGCGACAGCGGCTGAAACTCGCGATTTCGATGGCGAAGAAGGGCGCGATCTACGTGCTCGATGAGCCGACCACGGGCCTTCATCTCGCCGACGTCGACAACATGCTCGGCATGCTCGACCGCCTTGTCGACGCGGGCAACAGCGTGATCGTGATCGAGCATCACCAGGCCGTGATGGCGCACGCCGACTGGATCATCGACATCGGCCCGGGCGCCGGTCACGACGGCGGATCGATCGTGTTCGAAGGCACTCCGGCCAATCTCGTCGGTGAGAGCAAGACCCTCACAGCGCAGCACCTGAAGGCGTACGTCGGCGCGTAGCCCGAGTGTCAGCGCCCGGCGTCGAACAGGTGCGAGCCGCCGTGGCTGAGCACCTTGACGACGACACCGCGGCGGTGGAGTTCTGCCACTGTGCGGGTCTCTTCGTCTATGTCGCGGCCGAGGGCGTGCACGCTCGTGACGACGAGCACGTCGCCACGGTCGAGGCGTCCGAAGACACGGCTGAGACGTTCTTCCCACCCCTCGAGCTGTTCGGGGGCGGGGTGACGGAACCCCTCGATCGGGACGCCGAATCGGGCGAGTTCTTCCCGTTGCGTGACCACCGACGGCATGTCGTCGCGGGAGATGACGAGTCCGACCAAGCGTGACCCCGCCGGGCGTGCACGCCACCAGTGACGGTCGGTCTGGAGTTCGGTGAAGCACTTCGGGCATTCCGCCGCGGGGTGCGCGAGGTGGAGGGGGCTCGTTTGCGGATCGCCCGCGGATGGGCCGTGTGCGCCGAAGGCACTCGCGACCGCGGCATCCGTGCCGGGGACCTCACTCATGTCGAATCCTTTCGCGCGCTCCATTCTCCCTCGCCAAGGGGACGCTGCGCACCACTTTCAGTCCTCGTCGTCGAGGCGCAACTGAAGACTGATCTCATCTGCATCCAGTTCGGCCAGTGCGTGGCGCAGGGCCATTGTTCCGTAGGTACCGCCCGAGGCGAGTTCGAGCAGACGTCGGCGCATCGCGTCGATCATCGCCATCCTCAACTGCAGCATGTCGCGCGCGAACACTGTGGTGTCGTCATCCGGTGGTTCGGTCAAGCGCGCCCCGACCTTCTCGAGCAGACCGTCCGGGAACGGCGTCCCGTCGAGGCGTACGAGTGCGGGATCTGCGAGGGCGGATGCCGCGGCCAATCTCAGTTCGTCATCGATGCGCTTCCGATCCTCGGTGTCGATGCCCTCTTGGTCGCCTGTGAGGCGAAGGATGCGAACGAGCCAGGGGAGGGTCGACCCTTGGATCAGCAGGCTCCCAATCGCAACGAGGAATGCGACGAAGATGAGGAGAGGGCGCTCGGGGGTGTCGCGCGGCAGAGTCTGAGCCGCGGCGAGCGTCACGACGCCTCGCATGCCCGCCCACACGATGATCGTGCCGTGCTTCCAGCCGAGCGGCGACGCCTGGTAGTAGTCGAGGTCGACGAACGCGCGAGCGATTCGCGCGCGTCCCGACGCGAGCCAACGGGTGCCCTGTTCGGGGGTGCGCGGACCGCCATGCCGCCCGCGCTTGGCAGTCGAAGGCGGAGATGACTCCACGTCGTCGAGACGAGAACTGACGCGTTCGAGTTCGGTTCGCTGTTTACCGCGCGCGTTGCGGCTCTGCAGCCACACAAGCAGGCTGACATACACCGCACGAACGAGCAGAAGGAGCGCAAGGGCAATGGCGGCGAGCCCGATGCCCTGCCCGATGCCGTCGTCACTCGCGGCGTTCTGCTCGAGGATGTCTTTGAGTTCCAACCCCATCAGGAGGAAGACGCCTCCCTCGAGGATGAGCTCGATCGTGCGCCAGTTCAGTTCGTCAGAAAGGCGCTGTTCCGGAGTGAACCATCTCGCCGAACCTTGGCCGGTCACGATCCCCGCAACAACGGCGGCAACGAGGCCTGAACCGCCGAGGTGCTCGGTCGGAAGATATGCCGCGAACGGCACGATGAACCCCACAGCTGTGTTCGCGGCCGAGTGGCGGATGAGCGCGCGGAGCCGCAGATTGAGCCAGCCGATGATCGCGCCGACGACGACAGCGACGAACACTCCCCACACGAACGCCCCGACGACACCTCCGGAGGGAATTGACCCGAGCGCAACCGCTGCCACCAAAGTGCGCAGCAACACGAGAGAGGTCGCGTCGTTGAGCAGGCTTTCGCCATCGAGCATCGTGACCACTCGGCGGGAGATGCCCAGACGTTTGACGATCGATGTGGCGACGGCATCCGTCGGGCTCAGGATGGCACCCAACGCGATGGCGAGGAGGATGTCGAGCTCCGGGATCATGGCGTGGAAGAAGAAGCCGAGGACGATCGAACTGACCAGCACGAGAAGCACCGAAAGACCGGATATCGGGCCGAAGTCGCGGCGAAACTCGATCGCAGGCAGCGCCACTGCCGCCGAGTAAAGCAGCGGAGGCAAGATGCCGATCAGGATGACCTCGGGCTCGACCTCCACGGGCGGAACGAACGGCAGCAGGCTCACTCCGAGCCCGAGAACTACCAGGATCAGTGGGCCGGCGATGCCGATCTTCGGAGCGATCGCCGTCGCCGCGGCAATTGCGAGAACGCCGAAGATGACGATGATGAGGGGATCGAGGAGTTCGTTCATAGGACTCCGAGCGCGCGCACGGTGTCGCGTTCGGAGACGAGTTCGGCGACCGAGCGGTCAAAGAGTGCTCGCCCGCGCTCATCGAGATCAATGCCCTCGAGGACTCGGTAGCCCGAGCCATCCGAGGTGACCGGGAACGAGCAGACCAGCCCTTCGGGCACGCCGTACTCGCCGCGCGAGACGACGGCCGCCGAGGTCCACGGGGTTCCGCGCTGCTCGTCACGCACGTGCTCGAGCGCGGCGTTCGCGGCCGAAGCAACGGACGAGGAGCCCCGCACTTCGATGATCTCGGCTCCGCGCTTCGCGACACGGGGAAGGAAGGTGTCGTCGAGCCAGGCCACGGCCTCAGTTGCCCCGCCGAGGCGTTCAGCGAGGGCATCAATCACGGGAACATCGCGGAATGCCGCGGACGAAACATCCGCAAACTGTGTCGCCGAGTGATTGCCCCAGATCACCATTCGCTCGATTTCGTCGGCGCGCGCGTCGAGCATCTCGGCCAACTGGCCGACGGCACGGTTGTGGTCGAGTCGAGTGAGCGCGCTGAAGCGGTCGGCAGGGACACCCTGAGCGGATGCTGCGGCAATCAGCGCGTTCGTGTTCGCCGGGTTGCCGACCACGACAACGCGGACGTCCGACGCAGCGGCCGCGGCGATCGCGGCGCCCTGCGGGCCGAAGATGCCCGCGTTCGCCGCGAGCAGGTCGGCGCGCTCCATTCCGGGCCCGCGAGGCCTGGCTCCGACGAGCATCGCGATGTTGGCACCGTCGAAACCTGTGACCGGGTCGTCGGTGATCTCCACGCCGTCGAGGAGGGGGAACGCGCAATCCTGCAGTTCGAGAGCCGCACCCTCGGCCGCCGTGAGCCCCTGTGGAATCTCGAGCAGACGAAGTCGTACGGGACGGTCGGGGCCGAGCATCTCGCCCGCGGCGATGCGAAAAAGAAGGGCGTAGCCGATCTGCCCGCCTGCTCCGGTGATGGTGACTGTCGTCGGTTGCTCCATGGGCCCGAGCCTATTGGGGTGTCGACTGTCAAGCCATGCCGATATCCCGCGGCACCGGGCGACGTCAGGGTACCGTTGGCGGCATGACTTTCAACGACAACGCCCAGGTGGGCGGCACCACGGCAAAGCGCCGTGGAGGGGGAATCGCCGCCGGAGCGGGTGGGGTCGCGGGTCTCGGCGCGATCGCGATTCTCCTGCTGAACCTCTTCACCGGAGGTGACTTCAGTGGACTCCTGGGTGGTGGGTCGTCGACAGAATCGGGATCGGGCGAAGCGATCACCGATTGCCAGACCGGTGCGGACGCGAACCGCGACGACGACTGCCGACTGGTGGCCGGTGCGGCCGTGGTCGACAAGTACTGGACCGACACACTCCAGGGCTACCGTCCGCCCCAGTTGATCATCGTCGAAGGTTCGACCAACACCGCCTGCGGTACAGCCTCCAATGCCACCGGGCCGTTCTACTGCCCGCCCGAAGAGACCGTCTACATCGACCCGACCTTTTTCGGGTTGCTCCGCGAGCAGTTCGGTGCGAGCGGCGGAGACCTCGCGCAGCTCTACGTGCTTGCCCACGAGTACGGTCATCACGTTCAACAGCTGATCGGCGTCTTCGACCAGTACCCGAACAACGGGTCCGGGCCTGACAGCAACGGTGTACGCACCGAACTGCAGGCCGACTGCTTCGCGGGGGCCTGGGTCGCCTCTGCCTCCAGCCAGCTCGACGCGAACGGCGTCGCCTTCCTCAAGCCGCCCACCGAGGCCGAGATCGCAGACGCACTCAATGCCGCAGCGGTCGTCGGTGACGACCACATCCAGCAGTCCTCGGGCGGAAACATCAACCCCGAGGCCTGGACGCACGGCTCGAGTGAGCAGCGTCAGCGGTGGTTCGCCACCGGTTACCAGCAGGGCGCGAGTGCCTGCGACACCTTCGCTGTGTCGGGCAGCAGCCTGTGAGCGACCTCGGGCAACTCGACGACATCCTGTACCCGCCGATCGAACCGTACGAGACGGGCGAGCTTCTCGTCGGCGACGGCAACCGCGTCTACTGGGAGCAGTCGGGCAACCCTGAAGGCAAGCCCGTGGTTTTTCTGCACGGTGGTCCCGGAGCAGGGACGTCGAGCTGGCACCGACGGTTCTTCGATCCCGAGCGCTATCGCATCATCTTGTTCGACCAGCGAGGCTGTGGGAGGTCGACCCCGCACGCGAGCGCTCCCGATGCCGACCTGCGTCACAACACGACGTGGCACCTGGTCGGTGACATGGAGCTGTTGCGCCGCAACCTCGGGATCGAGGCGTGGCAGGTGTTCGGAGGGTCGTGGGGGAGCGCGCTGGCTCTCGCCTACTCAGAGACGCATCCCGAAGCGGTGACCGAGATCGTCCTGCGCGGAATCTTCACCCTCCGCCGGCACGAGCTCGAGTGGTTCTACGAAGGTGGGGCGTCAGCGATCTTCCCGGATCTGTGGGATGAGTTCATCGCCCCGATCCCCGTGCTCGAGCGGTCGCACATGATCGAGGCGTATCACCGCCGGTTGACCGATCCCGATCCCGCCGTCCACCTCCCGGCCGGTGTCGCGTGGTCGAAGTGGGAGGCGTCCACGCTGACGCTCCTGCCCGATGACGATCTGGTCGCGACAATGACCGAGCCCGCCGCCGCGACGGCGTTCGCCCGCATCGAGAACCACTACTTCATGAACGACGGCTGGTTCGAGGAGGGTCAACTCATCGATAAGGTCGGGGCCGTGCGCGGCATCCCAGCTGTCATCGTTCAGGGGCGCTACGACGTGTGCACGCCGATCATGACCGCATGGGATCTGCATCGCGCGTGGCCGGAGGCTGAGTTCGTGATTGTTCCGGATGCTTCGCACTCGGCCTCGGAGCCGGGCATCGCGGCAGCACTGCGGGCCGCGACCGATCGTTTCGCCGAGTGAGGCGCGCGTAACGGGCGGACTGGAGCGCCTACGCGCGGAAGGCCTGCACGAGTGTGCCCATGAGGCGCGCCCAGTTGCCGTCCATGCGAAAGCGGGTGAAGCCCTCACTGACGGTCGCGCCCGTGCGTGACGTGACGAACCAGGACGGCTTGGGCAGCACCGAGAACCGGCCAGGTCCGGCGAGCGCCGAGACCGACCGGGGTAGCGGACGGAACGGCCCGCGGGTCAGCGAGCGCTCCACGCGATCGAGCAGAAGGGCGTTGTGCACCACACCCATGCCGCTCACGACGTTCTGAAGTGTCGATCCGGGAAAGCCGCCCCAGGTCAGCGTCGGGATCAGGAATCCGAAGGCCGTCCACGAGTTGATCGCGATCGCACCGTAGTGCAGGTCGGCGATCGCACGCTCGAATCCGTCGCCCAGCGCCGCCTCCGCAGCGGGGTCGATCAGCAGGTTTGCGCCCAGCGTGCCGGTGAGCTTTTCGTTCGCGTGTGCCACGGCAGCGTCGAGGAACTCCTGCCCGGTGCCCGGAAGCGAGACCACCCCGAGTATCGGTGCAAAGTACTCGGTCGTCTCAAGAGCGGTGGCGTCGTCGCCCGCGCCGATCTCGATGAGCGCACGCGTGCCGTCGGCGCACCATGATGCGTCGGGATAGTCGGATGCCGCGCCCTGGAGTTTCTCGTCGCTCCGGGGGTACCAGGCCGACCGCCGGGGTGCGGCTTCGTAGGCGACGCGCAGCGCGTCGAGGAACGCCTCGCGCTGTGGCCAGTCCGCGCTCAAAAGGACGATCTGCCCCGCGATGCAGTTGTGGCCGCTGTTCTGCAACCGCATAGTCACAACGTGTTCGGCGTGAAAGCGCAGGTCGGCGGTCGACCACTCGCCCGGAACGATGATGATCGGCGAGACTCCACCGAGTTCTGCGGTGATCGGTTTCTTCAGCAGCGGCCGGTTCGCGCGGCGCCGGCGCTCGCCGTTGGCACCCGGACCCCACACGATCGCGTCGAACGTCGGTGTCGCCCCGGTGATGTGCACGTGCGAGATACTCCGATGCGTCGTGAGGTACGCGCCAACATCGCCAGCGCCGCGGACGATTCGGACGAAGCCGGGCTCGATGAGTGGCGCGAGTGCGCGTTCGAAGACCGGCAGGAGCGCGTCCTGGGTCGGGTTGACCTTCAGCAGAACGACGCGGTTGCTGGCCATCAATTCGTACAGCACGTCGAGTACCGGAATCGCCGAGACGTTTCCGGCTCCGAGTACAACTCCCACGCCGGCAGGGGTCGTCGGGGTGAGCTGTCCGAGACCCGCATTGCGACGGGCCTCCGCTTCGGTCACTCCGGGTTCGAACCAGACCTCGCCGCTGTAACCCGAAAGCAGGAGTCCATCGATTGCGGTGAGCGGAAAGACGCGGGCGCACAGGCGGCCGCCGGGTGCAGCATCCGTCCTCACTCGCGCCAGCGGACTCTCACCCTGAGCGAGCGCGCGCACGCTGGTGCGATACGCCTCCAACGCCGTGAGTACCGCGTAGGGTCCGCCGAGCCACTCTTCTCCGCGAAGCGGATGCCCCGGCTCGAGCTCTTTCGAGGTCGCGGCGATGTCGGCCCACTCTTCGGCGCTCGCCGAAACCGTCGCGTGCAGACGCCCGAGAAGCCTTGCTCGCTGCGCGAGGGTGAGGTGCCGCCACGTGCTCTGACCCACCTCGAGCATGCGGATCGCCGCATCGAGCGGCTCCCGCACCTCGTCGGGGAGTGCCGGGGCGGATGCTGCGACCTGCGGCTTCTTCGATGCGGGGTTGGTGACGGTCGCAGACAACGGCGCTCTCCTTCGGGCGGGGCTTTCAGTGTACGTCGCGCGCTGGGACGCGATCTCAGACCGCGTGCGACTCGATGTCGGTGTGACCTGCCGGGAGCAACTCAGTGGTCGTCATGGATGAGCTCCTCGCGGGGCACGATGATTCCTCGCGCGAGCCAGCGCGGGAGCGCGTGCAACTCGGCCGGCGGCTCACCGGCGACGAAGGTCGAGACAGACTCCGCCCGCGTGAGCACGGGCCACGGGTCGGTGAGAGCGTGAATCAGTGCCTCGCCCCGCACGCCCGCGTCATCGAGCGCGACGAGCTCGCGAGCGTTGATGCCCACGTGAAGGTCGCCGTTGCCGAGGTCGGTGCCGTACAGCACCGTGCCACCGGCCGACACGAACGCCGCGAGGTTGGCCAGCGCAATGTTCTCGGCGATCGGTTCGCGGCGGTGGATGTCGATCGTCGAGATCCACTTCTGGCCCGAGGCTACGGCCTGAGCGATCACGGCGGCGGGAACGAGTTCGGTGAACGGGGTGTGCGCCAGAGCGTCGGCTCCCGCCTCCACCGCGAGGCGCGTCATCCCCTCGCCTTCGACGTGAGCGACGACCGGGAGGCCGCGATCCCTCGCCGCCGCGATGACGGCGGCGAGGGTGACCGAGTCGAACACCGGCCCCGCGTCGGAGTTCAGTGCGATCTTGATGACGGATGCTCCGAATGAGGCTTGTTCGAAGACCGCTGTCGCGGCTCCGCCGGGCACACCGGGGTGCAGGGAGGGGTCACTCACTTCACGCACGATCTCGCTCGGCGCCCACGACCGCCCGACCGGATAACCACCGGGTGCCGTGAGGAAGGCTCCCGCATAGACGACGTGCGGCATGCCGTCGTCGGCGCGCCGGGCAAGGTGCACGGGGTCGCCGCCGAGGTCGAGCACTCCGGCGATTCCCCCGTCGACGAGTTCGCTCACATCGATCAGCCCGAGATGCACGTGGTGGTCGATGAACGGCGCAAGGGCTGTCCCGTGTTCACCGGTCAGCGCGCGTCGCGCGCGGCGCAGGTTCATGACCCGATCTCGGTTCTGACCGCGAACAGCTCAGGAAAGAACGTGAGCTCGAGCGCACGCTGCAAGAACGGGACGCCGCTCGAGCCGCCGGTACCGGTCTTGAACCCGATGATGCGCTCTACGGTCTTCAGGTGCCGAAACCGCCAGAGGTGAAAGTTGTCTTCGAGGTCGACGAGTTCTTCGCAGGTCTCGTACGCCGTCCAGTGCGTCTGCGGGTCTGCGTACACCTCGACGAAGATCGGCACGAGTTCGGGCGTGAAGGTCCACGCCTTCGTGACATCACGGTCGAGCACCTCGGTCGGGATCCGGTACCCCGCTCGGGCCAGCATGCGCAAGAACTCGTCGTACAGGCTCGGGGCTTCCAGCGCCGCTTTCACCAGGGCATGAGCGGAGGGATCCGCCTCGAAGACCCGCAGCATACCCGCGTTCTTATTGCCCAGCGTGAACTCCACCGCACGGTACTGGGCGGACTGGAACCCGCTGGAGTTGCCCAGCACCCCCCGAAACTGCGCGTACTCGGCAGGCGTCAGGGTCGCCAGCACTGACCACTGCTCGGTCAGCGTCTTCTGGATGTGCTTGACACGGGCGATGCATTTCAACGCGCGGGCGAGCTGGCCGTCCCGCAGGAATCCGCAGGCCGCCGACAGCTCATGCAGGACGAGCTTCAACCACAGCTCTGTGGTCTGGTGCTGAATGATGAACAGCAACTCGTCATGATGCTCGGGGTCGCTCAGCGGCCGTTGCGCCGACAGCAGGGTCTCAAGGTCGAGGTAGCCGCCGTAACTCATGCGGTCGGTGAAGTCGGTGACGACCGAACCCTCGATCGTGCGGGTATTGCGGTCCACGCCCTCGGTCACAGGCTCAGCCTAGTGAGCAGGCCTCGCCGATGTCAGAGGAGCGGACTCAGATGAGCGAGAGTTCGCGCAGCTTCGCTTCCACGTCGGCGTTGCTGGGCTCGACCTGGTGCGACGCGTCGGGGTAGACCACGACGGGGATGTTCGTGCGGCCCGTGATCTCGCGGGCGACATCGGCGGCGGCCGGGTCGGTGACGAGATCAATGTACGTGTAGTGGATGCCGAGACCGTCGAGCTGCGTCTTGGTGCGGACGCAGTCGCGGCACCAGTCGGCACCGAACATCGTGATCGTCGAGGCGGAGGATGCAGCAGAGGAAGTCATTGGTCCATTCTCGGTGATACATCCTGAGCGCTCGCCGCACGCGGTCATGGGACGATAGAGGGCAGTGCAACTCTCGATCATCGTCCCCACGTACAACGAGGCTCCCAACGTCGCGGAGCTCGTTCGTCGCATCGTCGCGGCCACGCGGCGGAGCGATGAGCACCCGGGCATCGAGGCCGAGATCATCTTCGTCGACGACAGCACGGATGCCACCCCTCACGTCGTTCGCGAGCTTGCTGAGACTTCGGCCATTGCGATACGGCTCATCCATCGTGAGTTGGCGACCGGGGGGCTCGGCGGTGCCGTGCTTGAAGGCTTTGCTGTCGCCTCGTCGGATGCCTGCCTCGTGATGGACGGTGACCTCCAGCATCCGCCCGAAGAGATCCCCGCGCTGTGGGAGCGCTTCGAGCAGGGCGACGTCGATGTCGTCATCGCTTCGCGCTACCGGGGTGGGTTCAGCGCCGAGGGGCTCAGCGACCGTACCCGTGTCCTTGTCTCGAAGGTCTCGACCGCCGTCACCCGGGCGATGTTCCCGATCAAGCTCAAAGACGTCTCCGACCCGATGACCGGGTTCTTCCTGATCGACCGTCGGGCAGCCGAGGCTGAGTCACTGACCCCGCGCGGGTTCAAGATCCTGCTGGAGATTCTGGCCCGCAAGAACCTGCGCATCGCCGAGGTGCCGTTCCACTTCGCGGGCCGTCGCGCGGGACAGTCCAAGGCGTCGGTGCGCCAGGGCATGCACTTTCTGACGCAGTTGGCCGCTCTGCGCTTCGGCAAGATGTCGCTCTTCGCGGTGATCGGCGGGCTGGGTGCGCTCGTCAACCTCGCGATCGTGTGGGCGCTCACCAGCTTCGACGTCAACTACATCGCGGCGGCGATCATCGCGGCCGAGACGACGATCATCGGCAACTTCTTGCTGCAAGAGCGCTTCGTCTTCCACGACATGAAGGACGAAGCATCCGGAGTCTGGTCGCGCTTTGCGAAGTCGTTCACGTTCAACAACGCTGAGCTGCTGATCCGCATCCCGATCGTCGCGCTGATGGTCTCGGCTGGGCACATCTCGGTGGTGATCGCCACAGCCATCACACTGATCGTGGCCTTCGTCGTGCGGTTCGTCTTCCACTCGCTCGTCGTCTACGCACCCCGCAAGCCGGGCGCGGTCTCCTCGGCCGCTCGGCGGTTCGTCGAAGAGCTCGACGAACAAGCGATGTCGCCGGGCGAACTCTGATCTCCTGCCTTCGAGCGCGTACGCGTAGGTACAGTGTGGGCATGCCCACTCTTGTACTGACCGTTGTCGGCGATGACCGTGCTGGACTCGTCGCTGCTGTCGCCGATGTTGTCGATGCCCACGGCGGCAACTGGGAGCGCAGCCAGCTCGCTGAACTCGCCGGAACCTTCGCTGGGGTGATCGAGGTCTCGGTCGCCGCCGATCGTGAGACTGCCCTGCGTGAAGCTCTCGCGAGTATCGACGGGTTGCTCACGGTGGCGGTTGCGGCGAAAGAGCAGGCGGCGGATGCGTCCCCCTCCCGTGCGCTGTCGTTCACGGTGCTCGGCAATGACCGTTCCGGCATCGTCCGCGACATCGCCGCGGCCCTCAGCGCGCACGGGGTCAGCATTGACCGGCTAACGACCGAAACTCGCGACGCGGCGATGGCCGGCGGCCGGCTCTTCGAGGCGACGGTGATCGCGCGGGCACCGGCATCCGTCGACCTCGCCGCCGTCACCGATCAACTCGAGCGACTGGCGAGCGAAATTCAGGTCGACGTCACGGTCGGAGAGTGAAGACGGTCGTCATCACCGGCGCCAGCGACGGCATCGGAGCCGCCGCCGCGCGCACGACCGCAGAGCGGGGAGACCGCGTGATCGTGGTCGGGCGTTCACCCGAGAAGACCGCGGCCGTCGCGAACGAGATCGGGGCCGAGTACTTCACCGCCGACTTCGCACGGCTCGACGACGTGCGGGCGCTCGCCGCATCGCTGCTGGCCACCGCCCCGCAGATCGACGTGCTCGCCAACAACGCGGGTGGCATCTTCGGCGATCGCACGCCGACGGTCGACGGCCACGAGAAGACTCTTCAGGTGAATCACCTTGCGCCGTTCTTGCTCACGCACCTCCTCGGCGACACCCTGCGCGCAAGCAACGCGGCGATCATCAACACCTCCAGCGTCGGCGCCGCGCGCTACGGCCACATCGACATGGACGACCTCGGTAACGAGAAGAAGTACAGCCCCAACAAGGCGTACGGCGACGCGAAGCTCGCGAACATCCTCTTCACCCGCGGGCTGCATGAGCGGTTCCACCGAGACGGCGTGACCTCGGTTGCCTTTCACCCCGGCATGGTCGCGACCGGGTTCGCGGCCGACACCACGAGCTGGCTTCGCTGGTTCTACCGCACGCCGCTCTCGCGGCTCTTCATGGTCTCGGCGACCACGGGCGGCGACACGCTCTCGTGGTTCATAGGCGGTGAGCCCGACGTCACGTGGCTCTCGGGCCATTACTACGACGAGCGCTCGCTCACGACCCAGATGAACCCCCAGGTGCTCGATGACTCCCTCGTCGATGCGCTGTGGGAACGAAGTGCCGAACTGGTCGGAATCAGCCGATCCGGTTGACCAGCGAGTCCAGCCCCATGCCGTAGTCGATGCGCACCACGGGCAGAGCCAGCTTGTCGGTGCCGATGCGCACCTCACCCGGTTCGATCGTTCGGGCAAGTTCGAACCCAGCCTGCGCGACACCCTGCTTGGCGGTGTCGTTGTAGTGGCCGAACGGGTAGGCGATGACTTCCTTGACCCCGAGAACGCCGGCCGAGGTCTCGAGGTCGGCGGCGATCTCGTCGGCCGTCCAGTTGACCATCCGGCCCTTGCCGTTCGCACCCGCCTGATGCATGTCGTGGGTGTGCGAGCGGCCGAGGACGAAAGGCGAGGGGGCCGGACTCTGGGTGTAGGCGGTGATCATGAACGATGTCGTGATCAGACCTTTCGCATTGACGATCGGCACGGCCAGCTCGGTCCATGTCGGGTGAGCATCGTCGTCGGTGATGATCACCGAGTGATCGGGCAGGTACAGGCGCCCGTCGATGAACGCCGCGAGTTCATCCCACGTCGGCAAGTAGAACCCGGTCGTCGCGATGTGATTCATGTGCGCGTCGAAGTCGCCGATGTAGGCGTAGTTGCCCTTGAGCCAATGGTCCGGGTGATCGGGCGCGAGCCCCTCCGGCCGGTCGGTGAACTGGTGGTACATCAGGATCGGGATGCCGGCATCCGCCGCCGCGTTCTCTTCGGGGCTCATCCACGCGGAGTGCAGTGTGATCTGCTGATCGACGCACGTGACGAGGTCGGCGCCGTTGACGCGTCCGGGGATTGCGAGGGCCGCAGCATCCGCTTCGCTCGAATACCAACCCGCAAACACGCGGCCGTCCGCTGCGGGGATGGGGAGTCCGGCGTAGAGCACGCCCTGGGTGTGGAGCATGGGCACCGCGGACTCGACCGCCTCGCCGGTGAACGTGACCACGCACGCGGCCGGGTCATTGGCCTGCGCGAGCAGCTCTTCCTGCGGGGTCAACGGGGTCGGCGTCGGTGTGGGTGTCTGCTCGGGTGTCGCGGAGGGGGATGCCGCGGCATCCGGTGCATTCGCGTTCGAGGCCGCGAACCAGATCGCCATTCCGATGCCGCCGAAGACGGCGACGAAGGCGATTGCCGCGGCGGTGACGGCGAACCATCGCGGAGGCCGGCGTCGTCGCGACGCGGGTATGTGGGTGCCGGACGGCTCCATCGAAGTCCCAGTTTGTTCGAGGCAGTCACCGCACCGGTCCCCAGAACCGGCGCTGTACGTCGACTATATGAGGCCGAGCGCGAGCATGGCGTCGGCGACGCGGGTGAACCCGGCGATGTTGGCACCTGCCACGTAGTCCCTCGGCGTGCCGTACTCGTCGGCTGTCCTGAGGCAGCGGTCGTGTATCGAGCTCCCGTGACCTCACGATTTCAGTTCTCTGCCGGGGGTCCGAGTTCACCCGCCCGGAACTCGCGCTCGACTGAGCGCAGCAGTGCGTGGTGACGCCGGACTTGTTCTTGTCCACGGTAGACCGACCGGTCGCCCTCGTACTCGCTGGAGAGCCATCCGTCGTATCCGTGAGATACGAGCGTCTGGATGATCTCGACCCACGGGATCTGGGGGTCGACCAGGTTGTCATCGATGTCGAAGAACTTCGCCTGGATGAACCCCACATAGGGGAGGACATCGATCAGGTCGCTCATCGGCACCGCGAGGGGCGACATCCATCCCGCCTTATGCCCGTCTTCGCTGATTCCCGGCTGGATGGCGCTCGCTGCCTCACGCTGGAAGATTCCGGTATCGATCATCAGGCGGAAGTGTGGCGACCCGGTACGTTCGATGAACGCGATGTAGTCGTCGACGACCTTGTGTTTGATGGGCGTCGGCGCGTGGATTTCGGGGCAGATGACGATGTTCCGCTGGGCTGCGTAGTCGAGGTTGGCCTCGACGATGTGTTCCCAGTCAGGGTGTGGGTCCAGTTCCATGCTGACGATGCCGAACTTGGGTCGGATCGTGCTGAACCCGAGTGTCGATGCGAGCCCGATGTCGCGGCGCAGGATTTCGGCGCCTTCGTCGCGTGTGAGGTCCCGACCGCGTGAGAGGCCGATGTCGACCCACGAGCAGTAATTGGTGGGCTGCAATCCGTGCTTCTGGAGACGTGCCCACCACTGATCCACCCACGTCGTGGTGGGGTTCGGGTATCGACGGATATTGCTTTCGCCGAGGATTTCGATGCCGGTTGCGCCGACCGAAGCGATTTCCGCCATCGCGTCGTCGAGGGTCATGACGGTATTCATGTCGCCCGTGTAGCTGTAGAGCGAGACTCCGTACTTCAGACCGTTGGGAACGTTCATGAGATCACCGTGACCTTGCGCTCGGCGTGGAAGATTGAGGGTTGGAATAGCGCCGGGATGTAGGGCGCGTGGATCGCAATGTCGACTTCGACGTCGTGCACCCCGGGAGCCAGACCGCCATCGTGGGGCACGGTGATCGTGGCCGGGAGGTCGAGATCCCAGCGAACGTCGAGGTGAGAGTCCTGCAGTTCTTTGAGGGAGTACTGCTTGCCATGGAGCGTCCAGAGCGGCACGTCCCTTGCCCAGCTCAGGTTCCCCACCCGGATATCCACGCCATCGATCAGGCGTCCGTAGACGCCGCGGTAGTTCGGCATGCGGAGCAGGAGGCGGAAGCCTGTGATCTTCCCCTCTTCGACGACATTCTCGAAGCCTCGGTTCTGGATGATCTCGCGTTCAAGCATGATTTTTGATCCTCTGATCCACTGTGAGTCCTGGTTTCTGATTCTTCGCGATCGCACGCGCGCCGCGGATGGCAAGCGCGACGTTGGTGAGTGTGGGGTTGCATGCGATCGCGGTCGGGATCACCCCGTTGCCGGCGACATAGAGACCCGGATACCCCCATACCTGTGAGTTCTCGTCGCAGACGCTGCGCCCATCGTCGGTAGCGCCCATGCGTGTGGTGCCTTGGTAGTGCAGTGACGCGCCAGCCGGGAACTCGATGGGGTCGCCGAAGACGGCATCGCCGAGCAGATCTCCGACCGCGACGATCTCCTCCTTCGCGCGCGCGAGCGTCCGGCGGTCCGTGTCGGTCAGGTCGTAGTGGATTCGCATCGCGGGCATTCCGTAGCCGTCCACGGCCTCGCTGTCGAAGTCGACACGGTCTTCTTCACGGATGTCCTTGGGGCAGAACCACCCGAGCCCGACTACTTCGCCCGGCATGATCTCACCGTCATACGGAACGGGTGAGGCGTCGAGCTGCATGACTTGGCCGTGGAAGGGTGCGGCGTCTGTGAAAGGTACCCAGCTCACCCCGCTGAGCAAGTCAACTGGTCCCGCTTGCCGGGTGGTTTTCTGGGCTGGCACGTCGCGCAGTTTGACGGCGTGGACGACTTGCGGCTGGTCGTTGAGATACCGACCGAGAGCAGGCGGCCGGATGCTGGATGCCCAAAGAAGCTGGGGGGTTCGTAGCGCATCGGCCGCCACGACGACCGTTGCTGAGCCGACGTCATAGCTTTCGCCGGTCTCGAGATCGCGGACCGTGACACCGATGACTCGGCGGTCTGACGTGCGCACCGTTGTGACGAGTGCGCGAGGAACAAGCCGGTGATTGGGGTTGCCGCGAGTCTCGTCACCGAAGACAACGTCCGAACCAGACCACCACAGGCTCCCATCGTCCCGACGCCGTACCGCGAGCGGCATCGCCGCGACCGACCGACTGCGGCGGGAGTCGAGTCCGTCTGAGAGACGCTTACGCACCAGGTGTGCCATCGCCGAGTCCGCCATGACCTCCGACGACACTCCGAGCAGACGCTCCGCGGTGGTCAGGAGCTCGTCGAAATCGGGCAGGAAATCGACGCGCTCGCTCTCCCCGGGACGAGGGCACGCGCAGGTCCAGTGCGCACCCATCCCGCCAACGTTTGTCGAGAACGCAAGCGCGGGAAGTCCCACCTGTTCGCCGAGCTGATAGCCCTCGGTCAGCAGATAGGTCCCTGGCCGCACAACCCGGGCGGCATCTGAGGCGTAACCGTCAAGCGTGTCGGTGCTCTCGTGCGTGTGCGACGGGTTTGGCCCTTCGGAGAGACGCTGAGCCGCGGCACGGTCGGCGTCGTCGACCAGGTTCTTCACATGGGCACCCGGGGGATCAGTGAGTAAGGAGCCGGCGTCGAACTGCAGGATTCGCAGATCGGGGCGCTCCTCGCTCAGGATCCGGGCGTACGCGGCACCCGCAGGTCCGGTACCGACGATGACCACGTCGGCAGCGAACGCGCGGTCGGTGGCCGACGCTGAATCAACGACGGACAAGACCGCTACCCATCTCTTCAAGTTGCGCCACGATCTCGGCTGGACTCTTCTCGCCCACCTGCTTCTGCAACATCGGGGTCTTGTCGAGGATGAAGTCGCGCACCGGTCGGAGAAAGCGCGGAGCGTGGTGAAAGACTTGCCCCAGCGCATAGGCCTGCTGCACCTGGGACGTGGTGTGCGCGATCCGGCGCTGGTCGTAGCGCGCCAGGGACGCGTGCACCGCAGCAGTGTCGGCGAGGTCCGCCCCGGTCAATTCCTGCGCGAGTGTGTATCCGTCGCCGATAGACATGCCCGCCCCGTAGGCCGCGTAGGGCGATGTTGCGTGGGCGGCATCGCCGGTGAGTGTGATGCGTCCCTTCGACCATTGCGTCAACGGCTTGCGGTCGCGAATCGGCCAGCGTTGAAAGTGGCTCACTTCGGTGGACTCCACGAGGCCAGCGAGCGGACCAGGAAAGCGACGGGCGAGCGTGAGCGCGTGCTGTTTGAGATCTGTCGGAGGTTGGGCGGTGGGGTCCCATGCCTCGAGCACCCACCACTGGATGCCGTCGCGCCCGTTGTCGCGGATGGACGAGTAGGTGCCCTGGACGCTGCGGTCGTGGCTGAGCACGACTTCGTTGCGCTCGACCCCAGGAACATCGGAGAAGGTGTAGCCGCCGATGATGTGGAGCTTGTGCTCGCGCTTCTCGCTTGCTCCCCACAGGGCAGTGCGGACCATCGAGTCGATCCCGTCGGCGCCGACGACTACGGCTGCCTCGACGACGGAACCGTCCCCGAGCGACACGTCGACGCGATCACCCCTGTCCTTGAGATCCGTGACCTCGACGTTCGTGCGGAGAACACCCTCGGGCATCGCCGCGAGCATCCGCCGGTACAGCTCGGGGCGGAGCAGCCCGATGAAGCCGCCGCCGTACGCGCTCACGACCTCGTCGGGGATCTTGACGTCGGCGCGGATGTTGCCCTTGACTCCGCGAAATGTCGTGTGGCATGGCGCGCCGAGATCGACAGTGTCGACGCCCATTTCCTGCAGCGCTTTGATCGGGGGTGGCCAAAGGTTCAGGATGTTGCCCGCTGGGCGAGCTTCTCTATAGCGCTCGAGAAGGATCGGCCGGTGGCCGACCTTGTGCAGAGCGAGCGCGGTGGCCATTCCGGCGGGGCCCGCTCCGATGATGACGATCGGCGAGGGCTCGGGGTGGGTGTTCATGGGGACTCCGTCTTCGGTGACTGGATGGAGAAAGCTTCGGGAGAAGAGAGTGCCCGCCCGGGTTCGAAGCAGGCGGGCACCTCGGTCTAGGGCGACTGGCTGTCTACGCGTCCCACGCGGCATCCATCTCATCGAGGATCTGGTCGACGGTGTTCTGGCCGGTGAACAGCCCCTGGATACCGACGCTCAGGGCGTCATAGACAGCCGGGTTCGGCCACGTCTCGACCGGGAACCCGGTGTAGGAACCCGACTCGATGAGCGCCGCCATCGGCTCGTACTCCGCCGACACCGTCTCTGCGGTCGCGCCGGAGATCGGAATCAGGCCGGAGAGGTCGGCAAACGTTTGTGCCTGCTCTGGTTCGGCCGCCCAGTCGAGGAACGCTTGAGCGGAGATCTTCGCGTCGTCCTCTGCAGCAGCGTTGATCGCCCAGGCGTAGCTCGCCGAGACCACCGCGTAGGGTTCCTGCCCTTCGGCGGGCGGGAACGCCTGCACGTTCAGCTCCAAGCCTGCGCCTTGATTGATCTGAGCGGCCGCTGACCCCGGTACCGGTGCCGACAGCGCGGTTTGGCCACCGAGGCCCTGGGTGATGGAGTCGAATGTTCCCCCAGCAACGCCGTCCTGGAAGCATCCTGCGTCGTTCATCTCCACAATGTCTTCCAGAAGGTCGCGCCAACCACTGTCGGCGAAGGTGACGTCGCCTGCGCTGCGTTGCTCATTCCAGTCAGGGTTCTCCTGGTACACGCGCGTCGCGGACATGGTCGCTGCCAGCAGCCCGGTGTTGAACGAGATGGTGCCGGCGACGACCATGACGGTCTTTCCGCCTTCGCGTGCAGTGGCGCAATCCTCCAGCAAGTCTTCGTAGGTGGCCGGGTACTGCTCGATCCCGACGCTCTGTCCGCCCGGGCCGTTCCACACGAGGGAGGTTGGGGCAAGCGCGGTGGGCTGCCCATAGATCTCGCCGTCGATGCCGAAGAGGCTCTCTTGACCGGTGGGGATGATTGCCGAGGATGCTTCACCAAGAGGTGCGAGGAAGCCGCTTTCGGCGATCGTGGTGACCGTGACGGCCTGGCCTCCGCCCGGGATGAGAACCATGAGGTCGGCGGCGTTGCCGCCCTGGAGCTGCGTCGTGAGTTGGTTGTTGTACGACTCGGCTTGGTAGGGGAGCACCTCGATCTCGACCCCTGTCTCCTCGGAGTACTGCGCGGCGAGTTGTTCATACGGATCGTCGAGTTCGCTCGCTTGGGGAACCATCAGCGAGAACCCGGCCAGTGTGGGATCTTCGGTGCTTCCCGGTGCCTGCGTCCCTGAGCAACCGGCCAGGACGAGAGCGGCAGCGAGCGGGGTGGACAACAGCACCCACCGTGTGTTCTTGGTAGCCGTGAGCTGTGACATATCGAGCCTTTCGTGACGTCTTTGTCGCCACCCGGGTGAGTGGCTGGAGCAAGATGCGCTTCAACTCTTGCATGTTATGTGCCCCAGGAACATAAGTGATGGTGATGCCCCTGGTGCTCATACTTATACGCAGTGTCAGCATTCGAGTCGCGCCCATATCCCACGTGCCAGAATGTGAGGGTGGCTTTAGCTCCCGAAGAACAGATCCAAGTCGACGCCTCTCGGACGTGGGTGGTGGGCTCAGAGGGAGCGTCCAACGCCATCGCATCGTCGCTGGATGCTGCGCCGCTCGCTGTGATCGTTGACCTCGTTCGGACGGGCTTTGCCGATACGCGACCACGTCTGGCAGTCATCACCGGCCTCAGCCGGAAAGTCGTGGCGCAGCGCGTCGATCAGGCGTGTGAAAACGGGCTGCTGAAAGATGCCGGTCTCGCGCACTCGGAAGGGGGGCGCCAGGCTCGACGGCTCGAGTTCAATGCCGACGCCGGCTACGTCTTCGGGGTGCTGATCGAGGCCTCCGAAATAACGCTCGGGATCTCGGATCTGCGTGGGCGTCTCCTGGCAACGGCTCATGAGGACTGGAGCGTGGACAACGGGCCGGAGTTGACCATGCAGCGCGTGAAGTTGCACCTTGACGCGCTAGCTTCTCGTACAGGCGTAGCGCGACCCTGGGGAATCGGCGTGGGCGTGCCAGGCCCCGTCGACTACTCGTCGAGCAGGCTCGTGTCTCCGCCGATCATGCCCGGATGGGACGGTTTCAGCGCTCGATCGTGGTTGCGTGAGCACTACGACGCCCCCGTCTGGGTAGACAACGACGTCAACGTGATGGCGATCGGCGAGTGGGCATTCGGAACCGGGTCGCGCTCCGACGACATGCTCTTCATCAAGGCAGGTACAGGTGTCGGGGCGGCCATCATCTCTCGCGGTCGTCTCTTGCGAGGCCAACGAGGCGCAGCCGGCGACATCGGTCACATGCATGTCACCGATGACCCACAGGTGACGTGCCGATGCGGACAGACCGGTTGCCTCGAGGCCGTCGCAGGCGGATGGTCCCTCCTCGAGGAGGCGACCCGTCGCTCGGGTGCCAGCGCAATGCTCACCGCGGCCATTGCCGACCATGGACATGTCACCCTGGGCGACATCGGAGTAGCCGCGCACGAGGGAGACCCCCTATCGCTCGAGATGCTACTGGCGAGAGCCCAGATTCTCGGCGAAGTAGCCGCCTCCCTCGTGAACTTCGTCAACCCTGGCCAGCTCGTCATCGGCGGGGGTGTTTTGCGGGCAGGTACAGAACCGCTCAATCGGATCAAAGACGTCGTGCTTCGCCGCAGTACGAGATTGGCTTCGGAGGGCCTCACCGTCCGAGCAGCTTCCCTCGATCAGATGGAGGGTGTCATCGGTGCTGCCCTGCTTGCCGCGGAGAATCTTCTCGCACCCCCGGCGCTCGCGCGCTGGGTTGAGGACGCCAGCCCACTTGGCCACGCCACCGCACTGCAGAGGCACGACACGGCATTTGTGTGAGGCGGATGACCCCGCCGCCGAGCGGCTGAGACCGTCAAGCGCGCGCAAGGCTCGGCAGCCCTGTGAGAAGACGGTGTCGCGTCCGGCTCTGACCAGGGAAATGAAGAAACCCCCGCGAGTAGAAGCCTCACGAGGGTTTCAGTGGCTCCGACGGGCGTCGATCCCGTGACCTCACGATTTTCAGTTGTATCTGGGCACCTGCAGCAGCGACGTCAGCGTCGACGAGTAGTGCCACGCCGAATCCATTCCCACGGTCACACGCACAGTCGGGATCATGGATCAGATGGCAACCAGTTCACGTCGGTGTCGACGCTTTCGAGTTCCGCCCCGTCGCGATGGACGTTATCGATCGGTGGCTCGGAGTCGGGCATCAGGTAGCACGGGTGACCATGCCGAACGAGATCGCGGTGCTCCTTCATCGTCACTTCATGCCCGATGCCGCCGATGCCTGGCTCCATGGCCACAACTCCCACCTGGCCGGGGCGCGTCCGATCGATTTGTTGCAGCTCGACGCAATCGCGGACGTGATCGAGGCGCTTAACGCGGAGATCCAGGGCGGTCTGAGCTAGTCCTCACTGTTGAGATGGATACGTCATGCCTTCGGTGCAGAGTTCGCCGGAGAAATAGGCATTAGTTCAAAAATCCCCGGTCAGGAGTACCGTCTGCGGCCAATGATTAAAATCAGGGTGCTACTGTGGCCATGAATCGGTCGCGCGATGCGGTCGTCTGGGGGATATGGGGAACTCGATGGCAAAAGGTCATCTCTGTCCGAACTGTGGCAAGAACACGCTGCAGCCGTACACAACCAATCAGCTGAAGTGCTCAAACTGCGACACGGTCGTCAAGAAGGATCAGCTGACCTGAATCGTTGACCGTGCCGCCGCTTTCTGAACGGATGCGCTGCTGGCCTCGAAGACAGGCACGTCACGCGTCGACCTGATGCTCAGGCGTTGAACTCAAAGGAGAAGTGTGGGTTTCTTCAGCAACCTGTTTGGCGGATCTGCGTCGTCTGATGCCGCTAGTTCCGACAGCTCGGTGGCTACCCTCATTTGCGACTCATGCGGCGACGAGGTCGATGAAGAGGACATACAGGACGGGGAGTGCGAGGACTGCTACGCGTCCGACTACTCCGGCGACAAGTACTGTTGCGGGATCCTCTACGAGGATGGCGAAGATACCTGCATGAGCTGCGGTGAATCGCTGTAGTCGGCTGCCCCTTGGCTTTCGCGGCCTCGGAGATCGCCGCATAGCGGCTGACCAAGGGGATGGTCGCGAAAGGGGAAAAGGGAGCTGCGGCGAGCCGAGTGCCAACAGAATCCGACAGGCTCCCGGCCCATTCCCGGCCAAAGCGACTGAAAGAGTTGCTTAACCCACCATCCATCACGGCGGTTTCGTCCTGCCTCGATCGCCTAACGACCGGACTCGGCGCTGCGCCCATCAGTGATAAACCTGCCCTCACCAGGGCAAAGCAAAACCCCCGCGAATAGAAGCTTCGCGAGGGTTTCTGGGGTGATTGTAATGATCACCCTTGTGGCTCCGACGGGCGTCGATCCCGTGACCTCACGATTTTCAGTCGTGCGCTCTACCAACTGAGCTACAGAGCCGAGTGGCATCCGAAGAATGTCACTCCTGAGACGAAAGGCCCTTCTCAAAGAAAAGGGCCCGTCGCTCAGAGCGACCCTGACGGGACTTGAACCCGCGACCTCCGCCGTGACAGGGCGGCACGCTAACCAACTGCGCTACAGGGCCTTACGTATTCAGTTGTATGTCAGAAAGTGACCCCAACGGGATTCGAACCCGTGCTACCGCCGTGAAAGGGCGGCGTCCTAGGCCACTAAACGATGGGGCCGAGCGAGTTCGAGAACTCACACTTACCGACGCTCAAGCATACGCAATCCATTGTGAATCCGCTAATCGAGGGCGCGCCTCTCGCGATCACACGCCGAGCGACGCACACTGACGGGTGCGCATCGGCCCGATCGGGGGCACACTGGAAGCGACGTCTTCCTTGCTTCTGTTGCTGATGTTGCTAGTGTGAAAGACGTTGTGTCCTGAGGGGAGGTAGCCGTATGCCCCTCGAGCACGCCTCCGAAGACTGCGGATGCGCCCCGACTGACGCTGAGCGCCGCACCCTCTGGCCGAAGATGAGCCGTCGCTCCGTCCTGGGATTCGGAGCATTCGGAATCGTCGCGCTCGGAACGCTCGCCGCGCCGTTCGTGCCCGCCGCGTTCGCTGACGAGTACCCCACGTGGGAAGACGTCCAGGCGGCGCAGGCGAACGAAGTAGCCAAGGCCGGTCAGGTCACCAAGATTCAAGGCCTGATCGCGTCGCTCGCCGACGACGTCGCCGCGAAGCGTGCTCTCGCGGACCAGGCGGCTGATGTCTTCTACCAGGCACAGCAGGCGTTCTTTGACGCTGCCTATAAGGCAGATCAGTTGCAAGCGGAGGCAGACGCACAGGCCACGACGGCGGCGGATGCTGCGGCCAAAGCTGGTCGCGTTGCCGCGCAGCTGTACCGCAACGGTGGTGACGACACCTCGATGGAGTTGTTCTTCTCGGGTTCGGCGGCCGGAGCGGACGATTTGCTGGCGCGGCTGGGCACGATGGATCGCCTTATCGACCGCAACCAAGACGTTTACGCTTCCGCGATCACCGCGCGCGACGCGGCCCAAGGGCTCAGCGACCAGGCGGTTGTCGCACGAACTGAGCGCGATCGTCTGCAGCAGGTCGCGCAAGAGAAGATGCTCGAGTCGCAAGCCGCCGCCGATGCCGCCCAGGCCGCACTCGACAAGCAGCAACTGCATCTGGGTGACCTTGAAGCCCAACTCGCGGCGCTTCAAGACACCACAGCCAGGACCGTCGCAGAGTATCAGGCCGGTGTCGAGGCGCGTCGCAGAGCGGCCGAAGAAGCGGCACGCCAGGCGCGGCTCGAAGCGGAGCGCCTCGCAGCCGCAGCGGCAGCCGCTGCGGCAGCGGCTGCCGCAAACGGCGGCGGCGGTGGCGGCGGCGGCGGCGGTGGCGGTGGCGGTGGCGGAAGTGTCGGCGGAAACGGTGGCGCAGTCATCGGTTCGGGTTGGGCGCGACCGTCTTCCGGGCGACGAACCTCCGGCTATGGGGCACGCACGGTGCAGTGCGGCAACACGTATTGCTCGAGCGGATTCCACTACGGCGTCGACCTCGCCGCAGGGTGCAGCGCGGGAATCTACGCCGCCTCTGCGGGCACGGTCGTGTATGCCGCGTACAACGGCGGCTACGGCAACTACATCAAGATCGACCACGGCGGCGGTGTCGGCACCGGGTACGCGCACATCCGCCCGGGCGGCATCTTCGTGGGCCGCGGCCAGTGGGTGAACGCCGGGCAGCTCATCGCGAGCGAAGGCAACACCGGCAACTCATTCGGCTGCCATCTGCACTTCGAGACCTATGTGAACAACAACCCCGTCAACCCGATCAGCTTCATGTCGGCACGAGGCATCGGCGTCTGAACCGCGCGGCAACGCAGAAGGCGGACGCCGCGGGTAGCAGCATCCGCCTTCGACGTGTTGAAGACTCAGACGGTCTTGGGCGCGACTCCCTCGCCCTGAGTGCGGGTTTCGCCCTCGTGTTCGGCGAAGCGGACGATCGACTCGTCGAGAATGCGGTCGGCCTCGGCCTTGTCGCCCCAGACATCGACCTTGACCCACTTGTTGGGCTCGAGGTCTTTGTAGTGCTCGAAGAAGTGCTCGATCTCCTTCTTCGTGTAGTCGGGGATGTCGTCGAGGTCCTGGATGTGGCTCCAGCGGGGGTCCTTGGTGAGGACGGCGACGAGCTTGTCGTCTCCGCCGGCTTCGTCCTTCATCTTCAGCACGCCGACGGGGCGCACGTTGACCATGACGCCGGGGAAGAGCTGCACGTCGAGCAGCACGAGCACGTCGAGCGGGTCGCCGTCTTCGCCGAGAGTGTTCTCGAAGAAGCCATAGTCAGCGGGGTACCCCATCGGGGTGAACAGCACGCGGTCGAGGTAGACCCGGCCGGTGCCGTGGTCGACTTCGTACTTCACGCGGCTGCCGCGGGGGATTTCGATGACGGCGTCGTGTGCGCCCATGCGTGTGCTCCTTGAAATGACGGGTCGGGATGCCGCGCACCAGCCTACTCGGATGCCCGCCCCCGCCCCGAGTACCGTGGAGGAGTGGAGAATCGACCGGGCTTGGATCCTGCCGTGGCTGAGGTGCGTCGGGCCGTTCGAGGCGCACTCGCTTCGCTGCCCGCAGGCTCGACTGTCGTGATCGCACTCTCGGGCGGAGCCGATTCCCTGGCCCTCACCGCAGCAGTCGGGTTCGAAGGCCGCAAACTCGGACTGCGTGTGGCGAGTGTCACGGTCGACCACGGCCTTCAGCCCGAATCAGCGGAGGTCGCAGAGAACGCCGGTCGACAGGCCGCGTCACTCGGGGTCGATCCGCTGATCGTGCGCGTCGAGGTGGGCACCGATGGGGGGCCCGAGGCCGCCGCGCGTGCCGCGCGCTACGGCGTGCTCGCCGACGCCGCTCTCGATGTCGGCGCTGTCGCCGTGCTGGTCGGGCACACCCTGGACGATCAGGCAGAGACCGTCCTGCTCGGCCTGAGTCGCGGGTCGGGAGCGCGCAGTCTGCAGGGGATGGCTGCGCAGTCCGAGCTCGCGCCGGGGGTCGCGCTCCTGCGTCCTCTGCTGGAGGTGCGCCGGGCGACGACGTTCGCTGCCTGCGCGGCCGAAGGCCTGGCGCCCTGGAGCGATCCGCACAACGACGAGCCCCGATTCAGTCGAGTGCGCGTGCGCAACCGCGTCTTGCCGGTGCTGGAAGCAGAGCTCGGCCCCGGCATCGCCGAAGCACTCGCGCGCACTGCCGCGCAACTGCGCGAAGACTCCGAGGCGTTCGACGAAATGATCGACGAAACGATCGAAGACATCGTCGAGCACGCCGAAGCGGGCATCTCGGTGTCGGCGCCCGCGCTCGCGGCGAATCCAGCGGCGCTGCGCCACCGCATCATCCGGCATGTCGTCGCCGCAGAGTTCGGTCAGAGTCTCAGCCGCGCACAGACTCTCGAAGTCGCACGTCTGGTCACCGATTGGTCGGGACAGACCGCGATTGATTTACCAGGATGCCGCGCCCGCCGTGTCGGCGCGCGCGTGGAGTTCACCGCCCAGCCGTAGAACGCCCGCATGCCGAAGGGCGCCGGGCCGAAGCATCCGACGCCCTCAACTCGGCGAGCTACTTCTTGCCGCCGAGGAGTCCTCCGAGCAAACCCCCGATGTCGATACCGCCCGCCTGGCCACCGGTCTGCCCGCCGCCGAGGAGCCCGCCGATCAGATCGCCGATTCCGCCACCACCGTCGCCTGCGGCAGAGCCTTGCGACTGCTGGTTCTTGGCCAGAAGCCCCATCACGATCGGTGCAAGCATCGGAAGCAGCTTGCCGAAGTCGATTCCCGCGGTCTGCGGCTCGTCACTGAGCTTCTGCGCGACCTGCTGTTCGTTGCCACCGAAGACGTGGTGCAGGATCTTCTCGCCATCGGCGGTGTCGACCGCATCCACATCGACGCTGTCACCGAGGCCGGTGTGCTGGCCGAGCGCCTTCTCGATCGCTGCAGACCCACCTGGGGCCTGCGCGTTTTTCTGAAGGCCGGCAAGGATCGCGCCGCCTCCTTCTTCTACTGCCTGCCGGGCGACGCTCGGGTCGACCCCGAGCTTCGAGGCGATCTGATCGATCGGCAGTGATTTCAGAATGTCATCCAGCCCAGCCATAAGTGGCTCCCTCCGATGAAGCGTCGGGCACCATAGCCCGCCCGCGCTCAGCCTATTGGCAACCCGAATTCGGCTGGGCGGCAATTTGCCTAGACTCTGACCATGCGCGCCGCCGATATCCAGAGCGAACTCACCCAGGTCCTGGTCACCGAAGAGCAGATCCACGCGAAGCTCGAAGAGATCGCCGCGCGGGTGTCGGCGGATTACGCGGGTAAAGACCTCCTGCTCGTTGGAGTCCTGAAGGGTGCCGTGATGGTGATGGCCGACTTCGCCCGCGCACTGCCCGGCCCGATGATGATGGACTGGATGGCCGTGTCATCCTACGGGGCGGGCACCAGGTCCAGCGGTGTCGTGCAGATCCGCAAAGACCTCGACACCGACCTCCACGACAAGCACGTGCTGATCGTCGAAGACATCATCGATTCGGGGCTCACTCTGAGCTGGCTGCTGGAGAACTTCGCCTCGCGGGGGGCGTCGTCGATCGAAGTCTTCGCGCTGCTTCGCAAGCCGGATGCTGCCAAGGTCGAGGTGAACTGCAAGTACGTCGGCTTCGACATCCCGAACGAGTTCGTCGTGGGCTACGGCCTGGACTACGCCGAGCGCTACCGCAACCTGCGCGATGTCGCGGTGCTCGCGCCCCACGTCTACTCCTGACGCCGGTTTTCGTCCCGCCCGCGTCGATTCCGCCGTCGGCGAATGCACAGTCTGACCATAGGATGACCGCGATACCCTGAATCCACCATGGATTTCAAGAAGATCAGTCGCAATCCGTTCCTGTACGTCGTGCTCATCGGCGTGCTGCTCGTCGTCGGTTTCACGCTGATCACGAGCCTGAGTGCGGCGAAGCAGATCTCCACCCAGGATGGCCTCGAACTCCTCCGAGGCGACACCGTCACCGAGGTGGTCAACACCGACGGCGACAAGCGCGTCGATCTCACGCTCTCCAGCCCCTACGAGGGGGCTGACGAGGTGCAGTTCTATTACGTCACGGCGCGCGCGACCGAGGTCGTCGATGCCATCAGCGCGGCTGACCCGGCCGACGGCTTCAACGATGTGGTTCCGCGCGCATCGTTCTGGGACGGCGTGCTTTCGCTGATGATCCCAATTCTGCTGCTGGGTCTTCTGTTCTGGTTCTTGATGTCCAGCGCCCAGGGTGGCGGCTCGAAGGTCATGCAGTTCGGCAAGTCGCGCGCGAAGCTCGTGACCAAAGAGATGCCTCAGGTGACGTTCGCCGATGTCGCCGGTTCTGACGAAGCCATCGAAGAAATGCAGGAGATCAAGGACTTCCTGAAAGACCCGACCAAGTTCCAGGCGGTCGGTGCCCGCATCCCGAAGGGTGTGCTGCTGTATGGCCCTCCCGGAACCGGCAAGACGCTTCTCGCCCGCGCGGTCGCCGGTGAGGCCGGGGTTCCGTTCTATTCGATCTCGGGCTCGGACTTCGTCGAGATGTTCGTCGGCGTCGGCGCATCCCGCGTGCGCGATCTGTTCAACCAGGCGAAAGAGACCTCTCCCGCGATCATCTTCATCGATGAGATCGACGCCGTCGGTCGCCACCGTGGCGCTGGCATGGGCGGCGGTCACGACGAGCGCGAGCAGACGCTCAACCAGATGCTGGTCGAGATGGATGGCTTCGACCCCAAGGTCAACGTCATCGTGATCGCGGCGACCAACCGCCCTGACATTCTCGACCCCGCCCTTCTGCGCCCGGGCCGCTTCGACCGCCAGATCGGCGTCGATGCTCCTGATCTCAAGGGCCGCAAGAAGATCCTCGAAGTGCACGGCCGCGGCAAGCCGCTCGCCGACGGCGTCGACCTCGAGGTCGTCGCCCGCAAGACGCCCGGGTTCACCGGTGCCGACCTCGCCAACGTGCTCAACGAGGCTGCGCTCCTGACCGCGCGTTCCAACGCGCAGTTGATCGACAATCGCGCGCTCGACGAGGCCATCGACCGCGTGATCGCCGGTCCGCAGCGCCGCACGCGCGTCATGCGCGACAAAGAGAAGCTCATCACCGCATACCACGAGGGCGGGCACGCGCTCGCGGCCGCTGCGATGAACAACACCGATCCCGTGACGAAGGTGACGATCCTTCCGCGTGGCAAGGCGCTCGGCTACACGATGGTGTTGCCGCTCGACGACAAGTACTCCGTCACCCGCAACGAGCTGCAAGATCAGCTCGCCTATGCGATGGGTGGCCGTGTGGCCGAAGAGATCGTGTTTCACGACCCCACCACCGGTGCATCGAACGACATCGAGAAGGCGACGAGCATCGCTCGCAAGATGGTGACCGAGTACGGCATGACCAACGATGTCGGGCCGGTCAAGTTGGGCTCGTCGTCGGGTGAGGTTTTCATGGGTCGCGACATGGGTCACGGCCGCGACTTCTCCGAGCGCATCGCAGAGCGCGTCGACAACCAGGTGCGTGCGCTCATCGAGCAGGCCCACAACGAGGCCTACGAGGTGCTCAACTCCAACCGAGACGTGCTCGACAAGTTGGCGCTCGAACTTCTCGAGAAAGAGACCCTCGACCACATCGAGCTCGCCGAGATCTTCAAGGACATCAAGAAGCTTCCGCCCCGCGCCCAGTGGCTCTCGAGCGAGCAGCGTCCCGTGTCGCAGCTCCCGCCGGTCGAGGTTCCCCAGCGTCGCGAAGAGGCAGGACTCGCCGCTTCGGTCGAAGTGGAAGAGCTCCCCGCCGCCGAGAAGGCAGCCGTGCGTCGCCCGACCGGTCAGGCGCGCCCCGCGACCGCGTAAGCTCGGCCCGTGGCCGTCGACCGTGAGCGCGTAGCCGCGCTCGTACGCGAACTGCTCGAGGCGATCGGGGAGGACCCCGATCGCCCGGGTCTGACCTTGACCCCGGCCCGCGTGGCGGATGCCTACACCGAGTTCTTCGCGGGTGTCGGCGAAGACCCGTCCGCACCGCTCGCGCACACGATTTCGGTTTCTCGCGGCCCTGCGCCCGAGACTCTGCCGTCCGGAGCCGTCATGCTGCGAGGCATCCAGTTCCGGTCCGTCTGCGAGCACCACCTGCTGCCGTTCCGGGGTCTCGCTCACATCGCCTACCTGCCGGGCGAGCAGGTCGTGGGGCTCGGTGCACTGCCGAAGGTCGTCGAGATTCTTTCGTCACGACCGCAGGTTCAGGAGCGTCTGGGCGAGCAGATCGCGGATGTGATCGCGACGTCGCTCGATGCGCGAGGAGTGCTGGTGGTGCTCGACGCGTCGCACGAGTGCGTCACGATGCGCGGAGCGCGACAGACGGATGCGTCGACCCTGACGATCGCCGCGCGTGGAGAGCTCGCCGAGCCGGCGGCTCGTGCCGAACTGATTGCGCTGCTGGGGCGAGGATGACGGTGATCATGGGGATCGTCAACGTGACGCCCGACTCATTCAGTGACGGCGGACGCTTCGTTGATCGCGATGTCGCCATCGCGCACGGGCTCCTGTTGCAGGCTCAGGGAGCACACGTGCTCGATGTCGGTGGCGAGTCGACCCGGCCGGGTGCCGAGCGCGTCGACCCGTCGATCGAGCAAGATCGCGTGCTTCCGGTCATCGAAGCGCTCGCCCACGCGGGTGCCATTGTCAGCATCGACACAATGAATGCTTCGACCGCGGTGGCTGCGGTCCGTGCTGGCGCACGCATCATCAACGACGTCTCGGGTGGCCTCGCTGATCCCGATCTTCTCGCCGCGGTCGCCTCGACCGGCGCGGATGTCGTCCTGGGGCACTGGCGGGGGCCATCCGCCGACATGTATGCCCAGGCTGAGTACGGCGATGTGGTGACCGAGGTGATGTCTGAGATGCAACAGCGCATCCGTGCGGCAGCGGCCGCCGGCATCCCTCCCGCGCGAATGATCATCGATCCCGGTGTCGGGTTCGCAAAGACGGCGGCTCAGAACTGGGCCGTCCTCCGCGGGCTTGATCGCCTGACCGGGATGGGTCCGCGCGTGCTGGCCGGCACGAGCCGCAAGCGGTTTCTCGCCGAGGCGCTCGCGCCCGATGGGGATGTCGACATCGACGAGCATCGCCGCGATCTGGCCACGGCTGTGACCAGCGTTCTCGCCGCGCGCGCCGGCGCCTGGGGCGTGCGCGTGCATGACGTTGCCGATACCCGTGATGCGCTCACCATCGCGGGCCACTGGAAGGGAGAGAGTCGATGGACATGATGGACGAGATCACGCTCAAGGGAGTGCGCGGGTTCGGTCGCCACGGCGTCTACGATGACGAGAAGCGCGACGGCCAGTACTTCACCGTCGACGTCACGCTCTACGTACGCACAGCGCGTGCCGCCGAAACCGATGACGTCGTCGACACGGTGCACTACGGCGAGGTCGCCGAGCGAATCGTCGAGCTCATCAGCGGTGAGCCCGTCAACCTCATCGAGACGCTCGCGGCGCGGATCGCGGATGACCTGCTCGCCCGCGCCCACGTGCAGATGATCGCCGTCACCGTGCACAAGCCCGAAGCGCCGATCACGGTGCCCTTCGAAGACGTCTGCGTCACGATTCGCCGCATGGCCGCCGAGGTCCGCACGGCGGGGTTCGGCGCATGAACCGCCGGCTCGCCGAGGGTCTGCACGACGGTGCCGAGCGTCGCGATCACCCGGCCACCGAGGCCGTCATCGCGATCGGGGCGAATCTCGGCAATCGCGCCGACACGCTCGTCGCTGCGGTCGAAGAGCTCCGCCGACTGCCGCTGGTCGACGACGTGCGTTCGTCGAATGCCGTCGAGTCGATCGCGGTCAAGCCCGATGGACCGGATGCCTCGGCACCGACGTACCTGAACGCCGTGGCGATCGTCACCACGCGTCTCGCGCCGTCGGTCTTGCTGCGTTATCTGCACGCAATCGAGGAGCGCCACGGCCGGCAACGGCGTGAGCGGTGGGATGACCGCACCCTGGATCTCGACCTCATCGCCTACGGCGATGTGCACAGCAGTGACCCCTCGCTTGAGATTCCGCACCCGCGAGCCCACAAGCGTGATTTCGTCCTCGTGCCGTGGCTCGAAGTCGACCCCGACGCCGAAGTGCCGGGGGTCGGGCGCGTCGACGAGTTGCTCGCGCGACTGCGAGAGTCTTCGTGAAACGCACGAGACCCAGCATCCTGATCACGGCCGCTGTCATCGGTGTCGCGGCGGGATTTCTGCTCGATCAACTGCTTACGAGCGCTCGTCTACCAACCTTCACGCCCACGCTGACGCTGCCGTTCTTCGCTGCGGCGCTGGGCGTGATTGTCGTCGCCCTGGCGATCCCGATCCGCCGGGCTACGCACGGCACTGCTCGCGCACCGATCAACCCGTTCTGGGCACTGCGGGTCGCGGTTCTCGCGAAGGCCTCGAGCATCATCGGCGCACTCTTCGGAGGTTTTGGCGTCGGGTTGGCGGTCTTCCTGCTCTCACGGCCGGTTCCGCCGTCGGTAGGCTCGCTAGGGCCCATCATCGCGACAGCCGTATGCGGTGCGCTTCTTGTGGTGGCCGGCCTCGTTGCCGAGCACCTCTGCACAATCCGGAAGGATGACGATGACCCTCAACTCGGAACCGACGAACCCGAGCTCGATTCCCCCCACCACCACTGAGGGGACCGTCGCTGAGGCGAGCGAGCCCAGCGTTCTGGACGAGGGCACCTTCGCCCGGGTGAAAGAGCCGCGAGGTGCGAGCCGACTTCCGCTGGGCGACGGCACCTGGCACCAACTCGCTCGGCAGTATGTGTGGGTGCAGCTCATCAGCTCGGGGCTCGTCTTGGCCATCGTGGTGACCGCGATGCTTGTGCTCACGCTCGCGTTCGGGCAGACGTGGGCGTGGATCCCCGGCGGGATTATCAGCGCCATACTCATCTGGACCATCGTCATCACCCCGCGACAAGCACGCTCCTACGGCTATCAACTGCGCAAGGACGACCTCGTCTTTCGCCGGGGGATCCTCTGGCAGCGCGTCGTCGCGGTGCCCTACGGTCGCATGCAGCTCGTAGACATCACCCACGGCCCGCTGGACCGTGGTTTCAGCATCGCGCAACTCAAGCTCGTCACGGCGGCCGCATCCACGGGAGTCGTTATTCCCGGCTTGACCCAGCAGGCTGCGGAAAGCCTGCGTGACACGTTGATCGATGTCGCAGAGACCCGACGGACCGGCCTGTGAGCAGCATCCCGCCGTTCGACGAATCTCCCGTTGCAACGCCGTCGCCGTCGCCGTCGCCGACTCCGAACACCGCGCCTCCGCGCGCGCTGACGCGCTCGCCGCTGAGTGACGGAGAGTGGCATCGCCTGCACCCGCTCACTCCGCTGCTGCGCGGAGGGCTCGTGCTGGTCATCGTCGCTGGCATCGTCATCGCGAACCTGCGCGACCGCATCATCGAAGGCTTCGTGCCGGGGATGCTGGACGAGGACTACAACGGGGAGTATCCGAGCGACCCGATCGAATTCGTGATCGTCAACGATCTCATTGTCATCGCGCTGGTCGGCGTGCTGGTGCTCGTCGCGCTGATCGTCGCGCTCTTCTACGTCTCGTGGCGCTTCCACACTTTCCGCATCACGGGTGACGATGTCGAAGTGCGCTCGGGAGTGCTGTTCCGCACGCACCGGCGCGCGCCGCTCGACCGCGTTCAGGGTGTGAACATCACCCGGCCGATGATCGCGCGCCTGCTCGGCATGGCCAAGCTCGAGGTCGTCGGGGCGGGCCTGGACTCCAACGTCAAACTCGAGTACCTCTCGACTCCCAATGCCGAAGAGGTGCGGGCAGACATCCTGCGCCTTGCGTCGGGTGCGCGGCTGGGGGATGCGCGGGCGGATGCTGCCACCACCCCCGGTTCGCGGCTGTCGGGCGCCGCAGCCATCGTGACCGGTGGGCTCACCGAGATCATCGACGGTGTCGAAGAACCGATCAGCGAGCCCGAGTCGGTCGTGCACATCCCGGTCGGCAGGCTCATCGGCTCGCATCTGCTGAGCGGTTCGACCATCGGCCTGTTGCTCGCGATCGCCGCGATCATCGTCGGATCGATCGTCGGCACGCCCTGGTTGCTGTTCGGCATGATCCCCGCGGTGATCGGTTTCGGGGCGTATTGGGTGCGGGGCATCACCCGCGCCTTGCGCTACTCGATCGCACCGACGCCGAGCGGCGTGCGCATTACCTTCGGACTCTTCACGACGATCACCGAGACCCTTCCGCCTGGCCGGTTGCACGCCGTGGAGGTGTCGCAGTCCATCCTGTGGCGTAAGGCCGGGTGGTGGGCGATCAACGTGAACCGGCTCTCCGGCCGCGGGCCCACCGATACCTCGACCGACCAATTCGCCAGCGTTCTCCCGGTGGGAACCCGCGCCGATGTTGAGCGCGTGCTGCGGCTCCTCCTCCCCGATCTTCCCGAGCACGAATGGCCGCTGGTCTTCTCGCATGGCCTGTTGGGGCCGACGGAGGATGACCCGTTCGTCAACACTCCGCGCCGCGCACGGCTGTTCCGGCTGCTGTCCTGGCGCCGCAACGGATACCTTCTTTCGCCCGAAGCGCTCCTGCTTCGCAAGGGGCTCATCTGGCGCACCCTCGCCATCTTCCCGCTTGCCCGCCTTCAGAGTGTGGGCCTGACTCAGGGGCCGATTGACCGGGCGCTCGGTGTCGCCAACCTGCACGCGCATACGATCGCGGGCCGGGTGAGCGGGCAACTCGGAATCGTCGATCGTGCGGCGGCGCTCGACGTTTTCGAGAAGACCGAAGCCGGAGTCATCTCGGCCACCGCGGGTGACCGTACGCACCGCTGGGCGGGGGAAGGGGACGAAACGCCGCCCGTCGTTGACGAGCCGTGGCGGACCTACGCGCCGCCGGTCGACGCATCGCCCGAGGCTCGCTCGTGAACCGCGACGGACGCCTCGGCGTCGGAGTCATCGGAGCTGGCAAAGTCGGCCCGGTCATCGGCGCCGCACTTGCGGGGGCGGGTCACGCCCTCGTCGCCATCACACACGGGTCCGACGACGAGCGGATCGAGTCGATGCTTCCCGGGGTGCCGATCCTCGACGCCGTCGAGGTCGTGCGCCGCAGCGAGCTGGTCATCATCGCTGTACCGCACGGCGAGCTCGCACCGCTCGTGTCGGGCCTCGCCGAGACCGGTGCCTGGCAACCGGGGCAGCTGGTCCTCCACACCGACCCGGCCTACGGCACTGATGTCCTGCTGCCCGCTGTGGCGCAGGGTGCGATCGGGCTCGCCGTCCATCCTGCGATCACCTTCTCGGGGTCGTCCATCGATGTGCGCCGACTGCAGGATGCCTTCGCCGCGGTTACCGCCTCGGCACCGGTGCTCCCCATCGCCCAGGCTCTCGCGGTCGAGATGGGCTGCGAGCCTCTCGTCGTCGCTGAAGCCGACCGCGCGACGTACGCCGAGGCGATCGCGACGGCGACCACGTTCTCGCAGTCGATCGTCGAGCAGGCAGCATCCCTCCTCCGCGAAGCGGGTGTCTCCGCTCCAGGCTCGTACCTTTCCGCGCTCGTGCACTCGACGATCGAGGACGCCTTGACCGCGGCCGGCGCGCGCGACGAGCCCGAGCTACCCGAGGTGCCCGACCTCGACGACGAGTTCGACGACTGAGCCATCCCGAAAGCGTCCAGGCGCCCGCCGATAGACTGGTGCCGACTTCCGAGGAGCCCCACGCATGACCGATACGACCGCGCCCGCCGGCGCGCCCGAGACGACCGAGCCCACTGAAGAAGACATCTTCGAGCAGAAGGCCGTTCGACTCGCCAAGCGCGAGCGACTGATCGATGAGCGGGCGGATGCTTCGGGTGGTGCGTACCCCGTCACCCTGCCGATCACGACGACGATCCCGGCGCTTCGCGCCGAGTACGGCGAGCTCGAAGCCGGCGCCGAGACCGGTGTAACCGCGGGCGTCGCCGGTCGCATCGTGTTCAGCCGCAACACGGGCAAGCTCTGCTTCGCTTCGCTGCAGTCCGGCGATGGCAGCCGCATCCAGGCCATGGTGTCGCTCGCTTCGGTGGGCGAAGAGTCTCTGCAGGCCTGGAAGGACCTCGTCGACCTCGGAGATCACGTCTTCGTCAGCGGTGAGGTCATCTCAAGCCGTCGCGGTGAGCTGTCGATCATGGTGACCGAGTGGCAGATCGCGGCCAAGGCCATCCTCCCGCTCCCGAACATGTACGGCGAGCTGAGCGAAGAGAGCCGCGTCCGCAGCCGGTTCCTCGATCTGATCGTCCGCGATCGGGCGCGTGAGACAGTTCTCGCGCGGGCGAAGGTGAACGCGAGCCTGCGCGAGACGTTCACCTCCCACGACTTCGTCGAGGTCGAGACGCCGATGCTGCAGGTGCAGCACGGTGGAGCATCCGCCCGCCCATTCGTCACCCACTCGAATGCGTTCGATGCCGAGCTCTTCCTGCGCATCGCGCCCGAGCTGTACCTCAAGCGGGCCGTCGTCGGTGGGATCGACCGGGTGTTCGAGATCAACCGCAACTTCCGCAACGAGGGCGCGGACTCGACCCACAGCCCTGAGTTCGCCATGCTCGAGGCCTATCAGGCGTACAGCGATTACAACGGCATCGCCGACCTCACCCAAGAGCTGATCCAGAACGCGGCGATCGCGGTGTCGGGCTCGACCACGGTGACCTGGGCGGACGGGACCGAATACGATCTCGGTGGCCAGTGGGACCGTATCTCGATGTACGACTCGTTGAACGAGGCATCCGGACGCTCGATCACACCCGCCACCTCGCTCGAGGAGTTGGTCGCCTTTGCCCGCGAGGTCGGGGTCGACCTGCCCCCGCACGCCACGCCGGGCAAGCTCGTCGAAGAGCTCTGGGAGCACTTCGTCAAGCCCGGGCTCACCCGCCCGACGTTCGTGATGGACTTTCCGCTCGATACGAGCCCGCTCGTGCGCGAGCATCGCTCGATCGCCGGGGTGGTCGAGAAGTGGGACCTCTACGTCCGCGGCTTCGAGCTGGCGACCGGGTACTCGGAGCTCGTCGACCCGGTCGTGCAGCGTGAGCGTTTCACCGAGCAGGCGAAGCTCGCCGCTCGGGGCGACCTCGAGGCCATGCCGATCGACGAGGAGTTCTTGCGCGCGCTCGAGCACGGCATGCCGCCTTCAGGGGGTATGGGCATGGGAATCGATCGCCTGCTGATGGCGATCACCGGCCTCGGCATCCGCGAGACTATCCTTTTCCCGCTCGTTAAGTGATCTCCCTGGTCCCGCTGGTCAAGTGATCTCCCCCTTGCCGCTGGTCAATTAGCGATCCTGCGCGCAGGACGCGGGCGGAACGCCCAGTCGGGGAGGTGCCCGGCGCTGACGAACGAAAGCACGATCTCCGACAGTCCGTGCTCAGGGTTGATTTCGCACGCTTGGTGCGCGTAGCGCTCAGCATGGGTCGAGCGGCCCAGTGCCCACGAGAGCCACGCTGCGGCGGCGAGGGCGCCAGGGCGGAGGTCGCGGGGCGCGATCGCAGCGACGTGGCGCACGAGGTCGAGCGCGAGCACGAGCCGGTCGGCATCAGGTGGTTCTCCCTCTCCCCACATCCGCATTGCGAGGTGCGTCGGGTACTCCTCGCCCGCCTCCCACCGCAGCTGAGCATCGAGCGCGTCGTCGCCCACTTCGAGACCGTCACTCCACTGCACCAGTGCGATGTCGCGCAGCGCGGGGCGAGCCAGGCACCACCCGAGGAGGGCGGCCTCGTAGGGCGCGAGCGACACCGGGTTCCAACTCAGCGCGCCTTCGAACAGTTCGGGCAGATCATCGAGCTCACAGACGACAGAGAGCGCTTGCGGGTCAATACGGTGGTCGTCGTTGTCGGGCGTTGCTGCGGAGTTGGTGGCGGAGGATGCGGTGGTGGCAGCATCCGGACCGCAAACGATCTCTACCGCGCTCGCGAAGGCGCGGAACGCTCGCTCTGCAGACTCGCGCTGAGTCGCGCTGACCTCAGGAAGCTCGGCGCCCACGCGTTGGTCGGCGTCCGGTTCGGGAAGATCGAGGTCGCTCGATTCCCACCCGATCTCGGAGAGGGGGTGCCCGGCATCGGGGGAGAGCGGGTCGAGGTACGAACCCCACGCGTCGGGTGCAACGCACAGCGCATCGTTCACACGGACGCCACAGGCATCCGCATGCCGTTGCATCGCCTGGATGAGCCGCCGGTGCGGGGCGTCGCCCTCGTCGGCGAAACGAACGTCGGTGTAGACGACCATCGCGAACGCGTCGGCATGCGGGACTCGGCACATCATGCCCAGGAGAGTGGATGCTGCGCTCTCGAGCGCATCGGACTCGTCCGTGTCAGGGCGCGGGAGGTCGACGCGCATCGCGCCGAGACTGCGCGACCCGTCGAAGGGGATCAGCACGAGGCTGTCACTGGGTCGAAAGCCCAGCATGAGGGGGACGAGGGAGAGGAACTCAGCCGCCGATGCGGCTTTCACTGTGGTGGTCATGAAGAGAGCGTGCCGTCGCGCGCACCCACGAAATCGCGGGATCACGCGGGGATGGCAATTTCGGAAGAATCCCGTGCCTGGGGAGAGGACCCTGGCTGAACGTATGATTTAGGGATGGAGAGCTACTGGGGTGCGGTGCTGTGGTCGCTTCTGCCGACCGTCGTCGTCAGCGCGCTGTTCTTCTACATCCTGCGCAGTGTCATCCGCGCCGACCGCAACGAGCGTCGCGAGTACGCGCGGATCGAGGTCGAAGAGCGCGCGAAGCTCGGGCTCCCGCCGCGCGCTGACACGGCCGAGCAGTGATCAACATCACCTTCGACGCCACCTGGTGGCTCGTTCTGGTGTTCATCACCGACCTCACGATCCGTATCGCAGCCGTCATCATCGTCCCTCGCAATCGCCGTCCCACCGCGGCGATGGCCTGGCTCTTGGCCATTTACTTCATTCCGCTGATCGGTGTCTTCCTCTTCCTCCTGATCGGTAATCCGCGACTCCCACGCAAGCGACGCAAGAAGCAAGAGCAGATCAACGGGTACATCCGCGAGACGAGCGAGCACCTCGACTTCGGTACGCTCCGGCCGCATGCGCCCGCCTGGTTCACCTCGCTCGTGACCCTCAACCGCAACCTCGGCGCGATGCCCCTCGCTGGCGACAACGGTGCGCGGCTCATTTCGGACTACCAGCAGTCCCTCGATGCGATGGCGGAGGGCATCCGTACGGCGGAGCGTTACGTTCACGTCGAGTTCTACATTTTGCAGACGGATGCCGCGACCGACAACTTTTTCGCGGCGCTCGAGGAGGTCGCGGCTCGCGGCGTGACGGTGCGGGTGTTGCTGGACCACTGGGCCAACCGCGGAAAGCCCTACTACAAGCAAACGCTCAAGCGGCTGACCGCCATGGGCGCGGAGTGGCACCTGATGTTGCCGGTGCAGCCGTTCAAGGGCAAGTACCAGCGTCCCGACCTTCGCAACCACCGCAAGCTGCTCGTGATTGACGGCACCGTCGCGTTCATGGGCTCGCAGAACGTGACCGATTCCACGTACAACTTGAAGAAGAACATCAAGCGCGGCCTGCACTGGGTCGACCTCATGGTGCGCGTCGAGGGCCCGGTCGTAGCATCCGTCAATGCGGTTTTCTTGAGCGACTGGTACAGCGAAACCGACGAGGTGCTCAGCGACGAGATCGACCTGTTCTCGGTCAGGTCCGGCCCGGGTGACCTCGACTGCCAGATCATCCCGTCCGGTCCGGGATTCGAGTTTCAGAACAACCTCAAGCTCTTCGCGGGACTGCTTTACGCAGCTCAGCGCAAGATCATCGTCGTGAGCCCGTACTTCGTGCCCGACGAAGCACTGCTCCTCGCGATCACGACCGCGTGCCAGCGGGGGATCGAGGTGCAACTGTTCGTCTCGGAAGAGGGCGACCAGGCGCTCGTCTATCACGCGCAGCGGTCGTACTACGAGGCGCTGCTGCGTGCCGGCGTACAGATTTGGATGTACCAACGGCCATACATCTTGCACTCGAAGTCGATGACGATCGACGATGAGACCGCAATCATCGGGTCGAGCAACATGGACATGCGCTCGTTCGGTCTCAATATGGAAGTCTCCATGCTCGTCCGGGGCGAGGAGTTCGTCCGAGACATGCGCGAGGTCGAGCAGGGCTACCGCGATCTCAGCCGCGAGTTGACGCTGGCCGAGTGGGAGAAGCAGCCCCTGCGCTCGACCGTGCTCGACAACCTGGCTCGTCTGACGAGCGCACTGCAGTAGTTGACCATGGGTGAAGTCGACGTGGTGAAGATTCCCCGTGCGGTGCGCCTGCGACTGGGCCGAGCCGCCGTGCAGACGCTTGCCGACAGCGCGGGGGCCGACCTCCTGCACATTAAGGGTGACGCGGTCGACCTGTCGTTGCGGCCAGCAGCCGACCCCGGAAGCGACATCGACGTTCTCACGAGGCCTGCGCATGTTGCAGCGCTGGATGCAGTCTTGCGTGCGCACGGTTGGCAGCTTTACAGCACGTTCCATAGCGGGTCTCCCTTCGGCCATGCACAGACCTACATTCATGACATCTGGGGCTACCTCGATCTTCACCGATCGTTTCCGGGCATCCGCTGCGACGCAGACCGCGCATTCACGGTGATGTCTGCCGGTGGCGGTGTGGTCGAGTTCGGTGGGGTGCCGTGTGCAGTTCCCCACGTGACGGCCCAAGCGCTGATCCTCATTCTCAACTCGGCTCGGTCGCCTGCGCGCGGAGCGCGTGACCTCGCCGCCGCCTGGAATGATGCATCACTCGACCATCGAGGGGCCATCGCCGCACTCGTGGTCGATCTCGACTGCCCGGTGGCGTTCGCGGCGGCCACGGGACGACTCGATGACCACCAACATGAACGTGACTATCTCCTGTGGAAGACAGTCACCGAAGGCGGTTCACGAGCCGCGGAGTGGTGGGGGCGGGTTCGGGCGCAGCCGACCCTGATGGGTTCGCTCCGCACTGCTGCGCGAGCAACCCTAGTGAACTCTGACCGCCTCGGACACGTGCTCGGCCGGCCTCCGACCAGGCGCGAGGTCGTGCGAGAGTTCTTCGCGAGGCCGGAGCGAGCAATCGCGGAATTGTGGCACGCGGCGCGCGATCGGTCTCGATCATGACCGTGCTGCGGCCAGCACCATCACTGGGGCTCGTGGAGTCGGCGGACACCGTCTACATTGCATTCCTTCCCGATGGGCCGATCACCGTGTTGGACGGTGTGGCGCGGCTCATCTGGGATGCCGCGCTCGAAGGAGCCCGCGAATCGGTCCCCGATCGGGTCGCCGAACTGATGGACGGCGCAGTGCCCGACGAGGCTCGCGCAGTGGTCGCGGAATTCGTCTCCCAGTTGGTGGCGGCCGGAATCCTCGTGCCCGGGGACCTCTGAGCCGAGCGATTTGCGATACTTGAGCAAATCAGCCGGGGAGGGTCAATGGCGCCGCTAATGTCGCGCAGGGTGCCTTCGACGAGCCGGCTTGCAGAGTGGTGGGCGGGCGCGTGGCGATGGGTGCTGTTCGCAGCAGGCGCGATTATCGCGACATACTTCCTTCTCGAAGCGGGGCAGAGAAGCGGAATCGTAACCGCATCGGTGCTGGCTGTGCTCGTCATTGGAGCCGCTGCCACGGGTAGTCACGCATTGGCGATACCGCTCCTAGCCATGCCGGCGTTGTTCGTCGTTCAGCGTGTCGGTCTGGGTCCGACTGACCTCTCGGTGTCAGATGCCGCGCTCGCCGCCGCATTCGGAGTGGCGGTGCTACTCGGGCAACGGCCCTACAGCGGGCCGATGCGGCAGTTGCTGTGGTTCAACCTCGCATACCAGTTCGTGACGTTATTCACGGTGATCGTGAATCCGTACGTCGCCAATACCGTCGAATGGTTCCATGCGTGGCTGCTGATTTCGGGCGCGCTGATCGTGGGATGGGCGATCGGCGCGTCTGGGCGCGCGCGCACGGCACTTTCATTGATGTTGGGTGCGGCCTGCATCATCGCGCTCGGCACGATCGTCACTGCGATTCTCAACTTCGCTCAGGGCGACTTCACCGGGGTGTACCCGCGGTGGCCGCTCCCGATGCACAAGAATGCCGCCGGCACCCTCATGGGATTCATGGCGATCACGGCGTACGTCAATCCCGGCTGGCTCGGATGGGCTAAGGGATGGCGCTGGCTGTCGTTCTGGTTGCTGGTGGTTGGTGTTCTGCTCACCCAATCAAGACAGGCGCTCATCGGACTCGTGGTGGCAGCCCTCGTCATCGCGGTGCGAGGCGAGATGCGGCGCAGATCGATCTTCATCATTCTGATGGCTATCCCGGCGCTGATTCTCGTCGCGAGCACTGTCATCGAACAGATTGATTCGCAAAACCAGCACAACTCGTTCTTTCAACGCCTCGACTGGCTGCGTGAGGTCTACGCGCTATGGAAGCACTCGCCATGGTTTGGCCATGGATTGCGCTATTGGACCGATCACCCATACTCCAACTTCCAGCCCCCACAAGCCGAGTTGGAGGTGCTCGCCTCGACGGGGGTGCTCGGCCTCGCCGCCTTCATTGTGATGTGGATCGGTATTCTCGTCGTGCTCTGGCGCATCGATCCGCGATTTGGCACCCTGGCGTTCGCCGTGGTCTTCAGCCGCATCGCGCAGGCTCAGTTCGACCTCTTCTGGGTGGCGGCGCAGGTGTCGGTGCCGTTCGTGATCGCCGGACTTTGCTTGGGTGCGATGGCGCACGCCGAATCGCAGCGCGGCGAGCCCGGAGTGCGGGCGGTGGCGCGAGACTCGTCACTGCGTCCCCAGGAAGCCGGGGTCGGGCGCGTCGTGGCATAGCATGGTGAGTGTTCGAGACGCAGCCTAGGCGTCACCGCACGAGCGTTATAAGGCGTCGGGGGGCCCATGGATCTGCGAGATTACGTCCGCGGGCTACGTCGTCACTGGTTTGCGATCGTCTTGATGACGGTGCTCGGAATCGGTGCGGGCTATGGGTGGTCAGCGCTTCAGACACCTGTGTATGAGGCGTCCGCCAGTGGGTTCGTGCAGTCACGAAATACGACAGATGCTGCTGTTTCGATCACGGGCGACCAGGTCGCGCGGTCGAAAGTGGCGTCGTACATCGACATCGGCACGTGGCGCGGCGTGGCCGAGTTCGCGATCGAGGACCTTGGCCTGTCCACTACGCCGGAGGCTCTTGCGCCCCGAGTCACCGTGACGAACACACCTCAGACAGTCATTCTCCGTGTGACCGCACAGGCAGGGTCGCCGACCGAGGCTCGAGACCTGGCTGAGGCATGGGTGCGTGCGATGGCGGCGCAGATCGATGAACTGGAAGGCGATGGAACGCCAGGTTCGTCTGAAGTCACGGTTACGCTGGGGGGCTCGGCATCCTTGCCCTCGTCACCCGTGTTCCCCGACGTTCAGTCGGCGCTCATCGTCGGCGGGCTGTTTGGCCTCGGTTTCGGTGTCGCGTTCGCCCTCATCAGGAGTGCTTCGGATCGTCGCGTACGTTCGGCGGAAGACATCGAGTCCAAGACGGGTGTCGCCGTGGTCGGGTCTATCCCTGCCGCGGTCAGCGTTGCTCAAGGGCGTCGACTGATCCCGTCGGAAGGCAAGGGCACGAGTGACGGGTCGTTCGCGATCTCAGAAGGTATGCGCGCGTTGCGCACCAACCTTCAGTTCATGGACGTCGACAATCCCCCCCGGGTGATCGTGGTGACGAGTCCATTGCCCGGCGACGGAAAGTCGACCGTGGCGTGCAATCTGGCGACAACCGTCGCCGCTGGTGGGCAACCCGTGGTCTTGATCGATGGCGATCTGCGTCGCTCGATGGTCGGAAAGACGATGGGGTTGCCGAGTGGCGCCGGGCTCACCGACGTTCTGGCTGGGCGAGCCGAACTCGGCGACGTCCTGCAGCGCGCCGCGGGTGTGGACAACTTCTTCGTGTTGACTGCGGGGAGCGTGCCGCCGAATCCGAGCGAAGTGCTGGGGTCGGAACGAATGCGCTCGATTCTCGCCGATCTCTCGGGGTACGCAACGATCATCATCGATGCCCCGCCGCTTCTCCCGGTCACCGATGGCGCTGTGCTCACTCACCAGGCAGACGGCGCACTTCTCGTTGTGAGTCACGGCAGCACCACGATCGACCTTGTCGAGAAGTCTCTGGCGACGCTCGCTAAAGCGAGTGGTCGGGCGCTCGGGATCGTGCTGAACAAGGTGCCGCTACGCGGTCTCGATGCCACGCAGTACACGTACGACTACCGTAGCGACGACAGCCCCGTCGACCATGCGCCCAAGACAAACGAAAGCCCCGCCGCCGCCGCGAAGGCGCGCGCGCCTCGTCGTGAGCGCAGCAACCGCAGCTGAGCGTCGTCGTTTGTCGCAGAGTGGTCGTCGAGCCGTGAACCGCGTCGCTCTCGTCGCGTCGTCGTTTCATCCGCACGTCGGTGGTGTCGAAGAGCATGTGCGTCAAGTGGCGCGAGAGTTCGCCGCGCGCGGCATCGCCGTCGAGGTGTGGACGGTTGACCGCGGAGAGCACCTGGGCATTCGTGAGGTCGGCGGCATCACGGTGCGCTACCTTCCGGCACCGCTCCCCGCACGGTCTGTGGGCGCAATGACGCGGTTCGTGTGGCGCTTTCCACCGGCCTGGAGCAGGTGGAGGCGCGCGATGCGCGAGTTTCGGCCAGACCTCCTTCATGTGCAGTGCTTCGGGCCGAACGGGTTGTATGCGTTGGCGCTGCACCGACGCACGGGCGTGCCGCTCGCGGTGACGTCGCATGGGGAGACGTTCGCCGATGACGCGAGCGTCTTCGACAAGTCGGCACTCCTCCGACGGGGGCTGCGGTCGGCGCTATCGCGGGCGAGCATCGTCACCGGCTGCTCCGCAATGGTGATCGACGACCTGCGCACCCGCTTCGAGTTGAGCGATGGTGACGTCGTAGCGAACGGCGTAGACCTGACAATCGTTCCGGCGGCGCCACTGCCGGGGATCGATGGCCGCACGTTTGTGACCGTGGGTCGACTTGGCCGTACGAAGGGCTTCGATCTGCTGCTTGAGGCATTGGCGCGCACTGAGACCGCGATTGATACGCGCCTCGTCGTCATCGGCGACGGGCCGGAACGCGGCTCGCTCACGAAACAGTCTGAACAACTCGGCATCTCACATCGGGTCAGTTTCGTGGGGATGCTGCAGTCGCCGCAGGTCGCCGCAGCGATGGCCTCAGCGCTCGCTGTCGTCGTGCCGAGCCGTGTCGAGTCGTTCGGGATCGTTGTGCTTGAGGCGTGGCGTGCGTCGGCCCCATTGATCGTGACTCGCCGCGTCGGCGCCCCTGTGCGGGACCGTATTGATGCTGTGGTCGTTGATCCAGAAGAGTCGGCAACGTTCGCCCGCGCGCTCGACGCGGTCGCGGCCGACCCTGTGCTGCGCGAATCGATCGCCGCGGCGGGAGCCAGGCGGGTCGAGGCGTTTACGTGGGGCGCGGCTGCAGAGGGCTATCTCGGTCTGTACGCGCGGGCCGAGGAGACTGAGGCGTGATGAAGTACCACCACCCGATCCGGCGGAGGTTGCGCCAGGCGCGTCGATACGCACAGGCCGCGGCCGTGCCCGGGGTTTTCAGGCAGGGTCTGGTCATCCCGGCGCATTGGTGGGACGGTCATCCGAACTTCGGCGACGACCTAACGCCGTGGTTGCTTCCGCGGTATGGGTTCGTCCCGGTCTATCGCCGTGCGCGCGATGCGCAGCTCATCGGTGTAGGCAGCATCCTTGAGTTCGTGCCTGAAGACTTTGAAGGTGCGATCTGGGGCAGCGGACTCATCCGTGAGGTCGCGCGACCACTTCCCCGAGCACACGTGTTGGCGGTGCGGGGCGCGCTGACGCGAGACCTGATCGGCGCTCCGGCGTCAACGCCGTTGGGGGATCCGGGCTTACTTGTCGCGCTCCACATTCCGCGGCCAAAGACTCGCTGGCGTGTCGGGGTCGTGCCGCACGGGCACCACGTGTCGCACGTGGGTTTGCGTACCGCGATCAGCGAGGCGGGCGCTGGCGTTCACGTGATCGACGTGCATCGCTCCGCGGCGCAGGTGGTGCGCGAGATCGCCGCGTGCGAAATGATTGTGACGACATCGCTGCACGGCCTCGTCACCGCCGACTCGTATGGCGTTCCCGCGGTCTGGACCACGCTCGATCCACCGCTCGAGGGGGGCGACTTCAAGTTTCGCGACTATGAGTCCGCGGTGACGCCCGGGGTTTCGAGGCGCGCTGCGCTCCACGTTGGGGGAACATTGGCAGGCCTGACGCGCTGGGCGCGCACACCTGACCCCGACGTTGTCTCACGTCTAACGATCGACTTGCAGGGCGGCCTCGCCCGGCTCCCCGGGATCTTGGTCGGCTCGAAACGGTATCCCTTCCTCGCGGCTACGACCTGACGGCGCTAGTAGCGGGGATGCGGTGCAGATTCAGCACCGTCGGAGGGGAGCCGTTCGATAAACGCGCGGCCGCTGGGCAGCACGGACCGCTGTTCACTCCTCCCGGTCACCTGCTGCGGTCGTTCGTTGCCCACGACCCATACCGAGAGCTCGGCAGAGTCCTGGCGCTGAAGCGCGCAGTTTGCGCTGTTGTGAGGATGCCGGAGTGACGTGATGAAAGCGAGCATCGGTGCTGTCACGATCCGATGGATGCCCAGACCCGGGCATGTTCCAGAGCGGAGCGCTCCCAGGTGAACTCGGAGGCGCGTGTCTTGCCGGCGCGAACCAAGTCCGCGACCGCATCGTCTGATGAGACTGCATCCAACAGGCCTTGGGCGATTCCGGCGCCGGTGGGTTCAACCAGGATGGCGGCGTCTCCAGCCACCTCGGGAATACTGCTGGTTGCTGCTGCGACGACGGGAACGCCAGCAGCCATGGCTTCGAGTACGGGAAGGCCGAAGCCTTCGTACAGAGACGGCACGACGACGGCGTTTGCAGCGGCGACAAGGCCGGGCACATCGTCGTTGGGTACGTGCCCGACTATAACGGTGCCCGTGAGGCGGCGGAACAGGTATTCCCGCCGTGGGTGAGGGGGGCCCGACAGCACGAGCTGCAGGTCGGGTCGCTCGCGACGCACGCGAGGCCACGCGACGGCGAGAGCATCAAGATTCTTGCGCGCTGAAGCCCCACCGGCGTGAAGAACGAACGGCTGAGTGATTCCGTACCGGGCCAGCGCGTGTGCGTCGAACGGGGTCGCGTGGAAGAACCGAGATTCCACGCCGTTGTGGGCGACGTGAAGATTCGTTAGGCCTAGCAGGTCGTAGGCCTCGTTGGCGGTGAACTCGGACACGCAGATCACCGCTGCCGCTCGACGCAACTCCGACTGAGCGGCAGCGACAGGCGCCGACTCGTCGGCGAAACGCCATGCGATGACATCGTGCAATGTCACGCAATCACCCTCGGGCGCCGGAGGCAGTTCGAGGCTCGTTCGATGAGTGACGCGGTCACCCGCGTACAGAGCTCGACCGATGGCGCGACGCACACGTTCGGGGGCGCGCGCAACTCTCGCGATCGGCAACCGCCGGTTGCCCGCGAGCTCGCTCCGCAGAGAACGTATGTCGAGTCGACGGAACCCCCAGTCGAGGGCACTCGCTGCTTTCAGCGCCTGCGGGGTGCGGACGGCTATCTGCTCGGCGTAGTTTTGTGCCCCCATCCGAACTGCGTGCGGGACGGTGACAAAGGAAAGCCTCGGGCGTCGCGTCACGCAGTAAGACTATGCGAGCGGTGAAGCGCCGGAAGTCTAGTTGACTAGACCGATGGGGTACATGAGTCCGGTCCGTCGCCGCGCACGACGCATCTCGCATCTCGCTTCGGCGGCGACAAACCCGCAACTCTGGCGCGGAGGCGTGATCGTGCCTGCAACCTGGTGGGTGGGTGAGGCGAACTTCGGCGATGACCTGACGCGCTGGCTGCTTCCGCGTTTCGGTGTACTGCCCGTGCACCGGCGCCCAGCCGAATCGAGAATCGCCGCCGTCGGGAGCATTCTCGGGATGCTGCCCCATGACTATTCCGGCGTCGTCTGGGGCAGCGGGCTGATTCACCCCACTGCCCACCCGCTGCCGAACGCCACGATTCTCGGCGTTCGTGGACCACTCACGCGAGACCTCGTCGGGGCACACGCAGAGACCGTGCTTGGCGACCCGGGACTGCTGGTGCGCCGATTCGTCCGCCGAGGGCGACCGCGCTGGCGGGTTGGCGTAGTGCCACGACTGCACCATCGGAGCAATGCCGAGTTCGTTGCTCTCGGCAGCGGCGAGGACGCTCGCGTCATCGATGTGCGTCAGTCGGCACCGCGGGCGGTGGCCGAGATCGGCGCCTGTGAGGCAATCGTGACCACGTCCCTCCACGGGCTAGTCACCGCCGACGCACTCGGCATCCCGGCCGTCTGGACGTCTTTGGACCCGCCACACGAGCAGGGCGATTTCAAGTTCGCCGACTACGAGGCGGTCATTACCCCGGGCACCACTAGGCATGTGCCGTTCACGTCGGGGACTACGCTGGAGGACATGATCGCGCACGCGGGTGTTGCGTCACCCGCCACCGTCGAACGGGTCGTGGACGGGCTTTGGGAGTCCGGGCAGAAGTTGCAGTGTGCTTTCCCCGACGCCGCTCGGTTTCCAGGCGGAGTCTTTGGGTCGGGAGACAGTCGGTGAGTCGCGAGAGCGTGCGGCGTCTGCGTGCCCGCTGCTGGCCTTACTCCGGGCACCCCGCGTGATGACTGAGAACGTGTCTCGGCGAGCGCGCGAGCACCTCGCTTGGCGAGCCCGCCAGGGCGTTCGTCTTGCAGCGGACGGGTTGCGCCGCGGCGACCGCACCGTGATCATGACGCCGCCGGTCGGTCTTCGATTCGGCAACTGGTTGTATGTGTGGCTACAAGCGCACGCCCGCACGGCGTCAGGACAACCCACGCTCGTCCGAGAAGCCCCACATATGGCTTCGTGGTTCGAGGTGTTTCCGGCCTTGCGGGCGCTGACGATCGCGTCGGACGATATCAGGTTTCACGATGCACGCGAGTGGGATCACAATTATCGCTATCAGCGCTTCGGCCGTGACTTCAGTGGCGAGGCGCTGGCAACGTTCGTGGCGGACGTGCTCGGGCCGCACATTCCGGTCGACCGATCAGGCGCGCTCGTGATCAATGTGCGCCGCGGTGACTATTTCGCAGACGCCGCAGCCGAAGCGCGATTTGGGTTCGACCAAGTCGGATACATTCGAGATGCGCTTGGTAGGGTCAGCGGGGCCTCCCGCATTCTGGTCGTCTCCGATGACGATGTATGGTGCCGTGCCGAACTGGGAGGCGACTTGACGGCAGCCGCAGCTGAAGTCGATTACGCCCCGCCCGATCCGCAGGCGAACTTTCTCGCCGTAGCAGGCGCTCGAAAGATCATTGGCACGAACTCGACGTTTTCGTACTGGGGGGCGTACGTCGCGTGCGTACTCCAGGGCGATGCCGAGATTGTCATGCCGCAGTTTCATGCGCGCACGTCTGTCGGTACCGATGCCTACCAGCTTGATCCGCGCTGGATCGCCATTGAAGGCTACGCGTGACGGCGGGTGGCGACGAGGAAGTGGCCTTCCTTCCTGGGGGCCGTCAGTTCGTGCCGTCCGAGCCGTCCGAGGGGTTCGCTCCCTCGTCGACGACGCTCGCGTCCCCAGCAACGCCGCAGGTGTGGTGAGATCGACACGATGAGTGCCAACAACCAATCCTCCGCGCCGTCGGTCATCGCGTCGGTGGTCGTCGCAACATACCGACGACCAGAGTTCGTGCGAGAGTGTCTGACACGCCTGCAGGCACAAAGTCTGAGACCCCAGCGAATCATCGTGGTCGACGCATCGCCCGAGACGGATACGCGCGACGTCGTACGAGGGTTTGCAAATGTCGACTACCGACGAAACGAACGGGGCGCCGGAACGCTGTCGACGTCGCGGGCGATTGGCATCAAAGATCTGACCGACGACGTCGTAGCCTTCATCGACGATGATGCGTACGCCGAGCCGCAGTGGCTAGAGGAGTTGCTCAAGCCCTACGCAGACCCGTCGGTGGGAGCGGTCGGGGGTCGTGCGCTCAACGGGCGAGAAGGTGAAGCGGCCGAGGGGATCGGCGAGATTGGGCTGCTGCTTCCGGACGGTCGACTCACCGGAAACTTCGCCGCAGATCCCGGGCGAGACCTTGACGTGGATCACATGCTCGGAGCGAACATGTCGGTGCGGCTGAACGCGATTCGCGCGCTGGGCGGAATTCGAGAACTCTATCCCGGAACATGTTTGCGCGAGGACGCGGACATCGCTTTGCGGATTGGCAAGTCAGGGCTACGCGTGGTCTATGCGCCCAAAGCGGTGGTTCATCACGTTGCCGGTGACTACGCCAAAGGGAAGCGATTTGATTCGCGATATCACTACTATGGCGCCCGCAATCACGTCGTCTTGCTAGCGACGACTTTGGGCTGGCGCGACATACACCTGCGCCGCTATGTCCTCACTGTGGGGCGGCAGACACTTCGCGAGGTGCGAGGTGGAGTGCGAGCACTTCGGGATCGCGAGCGTGCAGGAATTGGTGCGAAGCTGAGGGGTCTGGCCGGCGGTTTGCGCCGCGCGGCAATTCTCGTCGTCGGCACAATTGCTGGCGGCGTAGCCGCCGTCGCTGCTCGACCGACGATCGTCCGGCGGGGATAATCGCCGTGAAGTTGCATGCCTACGTGCTGGCGGGAGACCCGGCATGGATCGAGCACAGCATCGGCGCGTACTATGACCATGTCGAGCGGATCGTCGTGTCGTTTGACCGGTCCAAGCGCTCTTGGAGTGGAGATCCGCTCTCAGTCGATGAGTCGCTGGCTCGAATTGCGCGCGCCGATCCCGACCTCAAAGTGAGACTACTCCCGGGCGACCATGTTCAGACCGGCCGCTCAGTGATTGCGACCGAGACGATGCAGCGGCAGGCAGCTTTGGACGCCGCCTCAGACGGCGCGGACTGGGTCGTCCAGCTGGACACTGATGAAATCGTTCCGTCGTTTCCGACGATCCTCCGCCACCTCGACGCGGCTCGAGGTCGAGCCGCGTCCGCGCTAGAGTACCCGGCGCGCATGATCTACGCCCGCACCAAATCCGGTGCGTTTCTCGAACATTGCGGGCGATTCTGGACCAGTCAGTCGGGCTATCCCGGCCCGGTTGTGGTCGCAGCAGGCACCACGCTCACAGTCGCCCGGCAAGCCGGTTCGTCGCCGCTTCACCGCGTGGATCTTTCGGCATGGAACACCGATCCGGCGCAACGGCATGGTGTTCACGTGCACGCCACCGTGCCACTTAGCGAGGCGATCATCCACATGAGCTGGGTGCGCAGCGAGCAGCAGATGGCCGAGAAGAGTCTCACATCGGGCTACGCATCGACGCGAGACTGGGGGGCCGATCTTGAAATGTGGCGACGGCGCGCGAAGCACCCCCTCCGGACTGCCGCGATTGCGCCGTTCGCGGGCGATCCGTTCTCCCGATTCCGGATCGCACGACTGCCTGAGTTCGCCGAGGCGATTCCGTGAGCTGGGCGCCGCTCGTCGATGTGGTGATGTGCACCAACCGAGTGAGCCCTTACCTGGGGGCAGCAATTCGGTCACTGCAGGCGCAGACCTACCCGCGTTGGCGTCTCATCGTCGCCGATGATGGCTCCGGACGCGGTACCGACATCGAGCAAGCCGTGGCCGGCATCGCTGATGTCGTCGTCGTGCACCTGCCTGCCGGCGGACCGGCTACCGCTCGAAACGCGGCGATCGCGAGCGGAACGGGAGAGGTCGTATCGTTCCTAGACGATGACGACGTGTGGCCCGAAGATCGCCTGGCGCGTGCCGTGGAGACACTCGCCCGGTCGCGCGACGCTCTCGGTGCATACGGCGACGGAATCGAGATTGACGACCAGGGGCGGCGTCGCGGATCTTGGAGCTCGCCGCCTGCGACGAGCAGGCAATACCTGGCCGGCAGTGGGGCGCTCCCACGAATCACGACGCTCTCCTTCCGCAGGTGGGCGATCGAGAGGTTTGGGGCGTTCACCGATGGCATGTATTTTGCCGAAGACACTGAACTCACACTCCGGATGGTGCGTCACGGTGAACTAGTTTCCACTGGGGCCGTGATGGTCGAGTACCGGCGTCATGGAGCGAACGCTACGCTCGTCGACTGGCGCGTGCAGTGGCGTGGGGGACGCGATGCGATCACGCTCAACATGCGCGCAGCACGTGCCGACAATTGCCCCGTTGAGGAGCGCCTTCTGAGGCGCAACCTGGCGGGCTTCGCCGAGTTCACGGCGTCGAACGGCCTGTCTAGCGCCCTAACGCACGTACGGGCTGGCCGCGTGTGGCGGGGAGTGGCCGATCTGTGGGCTGCCTTCTGGATTTCTCCCCCCGGGTTGGTTCGCGCGGCGCGATCGCGTACCAGCTCTCGTGCTGGCATACGTAGGACTGAAGGGTAACGGCATGACGGGTTTCCCAGCGAGGCGAACCCTCGGCAGGCTTAAGCGGAGAGTCGTGGGCGGGGTTCAGAGGACTTGGTCGACGGGAGTGGATCTCGCGCGGTTCGGAGATCGCACGGCGATCATGACCCCCCGTGTCGGGTTGCGGCTCGGAAACCTGCTCTATGTGTGGTTGCGCGCGCATTCGCGCACCGCCGCCGGCTCGCCCACGCTCGCTCTGTCAGCTCCAGCCATGACGCCGTGGCTAGTCGACTTCCCCGCTCTGAAAGCGTTGACAGTGGACAAGGGGGGCCTCCGCTTCAGCGATCGGCGCGAGTGGGACGGCGAATACCTCTATCAACGATTCGGACTCGACTTCCAGCGCAACGAGTTAGCGAATTTCATACATGCTGCTCTCGTGTCGCATGTGATCCCGCTTGCCGATGACACTCTGGTGATTAACGTGCGGCGTGGCGACTACTACACGGATCATCGGGCGAAATACGAGTTCGACCAGGCCGGCTACATCGGTGCCGCACTCGATCACGTCGGCGAGGCGTCCGAGATACGTGTCGTATCGGATGATCCCGCGTGGTGTCGCGAGCAGCTGGGAGGGCTCTTTCGCGACCGGATCGCTCGTGTCATATACGACGACGCGAATCCGCTTGAGAATCTGTTGACAGTCGCAGGCGCGTCTCGAATCATCGGCGCGAACTCCACGTTCAGCTATTGGGGCGCGTACATCGCTGACGTCGTCCACGAGCACACCATCGTGGTGATGCCTCGTTTTCACGGGCGGATGGGTGCTGGCCGCACCGACGCGCACCAACTAGATCCACGATGGGTTGCGATTGAGGGCTTCAGCTGAGGTCGCCGAGCTTTACGAGTCGAGCAAACTCGGCACTGTCGCGGCGCACCTCTTCGAATGTGCCCTTCGTCTCGATCAGACCGTCCTTCAGGAACACCAGCTCATCAGCGCCGCGGATTGTCGAGAGACGATGCGCGACGATCAGGATCGTCATCGTGCCACCCAGCCCGGCAAGTGTCGCGGCGATCTCGTGCTCTGTCGCGTTGTCGAGCGCTGATGTGGCCTCATCGAGCACAAGTATCTTTGGCTGCCGGTAGAGAGCGCGCGCGAGGCCTAAGCGCTGGCGCTGCCCGCCCGAAAGGCGCACGCCGCGCTCACCGACGACGGTGTCGAGTCCGTCAGGAAGCTCGGCAATCAGTTCATCGAGCTGTGCGAGCAGCACCACTCGTTCGATAAGCGCATGGTCTATTGCATTCGCTGACACCCCGAATGCGATGTTGCCTGCCACCGTAGTGTTCATCAGGAAGACGTCTTGGGGTACGACACTCAACCCTCGATACCACGCCGCGCGATCGTCGAGGATCGGCTTGCCTCCGCATTGCACAGCGCCCTCGGTGGGCTCCAAAAGGCCGAGGATGACGTCGAGGAGCGTGCTTTTCCCTGCGCCGCTCGAACCCACGAAGGCCGTTGTTCGGTTCTGAGCGATTCTTAGCGAGAGCTTGTCAAGCACCGGTCGTTCCGCGTCGGGGTACTGAAAGGTGACCTCCCGAAGATCGATGTCACCGCTGAAGTCGGTGTCAGCTCCCGGCGTTTCATTGTGGCTGCCTCCGGACTCGAGCTCGGCCATGACACGCGTGAGGATATTGAGGCCAGCTCGGCCCGTTCGTATGGTGACGAGGTTCGCCGATAAGCGGTTCATGGTCGGAAGCGCGCGGATCGATGCTGCCGCGAACACTCCAAGCACGGTCAGGGCCTCGGCCGGAGTTCCGGTCGTGAAGAGAATCGCCGAGATGCCGAGGATCGCCAATACAAAACCGATCTCGAGCAGATAGCGCGGTGCGTCGGAGATGACTCCGAGCAGCCGTGAGGCGTGAGCGCGACGGAGACGTGCACGAAGGAACCCGTCGACGAAAACATTCGCGCTCGAACTGAGACGTGCCTCCCGAAAGCCCTCCAGCGCGGGCATCAGAAACTGCCAGCTCTCGAGGCTCGCCTCGGACAACTCTTCTCCAATACGGCTCTGACGAGCGCGGAGAAGGCGCTGCACGCCGAAGATGAGCACCACGAATAGCACGACAGTGAACAGCGTGATCAGCGGCGATGTGATCGCAAGCACAGTTGTGATGGCGATGAGCATGAGCGCGTCGGTGAAGAGGCTCACGACCCCTAGCAGCACGCTCGCGGATTGAGTGGTGGAGTCGTTGATGTTGCGATAGACCTCGCTCATGCGCCGCGAGCGGTGCGCAGAGTACGGCGAGAGCACGTAGCGCCGCATGAGTTCCACCGACGAGAGCGCCGAGATGCGAGTAGTGCGTCCCAGCAGCCACCAGCGGAATGCGACCGCAGCGATGCTTTTGACGATGAAGATGCCAGCAACGAACCCCGCGACGATGGGGATCAGGCGCTGGGCGTCGTCGATGCCGAGCGCGCTGGAGATCAGGCCAGCCGCACCGCTGGTGGTGTCGCCAGTGGTGACCAACTGCATGAGCGGCACCATCGCGGCGACGCCGATCGTGTCGAGGGCGGCGAGCACGATCGATCCCGCCACAGTGCCCGTGACCCACCGCGCCGGGCTCGCACCGGCCATTCGCAGCACCAATGCAAGTTGATCTGCCAGCCGTGGTTCGTTGGTCGAGCGCCCCACGAAATCTCCCCCTTCGACGCTCAGGGAGGGCTGAGGCGTCTTCGGAATCCTAGCCCGGTCGACCTGCGCAAGTTCTTCCGCTGGTGACTCCCCTCGTACTTAGCGAAGGTCCTCACGCCAGGCGCGTGAGGATGTTCTGCATTTGTGCGATGCGTTGTGACCAGTCGGCCGAGCCTGCGTCGGCGTCCTGTGGAAAGCGATGGGTCGCTGGAATCGCGGCGTTCACTGCGGAAGCGAAATCCACGCGCGCGGCCACGGTCACGGGCGCCGCAGCATCCCGAAAACCTGCCACCGGGGTCGACACAACGGGGCGTCCCACGGCCTGGTACTCGTACAGCTTGATGGGGTCGAGGCTGTCGGTGAACGGCGTCACGACGTGCGGCACGAGTAGCACGTCAGCGTGCTGAAGATAGCCGGGTATCGCCTCGCGAGGCCGCGCTCCGAGCGCCACGACGCCCGCCGCGATCAAGCGCCGCGTGGTCGGCTTGTCGAGCAGATTCGGTCCGACCAGCACCACCGTGCCCCGGCCGTCGAGTGCGCGCGCGGTGTCGATACACAACCCGATATCGACGCGATCGGGGTGCACCGTGCCGACATAGAGGGCGATGGGCCCGCTCGGAAGGTCGGTCGGGCGCGCCGCCGCAGTCACGTACTGCCGCACCGAGACGGCATTGTGGATGAGCGTGATGTCGCCCCGCTGAGCGGCTTTGCGGCGAATGATCTCGGCCGAGCACGCCGTGACTGCGGCCGCCGTCGCCAGAAGGGCCCGCTCGCCCGCCACGATGCGTTCCCGCTCGACAGCAGGCCTGTCGGCGACGGCCCAGTCGTCGGTGATGTCGTAGAGCGTCTTGCGCCCAGACTGCCTCGCAACCGCTGCAGCAGCGGGGTCGTTGATCCACACGAGCGGATCGAGCATGCCGAGCTTTCGCGCGGCGCGGCGCACCCCCCGGGCGAACCGGTCGTCGACCGCGCGGTCGACGCGTCGCGGCAGCCACTTCACCGGCCGGAACACGTGCAGGCGCTCGATCGTGGAATGCGGCCGGGCGCGGTGCCCGAACTGCGGTCGACTGCCTGACCGAAGCCCATGCAGCGGATCGTCGGGCGGCTCGACGAAGAGCACCCGCAGTGCGGGATCGGCCTCGAGCAGGCCGGCGACGAGGTGCTGGTTGCGTCGCCACACTTCGTCCCACCGCTCGAGCGAGACCACGACCAGATCGGTCATTGCCCGCTCGCTCCCGCGCGGATCGCGATGGCGCGTCGGTACACGGCATCGGTTCCTGCGCGCCACGTCTCGATCGAGAAGCGTTCGCTCTGCCTTTCGCGTTCGGCGATGCCGAGAGTATCGCGGCCGTCGGCGTCGTGCCCGAGCGCGTGCAGCTGCGCGGCCGCGTGTCCCGCGTCGTCCGGCCAAAAAAGCGCCCGCTCATCGAGGTCGGCAAGCAGCGACGAGTGCCCCCCCGCGTCGGCGGCGACCACCGGCAGAGCGAGTGCCATCGCCTCGAGCACCGAGAGCCCCAACCCCTCGACCGGGCACGGCGCCAGCAGCATTCCCGCGCGGGCCATGAGCTCAGACACATCGTTGCGAAAGCCGAGGAACTGCGTCGCGGAACCGACCCCGAGCTGCGCGGCAAGCCCCTCGAGCTGCGGCCTCTCCGGTCCGTCTCCGGCGATCTGCAGCATCCAGCCGTGGGCGGCAAGCCCCGACTCGGCGAACGCACGGATGCCGACATCGGTGCGCTTCTCGGGCTGCAGGCGCTGCGCCATGAGCACGATCGGCACGCGGTCGGCGGCGGGAGGGCGCGGGGGCGTCTCTACGCCGGAGTACACCACCGTGCTGGGCACGTTGATTGCGGCGGCCACCGCGTCGCTGATCGAGAGCTCAGCATCCAATCGCCGCTCTACGGCGCGAAACAGCGAACCCGGCGCGCGTGAGCCCCGCTGCCGGGTGAAGTGCCGCGTGGCCACGAGGGCGGGTCGTCGGCGCAGGCCCGTAGCGGCGATGACCGCCTCGACGTCGGCGGCGGTCATGTGCGCATTGATCACATCGGCTCCGCTGCCGAGCTTTCTCACCGCGTGCGCAACCTCGCCCGCGCGTGCCGCCGGGCGGTACCGCACACCACTCTGCTGCAGCGTGCCGCGCATGTCGGCCTCCGAACCGCCCGCGACCCAGACCGTGTGGCCGGCTGCGGCCTGTGCGATGGCGAGCCGCCGCACGAACTGCTCGACCCCGGCAAAGCGATCGGAGCGCACGACGTGCAAGATGCGCAGGGCAGTCACCGGATCACCTGCTCGTGCCGCGGCGCTGCGGCCGTCTGCAGCCGGTCGAGCAGGTCGATGTACTGCTCGGCGGTTCGCCGCCATCCGCTTCGTTGCGCGGCCGCGCGGCATGCCTCCCGCCAGTGCTCGGGCTCGTGATCGGCGAGGGTTTCGAGCACGTCGCCGATCTCTGCGGGGTCGCGTTCGACGATGAACCCATTCAGCCCGTTCTCGATGATTTCGGGTGCGTACCCCACAGCGGTCGCCACCACGGGGAGGCCCGACGCGAGGGCCTCGAGAATCACGAGTGCGTTCGCTTCGTACGCGCTCGGCAGCACGAAGATGTCGGATGCTGCGAAGAACAGCGGCAGATCGAACCGTGGGCCGACGAACAGCACCCGCTCGGCCACACTCAGACGCTCGGCCCGCGCCCGCGCGTCGTCGATCGACGACGCGTTGCCTCCAACCGCCAGCAGCAGCACCGTTGGCGCGTGCGCCAGGGCGTCGATCGCCAGCGTGAGGCCTTTGCGTTCGAACTCGTGCCCGACGAAGAGTGCCACCCGCGCCTCGTCGTCGAGGTGGAACTGCGCGCGGGCGTGCGTGCGCTCTTCGTATGTCGGCGGGCGGAACTTTTCGAGGTCGACCCCGTTGGGAATCACCTCGACAGGCGGGCGCACCCGGCCGTACACGTGCCGCAGCGTGTCGGCCTCTGACGGCGAGAGTGCCACGATCGCACGATGGATGCCGCTGCGATAGCGGATCAGGTCGCGGAAGAACGTGAAGATGTGCGTGGGGTTTCGCATCATGCGCCACACGCCGTTGCCCCGCGCACGCATCGCCGCGCTCACCACGCCGTGGTTGACGTAGATGTCGCCGACCATCGCGTTGTTGTGGCAGATCGACATCGCGTCGGGGCGCGCGGCGAGGAACCGACGTGCGCGAACGGTGCCGAAAGTGGTAAACCACACCATGCGGCGGAATAGCCTGAACCCGCGGTAGAGCTTGGTCTGCGGAAAGGGTTTTTCGCGCTTTCCCTGTCGGGCCGTGGCATAGGTGAACGCCTCGACCGTGTGGCCCATCGCCGTCAGCTCGCGCTGGAGATTGAACGCCACGCCGGCGACGCCCGACCCGGATCCGATGTGCGGCACGATCTGCACGATGTGCATCAGCGAACCGTCCGCAGGAGCGCCTCGCGTCGCACCGGCCCGGCGCGGTAGAGGGCGGCGCGACGTCGAGCAGCCGTGCCCCGCTCGCCGCGCAGCACCAAGCCGCGCGCGAACGATCCTCCCCATATCGCCACACGTGCAGTCTGCCACCCCGCAGCACCGAAGTGCTTGCGAAAATAGCGCTCTTGCGACGCGTGGAAGTGCGCCTCGCGCCGCCGTGCGTCGGTGCTCGTTCCTGCGCCGTGGTGCACCGCATGCACCGACGGAACAGCCAGATGCCGCCACCCGAGGCGATGGGCTCGGTACGCCCAGTCGGTCTCCTCTGCGTAGAGGAAGAAACTCTCGTCGAACCCGCCGACCTGCGCGAGCGCATCGGCGCGCAGCAGCAGCACCGAGCCGATCACGAAGCCTGTTTGCCGGCGCATGCGGTTGAGTCCGATCGCCTCGAGCCACGCGCCTCCGGGCGAAGGAAACGGCCACTCCACCCGCGCGGTGCGCCCGGCTTCATCGACCTGGGCGGGTCCGACGCTGGCCACGTCTGACTCGGCACGCAACGCCGTGTGCAACTGATCGATGCGCGCAGGATCGATGCGCGCGTCGGGATTGAGCAGCAGCACGTCGGCACCGGGGCGCAGGCGGTCGGCGAGGGCCAGGTTCACGGCGGCACCGAACCCGAGATTCGCCCCCGACTCGATGTAGCGCACACCGAGTTCGGCGCACATCGCCGCGATCTCGGGCAAAGACGAGTTGTCCACCACCGTGACCGCGAGGTGCGCCACCGGCTCGAGGCAGCGGCGCAGCAGATCGGGGCTGCCGTACGCCACCACGATGATCTCGACGCCTTCCGCCGCAGAGGGGGTGGGTGCACTCCGGAGCGTCGAGCGGTACAGGCCGAGGTATTCCTGGGCGACGGCATCCCACGAGCACGTCGAGGCACGCGTAAACCCCGCTTCGCGCAGCCGCACGGCGGCAGGGCCGGCCGCCGTGATGAGCGCCTCCGCGAGCGCTGCGGCATCGCCTGCCGGCACGACGATACCGGCGTCGGCAACCACGTCGGGCAGCGCTCCCGCGTCGCTCGAGACCACCGGCACGCCCGAGGCCATCGCTTCGATGGCGACGCGGCCGAACTGCTCCGTCCAGCTCGCGGTCGCGATCGACGGCACGGCCAGCACATCGATGGCGTGGTAGAACGACGGCACCTCGTCGGTGGCGAGAGCGCCGAGCACCTCGACCCGGTCCGCGATTCCGAGCGCATGTGCGCGGGTCTCCAGCTCCGCTGCGAGCGGGCCCGACCCGGCGATGCGCACCCGCAGCCGCTCATCAAGCCGGGCCGCTTCGAACAGCACGCCCACGCCCTTCTCTTCGACGAGGCGCCCGAGCAGACCCACGGTGACGGCATCCGCTCGTCCCTGGGGGGTGTGCGGGTCGTTTGGGGCGCTGGGCGCGTAGCGTGCGAGATCGACCCCGAGCGGGATCATCCGGGGCTCTCCGGCGAAGCCCTTGGCGACCGAGATGCGCCCCGCCTCGGCGTTGCAGACCGAGATTCCGGATGCGGCGCGGAGTGCGCCGCGCTCCAGCCAGCGAAAAGGAATCGGGTAGCGCTTCGCGATGTTCTGCGCGCTGTAGAGCACGAACGGCGCCCGGTTGCGGCGCAGGGCGCGCAGCAGACGCACCTCGGCGGTCGCGAGCGCGAACGGCTCTTCGTGGACGTCGATGACGTCCCAGCGCTCGCCCAGCGCGCGCCACAGCGGGCGGGGGTCGAACAGGAAGAGGGCCGGATGCCGCCCGAGCGTGCCGGCGCCGACCACCTGCTCGCCCTCTCGGGGGGTGAGCTGCACCGGAGCTCCGCCCGCGTGCCACCGTTGTGCGGCGATGAGGTGCACATCGACGCCGAGCGCAGTGAGCGCCCGCTCACGACCGCGCCATTCGTCGACGGTGCCGCTGTGCGACACCCGCAATACCCGCACGGGACCCCCTAGTACACTTCCCAGTAACCATAATCGCCGGGGCATCGGGGTGCCGGGCGACACCACTCGGGGGGACAAATGGCCGAGCGGTTCACGGTTCTCACCGTCTGCACCGGCAACATCCACCGCTCGCCACTGGCTGCCGATCTGCTGCGTACCTGGGCTGAGTGGTACTTGCCGCAAGAGGTGGCGGCATCCATCGTCGTCGAGAGTGCCGGCACCGGGGCGCCTGTCGGCAGGTCGATGGGGCGCACGGCATCGCGCATCGCACAGGCGCTCGGCGCTGAGCCCGCGGAGCACCGGGCGCGGCAACTCGCCGACGACATGATCGAGCGGGCAGACCTGGTGCTGGTGGCCGCGACCCACCACCGAGACGACGTGCTCGCCCGGGTCCCGCGGGCGCTGCGCAAGGTGTTCACGGTGCGAGAAGCGGGACGCATCGCAGAGCTGCTGCTACCCGATGCAGGGGCTGGGGTCGCGGTTCGAGCCGGCGCAGCGGTGACGCAGATGCGTGCCCGTGTGGCCGCCTTCTCCGACAACCGCGCCGCAGGGGGCACCGGAGTCGACGACATCATCGACCCGCACGGACTCGGCACCGACGCGTACCTGCAGATGACGATCGAAGCCGTCGAACCACTCACCGCGCTGGCGGGAGTGCTGTTCGGGATGCCGCAGGTCGAGGTCGACGCCTACCGCGCGTTCGTCGCCGACACGGCGAGCGTTCGCCGACTGATAGCGACTGCTCCGTGAGGCGCGGTGGGGCTACGTCCGATCGGGCTTCGAGCCTCGAGCCTCCGGTCGTCGCGCACCTCGAGTCGACGTGTGTGACTGGTGGGGCCGAATATGCGTTGCTGCGCATGCTGCAGCGCGTTCCGCAGTGGCGCGCCCGGCTGCTCCTCGCGCCCGACGGCGCCCCGGGTGTCTTCGTCGACCTTCACCCAGACGTCGAGACCGCAGCGGTCGGCGTCGCTCAGAAGGCTGGAGCCAGTAGCGGAGGCCTGCGCACCACCCTGACAGCCGCCGTGCGGGTGCTGGCGCAGAGCGTCGTGGTGGCACGGCATCCGCTCGTTCGCAGCGCCGACATCGTCGACGCGAACACCGCACGCGCCGCGGTGTACGGCGCGCTCGCAGTTCGCGCTACACGCGCGCGCTTCGTGGTTCACGTGCGTGACATCGTCGACACCGAAGCGCTCGGCGTCTTCGGCTACCGCGCGATGACACGGCTCGCCCTTCCGCGCGCCGACGGCATCGTCGCCAATTCGCGCGCCACCCTCGATTCGGTGCGCCCGTTTCTGCGGGCCGACGCACTCGCCGTCGTCATTCCGAGCGCATCGGGGCTCGGGCGATCGGCCGGCACCGAGCGCCCGCCCGGGCCGATACGGGTGGGGATGCTGGCGCGAATCGCCCCGTGGAAAGGGCAGCTGCTGCTGCTCGAGTCGTTCGCCGATGCGCTTGGGGGTTCGGATGCGGTGCTCGAGTTCGCGGGCGCTCCGTTGTTCGAGAACGAAGAGTTTCTCGCAGAACTCAAGGTCAGAGCCGCCGAACTGGGACTCGCTGGCCGTGTGCGGTTTCTCGGGCACGTCGATCACACGACTGCGCTGCTGTCGACGTGGGATGTCGCGGTGCAGGCATCGCTGCGGGCCGAAGCGCTCGGCCAGAACGTGCTGCAGTACCTCGCCTCGGGGCGCGCCACGGTCGTCACCGATGAGGGCGGCCCGATCGAATGGGTGCGTCACCGCCAGAACGGGCTCGTGGTGGCGGCCCGCGATCGCGACGCGCTCGCGGCTGCACTCGCCGAGCTTGCCGCTGACGCGGCCCTGCGGGCGCGACTCGGTTCGACGGCCGCGGCCACACCGGGGCTGCCCGACGACGCCACCGTGACGCAGGCTCACGCCGATTTTTATCGAGAGTTGCTGACGCGGGGATCCGCGCGGGGGCGTTAGCCGCGCGGGGGTGGCGGCGGATAGCCTTTTCGATATGTTCGGGCCACTGTTGCTTCTTCCGGCCGCCATCGTCGCGGTCGTCGTCATCGCGAGCGGAATCGCGAAATTGCGGCATCCCGATGATCTCGAGGGGTGGCGCCGGCTGGGTGTACCCGCCGCGGTGCGACGCGACTGGCTGGTGAAGTTGCATCCGTGGGCGGAGATCGCGCTGGGGGTGGCCCTGCTTGTGCTCGGAGGAGTGCTCGGCGTGCTTGCCGGGCTGGCGGCCGTGGCGCTGATGGTTGCTTACGTGTGGCTCGTCGCGCGGGCGCTGCGCGCCTCGCCCGACGCGGAGTGCGCATGCTTCGGCGAGAGCACCCCGGTGACCCGCGCCACCGTCGTGCGCAATGTGTGGCTGTTGCTCGTCGCACTGGTGGCGCTCATGGGCCTGTGGCAGGCGCCACTACTCGGCGGTGTGGTGCTCGCGGCCGACGCCGAGGCGTGGGCTTGGATGTTGGGCGCTGCGGTGGTGGCGGTCACGGTGGCGCTGGTGTTGTGGCGCGCGCCGGTGGCGAGCGCAGGTGCGGTAACGGTAGGTGACGCGGCTGCGGTGGAGGCGGCTTCCGATGGCGAAGAGCTTGACTACATCCGGGTGCGTACTCCTGCCGTTCCGGTCACGATGGCCAACGGCACGACGGTGAACCTGCGCGACCTCGCGGCGCAGAAACCCATACTGCTGCTGGCCGTCTCTGCGACGTGCGCCGCGTGTGCACCGGTGATCGAGCTTGCGCCGCAGTGGCGGTTGGAACTGCCCGAGCTCGATGTGCGCCTGTTGGTTCGGATGGCGCCCGAGCGCGGCGCGCTCGTCGAGACGACCGAGCCGCAGTCGCTGCACGACCCCATGAACTATGTTCAAGGCTCAATCGCTGATTGGAGAACGCCGTCGGCTGTGCTCCTGGGGGCGGACGGGTTCTTGGCTGGGGGTCCAGCCACCGGCCTCGAAGCGATCGAGGAGTTGGTCGGCGACATCCGTGCCTCGCTGGATGAGTTGCACATGGCGTGAGCCATCGGACTAAGTGCCTTCACGGTGAACGGGCGAGGCTGCTCGGGCAGCACCGACCTCGGTGACGCCCACGTTGTCGAGCTGAGGCGCTCGACAACGTGGCTGGCTTGATTTCCGACGACAACCGTCCGCATGCGCGCCGCGGCGATTTGCCCTCGGAGTGATGTGCGGTACGCTCACAACAGTCACATGACCTGGGGGTCCGGGCTCGCCACTGGCGTGCCAAGTAAATTTTGGAAGGTCTACGCCATGAGCGAATTTGATACGCCTGACCCGAAGGGTGTCAGCCGACGCACCGTCACCAAGGCGATGGCATGGTCGCTGCCCGTGATCGCCGTCGCCACGACCGCGCCCGGCGCCGCCGCGTCGATTCCGCCGCCGCCGCCGCCGCCCGACTTCAACTTCGCCGACGCGTGTGCGACTGTTGGCAACACCAATAACGGTTGTGCAGACCTTGCTCGGACATCGCAAGTTCCTTTCACGGTGACGAACCCGGCGGGCAACGGCGACCTGCTGTTTCAGATCACGGCTATGAACGTCGTCAACGGAAACGTGCCGGGCATCCCCCAGAACAACTCCTTCGGCGTCCACGGAATTTACCTTCAGAACGCAGCAGGATCCGACAACGAGTTCAGCGGGTTGTGCCCCGGTCCGAACGTCGCGCTCCCGCCGAGTTTGCTCTGCCCGAACATGGCCAATCCCACCGCGAACGTTCTCGTTCAGGATGGTCAGACCCTCAACTTGTGGGTTGTGGCCGGCGACGAGAACAACAATTCTTCGAGCTTCACCACCTATTTGGCGTACCAATGGGTCGACCCCAATAATGCCTGCGCTGTGGTTCCTAGGGAGCCTGGCGACCCCGGCTACCTCGTCGAGTACGCTGAGCCTTCCGGCAACTGTCAGTAGAAACTGCCATCAAGGTCGCGTCCTACGGGGGCGCGCACAAGGCGCATCAGCCAACGCCGACGGCGGTGCTCTTCGGCATCGATGGTCTACTTGCCGGGGGTCCGGTCACCGGGATCGACGCCATTGCGGAGTTCGTCGCAGACGTGCGAGCGTCTTTGGACGGTTTCGCGGTGGGAGGGTGAGCGTACACGCCGCGGAGCAGTGACCGGAGGTTCGGCCAGCAAGACCGTGACCATTCCGTGAGAATCTCGAGCGAGACACACCGCTCCAATGCGACACTCTTGAAGAGGAGACGCCCCGCGTGCGGGCGTCCGCAGGACGTGGGAGTTGGAATGAAGATCCGCAGAATCCTTTCACTGGCGACGATCGCGGGCGCGGTAGCCCTCGTGCTCACCGGGTGCGCGACTGACGCCGCCACGGCGCCGTCGGCCACTCCGACGCCGACCCCCGACGCCAGCGCCGGTAGCACGGTCGAGATCGACGTCGAGGCCGCATGGCTCGACAACGGCTCGATGGTCGGGCTGGTCACTCTGGGCAGCTCTACCTGTGTGCCAGTCGCTGACGTAGGCGGCTACGCGGATGGCGTTCTGGAAGTCACGCTCGTCGAAGACGCGGATGCTGCGTGCACACGTGACCTGGTTCCCCGAGTGACCCTGGTCGACCTGCCCGCCGAGGTCGACCCCACGCAAAGCCTTGAGATCAAAGTCACCGGCGAGACGGGTGCAGGCGACGCGTACGCCGGCGACACCGACCTGGACGGCGTGCCGGGCCTCGTGCGCGCTGAGATGACCGACTACCTGCCCAGCGCCGGATGGACCGACATCGACGGCCAGTTTGTGATCCTCACGTGGGGCTCATCAACCTGTGTTCCCGTGATCGAAGATGTCGTGGCATCCAGCGACAACGAAGCCACCGTGATGTTCGTCACGCCGCCGGCCGACCAGGTCTGCACGATGGACATGGTGCCCCGAGCGATCGTTGCCGTCGTCGACGGTCTTGACGATGAAGGGTCGTTCGCGATCCTTCAGGGTGCGGAATTCGACAACGTCCGGATTCCGATCCTGGCCAACTGAAGCCCGTCATTCGGCGCGGACCAGCAGGTCGCCGATCTCGCAGTCCAGTACGCGGCAGATCGCCGAAAGCGTGGAGTAGCGGATGGCTCGGGCCCGGTCGTTCTTGAGTACCGAGAGGTTCACGACTGAGACTCCGACGAGCTCGGAGAGGCGCGTGAGCGTCATCCCCCGCTGCTCGAGCAGCTCGTCGAGGCGACAGTGGACTCCGGACGGGCCGTCGTCGAGGTCGGCGGGGCTCATACGAGTAGATCCGTCTCGTGCTGAAGGCGCGTGCCGATCTGGAACGCCGCGGCGACCATCAGCAGGCCGAACGCCCATCCCACAGGTGCCAAATCCAGGCTGAGGGACAGGAGTGCAAAACCGTCGTGCGGTCCCGAACCGTCACTCCCCGCTGTGACATCTCGGGCGCCGAGGAACTCCACGACCGAGGCGCGGGCGAACGCTGCCGCAATTTGGGTGCCGAGACCGCCCACCATGACGGCAAGACCAGCGATCGAAATCGCTGCGGGAAGCGACTTCGTGAACGGGCGGCCGGTGAGCAGTGCCAACGCGATCCAGGCGACGGCAACGGCGATGGCGACGGTCGTGAAGCTCGGAAGCACCTGCTCGAGATAGAGCAACCACAGAGATCCCGCCGGCAGGCCGCTCACCTCGATGAACGCGGCCGTATAGCGAGCATCCGTGACCTCAGCGACCCCGTCGAGGAACGCGGGACGCGTCACGGCCGAGACCGGCATATCGAGAATGCGCTTCGACCCTTCTCCGAAGGTCGTGACGGCCCCTACGACAAGTGCCAGGGCCGAGAGGATCACGGTGAGGATCGCGGCGGTTCCGATGGCGCTCGTTATCCAGCGTTCCGCACGGGTTAGGCCGTCCGTGGTTGCCGGCGGGCGACGGATGCGGAGCAAAATCGCTCCTCCGGTGATCAGTGCCGCGAGCGGAATCGCCGTCCACAGCGCTATCGGTCCCCACATGATCGGATCCACGACTGTTCTCCATATCGATAAACGTTGTTATCGAAGAACGATATGTACTGCCGAGCAAAGAGTCAAGCAGGCGCTATGCCGACGGCGAACACGGGCATGCAGCATCCGCCCGCTCGTTACCCTCGATGTAAGGCGCTCGGACTGCGCCGGTTTGCCCGTCCCGGAGGGATGAATGATGTTTGAGAGATTTACGGATCGCGCCCGTCGCGTGGTCGTCCTCGCCCAAGAAGAGGCGAAGATGCTCAACCACAACTACATCGGTACCGAGCACATCCTGCTCGGTCTCATCCACGAGGGTGAGGGTGTCGCCGCCAAGGCGCTCGAGTCGCTGGGCATTTCGCTCGACGCCGTGCGCGAGCAGGTGCAAGACATCATCGGTCAGGGCCAGCAGCAGCCGACCGGGCACATCCCCTTCACTCCGCGCGCCAAGAAGGTGCTCGAGCTGTCACTGCGCGAAGCGCTCCAGCTCGGCCACAACTACATCGGTACCGAGCACATCCTGCTCGGTCTCATTCGCGAGGGTGAGGGCGTTGCCGCCCAGGTGCTGGTGAAGCTCGGCGCTGACCTCAACAAGGTGCGCCAGCAGGTCATCCAGCTGCTCAGCGGCTACCAGGGCAAAGAGCCCGCCGCCGTCAGTGGTGCCGCGAGCGAAGCCGGCGCTGCCGCGCAGGGTGGTTCTGCGGTGCTCGACCAGTTCGGCCGCAACCTGACCCAGGCCGCGCGCGATAACAAGCTCGACCCGGTCATCGGGCGCGAGAAAGAGATCGAGCGGGTCATGCAGATCCTCTCGCGTCGCTCCAAGAACAATCCCGTGCTGATCGGGGAGCCCGGCGTCGGCAAGACCGCCGTCGTCGAGGGCCTCGCCCAGGCGATCGTGAAGAACGACGTTCCCGAGACCCTGAAAGACAAGCAGGTGTACTCGCTGGACCTCGGTTCACTCATCGCCGGTTCCCGCTACCGCGGTGACTTCGAAGAGCGCCTCAAGAAGGTGACGAAAGAGATCCGCACGCGCGGTGACATCATCGTCTTCATCGACGAGATCCACACGCTGGTCGGCGCCGGTGCTGCCGAGGGTGCGATTGACGCGGCATCCATTCTGAAGCCCCTCCTTGCCCGTGGCGAGCTCCAGACGATCGGTGCGACCACGCTGGATGAGTACCGCAAGCATTTCGAGAAGGATGCTGCGCTCGAGCGTCGCTTCCAGCCGATTCAGGTTGCGGAGCCGAGCCTTCCCCACGCGATCAACATCTTGAAGGGCCTGCGCGATCGCTACGAGGCCCACCACAAGGTGCAGATCACCGACGGCGCCATCGTGGCGGCGGCGAACCTCGCCGACCGGTACATCTCGGACCGCTTCTTGCCCGACAAGGCGATCGACCTGATCGATGAGGCCGGCGCACGCCTGCGCCTGTCGATCCTGTCGAGCCCCCCCGAGCTGCGCGAGTTCGACGACAAGATCGCGGAGGTCCGTCGCCAGAAGGAAGTCGCCTCTGAGGAGCAGGACTTCGAGAAGGCCGCGTCGCTCCGCGACGAGGAGAAGTCGCTCCTGGCTGAGCGCCTGCGCCTCGAGAAGCAGTGGAAGTCGGGCGACGTCGCTACCCACGCGGTGGTCGACGAAGGACTCATCGCCGAAGTGCTCGCTCAGGCAACGGGCATCCCCGTCTTCAAACTGACCGAGGAAGAGTCCAGCCGTCTGGTGTTCATGGAGAAGGCCCTGCACCAGCGGGTCGTCGGTCAAGAGCAGGCAATCGCCGCGCTCTCCAAGACGATTCGCCGCCAGCGCGCGGGACTGAAGGACCCGAAGCGTCCCAACGGCTCGTTCATCTTCGCCGGCCCCACCGGTGTCGGCAAGACCGAGCTGGCCAAGGCGCTCGCGGAGTTCCTCTTCGACGACGAGGCCGCGCTGATCGCGCTCGACATGTCGGAGTTCGGTGAGAAGCACACCGTCTCACGCCTCTTCGGTGCCCCCCCGGGCTTCGTCGGGTTCGAAGAGGGTGGCCAGCTCACCGAAAAGGTGCGCCGCAAGCCGTTCAGCGTCGTGCTCTTCGATGAGATCGAGAAGGCACACCCCGACATCTTCAACTCGTTGCTGCAGATCCTCGAAGAGGGTCGCCTGACCGATGGTCAGGGTCGAGTGATCGACTTCAAGAACACGGTCATCATCATGACCACGAACCTCGGCTCTTCGGCGATCGCCGGTGGCCCGGTCGGATTCCAGGTCGAGGGCAACGAGGCGACGAGCTACGAGCGGATGAAGGGCAAGGTCGACGAAGAGCTCAAGCGCAACTTCAAGCCCGAGTTCCTCAACCGCGTCGACGACATCATCGTCTTCCCGCAGCTGAACAAGGGCGAACTGCGCCAGATCGTGGGCCTGTTCACCAAGCGTCTCAGCGAACGTCTGCTTGACCGCGACATGACGATCGAGCTCAGCGACTCCGCAAAGGACAAGCTGATCGAGATCGGCTTCGACCCGACGCTCGGCGCTCGGCCCCTGCGCCGTGCGATGCAGCGCGAGGTCGAAGACAGACTCTCCGAGAAAATCCTGCACGGCGAGCTCAACGCGGGCGACCACGTCAAGGTCGATGCGCAGAACGGCGAGTTCGTGTTCGAGCACGGCCCCCGCGGCGACAAGGTCGCGGTCGGAGTGATCACCGTTCCCGAAATCACCTCGACCCCCGATTTGGCGGTCGCCTCGGGCGAATGACGCGTTGTGAGTGAGAGGGGGCGGATGCTGCATCCGCCCCCTCTTCTGCTCAGTCCTCGTGGGGGTCGTGACCGCCGACGAGGTTCAGTGAGACAGGGGGAAACCCTTCGGCAAGTCGGAACTCGGCCGCTCCGGTCTCAGCGGGAACCTCGAACACCGCAATCGCGTCCAACGCACTGCCGGGCGCTAGTTGGCCGTCCTGCAGCATCGAGGTGTAGATCGCGTATGACTGGCCTGCAGCGGTTACCGTGACACCCTCTACGGGGAACTGCATGGGCTCCGTTCCCGATCGAAGCGCGAGTTCGACGGCGATGCGCTTGAACCCCTCGGGAACGGAATCGGGCATCGTCATCGGCATGGACGCCATGCCGGCAGACGCGAATCGGTCGGGGTCATCCGGGTGCATAAGTCGCATCGGATCGTCCATCACCCACGCGTCCGAGACGACGACGACCCCGCCGTTGTGCGGTACCGAGTCACCTATGGCGTAGGTGCTCCGCAGGCCGGCGCCCCACGCAACGACCACTGCAACGACGAGCGTGGACAGGGCGACGATCGCCCAGACAGACACAGGGTTCCGGCGGCGCGAGGGGATTTCGTCTCCGTGCGCCGCGTGCGCTGATTCCAGGCTTGTTCGCGCAGAATGGGCCATTGACTACCCTCCTCTGCGCATCAACTCAGTCTCACTGATCGATCTGGGATGAGAAGTGAGAATGATACACCACCACGGTAAACTTTCGGAAATGGCACGCCCGCCGAAAAAATGAGAGTTTGGTGAGAAGTCTTTTGTCGAGGTCTACGATGAGGCCAATCGCTGGTTCTCGTAATCCGGCGATTCCGTGGCGGCGTACTGGGTGACGCTGCGGTTGACCTGGGGGGGTCGCAATGCGAGAGTTTCGTGGACGACGCGACGCCGGATTCCTGACCGCTCCGGCGGTGCTGTCCGCGGGCATCGCAGCGCTCACGTCCGCGCTTCTCGTCGGCGCCGACACATCAGTCGCGTCCGTCTGGCTAGGTGTGACACTGCTGACTTCTGCATTGATTGCTTTTGTCGGTACCCACGCGACATGGCCGGATGACCTCACTGTCCAGCGTGTAGGCGAGCGACTGGCGCGCGTGATGGTTGCCGCACTTCTCGCGATCGCTTCGACGCTCGCCTTCGCGACGCTTCGGGTCGCCGTGACGGGGACAAGCGGACACACTCACGGCCTGCATTCGGCGGGCGGCGGAGCGTTCGAGCACGCGATCATCGAAGCGAGCGTCCTCGCGCCTGTCGTGGTCGTTGTCGCACTTCTCGCCACGCCGGTCACACGCGCCGTCCACGGTATCCGCGCGTGGACGCGCGAACTCGGCCGGTCGCGTCGCCGCATGCTGATCCCGATCGCCGCAGCTATCGGCGGCCTCGTTGTCGGACTGGTGCCTGCGGTGGTCTTGCCCGCCAGCGCCGCCGTTCCGGCTACGCCAGCATGCACAGCCCAGACGGCAGTGCGTGCCTATGACGTCGCCGCCGTTCACACCTTCATCCCCTATTCCCGGTGGTCCAACGACACACGCGTCCCCGAACCCGATCCTGTGGACAACGGTGTCGACCACCTCACCGACGGCGACGCCGACGGCCTCATATTCGTGCTCCAGCGCGACAAGCTTGCGGTGCAGAACTGGCACGTCCCGATCGTGGGCACGGCCGCGGACGGCTACGCGGGAGACGTCGCCGACGGGCGCCGCCTGCGGCCCCGTCCGCTCGTCCTGAGGGCGAACGTCGGCGAATGCGTCGCGATCACGGTGACCAACGAGCTCGACCCGGACGAGATGCCCGGCTACCTCCCGCAGGTCGATCCCCGCGTGTCGCTGCGGGCCTTCGGCGTTTCGTACAACCCGGGTACTGCGGGCGGGGCGAGCGTCGGATACAACCCCGATGCCAGCATCGCGACCGGCGACTCCCACACATACTTCTGGGTCGCTCCGCAGACCGAGGGCATGTACATGTTCCGCGACGAGGGAATGACCGTCGCCGGTGTGGATGACGGCGGCGCGGCCGAGCACGGACTCTACGGCGCGCTCGCGGTGGAGCCGCATGGGGCACGGTGGTTCGATCCCGTGACGGGCAGGGAGCTGTCCTCGTCGATCCCTGACCAGCAGTATGCCGCGGTGGCGGATCAGTCGGGTGACCTGTATGTGGATGCCGTGATCGCGGACTCGTATCAGCGTCGCTTCCGCGAGAGCGTCTTGATCAGCCAGGACGTTCTGCCGATCGAGGGCCGCGCCGATCTGTCTGATGAAGAGCTCGCCCTCCTACCGGAGCCGTTCGAGCGGTTCGGGATCAACTACGGATCCGATCCCGAGCACAAGCGGATCGATTTCAACGTCGATGGCGACGAGCGGTGGTGCGAGGACTGCAGCTCCGAGGAGACGGCACTCTCCTCGTGGATGTACGGCGATCCGGGGATGGTGAAACTCGCCTCGGATTCTGGGCCGTGGCTGCCCGAGGCGCCCGACTACGGCGGCGCCGATCCGCTCTCCGAGCCCGGCGGACTCGTGGCGGCGAACATCGAAGACTGCGGCCTCATGCTCACCACCAGTGCAGCCGAGACACGGCCCGCATCCTGCTACGTCACGAACGTCACTCGTGCGTATCAGGGCGACCCGATCAAGCTGCGATTCGGTCATGCGGGCAACTACGAGACACACGTCTTCCACCTCCACGCCCACACGTGGCCGGCCGAACCCGACGACGCCGGCCCGGCGGGCACGGTGCCTCCGCGCCCGACCGCCGAGGTCCAGCCGCGCGCGACCACGATCGATTCGAAGACCTATTCTCCGTGGACCGCGTTCACCGCCGACCTCAATTACGGCGCGGGGGCGCGAGTCGGCACCGTGGGTGACAGCATCTTCCACTGTCACCTCTACACGCACTTCTCCCACGGCTTCTGGGCCCTCATGCGGGTTCACGACGTTCTCGAGGACGGCGGCAACGCCCTCCCCGACGGCACGCGGGTCTCCCCATGGGCGCCCCTCAGCGAGATCGGCGCGGGTCTCGGGCTCGCTGCGAGCGTTCCGCCACCCAAGCAGGCGGCATCCTTCGACATTCCGGGGTACCCGCGTTTCATTCCCGGTGAGTGGGGAGCCCGCGCCCCGCAGCCGCCGTTGAGCGTCTGGCAGCGCGAGTTCGACACGGACGGCAACCCCGTCCTGGACGGGGCCGGAAACCCGGTCGAGCAGCTTGCGAAGCGACTCACCGGCACCGCGGAACTCGACCCCGCGCTGCTGGAGATGACCCAGAACATCGCAACGGATGCCGTCACGGGGAGCCTCACCCTGGAGTTCGCCGGTGACGTCGCAGCCGTCGCGCTGCCCGCGTCGGCCGACGACGTCCGCACGGCGATCGAGGGGATGACCTCCGTCGACCGCGCCGAGGTGCTCGGCATCGGCACCGAGGCGGATCCGTGGCGGATCCGGCTGCTCGCGTGGAGGGCCGTGGCGGATCTGACGATCGGTGCGTCGGTCGATCCGCCGGCGACGGCGTCATCGACGCCGAGCGCGGGCTTTGACCCCACCGATGCCGAAGCCGCGCGGATCGCGCATCGGCTCGCCGTCGAGCAATCGGTACAGCTCGCCTATCACGATGCCCGAGGCACGTCGCCGGTGCCGGGCGCACCCCTTGTCGACCCGTGCCCGACGGACGCGCGGGTCGTGACGTACCGCGTGTCGATCATTCAGCTCCCCCTGCAGTACACCGGTGATGCGCCGGACGGATGGCGCGACGTCCAGGGACGCATGCTCGTCGCGGACGAGGATGTGAATGCCGTGCTGTCGGGGCAGAAGAAACCGGAGCCGTTCTTCTACCGCGTGAACTCGGGGGACTGCATCGACTTCGAGCTCACCAATCGAACACCGAACGTCATCGGCGACGACGCGTACCAGCAGCTCATCATGACGAACATGGCGGGCTCGCACATCCATCTCGTGAACTTCGACGTGCTGGCATCCGACGGTGCGTCCAACGGATGGAACTACCAGCAGGCGGCGTTCACCGAGGACCAAGCTGAGTACAACCGGGCGCTCCTGGACGGCGAGATCACGTGCGAACCCGGCGAGCGGTGCCTGCCGGCGATGCCCGTCGGGCGTGATCCGGTCGCAGAGTCTGAGGACGCGCGGGCGAACTGGCTGAGCAACGGGCAGACGATCAAAGAGCGCTGGTTCGCGGACTATGAGCTGCGCACCGTCTTCACCCACGACCACCACTTCGCCGGATCGCAGCAGAACCGGGGTCTTTTCTCGGCGCTGATCGTCGAGCCCGTGGGCTTCGACTCGCGGCATCCCTATACGGGGGAGTGGCTGCAGCCGATCAACCAGGCCGACAACGCCGCCGCCGCGGGTCAGCCCGTGTGTGTGACCGCGTGCATCGGCCGAGCCCACGGCGCGGCGATGGACCTGATCGGTCCGAGTTCCCCGTCGACCACTCCCGACGCGTGGACGCCCGATGACTTCCGGGAGTTCGGTGTCGCGATCGCCGACTTCGTCCCGCTCTTCACTGCTTCCGCGACCCACGCGGATATCCTCGACCCTCTCAACGCGATCGAGCCTCCTCGCCAGCCGCTGCGCGCACCCGAAGGCGATCAGGGTGGCATGGCGATCAACTACCGGGCCGCACCGCTGATAGACCGTCAGTTCGCAGGTCCGCCGCCTGCCGCGCCGACCAGCCCCGGCGTACCGCTGACGGACGAGCAGCTGGCGGCAGCGGGATGGGTCGATCCCGCGTATGCCTTCAGCTCCCGCGTGTGGGGCGACCCCGACACCCCGATCCTGCGGGCGAACCGTGGGGACACGGTGCGCTACCGGCTGATCCAGGGATCGCACGAGGAGATGCACAACTTCACCGTCCACGGCCTGCGATGGAAGAACGACCAGGCCGACCCGGCGTCGCCGTACATCAACGCGCGACCGATCGGGGTGTCGGAGGCCTTCAACATCGAGGATGTCGCGGTCGACTGCGGCCTCGGGTCGTCGGGGACGTGCTTCTGGCCGGCCGAGGGCGACGCACCACGCGTCGCGGACTTCATGTACGGCGGCCCGGGAGTGGAGGATCTCTGGTTCGGTGTCTGGGGGATCATGCGCGTCTTCGACCAGACGAGCGGAAACGGCGGACTTCTCCCCCTTCCGGACAATAACGTCGCGCTTCCGTTGGGCAATCCGCTCCCGCCCCCGAATCCTTCCGAGCAGGTTCCACAAGCGGTGCCGACCCCGTCGTGCCCGATCGGTGCGCCCGTGCAGGCGTACAGCGTCACGGCGATCGATCACGAGATCGTCTACAACCGGTACGGCGACCATGACCCGTACGGCCTGGCGTATGTCCTGACGGAGGACGTCGAGGCAGTCCGCAGTGGGGCTAAGCCGCTCGAGCCCCTCGTCCTGCGCGTGAATGAGGGCGACTGCGTCGAGGTGACGCTTCACAACGAGGTCGACTGGGCGCATTTCAACCAGCACGGTCGCCTCGGCACCCTCGACGGTGACTCGCCGATGCCGCTCGAGCCGGTGTTCCCGTCAGAACGTGAGCCCGAAGAGCCAGACGAGGAACCCGGCGACGAGGACTGGCGCGGCGTACCGTGGGTCGCTGGCAACAGGGTGTCGCTGCACCCCTCCCTGCTCCGCTACGACGTCCGAACTTCCGACGGCACCACGGTCGGCTACAACTTCGATCAGACCGCCGGCCCTGGACAGTCGGTGCAATACACGTGGTTCGCCGACGAAGTCACCTACCAGGATCCCAATGCCGCACCCGCACTCACCGATGGCGAGCTCGGAGTGGTTCCGCTCTTGGCCTACGGCGACGTGCGCGGCACACGCCACCACGGGTTGCTCGCGTCGATCGTCGTAGGCCCGCGCGACGCGCTCTATCACGACCCGATCACCGGAGAGCGAGTGCATTCCGGAGTGCAGGTGGACGTCGACCCGCTCGGCGACGGCGCGGACTACCGGGACGCCGCGATCTTCCTTCATAACGGGCTGAACATCCGCAACGCGGCGGGCGAACCCGTGCTCGACCCCATCATCGGCGACTGGCCCGACAAGGGGGAGCGAGCGATCAACTACCGGAACGCCCCGATCCATCATCGCCTCGGGCTGCCGCATCCGATCATCGACAAGTTCGCCGATCCGGCCGTCGATCCCGTGGGTCCGCCGTTCACCGACGACGGCTTCGGACAGGACCTCGCCAACATCTTCCGCACGACGTATGCGGTCGATGTCGGGGCCGGGCCTCAGCCGCTCGGTGATCCGGACACGCCGATCGTGCGTGCCTACCAGGGCGACCCGTTGCGTGTTCATGTGCTCGCCTCCTCCGATCGCGCGCGTACGGTGCAGTTCGCCGTCCAGGGTCACAACTGGCTCGAGCACGCATTCGATGCGGGTTCCGTGCGCTCCGGTGTGCAGGGCTCGATCGCCACCGGCAGCGCCCACACCCTCCACATGGAGGCCGCGGGCGGGGCTCTGCAGGCGGTGGGAGACTACCGTTACGGCGTCGAGAACGGGACGATGGGCCTGTCGGCGGGCAGCTGGGGCCTGGTACGGGTCTATCAGCAGCCGGCGCCAGGCACTGAGCGCACGCTCGTTCCTCTCGCGCATTGTCAGAACCCCTACCTGGGATGTAATCCGCTTCGCGTGCTCAACGAGAGCCTCACGACCGAGCCCGGCATCCCCGCTCTGGAGGTGACCGCCGTGCCGGACACCCTCGAGGTGCAGGGGACTTCAGAGATCACGGCGGTGCTGCGCCTGGGCACCACCCCGATCGGCCCGGGCCGCGAGGTCGCCTTCACGTGGATGGACGGCGACCAGCAGCGCACCGAGTTGCGGACGACGGATGCCGGAGGATCCGTCGATCTGCAGCTCACAGTCAGCTCGTACCCACCGGGCGGATTCATCGACGTCGCTGCATCCGCGACGGTCACGTACACCGATGGGCGCCCGAGCGCGGAGGTGCTCGGTGGTGCGCGGGTACAGGTCATCGACCCGAACGACGGAATCCCACCGGAGGTCACGGGAGTCACGCCCCCGAATGATGCAGAGGGAGTCCTCCGCTCTGCAGTGGTGATGATCGACTTCTCCGAGCTCGTCGACCCGGCATCTCTCGACGGTGCCGTGCGGCTGACGAGGGTGCCCTCCGGCGTGGAGGTCGACGTCGCGATCGCGGAGATACACCTGGAGGATCCCGTGCGGTCGTCCGTGACCCTCACGCCGAGTTCGACCCTGCGCAGCGGGCAGTATCACGTCGAAGTCGACGACACCGTCGTGGACTTGGACGGCAACGCACTTGTCGAGCCGTTCTTGAGCACCTTCACCGTGTCGGAGACGAACGTGTCGAGAATCGGAGGCGCCGACCGATTCGAAACCGCAGCCCTCGTCAGTGCCTCGCGGTATCCCATGGGCGCAGACACCGTTTTCGTGGCGAACGGGCTGAACTATCCTGATGCGCTCGCTGGCGGCTCCGCGGCGTCATCGGTCGACGCCCCCATCCTTCTGGCCTTGCCGAATGGCGCAGTCCCGGCAGCGACCGTCGCCGAACTATCGCGGCTTTCGCCGCGCAACATCGTTGTCCTCGGCGGGCCGGGTGCTGTCTCGGACGCGGTGCTCAATGCGCTGCGCGTGCACGTTCCTCCCACCGGATCGGTGACCAGGATCGCGGGCGATGACCGCTTCGAGACCGCGGTGCGGATAAGCCAGGCCTACTTCTCCGACGAGGGACCGACACGTGTCTACCTTGCGAGCGGCGTGGCGTTCCCCGACGCTTTGGCGGGCGCTGCGATCGCCGCCCAGTTGGGCGCGCCGGTCCTGCTCAGCCTCCCGACGTCCCTTCCCGCGGTCACCCTCACGGAGCTTCAACGGCTTGCCCCCGACGAGGTTGTCATCCTGGGTGGCACAGCAGCGGTATCCGACGCGGTCGCTGCTCAAGCGGGCGCGGCACTGGGACTCGTTCCGCAACGGCTGGCAGGGCCGACGCGCTACGAAACGGCGGCGGCGATAAGCGCGGCGAGCATCCCCGACGGGCCGAGGCCTGTCGTCTACGTCGCCACGGGTGCGAACTTCCCAGATGCGCTCGCTGCCGCGCCGATTGCCGGACATGACGGAGCGCCCATCATCCTCATCCCCCCGTCAGGCCCCGTAGCCCTCGAGGTTCTCAACGAGTTGCGGCGACTGGACCCGATCTCGCTACGCATTCTCGGCGGTGAGGGTGCAGTGAGCGAGTCGCAGGTGAATCTCATCCGAGCGGCTCTCAACCTTCCTGCCTCACCGGGGCCGCCTTCCCCGCCTCTCTAACACTCGGCGCTGCAGAGCGTCGTCGCCTCAGACGGTGTTCACAACGGGGCAGGGCTTCGGACGGTCAGACCTACGGGCGGAGCGAGGCGACGAAGTCGAGCTTGTCGAGCACCGGTTCGACGATGACGAACGGGTAGAGGTCGTCCTTGCCCATCGACCGGTTCACGAGGTTGAGCGCGGTCGCGAGCGGAACCCACACCCGGGTCACCAGGTCGCGGAACCGCGCGTGCCCGACCAGTTCGGCCGGCGGGATCAGGCCGTAGGCCACGGCGGTCTCGATCGTGTCGCAGATGTGCAGGTAGTGCGCCCAGGTCTCGGCGAAGTCTTCGTACGGATGCATGGTGGCGTACGACGAGATGTAGTTGCGCGTCCAGTCCGGTGGCGGACCCTGGACGTAGTGGGCGTCGACGCTCGTCTGGTAGTCGGCGGTCTCATCGCCGAAGAGGGCGCGGCAGCGCGCGAGCACGTCGGAGTCGCCGCTGCGCTCGACCAGCTGCCACTGGTAGTAGTGCCCGACTTCGTGTCGGAAGTGCCCGAGCATCGTGCGGTACGGCTCGTCGAGCTGTGAGCGCACGCGCTCGCGGTGTGAGTTGTCGCTCTCGGCGAGGTCGATGGTGATGACGCCGTCGGAGTGGGCGATCATCACCTTCTGCATCGAGCTCGAGAGCAGGTCGAAGGCGACGCCGTTGATCAGGTCTTCGGACTTGCCGACGAGCGGAAAACCGAGGGCATCGAGCTCGACGATCAGGTGCCTCTTCGCGCGTTCGGCGAGGAGGAAGTTGGCGAGCCCCGGGGCGTCGGCATCCTGCGGCCGCGTGCGCGTGAGGTCGCAGCTGAAGCACTGCCCGCCCTCGAGCGGTGCGAGCCACGTGCAGCCCGACAGCGAGAGGTTGCGGCAGACGTGCCAGATCCAACCTTCGGAGTCGACGTACTTTCCCGCGAGGTCGACCGGGACGATATCGCGCTCTGCGCGCGAGTACCCGAGCCCCGTGCGGCACGAGACGCAGATGGAGTTCTCGAAGTATAGGGCGTTGCCACACACGCGGCAGGTGTACGACTTCATGAGACGAGTTCCTCGGCGAAGGGAGCCACATCCACTGACACCTTGAGCGTGGACTTCTTCGCCTTCGTGTAGATGATTCCCTTGACCGGCGAGACGTCGCCGTAGTCGCGCCCCCACGCCACGGTGATGTAGCGGTCGTTTGCCCACTGGTTGTTGGTCGGGTCGAAGGCGAGCCACTCGTCGGATGCCGGCATCCACACCGCCACCCACGCGTGCGAAGCATCGGCCCCGACGATGCGCTCTTTGCCGGGCGGAGGCTGGGTGGCGAGGTACCCGCTCACGTATCGCGCGGCAATGCCGTGCGCGCGCAGGCAGGCCAGCGCCAAGTGCGCGAAGTCTTGACAGACGCCGGCACGAGTCTTCATGACATCGGCGACTGTGCTGGTCACGGTCGTTGCTTTGCTGTCGTAGGCGAAGTCAGCGTGGATGCGGTGCATGAGATCGGTGACTGCTTCGCCGAGGGGACGACCCGGAATGAGGGATGCTGCGGCGTACGCCGTCGCTTCGTCGACGTGGCCCGCCCGTGCTGACTCGAGCGCGTACTCGGTCGCCCTCCACGCGCCCGGCGCAGTCGGGTTCACGAGCGGACGAGAGTCCTCCCACCGGGTCGCGAGCGCCTCGGCACCATAGACCGGAACCTCGGCGATCACATCGCTCGTGGACTCGATGACGAGGGTTGCGTGGGGGTCCGTGACATGGAAGTACGTCGACGAGTTGCCGAAGTAGTCGGTGTCGCGGCTGATGTCACCCGGTTCGGGCGTGACGACGACATCGCTCGAGAGCACCTTCTGCCACGGCAGCTCGCGAGGCATCAGGTGGAACAGCCCGACGCTGTCTTGCACGGGCTTGCTGTACCCGTACGTGGTGCGGTGCGAGACGCGGTACTTCATGCGCTCGCCACCAGTTCTTCAACGAGCGAGAGCTCCGACATCGCGATGGGCGGCGGGCCCTGTTCGAAGTGCAGGTCGCCGATCGCGTCGCTCAACTGCTCGAGTTGGGCGATCGCGTCTGCGAGGAATGTCGCGAGGTCTTCCCGGCGAACGTCACTGCTCGCGGTCAGCTCGAACACGTCAGCCTTTGCGACCGCCGCCTCGAGGTGCTCGATGAGACGCTCGGCGCGGGTGGACCCGGTCGAGGCCGGCATCGCGGTGAGGTGCGTGCGCAGTTCGTCGAGCGCGAAGGCGAGCGAGCGGGGGTTGTCACGGTCCAGCAGCAGCAGTTCAAGTGCATCGGCCGTTCGCACCGAACCGCGGTAGCGACGGCGGTGGGTCACGATGCTCTCGGCGGCCGTCAGCAGCGTCTCAAGCACGTCGCGGTCGGTACGGTATGCCCGGCGCTCGAGGACGGTGGCCGAGAGCAGGTGGCAGAGCTGCAGTGCTCGTTCGAGGCGGCGTCCAGCCTCGATCATGTGCCAGCCCGAGTCGCGCATCATGCTGGCCGTAACGCCCTGCAGCGAGAGGATCGACGTCAGCATGCGTCCACCCGACTCGGCGGTACGGTGGGCGCGAGGCGACGAACGTAGAGCCTTGGTTGCGCGGTCAATTCCCGAGAAGACGCGCCAGGTGTCGCCCGACATCTGGTCGCGCACCCCGTCGAATGCATCGCGCAACTGCGCGATCGAGTGGGCGGCCGAACCCTGGCGGCCGCTGTCGAGCAGAAGCGAGCGGAACTCGACCTCGGGATCGACCCAGCGTGAGCCCGCGAGGCGCTGAAGCGCACCCATCATGACGCGGGCGCTCTCGTTCGCGCCATCGCTGAGGGCAGCGCCGAACTGGTCGAGCTGCGCCTGTGTCGTGAGCAGCAATCGGAGCAGGTCTTCGGCGCGCTCGGCGTAGCGGCCCGCCCAGAACATGTCTTGGAGTGCGCGGGGGCCGAGCGAGGGCACTGTGCGGCTGAGCGTGATCGGGGTGATCTCGGCGAGCCCCTGGTCGGCTTCATGCTCGGTCGCCTTCAACACCCACACGTCCTTGGTCGTGGGAGCAGAGTCGGCGTCTTCCCGGACCGTGGCGAGTCCGCCCACGAGCGGGCGGTAGGCCGAGCCGTACCGCAGCGTAAAGGCGCGCAGCACGAGGGGACGAGCGTCGACGTGACCTTTGCGGCTCCAGACCGGAGCCTGCGACAGCGGAAGCAGGTCTTGACCGACGTAGCGGTGGGGAGCCGCTTCGATCAGCGCGATGAGTTTTGCGGGATCAAGACCCGCGACGGTCGCCCGGGGCTTGTCGATCGGGCGAACGATGAGGCCCTCATCGCCCGAGGCGATGCGCGCCAGGACATCGGTGCGCGACTCGGCGTCGCCACACCACCAGGTCGGCACGCTGGGAAGGCGCAACTGCTCACCGAGCAGGCGCTCGCAGATCGCCGGCATGAACGGCAGCAGCGCGGGGTTTTCGAGTACGCCTGCGCCGAGTCCGTTCACGAGACGGACACGACCACGGCGAACGGCTTCGGCAAGACCGGCCACGCCCAACCTCGAGTCGGCGCGAAGCTCGAGCGGATCGCACCATTCCGCATCCACTCGGCGCACGATCACGTCAATGCGCTCGGTGGGTATCGCGTTCGGCCAGCGGGCAGGCTTGGTCCACACCCAGCCATCGCGCACGACGAGGTCGCTGCCTTGCACGAGCGGGAAACCGAGGGCATTCGCCAGGAACGCTTGGTCGAACGCCGTCTCGGAGTGCGTGCCGGGTGAGAGGACGACCACGCGCGGTTCAGTGAGCTCATCGCCCGCCGACGCGATCAGCGCGGCGCGGAGAGCCGCGAAGTACGGCTCCATCCGGTGCAGTTCGGTCTCGCCGAACAACTCGGGCAGTACCTGCGAGATGACCCGGCGGTTCTGCATCGCAAACCCGAGTCCCGACGGCGCCTGCACCCGGTCGGCGAGCACGTGCCAGTCACCGGCGGCATCGCGGCCGAGGTCGGTGCCCGACAGCAACAGCGGCTGCGGCTCGAACGCACTCGCGCGCGCGGCGGGGCGCGCGAATCCCGAGTGACCGAAGACGGATGCTGGAGGCACGATGCCCGACGAAAGCACGGTCTGCGACCCATAGAGGTCGACCAGCAGCGCGTTGAGCAGTTCGGCACGCTGGGCAAGTCCCACCTCGAGTTTCGCCCACGTCGGGGAGTCGATCACGAGGGGAACCGGGTCGAGCTGCCACGGCTGAGCACCCGCGCCGGGCGCCGTGTAGGTCACGCCGTCGTCGGCGAGGAATCGCGTGATCTCGCCCTCGACGCGGTGGAGTTCTTCGGGTGTGAGGTCGAGCGCGGCAGAAGCCAACGCTTTCCACGCCGGGCGCAGGCCGCCCTCGGGCGAGACGACCTCGTCGTAGCGGGTGACCGTCGACAGCGCGAGGCTGCCCTCCAGGCCCGTGGGCGCGATGAGGGGCAGTGTCGCACCTGACACCGTGCTCGCGTAATCGCGTAGTACCGTCACCCCTGCGGAACCCTCCGAAGGTCCAGCGTACGGGGATAGTCGACGCTCGCCGCGCGGCGCCCCATCTCTCGGGCTCCGGCGACGTCGAATGCGCCGGGGGTGTGACCTCGCGGTTCGAAGCGTCCGGAACGCCGTGCTTCGGCCTCGTTCGCGTTGATCGGCGGGTGGTCATACGCCCGACCGCCGGGGTGCACCACGTGGTAGGTCGCACCGCCGAGACTGACCGCGGAGGGGATGTCGACGACCTCAACGGTGAGCGGAGCGTGCACCTCGATCGAGGGGTGCAGCGCCGACCACGGCTGCCACGCCCGGTAGCGGACGCCTGCGTAGTACTCGCCGAGATGTCCGGTCGATGTCAGCGGCACGGCGACACCGTTGCAGGTGACCAAGTGGCGAGCGGGATCGATTCCGTTGAGCTTGATCTGGATGCGCTCGACCGACGAGTCCACGTAGCGGGCGGTGCCGCCCGCGGTCGCCTCTTCGCCGAGCACGTGCCAAGGCTCGATCGCCTGGCGCAGTTCGAGTTCGATCTGCGGCCCGCCGACGCTCGCCGCGAATCCCGTCCAGCCCTCGGCTGAAGCATCCGCCGTCGATGCCCCACCAGTCGTCGCGGAGATCCGCGTCATCCCGATGCGGGGGAAACGGAACTCGGTGAACGAGTCGAGCCAGGTCTCTTCAAATGCGATGCCGTGCGCGCGCAGATCTGCCACGACCTCGTAGATGTCGCTCAGAGCGCCCTGCGGGAGCAGGAAGTCTTCGTGCAATCCCGTGCCCCAACGGATCAGCGGGGCCGTGTACGGGGTGTCCCAGAACATCGCCACGAGGCTGCGCACGAGAAGTGCCTGTACGAGCGCCAGTTCCGGATGCGGCGGCATTTCGAATCCGCGCAGCTCGAGCAGTCCCAATCGGCCGCGGCTGGAATCGGGGCTGTACAGCTTGTCGATGCAGAACTCGGCGCGGTGCGTGTTGCCGGTGAGGTCGGTGAGCAGGTGGCGGAGTGCCCGGTCGACCACCCACGGCAGTGACTTCTCGCCCAGGTCGGCGGCCGCATCCGACATGCGGCGCACTTCCTGCAGCGCGATCTCCATCTCGTACACAGCCTCGGGCCGGCCCTCGTCGAACCGTGGCGCTTGACTCGTCGGACCGATGAAGCGTCCCGAGAACAAATACGACAGGGATGGATGCCTCTGCCAGTACGTGATGAGGCTCGCGAGCAGATCGGGCCGGCGCAGCAGCGGCGAGTCGATCGGCTGGCTGCCGCCGAGCGTCAGGTGGTTACCGCCACCCGTGCCGGTGTGCGTCCCGTCGAGGTCGAACTTCTCGGTCGACAGCCGCGCCCTGCGGGCCTCGTCGTAGAGCGTGAAGGTCAGGTTGCGCTGCTCGGACCACGACGCCGTCGGCTGCACGTTGACCTCGATCACCCCGGGGTCGGGAGTGACGATGAGCTGGGTGACGCGGGCGTCCGGCGGCGGGCCGTAGCCCTCGAGCACGACGGGTACGTTCGAGTCGGCCGCGGCGCGTTCGATGACGTGCAGCAGGCTTGCGTACGACTCGAGGTCGGTCGTCGGCGGCAGGAAGACGTGCACCTGGCCGTCGCGGCCCTCGAAGGTAAGCGCGGTGGTCTGCGCGTCTTCGGGTGAGACGACCTGGACGGGCGGAATCCCGACGATGAGCGGCTCGTCCGCCTCAAGATAGGACGGTTCGCCGGGGCCCTCGGGGTCGGTCCACGAGATGGAGTCCAGCGGGAGACGGAGCCCCACGGCGCTGGTGCCGGGGATGAGCACGAGCCGCCCGCGGCGGAATGTCCACGCCGGGCTCGTCCAGGTCTCGCCCGTGGTGAGGGGGAGCACCCAGCCGGTCGGCTTCGCGACCCCGCGGTCGAGATCGGCGACATCCTCGGTGGTGGGCTCGCTGTCGACCTTGGCGCCCGCGGGTTCACGCAGCTCGGCGGCGATCGCGGCCAACGGGTCCTCGAAGGCCGGAATCAACTGGCCCGCGGGGATGCCCAGCAGAGTTGTGGCCCGACGGGCGACCGCTTCGGCGCGGGCGGGGGCCCAGGCATCCTGCCACGCACCCCACGGGTCGGCGAACAGTTTCGGATCGTTCCAGAGCGGGACGCCATCCACCCGCCACTGCAGCGCGATGTTCCACCGGGGCAGATCTTCTCCCGGGTACCACTTGCCCTGACCGCGGTGCACGGCACCGCCCCGCGCGTACGTTTCGCGCAGGCGCTCGGCGAGGACGTTCGCGAGTTCTCGCTTCTCGGGGCCGTCGGCGTCGGTATTCCACTGTGGGCTGGTCGAGTCATCCAGTGAGACGAACGTCGGCTCGCCGCCCATCGTGAGGCGCACATCGCCCTCGCGCAGGCGCTCGTCGACCGCCTCGCCGAGAGCGTCGATGCGCTGCCACTGGTGGTCGGTGAAGGGCTTCGTCGTGCGCGGGTCTTCGTGGATCCTGCGCACTTCGTTGTGGAAGGCGAACGTGACATCGACACGCTCGGTCGCGCCCTCAATGGGGGCGGCGCTGGACGGATGCGGCGTTGCGCTCAGCGGGATGTGTCCTTCACCGGCGAACAGGGCGCTGGTCGCGTCGAGCCCGACCCATCCCGCGCCGGGGATGAAGACCTCTGCCCACGCGTGCAGATCGGTGAAATCGGCTTCGGGGCCACTCGGGCCATCGAGCGACTTCTGGTCGGCAGTGAGTTGGACGAGGTACCCCGAGACGAAGCGGGCGGCCAGGCCGTACTTGCGCAGCAGGCTCACGAGCAGCCAGGCGCTGTCGCGGCACGAACCGATGCCCGACGCCAGGGTGTGGTCGGGGCTCTGCACGCCCGCTTCCATCCGCACGCTGTAGGCGACGTCGCTACTCACGGCGCGGTTCAGGTTCGCGAGGAACGTGACCGTCGGCACGCCCTCCGGTGGGAGGGCAGGGAGCCGTTGGCGCCACAGTTCTGCCTGGTCACTCTCTTCGACCGGGCGCAGGTAGGGCGCGAGGTCGGCTGCAAGGCTCTGCTCGTACGTGAAGGGGAAGCGCTCGGCGTACTCCTCGATGAAGAAGTCAAGCGGGTTGATCACCATCATGTCGGCGATGAGGCCGACCGTGATCTCGAGTTTGCTGACCTTCTCGGGGAAGACGATGCGCGCCAGCCAATTGCCGAAGGGGTCCTGCTGCCAGTTGAGGAAGTGGTTCTTCGGACTGATGTCGAGCGAGTAGGCCTCGATCGGCGTGCGGGAGTGCGGCGCGGGGCGCAGTCTCACCACGTGCGGCGCCACCGAGATGGGCCGGGCGAACTCGTACGCGGTGTAGTGCTCGAGCGCAACTTTGATCGACATCTACTAAGAATGGTGCACGGCTGTTGCGGATGGGTTACAGAAAGCCACGTGGCGGCCACAATAGGCTGGTCTCGTGACGGATTCAGCCCCCTTCGTGGTTCGCCAGGCGCGGAGCGCCGACGTGCGAGGCATCCAGGCGATGCTCGAACCGTACGTACAGCGCCGCATTCTGCTGGGCAAGGACCTCGTCGTCCTCTATGAGGCGGTGCAGCAGTTCGTCGTGGCGGAGGATGCTTCTGGCCAGTTGATCGGCTGCGGCGCTCTGCACGTCATGTGGGAAGACCTCGGCGAGATTCGCACGCTGATCGTCGCCGACGAGTGGTTGCACCACGGCGTGGGCAGCGCGATCGTCGAAGGGCTCGAGAACAACGCCCGCGCGCTGGGACTCAGCCGACTGTTCTGCCTGACCTTCGAGGTCGAGTTCTTCACCCGGCGCGGATTCGCCGAGATCGGCGAAGCGGTCGTCGACCCCGATGTCTACTCGCAGTTGGTGCGCAGCCCCGACGAGGGCATCGCGGAGTTCTTGGACCTCGCGCACGTGAAGCCCAACACTCTCGGCAACACCCGGATGCTGAAGACCCTCTGACGCTTTCGCGGTGCTGGCGTTGATTCGACGGATGCTGTCGGCCACAGTGTGATCATGCTCACGCGTCGCGCCCAGGTGACGCGCCTTCGTGCGGTCGCGGTCGAGGCGTTGCGGCAGTATCCGTTGCCCGCAGGTCGCTTGACCTTCGTGGCGCACGGCGAGAACACGACCTTCCGACACGATAGTGCGGCGGGGCGGCACCTCGTGCGGGTGCATCGTCCGATGCGGCACGGTCGCGACGTCGACCCCGAGGCGCCGATTCTTTCTGAGATCGCATGGTTGCGGGCGATCCGGCACGACACCGATCTCGAGGTGCCGGACGCCCTCGACTCTGTCGATGGTTCCCCGACCGTGGTGGCGACGGCAGCAGGCGAGACGCGAGTGGTCTCAGTCATGCGGTGGATGGAGGGGCGCATTCACGAGGATTCGCCGCGGCCCGTGTACTTCGAGCGGCTGGGTTCTGCGATGGCGAGTCTGCACCATCAGGCCGATGGCTGGACGCCGCCTGCGGACTTCGTGCGGCTCACCTGGGACCACGAAGCGTTCTTCGGCGATGTCATGGTCTATGGTGACATCTCAGCTTCGGAGTGTTGGACGCTCCTGCCCGCAGAACTGCGGACGCGCTTCGAGGGAGTCGCAGAGCGGATGCTCCCCGCCATGGCCGCGCAAGAAGACGTCGGACTGATCCACGCCGACCTGCACCTCGGCAATGCCGTCTTCGCCGGGAGAGCGGTGAAGCTGATCGACTTCGACGATTGCGGAACAGGCCCACGGCTGTACGACGTCGCGGTGGCCCTGTGGGAGCAGCGGGACGAAGACCACTACGAGGCGTGCCGCGACGCTTTTCTCGCCGGGTACCGCTCACGCCGAGAGATCGACGACACGCGCCTCGATGACTACATCGCCGTCCGTCAGGTCGCGTTCGACCTGTGGTTCACCGGCACTGCCCAGGTCAACCCGTCCTTCGCCGACGACCTCGACAACGTGCACCGGTGGTCGGCCGACATGCTCGACATCGTCGGCTTCTGATCGTCGTCAGCTTCCGGTGAAGCGCGGCGGACGCTTCTCTTGGAATGCAGCGAATCCCTCGCGATAGTCATCGGTGTCGCACAGCGCCGCCTGCGCGGCGTTCTCGATTTCGACCGAGTCCCACAGCGCGAGCCTCTCGTCTCGGATCTTCGCGATGAGTTGCTTGCTGGCGCGGAACGCGGCGGTGGCTCCGGATGCTGCGCGCCCCGCCGCCTCGACTGTTTCGGCGAGTACGTCCTCTGCGGGAAACACGCGCGAGAACAGGCCCGATCCCACGGCCTCGGCGCCGGTCATGAGGCGGCCCGTGTAGATCAGATCGAGCGTCTTGTGGGCGCCGAGCCGTGCGTAGAAGAGTGCGTGCCCGCCCGAGTCGAGCGTCGCGCCGAGCGCGGCGAACGGCGAGCCGATCTTGGCGGTGTCGGCGACGTAGACGACATCGGTCGCGATCAGCAGCCCGAGTCCGACGCCGAGGCACGCGCCCTGCGCGGCGGCGAACGTCGGAGCGGGGAACCCCGCGATTCGGCGCAGGAGGGGAGTGACGAGCCCGCCGAGGTAGCCGATGACGTCATCGTCGCGGGGGTCGACCGCCGAGATATCGCGTCCCGCGCAGAATGCTCGACCCTCGCCGCGCAGGACGAGCGCACGGACGCCGGATGCCTCTGCCTCCGCGTACGCCGCATCGAGCTCTCGGAGTGCCGCCTCGTCGAGCGCATTGAGCTTCTGCGGCGCGTTGAGAGTGATGTGCGCGACCCGGCCAACGCCTGAGTCGTCAATCTCGAGGTCGATCATCGTTGATCCTCCGGTGGTTTCAGCCTCGCTGTGAGTTTTCGAACCCCGCGGCGGGGGATCCGGTCGCCGGCAGTCCAGGCGAGAGGGGATTGGCCGGATTCTGGATCATTTCGGTGACCGCCACCGTGCCGAACGCAACAGCCGTCGCTACGAGTCCCGCGACGACGACAGCGGCAGCGGGATAGACGACCTTGGCGGAGACTTTCATGGCTCGAACGTATCGGTCGACCACGACACGATGCCACTTGAGGCGGGGCGGCGCGGTGCTTGTCCTCGGAGCATGTCTGTGAGAGGTCATTGAACTACCCGCTCACACGAGGTCATTGAACTACCCGCTCACACGAGGTCATTGAACTACCCGCTCACACGAGGTCATTGAACTACCCGCTCACACGAGGTCATTGAACTACCCGCTCACACGAGGTCATTGAACTACCCGCTCACACAGAAGGTGCGGCCAGTTCAGGTGATGCGGCGAAATCAGGAGGAACCGGGGCCGAAGCATCCTGAATTGGGCGCATCCCTGATGACACGACGCAGGGGTCCCGCACGCCACATCACACCGCTCCGACCCCGGCGGTATGTGAACAGGAAGTTCAATGCGTTTTTCGGGGTGTCCGGGATGAGAGCGCGCGGCATCAGACGTCGTAGTCGACGACGACCCGCTCGGTCGTGGGGTGGGATTGGCATGTCAAGACGTACCCGCGCTCGAGTTCGTCGGGCTCGAGCGCGAAGTTCTGCGTCATTCGCACGGCACCCTCGACGACCCGCGCGCGACACGTTCCGCACACTCCGCCGGCGCAGGCGAACGGCACGTCGCCGCGGACGCGGAGCGCAGCATCCAGAATCGCCTCGTTCGCCGCGACCGGCGACTCGACCCGAGACGACATCCCATCGAGAGTGAACTCGACCGTGTACGTTTCATCGCCCGGTCGCACCGAGAGAGCTCGTCCGCGGTCGACTCGGGGGGTCGAAGCATCCGTCGTGAAGAGTTCGAAACGGATGTCGCGCGCGGCCACGCCGTGCGCTTCGAGGCGCTCGCGGCACAGCGTCACGAGCTCGAACGGGCCGCACAGAAACCACTCCGTGACGGTCGCCGGGGGCACGAGCCGGTCGAGGATCGCATCGAGCTTCTCGGCATCGATCCGGCCCGACAGCAGCGGCGCCGCGCGCTGCTCGCGCGAGAGCACATGGTGCAGGGCGAGCCGCGCGGGGTAGCGATCCTTGAGGTCGGCGAGGTCTTCGAGGAACATCACGTCCTGCGTCGCGCGATTCGTGTAGATCAGGGTGAACCGAGCGGTTTCTGAGGCAGCCAGGACGGATGCGGCCACGGCCATCATGGGCGTCACCCCCGAGCCCGCCGCGATGCCCGCGAGGTGGGCGCCGTCGAGGTCGGGCAGGTTCGACGTGAACGTCCCTTCCGGGCTCATCACCTCGATGCGGTCGCCGACGGCAAGATTCTCGTGCGCCCACACTGAGAAGAGCCCGCCGAGGTCACGTTTGATGCCGACGCTGATGCTGCCCGGGGTCGGTGGCCGGCAGATCGAATAGCTGCGCCGCACTTCGTGGCCGTCGACATGCGCGCGGAGCGCAACGTACTGACCCGGCAGATAGTCGTACTCACCGTGCAGCCCGGGCGGCACCGCGAAGGTCACCTCGATGCTCTCTGCAGTCAGTGATCTGATGGCAGACACCTCGAGCTCGTGAAAGCGCGCGCGGCGGCGCGTGGTGTGTTCCCGCGAACCGCTCATATGACTTTGAAGTGATCGAAGGGTTCGAGGCACGCCCGGCACTCGTACAGCGCCTTGCACGAGGTTGAGCCGAAGCGCGCGACCTCCGCGGTGTCAAGCGACCCGCAGCGGGGGCACTTCACGGCGATGCGCAGTCGGATCGGACCCTGCCCGATCGCCGAGCGACCCGACGGCGGCGCGATGCCGTAGGCAGTGAGCTTGTGCTTGCCCGCATCCGTCATCCAATCCGTCGTCCACGCGGGCGAGAGCGTCGTGCGCACCTCGACGCTGTCATAGCCTGCCGCGGTGAGGGCGAGTACCACGTCGTCGCGCATCGCATCGAGGGCGGGGCATCCGCTGTAGGTCGGGGTGAGGGTCACGATGACGCGGGTGCCGTCGATATCGACGGAGCGCAGCACTCCGAGGTCTTCGATCGTCAGGACGGGGACTTCGGGGTCTGTGACGGTCGCCGCGATCGTCCAGGCGTGGTCGCGCGAGAATGCGGTTGCGGTCACCATGTCGCCCCCCGATGCTGGCGGGCGAGCACCTGCATCTCTGCGAGCAGAAAACCGAGCGTGGAGAAGTGGATGCCTCTGCGCCCGCCTCCGGATGAGACGAAGCCGGTCGGCACGTCCAGTTCGGCCTCATCGAGGACTGCGGCGATCACCGCATCGAAAGCTGCGCGCAGCGTGGACGGGCGCGCGGCGATGCCCTCCAGGCGATCGATCAGGGGGTCGTCGCAGAACAGTTCGTCGACGTACGGCCACACCGCCGCGACGGCGCGGATCATCCGCTCCCGTGACTCGTCTGTGCCACCGGCCAGGCGCAGGGTCCACTGCACGGCGTGGTCGCGGTGGTAGTCGACCTCTTTCAACGACTTCTCGGCGACGGCGGCGAGCGTGGGATCGCTCGAGCCGCACAGAGCGCTGTAGAGTTCGAACATGTAGGTCGATACGACGAGCTGCCGAGCGATGGTCTGGGCGAAGTCGCCGTTCGGCTGCTCGACGATCCACGCCGAACGGAACTCCGGCTCGTCGCGCCAGTACGCGAGGTCATCCTCTGTGCGGCCATCGGCGGTTCCGGCGTAGCGCAGCAGCGACCGGGCGTGGCCGAGCAGGTCGAGGGCGATGTTGCCGAGGGCGACGTCTTCTTCGAGTTCGGGGGCGCGAGCGATCCACCAGCCGAGCTGCTGCGAGAGGATCAGGGCATCATCGCCGAGCCAGAGGGCGTACTCGGCCACATCGGGGGTCGCCGTCGCGGTCTCGTCGCCCGAGAGTTCGGCCGAGAGCGCGAGTTCGTCGACAGTGACGTGCACATCGTGGTCATTCACAGGTGCGGCACCCCCTCCGAGGCCGTGTAGTACACGGCGTGACGGTAGTTCTTGCCGGCCGGGCTCTCGAAGAAGGCGCCCTTCGAGTCGGGGTCGCTCGTGGTGATCGCCTCGGCCGGCACGACCCAGATCGACGTTCCCTCGCCCCGCCGCGTGTAAAGGTCGCGGGCGTTGCGCACAGCCATCTCAGCATCCGGAGCATGCAGCGACCCGGCGTGCACGTGAGACAACCCCCGGCTCGCGCGGACGAAGACCTCCCACAGCGGCCAGGTCTCGGCGGGGGAACCTCCCGGCGTGGCCATCACGCCACCTTCCGTTCGCGCGCCGCGGTCTTGCGGGCGTACTCCGCCGCAGCCTCGCGCACCCACGCACCGTTCTCGTGCGCTTCGCGCCGGGCGCGCAGGCGCTCGGCGTTCATCGGGCCGCGCCCGGCGAGGACTTCGAAGAACTCCGCCCAGTCGATCTCGCTCATGTCGTACTGCCCGGTCTCGTCATTCCACCGGAGGTTCGGGTCGGGCAACGTCACGCCCAGGATCCCCGCCTGGGGCACCAGCATCCCGATGAATCTCTGTCGGAGTTCATCGTTCGAGAACCGCTTGATCTTCCACTCCGTCGACTGCGCCGAGTTCGGCGACTGGTCATCGGGTGGCCCGAACATCATCAGCGACGGCCAGTACCAGCGGTTCACAGCATCCTGAGCCATCTCCCGCTGCGCGCGTGTTCCCTGCATGAGGGTCAGCAGAATCTCGAAACCCTGCCGCTGGTGGAACGACTCCTCCTTGCAGATGCGCACCATCGCGCGGCCGTACGGTCCGTAGGACGCGCGGCACAGGGGCACCTGGTTGCAGATCGCGGCGCCGTCGACGAGCCAGCCGATCGCGCCCATGTCGGCCCAGGTCGGGGTGGGGTAGTTGAAGATCGACGAGTACTTGGCTTTGCCCTCGATGAGCTGTTGCGTCATCTCGTCGCGTGTGATGCCGAGGGTCTGCGCCGCCGAGTAGAGATACAGACCGTGGCCGGCTTCGTCTTGCACCTTCGCCATCAGGATCGCTTTGCGCTTGAGGCTCGGCGCCCGCGTGATCCAGTTGCCCTCGGGTTGCATGCCGATGATCTCGGAGTGCCCGTGCTGCGAGATCTGGCGGATCAGCGTGCGGCGATAGGCATCGGGCATCCAGTCGCGCGGCTCGATGCGCTGCTCGGCGGCGATGAGGGCGTCGAAGGTCGCCTGGGCGTCATCTGCGGCGGCCGCGCTCGCTCCGACTGTCACCTCGGGGATGGTCATCATCGACTCCTTTAAACGATCGCTTCTTTACAGAACGATCGTTTAGTTATTATTGCAGACATGGAGCGACCGACGAAAGCGATGATGGAACGCGACCTCGCCTCGGCGAGTCTGGGGATGGTCGTCGAACACGACGAACCCGGTCACTCGGTGGTGAACATGGTCGTTCGCGACGACATGACCAACGGCTTTCAGATCACCCACGGTGGGTTCGTGTTCGCCCTTGCCGATACAGCGTTCGCGATCGCGTGCAACGAAGACGAGCGCATCACCGTGGCGCAGGGCGCTGACATCACGTTCCTGAAGTCGACCACAGCCGGGCAGACGCTCACCGCGACCGCGATCCGCCGCGCACGCAACGGTCGCGCCGGACTCTATGACGTCACGGTGACCGACGAGTCGGGCGAGGTCGTGGCCGAGCTGCGCGGGCGCTCGCTCACGACCGATCGCACGCTCCCGTCACGCTGAGGCGAGCTCCTTGGCGACGAGCGTCAGCACGTCGTAGGTGGCGACGATCTCATCGTGCTGGTTGTGGATGACCGCATCCCACCGGACTTCGCCGTATTCGTCGGTCTCACGCGGGGTGATCTGTTTCGCCGTCAGCGTGACGCGAATCACATCGTCCGGCGACACGGGCGTGATGAACCGCAGGTTCTCGAGTCCGTAGTTCGCCAGTACCGGCCCGGGTTCGGGGTCGACGAAGAGTCCGGCAGCCCACGACACGAGCAGGTAGCCGTGCGCGACGCGCCCGGGAAAGAACGGGTTCGCGGCGGCCGCGTCTTCGTCCATGTGGGCGTAGAACGTGTCGCCGGTGAAGTGCGCGAACGTCTCGATGTCGTCGAGCGTGACCGCGCGCGTCGCCGAGACGATCTGGTCGCCGATGCGCAGTTCTGCCAGTGATTTGCGGAACGGATGCTGCCCCCCGCCGTTCGCGGTGGCTCCGGCGTGCCACACTCCGGTCAGCGCCGTGAGCATCTGAGGCGAGCCCTGCACCGCGGTCCGCTGCATGTGATGGAGCACAGCGCGGATTCCGCCGAGCTCTTCGCCGCCGCCGGCGCGACCCGGCCCGCCGTGCACGAGGTTCGGCAGCGCCGACCCGTGGCCTGTCGATGACCGGGCGTCGTCGCGGTCGAGCAGCAGCACGCGCCCGTTGTAGGCCGAGATTCCGCTCATGAGCTCAAGGGCTGTGGCGGGGTCGTGAGTGGCGATGCTCGTGACGAGTGAGCCGCCACCGCGGGCGACGAGGGCGGATGCTTCGGCCACCGTGTCGTACGACAGCAGCGACGTGACGGGGCCGAAGGCCTCGATCTCGTGGACGGCGTCGGTCGAAGCATCCGCGAATCGCAGCATCAGGGGCATGAGGAACGCGCCGTCCGGAGCTGCGCCGACCGACCCGTCTGCGTGCGTCACCGCCGGCGCATCGGTCGACCCGACCACCACTTGGCCGCCTGCGGCCTTCAACCGATCGACCTGCGCCACGACGTCGTCGCGCTGAGCGATCGAGGCGAGGGGGCCCATGGTCACGCCCTCGGCGCGCGGGTCACCGACCACGACGCGCTCGGTGATGCGCGCCTGCACGGCTTCGATGAGGGAGTCGACGGATGCTGCAGGCACGATCGCACGACGGATCGCGGTGCACTTCTGCCCGGCCTTGGAGGTCATCTCGGTCACGAGTTGGCGCACGTAGGCGTCGAACTCGGGCGTTCCCGCGACGGCATCGGGCCCGAGAATCGAGGCGTTGATCGAGTCGGTTTCGCTCGTGAACCGCACGCCGCCGGTCTGCACGCAGTCGTGCTGGCGCAGCTTCTCAGCCGTGGACGCACTGCCGGTGAAGCCGACGATGTCGCCCAGGCGGAGGTGGTCGAAGAGCGTCGGAACACTGCCACTGACCAGTTGCAGTGATCCTTCGGGGAGCAGCCCCGACTCGACCAGGATGCGCACGAACGCCTCAGCGAGGTAGCCGGTCGGAGTCGCCGGTTTGACGAGCGTCGGCATGCCGGCGAGGAAGGCCGGGGCGAACTTCTCAAGTGACCCCCAGACGGGGAAGTTGAACGCGTTGATCTGCACCGCTACTCCGGGGAGTCGCGTGTAGATATGCCGACCGAGGAATGAGCCATCCTTCGAGAGCGGTTCGACGGGCCCGTCGACATAGACGCGGGTATTTGGAAGTTCGCGTCGCGCTTTGCCCGAGTACGAAAACAGCACGCCGATGCCGCCGTCTATGTCGACCCACGAGTCGGCGGTGGTCGCGCCTGTGCGCGCCGACAGAGCGTAGAGCTCGTCCTTGCGCTCGGTCAGAGCGAGCGCAAACTTCTTGAGCAGCACTGCCCGTTCGTGAAAGGTGAGCGCACCGATGCTCGCCTGGCCGACAGCGCGACCGTACTCCAGGGCTTCGGCGAGATCGAGCCCGTCGGTGCTGACGCGGGTGACGATCTCACCGGTCGATGCATCACGCACGTCGGTGCCATCGGCAGCGGCGGGGGTCCACCACGAGCCGCCTATGTAGCTCGGCAGGATGTCGGTCATCGGGTGCTCCGTTTCTCGAGGAACTCGCCCATGCGGCGGAACTTCTCGGGGCTTTCGAACAGCTCGGCCTGAAGCTCGAGCTCGATCTCGGGGTGGTGCTCGCGCGGCGCGCGGATCGCCCGCTTGGTGTGTTGCGTGGCGAGCGGGTCGTTCGCGGCGATGCGATCGGCCACGGCATGTGCGGCGGCGAGGAGGTCTTCTGCGGGATGGACGGCTGACACCAGCCCCCACGCCACGGCTTCCTCGGCGCCGAGCAAACGGCCGGTCAGCAAAAGTTCGCTGGCTCGGGCTTCGCCGACGATCTCTCGCAAGCGCCAGGTCGCGCCGGCCGCGGGCATGATTCCGAGACTTGTCTCGGGGCTCCCGAAGCGGAGGGCGGGGCTGGCGATGCGAAGATCGGCGGCAAGAGCCAGCTCGGCACCGCCGCCGAGCGCGTAGCCGTCGACCGCCGCGATCACCGGCATGGGCAGTTCGTGGAGCCGGATGAACGCCACCGCGTTGATGCCGCGACGTGCATCAGCCGCTTGTCGATCGCGCAACTCGGCGATGTCGGCGCCCGAGGCGAAGACCCCGCCCGAGCCGGTCAAGATGAGTGTGCGAGGTTCAGCCTCAAGTTCGGCGCAGAGCCCGTGCAGAGCGTCGATCAGGTTCTGATCGATCGCGTTGCGGGTTTCGGGTCGGCTCAGCGTCGCCACGACACGATCGGGGAGGCGTTCGACGATGAGCACGGGTAATACCTTACCGATCGTTCAGGAATGACGTCTAGATGGCATCGCCGGTGCCAGACTGGGGGCGTGCCAGATTCACCCGCTGTGCAAGCAACTGCTCTCGCTGCACCGGCCGCGCGCCGTGGGCGCCCGGGCTACGACCAACGACAGATCCTCGAAGTCGCGGTCGCGGTGTTCAACGAACAGGGATATGACGCGACCTCGGTTGCTGCGCTCGCTGATCGACTCGGGCTGTCGAAGTCGGCGATGTATCACCACTTCGACTCGAAGGAACAGTTGCTGAGCCTCGCTCTGGACGAAGCGTTGGGTTCGCTCGAGGGAGTGCTGCAACAACCCGGCGCGCGCGCGGGCGATGCGGGGGAACGCCTGGGTTTCGTGCTGCAGGGCGCGGTCACGGTTCTGGTCGACAAACTTCCGTTCGTCACGCTGCTGTTGCGCGTGCGGGGCAACAGTGACGTTGAGCGCGATGCGCTCGAGCGTCGACGCGCGTTCGACCACCAGGTCACCGTGATGGTGCGCGCCGCACAAGAAGAGGGCAGCGTGCGCGACGACGTCGAAGCATCGATCGCCACCCGCCTGCTCTTCGGTATGGTGAACTCGCTGGTCGAGTGGTACCGACCAACGGGTCCTGAGAGCGCAGCCGACCTCGCCGACGACGTTCTGACCATCGCACTGGACGGTTTGCGCACCCGCTGAGCGCTCGCGGGCGCGCCCTCCCGGCAGGTCCCACAGACGCGCTTAGCCTGATCGCATGAGCGGTGCGACTGGGCGTAGAAAGCACTCCCCTGCGGTCTATCGCCGGCGGAGGCTCGTTCTTCTGATTCTGCTGATCGTCATTGCGGTCGCCGTGTGGCTGGTCATCGCCCAGCCGTGGCGCGGGTCCGCCTCTGAGAACGACACGACGACGCCTCCCTCGGCGACGCAGGATGCCGCATCCGAACTTCCCGTCCCCGACAACGCGGCGGGATCGAGCGCTGTGGCAAACCCCGACCCGAGCGCTTCGGTGATCGTCGAGCCTGCTCCCGAGGCATCCGCCGTCACCACCGCCGAGCCGTGCATCGCACGCGACGTCAAGGTCGAGGCCCTGACCGATTCAGACACGTACGGCTCGGGGCAGAACCCGCAGTTGTCGATGCGCGTGACCAACAACGGCACCGAGGACTGCGGCCTGAACGTCGGAACGACCACGCAGGTCTTCACGATCACCAGCGGCAGCGACACGTGGTGGCGATCGACGGACTGCCAGACCGAGCCGAGTGACATGGTGGTGCTGCTCGCCGCCGGTCAGACCGTGACGAGCGCGGCTCCGCTCACGTGGGATCGCACGCGGTCATCGGTTGAGTCCTGCGGGCCGGATGCTTCGCGCCAAGCTGCCCCCGGAGGCGGGGCGACCTACCGTCTTGATGTCGAGATCGGTGGCATCCGCTCGCTCGAGCCGAAGCAGATCCTCCTTTACTGATCTGGCGCCAAACCCGCACACGCAGGTGCGCGGGGTTGGAGTGTTCCCCTCGAACCACTCCAGCCCCGGCCCCTTCCCCTGCCAGGTCGGGCTACGGCTTGTCGCCGAAGACTTCCTTCTCCATCACGTCGTATCCCTCAGACTGCGGGTCACGGTGCGTGCCGCCCGAGAGCGCGTACTCCTCTTCGGGTGAGAGTACGAGGCGGTGACGGAAGAACAGCGCGAAGCCGATCAGGATGATGACGTAGACGATCGCGATGGCGATGATCGCCGGCTGGAACGCTTCGTTGAGCAGGAACCCGACGAAGATGAGGGCAGAGATGGCCGCCGCGATGATTGCTCCCGGGATGCCCCACGGGCTGCGGTACGGACGCTCGACGTTCGGCAGCTTCTTGCGAAGGATGACGAACGAGACCATCTGCAGGAAGTACGCCACGACCGCGCCCCACACCGCGATGTTGAGGACGATCGCCCCCGCGACCGCGCCGGCTCCCTCATCGGCAGCCGCGATCGTGTCGAGCACGACAAGGGCGATGAAGCCGATCACCGCACCGATAGCGAGGGCCACCCATGGTGTCTTGCGCTTGCCGGTGAGGGAGAGGAACCGCGGGTAGTAGCCGGCCCGGGAGAGCGAATACATGTTGCGTCCGTACGCGAACATGATGCCCTGCAGCGAGGCGAGCAGACCGACCAGCGCAAGCAGCGCCAGGACAGCGGCAGCTTCGTCTCCCACGATCGCCCGGAAGCCGTCGAGCAGTGGCTCACCGGCGGTGCCGGCAGCTTCTGCTCCGATCACACCCGTGTTGAGGAACAGCACCAGCAGGCCGGTGACGATGAGAGTGGCGCGCGCCCAGAGACCCGCTCGCGGGATGTCGCGGACAGGATTGTGCGACTCTTCGGCGGCGAGCGGGAGCTCTTCGATCCCGAGGAAGAACCACATCGCGAAGGGCAGTGCGAACAGGATCGGCAGTACACCGTGCGGCAAGAACTCGGTCTGACCTGCGTCCGGTGCGATGTTCCACAGGTTCGCCCAGTCGAAGGCCCCCGAGAACAGCGCCATGAGCGAGAAGACCAGGATGATGCCGATCGAGATGATCGAAACGACGATCGCGAACTTGAACGAGATCGCGGCGCCCGCAGAGTTCAGGGCGATGAAGGCCACGTAGAGGATGACCCACCACACCCATGCGGGCATCGAGAGCCCGAGCAATTCGCTGGTGATGGCATCGGCGTACGAGGCCGAGAAGTAGACGATGACCGCGGTGGTCGCGACATACTCGATCGTCTCGGCGGCGCCGGTGATCAGGCCACCCCAGGGGCCCATCGCCGAGCGGGCGAACGAGTACGCACCTCCGGTGTGCGGCATCGCGGCCGCCATTTCCCCGATGGAGAAGATCAGTCCGTAGTACATGATGACGAGGATCGCGAAGGCGATCAGCATCCCGCCGAATCCGGCAAAATCGATGCCGAAGTTCCAGCCCGAGAAGTCTCCGGAGATGACCGCGGCGACGGCGAGACCCCAGAGTCCCCAGACACCTGCCGACCTCTTCAGGCCTCGCTTTTCGAAGTACTCCTTGCCTGCTCGCGTATAGGTCGCGCCCGCAACCTTCGCGGAGTCGTTGCTCGTCTGGGACATCGTTCCTCCGTGCACTCGGGTATCGGCGCGGGGGGCGCGCCTTGCGGATGATTGTGATGCCTAATGGTGGGCTCTGTCTACCTTTGGAGCGATGTTTCTCGTTACAGTGGGGGCCTGGCCAGGGGCGACCGGCCTGAGCGGACCAGACGGAGGATGAGCACATGCCAGGAAACCTGAGTGCCGAGGAGCTCAAGTCCCACATCGCGTCGGGCGAGATCGACACCGTGATCGTGGCGTTCGCCGATGCCCAGGGGCGCCTCGTCGGCAAGCGGGTGTCGGCCCGGCTGTTCGAAGAGGAGATCCTTGCGCACGGTGCTGAGGCCTGCAATTACCTGCTTTCGGTCGACGTAGACATGAACACCGTCGACGGGTACGCGATGTCGAGCTGGGAGACCGGCTACGGAGACATGATGCTGCTGCCCGACCCTGACACCCTCCGTCTCGTGCCGTGGCTGCCGGGCAGCGCCATGGTCATCGCCGATCTCGGGTGGGAGAGCGGCGACGCCGTCGCGCAGTCCCCGCGCGAGATCCTCAAGCATCAGCGCGCGCGGCTGGCAGACCGTGGTCTGGTGGGCTACTCGGGCACCGAGTTGGAGTTCATCGTCTTCGACGACACCTACCGTCAAGCATGGGCGAAGGGTTACCGCGCCCTCACCCCATCCACCGACTACAACGTCGACTACGACCTCCTCGCTTCGGGACGCCTCGAACCGCTTCTGCGCGATATTCGCGTGTCGATGGATGCTGCGGGCATGTACTGCGAGGGAGTCAAGGGCGAGTGCAACCTCGGCCAGCAAGAGATCGCGTTCCGCTACGCCGAGGTGCTCGAGACGGCCGATCAGCACACGATCTACAAAAACGGCGCGAAGGCGATCGCCGAGAACCACGGCAAGGCTCTGACCTTCATGGCGAAGTTCAACGAGCGCGAGGGCAACAGCTGTCACATCCATCTCTCGGTGCGCGACGAGGACGGTGCGCCGGTGATGGCGGGCGAGGGTGAGCACGGCTTCAGCCCGCTGATGGAGCATTGGATTGCCGGAATCCTCGCGACCCTGCGTGAGTTCACGCTGCTCTACGCGCCGAACATCAACTCGTACAAGCGGTTCGCGAAGGGATCGTTCGCACCCACGGGCGTGGCCTGGGGTGTCGACAACCGCACGTGCGCGCTACGGGTCATCGGCCGCGGACAGTCGCTGCGGGTCGAGAACCGCGTGCCCGGCGGCGACGTCAATCCCTACCTCGGTATCTCGGCGATCATCGCGGGCGGGCTCTACGGTATCGAGAACCGGCTGCCGTTGCCCGCACCGCTTGCCGGCAACGCCTACACCGACGCCGTCGACCATCTGCCGACGACGCTGCGTGAGGCCGCGACCCTGTTCGCCGAGTCGAGCATCGCCCGCGCCGCCTTCGGCGACGACATGGTCGAGCACTACCTCAACCAGGCGCGCATCGAGGTTGAGGCCTACGACGCTGCCGTGACCGACTGGGAGCGGGTGCGTGGCTTCGAACGACTTTGACTCTCGCCGGCCGGTGATCGGCCTCACGACTTATCTCGAGCAGGCCAAGCAGGGTGTGTGGGACGTGCGCGCCGCTTTCCTCCCGCAGCAGTACTTCGATTCGGTGACGAGCGCGGGTGGCGTCGCGGTTCTTCTTCCGCCGCAACCGCATGCCCAGGATGCTGCCGCTGCCGTCCTCGACGTGCTCGACGGGCTCATCCTCACCGGAGGGCTCGACGTGCAACCCGAGCTGTACGGTGCGCCGAGGCATCCGCTCACCGACCCTGCCCGGCCCGAGCGTGACAACTGGGAACTCGCGCTGTATCGCGGCGCGCAGGAGCGCCGGATTCCGGTACTGGCGATCTGCCGAGGCCTGCAGCTGGTGAACGTCGCCCGGGGCGGCACACTGCACCAACACTTGCCCGATGCGCTCGGCACCGAGCGGTACCGCATCGGCGGCGGGGTCTTCGCCGAGAACGAGGTCGTGGTCCAGGACAGAACGCGACTGGCCGGGATGCTGGGAGCCGGACCGTTCGACGTGCACAGCTATCACCACCAGGGCATCGACCGGCTGGGCGCCGGGCTGGTCGTCGTCGCGGCGACCGACGACGGCCTGGTGCAGGCATTCGAGTCTGGCCCCGATGAGGCCTATCTCGTCGGCGTGCAGTGGCACCCCGAAGAGAACACCGCAGACAAGAGGCTGTTCGAAGGGCTCGTGCGCGAGGCATCCGCCTTCTCGCAATCCCGCCGTTCCACAGGAGTACACGCATGAGCGACACCTTCACGCTGATCAACCCGACGACGGGTCAGGCCTTCCGTGAGGTCCCGCGCGCGACCGTCCACGAGGTCGACGAGGTCGTTGCTCGTGCGGTCGTCGCGCAGCGCGGATGGGCGGCCATCGCGCCAGTCGCCCGTGCCGATGCGCTGCGCCGTTTCGCGCGGGTGGTCGTAGAACACGTCGAAGAACTCGCACAGCTCGAGGTGCTCAACTCCGGCCACCCGATCGAGTCAGCGCGGTGGGAAGCGTCGCACGTCGCTCAGGTGCTCAACTTCTACGCCGGCTCGCCGGAGCGTCTCTCCGGGCAGCAGATTCCCGTGTCGGGCGGTCTCGATGTGACCTTCCATGAGCCCTACGGCGTCGTCGGTGTGATCGTGCCGTGGAACTTTCCGATGACGATCGCGTCGTGGGCCTTCGCGCCCGCGCTCGCCGCAGGCAACGCCGTCGTACTCAAGCCCGCCGAACTCACCCCACTCACGGCGGTGCGGCTGGGCGAACTCGCGGTCGAAGCAGGGCTTCCCGAGGGGCTCTTCGCCGTCATCACCGGGTCGGGCTCGGTTGTGGGCGAGCGGTTCGTGACTCACCCTGACGTCCGGAGCGTCGTCTTCACCGGGTCGACGGAGGTCGGCATCTCGGTCGCCGCGGGCTGCGCCCGAGGCCTCAAACCCGTGACTCTCGAACTCGGCGGTAAGAGCGCCAACATCGTCTTCGACGATGCCGACCTTGAGAAGGCCGCCGCGGCAGCCCCCGGCTCGGTCTTCGACAACGCTGGGCAAGACTGTTGTGCCCGCAGCCGGATTCTCGTGCAGCGATCGGTCTACGACCGATTCCTCGAGTTGCTCGAACCCGCCGTCGCCGCCTGGCAAGTCGGTGACCCCGCGCTGGAATCCACTCAGATGGGCCCACTCATCTCGTCGGCACACCGCGAGACCGTCGGGTCGTTCCTCGACGGAGCGGACGTCGCCTTCCGCGGAAGCGCTCCTGCGTCTGAAGGGCCGCTGGGAGACGGGTTCTGGTTCGCGCCCACCGTCGTGCTCGCCCAGCCCGATGACCGCATCGCGCGCGAAGAGGTCTTCGGTCCCGTCGTTGCGGTCCTTCCCTTCGATGACGAAGCCGACGGCATCCGGCTCGCCAACGACACCGCGTATGGTCTCGCCGGTTCGCTGTGGACAGAGAATCTCGGCAGGGCCGTCCGCGTCTCGCGCGCCGTGAAGAGCGGCGTGCTGTCGGTCAACTCGCACTCCTCCGTCCGCTATTGGACGCCGTTCGGAGGTATGAAGGCCTCCGGTCTCGGACGCGAACTCGGTCCCGACGCCGCGGAACACTTCACCGAGACGAAGAACGTCTTCTTCGCGACGGATGCTTGAGCCCAGCGTGAACCCCACCCCGAGAGGAATCCCATGGATCTGACCCAGCGACTGAAAGACCGGGTCGCCATCATCACCGGCGGCGCATCGGGCATCGGTCTCGCGACCGCTCGACGCTTCGCTGCGGAGGGCGCGTTCGTCGTCATTGCAGACGTCGACAAGGCGACAGGCGAAGCCGCCGCGGCCGAGGTGGGCGGAGCGTACCGGCACGTGAATGTTGCGGATGAAGCATCCGTCGACGCGCTCTTCAACGGCGTCGCCGCAGAGTTCGGCAGACTCGACATCGCCTTCAACAACGCCGGAATCTCGCCCGCAGACGACGACTCGATCGAGACGACCGAATTGCCCGCGTGGGACCGTGTGCAGGACGTCAACCTCAAGAGCGTCTACCTCTGCTCGCGCGCAGCGCTGCGGCACATGGTGCCGGCGGGTAAGGGCTCGATCATCAACACGGCGTCGTTCGTCGCCCTGATCGGGTCGGCGACGTCACAGGTTTCGTACACCGCATCGAAGGGTGGCGTGCTCGCCATGACCCGCGAGCTCGGCGTCCAGTTCGCGCGGCAGGGGATTCGCGTGAACGCCCTGTGCCCGGGGCCGGTCAACACCCCTCTCCTGCAGGAGCTGTTCGCGAAAGACCCCGAACGGGCGCAGCGCCGACTCGTCCATGTGCCGATGGGACGATTCGCCGAACCCTCAGAGCTGGCCGCAGCCGTCGCCTTCCTCGCGTCGGATGACGCATCGTTCATCACCGCGACCGCGTTCGTCGTCGATGGTGGCGTCACCAACGCTTACGTGACACCCCTCTGATGAGCCCGAGGTAGAGATGACCGAGCCGCTGCGGGAGGTGCACAAGGCCGTTTACCGACCGGTTCGGGAGGGCAATGCCCTCGAAGACACCGTCGCGCGCCTCGTCCAGACGATCCGGCTCGGCGTTGTCGCCCCGGGCGAGTCGCTGCCGCCCGAGCGCGAGCTCGCCACGCTCTATGCCGTGAGCCGCGACACGGTGCGTGAGGCGATCAAAGAGCTCGCCGACACCGGGTATCTCGTCCGCCGCCGCGGGCGGTACGGCGGAACCTTCGTTGCCGATCCCCTGCCGCGACCAGCTGAGCCGATAGTGGTGGACGCCATCGAGCTCGACGATGTCTTGGGTCTCCGCCGCGTGCTCGAGGCGGGAGCCGCGCATGCCGCGGCGGGCCGAACGCTGCCGCCGGAGGTGCGTGAAGAACTCTGGGCCCGCTTCGAGGCCGCGGGTTCCGCCGGCCCTGATGAGTACCGTCGGGCTGACACCCTGCTGCACCTCACGATCGCTGAGCTTTCCGGCATCCCGTCTCTCGTCGCGCTCGCCGCCGAGAACCGCGCCCGCGTGAACGCCTGGCTCGACACCTTCCCGCTCCTGCCACGCAACATCGAGCACTCCAACGCGCAGCACGAACAGATCGTGACCGCGATTCTTGCGGGGCGGGCGGATGCTGCGGCCGCCGCCGTCCTCGACCACCTCGCCGGCTCCGAAGCACTGCTGCGCGGGTTCCTCGCTTGAGGGGCGTTTAGGCTGGAACCGTGGCGGGAAAGAAGCGCAAGAAGCAGGAACCCCTCGAGTTTCGCAACACGGCACTGGGCGACGCCCTGCAGACGCAGGACATCGCCGCCGTCGCGTTCGCACTCCGCCACGGCCCGACCGTCGTGCCTTTGATGAAGCCCGGCAACCGCGACAATCCGCTCGATGTCGGCGAGGTCTGGACCTACCGAGACCCGAACAGCGGCCAGGTTGCGTTGCTGCTTTTCAGCGATGCCGCGCACAAACCAGCGACGCTGCCGCCGGCGGTCGCCCTGCAGTCGCCGCCTGCGCTGCGTGCATTTCTCAGTGCGCACGGCGACGAGATCACGACGGTGTTCTTCGACATCGCGGGGCCTCACCCCATGCAGTCGACCCCTGCTGATCTCATCGCTGCGCTGGACGCCTGAACGCGTTCTCTCACCCCGACTCGCCGAGCCAACCCCTCGACAACGGGTCGAGAGTTTGCCACACTCGCCGGATGGAGTTCCTCATCGTGGGTCTCGTGTGTGCCGCCGGGTTGATTCTGCCGATCGCCCTGGGCTTTCTGCCCAGCGAGCAACGCCGCATGCGGCGTTAACGCTGAGCCGCGTTGGAGAAAGCTCAGTTCGCGAGGGCTGAACGGATGTCGGTGTGCGAGAAGTCGTCACCGACGTAAAGCAAGGGTTCGCGTCGCTCGGCAGCGAGCGCGTAACTGAAGCAGTCGCCGTAGTTCAAATTGGCGGGATGCCCGGACCCGCGGCCGAAGTCGCGGTACGCCTGGCGGGCGATTTGGGCGTGCTCGGGAGTGAACGGCACGACGGTGAGCGCGCGCGATCGGGTGAGTTCGTCGAACAATCGCACCGCAACCGGATTGCCGCGGGAGTCGATCACGATCGATGCCTCGACCAGCGTCGCGGCCGAGACTACGCAGGAGCCTGCGCGGACGATTGCTTCGCGAAGAAGGTCGGCCGTGGCTTCGTCGAGTGCGATGGCAACCAGCGCAGAAGAATCAACGATCATCGGGGAAGGCCGGTGACCGGGTCGTGAAGATCCTCCATGACCTGCCAGAGGTCGGGTCCGTCGTCGTTCGCGAGGGATCCTTGAAAAGCCGCCACTACCCGCCTGATCTCGGCTTCGCGTTTCGCGCGCACGTTCTCGCTGTCGAGCTCCGCAAGCTTCGCGCGCACAGCGATCTCCACCGCGGAGGTCTGACTCACGCCGAGAATGCGAGCGAGATCGCGCACGGCGCCGTGCACGTCTTCGTTCTTGATGTTGAGGCTCATGGGCGAATTCTACCCTGAGCGTCTACCTTTCTACCATTGACGCACTAGAACTGCGGTACGTCGTCGCCCGGCCGCGCTTTGACGCGCATCTGCACATCCCGCAGCGCCGCGCGCAGAGTCGCCGAGCGATTGTCGATCACGTCCGCATAGCCGAGGCGTGCTGCTTCGGTTCGGCGCTGCGCGGACTGTGTCACCGGGCGCACCTCGCCGGCGAGGCTGAGTTCGCCGATCGCCGCCAGTGTGCGCGGCGTCGACCTATTGGTCATCGCACTCGCCACCGCGATCGCGATCGCAAGATCAGCCGCCGGCTCGATGAACCGCACACCGCCGACCGTCGACACATACACGTCGTGATCGGATGTCTTGATGTCGGCGCGCTTCTCGAGTACGGCGAGCACCATCGCTACCCTCGCGGAGTCGACGCCGTTCACGATCCGGCGTGGATTGGGGGCAGTCGTCTTGATGGTCAGGGCCTGCACCTCGACAGGCATCGCACGCTTGCCCTCGAGCGCGATCGCGACGCAGGTTCCGGGTTCGGGCGAGCCGTGGCCGAGAAAGAGTTGGCTGGGGTCGGGCACTTCGGCGATTCCGGCGCCGGTCATGTCGAAGCATCCGACCTCATCTGTCGGTCCGAAGCGATTCTTCAGCGCCCGCACAAACCGCAGTGAGGTCTGCCGATCGCCCTCGAAGTGGCAGACGACATCGACGAGGTGTTCGAGAATGCGGGGGCCGGCGATCGTGCCGTCTTTCGTGACGTGCCCGACGATGATCACCGGAAGCCCTCGGTCTTTCGCGAGGCGGATGAGGGTGGATGCCACTTCTCGAACTTGGGACGGATGCCCGGCCATGCCCTCAGACAACCCTGATGACACTGTCTGCACCGAGTCGACGATCAGCAGTTCGGGTTGTACTTCATCGACGTGACCGAGGATCGTCGCGAGATCGGTCTCGGCAGCCAGGTAGAGCTCGTCATGAAGTGCGCCCGTCCGTTCGGCGCGCAGTCGCACCTGCGCTGTGGACTCTTCGGCGCTGGCGTAGAGCACGCGACGGCCGGCGCGTGCCGTCGCCGCAGCTACTTCCAGGAGCAGGGTCGACTTGCCGACGCCAGGTTCGCCGCTCAGCAGAATGGCCGCGCCGGGCACGATTCCACCGCCGAGGACGCGGTCGAACTCGCCCACGCCGGTCGTTCGACGCGGGGCGTCGGTGGTGTCGATGTGTGTGATCGGCAAGGCCCGCTTGCTGGCGCCCGGAGCCATCGCGGTCACCGTGCGGGTGAAGCCGGTGGGTTCGGATGCCTCCACCACCGTGCCCCATTGCTGGCACTCGCCGCACCGGCCGACCCACTTCAGGGTCGTCCACCCGCACTCCGTGCACTTGTAGGGCGCGGCAGTCGTCGGGCGTCGGGTGGCCATGGTTTCAGGGTAGCCGCGGGCGGCGACATCCGGTCCGTGGCGCGACGTGCTCAGCGCGACGTGCTCAGCGCAGGGAGTCGGCGACCTCACGCAGGGCGTCGGCCGACCGGTGGAAGAGTTCGAGCTCGTGGTCATCGAACTGTGTCTCGCGGATCGGCACCGCGCCCGCCGCGCTGACGATCGACGGCACCGAGAGCGCGACTCCGCTCACCCCGTGGAAGTCGTTCAGCACCGGCGAAACCGGCATGACCGCCCGCTCGTCACCGAGGATCGCCTCGATGATCCGTGCACTCGACAGCCCGATCGCATAGTTGGTCGCGCCCTTGCCGAGGATCACTTTGTACGCGGCATCCCGCACGTCGATCGCGATCTGATCGAGTTCTTCGACCGTCATCGTGTCGCCCGCAGGGGTCACCCAGTCGAGGATCGGCACGGCGCCGATCGTTGCCTTCGACCAGAGCGGAAACTCGGTGTCGCCGTGCTCGCCGACGATGTAGGCGTGCACGCTCGAGGTCGACACGCCCGCGCGCTCGCCGAGCTTCCACCGCAGACGCGAGGTGTCGAGCACCGTGCCGGAGGCGAAGATGCGCTCGGGAGTCAGTCCGGTCTCTTCCTGTGCGAGCACCGTCAGGACGTCGCACGGGTTCGTCACCAGCACGTAGATCGCATTCGGGGCGACCTCGAGCAACTGCGGCATCATCTTCTTCATGATCCCGGCGTTGACGCCCGCGAGTTCGATGCGCGTCTGCCCGGGGTTCTGCTTCGCGCCGGCCGTGACGACCACAACGTGCGAGCCTTCCACCACCGAGATGTCGCTGCCGCCGATGATGTCGCTGGTGCCGGTGAACTGCGTGCCGTGGGCGAGGTCGAGCACCTCCGCTTCGGCCTTCGCGGTCGCGATGTCGTAGAGGGCGACGTGCCGCGCCGACCCGCGAATGAGAGCGGCGTACGCCGCGCTGGACCCGACGCTGCCAGCGCCGACGATGGTGACTTTCGAGTTCTCGATCTGTGCCATGCGGCCAGTCTGGCAGGGCACGGATGCAGCGGGCTACCGTCCGGAGCGGCTCATTCGTGTCTCAGACCTTGGCGGGGCGCGCGCCGTTTCGGATCCCCGCGAACGACACGACACCGCCTGCGATCATCAGCACTGCCGTCACGATGGCAGCGCGGTGGAAGCCATCCAGATCGAGGGTTCCGCCCACGACCACCGCCAGCAGCGCGATCGCCAGGAGGCCCGCGATGCGAGCCACCGCATTGTTCACGGCCGAGGCGATTCCAGACCGCTCTGTGTCGATCGAGCCGAGGATCGCCGAGGTGAGCGGCGACACGGTCACTGCCAGCCCGAGACCCATCAGCAGCATGCTCGGGAGCACCTGCCACCCGTACGAGAAGTCGACCGACACGGTCAGCAGAAGCAGCGCCCCCGCGCCCATCAGTATCGGGCCGACGGTCATGAACAGGCGCGGACCCCAGGTGCCCGCAAGCGCGCCCACTCGTGAGCTGAGGAGGATGAGCAGCAGGGTCGAGGGCAAGCTTGCCAGCCCCGCGAGCGTGGCCGAGAGCCCAGCCCCTTGCTGCAGATACACCCCGACGACAAAGCCGTTCAGGGCCAGAGCGCCGTAGATCAACGCGGTCGCGACGTTGCCGGTCCAGAAGTTGCGCACGCGGAACAGTTCCAGGGGGAGAACCGGGTTGCGGGCGACACGCTGACGCAGAAGGAAGAATGCGAACAGGATGCCTCCGCCTACCAGCGACACCCAGGTCCAGGGGGAAGTCCACCCCAGTCGCGGTTGCTCGATCAGCCGGAACACGAGCGCACCCAGGCCCGCCGTACACAGGATCGCGCCGAGCCAATCGATCGAGGCATCCGCCCGTCGTGAATCGCGCAGTTTCGCTCTCGCGAGCAGCCAGAACGTGATCGCGATCGGGACGACGTTGATCAGGAAGGCGAGTCGCCACGAAAGGTAATCGACGAACAGACCACCGATGAGTGGACCGGCGATCATCGCCGAAGTGGTCCAGGCCGTCCAGGTGCCGATCGCACGAGACTGCGCCGCCCCCTGAAAAGTCGACGTGATGAGGGCGAGAGAGCTCGGAACGAGAAAAGCCCCTGCGGCTCCTTGAACCGCGCGTGCAGCAATGAGAAATTCCGCCGTGGGCGCGGCCGCGATAGCAACCGACGCGATGCCGAACCCGAGCAGGCCGATACGCATGACGAGCACCCGGCCGTATGCGTCGCTGACTGACCCCGCCACGAGAATGAGTGCGCCGAGGGTGAGAAGGTACGCGTCGACGACCCACTGTTGAGTGGTGAGGCCGCCGCCGAGTTCGTCGGCAATCGCCGGCAAGGCGACGGTGACCACTGTGCCGTCGAGGAACGCGACGAACGAGGCGAGGACGGCAATCGTGAGGATTCGCCGCTGATTCGTCGTGTCGCTCACCGTGCTCACGCTACTCGTGCGGGGGTGGGGTGGGTTGGTTTCGGCGGCCTGTGGAGGGTACGTGACGAGGGAGGATCCGATGCGGTGGTTTCGCCCTCCGCTCGCTTGGATCTCCTCCCTTCGCTTCGATTCAGGATGCCTCGGTTCGCGGCATCCGCTGGCGTGTCGTAAACTATCCGACGGTGACGTGTCCGAGCGGCCGAAGGTGCAACACTCGAAATGTTGTGTAGGTTCACCCCTACCGTGGGTTCAAATCCCACCGTCACCGCGGAAAATCAAGGAAGTTGAGAGGCCGGGTCACCCAAAAGGTCACTCAGCTTCAATGAAGCGAAGGTCACCCGGCTCCTGCCCGGGTGACCTTCTCTCGTCACCCGCGCATGTGGCGGTCATGCCTGATGACCGCCCGCAGCCGCTCTACCGCCGCCAGATCGTGACGGGTGTGGGTCTGCTCGATGTCGGGGTCGGACCGCTCGCACACCCTCTGGTTGACCCACGCGAGGTTCACGCCGCGCTCGTTGCCCACACGAACGCGCACCCGGAGATCCCGATCCGGCTCGTGGCGGAGCAGGAGACCGTGCGGTACGTGCAGCTCCGGGAGAGCCATGAGCCAACCGAAGGTGGGGTGGACGAACTCTTTGAGCGCCATGGCTGGAGGGCTCTGTTGCTCTTATGGACACCGTTGGCGTACAACGCATCGCAGGGGTCCACGATCGCTGACCGACTCGTTGGGTGGGCGACCTTCGACCGTCGATGGTGGGCAGAGCACGGCTTAGCCCCGTGGAGCGCCGCCGTCCATCTCTCCCCCGAGCCCGCGGATCAGGGCGCCCTCGAAGCGTGGCAGGATCAGCAAGTCGCGGCAGGTGATCACGCGGTCATCTGGTCGCATCGAGTGGATCCGATCGATGCAGGCATCGACCAGCTGCTGCGCCAAGTGACGACGAGCGTGGGCCTGGCGCGGGCTGCTATCGGGCTTGCCGCCGCTGGAGGCGAGTTTTGAAATCGATCGCGCCTTCTTGATCGGTTCGCCGGGCTTGCTGAGATGTTCTCCGCGCGCACGTTCTGAGGCGAGCCAGACCACGCTCTCCCGAGACCGCCTCTCTCACCGACGCGGGTAACGTACTGTTGTGGCCCACATCGACAACCTCGTCGAACGAATCGCTGATCCTCAACTGCGCACACAACTCGCCGAGGAAGTCGCGAAGCTCGTCGACCGCAAGGACTTCGGTCTTGTTTTTCAGCGGCACCGCCCTGAGGACGTCGAGGTGCCAGGGGTTCGCCCGCGGCGTGGTGATACGGTTCGGCGGCGATCTGACGCGGGTAAACAAAACTATCTGGTCATCGCGGTCGCGGACGGGCAAGCCGCTGTGGTCGCAGTTGACGCAGCGAAGCGCACGATAGAAGGCGAATCACCCACCAGTGAGCCGATCGAGCAGCTGGTCGTGGTTAAAGACTTCAGCCTTCCGATCTACCCGGGGCTCCAACTGCTTTCCGCGTTCACGCCAAACGGCGATAAGCCTCCTCACGTCGTCATTGAGGGCGAAAACTACTACGCGCTGGAGGCGTTGCTTTATACACACGAGCGAAAGATCGATGTCATCTACATCGATCCTCCGTACAACACTGGATCTGACGACTGGCAGTACAACGACAGGTACATCGACAAAACGGAGGCTTACAGGCACTCGAAGTGGCTGGCGTTCATGGAGCGCCGCCTCGTTCATGCCAGGAGGCTGTTGAAGGACAGCGGTGTTCTGTTCGTGTCGATCGACGACAACGAACAGGCGCACCTGCGACTTCTTCTCGACGACATTTTCGGTCAGGAGAACTTCCTTGACACGATCGTCGTCGAGCTTTCAACGACATCGGGCCCAAAGACGGTCAACGCTCAACAGGGCACGATCGTGAAAAACGTTGAGTACGTTCACGTATATCGAAAGGGCGAGGCATTCGACTCGGTCCGTCATACGCCGCTGTTTGACAGTGTGCCCCTCTGGGATACGCACTATTCGCTGTGGCTGAATGACGATGGAACGATCACGGACTTCGTGGACGAGTTGGCGGGCGACCCAGAGGTGTGGTCGGACATCGAGCGTTTCGGTTTCGTCCACTCCCGGGGGAAGAAGGCCGGGACGTTCATTGGCATCCCCGCGATGGACAAGCTCTTGGCGGTCTCCGACGCTGCAAGCAGGTTTGTGCTGGCGAACCTGGTTCGCATTGCGAGGCTCGACAATTTGCCTGCGTCGTGCAGGGACATGGATGCGCCTATCCGCGGATGGGTGACGGTGGAGGCAGATCACCGCACGTACATGCTCACCAGGCTGCGAAGCGGAACCGTTAACCAGGTGTACTCGCTCGACCGCAACTATCGGACCTCCGACGACTACACACCGCGATTCGCGCGAACTGTAATTCGTGGAGACCTTTGGAAAGGTTTCTACCAGGACATGGGGAACGTCTCCAAAGAAGGCGGCATCGCGTTCGCGAATGGGAAGAAGCCGATCCGTCTCATCCAGCAACTCATTCGGTGGGCCGATAACCGCCGCGACACAGTAGTACTCGACTACTTCGGCGGGTCCGGCACAACTACTCACGCAGTCGCAGCCATGAATGCCGCTGACGGGGGCCACCGTCAGTCGATCGTCATTACGAATAACGAGCTGGGCCGGACGGTATCCGACCGGTTACGAGCCGAGCGACACGCCCCAGGAGACGACGCTTGGGAGGCCGAGGGGGTGTTTCGAAAAGTGACGAAGCCTCGTATCGAGAACGCGATTGCGAGCATCAATGGCGGGCTGACAGGCTCTTCCGCAAGTGAAAGTGTGGCTTTCTTCAAGCTCACGTATGAGGACGAGAACCTTGTCGCCCTCGGGCGCAAGTTTGCGGCGGTCGCGCCGCTTCTGTGGCTAAAGGCAGGTGCCACAGGTGAGATCGTCTGGAGCATCGGCGAGCAGCCATGGGCCCTGCCGGAGGCTGCACGTTATGGGGTGCTCTTTGACACCAGCCAAGCGCGTGGATTCGGTGACGCGGTCAGTGAGCGGTCCGCCATGCTCCGACACATCTACGTCGTCACGGAATCCGAGAGCGCCTTCCAGGCGGCTGTCGGCTACCTCCCACCCGAGCTCAGACTGAATACGACGAGGCTGTACTCGGACTACCTGCATTCGTTCGAGATCAACGGCGAGGGCTGACGTGAAGTTCGAGTTGCTCGGGTTCCAGCGAACCGCCTCTCAGTCGCTTATTGCAGAGATTCAGAAGGCGCAATCGCGCTATGACCACGACAGTGAAGTGCTTGGGGCTGTGGTGTTGGAAGCCGCCACGGGTGCCGGGAAGACTGTCATCGCGACCTCTGTGATTGAGCAACTGATCTTCGGGTCCGACAGCACCGAACCGGTTGCAAACACCATCGTCTTGTGGGTGACAAATGATCCGAACCTGAACGCTCAAACGGCCCGCAAAATGCAGGAAGCTAGCGAGAAGATAAGTGACATTCGACTCATAGGCCAAGGGGCCACGTTTGACGCTGAATACTTCGAGCCGGGTGCCATCTACTTTCTCAATACGCAAGCGGCATCGTCGACCGCGCGCATCACCAAGCGCTCCGAGTCGCAGACACACACGATTTGGGACACCATCGCCAACACAGTCGAGCGATTCGGCAGTCGCTTTCTCGTGGTTGTCGATGAAGCTCACTACGGAGTCACCGAGAAGCCCGGCGGTTCGCCGACGGTTGTAAACAAGATCATCAACGGTGATCGACCGATCCCGGTGTTCATCGGCATCTCAGCCACCGCGGACCGGCTCAACAAAGCACTCGAACAACAGAGTCGCCTGAAGAAGAACGTGGTCGTGCCGATCGAGGAGGTCCGCGATTCGGGCCTAGTCAAAGATCGGATCGTTCTCGCCCCTGCAGCGTCGTTGGGCGAAGTCGTGGCGGACACTACGTTCGTGGGACTGGCTGTACAAAAGACACTGGAGTTCGAAAAGCGTTGGGCCGAATACGCTGCAGCCCAGGGCGAGTCGCCCGTCAAACCAGCGCTCGTTGTGCAGCTTCCTGATCGAAAGTCTGACGACAGCGACTTTCGGGAGCTCGTACGAAGCGTTGTCGACGCCATAGTCCAGCAGTGGCCAGGTTTGATCACGTCGAGCATCGTGCACACATTCGGGGAGCGCGCACCGCTCGACTTAGGCTCCCACCGCACCGTGCGCTACATGTCGCCGCAAGACATACAAGACGCGACGGATGTCCGCGTGGTGCTCGCCAAGAACGCAATCACCACCGGTTGGGACTGTCCAAGGGCCGAGGTGCTGGTGTCCCTGCGTGCATCGACGGAGCACACCCCGATTGCCCAATTGATTGGTCGAATTGTCCGGCAGCCACTCGCCCGAAGAATTGCATCCGATGAGTCCCTCAACCGAGTCCATGCATACCTTCCGCGGTTCGATCGGAAGACAGTCATGGCTGTTGTTGGCCAGTTCGCTGGCGGTGAGGGCGGTTCAACCGCCGAGGTAGCCCGCATGGTGCTCGAATACACGGCACCGGCCGAGATGGAACGGGTGTTGGAGGTTCTCGCGAACCTCCCGTCGTACACAGTCCCGACCCAAGCTTCCGCGCCCGAGGTTCGGCGACTGCACGCGTTGGCAACGTACCTCGAAAATGACGGTCTCCATGCTGAGGCGTTTTCGCAGGCAGGAAGCTACCTCAACGCCAGGCTTGACGACGAGGCCTCGAAGCTTAAGGCGACAGGTGATCTTCAGGCGAAACGGGACGCCGTCGCTAGCGCCTCCGTTTATGAGTTGCAGACGTCGCTCGATGGCATGGTCATCGATGGCGAGCGGGTACTCACAGGAACCCGATTGGACGCCAAGAACATCGACGATGTGTTCAAGCGTGCATCGCGAGCGATGAAGGACGGTACCGCCGAGGCCTACTGGGCTCACCTAGTCGGAGAAGATGGCGACCCTATCGAGGCCAAGATTACCGTCGCCGCGCTCGGGCTCACCGAGCACGTTGTGGAGAACATCGAGAGCGCGGCCGCGTCACTCATCAAGGACTGGTTCAAGCAACACGCAAAGTCAATCTCGCTCCTCCCAGAGTCCGATCGCGAGCGCTACGGACGACTACAGGCCGAAGCGCGTGAGCCAAGTCTCCGACCCGGCACTTCAGTTGGCGGCACTATCGAGGACGCTGTCTCAATCACCATGCTCCCTGATGAAACGAACGAGAGTTTGCGCCTGCGAATTCTCGATGATGTGGTGAACCGATGGCCGAAGCACGTGTACCAGGACGCGACTGACGGAATGTACTGGAAGCGACCGTCGAAGGTTGACGGTCTCGAACGTCAAGTGCTTCAGACGGAGCTCAATGATCCGACCCTTCTGGCGTGGTATCGGAATCCGTCGGGCGGCGAGCGTGCCGTGTGCATCCCGTACTGGGATTCTGGCGCCAGTCGCTGGGCTCGTTTGTTCCCAGATTTCATCACTTTTCACGCAGTTGGTGAGGAGGTTCTGCCGGCCATCGTTGATCCGCACGGGATCCAGCTGGGAGACTCTGCGGACAAACTTCGTGGTTACGTGACGTACGCTAACCAACACGCTGCCGCATACAGGTCGATCTGGCCGGTTACGCAGATCGACGGCAAGCGGGTGTTTCTTGCGATGCATGACGCCCAGACGCGCGGAGCGATCAGCGCAGCGCTAGCGGCCGGAACGAGCGTCGAAGCCATTTTTCGTGCCCACGGTATCGACTACTAGGGATTTGCAGGTCCACTTCCACAGACGCGGCCCGCGCATGTAGGAGGAGATGCCCGCACCAGTCCTACTCCTTGATGTCGACGGTGTTGTCCAGGCGCCGGGTCTCCGTCACGAGTGGCCTGATGCCCGCCCGGTCACAGTCCGTCTGAAAGGCGATGTCTACCCGCGGACAGGTGGCTCGTTCCCGATCACTGTCAGTAACAAGCTCTTTCAGGCCGTCGAAGCTCTGGGCGTCCAAGTTTGGTGGGCCACAAGTTGGAGCGATGAGGGAGCCATCCACGGCCTCATTGAGCAAACCGGGTTAACTTCAGTGGCGCCACGCCTTGCGGCATCGCGCGTGCTCTCCCACCCGCCTCGCAACGTCTGGGAGGGCTATCTGCCCGACCACTGGAAGGTCACAGGCATGATCCGCCCCGTGCTCGAAGCTGAGCCGCGGCCATTCATCCTCGCTGACGACATCTTCGCTGGTCACACCTACCGTCAGATGCTTAGCTGGTACGTCGACGACGAGTTGCCGCGACTCTTCATCCAGCCCGACCCGCGCCGGGGCCTCACCCGTGCGCACCTCGTGCAGATGGCGAACTGGTTGGGCGACCAGGGTCGTGAGTGACACCGACCGCCACCCACGCGGTGCGATGCGACCGCAGGTTTCGCGTCAACCTCGCCTCGACCGTGCCGACGGTAACCCACAACGCTTGCGTCGGTCGCGTAATGAAACGCGATCGCCGGACTCTTCATAGATGAAGGCCGGGCAACCTGACGGTTTCACTCCTACGGCAAGTCCGCGGCCTTGTGCCTAGCCCAAAGTCGAGCGCCCAGGAGTGCCCGGTTACCGGCTACCTGCCTTCTGGCCGATGTAGTTCACGATCAAGTTCGGGGGGCGCGCTGTGACAAAGAGCGAAAGTGTCGGAAGTACACAATGGTGGTGGGCAGCTGGCCTCTCGATCTTCGTCGTAGTATCCGCGGTCGCGCTGGTGTTCGTTCCACAACTGCTCGTCACGATCTTGGTGAACGCGACTTTCCAGCTCAATCCGACTCCGCTTCCCCTCAAGCTCAGCGACGTGGAGTATGTAGACGCAGTAACGTCAGCACGCACCGCGGTGCTCCTGGCCGCCGGTGGTGTACTCGCCGTGATCACCCTCTACTTCACACGCGTCCGCGATGCGCACCTGGAGGCCAAGCACGAAGCTGAACGTGCGAAGTTGGACCTTGATAGAGACGCGAACCGCACCGATCGCTACGGGCGAGCAATCGAGCAGCTAGGAGCCGACAGCGCCGCCATCCGACTGGGCGGAATCTTCGCGCTGGAGCGGTTAGCAGTCGACTCAACTCGGGACCGACAGACGATCTCGAACGTCCTGACTGGATGGGTGCGCGACAACACAGAGTTTCCACCCACGGGCGAAGATCACTACCATGCAAACCCATTGCCCCCGTCAGACCTGCTCGCCGCGACCGAGGTGATTGGACGCATCAGCGCACTTGAAGGAGTGGATTCCCGCATCGACCTGTCTTGGACGGACCTCGGTGCTGTTAAGTTACGATCAGCTCGTCTCGCGGGGTCCCTTTTTGTTGGAGCCCGCCTCACTAGTGCGGACTTCGCCGGAGCTGATCTACGTGGCGCGAGCTTTCGGGGCGGGGCGCTTGACTCCGCGGATCTCTCTGGCGCGAATTTGACCGGTGCGGATCTCACATCTGCTGACCTGCACGAGTCAAATCTCGAGGGCAGTGATTTGACGCGGGTAGAAGCAAATGTTGCCAACTTTCGAGGCGCCAAGCTCAGCGGAACCAAATTCATTGGCGCAAACATAGTTGGCGCCACATTTGCCTTCGCAGACCTATGCCGCGCTCGCCTCGACGGAACAAATCTGCAGAGCGTCGATCTGCGGGGCGCGAACTTGAGAGGAGCGAGTCTCCTAGGCGCAACAAACCTCACTGCTTCGGACGTGAACGAGGCTGAATGGAACGCGGACACTCTTTGGCCAATCGGCTTCGAACCGAACGGCACCGCTCAGAAAAGCGGGCGCGCGGGCTAGGCGCGTCTTCATCCTGTCAGCGTACGGGCCCGCCCGCTTCGGAGTCCGCGCCGCGCACTTGAGCCCTTGCTCGCCCTCTGTCACCTCCCATTTGTCTAACGCCATCGCTGCAGAGTCCGGTCAAAATGCCGGTCAGGATCTTGCGCATTCCGGACCCGATATATGGACCCCGCGACTCCAGTCCTCGTGGGCCGCGCATGTGACGGTCAGGAACCGATCGGTTCCGGACCCGTACCAGTGCGTACGAGTGCGTAGGAGTAAGGGGCAGTGAGTGTGGCGATTCTGGGATATGCGCGAGTCAGCCGCGGTGATCAGGCCGCGGCGAACCAGCGACCCGCGCTGCTCGAAGCTGGCGCAACGAAAATATTCACAGATGAAGGTGTGAGTGGGGCGACCCCACCAGCATCACGACCCGCGTTCGCGGAACTGCTCACGTACGCTCGCGAGGGCGATGAAATCGTGGCGTACCGCTTGGACAGGATCGCCCGCAATGCCGCCGCGGCACTCGCGCTCGTTGAAGACCTCGACGGGCGTGGAATCACATTGCGGACGATCGCTGACGGCCTCAGCACGCGAGGGACCACCGGCCGCCTAGTGCTCACTATCATCGCCGCTATCGCCGAAATGGAAAGATCCGTCGTACGCGAACGCACCCTCGCAGGCCTCGACAGGGTCCGCGCGCAAGGGCGCCCGCTTGGACGAAAGCCTTCACTCACTGGCGATGCGGTGATGCTCGCCAACCGTTTGCGTCGTGAGGGTGTGAGCGCGGCGCAGGTCGCGAGACAGCTGGGGACTTCGAAATCCACGATCATTAGAATCACGCGAGGTTACGATGCCTGAGCCCGACTTTTTCAAGGTCCCCGCACCGCGCTGCCGACACCGGCTCCACCACCCATCGTGGCCGCACAGTCACGGTTTTGGCGAATGCGACGAGCCGACTGATGGCCTCCGGCCCTGCGTGTGCCCGCTCAGTTGACCCGTGCGGATCGAACCGCCTAGCAATCCTCGGTGGTTGGAGCGCAACCCGCAAGGTTTACTTGTGGGTCAGGCGCGGAAGCCGAGTTCGAACCTGTAAGCGGGGCTTAGAGCTTGGCTGACCTGCTCACCGTGGCGTTGCGTGGTGCACGGTCAGGCGAGGATGGCGCGATCGCCCTTGCATTACGCCTCGGCGCGACCTGGGCGCAAGTCGGCGAGGCCCGCGGGTGCACAGCTGCGGAAGCCCGACATGCGTTCACTGGGTGGCCGGCGTGCGGGGCGTGATCAACGTTCCGGTGCGTTCCCGACGTCACCGACTGCTCGGTCCTACTTGAAGTTGAACGTGCGGTACGAACTCTGGACGTTGAAACGACGGCCATCCTTGCGGCGCTGTAGGTAGCCCGCGATTGTGTCAATGTCATCCGGTCGCATCCCAAGCGCACGACACTTGGAGCGCACCTGATCGACAGTGATTGAGGCCCAACGCTCCGGGCGGTTCATCATGTCCGCTTTGAGCTTGTCTTCCTCATTCCACTTCAGTCCCGTGGAGTAGCCGGCGGCCATCTGGGCGATGTACTCAAGGATTCCGTCTACACCGTTGGGTAGCGGTTCTGCTGTCATGATGCCCTCCACCTTGACTTCGGATTGCACGCATCGATCGGCGAAAAGTTGGAGCGGGCGGGCATCCTCGATCCACTCCGCCGTCTCCTGCACGTTCCACTCGATGACCGCGAGAGCGTCGGCGTCGACATCCCACAACTCGTTCAGGTGCTTCCGCGTGGGCCACGCGTAAAGGACCCGCCGTTCAGAGAGCGAACCGGTGGACAGGCCCTTCCAGGTGAGGTGGAGCACTCCGGGCTGTGCAGCCAGCCGCTTCAGGCTGTCACCCTCGAAACGACGCTGAGGGGTGACGAGGACAACCGGCCGACCGGGCTGGTCAAGCAGCCAACGGATAGCCCTGAGGTTCTGTGGTTCGCGAGAAGTCTCGCCCTTGGTCAGACGCGAGATTGCAACCGGGAACTGGTATGCATCTGAGGTCATGCCGGCCAGCCTCTCTTCGATGGACTCTTGACGATATCTGCGCCTTCCGACACTGCCCTGAGGCTGGCTCCGTGGTCAGCCCGCGTCCCCGTCGTCGAGGGACAGGATCGTGCGCGCGGTAGCCGTGATGTCACAAACATCCGTCGCAGTGATGTTGATCTCACCCCTGAATACTTCGTTGTGGTCTCGCGCCGTCAATTGCCAAGTGCCGTGGACCGAACGAAGACCGTCATCTGTGATTATGAGCACGAACTCTTCGTCCTCGGATTCGTAGCCGCCGAGAGGACGAAGCTCGCCGACGTTGAGATCAAGATCTACCGACCCGCCGTTCCTGAAACTGATTGATGGCGGAATGTAGGCGGTGTGATTGGAGGGCAGCATGAAACTGAGATCGGGGTGACCAGAAGAACCGAAGCTCATCATGCTCGGTCCCCACGCTCTCGGCGGGTACGGCAGATCAAGGTAGGAGAAGTCGACGTCCCCCTCGTGGTCGAGGTAGTCGTGCGCGAACACGTCTCCTTCGAGGTGGAGCTCCACCTCGACATCGTGGAAGAACGTCGTTGTTCGGTTCGTCACCCTGACGATCACTGGGGTCAGGAGCCCTGCGGCGATCACCGTGGTCGCGGCCTGCCACGCTTCCCGAAATTGCGTCTCCCATTGATCAATCGAATCGAGGTACTCAAGTTCGGTGCGGTCTTCAGGAATCTGCATCGCGCGCGCGAACGACGCTGCCCCTTTTATCCCAGGCGCGAGGCCAGCGAAGCCCGAAGCGACTGGTCCCGAGTCGTCTGCATCGATCGTTGTCGTTGACTCTCTCGCGCGGAGTGCGTCGATGAGCCGTGCACGCTGAAGGCTCACATACTCCTCAACCGTGCGATCGTGATCCTCTGCGAGGTGCGAGATGGTGCCAACTACCTCGATCGCGAAATCGACTTCGACCTTTGGCATGGCCGCCCCGCGTTTCAGCAGCAGATCGAACTCATCCGCATTCGCTTCACGTGTCTCTCCATCCGCTCGGACGTAGATGCGTCCGCTCGTCAGGGAGTCGCCGCTACTGCGGCAAGCGAACGGCGGCTGTCCGACCTGCGGCGGGTCGACGAGCACGACAAGCACCTGTTTGGTCGAACCTTCGATCGGCACCCAGATCACGTCCCAACGCGGACCACCGGCGCCGACATACTGCTGGACGATCTTGGCCAGCTCCATCATCTCGACGGGCGGAACGCCTTTGATGACGCCCTCCGAAACCCCAATCACCATGGCGGCGTATCCCTCGAACGCACCAGCAGCGATGTCCGGCATACGGTTCGCCGCACCCAGCACGAACTTCGCGATCTTCTCCTTATCGCGCTTTGATGACAGGTCCAGTGTGCTCTTCAGCTCCAGGTAGTGGCGCTCGGCGAGATCGCCAACCTCCGCCACTGCAGCTACTAGCCGCTGTGCCGCGAGCACGCCCCGTGGGGCTTGTGAGGTATCGAGTTCGGCCATGGCTGCATCCTCTGGCTTAGGATCTGGTCCCGTCGTTTCAGCAACCTATCGGATGAGAGCGGTTGAACAGCCGGCGGCGTGCGAGGAACGATCTGGCGGTCGACTTGTCTGGCCGCTTTGCACTTGTCGCTCCTATGCTGACCCCATGGGGAACCTAACGGGTGGGGTCGTGCGAGTCGTCGGTGCGCTCCTAATCGGGCTTGGACTGATCCGCCTCGCTGACCGGGTGATGTGGTGGGCGCCATGCGGCGGTTCTCAGATCCCTGAGACCAACGGTCGATTCGACGGTGTACCAACGGTGACCGACGCGTGCCTGGACGCGATGAGCTTCACGAGCATCGATGAAGGGCTCCCTGTCTGGGGTGCAGCGATGGTGCTTGCAGCCATCGGAGCGATCGCTGCACGGAAAGCCGGTGCCGGTTGGGCTGGTTGGGTGGCCCTCGCGGTCATCATCGTCGTCAACCCGCTCGTCGACCCCGGGTTCTTCTGGCAAGGGTGGTCGACGGCTGACAGCATGCCAGGGTTGGGCGTGATCCCCGCGGTTGCTGTTGTCGTTGCGGGGGTGCTGCTTGCCACATCGCGGTGGAACCGGGCGCGGGGGACGACTGCCGCCGCGCGCGAAGGCAACACACTTGCTCAGCACCCCGCCTGAGGTTTAGCCGCAGGCCATTTATGACGTCGGCGGCTGTTGCCCCGGTCTTCGGGCATCCTCCTCAGCGGTGGTGATCAAGTGCGCGGTGCCCGCGCCCTTGGCCCCGCGAGGACCAGCCTTTACGCATCCGGGAACTGAAGCTCCTCGTCGAAGGGTGCAGGTTGTTGCGAAACTCAGTGCGGACGTCTCGTAGCCGACGCCCGTCGGCGACTGCCCAGCGCGGGCGGTGCTGACGCTGCCATCCCAACCCGGCGGCTGGTGCTGCGTGTGATCAGTCGCAGGTTCTCGATATGGTCACCATGTGGATGTCGGGTGGTGGGCGCTCTTGGTGGCTGCGGGAAGTTTGGTCGTCAGCGGTCTGACCTTCTGGCGCAACCGCATTCCACGCCCTCATTGGGTCCTTGACTGGGAGTACAAGCTCGACAAGGACGAGAGAGTCACAGTGTTGAAGGCCGTCGCAAGGAATCGTGGCCGTGGAGTCGCGCGAGATGTCAAGCTCACCGCGACCATGATCGATGGCGCCGCGCCACGGGATATCCCAAACATCTCCGAGGAGAGTGGCTTCAACACTGAACTGAGCAAAACGTTCCAGATCGGAGACCGCCCGCCGCGCACTCCGGGCGAGATTTCGATCGACTTCGGCACGTACGTCAAAGAGTCGGTTGATGTGAAACTCGAATGGAGCCAGGAGCCGAAGGTTCGGAAGCGGCACAGCAAGACGATCCGCTATGTGGTCGAGCGGCACGTTGATCAGACTGCATAGGAGCGCCGAAGAAGCCGTCGCGGCGCCAATTGACGGGGTGCGCCCTGCCGATAACCTCGCGTCGCGGCATTCCGAATGTTTGGAGCCTTGATCGACTGGTGCGAGGGCGAGCGGTGCACCCTCCGAGCGTTGCGCGGATGACGAGGTGGTCCGAAGGCCACCGAAATGTGACGCTCCTGCGCGAGCTGGCTACCTTCGATATCAGACTCAGCGACCGCTCGACATGCGCTCTGCCTAGAGCCCGTACAGCAGGCGGTTCGTTGCTAGGTACGGCGGGTAGGTGAGCCAGTCAGACTGGGTCGCCGGGCTTGGTGGTGATCCGGCGCTCTCGGTCCACGGGAACGTATCGAGGAGGCGGTTGGCGGCGGCTGCGGCGTCCCCGATGAGGTCGTCGCACAAGACAACAGGGTGGAGTGCGAGACCGTACTTGCCGATGTCGTGAGCTACCCACCGTTCCCGGCGCCCAAGATTGTCGACCTCCCGAAGAAACCGCTCTGCCGAGGTGCGCGGGAGGGTGACGAGCTTCTCGAATCGGCCTCGTGTATCGCTCGCTGCGCTTCCCACTGGCTCGTGGTGGACGGTGTTACGAAGCTCACCAATGACGGCTTGAAGCGCCTTGAAATGCGACGTGCTCGCAACCGATTGTGAATCTGACGGGATGGCCTGCAAAAACTCACGGCGATGCCAGGCGACATGCCTCGCATTCAACGGGTTTGCGAGGCAAGCGTTGAGCGCACGCGCGAGCGCGTCGAACATGCCCTGTAGCGCGACTGCTACTCGCTCGACAGAATCTTCGGGTTCATCCGCTCCGAACGATCGCGTTCGTTGCATGCTGGCGAGGAGTAGGTTGTCACGCGCGGCGAGGGCTTTGCCGAGTCGTAGGCGGGCTGCTCGTACAAGTCGAGTGGCCTCAAGCGGCAGACCCGAACCACCCTCGCGGAATGCTTGCGCTGACGCGGGGAGAAGAGCGCCCGCCTGGATCATTTCAGCTTGCCAGGTACCAACATGCCCTTCGAAGCCCTCGCCGAGGATGACGCGGCCACGTAGCCGTTGGTGCAGTCCGATGACAGCCAAAGCTTCCGCCACGCTTGCCGCTGCGTACGAATCTGGTCGATGGAGAAGGTAAGCATTGTCGGTCATGTAGACATCGGCATCCAGCGAGCGGGCGGCCTCGGCGTCGAGCTGTCGCGAGCTTGCCTCGTCGGGATCGAACCCGTAGTGCATTGCCCAGTTGAATGCGGCGGTGATGTTGTTGCGCGCAGAAGGAACCCCGACGAGCGCAACACCGCCCGTCCGATACTCACGCACACCGGCATACTCACCCCCAGTCTCCGGGCCAGGCGGGATCACCGCATAGTCGCCAGGCTCTTGCAGATCCGCTCCATCAACACGTCTCAGAATGCGCACATTCTCATCACTCCGTCGGAGCAGTTTCAACAGCCCGCCAACCTCTTCAGGGATGTTCGCTTGAGGGTCGACGACAACCCGAAGCACAGGCCATTCAACTTTGGGCGAGAACGGCGAGCGGTGCGACGACGTTCGTGAATTGATCAGCAAGGTCGGCCACATCGTGCCAGTCTCGCAGGGAGCCTTCCCTATCGTGGAGCGACGTCGGCAGCGCGCCGACGCGACCGTTCACCAATCTCGGTCAGTCTCCAGCCGCCAATGCCAGCATTCGCCGCGTCTCGACCGTGTGTCAGCCTTCGGTGTCCTCTTCCACCTCAGTAGTCGCCATCGACGCCATCAGCACCGCGCCCAGGCCCCCGATCGATAACGCGGCAAGCATCCACGCAGTCACACCAGCGATGAGCGGGAGACCGTTCGTCTGGACACCGACCAACGTGATCCCGACGCCCAATAGCGCGGACCCAAACGACCACAGCATCACGTTACGAAACCAGGGAAGCCGGCGGAGTTTGATGCTGATCATGCGGCGTTCGAGCACGACCGTGAGCATCACGATGGGGAAGACGGTCGCAAGGACCTGACAGGTTGCGGCGTTCATTGTCCGAGATCGTATCGGGAGGCACCGACTGCCGTGATCCGAGCCGCCTTTCGTCCAGTCAATCGCGGTGCACTGGAAGTCGCCGGTTCGCTTCGAGTTGCCGCGAGTACGAGAGCATCCCGTGGGTGATGGCGAGTCTGATCACCATGTAGATCAGCAGCAGGTTCACGATCAGCACGAGCAGCCCCGCCGCGCCGTAGATGAGATAGAACTCGGGGGTGTTGGGTGTCAGCATCCGTTCAACGTATCGGAGCGGCAGGCGTCAGTGACGGCGTGAGCATTGTGAGGGAGGTTCTCCCTCACACCATGGTTTAGGACAGACTGTGGCGCATGGAAATTGATCTGCAATTACTCAACGGGCTCGACTTGACCGGAGCTGCAGATCTCGAGCTCAGGATGTCCAACAGGCGGATGCCTCGCCGACCAGATCGCCTCGCATTGGCCAGTCGTGCGGAGGACATTGGAAAGCTGCTGCGCAATCGATACGCCAAAGGTCAGTTCGGTCAACCAGCGGACTTGGTTTTCGCAGACAAGAACCGAAGCGGACGACGTCCGATGTCAGAGATGACCCTCCAAGACAAAGTCTTGTACAGGGCGTTAGTTGATCACCTCGCCAAGTCACTGCCCTCAAACGTTGTGACCCGCCAGGGGAATCGAGAATTCAAAGCGGCGCCGCTGCAAATCTCGAATGCTCAGTACGTGAGCGTGACCGACGTGTCCTCGTACTACGAGTACATCGACCACGAGCGACTCGCGGACGAGTTGGAAGCCCAAACGGGCGATGCGCCTGTCATCACGGTGCTGATGGAGCTGCTGTTCCGAGTGATGGGTCGTCGAATCGGTCTGCCACAGATTCATAAGTCCAGCGACATCCTCGGCGACACTTACATTGACCCAGTGCGCCGCCGAATGCGACGAGCGGGGTACCAGGTAACGACCTACTCGGATGACTTCCGGATCGTCTCATCGTCGCTGGCCGACGCTCGCGATGCGTTGGAGACCTGTGCACGCGAAGTGCGCACTCTCGGACTGACGCTCAACGAATCCAAGACCTTCACCTATTCGATAGTCAGCTACGTGTTCGCACTCCAGGCGTTCGCTGACGCTGAGCGAGAACTCTTCAGAAAGAGTGACGGAAACGACGATCTGTTCACGCTGCTTCTCGAAACGGACTACCCCGACGAGTCCGATGAGAGCACGGACTCTGACAGTCAGACACTGGGTTTGTCTGCGGCCGACGCGGTTAGTGAACAGGACGCCCTCGATGCGACAGTAGATGACACCGCCATCAAAATTGGTCCCGCCCGAGCCGCGGCTGCCGAGCGAGCTCTGGAGCTTTGGGTCGCAGAACTTTCACATCCAGGAATGACGTCCAGGCGCAAGTCTGCGATCACCGAGTCGCTGGTTGCACGAGCTCTGCCAATTCTGGGCCGCACGGGCAACGACAGCGCGGTAGAGCATCTGTCAGCGCTACTGCGGAAGGATCCTGCTCTTGCCCCTCAAGTGAGCGACTACGTCGTCGAGCTTGCCAAGACCGGGCAGCGCGCTCGCATGAAGCTTCGCAAGGCGCTTGACCAACTCGTTGACGAGCCAAGTTTCAGCCTTTGGCAGAAGATGTGGATCGCACATGCCGCGGGAAGCATTCGGGCTACTCAAACGCCGCACCGCTACTACCAATGGCTCAACGAGTGCGTCATCGGTGCGGAACCACCCCTCGCCGCAACCGCCGCCGCCGCCCTGGGACGTCTCAAACGTGGTGATGTTGATGTGATGAGGCAGGCGCTCGACCGTGTGTCGCCCGCTTGGCGACCGCTGGTCTATTGGGGGCTCGCGCGACAAGATCTTGCTGCGGCCGCCGATAGCGCCAACGATCGATTCGAGCAGATTCTTGTCGAGGAGCTCACACCGTGACGCTTCCCGTCGTGCTTAGCGATCGCGCCGAAGCGGCGTGTCAGCTGCTCAACCAGACATTGAGTCATCACCGGTCCCAGACCAACACTTCGCACGACTCACACCGTCGCTCAAGGCTTGCACCTCCACCGTTCGACCACCAGCAAGTGCAGCGACAGGCGACGGCTATGCGGATGATCTCGATCACAGAGTCATTCTGTGCAGACCGCTTGCTTGCACTCGCCGAGGCTGAGATCGACCCGACCGCGAACGATGTGCGCAGCACCGTATGGGATCGCGCCGCCACAACCACAGTCTCGACGTGGGAAGGCATCCGAGGTGGGTACAGGGACTGGTTCCAAATCAAACCGAATTGGCCGAGCCTTGAGCCTCTAGTCGAGGTTCGCAATGCGATCGCTCACGGACTCGGCAATCTGACACGAATACAGAAGAAGAACCCTCAAGGCGTCAGGGACAAGCTGGCGCTGGCCGGCATCACCCTCGACGAGGACCGAGTCCTACTCGACGAGGCCGACATCACACAGATCAGGAGCGTGTGCGTCGCGTTGGTCGTTGAGATCGACGAGCTCGTGCAGGCAAGGTCCGTCGAGTAGGCCCCTTCTCCGGTCGGCTGGTGTCGTCACATTCGGATCGAAGAGAGCCGGGCAGAAAGCGGACACAACGAAGCGGCGCCCCACGGCCGGAGCCGTGGAGCACCGCTTGGTCGTGGCGTGTGTCAGTTGCTGCGGCGGGTGAGGCGCAGACCCCCGAGCGTCAGACCACCAATAGCAGCAGCGGCAGCGCTCAGGAGTCCTATCGAAGGGACAACCTCAGCACCGGTCGCAACGACAGGTACAGGCGCAGGCGCGACGGGCGCGACGGGTGGTGCGGCCGCTACAGGAGGCGTCACCGCGGGAGGCTCGACAACGATTGGCGGTTCCACAACGGGCGGGTCGACCGGAGGCGCAACGACGTCGACTGGCTCGTTGGTCACATCGAGAGTCACGATGACCGGGCCGGGGCGCTGGCTTCCCGAGTAGTACGCCTCGACCTGATCATCCGATGAGGCGATGCTGTCGACGCTCACGGGCGCACCGTCGTAGGGCTGCGAGACCGCAATGCTCACGGTCACCGGCGCATCGAGGCCGATGTAGCTCGCCGGCGCGGCCGTCTCCTCCAGGGTGAGGTTGATGACACCATCGGTGACCCCGCAGACCTCGACGGTGCTCGTCGACGCGGAGCCTGTGGCGTCGGTCGTCACGGTCTGCGAGCGGATCGACAGGTCGCCCTCATTGTGCGTTGCGAGGGTTTCCCAGGCGGTGCGAGCGGTCGCTTCCGCTGCATCAGAATCCGCCTGGGCAGCGGCCTGTGCGGCAATCGCATCCGCAACAACCGCATCGTGTGCGACCACCGCGGCAGCGGCGGCGTCGAGCGCGGCCAGTGCGTCAGTCTGAGCCGCGACAGTATCAGCCACCGTGGCCTGAGCCGCTGGGACCAACACGTCGGTCAGCTCGGCGTGGCGCGCGAGCTGCTCCGGCGAGAGGAATCCCTGCTCGTCAAGGAACGCGAGCTCTTCCTCCAGGTTGACGAGGGCGCCCTCCGCGACGGTCACGCCGACGGTTGCCGCATCGACCGCGCCCTGCTCGGCCGCCTGAGCGGCGACGAGTGCGGTGTGCGCGGCGTTCGCATCAGCTGTCACCGTGAAGGCCTGCGCAAGCACCGCGTAGGCGGCCTCGTATGCCGCCTGAGTCGCGATGACCTCAGCCTCCATCGCAGCAGTCTGTACATCACGAGCAGGCGACCACCCGACCGGGGCGTACGTCGGTTCACCCCCAGAGCGGGACTCGATGTCACCCGTGGTAACACGGAACGACGCGCCTGCGAGCGGCGCGGCGGTTTCTGCGTCCGCCTTGCGGATCTGGACCGTGAACGGCTGGACGACCGCGCCGCCCTTCGACTGGCATTTCCACGTCTGGATTCCGGCGTCGCCGCCATGCCATGGAAGGGCTGCCATCGCAGGGGCGGCGGCCAACAGGCTCGCCCCCAGGATTCCGGTGACGATTCCGGCTGCCGCAAACCCGCTGCCAAAGCTCTTCGTGCTCTTCATTCTCGATCTCTTCTTTCTGCTTGCTCCTGAAGTGAGAGGCGGAAATGCCTCTCACCCCACCACCCCTGCGGCAAGCCGTGCGCGGTGCGCCGATTCCGGCGCTCAGAGCCCGAGTCGACTGCGCGACTGCCGGTATTAGCGCGAAAGCTACGTCGGTGAGGTCGAGGCCCTCTGCGGGCCATTTCCACGATCGGCGCGTCAACCGATGCGTCAATCCGCGGGCAGTGGACTGGGTGCCCCTGGGCAGGTGTCTGCCGCGCCGCTCAGATCGAAGCGGTCCGCGTCAGCGACCGGCTGCACACCGCGCTCACGCAGCAGAGCCTCCAGCTCCGACTGCGGCGTGTACGCAACACGAACCACCGTGACATCGCCACTATCCGCGGCGAACACCGCCAATCCGCGACTGAGTCCGTCATCGAAACGTTCGATCTGGTCGTACACGGCGGTGACCACATCGGTGGGGAAGAGCATCCGCAACTCGGTTTGCCCGATAGGTTTTCCTGGCGCGACAAGCAACACCCGGTGCGTGAGGTTGCCGCGGATCTCGCCATCAAGGATGGCCGCGTCCGGACGTTGCATCGCCACGACCAGGTGGACCTGCACGAAACGCAGTTCCCTCGCGATGCGGCCGATGTACGACCTCAGGAGGTCCTTCTGCGCCGCGAGTTCCTTAGCCGCCCGAACTTCAGGGTCGTCCTTGTCGAGTCCTTTCGGGATTGCCGGGACGAGCAGCAGAGACGCGGCTTCGTCGACGATCAGCGTCAGCGGGCGGATGTTCTCGGCCGCACGCGCTTCAACCGACAGGTCAGCGGCGTTCCCCACGCCCTCGCGCAGCAGAACCGCTCGACGGCGACGGCCCTCCGCGTAGACCGCTTTGACAAGGGCGACCGATTCGTCGTACTCGCGAGCGAAACCCCGGCAGAAGGGTTCGATCGCCGCGAAGTCTGCACCACCCTTCGCGGAATCAAGCACGCACACGTCATGCCCGCGAGTGAGGCGCTGTGCCGCATCAGCGAGGAGGGCGACCGTCTTGCCTGAACCCGTTGGGCCGACCACGAGAGCCATCGGCGCGGCGAGGAGATCCTGACCGGCAGGTGCCCCCTCCGGTGTCACGCCAACCGGTAGCACGTTCCAACCGATGGGGTCCACTGACTCTGGCAGCAGCGGTCCAAGGGCAATACGGTCGGGAAGCTCCGCGACCTCACTGCCAAACTTGCTCTTGGCGTTCATCTCGATCTCTCGTTTCTTCTAGCTCCTGAAGTGAGGCGCAGATTGCGGTCTCACACACCACCCCTGCGGCAAGGGGTGCAAGGCTCACCGATTCCGGCGTTCACAGCCCGAAATCTGACAGCCCGAGACGGGTACGTGTTGGGGCCGGTTCCGCCTCGGACGGTGCGAGTGCATTGAAATCCAGGTCGCTGAGATCGAGGCCGTCAGCGGCGACGTCGACGATCGGCTCGTCGGCTGGTGCGTCGATCCGCCTGCCATGAACGGGCGCGGGTGGGCGCGGGTCCGCCGCGCCTGTCATGTCGAACCGGTCACCGTCATCAACTTCCGGGACGCCGCGGGCGCGCAGCAGGGCCTCCAGTTCCGACTGCGGTGTGTAGGCGACACGGACAGCCGTCACATCGCCACCTTCCGCAGCGAACACGGCGAGGCCACGGCTGCGCCCATCATCGAAACGTTCAATCTGGTCGTAAACGACGGTCACGACATCCGCGGGGAAGAGCATCTGAAGTTCGGTCTGACCGATCGGTTTGCCGGGCGCGATGAGCTGCACCCGGTGAGAGAGGTTACTGCGGATCTCACCGTCAAGGATGGCTGCGTCCGGGCGCTGCATCGCAACGACCAGGTGCACCTGCACGAACCGGAGCTCCCGGGCGATCTTGCCGATGTACGACTTCAGGAGACCCTTCTGCGCGGCGAGCTCCTGCGCTTCCAATACCTCCGGGTCATCCTTATCGAGACCCTTCGGGACTGCCGGTACGAGCAGCAGAGAGGCGGCTTCGTCGACGATCAGCGTCAACGGGCGAATGCCCTCGGCCGCACGCACCTCATCAGAGAGGTCCACGGTGTTCCCCACCCGCTCCCGCAGCAGGATCGCACGACGACGACGCCCCTCCGCGTAGACGGCCTTGATCAGGGCGACCGCCTCGTCGTACTCGCGCGCGAACCCGCGACAGAACGGCTCGATCGCAGCGAAATCAGCTCCACCCTTCGCGGCATCAAGCACGCATACGTCGTGCCCACGCGCCAGGCGCTGCGCCGCATCCGCGAGTAGCGCCACAGTCTTACCGGAGCCGGTCGGGCCTACCACGAGCGCCATTGGGGCGGCGAGAAGATCCTGACCGGCGGGCGCACCCTCCGGGGTCACGCCGACCGGCAAGACGTTCCAATCCGCCGGGTCAACGGAAGTCGGCAGCAGCGGTTCGAGGGCAACCCTGGCCGGCAGTTCCCGACGCGGTCGGCGTTCAAGCCGCGCGCTGTTCCCTAGCCGGTCCACGTCAACAACCCAGTCGGGGTGGAACCCGGGAATCGCAGCTTCAGCGGTACGGCGGAAGAGCGTTCGGACTGCGTCCGCTTCTCGTGCGCGCATATCAGGGTGGCGGGTCACATCGACCTGAAGGATGCCATCGCTGTCGGACTCGACTTCCACCGCAACCTCATCAGGTCGTGCACCGAAGCCGCGGGCGAGCTCATCACGCACGCGACGCGTCACCGGATCAAGCGGCCCAGCCACCGCAGCACGCCCATCCAGGTCCAGGCTGAGGAGCGTCGCGCCAGCGAGTTCGCGCTCAACCCACACCGCGAGCGCGCCCGCCTCTGCTGCCCGCAGTTGAGCGAGCGACAACGCCCAACGTCCCCCCGCGATGGCGGTCACACCGAGGACGCGTCCGTCGCTCGTTGCGGCAAGGCGCCGACGCTCTTTCGTTGCAGCCGTCGCGGGGCGCAGCTCGATCTGATGCCGTGAGACGCGGGCGGCTTCCAACTCTGGATGGTACGCCGCAACCCGAGCGTCCATATCGGCCGGTTTCGTTTGAAGCGCGATAACTGCCTGAGCGGGTGCGCGGGCGAGCATCACCCCGCCTTTGGCCGCGCGGGTGCGCCCCGCCCAAATGGACTCCGAGCCGCCAAAGATCGCTTGGAACGTCTCCTCACGACCCGGCGCACCCCGATCCTTCGCGCGCCCGGCAACCGCTGCGGTCAGCAACGAAACTGCTAGCCAGATGCCGAGGGCGGGTGCAATCAGTGCCCATGCAGCGTTGTCGACCACCCACCAGACGAGCGCCGCACCGAGGCCGAGCAGCGTCAGCACCACGATGGCGCCACCTATCGATACGACGGCGGCGACACCGTTGCGGATACTCCGCCAGATTCCACTTATCCGAGAACCGATTAAGCGCACAAGCACGAGCACCCCGACCACGGTCAGCATGAACGGGAGCAACTGCAGCCAGGCGACGCCAGGCACCAGGGAGGCGATCAGACTAGCGATCGCAGGGAGCACGAGGACGAGCACCAGCGCGGCCACCCACGCCATCAGATGCTGAGCCGAGAGTCGACCCGTGACCGCATCAATGGGTGCACCAAGGAGTATGCGCTTCGTCGCGCGAGCTGCAAGCCGTGTCAGCCCGCTCATCGGAGTGTCTCCGGGATGAGAGTGCACCCACCGCGTGTGACCGCTGAACCCGCGACGGGGACAGCTGCACCGCCTTCAAGGGTGTACTCGGCGAAGATGTCGTTCCCGTTCGCGGTGAACCAGTTGATCCCGATCGCCCCTGGCTTGGCCGTCAGCGCAACTGCGCCTGGGCTGTTGACCTCGATCGTCCCCTCACAGTCAGAAGCAGTCCAGGTTTGCGTGACGCCTGCGTACCGTTCCGCGATCGCAAGCAGCGCGACCTGATCCTCGTCAGGGGTGAACGGCGTAGATGTCGGGGTGGGCCTGGGTGTCGGCGATGCGGTCGGCACTGCCGTTGCGGCAGGCTGGCCGGGTTGCGGTGCAGCACCCGGGCCGGTCGCGATGCGTGCGATGCCCGCGCCGGCGAGCATGACAAGGGCAAGGCCCACGACGATGGCGGTCATGAGCAGAATCTTCTTGAGCCCGGTCATCGGAGCGTCTCCGGGAGCAGGGTGCAGCCGTCGGGTGTGACCGCGGAACCGGCGACGGGGATAGCCGCACCGCCTTCGAGCCGGTACTCAGCGCGGATGTAGCTGCCCTCGGCAATAGTCCCCCATTCGATGCCGATCTTGCCCGGCTTGTCCTTCAATGCATACCCGCCCGGGTAGCTCACCTCGATCGTGCCCGAGCAGTCCGACGACGTCCAGGTCTGCTCCGTGAAGATATTGCGGTCCGCGATTTCGAGGAGTTTCACCTGATCCTCATCAGGGGTGAACGGCGTCGCTGTCGGCGTGGGCGTTGTTGTCGGTGATGCTGTCGGTGCCACCGTTGCGACAGGCTGGCCCGACTGCGGTACAGCACCCGGCCCGGTCGCCACGCGTGCGATACCCGCGCCCGCGAGCATCGCCAGTGCAAGGCCCACCACGATTGCCGACACGATCAGAATGTTCTTACGGTTCATTGGTCTGTCTCCTTCTCGCCGTCGCTCGATGCGGCGGTCACCTCGTCCACATGCGCGCCCGGTGCCCGCAGGCCGTTGATTGCTGTCGCCAGCTGCCCGAGCACCTCGCCACCCGCCAGTAGGAACACGAGTGCGAGAGCGAACGCTGCGATCAGCCACGAGGACGACAGCACCCAGCCCAAGAGCACGATCGACACGCTCCGCACAGCAACCGTGGCGAGAGTCCGGAGGACCGCAGTCCCGACCGCACGAGCAACCGTCGACGGCTCCTCCACACGCTCCGGAAGCCGCAGCAGCTGACGGATGCCTGCTTCGACCTGAACGATCCATGGGGCACGTTCGCGGGGAAGGAACAACCCTCCCAGGATCCAGACCGGCAACAGCAGCGCCGCGAGAGCGATCAGCTGTTGCCAAGCATCAGCCGCAGCGCCCGGCCAAAGCCAGGCCTGCAGTTCCGTAGCTGCAAGAGCGACCGCGCCACCGACGCCGAGCGCGAGCACCACCTGCACCGCCCTGTCGGTCAGGACGAGACGCGCTACCGGGTGCGCCCGCAGGCCTGCGAGGATCGTCGCGACGGCCGTGGTCGGTTCGCTGACAGGGCGGATCGATCCGAGGATGCCCGAGAGCGCTACAGTGAGCGCAACACTGCCCGCGGTCAGCATCAGATCCAGGGCTGACCCTTGTTCTCGCAGGCCGACTGCGAGGGCAACGATCGCCCCAGTGCCGAGGATCGCGAGGGTGAGGCGCCCGACCATCTCGGCGGGGCGTGGGACTTCGATTCGTGTGGACATTCTGTGTTGCTCCTTCAGGTTGGGTGTCAGTCGAGCGGTGCGGGCGGCAACCCGACCGGCTCATCGATTTCAGTAGTCGGCTCGGGCGGTGCAGGCGTGCGGCCGGCCCACGTGTCCGGGCCCGTTCCGGGAATACCCGCGCACGCGCTGTCCCACTTTCGCGAGCCACGCAACGCTGACCTCCCCACGGCGATCGCGCCGCCAACTATGCCCAACAGCCAGGCCCCGCCGGCGGGTGCGACGAGCCACGGTAGGCCGTTGCTTTCGAGCCAACTGAGCGCCCACAGTCCCAGTACGACTAAAGCCACCGCCAGCGATGCGCCGCCCACGGACCGCACAATCCCGATGCGGCTACTAATCGCCCGCCACGCATTCGACATGTAGTCCTCAAGAAGGCGAAGGGTTGCGACGCCGCCGAGGAACGTGCAGGCAAAAGGGAGGCATGCCCACAGACCGCCGAGATTGGGCCATGCGTCGGTCAGGCCCAGCTTGATGATGGTCGCGAGTACAGGCCATCCGACGAGCAGCACGCCGCAGCCGATCCAGGTGGTCGCCTTCCGTGGTCGACCCCCACGTATTGCCTGAAGTGGCCACCCAACCATCAGCCAATACATCCCACTGACTGCGGCGGCTGCCCCCCTGGTGACCGTCATCGGAGAACCTCCTGGCTGGCGAACTTCGATTCGTGTTGACATTTCATTTGCTCCGTAGTGGTGGTGGTGGTGGCTTCAGTCGAGCGGTGCGGGAGGCAACCCGACCGGCTCAGCAGTTTCAGTAGTCGGCTCGACCGGTTCAGGCTTGCGACGGAGACGACGCACAAGCGCGTTCCCGACCAGCAGCACGATGATCCCGACCGCCAGGGCGCCGATCAGCAGCACTGGGCGCGGGACATCGAGCGGTGCGGTCCCTTCGGCGGGCGTCTCCGCGGGTACGGGTGCGATTGCCGTTTCGTTTGGCGCGGACGTGTCGTTGGACTCGGCGGTCGGGAGGTCCGGCGCGTCGGCGGTCAGATCAGACGTGAGTACCCAGCCGATGGTGTCGTCGGCGCGGACAGGTACCCACGTTTCGCCGCCGTGGTCGGTGACGGTGATGGCGGGGTTCGCGTCGACCAGGTCGCCGTTGCCGAGCGAGGCGAGCTCCGTTCCGTACGGAGACGGGAGCGCGCGCACAGCCACACTCCCGAACAGCCCGGCCACTGCGACGCGGCCCTCAGTGAAACCAACCGCAGCATCCCACCCCGCAGGTAGAGCTGCGACATCAGATGCGCGGATGAACCCGCCAGGCACAGGCCAGTTGAAAGCACCGTCCGGGCCAGCCGCCGGACCGACCGCGCAGAGGGTGTCGCCCGCAACGACCTTCGTTCCGAACGGGCTAGCCGCGGTCTCCGAGACTGTGGCTGATCGAGTCACAACGAGTGCCGTCTCGCCGGGGGCGCAGGCGACAGGTCCTGCGGCGAGAGCAAAAGTTAGTGCGACGGTTGTGAGGATCATTCGTTGGCTCCTAGTGGGCAGTTCAAGTTCTGAGTGAGACCCCGCCCGCCGTTCGCCAGCCACAGGAGGCCGCAGCTAGCTTTCGCGCCCGTCACCCTTGGGTGCCCGGCGAGCGGGGTTTTTGACTCAGATCAAACAGCCCTTCCTTCCTGTGACAGGAGGGCGGGGTCGCCCTCAATTACCCCTACGGGCGGAGTGCCAGCGACTCCGACAGTCAGCCGCTCGATGAACGCAGCTGGCACGTATCGACGGCCCCCGGGGCGCAGTCGAACCGTCGGGATCGACCCGACCGCGACCGCACTGCGCACGACATCAGCGGAAACCCCGAGACGAGCTGCCAGCTGTGGGAGAGTGAAAAGCGCGGGGGCGACGAAGGCCTCAACGTCAACAGACATCGCGAACCTCCACAGCCGCGGACTGCCAAGCCAGCGCAAGAGCGCGAGAAATTTCAGGCGTCGTGACCAGCGGCCCGATCCGCTTCAGACCGGCCCAGTACGAAGGTGGTGCCTGATCCCAAAACCCGGGCATCGCGTCCGCAGCAAGATAAGCGGCAAGGTGATGCCGGTCGTCAGGGCGGCGAACGTCGACACTAGGCAGACCGTTTCGGGCGTCAATGACAGCTCGCACGAACTGGCGGTCAGCGCGCGTGTCTTGCCACGCAGCGAGACGACGCAGCCGACCACGATAACCCCCGCGAGCGTTCCCTGCGAGAACCCCACAGAGAACCCGGGCGAGCGCGAGACGCCCGCGCTCATCATCAGCAAGCCACGCCGTACCCTCACTAGTGTGCGCGAGGAGCGCGACTGCCTGAGGCCAACGCTCCAACGACCTGGCAAGGTCAACGGCGGGCTCCCACGCAACTGGCGTACCAGCGGGCAGGTTCCGCGCAGCCCGCCATGCATCTTCCCAGGCGACGGTCGCGCGCTCACCGACCGAGTTCCCGTTCCGGGTCAGCCCCGAGAGTGGACCCCACACGAAATCTGTTCTCATACAAACCCCTACGGGCGGAGCGCCAGCGACTCCGGAAGCTGCGGTCTTCATGCGTCCACCAGACCTGCCTGAAGATCACGGACGAGAGCGCCGAGCGCGGCCTTCCGCTCCACCAACTGCTCCTGGGTGAGGTCGCCCAGGATGCGGGCAACGTCGTAGGTAGTGAAGGCGAAGACGTCACGGTCACGTGAGCCGGTCGTTCGAGCCGTCAGCAGGTACGCGAGAAGGGCTGGCAAGTCCAGATCGACCGGGTCACCCGCTTCAACGCGTGCAAAGATCAGCGAGCCTTCCTCGCAAAGCTCCTCAAAAACGTCACCGGGCCGGTCAGTAACCCCGAGCGCGTGCTCCATGTCGACCCGGGCCAAACGCGCAAGAACAACGGTCTCCTCGGAGATCGAATCTTCGCCCGCAGCTTCCAGCCACTCAATGACCGCGGAGGCAGGCGGCACCCAGGCTCCCCACTCGCCGGTCCGAGCGCCGAGCGCCCGCTCCGCCTTCGCGATCAGGCCGAGGGCGCGACGGGATACTGCGATCCCCGTCGCCTCACATGCGACCTGAAAAGCGACGCGGCAGACTGCCGCGCGTTCACGCTCACGGCCGGTCGGGATCGCCGAACCGTGCTTCTCTGGAAGGCGCAGGCGACGAAGCACCTCGGCCCATGCGTCCTGCGCGAGGTCCTCGACCTCCCACCGGTTCAACGTGCGGCGTGCCCGGCGAATCGCCGACTGAACCTCCCCGGCGAGCGATTCGTAGAGTCCCTCGAATCGATCCTGTGCGGCCTGGCTGTCTGAAAAGTTCTTCACACACACCACCCCTGCGGCGAAGAAGCGGCAGAAGTAGTGAGTTCGTGTATTTACGTGTCCCCAAGACGAGAACAGCCCAGATCAAAGACGATCTGGGCTGTTCTGCGATGGTCTAGAAGGTTGGCGAAACTGCCTTCGGTAGCAAGCTCACCCCAACACCCATACCTGCGGCGTCGAACTGATACCCGTAGCCAGTCGTCTTCGCACCCGCTGCCGTTCGCAGCCAGCCGACATTCCCGGGCTTCGATCCCGGGAGCAGGAACGGTCCGAGTGCGTCGTCTGTCTCCGCGCCTTTCCGTAACTCGACGCCGGCAGCTCTGCGGATCGCTGCGAGCGATCCAGCCTGCAGGTAGATGCGGCGTACGCCGGCATCGTTGGGATCCGAGATTCGGCCCACCTCGACCGCACCAGGGAGAGTGTGAAAGCTCGCAATCGGGACGCCATTCTGATCTTTAGCACCGCTCCACCGCCATCCGCACTCAGTCGCGATGAAGTCGGCGATGTCTGAGCCGTCAGCGGCCCGCAGGTAGTAACGACCCGCCGCAAGTCCGTCCCGCAGCTCGTCGACAAGGTCACGACCTGGGTCAGAAACGCTCTTCGCCGCGCCAGCCAAATCGCGAATCTCGGCGACAATCGCTGCCGCTGCCGCATCGTCAGCAACCTTTGCCGCACCACCCACCGTCGCCACCCACGTCGACCCATCAAGTGATCCCCACGGCGCATCCTTCGCGAACATTCGCAGAGCGGCGATACCCTGCAACACACCGCGAGCGGAGGTCTGCGTCGCCCGGCTGGAGTCCGTCTCGTCAGCAAGCTGCGCTGACACCGCAACGGCGAACCCGGTGAAGGCTGACGGCTCCGAGTTGCGGGCGATGACGGCCGCAAGCAACCACTCATAGATCGCTCCGCGCGCACGCCCAGTCGCGAGCCACTTCGACCGGTAAGCATCGAGCGCACGCTGATCCAGATCGCCCTGATGCAGACGAAGCGCGATCGTGCGATCCGCCCGCGAACGGTTCATCTCCATAATCTCGCCACTCAAGAAAAGCACCCCGAGGACGTCGGTACGGCGGGCACGGCCGGCGCTTTCGAATCGGGCTCCGCCAGCCTGATCAGCACTGGCCGTAATGAGGCTGTCGACCAGCCGGGCCATGGCGCGCGTGCGCTCCGGTGCATTCTGGTCCCGGCGAAAGTCATCCGAGAACACCGGAGCCTCCCCGAGGAACCCGGCCGCGATCGTCGACGCGGACTCAGAATCAGCGTCTACCTTAACCGCGGCGAGCGGCTCCCGCCCTGCAGCGAACTCCTCGGTCACGAGGGTTGCCGCGAGAGCTCGGTACAGTGCCGTCTTCCCAGAACCCTCCTTCCCTGCGAGCGAGATCGCCGGGCGAACCGTCGACGGCAGGAACGAACCGAAGAACGCCGCAAGCAGGATTCGCGTAACCATCGGTCGGGCTGGGGCGAGCGCGGCAAAATCCGAAGCCCAATCCGCGAGGTCCGCAGTGCACCCTTTGCCCGCGACTCCGGCAAAGCCCAGCGCGCGAACATAGGGCGACATGCCGACCAGCGCGGTCGGATCAGCAGCCGGTGCCGCGCTGATCGCAGGGTCCCACCCCGAAGCCCGGATCGCCCCAGTGGGTGTCACATAAGCCCACTCACCACCAAACCGCACCCACCCGCAGCGGGAGACGATGACCTTGTTCTTGCGCTCCTCGCGTCCGAAGAGAGACAGCATCTTCCGCATCGGAGTCGCCTCCGCCGGGGACGCCGGACCTTCAATCGCAGCGGTCGACATCACCGCATTGACCACCTCGACGGGGTTGCCCGCATTCCGGGGATCCATCTGCCCGGTCGAGACGGTGCGGCCACCCGGAAGGATGACGCGGACGACGTGCCGGTCTTTGTCAGCGCCTTCTGTTCCACCGCCGACGTTGACAATACGAGTCGTTGTAGATTCGACCACTCCGGCAAGCCACGCCGTTCTGCGCACCAGCACCGGAGCTGTTCCGAAGCCACCGGGGACAGGGCGCTCGACCGCCTCCCACCACCCGTGTTCGCGCGGATCTGTCGAGAACTTCGCCACGAAGCGAGTGCCATCTTGCGACTCGAACGGCAGGTCGTTGTCCTCGCCGTTGCGCAACGCTACGAGCGCGTCCGCGACCGTCTGCGGCTCAGAGTCCGCCCGGTCAAGCGCAGCAAGCAGAGCGTCTGTGGTGATCGTTCCCGCCCGCTCAACCTTGGCCACGATCGCCTCAGCACGTTGCGCATCCCCATCGAGGATCAGATGGGTGATGCACTCCACGACACCCCATGCATGGGCACCGCCGAGAGCCCCTCTACCAGCGTCAGTCCGGGCGAGCAACGACTGCCCGCCCTTCTCGTCAATGGCGACGACGGCATCGATCGTGGATTCGGGAGACTCCCCGCGATCCTCGGTCGTCCAACCGACAATCTGCCGGGCCTCACCGTCGAAGTAGCCATCATCGGGAAGAGCGGGTGCGGCCATGATCCACAGGCCGGCCTCATCCAAAGCGTCATCGAAGCGGGGCGCGTCGAGAAGTGCGGCAAGGTCGATCTTCTCAATCGGGCGGGGTGTCCGAGCTGTCCAAACGAGCCGCGCTTTCGAGAGCTCAGCCTCAACCTTTGCCCAAGGTGCCGCCTTCCCGATCAGGCCTTTCGCGATCGGCTGCCGGGCCTTGCGTGCCTTCTCGCCGACCAGCCAGTCATCGATGCCTGCCTTGGCGCCCGCCTCCACCGGCGCGATCCAGACACGAACGTCCGCCCCAGCATTGCTCAATGCGTGCGCAGCAGTCTGAAGCGCACGAGTCACCGGCTTCTTCGACCTCGCATCCGCATCCCACGCAAGGATCACGGTGCGTCCCTCGAAGCTATGAGCAAGCTCCCCCCAGCTCTCCGGGTGCAGGACAGTGCGTCCACCGTTCCGGGAAGAATCCGCGAGCATCGTCACACCGGTGATCGCCATTGTCACCAGCGGGGTGCCCTCCGCACGGGCCGCTGAGAGGACGGCGTCAGCCTTCACGACCCCCTCCGTGATCATCACCGGCACTGTCTTGTCGTCAAGGTAGGGGCGCGCAAGCGGGTGAATGTCCGCAGGGATTCCTGCGCGCTTGTTTCGACGCGGAACCTTCGGAGGGGTCGCGAACTTCGCGTGGGACCCATCCGGGCGGGGGAGCCCCTCGCCGTCGTAGCGCATCTGAACTGTCGCAGTCTCCCCGGCCGGGCTGATCAGCGGGATCGTGAGCGCGTACGCCATTCCCTCGTCGAACCACTTTCGCGCGCCCGCCGGGAGCCCCACCTCCGGGAGATCGACTGTGCCGTCCGTGATGCCGTAGCCGCGGGCGGCGGCGACTTCATCTGAGACGCCGCGGTCGATCAGATAGTTGAGGATGGTGCGACCGGCGAAGTCTTCAGCGGTGATCGCCGCTAGTTTCGCGCCGACCTTGGTGCTCGCGAGGTGGTGGGTGGGGACGGTCATATAGGCCTCCGTGGGACGGGAGGATGCCGGTGTGCATCCTCACTTACCCCTACGGGCGGAGTGCCAGCGACTCAGAATCCATCCGAGAACGGGCAGTTTCCATCCGAACCTGAGCAAAATCCATCCGGACGACATCCCAGTGTTTGCAAGGGATCGGAGGCCCTGAGGCGCTTCCCTGGATGGATGAATGGATAGATGTATTTAAGAAGTTGTAGTTGTAGTAGTAGTAGGCCGCTAAGCGATTAGGCACTTTAAGGCTTCGTGGCCCTTAGATCCTTAATCCCACTAATTGACCCTCCCTCCCTATAGGGGGTGCCTGTTTCAGAGTCCATCCGTCCATTTTTCCATCCGAGGATGGCGCAAATGGCCCGCGATCCCTTGCAAGCACTGGGATGTCGTCCGGATGGATTCTGTGGGGATCCGGATGGAAAAGTCCATCCGAGTCCATCCGTTGGCAAGAAAATAGCTGGTGCCAGATGATAAAAAGCTTTCCATCTGGCACCAGCCGTCCCGCTGACTCCTTCGGGGGAGCCGTGGCGGGCATTGGTTAGCGTTGTGGCGATCGCCTATACGCGCGCGCAACCACGTTGCGGAGAATCTCCCACCGTTCTGGGCCGAGCTTTGCTCGTGCCCCGCGAGCTGCGACGCCGTTCGCGCCGATGATTCCGGGCGGGATGGGGACAACCCGGCGCTCGGCTTCCCGTAGACGCATCCACTCGGCGCGTAGCCGCGGTTCCATCAGGGCTGGTGAGACCCGTCCCCGCTCGTCCCAGTAGAACTCGTCGGCTTCGATCGCTGCGAGTGTCAGCGCGGACGTGACATCAGCTGCGAGGCCGACGACCCAGCCGCCGTCAATGTGGACCCCAGGGAGTGGCCCAGGTGGTGCCGCAGGCGGTGGCTTCTTCTTGTACGTGCGGACTGGTCGACCGGCATTAGTGACGCGCGCCGCGTACCGGGCTCGGTCCTTCTCCCGCCGCGCCATCCCGCATGCACCGGCACACCTGCGCCCACCATCTGCCTCTGACCTGCACATCGTTTCACGTGTCCCTTCCGATGGGAAAGCTACCCGGTGGCGCCGACACTTCGAGTCGCTGGCACTCCGCCCGTAGGGGTAAGTGAGGGCGACATGCCGGTCACCCCCGCAATTGCAAGGAGCACGACATGCGCATTGAAGACGAGATGCTCGACACCGAGCGGTCCGCGAGCCGTGAGGACGAAGCCTGCGCCGACGAGGCGTACCGGGCGCGAGAGGTAGAGCAGGAGCGCCGAGGGGCTATCGAAGCCGTTTTTGAGGAAGCCCGTGACCTGGTTGAGGGCGCGGAAGGGGTACGACTCTCGTTCGACCGGCACGGGGAGGCCGAGCTCAACCTCTTCTCGAAGGTCGCGAACAGCAACCTCACCGAGAGCGTTCACCTCAACCGGGCTGATGCCGCGGAGGCGAAGGTCGCATCGATCGTGGCCGACATCGGATCGCTGCTCGCGGAAGGTGACCGGTTCGTCGCTTTCGAGGACTGCATGCTCGACCCGGGCGCGGAGCTCACGGGGCAGGAGACCGACGAGGAGCTTGAAGAACTCTGGAACGACGCGGTCGCGTACTGCGCCTCGGAAGGGAACGAGCTTGCCGGTCACTTCTACGATCTTGTCCCCGCGATTGAGCGTCGCCTCGCTGCGAAGGCTACGCAGGTCGAGAAATGACCTCGCCGCGCTCGAACACCCCACCCGCCTTCCCACTCCAACCGGCGCCGGCCTCGTGCGCTTGGTGTCCAGCCCCGATCGCAGTTCTCACGCCCGCGGGTGATGTCTGCGCGGTACATGCCGTTGAGGCCGTCGCGCTTGCCCAGGGTGCGATGGTCCCTGCGGATCCACGCTTGGGTGACCGCCGCATCGAACGGTGGTGGCTCTGATGGCCGCGCTCGTGGTCGAGACGGCCTTCGGCCCACTAAGCATCACCGGTGACCTGGGCGCCCTCAACACCTGGCTGGCGACAGCAAACCCTCGCCGTTGGGCGACCACAGCCGCGCTGACCGCATCCGCCTCACTCGCTGGGCGCACTCACAGGCGCGAACTCGCATCGCTTCCTGGCGATCGTGCCCTCCTGATCGAAGCCACGCCCTGGCTGGCCGATCTGCCTGACGGACGCACAGCCGGGACCGCCACCGTGACGACTCTCAGCCGGGCCACCCTCGACACCTGGCGTACCTCATGACCGCCTCCCGCGCGCAGCGTCTCTTCGCGTCCGCGGAACGACGGTTCGACGAGAGCCCCGAGACGGGGCAATGCACGGCGTACCTCGCCGGCATCGGCGACGTGGTCGTGGAGCACGGCAGCGAGACGCGTCGCATCGACCCCGATCAGTTCCGAACCGCAGATGAGCTCGCTAACGCGATGGTCACAGCCGCCCGCGAACTTCTGGATGCTGCGTGGCGCGCAGACCTCGCCGCTGATGCGGCGACCGATCGTGCTGAAGGTAACGGCGCAGGCGGCTGGTTCGGGCGGGGGCGGGAAGGTGACAGTGACGGCGATGGCTGGTGGTGACGCCGGATGGCCGAATAGCTGGCCGAAAAGTCCGGATAGCGAAAATCTAGGCCCGCGCGCAGGCGCGATAGCTGGCCCGGTCCGCCAAGCTACCGACCCCGACTGCCGAACCGAGCGCCAGGAACGGGGGTTGCCGCAGGGGTGGTGTCACGAAGGGGTGTGTTCCTTTCCAACCATCCCTCCGCAGGCTTTGGGATTGAATGAGAGGACTGATTGATGACCGAGTATCTCGGTTTGAGTGCGATGGATCCGACGTTGGGTCCTGCTTTGCTGCGTGCGCAGGGTGACGCTTGGAGCCGCCTCGCGGCGGTCACGACGAAGGGTCTGGCTGCGGGGTTCCCGCCTGCGTCGATTCGGTATTGGGCGCGAGAGCGGGGTGGGCCGGAGGTCGCAGCTCTCGCCGCGAGCTACGCGGGGTTCAGCGACCTCGTGCGCCGCGTACGCAAACACGTCGCGACGAACACTGACCCGGGTGTTGCGCTTCGCCGAGCGAGTGCTGTTCTCCTCGCCCCGCCGGAGGGCTTGATCGCCGCGCGTCCTGCATCCGCCGCGCTTGCTCTGGTCGCTCTTGCTGCGGCTCGTCAGGATGGTGTCGTCGGCGGCCAGGTCGCTTTGTCGGCTGGTTCCGCTGCGGTGATTCTCGGGGTGACACCGGAGACGGCCCGCCGGCACCTTGACCTCCTGACGGACGCGAACGTGCTGAGGGCTCGTCGAGCAGATGGTGCGCCGACGAGGTACGCGCTGGCGTTGCCGAAGCGCCAGGCGGCGAAGGCATGGCTCGATGACCCGCGGGTGACCGCGATGGTCGATGAGATTCTCGCGGGTGAACGGCACAGCTGGCTGGCTGCCTTCCTCGCACCCGAAGTGAGCTACGGCTCTTCGCTGCTCCCCGCGGACGTCTGGCTTCTGATGATCGAGTCGCACGGCGTCGACCCGGCGACGATCGGGTTGGACGGCCGCAACTTGCGCCGCGCTCAGGCACGGCTTCGTGCGATTGGGGCGACCGACCTCGAAAGCCTCTGGACTGCACTGACCGACCTCGCGACCGCGCCGGATGCATCGGGTACAACGCCTCTGCAGCGTCGGCAGGCTGCGCAGACTGCGTACGAGGTGAAGCGTGAGGCGCGCCTCGCGGAACTGGCCGTGCGGCGCACGGCCATGCGGGACGCGTGGACGGCGGTGCGGACGTTGATCGCGAAGCCGCCGCGAGGACTCGGCTACCCGCCTTCAACGGAGACGCGCCTCGAAGCGTGGGTGGATCGCGCGCAGGCACATCTGGCCAAGACGTCCGGACTGGACCCGAGCGCGGTGCGGACCGCGCTGGCGGTCGTGCTCACATCCGCGCTCAACCAGAACCGCGACGCCGGCACGCATGTGGCTCGCGTGATCGTGCCAGAAGTACCCGTTTCCGCACCGACCCCGCGCATGTGAAGACGAGAAGTAAGGAGATCGAGATGACAACTTTTGAGGCTGTTGACCGGCCAGCGGTGCACCTGCGGGCGGATGGCCGACGCGCTCAATTCGCGGTCGTGATCATGCTGCTGATCGTGGCGGTGGCAGCCTTCGTCGCGGCCATCCCCGGGCTGCTGTGGGCCGGCCAAGTGGCAGGCCTGGGTGTCCTGGCATGGGCGGTCCCGATCGTGGTTGATGGCGGCCAGATCGTGGCCGCGTTGGCCACAGCCGTCCGCCACTCGACCGGCCGGTCGGCCACGTGGGAATCGGCCACACTGGCTGGTCTGGTGTTGCTGTCGGCCGCCAGCCAGACCCTGCACGCGTGGCTGCTCGCGCCAGCCGACCAGGTGCTCCCCGCCACAGTCATGGCGTGCACGCTCGCGGCTGCGATGCCACTCACAGTGCTGGCCACCACGCACGCAGCGACTCGGGCGGTTCTGGCCCCGCCATCCCGCCGGAAGGCAGCGAAGCGCGCTCCTGCGGTGACTGTGGCGCCCGCTCCCACGATGACGACATCCGCAAGCCCTGCGCCGAGGGTGACGACTCCCAAGCCCGCGCAAGCCCGTACCGTGATGCCCGCCACGATGTCGGTCGATGAAGCCGTACACGCAGTTCTCCATCGCGGACTCAGCCAACGGGATGCGTCAAAAGCTACGGGTGCAACCCGTTACAAGATCGCGTCGGCGGTTGCGGTCGCACGAGCCGCCCAGGCTGAGACTGCGTCGGCGGTGACGGCATGAGCGCTCGCGACTGGGCGGCCGCGAACACGCCGTTGGTGGAGGCCCGTGCGGCTGAGGCGGCGGTCGCGACTGCCGTGGCCCTGTTGCCCGCGTCGTTGCGAGGGCACGCTGTCGAGCTTCAGATCGCCACGGCCCTTCACCGGCAGGCAGCGGAGGCCGCAGTGATGGCAGTGACCGCACGGTTCATGACGACCGTGATGCCGAAGGTCGCGGCGCACCTCGCCGATGCGGGCACACCACTCAACGACGCACGCTTGCTCGACGCAGCAATTCTGGGCGACGAGACACTCCTCCTTGTGCGCGCAAGATGCGGTGGGACCCGTCGGCTCCGCCGATCGCTTCTCGCACGGGTTGATGCCGATGGCTTGGTGACCGTGGCTCGTGTGCCAGGACTGCCGACGACGGTGGCGGAGGCGCTCGGATGACGGCGCTGCTCGAACGGCCAGCGATGGACATCGGTATCGGTGGGCAGGTTGAGGCGTGGTTGGCGAGCCAGCCGCAGCCGAGCATTCCCGTTCGGTACCTGCAGGAGGACGGCGCGCACAAGGGCGAGACCGTCCCGAGCGCGGGTGATCTTGACCTCCGGCTGGGCGCTCTCGATCTGGCGATCGGTCCGGTATGGGGTGCGGTGGAGTGTGGCCCTCGGTACGCGCAGATTCTGCGTGTCGCCGGCGCGCACTTCACGGTCGAGGTGGGGCACCACGGGCACATTGAACGGGTTGCTGCGATCAAACCGACCACGCCGACCTGGCTCCCGTCGCAAGGTCTCGCGGCGCAGTACGTGACCGGCGTCGTCGCGGGCGAGCTGATGGCGCGGGGCGACGCGGCGTCGATCGCGTTCGACTGGGCGTCCCACGGGTCGCTTGCGGAGGGGTGGCGGCTGCGACCACTCACAGACGCCGAAATTGATTGGCGCTACCGCCATCGGGATGACCGCTGATGGCCGCCGCGCATGTAGAAGGCATGACTGCGCCTGATGAGTCGACTCCTGCCGCTGAACGTGTCGGGCACGAACTCCGTCCGGCGATGAATGAGCTCCTGGGCGCGATCCAAACCGCGCAAGATCCGATTCTGGCCGCCCGGACTGTGCGGTCGCTCATGAGCCGGCACGTGGCTATCGCCCTCTCGCACTCCGTCCACGAAGGGCGTGTGTCGAAGTCCGCGGCGCTCGAAGTCTTCCCGAAAGGCTCGCGCAAGGCATTCCGCCAGTTGGTCCGCGCTCGCAGGCATGCCGCCGACTGCGGGCACAGCATCACACTTGACGTGGCCGTCCCTGATGGCGTGTGGGTTGTGCGTTTGGGTGACGCCGATGTGGCCCCACGCGAAGGCGACTTCACCGCGGTCATTCTGACGACGGGTCAAGTGATTGAGCTCGCGGGCGTTCGCTACCGTGATCCCGCTTCGGGTGACGGCTGGCTTCCTGGTTGGAGCGAGTGGTCGCTGAATCGTGGCGAGACCCTGATCGTCGAAGGCCGGCACTGGGATACCGACAAGCGTTGGATCTGGGAGGCAGGCGTGATCACGAGCGCCCACACTGCCCGCGAGATCCAGTACGCACCGATGCGCCCGGATGGCACCAGATCCCTTCTTCTCGTGGTCGAAGATGTCGAGGGCCAACGGCAAGCTCTCACACTCGACGAGGCGAACGGCGAGCTGCACTTTCTTGAATCCGGTGCGCGGGTGCGGGTGCAAACGAAGTACGTGCTCACCCAGATCGGCGAAGAGTTTCACGTCCGCTTATACGACCGGACGCGTTCGCTCGGTGTGCTCGTCCGTGCGCTGCTGCTGGATCCTGAGCCGCTCAAAGTCGACGGGCTCGACTAACCTGTAGCTCTCGGCCGGGGAAAGGATCTTCGGCTTTGGGTACGAACAGGCGCTACGCGGCAAGCGTCGATGCGCGCATGGACGCGCGGATCCTCGACCGCATGGCGAGCGACGGTGAACTGCAAACGCTCACCGCCGCGGAGCTTCAGTTGGACGTTCTACCACTGACGGTGGACCCGAAACCGCACCGACGTGTGCGCGCCTGGGTTCGCTTCGGCGCGACGCCGGTCAGGGTGGATGCGGTCGCTGTCCGCTGGACGCCCGCTGCCGTTGGGGTCCAGTTCGAGGCGGCGGGTCGCACACATCGATGCTGGGTGTGGGCTGGCGCGGTTGACGAGATCGAGCCTCGGTAATGTGCAGGGCCCCGGCGTAGTCTTGGCGCGTGGACCCGCTCGACGATATGGCTCAACCGCGGTGCGAGAAGTGCGGAGTAGTCACGCGCGACGCTCCGCGTGGGTATGCGTGCCCCGCGTGCGGTCACACCTTCCAACCGCCCCGCTACGGTGGGTTCCCGCCGGAGTTCGACGGCCCTTCGATCCACGGCGGGTAACGCTGGTCGACGTGCACAGGTTGGGCGAAATGCGCCCTCAGGCACGCGCCCTTCGAGCCTGCCGGGCACCCTGCAAAACGCCCAAACCATGATCGAGGCGGACGGCTCGGCTTCTCCAACCTCTTGACCTGCACTGCGTTTGTACATCTGAATCGTCGTTTCAGCGTTTCGTTTGCGCAGCGGGCGTGGTGTTTTCACTTGTCGGTTCGGTCGTGCGCCGTGTGGGTGTGTGTGCGTCCCGCAGGGTGTCACGGAGTGTTGTCGCTGCGCGTGCTGATCGTGCCACTGCGCGTTCTGTTGATGCGTCCGCAGGTGTAGATGCGTCCGCAGGTGGGGATGTGTCCGCGGAGGGGCATGGTGTCGACCTTGGTTGCGTCCGGCGGGAGCGGCCGGCCACTTCGATCTGAACTCTTCGGAAATCCCGAACAGTTGGCGGACCGCAGGCAAGAAGAGCGCATGACGTGCGAGTCCGCGCCAGCGGGGGCGCTCTTCTTTATGCGCGGCCGGGTCGGGCTATCGCCGTCGTGGGTGCCCGCTATCGCGGGCGGTTCAGGATCTTCGCTGCTGCTTGACCGCTGATGCCGGCGGCGGCGGCGAGCGCACGTACACCGATGCCCCCGAGCGCGTACGCGTCGACGAGGGCAGCGTCGCGGTCGCGGCGTAGCTCGACGATTCGTTCTTGGTGTTCGGCGATGGCGTTGGCGGCTGCGGTGGCGCGTGTGAGGGCTTTCGCTTGTGCGGCTAGGCGTTCGAGTGTTTCGGCTGGCATGGGTCAATTGTGACCCACTAAACACAGGTCTGTCAACCGAGTTGACACCTTGCTCCCGCGCATGGTCTACTTGGATTGTCAACCGAGTTGACACTCCGCCCGACACGGAGGAACAGATCGATCGAAAGGAGGTGGCGAGATGGCCAGCATGCTCGCCCAGACGTACGAACGTCGGGCTTTGATCCGTCGCGTGCTGGCCGCCCTCGCCATCGCCATCCACGCCCTCGTCGGGAACTAGGAGAGAAATGTCCACTCGCACTCGCGTCCTCGCGTTCACACTCACTGCCGCCCTCACCCTCGGTGGCGCTGGCGCCGCCGCACATCAAGGCCTGACCGCGCACGCTGAGCGCACCGCCGCTTCACATGCCGTGGCGGTCGCGGCGTACAAGGAGCGCGCGGCTGTCCTGGCGGAGCGGGTCACTGCCGAGCGTGCCGTTGCCCTCGAAGCGATCACCATGGCCGCCGCTGCTGCCCCCGGCATCGACGCGACGGCTGAGCGGACAACCCTTGACGGCCTCGTCGAAGCGCTCTTCACAACGGACCTGCGTGCCCTGACTGCTGCGAGCACCCGCGCGACATCCGCTGCCGGGACGATCGGTGCCACCCTGCTCACCGCGCAGTCGCAAGCTGATGCGATCAAGGCGGCCACCGAGGCGGCTTCCGCCGCTGTGGCAGCCGCTGGTGAAGTCGGCGTTGATGCAAGTGCGGTGACAGGCGCGATGCCAGCGTTCGCGGGTGCCCTGCCGACCGTCGCTGAATCCGCGGGCTTTGATGTCGACGCGCTGACCGCACGCACCACTGAGCTCATTACCGCCACGCAAGCGGAGCAAGATCGCCGGACTGCCGCTGCTGCCGCTGAAGCTGCTCGTCAAGCTGCGGCATCCCAGCCGCGCTCCACCGGTGGCGGGGGTGGCGGTTCGAGCAGCACGGGTGGTGGCTCGTCAAGTGCGGGCGGTCATGCAGCACTAGAAGCGCTGATCCGGTCGTACGGGGTGGGTGCCCCCATCCACTGGGACGCAACCAACGGCGGCGGCTACGTCGTAAACGGTGCCATCCACCTCGACCCGTCGCTCACCAACAACGCCTGGGGCCGCTACGCGGCCACGCACGAGGCCGGGCACATCATCACGGACGGCTGCCTCCAGCGGGAACGCCCCGGCGCAACCGAATTGAAGCGGTCGGACCGGACCGTCGCCGCGGGACTGAAGGCACAGTACGGCGTTTCCGCCCACACCATCCGTGAATGGGCGGCGGATTCGTTCGCTGCGAACCAAGGCTTTGGTCAGCGCGCGTACGGTGGCCCGCACATTGGGTATGGGTGCTGACCGTGCGCCGCCCTCTCGGCGTCATCGTTGCCCTCGCGGCCTGCGCGGTCCTGCTAGGCCACGCACAGGCCGCGTCAACCGAGGCCGCGCAGACCGGCGCGTCGGTGAGCGTTGACCCGGCACCGATCGTGCTCGCGCCGACACCCGTGCAGGTGGCACGCCTGATCCTCGCGTCGCATGGCGTCGTGCCGGATGCGCCGATCGTCATCGAGTTGTCGCAAGCGGGGATGCACGCTTCATGCCCGCACTCGGACCACATCGACGGTGACATCCTGGGCTGCGTCGAGGGTGACACGATCGTTCTCTACGCGCCGTTCCTCGCCGACCCGCGGTCGGGCCAGACGCAGGCGCTCATCGCTCACGAATCGGCGCATCTGGCCCTTCGTCAGGCAGGGAAGCCGTACCCGGCGCCGGAACTTGCTGGGCTAGCGGGTTCGACGGCACACCCCGGGATCAACGCTGAGGAAGCAGCGGTCAGTTGCCTCGGGCCGCACCCTTCGGCGTATCGCGACATCGAGTGCACCCCGACTGAGCGGGTGGTCGTCGCTGTCGCTCTCGCGGACCTGACGGGCGTGACCGAGTGGTCGTGGTGGTCTGCGGGCTTGGGCGCATTCTACGAGCCGATGGTCCTCACCGCGCCGCAGCAAGCACTAGTGAGCAGCTGGCGCAGTGCCGCAGGGGTGGTGGAGTGACGTGCACGAATCGTGTGCGCACCGCGCATACAGGGGTGAAGAAGAAGGAGCACGAGATGAAGGCTTTCAAGATGAACCGGCAGGGCATGATCGCGGTCGGCGTGCTTGCGTCACTAGCCTGCGGGATCGTGGCGACCGCGATGGTCGCATCGTCGGGTGCGCCCACGGCGACCGTTGCTACCGAGGTGTCGGCCGCGCCGACACCAGCTCGCACGCCAGGGCTTCCTGCGCCCGTTGTCGCTGACCGGCTCGATCGGGTGCCCGTCGTTGCGGCGCCGGTTGGGGAGGCTCCTATCGTCGAGACTCCCGTCACCGAGGCGCCCGTCGTGGAGACGCCCGCCGCGGGTGACACCACGCCGCCTCCGTCAGGGAATGGTGGCTCGAAGTCCGCGCCGGCCGCTCCCGCCCCCGCTCCGGCACCCGTGGCTCCGGCACCGGCGCCGGTTGCCCCTGCGCCCGCGCCAGCACCCGTCGCACCCGCGCCTGCCCCTGCGCCACCAGCACCGCCCGCACCCGCAACGGTGGTCACCAACGGCACCTGGGTGGAGATGAGTACGTGCAGCGCGCTGGGTGCCACGCCGTACGGATCGTGGACGGGGTCGCCTGGCGGGTCCGCGTCGCCTGGTTTCGGGTTCCCGTGGTCACACACGGGCGGCCCGCTCTCCTACACCTACTACGCGTGCGGGGACTGACTGCACCACCGCGCATGTGAGTGCGAGCGGCGGTCAGCCGGCAATCCTGACCGCCACTCCTCTTCCTTGCCGCAGGGGTGGTGCTGGTGAGGGTGTTGTCTCGATCTCCGCCCTCGCCCGCCGGCCGCTCCTCCGGCACCTGGCCCGTCTCCCTCTGGGGGAGGCGGGCCTTTTCTGTGCCCGGGACACGGCCTTGCCGCAGGGGTGGTGTGTGAGAGCGGTCTGCATTCGGTGGGCCGCGCTGACCGTCAGGAGAACGGCATGTCAGAGATTGAGAATCAAGTTCGAGCGCGAGGTGGCGGCACGCGCCATCGCTTCCGCGCGGCAGTGCAGAAGGCTGCCGCAACACTGGCCGTGCTCGCCTTCGCGGTGGCCGCCATGGTCGTGGCGACCGCCCCCGCACACGCAGCACCCGCAGGGCTCGGGTATGGCAACCCTGCCGATGACGCCCTGGGCTGGGTGGGATCGTACAACGTTGGCTCGCAGTACGCCTGGTGCGTGGAGCCCGGCATCGAGGCACCTCTGGCATCAACGGATGGTGGCACGCTCGTGGCGTCGTTCGTGAGTCGGTCCGAGCTCGCGGGTGACCGGGTGCTGACCGCTGATGACCTCGCGCGAATCAACGCGGTCACTTCGACATTCGGCCCGACACAGACCGCGGTCGAGCACGCCGCCCTCTACTTCGTGGTTCAGGCGATCGCTAACCCGGGCGGACTGCAGGCTGATGTTGAAGCCCGCGGCTACTCGGGCGCCTTTGACTTGAGCGCGTTCGCCAACTGGCGCTTGTTCTCTATGCCTGGCGCTGGCCCCGCGGCCGCCGCCGAAGTCGGGCAGCGTGCAGAGGAAATCTATGCCTGGGCGATGACACAGTCCGCAGGTCCGTCGGTTGTCCCCGCGGGTCAGCTCGTTTTCGATGTCACCGGCGAGGACCACTCCTCAGGCACCGTGACCGCGGTTGCGAACACTGTCTCGACGGGAACGATCACGCTGACCGGCGCCATTTTCACGGCGACAGGCACAAGCACGCTTGCGGGCGCCGCCCTCGATACCCCGTATGCGATCACAGCGATCGCTCCGGAGGACGGGCCGATGCACGTCTCGGGGGAGGCGCTCTTTGGTAGCACGGCCGGCGGCGGGTGGATGGCGAGCGTTTACGCCTACGCATCCAACGGACAGCAGATCGTGGCCGCAGGTGCGGGTGTCGCAACCTCGGCGTTCACAATGACGGGCGAGGATCCGTTCCAGCGTGAGCCGTTTTTCGAGCCCGTCGTAGCGACGTCCGCGTCAACGTATGTCCGGCCGGGTGAGCCGTTCGTTGACGCTGTCAGCTTCGGTGTTGCAGAGGGGTCTGATGCGTGGGTTCAGTCCAGCAACGGATACCGGCAAATCACTGCGCAGGGCATGGTCTACGGCCCATTCGCCACACACCCGGCAGAGTCCGACGCCGTCCCAGCAGACGCACCAATCGCGGGAACGGCGACAGTGACTTCGAGCCTCACCAACCCGGCTGAGGCGGTGACCGCAACGAGCGATCAGGTCGCATCCGCGTCCGGTTTCTACACGTGGGTGTGGACGATCAACGCCGCCGATCAGGGTCCCATCACTCAGCTGTATCTCCCTGACGGCTACGCGTATCAGGATCGCTTCGGTCAGGTCGTGGAGACTTCGCTTGTCGGCCCTACGGTCACGACGCAGGCGCAGCCGGGCGCGAAGCCGGGCGCGTCGATCAGCGACACCGCGATCGTCGAGGGCTCCCTGCCAACCGGCGGTGCTGAGCTCAGCTTCGACGCATACCGTGTCCCCGTTGTGCAGGATGCCGCTATCGGTGCGTGGGTGACCGCCACACCAGAGGGCACGGAACCTGGCGACCTGTCCTGGGTGTGCACGGACGCGAACCGTGTCTGGTCCTCGGAGTCGCAGTTGATCACGACAGCGGGCGAGTACAGCTCGGGCCCGTCGACCCCGGTGGAGGCGGGGACTCACCTGTGGGTGGAGCGTCTCGTGACGCTTGATGGTCACGTGCTCGCTGAGGGTATCTGTGGCATCCCGAACGAAACCACATTCGTGCTCGATGTGACGACGGTGGCGCAGTCCAGAGACCTGACGTCGGCGACCCCGACGCTGTGGGACACCGCGCGGATCACCGGAGCAGTCCCTGAGGGTGCAACCGTCGTGTTCGAGGCGTTCCGCGGTGAGAGTGTGGAGGCAGCGTGCGCCACGACGCCGATCTTCACCTCAGAGCCTGTGGTCCTCACCGCTGGGTTCTACGACAGCGTCGCGCCGCTGGAGGTCGCCTCGTCGACGTTCCAGGCCGCACCGCTCGATAGTGGCACAGTCGTCACATGGGTCGAAACGACCCGTGACGCGGACGGCCGGATCATCAGCAAGGGTGCGTGCGGTGAGCCGTCTGAGACGGTGCTGGTGGCTCGTACTGCAGCTGTGGTCGCGGTTGTCGCCACTGGTGGGTTCAACATGGCCCCGATCGTGATCGCGGCGGGCGGTATCGCGGGGCTCAGTGTGATCGCTCTTGCCGTCATGTTGCTCGCACGCCGCCGCGCCGCTGTGCGTGAGGAGGTAGCCGTCACAAGCGAGTGACCCGCTAGACCTGGGAGCCCGGTAGCCCATTGCGGCGCCGGGCTCCTTTGGCGTTCGGACCTGAAGGAGGGCCTGGCGGCTCGGCCGCCAGGCCCCTGACGCGATCCTCAGTTGTAGCGCAAGACCATGAAGATCTGATGCTCAAGGTCGGAAGCAATGACCGACTCGCGACGGGCGATCGACTCCTCCCTCAGCTTCGAAAGGTCCGCGTCAGCCCGCACGGGGAGGCTTTCAGGGTTCTCACGAAACTCGCTGATCCGCTTCCTGTCGACGCTCCCGTCGAGGCCCCACAGGACCGCGAGACGCTGCGTGCGGTTCAGCTCTGGAAGTTCGCGCTTCATCCCTTCCCAAGGCTCATCCCCACCGCTAACGAGGTCGACGGCGAGACCGAAGTGGTCAACCTTCGCGGCCAGCTTCCGGGCCACCTTCTTCGCGACCTGCTTCTTCATGGTGACTTCCTGTCCGGGTCATTGCCCGTTCTAGCGAGACCCGGCCAGCCTCTGATTATTTAGTCCCTGACTGGGACATTAGAAGCGTAGCATCAATTGTCCCGAATGGGGACAATTGATGCTAGAATCGTCGGCATGGATGAGAACGGGTTGCGAGACGCGCTCGCTGCCGCTGACCTGCAAGGGCTGCCGGAGCTGGCCGCCGCCCTCGGAATCAAGTACGAGACGCTGCGAAAACGAGTTCAACGCGGCGACCCAACAATTGAGGCGGCCGTTATCTGGATTGGCGGACCACAGTGGACCGCCACACAGGTGGAACGCATGCGAGAAACCGTTGAGCGCAATCCCCGTCGTGGCCGCCCACCAGCCAAACAGGACAGCGCGGCGGGAGCCGGTGAGTGAACGATCTAAATCGGACGAGCTACGTCGTCGACTTTGCCTGCGACGTACGCGCCTGCAGTTCGAACGCTCGATAGTTGTCGCCGAGCAGTTCGACCAGTCGAACGATCAGGCGCTCAACTCGCCCGACTTTCTGAAACAGCTCGGTGAGTTGCCCGACTGTTTCACCGTTGAGCTCAACAGCACGATTGTGCATTTCCTCGACCGTGCGCGACAGCTCATTGAGGTCAGTGCCCGCTACGAGGCGTGGGTCGGCGCGCCATGTCGCCACTTTCTCTGCAAGCCGCGCTTCAGCTCGCGGGATCATGTCCGCGACTCGTTGTCCGTAGACATTCAGTGAGTCCACGAACTCGTCGTACGCCAAGGTGCCGTCGCCCTGTGGAAGATCGAAGTAGCCGGTTTCTTGTAGCTTGCGCGCCTCTGACGACCATTGCCCGATAGAGCCATCTGGTGTGTACGAGAACAGCGCGACTTCTGCTTCCTCGGCCACAGCAACAGCAGCGCGCGTGTATCCGGAGAGGCTGTAGAAGACGGCCGTCACTCTGCGGGGGCTGGCGATACCTGCAAGTTGTTGCACGCTGGGCGCGCCGACCGGGGCCGTATGAAACTTCACCTGGGCGATCCCATTGCGTGCAAGGACATCGATCCCTCCATCGGCGCCTCGCGCAGTGGTCGTGGCGTCGATGAATCCGATCTCGCGCATGTGTTCGGCCGCGAGTAGCTCGGCCGCCTGCCAAGTGTCGATCGCTGCGGGTTCTTCGAGGGGAGTCATGGGGCGAGCATAGTGAGCCAGGTCGACACGTCGACGGCTTCCGACGTACGCGCATGTGGAAGATAGGCTCGCGGCGGGGAGAGCGAGAGCATGGAGATCGAGAGCGACGCGGCGTGGGGTGACGTGCACGATTTGCGCGCACGAAACCGGCACGGGCGCTACGTTGCCAGGGTCTACAAACATGTCGATGGGCAACGGTCGCAGGTAACCGCGACTGGTCGCACGCGTGCGGAAGCGCGGGCTGCGCTCGAAGCGAAGATGCGCGCCGCGGACGGCACGGGCATCACCACAATGGATGAGCTTTTCGACGTGTACGCGGAAGCCGCCACCGCCCGCGGGCGCCCCAAACCGAAGACGATCCTCGTGTACCGCGAAACCTATAACCGGCATGTGCGGCCAGCGCTTGGTCAGATGGATCCACGGTCGCTGACGCGTGCACGTGTGAACGCGTTGCTGACGCAGGTGACGGGAATGGCGCGGCACGTTGACACCTGTCTCCGCGTGGTCCTCGATGAGGCCGTCATGCGCGGGATCATCGAAAGCAACCCGGCGCGCGGAGCGTTCGTCCACAAAACCAAAACGCTTCGCCCCACAGCACTATCACCGGAAATCATCGAGCGAATGCAGGCTGCGATGGTTGCTGAGGCCGACCGGCTCGCGAGGCTTGACCGCCACCCACGCACAACACTCGATGTTTTCGTACTCATGCGGGACACCGGCCTACGGCTTGGTGAAGCGCTCGCGTTGCGCGCCTGCGACTACGACCCCAGCACCGGCAGGGTGACCGTTGCGGGCACGATCACCGAGCAAGTAACCGAGGCCGGTCGGCAGACTTCGTGGCGGCAGCCGTCAGGTAAGACGGACGCGGCCTTTCGTACACTCACGCTCCCGCTCGCCAGCAACGACGACGGCCTCTACGCGCGCACGATCCTTGCTGAGCGGCGTGACGTTGCGCTCACGGCCGGTGGGATGGAAGCCCCGCTGTTCCCCGCTCGCGGTGGTGGGTTCCTGCGAACGGCGTCGCTGCACAGGCGTTGGCGGCGGGCCCTTGAATTGCACGATCCTGACCTACTGGGCACAAACCCGCACCTGCTTAGACACACGGTGGCGACCCATACTGTCCGAGCGAGTGTGAAGCAGCACGGCTATTTTGAGGGCCTTGAGAGAGCAAGGCTCCAGCTGGGTCACTCCTCCATTCAGCCTCTGCGCTCATACCTCGACCGCACGGATTTCCCGGTGGATAATTCTCAGGTGCTCAGTGAGCTCAATCCTCAGAGAACTGTGGACGCACGACTGGCCGCAGCAGTGGGGGAGACCGCCGCGAAGCACGGTTGCCGGGCGGAAGCGTTGGGCGGTGCTGACGCGCGTGTGTTCGTGATCCGCCCAGAAACTGTCGGTGATGAGGTTGGGATTGCAGCGGCAATCCTGGCCATCGGTGAGAGGTTCGCCGGCACCGTGGAAGCCCTCCACCCGGACGACGGACGCGTACCGTTCTAGGTCACTCAAAAGGTCACTCACTTGCGGCCCATAGACCGGTTCACAGGTCGAAGAAACCCCGGAAAATCAAGGGTTTTGCTGGTTGGGACGTTCACCCCTACCGTGGGTTCAAATCCCACCGTCACCGCCATAAATCCCTGATCAGGGCGCATTTCTGAGTTCCATTGAATGGAAATAGGAAAGAACGCTCACGACGTGTATCCCGGCGAGGGGCAGAACACGGCGTCTTTCCGCGGGTTTGGGGAACTGGCGCGTGAGCAAGCGCTGAGTAGGGGCATCTTTCCCGATCCTTGCTCACGGGGCGGTTGGCGGCTGGGCGCTTCGCTCTACGAAACCCCGGCATCACGGGCATTCGCCGCGAAATCTGCCGTGTGAATCGGCCCCACCGCAGGTCCGAACGCCCGGCGCGTCGGGGCGTGGTTTTGGTGGGACATCCGTGCGAACAGCCCTGCCATCGAGCGCGTGAAGCCGCCTTCGGCGGTGGCCGGTCAGGAGTTCGGTGGTGTTGTGGCGCTGGTGAGCCGGACGAGGTGTGTTGCTTCCTCTGCGCCGGGCCCGAGGCGCGCCCTATCAACCGAAACCGGCGTCGCACCGACATCACCGGTTGCCTGAAGGCACGTCCGAATCAATCCGACCGTGCGCCAGTTGGAATTGCCGCTACGGTCGAGAAAACGACACCAGGAGGACACTATGGACTTGTTCGCCATCGCCGACTCGCAGCGCATGAGCCGCGAGGAGGCAGCCGCGAAGCTCCACTCGCTCGCCGACGCCTTGGCCAAGAACAACTCGGTCGAGTTCGAGCGCGAGGGACGGCGCATCACCGTGCGAATCCCCAACGAGGTCAACTTCAAGGTAGAAGTGGAGCTCGGAGACGAGGGCGATAACGAACTGGAGGTCGAGCTCACCTGGTGACATCCGGCGGACTGTGTCGTGGCCACGGTCAACCTCATCAACGTCCCGGTCTGGCCGGCCGCTGAGCTCACGTTCGCTTCACCGGACCTTCTCGGGCGATTGGCGCGGCAACGTTGCGGCCGGCGTAGTCGGCACCGGTTGCCATGTATGTCGGGTTGCCGTGAACTGACTCACAACCCAGCCTGGCAAAGAGGGTTCGACCCTTATCGGGTTGCCGATGACGCACGGGACCCGCGGAATGCCGCGGATCCTGTGCGTTGGGCGCGTCGTACCACGGGTGCGTATTTACTTGTGGGTCTCGGCCCCACCATCACCGCAGCATGATCCGCTGAGCCAAACGAACCGAGCCCGCCGTGGTCAAATTGTCGCCGGCTTCGGACCGTGGGCCTACTCGACGGAGGCTGTGTGGGGTGACCGGGGAAGCCCGGGTTCGTCGGCAGGTGCTCGTCGAGCGATCGTCGGCGGTGCATGTGCCCACAAGTGCTGCTCAGTCACAGCCTTCACATTTCGAGGATCTCGAGCACTTCAATCTCGATGGTTCCGCCCCAGGGCGATGGGTGATCGGCCAGCGTCGAGGTCGGGTCGGCCGTCTGCTCCGCAGCGCTGACGGACGAACGGTCCAGCACCAGATCTTTGCTCAAGTCTTGCTCCTTGACCGGTGGATCTGCGCCGATGACATCGCCGACGCAACTAGAGAGACGTCGTCACGAACGAATAGTGACGCGACCGGGTTGCGCGCGTTCCCGGGGCACGCGCGGTCCAATCGGATAAGATCGTCAGCGCGGTCCGTCCAACACGCGGTTCCACTCGCAATCCATTGGATCGCTGAACTGAGCTCATGCACTAACTCGCCCCGAACAGAGACACCGGTTCTCGGTCTGACGATCGTCGAGCGGCGGCGACGTGACGCCGCCGCTCGAGCGATGAGCAGGCGTCGTCTTCTTATTCCTTGCCGATTGCTCCGTCGATCCTCTCCCGGACGTCGTCGATCTTCGCGTCCAACTCGTCCGGCGCGAGCTGCTTCGCCAAGTTTGCGCCAGCGTCGAGCACATTGTCGCTGATGTCTTCGCCCTGGTCGCTGTTCAGGAAGTTCTTTCCCTGCCCAATCAAGTCTTCAATACCCATGTGTTGCTCCATTGCATCTACATGCGGGCAGTGTGCCCGCGCATTAAGGGACGTCCGCGCCAGCGGAAAATGACGGGGGTTCTCAGATGGTGAGGAGAACCGTAAGCACGAGTTTGTGGTGGGGCGTCATAATCCGCGCGCTCAGGGCTCTCCCCAAGTGAGGGTGGACAGAGCGCTCTCCGGATCCCACCTCGGGGGAGGGACGGGATCTGCGCCGTTCCGTGGCTGGTTCCGTTGGCCACGGGACGGCGACTCTTGGGCTGGACGCGCGGGTCTCTGCGGTGCGTCACAACGATCGAGAGCTGTCGCGGTGCCCGCGCTTATGAAGTCAACGCACCAGCCCGAGCGGGATCGACCGGGTTGATGGAGACAATCGGGATGTTCAGGTCTGCGCAGAAGGCGATCAGCCCCAACAGCTGAGACTGGTCGACAATCTTCGCGGTGATACTCGTAAAGCCCGCGTCTTTAGAGATCACTTCGTACGCGCCCAATGCAGACTTGAGCGCCGGACCCAAACTGCCGCGAACCACGATCTCGGTGAGATTTGGGCCGTTGCTCTGCCACAGATCGCTCGCCACTTGCGTCCTCCCCGCCTCGGAGGGTCACGACCGCTCTGCTCATGACCGCCCATTGTCTCGATGCGCGCACCGATCCGCGTGGTGCAAGTGCGCTCAATATGAGGACTGTCCCGGACGGCAAATCGTGACGGCACCCCGAGTCGGATAATCGGTGGCCAGCGTCGCCGTGACACTCGCCCCGACCGCCGTACCGACCCCGGGGACGTGTGACATCAACCCGGGGTCGGCGGTCGAGATCGACCGTGGCCCCGAAGCCACGGGCGACCTGTAGATCGACCAGCCTGCGCCAGGGCGACAGGCAAGCAGGAACTTAGTCCGCTGGATACGCGCCTTGGGGCACGCCCGACCACAGCGGCGCGTTCGAGGATGAACACGACACGTGATGTCAGCGATGACACTCCACGCGCGGTCGAATGGCACTCCATACGCACCGCACGAGGTCCGGATCGAGGGTGCCCTCGTGGTCAGTCTGGTTTCTTCTGCTCGCCGGTCAGAAGCATCGCCTCCGCGGGTGCTCTTCGAAGAAAGTGGACACGACGGAACTCGGTCGGACTCAATCCGAAGTGGCGGCGGAAATGGGCTCGGAGCGAAGCCGCGTCCACGAAGCCCGCGGCGCGCGCGAGAGTGTCTCCATCTCGCTCCTGTGTGTCGAGGATCAGAGCCCGCGCCGTTTCGAGGCGACGTCGCAGCAACGTCTCTCGCAGGGACGGCTTCTCGTCGCTGAAGTATCGATAAAGCTGTCGGCGGCTGATGTGAAGCTCAGCTGCGATGTCGTCGATTCCGAAGGTCGGGTCCGCGTGGCGTACCTCGATGAGTTGAGCTACCTGAATCCGCATTTCGCCAGCGCGGCTGATCGCGTCGTCACAGGTCTCCAGTTGCTGAAGCGCAGCTTTGACGAGTCCGAGAAGCATCCGCTCCGCTTCGGTTTCCTCCCTGTTCGGCAAGCGGGGGCTACGGAGCAACTCCATGAGTAGCCGGGGGAAGGTACTACTTATTGTGCGGATCAGGGGCGTGTCGGGAAACAGGTCAACGCCGACTGCGAGGCGGTCCGTGTGCGCGGACAGGAGATCGACCGGCACAACGACACCCGTTGTCTCTGTGAGACCTACGTGTTCCACGACCGACGGCGCGAGGGTTGACATGAATCCTGTTCGCCCGACGCTCATCCGTTGCACTGCGCCACGACGACACAGTCGCTGCCCGCCCAGCCCCACCGTTCCAATGATGACGATGTCGCGCTGGCTGCTCGCACTGCCCGGATCGAGGGTTACCGTGTGGGCCGTTTCCAGCGTGCTGAACAGCATGAGCTCACCCACCTGCTGGCGAATCAAGTTCGCACGAAAGCGCTGCGGGTCTGCGCAGTCCATGACGCCGAGGTTGGAGAGTTGATGCATACCCTCCGTTCCCGTCAGGCGTACCACGGCATCGGCAAACCACTCCGAAGGTTCGCTGCCGCCCGAACCGCCGATGCTGGCGCACTCCAACCGCCCCTGCCAGGACCCGAGCTCGGCGTTGTACTTGCGCGTGAGTAGGTCAGCCTGTCGTCCCGATGCGTCGTCAGTGCTCACCCCAGTCCCTTCGTCGCCCAGCCGCCGCCGCGCGTTGTCCTGTCGAATGCATGCGTAGCAGCGCGGGATGCTACTTCCCCTGCTTTGCGGAGGGCTCGGCCGCTACTCTCATGACCTTCGTAGAGCGGTTTCATGACGCTGCCGCAAATAAACAGCCGTCCTCTTTGCCCCATGTGCGTCATGAACGGCGTGTTTTCGCGTCTAGCTCATCGGGTGCATGCATCAGCTGCCCCGGATCTTTCGCGCTCCGTTTGCCAGCCGCGCCGAAATGGGCCGGGAAACGCGCGCCACTTTGACAATTCAGGAAGTGACCTTCGTGGAAACAGGCACGCGCATCGACGGCGCACTCTCAGTGACAGTGGAGCAGCGCATCGCCCTCGCCATGGTCGCCGAGCGTCGTGTGAGGTTCTGGTTGAGCGTTCCCTTCAACCTGCGGTCCGGCTATTTCATTGATGACGTTCCGGCGACCACAGACGAGCATCGTGTGTACGAGCAACTGCGAAGCGCGGGACTTATTCGGATTGAGCTGAAGGTCTTGCCGTTCAACTACCTCGTCCTCACAAGCGCGGGCACTGACGCGCTGCGTTGGTGACGGACGCCCCTCGGCAGAGTCCGGGAGGGACCCGCCTCTCCCGATCCTCGTCTGCCCAAACAGCAACAACTGAGGTGAAAGCGAGCGCCTCGACCCCGTAGCGCGACGAGTCTCAAAGTTTTTTTTGGGGCCGCGTCACGTTTTGGCCAAAGATCCAATCTCTTCTAGTGCAAGCAACTTTTCCGGCTGTCTGGACCCCGAACCCGACAGTCGGACACCGAGTGGAAGCCCCCGAAGGCTGCACACCCGGTTCCGTCAGAACCATCTGACGTCCGTGTCAAACAGGATGGGAACACCGCATGAGCCAGCGTTCAGGCCGTCGGTCGACGTGGAAGCGCGTCAGCTTCTCCGAGCGGATCCGCCGCACGCGCCTTCGGCGCGCGATTACGGGAAGTGCGGCAGCGATCGCATTGCTGGCCTGCGCGATGCTTGCTCCCGCGGCATTCGTGGCTTCAGCGACTGTTCCCGGGATGCCTGGGACTCCGCAGCCCGGAACACCGGTATACACCGAGACGTTCTCGAATCAGAGCGCGACCGTGGGTGCGATCGACATCCGCACCTACACGGGTGGACCGGCTGCCGCAAACTCGACCTACACCGCCGATCCCGACTGGACGCCAGACGCCGACCAGTGCAACGGCTGGATCATGGGATACAACACTCTTGTAGTGCCCTCGGACGCCGCCGATAGTGGCTGCTCCCGAGATCCAGACGAGGGCAAGGAGTGGAGACTTCTTCGCGACATGGCCGCTGCCCTGGGTATCGCACAGGGGCAGACGACGACGCAGTCGCTGACGAACCAGGTGCTCACCGCCTACACGAACTCGTCGGATGCGACCGTCAATCCCGGAACGCAGTTCCGGACCGTGAACACCATCCCGGCGATCGCCGGCCACTATTACGCGGTCTCGGCGTACTTCGCCGCAATCAACTGCCCGGCGAATAGCGGAAACAGCCAGCCGAGTGAGACGTTCAAGCTCATCGTCAACGGCACCGATGTCACCCTGAGCACCGGTCTCAACCCCTGTGTGAACCCGACCCATCCGAACCCTGACCCCGTCGACGGTGACTGGCCCTGGAAGGCACAGATCTCCAAGCTGCAGTCGGCGGCGTACATGATTCCGATGGGAACGACGGCGAACCTCGGCCTTGCGCTCGAAAACGCGCAGTTTCGCGGCAACGGTAACGACGTCGCCTTCGACCTTCCGCAGATCGTCGATGTCACGCCGCAGCTCGACAAGGCGTTCAACCCGACGCTGATCCTGAACAACACCAGCACGTTGGCGAACAACACCGATGGCAGTGTCGCGAACAACTCGTACTCGACCATGACGTTGACCGTTACCAACACCAACGACCTGATGGCGAAGTACGACTGGTTCATCACTGACGCGCTGCCGGCGAACCTCGTGATCGCGCCGACTCCCAACATCGGCGGCACGTGTGCTCAGGCGCCCGGCACCAAGCCGGGCGGCGGCAACGACCCCTACATCGTGACGGCTCCCGCCGGCGGTACCACTGTCAGCGTCACGGGCGGCGACCTCGCCCTCGGCCAGGCATCCTGCACGATCACGGTCGACGTGACGAGCGCGGTCGACGGCACCTACATCAACGGCCCGGCGAACATCACGACCAACCTCAACCCTCCGTCGAACGCACAGCTCGAGGTAATCAACCCCTCGATCGACATCGTGAAGACCGTGGATGCCGTCACTCCCAAGACGGTCGATCCGGAGAACCCAAACCCCACCACCTTCAGCGAGGTGGGCGACATCGTGACGTACAAGTTCGTGCTGACGAACACGACGCCCATGGGCCCGACGAACACGGTTGCCGCCACGACCCTCACCAACGTGACGCTCACCGAAGACGCGTTCTCCGGCTTCGGCGACATGGGCGCGTTCACCTGCACCCCGACGCAGCCCGCCACGCTCGTGAGCGGCGCGACGATGACGTGCTACGCGGACTACGTCGTGCAGCAAGCCGATCTCGACGCCGGTGAACTGACGAACACGGCGCGTGCCACCGGAACGACGGCGCTCAACATTCCCGTGACCGACGACGACCCGGCGGACATCGAGTCGGTTCAGACGCCGGAGATCGTTCTCGACAAGGACATCCACGAGATCGTCGATGTCGATGCCGACGGCGTCACCGGACTGGGCGACGAGATCTGGTACAGCTTCGTGATCACGAACACGGGCAACGTCACGGTGAGCAACCTGGTGGTCAGCGACCCCATGCTCGCGGGCCTGGGCATCACGATCACCTGCGATGTGACGACGATCTCCCCGCTTGCCCCCGGCAACGTGGCGACCTGCTACTCAGACACGGCATACATCGTCACTCAGGCCGACGTCGACGCCACCAAGGTCGACAACGTCGCTACTGCGAGTGGTACTGACCCCGAAGGCGGTGTGGTTCCTTCGAACCCCGACAACACGTCGACCCCGATCTCCCTGTTCCGCATTCCGCTGCAGATTGAGAAGCTCGGCGAGGACGTCAACGGCGACTGGGTGCGCATGGATGGCTCGTCTTGGGCGATTCTCGACGACGTCGATGGCGAGCCGGGCGCTCCAATAGTGCCTGACCCGGCGATCGTTGACGACGGCAACGGCTTCTTCACAATCGCCGCGATCCCGGCCGGGGTCTATTGGCTCGAAGAGCTGACGGCGCCTGACGGGTTCAGCCTGCTCGCACAGCCGGTCCAGTTCACGATCAACCCCGACCGCACAGTGTCCATCACCCAGAACGGCGGTGGAGCGGTCACGGCCGCCGGTCAGCTGATCACCGTGCGCGATGTGCCTGCGCTGGTCATGCCGGCTACTGGCGGCTCGGGTGTTCTTCCCTATCTCATCGGCGGCGCAGGGCTCATCGCCCTCAGCGTCGGCCTGATGTTCCTCGTCCGACGCCGTACCGGACGCGCGGAGGTGCAACACAAAGAGACGTGAGCGCCTTCTCTCATCCGCAGTCAATTCCTACCCGCATATCAACGCAAGACCCCGGGGAAGCCCGGTTCACCCGAAAAGGAAAATCAGTGAACGCATCAAAGAAGTGGCGCGGTACCCGCGCCGCGGCAGCCGTCCTCGCGGGCGCGCTCGCCGCACTGACGCTGGCGATGCCTGCCAGCGCCGCCACGCCGAACCTGATCGACCCCGATACGCTCGGCTCGATCACCCTTCACAAGTACGAAGCGCCGGATGCTGCCACCGGACTGCCGAACAACGGCATGCCGATCGACCCGGCGAACCCCATCCTGCAAGATCTGGTCGAGCTCAACGGCGTGACGTTCTCGTACACGCAGCTCGACTATGACCTCACCGAGAACTCCGGGTGGACGGCTCTCGCGGCGTACACCGGCGATCCGGCCGAGGCACCCGAGTTGGTCGATGGCGCATCCGGGTCTGGAGTCACAGGCGCTGCGGGTATCGACGGTGTCGTCACCTTCGGCAACCTGCCGGTCGGTGCGTACCTCATCGAGGAGACGAACTACCCGATCGGAGTCACCCCTTCGGCGCCGTTCATCATCACGGTTCCCCTGACGAACCCGACGAACGACAACGAGTGGATTTACAACGTCCACGCATACCCGAAGAACGCCATCACGACGGCCGAGAAGACCGTCGAGGATTCTGAGGACGTCAAGATCGGCGACGACATCGAGTTCACGATCACGGCTGACATCCCGAACGCCGAGATCATCGACGCCTACCAGATCGTCGACGTTCTCGATGAGAAGCTCGACTACCTTTCGACGAGTGTTTCGCTCGTCGACCCGGACGGCGTCCTTGCTGACATCGTTCTCGTTGAGGGCACGCACTACACCGTTGTGCCCGCCGCAGCGACCATTGATGGCCCGATCGTCACCATCGCGTTCACCCCGGCAGGACTCGACCTCCTCGAGGCCAACATCCTCTTCCAGGTCGAAGCAGTCATCACCACCGAGGTCAACGAGGTCGGCGAGATCGTCAACGAGGCGACCGTGTTCCCGAACCAGGCCGCGATCACCAACAACACCGGAACGCCGACGAACGAGGTCATCACCAAGTGGGGTGGGATCACGCTGCTGAAGGTCAGCAGCGAGGACGCTGAACTGCTCGAGGGTGCGAAGTTCCAAGTGTGGTCGAGCCAGACCAACGACTTCACCACGGCGACGCAGGTGACCGGAATCGGTACCGACCTTCCCGCGCCGAGCGACACCTGGACCACCGGAACCAACGGTCAGGTCGTCATCGAGGGTCTGCGCTACTCGAACTGGGCTGACGGTGCAGCCGTTGCGCCCGGAGCCGCCGGCTACCTCTACTACTGGCTGGTGGAGATCGAGGCCCCCGAAGACCACGAACTGCTCGCCGCACCGGTGCCGTTCACGGTCACCACGCCGGCCGCGACCACCACGGTCGAGGTCGTCAACGTTCCGAACAACGGTGGATTCGTTCTGCCCCTCACGGGTGGCACCGGAACCACGCTGTTCTGGGCCGGTGGCGCGATGCTCCTCGCCGGTGCTGTGTTTCTCGCGATCTACAGCCGCCGCAAGAGCAACGCTTCGGCGTAAGCACTGAGCTGGCCGTGCGGGGGGAGAGGGTTCCAACCTCCCCCCGCACGGCCCATCTCCGTCTTCACAACTGAACACACCGCAACTCACACCCACTCACTCACCTCGACCAGGACCCCGCCATGACTCTGCTGGAAGCACCGGACGACGCTGAAGCGCAATTCGCGCACGCGGCGCCGTTGCGCCGCGACCGTCGCGCCGCTGCCAGTCATAAGCAGGCAGTGGCGCAGCAGCGATGGGGCTGGTCGCAGACGCTCGTCATAATCATCGCGGCGCTGGGCGTCGGCATCCTGGTATATCCGTCCGCAGCCTCATGGCTGTCGGCGATGAAGCACGATACCGACGTGAGCGGTTACGTACAGTCGATCGAGAATCTTCCTGACGCTGAAGTCTCTGAACTGCTCGACGCCGCCCGCGAATACAACAAGAATCTTCCCGCAGGACCGCTGCGAGACCCGTACGCGCTCGGCGCCGACGGGCAGCAGACCGCGGTCGGCGGCGGCACCGACGTCTACTTCGACACGCTGTCGATCGACGGCTCCGAAACGATGGCGCGCGTGCGCATCCGCGCCATCGACAGCGACCTCCCTGTCTTTCACGGCACCGACGACGAAACCCTCGCCCGGGGCGTCGGTCACCTCTTTGGCAGCTCGCTGCCCGTCGGCGGACCGAACACGCACGCCGTACTCACCGGCCACTCCGGATACGTGCAGTCCACCCTCTTTGACAACCTCAAAGACGTCGAGCTCGGTGACACGATCATCGTCTCGGTCCTCGGCGAAGATCTCTACTACGAGGTCGACCAGATCGACACCGTGCTCCCCAACGAAACAGACCAACTTCGTCAAATGCCCGGCCAAGACCTGATCACGCTCGTCACGTGCACCCCCACCGGTGTGAACACGCACCGCCTGCTGGTACGTGCCGAGCGCGTCGACGCGCCCGTCGGTGAGGACGCCGGCACGACCGTCATCCCCAACAACATCGACCCCGCAGGCTTCCCCTGGTGGGCCGTCGCGCTCGTGGGCGTGCCGCTAGTCGCCTTCCTAATCATCAAGCCGCGCCGCCGTCGTCAGCCGCGCAGACGCGTCGGAAACCCGTAGGCCGTGCTCGCCATCGACGATCGCCTCGATGCGGCACCGAGCGTGCCCCAGACTCAACCCGCCCGTGGGCGTCGGCGTCGGCGCGCCAGCCGAGCAAGGGTGACGCTGCTCACCCTTGCCATCGTGTCGATGACGATCGGGCTCAGCCTCGTCGGCACAACCGTGTTCGCTCCCGAAGCAACCGATCGCGTCACCGGCAACCTGAAGGTCGCGGTGCAGGAACGAGTGCAGGAGATCATCGCACCCGGGGCGCTCTCCCAGATCACGCTCGGCGTCGAGGGCGGCATGCGCGAGCTCGACCGGTGCGACGGAACCTTCACCGAGATGACGAGCTACCGTCTCGACGGTGTGCTGCCGCTGTACGCGGCGCACAACAACTGCGGCGGCGACGTGATCCTCGCCTGGGAGATCGGCCAGCAGGTGCGCATCGCCGGTTCCGACGTCGTTTACGAAGTCATCGAAGAGCGCCACACCCCAAAGTGGTCGAACGTGGACGTGCTCGAAGGCATGACCGGGGAGTTCATGGTTCAGACGTGTTTCTACGGCGAGAACAAGATGCGGTTCCTCGCCCTGGCGCCCGCCGACCCGTAGCCGTAGGCCGAAACCTGAGCGAACCCCTGGCCACGGCATCCTGAGCGTGTCAGCGGATTACGGCTTCGCGGCACACGTGCGTGCGAGGCTCCAGTCGGTTGGCGCGCAGACACACGACAACAGCTCACCCCGCAAGCTGGCGGGCTCCATCAGCAGGCGAGGTGTGCGGATGGAGCGAGGCTCCGTTCTCGGGGACGGGCGACTCCCACACGAACCCGCCCCCTCCTCGTTCTGGTAGGTCTTGACGCGCATTTCTCCCCTGCTGCGTCATGAAATCTTCGCGTGCACCTCTTGATAGATGAGGGACTTCGTCCCGGCACCTACGCCCGACTCCCCAGGTCGGGTCCTGCTGTCTCGAGAGCAAGGGTGCAGGTGTGGCTCCCACCACGCCAAATCCGCAGGGGGCGAGAATCCCAGACTCGCCCTCTGCGCCCCACTCACGTTCGGAAGCCGGACCGTCACGTTTTGCGCGCACGCGCGTCTTGGTAAGCGAGGACGACTAACAAGTCTAGGAGAGACCATGGCGGCACCACGTCGCGAGTCACGCGTTGACGAGGAGACCGTCGAGCGGTCTGATGAAGACCTCGTTACTGCGATGCGCGACGGTGAAATGAGCGGGTACGCGATCCTCTGGGCCCGCCACTCTGCGCCCGCGCGCCGTGCTGCGCGAGCAATCACATCTGCGTTCGAGCCGGACGACCTCGTCAGCGAAGCGTTCATGTCGATCCTCGGAGCGATTCAGCGCGGCGCTGGCCCCACCGGACCCTTCAGGCCCTACCTGTTTGCGACGGTGCGGAACATCGCTGCGACCTGGGCGCGAAAGGGCAAGGACGTCGCGTTAGACGAGTTGACGGAGGTCGCACTCGTCGACTCGGACTCAGACCCGCTCGAGCTACTCTCCACACGGACCAGCATCGCGAAAGCATTCCGCCGCCTCCCCGCGCGCCACCGAACGTTGCTGTGGTATCTCGAGGTAGAAGGCATGAAGCCTCGTGAGATAGCACCACTCATGGGACTCACCCCGAACGCGGTTTCCGCATTGTCGTATCGCGCGCGCGACGGTTTTCGACAAGCATGGCTGGACCTCCATATCGCTGACCCGAGCCGTCCAGAGGATTGCCGCTGGGTCTGCGAACGTGTCCTCATCCAAGGCGACAAGCCGCTCAACCGCGCAGACCTGGGCCGTTTCAACGAGCACCTCGATGGGTGTCAGGCCTGCCAGATTGTCGCGGCAGACATCGAGATCGTGTCTCAGCGGCTCCGCGTCGTGCTCCTTCCGCTGCTGCTTGGAGGAACCGCTGCCACCGCGTACCTCAGCGACACCGCACCCGCTGCGGCTGCGGCGTTGGGCGCGTGGGCTACCACGGAAGCGGCCGTGGACAGCGGGATCCCGGTTCTCACGTCGAGCGTGGGTGAGGGCATCAACATCTTCAGCAGCGCGGGAATCGTCGCTGTCGAGCCGACGAAACACATCGGAGCGGGTATCGGTATCGGCGCTGCTCTCACGACCGCCGCGGCTGCTACTGCCATCGCCGTCCTCGCGGCGTCTGGATCCTGGAGCCCACCGGGAACGATCACGGCAGAGACGCCCGTCGTCGTCTCGACGGAGCCTTACGCTCCCGCCTCGGCGCCATCGCCTGAGCCGACTGGACTCCCGCCGACCGCGACACCGCACGAAGGAACTGAGCTCCCGATGCTGGAGGTGACGCCGGCACCCGAAGCGAGCGTCATCCCTGCTCCGCCGATCTCCATGCCTCTGCCCCCGCTAACCGAAAGCGCGCCACTGACTGATACCACCTTTCGACTGACGACAGTCATGGACTTCTCCGCGCCAGTTCCGCCGTTGCTGGAAGGGACGGGCACGCCAGGTGCAAGCGTTTCGATTCTTGATGAGAACGACGTCGTGCTCCTTACGACCGCGGTCTCACCCGAGGGCAGCTTTATCGCAGATGTCTCCGGAGACTTGCTCCACCAAGGCATGACGGTCCGGGCCCGACAGACCGTCTCCAACACGATCGAGCCTCAGTTCACGGAGCCTGTCGGGCCTTTCGTATTCCCCGTGCCTTCCATCGCTGGCTCCGGACCCGCTGGTATTCTCACCGCTGTCGACGCTGACGGAGACGGCGAAACCGATGACGTTTCCATCCTGATCGATGCAATCGCAGGGACGCAGGTCGTGGTCTCTTGGGACTCTGGCACGAACATCCACTTCCTGCATCTCCCGGCGCAACCGGACGACGACACGCCAATCCCGAACGAGCCGGAGCACTTCCAGGTGACCGACATTCCGCTCGGGAGTCACACTGTCGTGCTTCGCTATGCGGACGCGATAACGGGGCGGCTGGGGTTAGCGACGCCTGAGCAGTCTGTCACCGTGGCGACTCCCGGGTGGGGCGACCTGGCAAGTGGGATGGCTCCGTGACCGGCGATGACTCCAACGACCCCATTGATGGATCTGCCGTTCGGGGAATTTTGTTCGCGCTGCTCTTCGTCGCCATCGCCGTAGTTGCGGTCGCGGTGGGGGTGTGGTTCTACAGCGGGCTACTTTAGTTCCGCAGTTGCGTCGAACCCGACACGACGAGTCGCTGTCTGTAAGGCTCAGTCGCGCGTGAGGTTCTACGCCCGCCCTTGGGCATCCTTCGACACGAGCGTCGACATGTGAATGCGCAGCATGTCTCGGTAGACGTCCCATTCCCACGCCGATGCGTCAAATCCACCCACCTCGTCAGCCGGGATCCAGGGGCCGTCGTCAATCCTTAAGAATGCCCAGGTCGGTGAGTCGTTGTCTCCACCGGCAATATGCACGCGGGCTTCGCCTTTGCTCTCGGCGGCTTCAGCAGAGCGCTGCTCCTGTGTCCATCGGGTGAGCTCAATCGAACGACTCGTGCGGCGCGCCACTACGGGTGTCGGTAGGGACAGATGAACGACCGCGGTGTCGCCGCGCTCAATCCAGTACGCAGCGTCCCCCATGGTCGGGGACAGCAGCGGGAGGAACTCCGCGAGCACGGGAGCGTAACCGACCGCGGGATGGGCCACGCGCCAGCCGATTCCGTGGTCAAGCTCTTCGCGCTGACTGATGTCAGGGGCGTTCGGCGGACGTCGGCTCCCGTGCTTCCTGAACCACCCCAAGGCACCTCCCAGCGACGCATCGCACGATCCAGCCTATGGGGTCAATGCCGGATGCGTAAGCCGCCCTGAGCGCCGCTCCGCCCAGCCCAGAACCCCGGTAAGACACTCGGAACGAAGGTGATTGGTGCCGGCGCGTCATAATCGGCGGTATCCGTGCGTCCACCCATATATGGGAGCTATCTGGGGCCCCACCTCAATCGGAGTGACACATGCATCGAAAAGACCTAGTCCGACGACTCACGGCCGCGCTGGCCGCGGTGACCTTGACCGCAGGCGCCGGGGTCGCGCTTACCGCACCCGCGAGTGCGGTGACTCTCGGTAGCGTGACCACGACGTTCGAAATCGATGGCAATAAGACCAGCGACGGCGGCACCGATTGGGATGACGTCCTCGCCTCAGGTTCGAATGTCGTGTTCGGTTACGACAGCGGCGCTGACGCGGCCGGCTGTTCCACCGGAATCGATGACACGGTCTTCGCTGGCGGCGCGAAGATTGACGACGAACCTTGGGTGGTGAGCGCGAGTCCGGAACCTAGTGGGAAGGGTGATGCCTGCACCGGAGCATCCGCATACGAAATCGTTGACGTGGACGGCGCCGACCACGTCATCCTCTACCAGTACTGGACCCGCTACCAGGGTCTCGGTGACATGACGACCTACCAGGTCCTCTCCGGCGCGGACGACTCGAGCCGGTACGACGATGTGCTCATCCAGTTCGACTACCAGTCCGCCGGCGCACAGACCGATGTGAGTGTCCTCCGCTGGAACGGCTCTGCGTGGGAACCGAGCGCTGACACGCTCGTCTACGAAGCCGCCGTTGGTGCCAACACCGACACGCCCTCAACGGGCAACGACGCGACGTTCGGTGAGCTCGCGATCGACCTCACCGCAGCCGGGCTCTTTCCCTCGGGCGAGTGCGCAACGTACTCGCCGGGCGGATTCATCACCCGCACAGGAAACAGCCAGAACGCCTCCACGGAAGACATCCTCAGCTACGGTGGTGACCTCGTCATCAGCAACTGCGGAAGTCTGACGGTCGAGAAGGTCGGCGCGCCCGCGGGGGTGACGAGTGAGGATATCTTCGCGTACACCGTCACCCAGAGCGACGGTCAGCTGCTCCACGACGAGACCCTGAGCGGAACGGTCACCGACACCTACGACGGCGGTGCTGGTATCGGTGCGAACATTGGCGTCGGCGACGAGCACGCATGGTCGCCGCTCTTCGCTGGCGACGACTACGTGCTCGCAGAGACCATCGCACCCGAGCTTCCGTGGGCGCACACCTCGACGGTATGCACCGTCACCAACCCAGCTACCGGGGACGTCGAGGTCACCGACGAGACGTTCGCCGTTTACGCGGGCGCGACCACGGCATGTGTCATCACCAACACGCTCCAGGAAGCTTCGCTGACGCTCACCAAACAGGTCGAGGGAGCACCTGCGGACTACCCATGGTCCTTCGATGTGACTATCGACCCGGCACCAGCGGACGCTGCAGCCACTCAGGCTGTGACTGCCGCCGCGCCCACAATCAGTTGGGCGCACCTCAGCCTCGGAACGACCTACACACTCACGGAGGCGGCTGCGCCCGAATGGGCTGCCGGTGACATCGTGTGCGTGGGCGTAGCGGACGAAGACCTTCAGGTTGCGGGCCTGCAGTTCACACCGACGACCGCAGCCGCTCTCGATTGCACCCTCGTGAACACGGCTACGCCCGAAGGCACGGTCATCGAGAAGACGGTGACCTCCACCATCTCCCTCGGGGAGGGTGTATGGCAGGTCGACTACCTGGTCACCGTCACCAACCTCTCCGCCGTCGTCGGTGCCATCTACGACCTGACGGACACTCCCGCTTTCGGGGCTGGTATCGACATCGAGGGCGCCACTGCAACCGGACCCGACGGCTCACTCGCCGCGAGCTGGAACCCCGAGTCGGGAGTGACGGTCCTCGCCGATGACCTCAGCCTTCCCGCAGGCACGGTGCACAACTACACCGTGAGCATCGTGGCATCCGTGCCAGACGCAATGTTCCTGTTCGCTGACACAACGTGCCCGACAGGCGACAGCCCTGACGCAGGCGGGTTCCTCAACACTGCTCTGCTAGAGGTAGCGGGCGAGACCCAAGAGGCACAAGCATGTAGCGCACCGACCGCGCCGCCGACGCCCGAAGTGCCGGTGACAAACCCGCCTACCCCGGTGCCCCCCACTCCGCTCGCAGCGACCGGCGGAACGGCACCTAGTGGCTTGACTGCAGGCCTACTGTTGGTCGTCACGGGCATCGCGCTCACCGCGGTCTCGGTACGTCGACGCCACGCACGTCGCTGACCAGCGTGCCCGGCTCCGCGACTCGCGGAGCCGGGCCGTCTTCGTGCGCAGGTTAGGGTGTTGCTCAGCCGATCATGAAGACCTGCGTCTTACCTTCACGAAACCCGAGACGCGCGTAGAAATCGAACGCCGGTACGTCTCGGTCGGTCAGGAGCGTGAGGGCCTCGGCGCCGGTCTCAGCCGCCTCTTCGCGGATCGCTGCGAGCAGGGCACGCCCGACTCCTCTACGCTGGGCGGACGGAAAGACGAAGAACTCGTCGATGTAGATCTCCGAGGCGTCCTGCCACGTGCGCGCATGAAAGTAGGCGGCGCCGACGACCCGCCCGTCCACGAGGGCAACGAGGACAGTGGAGCGAGGCATGGCGCGGAACTCAGCCAGGTACCGCTCGGCTGACTCTCGGCTCCACGCGTCATTCCATGGCTCGCTGTTATAGGTGGCGACGAAGCCGTCCAGCACTGAGTCCTCGTCATCGCTCGCCCATTGCCGCACTACGACATCAATGTGTTCCGTCACGAACCGCTCGCTTTCTCCGCGTACCTACCCTGTTCGCGCGCGCGGCCGATTCGTGTGAGCTCGTCATCGGTTCCTTCCGCGCTCCCGGCACGATATTCGCGTGATCAGTTGCACGCAAGCCAAGTTTGGTGCACTGCATCGCCGGGACTGGCGTGGATGGTCAGCCTGAGCGTACAGTCGTCAATCGCGGCATTCGGCACCATGAATCCGACATAGCCGGCCGAGAGGCCACCTGCCGGGATCCCCTCGCGGGGGAGCGGGTTAGGGATCGTCTGCGCAGGATAGTGATGGGACATCAACCAGTCCGCAAAGACAATTTCTCCGGACACCAGAGCCACTTCGATGAGCCCTGCGCTTGCGACCTCATCGCTAGTATTCGTCACGCTTATGTCCACGAGAGCCCATTGCCAGTCATCAGGGGGAGGTGTCGGCATGTAGGTCGCCGCTGCAACACGGTCCTGCGCGCCCCATTCCACGGCGCCCAGTTGAACATGCCAACCTTCCGACGCCACCTCGGCGCCGACCTCAAGAGGCGCGCTCGCGAGCGGCTCAGCAAGCGGCGCTGTCTGCGCGGGCACCTCCGGCTGATCGCTGTTGGCTTGCACCTCTCCACCCGCTGTGTTGAACAGGCTGACTGCGATGAGCACCGCCGCGACCCCGGCGAGCCTTTCTCGCTTCGGTGTGAAAATGTGCCTGAGTCGCGCGCGCGTACTCGACCTTCGGGGCGCGGCGTCGGACCGTGCCGCGTCGAAGGTGAAGATGAGGTGCAGTGCGTCTGTATCCAAGCGCAGCGTTTCGTTCACAGTTCTACGACAAACATGATGAGCGAGACCGCAACGAGCGCGACGACCACGGCCGCACTAAGCGCGACGGCGAGCAAGCGGATCCTGTCTTTTCTGCGGGCGATGGTCAGTTCCCGCCGAAGAGCGGGCGAGCCACTTTTGTAAGCAACGACGGGCGGCTGCTCATGTTTCGGTATTTTCGCCACGATGTCCCTGATCCGGGTGCACGGTGCCCCCTAGATGAGACGCGTAGGAGGTCAAACTATGACGGCATCTCGACGGAACAGCCTCCATCGGCACCCATGCCAGACGTCAACCACGATCGGATGGTCTACCCCGGTGAGCTGCAGCTGCAGAACCGCGAATCCACCCACGCCCCGACGAAAATCTCCGCCCCGCGTCATGAAAGTCAGAATCGATGCTCCCAGTTAATGAGGCGTCCATGTCTTCGGACAAGATTTCAGTGTGACGTCATCTGGTTCGCCTCAAGGGGCGGGATATCCCCAGTGTCCCGCCCCACCCTGGCGCTGCGACGAAGTCGATGTGCGTCGATAGCGCGGAACGAAACAGGTGATGCCCGGTGACGGAACTGCAAGGTAGGCGGACAACCGCCCCGCCGGCTCCCGTCATATCGCGCGTCCTTGCCGCCGCGACCACCGCGTTCACTGCCTTCGGGTTCGGCCTGGTCGTCCCGGGCCTCGTCTTCGCTCTCATCTTCGGTTCATTCGGCGATGTCGCGTTTCCGGGCGATGACGTCGATCCCACGCAGGCGATCATCGTGTTGGCCGCAGGCCTGTTGCAATGCGCTATCGGAACGTCTCTCGCTCTTGCAATCGAGCGAGCGCACCGAGCCGGCAGCTAGCTGGCGAGTGTGGGTGTTCATGTGAGCCGCGGTGCGTTGAGTCGACCCCCGGCGTCGCACACCGCCTCACGTCGCGCCGCCGTCATGAAACGCTGCGAACTGCGTCTTAAGTAGTGAGGTCGCTTGCGACCGGCGTCGGATATCTCAGGGTCGACGCAACTGCGGGATGCAACGCGCTCTGTTCAATCAGCGCGCGAGGGGGCGGGTTCACAGCCCGTCCCCTCGAAACCGCAATGCGTCGGAGCACACAGAGCACGGCATGGTGGCCAATGCCGGTGTGTTCGATCGAGGCTCCAGCTCGCGTGACTCTCCCCCATGTGAGGGCGCCGCCGCTCTGTGGCTCGCAGCGACTAGAGCCGAATGCGACCTTTTCGAGGCGAGTAGCCCAGCAACGTCGCTTCTCGTGCGCGTCTCTCGCAGACGATGCACACCCGAGATTGCGGGCTCGTCAGGCCAACTGCGTTGCTCCTGACGGCGAAGTGGTTCCCGCATCCACTCATGCGGTTGGCGCCAGCAAACCAGTGGGCAGTCCCACCACGGCCCCGTACCTCCCAGAAACAGTCCTCGAGGCGGCGTTCTTCAGATCGGGCGCTCACTCGGCGGCGACCCGTCGCTGGATTACGCCCCAGGTGCGAAGTCCCGTGCGTCGGTTCTTGCCGCAGTCATCGCTATGGCGGTGGGTCACACGTGTACGGCGCGCGGCGCAGCCGGGGCAGGGGACCTTCATTCACTACTCCTGGGTGTGCAAGCCCCCGCCGGTTCGCCGAGGCCCTCACTCAAGAGACGCAAAGTGGAGCTTGATATGACGCGGCGTCGGGGACACCGACTCGGTGTGCGACGCCGAGTAGCTTTCTAACCCAGTGCTTCCGCGAAGATCTGAAGATTGAGCCGCTGATGCTATCCGACCCGCAGTTCGACGCGACGATTAAGTGCGCGACCCTCAGGATCGTCCTCGCCGGCTTTGGTGTTCGAGGCGATCGGCTGCGATTCGCCGTAACCGGTGACGGTGAGCACGAGGTCCGGGCGCGCACTGCGGACGATCGCAGCGATCGCTTCTGCTCGCTGATGCGACAACACCTGGTTCGATGTGTCGTCGCCGATCGAGTCAGTGTGTCCGCCGATCAGGATCGGCGATCCCTGGGAGACGTCGACCAACACCTCGGCGATTCGGGCCGCGCCGGCCTCGGCGACGACGGACTCCGCGAAGCCGAAGAGGATGTCGGTGTTGAGGCCGATCACACGCTGACCCTCATCGACGGTCTCGGTGATCACATCAACCGACTGCGGAAACACGATGTCTTGCCGCGGCAGAACAATGTCTGACATCGTCGATGCGAGTTCCGCACTAGTCACGTCAGGCGCATCTTCCGGCGATGCGAACACCATGCCGGACGCTGCGAACACCACGGCCGCCAGCATCCCTAAGGCGGTCTTGATCATGGGACGGGCACGGCGGCGATAGCGGGCAGATCCGGGTTGACAATGACATCGACCTCGTCCGCGTCCTCGGGGTACGCGAACGTTGCCACCGCGTACAGGGGCTGCCCGGCAAGTGCTCGAATCTCGGTGCTCGTGCTCAGATCATGCACGTCGTCGTACCGAACCAGATTCTTGTAGTCGATCAAAGCCGGGCTGAACTGTCCACCGAGAGCGTCCCAGAGTCTTAGAGGTTCGACACCCGCACCTTCTCCAGTGATCGTGACTCGGAAAGTGATGACAAGGGCATCCTCGACGTGTCGCATTTTCACAACCTCGAGCAGGCTTGACTCCACGTTGCGGTCATAGAGGTCCGCCTGGATCGGCACTTCTACCGCGGCGATCGCTTCCGGCGGGTTGTCCAGGTCGATGCCGGCATCGGTCGCTCCCGAAGCATCCGGGTCCACTTCGATCACATCGTTGCTGGTCTCGGAGTCTGCGGTCGACGTGGCAGTCGAGTCGGGTGTCGGCTCATCGCTGTCGCTGGATGCTGCGCATCCCACGAGCCCGACAGCCAGAACAAGAGCTACCGCCGCGACCTGCATCTTGACTGGTGACTTCATGGGGATCCCCCGATTCCTTCGCGAGTTTTTCACCCTAGCTCGTGGCTAGAGAGTGCACAGGCGGGTAACCCCGGGATGACACACGTCGCTCGCCCGATGGCACAATTCACGCATGCGGTGCCGCCTTAGATGTGCCGAGTAGTTCGTTGAGCGTCGGTACATTCCAGCCAGCTCGTTCCAGCGAACCGACGGGCTCGCGTCTTCTCTGGGTGGCGAAGACTGAGAGCCTCGGGTGTCGGGGCGGGAGAACTGTCACACGAACGAGCGCGTTTCGGTGGCTGAGTTTTGTAGATTTCGTCACATTGTGCGCAGGGATCTCCCAGATGATCCCGGTATTTTGGCGTCGTTGGTGTATGTACCTGGGTGGGGGCTCCCAGACGACACCAGCGTCTCCCGAACCCCGCCTGGGGGATCTCTGGTTGCGCCGCGTGCCACGCGGCTCGTCTCTGGTCACTGGCGGGTGCCGTGCTGTGCCTGCGACCCTGAGGAGCCCGCTGATGAGCGCTTCTGTCTTGACAAGAACTCGTCTCCATGAGACGCCGCTCACGGACCTCTCTGACGAGGAGCTCGTCGATGCGGCGCGTTCTGGCGACAACAGCGCGTACGCGGTGCTGTGGCAGCGGCACGCTGGGGCGGCCAGACGCGCTGCGAGATCGATCACGCACAAGATCGACCCGGACGACCTCGTTAGCGAGGCCTTCACCAAGGTGCTCGTGGCTATCCGGAACGGCAACGGTCCGCGTGAGGGCTTCAGGGCCTATCTGTTCACGGCGATGCGCAACGCGAGCACAACCTGGGGCAGTAACGCTGCGAGTCAGGACGTCACTCTCGACCACATCGAAGAGATGCCGGATGCTGGCGCTGAAGACGCGGTAGCAACCCTGGATGAGCGATCTCTACTGATCGCAGCGTTCAAGCAGCTCCCCGAACGCACCCGGACCCTGCTGTGGTACCTCGAGGTCGAAGGCATGAAGCCCCGCGAGATCGCACCGCTGATGGGGCTCAAGCCGAACGCGGTGTCCGCTGCTGCGATGCGGGCGCGGGAAGCTTTCCGTCACGCATGGCTAGGCGCACACATCGCCGATCCCAACCGCCCTGCCGAGTGCAAGTGGGTGTGCGAGCGGCTGCTCACGAACGCCAAGAAACCAATCACGAGAACAGACAAGCCGCGGTACGACCAGCATCTTGACGACTGCTCACGCTGCCAGCTCGCGGCGGGAGATATCGCAGTCGCCTCCGCAAAACTTCGCGCCGTGCTGCTTCCGTTGTACCTCGGCGGACCAGCCGCGGCTGTGTACTCTGCTGCGGCTCCCGCGCCCGCCGCGGTGGCACTGGCTGTCACGTCACCCACCCGCTGGGCGCCCTGGGCGATCGGTGCAGGCCTGGGCACCGCACTGATTGCGGCAGCGGCATTCAGCGCCGGAACCGGCGAGCTGGAGCAGTCCCCTCCTGTGGCCGCAGAGTCCGTAAAGATTATCGACCCCGCGCAGCCTGTTTCTGCGCCGGAGACTGTGGTGGCCGGGGTGCCTGAGCACGTTGAGACGCTAGCACCTGTGCCCATTCCTGGGCCGACTCCGCCGCTTGAGTTTCCCCTGACGCCACAAGAGACAGTTATCGTCAACCCGGAAGCAGATACTCCCTTGGCAGTTCCGGCTGCCCCGCCGGTTCCCCCGCCAAGCACTCCACCACCTGTGCTGCCTCGAACGCAGACCTTTAGCTTCTCGTGGGCCGTGAGCCCTGAGACGCTGGTGCCGCCGCTCCTGAGTGGCACAGGCGATCCGGGCGCCACGGTCAGCGTCGTCGATGAACTAGGCACAACGTTGGCGAGCACACTCGTCGACGCAGGCGGCACGTTTCTCGTGGACATCTCCGGCGATCTGCTCCGCCAGGGGATGTCGGTGTCTCTCGTGCAGGTAGCTGGTGCGGGTGTCACAACACAGAGCGATCCCACGCCGCCGCTTTCGTTCGCCGCTCCTGAACTCGTTCAGGTCCGTCAGGCGAAACCGGTGCCGATGGTCGACGCCGATGGCGATGGGGTTCTCGATGACGCCGAGTTGAGGTTCGCCAACGCCTCGGCAAGTGCACGGACCGGGGTCTCTGTGTCTATCGACGGCGGTGAGCCCCTGGTGCTCGCGCCGAGTGAAGACCCGATCGTCGGCTACATCATCGATGCGAAGCTCGGTTCCCACACGGCGCTGCTCCGATACGTCGATGCTGACGGCCGCCAAGGCATTGCGACCGAGGAACGCATCGTCGTCGCTGCGGCTGAGGGGCTCTAGAGAACCTGCGGCTGAGGGGCTCTAGAGAAGCTGCGGTCACGGCGTTCGGAGTTGCAGTTCACCGACCCGACGAGTCACCTCGATGGCGGAGGGTCCGTGGATAGCCGCAGCCACAGCCAGAGGCGGGTAGCAGGCTGATCGAGCGCCACGCCAAGTTCGTTGCGACGACGTCGAGCCGATATCTCACTGTGTTCTGATGAACGTGCAGGCGGGTTGCCGACTCGCGCACGCTCCCGTTACAGTCCAGATAGGAACTCCAGGCAGCTTGACAGGGCCCGACATCCCCGAACTGACACTGGATGTGAGTTCGAATCCACCGTCACCGCCATGAAGCCCTGATTAGAGTGTCTTTTCGGTTCCGTTGAACGGAAGTGAGTAGAGCCATCTCCGGCGGGGGTCGCGCTATTGTCCGTTTGCCGCGTGATTCCGCGGATTGTGGGCACTCGCTCCAGAGCAAAGCTCGAGGAAGCTCATTTGCCCCACTTCTGACTCACGGGGTGGTTAGCCGGCCGACCGCGGGTAACGCCGCCCTGTCAGCGCACGGTCTGCGCGTGCGTTCCTACTCCGTCCTCGCCCTTGTCTCGGGCGCCGCACGCGTGTCGCAACGAGAGCTGGCGGAGTACCTGCGTCTTGATCCGAGTCAGGTCGTTACGCTCGTCGATGAACTCCAGTCGCGTGGACTTGTAACCCGCGAACCGGATCCGCGAGATCGTCGCGCCAATGTCGTCGTCGCGACCGAGAAGGGTCGCGCGTTGCACGCTCAGGCGTCTACCTCAGCGCGGGCGGCGGAGCGAGAACTCCACGACGAACTCTCCGAGACCGACCGAAGTGTGCTGACCGACCTGTTGCGGCGGATGGCGTTTCCGTCGTGATGCCGGCGCAGTGCTCAAAGTGCGTGGCTCTGTCCTCAGGTAACGCGGTACGCGACGTAGCGCACGCGGCATTTTTCCCGAACGTACGACGCAATGTAGACGGACCGCTCGAACTCGGGTCGGGTCGCTGACTCGAGTGTGAGTGCCGCACGGAAGTAGTAGCTGTCGGGGTTGACGTCGTCGCCACGGAGGAGCGCCTCGAGTACGGCGGGGTCGCCGCTTCGAACTCCTCTTGCGTGGATGTAAAGGAGCTCGCCATCGGCTGCGCGTGCGCTATAGCGCCCGTCGATCTCGATCGATCCGTCGGGGCGCACTGTCTGCCAATCGGCACCACCTGCGAGGATCGTCCCCGAGAAGATCCCGGTGATGGTGCCGCCGGTCACCGGGATGATGCGGCGATGACCGACGCGCGTGATCCCGTGATCTTCGAGGCCGCCGAGCTCAGCCGTGACCTCGAAGGCGAAGTCGAGCGAAGGAACCGGTGGATCGAGTGCCATTGACGTACCTACTTCCGAAGAGGACGTGTAGAGGAGCGCTCGCGGTAGATCAGATCGAAAAACTCGACGGTCTCCGCGGCGAGGGCGTAAGCATCCCCGCCCTCGATCAAAGCGATCAGCATCTCACCGGCTCGCACCCCCGCATCCTTCGCCCGCAGATCCATGGCCGAGATCGGAGGCTGCACGATCGGCAACGTCAGGCTGTCGGTGTACGACACGAGCTGGATGTCATCGGGGACGGTGTGCCCGAGCTCGCGCAGCGTAGAGAGGATGCCGACGCCGAGGCCTTCGGGCATGCACACGATCGCATCGACGTCCGGATGCTGCGCTCCGAGCTGCTGGATTATCTGATGAAGCTCCTCGGCGGACGGCACGCCCGCGAGATCGACGAATGACACTGGAATGCCGCTCGCAGCGGCCCAGTCCGCGGCCGCCTGCGCCGCCATCCGCACCCACATCTGGTTGACCGGAGGTCTGATGACCGCGATCGATGTCGCGCCTCCGCTGCGCAACCGCTTGAGCAGAATGCTCATCGCGCCCCGGTGATCGCCGGCCACGACCGCGGTGGGGTCAGGCATGTCGAGCGGCACCAGCTCGGAGGTGACGACGGGCCGACCGGATTCGAGGATCGCGCGTGCGAGCTCGTCGCCGCTGACCACGTCGGTCATGACGAACCCGTCGACGTGCAGGCTCTGGGCCTTGCTCGCGGGGAAGTCAGCCGGAATGAGCGAGACGGTCAGCTCTCGGTCTTTCGTACTCTCGACCACGCCGACCGCGAAGTTCATGTAGTACTCCATGAAGTTCATGCCGCCGGGCAGCCAGAGACCGATCGAACCGGCGCGAGCGCGGCGAAGATTACGTGCGCCACTGTTGGTCGAGTACCGGAGGCTTCTCGCCGCCTCGAACACGCGGGCTCTCGTCTCGGCCGAGACTCGCCCGCTGCCGGTCAGTGCGCGCGAAGCGGTTCCGCGCGAGACCCCAGAGAGATCGGCGACGTCCTGCAGCGTCGACGGCGGTGTCGATGGCATGTGGCTAACCCCCTGCAGGTGATCCTATGTGCGATCAGGAACCAATATTGCACAATCGATTGCGCATCTGTGATTCCTCGGGCACACTGTCCTCCAAGACCCGCAGCAGTGTCGCCGTGGGACTAGCAACCCGACTGAAGGATTCGCCATGACCCTCGACTCGTCACTCCTCGCCGAGGAGCCATCCGGAAAGCTCAAGAAGGCCGCGCTCGGCACCTGGGGAGTCGTCTTCCTCGTGGTCTCGGCGGCCGCACCGCTCAGCGTGCTCGCGGGCATCGGCCCCCTTGCCGTCCTCATCGGTGGGGTCTCGGCGCCGATCGTCTACGCCGTCGCCGGCATCGTGCTTGCCGTCTTCGCCGTCGGGTTTCTCTTCATGGCGCGCAACTTGAAGCCCATGGGCGGCTTCTACACGTACATCTCGGTCGGGCTCGGCCGGGTCATCGGCCTCGCAGCGGGATTCCTGGCGTGGGTGTCGTACAACCTGCTGCAGATCGGGCTGTGGGGCCTGTTCGGCGTCATGGCGCAGGGAATGTTCGCCGTCGTGTTCGGCATGGACGTGCAGTGGTGGATCCTCGCGGTGATCGGCGCGATCCTCGTCTTCGGCCTCGCGGCCGTCGGTGTCGACGTCGGCGCCAAGGTGCTCGGCGTGCTGCTGGTGCTCGAAACGGCGCTGCTCGTGGTGCTCGCAGCATCCATCCTCACCCAGCGTGCCGGTGAGCTCGAGTTCGGAACCTTCGCGCCCGAGAACATCTTCACGCCCAGCATGTTCGCGATCCTCGGCTTCGGCTTCGCCGCATTCATGGGCTTCGAATCGACGGTGCTGTATCGCAGTGAGACGCGCGACGCCGACCGGTCGATTCCGCGGGCGACGTACATCGCCGTGGCGTTCCTCGCGATCTTCTACACCGGCACGCTCTGGCTCGTCATTCAGGCTTTCGGCGACAGCGAAGTGCAGGGTGTCATCGCCGAAGACCCGGCTGCCTTCTTCTTCACGGCGATGGGTGCCTACGTCGGCGAATGGGGCGTATCGGTGATGTTCGTCCTGATCGTCTCGAGCATCTTCGCCGGACAGCTCGCCTTCCACAACGCGATCAACCGCTACAGCTTCGCGCTCTCGCGTGACGGCATCCTCCCCGCATTCTTCAACAGGACCAACCGGATGGGTGCGCCGTGGGTCGCCGGCCTGATTCAGAGCATCGTCGCGATCGCCGTCGTCATCGCCTTCGGAGTCGCCGCGCTCGACCCGCTCACGCAGCTTGTGATTCTGGTCAACTCGCCAGGCGTCTACGGCATCATCACCCTGCAACTGCTCGCGTCGATCTCTGTCGTCATCTTCATCGTTCGCAACCCCCAGCTCGCGCGGCGCTGGTACGTGCTGCCCGCGGCGATCTTCTCGCTCGTGGCGATGGCCGTGCTGCTCACCGTCCTGGTGATTACGATCGACTACCTGACCGCCGCCGGCCCCGCCATCAACGCGGTCATCCTCGCCGTTGTTCCCGTAGTGCTGATCCTCGGAGCGGTATACGCGCTGTTCCTTCGTGCGCGGAAGCCCGAAGTCTTCGCCCGAATCGGCGGCGCAGACCCCGAGTCGGTGCGCGGCGAAATGGTTGACGCCCGATGAGCGCGGAACGTCCTGCAGACCTGGTGATGTTCGGTGGTGTGGTGGTGACGATGGCGTCTGACGCAGACACGACGTCGGATGCTGAGGGCCTCGCGATCCGCGACGGCGAGGTGGTGGCGCTCGGTAGTCGCAGCGCTCTGCAGCCGCACATCGGCGACGGCACCCGAGTGATCGAGCTCCCCGGCGCGGCCATCCTGCCCGGGTTCGTCGACAGTCACATCCACCCGGTGTTCGGCATCGAACTCACTCAAGGAGCCGATCTCAGCCGGTGCCGTACCCTCGCCGACGTCGGGGCAGCGCTGTCGGCCGAGGCGGCCGGGCTGGCCGACGACGACTGGCTTCTCGGCTGGGGTCTTGACCCGAACGTGTTCGGCGAAGACGCCGTCTCAAACGAGGTCCTGAACACCGTCGCGGGGAAGCATCCGGCATTCCTTCGGTTCTTCGACGCGCATGCCGCACTGGCTTCCTCTGAAGCGCTGGCGCTCGCCGGTGTCACGGGCGATGAAGAGTTCACTGACGGATCACGGGTCGTAACCGACCCGTCCGGTCGTCCAACGGGCTACCTGCTGGAGCTTCAAGCCATTCATCTCGTCGAGTCGGTACTGCCTCCGCTCAGCTTCGATCTGCGCGTCGAGGCGCTCTACGAGGTGCTGATGCACATGGCGCGTGCGGGGTTCACGTCGGGGCAGGTGCAAGACCTCGCCCCCGACGCAATCGAGTTGCTGCAGGCGATCGAGGCGACACGCGACCTTCCGATTCGACTCCGGATGTCCCCCTGGTACGTGCCCGGAGCTCCGAGCGAAGAGGTCGAGCGACTCGCTCACCTGCAGGGTGTGCATGGACGCCGCTGGGTCGTCGAGGGCGTCAAGCTCATGATCGACGGCACGGTCGACAACGGAACGGCCTGGTTGCACGAACCCGACTGCCTCGGCGAGTCCACGAGCTCGCTGTGGCTCGAACCCGAGAAGTACCGCGCCGCGCTCACCGAACTTGACCGCCGCGGGATCCCCACCACCACCCACGCGATCGGAGACGCAGGAATCGACTTCGTCGTGCGCGCAATCGACGGGCTGATCGAGCGTGGGGCCACGCACCGGATAGAACACATCGAGACGATGACGGATGCTGCGCTTGAGGTGTTCATTTCTTCAGGCGCCACCGCCAGCGTGCAGCCCACCCACTGCACGCTCTTCACCCGGGCAGACGGCAGCGACAACTGGTCGCGACGACTGGGCGAGGAACGTGCGAGCAGGGGCTTCCGCAATCGAGACCTCGTGCGCGCGGGGGTTCCCCTCGCCCTGGGCTCGGATTGGCCGGTCGCTCCGAGCGATGCCGTAGGGATCCTGGCGGATGCCCAACTGCGCCGTCGGCACGACGAGCCCGACGCGGTACCGATCAATCCGAGTCAGGCCCTCGACGCGGTGGAGGCGTTGCGCGGGCTGACCGTCGAGCCCTATCGTTCGATCGGCAAAACGGGCGGTGTGCTCACCGTCGGTGCCACGGCCGACATCACAGTGCTCGATCGCGATCCTCGGACGGTGACGCCCGAAATCCTCGGTGATGCTGTCGTCCTGCTGACGATCGTTGGGGGACGCATCGTCGTTGACTCTGGCGAGCCTGTTTCGTGACACCGCGTCCGCGGTCGGCCATAGGACCTGAACGAGCTCATGCCTGGAAGACGACCTCGCCGGCGACGACGGTCACGGCGGTCCGGACCGACATGATCTGCTCGGGTGCGAACTCAAATGGATCGGCTGTCGCGACGGCGAGGTCGGCGCGCTCGCCGATGCGCACACGACCGGGCCGGCCGAGCACGAGTGCGCTCGACCCACTCGTGTAGGCGCCGAGCGCCTGAGCGAGGGTGAGGGACTGGTGCTCGGCGTCCAGTGTCTGAGGAACGCTACCCTCGGGGATCGGCGGCAGCGCGAGGCCAGGAGGCGGCGGTGCCCACCGGTTCACGGTGACGTGTATCGCGAGCCATGGGTCAGCGGGTGAGACCGGCCAATCCGAACCCATCGCGAGCTCGGCCCCGCCCTCGAGCATCGTGCGGAACGGGTAGCCCTCGAGCACTCGTTCAGGCCCGATCATCGTCTCGAGAAACGGATCGGGCGCGGCCCACAGGCCTTGGATGTTCGCCGTGATGCCGAGCGGGCCGAACCGCTTCGCATCGTCAGGTTGCACCATCGACAGGTGCGCGATGTGGTGTCGGGGTCCGGCGCCGTTGGCGGCGCGTGCGGCTTCGATCGCGTCGAGCGCGACGCGAATGCCACGGTCGCCCATGATGTGGAGATGCAGAGCGAAGCCCGCGGCATCCATCTCAGACACGAACGCGAAGATCGTCTCTTCGTCGAAGTGCATCTCGCCCGTGAACCCGTCGTGGTTGCAGTACGGCTCGAGCAGCGCCGCCGTTTCGCCGTGCGGCACGCCGTCGATCATCGCCTTGACGGTCGAGGTGCTGAACCCGGCATCCGCGTTGCGTGCGCGGAGCTCGACGAAGCGATCCACGAGTGCAGAGACGTCGTCACGGTGGAGCCCCGGTGCGATCCAAAGGGCGCCGGATGCTTCGCTCTTGAGAGTTCCCTCGGCGAGGGCGCGAAGGTAGCCGGGAGTGCAATCGGCCTTGCCGTTGTACTCGCCGAGGATCGCCTCGTGCCAGCCCGTGACGCCGAGCGTCCACAGGTACTCCTGTGCATTGAGGAGGCCCGCGTAGATCTCGTCGTCGGTCGCGGGTGGGATGAGCCTGCCCACCAGTTCGGCGGCGCTCTCGTTGAGGTAGCCGAGGGGATCGCCCGCGTCATCGAGAAAAATGTGGCCGTTGTGCGGTTGCGGAGTATCGCGGGTGATGCCGGCTAGCTGGAGGGCCTTGGAGTTGACCCAGAGTGTGTGGTGGCCGGCGTCGCTGAGGGCGACCGGTCGGTCGGGAACGATCTCGTCCAGCTGGTGACGCGTGGGCATCGGGAAGAGCTCGTGACTCCACCCTCCGCCGGTGATCCATTCGGTCGCCGTGCTTTCGACCCCGACGCGGATCAGCGCGAGCGTCTCTTCGACGCTCTGCGCGGAAGTGAGGTCGATACTCAGGCGCTCGACGCCGGCGAACACGGCGTGAGCGTGGGCGTCGACGAAACCGGGGTGGATGATGCCGCCCGAGGCATCCACCACCCTTGTCGTATCGCCCGCCAACTCGAGCACGCGCGCATCGGATCCGACCCGCACGATGCGGTCGCCGATGACCGCGACGGCGGTGCTCTCGGTGCGGATCGTGCCATCGAAGACGCGGCCGTTCACGATCACGAGGTCTGCGGTCATGGGTGTGCCTTTCGGGCGAAGCGAGTCAGACAATTCGGAAGACGCGGATGATCACGTGGCCAGGATCGGAACGCGCATATCCGATGAACTGGGATTCGGTGAGCCACTGCAGCTCCGGGTGCTCGGTGCGGAACTGAAAGGCCGTGCGGTAGTAGAGGTCTTGTTCGCTGACTTCTTCGCCGGCCAGCATTCGTTCGAAGGTCGTAGGGTCGGTGCGCCAGATACCGCGGTTGACAACCTCGATGCCCGCGGTTCCGTCGGAGACCGCGGCTTCAATGACGTAGCGAGCATCGAGCTGGACCATCAGCCCCTTCCCGCGCCACCAGTCGCCGCCGCTGTTCAGCACCGTGCCGCTGAGTCGCGGACCGTCGAAGGTGCCCCCCGAGACCCGGGCGAAGTGCAACCCCTCACCCGGAGTCTGCCCGCCGAGGGGCAGCGCTTCATCGACCTGGCAGCGCAGTTCGAAGCAATACTCGAAGTCGGGTTTCATGAGGGTCCTCTACTCGGGAATGGCCGTGCTGCGCGTGATGGTCGGGAGTGACTGCGTGCGCCCCAGGCGGCGCCGGCGTGGCTGCCACCCCTCGCGCGGGATCGAATCGAGCAACATCCGGGTGTACTCGGCCTGCGGGCTATCGAGGATGTCTGTGGCCGTGCCGCGCTCTTCGATACGGCCGTGCCGCATGACGACGACGTGATCGCACAGCCGCCTGACCACCGTGAGGTCGTGCGTGATCATCAGGAGAGCGACTCCGGTGTCGCGGCGAATGCCGTCGAGCAGGGTGAGGATCTCGACCTGCGTGGTGACGTCGAGCGCCGAGACGGCCTCGTCGAGCACAAGGAGGACCGGATCAGCCGCCAGTGCCCGCGCGATCGCGACGCGCTGGCGCTGGCCGCCCGACAACGCCCGGGGCCGAACCCCGAGAAACTCCGCGCCGAGCCGCACCTCAGACATCAGCTCTCGTACGCGACTCTGCACAGCCTCTTTCGAGTCGGTCGGCCGGTGCACGCGCACGGCCTCGCTGAGACACTGCTGCACGGTCTGCCGACGGTCGAGCGATTGGTACGGGTCTTGGAACACCATCTGCGCGATCTTCGCGCGCTGTCGGCGATCGGCGCTGCGGCGCGCGGGCGCACTCCAGTCCTGTCCGTCGACGGCGATGGTGCCAGCATCCGCCCGCTCGAGACCCATCAGAATCCTCGCCGTCGTCGACTTGCCCGACCCAGACTCGCCGACGATGCCGAGCGAGCCCCCGGCCTCGATCGCCATCGACACACCGTCGACGGCGACAAGCGTCTCTTTGCCACCCGACCCGCCACGCACGCGATAGGTCTTGCGGAGATCGCGGATCTCGAGAATCGGCGTCGCCTCGAGAGGTTCCGCAGAGATCGGTGGGGCCTCGTCGAGCGCGGCCGACATCAGGATGCGGGTGTACTCGTGCTGCGCCGTCTGCCGCATGGTCGCCGCCCGCAGTGTCTCGACGATGCGGCCGTGCTGCATAACGTTGACCCGGTCGCACACGGCGCCCGCGAGGGCGAGGTCGTGCGTGATGAACAGCAAGGACAGGTCGCGGTGTGCGCGCAGGTCGGCGATGACCGCCATCACTTCCTCCTGCGTCGTGACATCGAGCGCGGTCGTGATCTCGTCGGCGAGGAGAATCTCGGGGTCCATCGCAAGGGTCGCCGCGATCATCACGCGCTGCAGAAGCCCTCCGGACAGTTCGGCAGGATGCTGCCGCATCCGCCGCGCCGGATCAGTGATGCCGACCTCATCGAGCAGATCTTTCGCGCGCTGCTCGGCGATCGCGGGCGTGACCCCCGCCACGTGGACGAGCGCCTCGGTCAAGAAACCGCCGATCGTCAGCAGGGGATTCAGGTGCGCTCGCGGCGTCTGAAAGATCATCCCGAGGCGGCGGGCGCGCAGTTCGCGGAGCGCGCGCGGGCTCAGAGTGCTGAGGTCGGTGCCGTTCACCGCGACCGAGCCTGAGGTCGTGAAGCCCACGGGCAGCAGGCCGGCGACCGCCCGCACGGTGAGCGTCTTGCCCGAACCGGACTCGCCGACCAGGCCCACCGCCTCGCCCTTGGCGACCGTGAGGTTCGTGCCGAAGACGAGTTGGTTGCCGCTCGGGGTGAAGATGTCGAGTCCTGCGATGTCGAGAACGTTCACTTGTCCTTCTCCTCAGCCCAGAGGGTGACGCGGCCGCCGATGATCCCGACCGCAAGCACCGTGATCACGACGAGGGCCGCGGGAAAGACGGACTGCTCGGGTGCTCCGGCGAGGATGCCCGCCTGGCCGTTGGCGATCATCGAGCCCCAGTCGGGCGTCGGCGGTTGCTGGCCGAGACCGAGAAACGAGATCGCGGCGAGGTCGAGCATCGCGTACCCGAAGCCGACCGCCATCTGCGCGGCGACGAGCGGGACGAGTGCGGGAATCAGATGGCGGAAGCAGATAGCTAGGCTCGGCAGCCCCTGCACACGCAATGCTGCGATGTACGGCTGACCGAGTTCGCGCGATGCGGCGGTCTGTGTCAGCCGTGCGACGACCGGGATGTAGGCGATCGAGAGTGCGATGATGGGCGCCGCGAGGCCTTTGCCGAAGATGGCGACTGCAAGTACAGCGATGACGAGTCCCGGGATCGCGAAGATCACATCGATGACGCGTCCGATGCCTCCGCGAACCCATCCGCCGAACCAGGCGGCGACCACGGCGAGAGTCACGCCCATGACGGTCGAGAGCAGGACCACGATGATGGGGGCGAAGACGCTGGCCATCGCGCCGACCAGGACGCGCGAGAGGATGTCGCGACCAAGGTCGTCGGTGCCGAAGGGGTGATCCACGCTCGGTGCGCCGTTGATAGGCCCGACGTAAAGCTCGTTCGCGTCGTAGGGCGCAACCCAAGGTCCGATCAGCGCCGCGACGACGATGATCCCCAGGGCGGCGAGGGCGACGAAGAACAGCCAGTCTTTCTGAGCGGCGGTCTTGGCGGCCTTCGGCACGGTCCCGCCAGCGAGTTGTGCGACGCTCATGCTGCCCTCCCTCCGGAAATGCTCGATGGATCGATGAGTGCGCTGATCAGGTCGGCCACCGCGTTGACGACGACGAAGATCGTCACGAGCAGCAGCGAAACGATCTGCACGACCGGCAGATCTGCGCGGGCCGCCGCTTGCACGAGCAGCGATCCGATGCCCCCGAGCCCGAAGGCAACTTCGGCGATTGCCGAGGCGGCGAACAGTCCCGCGATGGTCGTGCCGGTGATCGCGAGCAGTTGCGGTGACGCGTTGCGGAAGACGTGCACGCTGAAGATGCGATGCGACGGGATGCCTCGCACCCGTGCCGTATCGACGTGCTCAGAGTGAAGCTGGGCAATGAGCGAACTCCGCGTCACGCGGCTGATGTAGGCGATGAAGAGCACCGCGAGCGAAATCGCGGGGAGGGTCAGGTGCCACAGGCGATCCAAAAATCCCTCTCCCTCGCCGTAGACGGGGAACCACCCGAGAGTCTTTGCGAAGATCCAAATCAGCAGGATCGCCACGACAAAGGTCGGCAGGGCCATCCCGAGCGAGGTAAGGATCGCTACGGTGCGGTCGACAGCTGGGCCTCGCGTGGCAGCGAGGATTCCGGAGCCGACGCCGAAGACGAGGATGATCGCAAGCGTGTAGAGGACGAGCTGCAGAGTGATACCGAAGCGCGGAGCGATGAGGTTCATGACATCCGTCTTGTAGACGAACGACTGCCCGAAGTCACCCTGAAGAGCGCTTGTGAGCCACAGCCAATAGCGCGTCCACACCGGCTCATCGAGGTGGTACTCCTCGCGTATCTGGGCGATGAGCTCGGGCGTCGGCTTTGCGCCCCCCGCAAGAGCCGCAATCGGGTCACCGGTCAGCAGCACCGCCGAGAAGATCGCAATGCTGGCAAGGACCAGGGTGAGAAAGAGCCCGCCGAGCCGGCTCAGCAGCGTGCCGGTCATCGTGTTCACGGGTTCGACCCCCCTTCCGGTGTCGTGTCTGCGTTGTGTAAAGAGCGTGACGGAGTCGCGATGACCGAACTCACCGCGACTCCGTCACACATCATTTGCCGCCGAGGTGCAACGCCCAGGGGCTGCCGTACGCCGCGATCGACGTCGTGACGCCGGTCAGTTCATTGCTGAGGTACGTCAGGTGGTACGTGCCGGCGAGGGTGATCTGCAGCATGTCGGGCGCGAAGATCTCTTGAGCGGCAACGAACTCGTTCGCCGCGGTCTCGGGGTCGGTTGCGCTGCGGGCGGCCATCATGCGCGACGTCACCTCGGGGTTGTCGTAGCCGCTCCAGTTGAAGATGCCTCCGACCTCGGCGGGCAACAGGAACAGAGACGGGTAGCCCAGCACGCCGGGCGTCTCAAGGTATCCCTGCGTCGCGACGAAGTCGATACCTTCGCGCTGGGTCGGGTCGTAGAACAACGCACCGAAGTCTGATGCTTGCATCGCGTCGATCGTGATCTCGAGACCGATCGACTCTCCGGCGCTCTGGATGATCGCCGCCGTTTGCTGCAGCTCTTTCGCGCCGGCCGGTACCGCGAGCACCAGCGGTTCGGTGACGTCCTCGCCGCTTTCCTCGACGAGCTTCTTTGCGGCATCAAGGTCGACCTCCAGGGGCGCGAGCGCGTCGTAGCCAGCCTGGTAGATGGCGGCTGCTTCCATCGACTGGAACGAGAACTCCGGCACGATCGTCTTCTGCGTGTAGCCGAGCCCCGCCACGACGGTGTCGAGGTACTGCTCGCGGTCGATCGCGAGGCTCAGCGCCTGGCGGATCATCGGGTTCGCCGCAGCCCCCGTCGATGTGGCCGGACCGAAGCTATATGACGCAGTTGAGGGCCCGACCGTGAGAGTGCCCGCACCATCGCCTTCAAACGCTGCGCGCGAGCTGGGCGGAACGTTGATCGCACCGTCGATGTCGCCCTGCGTGAGAGCGGTGGCGAGTGTCGACCCGTCTGAGACGAACGTGTAGGTCATCGTCTCGACGAGGGGAGTGCCATTCCAGTAGTTCTCGTTCGCGGTCGTGACGATGTCACTGCCGGGCGTCCAGCCTCCCTCGGCCAGCTCGTACGGACCCGTGCACATCAGCCCACCGTCGGGCGTGCCGAGAGCCTCGCCCACCGTCTCGCCGAAGGCCTTCTCCATGACGGCCCCGCCCTGACCTGCGAGTGCGTCGCGGAAGGTCGAGTCGGGTGCGACGAAGCGAACGGTGACCTCGTTAGGTCCCGTCGCGACGATGCCGACGGCCGGGTCGGGAACGACGAGGGCGAAGGCGCCGAACCACTGCGATGCCGGGTTGGCGCCCAGCTGCAGGCTGTACACCACATCTTCCGCGGTCACGGGGTTGCCGTTCCAGAACGTCACATCGTCGCGCAGCGTGATCACGAAGGTCACGGGGTCGACGAACTCGGCGCTCGTGGCGATGCCGGGCTCGATCGAGAAGTCCGGTTGCAGCGTCAGCAGGTTGTCGCAGAGGTTGGGAATGATGAGGTTGGCGGATGCTGCGGGGTTGAGCGTCGCCGGCTCTCCCTCGACGATCGCCCAGGTGACCTCATCGACCGGTGTCGTACCTGCGGGTAGCGAGTCGACGATGGTGATCTCGGCTTCTTCGCCGGAGTCGGTGGTGCCACCGCCATCACGCGGTGCGCACGCGGTGAGCGTGAGCGCGGCCACACAGGCGAGCGCTCCGATGGCCATTCCAGTTCTTTTCATGAGCTTTCCGTTCGAATCGGGTGGGACAAATCGGTGGAGCAGTGAGGTGCGCGTGATCAGGTGAGAAGGAAGACGCGGATGCAGACGTGGCCGTCTTCGTCGCGCGCCAGGCCGACGAATTGGTTCTCGGCGAGCCAGCGGTGTGGGGGTGCGTCGGTTTGAAAGACAGGTGCGGTGCGAAAGTACAAGCCCGGTTCGTCCTCGGGCACGTCCTCGCCCGTTTCCATCCGTGCGATCACTTCGGGTGTCGCGCGGAAGTACCCGCGGTTGAGGATGTCGATCACCGCGCCGTCCTCGGCACGCAGGAGGTACCGGGCCTCGAGCTGCGCGGTGCCGGACCGCTCTACCGCCCAGTCCCCGCCGCCCGGGAGCACTTCGCCGTTCAGGCGCGGGCCCGAGACACTGCCGCCCGAAATGGGGGTGAACGAGAGCGTCTCATCGGGTCCGCGGCCGATGTGGAAGTCGGGGTCGATCCGCGCACGGATCTCGAAGACGTACTCCAGGGTGGGTTCCATCACGGCAGGTCTCCTTCGAGGACGGTGAATTCCAGGGCGAACGCGTCGGGTCCACCGACGACGAGGGATTGAATGTTCAGCCGGGTCGGGCCCCACGCCCACGGGTCGGCGCCCGTGCCTGTCTGGGGGAGGAACTCCGGGTAGTCGCTGCTGGCGACGTGAACCCGCAGACGGTGACCGGCACGTAGGCGGTAGCCGATGTGCCCGAGGTCGATTTCCAGCGTGCCGGGTTCGGTTGCATCCCGCAGCTGTCGTTGGCCCCGCGCGATCCGCAGCGCGGTGCCATCTGGCGCCACGTCGAGCACGCGCACAAAGCAGTCCATGATCGGTCCGTCCGAAGAGATGGTCACCCGCGCGCTGACAGGACCGGCAAGATTCACGTCGGCCATTGCGGCGGCGGTGGTGAACGTCAGCACATCGCCGCGCTCGCCGAGCGGAGCCTCATCGGGCATCGTCAAGAGGTAGGCGAACGCGTCCGGCACGGTGGACGGTACGAGGTCGTCTGGGTCGTGCGTCCAGCTACGCGTCGTCGGGACCGCAGGCCGCTCGGCGGTGAGTTCGCCGCCGTCAGTCGCGTAGCGGGTCACAGTGCGCACGCCGGTCGGGGGCCAGGTCGCAGCATCCCGCATACCGTCCCCGTGCGCGAGATCCCAGGTCACCCGCGGCACATCAGCCGCTGAACCGTTGCCGCGCACAAAGATTTCGAAGAAATCCAGGGCGGGATCGAGAGTGCGGGGGAGGAGGTCGGCGATCTGCTCGACGCTGCGGTCCATGACCCGATCTTCGTCGGAGTCGAGGAGTTGGAAGCTCTCGTGGTCGATCGACTCGATGCGCAGGTGATGGTGGGCGTCCCAGTGCGGGTGGCTCTCGATGCGCTCGACATCGGCCCACGAGAGGGGCGAGCAGTTGTCCCACCAGCCGATCGTGTGGAGCGTCGGCACGGAACGCCCGGCAAAGGGATCACCGGAGGGGAAGCGGGGAAGGGACACGGGATGCGGATACCACTGGTCATACGACAGGCTGCGGCATCCGACCTGCGCCATGAATTCTTCGGCCTGCGCCGCGAAATCGCGCCGTGCCCAATCCGGCTCCCAGAGGACCATATCGCGATCGAAAAACTGCGTGAGCGGATACAGGTAGGTGACACCCCACTCGACTCCAGCGGTGCGGGAATCGGGGTCACGGCGTACCGGTTCGCCCAGCGCGGTGCCGGTTAGGCGCGGCGAGATCGCCTTGAGAGCGGGGTGACCGCTTGCCGCGGCCGCCCACTGGGTGTAGCCGTAGTAGCTATCCCCCCACATCGCGACGCGACCGTTCGACCACGACTGCTGAGTGATCCACTCGATCGTGTCGTAGCCGTCATCCACCTCGTTGACGAAGAGGAGGGCATCGCCCTCGGAGCGGAACTTGCCGCGCACATCCTGAGCGACCACGCGGTAGCCGCGTTGCATGAAGTACTCGGCGACCTGCGGGATGAAGGTGTAGACGCCCGACTTGTCGTACGGCAGTCGGATGAGGATCGTGTCGCCCGGGGCTTCGTCGGAGGCTTCCGGAGCGCCGGGGAGGTACACATCGCCGGCGAGAAGGATGCCGTCTCTCATGCGGATCCGCGCCGCGAACGAGAGCGGGCTCTCGGGTGCTGGCGGTATGCGCGAAACCTCGAACATGTCACTCCTTCTCGGCATCGAGACACCGATTTTCGGCTGGGTGACGATCACGTTACGGCGGACCGTGAAGTTAGTCAAGTCTGACTAGACTAGAATTTATCGCACCGTTACACTCGACCTGAGTCCGGGTCTGCAGCCCGGTGCTCACACGACATCAGGAGATCCCGTGGCACGACCGTCGGTCGCCCTAGAGCGACGCGAGCAGATCATCGAAGCGACAATGACGACGATCGCCGAGCACGGAATCCGCGGAGCTACCCTCGATCGCATCGCAGACGCCGTCGGCATGTCACGCGGGCATGTGAGGCACTTCGTCGGCAACCGAGATCGGCTTTTGCTCGACACCGCGGTAAGCGTCTTCGCTGACGACAGCGGCGAGGTCGGGTCGATAATTCCGGGCGATGTCGCCGACCTCGCGGGGGCACTGGACTATCTGTTCGGGCCCGAGTTCAACTCGCCGGACCGCGAGAACGCCGTGGTTCTGGGGCTCGTCGAGCTCTCGCGCAGCAGCCCCGCGATCGCCGAGGTCCTCAAAACGGCCTACACCGCGACGCGCTTGCAGTTGGCGCAACTGGTGTCGATGAAGCATCCGGATGCTTCCACCAACGCGTGCGCGACCGTCGCCTACGGCATCCTCACGAGTGCGCTCGGCTCGGTCTTCCTCGGCGACTTCGACGCCGATCCCTCACGGATGGAGCACTCGCGTGCTGCCGTAGAGGCGTTGCTCGGCACGCTGTGACCACGACAAGGCCCCAGCACCGCATCGCGTTCACCTAACGCACGAGGCGATCGACGACGTATTTCGCCGACCTGACGATGCCCTTTTACGCGGGCGTCAGTGAGTAAACGCGTGAGAAAGAACGTGTCGCATCCAGCACCGGCCGGCACATCGACCAAAGGTCAATCTCCGCAAAATTCCGGGCGAGGAAAGCCGCGAAATGACACTGGATGTGAGTTCAAATCCCACCGTCGCCGCCATAGTGGTTACGGAGGCGGCACGGCGCACCGGAGGGAACGTCGGTGCCCACCCGGCCGCCATCGCAAGGACTCGCGCAACACGTGCGGGGGTCAGCCGCCGAAGCGGCCGACCCCCGCGTGACGCGGTTCAGCGCTGAGCTGTGACCGCTGATTGGGCTACTACCGCAACTTCGGGCTTGCCGAACAGTCGGGTAAGGATCAGGTACACGAGACCGCTGACGACGAAGCCGAGGATCCATGCGACATCGATGAATCCGAGGGGTTCAGCGAGCGGGCCCGTGAACATCGGTGTGACCATGAACGGGATCTGTACCACGATTCCGATGGCATAGGTCGAGAGGCCAATCGCGTTCCAGCGGCCATAGCGTCCGCCATCCCGTTGGAACAGCTCGTCGACGGCGTACTCGCCTTTGCGAATGACGAAGTAGTCCACCAGGTTGATGGCTGACCAGGGGATGAGGACGTACAGCAGGATTGTCACGAAGTTCTGGAAGGTGGTGACGAAGTCGCTCTCGCCAGCGAGAGCTGCTGCCGTGGCGATGACGCCGCAGACAAGAGTCGTGATGACGCGAGTGCGCGAGGTGATGACGCGGCGGAAGGTCGAGTTGACCGCCGTGAGAGCGCACATCACGCCTGAGTAGAGCTCGGCGGCGTTGATCATGGCTGCGCTGAATGCGAAGACGAGCAGTCCCACGATTCCAAACGGTCCGAGAAGCGAACCCATCGCACCGAGCGGGTTGTTCGGGTCGGCCGCCCCGAGCATTACACCCAAGACCATGACGAATACCGAGCTGAGCACGAGACCGAGGTAGGTCGCCCAGAAGGCCTGCTTCGGGCCGGTGTCCTTCGGGAGGTAGCGCGAGTAGTCCGAGACGTAGGGGGCGTAGGCCAGCTGCCAGACGACACCGATTGCGAGCATCCCGAAGAAGCCGGCGACGGTGAAGCCCGCCTCGGGATTGGCGGTGGTGACGGCAGGTTGGAACCACAGCATGATCATCGCGACGACGACGACGGCGGCGATGACGATCGACAGGACGACCATCGCTTTGCGCAGCAGATCGTATCCGTAGACGGCGATCGTGATGCCGATCGCAGCGAAGACGACGATGACCGCGACCGGGTTCAGGTCGGGGAACACGGCGAGCAGGCTGTCTTTGGCCACGATCAGGATGCTGGCGAAGAAGCCCAGGAACATGAGCAAGGCAATGACGGCGAGAAGGCTGCCACCGTAGAAGCCGAACTGGGCGCGCGCTTGCAGCATCTGAGGGATGCCGAGGTGAGGGCCTTGCGAGGCGTGGAGTGCAGCACCAAACGCACCGATGACATTTCCGGTGAGGATGGCCACGATGCTCCAACCGATGGAGAGGCCGAAGCTGCCCGTCGCGATCGCGCCGGTGACCACCGTGAGCGGCAGCATGTTGATGCCCACCCAGATCGCGAAGAGCGATCGGACGGATCCGGTGCGTTCATTCTCGGGAATCGGCATGATGTGCCGCTTCTCGAACTGAACGAGAGTCTGAGTAGTCGTTGCTTGACTGGTCATGGCGGGCCTTTCTCGGCACCGTTGCCGGGCGGGATGAAATCCTGGAATGGATGACCCCCATCGTCCGCCCCGGCGCTTCATCTGTAAACTTCACAATCCCGACGCACTGCATCTATTCAGCTGATGCCGACTGATCGGATCCGATCCGGTGATGCCGTTCGTGCATTTGGATCAAGAGAAGTGATTCAATGCAACGCGATCGGGTATTGGCGGTGTGGTCGGTATGTGGGGTGTACTCGTGAGATCCGGTAGATCGGCGCGATCATGGCCGTGATCTGACACTGCAGTTAGGAAGGGCATCGTGAACACGACGACCGTTGGCACAGAACGACGCATCCACCCCCTCGACCCGCTGGGCGCGGATGAGATCACGGCGGCGCGCGACCACCTTGTTGCGGCGGGCAAGCTGGGAAACACCGTGCGTGTCGCCTACCTCTCGCTCAAAGAGCCGGCCAAGGAGTTTCTGCGAGGCGGAGAGACGCACCCGCCTCGACTCGCACGGGCTATCTTGCTCGACACGGCGACGGGCGCCACGACCGACCTCGTTGTCGACCTCGAGGCCGACGCGATCGTCTCGGAGGTCGAGATCGATCCTGCGGTCGACGGGCACGCTCCCGTGTTGATCGAAGAGTTTGAGGCGATCGAGCAGATTCTGGCCGCAGACGATGGTTGGCGCGCCGCGCTCGCCTCTCGCGGCCTTGAGCCGCAGCAGGTTCGTGTCGCGCCCTTGTCGGCCGGTATCTTCGACTATGAGGGCGAGGAGGGGCGGCGCTTGTTGCGTGGACTCGCGTTCGTGCAGCGTGAGCCCGGCGACTATGCCTGGGGCCACCCCATCGATCAACTCGTTGCGTTCGTCGACATGATCGAGCGTCGCGTTGTGCGGATCATCGACGACGGGCCGTCGGATGACCCGCTCGCGAACGGCAACTTCGAATCGCCTGAGCTCACCGGCGAGCTGCGCACAGATCTCAAGCCGCTGCACATCACCCAGCCGGAGGGGCCGAGTTTCAGCCTGGACGGCAACGTGCTGCGCTGGCAGAAGTGGGACCTGCACGTGGGGTTCGACGCTCGCGAGGGGCTCGTTCTCAGCCAGATCGGAATCCAGGACCAGGGCGTGCGACGCTCGATCATCGACCGCGCGTCGATCGCCGAGATGGTCGTGCCCTACGGTGATCCGGCACCGTACCGGTCGTGGCAGAACTACTTCGACACCGGCGAGTACCTGGTCGGGCGCGACGCGAACTCTCTCGAACTCGGGTGTGACTGCCTCGGCGAGATCACCTACCTTTCGCCAGTCGTCGCGGATGACTTCGGCAACCCGCGCGAAATCTCGCAGGCTATCTGCATTCACGAAGAGGACTTCGGGCTGTTGTGGAAGCACACCGACGAATGGGCCGGCCACCGCTCGACCAGACGTCAGCGCCGATTGGTGGTGAGCTTCTTCACCACCGTCGGCAATTACGACTACGGCTTCTACTGGTACTTCTACCTCGACGGCACGATTCAGTTTGAGGCGAAGGCGACCGGCATTGTCTTCACCGCCCGGTACCCGGGTGAGGGCTATCCCTACGCATCACAGATCGCGCCCGGGCTCGCAGCGCCGTACCACCAGCACATCTTCTGCGCCCGGCTCGACATGGCGGTCGACGGCGAACGCAACGCGGTCCATGAGCTCGACCTAAAGCGAGTGCCGCAGGGCGTGGGCAACCCGCACGGAAACGCGTTCTCGCGATCGCGGCACGTGCTTTCCACCGAGACCGAGGCGCGTCGCAAGGCGGACAGCTCGCTTGGGCGTGTGTGGGAGATCGTCAACACTGAGAAGACGAATCGTGTCGGTGAGCCGGTGGCCTACACGCTGATCCCGGAGGGGCTGCCCACTCTCGCTGCCGCCGACGGATCGTCGATCAGCAAGCGGGCGGCATTCGCTACAGAGCACCTGTGGGTTACCCGGTTCGCTGAGGACGAGCGTTTCCCGGCCGGTGACTACGTGAACCAGAGCGTTGGGACGCCGGGGCTTCCTGAGTACATCAAGGCCGACCGCAACATCGATGGCGAGAACGTCGTCTTGTGGCACAGCTTCGGACTCACCCACTTCCCTCGGGTTGAGGACTGGCCGATCATGCCGGTCGACTACACCGGCTTCACGCTCAAGCCGACCGGATTCTTTGACCAGAACCCGGCGCTGGACGTACCACCGCCGGCGTCCGCGCATGCGGTAGGGCACGGGGACGGCCCAGGGTGCCACTGCTGAGCACCTGAAAGGTGCGGCGTCCGTCAGAGTGTCGAGGGGTCCGTACCGAACAGTTCACGGGCGAGGGTGCCGATCACTCTCGCCCGCGCTGTGGGGCGAACGTCCGAAACGCGCATGAAGCACACGTCGAGAGAGGGCACGTCACCCGCGATCGGAATCGCGTGGAGCTCGCCGCCGTCGTAGGTCAGCGGCGACTGAGGCACCTGGTTCAGGATCGAATACCCCTGCCCGCGCGCAACAAGCGAGCGCACCGTTTCGTAGCTGCGCGAGCTGTAGCGGATCTGAGGCTGTACCCCGGCCGTTTCGAGCATGCCGAGAAAGTACTCGCGGGAGTGCGCCGTGTCGAGCAGGACGAGGTCCAGCCCGGCGAGCTCGGCGAGCTTCAGTCGCTTGCGGTGCGCGAGCGGGTGGTCGGCGGCCAGGATGACGTGGGGAGCGGTGGAATACAGGTGGTCGAAGGTGAGATCGTGCACGGTGCCGAAGTCGTATCCGATTGCGCCTTCGACCGTGCCGTTGAGCAAGAGTTCTACAGTGCCGTCGACGTCGGCCTCGATGATCTCGATGCGAAGGCGCGGATGCTGCTGCTCGACAGCGGAGATCAGCTTGGGCAGGACGAACGGCGCGAGCGTCACGAAGCACGCTAGGCGCAAGGTTCCGCGCACGTCGTAGTGGTGACCGCGCACCGTGTCGGAGATCTCGTCGACCTGAGCCAGCAACGACCGTGAGTCCCGCAGAAGCTGCTCGCCAGCATCCGTCAGAGCGAGTCCCTTGCTGCGTTGTCGGACGAACAGCTGCACGCCCAGCGTGCGCTCGAGCTGCGCGATGGCGGTCGAGACTGCGGACTGTGCCACGTGCAGATCGACCGACGCCTCAGTCATCGAGCGTCGGGTCGCCGCGGTCACGAAGTAGCGCAGTTGAACGAGGGTCATGTCGGGTCTGCTCACACGTGCCATGGCTCGAACTATATCGATTAATTAGATGCAGTACGCCGCAATTAAGAAGTATGCAGATGCTTGTTGCCTCCCTAACCTGAACTCAGGCGAGGCAGTTCTTGCCCAAGTCAATGGAGGTTGGGATGTCGATTCAAGAGGTTGAGGTTCTCGTCGTCGGGGCGGGTCAGGCCGGCGTGGCAATGAGCGAACACCTGAGCGACCGCGGCATCCCGCACCTCGTCGTGGAGCGTGACCGCATCGCAGAGCGCTGGCGCACGGGGCGATGGGACTCGCTGGTGGCGAACGGTCCCGCCTGGCACGATCGCTTCCCCGGTCTGGAGTTCGACCTCGACCCTGATGTATTCGCATCGAAGGAGCAGGTCGCCGAGTACTTCGTCGCCTACGCCGAAAAGATCGGCGCTCCAATCCGCTCCGGCGTTGAGGTGACCTCTGTGCGTCGCAACATCGGCAAGCCCGGCTTCCGCGTCGAAACCTCGGACGGCACGATCGAGGCACGCTACGTCGTGGCGGCCACGGGACCGTTCCAACGGCCCGTGATCCCGACGGTCGTCCCCCAAGACGCTGCTGTGCACCAGATCCACTCCAGCTCGTACCGCAACCCGCAGCAGCTACCCGAGGGCGGCATCCTCGTCGTCGGAGCCGGCTCGTCGGGGGTTCAGATCGCCGACGAACTTCAGAAGTCGGGTCGCTCGGTCTATCTGGCTGTCGGGCCGCACGACCGCCCCCCGCGCAGCTATCGCGGGCGTGACTTCTGCTGGTGGCTGGGCGTACTCGGAAAGTGGGACGCCTCGGCCCCCCCGATGGGCGCTGAGCACGTGACCATCGCGGTCAGTGGAGCGCGCGGCGGTCATACCGTCGACTTCCGCGCCCTGGCTGCCGGAGGCATCACGCTCGTCGGGCGCGCAGGAGCCTTCGAGAACGGCGTGATGAGCTTCGCTCCCGATCTGGGCAAGAACATCGCGAACGGCGATGCGAACTACCTGTCGCTCCTCGACGAAGCAGACGCCCACATCACTCAGAACGGACTCGACCTGCCCGAAGAACCGGAGGCTCGACTGCGCCTCCCCGACCCGGAGTGCGTCACCAACCCGATCCTCGAAATTGATCTCGCCGAGGCGGGAATCACCTCTATCGTGTGGGCGACCGGGTTCGCGGTGGATTACAGCTGGCTGCAGGTCGACGCCTTCGATGCGACCGGCCGGCCGAAGCAGCAGCGCGGCGTCTCCATCGAGCCCGGCATCTACTTCCTGGGGCTGCCTTGGCAGTCCCGACGCGGGTCGAGCTTCATCTGGGGTGTCTGGCACGATGCCAAATACCTCGCGGATCAGATCTCGATCCAGCGCAGCTACCTCGCCTACAACGCCGATCAGCCCGCACAACGCGCGCTTGCACACGCCGCTGCAACGACCGTAGGAGTCGCATAATGCCCACGCACACACGCATTCGGCCCTTCAACACCCGAGTGACCTACCCCGAGCAGAATCTCGACAACGACCTGTGCCAAGCGGTCGTCGCCGGTGGAGTCGTCTATCTGCGCGGCCAGATCGGACAAGACCTCGAAACGAGGGAATCGATCGGGATCGGCGACGTCGAAGCTCAGGCCGAGAAGGCGATGGCCAATATCGCGATGCTTCTCGAAGAGTCTGGCTCATCGCTGGAGGACATCGTCAAGGTCATCGTGTACATCATCGATCCGCGCTACCGCGAGCCGGTATACCGCGTGATGGGTCGCTGGCTGAAGGGCGTGTTCCCCGTTTCGACAGGAATCGTCGTCAGCGCGCTGGCTCGGCCTGAATGGCTGGTCGAGATCGACGCGACCGCAGTGATCAGCAGCCCGACCGTCGAGCCGGGCGCATGACGTTCTCGATTGTCGCCCGCGACGCATCCGGCGCGTTCGGATCGGCGATCTGCTCATCCTCGCCCGCGGTCGCCGCGCGGTGCGTGCATCTTTCCGACGGGGTTGGTGGAGTCAACTCGCAGAACATCACCGATCCTCGGCTCGGCCCGCTCGTGCTTGATCACCTCCGCAACGGGCTTTCGGCGACCGATGCGCTCGCGGCGGTCGTGGCGAGCGCAGAGAACATCGAGGTGCGTCAGCTGCTCGTCGTCGACGGTCATGGCCGCGCCGCCGCGTACTCGGGCCCCCGTGCTCTGGGCGTCTTCGGTGATGCCGTCGGCGACGGCGTCGTCGCGGGTGGGAATATGCTCGCAACCGCCGAGATCCCCGACCTCATGGTCAAGGCTCTCCACAAGACGCCGGGCGACCTCGAGTGGCGTCTGCTTGCGGCGATGCGCGCCGCGATCGACGCGGGGGGCGAGGCGGGTCCCGTGCACTCGGCCGGTCTCGCGGTCGTGCGCGACGCCGGATGGCGGGTTACCGACCTGCGCATCGACTGGACCGAAGCCGGCCCCATCGATCAACTTGAAAAGCTCGTCGAGCTATGGATGCCACAACGCGACGACTACGTCACGCGCGCCCTCCACCCCACCGCCGCGCCTTCCTATGGGGTGCCCGGCGATGAGTGAGCGGGCCTCGAGCACGATGAAGCATGCCGCAGACGACGCGGTGGCCGCGGCATCCGCTGGCCTCATCGGTCTGTCCGAAACACTCCACTCCCACCCCGAGACGGCGTGGGAGGAGCACCGCGCGGCGGGCTGGGTCGGTGACGCGTTGAGCGATGCGGGCTTTCAGGTCACACCCGCCTACCTCGGCTATGAGACCGCGTTGCTCGCTGAAGCCGGCAGTGGTCCGGTCACGATCGGGATCATGGCGGAGTACGACGCGCTGCCGGGCCTCGGTCACGCGTGCGGTCACAACCTCATCGCCTCCAGCGCGGTCGGCGCCGGTCTGGCGCTCGCCCGTGTCGCCGACGACCTCGGAATCACGGTCCGCGTCTATGGAACACCCGCAGAAGAAGGGGGAGGCGGAAAGATCGAGATGATGGATGCCGGAGCGTTCCGCGATCTGGATCTCGCCATGATGGTGCACCCGGCTCCCGTCGATGTCGCCGAAGCCCGCCCCTTCGCGGTGTCGCACAGCCACGTCGCATACGACGGAATCTCCGCGCACGCGGCTGCCTACCCCGATCAGGGTGTCAACGCGAACGACGCCTTTTTGATTGCCCAACTTGCGATCGGACTTCTGCGTCAGCAGCTTCCCGCCGACACGCGAGTGCATGGCATCCAAACGGTGGGCGGTTTCGCGCCGAACGCCATTCCCGAGCACACCGAGGGCCGCTGGTACACGAGGGCGAACTCCTTGACCGAACTCGCCGAGCTCGAAGAACGCGTGTGGCGCTGCTTCGAGGCAGGTGCGCTCGCGTCCGGAGCGACCCTGACCATCACTCCCGAGAGCAAGCCCTACGCCGAGTTCCGCACCGACGAGCGTGCGCTCGCCGCGTACAAGACGAACGCCATCGATCGCGGGCGCGTCTTCGCCGAAGCCGGCGTCGCCGCGCGCATGAACCGCGCATCGACGGACATGGGCAACGTGTCGCAGATCGTGCCCGCGATCCATCCCTACATCGGTGTGGATTCGCTGCCGTTCTCGAACCATCAGAAAGAGTTCGCGGCGGCGTGCGTCGGCCCGGTCGCCGAACGTGCATTGCTGGATGCCGCCGTCCTTATGGCCTGGACCGCGATCGACGTCTTCACCTCAAACCCGCAGGAGAACAAGTCATGAACCCCATCGACTGGGCGGCCCGCAGCCGCGAACTGAGCATCGACGGCCGCGCGGTCATAGACGGACGCCGGGTGGATGCCGCGGACGGCGGCGTCATCACGGCCATCAGCCCGGGATCACTCGCGCACCTGGCAGACCTGGCCGCCGGAACTGCGCGTGACATCGACGTGGCGGTCGACCATGCCCGGCGCACCTTCGACGCCGGTATCTGGAGCCGCATCGGCGCGGCCGAGCGCGGCAAGGTGCTCATCCGCCTCGCGGACCTGATGATGGACCACCTCGACGAGCTCGCGCTTCTCGAGACACTCGACTCGGGCAAGCCGATCGCGCAGACACTGACCGTGGACGTCCCTGGGGCAGCCGAGACATTCCGTTGGTACGGCGAACTAGCCGACAAACGGTTCGATGAGATTCCTGCGACCCCGCCCGGTTCTACCGCACTCGTACGCCGGGTGCCGCTGGGCGTGGTGGGCGCGATCGTTCCTTGGAACTACCCGCTCGAGATCGCCGCGTGGAAGCTCGCACCTGCGCTGGTCGCGGGCAACAGCGTCGTGCTGAAGCCCGCGACCGAGACCTCTCTGACAGCGCTGCGCGTTGCCGACCTCGCTCTCGAGGCGGGGCTGCCAGCCGGGGTTCTCAACGTCGTGCCGGGTCAAGGCTCGACCGCGGGAAGCCGCATGGCGCGGCATCCGGGCATCGATGTACTGGCCTTCACGGGGTCGACCGCTGTGGCGAAGCAGTTGATGGTGGATGCCGGCAACTCGAACATGAAACGGCTCGCTCTCGAAGCCGGGGGTAAGAGCGCGAACGTGATTTTCGCTGATGCCGATCTCGCCGCCGCGGCGGCAAAGGCGGCATTCGGAGCCTTCTACAACCAGGGTCAGGTCTGCTCGGCCAACTCCCGCATCCTGATCCAGCGTGAGGTGCACGACGAGTTCGTCGCTCTGCTGGCCGCAGCATCCCTTGAATATGAGCCGAGTGATCCGCTTGCCGGGGCGCCCGGTAACGGCAGCCTGATCAGTCGCACGCACGCAGACGCGGTCGGCGGTGCGATCGAACGGGCGACGAGTGACGGCACCCTCGTCAGCGGTGGCGACCGCGTGACGATCACTGGTTCGGATGCCTACCTCCGCCCCGCGATCGTGACGGGGCTTGATGCCGACCACGAGCTGCACCGCGTGGAGATCTTCGGCCCTCTCGTCGCCGTCCTCGCCTTCGACACGGAAGACGAGGCCGTGAGCCTCGCCAATGCCACCGAGTTCGGGCTCGCCGCCTCGCTGTGGACGTCAGACTTCGCCCGTGCGCACCGGGTTGCTGACCGGCTCGTCGCCGGAACAGTGTCAGTCAATACGGTCGACGCGCTCGGCCTGACCACGCCCTTCGGCGGCTTCGGTCAGTCGGGGTTCGGTCGCGACCTCTCACGGCACGCCTGGGACAACTACACCGACTGGAAGACGACATGGTTCCAGCACGGCTGACCGTCGAGTACTCACTGACGACTGTTGACATCACTCCCGCCACTCGTACTGAGACTGATTCGTTGGGATCCCTTGAGATTCCCGCGGACGCGTATTGGGGCATCCATACCGCGCGTGCGCTGGAGAACTTTCCGATCTCGAAGCGTCCGATTTCGGTTTACAAGGATCTCGTGGTGGCGCTGGCGATGGTGAAGCAGGCGTCGGCTCGCGCGAATCGTGAGATCGGTGTGCTCGATCCTGAGAAGGCTGATCTGATCGATCGGGCCGCGCAGCTGATCATCGATGGTGAGTATCACGACCAGTTCGTGGTGGGTGTGATCCAGGGTGGTGCCGGGACGTCGACGAACATGAACGCGAACGAGGTCATCACCAACGTCGCGCTCGAACTCGCCGGTCGTGAGAAGGGTGACTACGGGTTCCTGTCGCCGATCGATCACACCAACCGCAGCCAGTCCACGAACGACGTGTACCCGACGGCGATCAAGGTGGGGTTGGGGCTTGACCTGCGGAGTCTGCTGGAGGAGCTGGATCTGTTGCGCCGGTCGTTCCTGGCGAAGGCGGTCGAGTTCCACGACATTCTCAAGGTCGGGCGGACGCAGTTGCAGGATGCTGTGCCGATGACGCTGGGGCAGGAGTTCCACGGGTTCGCAACGACTCTCGGCGAAGACCACAGCCGACTCAAAGAGAACGCGTACCTGCTGTGCGAGATCAACATGGGCGCCACGGCGATCGGCACCGGAATCACGACGCACGCCGAGTACGGCAGGCGTGTGCTGCACCACCTGCGCGAGATCAGCGGGCTCGACCTGGATACCGCGACCGACCTGGTGGAGTCGACCAGCGACACCGGTGCGTTCATGTCGTTCTCGTCGACGCTCAAGCGCAATGCGATCAAGATGTCGAAGATCTGCAACGACCTGCGCTTGCTCTCCAGTGGTCCCCAGGCTGGTTTCGGTGAGATCAACCTGCCGGCACGCCAGGCAGGCTCGAGCATCATGCCCGGGAAGGTGAACCCGGTCATCCCCGAGGTCGTCAACCAGGTCGCGTTCGCCGTCGTCGGCGCCGACATGACCGTGACGATGGCGGTGGAGGCCGGTCAGCTGCAGCTGAACGCGTTCGAGCCGGTGATCGCCCACTCGATCTTCCAGTCCATCACCTGGATGCGCCGGGCGATGTGGACGCTCCGCGTGAACTGCGTCGACGGCATCACGGCCAACACCGAGCGCCTCGGCGCGATGGTCGGAGCATCCGTCGGCGTGATCACCGCCCTCACCCCGTTCATCGGCTACGCCGCCGCCGCAGCCCTCGCCAAGACCGCGCTCCTCACCGGCCGCAACGTCGCCGACCTCGTCGTCGAAGCAGGCCTCATGTCAGAAGAAGAAGTCGCCAAACAGCTTTCTCCGGCACGACTCTCGGGCCTCGAAGCTGTGACCGCATCCATCCCCGTCGTGGCATAGGCACCACCGCTCACTGCGAATCGACCATGGATACCCACGCTGCCCTGCACCTTGTTGCGATCGGATTCACGGTCGTGGCGGTGTGTGTGCACTCAGGTTGGCGGAGCCGGGCATCCTCGCTCAGTCTCGTGGCCGCTTTCCTCATGTTGGCGGGAATGGTCGACGTCGCATTCACGAGTCGGTTGAGCATCGTCGTATGGATACCTGCGCTGCTCGCCACCGCCATGGGGTTGGCGGCAGCGCAATCCGTGCGACGCAGGCGCGCGTCCGCCGCCGCTCGCCGGGGAGTATGGATCACCGCGCAGGACCCGCTCGGCCTTGTCGCCACTGCGGCACTGTTGCCACTTATGCACGTTGGATCTGCGTCCGAAAGTGGCCACGCCGGACATGGCGCGCCCCTGGGTGTGTTGCTCGCAGTGGTGCTCCTCGTCGCGATCGGACACGCATTCGGCTCATTCGTGGCGTGCGCAGCTAGCGCCGCGCTGTCGGTTCGCGTTCAGCACGCGGCGATGGGAGCGTCGACGCTCCTCATGGCAATTGCGGTGGTCGGTGCGAGGGTCGTTTAGCGCGCCCGGTGCCTGCCGCTCGTGAGTTGCAACGCTCGAAGTGAAGTCCTGATAGATGAATGGTTCGGTCGCCGGATCTACCGTGAGATTCTGCCCCACGGTAGGGCGGTGCGAAGCCGTCAGCGCCGCGTGCGGTCCCCGCCGTCGACACGCATCGCGAACTCCGCATCGCGCTTGTCGTCCATGGCCGCGCTCGTTGCGTCAGTCAGTTGGGCGAGTTGCGCGTCGAGGATCGCCCGGCGTTCGGGCAATGCGATCCTGCTCAGGTCCAAGAGCGCCTCACGCATCCGGCGCGTGACCTGGGGCGATCCCGCGCCGGCCATGCGAATCTCGTCGAACGCGAGGTGCACGAGGCCTTCCCAGTTCATCGTCGGGACGATCAGCCGCAGGTCACCCTCGTCGTCGTAGTAGCGTCCGTCGGGGAATGGGCGTCGCGCCAGCTGTCGCAGGCAATCGTGCAACCGGTCGATCGCCTGTACCGCGGTGGTCGGATCCTGGAACGGCGAGTCAGAGAGGGATCGCTCGGCGATGTCGACGAGCAGGCGCAGCCCATAGGCGACGTCCTGCTCGAGTTCCGGCTCGAACTTGAGCACGATTCCATCTCTGAGATGCTGCTGGTCGAGCCGGGATGCGTCGCCGTGCACGATCATCAAGGGCGCGCCGGCCGGGATGAACTCGCCGAGCTCGGGAACCAACTCCACCGCGCAGCCGCCGCGCCGCGCCTCCTCGACGAGATGCCGGTGGCCGATCATCGTGACGACTCCGGACTTCTCCGACGTGATCGTCGGGTTCGAACCGTGATCCGGAGTGGCGCCATCTCCCTTGTCGGGAAAGACCTTGTCCATCAGTTTTCGCGTGTCGTCGCCCACCAACTCGATGAGAGCCGACACTCGAAGCGCCTGGCCGAGGTGGTGCACGTACATGACGAGCACAGCGATGCTGATGACGACGAGGATGAAGGCAGTGACAACCGCGAGGCCCGGAACGGTGCCCTCTTCCCCATCCCCGGCCAGTGTCACCTCGCGGAGGGCGAGGATGGCGTGGACGAATGTGGCGACGAACAGCCCGATGGCGAGTTGACTGGGTTTGTCGCGCAGGATTCGCTGCACGATCCGGGGTGAGAACTGACCCATGGCGAGCTGCACCACGACCATCGTGATGGTGAGCACAAGGGCAGTGAGACTGATCATCGACCCCGCGATGACAGACAGGATGGCTATCGCCGCATCGGGACCGCCCACCAGTGACTCCGGTAGAAGCCCATTGTCGAAGAATCCGTCGATCGCGATCGTCCCGAACGAGAGCATGGCGCCGAAGATGACGCACATTACCGGTATGAACCACAGGCTCTGACGGATGGCAGTGGAAAGACGCGAGAACCTCACGGCGCAACGCCCTCAAGAGCACGTGTGCGGTGAACGCCCGGCACATTCGCAATCATGGTTCCGCCCGTCTCGATGACTGGGCGCGGGGTCCTGGTGCCGTCAACCCGAAGCTAGCACCGGTGTCTCGCCCATTCCGGACCCCTGTCGATTGCGCCTCCCGTGGGGTAGGATCGAAGGTTTCTCGTTTGCGTGGCGACTTCACAGCGCCCGAACGTGCGCGCGCCCGCGAGGTCGATCTGTCGTGATCGTCAGGGTGACTTCGCGCCTCAGCGGGTCGCGCCGCGCACCGCGGACGGTGGCACGCCGTAGGGCGCGCGGAATGCGCGACTGAAGTGAGCAGCCTCTGTGAATCCACTTGCGCGAGCAACCTCGGCGACCGACCGATTGGCGTGAGCCGGATTCGCCGACTGAATGGGCAAGCGACAGCTCTTGTGTTTGGTCGGTCTGCCAAAACTTGTGCTTGACACGTCCCGCTAACGCGGGTTAGTGTCGTCTTCATTGCTACTAACCCGCGTTAGTATGTATTTTCCTCAGCTCACACGGAAGCCCCCTCAATGTCGAAGACGACTCCCCGCCCCGTCACGATGAAAGACGTCGCCCGTCACGCCGGTGTCTCTCGCACGGCGGTCTCGCTGGTCCTGAACGGCCGGGATTCCGTGGCGCTGGCCGACGAGACGCGGGCCCGGGTCTTGGCCGTCGCGGCGGAACTCGGATACCGGCCGAACGCGGGCGCGCGGGCTCTGGCGAATCAGCGAAGCGACTGGTACGGACTCGTCACGGAGATCGTGACGGCGCCGTTCGCGGTGGACATCATCAAGGGTGCACAAGACCGCGCGCACGTCGATGAGAAGTACCTGCTGATTGCGTCGACAGAATCCGACCCTGCCGCCGAAACCGCAGTTATCGAACGCCTCCTTGAGCAGCGGGTCGAGGGTCTCCTTTACGCGGCGACGTGGCACCGAGCGGTGACACTTCCCGAGATCGCCCGAGAGGTGCCGACAGTCCTTGTGAACTGCTTCGACCGCGAGGGTCGCTTTCCCGCAGTGGTCCCCGACGAGCGCGCCGGTGGGCGCCGAGCTACGGAGCGCCTCCTCGCGGCGGGACACCGTCGCATCGGTTTCGTCAACCTCGACCCCGACATGCCGGCCGCAGTGGGTCGACGTATCGGCTTCCACGAGACATTGCGCGAGGCGGGAATCGCAAACGACGAAAATCTCGAGATCTACGGACACGCAACCGCTGACGGCGGGTACGCCGCAGCATCCGCTCTTCTCGACCTCGCCGAACCGCCCACCGCGCTCTTCTGCGCCAACGACCGTATGGCGATGGGCGCGTACGACGCAATCAAGGAGCGCGGACTGCGCATCCCCCACGACGTTGCCGTTATCGGATTCGACAATCAGGAGCTCATCGCGGCCTACCTGAGACCCGGTCTGACGACGGTGGCGCTGCCCTTCGAAACGATGGGCGCGAAAGGCGTGGATCTCCTCGCCGCCATCATCACGGGTCAGTCGACCGCCACGGAAACCGTGACGGTCGACTGCCCGCTCCTCGAACGCGCGTCGGTGTGACTGGACATCCTTGCCGGCGCGCAGCCCCTTCGGCTTCAACGAAGAAGAAAGGAACACCCTCATCATGACAGTTCACAAGAAGGCGGTGCTCATCGCCGCCGCATTCGCGGCGACGGCGGCGCTCGCGCTCTCGGGCTGCAGCGGCGGTGCGAGCACTTCCGCTGACTCGCTCGACGGCAGTCAGTTGCTCACCATTCCGCGGGAAGACATGGGAACCTTCGACCGCAATTTCAACCCGTTCTCGAACCCCGAGTTCCCGATGACGCAGCAGGCGATCTACGAATCGATGCTGGTCTACAACCCGGCGGACGGCTCCACGACTCCGTGGCTGGCGACGGAGTGGGAGGTCGCCCCCGACAGCATGGGCATCACCTACCAGCTTCGTAAAGGTGTGAAGTGGTCGGACGGTGAGGCACTCACTGCCGACGATGTCGTGCTCTCGTTCGATCTGCAGCGCGAGATCCGTGGCGGCTTCGACTACATCGAGACCGTCACCGCGATCGACCCGCTCACGGTGCAGTTCGACTTCAGCCAGCCTTTCTCGCCCGCCCTCCTCGATATCGGGCAGCAGATCATCGCGCCCGCCCACATCTGGAGCGAGGTCGAGGACACCACGAAATTCGCCAACGAGGAGCCGGTCGGTACCGGGCCCTACACCGAGGTCACCAGTTTCCAGGCCCAGTCCTTCGACCTGGGGAAGAATCCCGAGTACTGGCAACCCGAGAGGCAGCAGATCGAGGGCATCCGCATGCTCGCATTCGCGGGTAACGACGGTGCGAACCTCGCCGCAGCCAATGGCGACGTCGACTGGGCACCGCAGTTCATCCCCAACATCGAAGAGGCCTACGTCGCGAAGGACCCCGACAACCGCTTCTTCTGGTTCCCGCCCACGGGTTCGATGATCAACTGGCAGTTCAACACCACCAAGGCGCCGTTCGATGACGCGGATGTGCGTAAGGCGCTTTCGATGGCGGTTGATCGCGAGCAGGTCACCGAGATCGGGATGCAGGGCTACACCTCCGCCGCCGACTGCACGGGTCTGAGCGGCTCCTATGACACCTGGCGCGACAACACGGTCGTCGAGTCGTGCACCTGGACGGACCGTGACCTCGAGGGCGCGGGGGAACTGCTCGATGACGCGGGCATCACCCTCGGCGCAGACGGCAAGCGGGTGCTTCCCGACGGCACGCCGTTCGCGTTCGACTTCTCGGTCGGGTCGACCTCGAGTGACTGGGTGTCGGTCGGCAACGTGATCTCGCAGAATCTCGCCGAGCTGGGCGTGACGGTGACCGTCGCCGCGAAGGACTGGGGCGACGTGGTGGCCGCGTACGAGAACGGCACGTTCGACTCCGGAATTGTCTGGAGCGCCAACGCGCCGACGCCGTTCCAGTTCTACCGCGGCGTGATGTCGACCGAGACGGTGAAGCCTGTCGGCGAGCAGACCTTCGACAATTACCACCGGTTCGGCAGTCCTGAAGCTGACGCACTGCTCACGCAGTTCGCCGCCGCGCCCGACGAAGCCGCGCAGCACGACGCAGCGAACCAACTGCAAGCACTCTTCGCCGAAGAAGCTCCGGTTGCTCCGCTGTTCCCTGGACCCGAGTGGGGCGCGGCAAGCAACGAGCGATTCACGGGCTGGCCCACTGAGGAGAACCCGTACGCAACGCTGTCAACACGTTCGCGAACGACGGTTCTCGTCCTCACCACCCTCGAGCCAGTCGCCGCCGACTGAGAAACGGATCGTCCTGCTGCGTCGCGGACGCGGCGCAGCAGGACGAACCAGGAGTCACACCATGGGATACATGCTGCGACGCTTCGGGTTCTATCTCGTCGCGTTCTGGGTATCGATTACCCTCAACTTCTTTCTTCCCCGCTTCATGCCGGGAGACCCGGTGTCGCGCATGGTCGCGCGCCTCCAGGGACAGCTTCGCCCCGACCAGATCGAGGCCCTGAGAGAGTCCTTCGGACTCAGCGACGCCCCGCTCTGGGAGCAGTACCTGCGGTACCTCGGACAACTGTTCACCGGCAATCTCGGGTTCTCCATTTCGAGGTTCCCCACGCCGGTCATCGATGTCATTGGTGCCGTGATCGGGTGGACGCTTCTCCTGGGTTTCGTCTCATTGATCATCGCGGTCATCCTCGGCAACGTCCTCGGTATCCTCGCGGCCTGGCGCCGAGGCGGGATCCTCGATTCCTATGTCCCACCATTTCTCATCTTCATCGGATCGTTCCCCTACTTCTGGCTCGCCATGGGGTTGCTCTACGTATTCGGTGTCACCTTGGGCTGGTTCCCGGTCCGGCATGCCTACGGGGTGGGCACGACTCCCGAGCTGTCTCTCGCGTTCATCGGCGACGTCGCATACCACCTCGTCTTGCCCGCGACGTCGATCGTGCTCGTTTCGATCGGCGGGTGGATGCTGGGGATGCGCAACACAATGATCGCCACGAACGCCGAAGACTACATCGTGATGGCTGAGGCAAAAGGCCTTCGACCCAACCGCGTGATCACCAACTACGCGGCGCGGAATGCGTTGCTGCCATCCGTCACCGCGTTCGGCATGTCGCTCGGCTTCCTCGTCGGAGGCGCGCTCCTCACCGAGGTCGTCTTCGCCTACCCGGGGATCGGCTACACGCTGCTCTCCGCGGTGCAGAACCTCGACTATCCCCTCATGCAGGGGCTCTTCCTCACGATCACCACCTTCGTGCTGATCGCCAACTTCCTCGTGGACATCGTGTACGTGCGGCTCGACCCGCGCGTACGCGTGAGCTGAACGGAGCGCGTGATGTCACTCGCACAAAACCCCCAGGCGATGGCCGAGCTCGATCTCGGCACAGGACCTGCCCCCGACGGCGGGCTGCGGCCCGTATCGTCTCCGCGCCGTAGGCGTGGTGGTGGTGGCGGACTCTTGCGTGGCTTGGTCAGCAACTCCAAGTCGGTTGCCGGGATCGCCATTCTCGTCATCTTCGCGATCATCGCGATCTTTGCCCCCGTCATTTCACCCGGAGACCCCACCCTCATCACCGGCATGGGCTCCCAGCCGCCATCGCCCGAGCATTGGCTCGGCACCACCGCAAAAGGGCAGGATGTCCTGGCGCTCAACATCTGGGGCTCGCGCTCGTCGCTCTTCGTCGGCTTCTCCGTCGGGATTCTTGCGACGCTGGTCGGGCTTTTCGTCGGCCTCGCATCGGCATACCTCGGACGGTGGGTCGACAACCTCTTGTCGCTCGTCACCAACGTGTTCCTGCTGTTGCCTGGCCTGCCGCTCCTGGTGATCCTCGCAGCGTTCCTGCCGCAGGGCCTCGGTACTGTCATCCTGGTTCTCGTCATCACCGGGTGGGCAGGGTCGGCCCGCGTTCTCCGCTCGCAGGCGATGTCGATCAGGGGCAAGGACTTCGTCGCAGCCTCCCAGGTGACGGGTGAGAGCGGCCTGCGCATCATGTTCAAGGAGATGCTGCCGAACATGGCATCCATCGTCATGAGCACCTTCCTCGCCTGCGTCATCTTCGGAATCGGTGCACAAGCTGCCCTGGAGTTCTTGGGTCTTGGTGATATCAGCACCGTCAGTTGGGGCACCAACCTTTACTGGGCAAGCAACGACGGCGCCCTGCTGACTGGCGCATGGTGGGCGTTCGTCCCTCCCGGAGTCTGCATCGCGCTCGTCGCATTCGCGCTCGCCCTGGTCAACTACGGCGTTGACGAGACGACGAACCCGCGCCTACGCCGACCCCGTCGCCGAACCACCCCTGATGAGCCCACGCGCGTCGCGCGCCCCCAAGACAGCAGCACAGCGCTGTCCGGAGATTCGCAGAAGGAGCAGAGCCGATGAGCACCCCATTGCTAGAGATCGAAGATCTCAGCGTTGAATACGTCACCGAGGCGCGCACGATCCGGGCGGTCGACCGCGTCAGCTTCTCGATCGCAGAACGCGAAGTGTTCGGGTTGGCCGGTGAGTCCGGATGCGGCAAGTCCACTATCGCCAACGCCATCCTCCGCCTGTTGCGTGACCCCGCCGTCATCTCGGGAGGATTCATCCGGTTTGCCGGTACCGACGTGCTGGCACTGAGCGCCACTGAACTGCGGGCATTCCGCTGGCGTCAGGTCGCGATGGTCTTCCAGAGCGCGATGAACTCACTGAACCCCGTGCTGACGATCGGTGAACAGATCGCCGACATCTTCACCACCCACGAAGGGGTGTCGAAGAAGGCGGCGCTAGTTCGAGCTGGCGAGCTTCTCGATCTCGTCGGCATTCCGCGTGACCGCCTCCGTTCCTACCCGCATCAGTTGTCGGGAGGAATGCGGCAACGTGTCGTCATTGCAATGGCAACGGCGCTACGGCCACCTCTGTTGATCATGGACGAGCCCACAACCGCGCTCGACGTGGTCGTGCAGCAGGAGATCATGGCGCAGATCAAGGAGCTGCAACAAGAGTTGGGATTCGCGATCCTCTTCATCACGCACGACATCTCTCTGATGGTCGAACTGTCTGACCGCATGGCGATCATGTACGCCGGTCGCTTTGTTGAGACCGCGCCCGCGAAAGAGATCTTCGACGGCCCGAAGCATCCCTACACCCGTGCCCTCATGAGCGCGTTTCCCCCGATGACGGGCCCACGAACACGGCTTCAGGGCCTGGGTGAGGGCGTGCGATTCCGCGACATTCCCAACCTCGAAGCGGTGACGCCGTCCCATTGGGTCGCCCCCAGCACTGACGCTGACCTGATTACGGAGGCCATCGCATGACCATCACAGAAACCCCCGTGCTGTCCGCGCGAGGACTTCAAAAGACTTTCACGGTCGGCGGCGCGTTCTCGCGCACGCAGGTACGCGCCCTCGGCGGGGTCGACCTCGATATTGCTCATGGCGAGATCGTGGCGCTCGTCGGTGAGTCGGGCAGCGGAAAGTCCACGCTCGCACGATGCATCGCCCGCCTGGAGCAGCCTTCCGCGGGGACCTTCCTGTTCGAGGGCGAAGACATCATGGCCACGTCGAAGCGGAGAGCGACGCGCGAGTACCGCTCGGCGGTGCAGATGATCTTCCAGGATCCCTTCGGCTCGCTGAATCCGGTCCATCGCATCGGCCACTTCCTCGAGCGGCCACTGCGCATCCACGGTGCCGCGTCCGGCCGCGCCGCGATCGAGCAGGCCAAGCGTCGCCTCATGGCGAAAGTCGGGCTGCCCGAAGAGATGCTCGATCGATACCCGCACGAGCTCTCGGGGGGTCAGCGGCAGCGCATCGCGATCGCACGCGCCTTGGCGGTCAACCCTCGATTGTTGCTCGCGGACGAGCCGACGTCGATGCTCGATGTGTCCGTGCGTATCGGTGTGCTCAACCTCATGCGCAGCCTCTGCGAAGAGCAGGGCATCTCCATGCTTTACATCACGCATGACCTCGCGTCGGCACGCTACCTGGCCGATCGCATCGTCGTCATGTTCGCCGGGGAGTTCGTCGAGGGTGGCGATGCGATGGAGCTGCTCGCACACCCCGCCCACCCGTACACGCAACTTCTCATCTCTGCGGTGCCCGATCCGAAACGCACCGATCCGTTCGATGCCGTCGAGCGAGCGAATCTCCGTCGGGAGGTCTTGCAACCGACCGAATGCCGATGGTCTGGGCAGACAGCGGAACCCTGCTCGGCTGAAAAGCCGGTGTTCCATCGATTGAGTGAGAAGCCGCAGCACTGGGTGAGGTGCGGGCTGTACGCACCGCCCTCGGACGCACCCGGAACCGCACTGGAAGCCGCAGACGACTTGGAGAACGACACCGCATGACCAACCACACCGCGGCCCCCGACGTGGTAGCCACTGATCTCGCGGCCCGTGCTGCGGGTGACCCGCACCGCCCGGCATTCCATTTCGTTGCACCGGCAGGGTGGTTGAACGACCCCAACGGACTCACGCAACGGGACGGCTGGTACCACCTTTTCTACCAGTACAACCCGTACGCCGCGATCCACGACCGGATCCACTGGGGGCATGCCCGCAGCACCGACCTTATGCATTGGGAGCACCTTCCGATCGCACTCACGCCCGGCAACGGGCCCGACGCCGATGGCTGCTGGTCGGGTGTGCTGGTAGACGACGGCGGCGTCCCGACTCTGGTGTACTCGGGCCGCAGCGACGGCATCGAGCTGCCCTGTGTGGCCACAGGTTCGGCTGACCTGGTGGAGTGGACGACGGCTGCCGCGAACCCGGTCATTCCCGCTCCACCCAGCGACCTCGACATCGTCGCCTTCCGCGACCATTGCGTGTGGCGCGAGCCGGAGTACAACGGAGCGCCCGGACGGTGGCGCCAGATCATCGGCGCCGGCATTCGCGGTGTAGGTGGGACTGCGCTGCTCTATGAGTCCGACGACCTGCGTTCGTGGCAGTACGTCGGGCCACTCCTGGTCGGTGACGCGGACGCTCAGGCACGCACGGCTCCGGATTGGACCGGGACGATGTGGGAATGCGTCGAACTGTTCCGCGTCGACTCGGAGGAGAACGCGACGGACGTCCTGGTCTTCTCCGCATGGGACGACGGTGTTACGCACCACCCGCTTTACTGGACCGGCGACTACCGGGGCGATCAATTCGAACCCAGGGCGCTGCATCGCCTCGACCTGGGCGGTCGCTTCTTTTATGCGCCGCAATCCATGCAGGACGCGGCCGGTAGGCGCCTCATGTTCGGCTGGATGCAGGAGGGACGAACGGATGCCGCAGCCGTCGCCGCCGGATGGTCCGGGGTGATGTCGCTACCGCGCGTGGTCTCCGCTGGCGCGGACGGTGCGCTGCACCTGGCGCCGGCACCAGAGGTCGACGCTCTGCGTACCGAGCTACTTTTCGACGGCGACGCATCCTCGCCGAAACTCGGCGCACTCGATGGCGATCAACTCGATCTTGAGCTTGTCGTGATCCTGGCTCCCGGCGGCTCCGTCGAACTCACGGTGCGCGCCGCACCCGACGGTCAGGAGCAGACCGTCTACCGCCTGCGCCGGGTCGGCGGCGAGGCGGAGTTCTCGCTCGACCGATCTCGATCCAGCCTCGATGAGACCACTGACGCGCGGGCGCTGTCGGGGCGTATACCGCTCGACGGCGACACTGTGCGACTACGCGTTCTCGTGGATCACTCCGCGCTGGAGGCTTTCGCGAACGGCGTCCCACTCGCCGCCCGGGTCTACCCCACGCGCCCCGATGCGAATCGCATCGCGGTCACCCTGAATGATGCACAGGGTTCAATCCGCGCCTGGCGCGTCGCATCCACCCGCAATTGACCACCCCCACCGGCAGCGGTCACGCTGCACGCAAGAGAAGGCGAAACATGGAAGATTCATTCAGCGTCTCGCGTCGAGCGCTCTTCACCGGAGCTGGCGCGGTAGCTCTCTCGGGCACGCTCGTAGCTGCCGGCGCACCCGCGGCGGCAAGCCCCGGTGCCGCCGCGACCGGCTCCACCTCGAAAGGACGCATGCGCATGCGACCTGCCTATCACTTCAGCGTTCCCGACAACTGGAAGAACGATCCGCAGCGCCCGATCTACCTCGATGGCGAGTACCACTACTACTACCTGTACAACGCCGACTACATCGACGGCGGCGGAGGCACTGCCTGGCGCCGGGCAACGACCCGTGACCACGTCTCGTTCCGCGACCGTGGCGTCGCGATCCCGAAGTTCAGCGACGGGAACGGCGACTGCTGGTCGGGATGCCTCGTCGTCGACGAACACGACACCGCCGGGTACGGCAAGGGCGCCGTCATCGCGCTCGTGACGCAGGCGCCTGCAGGGAAGCAAGCGCAGTATCTGTGGTACTCAACCGACCGCGGACGGTCATTCCGTCCAGGTGGGGATTCGCCGGTGCTGCCGAACCCGGGGGTAGCTGACTTCCGCGATCCGAAAGTGATCTGGGACGCCGACCGCGGGCGCTGGTTCATGGCGAACGCGGAAGGGCAGACGATCGGGTTCTACACCTCGGTCAACCTGCGCTCGTGGAAGCGTGTCGGCGAGTTTCGACGCGCCGATCTCGGCGTTCTTGAGTGCCCCGACATCTTCCGCATGACCGCGAACGACGGCACCTCGCACTGGGTGCTGGGGATCAGCGCCAACGGCAAGGGGCGGGGGCTTCCCGCAACCTACGCATACTGGACCGGGGCATTCGATGGCGCATCATTTGCTCCCGATCACGGCGAACCGCAATGGTTGGACTACGGGTTCGACTTCTATGGCGCCGTGACCTACCCGAATCATGATGCGTCAGGGGCCGAAGATTCGGCTCTGCGCCGCGTGATCGGTTGGGCCAACTTCTGGGACTACCCTCACAACACCCCCACACTCGCCACCGATGGGTACAACGGCGACGACATGATCGTGCGCGACATCCGCCTCATGCGAGGGAACGACGGGTACTACCTCGCGTCGACGCCCACCGCGGCGCTCGAAAAGCACGCAAAGAAGACGCATCAACTCGGCGATGTCGTCGTGAACGGGACCCGGGATCTCGACGTCCGATCGCTCGCGTACGACCTGACGTGCGAAATGACGTGGGACCCCGCGGCGGCACCGGCCAATGTCGGCGTCGAAGTGTGCCGCGCTCCCGGCGGCGGACGTCACGTAGCCGTCGGCGCATTCCTGCGCGGGCCATTCGTCTATGTCAACCGGCGTCCCACCATCAACCCCACGGGTGGAGAGTCGCAGACGCCGATCGACCCTTCCTCCGGCCGGCTCACTGTTCGCATCCTCGTCGACCGCACAAGCGTGGAACTCTTTGTCGGGGACGGTCGGGTCGTGCACTCCCACCGTGTGTTCCCCCTTGAGGGCGATGACCGCATCCGTCTCTATGCCAACGAAGGTCAAGCCACATTCCGTGGGCTTGCCATTCGGGAGATGTCGGTCCTGTGAGCGCGCTCGTCATCGGTGAGTCACTCATCGACATCGTCGACGCGCCCGGACAACCGTTTCGTCGGACTCCGGGTGGCGGTCCACTCAACGTGGCCATCGGTCTGGCGCGGCTCGGCGTCCCGACGGCGCTGCTCACATGTGTGGGCGCCGACTCCGATGGTGACCTGCTGATGAGCGCGCTCGACGGAGCCGACGTGACCTTCGTCGGAGAACGTATCGGGGCGACGTCGACCGCACTCGCAACCCTGGATGATGCTGGTTCGGCGACCTACGAGTTCGCGCTCGACTGGGATCCACGACCGATAAACAACGTGTGCATCGATGACCCATTGGACGCGCTGCACATCGGGTCGATTGGTGCCTTCGTCGCTCCCGGACGCGATGTCGTCGACCAGTTTCTTCAGGAGCGACGCGCACGTCTGCGCTCCTTCGACCCCAACATCCGACCGGCCCTCGTCGGGTCACCTTCCGCGGCACGAGCACGCGTGGAGTACATCAGCCAACGCGTGGATGTCATCAAACTCAGCGACGAGGACGCCTCCTGGCTTTATCCCGGGGTCGAGATGAGTGACGTCATCTCATCCCTGCTCGCACTCGGTCCCGAGCTCGTCGCGTTGACGAGGGGTGCCTTGGGGTCAATCGTCTCCACGCATCAGCACAGGGTCGAGGTCCCCTCTCCACGGGTCCAGGTCGTGGACACAATCGGTGCCGGCGATGCCTATATGTCAGCGCTTCTCGGAGCGCTGATCCTCAACGATGCGGCTCGACTTGGACTCGCGAACCTTGGCCCCGGCACCCTTCTCGATGTCGGGGCCATGGCCTCGCGCGCCGCTGCCTTCGTCGTGGGACGTGCCGGTGCAGTCCCGCCGTCGTTTCAGCAGCTCCAGCTCGGCACATAGCCGGGTGTCGGCCGAAGCGCGACTCGACCTCCGCTTCCAATGCTGCGATCTACCGGTCATCGCGGTCAAGGACATCGAAACCGACCGGCTCCCGACGGCGCAACGTGGGAGCGGGACACTACCGCCTTCCTTGAAGTTGTCATGGCACTCGATACGCTTCACGTGACCCATCGGCGACAGGAGGCCGCGTTTGAACGGCGAGCTGGCAGTGGTGCTGATCCTCCTGGTCGGAGCGATCGTGATGTTCGCCATCGGGCGGCCGCGTATGGACGTCGTGGCGACGATCATGATCGTCGCGCTTCCGCTGACCGGCATCCTCACCGTCCCTGAGACGCTCGCCGGTTTCGCTGACCCGAACGTCGTGCTGATAGCTGCGCTCTTCGTGGTGGGCGAGGGCCTTTCGCGCACCGGCGTCACGTATCGGCTAGGGGACTGGTTGGCGAGGACGGCGGGGACGAGCGCGACCCGCGTCATCGTGCTCCTCATGTTGTGCGTCGCTCTGCTGGGGGCGGTGATGAGCTCGACCGGGGTCGTCGCCATCTTTATCCCGGTGGCGTTGAGCGTGGCATCCCGTACCGGAATCTCGCCGCGCCAACTGCTGATGCCGATCAGCTTCGCTGGGCTCATCAGCGGCATGCTCACGCTGATAGCGACGACACCGAACCTCGTGATCGACGCCGAGCTGCAGCGACAGGGTCTGGATGGATTCGGATTCTTCGCGCCCACCCCGTTCGGGCTCGTCATCCTGGTGCTCGGGATCGGGTACATGCTGATCGCCCGCCGACTACTCGGTGAGGAGCAGATCGCCGACGGGACCAAGCGATCGACTTTCGGGAGCCTCATCCTCGATTACGGTGTGGACGCCCGGACGCATCGCTACCGCGTCACGGCAGGATCACCGCTGATCGGGCAACGATTGGCGGATGCCGAGTTCGGTGTGGATGCGATGGTCGGTGTGTTGGTGCTCGAGCGCACGCGACTGCTACGTACAACCGTGCGCACGTCCGCGGACGATGCCGTCCTCACCACGGGGGACGTCGTGGTGGTGGACCTGGAAGTGCCGTCTGCGGAACGGCGTCGGCTCCGACTCGAAGAACTGCCGATGACCCCAGACTTCTTTGATTCGTATTCGCGGATGGTGGGCATGGCTGAAGTCATGATCGCTCCCAACTCCTTTGCGCGAGGGCTCAGCGTTCGGTCCATCCGCTTCCAACAGAAGCATGATCTCGTTGTGCTGGGGGTCCGGCATCGGCGCGAGGCGGCAGGGAACGCATTCCCCGCAATCAGACTCGCAACGGGAGACACCCTGCTTGTTGCGGGCGGGTGGGATGCGATCCACAGGCTCCAGGCACAGCCCCAGGACTTCATCATGCTCGACCTCCCCGCCGAGGTGAAAGAGGTCGCACCCGCCGCCAATCAAGCCCCGTTCGCAATCGGCGCCGTCGTCGTGATGGTCGCGCTCATGGTCACCGGCATTGTGCCCAACGTGATCGCAGCACTCATCTCGTGCCTCCTGATGGGGCTGTTCCGATGCATCGACATGCCGAGTGCCTACCGTTCAATCCACTGGCCCACGATCCTGCTCATCGTCGGGATGCTGCCGTTCGCGCTCGCCCTGCAGCGCACGGGCGGCGTGGATCTCGTCGTCGACGGCCTGCTCGGCGGGCTCGGCGACGCAAGCCCGACCATCCTGCTTGCCGGTGTCTTTTTGCTCACCGCAGTCATTGGCCTCTTCGTCTCCAACACAGCAACCGCCGTGCTCATGGGGCCGATCGCGATCGGGATCGCCACGCAGCTCGGAGTCTCGCCCTATCCGTTCGCGATGATCGTCGCACTGGCAGCATCCGCCGCATTCATGACACCCGTCTCGTCACCCGTGAACACCCTCGTGGTCGAACCCGGCCGGTACTCTTTCCTCGACTTCTTCAAGGTCGGTGCACCCTTCACGCTCGTCGTCCTCGTCGTCAGCGTGGTCATGGTGCCGTTAGTCCTCCCGTTCTGATTCCTTTGTTCGTCGGTGATGCTTACCGGCTCGCACGCGAACGCACGTCGCAGGAGGCGTAAGAGTCGTTGAACGCATCGGCGACGTCTCCGGGGTGGACTGAGGGATCACTCTCGATGCGTTCGATCCCGCCGCGACAAGATCAGTCTGCCCGCGCTGACGGGCTATGGACGTCGGAACGCTTCGCCAGCGAGACCGGCGTGTATGGTTCGATCATCGCGTGGGCGGTCGCGGGCGTCGGCGTGCTCGTGCTCGCGTTCGTCTTCCAGGCGCGTTTGCCTCCGGAAGTGCATCCGCGTCGTTTCATGCGCGATCGCGGCGATGAAGGCGTCGATGTCGGTTTCGGTGGTGTCGAAGCTGCACATCCAGCGCACTTCGTTCTTCGCGGCGTCCCAGTCGTAGAAACGGAAGGACTCGCGCAGGCGGTCGGCGACACCGTCGGGCACGGTCGCGAACACGCCGTTGGCCTGGGTGGGTTGAGTGAAGGCGACGCCGTGGATTGACCCGTCGGCGAGCCCTGCCTCGACCCCGGCCCGCAGACGCCGGGCCATGGCGTTGGAGTGGGTCGCGTTGCGCAACCACAGGTCGCCCTCGAGCAGCGCGATGAGCTGAGCCGAGACGAACCGCATCTTCGATGACAGCTGCATGTTCAGCTTGCGCAGGAAGGTAAGCCCCGCCGACGCGGACGGGTCGAGCACGACGATTGCCTCGCCGAGCATCGCGCCGTTCTTCGTGCCGCCGAAGCTGAGGATGTCCACGCCGATGTCGCGCGTGAATGCGCGCAGGGGCACGCCGAGGGATGCTGCGGCGTTGGAGATCCGCGCACCGTCGAGGTGCAGTTTCATGCCGAGCGAGTGGGTGTGATCGGCGATCGCGCGCAGCTCGTCGACCGAGTACAGCGTGCCGAGCTCCGTGGACTGGGTGATCGAGACCACGAGCGGTTGAGCGCGGTGTTCGTCGCCCCAGCCCCAGGCCTCGCGGTCGATGAGTTCGGGGGTGAGCTTGCCGTCGTCGGTGGGGACGGTCAGGAGCTTGATGCCCGCGACCCGCTCGGGTGCCCCGCCTTCGTCGACGTTGATGTGCGCGGTGGATGCCGCGATCACCGCACCCCAGCGGGGGAGCATCGACTGCAGCCCGACGACATTCGCGCCGGTGCCGTTGAAGACGGGGAACGCTTCGACGCCCTCGCCGAAGTGGCCAGCCATGACCTCTTGCAGGCGGGCGGTGTACTCGTCCTCCCCATAGGCGACCTGGTGTCCTGCGTTCGCCGAAGCGATCGCGGCGAGCACCTCGGGGTGAATGCCGGAGTAGTTGTCGGACGCAAAGCCGCGGTTCTTCGGGTCGTGGAGCGTGATCACGAGTATCAAGCCTATGTCTCGGCATCCCGGACCACGGGCCTCCGAGGCCGTAACCGTCGCGGTCAGCGCAAACAGTTCTTGCGCTCGCTCAACCGACGGTGGCTCTCAGCCCCTATTCGATGATGACGCATCCGGCGGATTCTGGTCTGAGGAAACCTGACAACGCCGCGGCGGTGACGCGAGCAGCTGTGACGAAGCGGCGAGGGACACGGTTTCGGCTTACGTCAGACGAGTTTGAGGAACGAGTTCGACATGAACGAACCACATCCAGGCAAAGGCAACGCGATTTCGTTGCAGGCCGTTGTGAAGCGCTACGGCGAGCACACGGTTATCGATGATGTCTCACTCGATGTGCGTGAGGGGGAAGTCGTTGCCATCATCGGCCCGTCTGGTGCGGGAAAGTCGACGCTTCTCCGATGCATCAACCTGCTCGAGGTTCCCGACAGTGGGTGCATCACGGTGGAGGGCACCAAAGTTGATGCCGGATCGGACATCAGCCGAAAGTCCCTGCAGGCTCTTCGGCGCAACGTGGGCATGGTGTTTCAGTCGTTCAACCTGTTCCCGCACATGAGCGTGCTGCGCAACGTCAGCCTTCCCCAGGAACGTGTGCTCGGCCGGAGCCGGGGTGATGCGAACGCCCGCTCGATGGCTCTCCTGGAGCGGGTCGGTCTCGCCGACAAAGCGGACCAATTCCCGGCCCGTTGCTCCGGCGGCCAGCAGCAGCGCATCGCCATAGCCCGCGCGCTGGCATTGGACCCGCGCGTGATGCTCTTCGATGAGCCGACCTCCGCGCTGGACCCGGAAGTCGGGCTGGAGGTTCTCGCGGTGATGCGCGAACTGGCGCGGGACGGCATGACGATGGTCGTCGTCACCCACGAGATGCAGTTCGCCCGCGACGTATCGGACCGGGTCGTCGTGATGGCCAAGGGCGCGGTACTCGAGCAGGGCGACCCTGAGCGGGTGTTCACCGAACCGGTCCATGAGCGCACCCGACAGTTCCTGCGGGCCGTGCTGGAGCGCTGACATGGATCATCTGGTAGTCGTCGCTCAGGGCGTGCAGATGACCCTTCTGGTGACGGTGTACTCCTTCGTGATCGGCGCAGTCGGCGGTGTGCCGCTGGCTATGGCCCGCCGCTCGCGCTTCGGCGTCGTCCGGTTCCTGGCGCGGGCGGTCATCGAGGTGCTCCGCGGCGTGCCCCCGCTGGTGTGGCTGTTCATCCTCTATTTCGGCGTCAGCATCGGCGCCATCAAGTTCGATTCGTTCACCGCGGCCGTGGTCGGCTTCGGACTCATATCATCCGCCTACATGGCCGAAATCTACCGCGGGGGTCTGTCGGCGATCAGCGACGGCCAGTGGGAGGCGAGCGACGCCCTCGGTATGTCGCGATCAGCGACCCTCGCCAGCGTCATCGGACCGCAAGTGATTCGCGTCTCCATTCCCGCGGCGGCCACATTCGGCATCGGCCTGCTCAAAGACTCATCCGTCGCGTCCGTCATCGGCGTGCAGGACATCGTGTTCTTCGCATACCAGGATGCGAGCCAGACCGCGCAGGGCATCGTCCCGTTCCTGTATGCGGCGGGGCTATACATCGCCATGACCATTCCCTGTGCCTGGGTCACGCGCCGCTTGGACTCGACATTGCGAAAGAGGGTCGCCCGATGAATCTCATCGAGGACTGGCTGCAGTACTGGCCGCAACTGCTCTCGGGCCTTTGGGTGAGTCTGCAACTGACGGCTGTCATCCTGCTGGTCGGACTGCCGGCGGGCCTCGTGCTCGCGCTCGGTGCGAACGCGGAGAATCGTGCGCTGCGCATGACCAGCATCGTTGTGGTGGAGATCGGGCGAGGCACTCCCGCGCTCGTGGTGCTGCAACTGGTCTACTTCGGTCTGCCGACAGTCGGGACGACGTTCGATTCGTTCACGGCATCGGTGATCGCGCTCGGCCTCACGACGGCGGCGTACACGAGCGAGATCATCCGCGGCGGGTTGCAGGCAGTACCCGAGCCCGAAGTGGAGGCCGCCGACGCGCTCGGACTCAGTCGCGTGGACACGCTGCGCTTCGTCGTCATTCCCCAGGGCATACGTATCGCCATCCCGCCGCTCGTCGGGTTCTCGATCATGATCTTTCAGGCGACCTCGTTGACGTACACGATCGCGATGCCCGAGCTGATGTCGCAGGCATACTCCATCGGCTCAACCACCTTCCACTACCTCAGCATCCTCACCCTCGCCGGCATGCTCTACGCCGCCGTCACGATCCCTGCGAGCTGGATGGCCACTCGCATCGAGAAGCGCCTCGCGCCGCACCGGACGCCTGTCGCCGCCCACTGAAAGGAGCAAGACCATGCAACATCGCACCAAGACCGTCCTGGTCGCAGCAGCCGCCACCGTCGTGGCGACCGTTCTCGCCGGCTGCGGAGCAGCAACCGCGACATCAAACGTCACGGCGGATTGCACACCCGCGGACACATTGACCACCATCACCGGGGGCACTCTCACGGTCACCCTGGCCGCCCTGCCACCGTTCGTCACCGCTGATGGCTCGACCGTCGGCGGAATCGACGGCGAGATCCTCACAGCGTTCGCCGAGGAACAGTGCCTCACCGTCACCGGCACGCCCGTCGCCACCGCCGCCGTCATTCCTGCCGTGCAGACAGGACGCTCGGACGTCGCGGCCGGCTCGTGGTGGCGCTCTGCGTCGCGCGCGGAAATCGTCGGGCTCACGGGCCCGATCTATCTCGACCAGATGGCCTACATTTCCGAAGAGGGGTTCTCCTCTCTGTCGGAGATGGAAGGCAAGCCGGTGGGGACTGTCGACGGATACCTCTGGACAGCCGAGGCCAAGGCGTACTTCGGCGACGCTCTGAAGGTGTACAAGTCGACGCCCGACATGTACAACGACCTCACGGCGGGTCGCATCGACGTCGCTATGGACAGCTTCGGTTCCGGCTCGTTCAACGCGCCGGACTTCGCGGTCGAGGTGGCCGAACCCGACCCCGCCATCGGCGCATCGCTGGAGGCGCCGCAGACGACCTTCCCGGTTTCGCTGGACAACCCAGAACTGCTCGCTGCGCTGGACTCCTTCATCGTCGCCATGAGGGAGGACGGCCGATTGGCCGAGATCCTCGAGGCGCACGGACTGCCCGCCTCCGCCGCAGATACCGGTGAGCCCCGACTCATCGAATAGCTGGTTGCCGGGCGGGCGAGTCGCGACAAACCCCGCCCGCCCGGCAGCCTTACCGCCACCGTTTCGATGAAAGGAGATACCGATGACCCCTGAGACCACGCACGCCGTGGCCGAGATGGCCGGAAGTGACCGGCTGGCGACGAACCCTGACTGGCTTTCGCTCAAGCAAGCCGTGATCGACTTGCAGTCGCTGCAGACAAAAGACGGCTCCGTTCCGGAGTTGGCGAGACACGAGGCGGCGGCCGAGCTGGTGAGCGGCATCCTGCACGCCGTGGCTGAGCTTGCACCCCTGTTCCCGCATGACTCCGAGTATCTCGACGCGCTCGACCGGGACTTCCGGTCCTGGGCGGACGGCGGCTTCGGCGTCCCTGACTTCCACGATTCGCTCGTCGCTTTTCAGCCTCAGCTGCATCGTGTGAATGGGCTTACACACCTTGTGATCTTCCCGATGTACACCCAGAACGGCAGCAACAACCGATTCGTCGAGGCCGTGCTGGTCGAGGTCATCTGGCCGGACTTCATCGATGAGTTGGAGAACGAGTACGCCAACCCACTGTTCGTACCCATCGCGTTCATCGACTTCACGCCGGGATATGACACCAACTCCGCGGTGCTGTTCCCGGAGAGCGTCGCGGTCAAGGTGGTGCCGACATTCACCTGGGGTGCCATATTCCAGGATCGAGAGGCGGCCCGCTACCGGCGCGTCGTACGAGAGGCTGTGGAGATCACGAAGCTCGACCTGCCTGCGGATGCTGCCCGCCTGCTCGAGGACCAGCACCTCGCGGAGAAGACCTTCGTGATGTGGGACCTCATCCACGACCGCAGTCACATGCGCGGCGATCTCCCCTTCGACCCTTTCATGATCAAGCAGCGTATGCCGTACTTCTTGTACTCGCTCGAGGAACTGCGCTGCGACCTGACCGCATTCCGCGAGTCCGTGCGCTTGGAGCGGGAGCTCGCACTTCTTCCGCGCGAGGCGTTGTCGGCCGCTCAACGCGAGATCCGCGAACACGCGAAACTCGTCCAGTACGCCGTCATCTTCGATCGCATCTTTCGGTTTGCCCTCACCGGCACTCGAGTGCGCAACTACGACGGGCTCGGCGGCCAGCTCTTGTTCGCGTGGCTGCACCAGCACGGCGTGCTGCACTGGACCGACACCCAACTCGCCATCGACTGGGACGCTGTGCCTGAGGTGGTCGTGGCGCTCAGCGACCGCATCAACCGGCTCTACTGGGAGTCCATCGACCGACCGAAGACGGCACATTGGCTCGCTGCGTACGAAATGCTCACCGAAACGCTCACACCGCATCCCGCGTCGATCTGGGCTCGGGGATTGCCAGACGAGACGCTCGCCGGCGCGCCGGCCGGATACACCGATGCCGTGCTCGACGACGAGTTTCCGCTTTCGATGTTCTACGAGGCTCTCGGCCGCAAGATCGCACCGGTCATCGAATCGACCACGGGGATCACCCGCCGGCTGAAGACCTGACTTTCTCAAACTGGGGGGCGGCCTGTGCGAGATGCACGGGCCGCCCTCGTCTGCCTGAAGCCGTCGGCCTCGACGGACAGTGTCAACGGCGCCCGGCGGTGCTCAGCTGGCGACAGCCATGAGCGATGCCAGGTCTTCGACTGCGGTGAGGGGCCGTGGAGGACGAGCGGCCGTCGAAACGCCGGGCAACTCCTCGGCGAGCTTGTTGGCGACGCGCTTCAGCGAGCTGACTGCATCCGAGGCGCGGCTGTTCTGCTGCCCGGCGTGATGGAGTGCGACCACGCGGCGGAGGGCAGTCCGATTCGGTGTGGTCAGCGGCACGACGTGGTCGGTGGGCAGGACGGACATCGCGGGGACCAGTGCGATACCGAGGCCTGCATGAACGAGCCCGCGCACGCTGTCGCAGTGGGCGCCGCGCATCGCAATGAGGGGGTCGAAGCCGGCGGCTGCGCACAGTCGCGCAAGGCAGGTGTCGGCGGCCGTGCCCTCTTTGGTGGACACCCAGGTCTCGTCCGAAAGGTCTTCGATGTCCACGGCATTCGCGTGGAGCAGCGGGTGAGAACGGGGGACCAGGAGATGGAGGTCCTCATCGAGCAGGTGTGTGACGGTCACTCTCGCGGGCCAGCGCTGTGGCACGAGGTGGAACTCGTACACGACTGCGATGTCCAGCGCCGCATCGCTGAGTTTCATGATGAGGTCTTCGGGCTCCCCGTCGTCCACGGAGATGTCCATCCGGGGGTGGGTGCGCAGGTAGCCGGCGAGGCTGCGGGGAACCAACAGCTCGTTCGCGGTCGCGAAGCCCCCGACGCGGAGCTGGCCGAGGGTTCCCGAGTTCAAGCCACGGACGTCGTCTTCGAGCGCTCCCAGCGCGGCGAGGATGTCGTGAGCGCGTTCGGCAAGAAACGTCGCGGTCGGCGTCGGTCGAATACTGTGCGCGTCCCGCTCGAACAGTTCCAGTTGCAGGCTCTGCTCCAAGGCTGCGACCTGCTGGGAGACGGCCGACCCGGTGTACCCGATCTGACGGGCGGCGTTGGCGAAGGAACCGGTGCGCACGACGACAGCGAGGGTGCGGAGGTGGACGGGATTGAGCATGGTGGGTCGGTCCCTGCTATGGGTGGACGGCGTTGACGGGGGCGGCGACCAGCCGTTCGACGTCGATGGCGCCACCGGCGGCTCGAAAGTCCTCGCGCACGAGGTCGCGGAGCTCGGAGTCCGCGAGATAGTCAGCGACCGTGAGGGCGAGTCCGACCGCGCTGTCTATGATCGCCCTGTCGCCGTTTGGGCTGATGGCGTGGCGACCGAACTCTTCGGTGTGCATGGCTGTTGGGGTCGGGCAGATGCTGACCGTGGGGTGGATGGCGGGGCGACGGACGCTGATGTTGCCCAGGTCGGTGGACCACCCGCCTCCCACCAGGCCTGGCTGCTCCAAAACGATGGACCGGCCGCGGCCGGCCATATGAGTGAAGTAGCGCCCGGCAAGCGGGGCGTTGCTGCGCACCGGGAGGTAGGCGGGGAAGGGATCCCACCGGGCCTCGACTCGCGTGCCGGTCATGACCGCCGCGCCGTCGAGGACCGCTTGCACGCGGTGAGACAGCTCGACGAGCTCATTCACGAACTCCGCACGCAGCTCCACGGTGAGTCCCGCCACGTGGGGAACCACGTTGGTCGCCGTGCCGCCGTCGGTGATGATGGCGTGGAGGCGGTCTGTGTCGGGCATGTGCTGGCGCATCGCCGCGATGGCCTGGTACGCCGCCACGACGGCATCCAATGCGTTGCGACCCTCTTGCGGCGCGGAGGATGCATGGGCGGCGACACCGTGGAAGGTCGCCTCCACGTCGCGGACGGCGAGCGAGGTGAACGAAGCGACCTCGTGAGGTCCGGTGAACGGGTGCACCATCACGACGGCATCGATGTCGTCGAATGCGCCCGCTCGTTCGAGCAGTTCCTTGCCGCCGCCGTTCTCTTCGGCGGGCGTACCCACCAAAACAACCGAACCCCCGAGCGTGTCGACAGAGGCGGCCAGCCCGAGGAACGTGCCGACGGCGGCCGCGCAGATGACGTTGTGGCCGCACCCGTGCCCGACGCCGGGCAATGCATCGTATTCGGCGAGGACGGCGACCCGGGGTCGACGCGCGCCCGTCTGCACCTGCAGCGCGGTGGCGAGCCCGTACACACCGACAGATGGGGCGAAGCCGCGGTCACTCAAGAACTCGGCGACGAGTGCAGCGGAGCGGTGCTCATCGAAGCCGACTTCGGGTGTTGCGTGGATGCGGTGACTCAAGGCGACGAGCGCGGCCTCAGCCTCGATGATGGCATCGGTGATGGTGTCGTAAACGGCTTGTGAAGCACCATGCTCTGCGACGAGCGCCGGCGGGGACTGGCTTTCGGTGGACATCGTCGTCCTCTCGGGCGGGAGGGATGAGTGTAAGTTTGAACTTACGATACATCCGCATGTGTAAAAAGTACAGCTAAGGGTGAAAGAATGTGGCGATGACGGACAACTCACTCCCCGATGTCCCCCGGTTGCGCATCCTCAGCGAGGTCGCGAGGCAGGGTTCGCTGGCCGGCGCTGCGCGTGTGATCGGTATCAGCCCCTCGGCCGTGTCGCAACAGATCAGCGTCCTCGAGCGTGAAGCGGGAGTCACACTGCTCGACCGGTCACCGAGGGGCGTCGGACTCACGGGCGCCGGCGAAGTTCTGGTCGAGCACGCTCACCGCATCCTGCGCATGCTCGAAGTCACGCGCGCAGAGATGGATCAGCTCAGCGGCGAGCTCGCCGGACGCGTGCGTATCGGCTCAATCCCGTCGGTGGCGAGGTCGATGCTGCTCCCCGTCGCGGACAAGCTGGGTGACGCGCTGCCGCACATCGAGCTGACCGTGAACGTCCTCGAACCGTCGGCGAGCATCGATGCCCTGGTGAACGGTTCACTCGACATCGCCGTCATCGATCTGTACGACAACGTGCCGATGACCTTCCCCGACTACCTCCACACGGAGGAGTTGATGAACGAGCCCCTTGTGCTCATCGCACCTCCCGGCTTCTCCGCCCCGTCGCCGGTGCGGCTCGCCGACCTCAGGAACGAGTCGTGGGTCATGCCCGACGAAACGGGTGCGTGCGGGCAAGCGGTGCGCTTCGCGTGTCGCATGGAAGGGTTCGAACCGAATGTGCGCTGGCACACCGCCGACCTTCTGCTGCTCGTCGAGTCGATTTCTCGTGGGCGCGGCGTGTCAGTGCTCCCACCTCTGTCGGTGGACAAGGCAGTCGCGCCAGTGAGCGTATTCGCGTTGGAGCAGCCGAAGCTCGGCCGACGGGTGCTCGTCGTCAGCAGAACCACTGACGAGCGCCGCCCCATCGTGCGTGCCGTGCTCGACGAGATTCGACGCGCCGCCGCCGAAGCATCCGCGACCACCTGAAGAAGTTCTTGCGACAGCGTCAGCGTTCCTCCTTCTCCGACCGGCTTGGAGCGCATCTCCCGCTTGCAGACTGAGTGCGTTCCGTCTTCGGACATCAGGCGATAGGAGAAGTCATGACCATCGAACGACGCACCGCACAGCTCCCCGGGCACTGGCAAGTGCCGGGCCAGTTCACCATCAACCACAGCCACGGCATCCGTGTCGGCGACATGATCTGGGTCGGCGGTCAGGAAGACCTTGACGAGCACGGCAACGTTCGCCATCCCGGCGATGTCGTTGCGCAGACCCATGCGGTCATGCAGTCACTCCAGGCCGTCATCGAGTCCCTCGGCGGCACGATGGGCGACGTCGTACAGTTCAACACCTTCTACGCCGGCGAGCTCAGCGTTGAAGAATGGCAGCGCACCTACGACATCCGATTCGGCTACTTCCCGGCGCCCGGCCCCACCGCGACCGGCATTCTCATCGGCAAGGAGCTCAACATCCCCGGCATCTGCGTCGAAGTGAACGCCGTCGCAGTGGTCGGCAGCGCCGCCCGCAACCAGAGCGAGGGGGAAGCGGCATGACCTCGCGCAAACTCGGTGTCATCCTCTGTGACCTCGACTCGTACGCCGTCGACGACATCTCCTGCGTCCAACCCGACGCGACCGCCATTAGCGACAATCCGGTCGGCTTCTTCGAGAACCCTCGCAGCTGGGGCGGACTGCCGGTTTCGTACGCTGTGGCCCGTGGTGCTCGCGTCGAGCAGCTCGTCACCGGAGACCCGGTTGCCATCGACGCGTTCTGGGCGGCACGCGAACGTCTCGCAGACTGCTCGCTCATCATCACTGACTGCGGCTTCTTCTACTACGCGCGCCAATCCGCTCGGCCCGCACCGAACACGCTCACCAGCAGCCTCGACTTGCTGCCGATGGCCGCGACCATGACCGACGGAGCCATCGGCGTGCTAACGGTGTCTGCTCCGCTTGCCGAAAAGCTGCTCGAAAACCACCGACTCGCGCCACGGCTGACGATTGTCGGGTTGGAAGACCAGCCCGGCTGGGACGGCATCCTCACGAACGATCACGCCTACAACAACGGGTGGAATTATCAGACGCTCCGGGATGGGGTCAACGCGGTCCTGGAGCGGGAGTGCGCTCCTGGCGGTCGGCTCGCCGACATCGGCGTGCTCGTCTTGGAGTGCACACTGCTGCCCGCGCTTCGGGATGACATCCTCCGCCATGTGAATGTGCCCACGCTCGACATCGCCTCATTCGCGCTGAACGCCCTGGGGTGCGGCTTCTCCACGGCCAAGTGAGATACTCCCTTCGGCGCACGACGCCGACCCGGCCCGTCGGCCGGCGCGAACCGGTTTTCCCCTGGTCCGATGGCCACCACCGCTCTGAAGATGGCCGTCCATGCTCTGGCCCAAACACCGTTGGTGTGATTGCGCTTACTCACAGGACTCGGTTGCGGGGCGATCATGACGTCAGGCGACGGGCCACCTGGCGCGACTGGTCCAGTCCATTTGAGTGGTGTCTCCGTTCGCGTGTGATCCCTCGCGTGTTGTGCGGTGAGGGCGCGGTCGCCGCGGCCGGCGCGACGCTGCCTGGAGCGGGTTGGCACTGAAACACCCCTAGGTGTCGCGTCATCATTGATGGGGATTCAGCCGGTCTACAAGACCTCACTCGACAGTGTCCCTGTGGGATGTGGGGGGAGCTGCGGATCACATCGCCGCGTTCATCGACGGGCTTGATGAAAACCAGGAGGCGCGAGACGAGCTACGCGTTGGCGAGGAAGCCGAGTGCTTCGGTCCGAAAGACGCGCGACCCAGGGGTATTGAAGTGGTGTCGGTCGGGGATCTCGACGAACCGTCCGTGGGGTGCGAATGATGCCAGGTGTCGCGATCGCTCGAGGATCGCGTCGTCGCTGCCGGTGGCGAACAGCACGGGTTGTTGCGGGGGTCGTCGGGGGTCAGGGTCGGCGTCGCCCAGGCGCATCCCTTCGGCCAACGCCACCAGCACGCCCAGATCGTTGCCCGGTACCCGCTCGGCAAGGGTCACATAGTTCTGCGTGACCCGGTCGGTGACCGCGATTCCTGACTGGGCGTAGGCGCGCGCCTGCTCAAGGTCGAGGCGGGCGAGGGGGCGACCATCGGGGATGCCGCCGAGCACGCCGCGACCCACCCGATCGGGGGCGTCGACCAGGAGTTGCCAGCCGACCCGCCCGCCCAACGAGTACCCCACGTACAGAACGGAGTCCAGAAGATGGGTATCGAGAACGGTCAAGAGGTCGCCGACGAGGGCGGTCATCGTGTAACCCTGCGGGTCGTGGGGCTTGTCGCTGGCGCCGTGCCCCCGCTGGTCTACCCCGAGCACACGAAAGCCTGCACGGGTCAGGTCGCGCACCCACCCGGTATTCACCCAGTTGTCGCGACAGTTGGACGCGAATCCGTGCACGCACAGGACGGTCGGGGCGGCGTCATCGCCCCACATGTAGGTGGCGATGCGGTGACCGTCGGCAGACATCACGAATTGCGGGGACGGCATCTCGGTCAGCGGCATTGCGGGGGGACTCATCCGGCAATCCTGTCAGTCGCGCTGAGACTGTTGCGCCTCGACGGCCCGATGGACGTTGCCGTGACAGTGGTCGGCACCGATCCGCCCGAGGATGCCTTGGGCCTCGAGCACACCGAGGATCTGCGGCTTGATTCGCGCGAGCCGGAGCGTGACACCCTCCGCCTCGGTCAGGTCGATCAGCTCGGTGAGTTTCGCTGCGCCTTGCGAGTCGACGAATGCGACGCCTTCCAGGTCGATCACCAGTGCCGTGGGGGGCGAGTCCCCGGCGATGATCTCGCGGATGCGCTCATCGAATGCCTCGGCGGTGGCGAAGAAGAGGCCGCCGTCCAGGCGAATCACCGCGATGCCGGGGATGATCTCATCGGCAGGGTTGAGGCCGACGTCGCGGAAGACCTGGGTGCCGGGCTCACGGCCGAGCAGAGGCATGGCGGGCCGTGTCGAGACGTAGATCAGCCATGCGAGCGACAGTGCGATGCCGATGACGATTCCGAAGAGGACGCCCGCCGAGAGCACACCGACGAAGGCAGCCATCGCGATCCAGAAATCGAACCTGGAAACGCGCCGCAACCGTCTGAATTCCTTCAGATCGATCATCCCGAACACGACGGCGTCGATGATGATCGCTCCGAGCACCGCCTTCGGAAGGTCTGAGAAGAGAGGTGCGAGGAAGAGCAGTGTCAGGATCACCAGCCCTCCGGTGGTGAGCGAAGCCACGGGGGTTCGCGCGCCGGCGGATTCGTTGAGGGAACTGGCCGACAGGCTCGTGGAAACGGGCATTCCCTGCATGAGGCCCGCGCCGACGTTGGCCATCCCCTGAGCGACCGCCTCCTGGTTCACGTTGATGCGGTAGTGGTGCCGCGTCGCGAACGACCGAGCGTCGCCCGCCGTTTGTGAGAACCCGATCAGCACGAGCGCCAACGACGCGAGCAAGACCTCAGGGATGTTCTGCAGCACGATATCGAGACTCGGCACCTGCGGGACGGGCAACCCGCTCGGCACGGCACCGACCAGCGCCACGCCTCGCTCGCCCAGGCCAAGGAGAGAGGAGGCGACGAGGCCGCCGACAACCAGCACGAGTGCGCCCGGAACCTTCGGCGCCCAGAATCGCAGGGCGAGGATCACCGCGAGAGCGACGGCACCGATCACCAGTGTGGGGAGGTGGATGGCGCCCAGCCCGATGATCCACGACGCGAACTCTCGCCAGACGTTGTCGCCGTCGCCAGAGGTGCCGGTCAGTTTGGGCAGCTCGCCGACGACGACGTCGATCGCCGCCCCGGCAAGGAACCCCGTGACCACGGCTCGCGAGAGGAACTGGGCGATCCATCCCATTCGGAGGAGCGCCAGAAGGAGCAACAGGATGCCGGTCACCAGCGTGATGGCCGCCACGAGTTGCGCCGCATCGCCGCCGGTGACCCCTGTCACGATCACGGCGCCCCCCGCGACAGTCGCCAAGGCCGAACTCGGACCCGTGGAGATCTGCCGTGACGTGCAGAAAAGCGCGTAGATGATCGCGCCGGCGGCCGCAGCGTACAGACCGTTCTGAACCGGGACGCCTGCGATCTCGGCATAGCCGAGGTTCTTCGGCACGATCATCGCCACGACGGCGACTCCCGCGATGACGTCGGCCCGGAGCCACCGCGACTCGTAGCGGGGCAACCAGTGCAGGATCGGAAGAAGTCCTTCCAACCTGCTCTTTTTCTCTGTCCGCACGGTCACCTCCGACCATCGCCGCGTCCGACGGGAGCCCGGCAATGCTAAGACGCTCTGTGTCGGCACGTGGACCGGTGCCGCCGAAATCACCCTGTCGGAATGATACGACCCGGGCGGCCGCGGTCGTAGCCTCCCATCACAAGCGAACATCCCCCATCGAATCCCCACCAGGACGGGTGGTTGTCGCATGAGCGGCGCAACGTGAGCGCCCCGGCGCTGGGTGAGGAGTGGCCATGGAATACCTGATCGTCGCGCTGCAGGCGTGTGTGGTCATCGGCGCGATCGTGATGGGCGTGCGTACAGGCGGTTTGGGGCTGGGCCTGTGGGGTGTGGTCGGCACCGTCATCCTGGTCTTCGCCTTCCAACTGCCCCCTGGATCGATCCCGGTCGATGCGTTCTTCATCATCATCGCGGTCATCACGGCGTCCTCGGCCATGCAGGCGGCAGGGGGCATCGACTACCTCGTCTCGATCGCGTCGAAGATCATCCAGCGCAATCCCAAACGACTGACCTACGTCGCGCCCATCGTTGCTTTCGTCTTCACCGTTCTGTCGGGAACGTCGAACATCTTCTTCGCGCTCATCCCGGTCATCTATGAAACGGCATACCGCAACGGTCAGCGACCCGAGCGGGCCCTGGCCTCTTCGACTGTCACGTCAGGACTGGGAATCACAGCCAGCCCGGTTTCAGCGGCGATGGCCGCCTACCTCGTGCTCATGGAAGGCACGGGATACGGACTGCCACAGATTCTCGCGATCACGATCCCCGCGGCGATCGTCGCCTGCCTCGCGACCTCCTTCATCCAGCAGCGAGTCGGGAAAGACCTGCTGGAAGACAAGGAATTCCTGAAGAGGGTCAAGGCCGGCACGGTCGAAGTGCCCGCCAGCCTGCGAGACCGTTACGCCGAGAAGTTCGGTGGCGGCGCGACGACGGACGGTTCGACGGAGACCCGCCTCGACGAGACGCGGACTCGCACGAAGACCGCTGTGCCCCTCATCGAGCATCCCGTGCCGAAGGGCGGCAAGACCGCAGCGATGATCTTCGTTTCCGGCACGCTTCTGATCGTGCTGCTCGGCCTGTTCCCGGATCTGCGCCCGGCCTTCCCCAACGACGAAGGTGAACTCACGCCGATCGGCATGTCGACGGTGATCGAGATGATCATGTTCAGCGTGGCGCTCGTCATCATCCTGGCTCGGCGCATCAAGCCGAGCGTCGTCGTGGAGCAGCCGCTTCTCAAAGCAGGTTTCGTTGCGGCCGTCGCCCTCTTCGGGATCGCATGGATGGCCGACACGTTCATCTCAGCGAACCAGGAGACCATCATCGAGCCGCTCGGCGCGATGATCGAGGCCAATCCGCTCCTGCTGGCGGTTGCGCTCTTCCTCGTCTGCGGTCTCACGACGAGTCAGTCGGCAACGACCAACACGCTCATCCCGATCGCGTTGGCCGCCGGTCTTGCACCGGGCGTCATCACGGCCATGTGGCCCTCGCTCATCGGTGTGTGGCTGTTCCCCGCGAACGGATCACAGATCGCTGCGGTCGAAACCGACCTGACCGGCTCCACCAAGCTGACCCAGGTGCCCGTCTGGCACTCGTTCACGATCCCGATGCTCGTCTCGTGGGCAGCGGTGGTCGCTGCGGGTCTGCTGATTCAGCTCGTCGTCCCGGCCTGAACCGCGAGTCCTGCCTCGACAGCTTGCACAACTACAACGCCAATCCGAAGGGTCACTCATGACTAACTCCGATCAACTCAAACGGGACGTCGCAGAACTGATGCCGGATGTCCTCGCACGGCTGGAAGACCTCGTGCGCATCCCGTCGATCGCTTTCCCGGGGTTCGACCCGGCTCCGGTGCACGAAATGGGCGCCGCCGTCGTTGATCTCTTCGCGGCCGCAGGCGTCGCCGGCGTGAAGCTGCTCGACGTGCCCGACGGCTACCCGTGCGTCTATGCAGACATTCCAGGCCCGGACGGCTCCCCGACCGTGCTCCTCTACGCGCACTATGACGTGCAGCCCGCACCGGAGAGCCAGAACTGGACGAGCGAGCCGTTCGAGCCGACCACGAAGGACGACGGACGGATCTACGGGAGGGGCGCCGCGGACGACAAGTCGGGGTTGGTGATTCACTACGGAACACTCAAGATGCTCGGCGACGAGCTGCCCTGCAGTCTCAAGATCCTCGTCGAAGGCGAAGAAGAGACCATCTCGCACCTCGAAGCCTTCGTCGAGGCCAACCCGGAGCTGTTCCACGCGGATGCCTACGTCATTGCCGACATCGGACCCCAGCGAGTGGGGCGTCCCGGCCTGACAACTGCTTTGCGGGGCGATGTCGCATGCACGATCACGGTGCGGACGCTCGCAAACCCGGTGCACTCCGGCATGTTCGGGGGAGCAGCACCCGACGCCCTGACGGCGATGATCCGCATCCTTGACACCTTGCACGATGAGAACGGCGACACCTCCATCCCGGGGGTCGACAGTTCCCGGTGGGAGGGCGCCGACATGGACGAGGAGGTGTACCGCGAGGGATCGTCGATCCTTCCGGGCGTCGACTTCCTCGGGACCGGATCGCTCTCCGACCGCATCTGGGCGAAGCCCTCGGTGACCGTCCTCGGCATGGACTTGCCGAACACCGCGGAAGCGTCGAATGTGCTGCTGCCCGAGGTGACCGCGAAACTCTCGATGCGGATCGTTCCCGGCTCGGACGGCGATGGGCAGCTCGAGGCCCTGATGGCGCACCTCCGCGCACAGCGGCCGTGGAACTGCGAGGTCGAAGTGGCGAAGGTCAAGGTAGGACATGCCTTCGCCGTCGACGCGTCGCATCCCGCGGTCGTCGCGGCCGAGGCTGCGCTGGAGGAGGCCTACGGTGCTCCGGTCGAGAACATCGGCAGCGGCGCGTCCATCCCGCTCGTCGCCTCGCTGAAGAAGGTTTCGCCCGATGCGGCCATCCTGCTCTGGGGTGCCGAAGACACTGCGCAGTCCCGCATCCACGCTTCCGACGAATCTGTGGATCCGGCGGAGATCGAGCGCATGATCACGGCCCAGACGCTCTTCATCCGCAATGTCGCGTCGGTCGGGACCCGATGAGGGTCGGGCGATCGGGATGAGCGTGCCGCAACCGCAACCGCAACCGGCCGGTGCGCCGAAGAAGGCGATGACGGTTCTGCAGGCATCGTTCATCGGTGTCGGTGCGATGGTGGGAGCGGGCATCTTCGCGCTCCTCGGCGCCGCCGGCGCTGTCGCAGGGTCAGCCGTATGGCTGTCGTTCCTCATCGCCGGGATGATCGCCGCCCTGCAGGGGTACTCGTTCGCGAAGCTCGGATCGACCTACCCCTCATCGGGCGGGATGCTCGCGTACCTCGCAAAAGGATTCGGTGAGGGGCACATCACCGGGATCGTGTCCTGGCTCTTCTACATGACGGGCGCCATCGTCGCGGCCATGGTGGCGACCTCGTTCGGCGGGTACGCCAGTGCGGTCGTGGCCGATGACGACCCGGTCTGGGCGGTCGTGTTCGCCGTCCTGCTTGTGCTCGTCATGACCACCCTCAACATCGTCGGGTCCAGCGCGGTCGCTCGGGTTCAGTCACTGATCGTCAAGATCGTGCTCGCCATCCTCACGCTCTTCGCCATCGTGACGATCGTGAACTTCGACCCCACCCTTCTCGACCCGGCGGGCTACCCGGGTCTGCGCGAGATCATCTCCAGTGTCGCTCTGACGTTCTTCGCCTTCCTCGGTTTCGGCGTGATCACCTTCACCGCCAAAGACCTCCCGAACCCCGCGCGGCAGCTTCCGCGTGCCATGTACCTCGCGCTCGGTGTCGCAACGGCCGTCTACGTCGGCGTCTCCCTCGGGGTGTTCGGCACGCTCACGGCTGAGCAGGTCGTCGAGTACGGCGCAACCGCGCTCGCGGAGGCTGCCAAACCCGTGCTCGGTGAGGCCGGGTATGTCCTCATGGTGATCACGGCCCTGTTCTCAACCGCCGGTGCCGTGAACGCGAGCCTGTACCCGTCCGCGGGCATGACGCGTCATCTCGCCGAGGTGGGCCAGTTCCCCACCGCTTTCGGTCGCAACGTGGGAAAGCGAGCGCCGGTGGGGCTGGTCGTCATGGCGCTCATCACGATCTTCATGATCATCGCCCTCGACTTGAACAGCATTGCATCGCTCGGCAGCGCGGTCGCCCTGCTCATCTTCTCGGCCGTGACCGTCTCGCACTTCAGGACGTATAAGGAAACCGGCGCCAGCCTGATCGTGCTGATCATCGCCCTCGTCGCGACGCTGGGCACGTTCGTCGTCTTCACGATGACGACATTGGTCAATGAACCCAAGACGGCGATCGCCCTCCTTGTCATCCTGACCGCAGCCGTGCTGTTCGATGTCCTCTGGAAGCGCGCCCGCGACCGCGGGAAGGCGCGCTACTCCCGACACCCCGACACGCAGCCGGAGTGACGATGACGGGAGTTGCAGCACCGTCCGCTACGCCGGTTCCACAAGCCACCGTCGCGTGGAGCCTGATGCGCGCCCTGCTATCGATGGTGGTGCTCGTCGGACTGTACTTCCTCGCTCCACTTGACGGACTCCGCGGCGTCCCACTCGGCTTCACTCTCACGGTCGCCGGAGCGTTGCTGGTCGGTATCGGCGCGTGGCAGCTCACTGCCATTAGCACCTCTCCTCACCCCAGGCTTCGGGGCGTCGAAGCCCTCGCGATCACGGTGCCGCTGTACATCCTCGTTTTCGCGAGCGCGTACTACGCGATGGCGTTGCAGGATGCTTCCACCTTCGATGTCGCGGGACTCACACGCGTCGACACCCTGTACTTCACCGTGACCGTGTTCAGTTCGGTCGGATTCGGAGACATCTCTGCGGCCAGTCAGGTCGCGCGAGTCCTGGTCACCGTGCAGATGGTGCTGAACCTCATCGTCCTCGGGGCCGGCATACGGGTGTTCGTCGGCGTCGCTCGCCGGACCCGCGAAGGTCTGGCAGGGTCGCTGACAACGTCGCGGCAAGGCTCGACTTCTTGACATTCGCAGTTCTCTACTGATCGGAGCCCACGATGAAAATCGCAGCGACGAGGACCCTGACCCACCGAGCAGTCGCGGCGGTGTCGACCGTGGTCATCGCGGTCGTTCTGGTGGGATGTAGCGGGGACGGTGTCAGCGCTGCCGAACGGGCACAGGCTCAGGTGACCGCGGCGCAGAAGGCAGTGACGCAAGCAGAGGCTGACCTGACCGAGGCCTCGGCGGAGTTCTGCGAGTCGAGCGAGGAATACATCCTGGCCTTGGACCAGTACGGCGACATCCTCAACGACACGGCACCGACCGTCGGCGACGTCAGGGCGGCGGGCGCCGACCTCGCCGACCCGAGCGACGCCGCACTTGACAGCGCCGCCGCGGCCGCCGAAGCGCAGCAGGCGCTCATCACCGCCCAACAAGAGCTTGTCGACGCCCAAGCGGCTTTGGCGCGGGCCGAGGCGGGCCCCAGCGGGACGCCTGCCGCACCCGTGGCTGAGCCGTCGTCGCCCGCCCCGCTTGCGCCCGCAGCATCCGTGGATCGGGTCACGCAGGCCGAGTCGGAGTTCGCTGACGCGCAGAGCGCGATCACCGACGAGACGCCGCTGACCGACGCATCCGAGCAGTTCAACAGCGCCGCTGTCGCGCTCGAGGCGGCATGGCTGAGACTCTTCGCCGAGGCGGGCTGTCTGCCCGATGACCAGCGCCAGCAGGCCCAGGCGGCCGTTGCCGTCTACACAACGGCACTCCAGCAGGATCTCGCTACCGCGGGGTACTACACCGGTGCGATCGACGGAATCTACGGGCCCGCAACGGTCGCAGCGGTCGAAGAACTGCAGAAGGCGAACGGGCTGCCGGTGACGGGCACCATGGACAACGCGACAGCCGACGCTCTACAGGCGGAGCTGCTGGCCTTGGGTGGCGCGGCGGCGCAAGAGTCCGTGGCGACGACAGCAGCGGTTCAGCAGACGTTGAAACTCGCGGGCCTGTGGACCGGTCCCGTGGACGGCATCTGGACGCCCGAACTGACCGCAGCTGTTCAGACGTTGCAGCTCGCGCTCGGTGTTGAACCCACCGGCACGGTGGATGCCGCGACGATCTCTGCCGTCGAAAGGGCGATCGCGGGGCTCCAGCAGCCGGCGGCGCCCGTCGACCCAACGCCGACGCCGACAGCGACGGACGGGTGATGACTCGAACCCCGATGTCACCCGACTCGGATGATGCGCTCTCGCCACAGTGAACGCTTCACTTCATTCATGGCTGAAGTGTGAAGCCTGCCCTCATCGACAAGTCCGTGGAGCACGGGTGAACAGGAGAAACCAATGAGTACAACCAAGACAAGCGGGTGGACCGGCTGGGTCGTGTTTGCCGGCGTCATTCTCATGACCGTGGGCATCTTCAGCGCGGTCCAGGGCCTCGTAGCTCTCATCGGGCCGAGCAGCTACTACGTGGTGACAGAGGGAGGGCTCTGGCTACTCGATGTCACGGGATGGGGATGGTGGAACCTCATCATCGGCCTCCTTCTCGTCCTCGTCGGAGCCGCGTTGCTCGCTGGTCAGACGTGGGCTCGTGTCGTCGCCATCATCCTGGTGGTCCTGAACGCAGTCGGCGCCATGCTCCTCATTCCTGCGCAGCCCTGGTGGTCGGTCATCGTGATCGCCATCGATGTTCTGGTCATCTACGCTCTGATCGTCCACGGCCGCGAAGTGCGTGAGGACGGCTAACAAAGCTGGGGTGCTCTGAGATCATCTCAGAGCTCCGAACCGCCCGCAGAATACTGCGGGCGGTTCGTGCTGTGGGCCTACTCGCTACCGCTTACGTTCCGAGCCAGCGCCGGCAGTGCCGACCATTCGTCGCACACGCGGTCGAGCCGCGACGTATGAGTCTCGGTTCCGAGGTGGCGTGCAATCGCACCCGGATGCTCGAGCACGAGGTCGCCTGTTGACACGAGAGGCCGAAACCCGAGCGCGATCACGGTATCGAGCACGCGGTGCCCGCCGAGCACGCCGGGTTCAGGGGTCGACCCGTCGAGATCGAGATGCTCCAACAGCACAGGGCCATCGGGGTCTCGCGCGGTGAATGACGAGGCCAGCCTGCCCCCGCGCTCGCCGTGGCGCCCGAGTACGAGCGTCTCGCGGATCACCGCTGTCGCTCCCGCCGCGAGCACGATGGTTGAACGGCGAACGACATCCGCGCCATCGGTCACCACGAAAGGGAGGCTTCGCCAGAGCAGCGTGCCGCCCACCTCGACGCGTGCGTCCAGGGTCCATGACGAGGGATGGCCGTCGGCGCGATAGGCGATCGTGCCCCCGACATCCTCCAACTGAAGAACGCAGCCTTCACCGACCTCGATCTTGAGGTGCACACTGTCACCGCCGAGCAACATCATGCCGGCTGCCGCGAGCGCGACGTGTGCTCGCGACTCATCGCGCGAGATCAGCCGTGGCGCGAGCGCGCCGACCGCGAGATCGACCCGTGCGCGCGGGTCGCCTCGGCGGACGGCGATGCGGGTCGAGGTCATTCGTGCCTGTTCTGGTGAGCGGCGGTGCTGCGTAAGGGCGGTGCTGGTCAGTGGCTGTGCGCCTCTGCGTCGGCGTGCTCGTGTTCGTCGTGCGCGTGGACGAATCCACCCTCAGGGTGCTCATCGTCGGCGTGGAAGTGCGGGGCCATCGGGCCCGGGTCCTGCGGAACGTGGTCACCCGAACGGTGGGCGGCGAGCATGCTCAGCACCCAGGCGCGCAGGGCGGCGACGGACTCCGCGTCATGCTTCGAGAGCGCCAGCACGGCGCGGCCCTCGCGAGCTTCTGCGGCGTCAGCGACCATCTGCGGCACGTCGACCCCGACGTAGGGGGCGAGGTCGGTCTTGTTGACCACCAGCAGGTCGGCTCGGCCGATGCCCGGGCCGCCCTTGCGGGCGACGTCGCCGCCGCCGGCGACGTCGAGCACGAAGATCTGCGCGTCGACGAGAGCGGGCGAGAACGTGGCGGTGAGGTTGTCGCCGCCGGATTCGATGAGGACGATGTCGAGGGGCGAGAAATCCCGCTCGAGGTCTTCCGCGGCGAGCAGGTTCATGGTGATGTCATCGCGGATGGCGGTGTGCGGGCACGCACCTGTTTCGACGGCCCGGATGCGGTCGGGATCGAGCACCCCGGCCGATCGCAGGAATCGCGCGTCTTCGTCGGTGTAGATGTCGTTCGTGATGACGCCGAGCCGCAGCTCTTCGCCGAGCGCTCGGCACACCGTCGCGATGAGCGACGACTTGCCGGTGCCGACGGGGCCGGCGACCCCGAGCCTCAGGGCACGGGCGGATGCGGGGGTTTCAGGCACGGAAGAGCCTCCTGTTGGTGAGGGCGTGGGTCTCTGCCCACAACTCGGATTGGGGAGCACTCGCCGCGGGGATCGCCTCGGGAGAGGCGAGGGCGGCGAGCTGGGTGGTGAAGGTGTCTACCGACGCGCACGCGTCGATCACGAGGCGGACACCGTCGATCGGGTCGCCCGGCTCGAGCTTGAGGAGGGCGGCCACGGCGCACGCCATGTCGTCGTATACCGCGAGACGCACGAGCGACTCGGCATCGAGACCGGCGTGCGCAGCGACGGCGCCGAGTACGACCGGGCGCGACCACCCATCGACGGTGGGGATGAGGCGAACGATCGGAGGCGACGCGGGCCACAGATTGGTGGCGAGACGCTGGAGCCCCCTGCCGAGCTCGCGAGATGATCGCCGGGCCGCGCGGCTCGGAGTGCGTGCCGCCCAGGCGCGTTCCACCGGCGAATACGCATCGCCGCGGATGCCCGCAGCTCGCGCGACCACGGCGGTCGCGGCATCCACCATCGTCGTCGTGCGCGCCCGCGCTCTGAGAAACGCGCCCACTTCACCCGGCGTCAACCCGCCCTGTAGGGCGGGCTCGAGTCCGGAAGAGAACGCGTAGCCGCCCGAGGGAAGGCGCGCGTCTGCCAGCAAGAGGGCGATCGTGTGGGCTGACGGCGTCATCAGAACATGTTGTAGAGCTGTGCGAGCGGAAGCGACGCGGCTGGTGCCGGCACGACGGTATCACCGTCGATCGCAATCTCGAACGTGTCGGGCTCGATCCGGATCGAGGGCAACACGTCGTTGTTCTTCATGTCGGCTTTGCCGATGTGACGCGTCGGCTGAACTGCCGCGAGGCGACGCCGTAGCCCCAGCGTCTGGACGAGGCCGTCGTCGAGGGCGGCCGGGGAGACGTACGTGACCGAGAGGTCGGCGCCGATCGTGTCACCGAACGACGGCCGCATCATGACGGGCTGCGGCGTGGGGATCGAGGCGTTCGGGTCGCCGAGCGCGGCCCAGGCGATCGCGCCGCCCTTGACGACGACCGCGGGCCGCACGCCGAAGAACTTCGGGTCCCACACCACAAGGTCGGCCAGGCGTCCGACCTCGATCGAGCCGAGGTCGTAGGCGATACCGTGCGCGATTGCGGGGTTCACGGTGTACTTCGCGACGTAGCGGCGCGCGCGCTCGTTGTCGGCAGGCATTCCGCCCCCGAGCGCGCCTCGGCGGTGCTTCATGACGTGCGCGACCTGCCACGTGCGCGTGATCACTTCACCGATGCGTCCCATGGCCTGCGCGTCCGAGGACGTTATCGAGAGGGCCCCGATGTCATGCAGGATGTCTTCGGCTGCGATCGTGGTGGCCCGGATGCGGGACTCTGCGAACGCGAGATCTTCAGGCACTGCGGGGTTGAGGTGGTGGCAGACCATGAGCATGTCGAGATGCTCGGCGACGGTGTTCACGGTGTGGGGGAGCGTCGGGTTGGTTGACCCCGGGATCACGTTCGCCAGCCCGGCGATCGACAGGATGTCGGGCGCGTGGCCACCTCCTGCGCCCTCGACGTGGAACGCGTGGATCGACCGGCCACCCATCGCCTCGATCGTCGACTCGACGAAGCCGGCCTCGTTGAGCGAATCGGAGTGCAGCGCGACCTGCAGGCCCCAATCCTCGGCAGCCCTGAGCGAGGCGTCGATCGCGGCCGGGGTGGAGCCCCAGTCCTCGTGCACCTTGTAGCCGGCGGCCCCCGCGAGGGCCTGCTCCTTGAGCGCCGCCGCCGAGACGGTGTTGCCCTTGCCGAGCAGCAGTACGTTGACGGGTAGCGGATCCAGCGCCCGATGCATGTTCGTCAGGTGCCAGGCGCCCGGGGTGACTGTGGTCGCCTTCGACCCCTCCGACGGCCCCGTGCCCCCGCCGACGATCGTCGTGATGCCGGTGGCGAGTGCCTCGTGGATCTGCGAGGGGGACAGCAAGTGCACGTGCGAGTCGATCGCGCCGGCGGTGACGATGCGTCCTTCTCCGGCGATCACGTCGGTCGACGGGCCGATGACCATGTCGATGCCGTCGCTGATGTCGGGGTTGCCGGCATGGCCGATGCCCACGATGCGACCGTCGCGGATGCCGATGTCAGCCCGCACGATGCCCCACCAATCAAGGATGATCGCGTTCGTGATCACGGTGTCCAACGCGCCGTCTGCCCGCGTCGTCGTGGCTTGCGCCATCGATTCGCGGATCGACTTTCCGCCGCCGAAGATCGCTTCCTCGCCGCCGATCGTGAGATCCTGCTCGACCTCGATCCACAGGTCTGTATCGCCCAGCCGCACCTGGTCACCCACCGTCGGGCCGTAGATGGCGGCGTATCGCGATCGATCAAGCCACACCATCGAGCAACTCCTCACCGTCGGTTTTGATCTGGATGCCGGGAACCCGGCGCAGTCCGCGGAGTGCGACCGCGTCGAGCTCGCGCGATGCGCCCGGCTCGAAGCGCTGCGAGGTTCCGGACGGGATGTCGAGACGGAACCCGTGCGCGGCCGCACGGTCGAACGAGAGAGCGGCATTCGCGTCTGGCAAGTGAAGATGCGACCCGATCTGGATGGGCCGGTCGCCGGTATTGACGAACACCAGACGGATGCGCTCGTCGCCCCGCCGGTCGGCGTTCAGTTCGATGCGCCCCGGTTGGATCCGGAAGGCGCCCGGGCCTTCACTCGATACGGATGCCATGTGCTGCCCTCAGTCGATCGGGTGGTGGATGGTGACGAGCTTGCGTCCATCAGGAAAGGTCGCCTCGATCTGCACGTCGGCGATCATCTCGGGAACGCCGGGCATGACCTGGTCGCGGGTGAGCACGTGCCGGCCGGCCTCCATCAGCTCAGCGACCCCGCGACCCTCGCGTGCCCCCTCGATCACCCAGCACGACAGCAGGGCGATCGTCTCGGGGTGATTCAGCGCGATGCCGCGGTCGAGCCGGTCGCGAGCGACCATGGCGGCGACCGAGAGCAAGAGCTTCTCGGTCTCGGCTGGCGTGAAGTGCATCGCTCTCCTCGGGCATCTGATCGATGTCAGAAGTGTGTCACAACGGACGCTCTCAGAGGATGCAGAAGGGGGCGTACCTGGCCCGGAATCCCGCACAAACCCCGAAATTACGGGAGATACGCGTCGTCGGCCTCCGCACGGTTTACACAATCGGAACAATCGAGAAATGTCAGAGTAATGACACGGTCCCATGCTGGGCACTACCGCAGCTCTACCGAAGCAGTCCCGCGATCCATCCCGCACCATCGCACTTCCTGCTCCATGCTCTGGCTTCCACGAAGGCAGCCCCGCCGAAGTCTCTCGGCCGGTACCACCGCTGATCGGTGTGTGCGGATCGATGAAGGCAGCTTCACTTCGGCGTGCCTCGCCGACCGTGGATTGCAGGGCCGTGATCGCACCGCTCTATCGCTTCACCCCTTCCCGAACGCACCATCACGCAGCACACAGAAATGGAGATCCCTCACATGAGCACCATTCGTACACGGCGGCTGAGGACCGCCCTGGTCGTCCCGGCGATGGTCGCCAGCGCGGCCCTCGTCCTCGTCGGCTGTGGAGCCCGCGCCGGCGACACCGCGGAGCCCGCCGCATCCGGTTCCGCAGCATCCGAAAGCTGCGTCGATACGTCCGGCGACACCATCAAGCTGGGATTCCTCAACTCGCTCACCGGCGGCATGGCGATCTCGGAGCAGACCGTCTCGAACGTTCTGCACATGGCAGCGGATGAGATCAATGCCGACGGCGGCATCCTCGGCAAGGAGATCGAGTACATCCAGGAGGACGGTGCTACTGACTGGCCGACGTTCGCCGAGAAGACCGAGAAACTGCTCACGCAGGACTGCGTCGGCGCGATCTTCGGCGGGTGGACCTCGTCTTCCCGCAAGGCGGTGAAGCCGGTCGTCGAAGAGCACAACGGCCTGTTCTTCTACCCCGTGCAGTACGAGGGCCTCGAGTCGTCGCCGAACATCTACTACACCGGCGCCACGACCAACCAGCAGATCATCCCGGCGCTGGACTTCCTTGCCGCGGAGGGCGTCGAGACCCTGTTCCTCGCGGGCTCGGACTACGTGTTCCCGCGCACGGCGAACGCGATCATCAAGCTCTACGCGGAGGAACTCGGCATCGAGATCGTCGGCGAAGAGTACGTTCCGCTCGACAAGGACGATTGGACGACGCAGGTCGCCAAGATCGTCGCGGCCGACCCCGACTACGTGTTCAACACGATCAACGGATCGTCGAACGTCGGCTTCGTCAAGGCGTACTACGACGCGGGTCTGACGCCCGAGACGACCCCGATCATCTCGGTGTCGATCGCTGAGGAAGAAGCACCGGCCATGGGCCACGAGGTCACGGGCAACTACGCATCGTGGAACTACTTCCAGTCGATGGATACCCCCAACAATCCGGCGTTCATCGAGCGTTGGCAGGCCTACCCCGGCAGCAGTGGAGTGACCTCCGACCCGATGGAGGCCGCGTACATCTCGCTCTACCTCTACAAGGCACTGGTCGAGGCTGCCGGCTCGTTCGACGTCGATGCCATCAACGCGGCAGCGCTCGAGAACGAGATCACGGTTGACGCGCCGGAGGGTGTGGTCACGCTGAACGGCGAGAACCACCACATCTCGAAGCCGGGCAACATCGGCCGGATCAACGAAGACAACCAGTTCGACATCGTCTGGTCGTCCGACGGATTCATCGAGCCCGACCCGTACCTCGAAGAGTACGACTGGTTCCCCGCTGACGTCCGTGACGCTCTCGTGGCCGCCGCGGGCTGATAGCCCACGAAGCGTGGGGTCCGTGTCCGAAAGCACGGGCCCCACGCTCCACATCGTTCTTCAGATTCCATCACCGCAGAGAGAGTGACCGCACGTGGACGCACTCATACCGCCGCTCCTGAACGGCACGGCTCTCGGAGCGCTGCTGCTGCTCGCCGCGCTCGGCCTCACGCTGACCTTCGGTCAAATGGGGGTGATCAACATGGCGCACGGCGAGTTCATCATGGCCGGCGCCTTCATCGCCTACCTGACGCAGCTCGTCGTGACCTCCGTCAACATGTCCATCCTGTTGGCTCTGCCGCTCGCCTTCATCGGCGCAGGACTGCTGGGCCTTCTTCTCGAGGTCGGCATCATCCAATGGATGTACCGGCGTCCACTGGACACACTCCTGGTCACCGTCGGTGTGAGCCTCATCCTGCAACAGGTGGCTCTGCAGATCTTCCCCGCACAGGGTGTTCCTGTGGAGAGCCCCGACTGGCTGGATGGCCAGATCAACGTCTTCGGGTACGGCTGGCCTCTCCGCCAAGCCTTCACGATCCTCCTGGCGGTCCTCTGCTTGATCACCCTCGCCGCATGGCTGAAGTACACGTCGTTCGGGCGCCGGATCCGCGCCACGGTGCAAAACCGCGACTTGGCTGAGACCAGCGGCATCCGCACTCGCACCATCGATCGACTGACCTTCTTCGTCGGCTCGGGGCTTGCCGGTGTGGCCGGGGTTGCAGCATCCCTCATCGGCGGGACCAACTCCCAGATGGGCACGCAGTACATCATCCCTGCCTTCCTCGTCGTCGTCGCCGGCGGCATCGGCCAGATCAAGGGCACCGTGATCGCGGCTCTTGCCTTCGGCATCGCCCTGTCGTACTTCGCCGACTGGACGACCGGAAGCATGGCGCAGGTGCTCGCCTTCGTGATGCTCGTGATCTTCCTGCAATTCCGACCACAGGGCCTCTTCACGGTCCGGACCCGGGGGCTGACATGACCATGACGAAGCTGAAGCCGTGGCTTCCCCTCATCGGCATCGCGGTGTTCGCGATCCTGCTCCTGGTCGTGGCGCCTGCGGTGCTCTCGATGCACTGGATCAACAACCTCGGAAAGTACGCCTGCTGGGCCATCGCCGCCGTCGGTATCGGTCTTGCGTGGGGCCGGGGCGGAATGCTGGTGCTCGGCCAGGGTGTCTTCTTCGGACTCGGCGCGTATGCCATGGCGATGCACCTCACGCTCGAGAGCGCGGGGCCCGACAGCCTTCCCGTGTTCATGATCCTGTACGACCCCTCGGGAGGACTTCCCGCCTTCTGGGAACCGTTCCGCAGCGACGTCTTCACGATCGTCGCGATCATCGCGCTCCCGGTGATCGTGGCCTCGGTTCTCGGATTTGCGCTCTTCAAGCGCAGGATCAAGGGGGCGTATTTCGCGATCCTGTCCCAAGCGCTCGCCGTGGCGATGGCGGTGCTGATCAGCTCGACGATCCGTGAGACCGGCGGCGACACCGGGCTCAGCGACTTCACCTACTTCTTCGGGTTCGTCCTGAACGATGACGCCAACAAGATCATGATCTACATGATCGCGGCATCCCTTCTCATCGTGTGCCTGTTGGTGGTCTGGCAGCTCAACCGCAGTCGTTTCGGTGAACTCCTGATTGCGACGCGGGATGCTGAGGAGCGTGTGAGATTCCTCGGCTACGACCCTGCGAACATCAAGCTCGTCGCGTACGTGGTCGCCGCGGTGATGGCCAGCATTGCCGGAGCGATGTTCGTCCCCATCGTCGGGATCATCACCCCCGCCGAGATCGGAGCCTCTGCGTCGATCCTGATGATCGCCGGTGTCGCACTCGGCGGACGTGCATCGCTCTTCGGCCCGGCTCTCGGCGCGATGGCGATCGGCTGGGGCCAGTCGAGCCTCGGATCGAGCTGGCCGAGCGGCTGGATCTACATCCTCGGACTGGTGTTCATCCTGGTGACGCTCTTCCTCCCGATGGGGCTGTCGTCTCTGCTGGGCAAGGCGAAGAACCTGATCTGGCGCCCCCGAGCAAAGCGGACCGAATCCACACCAGCTGCCGGATCGGCAGCCGTTCTCGACGAGGTGAAGAAATGACCGCGCCCGAAGATTCGCTCGTCGTCACCGACCTGCGCGTGGAGTTCGATGGCTTCGTCGCGGTCGGCGGTGTCTCGTTCGATGCTCATCCCGGCGAGGTCCGGTTTCTCATCGGTCCCAACGGTGCCGGAAAGACCACGTGCATCGATGCGATCACCGGTCTGTCGAAGGGCACCGGATCAGTGAAGCTCGGTGACCGCGAGCTCCTGGGCACGCCCGTCAACAAGATCGTTCGCCTCGGTGTCGGCCGCACCTTCCAGACCGCCAGCGTCTTCGAGCAACTCACCGTGCTGCAGAACCTCGATATCGCCGCAGGCCTGCGGCGCTCTTCGTTCTCGCTCCTGCGAGCCCGACGCGGCATTGATCCGGCGATCGAGTCGGCACTGGAAGAGACGGGTCTGAGCGCGGAGCGCGATACACCCGCCGGCATTCTTTCGCACGGTCAGAAGCAGTGGTTGGAGATCGGCATGATGCTCGTGCAGGATCCCCGCGCACTCCTGCTGGACGAACCCGTCGCCGGCATGAGCCAGGACGAACGCACGGCCACGGGCGAACTGATGCAGCGCATCGCGAAGAACCGCATCGTCTTGGTCGTCGAGCACGACATGGACTTCATGCGCCGCTACGCGTCCCGCGTCACGGTGCTTCACCAGGGCAAGGTGCTGTCCGAAGGCACAGTGGCGCAGGTGCAGGCCGACCCGAAGGTGCAGGAGGTCTATCTCGGTACCGCAGGTGCGGCGACAACCACGGGAATGCTGGCGGTGCCCGAAACGACGACAGCGGTGACGGATGCCGCGACCCAGGGAAGCGGGGCCTGACATGCTCGAAATGAACGATATCCACGCCGGCTACGGCCGCACACTCGTGCTGCACGGTGTGACGCTCCCGCATTCCGAGACCGTCGTCGCCGTTCTCGGCCACAATGGCGCCGGAAAGTCGACACTGCTTCGCGTCGCGATCGGACTGATCAGGCCGCGCAGCGGAAAAGTCATCTTCGACGGCGAGGACGTCACCTCCCTTCCTCCGAACAAGCGCGTCGCGCGGGGCATGGCGTACGTGCCGCAGGGGCAGCAGTCCTTCTCGCAGCTCACGACCATGGAGAATCTGCAGCTCGTCGCCGACGGGCGCAGTGGTGGCAAGGCTCTCATCGAGCAACAGCTCACGCGCTTCCCCGCCTTGGAGAAGTTCGCGACGCGGAAGGCCGGTCTGCTCTCTGGCGGTCAACGTCAGCAGCTCGCGATCGCCCGGGCGCTCATCACCCAACCCAAGCTGCTCATCCTCGACGAGCCCACCGAGGGCATTCAACCGACGATCGTCGCCGAGATCGAGCACACGGTGATGCAACTCGCTAGCGAGGGGCTCTCGGTCCTTCTCGTCGAGCAGCACATCGGCTTCGCGCTCGAGGCGGCAGAGAAGTACCTTGTGCTCGCGAGCGGCTTCGCTTCGAGCACGGGAAACGGCGGGGCGGTCGCAGCGGAAGGGGTGCGCGCGGCGATGGCAATCTAAACCGCTGTTTGCCTGCAACGCCACCGAAACACGCGATGGCGACAATGGAACCCACGTGCGAGGCGCGGAGGGTGGCGACGGTTGTGCGGTTCACGATGAACAGAGCGGACAACGCGCGGGCGGCCGCCGAAGACAGCCTCGAGGACTATGCCTTCCGTTACGTTCCGCGCACCTTCCGCCGCTGGAGCGCCGGCTCGATCGGAATCACCGCGCTCGGCTCGATCGCCTTTCTCGCAGACTTCTCCATCGGCGCGAGCATCGGAATCGAGCACGGTACGAACAACGCGGTGCTCGGCATCCTGTTTGCATCGATCATCATCTTCATCGTCGGTGCGCCGATCGCCTACTACGCCGCCCGCTACAACCTCGATCTGGATCTGATCGCGCGGGGGTCGGGCTTCGGGTACTACGGCTCTTCGATCACCACCGTGATCTTCGCGGTGTTCACGTGCATCTTCTTCGCCCTCGAGGGGGCGATCATGGGCCAGGGGCTCCACATCGCGCTCGGCATCCCACTTCCGATCGGCTACTTGATCTCGACCGTCGTGGTGATCCCGATCGTGATCTATGGCATGCGCGCGCTGGAGCGTCTGCAGTTCTGGACCACACCGTTGTGGCTTGCGCTTGCGCTCCTTCCGTTGCTGTGGGTGATCGTGTCGGAGCCGGACGCGGTGAGTGCATTCGTTTCGTTCACGGGTGCCTCTGACGGTGAAGTCAGGTTCGAGGCGATCATCGCAAGCGCCGCGGTGTGCTTCGCGCTGACGCCGCAGCTGGCCGAGCAGATCGATGTGATCCGCGCCATGCCGCCGCGCACACGCGCGAATCGCAGGGCATGGTGGGCGTCGCTCCTGTTCGCGGGGCCCGGATGGGTGCTCTTCAGTGGCATCAAGCAGGTGATCGGCGTGTTTCTCGCGGTCTACCTCATCACTCGTGTCGACCCGAGTCTCGGGCAGCGCGCAGCCGAGCCGGTCCGCCAGTTCATCGCGCTGTACGAATCGCTCATGCCGGAGTGGCTGGCGGTGGGGCTCGCGCTCATCCTCGTCGTCATCGCACAGATCAAGATCAACGTCACGAACGCGTACTCCGGGTCGCTTGCGTGGTCCAACGTCTACACCCGCCTCACTAAGACGTACCCCGGCAGATCGATCTTCATCTTCTTCAACCTCGGCGCCGCTCTCGCTCTGATGTGGATGGACGTCTTCAGTCTCATCAGCTTCGTACTCAGCCTCTACGCGAACGTCGTGATGGCGTGGTTGGTGACGATCGCCGCCGACATCGTGGTCAACAAGCATGTGCTGCGCATCTCACCGATCTACCCGGAATTCCGTCGTGGGATGCTGCGCGATTGGAACCCGGTGGGCCTGGTGTCGGTCGGCCTGGCATCGGGACTCTCTCTCGCGGCTTTCGCCGGACTCTTCGGCGCGGATCTGCGGCCGTTCTCGGTGCTGATCGCGATCGGCGTCGCTATGGTCGTGACTCCGGCCATGGCGCTGCTCACTCGCGGCAAGTTCTACCTACGTCGCCAGACGGACGGCATCGCCTCGCCGCTCCTCGACCCCGACGGCAATCCGTCGGGGGAGCGGCTGCGCTGCCACGTCACGGGCTATACGTTCGAGCGTCCGGATATGCTGGCATCGGCGGAGCGAGGCCCGCACGGCGAGACGCAGTATGTATCGTCGCTCGCGTTGACGCTGGACGACTCGGATCAGTACGTGTTGCCGGCCGAGCCGCCGCCTGCACGGATGAGTCGCTCGGGGGAGCGGACGGTCGAAATGCCCGTGCGTGAGAGGGAAAGGAACGCATGATGGCGGAGGGCACGGACACGCCGACTGCGATTCTTTCCCACGCCTCAGCAGCGTTGCGCGAAAGTCCGTTCGACGATGTTTCGTATCGCGCACTGGGCGATGCCGTCGGAGTATCGGAGCGGACGGTCTATCGTCACTTCCCCACGAGATCCCATCTGTTGGAGGGTGTTGCGGACTGGATCGAGACCACCGCCTTCCCGCTGCCGCCGTTCGTCACGATCCCGGAGTTCCGGGAGGCGGCGCGCTCGCGGTTCGCGGCCTTCGACGCGTCGCCGGCGTTCGCTTTTGTGTGTGCGCGCGCAGCATCCATCTCGCCGACGGGCGAAACTGAGCCCACCTACTTCACCCGTGCGCTTGTGGCGATGCTCGCCACGAACTATCCATCGCTGAACGAGCGCGATCTGCGCCGGATCGCGGCGACCCTGCGGTACTTCGCGTCGGCACAGTTCTGGGCTCGCATGCGAACGGGCTTCGAGATGAGTTCGCCCGACATCGCCGACGTGTTCGAGCGTTCTGTGTCGCAAGCGCTGGCCGTCGTCACCACCACCGGCGCCGTCGCTGATAGGGCTACGGGTCGGGCGTCCGCGTGAACCCGCCGCTCTCGCAAACCGACGATGGCCTCGCGAGTGAGGTAAGTCGAACCCAGGAGGCAATCCTTGCCGCGTACGCCGAACTCATCGAAGAGCTCGGTACCGACGACGTTCCGTTTCGGCTGATCGCTCGACGTGCGGGAGTCGGCGAGCGCACCATCTTCCGCAATTATGCGACGCGGGTCGATCTTCTGCTCGCCACCGCCGCATGGATTGAGCGCACGATCTTCTTGCGGCAGGACTCGCCGAGCATCTTCGATATGCCGCTGACGATTCGCGCGGCGATGGAGTCCTATGACCGCCGACCGGAGCTGGCGCATGTGGTGGCAGAGACGGCCATGCGAGGGATCAGCGGTGCTGCGCCCAGCCCGCGCAAAGAGGTGCTCGAGCAGATGATCGATGCCGAGATCCCTTCGTTGGGGGGCGATGAGCGCCGGGCGGTCGTCGCGGCTCTGGCCCACCTGGACTCTGCTGCGACATGGGTCACCTTTCGTCGAGAGTTCGGAATGAGCCGAAGCGACATTGCGGATGCCGCCGCCTGGGCGGCCGAGGCCGTGTTGAACCCGATCCGCTCGCGCGTCGGTTGACACCTCGCCCGGCGTGAGCGTGATGTCTACCTCGCTGAGGATCCTCAGCCGTCGTTGTCGGTCGCGTCTTCTGCGCCGGGCCCGGGGCCCGGTCGCACAGCGGCCGAGTCTGCGACATCGATGCGCACGGTCGATCCGTGCTGTGAGGTCACGATCCGCGGTGCCGCGTCAGCCTCGGTGGATCCTTCTGCCCGCAGCAACTGGTCGCGGCGCTTCTCTTCATTCGTCATGTCTTCGTTCGTCATGTCATCGGTCGAGTCGCTCATCATCTGACCGTACGCGCGCCGCGAAACGACCACCACACCCTGGTCGACGGCGCAGGAACCTGCTACACAGCTCAGCGCGGCTGGGTTGATGCGCAGACGACACGCTTGGAGGCGGAGCCACCATCGAACTTGGCGAAGTCTGCCATCGGTCTGATTCACATCCTGCTGGAGCCGAAAAGGCTGCCAGCCTCACGACGCGTTCGGGTCGGCGGCACCCTGGTACACGTAGACGTTGACGCGGTCGTCTCGGAGCACGAATCGGACGAGACTATCGCCTCGCTTGTGCGCGTCCACGATGGTGTCGAGACCGCTGAGGGAACACGCATCGGCACTGAACCCATTGCGGATCCCCTGAACGGGGACGGCCACGAACAGGCAGGTCATGCCGAAACGGGATTCTCCGCTCCAGATGTTGAGCCTCCCCAGGGGGCCGTCGAAGTCCTCGTAGCGGGTCAGATCATCGCGGCTGACACCCAGCGCGTCGAGAGTGCCGTGCAGGTCGTTGGGTTCAGCGGCGTCGACACCGCCTGCAGTCGACGCAAGCACGAAGTCCGGCGCGGGGATGTAAGGTCCACGACCCTGCCCCGAGGGGAAGTCGGGCATATCCGGTGTCGCAAAGCCGGTCGGGGTGGGCGTGGACTCCTCCGCATAGAGCTGCGATATCAGCACGATGTGGGACGTGACCAGACCGAGGACAACCATTCCACCAACGAAGACCACCAACCCGCGCCGGCGGCGCCACCACCGGGCGCTCGGGAGTGGACGGGCGAGGGCGGCATCGGACAGGGATCCACCTGTGGGGTCGCGCGCAATGACCGACCCGGTCGCGGGAGCACGCCCTACGACCGCCGCATCCCAGGTCTCATGTCGGCGGTGGGCGGCCTCCAGTTCGGCGAGGCGAGTCTGTGCTGTCGTGTCACCAGCGATGTCGGCATCCGGTCCGTAGGCACGTCGTTGCAGGCTGTCCAACTCTGCGTGAGCGCGCTCGGTCTGCTCCGCGTGGCCATCCATGTCCTGATTGCTTGCCCGGGGAGTGCCTCGGGCAAGCGGTGCTTCGCTCATGAGGATGACGCTTCCAAAACGGATGCCCTCACGTACATATAGACCTCGACATGGTCATCTCGAAGCACGAACCGGACGAGGCTGCCCGTGGGCAACCCATCGAAAAGGCCCGGCGGGGTCGAACACCCAGAGCACAGGACGATGTCGGCAATGGTGTCGAGGCCATCGGGGGCACACCGTGCGTCGCCGATCCCCTCAAGGAGCCCTTGGCCGGGGTGTGCCACGAGCAGGCACTCCGTACCGTTGCGAGACTCTCCGCTCCAGAGGCTGAGACCGCCGAAGTCCTCGTATTGCTGCAGCTCCTCGGAACGCAGACCCAGCAGGTCGAGCGTGCCGTGCGGGTCTTTCGGCTCAGCGGCGGTGGACTTCACCTCAAGGAAATGGTCCGCCGTCGGTCCGTAATCCGGCACTCGCGCATACGCGTCAGCGTCCGGGACGGGCAGCCGGCCACTTGCGGCGAAGGCCCCCGCGGAGGCTCCCGCGCCGGCCAGTGCGCCAGCGAGGACGAAGCCCGTCGCCCAGAGGGCGCGACGCCGTCGCTGCGGCGGGTTCTCGGCGACGTGGTGGATGAGGTTCGCTCGGATCGTGTCGGAGCGTTCCGGGGTGAAGTTGACCATCATGGTCCCCCTTCGGGGAGTGGTTGCGTCGTGACCGCAGTTCTGAGCTGGGCGCGGAGACGGCTGAGCCGCATCTTGGCTGCTGACTCTGAGAGCCCCAACACAGATGCGGCTTCGTGAATCGTGAAACCCTCCAACGCCGTCATTGCGAGAAGAGTTGCGTCCGTGGGGCGCGCTGCGGCCATCGCCGCGCGGAGCGCGATCAGGTGCTCGTCATCGCGGTCAGCGATCCGATCGGCGGGATCAGGGACCACCGTTGGCGCGGGCAACACCGAAAGAAACCGCTCGTATCGGCGAGTCGCCCGCGCGGCATTGCGCGAGACATTGCGCGCCGTGACGATCAACCACGGAAGAAGCGAACCATCCACGAATCTGACTGCTCGGCGTCGACGCCACAACTCCAAGAAAGTCGTCGCCGTGAGGTCCTCAGCAGTGCTCGCGGTGTTCCCGACCGCCATCAAGTGCCAGAAGACGCGGTCGCGGTGCCGGTCCCAGATCGCGCCGTAGTGGCGGCTGTCGCCCGACAGCACCAGCGTCCACACTTCTTCGTCCGAGTCATCCCGCACACTTGATAATGTCCGCAGGCGATCAGATAGTCACATCATTTGGCGTTCTCGTGCGGAGATTTGTCTGCGGAGCTCAGCGAGCTACTAGCGCCCTGCGTCGACAACGGCCCGGAGAGTCCCGGTGACCAGTCCGAGCGTCCACTCGGCGACGTCGACGGCGAAGCGGTTGTACGTGTCCGAGTCGAACGGACCGTTGTTGACGTACGAGCCCACGCCGTCCACGGCAATGAAGATGCGGATGCAGGCGGCCTCCGGATCCACGTCGGCGAAGACGCCTTCAGCGATGCCAGACGCGACGAGTGCAGTGAGGCGCGTGCGGTCGAGCACATCCTGCTCCTCGAGCGCTTCGCCGAGCGCGTCGCTGAATCGCGACAGGTGGCGGGCGTTGAGCCACAGGCGAGCGAGCGGGAGGGATGCGCCGCTTTCGATGTAGCGGAGAAAGTGCGCGAGCCGCGACAGTGCATCGCCGTTCGAGGGGAAGAATTTCTCCCGCTCGATCGCCGCAGCGCGAGCGAAAGCAGCGATGACCAGGTCTTCCGCTGCGGGAAAGTAGTGAGTGATCAGGCCCGGGCGCACCCCGAGTCGCTCTGCGACGGCGCGCAGGGTGATGCGCTCGAGCCCAGCCTCGACCGCGATCGCGGCAGCCGCCGCGAGGATCTCTTCGCGCCGCTCCTCGGGGCGTTTGCGCGTACGCGAAGCGAGCCTCGCGACCTCCGCACTTGACACCATGGCGTCCATGCTATTGGATGTGTGACCAATAGGGAATTGGGCAGATGACCAATAAACCCGCACAGCGAGCAGTGACGCTCAGCCCGGAAGGATCGATATGACCGAGACGCGCATCGACGAAGAGACACTCGCCGACTCCTCCACGACCCCCGAAACGCGCGGCATCGAGCTCATCGACGACGCCCACCGACACGGGCGAGCCCGCGACTTGTTCTTCGTGTGGGCAGCACCGAATGTCAGCATCCTGAACTTCACCGTCGGCGCGACGCTCATCCTGCTCGGCCTGGAGGTGTGGCAGGCGATCGGTGTGATCCTCGCCGCTGCGACTCTGTGGATCTTCCCGGGCATCATCGCTGCCGCCGGGCCCGCCGCCGGCACGTCCGGTTCGGTGGTGACACGCGCGATGTACGGGATCATCGGCAACAAGCTGTTCGTCGCGTTCGTCGGGTGGTTCATCGGCGCCGTCTTCCTCTCGCTGACGTGGCTCGCCTCGTCGTTCATGGGCTCCGACCTGCTGCGTCGCATCGGCCTCGACGATCCGGTGTGGGTGCCGATCGGGGTGACCCTGGTCGTCTCGGGGATCACCGTGGCCGTCGCGATATATGGCCACGGGCTGATCCTGCGGCTCTACCCGGCGATGGCTGCGGTGCTGTTCGTGATCTTTCTGGCGGCGACGGCGTTCATCCTGCCTACGGTGGACTGGCAGTACACAGCCCCCGAGCCGTTGACCGGGGTCGCTCTGTGGTCCGCGATCTCGATCGGATTCACGATCCTCGCGTCCACTCCGCTGTCGTTCATCAACAGCCCCGACATCGCCCGGTACCTTCCTCGCACCGTCAAACCTGCGCACATCGCCGCTGCGACGGCGCTCGGCGGCGGCATCCCGTTCATCATCTTCACCACCATTGGAGCGCTGCTGGCCACTGGGCTGTCGGGCGACGCCTTCGACGCCGGCATCGACGCGGCGCTGTTCGACCTCATGCCGACGTGGCTCGGCCCGGTGCTGGTTCTCGGCGTCATCGTAAACACGATCGCCCTCAACGCGATGACGGCGTACACCTCAAGCATGTCACTGCAGTCGATCGGGTTCCGCCTGCGCCGCATCCCCGCCACGATCATCGTCGGGGTCGTCGGCACCGCGCTCACGATCTACCTCGTACTGTCGACGAGCCTCCTCGAGGCCGCGAACCTGATGCTTCAGTTCCTCGTGGTCGTGTCGGGGCCGGCGATGGCGATCTTCGTCGTCGACCTGTTGCTACGTCGCAACGATTACAACGGGGTCGACCTGTTCGACGAACGCCGTGGGGGACGCTTCTGGTACACCGGAGGGTGGGGTCTCTCGGGCATCATTGCTCTGGTCGTCGGCGGGTTCGCCACGGCGCAGTGCCTCGCAACGGATGTATGGGCGGGTTCCATCGCCGAGGCGACCGGCTACGTCGACCTGTCGGTGCCGGTCGGGATGCTGGTCTCCGCCATCGTCTACATCGCCCTGAAGTTCACACCCCTGGGAAAGGAGGGCCGGCCGTGACCGACCTCTACACCGGCGCCCACATCTTCACCGCCGACCGTCGCCGCTGGGCGACGGCGATGGTGGTGCGCGATCGGCGCTTCGTCTACGTCGGCGACGAGGAGACGGCGCACCGCATCGCGGGGCCGGACGTCGTGGCAACCGACCTCGACGGCGCGCTCGTGCTGCCGGGCTTCGTCGATGCCCACGCCCACATCGTCGGCACGGGTGAGGCGGCCGGCCACGTCGACCTGTGGGGCGCACTCACTCTCGACGAGATCCAGCGCCGCATCCGCGCGTTCGCCGACGAGCATCCCGATGCCCCACGGATACGTGCCCACGGGTGGCAGCACGGTGCCGTCGGAGGCCCGCCCACGCGGGAGTTGCTCGATGCCGTCGTCGTCGACCGTCCGGTCTACGCGATGGCGTACGACTTCCACTCGATCTGGCTCAACTCCGCGGCGCTTGCGGAGATCGGAGTCGTCGAGGACACCGTGACCCCGGCGGGCGGCACGGTCCACCGAGACTCCGAGGGGCACCCGACCGGTTGGATCGACGAGGTCGCGATGGAAGACCTCGTGCTCTCGGTGCTTGAGGAGTGGATCACCGATGAGGCTCGGGACGCTGCGCTCCAGGCGGCGCTGCGCGGGTACCGCGAGACGGGCGTGACCGCCGCGACCGACATGGCGGTGACCGAGACCGAGCTGGCTGCCATGGTGCGCGCCGAGCGCGCCGGTACGTTGACGACGAGGATCACCGGGCACTGGCGCCTGTTTCCGGCATCCGATCCCGCGGGCGACCTGGCAGGCGTCGCCCGCGCCGTCGAGCTCGCACGCACGCACGGGTCGGAATGGTTCCGCATTACCGGCATCAAGGTCATGATCGACGGCACGGTCGACGGCTGCACCGCGGTGCTCGGCCGCCCCTACGCGAACGGGACGAACGCCGATCCGATCTGGAGCCTCGCAGCACTCGCGCCGGTCGTGATCGCCGCGGATGCCGCGGGCCTGCAGGTCGCGATGCACGCGATCGGCGACGAGGCGGTGCGCATTGCGATCGCCGCGGTCGAGGCCGCCGTCGCCGCGAACGGTCCGCGCGATCGGCGTCACCGCATCGAGCACCTCGAGGTCGTCGAGACCGCCGACATCGAGCGGCTGGCAGCCCTCGGCATCATCGCCAGCATGCAGCCTGTGCACTCCGACCCCGCCATCGAGGGCAACTGGAAGGCGATGCTCGGCGACGCCCGCGCAGAGCGGGGGTGGCCGTTCCCCGAGATGACGGATGCCGGGGCGCGCTTGGTCTTCGGCACCGACTCTCCTACCTCGCCCCACGCGCCGCTGCCCAATATGTTCATCGCCGCGACCCGGCGCTCGGCGCTCGATCCGATCTTGCCGCCGAACGTGCCAGAGTTCGCGGTGCCTCTGGTGGAGGCGATCGAGCACGGCACGCGGGATGCGGCGTGGGCCTGTCGGGCCGAAGACGACTACGGCCGGATCGCTGCGGGCCTGCACGCCGACTTCCTCGTACTCGACCGCGACGTCTTCGCGGTGCCGCTCGACGAGCTGCTGCAGGCACGCGTGCGCCGCACCGTGGTCGGGGGAACGGTCGTGCACGAAGCCTAGGCGCGAAGCCGCCTACGAGTGCGCAGCGACGGGCACCACCCGTAACCAGCGGAATCCGTGCGGGAGCAGTGCCAGGCCCCTCTTCAGCTCGACCGTCTCCCCAGCGATCACATCGACCGCGTCCGCGTGGAAGCCGCTGAGGGTGAGCGGGTCGATCAATGCGAGGTGGTCGCCGACGTTCGCGAGTACGAGGATGACAGCATCCACCCCCGGACGTTGATAAGCGAGCACAGACGGATGCTTCGCGTCGAAGCCGATGAGCGCTCCGCCCGCGAACTCGGGAGTGCCTTGACGCGCGCTGATCAGGGCGGTCAGCCCCGCGAACACGCGGCCGGCGTCGGTGGAAGCATCCGCCCGCTGCGCATAGCGCTCGACCGGACGCTCGGGCCGGTGCACCCAGCGACTGTCGCCTGAGGTCGCTGCGTCATCCGTGTAGGAGTAGTCGTTGAGTTGGGCCACCTCGTCGCCGAGGTAGAGCAGCGGCACACCGCCGGTCGACATGGCGATCGCGTGCGCGAGCAACACGCGATCGACCCCACCCGCGTCTCCCGCTTCAATGCCGGCAAGCGATGCGGTGGTTCCGGTCACGCGCGCATCGCCGGTCTTCGGGTTCTCTTGGAACGGCACACCGCGGGCGAATGTTCCGCCGAATCGGCCGACGTAGAAGTCGTTGAGAAAGCGGCGGTGCGGGTGACCGTCGATGCCGAACTCCGCGGCGTCCTCGTCGGCGAACGTCCACCCGATGTCGTCGTGGCTGCGCACGTAGTTCACCCACGCGGTTCCGGAGGGGATCGCGTGCCGACGATCGAGTGCCTGCTGCAGCATCCGGGGATCACGCGTCGCAAGCGCCTCCCACGTGAGCGCCATCTGCAGCGGGTTGTACGAGAGCTGGCACTCCGCGAGCGAGATGTACTCGACGACCTCGTCGGGGTGCACGATCGCCTCGGACTTGAACAGCAGGCTCGGTGCGGCCATGCGCAGCACGGCATTGAACGCGCGGAGCAGAAGGTGAGCTTCGGGGAGTGACTCGCACGTGGTGCCGAGGCGCTTCCAGATGAAGGCGACCGCGTCCATGCGCAGGATTTCGACGCCCTGGTTCGCGAGGAACAGCATTTCGCCTGCCATCGCGCGGAAGACCGCGGGGTTGGCATAATTGAGGTCCCACTGGAAGTGGTAGAACGTCGCCCAGATCCATCGGCCATCGGGAAGCTGCACGAACGAGCCCGCGTGGTCGTCGGGGAAGATCTCGCGGACGGTTTTCTCGTACGCGTCGGGCATCTCGCGATCGGGGAAGATCACGTAGAAGTCCTCGTAGCCTGCTTCGCCGGCCACGGCGTTCTGGGCCCACTCGTGCTCGTTGCTCGTGTGGTTGAAGATGAAGTCGACAACGAGCGAGATGCCAGCGAGGCGAAGGTCGGCCGCGAGCGCTGCGAGTTCGTCCATCGTGCCGAGCGCCGGATTGACTCGTCGATAGCTCGACACCGCGTAGCCACCGTCCGAATTGCCCTCGGGGCTCTCGAACAGCGGCATCAGGTGCAGGTAGGTGAGTCCGAGTTCTTGGAAGTACGGGATGCTGTCGCGCACGCCCTGCAGATTGCCGGCGTACCGATCGACGTAACAGACACCCCCGAGCATCCGGTTCGAGAGGTACCACTCCGGGTCAGCCTCACGCAGATCGTCTCGGGCCTTCAGCTCGAGTGGTCGCGCGTTCCACGAAGCCGACGCCTCGGCTACGACCGCCGCAAGCTGCTCGAGACCGTCTTCGCGGTCCCCGTAGAGGTCGACGAAGAGCGGATGCAGCGTCGCGAAGTGCTCCGTGAAGCGTCGGGCGAACGCGGAGTCGAACGGACCGACCGCCTCTGCCGCACGGGTCCGGACCTCGTCGATGTCGGCTGCCCACGCGGCGGAAAGCCTCGGCATGTCACTCCCTCGTGATCGCGGCGAACGCGTTCGGTTCGTCCTCGACCCTAGCGGCGAAGCGCCCTGAAGCACCTCCGGTGGCGGCCAACCCGCGTGCCCCCTAGTATTCGGTTTATGCCTGGGGCGCCCGACATCTCAGGCAGCGATGTCCCCGCCCTCGACGACCTGCTCCTCGATGCGAAGCTGTCACTGCCACTCGCTCGAAAGGAATCGGTCAGTCGCACCGATCTGATCAGAACGGCCACCGCCAGCGGTCGCCCCATCGTGGCGGTCGTGGCTCCGGCAGGGTATGGCAAGACGACCCTTCTGACGGCGTGGGCGGCCGCTGAATCGCGCTCGGTGGGATGGGTCTCGTTGGACAGGTTCGACGACGACCCGGTCGCGTTGCTGACGCTACTGGCTGCCGCTTTCGTCCGAGCAACGGGGGCTGACCCCGGAATCATCGCCGACATGCGTGTGCCATCGGTGGCCACTCTCGGGCGTGCCGCGCCCCGTCTGTCTTCCGCCCTGCGGGCGACGTCCCGCCCCTTCGTCCTCTTCGTCGATGACCTGCACCTCGTGGGTCCGGCATCAAGCGACGTCTTGGAGGTCGTACTTCGCGGAGTCCCGTCGGGTTCGCAGTTCGTTGCCGCCAGCCGGACTGCGCAACCGCACGTGGCGAGTTTGCGTGCCCGGGGCGACGTGCTCGAATTCGGACTCGAAGACCTCGCTCTCGATGCGGAGGGTGCTCGGCAGATCTTTCGCGAGGAGCGCATCGACCTGACCGCTGATCTCGCGCGGGCCGCCGCGGTGCGAACTGAGGGCTGGCCCGTGGGAATGAAACTTGCCGCGATGATCGCGCGAGACACGAGAGATCCATCGAGAGTGATCGTCGGAGACGACAGGTTCGTGGCGGATTACCTCTACCGTGAGTCGTTCTCGACTCTGCCCGAGGCGACGCGGCAGTTCCTGCGCCGCACCGCGGTGCTCGAACACCTGAGCGATGACCTGTGCCGACACGTAACCGGTGATGCAACGGCCCCGATTCTTCTGCGCGAGCTGGAGAGCGCCAATGTCTTCTTGATCCCAGAGGATCGGACGCGGAAGTGGTATCGCTACCACCCTCTCTATCGTGAGTTCCTGTTGGATGAGTTGCGCCGAACAGACCCGACGGCGATGCCTGAACTACATGAGCTTGCTGCGTCCTGGTACGAAGCCAATGATTCACCGGCGAATGCGATCGAGCACCTCCTTCAGGGTGAGGACGAAAAGCGGTGCGTGGTGATGGTCACCGCTCTCGGACTCATCACCTATCAGGCGGGGGAGCAGAACACCCTGCAACGGTGGATCGCGTCGGTCGGTGACCGGGCGGTCATGGCGCACCCGCCGCTGGCGGTGCTGACCGCGTGGATGTCGGTGCTCTCGGGCCGGCCTCTCGAAGCGGAGCGCTGGCGGAGTGCGCTGGAGTCGATGACATTCGACGAGCCGCCTGGCGACGGCGCGGCGTCCTTCGAGTCCAGTCGCGCGATGTTGCTGGCCGCCATGTGCGCGAGCGGACCCGCACAAATGCTGGCCGATGCTCACGCGGCTGTGGAGGCTGAACCGGGGTGGAGCCCGTGGCGTGATTTCGCGTTGAGCATGCTCGGGGAAGCGTACTTGGTGAGCGGTGACGTCCAGGGCGCGGCCGAGTACTACGCCCGCGCGTCCGATCGGGCAGCGGCGGTGGGCAACAGCGACGTCCGCACGCGCACCGATACTCAACGAGCACTGATTCACATGGATGCGGGGCGCTGGCACGAGGCCGCCGCACTGCTCGATGGTGCTCTGGCAGCAGTTCGTGACCATCGGCTCGCCGACTATGCGTCAGCGGTGCTCACTTTCGCCGCTGCTGCTCGAATGGCGGTCCATCGGGGAGATGTGAAAGAAGCTCACCGAGAACTTACGCGAGCAATGCGCGCACGCCCCGTGTGCACATGGGCGATGCCGACCGTAGCGGTCAGAAGCAGCCTTTGCCTCGCGAAGACCTACTGGGCATTGGGAGATCATTCGACCGCGCGACACCTCGTTCGCGAGATCGACGACCTTCTGACCTACCGGCCGCACATGGGTGTTTTCGTCACCCAACAGAGTGACCTGAAGGCTCTGGTCACTGCGCCAGGATCTGCGGGGTTCGACGGCCCACCGCTCACTCCTGCGGAGCTCCGGCTGCTCCCGTACCTGCAGACTCACCTCACCATCCCTGAAATCAGCACGCGCCTGTTCTTGTCCCGCAACACCGTGAGCACCGAAGTGGGATCGATCTATCGCAAGCTCGGAGCCTCTTCGCGCAGCGAGGCCGTAGATCGGGCCGTCGCTGTGGGACTTCTCGGGGCCTAAGCACCGGGCTGCAGCGCGCCTATGGCAGCGCTCAATCGACCACGCTCTCGACGTCGAAGCCGAGCGCGAGTGCCACCATGGGCGCCGCCGAGACGACTCTGGGCAACCCGACCACCGAACTGACGGCGAAGAGCACGTCGACGATCTCGTCTGGTGTCAAGCCGGCGTCGATTGCCGCATCGGTCTGCTCGGCAAACGACGGGCCCGACCCGTGCACCGCCACGAGCGATGCGAGACGTGCGATCGCGAACAGTCTGTCGTCTGCTCCGGGGAGTTCACGGTGGACACCGAGTTCGCCGGCAAGCAAGGTGGGGTCATTGACGGCGAGGCGGCACAGCCTCTCTCGGTAGTTCGACACGACTATTCCTCTCGCAACTGACGTGACGGTACCGAGCACCGCAAGATTACGCCTCACCCCAACGGCGTGAAAGAGGACTGCGCGCCCGAGGTCACCGACTCCCGGGCGCGCAGTCGCCGACAACACCGTCTAGATGCGACGCCGCCTGCCGGGCGTGACCGCGGCCCCGACGACCGCGGCCTTCGCGATCGGCGATGGGCCGGGGCCCACCGCTGCGCCCACCACGGCTGCCTTTGCGATCGGCGATGGGCCGGGACCCACCGCTGACGCGACGACGGCTGCTTTGGCGACGGGTGCGCCGATGACGCCCACGCGTCCCACTCGTGCAGGTCTCAATGGCATGTCAAACTCCTGTCGACTCGAGTGCGTCATCTGCCTCGAGCGAGGCGATGATCGCTTGGATGGGGATGCGACCGTTGGCGATGAGCTGACCTCCCGCTCGTCGTGCCGCCGAGGCGAATGGCGCTGCCCAGGCGTTCTCGTACACGAGCACTCCCGCGACGCTTCCCGGGTCCATCGCGTTGGCCAGGTGTGCGACATCCTCGGCAGCCAGGAGCTCCGCGAGCTCAGCCTCGAGCGCGACGAGCTCGCCAAGATCTCCGGCATCCGACAACTCGACGGCGTCGACGACGCCGTCCTCGTCCTTGGTGAGGATGATGATGTCGATGACGCGGATGGTGCCCGCATTCGCCAACGTCAGAAGCTCCTCAGCGATCTCGCCGGTGAAGTTCTGCTGACCTGCAGGAAACTCGATGACAAGGTAGTCAACCGGCCCCAAACTCGATAGTTCGTACTCACTCATGTGGTCCGTCCTCATGGTCGATGGTGGTGAGGAGCGCAATGCGCCCACAGCAACGTTGCTCGGTGCGCGGCGCCGGCGCATCACCCCTTCTGGGTGATGCCTGCCGGACGCTCCTTGACATCGGACGCCCGAGCGCCTCCGGCTCGCGCAATGCAGGAAGAACGCGCGCCGCCCACACATGCCAACGGGTGATGTGGGGGATGCGCAAGCCCGCCGTCGAGAATGGACGCCTGTGGTCAGCCGCCCGATGGGTTGTCGACCGGCATGCCGTCTTCGTCGGTCGTGTCAGGACTCTCGGGCGCCCCGCCCGAGGCGGTGTCGGCCTCGACATCTCCGTCCGGCGTGCCCTGGGTGTTTTGCGAGCTTCTTTCGTTGCCGCTCATCATGCTCCTTCGACTCTCTGTTCTGAGCGCTGGGTCAGCGCGCTACGCGTCGACGTTTCCGCGCCAGGCGCCGGTCTCGGCGCCGCCCTGTGCCTCGATGAACTCCTTGAAGTTCTTCAGGTCCTTCTTGACCGCGTGCGTGCCCGCTCCGACCAGCGAGCCGAGCTTCTCGACGAGGCCCTCCGGTTCCCAGTCGATCTGAACAGTCACGCGGCTCGATCCCTCGGTGAGCTTGTGGAACGTGACCACGCCCGCGTGCTCGGTCTCGCCACCGGTGCTCGTCCATGCGACGCGCTCGTCAGGGTGCTGCTCGGTGATCTCGGCGTCGAACTCGCGAGTGACTCCAGCAACGCTCACCTTCCAGTGGGTGTGGGTTTCGCCCGTCTGGGTGATCGACTCGACCTCGTCGAGAAACTTGGGGAACGACTCGAACTGCGTCCACTGGTTGTACGCGATGCGTACGGGGACGTCGACGTCGATGGTTTCGATGATCTGGACCATGGGGTGCTCCTCGCTGTTGGGCATTCTGATCGACGGATGTGGATCTCTGCGTAGGTCTACTCTGCGGGTACCACCCGCGCTCGGCATGGGCCTAGACACCGCGAACAACGGTGCGTACGATGCTCGCCGCGAAGCAGGCGCGACAACCATGCGACGGCCGGGCGCAGTAGCCTGAGCAACGGGCGACTCCTCGGCGAAACGACCGGGCACTCACCGCAAATCGGGCAACACCCTCGTGTTCAGGAGTTCGCGCATGCAGAAGACCTCACTCATCGCCCTCGCGCGTCACGAACTCGCGCATGCGCGAGAAGCCTCCAGCGGCAGAAGCGCGAAGACCGTCTTTGGCGGGCACGAGCATCAACTCCGTCAGACCCTGATCGCACTCAAGGCCGGTGAGAGCCTCGCTGAGCATGCCAACCCCGGAGAGGCAACCGTTCACGTGTTGGAAGGTCGGGTCCTTCTCAGGGCGGCGGAGGCCTCCTGGAACGGATCGCCCGGAGACCTGCTCGCAGTCCCCGCCGGACTCCACTCACTCGACGCGATCAAAGATTCGGTCGTTCTGCTCACCGTGGTGAAGTCTCGCTGACCGAGAAGTCCGTCACAACAGCGGATCGGCGAGCAGGGGCGTCCGGTCGCTGAGTCGCGGTGGGGCAAGGAAGAGACCGCTGACGAGTAGCCTGCGTCGAGCAGCGCTCTACTTCAGCGAGGCGAGTTCTTCCAGAGAGATCCTCACCTGCTCGTTCGTGAGGGGCACGACCAGCGCGCGATCTGCGACTGCCACCGCCTTCTCGACGTAGAAGTCGACGAAGGCCGTGACCTCGGGCTTGTCTGCGTAGGAGCTGTGGCTCACGTAGATGAAGAGCGGGCGGCTGAGCGGAGCGTAGGTGCCATCCTGGACGGTCTCGGTGCTCGGGGCGACGCCATCGATGGATGCTGCAACCACCACGTCGGGGTTGGTCTCGACGTAGCTCAGTCCGAGGAAACCCACGCCGCCAAGCTCCTTGGCGACCCCGTCGAGCGTGAACGTGTCGTCCTCGGAGGATCGGTAGTCTGCGCGGATCGCGCCTTCTTCGCCGTTGATCGCTTCGGTGAAGTAGTCGAGGGTCCCCGAGTCACTTCCCGCGCCGAACAGAACCAGCGGCTCGTCCGGAAATGCCGGGTCGACCTGATTCCACGACATGACCTCGCCCTCTGACTCCGGAGCCCAGATCGTCGCGAGCTGCTCAGTCGTCAGGTCGGTCGCCCAATCGTTGTCGGGATTGATGATGACCGACAGGCCGTCATTGGCAACCACGATCTCGGTGAACTCCACGCCCTCGTCCGCACAGGCCGCGATCTCTTCCTCCGAAATCGGTCGCGAAGCGTTGGACACATCGGTCTCTCCATCGCAGAAGGCCCGGAACCCGGCGCTCGTGCCGGTAATGGTGACGATAACGTCAACGTCGGGCTCGACTGCTGCGAACAGGTCCGCCGCGGCATCGGTGAGCGGTGCGACGGTGGATGAACCGTCCGTGATGACTGTGCCGTTGAGGGAGCCGACGGACCCGACCAGTGGCGTTGAAACTCCTACGCAGGAACTGAGCAGGAGTGAAGTGGCAAGCACGGATGCTGCGGCGGAAGCCTTCGCGAGCTTCGTTGACACGGTGAGTCCCTTCCGTCGGATTTTCGCGACAAGAGATGCGAGGTCCACCGACGATACATAGATGCATATCTATTTAACAGTGAGGCGCCGCGACCGATCATGAACAGTCGGTGAACGCTTCGCCCGCCGAGAAAGGATCACCGAGCGAGACCTCCACGTCGACCACGCGGTCCCCTCAGGTCAGCGAGGGTTCGCTCTCGCGCTCGCCGGGGTTCGGCAGGATCAGGTCGAAGCGGCAACCACCCGGTACGTTCTTGACGGTCACTTCGCCGTCGTGCGCCCGCGCGATTCCGCGAACGATCGCAAGGCCCAGCCCCGCGCCGCTCGACCGAAGCGGGGTGAGGGGTGAGGACGGCTGGGGGGTGCGCGCCTGCGTCCCCCGCCAGCCGGCGTCGAAAACGCGGGCCAGATCATCTTCTGCGATACCGCCGCCGGTATCGATCACTGACACGGAGGGGCGGCCGTCGACAACGACAGCGGACACCGTGATCGGCGAGCCGGGCGGGGTGTGCTGGATCGCATTGAGGAGCAGGTTCGAGATGGCGCGCGAGAGTTCGCGGGCGTCGGCGCGCACGGTCAGGTCGCTGTCGCGGCGCGAGTCGATGTGGATGTCACGCCCCTCGGAGACTGAGCGCAGATCTGCGACGGTGTCGGAGATCACGTCGTACAGCGAGACCTCTTCGAGGGTGAGACGCAACGTGCCTGAGTCGATCTTCGACAGCTCGAAGAGGTCATCGATCATTGCCGACAGCCGGGTGACTTGTTCGCGCATCTGGCGGTGGTAGCGCTGAGGATCAGTGGCGAGGTCGTCTTCGAGCGCCTCAGCCATCGACATGATGCCGGTGAGGGGAGTGCGCAGGTCGTGCGCGATCCCCGCAACGAGTTCGCGCCGGGCCTGCTCCGCGCGCTGCTCGCGTTCGCGGGACGCCGCGAGCTTGGTGCTTGTCGCGAGCAGTTCTTTCGCGAGTGCGCGGAACTCGGCACTCGACTGCACCTCTACGGCATCGACCCGTTCACCTTCGCCGATCCGCTGGGCGAGCCGCCCGAGGCTGCGAGCGTTGCGGACGACCACGGCGCCGAGGGCGGCGACGAGTCCGAGTGACACGGCACCCGAGATCGCGGCAACGTTGATGGCGACGGTGAGGTCGTGCTCTGAGATGTACATCTGCCACGACGCGCCCACCATGCTGAGGACGACCGACAGGATCGACGCGAAGACGAGGATGCACCCCTGCAGCATCAGCGACGAGCGCCGCAACGTCATCAACAGGAGGACCGCCGCCCCGCCGATCGTGAGGGTGATCACGAGCGAAAGGACAGCGACCTGAAGAAGCTCAGGAAGACTCACGCGCACCCTCCGGCAGATCCATGCGGTACCCGATCCCCCACACCGTCGTGAGCAGCGTCGGCTGGGTCGGATCCGGTTCGATCTTCTCGCGCAGTCGCCGCACGTGCACCGTCACCGTCGAGAGATCGCCGTAGGTCCACCCCCACACCGCCGACAGCAGCTCTTCGCGGCTGAAAGCCTGGCGCGGATGCTTCACGAGGAAGGACAGCAGGTCGAACTCGCGCACGGTGAGGTTGAGGTGACGTCCGTCCATCGTGGCTACGCGCGCCGACGGATCGATGTGGAACGGGCCACGATCCAGCGGAGACTCGGGCGCGAACTCCGTCATCGACCGACGCAGGATCGACTGTACGCGCAGCACGAGCTCGCGAGGCGAGAACGGCTTGGTGAGATAGTCGTCCGCACCGGCCTCGAGACCTTTGATGCGCTCGTCTTCACTGCCGAGGGCGGTGAGCAGAATGATGGGGGTGGCGCTGGTGGTCCGGATGCGTCGGCACGCTTCGATCCCGTCGATTCCGGGCAGCATCCGATCAAGCACGATGAGGTCAGGGCCGATCCGTGCTTCGGCCTCTATCGCAGCGAACCCGTCGGCGACGTGGTCGACGACGAACCCCGCCGAGCGCAGATACTCCGAGACGACTTCGGTGACAGTGGGATCGTCGTCCACGACGAGTACGCGTCGATCGATGAGGTCCGCGTTGCCGATCGAGCGCGATGGTTCCGGGATCACGCCCTCAGAGTACGCCGGATCCCCCTGGGCAACGGCGGATCGTGAGAGCCGTCCGCAGTCCGTAAGAATCGCCGCCCTCGACGGAGGAGGACGGTGGCTAGACCTCCGGGTCGGGCGTCACTCGCTTCGCCAAGACCAGATCGAGCACGAGGCCGAACAACAACGCCACGCCGACGGATATCAACACCGCCGCGACGGGCGCGTCGGGGAGCATGCGGGCAACCGCGGCGCCGATGAAGGATTGGTAGAGGGCCCAGGCGCCGGCAGCGAGAGCGCAGAGTGCGAGATAGCGAGGTGCCCGCATCCGTTCCGCTCCCGCCGTCAGGTTGACCACGATGCGCGCGAACGGGATGAAGCGCGCCGTGAACACGATCGCCGCCGTGCTGCGATGGAGCCGCCGCCTCGCCCACCGGCGCGCCGCCTGCACGCGCGTGCTGCGCGCCCACCGCCAGCGGTCGATGTCGATCGTCCTGCCGACGAAGTAGCACACCGCGTCACCCGTGAAAGCGGCGAATGCAGCGACGGTGACCACCGCCGCGAGGGGCGGCTCACCGTGCAAGACCGAGAGTGCGGCGAAGGCTGTGACGGCTGTCTCGCCCGGGATCACCACGAGGAATGCGTCGCCCAAGACCAATCCGAAGAGCAGTGGCAACGCCCACGGGCTGGTCGCGATGTCGGCCAGGAGATCGTTGATCACCGCTCTTGAGTACCAGGTGGGGGTGAATGGGTTCAGAACAGCGCGCGTCGGTTAACCCGGCGGGTGCGACCGGTGAACTCTTGGCCAAAGCCCCGTTCTTCCGCGTCGACCGGCTCTGGCGACCTGCACCCTGGAGATGTGAGAGTCGCGCTGCTGGCCGAGTCCTTCCTCCCCCACATGAACGGGGTCACGAATTCCGTGCTCCAGGTGCTGAGCGACCTCGAACGCAAAGGTCACGATGCGCTCGTCATCGCACCCGGCTCCGGCAATGCACAGGTCGAGGGGTCACGCGCCCGCACCGAGCACGTCCGGTCCGTCCCCCTGCCCGCCTACCCCCAAGTGCGGGTGAGCGTCGTCGGCACTCCGCACATCGCGAATCTGCTCGCCGACTTCTCGCCCGATGTGGTGCATCTTGCGTCTCCGCTGGTACTCGGCTGGCACGGTCAGGCAGCGGCGAAATTGCTGGGTGTGCCGAGCGTCGCGGTCTACCAGACCGATGTCATCGCCTACGCGGCCAAGTACGGCGTGCCCGGTGGCGCGCCCCTCGTCGCGGCCCACATCCGCCGTCTGCACCGTCGATCCACCCTCACGCTCGCGCCGTCCACATCGGCTGCCGAGCAACTGAAGCAGATCGGTGTCGATCGTGTGCGGCTCTGGGGACGCGGTGTCGACATCGAGCGGTTCACTCCTGAACGGCGTGACGAGGAGTGGCGAGGGCGCATCGCATCCGGCGAGATCCTGGTCGGCTACGTCGGCAGACTTGCCGCAGAGAAGCAGGTCGAAGACCTTCGCGTGCTCTCCGACCTGCCGGGCGTTCGGCTCGTCATCATCGGGGAGGGGCCGGCCCGCGGCCGCCTCGAGCAAGAACTGCCCAGCGCGATCTTCACCGGCTTCCTCGGCGGTACGGAGCTGGCGCGCGCTCTTGCCAGCCTGGACGTGTTCGTGCATCCCGGTGAGAGTGAAACGTTCTGTCAGGGCATTCAAGAAGCGCACGCGAGCGGGCTCCCCGTGGTGGCCACCGGTCGCGGTGGACCGGTCGATCTCGTGCGCAACAGCGTCAACGGATGGCTCTACGAGCCCGGAGACCTGGGCGGGCTGCGCTCGGCTGTCGCTGACCTCGTGGGCGACCAGCACAAGGCTCGGGCGTTCGGCGTTGCTGCGCGGCGCGGGGTGGAGGGCCGCTCGTGGAGCGTGCTCGGCGACCAGCTCATGGAGCACTACCGCGACGCCATCGCTCTTCACCAGATCGATGCGGGGCGCGCGACTGTGCGGGGTGAGCGCCCGAACCTCGCGCCCCCCGCAACACTTTCGCGACCGGTGCGCAGGTACGTCGCCGTCGGCGACTCGATCACCGAGGGCCTCAGCGACGGCTCGAGAATGGCCGACGGAGAGTACAGAGGTTGGGCGGATCGCCTTGCGGAGCTGATTGCTCACGCACAGCGCTACCCTGCGGGGCTGCGCTACGCCAACCTCGCCGTCCGCAGCCGGCGCATCGAGCACGTCGTCCGCGATCAGATCCCGCGTGCGATCGAGCTGCGCGCTGATCTCGTCTCGGTGCTGATCGGTGGCAACGACCTCGTCAAGCTGGGAGCCGATCCCCTCGCGCTCGCCGCTCGCCTGAATGACGGCATCCGGATGGTGAAAGCATCCGGGGCTGAGGTCCTCCTCGTCACCGCGTTCCTTCCGCGCAGGCGCGCCTCACGGCTGCTGGCCGGCCGTTTCGCCCAGTTCAACTCGGCGCTTCGTACGATCGCGCGCGACACCGGTGCCATCCTGCTCGACCTCGACACGGTTCCCGCTCTCGGAGATCTCTCGCTATGGGCGGATGATGTCGTCCACCTCAACTCGCGCGGACACCGACTGCTCGCTTACGAGGCCGCCGCGCGACTGGGTGTTCCCGAGGCGAAGTCGCTCCTGCAGCTCGAAGAACTGCTGCATGCAGACGAAAGCGATCCGGTGCCGCCTCGCCACCCGCGATCGGTCTGGATTCGCGATTATGCGTTGCCCTGGGTCTTCCGTCGGATCCGCGGCCGTACGGCAGGTGACGGTCTCGAGCCCAAGCACGCGGAGCTGATCACGATTCGCGGCGCATCCGCCAGTCGCATCGCCCGGTAACGGTCTCGGCGAACCCCACTGTTCACGCAGCCGTTCCACGCGGGTCACTCAGTCGGGCGTGCACGTTCATCCGCGCCGCTCACTCTGGAATATCAGCCGAGCGTGCCCGCGAAACGGAGGTGTCGTGATCTCGACAGCAATGCCCGTCATCGCGTGGGCGGAGTCCCCCCTGCAACTCGTGGGCGTGGCCGAGTGGGCTTCTGCCCACGGCCGCCGCGTTCCGATCGCCGGCAGGTTGACGCCGCAGATGGGGCAGACGGCCGACGAGCTGATCGCGCGGGGCGCGTCCTTCGGGCCGTGCGAGTCTTATCTCGGCATCCCGTGGTCGTTGCTCGCACGCCACCGACACTGGCTCGTCGGGGACGGATTTTCGGGCCAGTTCCGGCTTGCCGCATCCATTCTTCGTCCTCGTCGCATCACCTTCCTCGATGATGGGGCGAACACCCTTGCCTTCGCCGATGCGCTCACGGGTCGTCGGCCGTACGCGCGGCCCGGCGTGCCCGAGAGGGGCCTCACGAAGGCGGCGGCACCGTTCGCGCTCGAGCAGATCCTCGGGAGGTCGCTCGCCGGTCAGGTCGAGTTCTTCACCGCGTTCGAGCTGGGCGCGGCACGATCATCCGCGCTCGGCGACCTCGGATCGCGCATCGAGCGCCACCGCTTCGAGTGGACCCGCCGCACCGCGCGCTCGTTCACGACCAAGACCGATGGTCGGGTCATGCTCGGCAGCGCGCGACCGGTCGACGGACGGATGTCGATGCCGTCCTACCTCGACTGGGTCGAGGGTGAGGCGGGCCGCGCGCCCCTCACCTACCTTCCGCACCGGCGCGAGCCACGCGCTCAGACGGAGGCTGTCGCAGGTATCCCGGGCGTCGTGCTGTCGAAGCTGGCTCTCCCGGCAGAACTGCTGCTCGCCGGAGCAGCCGAACCGCTCGAGATCATCACCCTGCCGTCGTCGACGACGACCACCCTTCCGCTCGTACTGCGCGGTACCGGCAGTGTCATCCGCAGCGGGCGTTCGAAGATCGCCATCGATGGACGGAGCCTGAAGAAATGACCGAGATCGTTGCCGTCATCCCCGCACGCGGAGGCTCGAAGGGTGTTTCGCGCAAGAACGTGCGGCGGGTCGGCGGTGTGCCACTCGTTGCACGGGCGATCGTCGCAGCTCGGGCGACAGCATCCGTCGATCGTGTGATCGTCTCAACGGACGACCCTGAAATCGCCGCTGTCGCTGAGGAGTGGGGGGCGCAGGTCATTCATCGGCCCGCCGAGCTCGCCGGAGACGACGCCTCCAGCGAGAGCGCACTCCTGCACGCGATGGACGTCATGGAAGACGCGGGTATGAACGCCGACATCATCGTGTTCTTGCAAGCGACGTCACCCTTCATCGACTCGCGCGACATCGATGTCGCGGTCGAATTGATCAGAGCGAACGAACATGACTGCGTCTTCTCGGCAGTCGAGACCTATGGGTTCTTGTGGGCCGCGGAGGAGGGTGCTGCCTCAGGCATCAACCACGACCCGACGGCACGATTGCGGCGGCAGGATCGGGATCCTCAATACCTCGAAACCGGGGCGTTCTATGTGATGGATGCTGAAGGTCTGCGCGCAGCAGGCCACCGGTTCTTCGGTCGCGTGGGCATGGTCGAAGTCGCTGAGCGCTCGGCCATCGAGATCGACACCGAGGAGCAGTTGGCGTTGGCACAGGCGATCGCCCCGCTGATCCGCCACGAGGCTGATCCGATGGACGTCCGCGCTGTCGTGACGGATTTCGATGGCGTCCATACGGACGACACGGTGATGACCGACGCGGCCGGGCGAGAGAGCGTCAGGGTGAGTAGATCGGACGGGATGGGGATCGCGCTCCTTCGACGTGCGGGCATTCCGGTGCTGATCCTCTCGTCCGAGACCAATCAGGTCGTGAGCGCTCGGGCCCGAAAGCTTCAGGTCGACGTGCGGCAGGGCGTAGACGACAAAGCGAGTGTCCTGCGGGAGTGGGCAGACGAGCAGGGCGTTTCGCTCGCTCACGTCGCCTACATCGGCAATGACATCAACGATCTCGGTTGTCTCGACGTCGTCGGCTACCCGGTGGCCGTCCCCGAAGCGCACCCGCTCGTGCTCGCGGCATCGCGCGTGATCGTGAGCCGCACCGGCGGCCACGGAGCAGTACGAGAGCTTGCCGATCGAGTCCTCCGTGATCGGCGCAGCACCTACCGGGTGCCCGCGTCTGTCTCCCTCTCCACGCCCTTCGAAAGGCAGAACCCATGACCGTCACCATCGGATCGCGGGTGATCGGCGGTGGCCGACCCACCTACGTGATCGCCGAAATCGGCCTGAACCACAACGGCGACGTCGAACTCGCCAAGCAGCTCATCGATGTCGCCGCCGACGCCGGGGCCGACGCCGTGAAGTTTCAGAAGCGCACACCCGAGATCTCGACTCCCGCGCATATGCGCGACACGCTTCGCGAGACTCCCTGGGGCACAATGACCTACCTCCAGTACCGCTACCGCGTGGAGTTCACGCGTGAGCAGTACATCGAGGTTGCCGATCACGCCGTGTTGCGCGGTCTGGAGTGGTTCGCCTCGCCCTGGGACATCCCCAGCGTGCACTTTCTCGAAGACCTCAACGTCGTCGCCCACAAGGTCGCCTCGGCATCGGTGACCGACATCCCCCTGCTGGAAGCGATCCGTGACACCGGCAAGCCCGTCCTCCTCTCCACCGGAATGTCGACCATCGAGCAGATCGACGCGGCGATCGACGTCCTCGGTACGGACCGGCTCGTGCTCCTGCACGCCACCTCCACCTACCCGATGGAGCCGGACGAGGCGAACCTGCGCGTGATCCCTGCGTTGCGGGACCGCTACCCCGGTGTTCCCGTCGGCTACTCGGGTCACGAGCGTGGGCTGCAGATCTCGGTCGCTGCTGTCGCCCTCGGCGCGGTGGCCGTCGAACGCCACATCACGCTCGACCGCACGATGTGGGGCTCCGACCACGCCGCTTCTCTCGAGCCGACGGGTCTGCAGCACCTCGTGCGCGATATCCGCATCATCGAGGAGGCGCTCGGCGACGGTGTGAAGCGCGTCTTCCCGGGCGAGCGCGCGCCGATGGCGAAGCTGCGTCGTGTTCTGACGTGACCGGAAGTACATTCTGGGGCTCCGCCCCAGACCCCCGGTCTGCTGGCGCGCCCCCGCTCCGCGTTGTCGCTCTCGCCGACACCGACTCCTATGTCAAGTGGGCGGCGGCGCTCCTGAGCTCTTTGCCGGCAGGTTCCGAAGTCGAACTTCTGGTCGTCGAGACTCCGCTCGCGGTGAGTCGCACGCAGATGCAGAGCGCGCTGGTCGGCAGCGGGATGGATGCCGAGCACGTGCGCCGCGTTCAGTTTGCTGATCTCGCGCGCATAGTCGGCGAGATGGCACCGGATGCTGTGCTCGTGGCCGCCCGCGGACCCGTCGGGCGTGTAATGATCGCGGCTATGGCTGAACTCGACCCCCGGCCGGTGATCGTCTCGGGGCTGCCCGGGATCTCGATTCCCGCCACGACGGCCGCCCTCATCCATCGCACACAGAGCGACGTGTTCGTCCTTCATTCGACTCGCGAGGTGAGCACCTTCAGAGCGCTCGCAGAGCGGCGGGGCCTCGTGCAACGGTTCGCGCTCGCGCGACTGCCCTTCGCACGGAGTTCTGTGGCGTCGACGAGCGAGAACACTCGTGCCACTGACCTCGTCTTCGCCTCGCAGGCCATCGTCCCGCGTGAGCGCGCTGACCGAATGCGAGTCGCACGTCTGCTCGTTGCCGCCGCACGTGCTGACCCCGAGAAACGTGTCGTGGTGAAAGAGCGCACGGTGACGGGCGAGCACCAAACACACGAGCAAAGGTACGGCTACCCCGACCTCCTTCGTCGCCTGGCCCCACTGCCGCCGAACCTCGTGGTGTCCACCGAGTCGATGTCGCACGCGTTCGACTCCGCCGAGGGGTTGGTGACCGTCAGTTCGACCGCCGCGATCGAGGCGATCGCGAGGGGGATTCCGGTCATCGCTCTCGACACTTTCGGCGTCGATGACTCACTCATCAACCCTGTCTTCGAGGGAAGCGGGTTGTTCGGCTCGGAGGCCGCGGTCATCGCTCGGGAGTTTCGTCTTCCGCCGTCCGAATGGCTCACGCGCAACTACTTTCACGACCCTGCAAAAGACAACTGGGTCGCCCAGGTCGAAGACCTTGTCGTGCTGCGTCGAGCGGGAGCACTCCCGCCCAAGCCTGCGCGCGACCGCCGCGGCGGTCGCGTGCGCGATATCTGGGAACGAAAGCTCGCGCTGGGGAGGATGGATCGCTCGGTCGCGGGGACGGCTGTGTACGCGGTCGGCATCCCGCTGCGTTTCGTGCTTCGCCCCATCCTGCGCCCCTACTTCCGCAGGCGACTCTCGGCGGCGTGATCGTAGGCTGTCGCAATGACGGTCGGCCGAGGTGAGTTCGGAACGACCCGTATTGCGTGGATGGATGCTGCTCACCACCATCTGGTGGCGACCGAAGTTCTCGACGGACTCGGCGAGCAGCAGGCACGGCGCTTCGAGGTGTTGACCGGCATGGCGGCGCGGAGGTTTCTCGCAACGCGCTGGCTCGCCCGACACCTCGTGGCGGAACTCACCGATGACACAAGCCTGGTCCTGACGACCACGTGCCGACGCTGCGGCGGTGACCACGGTCAGCCTCGGTTCGATACGGCTCCCGTCGCGGTCAGCTTCGCGTACGCGGGGAGCGTCGCGGTGGTGGCAGCGGCGAGCGTGGCGGATGCATCGGCCGTGGGCGTCGACATCGAGCACGATCGCGGGGATGATCCGGCTCTTCCTCTGCCCGAACTCACGTCACTCTTCGCGCCTTCGCGTCCGCCGACGCTCCAGGAGTGGACCCTGATCGAAGCGGCTCTCAAGGCCGACGGACGCGGCTTAACGGTCGAGCTCTCTCAGGTCGAAGTCGGGCCGAGCGGATTCGAGTCAACACATCCGGTCTGGATTCCCGGGCGCAGCGACCCCGTCCATGCGATGGAGATCGACGGACCCGAGGGGTTCATCCTCAGTGCAGCGACGGTTCCGGCGGTGGCACAGTCGAGGCATCCCGACTGAACGGACTGCCCCCGTCCACAGCGGGCAAGGCGGGGAGCGGGGTCAGATCGAGCCACTCGTGCAATAGGCGCGCGATCGGCACGTGCGAGATGTCTTCCGTGAGTGCCACGAAGTCCGCCGTAGTAGCCGTGGAAGCCCGATACATTCGCGACCATTCCGCAAGGAGAGTGAAGAACGCCGCATCGCCGACAGTAAGTCGTACCGCGTGGAGGGTGAGCGCGCCGCGCTTGTAGACGCGGTCGTCGAACATCAGATCCGGGCCAGGGTCGCTGAGCACGATGTCCTGAGCCAGCGCAGAAAGTCGACCGTGGTGCGCGAGAGCTTTTTCATGAGCAGAGAGTCCGCCGGAGCGCTCTGACCAGAGCCACTCCGAGTAGCAGGCGAAGCCCTCGTTGAGCCAGATGTCTTGCCACTTCGATACACCGACGCTGTTACCGAACCATTGGTGGGCCAGTTCGTGAGCGACCAACCTCTCGAGGCCGCCCGTGCCGTCGATGTGGTTGCCGCCGAACACCCCGATCCCCTGCGCTTCGAGCGGAATCTCCAGGTCATCGGCGGTCACCACGACGGCGTATTCCTCGAGCGGGTACGGGCCGAAGAGGCTTTGGAACACCGAGACCATTCGGGAGAGGTCGGCAAAGTCGGCGTGCACACGACCGGCCAGAGCCGGCGGATAGAAGAGACGCCCGACCGGGCCGGCAAGTGAGACCACTTCTTCGACGTAGCGCCCGATCTGCACGGTCATCAGATAGGTGGGGGTGGGCACATTCTGCTCGAAGACCCACGTTGACTTGCCACCGCGGTTCGTGCGCGCGGTGCGGACGCCGCTGGCGATGACCGTGTACGCCTGGTCGATCGTCACCGACAAGCGGGACGTCGGCTTGTCGCTCGGTACGTCGTTGCACGGAAACCAGGTCGCCGCGCCCGTGGGCTGCGATGCGACCAGGGCGCCGTCTTCGAGCTCTTCCCAGCCGATTGTTCCCCAGCGCGACCTACGTGGGTGCGGAGCGCCCGCGTAGGTGACGACGACCTCGAACCCCTCGCCGATCGCGATCGGCGAGGCCAGGCTGACGCGGAGCTTGCGATCGCTCTGGTGAAAAGCGGCCACGCGCGCGCCGACCGCGGTGACCTTGGTGGCACGCAGACCAACAAGGTCGAACGACAGTGCCTTTGTCGTCGCGAGCGCTGTCCCGCGCACCACGGCGGTCGCGGACAGGCGATTCGTGGTGACCTTGTAGTCCAGCGTGAGGTCGTAGTGATGCACCCGGATGCTGGGGTCACCGCTCTGAGGGATGTACGCGTCCGGCCTCATGCGTCGGCAGACTGGTAAGCCCGAACCTTTACCGCTCGCCACGGGCCGATCGGATTGCCGCTCCAGCGACTTCCGACAGGCACGGACTCGCCCCGCATGACCAGCGACGCCGGTCCGACCGTCGCGTTCGCCCCGATGTTGGCGGCGGGGAGGATCACGCTGTGCGGGCCTAGCGTCGCCCCCGCTTCGAGGGTGACCGTGTCGATGCTCATCACCCGATCATGGAACAGATGCGTCTGAACCACACATCCGCGGTTGACCGTTGCGCCGTCTCCCAGCGTCACGAGGTCAGGTTCCGGTAGCCAATAGCTGTCGGTCCACACTCCGCGACCCACCTTTGCGCCGAGCGAACGCAGCCACATCGCTAGTGCCGGCGTCCCCGAGGCGGCGCCTGCGAACCAGGGAGCCGCCACCATCTCGGTGAAGGTGTCAGCGACCTCGGTGCGCCACACGAAACTCGACCACAGGGGGTGCTCTCCCGCACGAATCGGACCGACGAAGACCCACTTCGCGAGAGTCGTGATGAGCGCCGCGACGGCGCCCGCCACCAGCAGCACAACCCCGGAGAGCAGGACGGCGATCAGAAGACCCCAGGTGGTAACCATCCACGAGAGTGCGAACATCACGGCCAACGCGATCGCACAGGTGATGACGACGGGAATCACGCGACCCAACTCCCACAGCGCTCGCGCGACGCGCAAGCCGGGTCGCGGCCGATAGGTGCGCTCGAGGTCGGAGTCGTTCACCACGCGCCGAAGGCGCACCGCGGGTGAGCCCAGCCAGGAGGATCCCGGCTTCGACTTCTCGGGCGCGACCGACAACACGGCGACAAGTCCGTCGCGCGGAACGCGGTGACCCGCACCCGCCATGCCCGAGTTGCCCAGGAAGGCACGCTTGCCGATGCGCGCCGGCCCGAGCTTCATCCATCCGCCCTTGAGCTCGTAGGTCGCGACCATCGTGTCATCTGCCAGGAACGCGCCGTCATCGATCGTGGTGAAGGACGGAATGAGCAGGACGGTGGATGCCTCGACATCGCGTCCGACCTCGGCGCCCAGCATCCGCAGCCAGACCGGTGTGAACAGGCTCGAGTACAGCGGGAACAGGATCGTGCGGGCCGAGTCCAGCAGGCGCTCGGTCGTCCACGCCTGCCACGCCACCCTGCTCCGGACCGGGTGCACGCCCTCAAGCAGGCCGATGGACAAGAGCCGGACAAAGAGCACCACCGCCGCGGCGAATGACACCCCCACGACGAGGGTGGACGGAATGAGCCAGACGAGCACCGCTGGAATGGCGTCGACAAGGGAGGTGGCGCCGCGCATGCCGTAGGCGAGCACCGCGCCGCCCGCAGCGATTGCGAGGAAGGGCAGCAGGCCGAGCATCGCGGACGACGCGCCGTACGCCCACAGCCACCGCTTCGGCGCAGGCGGACGCTCGGGCGCCAGGGGGCTGGACGTTCCTCCCACGCGGACCGCGGGCGAGCCCGCCCACAGCTGCCCCGCGCGCACCCGTCCGAACACGGCTGATCCGGGGGCGATCTCTGCGTTGCGCCCGATCCGCGTGCCCGGGGCGAGCGTGCTCCGAGTGCCGATCGTCGCCCCTGCGCCGATGCTGATGCCACCGATCCGGACCGTGTCGCCGTCGATCCAATAGCCCGACAGATCGACTTCCGGTTCGATCGCCGCGCCTTCGGCGACCTCGAGCATTCCGGTGACGGGTGGGAGCGAGTGCAGATCGACGTTGGCGCCGAGTTTCGCGCCGAGCGCGCGGGCGTAGTAGCTGACCCACGGCGCTCCGGCGAGGCCCACCGGGTCGACCTGATGGGCGACCTGTTCGGCGAGCCACAGCCGCAGGTGCACGCCGCCGCCACGGGGGTAGTCGCCCGGTTTGAGGCCGCCCAGCAGCAGCCGCGCGATGATCGCCGACGTCGCCATGCGACCCAGGGGAGTGACGAACAGGATGAGCCCGACCACGATCAGCCAGAGCGGAGCCTCGGGAAGAAAGTCGAAGCCCGGGAACAGCCGCAGAATCCAGCTCGCGGTCAGCAGCCACACCGTCCAACGCAGGCCGGCGAAGACGAACAAAGGTACGCCGGCGACCGTCTGCACCCACTGCATGATCCTCGGAGTCGGGCGCGCGATGCTGAAGGTGTTGGGGACATCGTCGAGCTCGGATGCTTCGGCCTCGACCGCGTCGGCCATCTGACGCAGCCGGGGCAGGTCGTACACATCGGTCATGGTGAACTCGGGCGCTCGCGCCCGGATGCGCGACACGAGCTGGGCGGCAGCCAGTGAGCCTCCACCCAACTGGAAGAAGTCGGCATCTTCATTGCCGGGGTGGATGCCGAGCACAGCCGTCCACTGCTCGGCGAGCCACGCGGCGGTTCCCGAGAGGGAAGAGTCTGCAGCATCCGTATCTGTCAACGGCCATGGCAGCGCCGCTTTGTCGACCTTTCCGGAGGTGCGGACGGGCAGGTCGTCGACCACCGCGAGCAGGGGGATGAGCGGGGCGGGGAGCGTTTCGGCGAGTTCGGCGCGCGCAGCCTGGCGGTCGAAACCCTCGGCGGGAACGACATAGCCGACGAGGAGTGACACCCCACCTTCGGACCGCTGTACGACCACGGTCGCTGCCGACACGGCGCTCAGCGCCTGGAGTGCGGACTCGACCTCGCCGAGTTCGATGCGGCGGCCGCCGACCTTGACCTGGTCATCCGCGCGACCCTGGAAGAGCAGCCCCTCGCGTTCCAGCCGCACGAGGTCGCCGGAGCGGTACGCCCTGTCCCAACCGAGAGTCGGCATCGGCGCGTACTTCTCGGCATCCTTTGCGGGGTCGAGATACCGCGCGAGCCCGACGCCGCCGATGATGAGTTCGCCGACCTCGCCCTCGGCGACCGGGGCGCCGGTGGAATCGACGACGGCCAGCGCCCAGCCCTCGAGCGGAAGGCCGATACGCACCGGCCCGTCGCCGTCGAGGAGCGCCGCGCACGCGACGACGGTGGCTTCGGTCGGGCCGTAGGTGTTCCAGACTTCGCGGCCCTCAGCCACCAACCTGGTGACAAGTTCGGGCGGGCAGGCCTCTCCGCCGAAGATCAGCAGCCGGACGTTCTCGATCGCGTCTTGCGGCCAGAGTGCAGCCAACGTCGGGACGGTCGAGACCACGGTGATCCCGTGGCCGACCAGCCAGGGTCCGAGGTCTTCGCCCGATCGCACCAGCGCGCGCGGCGCAGGCACGAGGCACGCCCCGTGTCTCCACGCGAGCCACATTTCTTCACAGGATGCGTCGAACGCGACCGAGAGCCCGGCGAGCACGCGATCGCCGGGAGCGAGCGGAGCCGACTGCAGAAACAGTCGCGCTTCGGCATCGACGAAGGCGGCCGCCGATCGATGGCTGACCGCGACGCCCTTGGGAACGCCGGTGGAACCGGACGTGAAGATGATCCACGCGTCGTCGTCGACCGTGGGCGGCGGAACGATCGGGATCGCACGCGAACTCGGATGCGGGGCATCCCCTTCGAAAAGGTCATCGGCAGAGGAGGGGAGCGTCGCGGGATCACCGGCCCGAAAAACTCCGGCGCCGGTGATGACGCCGCGCACCCGCGCCTCGCGGAAGACGAGATCGGCGCGATCCTGGGGGTCGTCGGCGTCGACGGGGACGTAGGCGGCTCCCGCGGCCAGGATGCCGAGGATCGCGATGTACAGGTCGCGAGAGCCTGAGGCCATCCGCACGCCGACACGGTCGCCGCGGCGCACACCGTGGGCGTGCAATCGCGCCGCCGTCTGCCCGACGCGCGCCAGAAGTTCGGCATAGCTGAGCGCACCATCACCGTCTTCGAGCGCGGAAGCCTGCGGGTAGCGGGCGGCGGTTTCGCGAAGGATGTCGATGAGCGTCCGCGGGGTGGGAGCCGCGGACGACAGATCGAGATAGTCCTGCATCGACCGCGTCAGGACGACAGCAGCGCGATGAGCTGCGCCTTGGTGAGACGTGAGAAGCCGGTGTGCCCGGCCTCGCGGGCGCGTTCGCGGAGCCTGACGACCGTGAGCGCGGCGAGATCGTCGGCTGCGGGAACGGGCGCGGCTTTCGGCGTCGTTTTCGGTCGCACTGCGGGTGCAACGACCGTCTCGGGCTCAGCGATGCTCGGCTCGACGACCGGTGCCGCTGATTTCTTCTCGACCGATCGCTGCGCGGCAACGGCCTTCTTCTTCACTGACTTCGGAGTAGAGGCTTTTGTCTTTGTCTTCGCGGCGGACTCAGCCTTCTTCTTTGACGCCGCGGCCTTCGCGGCTAGCTTGGCTTCCGCCTTGTCAGCGGCCTTGTCGACACGCTTGATCGCGGCCACAGCCTTCTTCTGAGCTTTGCGAGGGTTGCTCGCGACCTTCTTCTTCGACGCCGACGAAGCATCCTTCGCCTCCTCGGCGAGCGACCGCAGCTTCTTGGCATCTTTCTTGGGAAGCGTCTTGCTCAACCGCTTTGCATCCTTCGCAGCTGCGGCGGCAGCATCCATTGCGGCCTCTGCGGCTTTCGTCGCTTTCGTGGTCTTCGCCATCGTCACACCTTCTCCATCCGCGGAATCGGAGCGCGATCAATCGCGGCTCCCTGCGGGGATACAGGGTACAGGGGCAAGAAGAACGGTGGGGGAACGAACAGCCAGAACACAAACGCCCGGATGCCGCCGACACCTCCCGCGATGTCGGTGCGGCGGAGGGCCTGCGGCGAGCAGTTCCAGCCTCTGTCCTCCACCGCGCCCGGTGTGCCACGATGGGCGCATGGACGACTATTTGTGGGTGTTGAAAAAGGGCGAGCTCGATCTGATGCGCGAGATAGAACCGGATCGACTGCTTGCGCTCGACGAAGAGGAGCTGCTCGCATTGCATAAGCGCGTGCGCCGCGCCCGCAATAAGCACGTCACCAACTACCGCCGCCGAGGTGCGAAGAGTGTGGAGAAGGCGGGCGGCCGCGGCGCGGCCGCACCTAAGGGTGCGAAAGAGCGACTGCGCGCCGAGGCCTTCGAAGAAGCGCTGGCGATCGTCTCGGAACGCATCGCCGTCGTGGCGCATGAGCACGCCGAACAGCTCAAGGCCGAGCGTCTCGCACGTGCTCAGGCTGGTCGAGGAACGGGGCCGGATGCCTCGGGCTCGAGCGACGGCAAGATCAGCGGTCCCGGGCGCGGACGCGAGCACCGTCAGTCGACCGGCGGTATCAAGAAGGACGCCTCGAGCCGTTCGCAGGGCGCGAAGCGCCAGGCGAAGAAGGACTCTCGCTAGGCCGCCACCGACTTGGGTAGCTCAGGCGGGGTGCGCGGCATCCCACCACGCCAGCACGCGTGTGCCCATCAGCGTGAGCCACGGCGAGGGCTCGCCCTCGGCGACGTCGACGTCGAACCAGGTGCGCCCGGCAAGCGGAGTGGTCTGAATCCAGGTGCCCTCCGGCGTGCGCGCTTCGCGCACCAGCTCGATGGCGTCGGTTAGACGCTCGTCGGGCGGCGTGCCGTCCAGCAGCGACGCATCGCGGAAATAGTCCAGGGCAGCGAGCGCGCTATAGCGATGACGGTTCGGGTAGACGAATCTGGTGACGAACGGACCGACGACCTCGCCCGTGGTCGCCCGGTACAGGGCACGTCGAGATAAGAGATACTCGTCGCCCGCATGCCGCGTGTCACGAAGGCTGGTATCGCCCGTGATGCGCTCGTACGCGAGCATTCCTATGAGCGCATTGAGGGTCGAGTGGAACGAGGATCGCGTCGAGTTGCCTTCCTCGGCCTCGCAGTTCCACCCGCCGTCGGTGAGGCGGTGGGCCGGGAACCACGCGACCAGCTTCGAGACATCGGCCCCCAACCAGGCGCCGGTGGCGAGGGTGTACGAGTTGATGCAGACATCGACCTCGCCGCCCCAATAGGGCAGATCGTCATAGTCCCAGCGACTGTTCGCATCGATCTTCTCGGCTGTGCCGGTCAGGGCGGCGGGATCGAGTCCCCACAGCCGCAGATCTCGCAGTACCCAGGTAGTCGCAACCCAGGGCTGACCAGGTTGCTCGATCTCAGGGCTGTCGAAGAACCCCGCCGGAAAGAAGGAGCCGCCGGCCCACTGTCCGTCCGGATCTTGCCAGGACAGCAGCCTCGCCCCGAAGCCTTCGGTACCAACTCGGGCGCGGGTTGCCTGCCACACCTCGGGCGGAGCCCCGACGATGTCTCGCTCCACCTGCCACCGCAGGGCGGGGTCGGTGTTCAGCATCCATTCGACAGTTCTCTCATCGATCGTCATTCCGGCACGCTACCGCGCACCGCCGACGCTCAGTAGAGCGGGACTGTCAGGCGTTGAGCGCCTTCAGTCGCTTCTTCGACTGCTTCTCGACGAGTACCTCGACGAAGTCCTTCACTTTGGCATCCGCCAGTTCGTTGTAGGACTCGGTGACGACCTCGACGACTGTCGCTTCGGGCAGATCGGGAAACTTCGCGGACAACCGTTCGACGATTTCGGCAATCGTTTTTTCGGCTGGCGGGGGTTCGTGTGTCATCTATTTCTCCCGTGAAGAGCGGCCGATTCACATTACCGCCCTTGCACCCCGCCGGCGCCGCCGTGCAGAGGATAAATCGGGGTTATGATTCCGCCGTGGGAAAACTGACTTATGAGGGCAACGTGAAGGTCGACCTCGAAGACCGCGCTCTCGCGCACCTTCAGGTCGTCATCGGCAACAAGCTTCGTCGGGGTGAGTCGTTCTACTTCTCGTGGGCAGACCAGGCGAGCACCGGTGGCGGTCGTACGAGCATCTGGATCCACCCGCGATGCTCGCTCACGTTCAAGTATTTCGGCAGCAAAGCGCCGCAGCTCAACCCGGCATGGATCGATGCGCTGTCCTTCGTGGCGAACTCTCCGAGCGGGCTACGGGTCGTACCCGAGACCACCGAGCCGCCAGTCGAAGAGCTCGTGGGCTGACAGGGGTTAGCATCTCCCCATGGGCACGATCTATTACGGCGGCTCCGCCACCCCGATCCACATCGAAGACCGTGCACTCGCACACCTGAAAGTTGTCGTCGCGACCAAGCTCCGTCGCGGCGAGAGCTTCACCGTGTCGTGGCAGCACCCCGACGATCAGCCGCGCGGCCGCAGCACCATCTGGCTGCACCCGTCGATCCCGATGCGCTTCGTCTTCGACGACCCCGATCCCACACCCCTCAGCCGCGAGTGGATCGAACAGCTCGCGCACTCCGCCCACTCGTCAGGCGGGATCACGCTCGTGGCCGAGCACTTCGACATCGAGCCCGTCGATGTCGACGACGACGCCCCGCAGATCGTGCAGATGGCTCCCCACGAAGAGTCGGACGACGACAAGAAGGATTAGTCGCGCGCCGCTCCCGCAGCTGGTGCGACGGTGAAAATCGTCGGTGCGGCGAAGCCGGATGCCGCGAACGCAGCGGTCGCGGCATCCTGAACCGCGTTCACTGATTCGTGCGGCACGAGCGCAATCGCGGCGCCACCGAACCCGCCACCGGTCATGCGTGCGCCGATCGCTCCCGCGCTGAGGGCCGCGTCGACCGCAGTGTCGAGCTCGGGCACCGAGATCTCGAAGTCGTCGCGCATCGACGCGTGCGAGGCGATCAGGAGGTCTCCGATCGCGGCGGGTCCCTTTCCACGAAGCGCGCGGACGGTCGCCTGGACACGGTCGTTCTCGGTCACGATGTGCCGGACTCGGCGGAACGTCTCGTCGTCGAGGAGGCCGGCGGCCCGTTCGAGGTCGGCAACAGTGACATCGCGGAGCGCGACGACGCCCAGGGCCTGAGCGCCCCGCTCGCACGAAGCGCGCCGATCTCCGTAGCCGCCGGTGGCGTGCGAGTGGCTCACCCCCGTGTCAATGACGACGAGCTCGAGCCCGGCTTCAGCGAAGCCGAGGTCGATCACATCGGCTTCGAGAGATCGGCAGTCGAGGAAGATCGCGGCGTCCGTGCGACCGAGCATCGAGGCCATCTGGTCCATGATGCCGGTGGGCGCTCCGACGGCTTCGTTCTCGGCGCGACGCCCCGCCTGGGCGAGCGCGACGCGGTCGAGGTCGAGACCCCAGACCTCGGTCAGAGCGACCGCGGTGGCGGACTCGATCGCGGCTGAAGACGAGAGTCCGGCGCCGACGGGCACGTCCGACGAGAATGCGAGATCAGCGCCCGCGAGCGTTGCGGCGTCGCGGCCGCTTGCGTGCACGAGGGCCCACGCAACCCCGAGCGGGTAGCGCGCCCATTCGGCCACGCTGTCGCGACCTGCGGGAAAGAGCGAGGGGATGTTGCCGACGGCAACCTCGATGACCTCATCGTCGAACGTCGAGGCGACTCGGAGTACGCCATCGTCGCGTCGCCCGAGCGCCACGTATGTGCGGTGCTGGATCGCGAACGGCAGAACGAACCCGTCGTTGTAATCGGTGTGCTCGCCGATCAGGTTGGCGCGGCCTGGGGCCGACCAGGTGCCGAGAGGCTCGCCACCGAAACGAGTGTGGAACAGGTCGATCGCGTCGGTGCGAGCGGTCACAGGGTTACCTCCGGAGTGCGGGTGATGGCGTCTCGAAGTAGGGCGGCGGATGCCTCGGGCGGTACATCGCCGATCCACGCACCCATGGCAGCTTCTGACCCCGCGAGAAACTTGAGCTTGTCCGCTGCTCGGCGTGGGCTGGTCAGCTGAAGATGAAGGCGCACGGTGTCGCGTCCGCGGTTCACCGGAGCTTGATGCCATGCGGCGATGTAGGGCGTCGGGGAGTCGTAGATCGCATCGACACCGCGGAGCAGGCGCAGGTAGAGCGGCGCGAGTTCGTCGCGTTCGGCGTCGGTGGTCTCGGCGAGATCGGCGACATGCCGGTGCGGCACGAGGTGCACCTCGAGGGGCCAGCGGGCGGCGAACGGCACGAACGCCGTCCAGTACTCGCCCTGGAGGATCACGCGGTCGGATGCCCGTTCGAACTGCAGGATGCGCTCGAACAGGTCGTCGCCCTCACGCTCGATCGAGGCGAGCAGCGTCGTCGTCCGCGGGGTGATGTACGGGTAGGAGTAGATCTGGCCGTGCGGGTGGGCGAGGGTCACACCGATCGCCTCGCCGCGGTTCTCGAACGGGAAGACCTGCTCGACGCCGGGCAGAGCCGAAAGCGCCGCGGTGCGGTCGGCCCAGGCCTCGATGACCGTGCGGGCCCGGGTGGGCGAGAGCGTGCCGAACGAGCCGGTGCGCTCGGGGCTGAAGCACACGACCTCGCACCTGCCGACCGAGGTGCGGGTGCGGCCGAGGCCGGGGGCATCGAGGTCGTCGAGCCCCTGAGGCGCATCGATCGCGGATTCGGTGGAGTCGTAGGGTTCGCTCAGTGCCGGACCGAAGGACGGCGAGCGGTTCTCGAACACCGCGACGTCGTAGGTCGAGGGGATCTCGGACGGGTTGGTCGGCGTCTGCGGCGCGAGCGGATCGAGCTCGGCTGGAGGGAGGAACGCGCGGTTCTGGCGGGCGGCGGCCACCGAGATCCAGTCACCGGTGAGCACGTCGCGGCGCATGGTCGCTGTCGCAGGCCGGGGGTCGAGGTCTCGGGCGTCGATGCCACGGTCGGGGCCGAGCGTGGTGTCGGGGTCGTCGAAGTAGATCAACTCGCGGCCGTCGGCCAGGCGGGTCGAGCGCTTCACGACGCCCGCGCCGAGGGCTTCGGGCTCGTCGGTGGGATCAGTGTTGCGAAACTCCATCATGTTCACGTCAACATGCTAGCGGGAAAGCCATGGTAACGTCAACACGTCGCAGTTGTCTGGAGTTCTGCACGCCCATCACCGAGCGCCGGAGGTCGAATGTCACGTCGAGTGTCGATGGCAGATGTCGCCGACCGCGCGGGTGTCTCGGGTCAAACAGTGTCTCGGGTCGTCAATGACAGCCCGCGCGTCGACCCCGCGACCCGCGCCAGGGTCGAAGCGGCGATGGCCGCCCTCGGGTACCGTCCGCACCGCGCAGCGCGAGCTCTCCGCACCGGACGCAGTCAGACGATCGGTCTCATCGTGTCGACCCTCGCGACGGTGGGCAACTCGCGCATGCTGCAGGCGGTGGCGGATGCTGCGGCCTCCCGCAGCTACGCCCTCACGGTGGTGACCGCCACCGGCGCCGAAGCCTTGGCCGATGCTTTTGAACGCCTGCACGATCATGGCGTGGATGGAGCGATCGTGCTGAACGAAGCATCCGCCATCGCCCGCGGCGCCGAGCTGCCGAGCGATCTGCGACTCGTCGTGGTCGACGCACCCGACGATTCCCGATTCGCGGTTGTGCGGTCCGACCACGCGGCGGGCGCGCGCGCCGCGGTCGCTCACCTGCTGGAGGCAGGACATCGAACCGTGTGGCACATCGGCGGTCCAGCCGACTCATTCGCGGCTGTCGAGCGCGAAGCCGGCTGGCGCGCTGCGCTCGCGCGCATCGCCGCGCCCGACGTGCTGCGCGGGGATTGGACCGCTGCATCCGGCTACCGGGCGGGGGCAACGCTCGCCGCGCTCTCAGAGGTCACCGCGGTCTTCGCCGCCAACGATCAGATGGCGCTCGGGGTGCTGCGTGCCTTCGCCGACGCCGGGCGGCGCGTGCCCGACGATGTAGCCGTGATCGGCTTCGACGATGTGCCGGACTCGGCCGACTTCCGGCCACCGCTCACGACGGTGCGGCAAGACTTCGATGCGCTCGGAGAGCGAGCTGTCACGGCCCTCATCGCCGCGATCGACGGCAGCGACACCAGGCTCGAGGTCGTGCCGACCCGGCTCGTCGTCCGCGAAAGCGCCTGATCGCTCAGCTCAGGCGAGGGGTGCGCGGGGGCTCGGTGCGGCGGTCGCCCGTCGTCTCGAACGCGGCGGCGAGAGCCAGCAGTGCCGCGTCGTCGTAGGCCCGGCCCGTGAACGTGAGACCGACCGGCATGCCGATGTCGTCCAGCGTGCCCATCGGCACCGTGACCGTCGGAATCCCGAGATGCCGGATCGCCAGGTTGCCGTTCGCCACCCAGACCCCGTTGCGCCAGCCGAGGTCGGCCGATTCGGGGTTCACGTCCATGTCTGCCGGCCCGACGTCGGCCACGGCGGGAAAGACCACGGCGTCGAGGGCGAGGTCATCCATCCACTGCTCGAGGTCGATGCGGCGAGTGTCTTCGAGCCCGCGGAGCCCTGCTTCGAGTTCGGGCATGTCGGTCCACGGGCTCGCGCCGGGGTGAGCCCGAACCCAGGCCGGGTAGTCCGCGATGTCGTCGTCGAAGTTGATGTACCGATCGGGGAGGGCTCCCACGGGATGCGGGAAGATCGTCGCGCCGTCGACGGGATCGAGGCTCGACAGCGTGGGGTCGCCGTTCGCCGCGAGGAAGTCCTGCCATCCCCACGCCGAGAGGTCGACGATCTCACGGCGTAGGTACTCGGGGGTCACGAGCCCGCGCGTAGCGAGGGTCGGAGCGCCAGGTCGGTCGCCCTCGTAGTTCGAGATGACCGGAAAGTCGACCTCGACGACGGTGGCGCCCGCGGCTTCGAGGTCGCGGCGGGCGGCCTCCCAGAGGGCGATGACGGACGGACGGGTCTGGATGCGGCGACCCGTCGGTCCGCCGATTCCCGGGCCGTCGGGGGCTTCGTCGGCATTGATGTACATGCGCGGCACTCCGATGCGCTTTCCCTCGACGCGCGACCGGGCGGCCAGAGCTGGGTATGACGCGGGGCGCTGGGTGGACGCATCCGGAATCTTCACCCACGGCTGCGCGCGCCAGAAGTCGCCGCGCGTCTCGGGGTCGTCGGCCACGATGACCTCGAGCACCTCGAGCAGGTCGGCCATCGTGCGGGTGTGGGGAACGACGACGTCCATCGTGGGGACGAGCGGCCAGTTGCCGCGGGTCGAGATGACCCCGCGCGACGGAGTGTAGGCGCAGAGGGCGTTGTTGCTCGCCGGCCCGCGGCCGCTCGACCAGGTCTCTTCGCCGAGGCCGAAGGCGGCGAAACTCGCCGCGGTGGCCGTTCCCGAGCCGTTCGATGAGCCCGACCCGAACGGCGCGGTGAGAAAGTCGGGGTTGTACGGGCTCTCGGCTCGGCCGTAGACGCCGCGCTGCATGCCTCCGTTGGCCATCGGCGGCATGTTCGTCAGGCCCAGGCAGATCGCCCCGGCGCCGCGCAGCCGCTCGATCGTGAACGCGTCGCGCTGCGCAACGAGGTCGGCGAAGGCCGGACTCCCGGCCGCGGCGGTGAGCCCGCGCACAAGGTAGCTGTCTTTCGCGGTGTACGCAATGCCGTCGAGTGGGCTTCGTGTGGTGCCGGTCGCGCGACGGGCATCGGAAGCTTCGGCCTCGCCGAGTGCGTCGGGGTTGCGTACGACCACCGCGTTCAGGGCGGTAGCGGTGTCGGGTCCGTCATAGGTGTCGATCCGCGCGAGGTAGGCCTCGACGAGCTCGACCGCGGTGGTTGCGCCCGACTCGAGCGCGCCCCGCAGCTCGGCGATTGATGCTTCAACGACGTCGATCATGACCGGTCTCCCGCGGTTGGCGTGAAAGATCCGGGACGGATCGGGCTCTGTCGGCCTCGGCGGAACTGCAGACGCAGTTTGGTCCCGGAACTTCACGCGCAGCGTGTCCGACCCGCATCACGAGGTCACCGTCGGCTGTTGCTGTGTGATGCAGTGGATGCCGCCACCCCGCGCGAAGATGGGCCTCGAGTCGACCGTCACCGCTCGCCGGCCGGGGTAGGCCTCTTCGAGGATCTCGCGGGCCGCGGCATCCGCCCGCTCTTCACCGAACCCGCAGGCGATGATGCCGTCGTTGACCACCAGGTGGTTGACGTAACTCCAGTCGACGAAGCCCTCGTGGTCGCGCAATGTTTCGGGGGCGGCGAGGTCGATGATCTCGAACGGGCGGCCGGCGGCATCGGTCTCGGTCTGGAGTTGCGCGCGGAGCGCCCGGGTGACCTCGAAGTCGGGGTGGGCCGGGTCGTTCTGTGCGTGCAGCAGCAGGCGGCCCGGCGACGGGATGGTCGCGACGATGTCGACGTGGCCGTTCGTGCCGAAGTCGTCGTAGTCGCGGGTGAGACCCCGGGGGAGCCAGATCGTTCTTTTCGCACCGATCGTGCGGGCGAACTCCGCCTCGATCCGGGCCTTGTCGGCGTAGGGATTGCGGCGCGGGTCGAGCTGCACCGTCTCGGTGGCGAGGACGGTTCCTTCACCATCGACGTGGATGCCGCCACCTTCGTTCACGAGCACCGAGCTGACGAGCTCAGCCCCGGTGAGCGCCGCGACGAAACGGCCGATCTCGGCGGAGAGTTGCCACTCCGACCACTCAGGCGCGCCCCAGCCGTTGAAGATCCAGTCGACCGCGCCAAGCACGCCGGGCCGCTCGGCATCGAGGACGAACGTGGGGCCGAAATCACGCATCCAGAACTCGTCGAGGGGAGCGACCTCGATGTCTACGCCGGCGCTGAGCATGCGGCGGGCACGGGCGACCTCGCTGGGGTCGACCACCATGGTCACCCGCTCGAACTCGGCGATCGCGTGGGCGACAGCTGTCCACGCCGCGTACGCCTCTTCGGCCTCGGCCGGTGACTCGCCGAGGGTGAGGCCCTCGCGCGGGAACGCCATCCAGGTGCGATCGTGCGGAGCGGTTTCTGCGGGCATCCGCCAGGCCATGAGATCTCCGTTCGGGAGCGGCCGCTCTTGTGTCAGGCCGTCGAAGCATGATATTGATCGTATGATCAATAAAAGCAGGTTAGCGAGAGGAGCCCCGCAATGTCAACGACCCCCGCGCCGCAGGCGGCGCAGACTCGAGCGGCGCGTCGCGCTCCTGCCCAGCGTCGCGCGCAGATCGCCGACGCCGCCCGTGATCTGGCACGGGATGAAGGCCTCTCTGCCGTAACGATGCGCGCGGTCGCAACGCGCGCGGGCGTCACCCCCGCCCTCGTCGCCCACTACGCCCCCAGCATGGATGCGCTCGTGGCCGACACATTCGCCACCATCGTGGGTGACGAACTCGATGAACTCGACGCGATGACCACCGACGGCCCCGCGGTCGAGCGACTCGCCACCCTGCTCGGCACACTCCTGGACGGTTCGCGCGACGATGTCACCCTCGTGTGGGTCGAAGCGTTCGCGATGGGACGTCGCAGCGAACAGCTCGCCGAAGCCGTGCGTGACCACATGGACCGGTGGCAAAAGGCCCTCCACTACCTCATCGACGACGGCATCTCCGAAGGCGACTTCCGCATCGACGATGCTGCCGATGCCGCGTGGCAGCTGCTGGGCATGATCGACGGCCTCAACGCCCAGGCGCTCGTGCGCTGGGGTGGGGCATCCGATCGTTCCCTTCTCCTCCGCCGTGCCGTCGAGGGCATGTTCGGTCTCTCCCGAGGCGCGCTCGACGTGCCGCCCACCACCCCCAGAAAGGTCGCGACTCCGTGACTCACCAGGTTCAGCCCGACGCGATGCATTCCGTTTCCGACGATGCCCGCGAGACGATCGACGGGGTCCTCGCGTATGCGCGCAGCCGTGCGCTCTTCGCGGACGTTCCGCTGGACAAGCCTGTGACGCCCGACGAGCTCGCGGCCGTCGCATCCGGCTCCATCACCGCCGGCGGAATAGGGTCGCAGGCGGCCACCACCCTGTTCGCCGACGTGCTCGCCCCGACGTGCCTGTCCATCGACCACCCGGGGTACCTGTCGTTCATTCCGAGCGCGCCGAGCAAGGCCGCCATCGCGTTCGACCTCGTCGTGTCTGCGTCGGCGATCTACGGCGGGTCGTGGATGGAGGGTGCCGGTGCCGTCTTCGCCGAGAACGAGGTCTTGCACTGGCTGGCAGCCGAGTTCGGTCTGCCCGTCGGCGCGGGCGGGGTTTTCGTGCAGGGCGGCACGATCGGCAACCTCTCGGCGCTGGTTGCTGCGCGGGATGCTTCACGCCGCCGTAACGCGGAACTCGGGCGTACGAATCCCGACCGCTGGAAGGTCGTCTGCAGTTCGGAGGCGCACTCCTCGATTGCGTCCGCGACCGAGGTCATGGACGTCGACATCGTCGCCGTCCGCACCGGCGCCGACGGTCGTCTGCACGGAAACGCTGTCGTGGCCGCCCTCGATGAGCACGGTGACTCCGTCTTCGCCGTCGTCGTCACCGGCGGAACCACCAACTTCGGCATCGTCGATGACATCGCGTCGGTTGCCGCGGTGACCAAGGCGCGCGACATCTGGTTGCACGTCGACGGTGCGTACGGCCTCGCGGCCATGCTGGTCGAACGGATGCGACCGACCTTCGCCGGAGTCGAGCTCGCGGACTCGGTCATCGTCGACCCGCACAAGTGGCTGTTCGCACCGTTCGACGCGTGCGCGCTGATCTACCGCGATCCCTCGCACGGCCGTGCCGCGCACACGCAGAAGGCGGAGTACCTCGACACGCTCACAGACCGCCCGGATTGGAACCCATCCGATCTGGCGATCCAGCTCACGCGCCGCGCGCGCGGGTTGCCGCTGTGGTTCTCGCTCGCGACCCACGGCACCGACCAGTACCGGGCGTCGATCGACCACGGCATCGCGCTCGCGCGCGAGATCGCCGATGAGATCGAGCGCCGCGACGGGCTGTCGCTCGTGCGCGACCCGCAGCTGTCGGTCGTGGTCTTCCGGCGCGAGGGGTGGAGCATGGCCGAGTATCAGGCCTGGTCCGATCGCCTGCTCGACGACCAGGTCGGCTTCGTCGTGCCGAGCTCGCACGCGGGCGAGCCCGTGCTGCGCTTCGCGATCGTGAACCCGACGACGACGATGGAGCTTCTGACCGAGATTCTCGACACGCTCGCTTGAGCATGCGCCCCCGAGTGCGCTCGGCTGTCGTGTCGCGGTTGCGAGCAGCAGTTTGCGACAGCGGAGCGACGCCGGTCGTAGGCTCAGAACTGTGAGTGCCTCGTCGCTGTTCCAGCCCCTGAAGATCGGCTCCACGGCGGTGCGAAACCGCCTGATGCAGACCGCGCACTCCAAGCAGTACTCCGACCGGGTCGAGTCGGCGCGCGAGACCGCCTACTACGTGCGCCGCGCCGAGGGCGGGTGCGGGCTCTTCGTCGCCGGCAACCACTTCGTGCACCCCTCGGGCTCGATCCGCGGGTTTCAAGACGCCTTTCGGCCCGAGTCCGTCGTCGCGAACCGGTCGTTCACGAGTGCGATTCAGGATGCCGGTGCCGCCGTCTTCGTGCAGCTCAATCACCATGGGGCACAGGCGCAGCCCGACGGCCCGGACGGTCCACGCACGGTCTATGCCCCCTCGCGCATACTCTCACCGTCGACCTCGCACGCAACCCGCGAGATGGACCACGCCGACATCGCCGCGCTCGTCGAGGGATGGGCCGTCTCTGCCGCGCTCGCCCAAGAAAGCGGGTTCGACGGCGTCGAGATCCACATGGCGCACGGGTATCTGCTGCACCAGTTCCTCTCGCCCCTCTACAACGCCCGCACTGATGGCTACGGTGGCGACCTCGAGGGGCGCACGCGCTTCGCGCGCGAGGTGCTCTCAGCCGTGCGCGCCCGGACGGGCGACGACTTCACCGTCGGCATCCGTATCGTCGCCAACGAGTTCCACCCGGACGGGCTCGATGCCGAAGCTCTCCGCGAGGTGATCGTGCGGCTGCGCGCCGAGGCGAAAATCGACTTCCTCGACCTTGCAGCGGGCGGCTACCACAACGTCCACTACGTCTTTCCCTCGTCGGCCATGCCGGTCGCGTGGCTGCGCGACGAGGTCGCATCGGTCAAAGCCGCGAACCTCGACCTCCCCGTGTTCGGAGTCGGGGCTGCGCTCGCGGTCGAAGACGCCGAAGAGGTGATCCGCGACGGCATCGCCGACATGGTCGCGCTCACGCGCGCTCAGATCGCCGACCCCGATCTCGGACGGAAGCTCGCGGGCACGTCGGGCGACGGTATCCGTCACTGCATCCGTTTGAATCAGGGATGCCTCGGCCGCGGCAGCCGCGGACTCGCGATGTCTTGCACGGTCAATCCTCAGGCCGGGCGCGAGCGCGAGCGTCCACCACGGCCGACTGCGCCGCACGCCCAACGGTGGACGGTCATCGGCGCCGGCCCTGCCGGCATGCGCGCTGCGGTGGAGCTCGCCTCGGATGGCCACGCAGTGACGCTCCTCGAGAGCGCGGACGAGCTCGGCGGACAGCTCCGGTGGGCACGCAGGGTGCCCGGCCGCGAGAGCGTCGGGCTGCTGGTTGACGACCTCGAGCGCGATCTCGCGGCGGCGGGCGTCGAGGTGCGGCTCGGCGTTACTGCCACCGCCGACCTCGTTGCAGAGACCCACCCCGACGGGGTCGTCATCGCGACCGGCGCCGTTGCGCCCGACACCAGCTCGCTGGCGATGTTGTCGGCCTACGCCGAGGCCGTGCCGGCCGGAATCGTGAACGCCTTCGACGCCCTCGGCAACCCCGCTGCGCTCGGCAGCCGGATCGCGGTGATCGACTCCGACGGCACCGCATATGCATCCGGCGTCGTGCTCAGCCTGCTCGAGCAGGTCGATCACCTCGAGTTGATCACACCGTTCGAGACGGTATTTCCGCACATCGGCGCGGGTTACGACCGCCCATTGCTCCTGCAGAGGCTCGGCGCGCACTCGGGCTTCCGTCGACGTGTCGCGCAGGTCGTGGAGCGGTTCGATGACGGAAAACTCTCGATGCGCGACACTCTGACGGGCGAAGCATCCGCCCTCTCCGTCGACACCGTCGTTGCGATCGAGCCGCGCGCTTCTGTGAACCTCGAAAGAATCAGCGCGCCGCGGGTCGAGGTCATCGGCGACGCGTACGCGCCCCGCACGATCGACGCGGCGATCTTCGACGCGGTCGAACTGGCTTACGACGTGGCCGGCATGGCCTCGCTACGCGGCTGACCTCCGCCGTCCACCATTGACCGCGAGAACCCATCCCCGCGACGAGAACCCCGCCTACACCCGTGTTCTCGTCGGCGGACTGGGTTCTCGCGGGCAGCGGTCAGAGATCAGCGGTCAGAGATCAGCGGTCAGAGATCAGCGGTCAGAGATCAGCGGTCAGAGCACATTCAGGTCACCAGCGAGAGCAAGAACACCCAGACGCAGACGTAGGCCAACATTCCTAGGCTGTACTTGATCGACGCCCGGAGGATCTCTCCCTCGCGTCCGGTGAGCCCTACCGCTCCCGCGGCGATGGCGATCGACTGCGGCGAGATCACCTTGGCGACGGTGCCTCCGGCGGTATTGGCCGCGACGAGGAGCGTCGGGTCGACGCCGATCTTCTCGGCCGTGACGGACTGCAGCTGAGCGAACAGCGTGTTGTTGTTGACGACCGACCCGGTGATGAACACACCGAACCAGCCGATGATCGGCGCGAAAAGGGGGAAGAGCAGCCCGACCCCGGCGAGGGCGTTGCCGATCGATGCCGATCCGCCCGAGAAGTTCGCGATGTTGGCGACGACCAAGATGAGCGCGATCAGCACGATCGGTCGCCACAGGTCGTGGAGGGTCGCTCGCAGCTGATCCCACAGATCGCTCGCCTTGAGTTGCGGCGTCGTGAAGAACGTGATGAGCACGGCGATGAGGATCGCGGTTCCCGTAGCGTTCACCGGGGTGAACGACCACACTGCGGTCACGGGGTCGGCCGCACCATCGGACACGACCACTCCCGTGATACCGGGGATCGGAACGGGGAAGACGAGCCAGTTGAGTGCACCATCCGGGGCGAAGAGCGCCTTGAACCAGGGGATGCTCCACACGAAGATCACGCCGGTGAGGATGTAGAAGGGGCTCCACGCGATGACGACCTCGCTGAAGTCGTGCTTCTCGGGTGCGGGTGCCTCGCCACCGTCCTCGCGGTAGATGCGCGACGGTGTGAACACGCGGCCGATCATGAAGATCACGACCATGCCGATGAGCCCCGGAACGATGTCGGCGAGCTCGGGGCCGAGGGTGAGCAGGATCGCCGCCTGCACCACGCTGAACGCGACGCTCACACCGAGGGTGACGGGCCAGGTCTCGCGCACTCCGCGCACGCCGTCGAGGATCATCACGAGGATGAACGGCACGGTGAGGGTGAGCAGTTGCAGCACGAGCACCATGTAGAAGCTCAGCTCCATCACGTCGACGCCGCCGACCTGCGCGCCGACGATGACCGGGATGCCGATCGCTCCGTACGCGCCCGCCGCGACGTTCGCCACGAGTGAGAGCATGGCGGCCTTCACGGGCCGGAACCCGAGCTGCACGAGGAGCGCGGCGCAGATCGCGATCGGAACCCCGAAGCCCGCCGCGCCCTCGAGGAACGCGCCGAAGCAGAAGCTGATGAGCAGCACCTGCACGCGCTGATCGGGTGAGATGCCTGAGATGCTCGCGCGGATGATGTCGAATCGACCGCTGGCCACCGCGAGCTTGTACAGCCACACCGCCATCACGATGATGTACGCGATAGGCCAGATGGCGGTGAGGATGCCGAGCAATCCGGCACCGGCGATCGAGCCGATCGGCATACCGAACGGCCAGATCGCCACCGCGATCTCGAGCACGACCGCGATCGCGGCGGCCGTGATGCCCTTCATCTTGAGAACAGTCAGACAGAGCAGGAAGACCAGGATCGGGATGACGGCGACGAGCGCCGACAGCCACAACTGACCGAGTGGATCGATGTCTTGACTCCACATGTGCGCCCCCGTCGTCGGCCGTAGCTTTTCGCGGTCACCTTATCGGCGCAGGACTCATCCCGGGCGAAGGTGCTCCGCGCTTCGCCGGATGCGGAAGTCGTCATCGGATTCGGATGCGTCGCCCCGAGGCATCCGAATCTGATGCGTCTCTCCGCATCCGAATGAGGCGACTGTGGACTCCCCCGGAGATCAGATGGCAGAGGTCAGAGCGAGAAGGTGCGCGCCGTCTCCAGAAGGGTGCGGGCACCGAAGCCCGTCGCCCCGGCCGAGCGCCAGAGATCGTCCTTGTCGGACTGCATCGTGCCCGCGATATCGATGTGCGCCCACGGGGTCTCGCCCACGAAGTCCGCCAGGAACAACGCCGCCGTGGTCGCTCCGGCGTACTTGCCGCCGAGGTTCGAGATGTCGGCGATGTCGCTGTCGAGCTGCGGGCGATACTTCTTCTCGAGCGGCAGCTGCCAGAGGGGCTCGTCGGTGACGTGTGATGCGGCGACCGCCAGATCCGCCATGCGCTGATCGTTGGCGAAGACCGGCGCGGTGGACTGCCCGAGTGCCATGAGGGCGGCACCCGTCAGCGTCGCGATGTCTATCATCGCGTCGACGCCCTCTTCGTTCGCGAGCACGATGGCGTCCATCATCACCAGGCGACCCTCGGCATCGGTGTTCTTCACCTCGACGGTCTTACCGCCGCGCGCGATGAGCACGTCACCCAGCTTGTACGACGAGCCCGAGGGCATGTTGTCGGTGCACATGAGCCAGCCGGTGACCTTCGCCGTCACCCCGGAATCGCGCAGCCCCGTGAAGGCGCCGAGCACGGCTGCTGCCCCACCCATGTCCATCTTCATCAGGAGGTGCATCGGATCGGAAGGCTTGAGCGAAATGCCGCCCGAGTCGTACATGATCCCCTTGCCGACAAGACCGAGATGGCCGGATGCCTCACCATCGGGTGAATACGTCAGCTTGACCATGCGCGGCTCTTCGGTCGAGCCCTGGTTGACTCCGAGCAGGCCACCGCAACCCAGCGCGATCAGTGCGGCCTTGTCGAAGAGTTCGACGCCGAAGCCGTACCGCGGGCCGAGTTCGTCTGCGATGAGTCCGATGTCGGTCGCGGTCAGGTGTCCCGGAGGGGTGTTCGTCACGTCGCGAGCGACGACGGTGGCGCGGGCGGTGATGGATGCCTCGGTGGCGCCGCCGGACACGGCATCGGCGTCCGCGCCAGCGACGTCCAGCGCCAAGGAGGTCAGCGGGGTGTGCTTCGAGTCGGTGCGCAGCACCCGGTAGCGGTATCGAGCGAGCGCGGCACCCTCGACGACCGCCTGAGCGGTGGAAGCGGCATCCACCCCCGACTCCGTCACCACGAGAGCGATCTGCGCGCGACGCGCGGTGGCCCGGGCGAACGCCGCGGCCAGGTCGCGCAGCTGCGCCATGCCGAGTTCGGCGACCGAGCCCGCTCCAACGGCGACGAGGTCGGGGCCTGTCTGAGTCGGAATCACGAGTGTCTGGCCGACCTTCGGGTCGAAGCCCGCGCGGGTGAGGGCCTCGCGGTCGAGACCCAGCGCGGCCGGAACGTCGCCCTCGGCGAAGACCGTGTAGCCGACGGCTTCATCGCCGCCCCCCGGCGGGCGCGCGGTGACGGTCATCGCGTCGAGGTCCGCGAGCCCGGGGAGGGTCGCGAAGTCCGCGGGAATCAGCTTGTTCGGGCTACGGGTCATGCCTTCGTCTCCTGGGCTTCGGCCTCTGGGTTGAGAGGGATCGAGGGGTCGATGTCATCGTTGTCGTCGGGTTCGAGCTTCTCGGGCAGTTCACCGGCAATGCGTCCCGGCATCCGGGTCGCAGGAACGATCGCGAGCAGCGCGAGACCTGCCAAGCCCAGCAGGGAGATCTGAAGTGCCCGCAGGCGCGCGTCTTCGTTGATCTCGATCGCCGCGGCTACCTCAGCCTCGCTTGCGCTGGTACCGGCGAGCACCTGCTCGAGTTGCGAGTTCGTGAGGAAGTCGGCCTCGTTGATGTTCACTTCGCTGATGAGCTCAGGGGAGATCTCAGGGTGCTGCACCGCCGAAGTGGCGAGGGTGGACGCGAGGATGCCGACGGCGAACGCGCTCGCGACGGCGATGCCGACCGAGCCGCTCAGGTTATGGACCAGGCCGCGCCAGGCGCCGACGTCGCCGGCAAGCTCTTTCGGGGCAGACGAGAGCAGGGTGTTGAAGACGAGCGCGACGATCGACCCCTGCCCGAGGCCGAGCAGGATGAGACCTGCGACGATGAAGAACTGGCCCCAGTCGCCGCGGATCGTGAAGGCGATGAGCGTCAGCGCACTGGCCACGACGACGAACCCGACCGACCCGATGATGCGCGGCGGTGCGACCTTGTAGAGGTAGGCGACGAAGGTCGAGGCCAAGAAGATCGAGATCGTGTACGGGATGATCGAGAACGAAGTCTGGATGCCGGAGAGACCCTGCACGACCTGCATGTAGAGCGGGATGAGGAAGTTCGCGGCGGTGCCGACGAACAGCATGATCGCCATGCACGCCGTGATCGCGAGCTCGGTGCTGGTCGCCAGCACGCGCAGGTCGAAGATGCGGGACTTGTGCTCGCGCTGGCGCTTGCCGATCCAGACGAAGAAGATCTGCCCCAGTACGAGACCGAGAATGATCAGGATGGGGGCGGGAGAGATGCCCAGGATGTCGAACGGTGCCTGGCTCGTCGCCTGCCACACACCCCAGGCGTTGAGGCCCGAGAAGCCGAAGCTCAGCAGGATGATCGCGGTCGCGGCGAGGAACGCCCCCGTCCAGTCGATCTTGAGGTTGGGCTGGGCCGGAACCTTCTTCACTCCGAAGCTGAGCAGCAGGTTGACCACACCGAGCGCGACCATGAGCGCGAACGACCAGCGCCACCCGATCGTCTCGGCGAACCAGCCCGCGAGAAGCAGCGCCATGACGCCCGCGAGCGGAATCGCGGCGGCGAGGAAGCCGATCGCCTTCGCCTGACGGTCACCGTGGTAATTCGTGGCGATGAAGACGGTCAGTGCGGGAGCGATGAGGGCGATGACGGCGCCGGAGGATGCCTGGGCGATGAACAGCATCGCGGGGCTCAGACTGAGCGCGACACCGGCCATGGCGAGGGCGTGGATGGCGACGGCGATCTGGAACACCCCGCGCGTGCCGAAACGCGCGCCGATCTTGGCGCCGAGCAGAATGAACGCCGCCATCGCAAAAGTCCCCGCGGTGATGGCAGTACCCACGGAGGTCGCCGGAGTGTCGAGATCGGTCGTGATGCCGGCCATCGAGACGGTGAGCGCATTGACGGCGAAGGAGGCCTGGATCTGGGTGAGTACCACCACAATCAGCGGGAGCCACGAGGCCTTCTCTACGACCGCCGAAGCGGATCCCGGACCAGATCTCTGGGTGCTCATTTCTCAGCCTTTCCCCTACGGCCGACCAGGGTGGCTACGCTGAGCGCGTGGACCCCGTCATCGCTACATTGCTGATCCTAGTGTTGGCAATCATCGCATTCGTCAGTAATCGGGTACCGCTGGGAATTGTGGCGATCGGCGTGTCTCTGGCCCTGTTCTTCACGGGCGTGTTGACGCTGCCGCAAGCCCTCGCGGGGTTCGGTGATCCGACCGTGCTGTTCATCGCCGCGCTGTTCGTCGTCAGCGAGTCACTCGACGCCACGGGAGTGACCGCGTGGGCAGGGCAGCTCGTGATCGGACGCGCCGGAACCAAGCGCACGAAGCTGCTCATCGTGATCGGGCTGCTGGTCGCTGCGCTCACCGCACTCATCAGCGTGAACGGAGCGGTCGCGGCGCTCCTGCCGTTGGTGGTCGTGGTCGCTGCGCGCGCCGGCATCCCCACATCACAACTGCTCTTGCCGCTCGCGTTCTCGGCGCATGCCGGGTCGATGCTCCTCCTCACCGGGACTCCGGTGAACATCATCGTGTCCGACATAGCCGCAAGCAACGGCGGCCGCGCGTTCAACTTCTTCGAGTTCGCGCTCGTCGGACTCCCCCTGCTTGCGGGCACGCTGCTGATCCTCGGAATCTTCGGCTCGCGCCTGCTGCCCTCGCGTAACGGCGCGCTGATGCCGACCGATCTCGTCCGGCACGCTCGTCTGCTCCGCCAGCAGTATGACGTGACCCTCGACACCGGCATGATGATAGGGCCGCTCAACGGCGTGACTGAGGTCATCGTTCCGCCGCGCTCACCGTTGATCGGACAACGCCTGTGCACAGGGATGGCGACCCCCAGCGGAGACTTGGTGTTGTTGGCCGCGCGCCGCGGCGCTGAGCAAATGCAGGAGGTCATTGTCCAGGCGGGCGACCAGTTGCTGCTGCAGGGCACGTGGGATGACCTGGTGCTGCACACCGAGACGCCGGGTGCGAAGGTGATCGCTGTCGATGCCCCGGCGACCATGCGCCGGGCTGTCCCGCTGGGCAGACACGCACCAATGGCCCTGATCATCCTCGGCGCCATGGTGGTACTGCTCGCCACAGCGCTCGTCCCCCCGGCCGTCGCGGCATTGCTCGCCGCCTGCGCGCTCGTGCTCACCAAGACCGTGTCGGTCTCGCAGGCCTATCAGTCGGTCTCGTGGACGACCGTCGTACTGGTGGCCGGCATGATCCCGTTGTCGACCGCTTTCATCGAAACCGGCACCGCCGATCTCATCGCGGGGTGGTTGCTGTCGGCGATCGGCGACGCAGGTCCTCGCATCGCGCTCCTTGCACTTGTCGTGCTCACGGTGGTGCTCGGTCAGCTGATCAGCAACACCGCTACGGTGCTGATCGTGGCCCCCATCGCGGTCTCGGTCGCCTTCGCCCTCGATCTCTCGGTGCAACCGTTCATGATGGCGCTCACCGTTGCGGGCGCAGCATCCTTCCTCACCCCGATCGCCACTCCCGCGAACCTCATGGTGATGGAACCGGGCGGCTACAAATTCGGCGACTACTGGAAGCTCGGCGTGCCGCTCGCGCTCTGGTTCATCCTCGTCGCAGTGCTGCTCGTCCCGGTGATCTGGCCGTTCTGACCATGGCCACTCCGGCAGGCGAAGTGCGCGCCCTTCGGGTCTCGCTCATCGCGAACGCCGTGCTCTCGGCGGGTGCGCTCGCGCTCGGGCTGTGGCTGGGCATCCGCGTTCTCGTCTTCGACGGGGCGTTCGGGGTGATCGGAATGGCGACGACGTGGATGGCGCTCGCCGCTTCGCGAAAGGCGGTGGCAGATCCGACGCGGCGCAATCCGTTCGGGTGGCCGGCGCTCGTTCCGCTCGTGGTCTCGGTGCAGGGCGTTGCCGCCCTGGCGACATTGGTGATCGCCGCGGGGGATGCGATCATCGTGATCCGGGACGGCGGGCAAGACATCGCCGTCGGGGTCGTCGCCGGCTACGGCGCTTTCCTGGCGGTGAGCGCCACGGTTATGGCGTGGTGGCTCGGCCGCACGCATACCGACCTCGTACACTCCGAAGCGCTGGACTGGCGATCGAGCGCGATTCGTGCGGCGGTGGTGACCGCGGGCGCCGGGATAGCCGCGATTTTCGCGCGGATGTCGTGGGATGGAATCCTGCCGTTCGTCGACCCGATCTTGGTGCTCATCTCGTGCGCGCTGGTCGCACCGCTGCCGATCTCACTGGTGCGCAGCGGCGTGCGCGAACTGCTGGAGGGCGCTCCACCCGCCAGCACGTCGGCGAAGATCGACGAGGCCGTCGCGACGATCACCGCCGAATACGGGCTCGATGCGCCGGTGGTGCGCGCGGCCAAGCTCGGCCACCGGCTCTACCTCGAGGTCATCTACCACGTCGAGGCGGGCCGGTGGACGATCGAAGATCAGGATGCTGTCCGCTCCAGCATTCTCGCCCGGCTCACCGAACTCGGACTCGAGGTCTGGCCGTCCGTCGAACTGACGACCGATCCCACCTTCGACTGATCAGTGCTCAGCGGTCAGCGCGGGCGAGGGCCTCGCGCAGCGTCTCGGTGGTGCTCTTCGGCGCTCCGTAGCCGGGCTGGTCGCGCTCGATGCGCCAGCTGTCATCCACCGAACCTACGTCGACGCTGTCGTACCCGAATGCGTCGTAGAGATCGGTCACGAAGGCGATCGCCTCGGGGTGGTCGCTCGCCGTGGCGAGCGCGCGCCGACCGGTTGTGCCGGCGGGGGTGCCATCGGTGAGGATCTGCGACGACAGGATGTGGTTGAAGGCCTTCGCGACCTTCGACGTCGGCAGGTGCTCCTGCACGAGGCGGGTCGTGGTGGTCTGATTCTGATCGAGCGCCTCGATGTGACCGTCGCGTTCCCAGTAGTAGTTGTTCGTGTCGAGCACGATCTTGCCGGCGAGGGGTTCGACCGGCACATCGCCGAGTGCCTTGAGCGGGACGGTCACGATGACGACCTCTCCGGCGGTCGCGGCATCCTGAACCGTTGCTGCGCGCGCCCCGCCACCGATGTCGGCGACCAGGTCGGCGAGAGTTTCAGGCCCGCGCGAGTTGCTGATCAGCACTTCGTGGCCGCGATCTGCGAGGCCGCGCGCGAGGGCTGATCCGATGTTTCCTGCTCCGATGATTCCAAACGTTGTCATGGCACCCAGAACGCCGGGGTGCTCGCGCTATTCCCGCCCGCGTGAACCCCACCCCTCCGCGAGAACCCAGTCCGCCGACGAGAACACCGTTGTGGGTGGGGTTCTCGTCGCGGGACTGGGTTCTCGCGGTCAGACTTACGCCGCCGACCAGCCGCCGTCGCTCGCGAGGATCACGCCGTTGACGTTCACGCCGTCGTTCGAGAGCAAGAAGGTGATGGATGCGGCAAGTGCGTCCGCCTCGACCGGGTCGGGCATGACAGCCATGGCCGTCTGGATCCGCTCGGAGCCCAGCGGTGAGCCGAAGGTCGCCTCGATGTTGGTGATGGTCGGGCCCGGGGCCACCGCGTTGACGCGGATGCCGCTCGGCCCGTACATGAACGCCGTCGACTTGGTCAGTCCCACGACGGCGTGCTTGGACGCGGTGTAGGCGACGCCCGCGGCGGAACCCCGCAGTGCTGCCTCCGATGCTGTGTTCACGATCGAACCGCCGCCTTGGGCGAGCATGGTGGGGATGACCGCGCGCATGAGCTTCATCGTGCCGGTCACGTTGACCCGCATGACGCGCTCCCATACGGCATCGCTGAGGTCGCCGACCGGAGTCATGTCGTCCATGATTCCGGCGATGTTCGCAAGGCCGTCGATCGTGTCGCCGGCTGCCTCGACGATGCGGGCGATACCCGAGTCGTCGGTGATGTCGGCGGTGAGGGTGACCACGTCGGCGCTGGAGTGCTCGGCGACGAACTCGTCGAGTCGCTCCTGGCTGACATCGACCGCGATGACCCGGCCGCCTTCGCGCGCGATGCGCGAGGCGGTGGCCCGCCCGATGCCGGACCCTGCGCCGGTGACGATCACGGTCTGGCCGGTGAAGCGGCCCTGGTCGAGGCGCTCGGTCCACTCGCGCAGGTCGGGCGCGTCGTCGGTGGGGGCGGATGCTTCGGCCACCGGCGCGGCGGTGGCCGAAGCATCCGGAACGTCGCCTGCGGCAACGCGGCGCACGAGGTCATCGAGCATCTCTTGGGTGAACGCCCCGCGGCTCATCTTCACGAGTCGCTTGATCGCGAGCCGTCGCACGGGCTTGAAGACCTCGGGGGTCTGGCCGCCTTGGGCCAGCATCTCGGTGAGGATGGCGTTGCCGGCGGGGTCCGCGAGCCAATCGGCGATGGAGGAATCGCCGGAGAGCGGCTGTGATTTGGCCATGATGAGTCCTTTCTGACGGATGTGGACATCCGGCAGCGGGTACTACCGGACAACTATGTCCGGTTATAGGCTACACCCGTGCCCCCGACCAAAGACAGTGGCAGATCGAACCGCGGACCCGCCGCCGGGCCTGCCAATCGTGCAGCCCTGATCGCCGCGGCGCGAGAGGTGTACGCCGCCGATGGGCTGAATGTTCCGTTCAGCGCGGTCGCGAAGCGCGCCGGGGTCGGCCAGGGCAGTCTCTACCGGCACTTCCCGGATCGCACGGCGCTGGCGGTGGCCGTGTTCGAAGAGAACGTGACCGACCTCGAGGAGGACACCGCGGGCGACGAACGCACGATCGATGACCTGCTCGACCGGGTCGTCGCGCAAGCGGTCGTATCGACGGCGTTCATCGACCTGATCAACGCACACCGCGACGATCCGGCGGTCGCTCACCTCGGTGGACGCTTTCGAGAGGTCGTGGTGAGGCTTGTGGAGCGCGAGCGTGCCGCGGGGCGCATCGGCGACCACGTTGAGGCCGACGACGTGACGATGGCGACCGGGATGCTGGCCACCGAACTCGCCCGTGCCGCCCCGGCCGATCGCGCGGAGGTCGCCGAGCGCGCCCGGCGCCTCTTTCGTGCGGCCTTCAGTCCCCGCTGACCTCAGTCATCTCGCGCTCCGCTGTCACGGAGTGTCGCTGGGGACAGCACAGGGTGACAGCGGAGCGTGAGACGTTCGGCTAGAGGCGGGTCCAGGCCTCAGTCAGCACACCACGGAGGATCTGCTCTATCTCGGCGAACTCTGCCGGCCCGATCGTGATCGGGGGAGCGAGCTGGATCACCGGGTCGCCGCGGTCATCGGCCCGGCAGTAGAGCCCGGCCTCGAAGAGGGCCTTGGAGAGGAACCCGCGCAGCAAGCGCTCGGACTCGTCGTCGTCGAAGGTCTCTTTCGTGGTCTTGTCTTTGACGAGCTCGATGCCGAAGAAGTACCCGTCCCCGCGCACGTCACCGACGATCGGGAGGTCTTTGAGTTGCTCCAGCGTCGAGCGGAAGACCGGCGAGTTCTCGCGGACGTTCTCGAGCAGCCCCTCTTCTTCGAAGATGTCGAGGTTCTCGAGTGCCACCGCGGCCGAGACCGGGTGACCACCGAATGTGTACCCGTGATAGAACGTCGTATCGCCGGTGCGGAACGGCTCGTAGATCTTGTCGCTGATGACGGTTCCGCCGAGCGGCGAGTAGCCGCTGGTCACGGCTTTGGCGAAGGTGATCATGTCGGGCTTGTAGCCGTAGGCGTCGCACGCGAACATGTGCCCGATGCGGCCGAAGGCGCAGATGACCTCGTCCGAGACCAGAAGCACGTCGTACTTGTCACAGATTTCACGGACACGCTGGAAGTAGCCGGGGGGCGGGGGGAAGCATCCACCCGAGTTCTGAACCGGCTCCAAGAACACGGCCGCTACCGTTTCGGGCCCCTCCATCTGAATCATCTCTTCGATGCGGTCGGCCGCCCAGACGCCGAACTCTTCGAGGCTGCCGGTCGGTCCGCCCATGTCGGCCGCGCGGTAGAAGTTCGTGTTCGGCACGCGGAAGCCGCCCGGTGTGAGCGGCTCGAACATCGCCTTCATGGCGGGGATGCCGGTGATCGCCAGCGCACCCTGAGGAGTGCCGTGGTAGGCGACCGCGCGCGAGATCACCTTGTGCTTCATGGGCTGGCCCTGGAGCTTCCAGTAGTACTTCGCCAGCTTGAAAGCGGTCTCAACGGCTTCGCCGCCGCCCGTGGAGAAGAACACGTGGTTGAGGTCACCGGGCGCGTATTCGGCGATGCGGTCGGCCAGTTCGATCGCCGCCGGGTGCGCGTACGACCAGATCGGGAAGAAGGCGAGCTGCTCGGCCTGCTTCGCGGCGGCCTCGGCGAGCCGCCGGCGGCCGTGGCCGGCGTTGACGACGAACAGGCCAGAGAGCCCGTCGAAGTACTTCTTGCCCGTGGAGTCGTAGATGTGGTGACCCTCGCCCTTGACGATGATCGGCACGCCCGACTCTGCGGTCGACTGGCGTGTGAAGTGCATCCAGAGGTGATCCTTCGCCATCTGCTGCAGTTCAGCGTCAGTACGGGCGAGGCGTTCGGTCGTGGTCGACATAGGGTCGTGCCTTCCGTCAGTTGTTCCCGACGATACCCGCGCGCCCTGTCCGCGGGCTATGACGCATCGTCCGTTTCGCAGGCGCGAACCGCCGATTCGTCCGCACAGATCGGGTGAGTCGTGGAAGGGTTGATCAATGACCAAAACAGCACTGGTGGTGCGCGGCGGGTGGGATGGTCACCAGCCCATCGACGCTACGGATCTCTTCCTTCCCTTCCTTCGCGAGAACGGTTTCGAGGTGCGGGTCGAGTCAACTCCAGAGATTTATGCGGATGCTGCGGGCATGGCAGAGCTCGACCTCATCGTGCAGTGCGTGACGATGTCAGAGATCTCGCGCGAAGCGTGTGAAGGCCTTCGAGCAGCGGTGGAGTCGGGCACCGGCCTTGCCGGATGGCACGGCGGAATCGCGGACTCGTACAGGGCGAACACCGACTACCTTCACCTCGTCGGCGGTCAGTTCGCGACGCATCCCGGCAAAGAGCCGTCTGCGCGAGTCGGCGACCAGACCGACAGCTACCTGACCCACGCGATCGAGATCACCGAGCTGGGCCGTCAGCACGACATCACGGCTGCCCTCGATGATTTCGCCCTCACCACCGAGCAGTACTGGGTGCTGCACGACGACCTCAACGACGTGCTCGCGACGACCACCCACCCGGTGCAGCCGTATCACCCGTGGCATCGGCCGATCGTCTCGCCCGCGGTCTGGACGCGGTTGTGGGGCCAGGGTCGGATCTTCGTCAGCACTCCCGGCCACAGTGTCGATGTACTGCAAGACGACAACGTCCGCACGATCATTGAACGGGGACTGCTGTGGGCGGCACGCGCATGAGCGATCACGGCATCGGCATCGTCGGTCTCGGAGTGATCTCGCGGGCCTACCTCGAGACGCTGGCCGGCGCGGCAGGGGTTCGTGTCGCGGCGGTCGCCGACCTCGACGCTGACCGTGCGCGCGCTGTCGCTGAGACTATCCCCGGCGCGGTTGCACTCACGCCCGAGGAGCTCTACGCCTCGCCCGAGGTCGACACGGTGCTCAACCTCACGATCCCTGCGGCGCACGAAGGGGTCGCGATTTCAGCCTTTGCGGGCGGCAAGAACGTCTACGGCGAGAAGCCGCTTGCCGCGTCGCTCGACGGCGCACATCGGGTGATGGATGCTGCGGCCGCCGCCGGTCTTCGCGCGGGCGCAGCACCCGACACCGTGCTAGGTACCGGAGTGCAGACCGCGCGAGCCGCAGTCGCCGCGGGGCTGATCGGCACGCCCGTCTCGGCGACGGCTACCTGGATATCGCGCGGGCACGAGTCGTGGCATCCGCACCCCGACTTCTACTACCGCGACGGCGGCGGTCCGCTGCTCGACATGGGGCCGTACTACCTGACCGCGCTCGTGCAGGTACTCGGACCGGTGCGCTGGGTGCAGGGCGCGAGCAGCCGAGCGCGTGATACCCGCGTGATCGGGTCGGGGGCGCGGGCGGGGGAGTCGATCCCCGTCGAGATCGACACGCACGTCACCGGGGTGCTCGGCCACGAGAGTGGAGCCCTGTCGACCGTGACCTTCAGCTTCGACGCTGTCGCCACCCGCGCCGAGCCGCTCGAGGTTCACGGTGTGGAGGGGATGCTCGTGCTCCCCGATCCGAACCACTTCTCGGGCGCGGTGCTTCTGCGCCGCGCTCGCGGCTCGGAGTTCGAAGAGCTCGCGGCGAACGCCGGATACGTGGATGCGGCGCGCGGCGTCGGTTTACTCGATTTCATTGCCGGTCACGACCGCGCCTCGGGTGAGGTCGCTCTGCACGTGCTCGAGATCATGGCCGCTCTGCTCGATTCCGGCGCCTCGGGCGCTCGCGTCGCCCTCGATTCGACCGTGGTCGTGCCGCCGCTGGTGCCGCTCACGCCGTTCGCGCAGTGGCACGGCGGTCTGGTGAACTAGCGAGAGCCCCTGCCAGTCAAGTGCCGAGCGAACCGGGGTCGCGCAGAAGCTCTCCGAACGCCATCTCGGCGGCACCGATCAAGAGGCGGTCCTCGGCGAGGACTGCGGTGCGGATGCTGAGACCCTCCATGCTGGCGGGCATGGCCTGCGCCCGCACCGCTTCGAGCAGGTCATCCAGGTCGTGGCTCGCAATGGTGGCGAGAAAGCCGCCCAGCACGATGACGGACGGGTTCAGCACATTGACGGCGTTCGCCAGGGCGGTCGCAAGGATCCGTCGTTGCCGGGCAAGCTCCTCGACAACGGTGATCGACGTGTTCGAGTGCAGCGCCGTCTCCAGAGTGGGCTCATCGGCCGACACGAGCCCGACGGCAGCAAGCAGACGTGCTCTGCTCACTTCGTCCTCGAGTACACCCTGCCCTGCCCGGCGGTCGGCGGGGGAGGCGATCCCCGGCCGGTTCTGACCGAACTCACCCGCGTATCCGCCCGCGCCCGGTACCGGCATCCCCCCGATGATCAAGCCCCCGCCGATACCGCTCGCGCCGCCGTTGAGGTACACCACGTTGTCGACTCCGCGGGCAGCGCCGAACAGGTGCTCGGCGAGAGCGCCGAGGGTGGCGTCGTTGGCGACGGTGGTGGGGATGCCCGTCGCCGCCGTGACCAGGTCTCGCAGGGGTGAATCGGTCCAGTGCAGGTGAGGAGCGTTGCGCACGAGTCCATCGGTCGCGCGGACGAGCCCCGGCACGGCGAGTCCGACACCGACTACCCGAGCGCCGGCGAGAGCCTCCGACTTCCACGTCGAGACACGGTCGGCGATGCGCGCAGCCGTCTCCTCGGGACTGATCAGTCGGTCGAGTTCGATGCGTTCACGCAGAGGGATGGTTCGATCCAGCCTCACCGCGGCGATCGTCAGGGCGTCGACCTCCGGGTTCACCGCGATCACAAGAACGCCCGGATCAACGGCGACGACGGGCGAAGGACGACCGACGCGACGTGATGGGTCGGGCGCGTGTTCTTGCACTACACCGGCACCGACGAGGTGACTGACGAGGTCGGCAACGGTTGATCGGTTGAGCCCCGTCGACTCGGTGAGGGCCGCGCGCGAGAGCGGGCCGTACACGTGCACCAGACGGAAGACGCGGGAAAGGTTGCGCTGGCGGACTCCCTCGCCTGTCGGTTCACTCACGCGTCCCACTGTATGAGATCGAATCGTGACCATGTGCGTATTTGTTGGCCTTGACCACGAATGCATCGCAACATATCCTGGGCACAACCCACATCACTTTCGACAATTGTGTCGAAACTTTCGGAAGGTTCAATGATGAACACACGCAGCACCAGGCGGCTCGCCGCGGGAGTCGCCGCGGTCGGTCTCACGATCGGCACCCTCGCCGGGTGCACGAGCGCGAGCACCGACGGCGGTGAAGGTTCGGGCGAAGACGGCGTCACCATCACCTGGTGGCACAACGCGACCGCGGAGCCGCTTCTCGGCCTGTGGGAAGAAGTCGCCGCAGAGTTCGAGGAAGCCAACCCGGGCGTCACCGTCGAAGTCACCGGCTACCAGAATGAAGACCTCCAGCGCACCCTGATCCCCAACGCCCTCCAGTCCGGCGATGCGCCCGACGTGTTCCAGGTCTGGCCCGGTGGCGAGGTGCGTGCGCAGGCCGAAGCCGGCCACCTGAAGGATCTGACCGAAGACGCGTCCGCTGCGATCGCCGAGCTCGGCGCCACCGTCACTCCGTGGGAAGTCGACGGCGCTGTGTACGCCCTGCCGTTCTCGTTCGGTGTCGAGGGCGTCTGGTACAACAAGGACCTCTTCGAGCAGGCGGGCATCGAGGGAACCCCCGAGACGCTGCCTGAGCTCGAAGACGCCGTCGCCAAGCTGAAGGCGATCGACGTCGCACCGATCGCCGTCGGCGCCGGTGACCTGTGGCCGGCCGCGCACTGGTGGTACAACTTCGCACTCGCCGCGTGCTCGACCGACACGCTGCAGACGGCCATCCCGGCGCTGGACTTCACCGACCCGTGCTGGACCGAGGCGGGCACGCTGCTGGAGGACTTCGTCGGAACCGAGCCGTTCAACGAGGGCTTCCTCGCGACGCCCGGTCAGACCGGTGCCGACAGCTCGGCTGGTCTCGTAGCCAACGGCAACGCGGCGATGGAGCTCATGGGCCACTGGAACTCCGGTGTCATCGGGGGCCTCACGGCCGACCTGACGGTCCCCGAGTTCCTCGGCTGGTTCCCGTTCCCGAGCGTGCCCGGTGCCGCCGGAGACCCGACGATCACGATGGGTGGCGGCGACGCCTTCGGCGTATACGCGGATGCCCCCGACGAGGCCGTCGCCCTGGTGGAGTACATCGCCAGTGCCGACGTCCAGCGCCGCTTCGCAGAGAGCGGTGCCGGCATCCCGACCAACGCCGCTGCAGCCGACGGACTGAGCGATCCCAACCTGCAGGTCATCGCGCAGACGCTCGGCGAGTCCTCTTACGTGCAGTTGTGGCTGGACAGCGCCCTCGGCCCGACATTCGGTACGCCGATGAACCAGGCCATCGTCAACATCTTCGGCGGGACCGGTACCCCCGAAGACGTCGTCACCACGCTGGAGGACACAGCCGGCGCGCTGTAACACCAGATGACCAGCATCACTGAGGCAGGGCCCGCGGTCACCGCGGGCCCTGCCGCCCCCTCGAAAAAGCGTGCCAACGGCACCGGGCGCAAGTGGCTCGAGATCGGCCTCTTCGCCGGCCCTGCGCTCGTTCTCTTCCTCTCGCTCGTGCTGCTGCCGGTGGCACTGGCAGCAGTGTTCAGCTTCTTCAACTGGAACGGGCTGACCCCCCTCGAGCGATTGATCGGGCTCGACAACTACGTCCGAGCCCTCACCGACCCGGTCTTTCTGAAGGCCATCGGCAACAACTTCACGATCATCATCGCGTCGCTGCTCATACAGGGCCCCCTCGCGATCGCGATCGCCCTTCTGCTGAACCGGCGCCTGCGCGGCCGCACGTTCATCCGGGCCGCGATCTTCGTGCCCTACGTGCTCGCCGAAGTCATCGCCGGTCTGTCGTGGAAGCTCCTGCTCTCTCCCCGCGGCGGCGTGAACGCTCTGCTCGAGGCCGTGGGACTCGGTGACCTCGCCCAACCGTGGCTGGCGAACCCTGACATCGCGCTCGCGGTGATGTTCGGCATCCTGACCTGGAAGTATCTCGGCTTCGCGATCCTGCTCATGCTCGCCGGTCTCCAGGGCGTGCCCGAAGAACTGAGCGAAGCGGCCGCGATCGACGGAGCGAGCTGGTGGCAGATCCAGTGGCACATCACCATCCCGCTGCTCGGCCCCACGATCCGCATCTGGGCGTTCCTGTCGATCATCGGCTCACTGCAGCTGTTCGACATGGTCTGGGTGACCACCAAGGGCGGCCCCGTCGGGGCCACCAACACGATGGCGGTCTACATGATCCAGTACGGCGTCGGTCAGCCCGGCTTCGGCAGCGCGGTCGCCGTCATCCTGTTCCTCATTTCGCTGGTGATCGCGTTGCTCTATCAGCGCTTCGCCATGCGCCGCGATCTTGCCGGTGCCGTCACGGGAAGGGGACGCTGATGGCGACCATCACCGCACCCGCCGCCCAGTCGCGTCGAGAGGCGCCTGGGCCGAAGGACCCGAAGAAGAAGTTCGACTGGGGTCAGCCCTGGGTCTACCTCGTCGCCGCGCTCGCCGTCGCCGTGTCGATCTCGCCCGTTCTCTACGTCTGGATCGGCGGGTTCAGAACGACCGCCGACATCAACCAGAACCCCGCGGGCTGGCCCGACCCGTGGACACTCGACAGTTACATCCGCGTGCTGGGCTCAGACCGCTTCTGGGGTTCGGTGTTCTCGTCCTCCGTCGTCGGCATCGGCACGACTCTCGGCGCCGTGGCGTTCGGCATCATGGCCGCATTCGTGATCGCGCGGTATGACTTCCGTGGTCGCACGGTGCTGTACTCGCTGTTCGCTGCGGGTCTGATGTTCCCGATCACCGTGGCCGTGCTTCCGCTGAGCATCCTGCTGCGTGAACTCGGACTCACCGGCACGTTCCTGGGCGTGATCATCCCGCAGGTGGCGTTCGCGCTCCCGACCACGATCATCATCCTGGTCCCGTTCCTCAAGGCCATCCCCGCCGAACTCGAAGAGGCTGCGATGATCGATGGCGCCGGCCGCATCGGCTTCTTCTGGCGCATCCTTCTTCCACTGTCGATGCCGGGGCTCGTCACCGTCGGGGTGCTCGCCTTCATCGGCAGCTGGAATTCCTACCTCCTCCCCCTGCTCGTGATGGCGGCGGGAGGAATGCCGCAAGAGCTGTGGACACTTCCGCTGGGCGTGCAGCAGTTCTCGACGCAGTACTCCTCCGACACCGGTGCAGTACTCGCGTACACCTCGCTGTCGATGCTCCCGGCGATCGCGTTCTTCCTCTTCGCCGAGAAGCGGATCGTCGGTGGCCTCACCGGGGCGGTGAAGGGATGACACTCTCTCAGGAATCACCGCAGAAAGCCCGCACCGAGCCCTGGCACGACACCGCGCTTCCCGTCGACGAACGTGTCGACGCGCTTGTGGCGCAGATGACCGTGGCCGAGAAAGTCGCTCAGCTCTACGGAGTGTGGGTCGGAGCGTCCGCCGACGGCGAAGACGTCGCGCCGCACCAGCACGACATGAACGACGAGATCGACCTCGACGTTCTCCTTCCCGCAGGTCTCGGTCAGCTCACGCGCCCGTTCGGCACAGCGCCGGTCGACCCTGCGCTGGGTGCACTGTCGCTGATGCGCGCCCAGCAGAGGATCGTGGCGAGCAACCGCTTCGGGATCCCCGCGCTCGCCCACGAGGAGTGCCTCGCGGGATTCGCCACGTGGGGCGCGACCGCCTACCCCGTGCCGCTCAGTTGGGGAGCGAGTTTCGACCCTGATCTGGTTCGTGAGATGGGTGCGCGCATTGGTGGAGACATGCGCTCCCTCGGCGTACATCAAGGACTCGCCCCGGTGCTCGACGTCGTGCGTGACGCCCGTTGGGGACGCGTCGAAGAGACGATCGGTGAAGACCCGTATCTTGTCGGCACTGTCGCGACCGCCTACATTCAGGGGGTCGAGTCCGCGGGAGTGGTCGCGACTCTGAAGCACTTCGTCGGGTACTCCGCATCCAAGACCGGGCGAAACCTCGCACCGGTTTCGGTGGGCGCTCGCGAACTCGCCGACGTCCTGCTTCCGCCGTTCGAGATGGCGCTGCGTGAGAGCGGAGTGCGCTCGGTGATGAACTCCTACACCGACATCGACGGAATTCCCACCGCGGCGGACGAGCGTCTGCTCACCGGCCTGCTCCGCGACGAATGGGGCTTCGAGGGCACGGTCGTTGCCGACTACTTCTCGATCGCCTTCCTCAAAGAACTGCACGGGTACAGCGAAGGATGGACGGATGCGGCGCGCGATGCGCTCACGGCGGGCATCGACGTCGAACTGCCCACTGTGAAGACCTTCGGCCCCGACCTGGTCTCCGCGGTCGAGACGGGAGACGTCGACGAGGCCTTGGTGGATCGGGCCCTCCGGCGTGTCCTGCGCCAGAAAGCCGAGCTGGGACTTCTCGACTCGGCCTGGTCGCCCGTGCCTCCGGCGCTGGTCGGACATGCGCACGAGTCTCAGGAGGTGCGGGGCACAGTCGACCTCGATCCCGCCGAGAATCGCGCCCTGGCGCGACGTCTCGCCGAGGAGGCCATCATCCTCGTGAGCAATGACGGCACACTGCCGTTGGCGCGCCCCACCCGCGTCGCCCTCGTGGGACCCACCGCCGTTGATCCGTACGCCGTGTTGGGGTGTTACTCGTTCCCGTCGCACGTCGGCGTGCGGCATCCGGAAGTGGCGATCGGCATCGAGTTGCCGACGCTGCGCGACGCCCTTGCGGCGGAGTTCCCGGATGCCGAGATCGTCTCTGTCGAAGGCACCAGCATCGACGGTGGCGAAACCGAGGGATTCGAGGCTGCGCGGGCCGCAGCATCCGGTGCCGACGTCGTGATCGTCGCCCTCGGTGACCGCGCGGGACTCTTTGGCCGGGGGACCAGCGGCGAAGGCTGCGATGCAGGTGACCTCACGCTCCCGGGTGCGCAGCAAGCGCTGCTGGACGAGATGCTCGCCACCGGCGTGCCCACCGTGGTGACGCTGCTCGCCGGTCGCCCCTACGCGCTCGGGTCGGCACCCGGGTCTGCGGCCGCGATCGTGCAGACGTTCTTTGCGGGCGAAGAGGGCACCGGCGCGATCGCCGGCGTGCTCAGCGGCCGGGTGAATCCGAGCGGGCGACTACCGGTGAGCATCCCCCGCGACCCCGGTGCGCAGCCCTCGACTTACCTCGCCTCGCGGCTGGCGCAGCGCAACGAGGTGTCGAACATCGACCCCACGCCGGCGTTCGCCTTCGGCCACGGTCTGGGCTATGGCCAGGCGGTGTGGTCGGATGCTTCGGCCTCGGCTTTCGAGATGCCGGTCGATGGCTCGGTCACGGTGTCGATCCACATCCGCAACGCGGGCGATCACGCCGGCGCGGCGAACACCGTCGAGGTGGTGCAGCTCTACCTGCACGACCCGGTGGCGTCGGTTGTGCGTCCGGTCCAGCGCCTGATCGGCTACGCCCGTGTCACGCTCGAGCGCGGTCAGTCAGCCCGCGTGAGCTTCACCGTCCCCACCGATCTCACGAGCTTCACCGGTGTCGATGGTCGCCGGATCGTGGAGCCCGGCGACATCGTGCTCGGCTTCGGTCGCTCGAGCGCTGACATCGTGCAAGAGTGCCGCGTGCGCCTCACAGGTGCAACCCGCGAGGTCGACCGCACGCGTGCGCTCCACGCTGAGGTCGCGGTCGATCACCTGGGCTGACCCGCCGCACGCGGCACTTTCAACTGTCCCCCCCGCCCGCATAAAGCGCACACCTGCCCAGGAGTTTCGAAACGTCAACCGAGGTCGACCCAGCCGCGCCGCCGGCTCCGTCGGGTGCGGATCTAGCCGGTGTAGCGCGCGGTGCTGCCACGAACCACCAAGTGGGTCGCGAGATCCATACGCAGCGTCTCGACGCTGGCGCCGTCGGCGAGGCGGAGAGCGAGTCTGGTCGCCTCTTCGCCCATGCGCCTGAGCGGCTGATGCACCGTCGTCAGCTGGGGGCTCATCCAGCGCGAGAGAGCGATGTCGTCATACCCCACGACCGAGAGATCGTCGGGAACGCGGAGCCCCGCCGCCGAGCCAGCCGCGATCACCCCGAGAGCCTGCAGATCGCTCCCGGCGAAGATCGCCGTCGGCCGGTCGGGCAACGCGAGCAGTTCGCGGCCATGGGCTTGCCCGCCATCCGGGTGAAAATCACCGAAACGAATCCACGCCGGATCGATCGGCAGCCCAGCGGCGTTCATTGCCGAGCGATAGCCGTCGACTCGGGCGAGCGAGCACATCATGTCTTCGGGGCCCGAAATCGCCGCGATGCGGCGGTGGCCGAGTTCGATGAGGTGGCGGGTGGCCGCGAGCCCGCCCGACCAGTTCGCCGAGCCCACCGAAGGAACATCGGGCGAGGGGTCGCCAGCCGGGTCGACGATGACGAAGGGGATGCCGCGCGAACGGAGTTTCTCGCGGAAGGGCGCGGCGATGTCGGAGAAGACGAGGATGACGCCGACAGGTCGACGCCGAAGGACTCCGTCGATCCAGTCAGGCGAGGGTGAGTGTCGATCGCCGCTGACGGTGAGCACGACCGACAGGCCTGCGGCGTGCGCGACTTCTTCGACGCCGCCGACGACCTCCATCGACCAGCTCGCCTCGAGCTCGTGGAAAACGAGTTCGACGAACTCGGTTCGCTGACTCGCGTTACGTCGGGTGTAGCCGTGTCGCGACAGGTGCTCTTCGAGGCGAGCGCGAGTGCTGGCCGAGACATCCGTCCGCCCATTCAGCACCTTCGACATCGTCGCGAGTGAGACGCCGGCCTCGGCGGCGATCTCGGCGAGGGTCACTCGCGTGGTGTCGGTCATGCGTTGATCGTAGCCTTCGAAACTATCGGAAACGGGTGCGCATCCGGCTGGACGCACGATCCATTATGGTATAGGTTGTTGTTCACAACAATTGTTCATCGAAGAACTCAGGAGCGTCATGCCCACCCCCACCACTGCCGACAAGTTCTCGTTCGGACTCTGGACTGTCGGCTACAACGGCACCGACCCGTTCGGCGGACCGACTCGCAAGCCGCTCGACGTCGTCCACGTCGTCGAGAAGCTCACCGAACTCGGCGCCTATGGCCTCACCTTCCACGATGACGACCTGTTCGCCTTCGGTTCGACCGACGCCGAGCGCCAGACCCAGATCGACCGCCTCAAGGGAGCTCTGGCCGACACCGGGATGATCATCCCGATGGTCACGACCAACCTCTTCAGTGCCCCGGTCTTCAAGGACGGCGGGTTCACCTCGAACGACCGTGACGTACGCCGCTTCGCGCTGCGCAAGGTGTTCCGTCAGCTCGACCTCGGTGCCGAGCTCGGCGCCAAGACGTTCGTCATGTGGGGTGGCCGCGAGGGTGCCGAGTACGACGCCGCGAAAGACATCCGTCAGGCTCTCGAGCGCTACCGCGAGGCCGTCAACCTGCTCGGTGATTACGTCACTGACAAGGGCTACGACATCCGCTTCGCGATCGAGCCCAAGCCGAACGAGCCCCGTGGTGACATCCTGCTGCCGACGCTCGGCCATGCGATCGCGTTCATCGACTCGCTCGAGCGCCCCGAGCTCGTGGGCGTGAACCCCGAGGTCGGCCACGAGCAGATGGCGGGGCTGAACTTCTCTGCCGGCATCGCCCAGGCGCTGTACCACGGCAAGCTCTTCCACATCGACCTCAACGGCCAGCGCGGCATCAAATACGACCAGGACCTCGTGTTCGGTCACGGTGACCTGCACAACGCGTTCGCCCTCGTCGACCTGCTCGAGAACGGCGGCCCCGGCGGGGTCCCGGCCTACGACGGCCCCCGTCACTTCGACTACAAGCCGAGCCGCACCGAGGACGAGAAGGGTGTCTGGGACTCGGCATCCGCCAACATGAACACCTACCTGCTGCTCAAGGAGCGCGCCGCGGCCTTCCGCGCCGACCCCGAAGTGCAAGAGGCTCTCGCGGCGGCGAAGGTCGACGAGCTCTCGGTGCCGACGCTGAACGAGGGCGAGTCGTACGACGACTTCCTCGCTGACACGTCGGCGTTTGAGGACTTCGACGCCGACGCGTACCTGGGGGGCAAGGGCTTCGGCTTCGTGCGTCTGCAGCAACTCGCGACCGAGCACCTGCTCGGCGCGCGCTGACCGAACCACCGTCCGATTGAGTGTCCAAGACACACGGAGGACCGTCCAGGTCTCTCCGTGTGTCTTGGACACTCGACCCCGGGTGAACAAGGGAGAGCAATGCCGCTCGTGATGGGGGTCGACTCGTCGACACAGTCATGCAAGGTCATCGTTGTCGACACCGGCACCGGTGAGGTGGTTCGGGAGGGGCGCGCGTCGCATCCGAAGGGCACCGAGGTGCACCCCGGGGCGTGGCTCTCTGCCGTGCGCTCGGCGATCGTCGATGCCGGAGGGCTTGACGACGTCGCCGCGTGGGCGGTCGGTGGCCAGCAGCACGGCATGGTCGTGCTCGACGCCGAGGGGCACGTCATTCGCGACGCGCTGCTGTGGAACGACACACGATCGGCGGATGCTGCCACCGACCTCATCTCTGAGTTCGGTGCCGAGCAACTGGCGCAGCGCACCGGCCTGGTTCCCGTGGCCTCGTTCACGATCACGAAGTTGCGGTGGTTGCGCGATCACGAACCCGAGAACGCGGCACGAGTCGCCGCCGTAGCGCTGCCGCACGACTGGCTGACCTGGAGGATGCGCGGTTACGGCCCCGCAGATGACTCGGCGCTGGGCCCGAACTTCGATGAGCTGATCACTGATCGGTCGGATGCCTCGGGCACCGGCTACTGGAACCCCGCCACCGGGGGGTATGACCGCGACCTGCTGGTTGCTGCGCTCGGTCACGATGCCGTGTTGCCCAGAGTGTCGGGCCCGACTGAGTTCGTGCTCGACCAGGACGGACGCCGTGTCGGCGGTGGCGCCGGCGACAATGCCGGGGCTGCTCTCGGGCTCGAGGCGGCGTCGGGCGATGTCATCGTCTCGATCGGCACGAGCGGAACGGTTTTCGCTGTGAGCGACAAGCGCACGATCGACCCCACCGGCACGGTCGCGGGCTTCGCTGACTGCACCGGAAGGTTCCTCCCCCTCGTCGCCACCCTCAACGCCGCGCGGGTGCTCGACGCGATCGGCCGTCTGCTCGGCGTCGATCACGCCGAGCTCAGCCGCCTCGCTCTCGCTGCTTCGCCCGGTGCGGGCGGGCTTTCGTTGGTCCCGTACTTCGAGGGCGAGCGCACCCCGAACCTGCCCGACGCGACAGCGTCGCTCACGGGCATGACGCTGGCCTCGACCACGCGCGAGAACCTCGCCCGGGCCGCGGTCGAGGGAATGCTCTCCGGCCTCGCGGCCGGCCTTCAGGCAGTGCGAGACCTCGGTGTACCCCTCGAGCGCGCCCTGCTGATCGGCGGCGGCGCGCAGTCCGAAGCCGTCCGGCGCATCGCGCCGCTGGTATTCGGTGTGCCGGTCGAGGTGCCCGAACCGGGAGAGTACGTTGCGCTCGGCGCTGCTCGTCAGGCAGCATCCGTCCTCGACGCCTGACGAGATCACACCAAACGGGCAGAATGGGCCCATGCCGCCCGCCGCAACCGAGACCGACCTCGACGCGATCGCGGCCGAGCTCTACGTCTTGCCTCCGGCGGAGTTCACCGCGGCTCGCAACGCCCGCGCGGGCCTCGCGCGCAACCCGATAGCCGGTCAGCTCAAGGCGCTCCGCAAACCCACGGTCGCCGCGTACGCCGTGAATCTCCTCACCCGTGAAGGAGCGCTCGCCGAAGCCGTCGAACTCTCGACCGCGCTGCGCGATGCGCAGGACGACCTCGACGCCGCCGAGCTCTCGCGTCTCGGGCGTCAACGCCGCCAGCTGGTCGCCGCTCTCGCAGGCCAAGCCGTCACTCTCGCCACCGAGGCGGGCGTCGCGGTCAGCGATGCGGCGCGGCAAGACGTCGAGAAGACGATCAATGCGGCGGTGATGGATGCTGCGGCCGCCGCCGCGGTGCTCACCGGGCGTCTGATCTCGGCCCTCGAAGCGGGCGCCATCGACCCCGACGACCTGGCGGACGCCGTGGGTGGATCGCTACCCGGAGCCGCTGCGCCCGTCGCCCGCGACGACCTGGCCGAGCGACGCGCCCGCAAGGCGGCCGAAAAGGCCGTGCGCGAGGCAGAGCGTGCCGAGAACGAAGCGCAGCGCGAGCTCACCAAGGTCGAGGCGCTCCGAGCCAAGGCGCAGGAACGCGCCGACCACGTTCGCGAGCGGATCGACGACCTGCGCCGCGATCTCGCGAAACTCGAGGCCGACCAGGCCAGTATCGAGGCCGATCTCGCACGGCTCGACGCGGAACAGAAAGACGCAGCATCCGTCGCCCGCGCCGCGAGCCAAACCGCCGCCACGGCACGCAAGACGCTCGACAGTAGAGACTGAGCGCGCGAGCGGTACTCTGCCCCTATGCCACGGACGCCCCGACCGCCGCTGCGCGGCGCCTTCGCGGGGCGGCTCCCCGGCGTTCGCTTCGCATCGGCGTTCTTCGCGGTGCTGCTCGCTGTGTTGGGTGGAGTGGTCGCAGCTGAGATCCTCCGGACCGTCGGTAATGCTCTCGAACGGCCGAGTGTGCCCGCGTTTTACGAACAGCCGGCAGGCCTGGCGGCCGGCGACCCCGGCTCGATTATCAAGGCGGACGCTCTGCTCGGCGCACCGTTCAATGCGCGCGGCTGGCGCATCATGTACCGCTCGACCGACCTGAACGGCGACCCCGTCGTCGCGACGGGAGTGCTCGTCACCCCGCTCGGCCCCCCGCCGCCCGGCGGGCGCACCATCGTGTCGTGGGGGCACCCGACCACCGGCTCGTCGCCGGACTGCGCGCCGTCGTACGGGTTCGATCCGTACCTCGGCATCGAGGGTCTGCGCCTGCTGCTCGACCGCGGCTACGCCGTGGTGGCCACCGACTACATCGGCATGGGTACCGACGGGCCGGATTCGTATTTGATCGGTGCAACTGAAGGCAACAATGTGCTGGATGCCGCCCGTGCCGCGCAGGCGGTTCTCGGACCCGATGTCAGCGACCGTGTCGTCCTCTGGGGTCACTCCCAGGGCGGGCAGGCCGTGCTGTTCGCCGCCGAACGTGCCCCGGACTACGCCCCCGAGTTGAGCATCGAGGCTGTCGCTGTCGCCGCGCCCGCGGCCAACCTGTCTGATCTCATGAGCGCGCACCTCGATGACCTGTCGGGCGTCACAATCGGGTCGTACGCCTTCGCCGCGTTCGCCGAGATCTACGACGAGCCGATCGAGAGCATCCTCAGCCCCGCAGCGATCGAGATCCTGCCCGAGATGAACGAGCTGTGCCTGCTCAGCAACATCCCCGAGCTGCACAAGATCGCGGGGCCGGTGGTCGGCAACTTCATGCTGAGCGATCCGACGACGACCGAGCCGTGGGCGACGCTGCTCGAAGAGAACTCGGCCGGGTCCGTCGCCTTCGACGCGCCACTCTTCATCGCCCAGGGACTCGACGACACCCTGGTCGTGCCCGCTGACACAGAGGATTTCGCCGAGCACGAGGCATCTCTCGGCATGAGCGTGACCTATCACGAGGTGCCGTTCGCGACCCACGGCACCATCGCCTACTTCACCCTTCCTGCGCTCGACCGGTGGCTGACCGAGGTGGGCGCGCGGTGACAGCGCTCGCTACTCTGAACGCGTGGATGATCTCGAACCGACACTGTTCCTGATTCCGCTCGCGGCGGTGATCGCGCCGCTGCTCGCGCGCGGTGCCGGTCGGTGGGCGCGGGTGCCGATCGTCGTTTTCGAGCTGATGCTGGGGATTCTGATCGGGCCGAGCCTGCTCGGGTGGGCTGAACCGTCGGAGTTCGTCGACACTCTCGCTCAGTTCGGCCTGGCCACGCTCTTCTTCGTTGCGGGGTCAGAGATCGAGTTCGCGGCGTTCCGTGGAAGAACCGGCCGCAGAGCGGTGCTGGGCTGGTTGATCAGCATCGCCGCGGGTATCGCGCTGGGATGGCTCATCGCACCCGGTGAGGCCGGGGTCATCATCGGCATCGCCCTGTGCTCCACGGCTCTCGGCACCCTGCTCCCGATGCTGCGCGATGCGGGCGAGTTGCGCACCCCGTTCGGGCGCGCCGTTGCCGCGATCGGAGCGATCGGCGAATTCGGGCCGCTGATCGCTATCTCGATCTTCCTCGGCGGCCGCGACCCCGGAGTATCAACCCTCGTCCTCGCGGGGTTCCTCGTCATCGCCGGACTCGCGATTTGGCTGGCGTTCCGGCTTCCCCAAGGCGCGATGCACCGTTTCGTGAACTCGACGCTGCACACGTCGGGCCAGTTCGCGATCCGGGTCGTGTTCCTGATCCTGAGCGGACTCGTGGCCCTCAGCATCCTGTTCGATCTCGACATGCTGCTCGGTGCCTTCACCGCCGGCATCGTGTGGCGGTTGATGATGCGCGACGCGGACGAGGCAGATCGCCAGGCCGTCGAAAGCAAGATAGAAGGTGTGGCCTTCGGGTTCTTGGTGCCGATCTTCTTCATCTACACCGGTATCACCTTCGACCTCGCCGCTCTGCTCGCGACACCGACGATGCTGCTTCTCGTGCCGGGCGCCGTGATCGTGCTGCTCATCGTGCGCGGCATTCCGTCGATGCTCGCGGCGCCGCACGACGCATCTGCGCGTGAGCGCATCGCGGTCGGCCTTCTCGGCGCGACGGGGCTGCCGATCATCGTGGCGGTCACCGCCATCGGCGTCGACGAAGAGCTTCTGACGACCGCCCAGGCGGCCGTGCTGGTGGGGGCGGGAATGCTCAGTGTTCTGCTCCTGCCCTTGATCGGCATGACCCTGCGCGGGCATCGAGCCGACCTGGTAGAAGAGAGCACCATCGACGACGGCGATCGCGTGTGACGACGGTATCTCTCATCGCAACAGCCCGCGAGCGCCTCCGCGACGCTCCGCGCGAACTGCTGGGCGAACTCATCGAACCGCGGCGCGTGCTCGGCATCCCGCGCGCCCCGCGCGTTCAGCCGCGCGGCGGTGCCTGGCATCTGGGAGCCCTGCTCCTCACCGACGACGATGTGCTTGCCACCGGCGAGATCATCCGTGCCCGCCGCGAGGCACCGAGGGGCTTCACAGCCGAGTCGCAGCGGCGCAGGTCGGAGCTCGCCGCAGCGGCGTCGCGCGGTGGGTTCGCCGAGGGCGCTGCGGTTCACATCGGGTGGCGGATGCTGCAGCCCAGCGCCGTCGACCGGGGCGCGGCATCCGGACCCCTGGCGCTCATCGACGGAACCCCGAGCGTTCGCTGGAGTGCGGCCGGAGGCTTCATGCCCCTGGAGCGGTACCTCGACGAGCGTGTCGCGCTGCTGATCGACCCGCCCGCGGGGGCTTGAACCCTGGGCCTAAGCGGCAACGGCGAATCGGCGCGCGAAGGCGCGCAGCATCCGCACCGGTTCGGTGACGGATGCCGCGAGCACGCGCCCGGCGATCTCGTCGTAGTCGCTCGCGGGAAAGTATCCGTCATCGCGGTAGACCGCCATGCGCTCCGTGAAGGCGCGTGTGGTCGGTTCGGGATGGAACTGCGTCGCGTACAACCGATCGCCGACGCGATAGGCCTGCACGGGGCAGTTCTCGTTCGTGGCCAGCAGTACCGCACCCGGCGGGGGCACAGCTGATCCCTCTTTGTGGGCGCTCAGCGCGGTGAACCTGTGGGCGAGTCCACCGAGCACGGGGTCGGCCTCGCCGTCGGTTGTCAGCGCAACGGCGACCGGACCGGCATCTTCGGGGTACCCGCGGCTGACCTCACCGCCGAGCAGTCGGGTCACCGCGCCGATGCCGAAGCACGTGAACATCGCCGCCGTCGCCTGTTCGGCAGCGGCCGCGGCGATGCGCTCGAGGTCTGCTTCCAGTCGGCGCTGTGCGTCGGTCTTGCTCGACTCGGGGTCGGTGATGTTGAACGGGCTTCCTCCGATGAGAAAGCCGCTGTACCGCTCGAAGGCATCCTCGGGGAGGGCATCGCGCACCAGATCGTGCGACGCGAGCCCCGCGGGGTCGAGCTTGGTTGCCGCTCGAAACGACTCGTACTCCGCCGCTGCAGCACCCTGCTGAGGGCGCACACAGACATAGAGCAACGGCGCAGAAGTCATGGCGCGAGTCTAAGTCGACCCTGGCCGTAGCGGCGAGAGTGATGTCACGCGGGGAGATGTCGGATCAGTGCTGGCACGGATGTATCAGCAGAGACCTATCGCTCTCTGTGTAGGTGTGGACAGAATGGGCGCTATGACGCATGTGGGCGCTGAGGCATCCGTCGACTCTGTGGAGCCGACGCGATGGGAGCGCGCCGCGGAGCTGTTTATGCGCTGGCGCGAAGGCGAATCTCGGGCGATGGACGAACTCGTCCGCCTGATGTCGCCGACGCTGTGGCACGTCGTGCGGGCCTACGGGCTCGATGCGGCGCTGGCCGAAGACGTCGTGCAGACGACGTGGTTGACCCTCGTGCGCCGTCACGAGTCGATTCTCGAGCCCAAAGCGGTCTCGGGATGGCTCACGATGTGCGCTCGACGTGAAGCCTGGCGTGTGGGTAAGGCCCACCGCCGCGCCGATGCGACCGAGACCGAGACTCTCGAGTCGCACCTTCCTGTCCGCGAATCTGCTGAGCAGACCGCCGCCACTGACGACGAATCCCGTCGCCTCTGGCAGTACGTCAGCCGGCTCGACGACCGATGCCAGCGCCTGTTGCGCGTCGTCGCGTTCGATGAGCGACCCGACTATGCACGCATCGCCCAAGATCTGGCGATGCCCATCGGATCGATCGGACCGACCCGCCAGCGGTGCCTCGGCAAGCTCCGCACTCTGCTTCAGGGTGACGGATGGGAAGGGGACCGAAATGAACACTGAAGACTTCGCGGCAGATGCTGCGCTCTTCGCACGAATGCGTGGGATGTGGGAGAAGGTCGACCCGATGCCCGCCGACCTCGTCGACCGCATGGTCGCCGCGGTCGCCGTTGAAGACCTCTCGCGCGAGTACGCGCTGCTCACGCTGGTCGAGGGCTCGCTCGCCCCCGTCCGCGGCGAGACCGACACCGCCACGCTGCAGTTCAGCGATGGCACCACCAACGTGCTTTTGCACGTGACGGCAACCGAGGACGGTGGCCGTCGTGTCGACGGGTGGGTGGATGCTTCCGCCCTCGCGATCCGGCTCACCCAGGGCGATCGCACTTGGACGGCCGACGCCGGGGACCACGGCCGTTTCGCGTTCGACAGCGTGACCCCCGGATTGGCACTTCTGCGGTTCGTCCTGCGCGACGAGGCCGGAGAGCTCCGAGACTTCCAGACCCCGCAATTCGAACTGTGAGCGTCGCCGTGACCCGACGACGCGATCCCCGCGAGAGGACGAGCGATGACTCCTGAAGAGAACGAAAACCCCACGCCCGCACCCGGCCCAAGACGCTCGTGGCGCGAGCGCGAGAAAGCATCGCGGTCGCGAGCAGCGTTTCTCGACACGGCGATCGCTCCATTGGATGGCTCCGATGTGTATACGACCGCGTATGAGCCGGACGTCCTCCTCGTGTTGCCAGCCTTCGGCCATGAATCTCCGTCGTTGTCGACGCCCGACCTCTCAGGCCTCGCGAAGAAGTTCGGCTGGATCGTGACGCCGGAACCGCTCGAGGATCCCGTTCGGCAGCCGGAGCCCGGCGAGGACGCTGAGGCCTCGCCCGTGCCGGGCCGACGGAAAGGTGTGAGCGACACAGTCCGCGCGCGGATCTCGATCGCGCCGAACGTTGCGCCGGACGTTCCCGTGCAGCGGCCCGACGCGTGGCTGCTGCTGCGCGAAGCGCGAAGAGCTGGGATCAAGGGCGTGTCACTCAATCACGTGCTGACGCTCGACAGCATGGGCGCGAACCCGTTCAAGGGGTATCCCTTCAAGGGATACCCCTTCAAGGGATACCCGTTCAAGGGGTACGCCGGAGGTCTCGAGAGCTACGCCCACCCGGGCTTTGGCGGTCGTCAGCCAATCTCGTACGCGGGGCCCGACCTGCCTGACGCGAAGCTCCCCCTCGCGGATCGGCCGATCGTCGCTGTTCTGGACACCGGGCTCGGCGACCACCCGTGGCTACGCGGTGACAACGTCGTGGATCCGGTGAAGACCTGGGGCGACCCTCTCGGCGTGGTCGATCCTGACTCGGATCCCGAACGCAACCCGTCGTTGGGTGACCCGCTCGATGGAGTGATCGACGATGCGGCTGGGCACGGGACGTTCATCGCCGGACTGATCAGGCAGGCGTGCCCGGAGGCACGAATCCTTCCGGTCCGCGTCTCCGATGGAAACGGCGTCATTATGGAGAACGATCTTTTGGGGGCGCTCGGGCGAATCGTCGACCTTATCGAGTCCGGAGAGCGCATCGACATCCTCAACCTGTCCCTCGGCTTCTACCACGAGTCGCCGCAACGGCAGAAGGTGGAGGGCGAACTGTACAAACTGCTCGCCCGGGCACGGGCGAAAGACTGCGTGGTGATCTGCTCAGCGGGCAACGATGCCACCGATCGTCCGTCATCCCCTGCGGCGCTGTATGCCTGGCCGCACAATGACTTCGGCATCACAGCGGCCGAAGAGAAGGATCTCGCACCTCATGTGTCAGTTGGTGCGCTGAATCCCTCTCGCCGATCAGTCGCACTCTTCTCGAACGTCGGGCCGTGGGTATCTACCTACGCGCGGGGGGTTTCGGTCGTCTCGACTGTGCCGGTATTCCAGGGCGGGATGCAGTCAGACCTTCGCCGAGACGAGTATGCGCGTCGCCGCGAGACGCTCGACATCGATGACTTCGCTTCGGGGTTCGCCGTGTGGAGCGGAACCTCGTTCTCGGCTCCACTGGTCGCAGGTCGGGTCGCGGCGTCGATCGCCGAGGGCAGAAAAACGAAGATCGCCGGCCCAGCCACGGCACTCCTGACGACCGCCGTCGCTGAGATCATCAAAAGCCTGGCGTCGGAGGATGGATCAACGGACGCGTAGGCATCATGCTGTACGGGTGACCCTCTCCGCTGCGGAGCTCTACCGTCGCGGTCGCGCGCATCTGAACGCCGGCCAGACCGCTGCTGCGCGCCGGGTACTCTCGCTCGCAGCGGCACGCACAGAGGACACTGACCTCCGAGCGCTCATTGCCGGGTCGACCGCGGCTGCGATCATCCGGCAGGGCGACGTGGCATCCGCAGAACGGATCTGTCGTGAGGCGTTGGAGCTTCCGGGAGTTTCCCGACACACCGCCGCCGTGCTCCATGGGCAGCTCGGGCTGCTCGCGCTGGAGCGCGGCGATCTCGATGATTCGATCGCGTGGCTAGATCGGGCGATCGCGGGGATCGGCGACGACGTGGAACACCGCGCGCCGATGTACCTCAATCGCAGCGTCGCACATATGCAGGCAGGACGGCTCGCCGAGGGACGAGCAGACCTCGATCGCGCCGTGCCGGACTACGCGGCGACCGGCAACGAGATCGAACGGGCGATGACGGTGCACAACGCGGGCTACGCATCGCTTCTGGCGGGTGACCTCGTGAGCGCACTCGGACAAATGGGTGAGGCCTACCTGACACTCGCGTCGGCGTCGGCCGTGAACGCCGCAATCTGCGAGCTCGACCGTGCTGAGGTCCTCCGCGATGCGGGCATGGCAACGGACGCGGAGCGCAGCCTCGAGCGAGTTACGCAAGTCTTCGGCGCTCACCGGATGAGCCAGGCCAAAGGGGAGGCCGAGTTCCATCTGGCACGTTCGTTGCTGACCCATCTCCCTGAGAAGGCGGTGCAGGCGGCCTCCCGCAGCGCACGCACTTTTCGGCGGGTGAGGAGCGACTGGTGGGCGCTGCGGGCCGATGCGGTGCGGATGCGGGCGCAACTCATGGTCGCGGCGGCTCAGGCGGACGGCAAGTCGCGGCCTGCGCCGTCCCGCGAGGCGATCAACGATCTCGCGGCCGAGCTGGAGCGTCGGCGCCTTCGGGCGGACGCCTCGTCATTGCGCTTCACGTGGCTCCTGCACGGAGCTCGGCATGCTGATGCGCTGTCGCAGCGCTCAGTCGTCCGAATCGCGAAGGATGCTCCGATCCAGGTGCGTCTGCTCGCCCACGAAGTACGCGCCACGCGAGCCGCCGCACTCGGCGATCACGCACGGGCACGACATCACGCGAGCGAGGGACTCGAGGCGCTTGCGCAATGGCAGGCATCGTTCGGAAGCCTTGACCTTGCTAGTTCGCTCGTTCAGCACGGTGCAGGATTGATCTTCGCCGGGCTGGGTGCCGCCGTGAGGTCCTCGCGTCCGGAGGTTCTCTTCGATTGGTCCGAGCGTGCCCGCCACTTGAGCGTGCAGACCATTCCCCTCCGTCCACCACCGGATGCCGACCTCGCCTCGGACCTTGCCGAGTTGCGGATGCTGCGCGCGGAGTACGGGTCGGGCGACTGGCTGTCTGCCCCTCGGGCCGCGGAACTGAGCGATTCGGTTCGTGCGCGCCAATGGTCCGCCGTCGCAGCCGTCGGAGCGAGCCGCCGGATCGGGCTCGCTGAGCTGCACGCGACCCTCGCCGATGACACGGCGTACGTCACGTTTGTGTTCGACCGATCGGACATGTTCGCGCTGACGGTGGCAGGCGGCGAAGCGCGGATCACAACGGTCGCCCGATGGCCAGCCGTCGCGGAGTCATTGGCCGGGTTGCGGGCAGATCTGGATATGTCCGCAGCCATCCGAACGGGGCCGATGGCGCCCGCGGTCACCCGAGCCCTGCAGGGGCGGCTCGCCGCCCTGTCTGCCGCTCTCATCGAGCCTCTCCTGCCGATGATCGGGGATCGGCGAGTCGTCCTGACGATCCCGGGCATCCTCGGTGGTCTTCCGTGGGCGATGCTGCCGGCGCTGCGCGGCCGGATCTTCACCGTGGCCACCTCGGCGTCCCAGTGGTGCGATCGGCGGATCTCGACCAGACCGCGACGGGTCGGCTTCGCCGTGGGGCCGCGCGTCACGCGTGGAAACGAGGAGGTTCTGCGCGCGAGTGCCGCCTGGCCGAGCGCCGAGATTCTGCTGGGTGGCGCCGCGACGGTATCGGCGCTCACCGGCTTGTCGGAGCGATCTGATGTTCTCCACCTCGCGGCCCACGGTCGTCACTCCCACGATCACCCGCTGTTCTCAGGCGTCGAACTTACTGACGGAACCCTCTTCGGCTATGACATTGATCTCATCCCGAACGTCCCTGACATTGTCGTCATGTCGGCCTGCGAGGTCGGCCGCTCTACCGCGCGAGGCGGCGAAGAGGCGATCGGCATGACCCGCATCTGGCTACATGCCGGAACGCGCTGCGTTATCGCGGCCCCCGTCGTGGTCGCGGACGATGTTGCGTGCGAACTGCTGGGTGAAATGCACCAGGGCCTCGCCGCGGGACTTGCGCCCGCGGTTGCGCTGGCCGAGGCATCCGACCGCACCGGCATCGTCGCGCCTTTCCAGGCCCACGGTTCGGGGTTCTAGAAACTTCTTTGGCTGGTGTGTATCAGGGCGTATTGCGCGCGCTCTGTGCAGGTGATGGTCCGCGCAGAGTGAGGTTTCGGGTACCTCGACGCTGGGGGCCTGCACACCGGGTTCATTCCCACTGGGGCGCGCGATGCGTGGGTGTGTAGAGGGCCATCGCCGGGGGGTGTCGCGAAGACCCAGGTCCGCGACATCCCCCGGACTTCTTCTTGGCGGGGCGAGCAGGAGGTCAGTCGCGGGACGAGTTGGCCGTGCGACCCCGTACGATTCCGACGAACGCGGCGACCGCCGGGTTGTCGGCGTCGGCCACCCAGGCGAGCGCGACGGTCGAGGCATCCACCCCCTGCAATACGCGCCACTCGGTGTCTTTGCGGTGGTGCAGGCGCGCGAGTGACATCGGCACGATGACGACTCCGACGCCGGCGGCGACCGTTGCTATCGCCTCTTCGGTGGTCTCGGGGGCAGCGAATCGCGGAGCGACCGCGCCGGGAACGCTCACCCGCACAACGTCGTCAAGAGGGGTGATCACGACCTCACCTCCGAGATCGTCGAGAGTGAGCTCTTCGGCCGCGCACAAGTGCGAGTCGGCGGATGCCACGACCACAGGCAGTTCTTCGTACAGGGCGATCACGTGCAAGCCTTCGCGACCGATCGGCAGGCGCACGAGCGCGGCATCGACCTCGCCATCGACGAGCGCCGAGCGCTGGGCATCGCGGTGGAGCGGATGCAGCAGCAGAGGCACTCGCCGATACCGCTCTTGCCACGCATCGATCCATTTACCCGGAGTCGCACCCGCGATTGCCCCGAGGGTGAAGTGCTCCGGCATCTGCGGACCGGGATCGACGACCGGAACGGGCTTCGGCTGCTGCTTCTTCTTGTGGGCGGATGCCGCTCCCTTCGCGGTGCGACGGGACGCGGCATCCTTCCCGTCCTTTCCGCTCTTGCCCGACCGCGGGGACCGCGACCCTCCGCCTTTCGCCATGTGGTCAGACTATCGGCGCGCTATCGTTCGCTCATGATCCCGATCCTCGCCACCGTGTTCGCTGCACTTGCTGCCCTCCTGCACGTGTACATCTTCGTCATGGAAAGCGTGCAGTGGACCCAGCCGCGCATCTGGAAGCGCTTCGGGGTCGCCGATCAGCACGCCGCCGAGATCACGAAGCCGATGGCGTACAACCAGGGCTTCTACAACCTGTTTCTCGCGATCGGCGCGACCATCGGCATCGTGCTGTTCTTCGCCGGTTCGTCGGATGCAGCCGTTCGATCCGCGGGCCTTGCCCTCGTGCTGTTCTCGCTCGGGTCGATGGTCGCAGCATCCCTCGTGCTGCTCACCTCGGGCGCAAAGTATCTGCGACCTGCGCTGATTCAGGGCACGCTCCCGCTGATCGGGTTCGTTCTGTTCCTCTTCGCGTAAGCGCAAATGAGGTCAGGCGGCCAGGTGCAGGCCTCGTGGGTCGGTGGCGACGGTCTCGCCGTCGCCGATCGTCTGGTCATCGCCGATGAGCGAGCCGCCCGTGATGCGGGCTCCGGCACCGACCTGGGTGCGAACGCCGATCTTCGCGCGACCGCCAATGGCGGCGCCCGAGCCGATGTGAGCGTGGGGAGCGATCTCGACCTCGGGGCCGATGACCGCATCGGATTCGACCCAGACACCGCGACCGACGTGAACGCCTGCCGCGATCTTCGCACCGGGTTCAATGTAGGCCCCAGCCTCGACGACAGCGGTGGGGTGAACCTTCGCGCCGTGCGCGATCAATCCGCGACCGTTCGAGTGCTTGCGATAACGCAGCGTTTCGCCGTGGTCGTTCTCGATGTCGACGTAGTTCTTACCCACGATTCCCCTCCTGTGCTCTTTTCGGAGCCGAGTACAAAAAACAACGAGTGGCGTCCGACTTCTATTCCCGTCAATAGGTTCTTCCGCAGAACAACGTCTTTTGGATGCAGGTAATTCGTTGCCGATCGCCGGGCGGATTGCCGTGCGCCCGAAGCGCGGCCTCAGAGCCCGCGATACGCCTCGCTGACCCATCGCGCATAGGCATGCCACGGGTCGGTATCGCCGCGCAGGGCTGCCGCATGCGCGACGAGTGCGGGGTCCGCGGTGAACCATTCCCCGCCCTCGCGAACGGCCGCGAACTCGCGGTGGCGTTGCTGCTCGACCGAACGCCCGCCGCGCTCGAACGCGAGCAACTCGTCGTGCCAGATCGCGCCCAAGCGACTGCGCGGGGTGCCCGAGGTTCCGATCTTGATGCGGTCCGCGAAGCGCAGGTAGTAGACGACCTCGATGCGGGGTCGCGGAAGGCCATCGTCCGGAGTGTCTCCGACGCGCCACCCGCACACCGCGCATTCCCGGCCGCCGGCGTCGCGCACGCCGATCAGCGCCCCGCAGAGGAGGCACGGCGATTCCAGGTAGGCCGTAGGCACTCTCGCAGGCTACGAGTGACCCCCGACAGGGGCTGGCGTCAGACCGTGTAGCCGTCCGCGACGTCGAGAGCGCGATCGATGATCTCGAGCCCGCGGATCAGTTCTTCTTCGCTGATCACGAGCGGCGGTGCCACGTGCAGGCGGTTGAAGTGCGTGAACGGCCAGAGGCCTTCGCTCTTGCACGCGGCGACGACCGCGGCGACGGGCGCAGCATCCGCCCCCGCCGCATTGAACGGAACCAGCGGCTCACGAGTCTCGCGATCGCGGACGAGCTCGATCGCCCAGAACAGCCCCTGGCCGCGGATCTCGCCGATCGAGGGGTGACGCTCTGCCATGTCGCGCAGGCGCGGCGCGATCACGCGCTCGCCGAGGTCACGGACGCGCTCGAGGATTCCGTCGCGCTCGAACACCTCGAAGGTCGCGACACCGGCCGCGCACGCGAGGGGGTGGCCCGAGTAGGTGAGTCCACCCGGGAAGCTGATCTTGTCGAAGTGGCTGGCGATGCGCTCGCTGATGACCACGCCTCCGAGCGGCACGTAGCCCGAGTTCACACCCTTGGCGAAGGTGATGAGATCGGGCAGGTCGTCGCCGAACGCCTGGAAGGCGAACCACTCGCCGATGCGGCCGAAGCCGACCATGACCTCGTCGGCGATCCAGACGATGCCGTACTTGTCGCAGATCGCGCGCACGCCCGCGAGGTAACCGGGCGGCGGTGCAAGCACGCCGTTGGTGCCGACCACCGTCTCCATGATGATCGCCCCGATCGTCGAGGCACCCTCGAGGATGATCGTCTGCTCGAGGTGCGCGAGCGCGCGCTCGGACTCTTGCTCGGCGCTGTCGGAGTGAAAAGCCGAACGGTAGGCGTACGGGCCGAAGAAGTGCGCGACTGAGCCGTCGGCCGGTTCGTTCGCCCAGCGGCGCGGGTCGCCGGTCAGGGCGATCGCGGTCGTGGTGTTGCCGTGGTAGCTGCGGTACGCAGACAGCACTTTGCGGCGGCCGGTGACGAGCCGCGCCATGCGCACAGCGTTCTCGTTGGCGTCAGCGCCGCCGTTGGTGAAGAAGACCTTCTCGAAGCCGTCGCCCGCGACCTCGGTGATACGACGGGCGAGGTCGCCGCGCACGTCGTTGGCCATGGCCGGCGCGATGGTCGACAGGCGTCCGGCCTGCTTCTGAATGGCGGCGACGAGATCCGGATGCTGATGCCCGAGGTTCAGGTTCACCAGCTGTGACGAGAAGTCGAGGTACGACTTGCCGGCATAGTCCCAGAACGTCGAACCCGCGCCGCCGGCGACCGGAAGCGGATCGATCATGGCCTGCGCGCTCCACGAGTGGAAGACGTGACCGCGGTCGTCCGCGCGAACCTGCGCGTCGGCGTCGAGGTCGGCGACCGGGCCGGAGATGAGGGTGTCAGTCATGGGGGAGTCTCCTGATGCTCGCCGGACAGATCGACCGGCATCGTCTAGGCTGTCGTCATCCCAGTGTGTCAAAGCGGAAAGCGACCCGATGCTGCCCGACCGTCGTGAAGATCGACCCAACCGTACGAATCGTCCGAATGGTCGTGAAGCGCACGAGACGCTGCCGACCGTGCGTGAAGTGATCGCGCTGGATGCGGTGGCCCAAGGTGTGCCCGAAGTCCTTGTGGGCGACGCCGCCCTCGATGCGCGCGTGCGGTGGCTACACGTCTCCGATAGCGCCGGCGTTGCTCGACTGCTCGACGGCGGCGAGTTGCTGCTCACGACCGGGTCGTCGTGGCCGGTCGAGCCTGCCGAGCTGACAAGGTTCGTGGAGGGCCTGATCGCTGCCGGGCTGTCGGGAGTCGTGCTCGAGCTCGGCACGCACTACCCCGCTGTTCCACCCGCGGTCGAACAGGCAGCGCGCGCCGGCGGGCTGGCGTTGGTGGTCTTGCACCGCGAGGTGAAGTTCGTCGCGCTCACCGAGGCGGTCCACAGCCGCATCATCTCTGACCAGACCGACGCCCTGCGTGCGCGCGACGAGGTACGCGAGCGCTTCACGGCGCTCGCACTCAGAGGCTCGCCCGCCGACTTCATCGTCTACCAGCTCGCGCAGACGCTCGGGGCTCCCGTGATTCTCGAGAACCGCGCGCACGAGATCATCGCCGCCGAGGTGCCGCTCGCTCTCGAAGAAGAGCTCTTCACCGACTGGGAGCTCCGCTCGCGGTCGGCGCACCGCCGCACCGACCAGCGCCGCGAGCGCGGTGCGGCGCCCGGTCCAGAGGACTGGCTCGTCGTTCCCGTCGAGGCGCGAGGCATCCGCTGGGGCGATCTCCTCCTGCTGCCTGGCCCCGCGCACCCCGCGGGTCGTGCCGCCGTGCTCGAACAGGCCGCGATCGCCCTGGCCGTCGGACGCTTGGCCGATGGCGACGCCGACGAGTGGAGCCGCATCAGCCGCCGTCGCCTGGTCGATGGACTCCTCGCGGGGCGGTTCGCCGGGGCCGGTGGCGCGGCCGCACGACTCGAAGCTGCCGGGCTTCCGCTGCGCAATGCGCGCCTGTACGGAATCGTCGCGTCGGGGGCTCCAGTGAGTGCAGAGACGGCGGATGCTGCGGCCCGCTCACTCCGCGGGCGTGCCATCGCCGGCTCGGCGCCCGACGGTGTGGCAGCCCCCGCGACCGCGATCCTCCTTTCGCTCCCCGCCGACGTCGCCTTCGGCGACGACACCGCCCACGCTTTCGCCCGAGCCATCTGCGACCCGCAGTCCGACCCCGACCGCTTCGTCGTGTCGATCGGTCAGGCCGCCGAGGGTGTGGACGATGCTCTGGGGTCTCTGCACGAAGCAGTCGACCTCGGTCGGGGCCGCCGCCGCCGCGCCGGGAGGGGACCGCACCTGCGCCGATCCGAGGATCGCCCACTCGTCCAGCTCGTCACAGCCCTGCGCGGAGACCACCGCATCCTCGAGCACGGGGAACGTATGCTGACTCCGCTCATCGAATACGACCTCGCCCGTGGGGGAGACCTTCTCGATGTGCTGGAGGCGATGCTCGGGCATCCAGGCAACCGCACGGCCGCGGCATCGGCCTCGCATCTCTCGCGCTCGGTGTTCTACCAGCGCATCGCGCTCATCGAAGAGCTGCTCGAGGTCGACCTCGACGACGGTGAGACCCAGACGGCACTGCACATCGCGCTCCTCGTCCGGCGTTCCGCCGGGCGCTGACTTCAGGCGTCTTCGGCGACGATCTCGGCCTTGAATCCGGCCGAGTTCTCGAGCCAGCCCGCGTAGTAGTCGGGGCCTCCGGCGTGCGGGTAGCGCTCGTGGTAGAGCGGACGCCAGCCGTGGGTGGAGGCATCCGTCATGATCGCGTCTACCTGCTCGCGCGCGCCACCGTGAAACGCCAGATGGTTGACCCCTGGCCTCCGGCGATCGTGGTCGGTGCCCACGGTGTTCGGCGACGTCGTCAGCGTGAGATAGGCGCGATCGGCCTCCCACGACTGGCCCTCGGGCCAGCTCGACGTCGGCGCGAACCCCAACCGTTCGAGAAGCCAACCCCACTCTGCCCGCGCTTGCGCGAGGTCGGTCACCCACACCTCGACGTGATGAAAACCTGTCACGCGAGAAGTCTCTCACCTGCCGGCTACGGCGCGACGTAGACCTTGCGCAGGGTCTCGCGCACGGTCCAGACGGTGTGCATGCCCTCTTCGAGACGCACGATCGAACCCGCCCGCACCTCTATCGGCGGCAGCACGGGCTGCTCGAACTCGATGCGAGCAGACCCCGCGAGCACGACGAAGACCTCGTTGACTTCGACGTCGCGCGAGACTCCGGGGGTGTGTTCCCACACGCCGACAGTGCGGCCGGATGCTTCATCCAGGTCGACGTACCGGGTCATCGGCGTCCCCGAGACGACCTGATCGAGCGGCACCGGCTCGAACGCGACCGGGAGGTGTGCCGCATCCGCGGCGACACCCGAGGTGAGCCTGGTCACGAGTCGAACCCCAATCCCAGCGCGTCGAGGCTCTTCAGCAGGATGTTGCGGCGCCCGCGGTTGTGGTCGGCGCGATCGAGCGACCAGCGGGTCGCGTTGATGCCCAGCGCGGCCGCCGGCTCGGGCGGGAACGGCAGTGGGCGCTTGCGCACCATCTCGAGCTCGGTGCGCTCGGTCTTCTCGCCCGACAGCAGGTCGAGCATCACGTCGCCCGCGAAGCGCGTCGCCGCGACGCCGAGCCCGGTGAAACCGGCGGCGTAGGCAACGCGCCCCTGGCGGGCCGTGCCGAAGAACGCGCAGAACTGCGTCGACGTGTCGATCGCACCGGCCCAGCGGTGGGTGAAGCGCACCCCGTCGAGCTGCGGGAAGGTCGTGAAGAAGTGGCTCGCGAGCTTCTGCCACGACTCTGGGCGGTTTTCGTACCCCGCGCGCACCTGGCGGCCGTAGTGGTACACCGCGTCGTACCCGCCGAACAGGATGCGGTTGTCGGCGCTCAGGCGGAAGTAGTGGAACTGGTTGGCGAGATCGCTGAGGCCCTGGCGATCGGTCCATCCGATGCTGACCAGCTGCGCATCGCTCAGCGGCTCGGTCATGAGCACGTAGTCGTAGACCGGCACGGTCATCAGTCGGTTGCGCTTGAGCAACGACGGGAAGACGTTGGTGGCTAGCGCAACCTGCGATGTCGTCACAAAGGCGTCGGCGGTTCGGACGACAACCGAACTGGAGTCGTCGTCGATGCTGCGCACCGGTGAGCCTTCGAAGATCTCGACACCGGCCTCCTCGGCGGCGCGGGCGAGTCCTGCGGCGAGCTTTCCGGGGTGCACGAGGGCGTTGCTGTGCTGCTCGAAAACGGCGCCCAGAAACGTCGGTGAATGAATGGATGCCTGCACCTCAGCCCGGTTCATGCGCACGACGCCCTGCTCGCCGCGGGACGCAGCATCCGCCGCCCACTCGTCGAGCCATTCGAGCTGGTGGGGCTCGGTCGCGATCCCGAGGGCACCCACGCGCTCCCAATCGGCGTCGATGCCGTAGTGGGCGATGTCGTCGCCCATGCCGTCGAGGTTCGCCATTCCGAGCTCGTCGAGGTGGTCGATCTCGTTCGGCCAGCGCGAGAGTCCGTTGTCGCGGCCGTGGGTGAGGCTCGCTTCGCAGAATCCGCCGTTGCGGCCGGAGGCTGCCCACCCCACCGTGCGGGCTTCGATGACGATCACTCGGGCATCGGGGTCGCGCCGCTTGGCCTGCAGTGCGGTCCAGAGTCCGGTGTACCCCGCGCCGACGATGACGAGGTCGGCGGTGTGGGCTCCGGTGAGGGGAGCGCGGGCTGGCGAGGCGGGAAGGTCGTCGAGCCAGAACACGCTGTGGCGCGATTCGGCAAGGCTGGTGGTGAGGAGGGATGCCGACGGCCGATCCCGTTCGTAGACTGTGGTGCCCACGGATATCACCCTTTCTGGGGGTCAGGTCCTTCCATCCTCGCCCCGGGGGTGTGTGTTGAGCACGCGCGTGCTGTCGGGTTCCGGACACCTCTCAGGACGAGGTGTCCGGAACCCGGGCTCTTGCCTCTCAGATGAACAGAGCCCAGAGCCAACCCACGACCTTCTGGATGAGGGCGCGGATTCGGGGTGCCGGGGGCGCATCCCGCTCGGCCGTGACTGACCCGGTGAGAACGGTCACGGAGTCTTGCCCCTCGATGGTCGCGGTGACCGCCACGGACAGGTCGTGGCCCACGTCGCCGCCGCGCACCTTGTACGACGCCTCGGTGCCGGGGCGGCCGGGGATCGGCTTTCCCTCCCGCAACCACTGATACGTGATCGTCGCATCGGGGTGCGACCACTCGCCGGCGTTCACCGTGAGGGTCTCGCCCTGGAGCGGGTCGCCCGTGATCGACGGCGAGACCGTGTTCACGAGCGGGACCGTCACCTCGGGGTAGAGCTCGATCGCGGTCGGCTGGTCGATCTCGCTCAGACGTGCGCCGGTCGCTGCGGGCGCAGCATCCGTCAACTGCAACAGACCCTGCATGTCGACTGAACCGTCCGCGCCGATGCTGGGACGCACGCCGTCGGTGTCGAGCGAGACGAACCAGCCCGGCGCGACGGGTGAGTCGCCGCCGAGGTTCCAGATGTTCGACGGGTCGGTCAGCAGCGACGTGTCGCTCTGCTTGAGCGCCAACGTGTCGAGCAGCGGCGACTGCCACGACAACACACCCGTCGCGCGGTAGTTGGTGGATGCCGCGTTGGTTTCGAGCCGCACGCCGCGCTCGTTGCCGACCGAGGTGACGAGTTCGATGCGGACGTCAGGGCCCGAGTTGGAGGTCACACCCGTCGCGAGGTTGCCGTAGGTGATCGAGTTGCGCAACAGGTGGTCGCCCGGTATCGACTCGCCGCCGAGCTTGAACCCGTTGCCTTCGCCGGTGACGGACGGGTCGCTTTCGAGCCAGCCGTTGTCGTAGGCGACCGAGTCTTCGATCACCACTGTGCCGATCGGGCCTGACGTCGACTTGGCGTAGAGGTCCCAGCCGTCGTCGATGTTGTTGTGGGCGATGTTGTGCCGGAACACGTTGCCCTCACCGACGGCGAGCTTCGCGGCGAAGCCGTCCGCGTCGTTGCCTCCGACGTCGGCGTTGTTGTGCGCATACGACGAGACCACCAGGTTGTCGGTCGGCCAGAGGGCCGCCGGCTCGAACTCAGAGCCCGAGATCTGGATGCCGGTGTCACGGTTGTGATGCGACTCGACTCGCTCGACCACGTTGTGGTGGCCCTGGATGAGCATCGGCTTCTGCTTGTCGGCCGACCCGGTGATCTCGAGGTCGTACACGTGCCACCAATCGCCGCGCAGCACGAGACCACCATTCGGCGACTGCGACAGGTCGAGAACTGCGCGGGTTCCCGGCTCTGACATGAGCGTGATCGGTGCGCCTTCGGATCCGTTGCGGCCACGCTCGGCCACGATGTTGCGCTGCGGCGTGTAGACCCCCTCGCTCAGCACGATCTGCTGCCCGGCCTGAGCGAAAGCGACGGCCGTGTGGATGTCGAGCGGTGATGCCTTCGTCCCCTCACCCTCGGCAGTGCCGTCGGGCGCCACCCAGATCGACTCGCCCGGCGCTCCGAACGCGTCGACGGTGATCGTGAGCGGAACATCGACGGGCTCGGTGGACGCGATCTGCTCGCGCTCGTCGAGGTGGGGTTGCTCAGCTGAGGGCAACAGGCGCACCGTCAGGGCGTTCTCTCCGGGGTTCAGCGAGACGGGCACGAGCGTGCGGTCGCCGGGGGCGAGAGCGATGCCATCGACGATGACTGCGCCGGAGGCGTCCAGAATCTGACCGGTACCGAACATGTTCGACACCAGGGGGATGTCGAGGCTGGACTCGGGTGTCGTCGTCGTGACATCGACTGACAGCGCCGCCGCCACCGGAACCATCGGTGGCTCCTCGGCCGGAGCATCGTCGTCGGGGTGGATGGTCGTGAACTCCCAGTCGGTGACGGTCACCGCAATCTTGCGGGCGACGGCCATGCCGACGAAGAGCTTCTCGGAGTTCTGCTGCAGCAGCATCTCGGGGTCGTACTGGATGACCTCGAGCTCCTCTCCGTCGCGCGTCCAGATCGCGTGAAACCCGGTGTTCGACTTGCGCAGCGCCAGGTCGTACACGTCTCCGTCCGCGAACTTCGGGCCGGTGGCAACCTCAGGCCGCCAATCCCAGTCGAACGCGGTCGAGTCGCTGCTGTCACGCGCGCCGGCGGTGTTGTCGGTCGTCGCGCCGGTGTACCCCTGGACGAAGCGCGCGCCGGGGGTGCCGTCTTGCCACTCACCCGTTCCGGTGCCGTAGGCGTACCGGGTGATCAGGGCGCCCGCCGAGTTGAAGTACCGCGCGGCCGACTCCTCGGTGACGAGTTCGTCAACGGCGATCACACCGAAACCGGACTGGCTGTCCTTGGCGGAGGCGTCGTCCACGCGGAAAGACGCGCGCAGCGTGAAGTTCTCGGTGGCGGGATCGATCTCGGTGAAGTAGTACTGGAACCCGTCCTCAGAGGTCGCGAGCTTCGTCGTGCTCGCGCGGGCGTCGAAGGTGATCGAGTCGTCGGCGTTCTCGGTGACCGAGCCGCCCGAGCCTGCGTTCGACCCCACATCCGCGCTCTGCCAGCGTTCGACTTCCCCGGCGACAGCGACCTCGAACGGTGCGCTGGTCACGGTCTCGGTGCCGCGGTGGGCGACCACGCGCATCGCGTAGGTGCCGCCGGGCGTGAGCCCGGTGATGTCGGCCGTGGTGGCCGTCACATCGCTGAGAGCCGTGGTGAACTCGCCGCCAGCGGGGCTCGTCTCGACCGAATACGACTCGGCCTCAGTCGTCGCCGACCAGGTCAGCGTCACGGTCGCACCGCTCGGGGTCACGCCGCTGGTCAGCGCGCCGGTGATCGTGGGCGCCGTGAGGGGGAGCGAGAAGCCCACGGCATCGGCGCGTGGCGAGGTGCGGGGCGTCGCCTCGCCCGCCCGGGTCAGGCGCACCTCGACCTGGTAGTCGCCCGATCCCGGAGGCGTCAGAACCAGCGAGCCGGATGCCCCGTCCGTCGCGTCGAGGGTTTGATCGACGATCGAGCCCGAGCTGTCGAACAGTGTGGCGTAGACCACGTCGCCGCCGTCCGCGCCGAGCACACCCGAGTACTGAACGATGAGGTCTGTGGGATTGGTGGGGTCGACCGTGACGCCGTCGATGACGGGCGTCGCGACCTCGGCCCACGGCATCCGCTCCTCGTCGTCGAACGCGCCGAGTTGCGCGTAATAGACGTTCACGCCTGAGCTGGGGGAGGCCAGCCAATAGTCGCCCGGAACGGTGATGTCGATCGCCTCCGTGCTCACAGCCTGTGCCGCGCTGTCGGCGAGGGCGGGCACGCGGGCAATTTCACCCGCGGCGCCGAAGAGCGCGATGGCGCGATCGGCCGTGCCGCTGCCACTGCGGGCGTTCACGAACACCTGTGTGGGCACATCGTCTGCCGCGACCGTGAAGTGCAGCGAACGTGCGTCGGCGGTGCCTGACCCATTGAGCTTGATCCGCTGTGAGAAGGTCTCGCCGCGGTCAGAGACGCGGGTGTGCGCATCGACCGTGACCGACCTTCCGACTGCCGCGTGGATGCGGAAGTCCGTACCCGTCTCGGTCACCGCGACGTAATCACCGATCGCTATCGCGTCGGCGCTCAGCGCAGTAGTCGGGCCGACGGCCGTTGCCGCGGTGGCGCCGGTCAGTGTCAGGGCGGCAGCGGTGACCATCGCGAGCGCAATGCGCATCGTCTGGGTCTGCACAGACATAGTTCTCCTCATCGAGATGCAAGCCGTACGCACTGATGAGGAAGCGCTTTCTGGCGGGGGTGGTCATCACGGTAACCGCATTCCGGGGCAGGGTCAACCCCACGGAGCGGGGCCGACGTCGTCGTGCTCAGGCGTCGCCGGCAGCGTAGACCCGTTCGCCCTCGACGAAGGTCTGCAGGGTGCGGGTTGCCCCGATCCGATCGGCCGGGCCGTCGAACGGGTCACGGTCGAGGACAGCCAGGTCGGCGTACTTGCCCACCTCGATCGTGCCGGAGACGTCGTCCAGGTGATTCAGCCAGGCGGACCCGGCGGTGTACGCCGTGAGCGAGGTGGCGAGGTCGATCGCCTGTTCCGGCAGGAAGGCTTCGTAGTCGCCCTCTTCGAACCCGGGTGCCGCCGTGCGGTTCACGGCGGTGTGGATGGCTGCCATGGGATCGGGCGAAGACACCGACCAGTCACTGCCGGCGGCGAGCACAGCGCCCGCGCGCAGGAGGTCGCCGAACGGGTACTGCCACGCATCGCGCGGCGCGCCGAGGAACGGAAGGGTGAGATCGACCATTTGCGGCTCGAGCGTCGCCCACAGCGACTGCATGTTCGCCGCAACGTCGAGCTGGCGGAACCGCGCGATGTCGTCGGGGTGCACCACCTGGATGTGGGCAATGTGGTGCCGATTGTCACTGCGCCCGTTGCGCGCGATCGCGTGCTCGACGGCGTCGAGGCACTCGCGCACGGCCCGGTCGCCGATGGCGTGGAAGTGCACCTGGAAGCCTGCAGCATCCAGAATCGGCACCGCTTCGTTGAGCACCGCAGGGTCGACGAAAGAGATGCCGGAGTTATCGGTGAAGTGGCCATGCCCGTCGCAATACGGCTCGAGCATCGCAGCCGTGAAGTTCTCGGCGACGCCGTCTTGCATGACCTTGATGGATGTTGCGGCGAAGCGTCCGCCGCGAAACTGCTCCCGTCGCTCCACGAGCGAGGGAATCTGCTCCAAGCCGGCGTTGCGGTCCCACCAGATCGCGCCGACCACGCGAGCGGTCAGGGTGCCTTCCGCGGCGGCCCTGAGGTACGCGGGAGCGGGGTCGCCGGCATCGCCATACGAGCCCACGATGGCGTCCTGCCAGGCCGTGATGCCGAACGAGTGCAGGTACTTCTGGCCGACGAGCAGGGCTTCGGTCAAGCGTTCGAGGGGTTCTTCGGGAAGGTGGCGATTGACCAAGCCCATCGCGCCCTCGTGCAGCGTACCCGACGGATTGCCGTCGGCGTCGCGCTCGATGCGCCCGTCGGCGGGGTCGGGAGTGTGCCGGTCGATTCCGGCGAGCCGTAGGGCCGCCGAGTTCACCCACGCGCCGTGGCCATCGCGGTTGGGGAGGAACGCCGGGCGGTCGGGGACGACCGCATCCAGTGCCGAAGCCGTCGGTGTGCCGCCGGGAAACGCCGACATCTGCCAGCCGCCGCCGAGCACCCACTCGTCATCGGGGTGCGCGACCGCGAAAGCGCCGATGACATCGAGATACTCTGTCGCGTTCGAGTACGCCGCGAGGTCGCACCGCAGCATGTCGAGCCCACCCCACACCGGGTGCGCGTGGGCGTCTTGAAAGCCCGGCACCAGCATCCGTCCCGCAAGGTCAACGACTTCGGTCGAGGGTCCGACGAGATCGCGGACGTCATCGCCGCCGACAGCGACGATGACACCGCCCTTCACCGCGACTGTGCGCGCCCGCGAGCGAACGGTATTCGCGGTGAAGACGGGGCCGCCGGTGAAGACGAGATCGGCGTAGGTCATTTCTTCCTCCGGGCTGGCGGGTGCCATTTGTTTGCGGACGGATGCCGAATGCCGGAGATCTACCGGATGCAGCCCCCGTTTCGGGTCAAGGTCTGCATGATCGGACGATCTCCGGCATTCGGAGATTCGGGCGATCGGTGGGGCTAGCCGCCGGTCATCGTGCGGGCGATCTGGGTCGCAGAGTCGCCCGCACGCTTGAGTACGAGCGCCACCAACGCAAGCGCCACCAAGGTCAGCAGCAGCATGATCGTCGATACCGCGGCGATCTCCGGCCGAAGGCCCGACCGCACCGCACTCAGCACGTACACCGGCCACGGGGTGGTGCCCGAGACCTGCACGAAGGCCGCGACGATGGTGTTGTCGAGGCTGAGGGTGAATGCCAGCAAGAACCCGGCGAGCACCGCGGGCATGGCGAGCGCGAGCGTGATGCGCCGGAAGGTCGTCACAGGCTTTGCATACAGATCGCTCGAGGCCTCTTCGAGGTTGGCGTCCATACCGATCAGTCGCGCGCGCACGATGTACGAGACGACCGCAGTTGCGAACAGCGACGAGCCGACCGACAAGCGCACGATGCCGTCGTTGAACATCGCCAGGCCGACGTCTTGACCGAGCCACACGAAGAAGGGCAGCAGTGCGACGGCATCGACGATCTCGGGGGTGACCGAGACCAGCAGCAGCAGTCCCAGGAACCACCACACCCACTTGCCCGGGTAGCGTGCCATCGCGATGCCGGCGAGGGTGCCGAGGGCGGTGGCGATGGTCGCCGAGATGAATGCCGTGATCACCGAGACGCGCACGGCGTTCTGGATCGCGGGCTTCTCGAGGATCGCCAAGAACCCCTCGAAGCCGAAGCCGTTCCACGACACGAGAAGCCGTCCGGTGTTGAACGAGTAGATGACGATCACGATGATCGGTGCGAACAGGAAGAGCATGACGAGCACGCCCCACACCCCGAACGCGATGTCTGACCATGAGCGGGGTGCGCGGCGCACGCGAGTGGATGACTCGGCCCGTGCGATCGTTTCGGTCACCGTCTGAGTCATACCGACACCTCCTGGCGGGCGCTGGTCGCAGCATCCGTCGCATCCTCTGCCACGGGACCCAGAACGAGACGGTTCGCCGAGCGGAAGGGCAGGGCGATCAACCAGATGATGAGCGCCGCCACCGCGATCGTGAGGGTGATCACGATCATCAGCAGAACGGCCATCGCCGAGCCCAGCGCCCAGTTCTGCGCCGTCTGGAATTGGCTGGCAACGAGTTGACCGATCATGTTGCCTCGTGCACCACCCAGAACGGTCGCGGTGATGTAGTCGCCCATGAGGGGGATGAACACAAGCAGCACACCCGCGATGACACCCGGCTGCGAGAGCGGCAACGTCACGCGGAAGAACGTCGAGATCTTTCCGGCACCGAGATCTTTGGATGCCTCACGCAGCGTCGGGCCCACGCGATCGAAAGCGACGAACAACGGCAGGATCATCAGCGGGAGGTAGTTGTAGACCACACCGATCACGACGGCCGTGCGGGTGTAGAGCAGTTCGAGCGGGCCGTCGATTATTCCGACGGCCTGCAACAGCCCCGACATCCATCCCTCAGGAGAGAGGATCACCTGCCACCCGATCGTGCGCACGAGAAAATTCGTCCAGAACGGCACAAGAACGAGTGCGATCAGGATGCCTCGGCGCGAGGGCCGCACTTTGAAGGCCATCCAGTACGCCACCGGAGCACCGATCAAGAAGCACAGGATCGTGCCTGTGATGCCGACGCCCAGTGTGTTCTGGAATGTCGCGAAGAACGTCGGCGACAGGGCTTCGATGTACCTGTCGAAAGACAGGATGTCGTTCGCGTGGGTGCCGAAGATGCCCGGCTTGTAGCCGAAGCTGAACCACACCACCATCGCCACGGGGGCGATGAAGAAGACTGCCAGCCACGCCCACGCGGGGACCGCGAGGAACCCGCCGGCAGAGCGGTTACGCACCAGCGGCGGCCTTCATCTCGTTCCAGATCTCGACGCGGACGGTCTGCGAGTCGTTGAGCTCCTGCTCCTTCATCGTGTCGAGCTGCGAGGGGGTGAAGAAGATCAGGTCGGTAAGCGGGATGCCGGCGTCCACTGCCGCCTGCTCCATGTCTTTTCCGCCGACGTTGTAGCCGATGTAGTCGAGGTTCAGCGCCAGGTTCTCGGGCGTCATCGAGAAGTTGATGAACGCGTGTGCGGCCTCAGGGTTCGGCGCGCCCTCGGCGATTGCCCAGTTGTCCATCCATAGTTCGGTGATCGGGCCGGGGAGTACCCACTGCCAGCGCTCGGGTTCACTGGTTTCCATCAGCCCGAGTCGTGCGTCACCGTTCCACGCCTGCATGAGCACTTGCGTGCCCTGCGGGATGGCGTTGGTGCCCGGATAGGAGTCAAAGGCGGAGATGTGCGGAGCGATCTCGTCGACGAGGAACGCGCGGCACGCGTCGAGTTCGGCGGGGTCTTCGGTGTTCCAGTCCATGTCGTTGGCCCAGAAGTACGCGCCGATGATGCCGGCCGGGTCATCCGACATCGACGTTTTGCCGCTGGCCTCGTTCTGCGCCGCGTCGAAGAAGTCCGCCCAGGTGGCGAGCTCGCGGGTGATGACGGTCTTGTCGTAGACGAATCCGGTCGTGCCCCAGGCCTTGCACACGGAGTAGTCATTGGAGGGGTCCCAGGCGCGGCCCAGGTACGCGGGGTCCATGTTGGCGAGGTTGGGGAGAAGGTCTTTGTTGAACTTCGTCAGCAGCCCGTTCTCGATCATCTGAGGCACGAAGACACCGGTCGGCACGACAATGTCGAAGCCGGAGGTCCCCTGAGCCGCGACCAGCTTGGCGATGAGCTCTTCATTGGACGAGTACGAGTCGAGCGTCACCGTGGGGCCGAGCTCGGAAGTGAAGGCCGAGACGACATCGGGGGAGTCGTAGTCACCCCAGGTGTAGATCGAGAGGCTGCTCTCGAGCTCGCCGCCGGTCGCCTGCGGTGCGGGCGAGCCGCTCCCGCCAGGCGAGCAGGCTGCGAGGACAGCGGTACCACCGGCGAGGGCGGCGAAGCCGAGGAAGCGGCGTCGGGAGAGCTCGCGAGCGATCATGGGGATCGATTCCTGCGGAGCAAGGATCTTCAGCGGAGGGCGGGATTCGGGCATCGGGTTCTCCTGGTTCGGGTGGGAGACGGTGGCGTGCTGTGGAAAGGGATCGATCTACAAAGTCGGCGGGGCGATGTAGCCGCCCGCTTCCGCGGAGTCATCGTGCGGGAAGAGCAGAACGTGCTCGGGCCTCCACGTGCAGATGACCGAGTCACCGATCTTCACCGACGGAGCATCGGGCGTCGGGCGGCGAACAATGAGGCTCTGGTCGTGGCCGAGGTTCACGAGGTACTGCATCGTGTCGCCGAGGTGCGAGACGCCGATCAATTCGCCGCGGACGGCGTTGACCTCTACACCTGTCGATGTCCCCTGGTTCGGTGCCGCCTCGAGCTTCATGTTCTCGGGCCGGACGGCCGCTTCGCCCTGGGCGGCACCTGCCAGCACGGGCGATGCCGCGAGCACCACGGCGTGCGGTGAGGTGACGGCCGCGCCGCCCTCGCTGACGTCGCCGGTGAAGAAGTTCTGCTGACCGACGAAGGCCGCAACGTAGGCCGAGGCGGGCCGCCCGTAGACGGTGTCGGCGTCGGCGAGCTGCTCGATACGGCCCGCCCGCATGATCGCGATCCGGTCGCTCATCGACAGGGCCTCGCCCTGGTCGTGGGTGACGAAGACGAACGTGATGCCCAGGCGCGACTGCAGAAGCTTCAGCTCAAGCTGCATCTCTTCGCGCAGCTGACGGTCCAGAGCGCCGAGCGGCTCGTCCAGGAGCAGCACCGAGGGGCGATTGACGAGTGCCCGCGCGAGCGCGATGCGCTGCTGCTGGCCACCCGAGAGCTGGGTCGGCTTGCGGTCGGCGAACCGGCGCATCTGCACCATGTCGAGGGCAGACTCGACACGCTCGCGGACCTCGGCCTTCGGCGTCCGGCGCTGCTGCATGCCGTACGCGACGTTCTCGGCGATCGACAGGTGCGGAAAGAGTGCGTAGGCCTGGAAGACCGTGTTGACATCACGCTTGTAAGGCGGTGCGGCGAGCACTGACTTGCCCGAGACACGGATGTCACCGGCATCCGGATGCTCGAAACCGGCGATCATGCGCAGCGTCGTCGTCTTGCCGCAACCAGAGGGGCCGAGCAGCGAGATGAACTCGCCGGGGTGGATCGTCAGCGACAGATTGTCGACGGCGGTCTGATCGCCGTAGCGCTTGGTTACTCCGTCGATCACCACTTCGCCGCGGTCAGCGGGCGTTCCGTTCGCAGCACCGGGATTCGCCTGCGCGTCGATAGCCGTGGTCACCTCGGAAGGCCTCCTGAGTCGCTGCCGCGCGCCAGTGCGCGGCCTTGTGGGATGTAGCGGGTAGTTCATTACACCGCATGGATCTACGCAATCGTCCGTCGGACGAACCGGACGATCCGCGCCACGGATCTGGGGTGCCTGACAGATCGTCCGGAGTTGTGTAACGGGCAGACTACTTTGCGGTTTCAGACGCGCATCGGGGTGCGACTATTGCTGGCAGGTCGGGCACCAGAAAACGATCCGCTCCTCGGTGGCGTGCGCGCCCAGCTCGGTGCGCCGAATCTCGGTTCCGCACCGGCGACAGGGCTTGCCCTCACGCCGGTAGACCCAAGTGCTACGGCCGGGGCGCTCGTCGCCGGTGAACGTCCGGCCTCTGCGGTCGCGGTTGGCGCGAATCATACGGGCGCCCAGGTCGACGATGCCGGCAGCATCCGTCTGCATCGCACGAGTCGTAGGCAGGATGCCTCGGACGAACAGTATCTCGTTTGCGTACTCGTTCCCCCACCCGGCGACGTTGCGTTGATCGAGCATCGCCACGTGAATGGCCCGCTCGTCATTCTGGAGACGCCGTGCGGCCTCGAGTGGATCCCAGTCGTCCGCGAGTGGATCGGGTCCGAGGTGTCCGACCAGCGTGTCTTCGGCCGCGGTAGGGATCAGCGCGATGTCGGCGAGGTCGAAGCCCACGGTGTCGTAGCGGTCGCTACCGATGATCGCCCGCGCCTGGAATGCCGGGCGCTTCCACCGGCCGCCGCGGTCGTAGACATCCCATCGCCCCTCCATCTTGAGGTGGGTGTGCAGGGTGTGATCGCCGATGCGATGCAGGAGGTGCTTGCCTCGCGGAACGACCTCACGGACGATCTGTCCGCGCAGGTCGGCGGTCGCAAGCTGGGGTACCCGCAGGTCGAATCGGATCACCTCGGCGCCCGCGAGTGCCTCGTTCAGTCGCCGGGCCGCGCGAAAGACGGTGTCGCCCTCAGGCACACGGCGTCCTGTCATTCGAACCGCGCAGGAAGGTCACCGTCCGATTATGCGCCCGGATTCCGGCGCGGGTTTCAGTCCCACACCGGATAGTTCTCGTAGGTGTCGGTGGTTGTCAGGCGCTGGATGCCGGAACCATCGGCGTTCATCACGAAGAGTTCCTCTCCGCCGCCCATCCCGCCGACGGCCCCCGCGAACAGGACTCGGGTTCCGTCGGGCGAGTAGTCAGGTTTGAACGGGTGCAGAGTGGCGTCCGTCGCGAGTAACCGCGCGGGCGTGCCTCCGGAGGCCGGGACCGTCCAGATGCCGTTCGTCGCGAGGTCGAGGGCGGGTCGACTCTCGACGTTGTAGATGACGGTCGAGCCGTCAGGCGACCATCGCGGATGCTCAACGAGCAAGGAGAACGGGGTCAGAACCCGCACGCCGGTCCCGTCGGCGCCGACGACGGCCACCGCCGTGGCTCCCGAGGTCGGATCGACCCGCACGAACACGATCTCAGCACCGTCCGGCGAGAACTCTGCTTCGTAGTCGAACCCTGCCTCGGCGGTGTCGATCAGCGGCTGCGGGTCGGAACCGTCGGCGCGCATCGTCCACAGCGTCGTCGTGAAGCCGGGCTCGTCCTCGGTCACCAAGGCGCGATCGAAGACGATCGTCGCACCGTCCGGCGCGTAGTCGGGCGCCTCGTTGTAGGCGAACTCGTCGCCCCGCGTCAGTTGTGTGAACCCTGACCCGTCCGGTCGGATTGTGGCTACGTGATCGATCCCGCTCTCGTCGAAATAGTCGAAGAGCAGGTGCGTACGGTCAGGACTCCAGTCCGGAAAATAGCCCGACTGATTGCCGACCGGGCGAAGCTCAGTGCCGTCGATGTTGCTCGTCCACAGCATGAAGTCCTCGGTGAGCGGATTATCCGCGCGCGCGAAGGCGATCCTCTCGGGCCCGGCCGTGGTGTCGGCGAGAGTCGCTTCGGGATGCGCGACTGCCGACTCGCCGGTCGGCGATGCCGCAGGTGTCGGTGTGCCCGCACACGCAATCAAAGACAGCGCGGACACCGCGAGCAGAACGGTGCCGATTCGCTTGTGCGATGTCATGACCGATGCACCTCGTTTCGACGCTCCTGATTCCAGCATCCTCTTCTCGAGGTGCGGTGTCACGATGTCGTACTGAAGACACTGGTGGTCCGGGAGGCAGTGTGGGCCAGGTCGCTACTGCGCTCTCAGAGCGTCGCCGGCTGTCAGCCGCCGCAGGGTCAGGCCCTTGGGCGACTCGACGAAGCCGGCATCGCGCAGGGCGCGCCCGACGGGTGTGCCGTAGACGAACTCGCCGTTGACCTGCTCGATCGTGAGGGTCGCGAGCTGCCGCGCACGGGCGGTGGTGACCAAGTCGCGTGCGGCGGAGGCGAGGGTGGTGTCCTCTGCGGTGAAGGCGAGAGCCGACTTTCCGCCTCGCTCGAGGTACAACGAAAGGTCACCGTCGACGAGCACGACGACCGCGCCGGCCTTGCGCCCCGGTCGGTGCGACACACCTTCGAGTGCCGGCCACGCCAGCGCCGCCCCGTACGGATTGGCCGGATCAGTAGCGGCAAGCGTGACCGCGCGCAGCGGCGGCGGGTCGGCGAGGCTCGCGAAGCTGCGGAGGCGATCGACGGTGGCGGATGCTGCGAACTGCGCCGCGCCGAGCTTCTCGATCACGTACCCGCGTCGGCAGTGCCCGGCCTCTTCGAACCCGGCGAGGATGCGATAGACCTGGGCGAATCCGCCGGGAACGCCCTCGGCCTGCACCGAGCCTCGGGTGACGACCCCGTAGCGGTCCAGGAGCAGGCTCGCCGCCGCGGTCGCGCGCAGGGCGGGATCGACCTCGGCCTCGGGGAGGAGCGACCATCGGCCGCCGATCGCCGGCGGGCGTGGCGGGACGGATGCGGCGACTGTCCGCACCGCGGAGCCTCGGTAGAGACGGGCCCGAGGGGCTTTGCGCGCCACCCGATGGGTCTGCTTTCCTCCGCCGGTGAGCGTGCGCACCGGCGCGAAGGTGTCGTTCGTGACTCGGCCCGACCAGGTCAGAGACCAGAGGGCATCGATCACCGACTGCTCGCTCGCTGCCCCGGTGAGCTGCCGCAACTGGGCGGCGAAGTAGGCTCCGCCCGACGCGAGGGCGTGCACGATCTGGTCTTCGAGCGAGCCGGGGGCGATGTCGTCTTCGGGGGGCGCGAGGGTAAGGGGTGCAGCATCCGTCGGGTGCAAAGCGATCCAGCCGTCTCTCCCCGGCAGCGAGCCATGGCCTGACCAGCTCACCTCGCCGGTTGCGGTGAGTTCGTCGAGCATCGCAGGGCGGTAGTCGCTCACGCGTGCGGGCAGGATGAGCGATTCCCAGGCGCTCGCCGGGATCGGCACTCCGGCGAGTTGTTCGACGACCGCGGCGACGCCGTCCAAGCCCTCGAGCGGACGAGTCACGTGCTGCCAGACCGGAAGGAACCGGGCGTAGGCATCGGGCGGCACAGGTTCGACGCTGCCGCGGATCGCCGCGAGCGACCGCATCCGCAGGCGACGCAGCACCTCTGTGTCACACCACTCGGTGTCTTCACCCGAGACCGCCGACGACTCAGGAAGGAAGTAGCCGCTCGACAGACGCCCCTGCGACTCGAGCCGCTGCAAAGTGAGGCGGGCGACCGCGACGCCCAGGCCGAGGCGGGTGGCGACGGCATCCGTCGTGAAGGGCGCATGCGTGCGTGCGTAACGCGCGATGAGGTCGCCGAGCGGATCGGCGAGCGGTTCGACGAACGCGGTCGGGATGCCGACGGGCAATGCCGCACCGAGCGCATCGCGCAGGCGGCCGGAGTCTTCGATGGCGGCGAAGCTCGGGTGCCCTGCGATCGTGACCGGGATCGCGCGACGGGTGGTCGCGAGCTCTGCCAGCAGGGTCGCGGCGTGCTCGACCGACGCTGGCTCGGTATCGGTCTCGGGGTTCTGAAGTCGCTCGGCGACCTCTTCGGCGCTCAACGGGCCGAGCAGTCTGAGCAGGTCGGCGACGCCCTCGACTCCGCGTACGCGGCGTTCGGGGTCAGTGCGTTGCACCTCTCGTTCGAACTGGGCGATCACCTCGGGGTCGAGCAGTTCGCGCAGTTCGATCTTGCCGAGCAGTTCGTGGAGCAGCGCAGGGTCGACCGACAGTGCGGCGGCGCGACGTTCGGCGAGTGGCGAGTCACCTTCGTACATGAACGCGCCGACGTACCCGAAGAGCAGGTCGCGCGCATACGGAGAAGGTTGCGAGGGTTCGGTTTCGATCAGGCGGATGCGTCGATCGCCGATGCTCCGCGCAATGCGCAGGAGCGACGGCAGGTCGTAGACGTCCTGCAGAACTTCGCGCAGGGTCTCGAGGATGATCGGGAACGTGGGGTAGCGCCGGGCGACCTCCAGCAGCTGCGCCGATCGCTGCCGCTGCTGCCACAGCGGGCTGCGCTTGCCCGGGTCGCGGCGGGGGAGCAGCAGTGCCCGAGCCGCGCACTCTCTAAACCGTGAGGCGAACAGCGCTGAACCGCCCACCTCGGACGTGACGATCTGCTCGAGTTCATCGGCATCGAACACGAAGAGGTCTGCGCCCGGCGGCTCGGCCGTAGCATCCGGAACCCGCGCGATGATGCCGTCATCGCTCGCGACCGCCGAGCCCTCTACTCCGAGGCGCTCACGGATGCGGGCGTTCACCGCCAGAGCCCACGGCGCGTGCACCTTCATGCCGTACGGGGAATGCAGGATGATGCGCCAGTCGCCGACCTCGTCGCGGCCACGCTCGACCGTGAGGTTCTTGTCGCTGGGCAGCGTGCCGGTGGCCTCGCGCTGCTCGGCGAGGTAGGCGAGAAGGTTACCCTGGGCCTGCGCGTCGAGTCCGGCTTCGGTGAGTCGGTCCTGAGCCTTCTCGGGGGTCGCGGCCGAAAGTTCGCGTGAGAACTTTCCGAGTGCCTCGCCGAGTTCGGCCGGTCGTCCGATGCCGTCACCGTGCCAGAACGGCACTTTGCCGGGCTGCCCGAACGCCGGCACGACGTTGACGCGGTCGTGGGTGATCTCGACGATCCGCCAGCTCGTCGTGCCGAGGGTGAAGACATCGCTCACGCGCGACTCGTAGACCATCTCTTCGTCGAGTTCGCCGACGCGCGCGTTCTGGCTCTCACCCGCGATGAAGACACCGAACAGCCCACGGTCGGGGATCGTCCCGCCGCTCGTGACCGCGATGCGCTGTGAACCGGGGCGCCCGGTGAGTGTGCCGTGATCGCGGTCCCACACCAGTCGCGGGCGAAGCTCGGCGAACTCGTCGGACGGGAACCGCCCCGCGAGCAGGTCGAGGGTCGCCTCGTACGCCGAACGCGGGAGCGACCGGAACGGCGCCGAGCGCTTGAGCGTGTCGAACCAGCCCTCGACGTCGATAGGGCCGAGCGCGCAGGCCGCGACCGTCTGCTGGGCGAGGATGTCGAGCGGATTCTGCGGCACCGCGATCGACTCGATCTGACCTGCCAGCATCCGCTCGGTCACGATCGCGGTGTGCAGGACGTCGGCGCGATGCTTCGGGAAGAGCGCCGCACGGCTGACCTCGCCGACCTGGTGGCCCGCGCGTCCGATTCTTTGCAGGCCGGATGCCGCGGACGGCGGTGCTTCGACCTGAATGACGAGATCGACCGCACCCATGTCGATGCCCAGCTCGAGGCTGCTCGTTGCGACGACGCAGCGCAGCACGCCCGATTTGAGTTCTTCTTCGACGAGCGCGCGCTGCTCTTTCGAGACCGACCCGTGGTGGGCTTTGGCGAGAACCGGATCGGCTCCGGCCGTTGCGCCGGCTTGGGCCATCGTGACCGCAGGGATCAGCGGGTCGGGCAGTTCGATTCCGAGCCGCTCGCTGTAGATCTCGTTGAGCCGGCCGGTCAGCCGTTCGCCGAGTCGGCGCGAGTTGACGAAGACGATCGTGGATCGGTGCTGAAGGATGCGATCGACGATCGCCTCTTCGACGTGCGGCCAGACCGACCCGGTCATCTCGGTGTACTCGGCCCGGTCGCCGGGGCCGCGGGCGCCGGACGTGCCCGATCCGTCGCCGAACCAGTCCTCGTCGATCACCTCGTCGATCACGTCACCCGCGCGCACGGGCTCGGTCTCTTCTCGCTGTTCGGGCGGTGACACGTAGCTGCTCGGCTTCGGCGGCGGGTTGAGCATGTCATCGACCGGGACGACGACCTTGAGGTCGAACGCCTTCGTGGCCTTCGGTGCGACGATCTCGACGGGGGCGGCTCCACCCAGGAACCGCGCGACTTCGTCGATCGGCCGGACGGTCGCCGACAGGCCGATCCGCTGCGCAGGTTTGCCGAGCAAGGCATCGAGCCGCTCGAGACTCACGGCGAGGTGGGCACCGCGTTTCGTGGCGGCGACCGCGTGGACCTCGTCGACGATGACGGTGTGCACGCCCTTGAGCGTCTCGCCTGCGGCGCTCGTGAGCATCAGGTACAACGACTCGGGGGTGGTGATCAGAATGTCTGGCGGGTCACTCACGAGCTTGCGACGGTCGCTCGAGGTCGTATCCCCCGAGCGCACTCCGACCGTCACCTCGGGCAGGGTGATCCCGAGCCGCCTGGCCGATTGGCCGATGCCGACGAGCGGCGAGCGCAGGTTGCGCTCGACGTCGACACCGAGTGCCTTGAGCGGCGAGATGTACAGGATGCGCGTGCGCGGCGGCTTTTCAGAGACCGGTACCCTCTTGCCTTTCGGGGGCGCAGGGGGCGCGGCATCCGCATCGTGAAAGACGCGGTCGATGGCCCAGAGAAACGCCGACAGCGTCTTGCCCGAACCGGTCGGGGCGACCACGAGTGCGTGCTTGCCCGCCGAGATCGCGTCCCACGCGCCCGACTGGGCGTTCGTCGGTGCGGCGAAGGCGCTGCGGAACCAGTCCTGCGTGGCAGGACCGAACCGCGCGAGCACATCGGCCATCTCTCCATCTTTGCCGTGATCACCGACATCGTGGGCGGCGGAGGGTCTCTTGCGCTGACAGCAGCGGAGTGGGGCAGCAAGTCCGGAACATCGTTGCGAGATCGTTTCGGACCGCGGCGGATGCAGAGTCCCGACGGTTCTACCGTTGATGAAGCCCGCCCCCTCGGAGAAGAAGAGCGTCGATGCCTCGCGTACGCCCCACAGTGATCACGCTCGTTCTCCTTTTCGCCGGTATGCTCACTGCCTGCTCGGGACAGACTGCGCCAGCGGAGACGTCGGCACAGGTTTCGACCCCGACACCCACCTCCGCGCCGACTCACACGCCGAGTGTGCGCGTCGTGGGCGGTGGCGAAAAACCACCGGTCGTATTCGGTGGTGATTGCGCAGCCGCGCTTGACGGCGAGGTGATTGCTGCGGCGACCGGAATCTCGGACGCCGTCGTCTCGCAGCGGGACGTGCGGTGGACACGATCGGTCAACAACCTGGGTGGGCTGACCTGCGAGTGGAGCGCCGATGGCGCGAGCGGAAGAGTCACGATCATTCCTCAGCATGCTTTGGGAGATGCCGAGCTTTCCGCGGAATCTCACCGCGCGAGCTTCGAAGAGTGCGGTTGGACATGCGCCTGGTTGTGGGAATCGAAAGGCCTATGGATCTCGGGATGGGAGAGTGACCTCGGCGAGAAGGGTCGCGAAGAGGCCGACCGTCGTGGAGAACTGATCGGGGACGCGATCGCTTCACGCGTGAACCCGGACGACATTGAGTGGACCCGCGACACGGCACTCTGGGCACCGAAGCAGGACTGCACTGCCCTGGCTGCGGACATCGGAGAGAGACTCGGCGGCACGCTCGAAGGAGAAGTGGCGGGCTACCACGACCCACCCGGACCGGCCACGAACATCGCCGACCTCGCGGCCGGTCGCACGTGGTGTTTGCTCTCGGTCAGCACAGAGGCGGTTGCGATGGTGATCCTCCACTCCGGACTCGCATGGGACGTGCCGTGGGCGCAGGACGGTGAACTCTTCGACCTCGGCGTTGCGGGAATCACTGCTTACGACGTGGGGCGCGGCCAGGGCTACCTCGGCGGCACCAACGTCGAAATGTCGGATGGCACGAACTCGATCCTCGTCGAGGTCGCCGACGCTGCGCCATGGGACAGCACTCAGGTCGTTACCGCCGTGGCTGAATACGTGCAGTCCGGGCTGATCTGACCGGCGGGGCGATCTCGTCGTGTAGATCGCGCTCGAATCCACGCACTCGTGCCCGAAACCACACATGGGCGCCGCATGAACGTGTGGTATCGCGCAACATGTGGGCTCACCCCGCGAGGCGAGTTGGGGCTTCGGCACCATCGGCGAACTCATCGCACCGAGCGTGTGGCGGCGCCGCCCGGACCCTGCCCTCACATCTCGGTCAGCATCCCGTCCGGCCCGAGTTCCAGAGTGAGGTCGAGCCCGAGCCGCGCGAGGAACGCATCGTCGTGGCTCACCACCAACACGGCACCCCGGTAGGCCGAGAGGGCCTCGACGAGTTGGTCGAGCGTGTCGAGGTCGAGGTTGTTGGTCGGCTCGTCGAGCACGAGAAGCTGCGGCGGCGGGTCGGCCAACAGCAGCCGCGCGAGTGCCACGCGGAAGCGTTCGCCGCCCGAGAGCGCTGCGACGGGCCGCTCCACGGCCGCCCCGCGCAACAGGAAGCGCGCGAGCCGGTTCCGCAATTCGACAGTCCCGATTGTGGGAGCCGCGACCGCGACGTTGTGCAACACGGAGGCGGACTCGTCGAGCCCGTCGACGCGCTGCGGGAGGTACCCGACACGTTCGGTGTGGGCAATAGCGCGGCACGAACTCCGCAGTTCCGCGCGCGGCGCGCCGCTCTCGTCCACGCTGCTGGCGGCCGAGGCCACCAGCCGCTCGAGCAGCGTCGTCTTGCCGACCCCGTTCGGGCCGATCAGCGCCATGCGCTCGGGGCCCTGCACCACCCACGAGCGCGTGCCGTCGTCGATCGTCGCGATCCGCCTTCCGGCGGGCACCCCCGGATCAGGCAGGTCGATGCGGACGGCGTCGTCGTCGCGCACCCGCCGCTCGGCGGCATCCAACGCTTCGCGAGCTGATGCCTCGCGCGCCGCCTTCTCTCCACGCAGCTTGCCCGCCGAAACCTGGGCGGCACGTGCCAGCCCGCCGGCGACGATGGGCGGGACCCGCTTCTCGAGCTGGGCCTTGCGTCCCATCGCCTGGCGCTTGGCGATCGTGGTCTCGGCCTGGATGCGCTCGCGCTTTTCACGACGCACCGCCTGGGCGGCGGTGCGCTCGGCCTGGCGGGCGGCGCCCTGTTCGGCATCCAGCCACGACCGCCACTGCGAGTACGGGCCTCCGAAAACCGACAGCTCGGCACCGTAGAGTTCGGCGGTGTCGTCCATGAGGTCGAGCAGCGCGGTGTCGTGGCTGACGACCACGAGCGTGCCGCGCCACGCGCGCACCATGTCGTACAGGCGTGCGCGGGCAACGCGATCGAGGTTGTTCGTCGGCTCGTCGAGCAGCGTGAGCGGTGTGCGACGCAGGCGGATGCCGGCGACCGCGGTCAGCACGCCCTCGCCGCCCGACAGTTCGCCGACGCGTCGGTCGAGAAAGCCGGGATTGAGGCCGGCCTCGGCGAGGGCGACGTGCGCACGCGCCTCGACGTCCCAGTCGTCGCCGACGGAGTCGAAGTGACGAGGGTCGACATCGCCCGACGCGATCGCGCGCACCGCGCGCAACGCCGGACCCACGCCGAGCAAGTCGGCGACGGACCGATCGACGTCGAGCGTCAGCCGTTGCGGCAGATACGAGGCATCCGCCGTTCGCGCGACGTGACCGCCGTCGGGCGTGAGCTCACCGGCGATCAGACGCAGGAGCGTCGACTTGCCGGCGCCGTTGCGACCGACGAGACCGGTGCGGCCGGTGCCGAAGGCGCCCGAGACGCCGTCGAGTGCGCGGGTGCCGTCGGGCCAGGTGAAGGTGAGGCGATCGAGAACGATCGCCGGGGAGAGAGTGGGGGTGGGCATGAGACCTCCGAGTGTCGGCGGGGGCGCTGACACCGGGGCACGCGGATGCCTCGGCATAGCCGGAGGCGGAAAGCGGGCGAACGACGGCTCAGCGCGGAGTGGACACGCGCGGCTCGTCGAGGGATCGACAGGGCAGCGCGACTACAGCGCGGATGCGTCGATCTTCTTCAACGGCTTTCCTCACACTCGGGAACGGGGCTCGACTACGATACCAGGCGCGGTCGGGTGGGTCGTGGGCAGGTCCGTCTCACGGGGGATGCCTCAGCCCACGTACTCGCGGGGGAGGAGCGGCGACAGCCGGACGAGGATCTCTTCGCCCACGGAGTCGATCGCTTCGGCGAGGGTGGTCGCGGATGAGTCCGAGTCTCCGCCCGGACCGAAGATCGCCACCTCGTCGCCGATCGCTGCGCCGTCCCAGCCCGCGACGATCGACGATGCGAGGCCGACCCGCAAAGCCCGCGCACCGGCAACGGTGCGCACCGGTACGCGCCCGGAAAGGGTCGAGGGCAGACCGTCGAGCGCCCCGATACCGATCTCGACCGTGTCATCGTCGACCGCTGTGACCGATGCGAGCAAGGTCGCCGCGGGCTCTATGCCCGGCACATTCGCGCCTTCGGCAGAACGCACGCCGTAGGCGAAGGCGCCGAACCGCACGAGGTCGTACCGGAACTCCGGCCGTGCGTGCGCCGCGGCGCTTGCGGCGAGGTGCCGCATCTCGGGCTTCAGCCCTGCGGCAAGAGCGACGTCGACAGCTCGGTCGAACTCCGCCCGGGCACGGTCGTCGTCGGCGTCGCTGGCCTCGGCGATGTGGCTCCAGATTCCTGCCACGACGATCGTTCCGGATGCCTCGGCCGCCGCCGCGCGCGCCACGAAGTCAGCCCACTCTTCGGGCCGCACGCCGCTGCGGTGCAGCCCGGTGTCGATCTTGAGGTGCACCCGCACCGGCGCAGCACCCGAACCCTCAGCAACCCGCGCGAGGGTCGCAAAGTCGCCGACGCCCAGGTCCAGCCGCGCATCCCGAGCCTGAACGAGCTCGTCCTCCGACACTGCCGACCAGGTGAAGATCCGGGCCTCCGGCCCGGTGACCGCTCGCACGCGGACCCCGGTCGCCACATCGAACGAGCCGAACCACCGCACTCCCTCAGCCGCAGCAATCACGGCCTCGACCCCGTGCCCGTACGCGTCATCCTTGACGACGAGCATGAACTCCGCCGGTGCGATGTGGCGCTGCAGCACTGCGATGTTCGAGCGGATCCGCTCGAGGTCGACCATCAGCCGCGTCATGCGATCACCTCGCGCGGCACGTGCAGTCCGATCGCACAGACGATCTCGGCGGCGGTAAACCCGGTCGCCGCAGTCCATGCTGCGAGCCCGTCACGGACAAGTCCCGAGCCGAACAGCACGACCTCGTCGCCGGCCGAAACAGCCGATGATCCGATGTCGACGACAAAGACATCCATCGCCACGCGCCCCACGATCGGTCGCAACTCGCCCGCGACCTCGACCGACACGGCATTGCCGACGCCTCGCACGATGCCCTGGCCGTATCCGCCGGCGACCAGCGCCACACGCGTGTCGGCTACGGACCGGTGGGTGTACCCGTACGACACGCCTTCGCCCGCGCGCAGTGCCTTGGTGGCCACGACGACCGACGACACGCTCATCACCGGTGAGCCTCCCGTCCCGGGCAGGCCGAGCAAGAGCTCAGAGTCGAGGGTGGGCGCAGCATCCGTCGCCGTCGATCCGGCCGCGGTCACCGTCGCGCGATCCGACTCGTCAACCCGCGCTGCGCGAACTCCCGCTGCGGCGAGCGCCGAAGAAACGAACGCCAACCCGTGCCCCCACGCATCGCGCCGAAGGTCAGCGACCGCATGCTCGCCCGCGCGTCTGACCGCCAGAACCGCGTTCGTCTCGAGCGCGGACACCGACAGGCGGGCACGCAGGCGGGTCGTCAAAACCCGATGGCCTTCTGGTACCGCGGACGGTTTCCGGTGCGAATGCCGGTGACGCTGGGCTTGTTCTCGTAGACTCCGGCGCCCCAGTTGCCCTCGACGAGCACGGGTCCGGTGGGGGTGACGACAATGTCCCAGCCGACGTACTGCACCTGCGGCACAACGCGGGCGACCTGGTCGATGTAGGCGATGACCTCGTCGATCATCGGCAGCTGAAAGTCCGCGATCACGAACTTCGAGTCGGGGTGCACTTCGTGCACGTGGGCGTGCGAGTCATAGCCCGCGCCCTTGGAATGCCCGGTGTCGGGGTCGAGCATCGTGTAGAAGCCGCCGAAGGTCATCTGGTCGCTCACCTCGCCGCGCCCGAACTTCTGCGCCATCGCGAGCACGTGGGTCTTCTCGCCGTCGAAGAACGTCGTGATGCGGGTGGTGTTGACCGTGCCGGGGCAGACCGCCGCGAGGGCTTCGTGCTGGACGATGACCTCTTCGATCAGCAGTTCGCCGCGCTCGAAGAACCCCCTGTGAAAGGCCGCCCAGTCTTCGACGTCGGCCGCGTGGTAGCGGTGCACGCCAGTGCCGGCCTGACCCACGGGCTCTTTCGTGATGATGGTGCCGAGGCGCTTCGTGAGCGCCTCGACCTCGTCCGCGTTATCCGCTTCGACGACCATCCACTCCCGGTCGAGAAAGTCGGAGAACGTGCGGTCGAAAGCCACCTTGTCTTGAAAAAGGTGGCGATAGTCGGGGTGGTCGTAGCGCTGCGACAGCTGGTTCGACAGCGGGTGCGTCATATACGTCTTGCGCTCGGCCTTCGTCAGAATCGCGAAGTCGTAGTCGCAGTAGTCCTGAAAGCCGACCTGGTGAAACGCGGCCTGCCAGAACATGTCGGCAACGACGAACGGCACCGGCTTGCCGAACTGCTCTGACACCTCTTTGGCTCGCTCAATCACCGAGCCGAGATTCAGGCGACGTGCGCGGTTGGCAAGGTAGTCGAGGCGGGTGCGAATGCGCAGACCCTCAGCAGGCATGAAAGCTCCAGATCGGTGGATGCCGCGCCCCCGCGTGAGCGGTACGCCCGAGTGCGTCGACCGGCGCGACACGGAATCTTATCGCGGGGGCCTGAGCGCACCCCGGGACGGTGGTTCAGGCAGCGGGCTCGTCGAGCTGTTTGCGAAGGAAGGTTGCCACGTCGCCGAGTTCTGCCTCAGAAACGCTGTGCGTCAGGCCGGGGTAGACGCGGCCGCTCAACTCGACGTGCGCGGGAAGCCAGTCGGTCGAGTGGCCCACCAGGAAGTCGGGGATCACGTCGTCGTGTGTGCCCCGACCCCAGAACACCGGCGGGCGAAGCTCTGCGAGCACGTCGTCTTGCGCGAGCGGGCCTGGAGTCACGTAGCCGCTGAGATTGACGGCGAAGGCGTAGCTGTCGGGCTGCAAGCGCATCGCCTGGAGGGCGACTGCCGCGCCCTGCGAGAAGCCGAGTAGCCCCACGGGCTCCAGATCGGAGGACGCCGACACCCACTCGTTCAACCGCGACGCGGCCTCGGTGACGTGCCGCGGGTCGCGTCCGTCGAGGCCCTCGATCGGGTACCACGAGAATCCGGGCGCAGGAAAGGGCGGGGTGAGCGGTGCGCGCACGGCGGCGACAACGAACTCGCGGGGAAGGTAGGGGACAAGCCCGAAGAGGTCATGTTCGTCGGCGCCGTACCCATGCAGGAGTACGAGCAGGGGCCGTCCGGCGCGATCCGCGGGTGCTGCCGACCACTGCACGTACACGGGGTCGAGTGGGGGTGTTTCGGGGCCGGGGATCTCCACCATGAATCCATCTTGTCAGCGCTGACTGACACGGCGGGCGCTGACTGACACGGCCTGTGCTGAAACGGCGTGGGCTGACACAGCGCCCGGAGAGATGGGTGGGGTATACAAGAGGCATGTCCGTGCGCACGCCCGATCCCGATCCCGATCCCCCCGCAGGCGACCAGTACGGGCAGTCCTCGGGTAACCCATCGGGCAACGCCGCCAATCCTGGCTGGTTGAGCGAGATCGAGTTGGCCGAGGCGCGGCGACGGATGCCGATGCTCTATGTCGAGGGCATCCCCGTGCGCGTCGACGGCATGGGACAGGTCATGCAGGTCGGGATACTGTTGCGCGCGTCGCCGCTCGGCGAAATGTCACGGACGATCGTCTCGGGTCGGGTCCGCTACGGCGAGACCGTGCGGGACGCCCTGTTCCGCCACCTTGAGAACGACCTCGGTCCGATGGCATTCCCGCTGTTGCCGGCACAGCCCACCCCCTTCACCGTTGCGGAGTACTTCCCTCTCCCCGGCGTGAGTGCGTTCCACGATGACCGCCAGCACGCCGTCTCGCTCGCGTTCGTCGTCCCGGTGACCGGGACGTGCGAGCCGCGTCAAGACGCGCTCGAGGTGACGTGGCTGACACCCCAGGAGGCAGCATCCGACGCCCTCGCTGCCGAAATGGAGGGCGGCCGCGGCACGCTCATCCGCCTTGCGCTGGCGAGCGTGGGCGCCCTGCGCTGAGCGCCCGCCGGCAGCACGACGTAGGCTCGTCGGGTGAGCACTGCACCCCTTGTCTTCCCGACCGATCTCGACGGCTGGACGGCGTTCGCCTCCGACCGTCCGACCGAACGCGTGCGCCAGGTCGAGGCCATCGATGAGCGACTGCGCACCGAATCCGGGCTGACGACGGCCGAACGCCTCGAGTTGTGGAATGATACCGAGATCGCCCTCGGCGCGGCATTGAGCGAGGTGTATCTGCTCAGCGAGGCGCACCCCGATGCAGCCGTGCGCGAGATCGCCGAGCACCAGGTGCAGATCGTCGAGGCGCTCTCGTCCGGCCGGATGCTCGACCGCGACCTGTGGCGTGTGTTCGCCGAGACCTCTTCCGCTGACCTCGACGCCGACTCGGCGCGTTTGCTCGAACGACTGCTGCGTGACTTCCGTCGCGGGGGAGTAGAACTCGCTGACGCGAAGCGCGCTCGCGTGACCGAGCTCACCGATCGCGACACGGAACTCTCGCTCGCCTTCTCGCGCAACATCCGCGACGGGCGGCGCGAAATCACCGTGTCGGCCGCCGGTCTGGCCGGTTTGCCGGCCGACTTCATCGAGACGCATCCGACCGACGAGAACGGACTGGTCACCCTCACCACCGACTACACCGACCTCATGCCGGTTCGAGAATATGCGACCGACCGTGCAACGCGCTCGGCACTGGTGAGCGTGTACAACAACCTCGGCTGGCCCGAAAACGAGCCGATCCTGGCTGAGTTGCTCGGCGTCCGCGCTGAGCGGGCGCAGCTGCTCGGCTACGCCGACTGGGCGGAGTACGAGACTGAGACACGAATGATCGGCTCAGGTGCTGCGGTGCCCGAGTTTCTGGCGCGGGTGGATGAGGCATCCGCCCCCGCGGCCGCCGCAGAGTACCCACAGCTTCTCGAGCGGCTGCGCCGTGATGCGTCGGACGCCGACGAGGTCACGATCGCCGACTTCTGGTACCTGCTGGGCGCCCTCAAGCGCGAGGAGCACGACGTCGACGCTCAGCTCGTGCGGTCGTACTTCTCGTTCGAGCGCGTGTTGCAGGGATTGCTTGACACCACGGGCAAGCTGCTCGACGTGCGGTACATCGCGGTCGCTGAGCCGACGTGGCACGAAGACGTCCGGTCGTTCGACGTCGTCCGCGACGGCGAAATGCTCGGGCGCATCCATCTCGATCTGCACCCGCGCGACGGCAAGTTCAACCACGCCGCGTGCTTCCCGCTCGCGACCGGTGTCGAAGACCGCGTGCTACCCGAGGGTGTGCTGCTGTGCAATTTCTCTCGCGGCCTGATGGAGCACGACGAGGTCGTGACCTTCTTCCACGAGTTCGGACACCTTGTCCACCACATCCTGGGCGGACGCCAGCGCTGGGTGCGCTTCAGCGGCGTGGCCACCGAGTGGGACTTCGTCGAGGCACCGAGTCAGCTCCTCGAGGAGTGGGCGTGGGATGCCGGAGTCCTCGCATCGTTCTCGGCGAACGCCGATGGCGACCCGATTCCCGCCGACCTGGTCACCAAGATGAAGACCGCCGACGCGTTCGGCCGCGGGCTCGAAGTGCGACGCCAGCTGGGCCACGCCAACGTGTCGTATCACTTGCACGTCGACCGACCCGCTGACCTTCAGGCCGAGACCGAACGGCTGTACGCGACGAGTTCGCCGGTGCAGCCGCTGCCGGGGAGCCACTCGTACGCCGGTTTCGGTCACCTGACCGGGTACGGATCTTGCTACTACACCTACCAGTGGAGTCTCGTCATTGCCCGAGATCTGCTGTCAGGATTCAACGGGGATCTGATGGATGCTGCGGCCGCCCGCCGCTACCGCGAGCACATTCTCGAGCCCGGCGGGTCGCGCGATGCGCGCGAGCTGGTCGAGTCGTTCCTGGGTCGTCCCTACGCGTTCGACGCCTATCGCGCGTGGGTGTCGGGCGGCATCTGAGGCGCAGCATCCGCCGTCTTCGTGCGTACAGCCGGACGGGGTATCCTTCCACTACCGAAGCGCAGAACCCCCCTCTGCGCCGCATCCCCCGATGGTTCGGCCGAGCACGATGACACCCCCTCGCGAACGCTCGCGAGTGATTCTCATCGGTGAGCCGCGTGCGCACCGCAGCGCCCGCGGCGGTGCTGAACCCTCAGAATCACGAAGTAGGAACACCGATGTCTGACCGCCCGGTCTCAGCCCCCGATCCATCAACGCCCGATTCGTCGCCGTTCGACGCGCTCGTCGGCGCCTCGTTCCAGGCCAGCTCCCCGGGCGCCGAATTCACCGCGGCGTTTCGCGGCTACGACCGCGACGAGGTCGACCGCGCGATTGCCCGCTTGACCGCGCAGGTGCGCGTCGAGGGTGAGCGCGTGGCAGAGCTCACGGAACGCCAGCGGCACGCAGGCGCGGCCGACGCCCAGGCCCGGGCAACGGTCGAGCGCCTGCAGCGCGACCTGGCGGCGGCCCAGGCGCGGGTCGTCACCGCCGAGGGGCGCATCGAAGCCCTCACCGACGAGCTCGTCGGTGCGACGGCGGACTCGCCCAGCCGGCCTCAGTTCGAAGAGATCCTTCGGGTGGCCGAAGAGCAGGCGAGCGTGCTCGTGCGCAACGCCTCGACTCAGGGCGAGCGCCTGCTCGTGGCCGCCCGTGAAGAAGTGCAGAACCGCCGGTCGCAGGCTCAGGCAGAAGCTGACGCGATCCGCGCCCAGGCCGAACACGACGCCGCGCAGGTCCGGCTGCGCATCGACACCGAGCTGACCGCGCACCAGGCGCTCATCGAGCGTGAGACCGCTCATGCGACCGAGAAGGTGGCACAGGCAGAGCAGGAGGCCGCGGCCGTGCGTGCCGAATCCGAGAAGGGCGCTGCCGCATTGCGCTCAATGGTCGCTCGCGAGACCACGCACGCCCGGGCCGAGGCTGAAGAGGCCGTGCGCGAGTTGCGCGTGCGTGCGCTCGAGTTCGAAGAGTCATTGACCCGCCGACAGCACGATGCGCAGCAGGAGTTCCTGGTGCTGCACAATCAGGCCGTCGCGCACTCCGAGCGCATCACGCTGGACGCGAACGACCAGGTCGCCGCATCGCTCGAGCACGCTCAGCGCGTTGCCGCCAAGGCGGACGACTTCGAACGCCTCATGCGTGCCCAGGCCGCGCAGATCGAGGCCGACGCCAACATCCGTGCCCGCGAGACGCTCGAGCGCGCCCGCGACAAGGCACAGAAGATCATCGACATGGTCAGTACCCACTCGCAGTCAGTGCTCCGCGATGCCGAAGACCGTACCCGCCACCTCCGCTGGCAGCAGCATCAGCTGACGAGCTTCATGTCAGAGGTGAAAGAGCTGATCCGCCCGCAGAGCGGGTCGGACGCGTCGATCGAGCTCGCGGTCGTGCCTGCCGAAGAGCACGAGCTCGAGGCGAGCGTGTCTGAGCACGGCTCGACTGTCAGTCCCGCGCCGGACCAGGACGAAGAAGCGGCCTGATCGTCAAAGTTCCGGGACGGATTGCCCCGCGGTGCCTCCGCGGTGAGCCCAGGGGCCGACTCGTCCCGGAACCTTCACGCTCGACACCGGCCTAACGGCTGGTCTCAGCCTTGATGGCCTCGATGAAGGCGTCGATGTCGGTTTCGGTGGTGTCGAAGCTGCACATCCAGCGCACTTCGTTCTTCGCGGCGTCCCAGTCGTAGAAACGGAACGACTCGCGCAGGCGGTCGGCGACACCGTCGGGCACGGTCGCGAACACGCCGTTGGCCTGCGTGGGTTGAGTGAAGGCGACACCGTGGATTGACCCGTCGGCGAGCCCTGCCTCGACCCCGGCGCGCAGACGCTGGGCCATGGCGTTGGAGTGGGTCGCGTTGCGCAACCAGAGGTCGCCGTCGAGCAGCGCGATGAGCTGAGCTGAGACGAACCGCATCTTCGATGACAGCTGCATGTTCAGCTTGCGCAGGAAGGTTAGCCCCGCGGAGGCGTCGGGGTCGAGCACGACGATTGCCTCGCCGAGCATCGCGCCGTTCTTCGTGCCGCCGAAGCTGAGGATGTCCACGCCGATGTCGCGCGTGAATGCGCGCAGGGGCACGCCGAGGGATGCTGCGGCGTTGGAGATCCGCGCACCGTCGAGGTGCAGTTTCATGCCGAGCGAGTGGGTGTGATCGGCGATCGCGCGCAGCTCGTCGACCGAGTACAGCGTGCCGAGCTCCGTGGACTGGGTGATCGAGACCACGAGCGGTTGAGCGCGGTGTTCGTCGCCCCAGCCCCAGGCCTCGCGGTCAATGAGTTCGGGGGTGAGCTTGCCGTCGTCGGTGGGGACGGTCAGGAGCTTGATGCCCGCGACCCGCTCGGGTGCCCCGCCTTCGTCGACGTTGATGTGCGCGGTGGATGCCGCGATCACCGCACCCCAACGGGGGAGCATCGACTGCAGCCCGACGACATTCGCCCCGGTGCCGTTGAAGACGGGGAACGCTTCGACGCCCTCGCCGAAGTGGCCAGCCATGACCTCTTGCAGACGGGCGGTGTAGGCATCCTCCCCATAAGCGACCTGGTGCCCGTCATTGGCAGTCGCGATCGCGGTGAGCACCTCGGGGTGAATGCCGGAGTAGTTGTCGGACGCAAAGCCGCGGATGGTGGTGTCATGCAGGGGGTGGGTCACCCCTCCATCCTCCCATCGCCACCGCCCGTCGCACGCGCCCGCACCGCGCGGTCGCGCTGACTAGAGTCGAGCCATGTCTGACGACGATGTCGCCGCGAAACTACGGCTAGTCCTGCGACCGGACCAGGTGCTGACCGATCCGGCCGAGCGGGATGCGTACGCGCACGACGACGCCGAGTGGGCCGAGTTCCACCGCCCCGTGGCGGTCGTGCTCGCCGAGACCACCGATGACGTCACCGTCGTCGTCCGCACCGCTGCGGACGCGGGGCTCAGCGTTGTCGCGCGAGGTGCGGGCACGGGGCTCTCCGGAGGTGCCAACGCCCTGGCCGAGTCGATCGTCGTGTCGTTGGAGCGCATGACCCGCGTGCACGAGGTGAATGTCTCAGAACGCTACGTCGTCGCCGAGGCCGGACTGATCAACGACGACCTTCGCCGCGCCGTCGCCGCACACGGCCTCTGGTACCCGCCCGACCCGGCGAGCTACCGGATCTCGACGATCGGCGGCAATGCCGCCACGAACGCCGGAGGCATCTGCTGCGTCAAGTACGGGGTGACCCGCGACTACGTCCTCGGCATGACGGTCGTCCTCGCCGACGGCGAGATCGTACACCTCGGGCGGCGCACCGCGAAGGGCGCGACCGGCTACGACCTCACGGCTCTGATGGTCGGGTCCGAGGGCACGCTCGGCATCATCACTGAGGTGACCCTGTCGCTGCTGCCGCTCGGTGGCCGTGAGGAGCGCGCGGTCGTCGGCTCGTTCGCCTCGCTCGAAGACGCGGGGGTCGCCGTCGCCGCGATCAGCGCAGCCGGGATCATCCCCTCGGCCCTCGAGCTCATCGACGCGATGTGCCTGAACGCGGTCGACGAGTGGCAGGGTCTCGGTCTTCCGCGCGGCGCCGCCGCCCTGCTGCTGTCCACGGTCGACGACCCCGGTGCGACCGGCGCCGAGGCCGCAGCATCCGTCGCCCGTCACATGACGGATGCCGGTGCGCTCGCGGTCGACCAGGCCGTCGACCCGGCCGAGATCGATCGACTCTTCCTCGCCCGCCGGCTCGCCTACCCCGCGCTGGAACGGCTCGGACCCGTGCTGACCGAGGACATCTGCGTCCCGCGCGCGGCCGTGCCCGAAATGCTCGGCCGCATCCGAGACACCGCGGCGGCGCACGATGTCGTCATCGCGACGATCGCGCACGCCGGAGACGGCAATCTGCATCCGCTGATCATCGCGCCGGAGGGGGATGCCGCAGCCAAGGCCCGCGCGAAGCTCGCGTTCGATCGCATCGTCGAGGACTGCCGAGAGCTGGGCGGCACGGTCACCGGCGAGCACGGCGTCGGACTGCTCAAGCTGCCCGGCGCCCGCGCAGAGCTGGGCGAGAGGGTGCTCGCGATGCACCGTGACATCAAGGCCGCGCTCGATCCGCGCGGAACACTCAACCCGGGAAAGGCCTTCTAGCGGGCCAGCCACTTCAGCAGGCCGACAGTGAACGCCTTCGGCTGCTCGATGTTGGTGGCGTGCCCGGCCTTCTGGATGACGGCCGAATGCCCGAGCGGCGCGAGCGCAGCGGAAGCAACCGCATGCTCGCACGGCCAGAAGTCGCTCTCGCGCCCGGCAACGAAGAGCACAGGTACGGCGGTCGCGGCGATCGTCGGGCGCCAGTCGCGCTTCGCATGGTCGTTCAGCAGTTCGAGTTCAGCCGGGGTGAAGCCGGCCTTCGCAGCCTTCAGATCGATCGCCTTCAGCAGCCGCGCTACGCGCACCGGCCCCTTCGACACCAACGAGTGTCGACCTGGATCGGGTACGCCGCTCGCGAAGAGCGTGTCGATGTTCGAAGAGTCGTAGTCGTAGAAGCCGTACGGCCAATCCTCGGAGTTCAGCATCTTCGGCGTCTGGTCGACGATGACGATGTCGCGGATGCCTGCCGCGCGGCCGGCGGAAAGCAGCGCCCAGATCGAGTTGCCGCCCATCGATTGGCCGACGACCGTCGTGTTCTCGAGCTCGAGTGCGGCGATCGCGTCGCCGATGTCGGCTCCGTGGCGGTCCATGTCGTGCGCACCATCGCGCCCGACCTCTGAGGCGCCGTGACCGCGGCGATCGAGCGCGATGACCCGGTACCCGGCTTTCTCCAGTGCGCCGAGCTGCGGCTTCCAGGAGGTCGCCGGAGCTTTGAAGCCCGCGACGAGGATCACCGGTCGGCCCGCAGGGTCGCCTGACTCGAGATAGTTCAGGCGGACGCCATCGGTACTGAGAATCTCGGGCATGGTCACATCTTTGCGTAGCGCGCGCGGGCGAAACAGAACAGGCCGTAAATGATCAGGCCGGCGCCGACGATCCAGAGAATGATCGGGCCGAAGGGGAGATCGGCGAGCGCGCGGAGAGCAGCATCCAATCCGCCGGCGCTTTCAGGGTCGCTCGTGAACGCGGCCACGATGAACAGAACTCCGGCGACGCCGATAGCGACGCCCTTGGCGATGTAACCGATCAGGCCGAACGTCAGAATGCCCTGGCGCGCCTTGCCCTCGGGCAGGTCGAGGTTCTTCTCGAACGCCTTCGTGATTCCGCGCACGATGAACGCAATGCCGATTCCGGCGACGATGAGCCCGACGAGCACGAGCAGGATGACCCCGCCGGGAGTCGCGAGAAGCTGGGCACTGAACGACTGTGACGACTCGGCCGAGTCGGAGCGGCCACCCAGGGCGTAGACGAGCGCGGTGACGGCGATCGCGATGTATGCCGCCGCGGTGCCGGCGTACTTGAGGCGGTGACCCCACTTCTTCTTGGTGTCGGGGTCGCGCTCGAGAAAGACCTCGGCGATCTGCCAGATCGCCAGGGCCGCAAGACCCACCACGATCGCCCAGAGCAGGAACACTCCGGCCGGCGTTTGCTCGATCGCAGCGAGCGCACCACCCTGGTCGGCGTCGCCGCCGCCGCCGGTGGCGATCGAGATCGCGATCGCACCGATGAGTATGTGCAGGATGCCGAGCACGACGTAGCCGACCCGTGCGGTCACGCGGAAGGCAGTGGAGTCTTGAGCCGCGCGTGCGGCTCCGGTCGGGGAGGTCATACGCGAAGCGTAATCGCCCGGAAGAACGGCCGTACCCCCTTGACTAAGGGCCGATCATCGTGCAGGAGTCACGCGCCGCTCAGTGTGATCGCGGTGTCGTTGATTTCGGCCGCATCTTGACCCCAGAGCCCCGCGTACGCGTCGGCGAGGGTCTGTTCGAGCCCGTCCAACGCTTTCACGCGATAGATGACGGATGCTGCGCGCAGCGGTTCGCCCGCGTCCCGAGCGCTCTTGGCGAAGCCCTGTGCGACCGCACGTGTCCACGCTTCGCTCGCGGCCTTCACCGCGGCGTAGTTGGCGGCCCCGGCCAAGGGGCGGGCGACCGCTGTGGACGAGACGATCGCAAGGCGCCCTGCATCCGACGCCCGAAGGTCACGGTCGAAGGCGCGCGAAACCAGCCGCAGCGCGGTGAAGGACTGCTCGAGAAAGCGGTAGTCTGCCTCGCTCTGCCCGGCGAGTCCGCCGCCGCCGCGCCAGCCGCCGACGAGGTGAAGCACTCCATCGACCGGGCCAGCGGCTGAGTGAACCTCGTCGGCAATGCGGGCGACGGATGCTTCGTCCGTGAGGTCGCCGGATATCCCCATTGCCCACTCGCTGAGAGCGGCCAGGCGTTCGGGGTCACGGCCGACGGCGACGACGCGGGCTCCGGCGAGTGCGAACGTGCGCGCCGCGGTATGGCCCGCGGCGCTGGTGGCGCCGGCGATCAGGACGGTACGACCAGCAACCGTGCGACCAGCAACGGGCTCAGGCATCCGTCGCCCGAATACCCGCGGTCGACTCGATCACCGGACGCATCTTCTTCTCGAGCGCCTCGAAGAACATCGACAGGGGGAACTCGTCGTCCATCACCTGATCGGTATACCCCTTCGGGATCCCGGCGAGTATCTCATCGGGCAGACCCCGCGCCCATTGCGACGCCGGGTTCGGCGTCAGCGTCGAGCGCACGAGCTCATACGCGGCGAGCCAGTGCGCGACCTTCGGGCGGTCGATCGAGCGCCAGTAGAGCTCGTCGATCGCATCGCTGAGCTCGACAACCGCCGCCGGAACGTTCGGCCAGTCGAAGGTGAGCGCGGTGTCGGTCCAGTGCAGCACGCCGCGCTGGTGCAGCCACGCGAACAGCAACTGACCGCCGACGGCGTCGTAGTTGCGCACGCGGGTTCCGGTGATCGCGAAGCGGAAGATCCGGTCGAAGATGACCGCGAACTGTACGAGCTGCGCCTGTTTGAGCGTCTCGGACTGGATCGCATCGATCGGTTGACCGATCGCGAACGGCTCCATCAGGTCGCGCTCAATTGCCACGCACTCGCGGAACGCGGTCAGGTCGCAGCGCAACTCTTCGAGCGAGTACAAGAAGTAGGGCATGCGCTGTTTGATCATGAACGGGTCGAACGGAAGGTCGCCGCGCATGTGGGTGCGGTCGTGAATGATGTCCCACATCACGAACGTCTTCTCGGTCAGCTCTTGATCATCGAGCATCTCGGCTGCCCACTCAGGAAGCTGGAGTTTGGTGATCTCGGCGGCAGCCCGCACGACCCGGCGGTAGCGCGCGGCCTCACGGTCCTGGAAGATCGCCCCCCACGTGAACGTCGGGATCTCGCGCATCGCGACGGTCTCAGGAAAGAGCACGGCTGAGTTCGTGTCGTAGCCGGGCGTGAAGTCCACCAGGCGCAGCGACAGGAACAGCTTGTTCGTGTACTGGGTCTCGAGCTCGGCGATGAACTCGGGCCAGATCACCTCGACCAGGAGCGCCTCGACGAAGCGGTTGCTCGAGCCGTTCTGCGTGTACATCGGAAACACCACGAGATGACGCATGCCGTCGACCCGGTTCAGCTGCGGCTGGAAGGCGACGAGAGAGTCGAGGAAGTCGGGCACGCCGAAGCCGTCCGCCTGCCACTTCTCGAAGTCGGCGACGAGGGCCGTCAAGTACTCGGCGTCGTGCGGAAAGACGGGAGCCAGCTCGCGGACGCCCTCGATGATGGTCGCGACGTGCGAACGGGCGGTGTCGTGGTCGGATGCCTCGGGCACCGAGCCGTCCTTGACCTGGAGGCTCTGCATCGCCGTGGCGGCGGCCTTCAGGCTCAGCCATGCCTCAGAGTCTTCGACGGTCTCGACGCGGGTGTCCTCTACGACCTCGGGTTCGCCGACGATGACCTGCGCGTTTGCGAGAGGAGTGTTGAGCATGAGAACCTCCGATCCTGAGGATGAGACGGAAACATTCCGGCGAATTGCCGGATCAACCGATATTCTTCCATGTATGGATGATTCTGTCGACTTGTCGATCGTTGCCGAGGTCTCGCGTGATCCGCGCGCGACGCTCGCTCAACTCTCCGAACGCGTCGGACTCGGTGTCTCAGCGGTTCAGGCACGGCTACGCCGGCTCGAGAGTACCGGCGTCATCACCGGCTACCGCGCGATCATCGACCCACAAGCAGTCGGCAGAACACTGTCAGCGTTCATCGAGATCACACCGCTCGACCCGCGTCAGCCCGACGTCGCCCCCGAGTTGCTCGAGCACCTCGACGCGATCGAGGCGTGCCATTCGATCGCGGGCGACGCGGCCTACATTCTTTTCGTGCGGGTGGCGACACCGCGCGATCTCGAAGCGTTGATCCGCGACATCCGGCTTGCAGCCTCCGTGTCGACGCGCACCACTGTCGTCCTGCAGACGTTCTACGAGAACCGTCCGATGGCCCTTGCACCCGGGTCGGCGCCAGGCTGAAGTGCTACACCGACGGGCTGAACCGGTAGAGCAGCTCAGGGCGGCCGCGCTGCCCGTAGCGGTGAGCGACGTCGACTTCACCTGTCCTCTGCAGATGGTCGAGATAGCGGCGCGCCGTCGCGCGAGAGGTACCCACGGCGTCGGCGATCTCGGCGGCCGTGGTCGCTCGTACCGGGTCGAGCTGGGCGCGCACGAGATCCAGGGTCGAGGCGCTCAAGCCCTTGGCCAGCGAAACGGGGGGTGGTGCCGCGGGGGATGCGGGTGCGCTCGGCTGCAGCATCCGGTCAATCTCTCCCTGCCCGAGGGGGAGGTCGGCTTCGGCGTGTGCGGCGGCACGCGCATCGCGGTACTGCGTGAGCCGCCCCGTGAAAGCCTCCTGGGTGAACGGCTTGACGAGGTAGCCGACGATACGCGCCGAGAGTGCCTGCCGGACGGTCACCCGATCGCGCGCTGAGCTGATCACGAGCACGTCGACGGCGCTTCCGCGGGCGGCGCGAATGCGGTGCAATACTTCGATGCCGCTGAAATCGGGCAGGTTCATGTCCAACAGCACGAGGTCGATGTCTGACCGTCCGGCGATCTCGGCAGCACCCGCACCGTGGCCGATCGAGCCGACCACGACGAACCCCGGGACGTCCACCAGGTACGCCTCGTGTAGCCGCCGGACTGACTCATCGTCGTCGACGACAAGGGTGCGGATAAGGTCGGCGCTCACAGCAGTCATCGCTGCACCCGCGTCGCGCTGGCCGCCGGCATGTCGACGATGAAGCGGGCACCACCTGATGCTGAGCGGCCGACCTCGACCGTGCCCTTGCGCCGATTGACGATCCGCCGAACCACATCCAGCCCCACGCCGCGGCCGGTGCCGGACTCGTCGCTCTTACTCGTTACACCGCGCTCGAAGACCCGCGCGACGTCGGCGGGCAGGATTCCCGGACCGTCATCCTCGACGACGACGACGACATTCTCGTGATCAGAGCGCACCATCACTCCGACGGCTCGCGCGCCCGCCTCGCCGGCGTTGCGGCAGAGGTTCGAGACCACGACCAGGTCATCATCGTGCACAGACCCTCTCTCGACCGTGCTCAACTCGTCGACGGTGAGTGCCGCGCCGAGTGCGTCGAGGTCGGCCGACAGAGCGGCCAGCAGGGCGCGCAGCGTCGGGTCGTCGATGTCAGCCCCGGCTCCGGGGCCGTCCGAGACGGGAACCACTCCACGAATATAAGTGAGCGCTTCGGCGTTCTCGTCGCGGGCGATCAGACCGTGCACCACGTGCATGCGCGTGCGAAACTCGTGCGTCTGATCGCGGAGCGCCGCGGCGATGCGCCGCTGGGTGTCGAGTTCGAGGGCGTCGACTTCGAGCCGCCGCAGGCGTCGGTTGAGCACACTCGTGAGGAGGGCACTGGCGAGACAACCGAGGAGGACTGCCCCGAGCATCCAGGGGACGAGGCTGGCGACAGCTTCGTCGAAGTCGGCAGCGATGGTGCTCTCGAGGATTCCCACCGAGGTGGCGCCGACGATCTCGCCGTCGACGATGATCGGCACTTTGGCGCGGAGGGTAGGGCCGATCGTTCCCGACTCCGTCCCGAGAAATGTCTCGCCGTCGAGCACCGAGCCCAGGTCGGTCGAAACCGGCAGGCCACGCTCAGACGGTGTGGGGTGCGTGACTCTTATGCCCGCGGCATCCGTGATCACGACGTAGTCGACACCGGATGCCGCCTCGATGAGGTCAGCCACCGGTTGCAGTTCGGCCGTGGCCATCGCGCGATCGCCGGTGACCGCCGTCTGCACCTGGCTGAGTTCGGCCAAGCTCTGCGCGACATCCAAGACGCGCTCTTCGGTCGCGGTCCGGATGCTGCGCTCTTGCACCAGCGTGGCGATTCCGCCGGTCACCGCGACGCACGCCAAGACAACGACGCACTGCATGACCAGGATCGCCAAACGACGAGTGCGGCTGGTGGGTACCCGTCGCATGCGCATCGTTGCACCTCCACCCGCCATGTGAATCAAAGAGCGCAATCCCGCTCAGACGGTCGTCCGTAGCTCTGGGGTGTCATCCTACTTCCCACATCCAGGGCCACAACGGAGTCCGCCAGGAGGAGACCATGAAGCGTCGAAAAGTCACGGCGATAGCAGTCAGCATCGTCGCAGCGATAGCGTTCGTCGCGGCTGCCGCCAACGCCAGCGCCAGTGGAGGGGCGCAGAGTCCGCGCACGAAGCTCACGCTCGTCGCGCCCGCGGCTCCCGGCGGCGGCTGGGACGCGTTCGCTCGCGAAGCTCAGCAGGCGATGCGCGCCAACGGGATCGCCGGTGGTGTTCAAGTCGTGAATGTGCCCGGTGCCTCCGGCACGATCGGGCTCGGTCAAGTCGTCGAAATGGGCGATCGACATGACCTGATGATGGTCACCGGCGGAGTGATGCTGGGCGGTATCCTGCTGAACGACTCCGCCGTCACCCTCGACGACACCGTGCCCATCGCGCGACTGGCAGATGACTTCAACGTTCTCGTCGTCCCCGCGGACTCGCCTTTTGACACGCTCCAGGACTTCACGGCCGCTCTCGCCGCCGACCCGGGTGGCACCGCAATCGCTGGCGGCTCGCTCGGTGGCATCGATCACCTGCTTGCCGGACTTCTCGCTCAGGCCGTGGGCGTCGACCCGCGCGAAGTCAACTACATCGCGTACCCGGGCGGCGGAGAGGTCGTGACCTCGATCCTCTCGAGCACTGCCCAGGCGGGACTCTCGGGCTACAACGAGTTCCGCGACCAGATCGACTCCGGCAACCTCAAGGCGCTCGCGGTGTCAGCCCACGATCCGGTCGACGGCATCGAGGTGTCGACGTTCCGGGAGCAGGGTGTGGAGGTGTCGATGTCGAACTGGCGCGGCTACGTCGCGCCCCCTGGAATCTCGGACGACGTGCGCGACGAGCTGGTGGCGATGGTGAGCGAATTGCGCGACACCGAGGACTGGGCCGACACCCTTGACCGCAACAACTGGGTCGACAGCTTCATGGTGGGCGAAGAGTTCGCCGACTTCATCGCCTCCGAAACTGAACGCACCGCAGCCATCGTGAAGGAGCTGGGACTATGACTCTCACCGATCCGCCGACCACGGGGGCGCTGCGCGCGCAGCTCACACCGCGCTGGTACACCGGCCGCAGCGAATTGATCATGGTCGCAGGTGTGTTGATCTTGGCCACCCTGCTGGCGATCGGGACCGTGCAGATGGAGGTGCCGGACGGCGTCGCCGCTCCCGGGCCACAGTTCTTCCCGGCAATCGTGACCGTCTTCCTCTATGCCGTCGGCATCGCGTTGGGTATCGATGTGATCCGCAAGCCGAAACGCGCACACGTCGTCGATGACCCCACCGAGGTGTCCAACGAAATGCTCGAAGACCTCGGGGGGCTCGACCAGACCTCAGAGATTCGGGTCGTATCTCCCGAAGACATCGTCATCGCCGAAGAGGACCGCAACGCCGCACCGATCGACTGGAAGACGCTCGGAATCGTCGTGGGCACACTGGCTCTCTTCATCCTCGTTCTTCCCTTCCTCGGATGGCTTCTTTCCTCTGCTGCCCTGTTCTGGGTCATCTCCTGGGCGTTCGGCAGCAAGCGTCCCCTCTTCGACATCGCTGTGGCTGTGCTCACGGCATCCCTCGTCCAACTCGCCTTCTCGGCAGGTCTCGGACTGACCCTGCCCGCCGGCATCCTCGAAGGAGTCTTCTCATGGATCAGCTGAGCAACCTGATGGAGGGGTTCGCGGTCGCGTTCACCCCCTCGAACCTGCTGTTCCTCGTGATCGGGGCGGTCCTGGGCACCGCGGTCGGCGTCTTGCCCGGTCTGGGTTCCGCGATGGCTGTGGCCCTGCTTCTGCCGGTGACCTTCAGCCTTGACCCGACCGGTGCGTTCATCATGTTCGCGAGCATCTACTTCGGCGGGCTCTTCGGGGACTCCACCTCAGGCATTCTCCTGAATACCCCGGGAAACTCTTCGGCGATCGCCACGACCTTCGAGGGTCATCGAATGGCCAAGGACGGTCGCGCAGCCAAAGCGCTGGGAACCTCGGCGATCGGCGCCTTCATCGGCGGGACGATCGCCTGCATCCTCGTGGTGTTCTTCTCGCCGTACATCGTGGAGCTTGCCAAGGTCTTCGGCCCGGCCGAGTACTTCGCACTCGCCGTATTCGCCTTCGTTGCGATCTCGGCCGTTGTGGCCGATTCCATTGTGCGCGGCCTCGTCGCGCTCGGTCTCGGGTTCGCGCTCGCCCTCGTCGGCATCGACGGTATGAGCGGCGCCGAACGGTTCACGCTCGGGTCGCCGATCCTGTTCGACGGCATCTCGATCATCGTCATCACCGTCGGGCTGCTCGCGGTCGGGGAGGTGCTGCACGTGGCCTCGCACGCTCGTCGCGTCGATGCTCGAGTGCGGCCCCTCAATCACCAGGGCTCGCCGTACCTGACACGCGCTGATTGGCGCAAGGCACTGCCGGCGTTCCTCCGCGGAACTGCGTACGGCATTCCGTTCGGCGCGATTCCGGTCGGTGGGTCCGAAGTGCCGACCTTCCTGGCGTACGGCACCGAGAAGCGGCTCGCCAAGCGCCGTCGCGATCCCGACTTCGGCAGCCGAGGCGCGATTCAAGGAGTCGCAGGGCCCGAGGCCGCGGGCAACGCCACCGCGGGCACCGCGATGGGTGCTCTCCTTGCCCTGGGGCTTCCGACCTCGGCGACGGCCGCAATGATGATCGCCGCTTTCCAGCAGTACGGCATGCAGCCAGGGCCCCTCCTGTTCGAACGCAGCGCCGATCTCGTCTGGCCTCTGATGGCGAGCTTCTTCATCGGGCTCGTGATCCTGCTGATCATCAACCTCCCGTTCGCCAGCGTCTGGGCCAAGCTCCTGCTCGTGCCCCGCCACTACCTCTACGCCGGTATCACCGTCGTCGCCATGCTCGGCGTCTACGCCATCGCCTCGCGCGTGGTCGACCTCTGGATGGCGCTCGGGATCGGCATTCTCGGGTTCGCGATGCGCCACTTCTCGATTCCCTTGGCGCCGGTGCTGATCGCGGCGATCCTCGGTCCCGTCGCCGAGACGCAACTGCGTCGCGCGCTCGCGGTCTCGGAGGGTGACCCGTCGATTCTGGTCGCAGGGCCGGTCCCGATCATCCTCTATACACTGCTCGCGCTGACCGTCGCACTGAGCGTCACCCAGCACATTCGGCACGCTCGACGGCACCGTGCAGCAGCGGTGTCCGCGCGCGAGAGCACGCTCGTCCCCTGACCGAGGTCAAGGATCAGCAACTCACAGGTGAACCCACACATCCGCGCATGAACCCACACTCTGGTGTCGAGTCAGAGTGGTTTCACGCCCACATGTGTGGGCTCGGCCCAGCGAAGACCCTCGCCGGGCTAGTCGTGCTGGGGGAAGCCCAGGTTCAGCCCGCCGTGTGAGGGGTCGAGCCACCGCGAGGTGACGGCCTTCTCGGCGGTGAAGAAGTCGAACCCGTGCGGGCCGTAAGCCTTGGCGTCGCCGAAGAGTGAAGCCTTCCACCCTCCGAACGAGTGGTACGCGACCGGTACGGGGATCGGCACGTTGATGCCGATCATGCCGACCTGCACCTCGTGCTGGAACCGCCGTGCGGCGCCGCCGTCGTTCGTGAAGATCGCGGTGCCGTTGCCGTACAGGCTCGAGTTGATGATGTCGAGGCCCTGCTCGTACCCTTCGATGCGCACGATGGAGAGCACCGGGCCGAAGATCTCGTCGGTGTAGACGCTCGAGGTCACCGGCACGTCGTCGATCAGCGTCGGGCCGAGCCAGAACCCGTTGGGGTCGCCGTCGACCTCGACGTCGCGGCCGTCGACCACGACCGTTGCGCCGTCGGATGCTGCAACGTCGAGGTACGACGCAACCTTGTCGCGGTGCACCTTCGTGATGAGCGGGCCCATGTCGCAGCCGCGTGTGCCGTCACCGGTGCGGAGGGTCGCCATGCGCTCGGAGACCTTCTCGACCAGAGTGTCGGCGACGGAGTCGACCGCGAGGACCACCGAGATCGCCATGCAGCGCTCGCCCGCTGAGCCGAAGCCCGCGTTGACGGCGGCGTCCGCAGCGAGATCGAGATCAGCATCCGGAAGCACCAGCATGTGGTTCTTCGCGCCGCCGAGAGCCTGCACGCGCTTGCCGTGCGATGTCGCGGTCTCGTACACGTACTTGGCGATCGGCGTCGAGCCGACGAACGAGATCGCCCGGACGTCGGGGTGCTGAAGCAGTGCGTCGACGGATTCCTTGTCGCCGTGCACGACGTTGAGCACGCCATCGGGAAGGCCTGCCTCCTTCATCAGTGCGGCCATCCAGTTCGCGGCGGTCGGGTCCTTCTCCGACGGCTTGAGGATCACGGCGTTGCCGGCCGCGATCGCGATGGAGAAGAACCACAGCGGAACCATCGCGGGGAAGTTGAAGGGGCTGATGATGCCCACGACGCCGACGGGCTGCTTGAGCGAGTAGACATCGATGCCGGTCGAGACGTTCTCGGAGTACGCACCCTTGGTGAGGTGACCGAGGCCGCACGCGAATTCGACGACCTCCATGCCGCGGGCGATCTCGCCGAGGGCGTCGGAGATCACCTTGCCGTGCTCGGAGGTGAGGATCTCGGCGAGTTCCTGCTTGCGCGCGTTCAGCAGTTCGCGGAACGCGAACATGACTGCGGTGCGCTTGGAGATCGAGGAATCGCGCCAGGCCACGAGCGCGTCAGAGGCGACATCGACTGCGGCTGCGACATCCGCCGTCGACGCGAGCCGCACCTCTTTCTGCACGGTGCCCAGCGCCGGGTTGAAGACGGGAGAGGTGCGTTCGGACGTTCCTGCCCAGGTCGTTCCGCCTACCCAGTGGTCGAGAATCTCGGTCATGTCATCTGCCCTTCGCTTTACACCGGCCTCGTGGGCGGGCGTCTCTGCGCCACTCCGCCCTCGGGGGGTCCCGGGACCAGCGTCGGCGCTCGTCCTTTTCATCGTAGATCGCGGGTATCGCCCAAAACAGAGACGTCGGGCGGACGGAGCATCGCAAGATGCCCCATCCGCCCGACGATCTGCCGGGTTACTGATCGCCCGGTGCTTATTGACCGCCCTCTGTGAGGACGACGTCGATCGGCGTGTATTCGCCGCCGACTTCGACACCCTCATCGGCGAGTTCCGCGAGTGCCTGCTCGATGTATTCGTTCGAGAAGGCGGATGCTGCGGGCTCTGTCGTGATCAGCTCGAGGCCGTCCTGGTTGAGCGAAGACAGGGCCGCCGTGACCGTCTGGTCCCACGCGGCCTGCTCGATGAGACCGAAGTCGCCACCGGCCCAGATGAGCTTGTTGACCTCGTTCATCTGCCATAGCTGGTGCACCGGACCGACCGGGAAGGCAGCTTCGGCGTTGATCGCGGCGTCATAGACGATGGCGGCTGCCTCTTCGGGGTTGTCGCGCGAGAAGACCCAGCCCTTGGTGATGGCCTTGAGGAAGCGCACTGCGGCATCGGCGTAGGCCGGGTCGTCGGCGAGCCGGGCGGTGTCGGCCCAGATAGCGTCCTGGAGCATTGCGCCCGCGGTGTCTTCGTACGAGATGACGTCGAAGTCTTCGGGCTGGTACAGCTCGCCGGTCTCGGGGTTGACGACCTCGAGAATCTGCGCCCACTCGTTGTAGGTCATCGCCTGGGCGGCGTCGACGTCACGGTCGAGCAGGGCGTTCATGCTGAAGTCCTGAGTGGTGATCGAGACGCTCGACGAGTCAAGGCCTTCGTCCGCCATGGCGGCGAAGATCTCCCACTCGTTGCCGAAGCCCCACGAACCGATGCGCTTGCCCTCGAAGTCGGCGACCGACTCGATGCCGTCACCGGCCCACGAGACCTGCAGGGTGCCCGACTTCTGGTACACCTGCGCGATATCGGTGAGCTCGACGCCGGTGCCCTCCATCGTGCCGAGCACCTTCGGAACCCAGGCGATGGCGAAGTCGACGTCCCCGGCGACCAGCGCATCCTGCGGCACGATGTCGCCGCCGGACGGGATGATCTCGACGTCGTCGAAGCCTTCCTCTTCGAAGTAGCCCTGGTCCAGCGCCACGTAGTACCCGGCGAACTGGGCCTGCGGCAACCACTGCAGCTGCAGGCTGATCTCGGTGAGCGGCTCGAAGTCGCCGGATTCGGCGGGGTCTGCGGAGGCCTCGGGCGCGGGCGACGAGCATGCCGCGAGCGCGAGGGCGGCGATCGCCGCGGTGGACGCGAGAGTGAGTCCGCGTCTGGTGCTGTATCTCATGCTGCTGTTCCTTTCGGTGGGTGGTGCTTGTTCGGGTGTCTATAGAGGCGCGCAGGTGCCGGTCAGACCGGCCTTCCCCTCGTCGCGAGGCGCTCGAGGAGCGAGGTGACGAGGTAGAACACGAGGCCGATGAGTATTCCGCCGAAGACATACGCCCAGGCGAGTTCGGCGCGTCCGGATTTGGCGTAGGTGGCGATCGCGGTGCCGATGCCGTCGGCGGGCCCGCCGAAGTACTCCGCGACGAGGGCCGCGATCACCGCGAGCGAGCTCGCGATCCGCAGGCCGGTCATCAGGTATGGCAGCGCGGTGGGCATCGTCAGGTAACGGAAGGTCTGGCCGGATGTCGCGGCCGACGCGCGGAGGACGTCTCGGTGCACGGCTCGGGTTTGACGCAGACCCCGCAGCACATTGATGAAGACCGGGATGAACGCCGCGATCATGGCGACGGCCTGCCTGCCGAACTGACTGGACGCGCCGAACATCGTGTTGAGGATCGGGGTGATCGCTACGATCGGGATCACGGCGAGAGCAGCGATCAGGGGTGCCAGCATCCCGTCGATTGGTCGTGCCGCGGCCGCGAGGCCCGCGAGAAGAATGGCGAGCAGTGAGCCGAAGATGAGTCCGACGAGTGCGTTGGTCGCCGTGATCATCATGTCTTCCCAGATGATGTCCCATCGCAGGACGAACTCCTCGGCGATGGCGACGGGTCCGGGGAGCATCCGCGGTGCGGCGCCCGAGGCGACGTAGATCGCCCACACCGCCAGGATCGCGACGCCGACAACGACCGGGGCGACGAAGCGCAGCCATTCGGGCAGCGCCCGCGGCGACGATGTGCGAGGACGGATGCCTCGGGCCGAGGCATCCGGAATCTTCGTCTGCGGGAGGGTCATCGCTCGTTCGCCCTCTCGATGCGCGTGCCGTGCAGCGCTTCGCGGACAGCGGTGACCCGGTCGAAGTACTCGGGCGCTTCGCGCAGAGCTTCGCCGCGCTCATCGCCCAGAGCCGTCTCGATGACGTCGGTGATGCGACCGGGGCGCGGGCTCATCACGACGACGCGGTCAGAGAGGAACACCGCCTCGGGGATGGAGTGGGTGACGAAGACCACGGCAGCGCCCGTCTCGCCCGCGATGCGCGTGAGCTCGGACTGCAGGTACTCGCGGGTCATTTCGTCGAGCGCGCCGAAGGGCTCGTCCATGAGGAGCAGCTTCGGGCTCGTCGCCAGAGCCCGTGCGATCGCGACGCGCTGCTGCATTCCGCCCGAGAGCTGGTCGGGGTAGCGGTCGATGAAATCGGTGAGTCCGACGAGTTCGGCGAGCTCCGCCACCCGAGCGTTGCGTGCCGCGCGCGAGGTGCCGTTCAGTTCGAGCGGGAGCGAGATGTTCGCCGCGACCGTGCGCCACGGCAGGAGGCCCGCCTGCTGGAACGCGATGCCGTAGTCCTGGTCGAGGCGCGCCGCGCGCGCGGGCTTGCCGAAGATCGACAGCGCTCCGCTCGTGGCCTGATCAAGGTCGGCGATCAGCCGAAGGAGCGTCGACTTGCCGCAGCCCGACGGTCCGATCAGCGAGACGAACTCGCCCGCACCGACCGTGAGATCGACCTCGGTGAGCGCAATGACATCGGCGCCCTTCGCCGGGAAGACCTTGCCGACGCCCGCCGCAGAGACGGCCACGTCCGCAGGGGTGGCCGTTGTGTCGATCTGTGGAGCGGTCATGCGACGGCTTCTCCTCTGCGGTAGTTGCGCAGCCCGAGCCCGAGCAGGGCGACAGAGGCGGCGGCGATGAGTCCGAGGGCGATCGACCCGAAGGTCGGACCCCACGGTGCGGCGGGGTCGCTCGAAGCCTGGCCGGCGAGCTGAATCAGCATCCGGCCGATTCCTCCGCGCATACCGATCGAGACCTCGGCCACGACCGCGCCGAGCACGGCGTTCGCGGCGGCGAGCCGGAGCGCGGGCAAGAGATAGGGAACGGATGCCGGGAGTCGAAGCCGCAGGAGCGTCGGCCAGTACCCCGCCGCATACGTGCGCATGAGGTCGAGGTGGATCTGGTCGGGGGCGGCGAGGCCCTTGAGCACGCCGATGGCCACCGGGAAGAACGCGAGGTACGACGCGATGACCGCGACCGAGAGCCACTGCGGCCAGGGCGTCCCGCCACGATCGATCTGATTGCCGAGCGCGTTCACCACCGGCGCGAAGGCGATGAGCGGAACGATCTGGCTGACGACGATCCAGGGGAGGAGCCCCCATTCGACGAGCTTCCACCGCTGCATCAGCAGACCGAGGATCGCCCCGACGGTGACTCCGATGAACCATCCGACCGCCGCGATGCCCAGGGTGATGAGGGCTGCAGAGATGACCGAGACGAACAGTGGCGGGGTGTCGCCGCCGCTTGTCGGTTGAAAGAGTCGCGCGACCATGTCCCACACGTGGGGCATCGCGCGGTCGTGCGTGCGAGGCAGGATCATCACGCCCGACCCGGATTCGCCCTCGACCGCGCCGATCGTCACGCCTTCGGCCGGTCCGAGAAACTTGTACAGCTCCCAGAGCACGATGATGGCTACGACCCCGAGCACACCCCACATCGCCGCCGACGTACCCCCGCCCGCGCTCTGGCCGCCACGCTTTTGACCGCGAGAACCCATCCCCCCGACGAGAACACTGGCTACGTCGGGGTTCTCGTCGGCGGACTGGGTTCTCGCGGGCTCAGTGAGAGGTGCGGCCGCGGCGGGGTCGGGGGTGAGCGTCACGCCTTGGCCGTCACGTGTTCTGCCAGCGCCGGGATCACGGTCTCGCCGTAGACGCGCATCGTCTCTTCTTTGTTGTCGTGCTGGAGGTAACCGGCGAACTGGGTGACCCCGATGTCTTTCAGTTTCTTGAGCTTCTCGATGTGCTCTTCGGCGGTCCCGAGAATGCAGAACCGGTCGACGATCTCATCCGGCACGAAGTCAACGTGGTCGTTGCCGGCCTTGCCGTGCGAGTTGTAGTCGTAGCCCTGGCGCCCCGCGATGTAGTCGGTCAGCGCCTTCGGCACCGAGCCGTCCGTGCCGTACTTCGCCACGATGTCGGCCACGTGATTGCCGACCATTCCGCCGAACCAGCGGCACTGGTCGCGCATGTGCTCGCTATCGGTGCCGATGTACATCGGGGCCGCGACGCAGAAGGCGATCGAGTCGGGGTCACGGCCGACGTTTGCCGCAGCATCCCGTACCGTCTTGATCATCCACGCGGCGATGTCGAGGTCTGCCAGCTGCAGGATGAACCCGTCACCCACCTCGCCGGTGAGCTTCAATGCGAGCGGACCGTACGCGGCGACCCAGACATCGAGCTCGGAACCCCGGCTCCAAGGAAATTGCAGCGTCGCCCCGTGGTACTCGACCGGCCGCGAGTTCGCGAGCTCGCGGATCACATGGATCGACTCGCGCAGCTCGCTCATGCTCACGGGCTTGCCGTTGGTCACCCGCACGGCCGAGTCTCCGCGGCCGATGCCGCAGATCGTGCGGTTGCCGTACATCTCGTTGAGAGTGGCGAAGACGGATGCTGTCACCGTCCAATCCCGCGTCGCGGGGTTCGTCACAAAAGGCCCGACGACGATCTTCTTCGTCTCGGCGAGAATCGCCGAGTGGATCACATACGGCTCTTGCCACAACAGGTGCGAATCGAAGGTCCACACGTGGCTGAAGCCGTGCGCCTCGGCGAGTTTCGCCAACTGCACGGTGCGTGCGGCGGGCGGGTTGGTCTGGAGAACGACTCCGAAGTCCATCAGATGCCCCTCATGTCAGGTACTGCGACAGACCGCGCTTGAGGTAGCGCCCGTCGCCCTTCGATCCGAGGTACTGGCCGCCGTCGACGATGACCTTGCCGCGTGAAAGCACGGTGTCGACGTGCCCGTCGATCTCGTAGCCCTCCCACGCGGAGTGATCCATGTTCATGTGGTGCGTGTTGTTGACGCCGATCGACGTGTGACCGTTCGGGTCGTAGATGACGACGTCACCGTCGGCGCCCGGCTGGATCACACCCTTGCGGCCGTAGAGCCCGAACATTCGGGCCGGTGTGGTCGAGGTGAGCTCGACCCACCGCTCGAGGGTCAGCTTGCCCGTCACGACGCCCTGGTACATCAGGTCCATCCGGTGCTCTACCGAGCCGATGCCGTTCGGAATCTTGCGGAAGTCGCCGAGGCCCAACTCTTTCTGATCCTTCATGCAGAACGGGCAGTGGTCGGTCGAGACCATCTGCAGGTCGTTCGTGCGCAATGCCTGCCACATGTAGTCCTGGTGGCCGTCTTCGCGGGAGCGAATCGGCGTGGAGCACACCCACTTCGCGCCCTCGAACGCGCCCCACTCGTCGCTCTTCGCTCCGAGTTGCTCTTCGAGCGACAGGTACAGGTACTGAGGGCAGGTCTCACCGAAGACGTTCTGACCCTTGTCGCGGGCCCAGGCGAGTTGCTTCACGGCCTGTTTCGCACTCACATGCACGACGTACAGCGGAGCGCCGGTGAGGTTCGCGAGCATGATCGCTCGGTGCGTCGCCTCTTCTTCCATCTGCCAGGCCCGGGCGATGCCGTGGTAGAACGGGTCGGTCTTGCCCTGTTCGACCAGCTGTGCGGCGAGCACGTCGATCGCAGGGCCGTTCTCGGCGTGCATCATCGTGAGCAGCCCCGTGTCGCGGCTGACCTGCATGGCCCTGAGAATCTGAGCGTCGTCCGAGTAGAAGACACCGGGGTAGGCCATGAACAGCTTGAAGCTCGAGATGCCCTCATCGATCAGCTTCGGCATCGCCGCGAGCGAGGCCTCGTCGATGCCGCCGATGATCTGGTGAAAGCCGTAGTCAATCGCGCAGTTGCCCGCGGCGAGGTCGTGCCACTTGCCGAGGCCCTCGAACACGTCGCCGCCGTACGTCTGCACGGCGAAGTCGATGATCGTCGTCGTGCCGCCCCATGCCGCAGCCCGCGTTCCGGTTTCGAACGTGTCGCTTGCCGACGTGCCGCCGAACGGCAGCTGCATGTGGGTGTGCGCGTCGATCCCGCCGGGAATCACGTACTTTCCGGTCGCGTCGATCACACGGTCGACGGATGCCGCGACATCCGTCCCGAGAAGTTCAGACCCTGGCTGCAGAACGGCGACGATCGTCTCATCGTCGATGAGGACGTCGGCCTTGCCGCGCCCGGTCGCCGAGACGACCGTTCCGCCGGTGATGAGTGTCGTGGTCATGGTTCAGGTCCTCACGGCTTCGAAATCATCGTGTAGCTGTCCGGCCGACGATCCCGGTAGAACTGCCAGTCGTCGCGCATCTGCTGCACCATGTCCAGGTCGAGGTCGCGAATCAGGACTTCTTCGTGCTCGCTCGAGCCGCGCTCGCCGACGAAGTTGCCACGCGGGTCGATGACCTGGCTGGTGCCGTAGAAGTCGACCGCCAGCTCGCCGTACTCGTTGTCTTCGCGGCCGACGCGATTCGGCTGCAGCACGAAGTATCCGTTCGCGACGGCTGCGCAGGGGCCTTCGACCTCCCAGAGACGGTTCGAGAGGCCGGGCTTGGTGGCGTTGGGGTTGAACACCATGTGCGCGCCGTTCAGGCCGAGTTCACGCCATCCCTCGGGGAAGTGCCGGTCGTAGCAGATGTACACGCCGATCTTGCCGACCGCGGTGTCGAAGACGGGGTAGCCGAGGTTGCCGGGGCGGAAGTAGAACTTCTCCCAGAACCGGTCGAGGTGGGGGAGGTGGTGCTTGCGGTACTTGCCGAGGATCGTCCCGTCGGCATCGACCACGACGGCGGTGTTGTAGTAGACGCCGGTGATGTCTTCTTCGTAGATCGGCAGGATCATCACGACGTTGAGTTCTGCGGCCAGCGCCGCGAATCGCTGCACGATCGGGCCGTCGGCGGGTTCCGCGTAGCGGTAGTACTTCTTATCTTCGGTGATGCCGAAGTACGGGCCGTAGAAAAGCTCCTGAAAGCACACCACCTGAGCACCTTGGGCTGCGGCATCCCGCGCGAAACCCTCGTGCTTATCGAGCATCGACTCTTTGTCGCCGGTCCAGGTGGTCTGGGTGATTGCCGCGCGTACGGTCGTCATCGTGCCTCCGTCCGAGAGCCGTAGCCCTCCTCTTGATCATGTCGATCCGACGTTTCCGGTCGGTTTCGGCCTGTCACGTGACAGTAAAGCCTGAGCTCCGGGTGGGTCAATGGTTGGCCCAGCCGACCATAGCCCCGGTGTTGCATTCGGACGCACATTCACGCCTCCAGATACATCCGCAGACGGATGCCGTGAATCCGCGTCTCACGTAGCGTGAGAGCGTGTTCCGCCCCATGAAGCCGTACCAGCTGGTCGTCGATGTCTCGGTGGCGGCCGCCTTCGCGCTCGTGGCGCTGTGGTCGGAGCTGCAGGGCGGAGCCGTCGATGGCCCCACGGGCGTCCTCGCCAGCGTGTTGACCTGTGTGCTTCTCGCCATCGCGTTGGCGGTCCGGCGCCTGTCGCCGGGGCTCGCGCTCGCGCTGGCGTGGGTCGGCGCGATCGTGCAGATGACCTTCGGTCGCCCGCCAATCTTCGCCGACGTCGCGATCTTCGCCGTGCTCTACACCGCGGCCGCGTACGGCTCGAGGTTCGTCTTCTGGGCAGGGTTCGCGTCGAGCATCCTCGGTGCGGTCGTCATCACGTCGTACCTCTTTCTCATTCCCGATTTCGCCGGCGGCCGGCTGTCGCTGGCCAGCCTCCCGCTCGCGCTGGCCGTCCTCGTCGCGGCGGGTTTCGCGCTCCTCCTCTCGTGGACGGTCGGGGCTCTCGTGCGCACCGCGATCCGAGCCCGCGAGAGCCGCGCCGCGGCGGCCCGCGCCGAGGCCGAGGCGACGGCCGAGCAAGAGCGGGTGCGCATCGCCCGCGACATGCACGATGTGGTCGCGCACTCCCTGACCGTCGTGATCGCGCAGGCGGACGGCGCGCGCTACGCGGCGGCGTCGAATCCGGATGCTGCGACCGACGCCCTCGCCACCATCTCGACCACCGCGCGTGCCGCGCTCGCCGATGTGCGCCTGCTGCTCACGCAGCTTCGGCACAGCCAGACCGACGGCCCTCAGCCGACGCTCGCCGATCTCGACGAGCTCTACGCCCAAGTGCGCGTCGCCGGCGTGGACCTGATCGTCGATGTGGACCCCGCTCCGCCCGCAGAGCCGCCGGCGGCGGTGCAGCTCGCGCTGTTCCGCATCGTGCAAGAGGCCCTGACCAACGCGCTGCGCCACGGTGACTCGACCGCTCCGGTCGCGGTCCGGCTGGCCTGGCTCCCGACGGTCGCGCGCGGCGCGGCCGGGGTCGAGTTCGAGGTGCGCAACGGGCTGAAGCCCGGTCACCGACCGACGGACACGGGGCACGGGATGATCGGCATGGGTGAGCGCGCGAGCTTGGTCGGAGGCTGGCTCAACTCCGCCGACCGCGACGGAGCATTCGTCGTAAACGGAGTCCTCCCGGTCGGCGGCGCCGCATGAAGCCGATCCGCGTTGTCCTGGTCGATGATCAGTCACTCTTCCGCGCGGGAATCCGCATGATGATCGACTCGCAGGCCGACCTCGAGGTCGTGGGTGAGGCTGCCAACGGCCGCGAGGCGCTCGATGTCGTGCGCGCCGCACGTCCCGACGTCGTGCTGATGGACATCCGCATGCCCGTCATGGATGGCCTCGAAGCGACGGCCGAACTGCTCACCGACGCCGCTCCACCGCGGGTCGTCATGCTCACGACGTTCGACCTCGATGAGGCCGCGGCTCGTGCGATCCGCGGCGGGGCGAGCGGATTTCTGCTCAAGGACGCCGACCCCGACTTCCTACTCGCGGCGATCCGCACGGTGCATGCGGGTTCGCAGGTGATCGCAGCATCCGCCACCAGAGATCTCTTCGCGCACGTGACGGATGCTGCCACCCGCCCTGTTCCCGTGGAGTATCAGCAGCTCACCGAGCGTGAGCGCGAGATCTTCGCGCTGGCCGCGCGCGGACTCTCGAACGCCGAGATCGCCGGTCGTGAGTACCTGTCGGAGGCAACGGTGAAGACCCACATCAGCCGGATCCTGGCGAAACTCAGCCTGCGCGATCGCGTGCAGCTCGTCGTCTTCGCCTTTGACCACGGGCTCGCCTGAGCAGGTCACCTGCCCTCGAGCGCCGCCCGGTGCTTCGCGTACTTCGACTTCCCCACCCAGCGCCAGAGCAGCCGTACGGGGGTGGGCAGATTCTTGTGCATCCACTCGTCTCCGCCGTCGGGCTGTGCGGCGAGAATCGCGCCCAGCTGGTTCCAGGTCTGACCCTTCGGCACAGAGCGGCGGCCGTGCTCGGCGGCCCAGTCGATCTCGTTCTGAGTGATCGTCTTCTCCATGACCGGCACGATGTTCGTCTCCTCATCGGGGAGGTGCACCGCGAGTGCTGCGTTGATGCCGTCGAGGGCTGCCAGCACGGGCGCGGCATCCTGCGCGGATGCGTTCGTGCGCCACGCGGGCAACGCGTCATCCAGTTCCGTGAGGTGGACGAGCATCACGGCGTGCTGCTCTTTCATGCGCGCGACGTGGACCGCGCACTTCGGTGCTCGATCCTCGAGCGCGTCCCACAGACGCTCGTCTTCGCCCTCGTGGTGGGCGTGCAGCCCCGACGAGGTCGTCGACAGCTGCACCGCCACGACCTCTGCGTGAGCGACATCGCCCGCGGCCACGCCTCGGACGAGCGCGGGTCCTTCGCCGAAGCTGCGGCGGAACATGCGATGGATGTCGATCATGCCACTCGCGTCGCAGGTCTTCGCGGTCGGAACGTCGCCGCTGTGCGGCAGTGGTGTGGCCGTCATGCGAGCCCCCTTCCGTCGGTGCTGGTCGAGACGATAGACCCCCGAGGCCACCCGGCGGAAGACCGGGACTGTCTCGGTGGCACGTGCGATCAGGCCGGAGCGAACTACCCTCAGGAGATGCGCCGGAACACGCGGAACCCTCTTTCGGACGCCCGTCGCTCGACGCCGGAGGTCGAACAGGTCGTCGAGATGATCGATCTGCGGCCGTCACCCGACGGCGCCGGCGTGCTGATCGTGATGAACAAGGACGCCGGAACCGCGGTGATCCACCTCGATCCGCACCGGTCGATCGGCGAGCGCCTGCCGTCGGCGCTCGTGCGCGAACTCGAACCCGACGAGGGCATGGCCGACGTGGTCCGCGACATCATGGCGGGCGAGGATCCGCCTCGCGTCCTCAGCGTGTACGGCGGCGACGGGTCGGTCTCGCGCATGGCGCAACTCGCCCTCGAGTTCGACGTACCGCTCATGCCTCTTCCCGGCGGCACCTTCAACCACTTCTCACGAACGGCGGGCATCGAGACGGTCGACCTCGCGATCGACGCCCTGCAGGCGGGATCGGGCATCGCTGCCAGCGTGGGCGAATTGGCCGCTGGCGGACGCACGACGACTGTGCTCAATTCGGCATCCATCGGCATCTACCCGGAGTTCGTCGCCGAGCGCACGAAGCGGAAGGCGAGGCTCGGAAAGTGGATCGGCGGAGTCGTCGCCACCTGGCGTGCCCTGCGCGAAGCCGAGCCGATCGACATCGTGATCGCGGGTCGCCGCGCGCGTGTGTGGTCGGTCTTCGCGAGTGTGGGACGCAACACCCCCGGCCAGGTCACGACGTTCCAGCGGCAGACGCTCTCGGACGACGTGCTCGACGTGCGGGTGCTGTACGCCCGCGGTTCGCGCGTGCAGGCTGTGGCCGCCCTGTCGTTCGGTTCGGCGACGAGGGCCGTCTTGCGCGGTCTGCGACTTCTGCCCCCGGCATCCGACATCGAACACATCACGGCGACCGACATCGCGATCTCTGTCGAGCCCCGCTCGGGCGAGGCGACTTTCTACGCGCACGACGGCGAGCTCGAACGGCGGCCCGCCGTGGGCGAGGACGGCCGCTACACCCTCACTTGCCGCATCGTGCCGAGGGCGCTGCGCGTCTATGCCCCCGCGCCTTCGCGCGAGCAGGATGTACGCCACAACACCACTGACTGACCTGTCTGCCGTCATCCTTGCGATGTAGACGGATGCCTCGCTCGGCCGATGCGCCGGACCCCGGATGCTTCATAGCGTCGAAGCATGCAGATCACCTCGACAGAACTCGGGCTCGCAGCCCGCGTACATCAACTCACCAAGACCTTCGGCGCGGGCGAAAGCGCGGTGCGTGCCCTCGATGGGGTGAGCGTCGGAATTCGCCGCGGCGAATTCACGGCGATCATGGGCCCGTCCGGCTCAGGAAAGTCCACCCTCATGCACGTGATGGCCGGTCTCGACTCACCCACGACCGGAACGGCATGGATCGGCGACACCGACATCACCGGTCTCTCCGACCTCGAACTGACCCTGCTGCGCAGGCGCCGCGTCGGCTTCGTCTTTCAGGCGTTCAACCTCGTGCCGACGCTCGACGCCCTCGCCAACATCCTTCTTCCGTTCGACCTCGACGGCCGCCGTCCTTCGGCGCTCGAACGCGCCCGCATCGACGGACTGATCGACACCCTCGGGCTCACCGGGCGTCTGCGCCATCGTCCGCACGAACTCAGCGGCGGCCAGCAGCAGCGCGTCGCGATCGCCCGAGCCCTCGCGACCGCGCCCGATCTCGTCTTCGCCGACGAGCCGACCGGCAACCTCGACTCCCGCAGCGGGCGCGAAGTTCTCTCGCTGCTCACCATCGCGAGTCGCGAGCACGGCCAGTCGATCGCCATGGTGACCCACGACCCGATCGCCGCCTCGCACGCCGATCGTGTGTTGTTCCTCGGCGACGGACGCGTGGTCGCCGACAAGCCGCGCCAGAGCGCCGAAGAGATCTCGGCGTACATGCTGGCGTCCGAACTCGTTGCGGCCGACACGCGGGCGGTGGCTTCGTGAGCGTGTCGATGACGCAGGCACGGATGCCGCGTCCCGCGGCCGATCGTGGCCGAGCCGCAACTGCACCTCTCCCGTGGCTCCGCGAGCGCGGGATGGGCGCAAGCGTGCTCGTCTCGGCAATCTCGAGCGCCTTCGGCGTCGTCCTGATCAGCGCGACGGCGTACATCGCGGCCATCCTGAGCGCCGACCCCTACATCGGCGACAGCGAGATGCTCGCCGCAGTGCTGTCGATCATGACCGTTCTGCTGGTGGGCGTCGCCGTCTACGTTGCGGCGATCGTGACGGCCAACACCTTCTCGGCCGTGGTGGCCGGGCGCACCCGGCGCATCGCGCTTCTGCGCCTGATCGGCGCATCTGCGCGCTCGCAGCGCACCGAGATCGCCCGGCAGGGGCTCGTCGTCGGACTGATCGGCGCGGTCGTCGGTCTCGTCGCCGGAACAGCGATCGCCGCCGCCGGCATCGCTCTCGGCAACCGCCTGCTCGGCATCGAGAACGTCGACTTCGAGGTGGTTCAGCCGATCCTGTTGGTGCCGGCGGTCATCGTGGCGCTCACCACGTGGGCCGCGGCCTGGGCGGGGTCGCGGCGCGTTCTGACCGTCACGCCGCTGGCGGCTCTCGGCGGTTCGGTCGAGGCATCCCACGACGACACCGTCCGCCGACGCGGACGCAACGGTACCGCGATCACCCTGTTCGTGTGCGGTGCTGGCCTGCTCGCCCTGGGCATCGCCATCGGGCTCGTCTCACCCCTGGGGGTTGTCGTCGCGTTCGTCGGCGGCCTCCTGTCGTTCACCGGCCTCGCCCTCGGAGCGACGCTCGTCATGCCTCCGGTCCTGCGGCTCGTGGGACGGCTGTTCGGCAAGTCCGCTACGGCACGCCTCGCGGCCGAGAATGCCCTGCGCTACCCCGAGCGCTCGAGTCGCATGGCCATCGGCGTTGTCATGGGCGTCACGCTCGTGACGATGTTCGCGGTCGCCCTCGAGTCGGTCAAAGCAGTACTCGTCGCTTCGGCGGGAGGAGAGCCACCCACCGAGATGATCACGATCATCGACACGTTCTCGGCGATCATGATGGGTCTCGTCGCTGTGTCAGCGGTGATCGCCGGCGTGGGATTGGTGAACCTGCTCACGATCGGGGTCGTCCAGCGCCGGCGCGAACTCGGCCTGCTGCGGGCACTCGGAGTCTCGAACGGTCAGGTGCGTCGGATGGTGCTGCTCGAGGCCGCGCACATCACGATCGCCGCGACGGCGACCGGCTTGGCCTTGGGCGTCGCCTACGGCTGGGCGGGAGCCCAGTCACTGTTGGGCTCGGTGTCGGTTCCGCCGCTGTGGCTTCAGCCGACTTTGGTGCTTCCCGCTGTCCCGCTCTGGCCGGTCGTGGCGATCATCGTCGCCACGACAGTGCTGACCCTGGTCGCTGCGGTGGTGCCCACCCGGCTCGCCACTCGGGTGAGTCCGGTCGAGGCGCTGGCCGAGTAGCCTGGCGCGCGACGGCCGTGTCCCACCTACGGTGGTACGCGGGCACCACCGAGCAGAAAATGGGACTCCCCCTACGGTGCGGCGAGTTCGGGGTCGTGCGCCCAGGTCGGCGCGAGCGCCTTGATGCGCGCGCTGCGCCACTGCCACACGCCCCACAGCACAGGCCAGAGCGCAAACGCCGAGGGGCCCGCGATCGTCAGGCGCTCGCGCCAGAGAGTCTGCTCGGGTTGCCCCGGCACGGGCGAGATCGCCATCTGGTGGTCCCACACGTCGAGCGTCGACAGCGGGCCGGTCAGCGGAATCCCGCTGTCGCGGAAGATGCGCACTCGCCCGGCGGGCTCGTCCACGAACCTCTCGCTCGTGTGGATGAGCTGCTGCCCCATGGGCACGAGGCCGAGCGCCGACATCTGGACGGGCACGTCGAGGCCGGGTGTCCACGCCGTGGGCAACCCCGCCGGGTCCATCGGCTCGAGGTCGACGAATGGGCCGTACAATTCGGCCACCGCCCGGGGTGAGTGGATCGCCCGCCACGCGGCATCCGGATCACAATCGATGACGAACTTGAGGAGGATGCGCATCTGCCCATCCTCGCACCCGCTCTGCCCCCGCGGACGCGGAGAGCCTACCCGCCGTCGTACGCTGGTTCGATGCCCGAAAGCACTTCGCCCTTCGATCAACATCGCTACCAGGTCCGGTTGGACTGGGGCACCGAGGGCCTTGCTCGGCTTGCCCCGGCCGATGTCGTCGTCGTGGTCGATGTGCTGAGATTCTCATCGACGGTGACGGATGCCGCGGCCCGCGGTGAGTCCGTCCCCCTCGACGAGCGCGCCCACGCCGTGTCACTCAACGGTGCCGCGGTCGCCCAAGCGGCCGAAGCCAATGGCGCGATCGTGATGCTCGGGTGCCTCCGAAACGCCTCGGCGGCCGCCGCTGCGATTCTCGCCGAGCAGCAGCGCCGCGGCGTGCGCACGAGCGTATCGATACTCGCCGCCGGAGAGCGCGCCGGCGCCGGCGAACCCCTGCGCTTCGCGGTCGAGGATCACCTCGGTGCCGGAGCCATCGTCGATGCCCTCGGCGCGCTCGGGGTCGATCACACCTCGCCCGATGCCGCCGCGGCCGCAGAGGCATTTCGGGGTCTGCGTGGTGCGGTGCGGCACCTTCTCACCGCCAGCGGATCCGGCCAGGAACTCATCGACCGCGGCCTGCGCGAAGAGGTGCTCTCGGCCGCGACGGTGGATGCAGCATCCTTCGTTCCCGTTCTTCGCGGCGGAGTCTTCAGCGCGGGGTGATTGCCGCGAGGCGAGCCGCCGGAGTGATCTCGCGCCGGGTCCACCCGATCACATAGCGCTCGTCGTAGCGTGGCGCGCACTTCGCGCACGATGTCGCTCGCGCCGGGCGACGGTGCCGGTAGGCGATGTGGCCCGCCGGGCACACACCCACCCACGGAGCGAGTTCGACCGCGGTCTCGCCGTTGTGGGTCGTGCCGCCGACGTACCCCAGCTCGCGCGCGACCCGCTTCCACGCGGCGCCGTGTCCCGCGCTGGGGCCCGCCAGAGCATGGGCGACCTCGTGCAGGAGGGTCTGATGGTTCTCGTCGTCCTCGTAGCGGGCGGCGAGATACCGCGAGACGCTGATGCGCTTCTTGCTGTAGTCGCACAGGCCCGCCCGCCGCTTGGCGTTATCGAAGCCGAACGACCACGACGGGTCGAGATGGGTCTGAATGAGGGCATCCGCCCACACACGTACGCGATGGAGTTCCGACATGTCGGCGAGAGTAGAACAGAGTTACGACACTCAGCCGACGAGAGCTGACGAACCGGTGCGGCGACGGTCTGCGGCATCGATCGCGAGCAGCGTCGACTCGAGCTGGTCGTCCGGGGCTCCGGCTTCTTGGCGGAGGAAGAGCGCCCGCTTGAAGTCGGCACGCGCAGAGACGAAGTCTTCGGCGTCGAAGTAGACCTTGCCGCGGTGCTGGTAGGCGAAGGCCGCAATGGCGTTCCAGCCCTGGCCTTCGGCTTCGGCTGCGCAGGTCGCCAACTCGTTCTCCGCGGCAGCGTACGCACCGCGGAACTGCTCGACCGAGGCATGCAGAATTCTCGCGCGAAGCAGGTCTTTGCGGGTCCCGGCCATGCGCGCGACGCGCACAGACTCTTCGGACAGCACGAGGGAGTCCTCCAGGCGGCCGAGCACCTTCAGCAGCCACACGCGCTCCAGAAGTGCTGGCAGACTCCGCTGCTCGCCGATCTCGTCAAGGCGGTCCTTGCACGCACGCGCGTCAACAATCTCTCGCAACGTGTCGGGGTCGTAACCCTTGATGAAGCTCATGAGGGCCCCTTTCTGCCGCCGTCAGTCCAGTGTGCAATGTGATTGCATGCGCACGCGTGGGACGCGCCGAATCAGCGGTCGAAGACGGATGCCGCGGGCTTCGGTGACGGCACAGCGTCGGTGTCGGTGACCACCGAGGCGCCACGCACGAACTCGTCGATCTCGGCGCCCTGCGCGACCTTCGCGGGGTGCGGCCCTGCCGCCATGAGGCGCGGCAGCCACTCAACGGGCAACGGCGAGGCGGACGCGGCGACAACGAGGTTGCCGAACCGCCTGCCCTTGAGGGTCTGCACTTCGGCGAGCACGATGACGTGCTCGAGCACGGCGCGGACGGTGGCCACCTGACGGCGGGCGAACGCAAGCCCGGCGCCGTCGGCGACGTTGATCATCAACACTCCGTCGGGTGCGAGCAAAGCGGCGGCTTCGCTGTAGAACTCGACCGTGGTCAGGTGCGCCGGGGTCTGCGCGCCCGAGTACACGTCTGAGACGAGCAGGTCGACCGACCCGACCAGCGCCGGGGGTAGTCGCGACAAGCCCGCGCGGGCATCACCGATCCGCATCCGGATCGCCGCACCCTTCGGCAGCGGAAGATGTTCCCGTACGAGGTCCACGAGTGCCGGTTCGAGCTCGATCACCTGTTGACGCGAACCCGGCCGGGTCGCCTCGACGTAGCGCGGAATCGTCAAGGCCCCCGCACCCAGGTGCACGGCGGTCAGCGGTTGCCGCGGCATCCGGAGCCTGTCGATCACCGCGCCCATGCGCGCGATGTATTCGAAGTGCAGGTGGGTGGGGTCGTCTAGATCGACGTGCGATTGGGGGGTGCCGTCGACGACGAGTTCGAACCCGCCGCCGAACCGAGAGGGCACGACGGTCGCGATAGTTGCGTCCGAGAGCCGCACCTGCGGGGCGTCGGATGCTTCGTTCCGCGTGCGACCCATGCGCCCACCGTATCCGGCCGCACGTGAGACTCCGTGTCAGTCCGAAACACAATCGATACCGAGGTGCAACGCGCCGTTGAGCCGCGAGAGGTTAGCGTCGAAGCATCACACCCCCGCGGGGCGACGCCACACCAGGGCGGCTCCGCATTCTCATGGAAGGTGCACAGCACATGCTCTCCACTTCGAAAAAGCGCTGGCTCGCCGGCGCTGCCACCCTCGCGATCGGCGCGATGGTGCTCTCTGCCTGCGCCAGCCAGCGCGAAGAAGGCGGCGAAAGCGAGGCCGCGAGCGACGTCGACTCGACGTTCGTCTTCGGCTCATCAGGCGACATCTCGAGCCTCGACCCCGCGTTCGCGAGCGACGGCGAGTCGTTCCGCGTCTCGCGTCAGATCTTCGAGGGCCTCGTCGGCGTCGAGGCCGGGACCGCCGACCCCGCCCCGTTGCTCGCCGAGAGCTGGGAGCAGTCCGAAGACGGACTGGAGTACACCTTCCAGCTGAAAGAGGGCGTGACCTTCCACGACGGCACCGAGTTCAACGCCGACGCGGTCTGCTTCAACTTCGACCGTCAGAACGCCTTCACCGGAGTCGCCGCCAGCCAGAGCATGGCGTACTACTGGGGCGTCATCATGCGCGGCTTCGAAGAGACCGGCACCTCGATCTACGGCGGCTGCGAGGCATCCAGCCCGACCGAAGTGACGATCAGCCTGACCGCTCCCTTCGCCGGCTTCATTCCCGCACTCTCGCTCCCCGCGTTCGCCATCCAGAGCCCGACGGCCCTCGAGGAGTACGGCGCCGACGAGGTCGGCGGCACAGCCGACGCGCCCGTGCAGAGCGAGTACGGCCAGGCGCACCCGACCGGCACCGGCCCGTTCGTCTTCGACGAGTGGGCGCCGGGCGAGTCGACCACGCTGAGCGCGTACCCCGAGTACTGGGGCGAGCAGGGTCAGGTGCAGGAAGTCATCTTCCAGGTCATCGGCGAAACCACCGCGCGCCGTCAGGCCCTCGAGTCCGGCTCGATCGACGGCTACGACCTCGCAGCCCCCGCCGACCTCGGCGCGCTCGAGGACGCCGGCTTCCAGCTGTACAACCGTGACCCGTTCAACGTGCTCTACCTCGCGATGAACCAGTCCACCGGAACAGTCGAGGAGCCGACGCCGTCGAACCTCGCCGACATCAAGGTGCGCCAGGCGATTGCTCACGCAATCGACAAGGAGCAGCTCATCACGCAGGTGCTGCCCGAGGGCACCGAGACGGCGACGCAGTTCATGCCCGACAGCGTCATCGGCTGGAACGACGCGGTCACCGAGTATGAATACGACCCCGAGGGCGCGATCGCACTGCTGGCCGAGGCCGGCTACACAGAGGCGAACCCGCTGAACATCACGTTCAACTATCCCGTCAACATCTCGCGCCCGTACATGCCGAACCCCGAGCAGATCTTCACGAACCTGAGCTCTCAGCTCGAGGCTGTGGGCATCGTGCTCACCCCGGTATCGAGCGAATGGGGCGAATACCTCGACGAGATGCAGGGAAGCCGTGACCACGGCATCCACCTGCTCGGCTGGACCGGTGACTACAACGACCCCGACAACTTCGTGGGGACGTTCTTCGGTCTGCCGACCAACGAGTGGGGCTTCGACAACCCCGAGCTGTTCGACGCGCTGACCGAGGCGCGCGGTATCGCCACCGAAGAAGAGCAGTCGGCGGCTTACCAGGCCATCAACGAGCAGATCATGGAGTTCCTGCCGGGAATCCCGCTGGCCCACCCGGTGCCGACGCTGGCGTTCGACGCTCGCGTCGCGTTCTACCCGGCAAGCCCTGTTCAGGATGAGGTCTACAACCTGATCGAGCTGACCGAGTAATCAGGCGGTTTCGGATGCCGCGGCCTGGCGAGAGCGCCGGGTCGCGGCCGCTGGATCGAGTAGTGGTGGGCGCCGCGCCAGCGGCGCCCACCGCGTATCGAGATCATCCGTCCCTGTCCTTGTTTTTCCAGAGCTGAAGCTCGCAATTTGGAGACCACCACGTGCTAGCCACCATCGGCAAGCGGCTGCTCCTGCTGATCCCGACAATGCTCGGGCTGAGCGTTCTGCTGTTCTTCTGGGTGCGCGCCCTGCCGGGCGGCCCCGCCGTCGCCCTGCTCGGCGAGCGTGCCACCCCCGAGGCCATCGCGCAGATCAATGAGCTCTACGGCTTCGATCGACCGCTCTATGAGCAGTACTTCGTCTGGCTCGGACGACTTCTACAGGGCGACTTCGGCAATTCGATCCAGACCCGCGCGCCGGTGATCGAAGAGTTCGCCCGACGGCTGCCGGCCACGATCGAGCTGAGTCTGTTCGCGATCATCGTCGCGGTGGGTGTCGGTATTCCCGTGGGCTACTACGCGGCCCGCCGCCACGGCAAGGCCGCCGATCACGTGCTGGTCGGCGCGAGCCTCCTCGGCATCACGATCCCCGTGTTCTTCCTTGCGTTCATCCTCAAGTGGATCTTCGCCGTGCAGCTCGGCTGGCTCCCATCTGAGGGTCGTCAAGATCCCCGAATGGACGCCACCCATTACACGGGCTTTTATGTGCTGGACGGCATCATCACGGGGGAGTGGGATGCGGCGTGGGATGCGTTCACCCACCTGATCCTTCCCGGCCTGGCCCTGGCATCCATCCCTCTCGCCATCATCGTGCGCATCACGCGCGCGTCGGTCCTCGAGGTGCAGGGTTCGGACTATGTCCGCACCGGAATGGCGAAGGGCATCTCACGCGGAACGATCCGCAACCGCTTCATCCTGCGCAACTCGCTCCTCCCGGTGATCACCACGATCGGTCTGCAGGTAGGTCTGCTCATCTCGGGTGCCGTGCTCACCGAGACGGTGTTCGCCTTCCCCGGCATCGGATCGTTCATGTATCGCGCGATCTTCACGAGAGACTTCCCTGTACTCCAGGGCTTCATCATCTTCATCGCCATCGGCTACGCCCTGATCAACCTGATCGTCGACGTGTCGTACAGCTTCATCGACCCGAGAGTGAGGGTGCAGTGATGCGAGCGCCTACCACCACCAGAGGTGCCCTATGACTTCGGCGATGCTTCCCCCCGCCCCCTCCGGCGGGCCGGTCGATGACACGGCGGTCGATGACCGCGAGCTCCTGGCCGTCGGGTCCGGCGGCGGAGGGTTCTGGCAGGGCGTCTTTCGCCGGTTGCTGAAGAACCCGAGCGCGTGGGTCGGCGCGGTCATCATCTTCCTGTTCGTCCTCGTCGCACTGTTGGCGCCGTGGTTGGCGCCCTACGGGCCCAACGAGTTGCCGGGTCAGAAATACATCACCCCGACCTACATTCCCGGGCCCGGAGAGATTCCCGAGTTTCCGCTGGGCCTGGACCGCTTCGGCGGCGACGTGCTGTCGAAGCTCATCTGGGGCGCGCGCGCCTCCCTGCTGATCGGCGTCATCTCGACCGCGATCGGCCTCCTCGGCGGCATCATCCTCGGCTTCTTGTGTGGCATGTTCGGCGGCTGGGTCGACACCTTCATCATGCGCGTCGTCGACATCATGCTCTCGATCCCGAGCCTGCTCCTCGCGGTCTCGATTGCCGCGGTCCTCGGGCAGAACCAGCAATCGATCATGATCGCGATCGGTGTGTCTCAGGTGCCGATCTTCGCGCGGCTTCTGCGCGCCTCGATGTTGCAGCAGCGCAACTCGGACTATGTGCTCTCGGCTCAGACCCTCGGGCTGGGACGTGGCAAGATCACGATGAGCCACGTTCTGCCCAACTCGGTCGGGCCGGTCATCGTGCAAGGCACCCTGTCGCTGGCGACCGCCGTGATCGAAGCGGCCGCGCTGTCGTTCCTCGGTCTCGGCGGTGGTCTCCCGACCACGGCCGAGTGGGGGCGCATGCTCACCTATGCCCAGCTCGAGTTGGCGGTCTCGCCGTGGCTCGCCTTCCTTCCCGGCATCTGCATCACCGTCACTGCACTCGGCTTCACGCTGCTCGGTGAGGCTCTGCGCGAGGCGATGGACCCCCGCACTCGCAAGCGCTGAGGCATCCGCCCTCCCGTTCCCGCTGTCGCAGACTGCGCTCCCGCGCGACCGTTTGCGACAGCCGAACGAGCCGGCGTGTCGCTGGGCTGTCACACCCTGTCGGAGCCTGAAGCGAAGTGTGACGGCGGAGCACCGCGAGCGCTTCGAGACTTACCCGGCCACCTCGCGCGCCGGCGAGCGCGAGGTGCGCAGCGGTCAGCCCCGAGCCGCAGTAGGCGGCGGCGGGTGAGTCATCCGCAATGACGCGGCGCTCTTGCGTCACATCACGGACAGTACGCCGACACTGGCGAGCACGACCCATGCCAGGTATGCGAGGACGCAGAACCTGTCCGGCCATCCGATTCGAATCTCAGGGGAGCCGCCCTGCCCGTGGGCAGGGGCAGCAGCGATGAGGAACCACACCAGACCGGCAAATGGAACAACGGATGCCGTCGCCAGCGTCCAGCCGAGCGCGGGTGCCGCCCCGACCCCCGCTAACAGCGCGGCAGGGGGATAGCCGGCGAGCAGCACAGCGCCCAGCACCGTGTGCGCCCTGCCGACGGGCGTGGCATGGGCGCGCGGAGTGATGATCGGATCGGCATCGATGAATGCGGCACCGAGTGCGCCGAGTGCGATGACGGCAAGACCGATGGTCCACGCGCCGGCGAACGGCCACAATGCGAGGCACGTCGCCCCAAGCGCTATGGCCATCGTGATGAAGGCGAGGCGCATGACCCACCCGTGTCGCCCGAGGGAGTACTCGCTGATCATCCGCCAGGACGGGTCGTATTCGGGCTTGAGGACGTGAAGGATGGCTATGAGCCCCACCGTGATCCCGCCGGCGATGAGCGCCGTGACGGCGGCGATCTCCGCGACACTCAACCGTGCACAGCCGTACCTCCAGCGAGCATGGGCATCCTCCTGCGCGGCACTCTATCCCGGAAGCTCGCGGTAACGGCCTGACCCACATGAACCTTGACCCCGCGACGCGTGTTGAGTCACGCGGAAGTCGATCCTCGAGCGTGCAGGCAGCAACAACACACGAGCTGATACCGCCGAAGCATCCACCGACGCCCATCTGCCCCGCCCACGCGATCGCGCGATGACGGCACCGCATACGAGCGGCGCCGCACCCCTCAAACCGCGATGTCGAGCTCGTTGCCGGGGATCGAGGCCAGCAGGCGCCGGGTGTAGGGGTCGCGCGGGTTCGTGAAGATCTCTTCTGAGGTCGCGGCCTCGACCAGCTGCCCGTCTTTCATGACGCACACGTAGTCGCTGATCAGTCGGACGACCGCCAGGTCGTGCGAGATGAAGAGGTAGCTCAGTCCGTACTCTCTCTGCAGGTCGCGCAGCAGCGTGAGGATCTGTTCTTGCACGAGAACGTCCAGTGCCGAGACCGGTTCGTCGCAGACGATCAGCTCGGGCTCGAGAGCCAGCGCGCGCGCGATCGCGACGCGCTGGCGCTGACCACCCGAGAGCTCAGCCGGGTACCGCGACATCATCGACGAGGGCAGAGCGACGTCATCCAGCAGCTTCCGCACCCGCGCAGTGCGCTCCTTTGCCGAGCCGCGCTTGTAGAACGACAAGGGCTCTTCGATCAGTTTCCCGATCGTGAACATCGGGTTCAGCGATGAGTACGGATCTTGGAAGATCGGCTGCACCTTCTGGCGGAAGTCCTTGAGCTCTGCGCCCTTAAGCGCGGTGACATCCTGCCCCTCGTAGCGGATCGTTCCGCTGGAGGGCTCGATGACCTTGAGCAGCATCCGCGCGGTCGTCGTCTTGCCCGAGCCCGACTCGCCCACGATCGCGACCGTCTCGCCGCGCGGGATCGACAGCGAGACATCCTGCACGGCGGCGAAGTCTTCTTTCTTGCCGCGCACCTTGAACGTCTTGGTCAGGTTCTCGATCTCGACGATGTTGTCGACGGGCTTCGCGGCGGCGTCGGCGGCTATGTCGACAGGGGATGCCTCGACCTCGCGCTCTGTGACCGCCACAGGTGTGAGGGCCGCAGCATCCGGCCTCTTGAAAGCCTCGGGGCGCAACCGCACCGCCGCCACCGACGGCGCAGCCCTGACAAGGGCTTGGGTATAGGGCTGCTGAGGATCCTCGAGGATCTGCCGCGCGGAACCCTGCTCGACGATGCGTCCGCGGTGCATCACGATGACGCGTGACGCGCGCTCGGCGGCGAGGCCGAGGTCGTGCGTGATCAGCATGAGCGCGGTGCCGAGCTCGCTGGTCATCCGCTGCAGTTGATCGAGGATGGTCTTCTGAACGGTGACGTCGAGGGCGCTCGTGGGCTCATCGGCGATGAGCAGCTTGGGGTTGCACGCGAGCCCGATCGCGATGAGCGCGCGTTGGCGCATGCCGCCCGAGAACTCGTGGGGGTACTGCTTCGCGCGCTCCGCGGCGTTGGGCAGGCCCGCGGCCTCGAGTGTCTCGATGACCTTCTGATCGACGGTCTTGCGGGTCGCCAGGCCGTGAGCGAGAAGGGTCTCGGCGATCTGCGTGCCGACCTTCGAAACCGGGTTGAGATTCGACATCGGGTCTTGTGGGACCAGCCCGATAGAGCGTCCACGAATCGTGCGCATGATGCTCTCGGGCGCGCCGACGATGTTCTGCCCCTCAAACATGATGGTGCCCGAGGTGACGATGCCGTTGCCGGGCAACAGCCCGATCGTCGCCATCGCGGTGGTGGACTTGCCCGAGCCTGACTCACCCACGATGGCGAGAGTCTCGCCCGCGTTCAGGTCGAAATCGACGGCCTCGACCGCGTGCACCGGCCCGTCCATGGTCTGAAACTGCACAGCGACATCGCGCACCTGCAGAAGAGGCGTGCCGGCAGCGGGACGTTCGGTGGAGCGGGCCATTCCCCCATCCTGCCCCGCGGGTCGCGGAACTGCACCCGCAGGCCGCCACCCTTTACTCAGTCGTAACGCGGTGTGAGGCGATCGCCACCCCGGTACCGTGGGCGCATGGCGCACATCGACCTCAACGCCGACCTCGGCGAAACGGTCGACGGCGTGCCGACGGCCGACGACGGAGCGATGTTCGCGGTGATTTCGAGCGCGAGCATCGCCTGCGGCGGTCACGCGGGGGATGCGGCGACCATGCGCGCAGCGTCAGCCCGGGCGGCGCACCTCGGGGTGGCGGTGGGTGCACATCCGTCCTATCCCGACACCGCGAACTTCGGCCGTCTGCCGATGTCGATGCGCCGGGAGGATCTCGCGGCGTCGGTCGCCGCGCAGCTCGCCGCTCTCGTCGAGGCGGGTGCCGACGTGCGGTACGTGAAGCCGCACGGCGCGCTGTATCACGCGGTGTCGACCGACCCCGAGCAGGCCGATGCCGTCGCGCACACGGTGTCGATGCTGTCCGAAGTGCTCGGCCGCCCTGTTGCTCTGCTCGGTCTCGCGGATTCCGCGATCGAGCGCGCCGCCTCGACCCGGGGCATCCCGTTCGTGCGCGAGGCGTTCCTCGATCGTGGCTACCGGCCGGACGGAACCCTTGTCCCGCGAGGCGAGCCCGGCGCCTTGCTGCACGACCCCGAGGTGGTCGCCGCGCGAGCGGTGCGGCTCGTCGATGACGGCGTGGTGAAGGCGATCGACGGGTCGCTTGTGGTGGTCGATGCCGCATCCCTCTGCGTCCACGGTGACTCACCCGACGCGCTCGCGATGGCCTGCGCGGTGCGCGCAGCGCTCGACGCGCACGGCATCTCGGTGCGTGCGCCGTGGTGAGTTCGCCCGTCGAGCCGGTGATCCTCCCGATGGGGGACCGGGCGATTCTTGTTCAGACCGAGTCGCTCGACGATGTGCTCGCGCTGCACGGCCGACTCGAGGCATCCCGCCCCGCTGGCGTCATCGATCTCGTCCCGGCCGCCCGGACCGTCCTCGTGCGCGTCGACCCGGCGGTGTTGTCGCTTGAAGCGGCGCGGGCGTGGGTCGTGCGTGCGGGGGCGGATGCCGCATCCACCCCCGCACGCGACACCCGCGTCGTCGACCTCGAGGTCACGTACGACGGTGCCGACCTCGACGACACGGCGGCGCTGCTCGGCATGACACCCGATGGGCTCGTCCGCCGCCATTCCTCCGCAGCGTGGACGGTGGCGTTCACCGGCTTTGCGCCGGGTTTCGGCTACCTCGTGAGCCCGGACTGGAACGTCGACGTGCCGCGACTCGAGGCTCCCCGCACGCGCGTGCCGCGTGGAGCGGTGGGCCTGGCCGCAGGATTCACCGGCGCCTACCCCCGCGAAACTCCCGGTGGGTGGCGTCTGATCGGCACGACCGACGCCGTGCTGTTCGACCCGGTTGCCGAACGCCCCGCCCTGCTCGCACCGGGAACCCGGGTGCGCTTTCGTGCGGTCGTCCGCCGCGATCCTTCTCCTCCTTCGGTGCGTTCGCCTGATCTCGCGCGGAACGAGACGACGGATGCTGCTGCCCTCCGCGTGCTCGAGCCCGGGCTGCTCGCCACGGTGCAAGATCTCGGCCGCCCCGGCTCCGCCGCGCTCGGGGTCGCGCCCTCGGGCGCCCTCGACCGCGGCGCGTTGCGCCTGGCGAACCGTCTCCTGGGCAACGCCGAGGGGGCAGCGGCGATCGAGGTGACGATGGGCGGTTTCCGCGCGGTCGCCGCCGGCGACCTGTGGTTCGCCGTCACCGGTGCCTGGGGGTCGATCACCGTCGACGGCGCGACCGTCGACCCGTTCGAGGCCCACCTGTGGCCGGCAGACGCCGAGCTCGCGTTGGACTGGTTCGACCACGGCACCCGTGCCTACCTCGCCGTCCGCGGAGGCATCGACGCGCTGCGCGCGCTCGGCTCGCGCAGCACCGACGTGATGGCAGGTCTCGGTCCTGACCGGTTGCGCACCGGCGACGCCCTCGCGGTCGGGGCTGACACCGTCGGCGAAATCCCCGCGGCCGGAGTCGCGCCGTGGGGCGCGCCGCACGACGACGAAATCGTGGTGGAGCTCGCTCCCGGCCCGCGCGCGGACTGGTTCGCAGCATCCGCCCACGCCCTTCTTTTCGAGAGCATCTGGACCGTGACGAACGACACCGACCGAATCGGGATGCGCCTCGATGGGCCCGAACTCGCCCGCGTGCGCGACGGAGAGCTGCCGAGCGAAGGCATGGTCGCCGGAGCCCTGCAGGTACCGCCCAGCGGTCGCCCGACGATCCTGCTCGCCGACTGTCCGGTCACCGGCGGTTATCCCGTAATCGCGGTGGCGACGGATGCTTCGCTCGACCTCCTCGCGCAGACGCGGCCGGGTACCCGCATCCGTTTTCGGCACGCACGATCCGCGTGAGAGTGGAGTTATACCCCACCTTCGCAAGAAATTCAAGAACCCGGCTTGCCATGGCGTGGCATGCGCCGTATAGTTGGTAGTTGCGCTCTAGTTCCCCCTGCCCTCATATGGTGGTCGGCTGTGCTTGCGTGCCCCCGCTTTTTGCCTCACGGCTTCTGGCGTGCGCGGCGCCAGGTTTTCGGGGAATGACGGAGCACTCCACCTGACGACAAGGAAACGAGCCCGGATACGGGCCCACGGAGGTTATCCCCTTGGCTGCTGCGCGCAACGCATCCACCACCACCAACAAGAACGGCCGCGGAGCATCCCGCCTCTCGTTCGCCAAGATCTCCGACACGCTGGAGGTCCCCGACCTCCTGGCGCTGCAGACGGAGTCCTTCGACTGGCTCGTCGGCAACGACGCCTGGAAGGCTCGTGTTGCAGAGGCGAAGACCGCCGGTCGCACCGATGTCCCCGAGATCAGCGGCCTTGAAGAGATCTTCGAAGAGATTTCGCCGATCGAAGACCTCAGCGAGACGATGCAGCTGAGCTTCACCAACCCGTACCTCGAGCCTGAGAAGTACTCGATCGACGAGTGCAAGGAGCGCGGCAAGACCTACGCCGCCCCGCTGTACGTCGAGGCCGAGTTCATGAACCACCAGACCGGTGAGATCAAGACGCAGACCGTCTTCATGGGCGACTTCCCCCTGCAGACCGGCAAGGGCACGTTCATCATCAACGGCACCGAGCGTGTCGTGGTGTCGCAGCTCGTGCGTTCGCCCGGTGTGTACTTCGACAAGACGCCTGACAAGACCTCCGACAAGGACATCGTCTCGGCGCGCATCATCCCCAGCCGTGGCGCATGGCTCGAGTTCGAGATCGACAAGCGCGATCAGGTCGGCGTGCGCATCGACCGCAAGCGCAAGCAGTCGGTCACCGTCTTCCTCAAGGCCCTGGGCCTGACCAGCGAAGACATCCTCGCCGAGTTCGCCGGCTTCGACTCGATCGAAGAGACACTGTCGAAAGACACGATCGTCACCAAAGAAGACGCGCTTCGCGACATCTACCGCAAGCTCCGTCCGGGCGAGCAGGTCGCCGCTGAGGCTGCCCGCGCTCTGCTCGACAACTTCTACTTCAACCACAAGCGCTACGACCTCGCGAAGGTCGGTCGCTACAAGATCAACCAGAAGCTCGGTCTCGACCAGCCGCTGAGCGATTCGGTGCTGACCGTGGCTGACATCGTCGCCACGATCAAGTACCTGACGCGTCTGCACCGTGGTGACACGACGTTCGACGGCCTGCGCGGTGGCAAGTCCGCCGAGATCCGCCTCGACACCGACGACATCGACAACTTCGGCAACCGCCGTATTCGCGCCGTCGGCGAGCTCATCCAGAACCAGGTCCGCACCGGTCTGTCCCGCATGGAGCGCGTCGTTCGCGAGCGCATGACCACGCAGGACATCGAGGCGATCACCCCGCAGACCCTGATCAACGTGCGCCCCGTCGTCGCCGCGATCAAGGAGTTCTTCGGTACGTCGCAGCTCTCGCAGTTCATGGACCAGAACAACCCGCTCGCGGGTCTGACCCACAAGCGTCGCCTTTCGGCCCTCGGCCCCGGTGGTCTTTCGCGTGAGCGCGCAGGTGTCGAGGTCCGTGACGTCCACCCGTCGCACTACGGTCGCATGTGCCCGATCGAGACCCCGGAAGGCCCGAACATCGGTCTGATCGGTTCGCTCGCATCGTTCGCGCGCATCAACGCGTTCGGCTTCATCGAGACGCCGTACCGCAAGGTTGTCGCCGGCAAGGTCACCGAGCAGATCGACTACCTCACCGCATCCGAAGAGGACGACTTCATCGTCGCCCAGGCAGGGGCCGAGCTCAAGGCTGATGGACACTTCGCCCAGGACCGCGTGCTTGCACGTCGCGGTAAGGGTGGAGAGGTCGACCTCTTCCACGCAGAAGAGATCGGCTACATGGATGTCTCGCCGCGCCAGATGGTGTCGGTCGCGACCTCGCTCATCCCCTTCCTCGAGCATGACGATGCCAACCGTGCCCTCATGGGTGCGAACATGCAGCGTCAGGCCGTCCCGCTGCTGCGCAGCGAGTCGCCCGTGGTCGGAACCGGTATGGAGGGCTACGCAGCCATCGACGCCGGCGACGTCGTCACCGCCGAGAAGGCCGGTGTCGTGATGGAGGTTTCGGCTGACGTCGTGACCATCCAGCTCGACGAGGGTGGCACCCAGGACTACTTCCTGCGCAAGTTCGACCGCTCCAACCAGGGCACGTCGTACAACCAGCGCGTCATCGTCTCTGCGGGCGACCGCATCGAGAAGGGCGAGGTCATCGCTGATGGTCCCGCCACCGAGAACGGCGAGCTCGCCCTCGGTAAGAACCTCCTCGTGGCGTTCATGACGTGGGAGGGTCACAACTTCGAAGACGCGATCATCCTGAGCCAGGACCTCGTGAAGGACGACACGCTCTCCTCGATTCACATTGAGGAGTACGAGGTCGACTCGCGCGACACCAAGCTCGGCAAGGAAGAGATCACCCGTGATCTCCCCAACGTCAGCCCCGACCTGCTGAAGGACCTCGACGAGCGCGGCATCATCCGCATCGGCGCCGAGGTTCGTCCCGGTGACATCCTCGTCGGCAAGGTCACGCCCAAGGGCGAGACCGAGCTCTCGGCCGAGGAGCGCCTGCTCCGCGCGATCTTCAACGAGAAGAGCCGCGAAGTCCGTGACACCTCGCTGAAGGTTCCCCACGGTGAGCAGGGCACGATCATCGCGGTCAAGGAATTCAACGCTGAGGATGGCGACGACGAGCTCGGCTCGGGCGTCAACCGCCGCGTTGTGGTCTACATCGCTCAGAAGCGCAAGATCACCGAGGGCGACAAGCTTGCCGGCCGTCACGGCAACAAGGGTGTCATCGCGAAGATCCTCCCCGTCGAGGACATGCCCTTCCTTGCGGACGGCACGCCGGTCCAGGTCATCCTGAACCCGCTCGGTATCCCCGGTCGAATGAACTTCGGTCAGGTTCTCGAACTCCACCTCGGCTGGATCGCTCAGCAGGGGTGGAAGGTCGAGGGCAAGCCGGCGTGGGCCAAGAACCTCCCGACCGAGGCGCTCGAAGCAGCGCCCGGCACGAAGGTCGCGACCCCGGTGTTCGACGGCGCGTTCGAGTCGGAGATCGAGGGTCTGCTGGATTCGACCAACGTCACCCGCGACGGTGAGCGTCTGATCGGTTCCAGCGGAAAGACGCTGCTGTTCGACGGTCGCTCCGGCGATCCGTTCCCGGCTCCCGTCTCAGTCGGCTACATGTACATCCTGAAGCTGCACCACCTTGTCGACGACAAGATCCACGCACGTTCCACGGGCCCCTACTCGATGATCACGCAGCAGCCGCTGGGTGGTAAGGCGCAGTTCGGTGGACAGCGCTTCGGTGAGATGGAGGTGTGGGCACTCGAGGCCTACGGCGCCGCATACGCGCTCCAGGAGCTCCTCACGATCAAGTCCGACGACATCCTTGGCCGCGTCAAGGTGTACGAGGCGATCGTCAAGGGCGAGAACATCCAAGAGCCCGGCATCCCCGAGTCGTTCAAGGTGCTCATGAAGGAAATGCAGTCGCTCTGCCTGAACGTTGAGGTGCTCAACGCAGAGGGTAACCCGGTCAACCTCCGCGACACCGACGATGACGCCTTCCGCGCTGCGGAAGAGCTCGGCATCAACATCTCCAGCCGCTTCGAATCTTCGTCCATCGACGAGATCTGATCCGGCACGTATTCGACACCGAGATTTATTAGGCACACAGGAGAACTAGTGCTCGAGTCAACAACTTTCGACCAGCTGCGTATTGGCCTGGCCACCGCCGACGACATCCGTCGTTGGTCTTACGGTGAGGTCAAGAAGCCCGAAACCATCAACTACCGCACGCTCAAGCCCGAGAAGGATGGCCTCTTCGGAGAGCAGATCTTCGGACCGAGCCGTGACTGGGAGTGCGCGTGTGGCAAGTACAAGCGCGTCCGCTTCAAGGGAATAGTCTGCGAGCGCTGCGGCGTCGAGGTCACCAAGTCCTCGGTTCGTCGTGAGCGCATGGGTCACATCGAGCTCGCCGCACCCGTCACCCACATCTGGTACTTCAAGGGCGTCCCCTCGCGCTTGGGCTACCTGCTCGACATGGCACCGAAGGACCTCGAGAAGGTCATCTACTTCGCCGCCTACATGGTGATCTCGGTCGACGACGAGGCGCGTCACCGCGACCTCGCGACGCAGGAGAACAACATCCGTCTTGAGCTCAAGACGATCGCCGACCGTCGCGACGCGAAGATCGCGGCTCGCCTCCAGAAGCTGGAGGAGGAGCTCGCCGCTCTCGAAGAGGAAGGCGCGAAGGCCGACCAGAAGAAGAAGGTCAAGGACGCCGCCGAAAAGGAGATGGCCCAGACCCGCAAGTCTTCGGACGACCAGATCGTTCGTCTCGAGAAGGTGTGGGAAGATTTCCGCACCCTCGAGGTGGGCAACCTCAAGGGCGAAGACGAGATCTTCCACGAGCTCCAGGACCGCTTCGGCCAGTACTTCGAGGCCTACATGGGCGCCGAGTCGATCAAGCGTCGCCTCGAGGCCTTCAACCTGGCCGAAGAGTCCGAGTCGCTGCGTCTGCAGATCTCTGAGGGCAAGGGCCAGCGCAAGATCCGTGCGATCAAGCGACTGAAGGTCGTCAACTCGTTCCTGCAGACGGGCATGAGCCCGGCATCCATGGTTCTCGACGTCGTTCCGGTGATCCCGCCGGAGCTTCGCCCGATGGTTCAGCTGGACGGTGGCCGCTTCGCGACCTCCGACCTCAACGACCTGTACCGCCGTGTGATCAACCGCAACAACCGCCTCCGTCGCCTGATCGACCTCGGTGCCCCCGAGATCATCGTCAACAACGAGAAGCGCATGCTCCAGGAGGCCGTCGACGCACTGTTCGACAACGGTCGCCGTGGTCGCCCCGTCACCGGTACCGGTAACCGTGCCCTCAAGTCCCTGAGCGACATGCTCAAGGGAAAGCAGGGTCGTTTCCGCCAGAACCTGCTCGGCAAGCGCGTGGACTACTCGGGTCGTTCGGTCATCATCGTCGGACCCCAGCTCAAGCTCCACCAGTGTGGTCTGCCCAAGCAGATGGCCCTCGAGCTGTTCAAGCCGTTCGTCATCAAGCGCCTGATCGACCTCGGTCACTCGCAGAACATCAAGGCGGCCAAGCGCTCGGTCGAGCGCGCACGCCCCGAGGTGTGGGACGTTCTCGAAGAGATCATCCGCGAGCGCCCTGTGCTGCTCAACCGTGCGCCCACCCTGCACCGCCTGGGTATCCAGGCCTTCGAGCCTCAGCTCGTCGAGGGTAAGGCCATCCAGCTGCACCCGCTCGTCTGCGCGGCGTTCAACGCCGACTTCGACGGTGACCAGATGGCTGTGCACCTCCCGCTGTCGGTCGAGGCCCAGGCCGAGGCTCGCGTCTTGATGCTCGCATCGAACAACATCCTGAAGCCGTCCGACGGTCGCCCCGTGACCCTGCCTTCGCAGGACATGATCATCGGCCTGCACCACCTGACCACGGTCAAGGCGACCGATAAGTCCGTTGCCGAGCGCCGTGCTTTCGGTTCGGTCGCAGAGGCGATCATGGCCAAGGACGAGGGCACCCTCGACCTGCAGGACCAGGTGCGCATCCGCATCCCGGGGCTGACGTTCCTCGAGGGGGAAGCGCCCGAGGGTTACGAGCGCCACGGTCTGCTCAACGCCTCGCTCGGTCAGGCGATCTTCAACGACACGCTCCCCAAGGGCTACCCGTTCGTGCGCGAGCAGGCAGACAAGGGCAAGCTGTCCGAGATCGTGAACAAGCTCGCCGAGGAGTACCCGAAGGTGGAAGTGGCAGCCAGCCTCGACCGCATCAAGGACGCCGGCTTCTACTGGGCCACGCGTTCGGGTGTCACCGTTGCTCTCTCCGACATCCTCACGCCCCCCAACAAGGGCGCGATCGTCGCGGGCTACGAGAAGAAGGCCGCAAAGGTTCAGGGCCAGTTCGAGAAGGGTCTCACCACCGACGCCGAGCGTCGCCAGGAGCTCATCAAGATCTGGACCGAAGCGACCGACGAGGTCCAGAAGGCGATGCGCGACAACTTCCCCGAAGACAACACCATCAACCGCATGGTGTCGTCGGGTGCTCGTGGTAACTGGCTGCAGATCCGCAACATTGCGGGTATGCGAGGCCTGGTGAACAACCCCAAGGGTGAGATCATCCCCCGTCCGATCATCTCCTCGTACCGCGAGGGTCTTTCGGTGGCGGAGTACTTCATCGCGACGCACGGTGCCCGCAAGGGTCTGGCCGACACGGCCCTCCGTACGGCTGACTCGGGCTACCTCACGCGTCGACTCGTCGATGTCTCGCAGGATGTCATCATCCGCGAAGAGGACTGTGGCACCAACAAGGGTCTCGAGCTGCCGATCGCTACTGCGGGCACCGATGGTGTGCTGGTCAAGGATGCGAACGTCGAGAACTCGGTGTTCGCGCGCAGCCTTGCCGAGCAGGTCGTCTCGCCCTCGGGCGAGGTACTGGCCGAGGCCGGCGACGACATCGGTGATGTGCTCATCGACAAGCTGGTCGAGGCGGGTGTCGAGACCATCAAGGTGCGCTCGGTGCTCACGTGCGAGTCGGCTGTCGGTGTGTGCCAGAACTGCTACGGCCGTTCGCTCGCCACCGGCAAGCTCGTCGACATCGGCGAGGCCGTCGGTATCATCGCGGCCCAGTCGATCGGTGAGCCCGGTACCCAGCTGACGATGCGTACCTTCCACACCGGTGGTTCGGCTTCGGCGGATGACATCACGCAGGGTCTGCCCCGTGTGCAGGAGCTCTTCGAGGCGCGTACCCCCAAGGGCGCATCGCCGATCGCCGAGTCCGACGGTCGCATCACGATCGAAGAGACCGACCGCGCGAAGAAGGTCATCCTCACGCCCGACAACGGCGACGAGCCGCACGTCTACCCGGTTCTGCGTCGTGCGACGCTTCTTGTCGAAGACGGCCAGCACGTCACGGTCGGTCAGCCGATCCTGGTGGGCACGCTCGACCCCAAGGAGGTCATGCGTGTCATGGGTGCCCGCGAGGTGCAGCGTTACCTCGTGAACGGCGTCCAGGGCGTGTACCGCTCGCAGGGTGTGCCGATTCACGACAAGCACATCGAGGTCATCGTCCGTCAGATGCTGCGTAAGGTCACCGTGGTCGACCACGGTGAGACAACGCTGCTTCCGGGTGAGCTGGTCGACTTCAAGAAGTACCAGAACGTGAACCGTGCGGCTGTGGCCGAGGGCAAGCGCCCCGCGTCCGGTCGTCCCGAGCTCATGGGTATCACGAAGGCGTCGCTCGCGACCGAGTCGTGGCTGTCGGCTGCTTCCTTCCAGGAGACCACCCGCGTTCTGACGCAGGCGGCCATGGACGGAAAGAGCGACCCGCTGGTCGGCCTCAAGGAGAACGTCATCATCGGAAAGCTCATCCCCGCCGGAACCGGACTCGCGAAGTACCGCGATGTCGTGGTCGAGGCGACGGAAGAGGCAAAGAGCGAGCGGTACCCCAACCGCATCTTCGCCTCGGACGGTGCGTTCAACGACGCCGACCTGAGCTACGTCGATTTCGACAGCTTCTCCACCGACGGCGACTTCACGTCATATAACTAGACGCGAGACGTGACTCGGGTCCAGATCAAGTAGGCGCGCCAGCGCCGTATCGAGATCTCGGCAGGTCACACGCACGAACGGCCCTGGTTGTCCAGGGCCGTTCGTGCGTTAACCCGCGTGTCCAGCGCGCCGAGCGGCGGCCGCGGCATCCGGTGCCTACCGTTGTCGAGGGGAGGTGAGCATGGCGCGAATCGGCGGTCGCAACAGTTTCATCGCCGTGCCCGTGGGCCTGCTGTGTGCGGCTGTCGTCGGAGTCCTCGTCTGGTACGCGCTGCCGATGGGACCCGTGGTTACCGACTGGGCCGGAAACACCCTTCGATCGGCCTTCAACCCGGAAGTCGAGGCGGCAGAGCCTGTCGGTGTGGGATCCCGCGCGGAGGATTGCCGGAGTCTCTACCCCACCACGGTGTGGACGGAACTCACCTGGACATCGGGCGCGCTCCTTTCGCAGGGATACACGGCGCCGGCCACGTCAGAGACCGCCCTCATCGATGCGGTCACCCCGACGGTGCAGATCAGCTGCTCATGGGTCTTCGACGGCGATCGGTCCGTCTCCACGACGCTGTCGGCCATCCCCGAGGGAGCAGTGCCGATCGCCGAGATAGCGTTGCGCGGGCAGGGATTCACGTGCACGACGGATGCTGCGACCCTCGCCTGCAGCCGGCTCCAGGGCGATGTCTTCGAAGAGCACGCGTTTCGGGATGGCCTGTGGCTGGCGAGCATCGAGGACGGACTGCATCTCGATGCCTACGGCGCCCGGATGGCCCAACACGTGTGGGAGTGAATCAGCCGCGGTGAATCAGCCCCACATGCTCACGATGATCGCGGAGGTGTAGCCCGACGGCGCGAGGTTCGAGTACCTCGTGTCGATGAGCACATCGTCACGCCAGAACAGGGTGCGACCGTCGGTGACGGGGTAGGTCTCGTTCTGCCAGGTCTTCTCGCACCGCGTGCCACCGTCGGGTGTGAAGCACGTGAAGCCCTCGTCGTTCGCCAGAGCATTGAGCATGTCGAGCGCCGGACCCCTGTTCACGTACTCGATCGTGGTGACCAGGCTCGTGGTGTCGGCGCCGGGGTCTCCCCACACGCAGATGAGACTGCCGTCGGCTTGAGCGCCTGATGCGCCGAAGGCGGGGTCGTTCAGCGGGACTTCCTCGAGTTGCGCCAACACCGACGCGTTGAGGATGGCGCGGCAGTCGGTGGGGAGCGCCACGGTCGTGGAAGACGGAGAAGGGGTGGGCGAAGCATCCACACCATTCGTTTCGTTCGGTGTGGGTGTCCCGCTCGCCGAGCCTGAGGGCGCCGGGCTGTCGCCGGGTGATCCGCTCGGGGTCTCGGGTGCGCACGCGCTGAGCAGCAACACAGAAATCGCGGCGGAGGCGAGAAGTCCAGCGGTGCGACGGGGGAGCAGCGTTGCCATGCGATCACCATAGCCCGCGACCTTCGGCGATCGAGGCACGCGGATCGCGTACGCGCAGTGAAACGTGCGGCACGCCTACGCGATCCTGCGCACCCTGCGGGATACCCTCGCACTGCGGGGACGTGCCCCGCGTGAGGAGTGCCCCCGATGAGTGACCCCAAGTCGTCCTACGGCGAGCCCGTAGAAGAGCCCCGTGTCGAGGATGACGTCGTCGTCCGTGCCGAGGACAGCCTGGCCGATGCCGACGCCGCTCGCGAGGCCGTGGCATCCGACACGCACGTCGATTCTGCGGATGCTCCCGTCGAGACGGTCCCCGACACCGCCCACGACACGACGCCTGACTCGTCCTACGACGAGCCCGTCGTGATGGCTGCCGCTCCGGACGAAGAGCCGATCGACTATTCGAAGTGGCAGGACGACACCGTCGAGCCCGAGGCCGCGACCACCGCCTACGTGCCGCCGGCGGAGTACGACACCGCCGTGACTCCGAGCGAGCCCGTCGCACCTGCCGCTGTTGCCGGTGCGGGCGTTGCCGGTGCCGGTGTCGCCGGTGCGGCCGCCGTGGCTCCGGCCGCGCAACCCATCTTCGTTCAGGCGCCCGAGTCGCCGCGTCCCCGCGGCAACCGAGGTGCGGCCGGCGCCATCGGTCTTCTCGCCGCGCTGTCGTTCGCCGTGCTGTATCTCGGTGCGTGGCTCGGTTTCGGCGCGATCGACGGCGAGGTCACGACGGCAAACGTCGGCCAGACGGCGCTCAACGCGCTGGGAACCTGGTCGCTGTGGGTTCCGGTCGTGACGTTCTACGTCGCGTTCTTCCTGCTCGGCGCCATCATCAACCGTGGTCGCTGGGGCAGCTGGGTGATCTTCGGACTGCTCGTGGGTGCAGCCTCGTACGGCGGGCACATCCTCGGCCAGCTCTTCCAGGCGCCGTTCTGGAGCCTCACCGCACGCGAAGGCGCCGACCTGGTTGAGAGCCAGCTGCTGGCTCCGCTCGCCGTGGTCGCCTTCATCCTCGGCCGTGAGCTCACCATCTGGTTCGGCGCATGGGTGGCTTCGCGCGGCAAGCGCGTCACCGAGCTGAACACCGAAGCGCAGCGCGAATACGAGCGGACGCTCGAGGCGGGCCCCCAGCTCGTCAGGGTCTAGATGTCGTCCGGTGAGGGCGCGGGCAGCCAGGTATCGCCGCCCGTCGCGCTCGCCTTCGCCACCGTCGGATACATCGCGCTCCTGATCTTCGGGTTGGGAATGCTCTCGCTGTTCCTCGAACAGGACGTGATCGAGGCGCCCGGTCTCGGCCAGGTGCCCGGAATCACGGCGGTCGTCTTTTCGACAGCGGCGTTCGCGCTGGGGCTGTGGGCGAGCGTGCGGATGCCGCATCCGTCGTTCATCGGCGTGATCTGGATCTCTGCGGCAACTGTTCTCGCGTATCTCGCCGGACTGTGGCTCGCCGCAGTCATCACCGGCACGGACCTCGGGGTCGCTACGGGGGTGGTCGGGCGCATCGCCACCGGCTGGTTCGGCGTGGCGATCGTCGCCTCGGCTGCGGTGTCGGGTTGGGCGGCAATCGCGCTCGTCCGCACCCGCGCGCGCAGGCCTGAATGGCCGTGGGAGCGCGAAGACGAAGAGTGATCCGTGACCCGATCTCCCGTGAATATGCGCCGTAGCGGCTACCGTTGACCCGTGGAGCGCTCGCTCGAGACGCAGGTCAGCCAGGCGGTGGACGCCTGGCTCGCTTGGCTACCTCGGTGGGAGCCAGCCACGCACCGAGGTCGGGTCGCTCCGTGTCGTCGGTGCTTCGGGTCACCGGTGCTCTCAGCGGCCGGTCTCGGGGCCGATGTGCCGCACGGCGTGCAGCACGGACTGTCGACCCGCATCAAGACGATCGTCGATCATGGCGTGGCCGAGTACACGGCGCTGAATCTGCCGATGCTGCAGGCTGAGCTCGACCACCAGGCCGCGCGCAATCGCGCTCGCAGCTATCGCCCCAGCGAAGGATTGGACCCTGAGTTCGAGGGGCTCCCGCTGGATCCCGACCCGGTGCCCGGTTCGCCCTTCCTGTTCACGATTTCTGGGCTCGCCGATGATGCGGCCGCCTCGCTCCCCGACCTGCCCCCGCTGAGCGACGAGGCGAAGGCCGCCCTCCGGCAAGAGGTAGGGCTCGCCGACGATTACGCGAACATGATCGGCCGCGAGGTGTGCACCGTCCTGCTGCACCACCGACTGCGGATTCAGGCTGCCATCACGCAGTACGTCGAGCCGCAGATCGAGGCGATGCTCGAAGAGCTGACGAGGTCGCTCGATGCACCGTTCGACCCGAACGATCCCCGCACGAGCTGATTCGCGAAGCCCGTCTCGTATCGATTCGGGGTCCGTACAGGCTCACTCAGACCGGTTTGTTAGCATTGCCGAGTTTGCACGCGCCGTCGGGCGCGCCCGCCGATCGGCGGCGAGGGGATCGGGGGTGGATGCGGTGGCCGCACGTCTCCCGTCCGCACCACCGATCCTTCCTGGTCTGGCATACATCCGGCCCCTGGGCTCGGGTGGGTTCGCGGATGTCTTTCTCTACGAACAAGACATGCCGCGACGCAACGTCGCCGTAAAAGTGCTGCCGAGCGATGTGCGCGACCCGGATCTGCGCCGCATGTTCAACGCCGAAGCCGACGTGCTGGCGCACCTCTCTGCGCACCCGGCGATCGTCACCGTGTACCAGGCCGGAATCTCGGCCGACGGTCGCCCCTACATCGTGATGGAGTACTGCCCTGGTTCGCTCGCGCAGCGCTATCGCCGGGAGCGGATTCCCGTACCCGAGGTGCTGGCGGTCGGGGTTCGGATGGCGAGCGCCCTTGAGTCCGCTCACCGCGCGGGCCTCGTGCACAGAGACGTCAAGCCCAGCAACATCCTCATCACCGCGTTCGGCACTCCGGTGCTCGCCGACTTCGGCATCTCGTCTTCCCTGCTGCGGGTCGGCCCCGATGAAGTGCTGGCGATGTCGATCCCGTGGAGTGCGCCCGAGGTGATCGCCGAGCAGACTCCGGGCACCATCGCGAGCGAAGTCTGGAGCCTCGGTGCCACCGTGTACTCACTGCTGGCCGGGCACAGCCCCTTCGAACGCCGCGAGTCGGGGCAGAACGCCAAAGAGCAGTTGCGCAGGCGCATTGGCCGCGCCTCGTATACCGAGATCGCGCGGACCGACGTTCCGGCGTCGCTCCAGGCCGTGCTGGCGAAGGCGATGAGCCGTGACCCTGACCGCCGGTATGCCACAGCGTTGGCCTTCGCCGAGGCTCTGCACGAGGTGCAGGGCGAACTCGATGTTTCGCTGACGCCGCTCGAGGTGCCCGAGCAGGAGTGGACCGCGGCATCCGGACCCGTCGATTTCTCGGACGAGCAACTGCGCGGGCCCGCGCGCAGCCGCATCGAACGCGAAGACCGCCGCAAGTCTCGCGAGCCCGCGGGCGTGACCAGCATGGCGCGCGATGAAGACACTGACATCTCTGACCGTGCGCCGGCCTCGCCCCGCGGGCGCCGCACCGCAGTGATCGTCGCCGCTTCGGTGGGTTCCGCGGTGATCGCCGCCGGCGCCGTCGTGGCCGTTCTGATGGCAACGGGGGTGCTGTGATGCGACGCAGAACCATTGCCGGCATCGCCTCGACCGTCGCCGCGATCGGACTCATCGCCGGAATCAGCGTCGTCTGGCCGGGGCTCGACGCGCAAGAGACCCCCGAGGTAGACACCTCGATCTGGGCGCTGCAGACGGGTGAGGGGCGACGCTACGCGCGCGTGAACACCACGATCGGTGAACTCGATACCGTCCGCGGCATCAGCAACCCCGATCAGGTCGTGCAGACCACAGATTCTGCGTTCGTCTTCAGCGACAGCTTCAGCACCTACACGCGCATCGACGAGACCCTGCCGATCGACCTCGACGATGAAGCGCTGCGCGAATCCGACTCGACGCCCGCCGGCACCACCACGGTCGCGGCATCCGGAGATTACGTCGCCTACCTCACCGATGCGGGCGCCGTGTACGCCGGCGTGCTCTCCGACAGCGACGCGCCGCAGATCGACCCGTTTGCAGGCGGCGACGAAGACGCTCCGCAGTACACCGCTGATGCGATCTCGGTCGATGATCGCGGCATCCTGTTCGCGTACTCACGGGAGGATGCCTCGGTCCTCCGACTCGACATCGCCACGCGCGAAGTGCGCGGCCGCGATGAGCTGGTCGCCGAGAACATCACCACCCCCGCAATCACTGCGGCCGGTGACACGTGGGCCGTTGTCGACATCGACGACGGCGATGTCTGGCTTCGTGGGGCGGATGCCTCGGCATCCGCGCCGACACCGGGCGCGGTCGTCGTGGGGGCGGCTTCGGCCGAGGCCGATGCGATCTACCTGGCCGATGAGGTGGGACTGATTCGCGTGCCCGCCGATGGATCGGCCATTGCTCTGGCTTACGGCACCGGCACGACGGTGCTCGGAACCCCCGCGACCCCCGTGTGGCACGAGGGCGAGGTGTACGCCGCATGGCTCGCCCAGGGCGGAATCGGCGGCACACTGTGGAGCCCCGGCGCCGGGCCCGTCGTGCTCGACTACGGGGAAGGCACGCTGCCCGACCAACGACGCCCTGCCTTCGTTGCCGGTGGATCGTCGATGATCCTCAACGACACCCGCTCAGGGTGGGTGTGGACGATCCCCGATGGCGACCTCGTTCCGTCGAGCCAGAACTGGTCGCTCGATGACCGTACCGACCCCGACGCTGTCGCCAGCGAAGAGCAACTCCCCGTTCAGCTCGACCCCAAGCCGCCCGTCGCCGAGCCCGACGCGTTCGGTGTGCGCGCGGGCGCACTGTCGAGCCTGTCGGTGCTGATGAACGATCACGACCCCAACGAGGACGTGCTCAGCATCGATCCGACCTCGGTGTCAGGGCTCGATCCCGGCTTCGGCAGCGTTGCGATCACCGACAGCGGGCAGCGGCTTGCGGTGCGGGTCGCCCCGGGAGCGACCGGGACCGCAACCTTCACCTACGCGGTGACCGATGGCACGGCCGAGGGTGGTTTGCTCTCGGAGCCGACGACTGTTCAGCTCACGGTCCAGGGCGACGAGGTCAACTCTGCGCCCGAGTGGTGCGGAGTGCAGGACTGTCTGCTCGAATGGCCCGAGCCCGAGGTCGCGAGCGGAGGGACGGTTACCGTCCCCGTACTGCCCGGCTGGGTCGATCCCGACGGCGACCCGTTCCTCCTTCTCTCGGTCGAGAACCCCAGCGGCATCGGCAGCGTTGCCGCGACCCCCGCGGGCGAGGTCATCTATCAGCACAGCGACGACGGAACGGGCGGCGAGAGTCTGGTCGAACTCGCCGTGACAGTCGCCGACACTCGCGGCCAGGCATCCACCCGTTCGCTCGTCCTTCGCGTGTCTCCCGAGCCTGCGCCCACGGTGCAGTCCTTCGCCGTCGTCGATGTGCTCGCCGAAGGCTCGACGATCGATGTCGCCCCGCACGTCACCGGCACCACGGGACTGCTCTCGCTCGAGTCGGTGCGCGTGCTCGATGATGCGGCGGCGTCGGCGACGATCGTCGACGGCACGACGTCGTTCGACTTCTCGCCGCAGGTCGCCGGCGTGTATCGCGTCGACTTCACGGTGACGGACGGCGCCACCACGGCGAACGGCACGGCACGCATCACTGTTCTTCCGGCCGACGCACCGCCGCAGTTGGCGACCGCACCGGTCGTGGCCTTCGTGCACCCGCAGGAGGACGCCACGATCGATGTGTTCGCGGCCGTGGCCAACCCCACGCGTCGGGTGCTGCTGCTGAGCGATGTCGAGGCCACCGCCGACCCCGGCGCCACTCTCTCGGTCGACGCGGTCGGGCAGAACTACCTGCGGGTCTCGGGTACGACCGCCACCGGCGCTGCGGGGCGTCTCGGTACGGTGCGCTACATCGTGAGCGATGGCACCGAAGATGCCGGAGCCTCGGTCGAGGGTGAGGCTACGGTCTACCTGCTGCCGCCGGCACCCGAGGTCGCCCCGATCGCCGTGGACGATGCGATCGTCGTGCGCGCGGGCGCCCAGGTCGACATCCCGATCCTCGAGAATGACATTTCGCCGGCCGGGGGTCGCCCGACACTCAACCCGGCCTCGGTCGTCTCGTCGTCGCCCGACGCGCTCGCATTCGCCTCGGGCGAGGTCCTGCGACTGCTCGCCCCCACCGAACCGGGTGAGATGACCGTCGACTACTCGGTCTTCACGACCGGTGCACCGTCGCTCGGCGACAGCGCGACCGTGCGCATTCGCGTGCTCGGCGACGACGCGAACCGGTCACCATCACCCGAAACCCTCGAGGGCCGCGTGCTCAGCGGTCAATCCACAACGATCGAGTTCGACGGGTTCGGGATGGACCCCGACGGCGACGTCGTCACCCTCGACCGCATCGCGACCCAGCCTGAGCGTGGATCGGCGGCCGTCTCTGCCGATGGCACGTCGCTGGTGTACTCGAGTCTTCCGGGTGACCGCGGACAGGTCACTTTCGCGTACCAGGTGGTGGATGCCTCGGGCGAGACCGGTATCGGACGCGTGCGTATCGGCGTCCTTGACGCGCAGTCCAACCCGAGTCCGGTGACATACACCGATTACGTCCAGGTGCAGGTCGGCGAAGACAGCACGATCCGCGTGAGCCCGCTCGCGAACGACGTCGACCCGCTGGCGGGCAAACTGACGCTCACCGGCGTGCGCCCGGATGCGACGGCCTCGTTGACCGACGGCTCGGTCAACCCCGAGTTCACGCGCTTGAACGAACGCCTCCGCACCGTCGATGACTCGACGGTCGTGATCGATGCCGGGATGGAGCCGGGCACGATGGCGTTCCTCTACGACGTCGAATCCAGCTCGGGCAACACCGGCCGGGGATTGATCGTCGTCAAGGTCGTGCGCGAATCTGTGCCGGACTACCCCATCGTCGACGACACCACCTTGACCGCCGAGACCCGTGAACAGTTCCCGTCGGGTGTCGAGGTGATCGCGGGCAAGGCGACCTGGTCGGGGGGTGACGTGCGCGACCTCGATCTGGCGCTGTGGGGCGAGCCCGACGACGTGTCGGTCAACGGCCGCACTCTGCAAGGCGAACTGCCCGCGACGACGCGCGTGATCCCCTTCGCCGTAACCGGCGAGGGACCGGCCGGAGAGGTCACGACTTACGCCTTCCTTCGCGTGCCCGGCGACGACGACCTCACACTGGCACTGCGGGCAGGCGTGCAAACGCCCGAGGTCGTCGAGCTGGAATCGGTCACCTTCGACCTCGCCGATCTGGTCGCGGCTCCTCGCGGGCGCGGGATCGAAGTGGGCACCGATGTCGCACCGTCTGGGGCGCGGACCGAAGCGACGTGTCAGGTCGAATCCGGTACGACGGTTCGCTACACCGCTGGCTCGGGAGCGCCCTGGGTGGACGCCTGTCAAGTGCCCGTCCGACTCGAAGGGTCGGACGAGTGGACATCGCTGTCGGTTCCGATCACGGTGCAGGCCCTCGACCCCCAGCCCGAGCTGCGAGCAGGCTCAATGACCGTCGGGCCCGGCGAAACAGCGACCTTCGACCTCACCGACATGACGACCTGGCAGCTACGCGAGGACTGGGACGGCATCCAGTACGCCCTCGACTACGGGGGCGCGAACTTCGACGTTTCTCTCGCCGGCACGATCGTGACCGTCACCGGTCGTGACCGCGCCGCCCCCGGCTCGGAAGAAGCCGCCACGGTCTCGGTGAGCAGCCACACCGCCGTCGCGCCTGTCCGGCTCATCCTGCGGGTCGGAGCCGCGCCCTCGGTGCTCCCGCAGGGAGGATCCCTCACCCAGCAGTGCACGCAGTCCTCGGGTTCGTCGTGCTCGATCTCGGTCATCGGCGCCTCCGGCGAGGTCAATCCGCTTCCGCGGACACCTCTCGAGCTCACCGCAGTGCGCCCGGCCGGTACCTGCGTGGGCGTCAGCTTCTCGGTGGCATCGGCATCCACCGTCATCGCATCCTGGACGGGTGACGCACCGGGCGCGACCTGCTCTGCCAGCTTCTCGGTGCGCGACGCGCAGGGACGCACGACCAACGCCGAGCGCGACGGTCGCATTCTGTTCGACCTGTTGGGCTACCCGAAGGCGCCGGCGAGTGTGAGCCAGACGGCGTTCGCGAACGGCACGGCCACGCTGCGTGTCGACCCCGGTGCATCGCGCCAGGCCTACCCATCGCTGACCGGCTTCGTCATCCGCAGCAACGGTGTCGTGGTCGCCCAGTGCAGCACGGACGGCCAGTGCAGCCCCATCGAGGCGCCCAACGGCGAACAGCGCACATACGAGGCGTTCGCGGTCAACTCGGTAGGCGAATCGCGATCGAGCGTGCGCACGATCGCGTGGGCCTATGACGCGCCGCCGAGCCCCTCGAGCGTCACCGCGCGTCCGGTGCCCACCGGCGGCGACGGGGGAGTCATCGCGCTGACGATCGACGGAATCAACTCCGACGAGACCGGCTATCTCGAGATCACCAGTGCCACCGGGGAGCGAACGACCGTGCCGGTTGGTCGCAACGAGAACCGCATCGAGGTTCGGTCATACCGGGTCGGGACGAACAGTGCCACCACAGTGACGGTTACTCCGTTCTCGAGATTCGATCTGCCGCCCGGTATCGGCGGGAGCCCTTCCGGCGCCTCCGCAACGGTCACAGCCAACGGCGTCGGCGCACCCCGCGACCCGCAGTTGACCTTGAGTTCGGCCTCCAACGGCGACGGCACGTCCACCGTGACAGCCCGCGCCTCTGCAACACCGAACGGGGATGGGTCGACACTGCGGTACGGGATCGTTCAGGAAGGTCAGCGCTGCGAGACCGCAGCCGACGGCGAAACCGCGACCTTCCCGAGCCTGTCGGACGGCAACGAGTACCGCTTCACAATGTGCGTCGAGTCGTGGGCGATCGACACGTCCTTCGGTCGAGCCGAGACCTCCGCTTCGGTGCGTGCGCAACAGTCGGGCAGGACACCGCAGGGCTGGACGTTCGTGGTGGATGCTTCGCCCAACGTGTCGCAGAACCGCGCCGAGTGGATCATCCGCGAGCAACCCACCTCGAGCGACCGCATCCCGAACAACAACAATGTCGAGTTCTCGGGCGGGCCTCCGACGGGTGTGTTCGGCCGCGACCCGGTCATGCAGGTGCGCTACGTGCACCGCCTGTGGGGCACCGCCACGTCATGGGCGACCGTCACACCGCGAGCAGGCACCGCGCCCTACCAAGTGCAGGCCTCGTGGCGGGTGGCCTCGTGCGTGGGTGGCTCGGCGCTGAGTGCGGTGGCGGATTCGTCCGCGGCTCCGGGCGGGAGCAGGCCCGCGATCACCTTCGGCAACGCAGGGTTGCGCTACTTCGACGACGGAAACAGGGTCATCCCGCACACGGTTGACACGTGGCAGGTACCGGTCGGTGCCGTGCGCGTCGAGGGCGTCACCGTGTCGGTGTCGTGGACTGCGCAGGGCTGGGGGCTCCAGGCCGCGAACGCGACGTTCTCGGGCACGTGCGATCCGAACAACCCCGGACCGCCCGACCCCGAACCGCCCCCGACTCCGACGCCGACGCCGTGATCACGGCGTACGCCGACACCCTCACGCTGACTTTCACGCTGACTTTCACAATGGAGAACGAGACATGACGATCACCGCAGAGCAGGCCACGTGGTTCGCCCAGACCTTCAGTCAGCTGGCCGACAACGTCGAGCGGTCGGTGCTGGGTAAGCGGCATGTCGTCGAACTGGTGCTCACCGCGATGCTCAGCGACGGTCACGTGCTCCTCGAAGACGTTCCCGGGACGGGAAAGACCTCTGTTGCGCGTGCTCTCGCTCAGTCGGTGCAGGGCACGAACACCCGTATCCAGTTCACTCCGGATCTGCTGCCCGGCGACATCACCGGCATCACCGTGTACGACCAGAAGGTCGGCACGTTCGAGTTCCATGCGGGCCCGATCTTCGCCAACATCGTCCTCGCGGACGAGATCAACCGCGCGAGCCCCAAGACGCAGTCGGCGCTTCTCGAGGTCATGGAAGAAGGTCACGTCACGATCGACGGTGTGACACGCCCGGTGGGCGTGCCGTTCCTCGTTCTCGCCACGCAGAACCCGATCGAGCAGGCCGGAACCTACCGTCTGCCCGAAGCGCAGCTCGACCGCTTCATGATGCGGACCTCGTTGGGCTATCCCGACCACGCGGCAACCGTCCGGATCCTCGACGGTGCGGCTGTGGCGACTGCTGAGCTTGCGCCGATCATCACACCCCAGGCCATGGTCGGCATGGCCGATTTGGCCGCTGCGGTCTATGTGGACGCGCTCGTGCTGGACTACATCGCCAGGATTGTGGATGCTACGCGCTCGGCCGACGAGGTGCGGCTGGGTGTCAGCATCCGCGGTGCCATTGCTCTCACGCGGGCGTCGCGCACACGCGCCGCCGCGCAGGGGCGCACCTATGTCACGCCGGATGACGTCAAGACCCTCGCCGTCTCGGTTCTCTCGCACCGGTTGATCCTGCAGCCCGAGGCCGAGTTCGACGGTGTCACGCAAGAGGCGGTCGTCGGTCAGGTGCTGCTTGACGTCGCACCCCCCAGTAGGCGCGAGGCCGTATGAGCCTGACCGAATCCCGCCTCACCCGCACCTCGGCCCGCACAGCAGGGGCGACGCGCACGCAGACCCACACCCAGCTCACCGCGACGAGTCGAGACGGGCGGCTCGTCCGCGCCGTCCTGTGGACGACGGCGGCGTGGCAGGCCGTCCGTGACGCTGTCATCGCGACGGCGCGCTGGTGTGCCCGGACGATGTCGGCGGCAGGCGTCTTGGTTGCACTCGCCGCGACAGCGGGCCTCGCGCTGGGATTCGTCTTCGGGTGGGTCGAATGGGCGGTCGCGGGCGCCATCGCCCTGTTGCTCCTGCTCATGAGCATCCCGTTCCTCTTCGGCACCCGCATGTACGACGTCGACCTCGGGCTCGCGCACGAGCGCATCACCGCCGGCCACGGCGTGACCGGCGAGATCGTGGTGCGCAACTCCGGTCACAGCATCGCGCTCCCTGGACGCATCGACATCCCCGTCGGTAGTGGGTTGGTCGAGTTCGGTGTTCCGCTGCTGCGGCCCGACCACACGATCGCCCAACCGTTGGACATTCCGCCGCAGCGGCGCGGAATCGTGCGCGTGGGCCCCGCGACGACTGTGCGCAGCGACCCGATCGGGCTCTTGCGCCGCGAGCACGCGTTCGAAGACGTGCACGACCTCTATGTCCATCCGCAGACGGTCGCCCTTCCCTCGACGAGCGCGGGACTTATCCGCGATCTCGACGGCAACCCGACGCGCCGCCTGGTCGACTCCGACATGTCGTTCCACGCGATCCGCGAGTACGCACCCGGCGATTCGCGTCGGCAGGTGCACTGGAAGTCGACGGCGAAGACCGGCCAGCTCATGGTGCGCCAGTACGAAGAGTCTCGCCGCTCACGCATGGCCGTCGTCCTCGGCCTCGCCGAGCAGGAGTACGCGGATGCCGATGAGTTCGAACTCGCCGTCAGCTGTGCTGCGTCGTTGGGCCTGCGCGCCGTGCGCGATTCACGCGAACTCGACATCGTCGTCGGCGCCGAGATCCCCCGCGTGGTCAAGGGTCGTCTGCGGGCGATCCGGCAAGTGCCTGCGATATCGCCCCGCGCGATGCTCGATGGTTTCAGCGGTGTCGAACGCCTCGAGAACACCATGCCCGTCGAGGACGTGTGCCGCCTCGCCGAGGAGTCCAGCGACCGCATCTCGATCGCCTACATCGTGGTCGGCTCAACGGTGAATCTGACCCGCCTGCGCCAGGCCGCGCTTGCGTTCGCCGGTGACGCTGTGGTGGTGGGCATCATCTGCGATGAGCGCGCACACCCGCGCGTGCAACAACTCGGTGGCCTTCAGGTCTTGACCGTCGGCACCCTCGATGACCTCGCGGGTCTCCTCGTTCGAGGAGCGACCACATGAGTGCGCGCGCCGCTGAGCCTGTGCGCCCCCGGGCGCCCCGCTCTGTCCCGACCCGATCGCGGTGGGCGACGATCTCGCACGGCGTGGTCGCGGGCTCGCTGTACGTCGCCGTTATGGTCGTACTCGCCGCTGTCGCCGCGTGGCCGATCTACCGCGGGTGGTCGTTCATCGTGCTCGTCTCTGCCGCCGTCGCCGTCGCGACGGCCATCGCTGGCGTCGCACACTGGCGCCGCTGGAACGGCTGGGTGGTGGCGGGCATCCTCGCCGTCGCACTGTTCGTCTTGGGGGTTGCCTTCGCTGTGCCGAGCCGGATCGCCGAAGGCCTTCCCGGTGTGCTTCGCGGCTTTGCGGATGTCGCCACGGGAGTGGTGCTTGGGTTCAAAGATCTCCTGACCGTCGATCTTCCGGTGGGCGCGTATCGCAACCTTCTCGTACCGGCGCTGGTCGTCTTCTTGGTGGGCACGTGCGGTGCTCTGCTGCTGGCTTGGCGCGCGGGACGGTTGGCCTATGCGGCTGTCGCCGTCGCGATCGGGATGCTGTCGTTCGGGCTGTTCTTCGGCCGCACCTCGGTCTCGGCACCCGTGTCGTGGGGTCCGTTCACGCTCGCCGCACCCGTCGAGACCGCGCTGGGTGTCGGTGGGTTGGTGGCAAGTGTGCTCTGGCTCGCCTGGCGCACGCGTGAAGAGCGGGTACGTGCGCTCCAGCGCGCAACGGCCTCGAGCGGGGTGCGACTGAGCCGGCGCCCCTCTCAGACCGACCGCCGCCGGCGCGCGCTGGGCGCGGGCATGGTCGCGGTCGCCGTGGTGACCGCCGTAGCGATCGTTCCGGCCGTCGCGGCGGACCGCGAGCGTGACGTCCTCCGCGCTACCGCCGGGCCTGAAATCGAGATGTCCCGCGCGGTGAGCCCGCTGGCCGCCTACCGAGGGTTGTTCGCCCTCGACCGCTCAGACGACGTGCTGTTCACGGTGACGACCGGCGAGGACGCGCCGGAGCGTGTGCGGATCGCGACCCTCGACGGGTACGACGGCGAGACCTATCGCAGCGGTGCGTCCGGCGCGGGCGTCGCCTCGCGCTTCGTGCGCGTGCCGTCGACCTTGGACGCTGGTGACGGTCGCGAGGTCGAAGCGACCGTGTCCATCGATCAGCTGACCGGCATCTGGATGCCGACGGCCGGCAGCCTCTCGCAGGTCTCTTTCTCGGGCGGTCGTGCCGCGGCACTCTCGGACGGCTTCTACTACTCCGTCGATGCCGAAGCCGGTGTGCAGATTGCCCGGGGCGGACTGCGCGCGGGCGATGAGTATGTTCTCCGCGGGGTGGAAGCCGAGCCCGTAGAGCTCGCCACGATCGCCGCGCCGGGGGGTGCGGCGACAAGGAGCGCAGTCAGCATTCCGCCGAATCTCGAAGCGTGGATCGACGAGCATCGTACGGGCTCCGGGGGTGCGGCACTGGATGGCTTGGTCTCGCTTCTGCGCGAACGTGGCTACCTGAGTCATGCCCTGGCGATCACCCCCGAGGAGCCCCCAGCGTGGATGGCCTCGCTCGCGGACTACTCGTTCCAGCCCAGCGCGGCGGGGCACTCCCTCGCGCGCATCGACACCCTGTTCGGTCGCCTGCTCGAGCGTGAGAACGATCCTCGGGCCGAGGCATCCGGCAACTATGTCGCGGCGATCGGCGACGACGAGCAGTTCGCGGTGGCCGTCTCGCTCATCGCTCAGCAGCTCGGCTTCCCGTCGCGCGTCGTGCTCGGCGCTCGTTTGGAATCCGCTGAACCCGGGCTCGCCTCGTGCGATGCCGGTGTCTGCCGCGCGCAAGACCTCACGGTGTGGACCGAAGTCCTCGCCGACGACGGTGCGTGGGTGCCGGTCGATGTGACTCCGCAGTACGCGGCGTCGCCGAGCCTCGACCTCAGCGAGCAACGCGACCCCGAGAACGTCACCGAGGTGTTGCCCGACACGATCAGCGAGGTCGTTCCCCCCGACCCCGTGCAAGAAGATGTCGCGCCCAACGATGACACCGCCGACGAGTCGGGCCTCGATCTCGCGTGGCTCTGGCCGCTCCTGAGGGTCGCCGCGATCGCCGTGCTGGTGCTGCTGATCCTCTGCGGACCTTTCCTGGTGGTCGTCGCCGCAAAGGCAGCCCGCCGCCGTGCCCGTCGTCGCGAAGGTCACCCGGCTACGCGGATCGCCGGCGGTTGGGACGAATACGTCGACGCGGCCGTCGATACCGGCAGGTCGCACCCGTGGGCGTTGACGCGCACCGAGCTCGCGCTCGCGTACGCGGTGCCCGCGCGGGACGCGGAGGTCGCATCGCCAGAGAGCGAGGGCGGTCGGATGCTGGCGGACCAGGCCGATCGGGCGTCGTTCTCGGCCGAAGACACGACGGCCTCCGATGCCGATGCCTTCTGGCAGATCGTCGACGCTGAGCGCGCCCGCTTCGCCCGTGAGGGCGGGGTGTGGCATCGTCTGCGCTCAGCCGTATCGTTGAGGTCGTTCCTCAGGCTTCTCACCCCGTCGCGTGCCGGCGCGGGTCGCCCATCATCATCGAGAGGGGGAGGCATCGCATCGCGGGATGCGGGCCGATCTAAATGACCGGAACCTCTGAGTTGAGCGAATCCACCGCGGTCGCTCTGGGGATAGCGACCTTCGTCGTCTTGATCCTGGTGTACGTCTGGACGTCGCTCGCGCTGGCCGCGCTGTTCCGCAAGTGCGGAGTCGAGGGCTGGAAGGGGTGGGTTCCCGTCCTCAATCAGATCACCCTCCTGCAGATCGGCGGCTTGAGCGGGTGGTTCTACCTGTTGGTCTTCGTGCCACCGGGGCTGTTCGTCGTGTCGGTCATCGCGTGTTACCGGATCAGCAAGGCCTTCGGGTTCGGAGTCGGCATGACGATCCTGTCGGCCATCGCCCTCCCCGTGTGGGCCAGCATCCTCGGCTTCGGGTCGGCACGATGGGTCGGCGCGGAACTCCGCACGGGTGCAGGGCCGGTTCGCACCGGCACGCCGGCCGGCGACCTCGACTCCGCAGAGCCTACGTTCGTGCCCAGCCCCACCCCACGCGGCCGCTCGACGACCCAGGGCGCCGACGCCGAAGAGCCCCTCCCGTGGACTGACTGGGCAGCCCCCGCGACGCCCGCGCGCTCCACGTCGGCGGTGCAGAGCCCTCCGGCATCCGCGTCTGCAGTTCCCCCCGTCCCACCGATGCCGCCGGTTCCTCCGCGCCCACCGCGTCCGGCCTGGGCCTCCGACGCTGACCTCGAAGAACTCGAAGTGTCAGCCATCGCCCCGGTCGGGTTCACGCCCACGTCAGCCTTTGCCCGCTCGTATGCCGAGGACGACGAGACCGACGGCATCGACGACCTCATCGCCCCGACGGTTCACCCGGCGCCCCCTGCCGCCGAGCCGGCGCCGGTCACCCCCGCCACGCCCATCGTCGAGGCCACGCAGGTCGCCGCGCCGATCGCGCAGGCGCCCGTGACCGGCACCCCCGCGCCGACGCCCGAGACCGCTCCGATGGTCACTCAGGTCCCGGCGGCGGCTGCCGAACCACTCGACGAGCCGTGGGCTCCTCGCCGGTCGGCGATGCCGCTCACGAGCGAACCCCTGAGTGACGAGTCCTTCTCCGATACGTCGGGCGAGGTGTCGGCAGTGGCGGGCGCTCCGGATGCGGGAGCCCCGCGATCGGCGCTCGCATCGGTGTCTGCGCTTTACACACGGGCCGAGCCCGCCGATGACGACGCGTTCGATGACACCGTCATCACCCGGCGGCGCCGCGCGATCTGGTCGCTCGTGCCTCCGATCGGCGCGCCCATCGAGATCACCGAGGATGTCGTCATCCTCGGTCGACGGCCCGACCCCGACAGTTCCTACCCGCGCGCACAGCTGATCCCGATCGTCGACGACACCCGTACGGTGTCGAAGACCCACGCGCGGCTCGAACTGCACGGCGAGAACTGGATGGTGACCGACCTCGGCTCGACCAACGGTGTGCTGTTGGCCACGCTCATGGGTACCGAGGTCGAAGCCGAGCCGGGCGTCGAGCTCGCCGCCGGGGAGCGGTTCTTCCTCGGCGATGCCGAAGTGCGCCTGCAACGCAGTGACCCGTGAGCGCTCTCGTGAGTGCGATGACGACGGAGCGCGTACACGGATGACGGACCAGGATCCGATTGACGAGACCACCGCGCTCTCGCGACGATCGAGAGCGAGCGACGCGCAGGAGCAGACCGCGGCATCCTCGCGGCGCTCACCTCGAGTCCCGGAGAGCGCCCGCACGGTTGTCTCGGCGCGCAGGGTAGACCCACCGCCACCGCCCCTCCCGGATGGCGATTCCACGGTCGTCTCGGCGCGCCGCGTCGACTCGCCGCTACCGGACGGCGATCAGACCGTCGCATCCACGACCAGCGCGCCCCGCGACACTCCGGCCGAAGAAACGATCCTGCGCTCCGTCACGCGTGCCGGCAATGAGGTCGCAACCGATGAGCCCGAGGGCGAGCCGTATCCCCGTCGCCGCACCGCAGTGGTGCCGAGCGCCGACGCGCTGCGGGATCCGACCCCGCCCCGGCCCGCTCCGCTCGCTGTGGCTCGCGCGCCGCGCGTGGAGCCGTCGTCCGTTACTCCCGCACCTGCAGATCGTGAGAGCGTGGAACGTCACACCCGCTCACGGGCGCGGCGGCGCCTCGGGGCGATCGCGGTGAGCGCGAGCGTCGTTCTTATCGCGGCGATCGTCACCCTCGCGCTCTTGCTGACCTGATCGACCCTGAGGAACACATGACCGACCCCACGCTCGCGATCACCGATACCGAAGGCGATGCTTCTCCCGACATGGCGAAGAGTCTCGGTATGGTGCCCGCAAGCCTCGGGTTCCGTTCGTTGGCCTTTGCGATCGACCTGACGATCTGGCTCGTCCTCGTCGCTCCGGCGGCTGCGGGTGTGATCGTGCTGGTGTCGGGCGCCGAGGCCCTGCTCGCGACGATCCTGCTGATCTCGGGGGTAGTGCTCTCGACCGTCTTCGGGCTCGTGCAGCTCATCACGCACGGCCGGCGCGGCGTCACCGCGGGCAAGGCCGCGCTGCGCCTGAGATCTATCTCGGCTGCAGACTACGGCCGCCCCGGCTTCTGGCGCATCGTGCTGCGCGTGCTCGTGCTGTGGGCGAGCAACATCGTGCCGATCGTAGGCCCCGCAGTGCTGTTTTCTTCGAGCCTGTGGGATCCGCAGCACAGGGGGCGCAGCATCCTGGATCGTGTTGCCGGATGCTGGGTCATCGATGCGCGCGCCGGGCTCGACCCCTTCGATGCCAAGGCGTTGCGTCACGCCCATCGGGCGCTGCGTGACAAGCCCGATGACAGCGAAGACCTGCCCTCGATGGCTACGGGCGCAGACCCGGCCGTCGCACTGCGGATTCCTGGAGCGCGTTCGCGCGCGGGTGTCGTGGGCTCGGGCAGCGGAGCGCAGTGGTCGGGTCCTCAGGCGCCCATCGATGTCTCGGTGATCGAAGAGGTCCCCGGCACGCCCAGTACGGCCGTCCCGCTCGCCGGCCCCCCAAACGAACGCACCACCATCGCTGCCGCTCCCGCTTCGGCCGGGGTCGAAGCGCCCGCGGCGGGTCCGATCGCGGCTGCTCCGAGTTCGGTCGCACCCGCCGGGGCCACGCGCCGCTCGGCGCAGATGATTCGGTTCGACGACGGCTCGGTCATCCGCGTGCCCGCGCTCGGACTCATGGGGCGCGAACCCGAGGCCGCGCCGGGAGAGAACGCTGATGCGCTGATCCGCCTGGACGACCCGCAGGTACTGATGTCGAAGACGCACATCGCTTTCGGGGCGGATGCCGAAGGGCTGTGGGTCGCCGACCGAGGGTCGCGCAACGGCACCCGCTTGGTCTCGCCCCAGGGCTATGTCGTCGATGTCGTGGTCGGCGAATCCACCCAGGTTCCGCAGGGGTGGACCGTCCAAGTCGGCGGTAGGTCCTTCGAGGTCGTCGCGAGAGGCGCGCAGTCGTGAAACTGAAACTTGCCCTGCGTCGCGGCGACAACCAGCCGGTCGACGTCCTCGTCACTGCCGACTCCACGGCCACCGTGAACGACGTCGCCCGTGCGCTCGCCGAAGGTGCCGCCGCAGAGCCCGGCACCCGCAAGGCCGGAGTGGTTCCCACGCTCGTCGTGACTCCGCCCGCCGGTCAGCCCGTCCAGTTGGACCCGGGTTCGCTCATCGCCGACGTGCCGATCGGCTCGGGGTTCGATGCTGCGATCGTCTCGTCGGCCGCTGGTGCCGAAGCCCACGCGCCCGGAGCCGTTGCTGCCGTGATGCGCGTACACAGCGGCCCGCACGCCGGCCGCAGCATCCCCCTGCGGGCCGGCGCAATGGTCATCGGGCGTGCTGCTCCCTCCGAAGTTCTGCTCGATGACCCGCTCGTCTCGAAGCGTCACGCCCGCGTCGACATCGACCAGGGCATCGAACTCGTCGACCTGAACTCGGCGAACGGTCTCATCGTCGACGGCGGACTCGTTCAGCGTGTCCGCGTGATTCCGGGGCAGCGCATCACGATCGGCGCCACCGAGGTGTCGTTCGCGCTCGAGCCGCGGTCTGCGACCGACGAGACCCGTGTGCTCGAACGCGGTGGCGCACTGATGTTCAACCGGTCGCCGCGGGTCGAAGACCGCTACGCCGGCCGTGAGTTCCGGCATCCGATCATTCCCAACGAAGCCGACCCGCGCATCTTTCCGTGGCCGATGATCATGGCGCCGGTGCTGCTCGGGCTTGCGATGTTCGCTCTGACCCAACGGCCGACCTCGCTGCTGATCGTCGCGATGGCGCCCCTCATGATGCTGGGCAATTTCATCGGCCAGCGCACTCAGCAGGGCAAAAAGCTCCAGCTCGAGATCGCGACGTTCGAAGAGCAGCTCGAAGAACTCGACGACTCGCTGCAGGGTGAAGAGTCGGTCGAGCGCGATCGCCGCCGCGCAGAGGCACCTGCGACGGCCACGGTCTATGAAAACGCGATGGCTCTCGGTCCGCTGCTGTGGACACGGCGCCCCGAGCACTGGAACTTTCTGGGCCTCCGACTCGGTGTGGGTGAGGGCGAGAGCCGCAACACCGTGCAAGAACCGAACGACCAGCGCGGTATCGCGCAGTACTCGCAGCAAGTCGCAGCGGTCCGCGACCGGTACGCCCGCATCGAGGATGTCCCGGTCATCGAGCTTCTTCCCTCGGCGGGTGCCATCGGCATCGCCGGGTCGCGCGAGTACGCGGCCGACGTGATCCGCGGGCTCGGTGTGCAGCTCTTCGGCTTGCACGCCCCGAACGAGGTCGTCACGGCGGCCATCGTCGACCCGGCGTGGACGGGCGACATGGAGTGGATGAAGTGGCTGCCCCACACCACCAGCCCTCGCTCACCGTTCGCCGAGATGGCCCTGGCCGACAGCCAATCCGCGGGTACGTCACTGCTCAACGCGCTCGAAGAAGTGATCCTCGCCCGACAGTCGGGCTCGGTGACCCGTCGCGGTCCGTTGGGTTCGAAGGATGCCTCTATGTCGCTCGGCAAGTTCGTGGGCGAGCGCGCGGGCGGCGAGAAGTCCTCGGACGCCGAAGACGTCTCGCTCGTGCTCTTCGTCACCCACGATGCTCCGGTCGATCGTCCGCGTCTGACGCAGGTCATCGAGAGAGGTCCGGATGCGGGTGTCTACACGATCTTCGTCGCCCCCACGGTGGAATCGCTTCCCGCTTCGTGCCGCACCTTCATCGACGTCACTCGGGGCCTCGACGACGCGACCATCGGGTGGGTCCGCTCGGGCGAGCGCGCGCACAGCGTGCAGATCGAGGGTGTCTCGCGCACCTACGCCGAGATCTTCGCCAAGCGCCTCGCGCCGGTGGTCGACTCGAGTTCGGTCGCTCCGGATTCGTCCGACCTCCCCGCGAACGTGTCGATGCTGCGGCTGATCGGCACCGACCTCGCGACCGAACCGCAGTCGGTGATCGAGCGGTGGCGGCAGAACAACTCGATCCTCGATCGCAGCCGCGGACCGCGTCCGCGGCTGAAACGCGCCGGAACACTCAAGGCCTTCGTCGGGCAAGGAAGCCCCGACGCGATGTCGCTCGACCTGCGCACCCAGGGCCCGCACGCGCTCGTGGGTGGCACGACCGGTTCGGGCAAGTCCGAGTTCCTCCAAGCCTGGGTGCTCGGTATGGCGGCCGAGTACAGCCCCGACCGAGTGACCTTCCTCTTCGTCGATTACAAGGGTGGCTCGGCGTTCGCCGACTGCGTCGACCTGCCCCACACGGTCGGACTCGTCACCGACCTCAGCCCGCACCTGGTGCGCCGAGCGCTCACGAGCCTGCGCGCCGAGCTGCACCACCGCGAGCACCTCTTCAACCGCAAGAAGGCCAAAGACCTCCTCGAGCTCGAGAAACGGCAAGACCCCGAGACGCCCCCGGCGCTCGTCCTCGTGATCGACGAGTTCGCCGCCCTCGCCACCGAGGTGCCCGAGTTCGTCGATGGCGTCGTCGATATCGCTCAGCGCGGCCGTTCGCTCGGCATCCACCTGATCATGGCCACGCAGCGCCCCGCCGGGGTCATCAAAGACAACCTGCGCGCCAACACGAACCTGCGCGTTGCGCTCAGGATGGCGGATGCTGCGGACTCGAACGACGTCGTCGGTGACCCGGTGGCCGCGACCTTCGACCCCTCGTTGCCCGGTCGTGGCATCGCCAAGACCGGCCCCGGACGGCTCGTCCAGTTCCAGTCCGGCTACGCCGGCGGCTGGACGACCGACGACGTCGACCAGGCCGAGATCCGCGTGGCTGAGCTGCGCTTCGGTTCGCTCATGCTGTGGGAGCAGGAGACCGACTCCGACTCCGACACCCACGACGAAGACCTCGGGCCTACCGACCAGAAGCGGCTCGTCGCGAACCTGGTGCGCGCGGCGGCGGATGCCGGCATCCCCACCCCCCGTCGTCCATGGCTCGATGATCTGGCCTCGACGATCGACCTCCGCGCCCTGCCGTTCGACGGCGGCGACGGTCGCATCCCGATCGGTCTCGCCGACATCCCGCAGCGTCAGCTGCAGGACGCAGTCTTCTTCGAGCCCGACACCGATGGCCACATGCTCGTCTACGGCACGAGCGGCGCGGGCAAGAGTGCGGCACTCCGCACGATCGGCATCGCCGCGGGTGCCCGGCCCGATCTGGGGCGCGCGGCCGTCTACGGCATCGACTTCGGCACCGGCGCGCTGCGCTCGCTCGAGGTCATGCCGCACGTCGGTTCCGTCGTCTCGGGCGACGACGTCGAGCGTGTGCAACGCCTCTTGCGCACTCTGCGCGGATTGCTCGATGACCGGGCGACGCGCTACTCGGCGACCGGGGCATCCACTCTCACCGAATACCGCCAGCTCACCGGCGATCTCGCCGAACCGCGCATCATCGTGCTGCTCGACGGATTCGGCGTGTTCAAGCAGGAGTGGGAGACCTCGTCCAACCGCTCGGCGTTCTACGGCATCTTCATGCGGCTCCTCGGCGAAGGTCGCCCGCTCGGCGTGCACGTGGTCGCCACGGCCGACCGCTACGGCGCCGTACCGACTGCAGTCAGCGCGAACGTGACGAAGCGCATCGTGCTGCGCATGTCCGACGAGGGCGCGTACTCGCTTCTCGGTGTGCCCAAGGACGTGCTCAACGAGCGCAGCGCCCCGGGCCGCGCGATCATGGACGGCTTCGAGACCCAGGTCGCGGTCATCGGAGGCACGACCAACGTCGCCGAGCAGAACGCAGCGGCCGAGGCCTTCGCCGCCGAGTTGCGCGCCGCCGGAGCCGTCGAGGCGAAGAACATCGGCTCGTTGCCGACCGAGCTCGACCCGTCGGAACTGCCCGCGCGGGTGGGGGAGTACCCGGTCATCGGCATCGGCGACGACACGCTCGGCCCGAAGGGCTTCGAGCCGGTCGGCACGTTCGTCGTCGCGGGTCCTCCGCAGAGCGGAAAGACCACCGCCGTGCGGGCGATCGTGTCGGCGATCCAGCGCATCGATCCGAACGTCGAGCTGTACCACTTCGGCGGGCGCCGGGCGGTGCTGCGCGAGTTCCGCACGTGGACGGCGGCAGCATCCGCCGTCGACGACGTCCGCACGCTCGCGAAGTCCCTCAAAGACGTCGTCGCCGACGAGACCCTGACCACACGGATCGTCATCGTGGTCGAGAACATCGCCGAGTTCGGCGATACCGATGCCGAACGCCCGCTGAAAGAGCTGATGCAGGTCATCAACCGCAGCGACCACTTCTTGATCGCCGACGGCGATGTCTCGCAACTGAGCAGCGGCTACGGCCTGATCGGTGAACTCAAGGCCGGTCGCCACGGCATCGCCCTGCGGCCCGAGACGTACGATGGTGACTCGCTGTTCAAGGTGCCGTTCCCGAAGGTGCAACGCCACGAGTTCCCGCCCGGTCGAGGCCTCTTCGTCGAGAACGGGCAGATCGTTACGGTGCAGATGCCGCTGGTTGTAGCACCGTAGGTCGGGCGACGGCAACCCCGTTCTGCTCGAATGGCGGTATTGGAATGCCTCGCTTAGTGTGGATGAGATCGCGGTGTGTAGGAACCCATGACGAGAGGACAGACCGATGGCAGATTTCAAGGCTTCTTACGGTGAGATGGAGGCCATGTCGGGCAAGCTCGACAGCGGCCGTGAAGAGATCGGCGATGTTCTGCGTCGCCTGAAGAGCGACGTTGACCGTCTGCTCGGCGATGACTTCAAGACGCAGCACGCGTCGGGCAAGTTCGGTGAGGGTTACACCGAGCTGACCACTGGTCTGGAGCGTGCCATCGAGGGCATCTCCGACATGGGTGAGTCGCTGCGCAAGATGCAGCAGGCCATCAAGGACACTGACCAGGCGCTCGCCGGTAACTGATCGATTTCATCATCCAGGTGTCGGCCGCCCGCGGCGGCCGACACCTGACTTCTGAGGAGTAGTCATGGGCGGTGACGGTGTCGATCTTGATCTCGAGGACCTCCGCGAGGTGAATGCCGACCTCGGTTCTTTCGTGACCGAGTTCGAGGGCATCGGTGAAGCGTCCGACAACGTGCAGAACGACGTCGGAACGCCCACTGGAGACACCCGACTGCGCGGTCGAGTGGGCGACTTCGAATCCGGGTGGGACGGTAACCGCGAGGTCATTCTCGAGTCATTGCACAATATCCACGACCACATCACTTCGGTGATCGATGACTTCATCGCGACCGACCAATCGCTGGCCAAGGGAGATGAAGGATGAGCTTCAACGGACCACTCTTCTCGCCCGAGGCTCGCTACCGACTCAGTGAGATCACGGGAAATCCGACAGGCATCGAGACCGCCGGAAATCACTACATCGACATCGGTGCCCGCATGACCGCTACCGCTGCGGAACTCGGCAAGCTCTCCCGATCTGAGAAGTACAAGGCCGACAGCCTCGACAAGATCCGCGAGTCGGCCGGCGAACTCCAGGCCGATCTCGACAAGGTCGCCGAGCGCTACACGAAGACCGGTCCGGTCCTCGTTGCCTACGCAGAAGCACTGCGTACTGCGCAAGACACGACCGTCGACCCCTACGTGCCACTCATTCGCGAGGCGCACCAAGACATGCGCGATGCCGAAGCGGCTGAGCGAGCCGCCGACCGCGAGGTCGACGACCTACGCACCGTGTGGATCTGGGAGTCCGACCCCAGCGAGGCCGAGACCCGAGCCGCCGACCGCGCGGCCTCTGACGCATCGACTGCGGCCAGCGGAGCCCGCGGCAAGCTCGAGGGGCTCTGGGAGTCCTTCGAGGCCGGCTACGCGGACTGGGATTCGGCCTACGAGACAGCCGTGGACGGCGTGGGCGACGCCATCTCCGCATCCGGGGTCGATGACTCGTGGTGGGAGGACGCCCTTGACGGACTTGCGACCGTTGCCGGCATTGTCGGTGCCATCGCGGTTGTGGCAGCGCTCATCATCACGGGGCCGATCGCGGCAGTCCTCCTCGTTATCGCGACCGTCGCTGCGGTTGTCGCGCTCGTCGCGCACCTCACGATGATGGCGGCTGGGTCGCGACGGGCAAGTTGGGGTGACATCGCGTTCGACGCGATCGGTCTCATCCCGTTCGCCGGTTCGTTCGCGAAGGCGATGCGCGGCGGTGCGGGGGTCGCGAGTTCCTTGCGGATCGGTGCCGGTGCTGGTGCGGCCACGCGCGGAACGATCAACGCAGGCCGTAACGCCCTGGTGCGTGACCTGAGCAGCGTGACCGGAGCTGGTCGATTCGCGGGTAATCGTGGCGCTCGCGAACTTGCAGCACCTGGGATCGCGAACCGTTTCCTTTCCGGAGTCGACGCGAGCTGGGGGAGAAACAGCTGGAACGCCATTCGTGCGGGCGGAACCCGCATGGATGGAGTCGCGATCACGATGTCTGAGCGCCTCGCTTCGGCGTGGCCCGGTGCCGGGCAGATCGGCGAGAGGTCGGCACGTTTCGTGGCCGAGAACGTCGCGCCGAGTCGCTTCATGCAGGGCGTGAACGTGTGGGCGCTCGGATCCGCCGCGTACGACAACATCGCCAACCCGTTCGGCCTGCCCGGACCGGCTGATGCCGTCGACGCCGGAATCGACGTCGTCGGAGACGCGATCCGCGGAGGCTAGCGCCATGACTGCAACGCGCATCCGGACCCCGTTCGATCCTGAGAAGTGGATTCCGATCCCGCTGGACTACCTCGACACCGAATGGGCGAATGCGGGGGAGTGGGCCGCATCGATCGCCGAAGAAGCATCGCGCGGTCGTCCCGGTGAGCGCGAGCTCGCCGCCGCGATCGAAGAGCATGCGCTCAGCATCGCCCTTCACCCGGCGGAACACGTGGGCGCCAGGTTCTGGCACTTCCCCACAGAGGGCGTGCCCACGGGCTTTGTCGATGTCTATGTCGAGGCGCGCGCCGATGACGGCATCGACCCCGCCGACCTGCTCCCCGAGGTGGGCTTCACCGTTCTCGAGCCGGTCGTCGAGCAGGTCGTCGGCGACTTCTTTCCGCGTGCAGTGCGCCGACTGACGGTCAACGCGGTACTGACCAGTGATGACGCCGAACCGACGCTCATGCCGAAGGCGGAATGGCTGGGAATCCGCGAGGGATGGGTCGGCTACCTCGTCTCTCTCGACCACGACACCAACGCTTTGAGCAGTCGCATCGAAGACATCGACGAACTTTTTCGCACCCTCGACCCGGAGCGTCTGTCATGAACCAGGATGACCTCACGAAGCGGATCGACGCCCGACTTCCTGCGGGAGGCTATCCGGATGCTGAGACCGCGGTCCGTGATGCAGCCAGGGTTACCCTGCTCGCGGCGGTACCCGACGCGGATCGTGCGCACTCGATAGCCCGGAGTCAAGCCATCAGCGATCTCAACAGCGATCGCGCACGCACCGCAGCGGGCCCGGCGCCGGTCGCAACGCGTGCGCACAGCGTACTCATGGTCGTGGTGTTGATCCTCGCGTTCGTCGCACCTGCGCTCGTTATCGAGCTCCCAGGTATTCGTGCTGCGGCGTTCGGCGTGCAGGAGGGTGCGCTCCTGGCGGGTCTGCTCGCTGCCGTGTCTCTCGCGGGATTCTGGTACCTCTCTCGGTTCCATCGGCCGACGGATGCAGCATCCATTGTCAACGTCACCTCGCGCCTCTACGCCTTCTTCGGCATCCTCTGGCTGTTGGTGGCCGGATCCATCCTTGTCTTCCGCCTGGATGAGATCGATGTGAATCAAGCGGTCGTGCCGGTGATCGGACTGGCGTTGCTGGCGGGCTCGGGTGTCGGGGCTCTCGTGCTGTGGTGGCGGCTGCGCCGTGCAGAGCGAACCGCCACGGGGAGCGGCGCGGTCGCTGATCCTGCCGACGAAGCGGGTGTCGAGGCCGTCGTCGATCAGTGGTGGTCCACCGTCGCTCGGGGCCTCACCGACGCCGAGCGCAAGACCCTGCGCGAGGGGTTTCCTCTTGCGCTGAGTGGACTCGTCGCTCGGGGCGCTCTCACCGACGAGCAAGCCCGCGCGGCAGCGACGACACCACCGTGGGACCTGTGGGCCCGTTGATGACCAAGGTCGAAGCTGCTCGTCCGGCGCCCACGCCGTACACGTTGTTGTGCCCACCGGGCTGGCGACGGATTCCTCCGGAGGCGCTGCTCGACGATTCCGCCGTGCAACCGATTCTGGGCGCCATGAAGGGTGCGGGTCGGGCCGACCTCACGCTGCAGTTTCGCGCGCTGATCTCTCAGTATCGGCGGGCGATCCGCGAGCTCCACGTCTTCGAGGTCTATCTGCCTCCGTTGATCGATGACGTCCGTCTGCCGGCGACGCTGATGGTCTCGCCCGTTGTTCTGCCGGCCGGTGTTGATTGGGATGCAGCGCTGGTCCGGTTGAGCCGGGGGATCGAAGTATCGGACGCGGACTTCACTGAGACCCCGATGTGGGTCTGGAATCGCGAGAGCTGGTTCGGTGATGATCGCGAAGTGGCCGTGCGCGAGAGAACCTTCCTCGTCCCCGTGCACGAAGAGGCCCCCCAGCGCCGCGGCCTGCGATTTCAGTACACGATCCTCACCCCGCCGACCCCCGAGGGCGAGGCGGCGGCCGACCAACTGTCGACCATCGGCGACTTGGTGATGAGCACCATGCGCTGGCGGTCGGGGTCGCCCCGGCGCGTTTTGCCCGCATAGCAGATCCCGCGTAGTATGGGGAGGTGTGCGTTCGCGCGCGCCGTCCGACGTGCCCCGGCATCGACGATGGTAGCCGTCCTCACACTCCAGGGAGAGGCTCGCGAACGGGTCGCCCCCACGGCATACCCACCACACACAATCGCGTCACATTCTGGCGTGCCGGTGGGTTTGTGGTGAAAACACCATCGCTGTCACCGTGCAGCACCTGTGCGAAGCAAGATCTCGCGCAGCACAACAAGGAGAGAACGTGCCAACCATTCAGCAGTTGGTTCGCAAGGGTCGCTCGCCCAAGGTCGTCAAGACCAAGGCGCCGGCGCTCAAGTCGAACCCCCAGCAGGCGGGTGTCTGCACCCGCGTGTACACGACCACGCCCAAGAAGCCGAACTCGGCTATGCGCAAGGTCGCTCGTGTCAAGCTTCGCAACGGCACCGAGGTCACCGCGTACATCCCCGGTGAGGGTCACAACCTTCAGGAGCACTCCCTCGTGCTCGTCCGTGGCGGTCGTGTGAAAGACCTCCCCGGTGTTCGTTACAAGATCGTCCGTGGCGCCCTGGACACCCAGGCCGTCAAGAACCGTAAGCAGGCTCGTAGCCGCTACGGCGCAAAGAAGGGTTGAGTTAGATGCCTCGTAAAGGACCGGCCCCGAAGCGCCCCGTCGTCAACGACCCCGTATACGGTGCTCCGATCGTCAGCCAGCTGGTGAACAAGATCCTCGTGGATGGCAAGAAGTCCATCGCCGAGTCGATCGTCTACACCGCCCTGAAGGGTGTGGAAGACAAGAACGGCCAGGACGCCGTCGCCACGCTCAAGAAGGCCCTCGACAACGTGCGCCCGACCCTCGAGGTCAAGTCGCGCCGCGTCGGTGGTTCGACCTACCAGGTGCCCGTTGAGGTCAAGCCTCACCGTGCCAACACGCTGGCACTCCGCTGGCTCGTGAGCTACGCGAAGGGCCGTCGTGAAAAGACGATGACCGAGCGTTTGCAGAACGAGATTCTGGATGCCTCGAACGGCCTGGGTGCCGCGGTCAAGCGCCGCGAAGACACCCACAAGATGGCCGAGTCGAACCGCGCCTTCGCGCACTACCGCTGGTAACAGCTCCTTCGTCGCTGCGGAGCGCCACGTGCGCTCCGCAGCGACGAACCCGCGACATCCGTCACCACAAGTAAGGAATATCCCGTGGCACAAGAAGTGCTCACCGACCTCACGAAGGTCCGCAACATCGGCATCATGGCGCACATCGATGCCGGCAAGACGACGACGACCGAGCGCATCCTGTACTACACGGGTACCAACCACAAGATCGGTGAGACGCACGATGGCGCCTCAACGACCGACTGGATGGAGCAGGAGCAGGAGCGTGGCATCACGATCACCTCTGCTGCTGTGACGTGCTTCTGGGACAAGAACCAGATCAACATCATCGACACCCCCGGCCACGTCGACTTCACGGTCGAGGTCGAGCGTTCGCTGCGCGTGCTCGACGGCGCTGTCGCCGTCTTCGACGGCAAGGAGGGCGTCGAGCCCCAGTCCGAGACCGTGTGGCGCCAGGCCGACAAGTACGACGTCCCCCGCATTTGCTTCGTCAACAAGATGGACAAGCTGGGTGCCGACTTCTACTTCACCGTTGACACGATCGTCAACAAGCTGAAGGCCAAGCCCCTCGTCATCCAGCTTCCGATCGGCGTCGAGAACGACTTCATCGGCGTTGTCGACCTCGTCGAGATGCGGGCCCTCGTCTGGGCCGGTGACTCGAAGGGTGACGTCACCATGGGTGCCAAGTACGACATCCAGGAGATCCCGGCCGACATGGCCGAGGTCGTTGCGAAGTACCGCGACGAGCTGCTCGAGACGGTCGCCGAGACCGACGAAGAGCTTCTCGAGAAGCACTTCGGCGGCGAAGAGCTCACCGTTGCCGAGATCAAGGCTGCGATCCGCAAGCTGACCGTCAACTCCGAGATCTACCCCGTGCTCTGTGGCTCGGCGTTCAAGAACCGCGGTGTGCAGCCGATGCTCGACGCGGTCGTGGACTACCTCCCGTCGCCGCTGGACGTGCCGGCCATCGAGGCGCACGACCCGAAGAACGAAGAGATCATCATCGAGCGTCACGCTGACCGCGAAGAGCCCTTCACGGCTCTCGCGTTCAAGATCGTCACGCACCCCTTCTTCGGTCGTCTCACCTACATCCGCGTGTACTCCGGTCACCTGGATTCCGGCGCGCAGATCGTCAACTCGACGAAGTCCAAGAAGGAGCGCATCGGGAAGATCTTCCAGATGTACGCCAACAAGGAGAACCCGGTGCCTTCGGTCACCGCCGGTCACATCTACGCCGTTATCGGTCTCAAGGACACGACCACGGGCGACACCCTCTGCGATTCGCAGAACCAGGTCGTTCTCGAGTCGATGACCTTCCCCGAGCCGGTCATCGAGGTGGCGATCGAGCCCAAGACCAAGGCTGACCAGGAGAAGCTGGGTCTCGCGATCCAGAAGCTCGCGGAGGAAGACCCGACGTTCCGCGTCGAGCAGAACTCCGACACCGGTCAGACCGTCATCAAGGGCATGGGCGAGCTGCACCTCGACATCCTGGTCGACCGCATGAAGCGGGAGTTCAAGGTTGAGGCCAACGTCGGCAAGCCCCAGGTCGCGTACCGCGAGACGATCAAGAAGAGCGTCGACCGTCACGACTACACGCACAAGAAGCAGACCGGTGGTTCTGGTCAGTTCGCAAAGATCCAGTTCGCGATCGAGCCCCTCGAGGTCACGGCCGAGAAGATCTACGAGTTCGAGAACAAGGTCACCGGTGGTCGTATCCCGCGCGAGTACATCGCGCCGGTCGACCAGGGCTTCCAGGACGCCATGAACGTCGGTGTTCTCGCCGGCTACCCCATGGTGGGTGTCAAGGCGATCCTGCTCGATGGTGCCTCGCACGATGTTGACTCGTCTGAAATGGCGTTCAAGATCGCGGGCTCGATGGGCTTCAAAGAGGCGATCCGCAAGGCGAACCCCGTCATCCTCGAGCCGCTCATGTCGGTCGAGGTGCGTACTCCCGAGGAGTACATGGGCGACGTCATCGGTGACCTGAACTCGCGTCGCGGTCAGATCCAGTCAATGGAAGATGCTCAGGGCGTCAAGGTCGTGCGGGCACTCGTCCCGCTGTCCGAGATGTTCGGCTACATCGGTGACCTGCGTTCGAAGACCTCCGGCCGGGCCGTCTACTCGATGGAGTTCGACAGCTACGCCGAGGTCCCGCGCGCCGTCGCGGACGAGATCGTTCAGAAGAACAAGGGCGAATAGCCTTGATGGATGCTGCGGCCCCAGCGCTCACCGGCGCCGGCCGCAGCATCCACAACTCCACAACTTCACAGACTCAGCAATACCCTCTCTACTAAGGTAGAAATCAATCCCCGTAGTGATCCGGTCGCAAACCAGCGCCCGGCGGATCTACACGAATGTCCTAGGAGGACCCAGTGGCTAAGGCCAAGTTCGAGCGGACCAAGCCGCACGTAAACATCGGAACGATCGGTCACGTCGACCACGGCAAGACCACGCTCACCGCTGCCATCTCGAAGGTGCTCGCCGACAAGTACCCGTCGGCCACCAACGTGCAGCGCGACTTCGCGTCGATCGACTCCGCTCCCGAAGAGCGTCAGCGCGGTATCACGATCAATATCTCGCACGTCGAGTACGAGACGCCGAAGCGCCACTACGCGCACGTCGACGCCCCGGGTCACGCTGACTACATCAAGAACATGATCACCGGTGCTGCTCAGATGGACGGCGCGATCCTCGTGGTTGCCGCTACCGACGGCCCGATGGCTCAGACCCGTGAGCACGTTCTGCTTGCCAAGCAGGTCGGCGTTCCCTACCTGCTCGTCGCGCTGAACAAGTCCGACATGGTCGACGACGAAGAGATCCTCGAGCTCGTCGAGCTCGAGGTTCGCGAGCTTCTCTCGTCGCAGGACTTCGATGGCGACAACGCCCCCGTCGTTCGCGTTTCGGGCCTCAAGGCGCTCGAGGGCGACGCCGAGTGGACCGAGAAGATCGTCGAGCTCATGGCAGCTGTTGACGAGTCGATCCCCGACCCGGTGCGTGACAAGGACAAGCCGTTCCTCATGCCCGTCGAGGACGTCTTCACCATCACCGGCCGTGGCACGGTTGTGACGGGTCGCGCCGAGCGCGGTACCCTCGCGATCAACTCCGAGGTCGAGATCGTGGGTCTGCGCCCGACGCAGAAGACGATCGTCACCGGTATCGAGATGTTCCACAAGCAGCTCGACGAGGCATGGGCCGGCGAGAACTGTGGTCTGCTCCTTCGCGGCACCAAGCGTGACGACGTTGAGCGCGGCCAGGTCGTCGTCAAGCCGGGTTCGGTTACGCCCCACACCAACTTCGAGGGCACGGCGTACATCCTGTCCAAGGAGGAGGGTGGCCGTCACAACCCGTTCTTCACGAACTACCGCCCGCAGTTCTACTTCCGCACCACCGACGTCACCGGCGTCATCTCGCTGCCCGAGGGCACCGAGATGGTCATGCCCGGCGACACCACCGACATGACCGTTGAGCTCATTCAGCCCATCGCCATGGAAGAGGGCCTCGGCTACGCGATCCGTGAGGGTGGCCGCACCGTCGGCGCCGGCACGGTTGTGAAGATCCTCAAGTAGTCTTCACCCAGCATTGATAAGCGCCTCCCGGCTTCGGCCGGGAGGCGCTTCTCGTGTTCTCGGCAGGTTTCGACCGTGTCGACTGGGTCGCGAAACCTAGCGGTGAGCGTGGATACGGGCTACCGTGTAATGAGTCCGATGGGGGTCGGATTGACTTGAGCGCGGTTTCCTGGGGTCACCGCGCTGTAGCCGCACCCCTGTCGAGCCAATTACCTTGCCTGGGGAAGGGTGTACGGAGCCGTGCGACGCCAAAAGAATGCGGTACTGGGGGCGATCCTCGCGATCGCGCTGATCATCGGTCCGGCAGGAGTAGCCGTCGCTGACGTCGAAGAGCCTCCTGTAGAAGCTTCCGCCGAAATCACCGAGCAGCCGGCTCCCGCGCCCGAGGTGCCTGCGCCCGTCGAGCCGGCGCCCGCGCCGTTGGAACCCGCTCCCGTGGAACCCGCGCCGGTCGAGCCCGCTCCCGCGCCCGTCGAGCCCGCGCCGGTCGAGCCCGCGCCGGTCGAGCCCGGGCCGACCGAACTGACAGGTGGCGAACGCTCATCGGCCGAGACGGCCCCCGCTGAAGTCGCACCGGTCGACCCATCTGCACAGACGCTGCGGGTGCAAGAAGCGGATCGCGGTGCTGGCCACGGCGACGACGACAAGGACAAGACCGCCCAGCTCAAGCTCGTGAAGGTCGTGAAGAACAACGACGGCGGCGAAGCTCGTGAGAAGGACTGGAAGCTGCAGGCGCGTCTGGATGGCAAGGTCTGGGCCACCTACGAGCAGAACAAGTGGGTCGAGGTGCCGGTCGGCACGTACAAGCTCCAGGAGGTCGGCGACATCCCCGGCTACGACCTCACCAAGCTCGAATGCACCGACAGTAAGAAGACCAGCGTCGAAACCCCGGTTGTCACTGTGGAGAAGGGTGACAAGGTCACCTGTACGTTCACGAACGATGATGTGAAGCAGCCGAAGAAGGGTGAGTTGAAGCTCGTCAAAGTCGTCGTCAACGACGATGGCGGCGATGCGGTGAAGAGTGATTGGCAGTTGGAGGCGCAGAAGGCGCCGAATGGTGCGTGGGTGCCGTTCACGCAGGAGCAGTTCGTGCAGGTGGATGCGGGCACGTATAACCTGCGCGAGGTCGGTGGTGAGCCTGGCTATGAGCTGACCGGGATCCGTTGTGTCGACAAGAGCGACGACGACGATGACAAGGACGATGACAAGTCGTCGAAGTCCGGTGGTCAGCAGGGCGGAACCGTCTCGTCGGTGACGATCGGCAAGGGTGACCGGGTCGTCTGCACGTTCACGAATGATGATGTGAAGCAGCCGAAGAAGGGTGAGTTGAAGCTCGTCAAGGTCGTCGTCAACGACGATGGCGGCGATGCGGTGAAGAGTGATTGGCAGTTGGAGGCGCAGAAGGCGCCGAATGGTGCGTGGGTGCCGTTCACGCATGAGCAGTTCGTGCAGGTGGATGCGGGCACGTATAACCTGCGCGAGGTCGGTGGTGAGCCTGGCTATGAGCTGACCGGGATCCGTTGTGTCGACAAGAGCGACGACGACGATGACAAGGACGATGACAAGTCGTCGAAGTCCGGTGGTCAGCAGGGCGGAACCGTCTCGTCGGTGACGATTGGCAAGGGTGACCGGGTCGTCTGCACGTTCACGAATGATGATGTGAAGCAGCCGAAGAAGGGTGAGTTGAAGCTCGTCAAAGTCGTCGTCAACAACGATGGCGGCGACGAGGATGAGAGCGCGTGGGATCTGCAGGTCGCGGTCGCGGGCACGGATGATTGGCAGACGTTGCCGCAGGATCAGTTCGTGACGCTTCCGGCGGGTGAGTATGACCTGCAAGAGACCGGTCCCGAGGGTTATGACCTGGTGTCGTTGGTCTGTGAGGACGACGATGACCACGACTACGACAAGTCGGCGCGTGGTTCCGGCGGTGGGTCTGGCGGGTCTGATGATTCGACGGTCACTGTGAAGAAGGGTGAGAAGGTCACCTGCACGTTCACGAACGACGACCAACCCAGCGAGCCGACGTTGAGGAAGGCCTTCGATCAATTGGTGTATGTCGGGCCGGGCGCTGATTGGGAGGTCAGCTACACGCTGACGGTCGACAACTCCGATCAGCCGCGCGCGACTGCCTTCGAGCTCTTTGATGTACCGTCGTTCGCTGACGGAGTGACCATCACGGGCAACACGGTGTTCGATGTCACTGCGGGTACCGAGATCGAGTGGAATGGACAGGCGACCACGCCGATCGCTTCGGGAATCATTGCTGCAGGAGCGGTGTACGAGTACCTCGTCACCTTCTCCGTGACGCTCACCGGAGGGACGCCCCCGGACCTCGTGAACTGCGTCGATGGCCAGCCTGGCAGGGGCTTCTTCAACGAAGCAACGCTCGAGTGGGACGGTGTTCCCGTCGACGCGGACGCGTGTGCGCCGCTGCCCCCACAGGTCGGCTTCGCAAAGACGTCGCTCGCCGCGACGCAGCAGGATGCCGACACCTGGACGCTCGCGTATCGCCTCACCGCGACCAACCCGGGCCCCGGTTCTGCCGAGTACTCGCTGACCGACACGCTCGGCACGCTGCCGACCGGTGTCACGTTCGTCAGCGGTGCGGCCGCAGTTGACCCGGGGTTCCCTGGCACACCCGCTCCCGACGAGTCCTCGTGGGAGACGAACGTTCCTGTGGCACTCCAGACCGACGAACCGATCGCCGAGGGGGCAACCCACGGGTACATCGTCACCATCACGGTGAACGTCAACCTGCCTCTGCTGCCCACACCGCCCCCTGCTGATTGCAGTGATGTTCCCGGGGTCGGCTACTCCATCCCGAACCTGGCGCAGATCGACGTCGATGGCATCATCGTCGATGACCAAGCGTGTCTGCTGATCCAGATCGTTGATCTCGGTATTGAGAAGACGACGTCTCCGCTTGAAGGTGGAGCGGTCGAGCCCGGAGACCAGTTCTCGTACTTCCTTGAGGTGACGAACAACGGCACGGTTGCGGTGACGGACGGTGTCGTCACCGACGAGATTCCTGCTGACCTCGAGGTTCTGGACGTCATTGTTCCGGAAGGGTGGACGGTCGTGAGTCCGGTGGGAACCCCACCGTTGGACAACACGGTTCTGGTTGAGGACGTGTCTCTGGCGGTCGGGGCGTCCGGCATCATCGAGGTTGTCGTCCTCCTGCCGGAGCAGCCCATCATGACTGCTCCGCAGGTCGGCCCGGGTGCGACTCCTGAGTCGTTCACGCCGGTATTCATCGGTGACCTCGTCAACACCGCGTGTGTGGATGTGCTGAACGATATCGATCCGACGAACGACTGCGATACGGTGACCACGCCGGTCGATGAGATCGTTGCGAGCATCTATGTGTCGTGTGTTCTGGATGCTGCGTCGCTCAACTACTTCGTCGCGACGAGTCCCAGCCTGCAGGGTCAGCCGATCTCGTTGAGCTGGGCGCCGGATCTGAATGACCCGACGCCCGTGCCGCCCAGCATCACGCGGACGCTTGCTTCGGGCGACTCGGGATCCATCGGGTGGCCGGGTGTGTTGCTGGCTCCGAACGATGTCAGTATTCAGTGGCCGGGGTATCGTCCGCTGACGATCAACGACTACAACCAGGTGACCGGCGAACTCCTCGTGGATCCCTCGTTGGTCTACAACGGTGTCGTTCTCGACAACTCGGACCCCTCGTACCCGTGGCGCTTCGGTACGACGGTCACACTGTCCGTCAACCCGACTTTGACGGTGCAGGCGGCGTATCCGCCGGCGAGTGTCAACTGTGAGGTTCCTCGCTCGGCAGATCTGATCATTGACAAGACTGCAAGTGTTCAGAGTGTCGCAGCCGGTGACTCGTTCGAGTACGGACTGAAGGTGACCAACCTCGCGGTCGATTCCGTGGCTGATCCTGTCGTGGTCACCGACCGCATTCCGGCCGACATTCGTGTTGACGAGATCATCACCGATCAGAACTCGTTCCCGCGCTGGCGTGCGTGCGAGGTCACCGGAAAGGATGCCGCGGGCTACGGCGGCACTCTGGCGTGCGAGTTGCTCGGCCCGCTGCCGATGGGCTCTTCCGCACCGCTGATCACGCTCGACGTGACGGTCGATTCGAAGACCACGGCGACGTCGATCGTGAACGTCGGCGAGGTCTGCTGGGGTCCGGCAACGGCCGGCCTGCCCTTCCAAGCGTGCGACGACGATGCGGTCACCGTGACTCTGGGTGGTCTACCGGCCACCGGTGGTGAGCTACCTGTCGGTCCCCTCCTTGGCGGACTCGGTACGGTGCTTGCCGGCATTCTGTTCCTCGTGTACACCACGATGCGTCGCCGTAACGAAGAGACACCCACGGCATAGCGCAACAGGCAACGCGAACAGCGGCATGCATCTTTACGCGGGGTCATCGCCCCGACAGAATGATCGGGTGCGGTGATATCCGCGCCATCGACGAAAGGGGGACCTCTATGGGAATCGACGACATGATGAACAAGGGCAAAGAGCTCTTCGAAGGCGCCAAAGACAAAGTCACGGACGCGTTCGGGGCCGACAACGTCGAGACGCACAGTGATACTGCTCTCGACGGTGTGTCCAACTTCGCAAAGAGCGTGCTCCCTGACGAGCACGACGCGAAGATCGACGAGGTCCGCGGCCACATCGATGGCGCGATCGGAAACGAACCGAAGTAGTTCGCCCATACGTACGGCACGGCCCGGGAGTCATTCTCCCGGGCCGTTCTGTGTCGCCTTCGCACATCACCCCGGACGTTCTCCCAGGAAGGCCCTCGATACCATGAGGTATGTCCCATCACATGGCCGACCTCGGCGTGCGCGAAGAGCGCAAGCGCCGCCGTGTCTGGCCCTGGGTTGTCGGCGTGTTGGGCGTTCTGTTGGCAGTCCTCGTGGGCCTCCTTTTCGCTGGTCTCGCCCTCGCGAGTGAAGCGATGGAGGTGCGCGACGACCTCGAGCTCGCCCAGAGTCAGCTCGCCACGGTGCCCGACTTGGTCAGCTCCGGTGACGCGGCGACCTTCGATGCTCGCGCCGCCGAGGTGCTCGAAGCGACGACCCGCGCCGACCAGACCGTGCAGGGTCCGCTGTGGGAGTTCGCCACCTGGATTCCCTGGGTCGGTCAGAATGTCGCGGCCGTTCGCTCGACGACCGAGGCGACGCACATCCTCGTTCGCGATGCGCTCCCCCCGAGCTTTGCCGTGCTCAGCGCGCTGAAGCCCGAGACGCTGCGCTTCGAAGGCGGTGGTTTCAACCTCGAACCGTTCCGGCAGATCCTCGCCGAACTTCCTCCGATCGATGCGGCGTTCGCCAGCGCGCAAGCGAAGGTCGCGACGATCGATCGCGACTCGCTCCTGCCGATCGTCGATGAGGCGGTCGGGCAGGTCATCGAGGTCATCGATCAGACTGCCCCGCTGACGCACACGGCGACAGAGGTCCTTCCGACTGCGCTCAAGATGCTGGGCGAAGACGAGCCGCGCACGTATCTCGTGCTGTTCCAGAACAACGCCGAGATCCGCGCGACCGGCGGTATCCCGGCGGCCTCGGTGTTCATCCGAGTGGACGCCGGGCGAATCGAACTGATCGGGATTGCAGGATCTGCCCAGTACCAGAGCCTCTTCGGCTATCGCCAGCACCTCGACCTCCCCGCCGAGACGCTCGCCCTGTATGACCCCGAGTTCGCGATCAACTCCCAGAACTACACGCGCACGCCACACTTCCCCACCATCGCCCGGCTGTTCAACGCCATCACCGTTCAGATGGGCTACAACCTCGATGGCGTGCTGTCGCTGGACCCCGTCGCCCTCTCCCACATGCTCGCGGTCACGGGCCCCGTGAACGTCGACGGCATCGAGATCAACTCAGAGAACGTCGTTCGCGAACTGTTGAGCGAGACGTACCTGCGCAACCCCGGCGACCAGGCTCCGGCCGACGCGTTCTTCGAGGCAACGTCGGCAGCCGTGTTCGCAAAGCTCACCACCGGCCGCTGGGACCTCATGAACATGCTCGCGGCGATCGAGGTGATCAACTCCGAGCAACGCTTGTACGGCTGGTTCAGTCGCGAAGAAGAGCAGTCTGTCGCGCGCGAGTTGGGCATAGACGGCGAACTCGCTCAAGACAACACCGAGCAGACCCAGGTCGGCATTTTCCTCAACGACGCGAGCGTCAGCAAGATGGAGTACTACCTCACGTCGTCCGTCGCAGTGACCTGCGACCCAGCGGCTCGGACAGTCACCACGAGCGTGACGATGACGAACTCCGTTGATCGCGACGACCTGACGTTCCACATCCTGTCCAGGCGCACGCCCACGTACGGTGGAACCGGCACCTCGATGCTGCTCGATGTGCTCTATTTCGCGCCGCCGGGTGCCAGCATCCTGAGTGTGGATCCCGCCATCGGTGACGCGCCGGACCTTTCGCGCACCAGCACCGAAGAGGGCCGGACCGCGCAGAGCATTTCGGTGCTCGTCAACCAAGGCGAGACCCGCACCGTCACCTACGTCTCCCAACTACCCGAAGGCGATCTCGGTCCCCTCGCGGTGCGCTACTCCCCGACGGTGACAGATACAGCTGTCACCATCGCTCCTGAGTGCGTGGCACTGACCGGCGACGGGCAACTGTAGGGCCTGCGTCACGCCCGTTCGGTTGTCCCCGGTGGGGCGCGGCGAGCGCGGCAGGGTTAGGCCGAATGTGAGTCGCTGAGGGAGATGTGCGGGCTCATCCAGTTCGTCAGGGCGGCATCGAACTTCGTCGCATCGAACTGCCGAGCGTGGGCGACAATCCCTTCGGGTGGAATGCTCGCGCAGAGCGCGGCCGCCGCGGCCGCTTCAGCGGCGGAGTGCGGGTCGAAGAGCGCTCCGCTCACGCCGTCCACCACCGAGTCGCTGGCGCCGCCTTGCCTATTGGCCATCACGGGCGTTCCCGATGCCATCGCCTCCACCGCGACGATGCCGAAGTCTTCGACCGGTGGAAAGACGAAGAGCATCGCCCGATCCATCAGGGCCGCGACCATGGCATCACTGGGACGCACGACGAACGTCACCGGTACTCGTGCGTCGTGGGCTTGTGCACGCAGGGCGCCCTCGAGCGGTCCGAAGCCACCGATCACGATCGGCTGGCCGAGTCGCTCCCCGATCTCGATGACCGTGTCGAGGCGCTTGTACGGAATGAAGCGTGACAGGCCGAGCACGAAGTCAGCAGGCAGAGCATCGAGCGTGCGCTTCTCGTCATCGGTGAGCAGGTCGCGCCAGGCACCGCTGGCGATACCGGTCACATCCACCGGTGGGTGGATGACGGTGGCGGTGCGGCCCCACGATCGCTCGATTCGCTCGGCGACGAATCGGCTGTTGGCGGCGATCGAGGTCGCGTTCTGGGCCGACGCGCGATCGATCGCGCGCAACGGCGGACCGGCGATCTTGGCGGCGAGGTTGTCGCCGCGCGCATCGAGTTCGGGTGCCCAGAGGTAGCGCGCCGGCGTGTGGGCGTAGATGTACTTCGGAGCATCGCCCTCGACCCGCACGTGGTGTGCGAAGGCGTGCGAGCTCACGAGCACCCAGTCGTGGTGGATCTGGCGGGGGATGCGCCACGTGATCGGCATGAACGGAAGCGAGAGCGCCTTGCGTCCACGAAGCGGTGTGCGGGCGAGCCAGGTTTCGCGCACGGTGCGATCACCGAAGCGCTCGGGGGCATCGTTCCAGAGGCACAGCATGTCGGTGTCGGGAAACAGGAGAGCCAAGCGGTCGAGCACTCGCTCGGCGCCGCCGGCGGGTTCGATCCATTCGTTGACGATAAGTCCCGACATCAGGCGGCCGTCGATCCAGGCAGAATCGCCGCGCGCAGCGTCTTTGACAGAATCACAATGTCGCCGAAGAGGGTCCAGTTCTCGACGTAGGCGAGGTCGAGGCGTACGGATTCCTCCCACGACAGCGCCGAGCGCCCACTGATCTGCCACATCCCGGTGATCCCGGGCTTGACCAAGAACCGGCGGTGCACGTGGTCGTCGTACTTCGCCACTTCGCTGGGCAGCGAGGGGCGCGGGCCAACGAGCGACATCGAGCCGCCCAAGACATTGAACAACTGGGGCAACTCGTCGAGGCTGTAGCGGCGCAGCCACCTGCCCACAGAGGTGGTACGCGGGTCCTCGGTCATCTTGAACAAGACCTCGTTGCCCGAATCCCGCTGACCGAGCAGGTCAGGAAGCATCGCTTCGGCACCGTCGATCATGGTGCGGAATTTCAGGATGCCGAATTCGCGGCCGTCCAGACCGATACGCCGCTGCCGGAACAGCACAGGGCCGGCAGACGTCGTGGCGATGCGCAGTGCGATGATCGCGAGGATCGGGCTGAGAACGACGATGCCCACACCGCTCAGCACGGTGTCCATCGCGCGCTTCACAACGCGCTGGCCTTTGCTGTACCGCGGAGTCTCGACGTGAATGAGGGGAAGCCCGGCGACCGGGCGGGTCTGGATGCGGGGGCCGACGATATCGGCGATGTTCGGGGCGAGTACCAGGTGGCGACTCCCGGCCTCGAGTGCCCACGAGATCCGCTTGACCCCGGATGGCGGCAACTCGTCGGTGCTGGTCACCGCGACGGTGTCAGCATCCATCGTCTCAAGTACCCCGAGCACACCATGAACGTCGCCGAGGATCGGGATGTCGGTGCCACGGACCTTGGCGCCGGCCCGACCTCCGGGCGTGCAGGCGCCGATCACGCGGTAGCCCGCGCTGGGTGTGCGCGCGAGCGCTGCGGCGATCTGTTCCACAGACTGTTCGGAACCGACGAGCAGGACAGTGGCGCTCCAGTCGCCCCGGGCGCGCCGGGTGGTGAGCCACTTACGCCAGAACCACCGTTCGGTCAGCAGTGCGAGCACCCCGAGCGGAAGGCCGATGAGAAGGTAGCCGCGCGCGACGTCCACGCGCAGCAGGAAGGCGAGGATCGCGATGATGCCGAAGAGGCGGGTGCTGACGGAGAGGATGCGGACGTACTCGGCCGACCCGGTTCCAATCACTCGATCGCTCCGTGAATCGACCAGGCTCAGTGACCACATCCACAGCACGAGAAGCACTGCAGAGAAGAACCAGTAAGAAACGACGCTCAGGCGACTGTCTTCGCGGATCGACACCTGGGCGCTGCCGAGGCCGAACCACGCGATCTGCGTGCCGAACACGACCACGGCCAGCACGAGCAGATCGCTCAACCAGAGGCGCCGTGCGTAGCGTCCGCGCCAATCGATCGTGCCCTGTTGGGTGAGAGGCGCGGTGGCACGCGCACGCGCACGACCCGAACGGGTCAAGCCGATGGGGCGGCGTGACTCACCTCCGGGCGAAGGCTCCCGAGTCGCGCGCACAACGTTCGACGCCAAGACTCCCCCTTTGCCACGCGGCCGCTTACGGGTGGCGCAAAGCGCCACGGCCACACATCCCCCCAGACGATGGCCCTTGTATTCTGCCACGTACAACCGCCGAATGGGTGCGTCAGTGATGACTCCGTGACCTGCGCGCACGTCCGTGCGGTTTCCTGGCTGTGAACACGCCGTAGACGCGCTCATGTGACACGCCCGAGTTTGCGACACGCCCGGGCGACACGTAGACTAATAAGGTTCCAGATTCCGACGCCCGCTTTCGCGTGCGCAGGATCACTGCCAGGGCAGTGCATAGGCGGCGCCTCTCGGGAGATTCTCCAGAGATACGGGCGCAGGGTTCTAGGCCGCGGGTAGCAGAACACCTCACCCCCTTCGTGAAGCGGGTGCCGCGCGCTTGCGTGCGGGTTTGACATCAGAACAGTGGTGCAGCATCGCCGCAGAAATGCGGACTGCGAAGTGCCCAGGGCCGGGAAAATCCCTCCCGCGCCCCCGTGCGTCCAATGCCCCCAGATCCTGGGCCGGTATGACGCGTAAAGAGAGAGAGCAGACAATGGCGGGACAGAAGATCCGCATTCGCCTGAAGTCGTACGATCACGCCGGGCTTGACTCGTCGGCTCGCAAGATCGTCGACACCGTGACCCGCGCTGGCGCGACGGTTGTGGGCCCGGTGCCCCTGCCGACCGAGAAGAACGTCATCGCCGTCATCCGGTCGCCCCACAAGTACAAGGACAGCCGCGAGCACTTCGAGATGCGCACCCACAAGCGTCTGATCGACATCATCGACCCGACGCCCAAGGCGGTCGACTCGCTGATGCGCCTCGACCTCCCGGCCGATGTCAACATCGAGATCAAGCTCTGAGGTTCGACATGGCTGACATCAACAACAAGATTTCCAAGGGCCTCCTCGGCACCAAGCTCGGTATGACTCAGGTGTGGGACGCGAACGGCAAGCTCGTTCCCGTTACCGTCATCGAGATCGCTCCGAACGTGGTCACCCAGGTTCGCACCCCTGAGCGCGACGGCTACAAGGCCGTTCAGATCGCCTACGGGCAGATCGACCCCCGCAAGGTGAACAAGCCCCAGACGGCTCACTTCGAGGCCGCTGGGGTCACCCCGCGCCGTCACCTCACCGAGGTCCGCACCGCTGACGCCGCCGAGTATTCGCTCGGTCAAGAGCTGACGGTGGACGGCACCTTCGAAGCAGGCCAGCTGGTCGACGTTGTCGGCACCAGCAAGGGCAAGGGCTTCGCCGGTGTGATGAAGCGCCACAACTTCAAGGGTGTCTCGGCATCGCACGGTGCTCACCGCAACCACCGCAAGCCCGGTTCGATCGGCGCATCGTCGACCCCGAGCCGCGTCTTCAAGGGCATGCGCATGGCCGGCCGTATGGGCGGCGAGCGCGTAACCGTCATGAACCTCACGGTGCACGCCGTCGACGCCGAGAAGGGTCTGCTGCTCGTCAAGGGCGCCGTCCCCGGTGCACGTGGCCGCATCGTCTACGTCCGCAACGCAGTGAAGGGAGCCTGATCACCATGGCTGACTCGACTCTCGCGCTCGACGTACGCAAGACCGATGGCAAGAAGGCCGGCTCTGTCGAGCTTCCCGCCGCGATCTTCGACGTCAAGACGAACATCCCGCTGATCCACCAGGTCGTCGTCGCGCAGCGCGCGGCGGCTCGCCAGGGCACCCACTCGACCAAGCGTCGCGGTGAGGTCTCGGGCGCCGGTCGCAAGCCCTTCAAGCAGAAGGGCACCGGTAACGCCCGTCAGGGTTCCATCCGCGCGCCGCACATGACCGGTGGTGGCATCGTCCACGGTCCCAAGCCGCGTGACTACGCGCAGCGGACCCCCAAGAAGATGATCGCCGCCGCGCTCCTGGGCGCACTGAGCGACCGTGCTCGTGGCGAGCGACTGCACGTCGTGGAGACCTTCGGTATCGAAGGAACCCCCTCGACCAAGGCCGCTTCCACCGTTCTGACCGCCTTCGGCGCTGTCAAGAACGTGCTCGTGGTCATCGACCGCTCGGACGAACTCACCACGCTGAGCGTGCGCAACCTCGCGTACGTGCACGTGCTGACCTTCGACCAGCTGAACGCCTACGACGTGCTCGTCTCTGACGACATCGTCTTCACCAAGGCTGCCTTCGACGCGTTCGTCGCATCGAAGAGCGCCACCACCGAGGAGGTCTCGGCATGACCGTCAACAAGGACCCGCGCGACATCATCCTGAAGCCGGTCGTCTCCGAGAAGAGCTACGGGCTCATCGACGAGGGCAAGTACACCTTCCTCGTGGACCCCCGCGCCACCAAGACCGAGATCAAGCTCGCCATCGAGAAGATCTTCGGTGTCAAGGTTGCGTCGGTCAACACGATCAACCGCGTCGGCAAGGCCCGTCGCACCCGCTTCGGCGCCGGTAAGCGCAAGGACACCAAGCGCGCCATCGTGAGCCTGAAGTCGGGCACCATCGACATCTTCACGGCAGTCGGCTGACGGTCGGGATAGAGGACTAGAGAACATGGCAATTCGCAAGTACAAGCCCACGACCCCTGGTCGCCGCGGCTCGTCGGTGTCGGACTTCGCTGAGATCACCCGATCGACGCCTGAGAAGTCGCTGCTCCGACCGCTGTCCAAGACCGGTGGCCGCAACAACCAGGGCCGCATCACCACCCGCCACATCGGTGGTGGCCACAAGCGCCAGTACCGCGTCATCGACTTCCGTCGTAATGACAAGGATGGCGTCAACGCCAAGGTCGCTCACATCGAGTACGACCCCAACCGCACGGCACGCATTGCGCTCCTGCACTACTTCGACGGCGAGAAGCGTTACATCCTCGCGCCGAACAAGCTGGCACAGGGCGACATCGTGGAGTCGGGCGCATCGGCTGACATCAAGCCGGGCAACAACCTCCCGCTCAAGAACATCCCCACCGGTACCGTGATCCACGCGATCGAACTGCGTCCCGGTGGCGGCGCGAAGATTGCTCGCTCGGCCGGCGTCTCGGTACGCCTGGTCGCAAAGGACGGCATCTACGCGCAGCTGCGTCTCCCCTCGGGCGAGATCCGCAACGTGGATGCCCGCTGCCGCGCGACGATCGGCGAGGTCGGCAACGCCGAGCAGTCGAACATCAACTGGGGTAAGGCCGGTCGCAACCGCTGGAAGGGCATCCGCCCGACCGTCCGCGGTGTCGCGATGAACCCGGTCGACCACCCGCATGGTGGTGGCGAGGGTAAGACGTCCGGTGGACGTCACCCGGTGACGCCGTGGGGCCAGAAAGAAGGCCGCACGCGTCACGCCAACAAGGAGAGCGACAAGTACATCGTCCGCCGTCGCAACGCCGGCAAGAAGCGCAAGTAGGAGTAGAGGAAGATGCCACGCAGTCTTAAGAAGGGCCCCTTCGTCGACGAGCACTTGCTCCGCAAGGTCGTCGTTCAGAACGAAGCCGGTACCAAAAACGTCATCAAGACCTGGTCACGTCGCTCGATGATCGTGCCGGCCATGCTCGGCCACACGATCGCCGTCCACGACGGACGCAAGCACATCCCCGTGTTTGTCTCCGAGACCATGGTCGGTCACAAACTGGGCGAGTTCGCGCCCACCCGAACCTTCCGCGGCCACGTGAAGGACGACAAGAAGGGCCGCCGCCGCTAACGCGGTGGTGCTCTCTGAAAAGAGATAGGAGGAGAAAATGGTGGAATCCATCGCACGCGTGAAGCACATCCGCGTGACCCCCCAGAAGGCTCGTCGTGTCGTCGCGCTCATCAAGGGAAAGCAGGCTCAGGAGGCACTCGCCATCCTGAAGTTCGCTCCCCAGAGCGCCAGCGAGCCGATCTACAAGCTCGTTGCAGCCGGTATCGCGAACGCTCGCGTGAAGGCTGACAAAGACAGCGAGTACCTGGACGAGCAGGACCTGTACGTGGCAAACGCGTACGTGGACGAGGGGACGACGCTCAAGCGTTTCCGTCCTCGCGCCCAGGGTCGCGCTTTCCAGATCAAGAAGCGCACGAGCCACATCACGATCGTGCTCGCAACCCCGGTCGCAGCCGACGCTGCACCGGCTGCCAAGACGAAGAAGGCGAGCAAGTAATGGGCCAGAAAGTCAACCCGTACGGCTTCCGCCTCGGAATCACCACCGACCACGTGTCGCGGTGGTTCTCGGACTCGACGAAGCCGGGTCAGCGTTACGCCGACTACGTAGCTGAGGACATCAAGATCCGTCAGCTCCTGCAGAAGAACCTCGACCGTGCTGGCGTCAGCAACATCGAGATCGAGCGCACGCGTGACCGCGTTCGTGTCGACATCCACACCGCCCGTCCGGGCATCGTCATCGGTCGCCGCGGCGCCGAAGCCGAGCGGATTCGCACCGACCTCGAGAAGCTGACCAACAAGCAGATCCAGCTGAACATCCTCGAGGTCAAGAACCCCGAGGCTGACGCTCAGCTCGTCGCGCAGGGCATCGCCGAGCAGCTTTCTGCTCGCGTGGCGTTCCGTCGCGCGATGCGCAAGGGCCTGCAGGGCGCTCAGCGTGCCGGTGCCAAGGGTGTCCGCATCCAGGTTTCCGGTCGTCTCGGCGGCGCCGAGATGAGCCGTTCGGAGTTCTACCGCGAAGGCCGTGTGCCCCTGCACACCCTGCGCGCGAACATCGACTACGGCTTCTACGAGGCCAAGACCACCTTCGGCCGCATCGGCGTGAAGGTCTGGATCTACAAGGGCGATCTCACCAACAAGGAACTCGCTCGCGAGCAGGCCAACGCTCCGAAGGCACCCCGCGGTCGCGATGACCGTGGTGGCGACCGTCGTCGTGGCCCCCGCACCGAGGCCCCCGTCGCAGAAGGAGCGTCTGCCTGATGCTTATTCCCCGCAAGGTCAAGTACCGCAAGCAGCACCACCCCGGTCGTTCGGGACAGGCTACCGGTGGCACCAAGGTGTCGTTCGGCGAGTTCGGCATCCAGGCGCTCACGCCCGCTTACGTGACCAACCGTCAGATCGAGTCCGCTCGTATCGCGATGACCCGTCACATCAAGCGTGGTGGAAAGGTGTGGATCAACATCTACCCCGACCGTCCGCTCACCAAGAAGCCGGCCGAAACCCGCATGGGTTCCGGTAAGGGTTCGCCCGAGTGGTGGGTTGCCAACGTCAAGCCGGGTCGCGTCCTCTTCGAGGTCGCCGGCGTCAACGAGGAACTCGCTCGTGAGGCTCTGACCCGTGCTATCCACAAGCTGCCCCTGAAGGCACGCATCATCAAGCGCGAGGAGGGCGACGCATAATGGCGATCGGCACCAAGCAGCTCGCTCCGAGCGAGCTCGACACGTTCGAAGACCAGCGCCTCGTCGAGGAGCTGCGCAAGGCCAAGGAAGAGCTGTTCAACCTGCGCTTCCAGTCGGCCACCGGCCAGCTCGAGAGCCACGGCCGCATCCGCGCCGTGAAGCGCGACATCGCGCGGCTCTACACCGTTATCCGTGAGCGCGAGCTCGGCATTCGTGCCACTCCCGCGCCGGTTGAGGCCCAGACGAAGGCGAAGAAGACGAAGGCGAAGAAAGCTGATGAAGCTTCCGACGCCGTGAAGGAAGAGGCCGAGTAATGGCTGAGACCACTGAAGTTCAGGGCGCTGAAAAGAAGCCCGCAACGCCCAAGAAGGCTCCGGCCGCCAAGGGGACTGCTACCAAGGCTCCGGCGAAGAAGGCCGCTGAGGCCGAGGTCGTCGCAGCTCCTGTCGAGGCCAAGGGTCACGAGTCGTCCGCGCACGATGTGCGCGACGCCGACGCCCGTGGTTACCGCAAGGTGCGCCGCGGCTATGTCGTCAGCGACAAGATGGACAAGACGATCGTCGTCGAGGTCGAGGACCGCGTAAAGCACCCCCTCTACGGCAAGATCATCCGCCGCACCTCCAAGGTCAAGGCGCACGACGAGGCGAACACCGCCGGCATCGGCGACCTCGTCCTCATCAACGAGACCCGTCCGCTGAGCGCTACCAAGCGCTGGCGTCTGGTCGAGATCCTCGAGAAGGCCAAGTAGGCCCTCGCGGCTTACTTGGAACCCAAGGAGTAACAAGTGATTCAGCAGGAATCCCGCATCAAGGTCGCCGACAACACCGGCGCGAAGACGCTGCTCACCATCCGTGTACTGGGCGGCTCGCACCGCCGGTACGCCGGACTCGGTGACATCATCGTCGCGACGGTCAAGGACGCGATCCCGGGCGGCAACGTGAAGAAGGGCGACGTCGTCAAGGCAGTCGTGGTGCGTACCGTGAAGTCGACGCGCCGTCCCGATGGTTCATACATCAAGTTCGACGAGAACGCCGCCGTGATCCTGAAGAGCGACGGGGAGCCCCGCGGCACCCGCATCTTCGGACCCGTCGGTCGCGAGCTTCGTGACAAGAAGTTCATGAAGATCGTCTCGCTGGCACCGGAGGTCATTTGATCATGGCGAACATCAAGAAGGGTGACCTGGTTCAGGTCATCAGTGGCGCCAAGCCCGAACGTGGCGGAGACCGTGGCAAGCAGGGCAAGGTCCTCGAGGTCCTTTCCGAGCAGAACCGCGTCATCGTCGAGGGCGTGAACTACGTCACCAAGCACAACCGCGTGGGCCAGACCCAGCGCGGCACCAAGACGGGTGGCATCGAGACCTTCGAGGCTCCCATCCACATTTCCAACGTCGCCGTCGTCGACCCCTCGACCAAGAAGCCGACCCGTGTCGGCCGCCGTGTCGAAGAGCAGACCAAGGATGGCGTCAAGCGCACCGTCCGTGTGCGCTACGCGAAGAAGTCAGGCAAGGACCTCTAATGGCAACCGCAACTGCCGCGCAGACTGGTAAGAGCCAGCCGCGCCTGAAGCAGAAGTACAACGACGAGATCAAGAAGGCCCTGCAGGAAGAGTTCGGCTACGCCAACGTCATGCAGATCCCCGGACTGGTCAAGGTCGTCGTCAACACCGGTGTCGGCGAGGCAGCTCGCGACGGCAAGGTGATCGATGGCGCGGTCGACGACCTCACCAAGATCACCGGCCAGAAGCCGATCGTCACGAAGGCCCGCAAGTCCATCGCCCAGTTCAAGCTGCGCGAGGGTCAGCCCATCGGCGCACATGTCACCCTGCGTGGCGACCGTGCGTGGGAGTTCGTCGACCGTCTGGTGAACCTGTCGCTGCCGCGTATCCGCGACTTCCGTGGGCTCTCGCCCAAGCAGTTCGACGGAAACGGCAACTACACCTTCGGTCTCCAGGAGCAGTCCGTGTTCCACGAGATCAACCAGGACAAGATCGACCGCGTTCGTGGCTTCGACATCACGGTCGTGACGTCGGCGAAGACGGATGCCGAGGGTCGCGCGCTTCTGCGTCGTCTCGGTTTCCCCTTCCAGGACGAGAACGCTCAGGCCTAAGCACGTCATCACAGGTCGGCTGTCGTGTAACGGCAACCGAAACCGAATGAACAAAGGAAACAACCCATGACAATGACAGACCCGGTCGCAGACATGCTGACCCGTCTGCGCAACGCGAACTCGGCGCACCACGACTCCGTGTCGCTGCCGAGCTCGAAGCTCAAGACGCACATCGCCGAGATCCTCCAGCAGGAGGGATACATCGCAGGCTGGGAGATCAGCGACGCACGCGTCGGCCAGACCCTCACCCTGACGCTGAAGTACGGCCCGAACCGCGAGCGGTCGATCGCCGGCATCAAGCGTGTCTCGAAGCCCGGCCTTCGTGTCTACGCAAAGTCGACCGAGATCCCCACCGTTCTCGGTGGCCTCGGCGTCGCGATCCTGTCCACCTCCTCCGGTCTTCTCACTGACCGTCAGGCCGAGCAGAAGGGCGTGGGCGGAGAAGTTCTCGCCTACGTGTGGTGATCTGACATGTCGCGTATTGGACGTCTCCCCATCGACATCCCGTCGGGCGTGACCATTTCGGTCGACGGCCAGGATGTCGCAGTCAAGGGACCCAAGGGTGAGCTTGCTCTCACCGTGGCAAGCCCCATCGAGGTCAAGGTCGAAGAGGGCCAGGTCGTTGTGACCCGTCCCGACGACGAGCGCTCATCGCGTTCGCTGCACGGCCTGACCCGCACGCTTATCAGCAACAACATCGTCGGCGTCACCACGGGCTACACCAAGGGCCTCGAGGTTGTCGGTACCGGTTACCGCGTTGTGCAGAAGGGCAGCTCGATCGAGTTCGCCCTCGGCTTCTCGCACCCCGTTCTGGTTGAGCCGCCCGCGGGCATCACCCTGACGGTCGAGGGCAACAACAAGGTCACCGTCAGCGGTATCGACAAGCAGGCCGTCGGTGAGGCTGCTGCCAACATCCGCAAGATTCGCAAGCCCGAGCCCTACAAGGGCAAGGGTGTCCGCTACGCCGGCGAGGTCGTTCGCCGCAAGGCCGGAAAGAGTGGTAAGTAACCATGGCTGTGAAGTCAAAGTCCGACGCCCGCGCGCGTCGTCACGCCCGCCTTCGCAAGAAGGTCGTCGGTACCGCCGAGCGTCCGCGCCTGGTCGTGAACCGTTCGTCGCGTCACGTCTTCGTGCAGCTCGTCGACGACAGCAAGGGTGTAACCCTTGCGTCGGCCTCGACGCTCGAGGTCGACCTGCGTTCGCTCGAGGGTGACAAGACCGCCAAGGCCCGCAAGGTCGGCGAGCTCGTCGCTGAGCGTGCAAAGGCCGCCGGCATCGAAGATGTCGTTTTCGACCGTGGTGGCAACCGCTACGCGGGCCGTGTCGCGGCGATCGCCGACGGCGCTCGCGAAGGGGGTCTGAACCTGTGAGCGAAACAGTGAACAACAACGTGGAGACCGAAGTGACCGAGACGGCTGCTGCCGCCACGACCGAGGCGCCCGCCGAGCGCGAGCGCGAGCCGCGTCGCGGTGGTCGCGAGCGCAACCAGAACCAGCGTGACCGCGGTGCACGTGATGCCGACAAGAGCCAGTTCCTGGAGCGTGTCGTCACCATCAACCGCGTGTCGAAGGTCGTCAAGGGTGGACGCCGCTTCAGCTTCACCGCGCTCGTCGTCGTCGGTGACGGCAACGGTGTCGTGGGTGTGGGCTACGGCAAGGCTCGCGAGGTTCCCCTCGCGATCTCGAAGGGTGTTGAAGAGGCCAAGCGCAACTTCTTCCGTGTTCCCCGCACCGGCGGAACCATCCCCCACCCCGTCCAGGGTGAGGCAGCGGCCGGTGTGGTGCTCCTGCGCCCCGCGTCGTCGGGTACCGGTGTTATCGCCGGTGGTCCGGTTCGCGCCGTGCTCGAGTGCGCCGGCATCCACGATGTCCTTTCGAAGTCGCTCGGTTCGTCGAACACGATCAACATCGTGCACGCGACGGTGGCTGCTCTGAAGCAGCTCGAGGAGCCCCGTGCGGTCGCCGCGCGTCGTGGCCTCGAGTTCGATCAGGTCGCCCCCGCTCGACTCGTCCGTGCCGAGGCTGAGGCCGCGGCTGCTGCGAAGGCAGGTGTCTGATGGCTGAGCGCCTGAAGGTTACGCAGGTCAAGTCCAAGGTGAGCGAGAAGCAGAACCAGCGTGACACGCTGCGTTCGCTCGGTCTGAAGCGGATTGGCGACTCGGTCGTCCGTCCCGACGACGCGCAGACGCGCGGTTACGTCAAGACCGTCGCGCACCTCGTGAAGGTTGAGGAGATCGACTAATGGCTGAGAAGTCAGAGAAGAAGGACGAGACCGTCGAGGCGAAGGCTCCCAAGGCTTCCGCTGCGAAGGCTTCGACGTCCAAGGCTGCCGCTAAGCCGGCCGCCGAGAAGGCTGCCCCCAAGAAGGCTGCAGCCAAGCCCGCTGCTGAGAAGGCTGCGCCCAAGAAGGCGGCTGACAAGGCTGCTCCGAAGAAGGCTGCTGACAAGACGGATGCTCCGGCATCGCGTCCCGGCGTCCTCAAGGTGCACCACCTTCGTCCGGTTCCCGGATCCAACAAGTCCAAGATGCGCGTCGGTCGCGGTGAGGGCTCGAAGGGTAAGACCGCGGGTCGTGGCACCAAGGGCCAGAAGGCCCGCTACCAGGTCAAGGCCGGCTTCGAGGGTGGGCAGATGCCGCTGCACATGCGCACCCCGAAGCTCCGCGGCTTCAAGAACCCGTTCCGCGTCGAGTACCAGGTTGTGAACCTGGACAAGCTCGCCGAGCTCTACCCCAAGGGCGGCGATGTCACCATCACCGACCTCGTGGCCAAGGGCGCGGTTCGCAAGAACGAAAAGGTCAAGGTGCTCGGCACCGGAGACATCGCGGTGAAGCTCACCGTGGCGGTCGATAAGGTCTCGGGCTCTGCCCAGGAGAAGATCGTCGCTGCGGGCGGTTCCGTCAAGTAGTACTGCGCAACGGGGACCGGAGGATTTCTCCGGTCCCCGTTGGGTTACCCTGGATGGCGGCGCCGTATGCGCGCAGCATCCCCTTCTGGAGGCATCCTCTTGTTCAGCGCAATCGGGCGGGTCTTCCGCACCCCCGACCTTCGGCGGAAGATCGGCTTTACGCTCTTCATCATCGCCCTGTACCGACTCGGCGCGCACGTTCCTGCGCCGTTTGTAGACTTCCCCAACGTGCAGGAGTGCCTTCGGCAGTCCGCTGGCACCGAGGGTTTGCTGTCGTTGGTCAACCTGTTCTCGGGTGGCGCGCTTCTGCAGCTGTCGATCTTCGCGCTCGGCGTCATGCCGTACATCACCGCGACGATCATCGTTCAGTTGCTGCGCGTGGTCATTCCGCACTTCGAGACTCTCCACAAAGAGGGTCAGGCGGGGCAGGCGCGACTCACGCAGTACACGCGTTACCTCACGATCGCTCTCGCGCTCCTGCAGTCGACGACCCTCGTCACCGTTGCGCGCAGCGGCCAGCTCTTCGGGACCACGGGTGTTCCCGAGTGCGAGCAGCTGCTGACCAACGATGTGTGGTGGGCACAGTTGCTCATGATCATCACGATGACTGCCGGTACCGGCCTCATCATGTGGTTCGCCGAGCTCGTCACCGAGCGCGGTATCGGCAACGGCATGTCGCTTCTGATCTTCACCTCGATCGCTGCGGCCTTCCCCGGTTCGCTGTGGTCGATCTGGCAGGCACGTGGCTTCGAGACGTTCCTCCTCGTCCTGGCGGTCGGAATCGTGGTTGTCGCGCTGGTGGTGTTCGTCGAACAATCGCAGCGGCGCGTTCCGGTGCAGTATGCCAAGCGCATGGTGGGTCGCCGCACGTATGGCGGTACGAACACCTACATCCCGATCAAGGTCAACATGGCCGGGGTGGTACCGGTCATCTTCGCCTCGTCGCTGCTGTACATCCCTGCGCTCATCGCGCAGTTCAACCAGCCGCAGCCGGGTGAAGAGGTTCCGGGCTGGGTGGCCTTCATTCAGCAGTACCTCGTCACGGGTGACAGCCCGTTCTACATGGCGCTGTACTTCTTCCTCATCGTCGGCTTCACCTACTTCTACGTCGCGATCACCTTCAACCCGGTTGAGGTCGCCGACAACATGAAGAAGTACGGCGGGTTCATTCCCGGCATCCGTGCGGGTCGTCCGACTGCCGAGTACCTCGATTACGTGCTCACTCGCATCACGCTGCCGGGCTCGATCTATCTCGGTCTGATCGCTCTGCTTCCGCTCATCGCCCTCGCGACGGTCGGTGCCAACCAGAACTTCCCGTTCGGTGGCGCGTCGATCCTCATCATCGTGGGTGTCGGTCTTGAGACCGTGAAGCAGATCGATGCCCAGCTGCAGCAGCGTCACTACGAAGGACTTCTCCGATGACCGGTACTCACCTTTCCCCCTCTGGGTCGGGTACCCGGCTCCTCATCGTCGGTCCCCAGGGTTCGGGCAAGGGCACGCAGGGCGTGCTCGTCGCCGATACCTTCGGTGTTCCGGCCATCTCGACCGGCGACATCTTCCGTGCCGCGGTCAAGAGCGGTTCGGACCTCGGAGAGCAGGTCAGCGAGATCATTCAGGCGGGCAACCTCGTTCCCGATGAGTTGACGAGCGCGGTTGTCGCGGAGCGACTTGCTCAGGCGGATGCCTCGGAAGGCTTCCTGCTCGACGGCTACCCCCGCAACCTCGGTCAGGTCGCTGACCTCGACGCGTTCCTGTCGGGTCGCGGCGAGGCCATCGACGCCGTCATCGAGCTGCAGGTTCCGCGAGACGAGAGCATCGACCGTCTCACCCGTCGCGCGTTCGAGCAGGGCCGTACCGACGACACCGAAGAGGTCATCGCGAACCGCCTGGCGATCTACGAGCGCGAGACCGCTCCGATCCTCGAGGTGTACCGTGAACGCGGCGCCGTCGACGAGATCAACGGAGTGGGCTCGCTCGAAGAGATCACTGACCGCATCATCGCAGCGCTCGAGGCCCGCGGTCTCGCCCGCGTTCCTGTCGCCTGACCCGTGGTTCTGCGCCGTTCGATCTACAAGTCACCCGCCCAGTTGCGGGCGATGGTCGAACCGGGACTCATCACTGCCGCAGCGCTCGATGCTGTTCGCGCGTTGGTCGCTCCCGGTGTGACCACTGGAGAGCTGGATGCCGCAGCATCCGCCCTCATCACGTCACGGGGTGCCGTTTCGAACTTCCAGATGGTGCGCGGCTACCGCCACACGATCTGCGCGTCGGTGAACGAGCAGGTCGTGCACGGGATTCCCGGCGATCGCGTGCTGGAGCCTGGCGACATCCTCTCGATCGACGCCGGTGCCCAGTACAAGGGCTGGAACGGCGACTCGGCGTTCTCCGTCGTGTTGCCCGATGCCGCGCGGCCCGAGGTCGTTGCCGAGCGGCAGCGCCTCTCGGATGTCACCGAGGGCTCGCTCTGGGCAGGCATCGCGGCGATGGCTTCGGCCCGCCATATCGGCGAGATCGGCACTGCGGTGCAGGGCTACATCGACGCTTCCGGCGAGGGCTACGGCATCTTGCGTGAGTACGTCGGTCATGGCATCGGCCGCAAGATGCACGAGTCGCCGTCGGTCTTCAACTACCGCGTCGCCGACCCAGGCCCCGAAGTGCGACCCGGCCTCGTCCTCGCGATCGAGCCCATGGTCGTCATCGGCGACCAGGCGACTTTCATCGAGGACGACGACTGGACGGTCTCGACCCTCGACGGCACAGCCGGCTCACACTGGGAACATAGCGTCGCGGTGCATGATGGTGGCATCTGGGTGCTCACCGCCGCCGACGGTGGCGCGGCTGGGCTTGCGCCGTTCGGCGTCACCCCGACCCCCATCGGCTGAGACCGAACAACTTCCCGGACTGCTTCCCGGATCTCACGCGAAGGAACGACGACGATGGCACAGCGCAAGATGAACTGGTTCGCGATCTGGATCAGCGCCGGAGTGGTTGTGGCTCTCGTGCTCGTCGCGGGGCTCGTGGTCTGGATGAACAACGCTCAGTCGGGTCCCGGCACTGCGCCCGAGGCATCCCACATCAACGCTGAAACCGGCGCAATCGCCGTCGGTGACGGATCGAACGATCTCGCTACCTACATCGATTTCATGTGCCCCATCTGCGGAACATTCGAAGAGACCTATGGCCCGACCATCGAGGGCCTTGTCGACGACGGCTCGATCACCCTGAACATCCACCCGATCTCGATCCTCGACCGCGCGTCGCAGGGCACGAAGTTCTCGACGCGCGCGGCGAACGCCATGTACTGCGTGGCGGTGGCGGATGCTGACGCCTCACTGCCGTTCATGAAGGCGATGTTCGCGAACCAACCCGGTGAAGGCACGTCCGGTCTGAGCGATGACGAGATCCTCGCGATCGCCGCTGCCGCCGGAGTGACCGGCATCGACGCGTGCGTGAACGACGGCCAGTACTCCAGGTACGTCACCTCGATCACCGAATCCACGCCGGTTCAGCCCGGCGCCGCCGGCATCGGCACCCCCACGGTCCTGCTGAACGACGAGTTCGTGCAGCTCACGGGCGACCCCGTGCTCGACATCGTCGGTGCTCTGAACTAGTTCCTGCTCTCGGCGCGCGTCAGAGGGTGGCCTGACGCGGGCTGAGCGCGGTACCCTGCCCGTATCCGGAAGGGCGGTGCAGCACGGTGCTTTCTGCAGGGCGTTGGCGAAACCGGCTCGCACTCTTGACCGTGTACGGCTTGGTCGCCGGTCTCGGTATCACCGCGTGGACGACAATAGTGATCTCTGATCCCGCGGCTGCCGTGCTCGGGCAGTGTCCGGAGGGCTCGCTTCCCGGTCCGGGGCCGTCTAATCCGATCTGGACCGATGACAACGTCTCGGTATACGCCGGAGGCGATTTTCGCGCCGAAGGAGGCGCGGCCGAAGCCGAGGGCTTGATGGTGGTCGAAGGCAATGCGTCCTTCACCCGCACTCCCGCAGGCACATTCAACGTCGGATGGATCGGTGTCGGCTCGTGGGTGGTGCCCACTCCCGGGTCGGTGATGTTGGCTGTGGGCGGCGACGTGACTGTTGCCCCGAACACGGTGTTGGATGTCGGGGCGAACGCGCGGGATGCGTCGAGCGTGCTCCTCGGCGGCAACGTCGACGTCGGAGGCCTTACGACCCCCGACTACGAGACCGACGGCACAAGATACCGCCTCAACAATGGGGTCCTCCGACAGGGTCTCGGTGCAGACGCCACCGCGCCCTGGGCGTCGTGGGAGGCATTGCTGGTCGACCAGTCGACGGCATTCGCAGCGCTCGCTCCCACCGGAACTGTCGCTCCAGGTGCAACAACTTTGGAGTTCACGGGGCTCACCGGAGCGAACCCGCAGGTGTTCACCGTCGATGGCGGCGTCCTCGCCGCCAACCCCGCGATCACTTTCCTCAACGTCGCCTATGACGTCCCGGTCATCATCAACGTCACAGGTGGTGCGACACTGACCTGGGCGCCGAACTTCATCGCCGACGAGAGTGGACGGGTCGACGACCCGTCCTCGCCTCGCTTCGGCGATGTGTCGTCGCGGACACTGTGGAACATCGTGGACGCCACTGCAGTGCACCTTGCCGGCACCTCGCAGGTGCTCGGCACCTTCCTCGTTCCGGGGGTCGATGCGGCCCAGCCCTCTTTGCGGGTCACCGCCAGTACCAATGGTCGGCTGCTGACCAACGGCACGATCGTCATGGACGGCACCGGCAACGAGCACCACAACTACCCGTGGATCTCCGAACCGTTCGAGTGCATCCCCGGACCCGTTGAGCCTGTGGCCACGGGCTCGGTCACCATCGCGAAGGAGATCTCGCCGATCGACCAGGCGTATCTGCCCGAGAACGTCCTCTTCCACGGCGTCGTGCTATGCGAGGGGCCGGGCGAAATCGGCCAGACCGTGGCCGAGTGGTACGTCGCGCCAGGTGAGTCAGTGCTCGTGGACGACCTCCCGGTGGGGGCGTCGTGCGTGATCGAGGAGGCGATCGGCCCTGCAGCGCGCGCCTTCTCAGCGCCGCCCAGTGGCGGTGTGTTCCTTCCCAGCCAGCTTGCTTGGCATGCACCGGTGTGGGACCCCGCGCCGCCGGAGTTCATCGTCCCGGACGCTGCTGACCCGGTCCAGTTCACCTTCACCGTCACGAACGCCCTCGCGCGCGGCGCCTTCACCATCCAGAAGATCGTGAACGGCGATGCCGCTCCCGCCGTGCAGTTCACGGTGCAATGGCAGTGCGCATTGGGCGACGGGATCAGCGGGGGCCTCGTGACGCTGGCAGCGGGGGAGACGACCGAGCCGATCCCGGCCATCGTCGGAATGTCCTGCAGCGTGGTCGAGCTCACGCCGGCAGAACCCGAGGGTGGGATCTGGGACCTCGCGGTCATCGAACCGTCCTCGGTCATCATCACCGTCGACTCGGCGCAAACACCCCTGGCCTTCGTCGTCGAGAACACCTTCATCCCCGACTCGCAGCTAGGCGGGTTCCACATCGTCAAGGTGGTGACCAACCCCGACGGCGTGGAGTTCCCGGATTCATTCAGCGGCTCCTGGTCGTGCACGGCAGAGGGATCCGAGATCGCCGGGGCGGCGTGGACGGCGACCACTGAGGTGCCCTTTGCCGTCAGTGACATCGCGATCGGCGCTGAGTGCACCGTCACCGAGACGACTCCCGTCGATCCGGCCGGCGGCTCGTGGGGGACGCCGGAGGTCACTCCCGAGACGTTCACCGTGACGGATGCCGATACCCCGGTGATGGTGACCGTCACGAATGTCCTGACCACCGACGACACCGACGACGGTGGAGGCGATCTCCCGGCGACGGGCACGACGGTCCCGTGGTGGGCGATCGTCCTGGGCGTAGGACTTGTCGGCGCCGGCGCGGCCATGGTCATCGGCGGAGCCGCGCGACTTACTCGTCCCTGAACACGGCGAGCCGTCGTCGGAGCGCCTGAGCCTGGTTTGCCGAGGCATCCGATATCACGTATGCTTGATCTTTGGTGCCTTGCGCCTTCCTTGGCGTGTCGTCCTCGATACGCAGGCAGGATACACAGGCACCGATCCCCAAACAAACCGCAGACCGACCGGTCTGCACAAGCGTGAGCGAGTGTATGGCGAAGAAAGACGGTGTCATCGAGATCGAGGGCGTGATCTCTGAGGCTCTCCCCAACGCGATGTTTCGTGTTGAGCTGAGCAACGGACACAAGGTTCTCGCAACGATCTCGGGCAAGATGCGGCAGAACTACATCCGCATCATTCCAGAAGACCGTGTAGTCGTAGAGCTTTCGCCCTACGACCTGACGCGCGGTCGCATCGTTTACCGCTACCGCTAGACCGGTCGAGAAGTAACGGCCCGATTCCGGATGCCGCGGCCCCGCGCCGCGCGGATCCACGGGCACGAAGACAGCGAACAGGAAAATCATGAAGGTCAACCCCTCCGTCAAGCCCATCTGCGATCACTGCAAGGTGATTCGTCGCCACGGCGTCGTGATGGTCATCTGCAAGTCCAACCCGCGCCACAAGCAGCGCCAGGGCTGAGACTCCCCGCTCTTACAACTGAATACACACAAAGGCAGGACAAGAACCTTCGCAAGAAGGCGACACCTCGGGCTGGAGGCCCGGGCACCGATCCTGCTCCACACCTCCACCAACTCCTAGGAGAAACCGCATGGCACGTCTTGCCGGCGTTGACATCCCGCGCGACAAGCGCGTGGTGATCGCCCTTACCTACATCTACGGGGTGGGCAGCACGCGCTCCGTCGAGATCCTCACCGCAACGGGGATCGACCAGAGCATCCGCGTGAAGGACCTGAGCGACGAACAGCTCATCTCCCTCCGCGACTACATCGAAGCCAACCTCAAGGTGGAGGGTGACCTCCGCCGTGAGGTCGCAGCCGACATCCGCCGCAAGGTCGAGATCGGCTCCTACCAGGGAATCCGCCACCGTCGCGGCCTCCCGGTGCACGGACAGCGCACCAAGACCAACGCGCGTACCCGCAAGGGTCCCAAGCGCACCGTCGCCGGCAAGAAGAAGGCGCGCTAAGGCGCGGCCCCAGGGTTTAGGAGAACACTCACATGGCACAGGCCAAGTCCGCCGCGCGCAAGCCGCGCCGCAAAGAGAAGAAGAACGTCGCACTGGCTCACGCCCACATCAAGTCGACCTTCAACAACACGATCGTGTCGATCACCGACCCGACCGGCGCTGTCATCAGCTGGGCATCTTCGGGTGTCATCGGCATGAAGGGCTCGCGCAAGTCGACCCCCTACGCCGCAGGTATGGCAGCCGAGTCGGCCGCCCGCCAGGCGCAGGAGCACGGCGTCAAGAAGGTCGACGTCTTCGTGAAGGGTCCGGGTTCGGGTCGCGAGACGGCGATCCGCTCGCTGACCGCAGCCGGCCTCGAGGTCGGTTCGATCTCCGACGTCACCCCGCAGGCGCACAACGGTTGCCGCCCGCCGAAGCGTCGCCGCGTCTGACACTTTGACGACTCAGGAGTCGGGTGAATTCACCCGACTCCTGAGGGCGTCGACATCCAACTAACGGATGCCTCGTGCCGAGGCATCCCTCGAGTAAAACTCAACACCTCACCCACTGCACGTGTCATATAGCGGATACGTGATTGAAAGGAACACATAGTGCTCATTGCACAGCGTCCCACCCTGACCGAGGAAAAGGTCGGGGAGTTCCGCAGCCGATTCATCATCGAGCCGCTGGAGCCCGGCTTCGGCTACACGATCGGCAACGCGCTGCGTCGCAGCCTGCTGTCGTCGATCCCCGGTGCGGCCGTCACCTCGATTCGCATCGATGGCGTCCTCCACGAGTTCAGCACCATCCCCGGTGTGAAAGAAGACGTCACCGAGATCATCCTGAACATCAAGCAGCTCGTTGTCTCGAGCGAGCGCGATGAGCCGATCACCGCCTACCTGCGTAAGACGGGTTCTGGCGAGGTCACCGCCGCTGACATCTCGGCTCCGGCCGGTGTCGAGGTGCACAACCCCGAGCTGGTCATCGCGACCCTGAACGACACCGCGAAGTTCGAGCTCGAGCTCACGATCGAGCGTGGCCGTGGCTACGTCTCGGCGACCCAGAACCGCAACGAGTACGCCGAGGCCGGTCAGATTCCGATCGACTCGATCTACTCGCCCGTGCTGAAGGTCAGCTATCGCGTCGACGCCACCCGTGCCGGGGAGCGTACCGACTTCGACAAGCTGATCCTCGACGTCGAGTCGAAGTCGTCCATCAGCCCCCGCGACGCTGTCGCTTCGGCCGGTCGTACGCTCACCGAGCTGTTCGGTCTCGCTCGCGAGCTGAACGTCGAGGCCGAGGGCATCGAGATCGGCCCCGCGCCGGTCGAGACCGTCCTGAGCAACGAGCTGTCGATGCCGATCGAAGACCTCGACCTGTCGGTGCGTTCGTACAACTGCCTCAAGCGTGAAGGCATCAACACGGTTTCTGAGCTCGTCGCTCTCTCTGAGACGCAGCTTATGAACATCCGCAACTTCGGTCAGAAGTCGGTCGACGAGGTGCGCGACAAGCTCATCTCGCTCGGTCTGTCGCTGAAGGACTCGGTTCCCGGGTTCGACGGTGCGCACTTCTACGGCGGCTACGACGACGAGACCGTCTGAGCCTCCGGCTTTACGAATCTTTAGACACACTGGAGTAACTGAGAATGCCTAAGCCCACGAAGGGTCCCCGCCTCGGAGGCGGTCCGGCCCACGAGCGCCTCATGCTTGCGAACCTCGCAGCTGCGCTGTTCACCCACAAGGCCATCACCACGACAGAGACGAAGGCCAAGCGCCTGCGTCCCTTCGCGGAGCGTCTGGTCACCTTCGGCAAGCGTGGCGACCTGCACGCGCGTCGCCGTGTGCTGTCGGTCATCGGCGACAAGGCCGTCGTGCACGAGCTCTTCACCGAGATCGCGCCGCTGGTCGCTGAGCGTGATGGCGGCTACACCCGCATCACGAAGATCGGCAACCGCAAGGGCGACAACGCGCCCATGGCACGCATCGAGCTCGTGCTCGAGCCCGTCGTGAAGAAGCCGTCTGCGAAGAAGGCTGCCGCCAAGGCTGCTCCTGCTGAAGAGGCTCCCGTCGAAGAGGCCGAGGTCGCTTCGGACGAGGCTGCTTCGGACGAGGCTGCTTCGGACGACGCTGCCGACGCCGGTGCGGAGTCACCCGAAGAGGGTGCCGCCGCCGAGGCTGCTGCGGAAGACGCTGTCGAGAAGTAACCCGCTTCTGGTCGGGGCATCCTGACCTGTTGCATTCGCGAGACCCGCGTCCCCCTGGGACGCGGGTCTCGCTGTTTGTATGGGGGCGGATGCTTCACCCGGGCGCGCGGGCAGCCGTAGGCTAGTCCGGTGAGCGAAAAGACCACTGCCGAACGAATCGCTGTGCCCGAGATCACGGTGCCGCAGCATCCGGATGTGGCATCTTGGCGCCCGGCGACTGCGGATGACGTCGACGCCATCATGCCGCTCGTGCAAGCCGCCGACAACGTTGACCACCCGGCGTGGGTGACTCCGCGCGAAGAGATCGACGAGACGTTCGAGTCGTCGTGGACCGACCCGACCCGTGACTCGATCATCGGGCTCGACGCCGACGGGCGAGTCGTGGCCCTCGGCACGGTGGTCGTGCACCCATCGCGCGACGTCCACCTGCACGCCTACCTCGACGGCCGGGTGCTCCCCGGGTTGCGCGGGCGAGGAATCGGCCGCGAGCTGATCCGGTGGCAGCACGAGCGGGCGCTGCAGGCGCTGGCTGAACTCGACTCGCCACTTCCGGCGGCGATCTTCTTCTACGCCGACGAGCCCAACACCGCCGCGCGCCACCTGGCCGAGCGCCGGGGTCTTGCCGAAGAGCGTTGGTTCACCAGCATGGTGCGCGACCTGTCGGTCGACATTCCCGAGGTGGTACCGACAGGGGACGAGGCATCCGCCATCGACATCGTCGCGTACGACGCGAGCCGCAAAGAGGCCACGCGACTGGCGCGCAACGACGCGTTTCGCGATCACTGGGGGAGCCTCGAGACTCCGCCCGAGCGGTGGGACAAGTTCGTCGAGGGGCCGTTCTTGCGTCCTGACCTGTCGTGGGTCGCGGTCGAGGGTGACCGGGTCGTGGCGCTCGCGCTCGGGTCGGTCAACGAAGAGGACTGGGAGCACCAGGGATACTCGAGCGTCTACGTCGACCTCATCGGCGTGACGCGCGACCGCCGCGGTCGGCGGCTGGCTCCGGCCGTGATCACCGCACTCCTGCGCGCGGGCCGCGACGCCGGGCTCGACAAGGCCGTGCTCGACGTCGACACCGACAGCCCGACGGGCGCGAACACGCTCTACGGCGGCCTCGGCTTCACGCCGACCGAGCGTACGGTGGCGCTGGTCGCACACCTGTAGCGCGGGCGGATGCTGCGGCCGCCGCATCGTCGCAGGCTGTTGAGTGTCCAAGACACGCCGAGAGAAGGCCGTCGCCTCCCGCGTGTTTTGGACACTCAACCGGGGTCGGGACGGTGGGCTACTGCGGGACGGGCATGCCGTCGCGGAACTGCGACAGGCGTTGCTGGTGCTCGTAGCGGCGGAGGTCGGCCTCGTACTGCCGCTGCACGCGGTCGGCCTCGACCTGGTCGACGGTGCTGGCGACGACGTCGGCGAAGACGCGACCTCCACTGCCGCTCGGGTGGATGCGGTCGCCGGCGAGCAGATCGGTGCGGTCGCCGATCGCGCCTGACCAGTCGGCCACGACGACCCGGGGGTGCGCGTCGGCGAAGGCTTCGAGGTCGGCGTTGACACCGGGGATCCAGTCGCGCGGGCCGTATGCGTTGACCAGGACGACGCGGCGGTCGGGACCGGCGATCTCGACCATGCGCGTGAGGGCGTCGAGACTGACGGCACCGTTCGTTCCGAGGGCGACCACGACGTAGGGGCGCAGGGCCGACCGATCGGCGAGACCCTGCACGATGCCGGGGCCAGCCCAGCTCGAACGTGACACGGCAGCGTCGATCTCGATTCCGGGCAGGCGCTCGAGCAGGCCGGGCGCCGAGGCGAGCATGACCGAATCGCCGATCGCCGAGATCTGGTCGCCGGTGATCGGGGTCGGCGTGGGGGACGGGATCGGCTCCGGCTCGTCGGGTGAAGCAACTGCAGAAGGCTCGACCGAAGCCGGCGAAGAAGTGGTGGGCGAAGCATCCGGAACCACAGACTCGTGCGACGAGGAAGCCAGCGCCTCAGCGCCCGCGTCGACGACCGACTGGGCGCTCGACACGTCGGGGGCTGCGGCGATGGCGGCTCCGGTCCCGCTGATGACGAGCAGCACCGCGGCCACCCCGGTCAGTGCGCCCAGGCGGGCCTGGGGTGTGCCGCGCAGGCGCGCGCCGACGCGCGAGGCCACGCCGCGAAACCCGAAGCGTCGCACTGGCATCTCGATCAGCCGGTACGAGAGCTCCGAGACCACGAGCGTGAGGGCGAGGACGAACACCCCGAGCCAGGGCGAGAAGCCGACCTCGGGTCCGGTTCCCTGCACGGCCGCGACAGCGAGCACGAGCAGTGGCCAGTGCCACAGGTAGATGCCGTACGAGCGATCGCCGATCCACCGCAGCGGCTGGCGGTCGAGCACGCGGCCGAAGGCCGAACCCGGCCACACTCCCGCGGTGATCGCGACGGCGCTGAGGACGCTCGCCGCGAGGATCGCACCCGGAAAGGTCGCCGCCGTCTCGGTGGGCGCAATCAGCGCGATCACGAGCAGTCCGAGCAGGGCCGCCGAGCCCGCGATGGCGGTCGCGCGTGCGACCCGCGACGACGGCAGAGCGACCGGCGCCGAGAACGAGCCGGTCCGCGGAACGACGACCTTCCACCCGCCCGCGAGCACGGGCAGAGCAGCCGCCGTCGGTACCTGCGCGCGGTCGAGAACCCGCGCGAGCGCGAAGGCCAGGCCGACGCCCAGCAGGATGCCGAAGGCGTGGGTGTCGGTCCCGAAGTACGCGCGGGTGATGTCTCCGGATGCCGCAACCACCGCCATCCACACCGCCGAGGCGGCAGCGAGCCCGACGACGGCGGCCACTCGTCCCCAGACGCGCGGCAACAACAACAGAACCGGGAGAAGCAGCGGCCACAGCACGTAGAACTGCTCTTCGACGGCGAGCGACCAGAAGTTGCGGAAGAGCTCCGGGGTCGCGCCGCTGAAGTACGAGGTGTCACCCGAGATCGACACCCAGTTGTAGCTGAAGGTGAAGGCCCCGAACACCTGCGCGCCCAGGCGCACGAGCACGTCTCCGCCGATGATCCAGGCGGCGGTCGCGCAGACCGAGACGACCAGGGCGAGCGCGGGCAGCAGGCGCCGGGCGCGGCGACGCCAGAACTCGGTGATACCGATGCGGCCGGTCGCCGCGTGCTCGCGCAGGAGCAGCGACGTGATGAGGAATCCGCTGATCACGAAGAAGACATCGACCCCGATGAACCCTCCGCGCAGCGGTCCGGTTGGAAAGAGGTGGTAGACCACGACGAGTGCCACCGCGAGCGCACGCATGCCGTCGAGCCCGGCGTAGCGCGCGGGCCGCGTCGGTGTTGCGGGCGAGGTTTCGGGCACGATGAACGTCATTTTTTCTCAGGGGAGGGGATGCCAGCCAGTCTACGTCGGCGCGCCGCGAGTCCCCAGCGGACGAGCCCACACGTTGGCGCAGGGGCCCACACGTTCGTGCGGCGCAGTGCGTGGGTTGGTGCGCGAGTTTGCGGGTTCGGGATGCCTCTGGCCCCGGAGCGAGCCTGACCGATAGTGTGGGGCCACCCTCGGCCTGCCCGAGGGCGGGGTCGTTGGGTGAAAAACGCTGACCTCATGGGGTTTCACTGCGCAATGGGAGCGCTCGTGTCAGAGTCGGCTGCAGCGGCACCGTCGAGCACATCGACGGTCCCGCCCACAGAGTGGGTGGGAACCCCACGCGCACGCAAGCGCGCCGGCCTGTCGATCTACTCGATCCTGTTGATCATGCTCCTGTCGGTCAGTGTGCTCTCGAGCATCGTCGTCGGCATCATCGGCTACGCCAACGGCACCGAGGCCCTCCGGGCGATCGCGTACGAGAAGCTCGTCGAGATCCGCGAGAACCGCTCACGCGAGGTCGCGCAGCTCTTCACCACGATCGAGAACTCGGTGCGGCTCGGCGCGATGAACGAGACGAGCCGCCAGGCGGCGGCCGAGTTCACGGCCGGTTTTGCAGAGCTGCGCGCTGCGGGGGCGGATGCCGAGGCATCCGCCGCTGTCGACGCTTACTATTCCGACACGTTCGCTGCCGACCTGAGCGCCGCCACCGGTGAGGACGTCGACGGCGCGATCTTCGCTCCGCAGGACCCCGCGGCGCAGTACCTGCAGGCGAACTACGTGGTTCCGTACGAGTCGTGGGAAGAAGCGATCCAGAACGACGACGCCGGCGACGGCAGTGCGTGGTCGGCGTCGCACGCGAAGTACCACCAGTACTTCCGCGCGATGACGGAGCTGAACGACTTCGAAGACGTCCTGATGATCGACACGAACGGCGATGTCGTCTACACCGCGTTCAAGGGCGTCGACCTGGGCGCGAACCTGCTCGAGGGTCCGTACCGGCTGTCGAACCTTGCCGTGGCCTACCGCGAGGCGATGAGCCGCAACATCGTGGGCGAGGTCGTGCTCGCTGATTTCGCCGCCTACAGCCCGAGCCTCGGCAACCCCGCCGGGTGGGCGGTGACCCCGATCGCCACCGACGGCACCGTGATCGGCGCACTGGCGATCGAGCTGCCGATCGAGCGCATCAACGAGGTCATGACCGTGGGCGGCGAGTGGGCGCTCAACGGTCTCGGCGCGACGGGCGAGACGTTCTTGGTGGGCTCCGACCGCACGATGCGGTCGATCTCGCGCACCCTGCAGGACGACCCTGAAGCGTACGAAGCGCAGGCCGTATCGGCGGGGCTCTCTCCGGCGGCCGCGGCGCTCAGCCTGCAGAACGGCAACACCCTGCTGCAGCAGACCATCTCGGGCGACGCGGTCACCCGTGCATTCGCGGGCGAGGCGGGCACGCTGCTCGAGCGCGACTACCTCGGGCGCGACAGCATGGTCGCGTATGCGCCGCTGAGCATCGACGGGCTCGACTGGGCGATCATCGCGCAAGAGACCTCGGCCGAGGCGCTCGTGCCGGTGGAGGACTTCACCCGCAACCTGATTCTGTCGACGGCCGCGATGATCATCTTCGTGTGCCTGCTGTCGCTCGTGCTCGCGCAGGTGTTCGTGCGGCCGCTGCGGCGCCTCAAGACCGCCGCGCGGCGCATCGCCGCAGGCGACGAGGGCGTGCAGGTCGACGCCGGGTCTTCGGACGAGTTGGCGGACGTCGCATCCGCCTTCAACGACATGAGCCGCAGCCTGCAGGTGAAATCGAACCTCATCGACGAGCACGAGAAGGCGAACGAGCGGTTGATCCTCTCGTTCATGCCCGAGGGCATGGCCGATCGCTACAAGCACGGCGACGAGGCGATCACCCAAGACAACGACGACGTGACGGTGATCTTCGCCGACATCGTCGGGTTCGAGTCGTACGCGCTCACCCTGACCTCGGCCGAGTCGATCACGAAGCTGAACGACCTGATCCGCACGTTCGATGAGGCCGCCGAGCGGCACGGGGTCGAGCGCGTGCGCACGACCCGCCAGAGCTACCTCGCCAGCTGCGGGCTCGGCACGCCCCGGGTCGACAACGCGCGCCGCGCGGTCGAGTTCGCGATGGAGCTGCAGGCGATCCTCGAGCGCTACTCCGCGCAGCAGGGCGTGCAACTCGGAGTGCGTGCGGGGCTCGACTCGGGCAAGGTGACGAGCGGCCTGATCGGGCGGGCGCGGGTTGTGTATGACATGTGGGGGGATGCCGTGAACCTGGCATTCCGCGTGCAGGGCGACTCGTCCGAGCCGGGCATCTACATCACGCAGCGCGTGGCCGACCGGATTCCCGACACCGTGACGATCACCCCCGCCGGAGACGTCGAGACCCAGAGCGGCACGCAGCGCGTGTGGCGGGTCGAGGCTCCGGTCAGCGTGGTCGAAGGCTGAGGCATCCGTGGCCGACATCGTCTCGCAGCCGTGGTTCTGGCCCGCCGTCATCGTGTCGGTCGGGCTTCCGCTCACGCTCATCGGTCTGACCGAGCTGCACAACGCGCTCGCGCGGCGGGGCTCGCGGGCAGCTCCGATCATCGCGATGATCCGCAACTACCTCGTGCCGGTGGCGGGAGTTCTGGTGCTGATCAGTCAGCCCGGCGCGTGGGAGGGCGCGGCGACCTGGCCGCGCGTGATCTGGACAATCTTCGGGCTGTTGATCATCGTCGTGACGATCAACGCCCTGAACCACCTCGTGTTTCACCGGGCCGAGAAGGGGTCGTGGCGCGATCGCTTTCCGTCGATCTTCAGCGACCTGATCCGGTTCGTCCTGATCGTCGTCGGTATCGCAGTGCTGTTCGGCTGGCTCTGGAACGCCGATGTCGCCGGCATCTTCGCCGCCCTCGGCGTGACCTCGATCGTCGTCGGCCTGGCGCTGCAGAACGCGGTCGGGTCGATCGTGTCGGGACTGTTCTTGATCTTCGAGTCGCCGTTCGAGCTCGGCGACTGGATCGATACCGGTGATACCCGCGGGCAGATCGTCGAGGTGAACTGGCGGGCGGTGCACATCGACACCGGCAACGGCATCGTGATCATGCCGACCTCGAACCTGGCCGAGGGGTCGTTCACCAACTTCTCGCGTGCGCCCGAGGCGTATGCCGCCGTGATCGACGTGAAGTTCGCGACCGACGATGCCCCGCTGAAGGTGCGGTCGCTGCTGGTCGATGTCGCGCGTGACATTCCGCTCATCTCGCCCGACCGTGAGCCGTCGACGGTGTCGCTCGGCGGGTCCAACTTTCAGGTCGTGATTCCGTTGCAGAACGCCGGTGACGAGTCGGCGGTGAAGGATGCCTTCGCCACACGCGTCTGGTACGCCGCGCGCCGCGCCGACCTGCACCTGGACGGCGACCTCACCGATGACTGGAACACCCCTGGCCGCATGCAGGACGCCCTGCACCAGATCGCGCCGATGCTGAGTCTGCGCCCGGTCGATGCCGAGGCGCTCGCCGCGGAGGCGCGGCTGGAGCGGTACGCCGTGGGGGAGTTGCTGCTGCGTCCGGGGATCATCCCGAACGTGACCCGCTTCATCCTGTCGGGGCGGGTGATGCTCGGGATCCCCACCGAGGCCGGATTCATCCAGGTGAGCGAGTTGTCGCGCGACGACGCGGTCGGGCTGACGGCGTTGACCCGCACCCCGACGATCTCGCGGGCGGTGGCGATGAGCGAGGTCGAAGTCGTGGCCGTACCTGTGCTGGTGCTCGACGACATCGTGCGGGCGCATCCGGTGCTGGCGCGCGAAATCGTGCGCGAGCAAGAGAACCGCATTCGCCTTGCCCGGACGGCGCTCGCCACAGTCGGCGAGACGTTGAGCCCGAGCCGGACCTCGTTCGGGTGAGTTTCTTTCGACGGATGCCTCGGCCGCCGCGCGGCTAGGCTGAAGCCCGTGCGGATCCGCCTCGACCTCGCCTACGACGGCACGAACTTTCGCGGGTGGGCCCGGCAACCAGGGCTCCGCACCGTGCAGGGCACGCTCGAGGATGCCCTGACCCGCATCCTCGGCGGAGATCCCCGGCTCGTCGTCGCCGGGCGCACCGACGCCGGCGTGCACGCGTCCGGGCAGGTCGCTCACCTCGACATCGACGACGACCAGGTTGCGCGGCTCATGGTTCGGCGCGGCGCCGCATCGAGCGTCGAAGAGAGGGTGGCGGCGCTCGCGGCGCGGGTGACCGGGGTGAGTGGCGCGTATTCCGACGTCGCTGTGCTTCGCACCGGGGTCGCCCCCGACGGCTTCGACGCCCGCTTCTCGGCCGTGTGGCGTCGGTATGAGTATCGCCTCGCCGACCAGACGACCGGCTACGACCCCCTCGAGCGGTTGCGTACGACGAGCGTGCGCGGCGCGCTGGATGAGAAGGCGATGGATGCTGCGGCCCGCTCTCTCATCGGACTCCACGACTTTGCCGCCTACTGCAAGCCTCGGGCGGAGGCATCCACGATTCGCACGCTGCTCGAATACGAATGGCGCCGCGATGAGCGTGGAGTGCTGATCGCGCACGTGCGGGCGGATGCCTTCTGCCACAGCATGGTGCGGGCGCTCGTCGGGGCGTGTGTCGCGGTCGGCGAGGGGCGGCTCAGGGCCGATCATGTCGTCGAGATCCGCGATGAGCTCGAACGCGTGCCCGAGGTGAAGGTGCTCGCCGCGCGCGGGTTGACGCTGACCGAGGTGGGGTATCCGTCCGATGAGCTGCTCGCGCAGCGCGCCGAGCAGACCCGCGCCCGGCGGGACCGCGACACCGAATCGGATTCGGAGTAGCTCGCCCGGGGTCTCCTTTTCCGCGAGAGCTCAGTCCGCCGACGAGAGCACGGCCTACGACCGGGGTTTCGTCGAGGGACTGGGTTCTCGCGGTACGGGTGGGGTGCGGGCGGGTCAGGCGTTGCGGAGCTGTGCGACCAGCAGGGCGCCCATGCCCGTGCTGTCGCCCTGGGCGATCGCGGCGCAGACGCGGGCGGTGGCGTCTTCAAGGGCGTGTGCGCGCTGCAGATCGGCTTTGCGGACGGATGCCTCGGCGGCTGCGGCTGCGTAGTCCGCGCGGCGGGCGGCGCGGGTCGCTTCGTCCAGGCGCATCGGGTGCAGGTCCTGCTCGAGCTTGTGCGCCGCGTGGGCGCGGGTGCGTTCGCTCAGGCGATACGCCCGCTCGGCCTGCTCGCGCGCGGTGCGGCTCGCCTCGAGCGAGCGTTCCACGGCGGCGCGGAGTTCGGCGGCCGGGTCGGCTGTTTTCTCGGCCGCGGGCTGAGCGGGCTGAGTGGCCTGAGTGGCCTGAGTGGCCTGTGCCGGAAGCGCGACGAGCACACGGTCAGGGCTGCTCTCGGGCGCGGGGCGGCGGATGTGGTGGGTGATCGTGCTCATGGCGGGCTCCCGGTTGTCGGTGAAGGAGGGTCTCGACAGCTAAAGAGGCGGCATCCGGCGATTTCGTACATCACCGCAGCACATTCACCGCGAGCAACCAGTCCGCCGACGAAAACTCCGCCTAGCCCGGGTCTTCGTCGGGGGTTGTGTTCTCGCGGGTTGGCGAAGCCGACCCGCCGAGACCCGGCGCGAAGCGCGTATCCTTTCAGCAGGCCGGATGAGCGCGTGGGAGCGCTCGGGGGTTCCGGGCGGGGCTGAGGAAGCTACCCCATGGTGAGCGCGCGAAGTCGATGGGCGACAGTGGCGCTTGCCGTCGCGCTCGGCATCGGAATGGTGGGGATGCCTCCGCTCCCGGCCGCGGCAGATGTCGACGGCGTGAGCCCCACTGACCCCGCTCCGCCCGACGAGATCGAACTGAGCGGCACGCTGCTCGTCATTCCCGGTGAGGCCGAGCCGATCACTGTGCTCGCCGGCGACGAGGTACCGGCCTCCGAGCCTGGCCCTTCGCACGTCTCGCTCCTGACCGACGAGCAGACGATGGTCGAGATCACGGGGGTGGACATCGGTGAGGCGGCGTCGGGCGAGAGCTTCACCGGTACGCTCGCGGTTCCCGATGAGGTGGCCGACGGCGTGCAGGCGGAGGTCGTGGAGAACGACCTCACGTTGGGCGCGACCGAAACAGCCGAGCTTGTGGCCGAGGTCGCGTCGCGTCAGGAGGTGCCGCTGGTCGTCGTGAGCGGTGACGTACAGCCCGTCACGGCTGCGGCCGTCGAGGCTCGGCAGCATCTGGTCGACGTGATCTGGTACGGGATGCCGGGCGATGCGGTGCCGACTCCGGCGGACGTGAACGCGGCGATCGACCGCATGAGTGAGTTCTGGTCGACCCAGTCCAACGGTCAAGTCAGCTCTGTGGTGCGAGCACTTCCCCCCGTCTTCGCTCCCGGGCAGGACTGGGATGTCTGCGATGAGTACGAGGGTTGGGCGCGCGCCGCGAGCTTCTTCGGTCTCGATCCGGATCCGACGAATCCTGGGGCGTACTACTGGGCGGGCTCGAACGCGCATCACTTGGTCGTGCTCGTCCCGGCGGAGCGTTGCGGCGGGGGAGGGCTCGGCTCGCTCGGTAGGGGAATCCACGACGGTGGCCTCATCCATGCGGGCGTGTCTGCGTTCTCGCCGACGACCTGGGACCTCGTGCTCTTCCACGAGTTCGGCCACAACATCTCGCTGCGGCACTCGCACGCGCGGTCGTGCACGGTGCCGAAGGTCGACAGCGCCTTCAACGCCCGCGCCGTGCAACCCCTTGACCCTGACTGCGTCGACACCGAGTATGCCGATCGCTACGACGTGATGGGCGGCGGACTCACGGTGTTCGGCGATGGTGTGGCCACCACGTTGCGCAACGTGCCGGCGCTCTCTGTGGCGAACAAGGTCGCGCTCGATGCTCTTCCACTCGGCGCGGGCCTGCAGCGGGTGACCGTCGCCGCGGGCGACACCCAGACGGTGTCTTTGGCCGCAGTCTCGGCTGACGCCGGCGTGCGAGGCCTAGAGGTCATCGATCCGATCTCGGGCGAGAAGGTGTACGTCGAGTACCGGGCGGGCACCGGGCGAGACGCGCAGAGCTTCTATACGCAGTTCGCGGCGGTCGCCGGCACCGACGAGTATGCGCGCGGGGTAAGGGTGCAGCGTCAGTACCGCGTGCAATCGGAGTTTGGAGGCGAAAGCGGCTACTCGACCGTGCTCCAACGGCACGCCACCCACCCCGAGTACGCGAGGGCGCAGTGGCTGGGTGACGGCCATCAACTCACGACATACACCGGAGCGGTGACCGTGCGGGTCGTGGCGACGACGGCGGATGCAGCGACCGTCGAGATCGCGTTCGTCGATGGCCTCGAAAAGTTCACACGAGTCGCAACACCGCTGATCACCACCGAGCAGGTGGCGTACTGGGGTCAATCCCTCGAGGTGGTCGGCGGGGGAGCTTCAGCCTGGACTCCTGCGCCGGCATCGCTTACCTACCAGTGGTTGCGCAACGGTGTGCCGATCTCGGGCGCGCGGGCGACGACCTACGTCGTCGATGGGGCAGATATCGGACAACAGCTGGCGGTGCGGGTGACCGCATCACGGGCCGGCTTCACGACCGTCGAACGCGTGTCGACCTCGGTCGTGCCTGGCGGTCCCACGGTCGAGCGACTGGCTGGGGCAACGCGCTACGAGACCGCCGTGGAGGTCTCGGCGGCGGCGTTCCCGGGCAACGCACCCGTCGTCTACCTCGCGACGGGAGTCGCCTTTGCCGACGCGCTGTCGGCGGCACCGGCAGCGGCGGCCGAGGGTGGGCCGCTCCTGCTCGTCCCGCCGAGCGGGCCGATTCCCGCGGTCGTGCTTGACCGTATCGCTGCGCTGGACCCCGGCCGTGTGGTCGTCGTCGGTGGAACGACTGTGGTGCCCGACGAGATCGTCGGCCAGGTTCGTGCCGTGGTTCCGGGGGCCGCCGTGGAACGGCTGGCAGGTGCCGACCGATATGCGACGGGTCGCGCGGTTGCCCGTGAGGTGTTCATGGACACCAATCCCGCTGAGGTGTACATCGCCACCGGTCGCAACTACCCCGATGCGCTTTCGGCGTCGGCGGTGGCGGGCGGTCGCGGAGCCCCGGTGATTTTGGTCGAAGGCGCCGCCCTCGGGCTGGATGCCGCGACGATGGCGCTCATCGAAGATCTCGGTGCGTCGAGCGCAGTGATCGTCGGCGGGCCGACGGTTGTCTCCACATCGATCGAAACCCAGCTGGCTCAACAAATGACGACCGTTCGTCGGGCCGGCGCAGACCGCTATGAGACATCCGAAGCGATCAACGCGGCATCCTTCCCTGGGATGGTGCCCGAACACGTCTGGGCGACCGGTACGGGCTTCGCAGATGCGCTCACGGGTGCGGTGCTCGCCGCGGTGCGGTCGGCCCCGCTGTTCGTGGTGAGGCCGTCGTGTGCCCCGCCGGGTGTCGCGCAGCAGGTGGGAGCGAAACTCACCGAACAGGTAACGCTCATCGGCGGCGAGAGTGCCCTCAGTCCAGCGCTGGCGCAGTTCACCCTGTGCTGATCTGCTCGCCATACGAGAGGGCGACACCTCTCGCCTAGGCTTTCGGTGTGACGCACACCCTTCTGGTCAGCGCGGTCGGCACGACGATCGGCATCGACGTTTCGGCTCTCGACGAGGGCGATGCTGCGGCGGTGCGCGCGGCGTGGGCCGACGCAACCGTGGACGCAGACGCAGGCGAGCCCGTCACGACGGTCATCCCCGGTTCGGGCGCGCGGGCGAGCATGCTCATGCGCCTCTCGCAGCAGGTCACGCTCGCGGCGATCGAGGCGGGTCGCAGAGAATTGTGGATGCTGCACGCTGCAGGCGTCGCCACCGATGCGGGCGATGTCGTGGTGTTCGTCGGCCCGTCGGGCCGCGGCAAGACGACGGCCTCTCGGGCGCTGGGCCAGAGTTTCGGGTATCTGTCGGACGAGACGATCGGGATCGAGCTCGACGGCCGGGTGCGGGTGTACCGCAAGCCGCTGTCGATCATCGAAGACCGCGCGCAGCCGAAGGTCGAGCGGGCTCCGTCGTCGATCGGCCTGTTGCCGATCCCCGACGCCGAACTGCGGGTGCGGGCGATCGTTCTGCTCGATCGTCAGCCCGAGCACGACGGACCCCCGGTGCTCGGAGAGGTCGACCTCGGCGATGCGCTGGCCGAACTCGTCGCGCAGACGAGCTATCTGCCCGACCTCGAGGCTCCGCTGCGGTTCATCGCGGCTGTCGCGGCGGCGACCGGCGGCATCCGCTCGGTCACTTACCGCGAAGCGGTTGAGCTGCCCGGGATCATCCCTGATCTGGTCGTGGGTGATGCGGTGGCGCCGGTGATGGCGGATGCTGCAGCCCCCGAAGCCCCGAACCCCCAACCGGTCGCCCCCAGCGAAGGGCCCCACTTCACCCGGGTGACTCCTCGGGACGAACTTGCCCTCGAGGACCCCGATCGTGTGGCGGTGCTCACGGTGGATGCGCACAAGCGGGGGACCGTCCATGTCATCGCCGGCATCGCCCCGGCGCTGTGGCGTGCGGCTGGGCAATCGAACGGGTCGACGCTCGAGGCGCTGACCGAGGCGGCGCTCGCCGCCTACGGCGAGCCCCCTGCAGATGAACCGACGGGTCAAGAGGACGCAGCCGTGACCGCCGTGCGGCTCGCGGTCGGGCAGTTGCTCGATGAGGGACTGCTGACCACCGACGAGCCGCGCTACCACCGGCACCCCGAGGTCGCGTGGGTCGATCGTGAGGACCGAGTGGTGGCGCTCGCGCTCGAGGGGCCGCTCGGGCAGCCACAGGTGCTGACCGGGTCGGCGGCGCTGATCTGGGACTGGCTGGAGCATCCGGTCACCCTCACCCAGTTGGTCTCTCGGTCGATGGATGTTGCGGGGGTCGAGGCATCCGGCGCAATTCCCGAACAGGTACGCGTCTTCATCGACGGACTCGTCGCGTCGCGGCTGGTGACGACCTGGGATGACCCTGAGGATGTGCAAGACGTTCACCCCGACGAAACCGGGCAGGAATAGGCTGGCGGGGTTATGAAGGTCATCTCGTACAACCTGCGTAAGCATCGTGCTGTCGGCGAGCTCGTGCACCTCGTCGAGCGTTACGGAGCCGATGTGCTCTGCCTGCAAGAGGCCGACACGGCGAGCCTGCCCGAGAAGATCGGGGGCCTGCATCTCGCCGAGGCGACGCAGCGCAACCGGCTGGGGCTTGCGGTGTACTACCGCGAGAACACGTACCGGGCGATGGGTGTGCGGGCGCTGTCGCTGAAGAAGTCGCTGCACGACCGGGTGCTGAAGCCCGCCGAAGAGCGGTTGCTCGGAGTGAGGCTGTTCGACATCGATGACGGGCGCGAGTTCATCATCGGTTCGTTTCACGCGGCGCCGCTGACAGCGTTGAACCGGCTACGTCGGCATCAGATTCGCACGGCGCTCGATGAACTGGCCAAGCTCGGTGAGGGTCTGCCGGCGTTGATGGTCGGCGATTACAACTATCCGGTGTTCAAAGAGCGGTTGGGTCAGAGCATCCGCGATCAGGGGTACGAGCTCAACCTCAGCGATTCCCGCACGTACACGCGGTACAAGTTCTTTCGCGGGCACTATGACTTCGCGACGTCTATCGGTTTCGAGATCGGTCGGGTGAAGACGCTTCCGCAGGGGTTGAGCGATCACCTGCCGATTCTCGTCACGGCGCGGTTGCCAGACATGAAGAGCACTGTTGTGACGGATGCTTCGCCTGAGAGTTCTTCGCGCCTGTAGAGCACGCCCCGGCGCAGAGTGTGCCGGTCAGGCCGCGAAGCCGTACCTTCGGCGCCCGCCGAGGCGCGGGGTGCGGTCGGGGTCGACGTGGATCGGCGGAATGAACCACACGTGCGCGTCGACGCCGATGCCGTCGATGCGGATCTCCCATCCGTTGTCGTGGATGTGATGGTGACACGACTCGCAGAGCAGGATTCCGTTGCTGAGGTCGGTGGGACCTGCATCTCTGGCCCACCACCTGATGTGATGGACCTTCGTATGTGACGGTGGTGCTCCACATTTAGCGCAGCCCTGGTCGCGTTCGACGAGTGCGAGCCGTTGAGCCGGAGTGAAGAGGCGCTTCGCGCGTCCCCAGTCGAGAATCTCACTGTTGTTGCCGAGAACACAGGGGATGACGACACCGGCGGCCATGCGCCGGGCGGTCGAGATCGAGATCGGGGCGTCCATGCCGTCGATCGTGGCGTGGCCGGTGCCGTCGCGCAGGTCGTCGAGGCTGACCCGCACGACGACGGTGGCGCCCTCGACCGGAAGGTCGCGGTGCTCGCACCCGAGAAGGTGTTCGGCGATGCGCGTCAGCGCGTCGGCCTGGAGTTGCGGGATGGTGGGGCGCGAAGCATCCGGATCTGGATTGTCGTGCGCGGCGGCCAACGCCTGCCGCACATACGCCTCGATCGCGGCCTTCACCGGCGCACCGCCCTCGGGGTCGAAGCGCGCGGTGAGGACGATCGCGCCGCTGGCTTCGTGGTGAAAGCGCAGTGCCTTCTCGTGCCGCAACTCGTCTTCGCGCGGTTCGACACCGGCAGGGTCGAGCACGGCTTCGGCCTGAAGAATCACCCGGTTGAGCTGATCGAGAGTGAGCCCAGGTGCCTGTTCGCAGAGGCGGTGCTCGGCGGCATCGGTCGCTTCACGCCCTGCCCGAAAAGCCATGCGGTCGAGCATCGCGATGATCGCCGATGCGGCCGCCGTTCCGATCGAACCGGAAGCGATCGCAGACGCCACATGCGGATGCCGCGCCGGTGCTACCTCGCCCGTGAGCGTCATGCGCGGTTCGGTCGCTTCGCCGACGCGCACGAGCCGGGCGGCTTCACCGGTCGTGGTGCCGCCTGTCGCGGCGATGAGGGCGGTCGGGTTGCGGAACCCCTGCTCTTTGGCGAGCGAGTCGGGCCCGAGTTCGGGGCGAGACTCGCGGGCGATGCGCGACGCGACCTGCGCGTGCCCCGCATCGACCAATCGGCGGAGCCGCCCGAGTTCGTCATTGACCGCGATCATCTGCTCGCGCGTCAACGACTCGACGCTCTCGCCCGGCCAGATCGCGCGCACGCGCTCGACGGTCTCAGCGATCGCGTCGAGGGTGGTGGGCATAGAACAAAGTTACCACACTGCACCGACATTGCATAGAACAAATATACGAAGATCTAGAACGTCGCCCACCGCGAGAACGGCCAGTACGTCACAAACACCTTGCCGACGACGTCGTCGCGTTCGGCCCAGCGCCAGCAGTCGTCAGAGACTCCCGCCACCCGGCACAGCACGGCCGAGTCAGATGAGCCCGCCCGGTTGTCGCCCAGCATCAGGTACGAGGCATCCGGAACCGTCACTTCGTCGAAGCACCGCGTCGACCGCGGCTCGGTCGTGCAGTCGAGCACCCCCGCCTCGAACCTCAGGTCGTTGTAGACGTAGGGCTCGTCGAGAGGCGCTCCGTCGAGCATGAGCGCGCCCGATTCGGTACAACAAGAAACCGTCTGCCCGGGTGCGCCGATGACGCGCTTGACGAGGGTGTGCGGGCCCGAGGGTCCGAAGCCGGTGACTTCGCCCACCCAGCGCAGCGCGCCGCGGATCGGGTCGGGCGCATCGGGCACGCCGATCTCCCACGAGGGTCCGGCCTCGAACACGACGATGTCGCCCGACGAAGGCCCCGAACCGAGGTAGGCGAGGCGGTTGGCGATGACGCGGTCGCCGACCTCGAGCGTCTGTTCCATCGAGCCCGACGGCACCCAGTACGGCTTGGCGACGAAGCTCAGCACCAGGCTGGTGACGATGATGGCGGCGAACAGGTGAAACCATCCGCTACCGAGAATGCGGCGCCAGCGCGGGGGTGCGGATGCCTCGGACGTCACACTCTCACGCTACCGGCCCGCGCCGACTTTGACGGACGGTCTTAGTCGCGGTACTCGTTCACGAGCGCGAGCGTAATCGGCGCAGCCCCAGCCGGGACGGCAAAGGTCGGGAAGCCTGGGGCACCGAGTTCCGCTCGCATGGTGGAACGCTAGCAGGCACCCGTAGACGTCACCAGACGCCCGGGTCTACCATGACGCCAAGCGGCTGAGTCTGGGGCCGCGGCGCTCGTTCATCGCTGATCGCGCGCACGAAGACGAGTCTGGGGACGAAGTGCTTCATCCAACACCGAGAACGGCCGCGTGAATCGTGAGCGCCGATCAGAGCGCCGACGCGTCAGCGACGCCAGCAGAACAGTCAGCGGCGAACACGACCGCTCCCGAGCCAGAGGCGCCCAAGACGCTAGGCGACCCGGTTATAGCGGCAGCGGCAACCTCGGTCTCGAAAAGGGTCGACTTGCTCCGTCCGCGCGTGATGTGGCTTCTCTTTCTCGGCACACTCTCCGTCGCGGCATTGATCGCGCTCGGCGAGGTGGATCGACTGATCTCGGCCGTCACCGGCGCAGGCCGCACCAGCTTTTCGTTGAGTTCGGTCGGGGGGCCGCTGGGATTCACCGCAAGGGGAGCCTGGGCCGAATGGGCGTCCAGCGGGCTTAACGATGAGGTCGCGACATGGGTGATCTGCTCGATCGTCCTGGACGTGATCTTCATTGTTTGTTACGTCGTCGTGCTCCTCATTTTCATCAGAGGGTGGACGAGTGCAAACCCTCGTGAATTCTCGGGGAGCGAATGGATTCTGTGGACTCTTGTCGCAGTCGAGGTCGTCGAGATCGTTCTGCTCCTCTGCGCACAGGGGCTCGTGCGAGCTGGCGCAGAAGCCTCTGAAACACTGCTCGAGGTCGCCAGTTGGGCTGTGCTCGGTGTCGCGCTCATCAAGTGGATCGTTTTCGCGGTGCTGGTCGCAGCCATCCTCCGCAACGACGGCACGCGCCACGCGTTGGGTCGAATCATCGCCCGCACGTGGCACGCGCTGTGGCTTCATCGGCTCTCTACGGTGCTCGTGGTTCTCCTCTTTGTGCTGGCGTGTATTCCGCAGGATGGGGTGCTCGATCAACTACCCGATATCCAACGCGGGTGGATCGGATCGCCTATGGGCGTGGTGTTCTTCCTGGCCGCGATGGGCGCCATTCTGCTCGCTGCGATCGCTGCGTTCGCCTTGGGGCGAGCCCGCACGCGACGCGGCATCTCGCGCTGGGCGGGCAAGATCCCGACGGCGGATGAAGAGGTGCGCAACACCCTCGGCTGGTGGGCCATTGCCCCAGCCGCGTGGATTGGCGTGTGGCTCATCACTCTTGCGGTCGCTCTGCTGAACGGGCGTCCGCTGTTCGAGTCCGTCGCAGCGAGCGCCGCATTCTTCTGGGTCATCCTCGCCATCGTCGTCGTTCCTTCCATCATCTTTCGCAAGCGCGAGTGGGCGACGAAACCGATCAAGGCAGACAAGCCGCGGGCGGTATACACCTGGCTCGTCGGTGATGCGCTCGCGATCGCCGTCTTTATCGTCGGTGGTCTAGGACTGGTCCGTTCGATGGCAGCGCCGGTGTTTCTCGGGCCTGATGAGACTGTCGGGTTCGGGTTGGCGTTGCTGCTCTTCATCATCGGTGCGGTGATCGCGATCACATCGCCTTTCCTCTTTTGGGGATTGAGCAGAGGCACGCCGTGGCGAGTCCTCAAACCACTGGTGAGGCGGAATGACCCCACCGAGTCGCGGGCGGCGGGCACGGATCAGTTCGGACGGCACGTCTTCTGGCTCGTGATCATCTGCGCCGCGGCGATCGTCATCCTCATCCTCACTGCGCTGTATCCGATGCACATCGCCTCCGGCATCGGACCCGTCGCACTCACCGTCCTGATCATCACAGCGTGGACGGCGCTCCTCGGCTCATTCACCGTCGCGATCCAGGATTATCGACCCCTTGCGCTGTTTCGATGGATGCGGCTTGAAGCGACTCCAGTGCTCACGCTAGCCATCACCCTGCCGCTCATTTATGCCGCGGTGGTCTCATCGCAAGGCTGGGATCCGACTCTTCATGCTGTCCGCGAGATCGAAGCCGTCACACCGTCGGAGGAGGAGGAGGAGGAGGAGGACGATGCTACGCCTGAGGAGCCGACTATCGACACACTGGCGGACAGAATCGCTCAACTGGATTGCACCGCGACGATCGGCGGAAAGCTGGTGCAACCGGTCGTGCTCATCGCGGCCGAGGGCGGTGGCATTCGCGCCGCGTACTGGACTGCGCGGGCATTGGATGAGCTGAAAGAGAAGCACCCATGCATCGCCGAGAGCGTGCTTGTCTCAAGTGGGGTGAGTGGCGGCTCGGTTGGGCTTGTGCTCACCGCAACCGGTGCGGTGAACGGTGAACCTGCGTTGCAGACAACGCGAGATGGGAAAGTACGGGAGGCCGATGAGGCGTGGGCGGGGCTTGCCGGCCCTGGCGTCGTAGGCTCTGCCGCCGCGGCACTACTGAGTGGAGATGTGATCGCGTCGGCCCTCGGCATTCATGTGCCCTCGTTTGATGAGACGGATGGTTTTGAATGGCGCGATCGCGCCGCCCTCATCGAGAGAGGGTGGATTGCCGCAGCTGATGAGCTGAAGGAGCCATACGACGCATCTTCGAACGAGCGCACGGGCTTCATGCTCCTGAACTCGACCGATACGAATTCGGGATGCCGCGTCCTTGTCGGCTCGGATGTGTTCGAGACGGGATCCGCTCCTCCGGATTGCGAGTCCGCGGGCGATGCGCCGGCGACGAGCTGGTGGCTGGGAGACGAGTGCCAGACCTCGCTCGACTGGGCCTCGGCGGCGATGTTGTCAGGGCGCTTCCCGATCGTCACGCCCGCCGGCCAGATGCCCACGGCATCGGGGTGTCCGCGCGACGCGCAGCTCATTGACGGCGGCTACTCGGAGGGCTCGGCGCTCGGCACAATTGCGGATCTGGGGCCAGCGATCATGCGATCGATCCAATCAGCGAACGCAGAACCCGGCCGCGAGAACTATCTCTTTCCGATCGTTGTCTACCTGCGCAATTCGAGTGGGTTTGACATCGTCAAGCCCTTGGGGGAGTTGACGGCAGAACCGCTCGTGCCGCTCGTTGGCTTCGCGGCCGCGGCGCAACAGGTGACTGATGTGACCTGGTTGCAGCGCATCTCTGCGAGCTTGGCGAACGCGTGCCCCGCGCTGCCGATGGTTGATGGGAAGTACCCCGCGAAGCCGTCGGACTGTGAGGAGACGAATAGCGCCGCGCGGAAGGACATCAGGAACGGCGTTGTGGTCGTAGCCCCGGGAACAACTCCGACGGTGGTCCCCCCACTCGGGTGGGCGCTGTCGAACTACAGTATCGACTCGCTCGAGCAAGCGTTGAAGGTCGAGTCGGAATGCGAGAAGGGCAAGAGCGCGGTCGCGGGTGCCTCGCGTTTGTGTGAACTTCCCTGAGACGACACGTGGCGAGCGCGTCACACCGTGACGTTCACGACCATCGGGTCAGAAGAGGTCGTGCCGTCGAGGTTGGTGAACTTCATCACGTACGTGTAGCTCCCCAGCGGGCGGCCGGTGATGTTGACCGCGACCGCTTGCGCTTGCGGCGTGTTCGGCGTGAGAGCCCCACTCCCGACGGTGATGCCATTTTCCGTGAGCTCCCACCCGCTGGCGTTGACCCCGCTCCACAGGTTGGCGGTCACCGTGAAGGTGCCGTTGTTGTCCCAGTTGTTGTTCGAGAGCACGGGCTTGGCTGGCGGGGTGGCCGCAATCGTGACTTCAACCGACGTGCTTGTCGCAGGCGAGCTGAAGAAGCGCCCGCCGGTCGGGTTGGGGCTGAAGACGTTCGAGATGATCTCCGAAACGACCGTGTAAGTGCCAGCGGGAAGCCCGGCGACCTGGCCCTTACGCTCAACGTCCTGGTACTTCGCAATCGACGCCGTCTCTTGCGGCACGAGGGTGGCGACGATCACCCCGGCGGCGTTCTTCACAACCACGCGGAACGTCATCATCACCGCGGTCGGGCCGGATGCTTCGTCCTGCAGGTTCCACGCGGCGTAGTCGTACTGGAACCGTGCTGAGTCGACGGCGATACCGTGATCGCCATAGAGCCGGACCTGCGGCGCAACCGCCACCCCGGCAGCTGCCTGCACCGGAGTGTCGCTCGCGCTCGCCGCAGGCGAGGCAACGGCCACCGCCACGACGGGCGCCGCCCAAGCCCCCGCCCTCAACAATGTGCGACGGTCGATCGATCGAGCGGTGGATGCAGCCCTTTCAGGGCGCGCGAAATTGTCCATTGTGAACCCCCAGGTTCGTTGGTCTTCGGGTGACCGGGTTGGTCTTCGGGTGACCAGTGTCAGCGCAGGCAAAAAGCCCGCACACACGAAAACGGCGCCCCCAGGCGCCGTCGTCGATCCTCACGCTATCGGTCAGCCCGACGACTCAGCCGCCAAACCCCGCCAGAATCACACACCCTGAGCCAATCCTGAGGTTCTATTCACCCAAATGAAAATGCCCCGCGCGGCCGACACCCCGCCCGAAGATCACCTGCGCACGCCGATCTCTTTGCCTGCGCTCAACCGCTCGAGGTTCCATTCGATAGCGGCGACCATTCCTGGCGATCCGTTCCGGGGCACGGGCACCGAGTTGAGTGCGTCCGCAAAACGGCTCAGCGTTCCCTGAATCGTCGCTTCTATCGTCGACCGCCGCAGACCAGTTCCCCACGATCTCGCTTCGCGTGCAAGATGATCCACGCTGATGTTGCGATGATCAAAGACGCCGTCTACGGCCAACGCCATCGTCCAGTCGATCCGGCCTTCTTGAAAGAGGTTGGGCACGGCGTCGTAAAGGTCGGCGACCCTGTCGCGGCCAGGCACGTGAACAATTGAGACGTTCTTCGCGTGACCGTCGTTATCGCCGACGAGCGTGCGGAACACGAGTTGCTCAAGCCATGTTTCGACCGGATTGTCGTCCAGGCCCGCGAGCAGCTCGGCAACGGAGTAAGCCGACGCGTTGTCGCGGTCGTGTGGCCGGATGCGGTCTTGAAACTTCGCCCCGTCGGTCGTCCAGTCGAGTGCCATCGCCTGCGCGGCATCTTCTTGATGAATGACCCTGACGATGCCGTCGCTGACTTCTCGGTCGTAACGCTCGATGGCGAGATAGGGGGTTGTTCCCGACTTCATCATCGCGCTGTGAAAACTCGCAAGGCCGACCGCGCGCGCAAGTTCGTGGCCGTAGAACTCGTCGTAAAGTCGCGACTTAGCCCCCCCGCGCGGCGGCTTGAGGATGTGAGTCGAATGAGCACTGCCGTGCGGCTGGTACCAGCCGTCATCATCGAACTTGGCGACGAGTACCTTCGGTTGAAATCCCTGCAGCATCGATCGGCTGTCATCTCTTGCGCCAAGGTTGTGGCCGTCGAGGGCTTCCGTGAACGCTCGACGCAACATCGCCGGTGTCATCACCTCGTAGCTGGCATTGTCAGCGGCAGTGCGAAAGCTCAGTGCGCCCGCGATCGATCCGCCGTACTCCCTGAGAAATCCGAAAAGATCGTCCTTGGCAATCTTTCGTTTGGCGGCCAAGGCTTGACGCTGATTCCCCTCGGGGAGATAGCCACCGAGAAACCTTGATGCGCGGCGACGGTCTGGTGAGAGGCCGGGCAGCAGTGCAAAGCACTCGGTTAGGCGCGTATCGCCGAGATCTCCGTCCGTGTCCCACAGAAACTCGACAACAGAGCGCGGTCGTCCCGAAGATCGAGTGACAGTCGCGATGTGCGTGTTGTGCAGATAGACGGCGAGTTCGTCAGTCATTGTCGCGCGCTTCGTCGTGATCGTGTGGCGCGGGCATGTCGAAAGAGATGTTCACGCGGATGCCGAGAGTCCGAAGCGCCGTGAAGAGCCGAGCGAGCTGAATCACGGGCTTGCCTGATTCCAGTCCGGCCAGATACGTGCGAGAGAATCCAGCTGACTCCGCAAGCTGCGCTTGGCTGATCCCTTGCGCCTCGCGCACGCGAGCGATGATCGGCCCGAGGTCTGATGGCCGCCGGATCTCAGCTTCTACCTTCGGTGCGTGCGACACGTTGAACTCCAATGTCTTGATTTCCGGACATCCTAGCATGTCCGAAAATCGAGACAACCGCACGTGTCCGAAAATGCGGACACCCTCCTGAGCCAACACAAAGAAGTCGCCCCCGGCCGAAAGGCCGGGGGCGACTTCGATACAACAAATAGATCAGGCGTCAACCGAGTTGCGGTTGCGACGGACCGTGGCTGCGACGGCGAGTGCGCCACCGGCGAGCACGAGTGCTCCACCGCCGACCCAGACTCCGAGAAGTGCCGAGTTGTCAGCACCGGTGGCCGGCAGCGAGCCGCCACCCGTCGAACCCGAGGTGACCGAGACCGACGAGGTGCCGCCCGAAGACGTCTCCGAGACGGCGCTGATGTTGTACACACCAGATGCGTCGGACGGGAATGCGATGTCAACCGGTGCGAGTGCGCCGCTTGCGGTGGAGGTTGCTCCGCCGCTCGAGGTGACCGCGAACTTCACGAAGCCGACGGTTGCGCCGGTAGCGCCCTCGACGGTGATCGTGACGGACTCGGTTGCGCCGAACGTCTCGTCGTCGCACTCGAATGCGACGGTGCCACCGGGGGTGACGGTCGCCGGCGTGACGGTGCAGGCACCGGACGGGGGGTAGATGACGGCCTGCGCTGCGGCAGGGGCGAGGATTGCAGCCGCGGCCAGCGCGACCGCGGCAGAGATGCGGATCGAGTTCTTCATAACGGGACTCTTTCGTGCGGGCCGTTGAGGGCGATGAATACTGCGGGGGATATTGCGGGGGGTGTATCTACGCGCTCTGGAGGCAAAGAAATAGGCACTGAAGCAGTTCAGTTGCTTTGAGCTCCAGCGCCCGTGTTTCGACTATACGGTGAATTCACAGGCAAGCGCCAATCGGCGTCGTTACGTTCCCGTTAACTGTCGGTGTCTGCCATACCACCAAGTTTTCACCCGTTGGTTGATCAAAATGCACAGCAAACTCGGCAGTGGCTGATTCTCCGGGGGCGAGCACCACTTCGTAGGTGAGCACTTGTCTTTGTTGATGGATGCCTCCGCCGAACCCGTCGCCCGTGCTGAGAGTGGCTTCTGCAAGCTCTGCCCCTTCGGGCAGGTAAACGTAGACGACGGTGCTGGCGCTCCCGGGTGTGACACCGAACCATCCGTTCGCCGTGACGTATTCCGGCAGCGTCGAGACATCGAGCGGGGCGTTATTGCGGAGCGAAACGGAGAGGATCGCCGTGCCGGTGGCCTGCGCGCCGCGCGTGGGTTCGCAGGTGCGCCACCCGACGACGGTGTCGACGCTCTGGTAGAAGTCCATCTTCGAGCCGGTGCCGTCGTTGAGGAAGACACCAAAGGTCGAGACGATGTCGTCGGTTGGCGGAAGCGGGCCGGCAATGGTGGTGTCGGCCAGCACGTCCTGGTCTTCGTCGCGCGCGCTCCACACGAAAACCCGACGTTCGTTGCCCGCTTGAGCAAGGGCTTCGAGCAGCGCCGCAGGGTTCGCGCTCCCGCTCGTGAGCGCCGCGAACACGGCTTGCGCGGCACTCGCGAAGAACTGATCTTGATCGGCGGTGTCGGCGAACCGGAAGTAGACGTCGTTGAGGAGCAATTGCACAGCGTTGTCGCTGGTCAGCACGTCGCCGGACGGCAGCGTGATCGGCCCGGTCGCACGCAGCAGGTACGAGAGAGCAACCGGATCGATGGCGAGTACACCGTCTACTTCGAGCCCATGCTTCTTCGCCCACATCGCGCTCGCGAGCGGGCCCGTTGTCGAGAACTCGGGTACCTGCGTCACGTTCTGCATATACATGCCAGGCCGACCGCCGTAGATCGCCTGCACTTCGGGGTCAAGCGGGAACACCGGCTCATCCAGCCGAGCGAAGTCGTTCGCGGCATCTTGCGCGACGATCTGCATCGCGCCGCCGTTGGTGTTGAGCAAGACCATCGCGCCTGGGATTCCTCCGAGCGAGCGCCATTCGGCGTTGTTCTGAAAGAGCACGAGGTAGTTGCGCGGTCCGTCGGCCCCGAGCATCGCGGGAATCAGCACCGCCGCGCGGGCGAGCGCGTCGGTTCCGTCGCCGACGCCGGTCAGCACCTCTTGGGCTTCGCCGACCACGTCGCGCAGGGGAGCGAGCAGCGCGGTCTCGTCGATGCGATCGACAGCGTCGACAGCGCCGCCGATGGATGCTGCGGCATCAGCCGCGGCGTCTTGCACAGCGACAAACGGCTCGAGCGCGATGGCTCCGCCAGTTGGGCGCAGTGCATCGGCGTTGATCGTCGCAGCGACTTCGACCAACGGATTGAGACCATCTCCAGCGATCTCGTCTGCAGCAGCGGCCATGGTCGACACAGCCGAGAGCTGCGGGCCGAGCCAGGGGAGTGTCTCGACAGCGCGCCACACCGGGTCGCTCGTGAGTTCGTGCGCGGTGGCCGTGCGCTCAGAGATCTGGGCGATGGTTTCGGATGCTGCGGCGGGGTCGCCGATCTGTTCGACCACGTCGCTCGCCATGCCCTGCGCACTGCGCAGGTTGTCGGCGGCGACGATTCCGCGCCCGCCGACCCAGGCGAGTGCGCCGATGACAGCAATCAACATGACACTGAGGGCGATGATCACGACTCCCCCTGCGATGCGCAGGGGGCGGGGCAGTGCGTGCTCAGTCACCGCAGCAACTTTACGTTGCCGCGGAGAGACCGATGTGGCGTGCTCAGTTCTTCGCCGCCTTGGCGGGTGCCTCTCGGGCAGAGTACTCGCCCTGGTACTGGTAGCCGTAGTAGCTCGCGTCGGCGCCCTTGCGAGGCACCTTGTTCAGCACGACGCCGAGGGGGCGGGCGCGGGCTCTCTCGAGGTTCGCGAGGGCCTTGTGCATCATGTCGTAGGTCGTTCTGCCAGCCGAGACGACGACGATCGCGCCGTCGGCGTTGGTGGCAAGCACGGCGGCGTCGGTGACCGGAATCAGCGGCGGAGAGTCGATGACGACGAACGCGTGCTTGGTGAGGCCCTCAATGAGTTCGTGCATCTTCTTCGACCCGAGCACTTCGCTGGGGTTCGGGGGAGTGCGCCCGGCGCCGATGATGACGAGGTTTGGCGTCCCGGCGATGACGTGCGCGACGTCGGCGATCTCGGCGCGCTCGGTGAGCACATCGGTGAGGCCGGCGCCTTCGGGCAGGTCGAACAGCGACGAGATCATCGGGCGCCGCAGGTCGGCGTCGATGAGCACGACGTTTTCTCCCGACGCGGCGATGCTGACCGCGAGGTTCGCCGCGATAGTCGACTTACCATCACCGGGGATGGGGCTGGTGACCACGATCGCGCGAGGTGGGTTGTCGATGTCGACGAAGCGCAGGTTGGTGCGCAGTTCACGAGTGGCCTCGGCGATTGGGCTCGCTGCGTCGGTGCGTCCCGAGAACCTGAGCACCTTGCGCTCGTTCTCGAGCTCTTTGGACGCGGGCAGCGTGCCGATGACCGACACCCCCGTTTCGCGTTCGATGTCGCGCGGACTGCGGACCCGCTGGTCGAGTACGTGCCGCAACACCGCGTAGCCGATGCCGAGCGCGAGGCCGATGAGCGCACCGAGCGCGAGGTTCAGGCGGGTATTCGGCGACGACGGCGCGGTGGGTAGGCGGGCCGAGTCGCCGGGAACGACGGTGACTGCGGCATCAGCTCCGGTGCCTTCTATGTTCTCGATTTCGCTGATCATCCCGCGAACCCACGACTCGGCGAGGTCGCGTGCCTCTTCGGGGCTGGAGCCTTCGGCTGAGACGCGGATGATGACCGTGTCGAGCGGGTTGGTTACGTCCACACGACTTACGAGCGCCTCGGGCGAGGCCTCGAGGTCGAGGTCGTCAGCCACGAACTCCGCGACCGAGCGCCACTGGCCGATGTCGATGTACGACTTTACGACGCTCGCCGCGAGTTGGTTGCCGATGAGACGTGAACCCGCGTCACCGCCCTCGCCGGCTGCGTTGATGATCGCGCTCGTTGAGGCTGTGTAGACCCGAGGCTGAAGCGCGCTCCACCCCCATGCTGCTGTGACTCCAAGGAGGGTCAACAGAACGATGCCTAGCCAGTGCGACCGCAAAATGCGCAGGTAGTCACGAAGTTCCATATAGCTCTAGTTCGCTCTGGCCGACAGCGCGGCGGAGGACGACCAGCGGAGGTCTGACGAAATCAGAACGACTGGGTCGCGTTGATGGTGGAGCCGCCATTGACGCTCACTGCCAGTGCGACTCTGTTCGCAACAGGAATCGAAGACACGACGGGCGTAACCGTGAGTACACGCGCCTGGTTGCCGTTCTTCGTCACGGTAAAGGTAAGGTCCTGAACGCCCGCGCTGGGGAGTGAGATTGCGCCCTGTTCGGGGCTGATCGTGAGGTTGCCTCCAGAGTGTGTCAAGGTGAGCGTTCCGCTCGCGGCTTCGTTCGACTGCACACGCACCACGACCGTCCACGGTGATGTTGTATCGGAGCCTGCAGAAATCGACGTCACTACGATCCGTCCACTGGATGAGGCTGCGGCCGGCGCAGCAGCGGCAAGCGCGACGACGGGCGCTGCCCAGACTCCGGCCTTGACGACCTGACGGCGGCTGAGGCCTGCCGAACCCGATCCCTCGGGTGCAAAGTTGTGGCGCGTTGCTTCGGACATGTGAGTTCCCCCAGGAGGCTCATAGGTGATTCCACATCCGGGTGATGCGGAGGCGGAGCATGGTGCGCGAAAAACGACGGTGCAGATCGCGCCGTCGCATCTCGAACGTAGCAGAGCGTGTGTGTAGGCCGCGAACTGAGCGCGAATGGTTTACCTATCTGAAACCTTCGTCATCGAATCATGGTCGGGGGGGCTTGCTCGCAAAGCCCGAATTGCACGTGGTAGTGATCGCAGCCCTTTCGGGATTCGCGTGAGCCGTACCTTCGCGCGAGCTGACCTCGAGTCAGGTGTCCCAGGGTTGTTGATCTCGATGTCCGCGCGCGAGGGCCAGATCGCTCGAGCGATCAGGCTGGGCCGATGGCGTGCGGGAGTGTTGCGCAGCAGAAGCAGCCAGAAGTACGGGCCACTGGCGTCCGCCGCGATGCGCGAGTTCCATGCACGCAGCGCCGGCGAGTCCTCGATCTGCGGAATTGCGGCAGGCTCCAGGCCCAGTTGCTCGAGAACGTGCGCCACAGGGCCGAGTGCACCCGTTTCGACGGCCAACGCTGCAAGCGAGCCGAGTTCGTCGGGTGTCATCTCGACGCTCACGAGTTGGTCGAGTTCGCCGCCGATCGTCGATCGCGACGCACCATCGCGCAGGTGGTGGAGCGCGGCGACGAGAATGCTGCCGTTCCGGTCAGGAATCTGGACAGATCTATTCGCAAGCAGCATCGTCGTGCGGTCACGCCACAGCGCGTCGAAGGCCGTCTGCGCACCAGCAAGAAACCCCGGAAAGTACCGGTGCGCGTCGATATCGCAGGGCCAGTCGTCGCGGATGAAGGTGACGGAGTGCCCACTCCACTCCGCACCGACAGCGGTGATTGGTCGGATGCGCCAGGCTTCGTCGATCAGTAGCTCGCAGAAGTCGTCGAATCGCGCGGGGTCGACCAGTACGTCAACGTCGGCAGAGATGCGCGGGGCCCTGAGGCCGTGATGTGCTAGACCCGCACCTTTGATGATCAGAATGCGGATGCCTCGATCCGCAGCGACTTTCGTCACCCACGCCGCACCGAGATCGATGGCATCACCGAGCGACAACGCCTCGGGGAGAGACGTGCCGAGCGGTGCGCTGGTCATTGTCCCAGTCAACCGCACCCACGTGAAACAGTCCGCATCGGACGGTCGGGTAGGCTCGCCCTACACTGCGCAGGCACCGTCGCGGCGCCCTACAGGGGAGGCCAGATGGACGAGCGCAAAGTCTTCATTCCGCCGAAGCCGCCGCTTCCCGCGCACGGGGTGGCGGCTCGGGCATCGGCCCACACCGCAACCGGCCACACCTCGGGGCAGACGATGCGAGTCGCGCGCCTCGTGCTGACGATCTATGCGAGTGCGCTCGCCCTAATCGCGATCTGGCCCATGCCCGTCGACGGTGGGGCTGGTCCATTGCTGCGCGGAATCACGAGGGTCTTTCCGTTCCTCACCTATGCGCGCATCGAGTTCGGCGCGAACATCCTCCTCTTCGTCCCGCTCGGCGCGCTGCTCGCGCTCCTCCTGACGCGCCGCTACCTGATCATGCCGATCGCGCTCGTGGCGACCGTTTCGATCGAGTCCATGCAGGCGCTCATGCTCGAGCGGCGCACGCCGAGTGTCATGGATATCCTCGCCAACCTCGCCGGAGCCTGCATCGGTCTGCTGATCGTCGCGGGGATCGAGTGGTGGCGTCGACGCCGGCAGTAGCGAACCGCGCCTATGGGCGCCCCATCCCGTAGTAAGTCCACCCGGCGGTACGCCAGGCGGCGGCGTCGAGGCAGTTGCGACCATCAATCACAATCGTTCCGTTCACGAGCGACGCCGCATGCTCAGGTGCAAGCTCGCGCCTGTACTCGTCCCACTCGGTGACAACCAGCACCGCGTCCGCACCGCGAAGGGCTTCGTCACGGTCGTCGACGTAGGTGAGCTGCGGGTGCACGCGTGCGGCGTTCTTGAGAGCCTCGGGGTCGGTCACGGTGACCCACGCGCCGAGGCCGTGCAGCTTCACCGCCACGTCGAGCGCGGGGGAGTCGCGGATGTCGTCGCTGTGCGGCTTGAAGGCGGCGCCGAGCACGGTGATGTTCTTCTTGAACACCGAGCCGCCGAGTGCCTCAACCACGAGCTGCGCGGCGCGGTCGCGCCGACGCATGTTGATCGCGTCGACCTCGCGGAGGAAGTTGACCGACTCGCCTCGGCCGAGTTCTTCGGCGCGCGCGGCGAACGCGCGGATGTCTTTGGGTAGGCACCCGCCTCCGAAGCCGATGCCAGCTCCGAGAAATCGCCGGCCAATGCGGGCGTCATGGCCGATGGCGTCGGCGAGCTGCGTGACGTCCGCTCCGGTAACTTCGGCGATCTCTGCCATCGCATTGATGAAGGAAATCTTGGTTGCGAGGAACGCGTTCGCGGCGACCTTGACCAGTTCGGCTGTGGCGTAGTCGGTGACAATGAACGGCGTGCGCTTGGCGACGGCCGGGTGGTAGACCTCACGGAGGATGTCAGCGGAGCGATCGTCGCCTTCGGGCACTCCGACCACGAGTCGGTCGGGGTCAACAGTGTCTTGCACCGCAAAGCCTTCGCGCAAGAACTCGGGGTTCCACACGAGCGTGGCACCCGTCGCCGCGACACGCGGGGCGAGGTCGGCCGCCGTTCCCACGGGCACCGTCGACTTGCCCGCCACGATGTCGCCGGGCGAAAGGAACGGCAGCAGCCCGTCGATCGCCGCGTTCACGTAAGTGAGGTCGGCGGCGTAGCCATCTTTCTGTTGCGGAGTACCGACTCCCACGAAGTGCACAGCCGCGCCTTGCGCTTCTGCCATGTCGGTGGTGAACCGCAGGCGCCTTGAAGCGATGCCTTCGCTCAGGATTTCGGTCAGGCCGGGCTCGAAGAACGGCGCTTCGCCCGTTGCGAGCGAGGCGATCTTGCGCTCATCGACGTCGATACCGACGACATCATGGCCGATTGAGGCCATCGCGGCGGCGTGGACGGCTCCGAGATATCCGCATCCGATCACTGAAATCTTCATGACTCTCCTGATCTGCGCACCTGGTTGTAGTACATCGTGATCCACGAGATTACTGTGTCGGTACCTGTTGATCGCAGAAGGGGATACTAGCGGACTGCAGATCGCGCTCGGGGACTTCCAGCTAGTTGCACCGTTTACGTTCAGGTGCAAACAGTTAGCGCCAATCCGAGCATCCACGGACATCGCAACCGCGACCGTGCCGCCAGCTTCGGGGACGCTCGCGGCAAAACTGCCCACAGCTCAGACCGTCGAACACAGACAATGTGCAGGGTGTTGTCCTCCGATCGCCTCATTGGTGCGGTTCAGTGCCGCGAAGAGGATGCAGTCCGCTCGCGCGATTGTGGGGGTATTCGTGTGGCAAATTCTGGCGCGCTCTTCTGTTTTGTGCGAGCGAACCACAATGCCCAGATGATGCCAAGTGGTACAAGGTGACCGGGGTCAATGTCTTCGAAGATGCACCAAAGTCCAACGAAAACCACGATCGCTGCCGCTTGCGGTGCACTTGCTCGCAATGAGAGGACAAGCAGGCACGCAAGAAGAAGGATGAACATCACCAGCGTGATGAACCCGCCGCGGAAGATCAGCCCCAGGTAGGTGGAGTGCGTCGCTACGCTGGCCACGAGTGTCTCGTCACCCGGCTTGATCCCAAACCCGAATATGGGAATGGGAAGCTCACGGATGTAGCTCCAGGTCTGCTCGTAAATGTCTCCACGTGCCGTCGCGGAGCCTTCCCTCTGAGAGTTGATGTCCTGGACGGCGGCAAGTATGCGGGACGAACTCGTAATCCAGATAGCAGTGACCAGGATGCTGAGCATGGTCACAGACGTGAAATACCAGACTCTAAATCGCGATCGCATCGAGACAACGAGCATGACTACTAGCGCGGCCGCGAGCGCGATCCACGTAGCGCGGCTGAGTGACATCTGTATTGAGTAGATCGATGCCAACCCGCTCACCAACGCGAGGGCTCGCCATCCCCCGCGTTCAGTGACCACGGCGTACGTCGCGATGATCAACGCAATCGCCGCGAACGCACCCGCCCAGGTCGGCTGCGCGTTTAGGCCTGCCGATCGTATTGCCTCGCCGTCCAGCCAACTGAAGAGTACGAGCGAGTTGCGGGCGAATGCAGCGAAACCCGATGGAAGACTCTCGGCGATCGGAGCAAGCAAAGGTACAGGGAGCCTCGCTGGATGCAGAAGCGTCGCCACTAGGGTAATTGCTCCCTGAGCAGCGGATAGGACAAGAACGGCCCGAGTGAGTTGCGTAAACGTTCGCTTTGTTGGAGTGACAGCCAGACCCGCAGCGACCGTCAGCCAGACCATGATGTTCGCTGCCAGTCCCACCATGCGTTCGGGTACGACGCCGAAGTAGATGATCCCGATCAATGAAGAGAGGAGCAACCCCGTTGCAACGCCGATGGCGATCAGTGGAGTGCCGCGCAGCCGTTGCCGAACGAGGAAGGGGACACTCATCACCCCGAGGACTATCCAGAAAACCCCTCCCAGCCCCACTAGCCAGAGTAAAGGGTAGGCGAAAGTTGCCCGGACAAGCACCGTCCCGTAGTTCGGTGCTTCACCTATGGATGGTTTACTCCGCATTCGGCTGCTCCTGTCGTAGCAGCAGTCGACCTTTGGCGCCGACAACCGACATCCCGTCGGGTATGTCGTCGACTACTATGGCACCCGCCCCAATGCGTGCCCCAGCGCCGACGCGAACGGGCCCAATCACGATCGCCATTGCGCCGATCTCCACGCCATCCTCGATCCGCGGACAGTCGCTTTCGTGGTGACGGTTGCCGAGCGTTACACCGTGGCGCAACATAACGTCCGCACCGATCAACGTGTGAGGGTTGACGACGAGCCCAACCCCATGGCGTAGACGTAGCCGCGCGCCGACGCGGGTCGAAGGCGGTAGTTCGATCCCGAGCAACCATTCCGACCAGATTTTGTACAGGGTCGCCGCGATGCGATAGCGAACCGTCATCCGGTCTGGGCGGTGCTGTCGGTTGGCGACGCGAAAGCTCAGCATGACGATCTGTGATTTGGGGTACCCGCGATTCGCATCCCAGTCCTGGAAGACGTCTACGTGGAACGGTGATTTCCTAGACATGCTCGATCGCCTCCGAGAACGAATCCACCAACGTCAGCGACTCGTTGGGCAATGACGACAACCACGTTTGATGATAACGGCGCAGCTTTTGCAGACTGTTGTCGATGGCGATCACCCGTCGACCTAGGTGAAGACCGAGGATCATCGCGTGAAGCCTGTCAGTAATCACCACCTCCCCGCGCGAGAGAATCTGAAGTCCTTTGTTGAGTCGCTGACGCGCGATCGACTCGTAGTCGAAAGGTAGACCGATCACACCGGTGCGCCCAGCAACTTCGGCCATGGCTTGGCGAAGTCTTCGCGCGGTCTGACGCTCTCTCGGCCAATCGACTGTGCGAATGTCGTCAGGAAGAGCGGTCCCACGCGATTCCGAGTCCTCGCGCGCTAGCAAGACGACTCTTTCAACCGGACTGGGAGCTGGTAGCGCGCCCAGGCAGTGCGCGGCGTCCGGGAGCAGCATCGGCTCCAGGCCCCAACCTTGGAGTGTTTCGACGCTGGCCTGATCGCGTACGAAAAGCCGAAGGTCTTTGACCTCCCGGAGGGAGATAGCCACTTCCTCCATGAGCGGCTTGTTTGTGACTGCGACTGATTGCGGCGCTTGAACTACGCGTCCATGGCTGAACGCGCTCGCCACAGTCTTGCGAAGGTGATCGTTTGGCTCGTACATCCCGCCAAAGAAGCCGCCACCCTCAAGAACTGGCACGAACCCCTTCTCTGCTGCTCGCGCGAGGGTCCTAGCGGTTGCAGCGCGAATGGGCAGGACTGCGGACTTCTCGAAAGTTCTGTCAGCGGTTGCAGCCATCTGGCCAAGGAATATTGCGGAGTCGCCAATGTTCGCGTGGTCTGGGAAGTCAATCCAAAGCACACGGTCCACTCCTTCCAGCGCTTGTAGAAGGCCGTCACGGTAGGTGCGGCCCAAAGTCCCGAGCAATTCAGTTTCCATAAGACCATGCACCAATCAGTACGACGAGGAGGGACGCAACAACTGCTATACCGAGGGCGAGCTTCGTGCGCCGCCGCAGTTTTGTCATGACGATCAAGAATATTGCGCACCCTGCGGACTCGATCGCGGTCGCGATCGCGATCCCGATCATCCCAAGAGCGGGGATCAGCACATAAACAAGTCCGGTTCGCATCGCGAGAGATGCGACGGATACGAACAGAACGGCTGTGTTCTTGCCTAAGGCGAGTTGATAGGCCAGGAGAATCACTACCAGCCACTTCGAGACGTCCGCCCAAGAGCCAGCTACAAGAAGAGGTGTCCCGTCCACGAAGTCACTGCTGAACGCGAGGCCGATGAGTTGATCGGCGAAGAGACTTACCAGGGCGGCGAAGGCAAGCAAGGCAACGACGCCCTTCAGGATCTCTCGCTCGGGGTCCTTCAAGCCGGTAACATGCGCGGTGATGATCAGCGCGATCATTATCGATATCACTTGCGGGACCAGGACGCTTGTATAGATGTAGTACGGCTGGGCAAGCCCGTTGGCTGAAACGCCCTCCGCGGATACCAGGGATGCTCGAGCGATCAAGTCCGACACCGATCGCCCCGCCGTACTAACTATGCCGACTGCGCCCGACACTAGGAGGGCTGAGATTGTTGCATTCAGCCTTGACCTCGCGGCTAGCAAGCCTCGTAGTTTCGGCAAGATGTTGACGATCACAAAATAGGCCGCCGGGAGCGCGAACCCTAGAACGAATGAGCCTGCGACCCAACTCATGTCGTTGCGAAGAGCGCCGACGGCGACTGCGGCGGTAGCTAGGACATTGGTCCCAGTGGTAACGAAAAGACACTCAAGTCCTCGATTGTTCGCCCGCCACCAAACATTCGCCATGCCTGCGATCCCCGAGGCGAGGGCTGCAACGGCGATCACTGGTGGTGTGAACGGGGGTATCAGCCCGATCAACTCGCTTCCCGCTGATCCGAAAAGCAGCACGGCAAGTGCGGTCGAGATGGAGGAGACACTGACGATCGTCATAATGCTCGCCGTGCCTACAAGTGCGTTCTTCCTGCGCGTGTCCTGCGCGAACTCCCGTGCGGCGGGTGCCCAAAGCCCGAAACAGGCAATGATGCTAAGCGCAGCAACTGCGACGGACGCTTGCCCGAACAGGCCGGTACCGTCTACGCCCAAACCCGAGGCGACCAGCTTTGTTCGAGCAAGCCCGCCAACCAAAGTGATGGCAGCGGACGCGTAGAACAGCGATGAGGGATGAATCCAGGACCGCCGGAACCTCAAGTTGCGCATGCAGGGCCAAGCGCCGCTCTGACAGAGTCAGGCCAGGTCTCGAGTCGCGACCGGCCTTGAATCGATCCGGCCGGGTCGAAGTTCTCGGCGCGCTGAGGTAGCGCTAACGTTTGCGCTGCGAAATGGTCCGGAAGCCGTAGGCCACCCACCCACACACGGCGATTTGTGGCGAGCGCGTTCACGATCTTCGCGGGCATCAGTGTGGGTGCACGCGGAGACTCGCGATAAGGCAAGACGACGTCAGACCACTCCGACAGAATTGGCGGCAGATCCGCAACCGCCACTCGGGGTAAAACAGTCACGCTAGTTCCGGCCAAAACCGAGGAGGATGCGTCATCCACATCCCCAACTATCGTCACCGCGTGGCGCTCGGATAAGCGCCCCAGGTACTCAACATCGATTTCGTCATAGCGCACGGTGCCGAAATATCCGATGGATGTGGCTAGGGGTGCTTCGCCCCAACTCCAATCGAGGAAGGGTTCGTCCGCGGCAGGAAGCAACAGATGAGCGTCCACTCCACTTCGAGCCCACTCTGCCTTCACATGCGGAGAGTCGGTCCAGATTGTCGCACCATCGGACAGGAGGCCCCGAACTGTCTCTGTCCAGCGGTGCGGTGGGTGCCAATTTGAGGGGACTGTCGACCAGTCGAGTACGTCATCGTAGATCAGAGTCCTCGGGTCGAGCATCCGTGAAAGCGCCCGAACTCTCCGAGACGGCAGGTGGACTATTACAAGCGCGGGCGACGGATGCCTCGCCAGGAGCCGTCGGGCAGACGCTCGAGCGGAGAACCCAAGACTTGCCCATCCGTGCACCGCAACGCAACCGCGAGGCTGGTGAACCGCACCGCCGACACCTCTCGTTCTGATTGATCGAGAAACTCTTGAGACTGCCCACCCTGCGATGTGTGCAAGCCCACGAGGGTGCGGCTCGACGAAATCAACAGAGTACCCAAGTGTTATCAACGCTTGGGCGAGTGATTGATGCCGTTGCCACATGAAGTCCCAGCGAACCGAACTCAGGACGATAGCGGAGGGTCTTGATGAGAGCCCATCTGAACCCAGCGAAGCTCGGCGCCTGGCCATCGAGATCATGCGCTTGCCTCAAACGAACTGCGCACAAGCTCGTCGACTTCGTGGCCCCAATAGTGATCTCGACGTCTACCTTCGGTATCACGGTTCACGCGGCACCCCGCTTATCTCGAAGCAACTTCGCAAGTGCGAACGGCTCGACAAGGTAGCGATAGGCGAGACGACGTGGCTGGGTCGCAAGCCTCCAAAGCCATTCACCACCAAGACGACCAAGCCAGCGCGGCGCATTTCGCTGCACGCCCGACAACTGATCGATTGCTCCGCCAACTAGAGCGACGACGGGGATCCTCAGTTGGCCCGCCAATTCGTCTGATACTCGCTCCTGAAGGGGCATACCCATTCCAATAAGCAAAAGGTCTGGAGCAAAATCGCGAAGTTGCTCGCATACTTTATCGAAGTCGTCGTCGGACCAGGGGTCCGCCGGGATACTGAGAATTTCTGTCCCGGGAGCTGCAGCTCGACCGCGGGCAGCCATAGCGGCATTCGACTGCGCTCGACCGCCAAGCACGCAAACTTTGCGCACTTCACCGAGCTCCATGGCTTGCATCACCCAGTCTGTGGACCCGACTCTGTGCGTTGACGAAAGCCTGCCCTGCCCTTGCCGCCGGCGCTGTCGGTTCAACATCGCAAGTATCGGACGGCCGTCCGCCAATATCACGTTCGCCCGAGTGTAGGTGCTACGAAAACTTTCGTCCGAGTGAAAGAGGTACACGCTGTGTAGATTGTGGCCCGTGATTAGAAGCGGTTCATTCGAGCGAAGCGCTAGGGCAACTACTTGGACGAGTTGATAGGCCGTAAGGGGTGTCACAGAGACCCGTAGCGAGTCGATATCCTCGCGTTTCCATGTTGGGGGGCGGGGTGAGTTGGTAGCTCCAACTTCGACGTCAGCTTGGGTGTTGCTCGACGATTTCAATGTGCTGTCTCCCCCGGTGCTAGGGCGGCTTTGGCGGTTTTCGCGAGGATCGCGGCATCCCCCACCAAAGACCAGTTCTCTACGTACGAGAGATCTAGGCGGACGGAGTCTTCCCACGAGAGCGACGAGCGGCCGCTGACCTGCCAGAGGCCCGTGATGCCGGGCTTGACGAGAAAACGCCGGTGCACGTGCGTGGCATAGAGCGCGACCTCTTTGGGTAGCGGGGGGCGAGGGCCGACAAGCGACATCGAGCCGCCGAGAACGTTGAAGAGCTGAGGCAGCTCGTCGAGGCTGAACTTGCGCATGATGCGACCGATCGGCGTCACGCGGGGGTCGTTCTTCATCTTGAAGAGCACTTCGTTGCCGGCATCCCGCTGCTCTTTCTCAAGATCAGCCAGAAGCTCTTCGGCATTCGTGACCATCGAGCGGAACTTGATCATCGAGAACTCTTTGCCGCGCAAACCGATGCGAGTCTGACGGAAGAAGACCGGGCCATCGCTGGAGAGGCGAATGCTGATCGCCAAGAACGCGAGGATCGGGCTGATGAGGATCACTCCGACGCCGACCAGGACGAGGTCCATCGTGCGCTTGGTGACCCGCTGACCCCGGCTGAACCGCGGAGTCTCGACGTGAATCAGGGGGAGTCCGGCGACGGGACGCATGTGAATGCGGGGGCCCGCAATATCGACGATGCTCGGGGCCAGTATGAGGTGCTGCTTGCCGGCCTCGAGGCCCCACGAGATCTGCTTGACCTTGTCGGGCGGTAACTCGTCGGTGCTCGTCACGGCGACGGTGTCGGCGCTGGTGGCAAGGATGGCGCGATCGACGGCGTTGACGCTGCCCATGATCGGAATCTCGGTGCCCTCGATGGTGGCGGCCACGCGCCCGTTCGGCACACATGCTCCGACGACCACATAGCCGGCGCTCGGTGTGCGCTGCAGCTCTTTCGCGAGATGGGCGACGGAGGTCTCGCTTCCGACCAAGAGAACTCGCGCGCTGTACTTGCCGAGCTGGCGCTGCGAGATCAGCCACTGCCGCCACAGCCACCGGCTGACGATGAGCATGAGCACGCCGACGGGCAGGCTGATGAGCAAGAAGCCGCGGGCGACGTCGACGCGCAGAAGGAACGCACCGATGGCGATGATGCCGAACAGGCGCACGCTCGAATCGACGATGCGGATGTACTCGATCGACCCGGTGCCGATCACGCGCTCGCTGCGCGAATCGATGAGGCTGAGGGCCCACATCCAGAGCAGCACGAGGGCTCCGGAGAAGCTCCAGTACGACAGGTCGGTGATGCGCGTGTCTGCGCGCATCGTGACGTCGGCGGCGCCGAGGCCGAACCATGCGATCTGGGTGCCGTAGACGACCCAGATCAGCACGAGCAGGTCGGTGGCCAGAATGCGGCGCTGCATGATCGCGCGCCAGTTCGCCGCCTGTTTGGGGCTCGCTGTGGTGGCGGATGATCGCGGGGTCGCGGCATCCGGAACACGCGCCTGAGCCGCCTCAGAGGCGGTGGCTGCGATATTCGGTTGAGTGGAATCTCTCAGCGACGTCGTTGTCGCGTCGACCTGTTTTAGGTGCGACGTCACTGACCATCCTCTCTGCCGATTGTCGGCCTCCCCACGTACGAGCGTAACGGGTCAATGTGTCGGGAATGTGAAGAGTGGGGTTCGTTACGGGGTGGGGGGGTTGTTCGCACCCATGTTTCGGAAAGTTGGCGATCTCGAAACATGAGGCCCCTAGCGTGACCCGCATGAGCACACGTCGGAGGTACCGCAGGACGAACAACGTCACGCCGTGGTGGGCCGTCGAGCATGGCGGCATGCCGGTGTGGGGCATCGCCGTGAGCGTGGCCGTCATTCTGGGGATCTGTGTGTTTGTTGCGGTGCAGGGGGTGGGGTGAGGTGGGGGACGGCGCGGGCTGGCTCTGCTCTGGTCAAGTCACCGATGCGGCTCCGCAGCCACTACGGGGTAGGGGAGGGGGTTGGGGAGGGCGATGGAGCTGGGCCAGCCTCGTCGAACAGGTTCAAGAACGTGCCGAAGCGGCCGTAGTCGCCACTGGACTTGCATGCGGCATTGTCGACTTTGAGCGCACGCGCGTCGTCGGTGTAGTCGTATTCATGATTGACCACAGACTGGTCGCGTCCACACCGCCGTTGCACATCAGACTCGATGCGCAGGCGACTGCGCGAGAACGATGACAGTGTCCAGCCCAAGGGGACCGTGATCGACGGATTCGTCGACGGCGAAACCACGACGAGACTGCCGGGCACATCGTCGCGAAGCGTCTCGAGGGTCGCGGCGCACTGTGCCGCGTTCGCGCCCGCGCACACGTCGTCCAGCACAGTCGACAGTCGTGTCAACCAGGCCGACGGTGAGGAATGCACCGCCTCGGCCCCACCGATCGCCGCCACCGGCGCAAGAACCTCGGGTCGAGTGTTCGACAGATCACGCACGACATCAGCACCCGGCTCGTTCGCCGCGTAGAGGACGACCGGAACGATCACAGACGTGGCCGCAGGGTCGGCATTCGCCTCGCGCACCAGAACGGCCAACTCGCTGAAGACATCGCTCACCGTCCCCAACGCGCTGTTATCGATCAGGCCTCCATCGAGCAGCTGCATTTCACCCTTGGGCGTGCAGTCATCAGGGACGGTAGAGGTCTGCACTCGAGCCGAAGGGCTCACGAACGGAAAGCGCGCAGACAGCAGCGACGCCGTCGCCCACGTCATGCTCGCTGGGCAGTTCTCGCCGAGATGATCAAGAAGATCGATCGTGTTCGACAATTCGGCGCTCACCCCGGTGCACACCTGCACATCGCTCTCGCTTGCGGGTGCCTCGCGTTCGGCGACATCGACCTGGCTGATGAGCACCTTGCAGTTGGTCGCTGCATCGGTGGCGTTGAAGATCACGTAGCCCGTCGGCGTGTGAGGTTCCGCATCAAAGAGCGCCCCGAGACCGCCATCGGGCGTGCTCGCCGCAGCCCCATACACTTCGGCGTGCAACGCCGCGCGGTCGCGCCACGCGAGGTCCAGCCCCTGCTCAAGGCCATTACTCGGGATCATGAGCCCCGTCATGCCAGCGACAAGATCGTTCGCGAGCAAGCCGATTGCGTCCGTCGCCAAAGGATCAGGGCCCGATATTTTGCCGATCGAGACGCGCAGAGGATCATCGCCGCTCGCCCGCGCGATGTAGGCCAAGCCGACGCTGCCGCCACTTGCCCCCGCCGACAACATGACCGACTCGCTGCGCAGTCGCTGGCACGAGGCAATTCGCGCAGGACGTCGACCGTCCAGGTCGCTGCCCGGATGCCGCCACCCTGCGCAGCGACGAGCGTCAGCACTTTCACCGGAACGTCGGTCGCAACGCCGTCAACATCGACCTCGATCGTCGATTCGCATGCCTCCGCGGCCCACGCGGCAAAGGCATCGGTGAGCGACGGACGGTCGAGTGCCGTCGCGACGCCCGCCGACGGCTCGGTGAACGCGACCGCGTGCGGCGTGGGCGAGTCGAGCGTCGATGTGATCAACAACGGCACAACGACCGCGAGAGTGATGACCGGAGTGGCGCGCAACCGCAACATCTGAAACACCTCTGCGGGCTGACGCATCCCCAGGCGCAAAACCCAGCCATCCGAGCACGGCCGCCCACGCGCCGAGCAGCGCCTGCAACACCGCGACAGTCCCGATCTTCGCGGCGGTGAAAGGGAAGAGCGCGAAGAGGATGAGGACGATCACGCCCACGAGGGCAAAGGCCCCGCTGAAGGTCCTTCCGCCCGACGAGGTTTTGTAGCTCTCAGCATCCGTCACGAACGCCGAAGTGATGGATTGCTTGACCGCGGTGGTCGCATCGTGGACCATCTCTTTCGCTGCGTCCAGCACCTCCTTGGCGGAGTGCCCGTCCTCGTCCTTCGCCCGGTCGCCCGGTTCGTCGGGCGTGTTGTGTTTTGCGGCGTCCGGCGCGACCGGTGCTGACTTCTCGGCGGGGGCGGGGTCTTGCCCCTCGGGCAGCGTCGACGGCTTGATCTTTTCAGGTATCGGTGCGTAGCGCCGCACAAGTGTCCAGGTGACAGCCGGCGCGACCCAGGCGAACACCCACAACAGAATCGCCCACCCGGCAAAGTGAGAAGCGCTGAGCGCGAATCTTGTGGTGGCAAACGCGCCGACAATGTTCAGCGTGAGCGGAGTGATCAGCGCAACGAAGGGGCCGAGAAAGGTGACGGCGATCCATGCGCCGACGACGAAGTCACCCGCGTCGAAGACGATTCCTGCCCTCTTTTCGGACTCAGTCGTGATGAATGGGTCGGGAAACTTCACCTTCGCACCTTCGGGCGTGCGACTGCGGGCTACTGCCTGAAAGACCTTTGAGCTGGCCGGAATGACAATGAGCACCGCCACGAAAACCACGAGTGTGGTGGGGTCGAAACTGACCGCGTCGATCATCCACGTGAGGATGAGGGCCAACAGCGCAATGCCCAGCGCGACATACGTCCACGCAGAGAGATTTGGTGGCGCGGAGGGCTTGCCGAGGTAATAGCGGAGTCCGCGCTGCCGGCCGAGGAGGAAGAGATTGACCGCGACGACGAGACCGACGAGCGTCGCCCACCCCGCCTGTACGAGGTCGATGCGGAATGCTCCGCTCGTCCCCACCGCGGGGTACCGGATCCAACCCCGATAGACGTCGGGAAGCTGATCTTGGACGCCTGACCCGGTGAAGACGGTCATCGCGGCCACCGCCACCACCAAGATCACCCCGAGGCGTTGACCGTAGATGCCCGCCCACAGCGTCTGGATCGACTCTCGCAGTGGCGCCCCGAGCGTGTCACCGAAGACCGTGCGAAGCGCCAGGGCAATGAATGCGATCCACTTCAGCAGAGTGAAGACGATCTGCAGCCACATGATCACCGGCGCGGGATTCGGGTCGCCGGCAAGGACGACGATCGTCAGGTTTTCGAGCACGTCGAACGCGACCAGCGCGCCCAGCGAAAGATAGAGAACCCGTTCCTTTTTGCGGAGGTCGATCGTCCAGTTTCGGGCCCGCTCTTAGGGGGTCGGCTTCTTTGCGCGACTCGTCGTCTTCGGCTGCGGTGTTCTCGGCACGTATTTGCCGATGAGGTAGAGGCCCGTCACGGCGTACGCGGCAATGAAGACGATGTCTGCGAAGACATGGAAGAGAATGATCGTCTCAAGGTCTGTGAACGAGGTGTTGCCCCACCCCGGCCAAGCGCTGAGTCCGAGCCAGGGCTGAATGCCGATGATCGACGAAAGAGTCCAGCTTTTGCCTTCGATTGAGATCGCCTGTGCAATGAGGCGGTCGAGCTCGACCATCGCCGCGAAAGAACTCACGAAGGTGACGGCAATGAGGGATGTCAAGATCGCCTGGCGAAAGAGGTGTACGCCCGGCGAGTGCGTGATCGCACGACGCGTCGTGTGGCGAGCATCGCGCCACGTAGCTGGCTCGGGCACATTGCCTCCTCAGCTCGACGCTGGTGACGCTCTGTCGGGTTCGCCGGCCCAGTCGCGACGAATCCCTTGAGTGTGGGTATATACCCTGGCGGGCGGCGGTACAAGGGGGGCGTATGCGCGCGGGGGCATCGCTCGGGTGGTCGGCGTGCGTGAATCGCCCTGGGCCGGATGCTGCCGCTACGGCCCGAGTGTTGCGAGCGGTACCACGTGCACTCCCGACGGCCGGGTGTAGGCGTACTCGGTCGCGGTTGCGACCGCGAGAAACATCGGCGCACCGGCGCGATCTGTGTCTACGCGTTCGTCGCGGAGCTTGAGTAGCGCAGCCTCGGCGGCGTCCACGCCGTTCTGGCCGAGCTTCACCTCGATCGCACCCCACGACCCGTCCGTTGATTCGATGATCGCGTCGACCTCGAGACCGGTGTTGTCGCGGTAGCGATAAACACGTCCGTCGAAACGCGTGGCGAGCGCACGCACATCGCGGATCACCATCGATTCGAAGACGAACCCGAAGAACCGTGGGTCTCGGGCAAGGCGATCCGGGCCGATGCCCAACGCAGCGCACGCCAACGCGGGGTCTGCCAAGTGAATCGTCGACTGTGTGCGCAGCCGCGACCTGGAACGTAGATCAACGCTCCAGGCCGACAACTCGTCGAACGCGAACACCTGGCTCAGCGCGTCGAGGTAGGAACGAATCGTGCGTGTGTCTGCCGAACTGCCGTCTGCGGCGACGTCTGCCGCGAGAGTGCCGAGCGTTGCTTCAGTCGAAATGTTTCGTGATAGCGCGGCCAGCGTGCGTCGCAATCGCGGACGTGATCGGTGAACACCAGTGGCCGACGGAATATCACTGTTGTAGAGCTCCTCGCAGTACTCCCTGTTGAAGATCTGCGCATCGCGCACAGTGGACGACACCAGAGCGGGCCAACCGCCCCTGACAGCCTCGGCCGCAACATCCGCATAGGTCAGCATCGACCTGCCCTGCACAGACGGAACGCCCGCCATCAGGGCGGCGAGCGACACTTCTCGCGACGATCGATCGCTCTCAGCGAGGCTCAACGTCCGCATTCGTACTCGGCCCATTCGGCCCACCCCCGAGTGGCGCGTGATGTCGTCGGCCGGTCGTGCCGAGCCAGCGAGAATGAACTGGCCCGATTCGGAGCGATCGTCGATGGCATGGCGGACGGCGTTCCATAGGCTCGGCGCCAGCTGCCATTCGTCGATCAGTCGCGGCGTCGGCCCATCGAGCAAAAGGTCAGGGGCGCTCTCGGCAAGAATGAGCAGCTCGGGGGAGGCGTCGAGACGCAACGAGCTGGCCGCGTGATGGAGTCCCGTAGAGGTTTTGCCGCAGGCCCTGGGGCCCTCGAGAAGCACACCGCCGAGTGCTGTGAGGCGGCCAGCGATGACATCGTCTACGGCGCGTGTGAGGTAGGGCATGGTTCTCATCCCTTCTGCGAGGTCCGGTGCGTTCGATGCATGTGGTGCATTGACCCTAGCGCGCCTTCTGCAACGTATTCAGTGTACCTTCTGCAATGTTTCCAGTGTACCTTCTGCAACTCAATCTTTGCGGGCGACGGATGGAAACTATCTCGCAATGTCGGAGGCCCTTATAAGGATCGAGTATGGCAACTTTGCTCACCCTCCTCGAGCACTTCGAGACGCGCTGCGGGCGCTCTCTGCTCGACGTCGAGGTGGCAGATCTGCCGGCCGACTGCTGGGAGAGCGCTGCCCCCGGGCTGGTCGCGATAGAACGCCTCAACACCAACGGCCTGTATCCGCCGATCTTCTACGCCACCATGTCGGTGTTTGCGACCACCGATGTCGCGGCATCCGTCCTCTCCATTCGTCTGGTGAACAGTGCCTTCGCGGTAGCCCTGATCACGGCCACGTTCTGGCTTCTTCCTCGCCGCCTACGACCGGCACTGATCATCTCGGTGGTCGGCACAGCGGTGCCGCTCGGGCTGTTCGTGCTCGCCTCGACGAACCCGTCGTCGTGGGCGTTCGTCGCTGCCGCGATCACGTGGGTCTCGCTGTACGGTGCGACGCAGTCGGCGGGCCGCCGAAGCGTCGCTCTTGCGGTGATGGCCGTGTTCGGATCGGTCATCGGCGCAGGCGCTCGCGCCGACGCAGGCGCGTTCGCCGTCTTCGCGGTGATCATCGTCGCCCTGCTCGCTTCCAGGAGACGCCGCGCGACACTGGTGCCGGCGATCGCAGCCGGCGCGATCGTACTGATCGGAGGACTGTTCTATCTGGGATCGACACAGGGGCTCGCCGTCTCGAGCGGCTTGGACCAGTCGCGTGCTGCGCTCACCCCCGGACAACACCTCAGTAACCTGCTCGGCGTGCCCCAATTGTGGACGGGCGCACTCGGAGGCGGACGAGGCCTGGGATGGCTTGACACTCCGATGCCCGCCGTCGTGTGGGTATTGACCTGCAGTTCGCGCTTTTCCTCGCGGCTCTCGGGCTCACGTTCTGGGTAGACGTTCGCCGCGAACGACCGCCGCCCTGTCAGCCGCCGATCTAGGTCAGTACAGCTAGAGCGTGGGGGCGATCTCTTTGATGAACGACGCGAGATCGGGTCCGAGATCTTCACGTTCGAGCCTTCGACCAGGTTCGATACGTCTACCGAAGAGGTGTCGTGCGGGAGTGTCGCTAGTTCTCTTTGGGTGGCTCTGCTGTCGTGCCAGGATCCGGAATGTCTTCCGCAGCGGGTGGTGGCTCTTTCGCGGTGCGGAGCTTCGGGTGCCACGCGGCGAACCCGTCTTCGTCGCGCGCGGTGCGCAGCTCGGGGTCCTTCGGAGCAAAGTACTTCTGAAACTCGGTCTGCACTCCCCGTTCGAGCAAACGCGCTACATCGGGGTCGTTGAAGGGTTTGCCCTCCCAGCGGGTGAGGTAACACGCGAACGAGTACGCGAGCTCGGGGGAGGCGAAGACGGCGCTGTCGCCCGAGAAATCCTTGTGTTTTCGAGGAGCGCCGAGCGCGGCATCCATCGCCAGCACGTCGATCTTCGCCCGCGCTCGCCGCACGCGATTCTCGGCGGTCGGTGCGACCGCGTGCAGCCAGTCATCGAGAAGCTTTCGCGCACTGGTCAAGCCCTCTTCGTAGTGCGGAAGATCGGGATCCTGCAGAGCCGCCGCGTTGCGGGTCATCGCCGCCAGCGTCATCAGCGTCGTCGAATAGAACGCGTCGTCGAAGGCCGACGAGCCACCGAGCTCGTGGTGGCGATCTTTGAGTCGCCTGCGCAGGCGACCGAGGTAGGGCTCGATATCGGCGAGCTTTGTGGCGTCGCGATAGATGACCCAATCCAGCGCCCAGCGAGCTGCGCGGTTGAAGGGATCGACGCTCGTCGCCTTCTCGAGCACCACCTGGGCGTCGCTGGGCTTGTCGGGCTCTTCGTTCGTGGGTTTCACGGGTTGTGAGAACCACTGCAGCGCCATGTCGCGCAGCGCAAGGCTCGAAGGCACCGTCGCCCCCATCAGCGCCCGGTCGAAGTCGTAGGCGTCGCTTGACCGCAACGCCATCACAATCTCGGCGGCGATTGCGGTCGCGAGCAGGTCGCGCGGCTTCGGCGTCGTCTCAGCGGACGGTGAGGCATCCGTCGACGCCGGTGAGGGAAGGTCTTGGGTGAGTCTCGCGATGCCACCCTGGGAATCGGGCTCTTCGGGCGGGAGGCCGAAGACTGCTCCAATAACGGGTACCGACGCGTACGGCGATCGCAGCATCGAGACGCGCTTCTCTTCGGTAAGGCGGCCATGTCGCGAGATGAGAACGGATGCCTCCGCCGGCGAATGCTGAGTCACCGTGACCTTCCACGGAACGGTGCCGGTCACAAAGAGCACGATGGCTTGAAGGCCCTTCATCACAGGGTGGCTCGAGAGTTCGCCGAGGGACTTCGTGAGGTTGGGGATATCCATCCCCGACGGCACCTCGACCCGGCGGGATGGGGTCGTAAGCCGGAACACCTGCGCGACGACGTCGGCCCGTTCGAGCACTTCACCAGGCTCTTCGAGGGCCGTCTCTTTCTGAGCGGTCACAGTGATGTCGAGGCGCAGTCGGGCCGCAAGCCAGAGGGCAACGGCAAGAGCGCCCATGACACCCATGCCGATCAGGCAGAGGATGACGAGCAGGTTGAATTCGCGACCGTCGGGGGTTTCGGTCGTGGGCTTCGCGGTCTGGGAGCCGAGGGCGGCTATCGCGAGCGGCGATCCCAGCAGAAGGATCCAGCCTGCCCAGGCGAGCATGCTGCGCTCTGACGCTGACGACCGTCGCGTGCGGATGACCGGAAGCTCCATCAAGAGCCGCGCGAGCACGAAGAAGGCAAGGGCGGCGCCCGTCGCGAAGGCGAGCACGCCTGCAAGGGGAAGCAGGCCGTCGGTCCAGAACGCATCCCACGACAGTCCGAAAGCCTTCGTCGGGTGGGGAGTCGCGGTGGGAGTAGGGCTCGGTGTGGGTGTGGGTGTGGTCTCAGCGGACGTAGCGATCTCGCCCGCGCCCGGGGTCGGGGTTGGGGTTGGGGTCGGGGTCGGGGTTGGGGTCGGGGTCGGGGTTGGGGTTGGGGTCGGGGTTGGGGTCGGGGTGGCGGACTCGCTGGTCGTCGGTGACGGGGTTGGCTCAGGGCTGCTGACGGGTGTGGCCGCCCAGAGGGCAAAGGCGAGGATCGCGAACGCAAAGCCCAGGAACAGCACGATCACCGGCCCGACCGCGATCTTCGGCGCGGGCTTCTCGGTAGGCGCAATACCTTCGTTCGTCATCGCAGCTCCCCTGCTGGATGTCTGTCCCCTGCGCTCATCGTGGCGGTGGTGGGGAAGGGGGTCAAGGGGCTGAGCTGCGTGGGTTGTTTCTTGGCGGTGTTGTCGGTTCCTCCACAGGGAGCGGATTTCGCGAGTTGTTCACATCTGCGTGGTAACTATGTCGGAATGTCGGAGGCCTCTGCGAGGATCAAGTATGGCAACTTTGCTCACCCTCCTCGAGCACTTCGAGACGCGCTGCGGGCGCTCTCTGCTCGACGTCGAGGTGGCAGATCTGCCCAGTGTTCTCAGGGCATCCGACACTGATGCTGTCGTTGAGGGGGTGGCTGAGGCATCCCGCGTCATCAACGCTCTGCAGTGCCTCGTCGCGGTCGGTGCGGGCGTGATCGCCGAGCGCTCGACGCGCGATCTCGGGCACACCGGCGCGGCCGCCGTGCGGGGGCACCGGACGGCCGTCGACCTTGTGCAATCGGTCTCGGGCGGCACGCGCGCCGACGCCGTGCGCGCGGTGCGCGTGGGTGAATCGCTGGTTCAGGGTGTCGTCGATGAGTCTTCGGTGGCGGATGCTGCGACGCTTACTTCTTCTGAGCCAATGCGGTCTTGGTTTGCGGTTGTGTCTGATGCGCTGTTGAGGGGGACGTTGACCACTGCCCAGCACGACGCGATCCGACGCGGGCTCGGCGAACCTCCTGTGCCTGTGGGTGGCTCGGAGCCCGACTCTGAAGCTGTCGAGGCGTGGGGAATCGCGGGCGAGCAGCTGATCCGCCTCGCGGGTGAGGTGGCTGTCGAAGAGCTCGGGCGCGCGGCCCGGCAGATGCGCGACTCGCTCGACGCGGTCGGGGCAGAGGAGCGGCACCAGCGGCGGTACCTCGGGCGATCGTTCCGCACCTGGGTCGACGCCGACGGCGTGCGCCGGATCACGATCGTGTGCGACGACGAAGGCGGGGAGTGGGTTGCCTCGGTGGAGGCATCCGCTCTGCGGCCGCGCCGCGGTGGGCCGCGGTTCGTCGACTCCGCAGAGGTCGCCGCCGCTTCCGCTCTGGCCTCGGACCCCCGCACCAACGAACAACTGGCCTACGACCTGGTGATGGGCATGTTCATGGCGGGGGCGCTGGCTGAAGCATCCGCCGTCTTCGGAGCGCGCCAACCCGGCGTGCGCATGGTCATCGTCAAAGACCTCGTCGGACCCCGCGACCACTTCGGCCGACTGCTCGCCGTCGGGCACTACGACGACGGCGGCAACGCCATCGCCGGATCGCAGATCGACCGAGCGCTCTGCAACACCGGCTACCGCGACATCACCGTCGACGCCGGCGGCAACCCGCTCGACGTCGGACGCGAACTGCGCCTCTACTCGACCTCACAGCGCATCGCGTTGGCCGCACGCGACGGCGGATGCATGTGGACCGGATGCCGCGTCCCCGCCTCGTACTGCGAAGCACACCACATCGACCACTGGTGCGAACACAACGGCCGCACCGACATCGACCGCGGAATACTGCTCTGCCGGTTTCACCACATGGCGCTGCACAACCAAGGCTTCCGGATCACGCGAGAAGGCAAAGGGGCGTTTGTCCTTGAGCCGCCGCCCGACTCGCCTGTTTCGTCAGTGATTCTGGCGTCGAAATCGGCGATCGCGTGGGCGTGGGATCCGCCGCCGCCGACACCGCCCGACGCTCTGTCGCGGGTCGGATGGAGAAATTCTCAAGAAAGTCTTGCGACCGCGTCATAAAACCTCAACCACGTGATGTTCCGGGTTGGCGTCGCGGCCAGCCATTCGCCGTTGCATCTGGGTGCAACAGCGAAATTCCCGGACTCGTCCCTGACCGCGGTGGCGGCAGTCCGACGCAACCAACCAGCCCGCGCGGGTGTGTGCGCCGCAGCGACCAGCCCGCGCGGGTGGTTGCGCCGCAGCGACCAGCCCGCGCGGGTGTGTGCCCCGCAGCGACCAGCCCGCGCGGCTGTGTGCCCCGCAGCAACCAGCCCGCGCGGGTGTGCGCCGCAGCATCCGAAAATTACGAAATGGTCACATCGCGTAATGATGCGACCATTTCTGCGTCTCTTCGCCGTAGGGGTTCACGAACCCGCGAGAAGGGACCCGAGATGACGCTGATCAACGCGCTCGACGACACCGACGAGCTGTCTGACCACAACCTCCTCCAGGCCGTCCGCGACGGCGACGGCCGCGCCTACGGAGTGCTGTGGCAGCGCCACGAACGGGCTGGCCTGGCCGCTGCACGCGCGATCACCTCGAAGTTCGATGCCGACGACATCGTCAGCGAGGCATTCGTGTCGATCCTCCGCACCCTGCAGGCAGGCGGTGGCCCGACCGAGTTGTTCCGCCCCTACCTCTACGCCACCATCCGCAACCTGGCCGCCACCTGGGGGCGCAAGGCCACCGACGTCACCGTTGACTACCTCGACGAACGCGCCGCCACTATCGTCGCCGATGACCCGTTCGAGCAGATCGACGAACGATCCACACTCGCGCAATCCTTCCGCACGCTGCCCGAACGCTGGCGCACACTGCTCTGGTACACCGAAGTCGAAGGAATGAAGCCCCGCGAGATCGCCCCCCTCATGGGAATGACTGCGAACGCCGTGTCGGCTTTGATCTATCGTGCGCGCGACGGACTTCGCAATGCCTGGCTCGAAGCTCACATCGCCGACCCCTCGCGCCCCGAAGAGTGCCGCTGGGTGTGCACACGCGTCGTCACGCAGGGCAAGAAAGCGCTCGCCCGCGCCGACCGCCCGCGCTTCAGCGCCCACCTCTCGTCGTGTGCCGCCTGCCGCATCGTCGCCGCCGACATCGAGCAGGTCTCGACGCGACTGCGCGCGATCCTTCTGCCCGTCGTCCTCGGCAGTGCCGGCGCGGCCGCGATGTTCGGCGCAGAGACGGGCACAGCCGTCGCTGCTGGTTTCGGTGCGGGCGATGGAGTCTCTGCGATCGGATCGACCGGTCCCGAAGCGGGTGCCCACATCCTTTCGTCGACGGATGCTTCCGCCCCCGCCGCGCACGCTCTCGAAGCCGCACTGCACACGGGTGACGCGCTTGCCGTCACGACCCCCGCGAAGTCGACGGGACTCGCCATCGCGGTGAGCTCGGGACTGGTGACCTCGGCCGTCGTGCTCGCCACCGCCGTGTTCGCGCTGATCGGAGCTGTCGAGCCGAGTCAGGAGAGGTCGAACGCCGAATCGGCCGCCGGCGCTGCGCCCGCGGTCGTCGAACTCGCCCCGGTCGTCGCGGAGCCTGTCGTTGAGGCTGCTGTCGAACCGGTCGCGCCTCCGGTTGAGCCGGTTGCACCTGTCGTTCCGGTCGTTCCCGGTGTGCCTGTCGAGCCTGCTGTCGTCGAACGCGTATCGACCGCACCCGCCCCACCCGTGGTGGGTGAGACCGAGCCGATCGGGCCGCGCGAGAACACCCCTTCGGCACCGATCGCCCCCGCGTTCGCGGTCACCACAGTGCTCAGTTCGCCGCTGGCCGTGCTGCCCACGCTCGAGGGAACAGGCACGCCGGGTGCCCGCATCCGTCTCGAAGATGAGCACGGAACCACCCTTGCCGAATCGATCGTCGATGAGGTGGGCGCTTTCGGTCTCAGCGCGGCTCGGGTCGCTGCACGGCAGGGCATGGAGCTGCTCGTCGTGCACAGCCGTGACGGCGCGGTCGACGAGGTCGTGACGCTCGGCGCGATGACCTTCGCCGTGCCGGCGGTCGTCGGCGGCGCCCCGGGAGACAACGTGTCGACCGAACACTCGCGATCCATGGGGTCCGTCGCGTTCGCTCTCGAAGGGCTCGGCGGGCACACGATCGACATGCGGATCGATGACGACCCGACGGTGTACAGCACCACTCTCACCGACGGCGTGGGCGAACTCACGGTGCCCGAACTGCGACTCGGTTCGCACGAAATCACCCTCGCCTACGTCGACCCGCTCACCGGCGCGCGAGGCGTCGAGACGACCACCCGCGTGACCCTTGTCGCCGCGGGGTGAGACCGGTGCGAAGGGTGGAGCGAGCACTCGAAGATGAGGGAATGGTGAGAGTTGCGCGTCTGACCAACGTAATCCTCGCGATCCGCGCCGCACGCCCCTAACGTCAGCACTGGATGTCGCCACCCGCGACTTTCGGTCCCCCACCGCGATCGGCCACAAATCCGATCGCCCTATCGACGTCGATGACGACGCCGTAAGGAGAACGATGTATTCATCCGCAAAGCCGAGGCTCCGCGCCACGGCCATCGCAGCCGGAGCAGTGGTCGCGCTCGCGCTCACCGCTATCCCCACCGGCGCTTTCGCAGCACCCGCAGCAAAGGCCTGTGAAAACCGCAACAACAACACCATCGCGAATCTGCTCGAGTGCGTGAGCGCCGACGGAGTAACCGACCACCTCGAAGCGTTCCAGGCCATCGCCGATGCCAACGGTGGCAACCGTGCGGTAGGCCAGCCCGGCTACGAAGCATCCGCCGACTACGTCATCGACACGATGCGCAAAGCCGGATGGACCGTCACCGAAGACGTCTTCGACTACAACTACATCGCCCCGCCGATCCTGCAGCAGATCGAGCCGATCTCGGCGTCGTTCTTCTCCTACGCCGCCTCAGGCACCGGCTTCGGCAATGTCACCGCAAACGTGGTGCCTGTCGACTACGACAGCGGCAACAGCGGGTGCGAACCGGCCGACTTCGCCGGATTCCCGGCCGGGTCTATCGCGTTGGTCCAGCGTGGAACGTGCCCCTTCGCCCTCAAGGCGACAAATGCCCAGGCTGCCGGCGCGAGCGCCGTGGTCATCGTGAACAACGTCGCCGACGTGCTGTTCCCCAACGTCGGAACGGGAATCACGATCCCCGCGCTCGGCGTCAGCCCTGACATCGGCACCTCGTTGCTCCAGGCCAACTCGGTCGCACGCGTCGCGGTCGCGGCGCCCGTGAACCGTCCGCAGCGCAACATCATCGCTGAGCTGCCCGGACGCAACGACAACAACGTCGTCATGGCCGGCGCGCACCTCGACTCGGTGCCCGCAGGACCCGGCATCAACGACAACGGCTCGGGCTCCGCGGCCCTGCTCGAAATCGGACAGAACCTCTCGAAGCTCAAGCCGCAGAACACGATCCGCCTCGCCTGGTGGGCCGCTGAAGAGGTCGGCCTCGTCGGCTCGGACTCGTACGTTCAGCGCCTCCCGCAGGCAGAACGCGATCGCATCGGGCTCTACCTGAACTTCGACATGATCGCCTCGCCGAACTACATCTTCATGATCTACGACGGCGACGAGTCGGGCTTCGACGCCCCGGTCGCAGTTCCCGAAGGATCCATCCAGATCGAGGACCTCTTCGAGCGCTACTTCACGAGCGTCGGCGAACCGTACGAAGACGCCGAGTTCTCGGGTCGCAGCGACTACTCCGCATTCATCGCGGCGGGCATCCCCTCGGGCGGCCTGTTCACCGGAGCGGAAGCCGTCAAGTCGGAAGAACAGGCATCGATCTGGGGTGGCACCGAAGGCGCGTCCTTCGACCCCTGCTACCACCTGGTGTGCGACACGATCGGCAATGTCAACGCGCACGCGCTCGAGGTCAACTCCGACGCGATCGCCCTCGCGGTGCTCGCGTACTCGTACTCGACAGAGCTCGTCAATGGCGTCGTCGGTCGCTCGATCCCCGGTGGGTTGAATCTTCCGGATGCTGCAGGCCCGGAGGGCACCTTCGGCTCTGACGGCGGACTCGACCACAACCACGATCACGACCACGAGGCCGACGCCGAGTAGGGCTCAGCCTCAACCAAAGAGGCGGGCGGGGCGCTGATGCGCTCCGCCCGCCTCTTGTGTTGGGGTGGTGCTACTCGAACCCGGATGGGATGTCGCTCAGAGCCCCGCGGTCTCGGACGGAGCCTTCGGCGCAGCCGCAGCCTTCGCCGCGCGACCCTTGCGGGCCGCGCGCGTCTGGGTGTACCCGTAGTGGCCGGTACCGCCGTAGCCATAGCCGTACGAATAGGCGTAAGCATCCGGACCCCGCGTCGGCACCATCGACAGCACGACGCCGGCGACCTTCGCCCCCACGGTCTGCAACGCGTCAATCGCACCCGACAACTGGTGGCGGTTCGTGCGACCGGCCGACACCACGACAAGCGCTCCGGACGTTGCTCGGGCAAGGATCGCAGCATCCGTCACCGGCAGAAGCGGCGGAGCGTCACAGAGCACCACGTCGAAGTCGCGCTCGAGCACCTCGAGAAGCGAGGCCATCTGCGTAGAGCCCAGCAGTTCGCTCGGGTTGGGCGGAATCTTTCCCGCCGGAAGCACATACAGCGACCGATCACCCCACGGGAGCATGACATCGCCCACGCGCACGCGACCGATCAGTACGTCAGTCAGACCCGCGCCGCCCTCGATGCCGAGATACTCGGCGACCTTCGGCTTGCGCAGGTCGGTGTCAAGCAGCGCAACCTTCTTGCCGGCATCGGCCAGCGCGATCGCGAGGTTGATCGTGGTCGTCGACTTGCCCTCGCTGGGCACCGACGACGTCACAACGAACGACGAGCGGCCGCCCATGTCGAGGAACTGCAGGTTCGTCCGCAACGCACGGAACGACTCGGCGCGCGGCGACAGCGGGTCGGCGTGCACGATGAGCGGGCGATCCTTGGCCTTCGGGTCGAACGCGATCGCACCGATCAGCGGGGCATCGGTCACGACCTCGACGTCCTGAGGCGTGCGCACGCGCGTGTCGAGCACGGCGCGCAGCACGGCGATACCGATACCGAGAGCGAGACCGATCAGGCCACCCAACACGAGGTTGAGCGGAGGGTTCGGGCTCGACGGAGCCAACGGCGGCAGCGCATCCTTCACGCGCGTCAGCCGCACGGGCGACGTGTCAGAGTCGTTCGGAGTCTCGATCGACTCGACGGCGTTCGTCAGGCTCGCCGCGAGGGCGTTGGCGATTTCGGCCGCGCGCAGGGCGTCGGTGTCTTCGACCGTGATTGTGATCAGCGTCGTGTTCAATGGGCTCGACGCCGATATCGACGTCGCCAGGCGGCTCGCCGTCGTCTCGAGATCGAGCTGCGCGATGACGGGGTTCATCACGATCGGGGTCGTCACGAGGTTTGCGTAGGTCGTCACACGCGACTGCGTGAAGTTCTGGCCCTGCTGCATTTCGGCGACCGTGCCACCGGCCTGCGTCGAGACGAACACGGTCGACTGCGCCTGGTACACGGGGGTGCGAGTCCAGGTGAACAGCGCTGCCAGGGCAAGCCCCAGCGCCGTGGCGACGAGAATGATGATCCAGTTTTTACGCAGGATCCGGATGTAGTCAGTGAGCTCCATGATGCCTCTCGCTTGCGGGCTACGTTCGAGGTGCGTGAACGGTGGGGGAACCCGAGCTTGGTTTCTATCCTGCTAGTAAACGGTTACGCCCTGCTCGCCACGGCGTGACGAGCGTGTTAAGAAGTCGGTCAGCAAGCCGCACGGACGATGCGCTCTACTTCTGTCAAACCCGGTGCCATCTGCTGGGCTGAAAGTTCATAGGTCGCCCACGATCGGCGATACGGGTCGATGACGTCGTCGTCGTCGGGGGAGGCCGGAGGCTGCACCATTCCGCGCCGGGCGGCCACCGCACTGACGGCCGCGCGCAGGCGGGTGGAAGCATCCGCATCAGAATCGGCGACGGATGCCACGGTCTCGCGCACCGCGTCATCAGAGAGGCCTTCGGCCAGGCGCGCGAACTCGCGCACCGTGAACGTCGACCGCAGCCGCGTCGGGGCGAGCTCGGCCACATGACGCCGGTGATCGCGCGTCATCGTGAGGATCAGGTCGGGCGTGGCAAGGTGCCCCTCGGTGAGATAGCGCGAGCGGTGAGTGGGGATGTCTTTGTCGGCCACGCCGAGCTGTGCGGCCAACCGCTGCGCTTCGGGAGTCATCGGCGCAGCCGCCAAACTGCGCGTCCCCGCGCTCGACACGGTCGGATCGAGGTCGGCGAGGCGCGTGTGCAGCAGCAACTCTGCCAGGGGGGATCGGCAGATGTTGCCCGTGCAGACGGTGAGGATCTGGAACACGGACGTAACCTCTCGGCGGTAGCGTGGGGCGCGTGTCGCCCAATTCTATCGATGCCGCGGAGCCCCCTGTGAGCACCCCCGACGCGGCGGATGCTCCGCTGAGACGAACGCGGCGGGGTGAGTTCGGCGATTCTGCCGTTGCGTCGGATGCTTCGATGCATGGCGAATCGGTGGATGGCGAGTCCGCCGTCGGCGGTGCGGCCGAGCCTGAGGCGGGGGAGTCGCCCGAGCGCACGCGCCGACGCGACTGGCGCCTGGGTGGACGCACGGTCGCTCGGTGGCGGGAGCGCGTCCTCGCGCTCGCGCTCATCGCCCTCGGCGTCGGAGTTCTCGGCGGAACAGCCCTCGTCACCTTCGTCAGCGCGTCCTGGGCACCGCTCGTCGCGACCGTCCTGCTGTGGGTCGCGATGCTCATCGCCATCGTCTACGCGTTCGTGCGCTCGCGCCCCGCGGGACTCCTGGGCTTTCGCGCACAAGACCTCGTCTTCGGTCTCGGAATCGGACTGCTTCTTCGCCTGGTGCAAGGGTGGGTGGATGCCGCGACCGGCGGCACCGGAGCCTTCCCGTCGTACCCCACCATCGGCGGGAGCCTGCCGAACGGGTGGCTGTTCAACGACGTCATCGCCACCGTGCTGATCGCTCCGGTGATCGAGGAGTTCTTCTTCCGCGGGGTCATCCTCGTCGCGCTGTACACCCTGCTGCGCCGGCCCGTCGGCAAGATCGTCGCGGCCGCCGTCGCGGCCGTGGCCAGCACCGGGATCTTCGTACTCGTGCACGCCCTCGGCGGTGCGCTCGCGGTGGATCAGGTGATCTCGCTCACGGTGGTCGGCCTCGTCTGCGCCTCGCTCGTGCTGCTCACGGGCCGTATCTGGCCGGCGGTCCTCGCCCACGTGGTCTACAACGGCACGTACGTCGTGCTCGCCCTGATCGGCACCTACGCGGGGTAGCGCGCGCATGGCCGGGCAGAAACTCGCCCGTGTAAACTGAGCGCCGCCCCTGCCGCGACGTGAGGAATGGCGAGCATGAAACCCGTCCCCGCACCCGACGCCGACGGCGCGAAGGACAGCGTCGACGGTGCTTCGCGCACCCCCGAGCAAGAGCGTGCTGACGCGCTCGCCGCCTTCTTCGGAACCTCGAAGGCCTCCGAGTCGATCTTCACTGCTCCGGATGCTGCGACCACCCCTGCGCCCGCGGGTACCGCCCGCCCGCCCATCGACGACGGCCTCGCGGCCCTCTTCGGACGCGCCGCCGCAGGCACTTCGGTGCCCGCGCCCGCGCCGCGGCCCGCACCGGTGGTCGAGGCTGCGCCGGTGGCAGAGCCTGCGCCCGTGGCGGAGCCTGCACCCGTGGCGGAGCCGCAGCCCGTGGCGGAGCCTGCGCCCGAGCCCTCACCGGCAGCAGCCGTCTTCGCGCCGATGCGGGCGCAGCGCGCCGCTGCCGCCGAGGCCGCCGAGGTGCCCCCGGTCGAGCACGCCGCAACCCCCGCTCCTGGATCGCGGTTCGAGGTCGCCGAGCCCGTCGACGACATCTTCGTGCCGGTCTGGGAACCCCCGCTCGAAGAACCCGACAGTGCGGCCGAGCCGACCGCGGCGCTGGCCTTCGGGGTGGCGGCAGCATCCGTCGTCCCTGAGTCATCCGCACCCACGGGGGACTTCCAAGAACTGGCGTTCGAACCCTTCTCGCCAGTCCCGGCACCGTCCGCCGAGTCCTTCGAGACGCCCGTACCTGCTTCGCCCGCACCTGCTTCGCCCGCACCTGCTTCGGCCCCACTGGCCGAGGGTCCGTCGGACTGGGAACTCCTGCTGCGCGGTCACCAGGTCGACGACCAGCCCGCACCCGTCGCGCCCACCGTTGCTCTCCCGGCTGCGGCCGTCGCCGCCACGGCCGCTACCCAAGCCTTCGCCCCTGCGTCTGAGTCGAAGCCCGCGAAGCAGCCGAAAGAACCGAAGCAGCCGAAAGAACCCAAGCCCGCGAAAGCTCCGAAAGAATCGCGCGCGGCAGGACCGGTCCGCGGAGAGTTCGCCCCCGCGCCGCGCCGCGGCATGGCGGGCTGGTCACAGCGCACGTGGTGGGCGGTCGCGGCATCCGTCGTCCTCATCGCCGGCGTCGTCGTCGGATCCGTCGTGGTCTCGCAGAACATCGCCGCGAACAACCGCGTCACCGCCGCTGTCGCAGGTTTCACCGACGCGACGTCGGGAATCTCTGGCGCGCAGGGGCGGCTCGACACCGCCGTCGCGGCATACGACGAAGCACTCGTCTCAGCACAGGCGGCTGCCGACAGCGCGGGCCCGGCCCTCGCCTCGGTCGCCGGCATGGCAGACCCCGTCACCCTCGACCCGGCGAACGCGGCCCACGCCGACCTCGTCGCGACGCTCGCCGCCGCACCGCCGCCGGTCCTTCCCGAAGAGTTCGACAGCCCCGACTTCTCGGATGCCACTGCCGATGACATTTCTTCGATCGCCGCCGCGGCCGAAGCCGCTGAGGCATACATGATGGAGGTGCAGAGCGCCGTGGCTGCCGTCGAAGCAGCGACCGCCGGCATCACCGCGAAAGTGACCGCGCTCGCCGCCGCACAGCAGGCGCTCGGCGCCTCTCTGCCTGCGACCGCCGCCGGCATCGTCGAAGAGAACGATGAGGCTGAGCAGAGCTTCCGGGATGCTGTCACCGGCGCCGCGCTCGCTGTCGGCGCAGCACAGGCCACGGGTGCGTCGGGGGATGCTGAGCTTCAGGCCTACGCCGGAGCGGTCACCGCCCTGCGTGCCGACCAGGAGCGCGCCGTCGAAGAGGCCCGCAACGCCTACCGCCCACCGGTGGGCCCCGCGCCGCTTCCCACCCCGACGACGGATCCGGCGCCGCCCGAGACAACTCCGCCGGACAGCGGGACACCTCCTGGTGACGGCACGACCCCGCCGGGCGACGGAACCACGCCGCCGGGCGATACCCCGTAGCAGTCACACCGCCGCGCGCGTTTTGGGCGCAGCATCCGCATGCCGTATGCTGGATCCTTGGTGCCTGCGCCCTGCTGGCTGGGCACCGCGAACGTGAGCCCTCCACTGGCGTGTTCGACCTTCGTCGAAGAGCGAACCACCCCGGAGTGGGATTCACGAACATCTCCGTTCGAATCAAGAAAGCAGCACTATTGTGACGCGCACATACACCCCCAAGGCTGGCGAAGCTCAGCGTGAGTGGCTGGTCATCGACGCCACCGACGTCGTTCTCGGCCGGCTCGCGAGCCACGCGGCAACCCTGCTCCGCGGCAAGCACAAGGCGACCTTCACCCCCCACATGGACATGGGTGACTTCGTCATCATCATCAACGCCGAAAAGGTCGCCCTCACCGGTCAGAAGCTGACCAAGAAGAAGGCCTACCGTCACTCCGGTTACCCGGGTGGACTCAAGTCGGTCACCTACGACGAGCTCCTGACGAAGAACCCCGAGCGCGCCGTCGAGAAGGCCGTCCGCGGCATGCTCCCCAAGAACAGCCTGGGCGCTGACCAGCTGCGCAAGCTCAAGGTGTACCGCGGTGCCGAGCACCCCCACGCCGCGCAGACGCCGAAGACGTACACCCTCGACCAGGTCGCCCAGTAAGCGCCGCTCAGACTCCGAAGACTAAGGACACACTCGTGGCGAACATCGAAGAGACCCCCGACAACTACTCAACCGAGACCCCCGTCGACCAGACCGCAGCAGCCGTTGCCGAGCGCCCCGTGCTCTCGGTTCCGGGTGCAGCCGTCGGCCGCCGCAAGGAGGCGATCGCCCGCGTGCGCATCGTCCCCGGCACGGGCGTCATCACCATCAACGGCCGCACGTTCGAGGACTACTTCCCGAACAAGCTGCACCAGCAGCTCGTGAAGGACCCCTTCACCGTGCTCAACCTCACTGACGCGTACGACGTCATCGCCCGCATCTCGGGTGGTGGCCCCTCGGGTCAGGCCGGCGCGCTGCGCCTCGGCATCGCTCGTTCGCTGAACGGCATCGACGAGGAGAACAACCGCCCGACCCTGAAGAAGGCCGGCTTCCTCTCGCGTGACGCACGCATCAAGGAGCGCAAGAAGGCAGGGCTGAAGAAGGCCCGCAAGGCTCCTCAGTACTCGAAGCGCTGATCGGCTCCGCTCCGATGCCGCTTTTTGGCACGGACGGTGTGCGGGGCCTCGCCAATGGGCCGGTCCTCACCGCCGATCTCGCACTCACCCTGGCCCAGGCGACTGCTGTCGTCCTGGGCCAGGGCCGTACTGCCGAGGCCCGCAAGGCCTCGGGCAAGCGACTCACCGCAGTCGTTGCCCGCGACCCCCGCGTGTCGGGGCACTTCCTCAGCGCTGCCGTCGAAGCGGGGCTTGCCTCGTCCGGGGTGGACGTGCTCGACGCGGGCACGCTGCCGACCCCGGCCACGGCGTACCTCATCGCCGATCGTGACGCCGACTTCGGTGTGATGATCTCGGCCTCGCACAACCCGGCGCCCGACAACGGCATCAAGATCTTCGCCCGCGGGGGAGTGAAGCTGCCCGACATCGTCGAGCAGCGCATCGAAGCCGCGATGGCGGGGCCCAAGCTCCAGCCGACCGGCGCCGACGTCGGACGCATCTCGCGCTTCGCCGACGCCGAAGACCGCTACGTCCTGCATCTCCTCGGATCCCTGCCGCATCGCCTGGAAGGCCTGCATGTGGTGTTGGACTGCGCGCACGGCGCAGCATCCGGAGTCTCTCCCGAAACCTTCCGCGACGCGGGCGCTCAGGTCACCGTCATCGGCGCCGACCCCGACGGTCTCAACATCAACGACGGTGTGGGCTCGACCCACCTCGACCTTCTCGCCGAAGCCGTGGTTGCGGCCGGCGCAGACGTCGGGATCGCTCACGATGGCGACGCCGACCGCTGTCTGGCGGTGGATGCCTCGGGCAACATCGTCGACGGAGACCAGATCATGGCGATCCTCGCGGTGGCGATGAAGCAGCGTGGAGCGCTCGCGAAAGACACCCTGGTCGCGACCGTCATGAGCAACCTCGGACTGCACCGGGCGATGGCCGATCACGGCATCACCGTGTTGCAGACCGCGGTCGGTGACCGCTATGTGCTCGAATCCATGGACGAGGGCGGCTATTCGCTCGGGGGCGAGCAATCCGGTCACGTGATCATGAGCGAGTTCGCCACGACCGGCGACGGCCTGCTCACCGGCCTGCACATCATGGCCGAGATGGCCCGCACGGGTAAGACGCTGACCGAGCTGGCCTCGATCATGACCGTGTACCCGCAGGTGCTCATCAACGTGCGCGGAGTTGATCGGACCTTGGCTTCTACTGACCCGGGTGTCGCTGAGGCTGTCGCCGCGGTCTCAGCCGAGCTCGGCGACTCGGGGCGTGTGTTGCTCCGCCCGAGCGGCACCGAAGAAATGGTGCGGGTGATGGTCGAGGCATCCTCCGCCGACGTCGCCCAGCGGCACGCCGACGAACTCGCGGCCGTCGTGCGCGAGCGTCTCGCGCTGTAGCGGGGCTCTTCAGCCCTCTTCGGGCTCGAACGTGGACTGCTCGCCCGTGTGGCCGGCGGCCACGCCGTCGGGATGGTTCGGGATCGTGCCGTCCTTGCCGAGCCCGCCGGGCTTCTCTTCGCCGTCCGGATCGGTGGCTGCGTCGGTGTCGGAGCCCTCGCCCGTCGGGGTCTCGATGTCGGGACCCTCGAAGGATGCGTCGTCGTCGCCGTGCACTGTGCTGTCAGTCATGCCTCGACTTTAGGCACCGGCCGCGGTTCGTGACAGTGGGTGGCGCCGAGGACCCCGGCGTGCTACAGGCGGAGTGCGGGGAGAATTCAAACTTGGTCTTGACGCGGCCCCGACGTCGGGACGATAATCTCTCACACGAGATAAATCGATTTATCACAAGGATGTGAGAAATGGTCAGGGCCCGGATCTCCGACGTCGCCGCGGCGGCAGGCGTGTCGGTCACGACCGTGTCGCTTGTGATGAACGACGTCGAGTCCCGCATTTCTGAAGAGACCCGCAAGCGAGTGCGCGAAGCGGCGCGAGCTGTCGGCTACGCGCCGAGCTCGGTCGCGCGGGGGCTGCGCACGCAACAGACGCGCACTGTCGGGCTCATCTCTGACCAGATCGCGACGACCCCGTTCGCGGGCGACATGCTCGCTGGCGCGCAGGACGCAGCGCGAGAGAACGGGCACCTCCTCTTTCTCATCGACACCGGTGGGGATACCGCGATCGAAGCAGACGCCATCCGCGCGCTCCAGGCGCAGCAGGTCGACGCGCTCATCTACGCGTGCATGTGGCACCAGGTGGTGCCGGCACCGGTCGGACTGCCCGAAGGCTCGGTCTTTCTCGACTGCCGGCCCGAGAACGGGGGTTTCCGCTCGGTTGTGCCCGACGATCGCGCCGGGGGCGCCGCGGCCGTGCGCGAGCTGGTCGCTGCGGGGCATCGGCGCATCGCCTACATCGACACAGACGACAACCCCATCGCCTCCACCCTGCGGCACGAGGGCTACCTCGAAGTTCTCACCGAGGCCGGGATCCCCGTGGATCCGGCGCTCCACGTGCACGGGGCGACGACCGCTCGCGGTGGGCGCGCCGCTTTCGAGCAGCTGCTCGGCCTTCCCGAAGATCAGCGACCCACCGCCATCTTCTGCTTCAACGACCGCATGGCCGTCGGCGTATACATCGCCGCCCACCGTCGCGGCCTCGAGATTCCGCGCGACCTGTCCGTCATCGGCTACGACGACCAACAGCTGATCGCCGCGGAGCAGGATCCTCCCCTCACCACCATCGCGCTACCGCACTACGACATGGGTCGATGGGCGATGGAGGTTGCGCTCGGCGTCCGCGCAGAGGGGGATGAGGACGCCGCCCACCAAATGAAGTGTCCCGTCATCAGGCGAGACTCCGTAGGCCCGCCGCCGGCGCAAGTCGCCAAACCGAACCGGCGACGGGCTTCACACACCGAATGACTGCCATAGGCAGTCTCCGAAAGTGACCGCCGCGCGCGTCGGTCACCAACAAAAGGAAACCACAGAAAATGCGCAGAACAACGCCGATACTCGTATCGATGGGAGTGGTCGGGGCGTTGGCCCTGACCGGATGCGGCCAGGCCGGGCAGGGCGAGTCCACGACTGCCGACGGTCGAATCCCGCTCACCATGTGGACCCACTCCGCCGGTAACCCGGCCGAGCTCGAGGTCTATGAACGTATCATCTCGGACTTCAACGCCTCGCAGGACGAGTACGAAGTCGTGAACGAGTCGTTCCCGCAGGGCGCCTACAACGACGCGATCGTGGCGGCCGCGGCATCCGGCGATCTTCCCTGCCTTCTCGACCTGGACGGCCCGATCATGCCGAACTGGGCATGGGCCGGCTATCTTCAGCCGCTCGAGTTGCCGACTGAACTCACCGACTCGTTGCTGCCGACCGCCGTCGGAGTATGGGACGGCGAGATCTACTCGGCCGGATACTGGGACGCCGCGCTGTCGATCTTCGCCCGCGAGTCGGTGCTCGAGGCAAACAGCATCCGGGTCCCGACGGTCGAAGAGCCGTGGACGGCCGATGAGTTCAACTCAGCACTCGCCACACTGAAGTCCGCCGGTTACGAGACGCCCCTCGACATCGGCGCCGAAGACGCCGGAGAGTGGTGGCCCTACGCCTACTCGCCGTTCCTGCAGAGCTTCGGCGGCGACCTCATCGACCGCTCGACCATGCTCACCTCCGACGGTGCGCTCAACGGTGAGGACGCAGTCGCATGGGGGGAATGGTTCGCCGGACTCTTCGCCGACGGATTCGCGAGCAACAGTGGAACGATCGGCAACCAGGAGTTCATCGACGACGAAGTCGCGCTGAGCTACACGGGTGTCTGGAACGCCGTCACTGCGCTCGACGCGGTCGGCGACGACCTGCTGATCCTGCCCCCGCCGGACCTGGGCAACGGTCCCAAGATCGGCGGCGGCTCGTGGCAGTGGGGCATCTCGTCGGAGTGCAACGACGCCGACGGTGCCCGCGCCTACCTGGAGTTCAGCTTCCAGGACGAGTACATCACCGAGTTCGCCGACAAGCAGGTCGTGATTCCCGCGACCGAGGCTGCTGCGCAAGCCTCGCAGTACTTCGGTGACAACGGCGCGCTGCGCCCGTTCGTCGAGTTCTCGCAGGAGTACGCCGTCTTGCGTCCCGAGACACCGGCCTACGCGGTCATCTCGAGCACCTTCGAAACGGCCGCGAAAGACATCATGAACGGCTCCGACGTGCAGCAGACGCTCGACCGTGCCGTCTCCGAGATCGATGCGAACATCGCGTCGAACGACGGCTACGGCTTCCAGTAACCCGCTGCGCCGGCGGGGGCTCATCCGTCCCCGCCGGCGCATCATCTCTCAGAGAGACATGCCATGACTGTCACACCTCCGACGGTCGCAGCCGAACAACCTCGGCGCGCCTCCCGTCGCTTCCGCTCCATCCGGGGCCGTGAGACCTGGGCAGGACTGGGAATGATCGCACCCGCTGCGGCACTCCTCATCCTGTTCCTCATCATCCCGGTGATCCTCGCTTTCACCCTGTCGTTCACCAACGCGCGGCTGATCTCGCCGAACCCGCCGCGGTTCGTGGGCTTCGACAACTTCATCCGCGCCTTCACCGCCGACCCCGTGTTCGTCCAGTCGATCGGCAACACGGTGCTCTTCGCGCTCGTCGTCGTTCCCGTTCAGGCGGGCCTGGGACTGCTCCTGGCGGTGCTGGTGAACCGGCGCATGCGAGGGGTCACCGCCTTTCGCGTGATCTTCTTCATTCCCGTCGTCACCTCGATCGTCGTGGTGTCGATTCTGTGGAAGTTCATGTACCAGAAGGACGGCCTCATCAACTCGATGATCGACGCGGTCACCTTCGGTGCGTGGGAGGGGACCGACTGGCTCAACAACCCGGACACGGCCCTGGGCGCCATCATCGTCCTGTCGATCTGGCAAGCCGTCGGCTTCCACATGATCATCTGGCTGTCGGGCCTGCAGACGATTCCCGAAGAGCTGTATGAAGCAGCCCGAATGGATGGCGCCAGCCCCTGGCGCCAGTTCACCAACGTCACCTGGCCGGGCCTGCGTCCCACGATGGTGTTCGTCCTGGTGACCATCACCATCGCCGCCCTCGGATTGTTCGTTCAGGTCGACGTCATGACCCAGGGCGGCCCGAACGGCTCGACCTCAACCATCGTCTTCCACGCGGTGCGCAAGGGCTACGAACAGCAGGAGATCGGCTACGCAGCCGCCATCTCGCTCATCTTCTTCGTCGCCGTGCTCGCCATCGCGCTCATCCAGCGTCGCCTGACGCGAGAGAAGGACTGAGAGATGTCCACTACGAAAACCCTCACCACCGCCGGAGGCTCCCGTCGTGGTCGCCGACCCGCGACACCGCAGAGCGAGAAGGCGCACCGCCTACGCGGCAAGGTACTGCTCTACCTCGGCATGTCGCTGTTCGGCATCATTTTCCTCTTCCCGCTCGTGTTCATGTTCGTCTCGAGTCTCAAACCCGACGCGCAGATCCTGCAGGACATCGACTCGCCGATGGCCTTCCTCCCGGTCGGCGACATCAGCCTCGACAACTACTTCGGAGTCTTCGACCGCGTGCCTGTTGCGCAGTTCCTGTTCAACTCGGTGTTCGTCACCGTACTCACCGTGGGCCTCGGATTGATCGTGAACTCCATGGCCGGGTTCGCGCTCTCGCGGTTGGCATGGAAGGGCCGGTTCATCGTTCTGGCCGTCGTCATCGCGACGCTCATCGTTCCGTTCGAGACCATCGCCGTGCCGATGGTCTACTGGGTCGCGCAACTGCCGACGCTCGTTCTGGAAGGCGGAATGGTCAAGTACGACTTCGGCTGGCTCAACACCTACGAAGTGCAGATCGTGCCGTTCATCGCGAACGCGTTCTCGATCTTCCTGTTCACGCAGTACTTCTCGACCATCCCGAAGTCGCTCGACGAAGCGGCGCGGATCGACGGCGCGAGTTGGTTCACGATCTATCGCCGCATCCTGGTGCCCCTGTCGGGACCCGCGTTCGCGACCGTGGCGATCCTGACGTTCCTGCCCGCGTGGAATCAGTACCTCTGGCCGTTGATGGTCGTACAGAAGGAAGAGCTGCGGCCGGTCATGGTCGGCATGCAGTACTTCTTCCAGCTCAACACTGCGTGGGGCGAAGTCATGGCGTACACGTCGCTGATCACTCTGCCGGTGCTGATCGTGTTCCTGATCTTCCAGCGGGCATTCGTCAGCAGCATCGCCTCGAGCGGAGTGAAGGGATGACGCCGCAGCATCCCGTACCCGCATCTTCGTCCGCTCACCCCCGACCCGAAGGATCACCGATGTTCGACCTGCCCGGATCGTGGGTATGGGACTTCTGGTTCGCTGACGACGGCGACCAGTACCACCTGTTCTTCCTCTACGCCTCGCGCGCACTGCACGACCCCGATGCGCGGCACTACCGGGCCTCGATCGGCCATGCCATCTCGACCGATCTGGTCGAGTGGACACAGGTCGCCGACGCGCTCGTGCGCAGCGATGCGCCGGCCTTCGACGATCTCGCCACCTGGACTGGTTCGGTCGTCCGGCATCCTGACGGCACGTGGTTCATGTTCTACACGGGGTCTTCGCTCGCCCCGAACGGCAAGAACGTACAGCGCATCGGCTACGCCACCTCTTCCGACGCCGAGAGGTGGTTCAAGACCGGCGAACCCATTCTCGAGGCCGCGGGGCCCTGGTACGAGACCCTCGACAGTGGGGACTGGCAAGACGAGGCGTTCCGCGACCCGTGGGTGTTCGCCGATCCGGAGGGCAACGGCTGGCACATGCTGATCACCGCGCGCGCGCCGCACGGCCCGATCAACGGGCGGGGAGTGATCGGCCATGCGTGGTCGGCGGACCTGCGCGAGTGGGAGCTGCGCCCGCCGTTGAGTGTGCCCACCGTGCACGGATTCGGGCAGTTGGAAGTGACTCAGGTCGAGGTCATCGACGGGCGTCCGGTGCTCATCTTCTCTTGCCTCGACGAGCACGCCATGGAGTCCCGTCGGGGGCAGGCCGGCGGAACCTGGGCGGTCCCGGCGCAGAGCCTCACCGGTCCGTTCGACATCGACGCGGCCTACCCGCTCACCGACGAGAGTCTGTACGTCGGTCGCCTCTTGCAACGGCGGTCGGACGGCCAGTGGTTGCTCTTCGCATTCCGGCACGCGGACGAGCACGGCGCCTTCCTCGGGGGAATCATCGATCCGATGCCGGTGGCGTGGGAGGGTGACCGCCTCGTCGTCCAGGGGGCGTAGCTCGGGCAGCAGGCCCCGGCAGGCTGAGGGCGAACCTCAGTCCACGGTCTCGAGGTAGCGCAGCAGAACTCCCTCGCGCAGCGCCCAGGGACTCACCTCGAGCGCGTCAACCCCGAGCGCCTTCATCGCCGCGTGCAGCACGACCGCACCGCCGACGATCTGGAACGTCCGCTCGGGAGTGATGCCCGGCAGCTGCTGGCGTGCCTCGGCCGGCATCGCGGCCATGCGCGGGATCCAGCTCTTCAGCCCTGCACGCGTGAGCAGCATGCGGTCGTCGTCGGCCCACCCGGTCAACGGAGTGCCGGCCAGCCGCGCGAGCGACCGGATCGTCTTGGAAGACCCGACCACGACATCAGGCGACGGATGCCCCTGCACGGCCACGACGACGGGCGCCAGCAGTTCGTCGGCATGGGCGCGCAGCGCCGCGAGTTGGTCAGAAGAGGCCGGGTCATCGGGCAGGAACTGCATCGTGACACGGCCCGCGCCGAGCGGCACCGACATCGCGACATCGGGCAATTCGTTCGACCCGGCGGCGATCTCGAGCGAGCCGCCGCCGATGTCGAGCATGAGGATCTGGCCCGCCGACCAACCGAACCAGCGGCGGATCGCGAGGAAGGTATACCGAGCCTCGCCGGGCCCATCGAGTACCTGCAGGGGAGTGCCGGTGACCTCTTCGACCTCGGCGATCGCTTCGGGGCCGTTCGTCGCTTCGCGCAGTGCCGAGGTGGCGATCGTCAAGAAGGCCTCGACCTCGTACTCACTGGCGACGCGGCGGGCTTCGGCCGCGGCATCCGTCAATGCATCAATCCCCTCGCGACTGATCGAGCCGTCCGGTTCGAGGTAGCGCATGAGGCGCAACACGCGGCGAAAAGCCGTGGCGGGCGTGGGGCGATCACCCGGTCGAGCGTCGGCGATGAGCAGGTTGACGGTGTTCGAACCGATATCGAGAACTCCCAGGCGCACGGGCTCAGGCTATCGGCTCGCGACCGGTACGATGGGCGCGATGTCCGTCGAAGACGCCGCCCCGGCCACCACCCTTGCCCACTCGCTGTACCGCGAGATCGATCGCGACGAGTGGTCGCGCCTCGCCGCCGGAATCACCCAACCCCTCAGCGAGACCGAGGTCGTCCAGATCCGCGGACTGGGCGATCGGCTCGACATGGCCGAGGTCGCCGAGGTCTACCTGCCCCTCTCGCGCCTGCTGTCGCTCTACGCCGAGAACACGAAGAGGCTCGGGGCCGAGACATCCGGATTCCTGCGCGAACCCGACACGACCACGCCGTTCCTTGTCGGGGTCGCAGGTTCTGTCGCTGTCGGAAAGTCCACGATCGCCCGTCTGCTGCGCGAACTCATGAGCCGCTGGCCCGATACCCCGCGCGTCGAACTCGTCACCACCGACGGTTTTCTCTACCCGAACGCCGAACTCGAGCGCCGCGGGCTCATGCAGCGCAAAGGCTTTCCCGAGTCGTACGACCGGCGGGCACTGCTCGCCTTTCTCAGCGACCTCAAGAGCGGGGCTCCCGAAGCGCGCGCGCCGTTCTACTCGCACATGCGGTACGACATCGTCCCCGACGCCCACGTGACCGTGCGTCGCCCCGATGTCGTCATCGTCGAGGGCCTCAACGTTCTGCAGCCGCCGGCGTCGCCCAACGGCATCGCCGTGAGCGACCTGTTCGATTTCTCCATCTACGTGGATGCGGATTCCGACCACATCACCCAGTGGTTCTTCGACCGGTTCCTTGCGCTGAAGCACGGTGCGTTCTCGAACCCGACATCGTTCTTCAACAACTACGCGCAGATGTCGGACGCCGAGGCGATCGACTTCGCCCGCGGCATCTGGAACTCGATCAACCTCCCCAACCTCGAAGAGAACGTCCTGCCCACGCGGCACCGCGCGACGCTCATCCTGCAGAAGGCCGAAGGCCACGCGGTGGAGAGGGTTCTGCTGCGGAAGCTGTGACGCGGGTGCGCGCTCAGGTTCTGACCACCGCACCCCCGTAGAATTGGGCGCATGTGTGGAATCGTCGGATACGTAGGACCTCGTCAGAGCCAAGCGATTCTGCTGGCCGGACTCTCTCGGCTCGAGTACCGCGGCTACGACTCCGCCGGCATCGCCGTGATCGATGCGGACGGCGACCTCGAGATGCGCAAGCGCTCCGGCAAGCTCAAGGTGTTGCGTGACGATCTGCTCGCCCACCCCATGCAGGACGGCACGACCGGTATCGGTCATACCCGGTGGGCGACGCACGGCGGCCCGACCGACGCGAACGCGCACCCGCACCTGGCCGATGACGACAAGCTCGCCGTCATCCACAACGGCATCATCGAGAACTTCTCTGAGCTGAAGGCCGAACTCCTCAGCGAGGGTTACACGTTCCGCAGCGAGACCGACACCGAGGTGTCGGCCGTACTGCTCGGACGCGAATACCGCGCGTCGGCCGGCGACCTGGTCGCGGCCTTCCGTGCGGTCGCTGCGCGCCTCGAGGGCGCCTTCACCCTGCTCGCGATGCACGAAGAGCACCCCGGCCTCGTCGTCGGCGCTCGCCGCAACTCCCCGCTCGTGATCGGCCTCGGCGAGGGCGAGAACTTCCTCGGCTCTGACGTCGCCGCCTTCGTCGAGCACACCCGCAACGCGCTCGCGATCGGTCAAGACCAGATCGTCGCCATCACGCCCTCCGGTGTTGAGGTGACTGACTTCGACGGCAACTCGGTCGAGGTCGAGCCGTTCGAAGTGCTGTGGGATGCCTCGGCCGCCGACAAGGGCGGATGGTCCTCGTTCATGGCCAAAGAGGTGTCAGAAGAACCCGAAGCCGTCGCCAACACGATCCGCGGACGCGTTCGTGACGGCCAGATCGTCGTTCCTGAGCTGGACGGTCTGGACGAGCTCTTCACCTCGATCACGCGCATCATCGTGGTCGCCTGCGGCACCGCCGCCTACGCCGGGCTCGTCGGAAAGTACGCGATCGAACAGTGGGCGCGCGTGCCCGTCGACGTCGAGCTCGCGCACGAGTTCCGCTACCGTGACCCCGTGATCGGCCCCGACACGCTCGTCGTCTCGATCAGCCAGTCGGGCGAGACGATGGACACGCTGATGGCGGTCAAGTACGCGCGCGAGCGCGGCGCGAAGACCCTGTCGATCTGCAACACGCAAGGCGCCACGATCCCGCGCGAGTCCGACGCGATCGTCTACACCCACGCCGGCCCCGAGGTCGCCGTCGCCTCGACCAAGGCCTTCGTCGCCCAGATCACTGCGCTGTACCTGTTCGGCCTCCACCTCGGCCGCGTGCGCGGGTCGCTGCCCGAGACAGAGGCCGCCGAGCACGTCCGCGAGCTCGAGGCGATCCCGACGAAGATTCAGCAGATCCTCGACCGTGAGCAGTCACGCATCGACCAGTTCGCGCACTGGATGGCCGACACCCGCTCGGTGCTGTTCCTCGGCCGCCACGTCGGCTACCCGATCGCGCTCGAGGGCGCGCTCAAGCTCAAGGAACTCGCCTACATCCACGCCGAAGGCTTCGCCGCCGGTGAACTCAAGCACGGGCCCATCGCCCTCATCGAGCCGGGCCAGCCCGTGTTCGTCATCGTGCCCTCGCCGCGGGAATCCGCAGAGCTGCACAAGAAGGTCGTCTCGAACATCCAAGAAATCCGCGCCCGCGGGGCTCGGGTGATCGTGATCGCCGAAGAGGGCGACGCGGCCGTGCTGCCGTTCGCCGACGAAGTGCTGCGGATTCCGCTGGCCGGACCCCTGTTCGAGCCTCTCCTCGCGGTCGTGCCGCTGCACATCTTCGCGATGGGGCTCTCGACGGCCAAGGGCCTGGATGTCGACCAGCCCCGCAACCTCGCGAAGTCGGTCACGGTCGAGTAGCGGCATCCGGCGCCGTTGCCTCCGGTTGAGTGTCCAAGACACGCGGAGCCTGTGCGAGTGTGTCCGCGTGTTTTGGACACTGAACCCGGGTGGGAGGGCGAGCAGACGGATGCCGGGGGCCACGGTAGGCGGGATGCTGCGGGATAAAGTGGCGGAGTGCTGAGAAGAGAACGCGCATGATCGTCGGAATCGGCGTCGACCTCGTCGACATCGGGCGGTTCGAGCGCACCATCGAGCGCACACCGAAGTTGCTCGAGCGGCTGTTCTCCCCGGCCGAGCGGTTGCTCAAGCCGCGCTCGCTCGCCGCGCGCTACGCCGCGAAAGAAGCACTCATCAAGGCGCTCGGCGGTTCGGACGGAGTGCACTGGACCGAGATCGAGGTCACGCCCGAGGCATCCGGCCGCCCGTGGTTCACCGTCACCGGATCAACCGCCGACGTCGTCGCGGCGCGCGGAATCACCACTCTCCACCTGTCGATGTCGCACGACGCGGGCCTGGCGACCGCGTACGTGATCGCGGAGTCTGCACGCTTGGAATCAGCACAGTGAGCGGGTTCGCCCCCGGCGAGATGCGCGAGGCCACCATCGATGTGGGCGCGATCACCGCGAACGTCCGGCACCTGCGGCGGCTGACCGAGTCTGAGGTCATCGCCGTCGTCAAGGCCGACGGATACGGCCACGGCGCGGTGCGCTCGGCGACCGCTGCGCTCGCCGGGGGAGCCACCCGCCTCGGCGTTGCCGACATCGGCGAGGCCCTCGACCTTCGTCGGGGTGGCATCATGGCTCCGATCGTGGCGTGGCTGCACGCGCCGGGTACGAACTTCGCCGAAGCCGCGGGAGCCGGCATTGAGCTCGGCATCTCGTCGGTCGACCAACTGCTGGCCGCCGCCGCGGCGGCCTCGGGCGATCGGCCGGTCGGCGTGCACCTCAAGCTCGAGACCGGCCTTTCGCGCAACGGCATTGCGCCCTCGGACTACCGCGTGGTCTTCGCCGAGGCGGCACGCCTCGAGCGCATCGGCAAGCTCACAGTGGTCGGGCTTTTCAGTCACCTCTCCAACGCGTCCGCCGACGACGACCGTGCCGCACTGCGCTTGTTCGAAGAAGGGGTGTCGGCCGCAGCATCCGTCGGTGTCACTCCGCCCCTGCGCCACATCGCCGCCACTCACGCGGCGATCGCACTGCCCGAAGCGCGCCTCGGGTGCGTGCGGATCGGCATCGGAATCTACGGGCTCTCGCCGTTCGCCGATTCCACCTCGGCCGATCTCGGCCTCCGCCCGGCCATGACCCTGCGCGCCGTCGTCGCCGCAACCCGTCGCGTGCCGGCGGGCACCGGCGTCTCGTACGGCTACGACTACCGCACCGACCGCGAGACCACCCTTGCGCTGATCCCGCTCGGCTACGCCGACGGGGTACCGCGGCAAGCCTCGGGCGTCGGGCCGGTCGTGATCGACGGCCGCGGCTTCACGGTCGCGGGCCGCATCGCGATGGACCAGTTCGTCGTCGACGTCGGCGATCACCCGGTCTCGGTGGGCGACGAGGTCGTGCTCTTCGGAGACCCCACCCTCGGCATGCCCGGCGCCGACGACTGGGCTCGCGCGGCCGGCACGATCAACTACGAGGTCGTGACGCGCATCGGCGCGCGGGTTCCGCGCCGGCAGGTGTCGCAGTGACCGGACTCGACCCGCTCGTCGGAGTGCACGACATCGCTACGCCTGCCGATATGGAAGCCTTCGGCGAACGAATGGGCCGGATGCTGCGCCCCGGCGACCTCGTCGTGCTCACCGGTCCGCTCGGAGCCGGAAAGACGACCCTGACCCGCGGCATGGGCGCCGGGCTCGGCATCCGCGGTCCCGTCCAAAGCCCGACCTTCGTGCTCGCCCGCACGCATCCGTCTCTGGTCGGTGGAGCCCCACTCGTGCACGTCGACGCCTACCGACTCGGTTCGCCGGCCGAGCTCGATGACCTCGACATCGACCTCGACCGCTCGGTCGTGATCGTTGAGTGGGGCCGGGGCATGGTCGATGACCTCGTGGACCGCTGGTGGGAAGTCGAACTCGACCGCCAATGGCACGGGCGCGGACTCGATACCGCCTGCGGCGATGTCGCCCACGCCGACGAGCTCGACGCCGACGCTCCGCGACGGGTCACCATCACGCGCCGCCCGTAGTCTTCGCGCGACGGCCCTGCGCGCGCACCCCGGCTACCCTGGAAGGGTGATCCTCGGCATCGACACCTCCCTCGGCACCGCCGTCGGCATCGTCGACGTCGACGGCACCGTGCGGGCTGACCTGGCCAGCGCCGACACCCGCGGTCACGCCGAGGTGATCGGCACGCTCATCCAGCAGGCGCTCGCCGAGGCCGGTGCCACTCCCGCCGAGATCACGCATGTCGCTGCCGGCATGGGTCCGGGGCCTTTCACCGGACTGCGCGTGGGCATCGCGGCTGCCCGAGCCTTCGCGCTCGGCGTCGGCGCACAGGTCATCCCCGTCGCGAGCCATGATGCTGCGGCCTGGGTGGCGAACGATGACCCCGAAACCCCGCACGTCTTCGCCATCGTCACCGACGCGCGCCGACGCGAAGAGGCCTTCACGGTCTACGGCCGCGGGGAATTCCCCGTCAAGATCGACGGGCCGAGCCTCAGGGCCGCGGGTACCGACATCGCGATCGAGAGCGTCGACCTCGCGGGCGAAGCCGTCGGCGAGGTTCCCCGCGTCGACGTCCGCACGATCTCGGGCGCGATCCTTGCCCGTGTTGCCGCCCACCTCCTCTCGCAGGGTGAGCCGGTGGACGCAGCATCCGAACCCCTCTATCTGCGCGCCCCCGATGTCACCATGCCGCACGGACCCAAGCGGGTGGGCACGTGATCCGCCTCGCTACGCCCGAAGATCTCGGCCCGATCATGGCGCTCGAGCAGGCCTCCTTCCCGGCCGATGCGTGGTCGGCAGCCATGATGCGCGAAGAACTGTCGTCGCCCCACGGCTGGTACGTGGTCGACGAGCTCGCCGGGCGGGTCGCCGGCTATGCGGGTCTGCGTGCTGTCGCAGGGTCGAAGGATGCTGATGTGCAGACGATCGCGGTGGCCGAGGCATCCCGCGGCCGAGGGCGCGGTCGCGCGCTGCTGCACGCTCTGCTCGGCGAAGCCGCGCGGCGCGGCGTGCGCGAGGTGTTCCTCGAGGTGCGGGCCGATAACCCGGTCGCCCAGGCGCTCTATGTCGCCGAGGGCTTCACCGAACTCGGGCGTCGTGCGCACTACTATCAGCCCGACGACGTGGACGCGGTGGTGATGAGGCTCGATGTGACCGGGTGGCTCGCCGCAATGAAACCGGCCGAAGCCGACGCGGGGGCGTGCACATGACCCGCACCGAACCCCTCGTGCTCGGCATCGAGACGAGCTGCGACGAGACCGGCATCGGCATCGTCCGCGGCCGCACCCTGCTCTCGAACACGATCGCGAGCTCGATGGACGAGCACGCCCGCTACGGCGGAGTCGTGCCCGAGGTCGCCGCCCGTGCGCACCTCGAGGCGCTCGCGCCGGCGATGGAGGCGGCGCTGGCCGAGGCATCCGTCAGCCTGCACGATCTCGACGCGGTCGCGGTGACCAGCGGTCCCGGTCTTGCCGGAGCCCTCATGGTCGGGGTGGGCGCGGCGAAAGCGCTCGCGGTGTCGCTCGGTACACCGCTCTACGCCGTCAACCACCTCGTCGGGCACATCGCCGCCGACCTGCTGACCGGCGAGGAGGTCGAGTATCCGACCGTCGCGCTGCTCGTCAGCGGGGGTCACACGTCGCTCGCACTCGTGCGCGACCTCACTTCGGACGTCGAACTGCTCGGCGAGACCGTGGACGACGCGGCCGGAGAGGCCTTCGACAAGATCGCCCGCATTCTCGGGCTGCCCTACCCCGGCGGGCCTGAAATCGACAGGGCGGCCGCCACAGGCGACCCGAACGCGATCCGCTTTCCGCGCGGACTCTCGCGCGCCTCCGACATGGCGAAGAACCGCTACGACTTCTCGTTCTCGGGGCTGAAGACCGCCGTCGCCCGGTGGATGGAGCAGCAAGAGGCCGCCGGAGCCGAGATCTCGATCCCCGATGTCGCGGCATCCTTCCGCGAAGCGGTCGTCGACGTGCTCGTCACCAAGGCGCTCGCAGCGTGCGCCGATCACGGAGTGCCGCGGCTCCTGCTCGGCGGGGGAGTGATCGCCAACGCGCGCCTGCGCGAAGTCGCGCTCGCCCGCGCCGCCGAGGCCGGGGTCACCGTGCGCATTCCGCCGTTGACGCTCTGCACCGACAACGGCGCGATGATCGCCGCCCTGGCGAGCGAACTCATCATGTCGGGCCGCAGGCCGTCGACCCTCGACTTCGGCGCCGACTCGACCCTGCCGGTCACCGAGATCCAGGTCGCCGAGGGCGTCCGCTCATGACCGACGATCGAGTGACTCCGGATGCTGCGTCCCCCGCCATCCCCGAAGCTTCGGCGCTGCCGACGCACGCGCCGGTCGAGCCGAACAAACCCGAGCCCGCGATCGAAGCGCCTTCACCGGAGGTGTCGCTCGCCGAAGAAGCGTCACCCCTTCCTGGAGTCCACCGAGGGGGATTCTCGCGCCTGCCGACCGCACCGGTCCCGGTGACGAGCGCGTCGGCTCCGGCCGAGCCGAGCACCGAGATCGACCCGGCTCCGGTCGCAGTCTGGCTCATGCCCGACCCGACGCCGCCCTACCGCGGACTCGCCTCGTGGGCCCTCGCCTTCTCGGTCGGGGGCTTGATCGTGGCGCTGTTCGTCGGCTGGGGCTTTCCGATCGGAATCGTCGGGGTGGTCACGGGAATCTTGGCGATTCGTCGCCCGCTCGAGAGCCGTACGACCGCGATCTGGGCGATCGTGCTGGGCGGAGTGTCAATCCTCTACAGCGCGGGCTGGCTGCTGTGGGCGGCCTCGCGCGCCAACCTGTTCGGCTGAACCGCCTGAGCCGCCGAAAGCTACACCCGGTCCGCCAGGATCGCGACGCGCTTGCTCCCGATTCGGGTGAGGAACAGCGTCGCCGACCCGTCGCCGCGCAGTTTCAGTGACTTTCGCAGCACGGCGGGATCGGCATCCACCCCCCGCTTCTTGATTTCGAGGCGGCCGATCTCGCGCTCACGAAGGGCCTTGGCGAGGGCACGGGTGTCGGCCGGCAACTCTTCGCGCACGCGGAAGGACGAGACGAAGGGCGAGGTGAGCGCGGCATCCGAGGTCAGATACGCGATGTGCGGGTCAAGAGTGCCGGCCTCCAGGGCGCGGGCGACTTCACCGATCAGTCGGGCGCGGATCACCGCGCCCTCGGGCTCGTGCAGGAACGCGCCCAGCGCCCGCGACGGTTCGTCTGCGGTGTCAGCGGGTGCGGTGAGTTCGTGCGCGGTGTCGCCCCGGACGACCAGAGCGGCCCGGCGAACGCCTTCGCGGGCCAGCATGCCTGACCACAGCACAAGTTCGATCGTCGACCCGTCGGCGCTCACCCACTGCGCCTCGACGTCGTCGGGAATCATGTCGCGATCGAGCCCCGGCCCGAGCTTCACCCCCACCGGCATCGTCGAAGCAAGCGAGAACACCCAATCCAGCGACGGCGACCAGTCTTCGGGCCGTGTGCGCGACGTGTCGCTGTGCCCGGCCGTGCGACGCGCGGGATCCAACCACACCGCGTCGACAGAAGAGCGGTCGGATGCCTCCGCCAACCCCTGACGCACGGTTACGGCATCACCGAACACGGCCAGGTTGTACGCCGCCACAGCCGCGGTGACCTCATCGGCATCCACGGCGTCGACTCGCAGGCCGAGCCCGGCGAGCCCCAGGGCATCGCCGCCGATCCCGCAGCCGAGATCGGCCACCGATTCGAGGCCTGCGTCGCGGAAGCGTCCCGCATGACGCGCCGCGACCTGGAGCCGAGTGGCCTGTTCGAGGCCCGCCCTGGTGAACAGCATCCGGTCGGCGAACTCGCCGAACTTCGCCCGAGCCTTCACGCGCAACCGTGCCTGAGTCACGACCGCCGAGACGAGGTCGGGGGAGTGTCCCGCCGCGCGCAGCCGCGAAACGGTGCGGGCGACGTCGTCGATCGAGAACGTCTCGGGGAGCGAGTCCAGCAGCCGGAGCCCCTCGGGGGTCAACAGTGCGCTCAGCTCAGACATCTCCACCGCACCAGCCTATGGGCGCGCGTCAGCAAGCCAGGGGTCTGGGGCGGAGCCCCAGTAGGCGCGGCGCGTCAGCAAGCCAGGGGTCTGGGGCGGAGCCCCAGTAGGCGCGGCGCGTCAGCAAGCCAGGGGTCTGGGGCGGAGCCCCAGTAGGCATCTACGGTCGCAGAGCGACATAGGCTGGCACTCACGTTGCGTGAGTGCCAATCCCGCGCCTACACTTGAGTTAGCACTCTCGTCATGCGGGTGCTAACCAGTCTTCCGTCGCAGTGAAGTTCAGAAAGAAGAGGTAGACCGTGTCGGTTTCTATCAAGCCCCTCGAGGACCGCATCGTCATCCGTCAGGTCGAGGCCGAGCAGACCACCGCAAGTGGCCTCGTCATCCCTGACACGGCGAAGGAAAAGCCCCAGGAGGGCGAGGTCGTAGCTGTTGGTCCCGGTCGTATCGACGACAACGGCAACCGCGTTCCGCTCGACGTCGCCGTCGGCGACCGCGTGCTGTACAGCAAGTACGGTGGCACCGAGGTCAAGTTCGGCGCAGACGAGTTCCTCGTTCTGTCGGCCCGCGACGTCCTCGCCGTCGTCGTTCGCTGAGTCTTCTCACAACGAAGAGAGGGTCGGATGCATCACGCATCCGGCCCTCTCTTCGTGCCTGCGGTCCGTGACCCGGGCCTAGGCTGAGTCAGTGAGCCAACCTTCCGCGCCGGACGCTGCCGTCGCCGCTGACGAGGCAGCCGCAGCCCATGCCGCGCGAGAGCACACCCTCGGCGGGATCTACGCCTTCATCGCGTATCTGCTCTGGGGGGTTCTGCCCCTGTACTTCTTGCTGCTCGCTCCCACCGGCCCGTTCGAACTGGTTGCCTGGCGAATCGTGCTGTCGCTGGTCTTCTGCGCGCTCCTGCTGACCGTCACTCGGTCGTGGCCGAAGCTCATCGCGATCATGCGCCGGCCGAAGCTGCTCGGGCTCACGGCGCTCGCTGGCGGCCTGATCTACATCAACTGGCAGGTCTTCATCTACGGCGCCCTCACCGGGCACGTGCTGGAGACCAGCCTCGGCTACTTCATCAATCCGCTCGCGACCGTCCTGTTGGGCGTGCTCGTGCTGCACGAAAAGCTCCGCAGGGTGCAGTGGATAGCCCTCGCGTTCGCGGCCGCAGCGGTGCTCGTGATCGTGCTGGGCTACGGCACGTTCCCCTGGATCTCGCTCACGCTCGCAGCATCCTTCGCCACCTACGGTCTGGTGAAGAAGCGCGTCGGGCCCTCGGTCGACGCCGTCAGCGGGCTCACGCTCGAATCGCTCTGGCTCGTGCCGGTTGCCGCAATCCTGCTGGGTGTGACCGCCGCGACCACCGGAATCACCCTCGGCGCGAGCGGAGTCACCCACACCGTGCTGCTCAGCCTCGCCGGGGCGATCACGGCCATCCCGCTGTTGTTCTTCGCCGCCGCCGCGCGCCGCGCGACACTCACCCTGATCGGCCTGCTGCAGTTCGTGGCTCCGATCCTGCAGTTCCTCATCGGCTGGGCGGTCTTGGGTGAGCCCATGCCCCTCGAACGCTGGATCGGCTTCGGCCTGGTGTGGCTGGCACTCGCCGTCCTGACGGTCGACTCGGTGATCCACTCCCGGCGCTCGCGGGTATCGAGCGCGGGCTAGGCGCGGGCTAGCGAACGAGCCGGGCGATCGCGGCCGTCGCCTCGGTGATCTTCGCATCGGCTTCGGGGCCACCGAGGCGCGCAGCATCCATCACGCAATGCCGCAGGTGCTCGTCGAGCAACCCCACGGCGACAGCCTCGAGCGCCGAGGTCATGGCCGAGATCTGGGTCAGGATGTCGATGCAGTATTTCTCGTCCTCGACCATGCCGCGGATGCCGCGGGCCTGCCCCTCGATGCGCTTGAGGCGATTGAGGTACTTGTCTTTGTCGGAGATGTAGCCGTGGTGGGCGTGAGTTTCGGTGTCAACTCTGGCATCGGTCATGACGATTCCTTCGGGGTGAGGGCGCGCGGTGTGAGAGAGCGGAAGCGGCGCAGACGCAGGCTGTTGCCGACGACGAAGACGCTCGAGATGGCCATCGCGAAGCCCGCGATCATCGGGTTGAGCAGGCCGAGCGCGGCGAGCGGGATGGCGGCGACGTTGTAGGCGAAGGCCCAGAACAGGTTCACCTTGATGGTGCCCAGGGTGGCGCGCGAGAGACGGATGGCGTCGGCAGCGCTGCGGAGGTCTCCACGGACCAGGGTGATGTCGGATGCTTCGATCGCTGCATCCGTTCCCGTACCCATCGACAGCCCGAGGTCTGCTTGGGCAAGTGCTGCGGCGTCGTTCACACCGTCACCGACCATGGCCACCACGCGACCCTCGGCCTGAAGTGTCTGAATCACGGCGACCTTGTCGGCCGGGAGGACCCCGGCGTGCACCCGGTCGATCCCGACCTCGGCGGCCACCGAAGCGGCCGCGCGGGCGTTGTCGCCGGTCAGCAGCACGGGAACGAGCCCCAGGCGCTTCAGCTGGTCGATCGCCTCGCGGCTGGTCGGCTTGACGGTGTCGGCCACCACGAGCACCGCGTAGGCGGCACCGTCCCAGGCGACGACCACCGCGGTGCGACCGGCCGCTTCGGCGGCGTCGGCGGCTTGTGCGAGCTCGATCGGAAGCTCGAGAGCCCACTCGGCCAGCAGGGCCGGCCGGCCGACGATCACGGCGTGTCCTTCGACGATTCCCGAGACACCGAGTCCGGGCAGGTTCTGGAAGGACTCCACGTGAGGCAGTGTGCCGGTCTCGGTTTCAGCGGCCTGCGCGATGGCCCGGGCGATCGGGTGCTCTGAGGCGTGTTCGAGAGCGCCAGCGAGACGCAAGACCTCGGAGCGCTCCTGTGAAGCGGTCACGACCTCGACCAGCTCCATGCGGCCGGAGGTGACCGTGCCGGTCTTGTCGAGGACGATCGTGTCGACGCGGCGGGTGGACTCGAGCACTTCGGGTCCGCGGATGAGGATGCCCAGCTGCGCTCCGCGCCCGGTGCCGACAAGCAGAGCCGTCGGGGTCGCAAGACCCAGGGCGCAGGGGCACGCGATGATCAGCACCGCGACAGCGGCGGTGAAGGCCGCGGCGGGGTCTGCTCCGAGGAGCAGCCACGTGACGAGCGTGAGCACCGCGATGACCAAGACGATCGGGACGAAAATCCCCGAGATCCGGTCGGCGAGACGTTGCACGTCGGCCTTGCCGGACTGCGCTTCTTCCACGAGTCTGGCCATCTGCGCCAACTGCGTATCGGACCCGACGCGCGTCGCGCGCACGACGAGTCGACCGCCGGCGTTGACTGTGGCACCGACGACCGCGTCACCGGGGCCGACCTCTTCAGGCACCGACTCGCCGGTGACCATCGAGGCATCCACCGCCGACGTACCCGACGCTACGACGCCGTCAGTGGCAATCCGCTCACCGGGGCGCACGACGAATTCATCACCGACGCGGAGTTCCGCGACCGGCACACGCACTTCGACGGTTCCGGTGGCGGTGGGGCGCAGGACGGCCGCATCCTTCGCGCCGAGGTCGAGCAGGGCATGCAGAGCCGCGCCCGCGCGCCGCTTCGAGCGCACCTCGAAGTAGCGCCCGGCGAGCACGAACATCGTGACACCGGCGGCGACCTCGAGGTAGATGTTGCCGGCGCCATCGCTGGGCTGAACGGTCCACTCGAACTCGTGCGTCATGCCGAGCATGCCCGCGTGGCCGAAGAACAGGGCGTAGAGCGACCAGAGGTAGGCGGCAGAGACACCGATCGAGATCAAAGTGTCCATCGTGGCCGCACCGTGGCGAAGGTTCAGCCAGGCGGCGCGGTGGAACGGCCAGGCGCCCCACAACACGACGGGGGTCGCGAGAACCAGCGACACCCACTGCCACCCGACGAACTGCAGTGCCGGGATCATCGACAGCAGGATCACGGGGACGGCCAGCAGGACGGACCCGATGACTCGGCGGCGCAGCCCCTCGAGTTCGTGATCGCTGAGGTCGTGATCGTGCTCGGAGTGCACGGGGGCGGGCTCGACGGCCGAGTACCCGGTCTTCTCGACCTCGGCGATCAACGCCTGGGCGTCCACCCCGGCGGGAGCACTGACGATCGCCTTCTCGGTGGCGTAGTTGACGGATGCCTCGACCCCGTCGATCCGGTTGAGCCTCTTCTCGATGCGCACGGCGCAGGACGCGCACGTCATTCCACCGATCTCAAGCTCGATGCGCCCGGCGCCCTCACGTGCTGTTGTCGTGGACATCAGATGCGTACAGCCGTGTAGCCGGCCTCATCGACCGCGGCGACAACGGCGTCGTCGTCCACGGGGGAGTCTGTCGAAATCACGAGGCGACCCGTCTTCGCGCTCACCTCGACGCCGGCAACTCCGGCGAGCTTCGTGACCTCATTGCGGACGGACGCCTCGCAGTGCCCGCAGCTCATTCCGGTGACCTGGTACTCGTTGGTGGTCATGGCAGTATCCTTCGCATTCGGTTACATACCCCATGGGGGTACTAAGACTGGATCAACGATATACCCATGTGGGGTATTCCTGGGGGGAAACTGCGGTTCATAACGATTGATACCGCGTTACACATCGTTAACGAATGGCAACATTGGCGAGACCTCTCCGCGATTAGGTTTAGTGCACTGGACAGGCGCCCGAGTCTGCCCGCGTTCATTTCATAGCAAGGAGCACCATGAGCGTCTTTACCCGAGGCACCGCCTCCCGCTCGCGCATGCGGTCGGTGATCGGCGGCCTCGCCATCGCTGGCGTGAGCGCACTCGTCCTCGCCGGTTGCAGCGGCGGCGGTACCGGAACGACCGACCCCTCCGAGTCGGCGTCCGCTCCCGCAGCAGAGGACCTCACCCTCAAGGTCGGTACCGTTCTGCCCCAGACCGGTAGCCTCGCCTTCCTCGGCCCGCCCGAAGAGGCTGGCGTTCAGCTCGCCGTCAACGAGGTCAACGAAGCAGCCGCCGGTATCACGGTCGACGTCACCTTCGGTGACTCGGGTGACGCTGACAACAAGGCTTTCGAGACCACGGTCCCCATGCTCCAGAGCGAGGGTGTTTCGGCCATGATCGGTGCCGCCTCGTCGGGCGTCACCAAGCTGTTCCTCGACAGCAACGTCTCTGAGGGCATCATCACCTTCTCGCCGGCGAACACCTCGCCCGACTTCACCACGTGGGATGACAACGGCCTGTACTGGCGTACCGCTCCCAGCGACCTGCTGCAGGGTGAGGTACTCGGCAACCTGATCGCCGAGGACGGCCACAAGAACATCGCGATCCTGTACCAGAACGATGCCTATGGCACCGGCCTGTACGGCGTCGTGAAGGAGGTCTTCGAGGCTTCCGGTGGAACCGTTGTCGCTGAGGCTTCCTACAACGACGGTGACGCTTCGTTCGACGCCCAGGTGGCGACGATCTCAGCATCCAACCCCGACGCGATCGTGCTGATCACGTTCGACCAGTTCGCGACCATCGCGCCGCTGCTGGTGAACGCCGGTCAGACGGCCGAGAACTTCTACCTGGTTGACGGAAACCTCAAGCAGTGGGGTGCCGATGTCGCAGTCAGCCTCGAGGGCGCAAAGGGCACCACGCCCGGTCCCGTGCTCGCGGACGACTTCCAGCAGCGTCTGAACGACGCCTGGACCGCTGAGGGCAACACCGACCTCGAGGACTTCTCGTACGCGGCCGAGTCCTACGACGCCGTCGTGCTGCTCGCGCTGGCAGCTCTCGCTGCCGGTTCGACCGAGCCCGCCGACATGGCGGAGTTCCTCCAGGAGGTCTCTGGTGGTTCGGGCGACGGCGAGACGTGCGAGTCGTTCGCTGACTGCGCCGAGATCATCAACGGTGGCGGCGTCGCCGACTACGACGGCTACTCCGGTGGCGTCGCATTCGACGAGAACGGCGACCCGACCGAGGCCACCATCGGTGTCTTCCAGTTCGGTGCCGACAACATGCACACCCGCATCAACTAAGTAGCACCAGCAACACAGCGAGGGCCCCGGAGCAATCCGGGGCCCTTCGCCGTGCGCCCCCGCGCGCGCAAACCCACACATCGGTGCACGAACCCACGGATCCGTCGCGCACGGATGTGTGGGCCGACGCACGACTGTGTGGGTCCGACGACGCAAATGAGACGAGGGGCGGATGCTGCAGCATCCGCCCCTCGTCCTCTAATGGTTGATCCGGCTACTCCCCGAGGGTGCCGAGGTAGAGGCCGATGACCTTGGGGTCGTTCAGCAGGTCGCGTCCGGTGCCGTGGTACGCGTCGCGGCCCTGGTCGAGGACATAGCCCCGGTCGCAGATCTGCAGGCACCGACGGGCGTTCTGCTCGACCATGATCGTCGTGACACCCGCCTTGTTGATGTCGGAGACCCGGATGAACGCGTCATCCTGACGTACGGGCGACAGGCCGGCCGAGGGCTCATCGAGCAGCAGCACCGACGGGTCCATCATGAGGGCACGAGACATCGCCACCATCTGGCGCTCACCGCCCGAGAGCGACCCCGCGCGCTGCTTCAGGCGCTTGCCCAGCTCGGCGAAGATGCCGGTGACGAACTCGAGTCGCTCGTTGTAGATCTTGGGGTTCTGGTAGAGCCCCATCTGCAGGTTCTCTTCGATCGAGAGCGAGGGGAACACGTTGTTCGTCTGCGGAACGAATGCGACACCGCGTTTGACGAGCTTGTCGGCCTTGAGGCCGATGATGCTCTCGCCGTTGACGGTGATGTCTCCACCGCGCACCTTGACCAGGCCGAAGATCGACTTGAGCAGTGTCGACTTACCGGCACCGTTCGGGCCGATGATGCCGATCAGCTCACCCTGGTGGGCGATCAGGTTCGTGCTGTTGAGGATGTTGACGCCGGGGAGGTAGCCCGCGACGAGGTCGGTGACTTCCACCACCACCTTGTCGGTCTTGGCCACCGAACGCTCACCCGCATGGCTCATGTCCATGGCGGGCGTGGCCGGAGCCTCCGCGCCTGTCGAGGGGTCGGTCACTTGTTCTCCTCTTCGGCTTCTGCGATCGCAGCCTGCTCGTCCTGCTCGATCTCTGCGAGCAGCTGTTTGCCCTCCGCGTCGACCTCGCCCTCGTAGCGTCCGGTGATGACTCCGAGGTCGACGTCCTGGTGGCTACCGAGGTAGGCGTCGATGACGGCCTTCTCTCGCATGACCACGTCGGGCGGCCCTTCGGCCACCACGCGTCCCTCCGCCATCACGACGACCCAGTCGGCGATGTGGCGCACCATGTGCATGTCGTGCTCGACGAAGAGCACGGTCATGCCGAGCTCTTTCAGGTCGAGGATGTGGTCGAGCAGCGACTCGGTCAGGGCGGGGTTGACCCCGGCCATCGGCTCGTCGAGCATGACCAACGTGGGGTCGCTCATCAGAGCCCGCGCCATTTCAAGCAGCTTGCGCTGGCCGCCCGAGAGAGAGGCCGCGAAGTCCTTCTCTTTGGCGTCGAGCTTGAACCGCTTGAGCAGATCGCGGGCCTTGACCTCGATCTCCGTGTCTTGCGAACGCCAGAACGCCGGGATGAAGCTGGTCCAGAACTTCTCGCCGCGCTGCTTGGTGGCACCGAGTTTCATGTTCTCGAGCACCGTGAGCAACGACAGAGCCTTGGTGAGCTGGAACGTGCGCACCTGGCCCATGCGAGCGACCTTGAACGCGGGGATGCCCGACAGCGTCACACCGTCGAACGACCACGTGCCCGAGTTCGGTTTGTCGAAGCCGCAGAGCAGGTTGAACAGGGTCGTCTTGCCCGCACCGTTCGGTCCGATGAGCGCCGTGATCGCGCCGCGCGGAATCTCGAGGTGGTCGACATCGACGGCGGTGAGACCGCCGAACCGGCGGGTCACGTTGTCGATCACCATGATCGGATCGGTCTTGGCCACGCCCGGCGTGGGCTCGCCCTTGGCCAAGCCGGTCGTCTTCGGACGAGCGATGCTGCCCGTGATGGCAACCGTCTCGGCCGACCCGTACTCGCGCTCGGCGGGTGCGCCGGCTGCCGATGCGTTTTCGCCCGCGGCGCCGTTGTTGGGCGTTCCGCTGCTGGGGGTGCTGCTATTTGACAAAGGTCATCTCCCTCTTGTCGCCCAGGATGCCCTGTGGCTTGAAGATCACCAGAGCCATCAGTGCCACGCCGACCAGAATGTAGCGCAGCGTGCCGGCCTGGATGGACGACATCGGCAGGATGCCTTCAGAGGCAAGCTGCGGAAGCAGGTTTCCGAGGAACGCCAGCACCACCCAGAAGATGACAGCCCCCAGCGTCGGTCCGAACACGGTGGCAGCACCTCCGAGCAGGAGGATCGTCCACAGGAAGAACGTCAGCGCGGTCGTGTAGCTGGAGGGGACCACGGCGGACGGCAGCACGTAGACCACGCCACCCATCGCGCCGATCACACCACCGACGACGAGCGCCTGCATCTTGTACGCGAAGACGTTCTTGCCGAGCGAGCGCACGGCATCTTCGTCTTCGCGGATGCCCTTGAGCACGCGGCCCCACGGGCTGCGCATGAGCGACCAGACCAACAGGATCGCCAGGGCGAGCATCGCGAGCCCGAACACGCGCACCCAGAGTCCGGTTTCGTTGAACGTCCAGGGCCCCCAGCCGTACTCACCCGGCGGGAAGGGGTTCGCGGCGCGGAAACCGGCGTGGTAGCCACCGAGGCCATCGGCCGAGTTGGTCCACTCGTCGAAGACCTGAGTCGTGAACAAAAGGCGGACGATCTCCGCCGCCGCGATCGTCACGATGGCGAGGTAGTCGGCGCGTAGGCGCAGGGTCGGAATACCGAGGATCAGCGCGAAGATCGCCGCGGCGGCGAGGCCGATCAGGATCGCGATCCACCACGGGATGCCGAAGCTCAGCACGCCGATTGCGTAGCCGTAACCGCCGAGGGCCATGAAGCCGGCCATACCGAAGTTGAGCAGCCCGGCGTAGCCGAAGTGCACCGCAAGACCGGTGGCCGCCAGCGCGTAGGCGATCGTGACGGGGCTCAGTATGTAACTGAGCGAGTTCGAGAGAATTGCTCCCCAATCCATGGCCGCTATCCCAATCTCTCTTTACGACCGAGCAAGCCCTGAGGTCTGACCAGCAGAATCAGGATGAGGACGACCAGCGCTCCTGCATACTTCAGGTCCGACGGAATCCACAGCGTCGACGTCTCGACGACGAGGCCGACGATCAGACTGCCGATGAGGGCTCCGAACGCGGTGCCGAGGCCACCCAGGGTGATCGCCGCGAAGATGAGCAGCAGCATCTGGGTTCCCATGTCCCACCGGACGCCCGGGCGGAAGTACGCCCACAGGATGCCAGAGAGGGCCGCGAGCACACCCGCGAGGATCCAGACGATCCGGACGACCCGGTCGACGTTGATTCCGGATGCCGAGGCCAACTGCGGGTTGTCTGAGATGGCGCGAGTCGCCTTGCCGACCCGTGTCCGCAACAGGAAGTAGGCGACACCGAGGATGACCACGATGCTGACGCCCATGCTGATGAGATCGATGTACGAGAGCGAAATGGGTCCGAACTGAATCGGTGCGGGGCTCGCGCCCGGCAGCTGTGAAGTGCTGCCGCCGATGAAGTACTGGAACGAGTAGCGGAGGGTGAGGGAGAGGCCGATGCTGACGATCATCAGCTGAACGACCCCGAGCCCTCTTCGTCTCAAGGGTCTCCAGAGGCCCGCATCGAGAACGAGTCCGAGCACACCTCCCATCACGACGGCGAGGATGATCCCGAGCCAGAACGGCAGCGCGATGAACGAGGTCAGCAGGAGCGCCATGAGCGCTCCCCACGTGACCATCTCGCCGTGGGCAAAGTTCGACAGGCCCGTCGTGCCGTAGATCAGGGAGGCGCCCATCGCCGCGAGGGCGAGGAGGAGGCCGAAGTTCAGTCCGTTGATCAATCGCACGAGAAGTTGGTCGAAGAAGGACTGGGTGACGCGCTCGCCTTCACCCAAGAAGAGGTTGACGATCTTCGAGCCGGTGAGACCGAACTCCACGTCCTGTGGGTTCTCACCGTCCACGATGACGCCATCGGGAAGAGAATCTTCGACCACCTCGAGGCTGTAGACGTCCTTCTCAGGGACGTAGAGACGCCAGCGACCCTCAGCATCCGTTATCGTCTCGGCCTCGAAACCGCCGCCGCTCACCTTCACGGTCGCGTCGGGAACGGGTTCGTCGTCAAAGGTGATGATGCCACCGAAGTAGAAGTCGGTCGCTTCCTGATCGCCGCCGGGCGTATCAGGAGCAGACGCATACGCGCCCGGGGCAGAAAAGAACACCATTGCTGCTGCGAGCAACGTGCCTAGTACGACGGCCAGCCAGGGCTGCACCCGTCGAACGTGTGAAGTCGTAGGACTCACAAAACCTCCCGGTCCGCCGCGCGCCACAGGTTCGGGTCGTAGCGGCGCTGATCACGACGGTACGAGCGTAATGTGTCCTTCTTGTTTCGCCTACAACACTCTTGCGATATGAGACCGATCCGAGACGGTACTCCGCGGGATTCCGGGCTTTGCGGCGCGGAATTTTTGAAGCCGCCCCGCGTTTAGAATTGGGAGCGCAGCCCGCGAGCGTAGGAGAATCCATGGACAATCACGACCCCTTCGGCTTTGTCGGACTCACCTATGACGACGTGCTGTTGCTTCCCGGCCACACGGACGTCATCCCCAGCGAGGCAGACACCTCCTCCCGGGTCACTCGCCGCATCACCGTAGCGACCCCTCTGATCTCCAGCGCCATGGACACCGTCACCGAAGCGCGCATGGCGATCGCCATCGCCCGCCAGGGTGGCCTGGGCATCGTGCACCGCAACCTGTCGATCGCCGAGCAGGCCTCGATGGTCGACCGCGTCAAGCGCAGCGAGTCGGGCATGATCTCCGACCCGATCACCACGACGCCCGACGCCACGATCGAAGAAGTCGACAACCTCTGCTCGCAGTACCGCATCTCGGGCCTTCCCGTCATCGACGGCGAAGGTCGCCTGGTGGGCATCGTCACCAACCGCGACATGCGCTTCGTCTCAGGCTTCGAGCGCGAGACCACCCACGTCAAAGACGTGATGACCAGCGAGGGCCTCATTACCGCCCCCGTCGGAATCGGCGCCAACGACGTGATCGCGCTGTTTGCCAAGCACCGGGTCGAGAAGCTTCCCCTGCTGGGCGAAGACGGCACGCTCGCCGGACTCATCACGATCAAGGACTTCGACAAGAGCGAGAAGTACCCCCTCGCCACCAAGGACGACCACGGCCGGCTGCGTGTCGGCGCGGCGATCGGCTTCTTCGGCGACGCCTGGCAGCGCGCCGAGGCGCTGCGCGATGCCGGCGTCGACGTCCTGGTGGTCGACACCGCCAACGGTCAGTCCGCGGGTGTCATCGACATCGTTCGTCGCATCAAGGCCGACGCATCCTTCGCCCACATCGACGTCATCGGCGGAAACGTCGCCACCCGCGAGGGCGCGCAGGCGCTGATCGATGCGGGTGTGGATGCGGTGAAGGTCGGTGTCGGACCGGGTTCTATCTGCACCACCCGCGTTGTCGCCGGTGTCGGTGTGCCGCAGGTGACCGCCGTGTACGAAGCATCCCTCGCCGCTCGCCCGGCCGGAGTCCCGGTCATCGCCGACGGCGGACTGCAGTACTCGGGCGACATCGCCAAGGCGCTGGTCGCCGGGGCCGACACGGTCATGCTCGGCTCGCTGCTTGCGGGCACGGACGAGTCGCCGGGCGAGATCGTCTTTCAGGGGGGCAAGCAGTTCAAGCAGTACCGCGGCATGGGTTCGCTCGGCGCGCTGCAGACCCGCGGAAAGAAGACGTCGTACTCGAAGGACCGTTACTTCCAGGCCGACGTGCCCAGTGACGACAAGCTCATCCCCGAGGGCATCGAGGGTCAGGTCGCGTACCGCGGTCCGGTCGCCGCCGTCGCCTACCAGCTCGTCGGTGGCCTCCGTCAGTCGATGTTCTACGTCGGCGCCCGGACGATCGACGAACTCAAGTCCAAGGGCAAGTTCGTTCGCATCACGGCGGCGGGCCTGAAGGAGTCGCACCCGCACGACGTGCAGATCGTGGTCGAGGCGCCCAACTACAAGCGCTGACCCGGCCGCGGCCTGCCGCATCCCTCTACCGACTTCGCAGAATCGCACGTACTTCGCAGGATCACCCCGAAACCTGCGTAGTTCGTACGTTTCTGCGCGGTCGGTAAGCACGATGGCTACGCTGAGCGCATGATCCGGCAACGGCGACACCCTCACGCCACGCAAGACACGCGGCGGCTCGAGGCGTTCACCGACGGGGTCTTCGCGATCGCCGCGACCCTGCTCGTGCTCGACCTCACCACCTACGCGTTCGGAGACATCACCTCCGACGCGCAGATGTGGGCGGCGCTCGGCGGAATGTGGGAGCTCTTCCTCAACTTCGCGCTGAGCTTCGTGCTGCTCTGTCTGCTGTGGATGACGCACGTGCAGCAGTTCGAGCACGTCGCTCGCATCGACTCCACCCTCATCTGGCTCAACAACGCCCGCCTGCTCTTCATCGTTCTCGTGCCCTTCGCCACGAGCATGACCACCGAGTACTCCGAGTTCTTGGCCGGTCGACTCTTCATGCCGGTGACGTTCTTCATGGCGATCCTTTTCAGCTGGATGCAGTGGCAGTGGGCCGTTCGAGGGCGTGAGGTGTTCCTGCCTGACCTCGACGACGCCGATGCGCGCGCATACGGACGCGGAGCGCTCAGCGCCTTGCTCATCGCGGCTGCGGTGGTCGCGTCCGCGCCGTTCGTCGGCTCGGCCGCGTTCCTTCTGTTCCTGCTCGGCGGAGTAGTGGACCGCATCCTGCGCGGTCGCGGAGATTGAGCGGGGACGGAACACACGGGTGACGGATGCTTCAGCCCGGCGTATTCTCGTCGGCATGTGCCGGAACATCCGAACCCTCCATAACTTCGAGCCCGCGGCATCCGACGACGAAGTCCACGCGGCCGCGCTGCAGTACGTCCGCAAGATCGCCGGGACGACGAAGCCCTCTAAAGCGAACCAAGAAGCGTTCGACCGAGCCGTGGCCGAGATCGCCCACATCACCGGCCATCTGCTCGAAGACCTGGTCTCGGCGGCGCCGCCGAAGAACCGCGAAGAAGAGGCCGCCAAGGCCCGCGCCCGCGCAATCGCGTCGGGACGGTACTCCGCCGCCTGACGCGTGCGATAGCCTGGTCGGCTCGCCATCCGCGGGCGGGCGCTTGCGCCGACGGATGCCGCGACACGCGGCCGCACGCAGGATCGGTCATGGGCTACATCGACATCAGCATGGTCTCTTTCGGACTTCCCGACGGCAGACCGCTTCTTGATGAAGTGTCGTTTCGCGTCGGTGAGGGGTCGACCACGGCGCTCATCGGGGCCAACGGTGCGGGCAAGACCACGCTGCTGCGCATCATCCGTCGGGAAGAACCGGCGCACGGCGGAGTTGTGTCGATCGGCGGCGCGCTCGGGGTGATGGACCAGTTCGTCGGCCATGCGGGTGAGGGCACGACGGTGCACGAGCTGCTCATTGATGTCGCGCCGCGTCGGATCCGGGCGGCAGCGCTCGAGCTCGAAGCATCCGAAGCGGCGATCATCGAAACGGACGACCTCGGCACTCAGCTTCGCTACGCGACTGCGCTCGCCGACTACGCCGACGCGGGCGGGTACGAGCACGAGACCGTCTGGGACCAGTGCACGGTCGCGGCTCTCGGAGTGCCGTTTGAGCGTGCCCGCTTTCGCGAACTGACGACCCTTTCGGGCGGTGAGCAGAAGCGTCTCGTACTCGAGGCGCTCCTGCGCGGACCCGACGACGTGCTGCTGCTGGACGAGCCCGACAACTATCTCGATGTTCCGGGCAAGCGGTGGCTTGAGAAGCAGCTGAAGGCGACGCCCAAGACGGTGTTGCTCGTGTCGCACGATCGCGAGCTGCTCGCCCGCGCCGCCGACCGCATCGTGACCCTCGAGACCGGAGCAGCCGGCAGCACGGCGTGGGTGCACGGCGGAAGCTTCGCGACCTACCATGCGGCGAGGATCGACCGGATGGACCGCCTGGACGAACTGCGCAGGCGCTGGGATGAACAGCACGCCAAGCTCAAGGCGCTCGTCGCGGCGCTCAAGGTCAAGGCCACGTCCAGTGATGAATTCGCTTCGCGCTACCGGGCTGCACAGACCCGGCTCGCGAAGTTCGAAGAGGCGGGTCCGCCCGAAGAACGTCCACCCGAGCAGGATCTTCAACTGCGGCTGCGAGGAGCCCGTACCGGCAAACGCGCCGTCGTCGGCGAGAAGCTCGAGCTGACCGGGCTCATGAAGCCATTCAATCTCGAGGTCTGGTTCGGGGACCGGGTCGCGGTGCTGGGCTCGAACGGGTCGGGCAAGTCCCACTTTCTGCGGCTCCTCGCGCGGGGCGGCACCGACCCCGATACGCGCCTCGGTCACGTGACATCCGCCGGCGGGGTGCTCGAGCCCGTCGCGCACACCGGCCGGGCGACGCTCGGGGCGCGTGTGGTGCCGGGGTGGTTCGCACAGACCCACCGGCATCCCGAGTTCGTCGGCCGCACCCTGCTCGAGATCCTGCACCGAGGCGATGAGAACAGGCCAGGCATGCCGAGGGATGCCGCGAGCTCGGCTCTGGATCGCTACGGGCTGGTCGCCCAGGCGCAACAGACTTTCGACACCCTGTCGGGTGGCCAGCAGGCGCGGTTTCAGATTCTGCTGCTCGAACTCTCGGGGACGACGCTGCTGTTGCTCGATGAACCCACCGACAACCTCGACATCGCCTCGGCTGAAGCTCTCGAGAGCGCATTGGCGCGATTCGAGGGGACCGTGCTGGCGGTGACCCACGACCGGTGGTTCGCGAGGTCATTCGACCGGTTCATCGTGTTCGGAGCCGACGGGGCGGTGTACGAGTCCGATGCCCCGGTGTGGGACGAAGCGCGCGTTGCCCGCGCCCGCTGAGCAGAGTTCGTCCTCCCTCTCGGTTCAGTGTCCAAGACACGCGGGAGCGAGCGTTCGCCAGCCGCGTGTTTTGGACACTCAACAGCGGTGAGAGGACGCGGGTAGGCTGGGGTTGTGAGCATGGAGATCGAACTCGGCCGCGCCAAGCGCGCCCGCCGGGCCTACGCGTTCGATGACATCGCCGTCGTGCCCTCGCGGCGTACGCGCAACCCCGAAGACGTGTCTACGACCTGGTCGATCGACGCGTTCTCGTTCGCGATTCCGGTGCTCGGCGCCCCGATGGACTCGGTCACGAGCCCGCAGACCGCGATCATGCTGGGCCAACTCGGCGGCCTGGGCGTCCTTGACCTCGAAGGCCTGTGGACCCGCTACGACGACCCCACTGCGCTCCTCGGCGAGATCGCCTCGATGAACGACACCCAGGCGACGCGGCGCATGCAAGAGCTCTACTCGGAGCCCATCAAGCCCGAACTGGTGCGTGATCGCCTCGCCGAGATCCGCGCAGCCGGCGTCACCGTCGCCGGTGCACTCACTCCGCAGCGGACGCAGGAACTGTACGAGACCGTTGTCGCCGCGGGCGTCGACCTCTTCGTGATTCGCGGCACCACGGTCTCGGCCGAGCACGTCTCCAGCGGCGACCAGCCCCTCAACCTCAAGAAGTTCATCTACGACCTCGATGTGCCCGTCATCGTCGGCGGTGCCGCGACCTATACCGCGGCATTGCACTTGATGCGCACGGGTGCCGCCGGAGTGCTCGTCGGATTCGGTGGGGGAGCAGCGTCCACCACTCGCGCTACTCTCGGCATCCATGCGCCGATGGCCACTGCCGTCGCCGATGTCGCCGGCGCCCGCCGTGACTACCTCGACGAGTCGGGCGGACGCTACGTGCACGTCATCGCCGATGGCGGGGTCGGCACTTCGGGCGACATCGTCAAGGCGCTCGCGATGGGGGCGGATGCCGTCATGCTCGGTGTCGCGCTGGCGCGGGCAACGGATGCCCCGGGTCGCGGATTTCACTGGGGTCCCGAGGCGCATCACCCGAAGCTTCCGCGCGGCCACCGTGTCGCGGTCGACCAGGTCGCTTCGCTCGAAGAGGTGCTGTACGGCCCCGCACCGATCGCGGACGGCACGGCGAACCTCATCGGCGCGCTGCGCAAGTCGATGGCCACGACCGGGTACTCCGACCTCAAGGAGTTCCAGCGGGTCGAGGTCGTCGTCGCCCCGTACACCGGCGGATGACCACACCCGATCAGCTTGCTGCGACAGAGCCGGAGGTCTTTCCCCCGACCCTGCGCGAGGTCATGCTGCGGCCGCGGTGGATCGCACTGCTGTTGCTCTGCCTCGTCATCGCGGGGGTTTTCGCATGGCTCGGCCAGTGGCAGCTCTCGCGGTCGATCGACACCAACCCGCCGCCGCCGGGTGCCACCGAGATCGTCCGGCCGCTGGCCGAGGTCGCCGGCCCCGGCGAATACCTGCCCGAGCCGCTGGTCGGCCAGCGCGTCACGGCCGAAGGCACGTGGGTTTCCGATGACTTCTTGGTCGTAGCATCCCGCTTCAATGACGGCGCCCCGGGCTATTGGGTCACGGGCCAACTCCGGCTTGCCGACACCGAAGAGCCCACTTCGATCGCCGTCGCGCTCGGCTGGGCAGCAACTCCCGAAGACGCGCAGGACGCGATCACCGAGTTGGCTCAGGATGCCGCTGACACTCCGGTCGAGGTCACGGGACGCCTGATCTCGGACGAAGGCCCCGCTCTGCCGCCGGACGATGGAGACCCCTTCACCATGACCCGCATGTCGTCGGCCGCGCTTCTCGGCCAATGGAGCGACATCGCGGGGCTCGCGGTCTATCGGCCATACATTGCCGCCGAGGTCGCGACCGCCGGGCTCGTCGACATCGCATCCCCCGCGCCGGCCGAAGGTTCTGGCATCAACTGGCTGAACATCTTCTACGCCGCCGAGTGGGCCATCTTCGCCGGCTTCGCCTTCTACATCTGGTATCGCCTTGCCCGCGATCAGTGGGAGAAGGAACTCGAAGACATCGAGGATGCCGCAGCCGGGGCATCCTGAATCCCGCTGTCGCGCAGGATTCGCGCCCCAATCCCCCCAACGCCAACTGATCGAGCGGCCGAAAACCCGCGGGTAGACTGGGATCATGCCCCGCGAACCCAAACTCGCCTCATTCCCGGCGATCCGCGGAGCGCTGAAGTTCTACCAGATCGCTTCGATCATCACCGGTGTCGGACTCCTGCTGCTCGTGGCCGAGATGATCCTCAAGTACACGCCGCTGCACGTCGAACTCTTCCTCGGCGGCTCGGGCGGTTTTCTGTGGTTCGCTCCGGTGATCGCAGGTGCCGACTGCCAGTGGTGGTCGCTGTTCCTCCCCGCGACCAACAACTGCGAGATGATCTCGGTCGGCGACGGCTTCAACATCTCGCTGTTCATCCTCGTCGCACACGGCTGGTTCTACGTCGTGTACCTCTTCGCGTGCTTCCGCATCTGGAGTCTGATGCGCTGGCCGTTCCTGCGCTTCATCACCCTCGCGCTCGGCGGCATCGTCCCGCTCCTGTCGTTCTTCATGGAGGCGCGCGTCTCGCGTGAGGTGCGCACCTACCTCGACGACCGCGAGGCCAAAGAGCTGCACACTCGTGCCGAGCACTCCTCACGTGCTGACCACATACCCGCCCCGCCCCACGCGATCCCGACGGAGAACAAGCGTTGACCGAACAGACAGAAACGTCGCAGCGACCCGTCCTGGTCGTCGACTTCGGCGCGCAGTATGCGCAGCTGATCGCCCGACGCGTGCGCGAAGCGGGCGTCTACAGCGAGATCGTCCCGCACACGGCCTCGGCCGAAGACATCGCGGCGAAGAACCCGGTGGGAATCATCCTCTCGGGCGGACCCTCGTCGGTCTACGAAGAGGGTGCGCCGAAGCTCGACTCGGCCGTATTCGACCTCGGGGTTCCGACCCTGGGCATTTGCTACGGCTTCCAGGTGATGGCGCAGACGCTCGGCGGAGAGGTCGCCAACACGGGGCTTCGCGAGTATGGGGCGACGGATGCTGCGCTCCAGGGTGACGGCGGAGTCTTGCTGGGCGGCCAGCCCGGCGAACAGAACGTGTGGATGAGTCACGGCGATCAGGTCTCGAAGGCGCCCGAGGGTTTCACCGTCTTGGCCTCGACATCGGCCACCCCCGTCGCGGCTTTCGGAAACGACGAGAAGCGCTTCTACGGCGTGCAGTGGCACCCCGAAGTGAGGCATTCCGACCACGGTCAGCGAGTGATCGAGAACTTCTTGCACAAGGGTGCGGGTCTTGCCAACGACTGGAACAGCGGCAACGTCATCGCCGAGCAGGTCGCGCGCATTCGCGAGCAGGTCGGCGCAGGCCGTGTGATCTGCGGGCTCTCCGGCGGCGTCGACTCGGCGGTTGCCGCGGCCATCGTGCACGAAGCCGTCGGCGACCAGCTCGTCTGCATCTTCGTCGACCACGGTCTGCTGCGAAAGGACGAGCGCGAGCAGGTCGAGCAGGACTACGTCGCGTCGACCGGCGTGCGACTTGTCACGATCGATGCGCGCCAGCAGTTCCTCGACGCACTGGCGGGCGTCAGCGATCCCGAGCAGAAGCGCAAGATCATCGGTCGCGAGTTCATTCGCTCCTTCGAGGCGGCCGAGAAGGCGCTCGTCGCCGAAGCCGCCGCCGACGGCGAGCCGATCCGCTTTCTCGTGCAAGGCACGCTGTACCCCGACGTCGTCGAGTCGGGGGGCGGAACCGGCACGGCGAACATCAAGTCGCACCATAACGTGGGCGGCCTGCCCGAAGACCTGCAGTTCGAGCTCGTCGAGCCGCTGCGCACCCTCTTCAAAGACGAGGTGCGCGCGATCGGCCGCGAGCTGGGTCTTCCGGAGGTGATCGTCGCCAGGCAGCCCTTTCCGGGGCCGGGCCTCGGCATCCGGATCGTCGGTGAGGTCACCGCTGACCGTCTCGAAATTCTGCGTGACGCCGACGCGATCGCCCGCGAAGAACTGACCCGCGCCGGCCTCGACAACGAGATCTGGCAGTGCCCGGTCGTGCTGCTCGCCGACGTGCGCTCGGTGGGCGTTCAGGGCGATGGACGTACGTACGGCCACCCGATCGTGCTGCGCCCGGTGTCGTCGGAAGACGCGATGACCGCGGACTGGACGCGCTTGCCATACGACGTGCTCGCCCGTATCTCGAACCGCATCACCAACGAAGTGCGCGATGTGAACCGGGTCGTGCTCGATGTCACGAGCAAGCCGCCGGGGACCATCGAGTGGGAATAGACACGAGCCGCATCAATGCGAGCGCAGCCCGCGTTGATGCGGCTGCGTGTCTAGATCGAGTAGCGAGCTTGCGAGCGCATCGAGATCTCGCGCACTACCTGGTGCTGTCGAGCCGCCTGATTCCCGGACTCGACGGCGGATACACCGTCGCGACGCTCGGGCATGCGCGATTGCTCGAAGCGGCCGGTGCGACGCGCGCGCTGTTGCTGACCGTCGACCCCGGCACTCCCGAAGATCATGCCGAGCATCGGAGAGAGTTCGTCGCGCGGGGGGATGCGGCATCCGTCGACCGCTTTCGCAATCTTTTCGACGACGCGCTCGCCGACCCGACGTGGTTGCGTGCGGCCGCGGTCGCGGGGGAAGCAACCCCGGGGGTCGAATACCGGACGGTGACGGATGCTGCGGGTACGGCGATCGTGTCGATCCCGGTGATCGCCGGCGACCCCGACTGGCACCTCACGGAGGCCCCTGTCGTCGTGCACGGAGCGGGAATCCTCCACGGATTCGGCGGGCTGTACCGGGCGTGGCTTGCCACTGTCGTAGCGGATCTTCGCACGGACGACCCCGCTCGCGCGGTCGTCGTGGTCTGCGAGTCGCGTCAACTCGGAGAGCTGATCGCCGGGTGGGATGACCCCGACGTGCGGATCGTGCACATGATCCACAACTCGCACCTCGAGCCGCCGTATGACAACCCGGACGGGCCGATGAACGGCCTGTGGTCGCGGTGGTTCGCACGGGTCGACGCGTTCGATGCGGTGCTGTGGCCCACCGCGGCGCAGCGCACCGATGTCGCTCAGCGGTTCGGTGATCGCCCCACGTTCGCGGTGGTACCGAATCCCGTGGAACAGATCGGGCGGCGGGATGCCGCGACCGACCCTGACCGGGTCGTCATGCTCAATCGCCTTGCCGCGCAGAAGCGCGTCGACCGCGCGATCCACGCCTGGACCAAGGTTGTTGCCGAACGGCCGCAGGCCCGCCTCGAGATCTACGGCGACGGTCCTGAACGGGTGACGCTACAGCGACTGATCGATGAGCTCGGGCTCGCGGCATCCGTTCGCCTGCACGGTCACGTCGACGATCGCGACCTGATCTTCGACACTGCCGCTCTCATGCTCGTCTCAACCGCGTACGAGGGTCAGGGGCTGTCGATCGCCGAGGCGCTCGTGCGGGGTGTGCCGGTGGTCTCGTTCGACGTACGGTACGGCCCCCGCGAGACGATCGGCTCGGCCGGCGTGATGGTGCCGCCCGCCGATATCGACGCTCTGGCGGCAGCGGTGCTGGAGGTGCTCGGCGACGAGGCGCTGCGCGCTCGCCTCTCTGCCGCAGCAATCGAAGAAGGTGCGCGTCTTGACCCCGATCGGGTGAAAGATGCCCTGGCGCAGGCGATCCGTGTCGCGGTGGAAACACCCTCTCTACGCGCCATCCCCTGACGGGCTACGGCCGACCCGGCCAGGTCTTCCCCAAGGGTCATAGGTCGCGAGCAACTCGCCCTGCTCCGGGCGCTCGGCTTCGGGCACGTGCTGCAGGTTGATCCGCACGCGGTACCAGAGCGAGCTCGATCCGCGCATGCCGTCGATCAGGACATCGGCAGGATGCAGCATCCCCGCCACTGTGGGATTCTCGCTGTTCCAGCGCTCAAGCGCCTCCAGCGCCTCGGGCTTGGTCTTGGTGCGCGCGATCTCGATGAGCGGCATCGTGGACTGGCGGCGCCCGTCCGCACCGCCCGCGCGCGGAGGCTTCTCGGCCGGACCCAGTTGTTTCGCCAGCGCGAGCAGGCCGTCGAGCGTGCCGACGGCATCATCGATACCCTCGTGCGGGTCGCCGATCGCCGCGAACCGCTCGGGCACCGTCAGCACCGTGAACTCCTCGGGGTGGCGGTCGCGCACTTCGTCCCACGACAGGGGAGTCGAGACGCGCGCATCGGGCAGTGGGCGCACGGAATAGGCGGATGCGACGGTCCGGTCTTTCGCGTTCTGGTTGAAGTCGACGAACACGGCCTCGCCGCGCTCCTCTTTCCACCATCGCGCCGTCGCGAGTCCGGGTGCCCGATTCTCGACCTCTCGGGCCAGTGTCTCGGCGGCGAGCCGCACCTGGCGAAAGTCCCAGTGCGGAGCGACGCGCACAAGGATGTGCATTCCCCGCGACCCGCTGGTCTTCGGCCACCCGACCAGGCCCATGTCGTCGAGCACCTCGCGGGCGACGAAAGCGACATCGACGATCTGCGACCAGTCCACGCCGGGCATGGGGTCAAGGTCGATGCGCAGCTCGTCGGGGTGATCGAGGTCTTCGGCCCGGACGGGGTGGGGGTTCAGGTCGAGACACCCGAGATTCACGACCCACGCGAGGCCCGCAGCATCCCTTATCACTGCTTCTTCGGCCGACGTCCCGCGCGCATACTGCAGGGTCGCGGTGTCGATGAAGTCGGGGTGATTCTCGGGCACGCGCTTCTGGAAGAACGCCTCTTGGTCGATGCCCTTCACGAACCTCTTGAGCACCATCGGGCGCCCCGCGGCACCGCGCAGGGCGCCGGGCGCGACGCTCAGAAAGTACTCGACCACCGCGAGCTTCGTGATTCCCGGCTCGGGGAAGACGACCTTGTCGGGGCTCGAGACACGCACCTCGCGGCCGCCGACGTCAACCATCAACTCTTTGCGCGCGGGGCTCATAGAACGATCAATCCGCGGTAGAGGAGCCAGATCGAAAAGGCGATTGCGGTCACGGCAGAGATCGACAGCACCACGCGGTGCAGCAGGCTTCCGTCGTTGCGCAGCCACGCGAGCACCAGCACGCCGACCAGCAGCACACCGAGCGCAAGCGCGACGAAGGGGAGCAGGAACAGCGGCCACGAGCCCGGCGGCACTCCGAAACCCAGGATCATCTGATCGGTCGTCGACACCAACCAGAACAACCCCGCGATGAACGCGACATGCGCGCCCGCTGTGGTGGTGGCCGCGAGCATTGTCCCGGGCGCCGCTTTCTGCGTGCGCTGGACCGAGCGGAGCCCCGCGTACACCGCGGCGTAGATCAGCGTGCCGACCAACACGATGATTGCCGCGATCGCGAAGATCGTCTGCGCGGGACTGCGGCTCTGGATGACCTCGGCATTCAGTCGGTAGATCGCCGAGGTGGAGCGAATGTCGGTGGCCGTCAGAAAGTCGGTATCGCGCATCCCGCTGATGCAGGAGGCATCGGGCTCGGTGAAGGGATCGCTCAAGAACGCACGGGCGATGGATGCGGGGCACCCCGCCCGCGCGGTGTCCCAGAGCACCCCGTGGCCGAGCGTCGGGAACTCGTACAGGTAGTGGACGCTCAGTCCCGTGGCGGCGGCCTCACTGAACGGCAGGGGAGTGATCGGGTCGTACCCGCCGACGAGCAGCAACGTCGGGACGCCGCTCGAAACTGCAGCTGCCTCGACCGCCGCCAGGGGCGGTACACCCCAGATCGCGCACTCCTCTGCGGCGGTGACCGCCGGACGCAGTCGTTCGGCGAGAGGGCTGAGGGCGTAGGCCGCCTCGATCTCGTCGGGATTGGCGAACGGATGCTCCTCGGCACATGCAATCGACAGGGCGAGTCCCTCGGTGAACCACCCCGTGGAGTCGATGTTCTGCTGTGTCAGAGGCAGGAGCGGGCCGAGGTCGCCCTCGAGCAGCCGATCGATCACGAAGGGAAGCACGCGGACGGTCTCTGCGCTGTACAGAGCGTTGAACAGACCCCGTGCGAGATCGCGATCGTCCACCTCGACGATCACGGGGGCGCCATCTACCGGGCTGAGTACCGTCGTGGAGAGGGGGTCGTCGGCGGCAGCATCCATCAGCCGTTCGAGATCACGGCTGATCCGTGGATAGCGCTCGTCGCAGTCGTCGTCGCTCGCGCAGGCGGCGATCAGGGCATCGACTGCCCCGACGAACCCGGCAGGCTCCGCTTCGATGAGATCGATCTGCGGCGGGTACGCACCGTCGAGTATCACCGCCTCGAGCCCATCGGGCCGGTCACGCATCACGGTGAGCGCCAGCCGCGCGCCGTACGAGGCGCCGTAGATGTTCCAGCGCGTGTAGCCGAGCGCTGTGCGAAGGTCGGCGAGGTCGGCCGCGCTTTCGGCGCTGGTATACGCGCTCAGGTCGACACCGTCGGCGAGGAGGCGGTCGCGACACGAGGTGAGGCCCGAGGTGTAGGCCGTGGAGCCCGCGGTTGCGCTCAACCAGCGGCCGTCGTCGATGAACGCGTCGGCGCCCAGCTCGGTGCAATCGAGGGAGGGATCGGATGCGGCATCCCCCCGCTGCTCGATGATCACGACATCGCGATCCAACGTTGCCCAGTCGGCGTTGCCGAGGAACAGCCAGATGGAACTGAATGAGCCAGCCCCGGGGCCGCCGGCTGTCGGAAAGATCAGGGGAATGTTGGAGGGATTGCGCGCCGTGCTTTCGATGACGGCGATCGGCAGATCGATCGTGCGCTCAGGATCGGCACCCTCCACCCGACGCTCCGGGACGGTGAGGATTGCGCACGAGACGCGGTCGGCGTACTCCGCCGGGATGTCGACCGGGCAGGGGGCCGGGGCGAGGGTGTCGCTCGTCAAAATCTCGAGGGCAGTCTGCGCGAGGGCGGTCGACGGCGACGCGGATGCCACCACCCCGCCGATGCCCATCACCAGGGCGGCAGCAGCAGCAATCACCCCGAGCGCCCGCCTGTGGCTCTTGCGCGGTGACTGTACCTCCATTCCGTCACGATACCCATCGGACCCACGCCGGCGACAGGGCGCGCGCCTGAGACGCCGAAAGGGCCGCCCTTTCGGACGGCCCTTTCGGGTTTACTGCGTGCGACTAGTTGCTGCCGCGCACGATCGCGATGATGCGAAGGATCTCGATGTACAGCCAGATGACCGTGACCATGATGCCGAAGGCGCCGAGCCAGCCGTACTGACGGGGAGCGCCGTTGCGCACACCCCGCTGGATCTGGTCGAAATCGAGGACCAGGGAGTAGGCGGCCATGATGACCACGAGCACACCGATGATGAGTCCGAGCGGGATGCCGAACACGAGCTGGCTGTGCAGACCGAAGGCCTGGCCGGCGGGCAGGACGCCCGTCCACATCAGGACGAGGTTCAACAGCGAGAAGACCAGGTAACCGACCATGGCGATCATGAAGACCTTGGTCGCCTTCTTCGAGGCGCGAACCTTGCCGCTGGCGAAGAGCGCGAGCGTGACACCCACGACGGTGAGCGTCGCGAGCGTCGCCTGGAAGACGATGCCGGACCACTGGGTTTCGAAGAACGCCGAGATACCGCCGACGAAGAGTCCCTCGAACGCCGCGTAGGCGAAGATCAGGCCGGGGCGAATCTTCTTGCGCGAGGTGAAGATGATCACCAACGACAGGACGAAACCGCCGAGCATGCCCACGATCCACGGCACGATGGTGAAAGTGGTCGCGTCGGTCGGCGAAAGTACGCCACCGAGGGTCCACATCCAGCCGGCGACCGCGGTGACGAGCAGGATGACGAAGAGGCCCACCGTCTTGGCAACGGTGTCCTCCACGCTCATGCGGTCGGTCTCGATGGCACCGGCGGACGGGGCGGCGAAGGCGCCCTCGAGCTGCGCGTTGGTCGCAGCATCCACACCCATGTGCTGGGCCGATGCGTACTGGGTGGGACCACCCAGCGTCGCTGCCTGCGAGCCGCCCGGGTAGGTGTTCACGGCCTTGGGATCTTGGAAGGCCGGGTTGTTGAATGCGGGGTTGTTGAGGGCCACTGCTCTCACACTCCTGAGTAAGGGGATTCACAGCACTGTGCTGTGGGTCTCAACGATATCTGACTGAGCGCTTTGGGGCACGTACCGCGGCTGTGAGGACTCTTAGAGCGGATGCTTCGGCCGAGCCCGCGTGCGTGCCCCCGATAGCCTGAAAGCATGCCCCGTCGCACGCCACTGGTGATCGGACACCGAGGTGCTCCCGGCTATCGGCCCGAGCACTCACGCTCTTCGTACGACCTCGCGTTCGCGATGGGCGTAGATGCGGTCGAGCCCGATGTCGTCGTGTCGAAGGACGGCGTGCTCGTCGTCCGGCACGAGAACGAGATCTCGGGCACCACCGACGTCGCCGACCGACCGGACTTCGCCGATCGCCGGGCGACGAAGATGATCGACGGGGCCGAGCTCACCGGCTGGTTCACCGAGGACTTCACGTGGGACGAGCTTTCGACCCTGCGGTGCCGCGAGCGGCTCCCGCAGCTCCGACCCTCCAGCGCCAGCTTTGACGACGAGCAACCCGTGTTGCGCCTGCGCGATGTGCTCGACCTCGTGCGCGCCGCCTCGCTCGACCAGGGTCGTGAACTCGGGGTCGTGCTCGAGATCAAGCACGCGACCTACTTCTCGTCGACCGGGTGGGATGTCGCAGCCCTCGTCGCAGCCGAACTCGCCGAGGCCGGGTGGAGCCGCGGAGAACTGCCGCTCACGATCGAGGCGTTCGAGTCGACCGTGTTGCTGCGCCTGCGCGAACGAGGCATCCCGGCGACGTACATCTATCTGCTCGAGGCCGCCGGCCGTCCTTTCGACCAGGCCGCCGCGCACGGCAAGGCGGCTCTGACCTATCGTCAGACCGTCGAGCCCGCCGGGCTCGACGGGCTCGCGGGGCTGGTGGACGGCATCAGCGTCGACAAGAAGATGATCCTTGCGCCCGACAAGCGCGGCCGCGCTACGGGCCCGTCGCCGATCATCGCCGACGCGCACGATCGTGGCCTGCGGGTCTATACCTGGACGTGCCGGGTCGAGAACGCGTTTCTCGTGCCGGCCTTCCGACTCGGCCGGGCACCGGGTGCTCGCGGCGACTACGAAGCCGAGTGGACCGTGATTCGGGATGCCGGCATCGATGGTGTCTTCGTCGATCACGCTGACCTCGGGGTGGCGTTCTTCCGCGGGTGACTCCGGCGCGACTGCGCGAGGGTCATAGTGTGGAGTCATGACTTCCCCCGGCATCGTGGCCACCGGCGTGCGCAGATCTTTCGGGACCGTCGCCGCCGTCAAAAACGTTTCGCTCGAAGCTCATGCGGGCAGGGTCACCGGCCTGGTCGGACCCAACGGGTCGGGCAAGACGACACTGCTGCTCATGCTGTCGTCGTTGCTGGCCCCCGATGCGGGCGAGATCCGCATCGACGGTGTCGACCCCGTCGCCGAGCCGCAGAAGGCGCGCGCCCTGCTCGGCTGGATGCCCGACGCGCTCGGCGCCTGGGGTTCGCTGACGGCCCGAGAGACCCTTGTCGTCACGGGCAAGCTGTACGACCTGGCGCGGCCCGAGGCCGAGGCGCGGGCCGTGACGATGCTCGACCAGGTCGGACTGACCGACCTCGCCGATTCGCCCGCGCGCGTGTTCTCGCGTGGGCAGAAGCAACGGCTCGGCCTGGCGCGCGCGCTCATGCACGACCCGCGCGTCCTGCTGCTCGACGAACCGGCCTCGGGTCTTGACCCGCAGGCGCGGATCGACCTCCGCGTCCTCCTTCGCCGCTTCGCCGACGAGGGCCGGACGATCCTCGTCTCCAGCCACATCCTCTCCGAACTCGAAGAGGTCGTCGACGACGCGGTCTTCCTCGTGGCGGGCGAGAGTGTCCGCCAAGAAAGTCTTGCCGCGGTCGCGGCCACGCGTTCTCGCGTCTGGCGCGTGCGGCTGATGGCTGACGATCAGGCGGATGCGGCAGCATCCGTCGCCCTCGCACTCGGCCGCGATACCGGCGGAGTGCGGGTCGACCGCGGTGATGCGTTCGTCTCTTTCGCCACAGAAGCCGAAGCCGTCGAGGCTCTTCGTGCGCTTGTCGCGGCGGGCCTCGCGGTCGCGGAGTTCGCGCCGGCGACCGGCCGATTGGAACAGTCGTTCCTCGACCTCGGGGAGGTGGCACCGTGAGCGGCGCCCGCATCCGGACCATCATCGGCCTCGAACTGACGCAGCGCGTGCGCAGTTCGACCTGGTACATCCTGCTCGGCGTCTGTGCCGTGATCCTGCTCGCCGTGACCGTGCTGTCGTTCTCGGTCTGGTCGAGCGCGAACGATCGGGGCGTCGGGGTCTACTCGACCGTTGTCTTCATGGCTCTGCTGCTCGCCGTGCTCGTCTCGCCGACGCTGAGCGGCAATGCGATCAACGGCGATCGGGATGCTGCGACCCTCGCCCCGGTGCAGGTGACACTCGCCACGACCGCCGAGATTCTGCTCGGCAAGTTCTTGGCCGCGTGGCTCACCGGCCTTGCCTTCGTGGTCGTGGCCGTGCCGTTCATGCTCATCGCGACCTTCGGCGGGGGCATCTCACCCCTCGTGGTGATCGTCTCACTCGTGGTTCTGATCGTCGAGATCGGTGTGATCGCGGCCATCGGTGTGGGGCTGAGCGGCATTCTCGCGAAGCCCATCTTCTCGGTCGCGGTGACCTACCTCACGGTTGCGGCCCTCGTCATCGGCACGCTGATCGCGTTCGGACTCGGTGGGTCTGCCGTGCGATCTGAAGCGACCCATCAGTACCGCTCGTATGTCTACGACAACGAGGGCAATTACGATCCGTCGGAGTGCGGCGAGTGGGAAGTCTCGACATTCGAGATGCCCCGCTTCGACTACGTCTGGTGGATGCTGGCCGCCAACCCGTTCGTGATTCTCGCGGACGCGACGCCGACCACTTTTGACGCCCAGGGGTACCCGATGGACCTCTTCGGTCAGATCAAGTACGGGGTGCGGGTGTCGCAGCTCCCGCCCGATCTCGAGCAGTCCTGGGATGACTGCAACCCGGTGCGTGAGCCCCAAGGGCCGACGGCCGAAGAGGTCGTGGCATCGACGACACCGAGCTGGTTCGTGGGGCTCGGATTGCAGATGCTTCTGGCCGCGGGTCTGCTCTGGTGGGCGTGGGCGCGCACGCGCACACCCGCGCGGCGGTTGCCGCCGGGCACGCGCATCGCCTAGCTCGAAGAGCGCTCGGCGGGGAAGAGCCCGACGATGAGCGCGAGCCCGATCGCTGCGCCGACCACCTGTGCGCCGATGAACGGCAGTGCTGAGGTGGGGGCGATCCCCGCAAACGTGTCAGAGAACATGCGACCGATGGTGATGGCCGGGTTCGCGAAGCTCGTCGACGATGTGAAGAAGTAGGCTGCGCCGATGTACGCGCCCACCGCGGGGGCGGCGAGGTGACCGCGGCCCGTGCGCACGAGGGCGAAGATCACGAGGATCAGCCCCGCGGTCGCCACGACCTCGGCCAGCACCGTGGGCCAGCTCGCCCGGTCGGTTGTGCTCCACGTCGCGGCCGGCAGGTCGAACATGAGGTTGGCGAGCATGGCACCGCCGATGCATCCGGCGATCTGAACCGGGATGTAGCTGCTCGACAGCGACCACGGCTTGCGATGGAGAAGGGCGTCGACGATCGTGACCACGGGGTTGAAATGCGCGCCTGAGACGGTCTGGAAGACCAAGATCAACACTCCGAGCCCGAGCGCGGTGGCGAAGGCGTTCTCGAAGAGTTGCAGTCCGACATCGTCGGGGGAGAGGCGGGATGCGGCGATCCCTGAGCCGATGACAACGGTGGCGAGCAGGGCGCTGCCGAGGAACTCGGCGCCGAGGGCGCGGACGTTGGACGCGTTCATGCGACCGGGGGAGGAGGTGCGGCCAAGCGAGGACGAAGATGCCCCAAAGTCCCCTCCCGTCGTGGAATGTCCTCCGCTCACGAGGCGACGAGGAGCTGCGAGATGCGGTCGAGGGTGCCCGGTACGAGAGCGTAGTACGCCCAGGTTCCGCGCTTGCTGCGGGTGAGGAATCCGGCGTCGGCGAGCACCTTCAGGTGGTGCGACACTGTGGGCTGGCTCAGGCCGACCGGCTCGATGAGGTCGCACACACAGGCTTCGGCATCCGCCGACGCAGCAACGATCGACAGCAGTCGCAGGCGCGTCGGGTCGGCCAGTGCCTTCATTGTGTGAGCGAGTTGCTCGGCGTCGGCCGCGGTGAGCGGCTCGCGCACGAGAGGCGTGCAACAGGCGGCTGTCGCGGTGACATCCGTGATCTCGAGCATGGTCATGCATCGATGGTAGTCGATATTGACAGTCATCGATACGTAGGGAAGACTGAATATCGAAGATCATCGATACTTGCTTCTGGAGGATGCAGTGACCCTGCTCGACATCACCCCTCGTACGAGCCGCAGCGACCGGCTCGCCACTCTGCCGGTCGCGATCATCGGTGCAGGCCCCATCGGGCTTGCCGCCGCAGCGAACCTCGCCGACCGAGGAATCGACTTCGTCCTGTTCGAGGCCGGCGACGACATCGCCGCGAGCATCCGTTCGTGGGGGCACACGCGTCTGTTCTCGCCGTGGAAGCACCTCGTGGACCCGGTCTCGCGGCGCATGCTCGAGGCGAGCGGATGGCAGATGCCGAACCCCGAGCGCGCGCCGAACGGTACCGACCTGGTTGAGCAGTACCTGGTGCCGCTCTCGCAGCTCCCGCAGATCGCCTCGCACATTCGCACCGAAGTCGAAGTCACCGCCGTCGCCCGTGAGGGGATGGACCGGACGCGCACGCGGTCGCGCAAGGTGACCCCGTTCGTGCTGCGCATCCACGACGCGAACGGTGTCGACGAGCTCACCGCCCGCGCGGTCATCGACGCGTCGGGCACGTATCGCACACCGAACGCGCTGTCTTCGAACGGCCTCGGGCTGTTGGGGATGGAAGAGATTGCGGATGCGGTCACCCCGGCGCTGCCCGATGTGCTGGGCCGCGATCGCGCGCTGTTCGCCGGTCGCCGAGTGACCGTGGTGGGTGCGGGGCACTCCGCCGCGAACACTTTGCTCGCACTGATCGAGCTTGCACGTTCAGAGCCTGACACTCAGGTGGCCTGGATGATCCGCAACACCAAGGCCGCGCGCGTGACGTCGTCGCCCGATGACGAGCTCGCCGACCGCGCAGCCCTCGGCGGACGCGTGGATCGTGCCGTCGCGGATGGGCGCATCGAGCTGGTCGACGGGTTCGAGATCATCCGCGCTCGCCGTGCGGCCGACGGCGTCGAACTCGTGGGCCAGCGCCGCGGTGAGGTCGTCACCCACGAGACGGACGTCGTCGTGAACGCCACCGGCTTCCGGCCCGACCTCGACATGCTCCGCGAAGTGCGCATCGAGCTCGATGACATCATCGAGGCACCCAAGCGCCTGGCGCCGCTGATCGACCCGAACGTGCATTCGTGCGGGACGGTCGAGCCGCACGGATTCCGCGAGCTGACGCATCCTGAGCACGGCTTCTTCATCGTCGGGATGAAGTCGTACGGGCGCGCGCCGACCTTCTTGCTGGCGACCGGTTACGAGCAGGTGCGGTCGGTCGTGGCCTGGATCGCGGGAGATGTGGTGGCAGCATCCGCCGTCGAACTCGTCCTCCCGGCCACCGGCGTATGCTCGACGGACGTCGGCGGCGGATCGAGCTGCTGCTCGTAGGCTGACCCTTTTCACGCGTCGATAGACTGTGATCTATGGATGCCGTCGACCCCCGTGCGCTGCGCGTTCTCGGCGACCCGACCCGGGCGAGTATGCTGCAGCTGATCTCGGAGTCGGAGGACGGCAGGGCGCTGGTCGGACAGCTGGCGGAAGTGCTCGAGCTTCGCCAACCGACTGTCAGTCACCACATGAAGGCCTTGCTCGACGAGGGTATCGTCACGCGTGAGCCCGAGGGGCGGCGGGTCTGGTACTCGATCGCGCCCGGCTACTCGACGCGAGTTGCGGCCTTGCTCGAGGCGCCCGCGCCCGTCGCTGAGCCCGATGTTGAGCGCATCGTCGATGATCTCGCGCTGCGGTATCGCGGAGTGTTCAGCGCGGAGACAGTCCGGGCGCATGTGCTCGAGAGTCACGCGTTACTGGCGCGGGGCGCGACCTCGGCGCTGATCGCCTCACGGACGGCGGCGTTCGCTGCGGCGCGATTGGATGCCTTGAGCCGGGCGACCGGAGAGTCGTCGGGCGTCCCGGAAGTGCTCTTCGTCTGCGTGCAGAACGCGGGGCGCTCGCAGCTCGCCGCGGGCATTCTCCGCCAGTTGGCCGGTGATCGGGTCGTCGTGCGCACCGCGGGGTCTGCTCCCGCGTCCGAGGTGCGGGCGTCGATTGTCCAGGCGCTCGACGAGATCGGGGTGTCCGTCGGAGGGGAGTTTCCGAAGCCGCTGACCGACGATGTGGTGCGTGCGGCCGACGTCGTCGTGACGATGGGTTGCGGCGACGCGTGCCCGATCTATCCTGGGCGTCGCTACCTCGACTGGGACCTCGACGATCCGGTCGGCAAGTCTCCCGAGGTCGTACGGAGGATCCGCGATGACATCGACGCGCGCGTGCGCGGGCTGCTCGCCGAGTTGGTGTCGGCCTGAGCTGAGTTCACTCGGTGTTCACCTGCCTCGATGACGAATGGATAGATAAGCATCTATGCTTTTCGTATCCGTGCAGCGCAAGAGGAAGCATCCGCCATGAATGACAAGCCCACCGTCCTGTTCGTCTGCGTCCACAACGCCGGCCGTTCGCAAATGGCCGCCGGCTACCTGCGTGCGCTCGCGGGTGATCGTGTCGAGGTGCTCTCGGCGGGATCCGCCCCGAAAGACACGATCAACCCGATCGCGGTCGAGGCGATGGCCGAAGAGGGCATCGACATCACCGGCAACACCCCAAAGGTGCTCACGGTCGAGGCCGTGAAGGAGTCGGACGTCGTGATCACGATGGGCTGCGGCGACGCGTGCCCCATCTTCCCGGGCAAGCGCTACGAAGACTGGGAGCTCGACGACCCGGCCGGTCAGGGTATCGACGCCGTCCGTCCGATCCGCGACGACATCCGCCGACGCATCGAGGCGCTCATCGCCGATCTCGTTCCTTCGGACTCGGTCGCATGACCGGGCCGGGCGGGCAGAGCGCGCTGCTCACACCCGACTCCGTCCTTCATCGCGCATCCGAGCGATTGGCGCAGCGCTTCTCCGGGGTCTTCGCCGAAGAGACCGTCGAGCGGGTCGTATTCGAGTCCTACGCCGCACTCGGCCTCGGCGCCACCGTGCGCACCCACCTTCCGAGCCTCGCCGAACGGTTCGCCGCTGATCGCCTGACCGCGCTCGCGCAGTCCAAGGGCATTATCGCCAAGCCTGTGCCCGAGGTGCTCTACGTCTGCGTGCAGAACTCGGGCCGCTCGCAGATGGCGGCGGCCCTCACGCGGCACCTGTCCGGTGGCCGGGTGCATGTGCGCTCCGCCGGATCACAGCCGTCGGGTGCCGGCATCCTCCCTTCCGTCATCACGGTGCTCGCCGAGATCGGCATCACCGTCGAAGACGAGTTTCCGAAACCGCTCACCGACGATGTCGTGCGGGCGGCGGATGCTGTGGTCACGATGGGATGCGGCGACGCGTGCCCGCTCTACCCGGGCAAGCGCTACCTCGACTGGTCGCTCGCTGACCCCGCTCAGCTTGACCTCGACGGCGTCCGCGCCGTGCGCGATGCCATCCGGATCCAGGTCGAAGAACTCATCGCGGAACTGGTGCCCGTCCGCCGCTGAGTTCTCTGGCGGGCTGGGGCGAGGCATCCATTCGTGTGCCGCGAATGGACGCTCTTGGGTGCGCGTCATTTGTGACAGACCAACTTCTGGGCGGGCTCGGTAGCGGCGTCGATGTGTCACATCTGGTCGCTTCGAGGCGGCCAAAGCGACAACTCCTGACACATTGACGGCGGGCGGATGCTTCAGCCCGAAGCCCGTGACCGCGCTCGAGCGAGAGCTGCGACAACGGTGACCACGACGACCACGGCCAGCGCAGCGAGCCAGAGCCACAGCGAGGAGTCGACACCCAGAACGGACCGCTGCGAAGACCCGCACTCCGACGTGCCGCCCTCGACTGCATCGAAGCACCACCCGACCGTGATGAGCGGTGCCAGAGCGATCGAGACGAGAACCATCGCCACGACGCCCCACCAGATCACGGGAGCGACGCGGGCGGGTGGCATGGCACCACGATAGATCCGGGTCGATGAGCGATGCGAGCGTTGGCTAGGTTGGGATGGTGAAGATCCCCCCACACTTCATCGTCAGCGCGTGCGCAGGTCTGCTCTGGCTCGTGGTCGGAGCGGTGAGTTCGGCCCTGCTCTGGAACTCCACGTTGCGCGGGATGGAGGGTGTGATCCTCCCGGGAACCATCCCGCTGTCGGTCTGGGCGTGGCCGGCCGGATGGACCGTGCTCTTCATCATCGTCGGATTCCTCAGCGTGGCCGCGGTGCACCTTATGGTCTCGCGCTTCACGCCCACCTCGACGAGCCAGGCGGCCCTGTGGCGCGCATGGCTCGCGACCGTTGCGGCGGGAGCTGCGGTCGGCTTCGCGATCGATGCCTCGGTCTTCGTCGACATGTTCATGGCGATCGGCCGGATCGGGTGGTCGAGCGATCTCGGACGCCTCGCAGCCGTCGGAGCATATTGGGGGCTGCTGTACGGCTGGATGCCGGGCCTGATCGCGGCGAAGTTCGCCCGCGGGAACCCGAACGACTCGACGGCGCCGAGGACGCGCCTGTGGCTGATCCTCCTCGCGGTGCTCGCGCTCGCCGCGGTGCTCGCGACGGCTGTGTTCGGAATGCGCGCGGCGCGCGTGGCTTCGGCCGAAGCATCCGCCCTCGCCGAAGGCGTCGACCCCGCAGACGGCGCGCTTCCGAACCCGCTCGCCGACGGCACGCCCGTCCCCACCGTCGCGCCCGAAGCGATCGAGACGACCGCCGATTGGTGCACACCCGACCGTGCGGTGCTGCTGCTCGGCGGCAGCGACGCCGCGACCGGGCACCGGCTGCAGTCGGTGCAGTTGATGAACTTCACCGACGAGCCGTGTGTGATCGAGGGCTACCCCGACTTCGCGTTCGCCGACCAGAACGGCAACGCGCTGGATGTCACGATCGAGCGCGGCAGTTCTTTCATGGCGCAGGATGCCGGCGCCACCCGCATCGAGATCCCCGCGCAGGGCACCGCCGTCGCGAACATCGGGTGGGACGCCAACGCGACCGCGGGCGCGTTGGTGGCCCGATCGCTGTATGGCGCGGCGACCGCCGGCGAGGTGCGCGGGTCGTGGCCGATCGAGAACGACATCGTCGAAGGGTCGACGGTGACGATCACCGCGTGGGCGCTGCCGACCACCGGAGGGTCCGCGCCGTAGGTCGCCAGCGGGCAGGGGACTCGCTACCAGATGGTGCCGCCGCCGACGGAGATGCCCGCCCACGTGAGCGCAATGAAGATCGCAGCGAAGACGACGGGCGCGATGCCCTTGCCGCTCCGCGCGAGCCCCTTCAGGAGGGCGATCACAGCGAGGACTGCGGCGACGATCGAAAGGCCGCCCCCGAGGATCAAACCGATGAAGAGGGGGATGGGCATGAGGACGAGGCCGGCGAGCCCGACCCAGAATGCGGCCCAGGCGGTCCGGTTGGTTTGGCGTTCTGCAGAGGAAGACATACGACGATTATCGCGTCTCTGTCAGCGCCCGCCCTTGTCGGGTGTCTGTGGCGGTCGGCAGACTGAACGAACCGACGCGAGGAGACGAGATGGCGCACGTGATCAGGCCGCTGACTTCCGAAACCTATCCGGCGTGGTTGGCGCTCGCGCAGAAGCACAACGGCGTGTGGGGCGGATGCTACTGCTCCTACTTTCATGCCGACACCGAACGCACCGTCAAGAGCGAGTACGACGGGCCGACGTTCAAGAAGCGCCTCGTGGACGAGGGCGTTGCCCACGCCGCTCTGGTCTTCGACGGTGACGCCGCGATCGCGTGGTGTGAGTACGGGACCCCGGAGGAACTGCCCGGCATCTATCACCGCAAGCAGTACGACGCGGGCGAGACCAACCCGGCGCCGTGGCGCATCACCTGCTTCTTCGTCGACCGCGATCATCGGCGTACCGGTGTGGCGCGGGAAGCGCTGGATGGCGCACTCGACCTCATCGCCCACGCCGGCGGCGGCGAAGTGGTCTCCTTCCCCAACGAGCTCCTCCCCGGCAAAAGGACGTCATCTTCGTTCCTGCACAACGGCACGCGTGCGATGTTCGAGAAGGCGGGGTTCACCTTCGAGCGGCACATCGGCAAGAGCAAGACCGTGATGCGCAAGATGGTTCCGGCTGCAGCACCGCGGCCGTGACCCCCTGAAGACACTGGGATGGTTATGGGTCCCGAGGTGGCGGATGGTGTTTGCCGCGGTGCACTTCGAAGACTCGTCGGTGATCGGGGAAGCGCGGGTCGTCACGGATCGGCTTGTCGTGCATGAAAAGACGGATGACGTTTGCAAGCTCACCGGGGTGGCTGAAGTTGATCGCGTGTGCGGCACCCTCGAGAAGCACGACGAGAACGTGACTGTCGGTTTGGTTTGCCACTTCCTGTACCCGTTCCGGTCCGGGCAGCAGGGGGTCCCGTTCCCCGATGACCACGAGCGTCGGAATCTGGAGTTCGAGCAGCCTCTTCAGTGAGGGGTACTCGGTCAGCGCCTTGAACATCTTGAAAGTGCTGGGAACACCGAAGCGCAGATAGTCCGGGGTTGCGACGGAGATCATCTTCCGGGGCTCCAGCCCTCCGTCTTTGGCGAGCTGTCCGACGGCGCGTCGGAGCGGCTGGTTGAATACCCCGCCCGCGGGCGAAACAAGCACGGTGCGGTGGACGCGCTCGGGATAGCGGCGAGCGAACTCGAGGATGACGGGGCAGCCCATCGAGTTGCCGACCAGAGTGGTCTTCTCCACCCCACGGTCGTCGAGGAACCTCGCCGCCGCGTGCGCCAGCCCCGGAACATCAAGCGATTCCTTCGGCTTTCCGCTGCGGCCAAAGCCCGGTAGGTCGGGAACGTACGTGTGGAATTCGTCGGCGAGACGCTCGGCGGTCGGCAGGAGGTACCGGCCGGAGAGGCCAAAACCGTGAAGGTGGGTCATCACCGGAGCGTCGAGGTGGGCGGGAGACTCGCGGTAGAAGACATCGACCCCATCGACGAGGGTCCACCGCTCGGCAAGGTTCGAGGCGGGACGCGTCGGAGTCAGCCGCCCCCGATGGCGATAGCTGGCCTTCTCCGGATTCTTGGCCATGCTGGCCCCCGTCCCCGATGTGATGAGACTCGCACGGAGTGCTGCGTCGGTCTCCGCCGATTGCGGCTTCAAGATACTCCCTTCGCGGGCCGGGCCGGAAGGGCCATGAACGAACTGACAGTCGGCACCCGTGGCTCAGCATCGACACGTGAAGCGAGTGGCATCAGCCGCCGGTGAAGGTGCGATCGCTGTCCGCCTCGTCTACGAGCATCTCGTCCAGGCCGGCCGGAGGTGACCACATCGAGTCGATATGCGCGGGCCGCTCGGGGAGGTTCAGCTGGTCGCCCTGGTGGGTGCGCTCCCCGATCCGCAGGGTGTCGGACGGGCGCTCCGAGAACTCGCGGCGGTAGGCCGCCGCGAACCTACCGAGATGGGCGAACCCCCAGCGGGCTGCCACCTCGGTCACGTTGACGGTGCCCGGTGCCGCTGTCATCAGATCCTCATGCACCTTCTCGAGCCTGAGGTGCCGCAGGTATGCCATGGGCGTCGTATCCAGGGACCGACGGAAGCCTTCTTGCAAGCTGCGGACGCTCACCGAAACCTGTGTTGCCAATTGCATTACGGTCCACGGATGCGCGGGGTCGCTGCGCAAGAGTTCGACCGCATGCGAGACGGGCTGAACGCCGGCGGCACGCGACGGACCTGCCAGCGCAGCCGAGTGGTTGTGCGGCTGCGCGAAGAGGAGACTGTGCATCACGACCTGCTCCAGCCGCTGTGCGGCGAGGGGGTGCGCGAGGAGTCCGCCCGCCTGGTGCGATGCCTCGTCGATCATCCGCAGCGCCTGCATCATCGTGTGCGCGCCTGGCGCCATGAGATCGATCTCGCCCCCGAACTCGAGCGGGCCGGAGAGCTCATGGCCGAGCAGATTCTGCACCTCGAGCTGCAAGTGGTCGCGAGGGATCATGAGCGAGAGCTGCGCGAATGCCTCATCGCTGGCGATCTCGACCGGCCGCCCCGGCATAAAGACACCCGCCGTGTGCTGGGTGCCGTGAACCGGTGCCCCCAGGCCCGCGCGCATCGTCGCTCGCCCCCGAGTCGGGATATCGATGTGATAGTTCTCGGCCTCCGCCGTCTCGATGCGCACCGCATCACGAAACCGCATGTACCCGCAGGTGAGCTTGCCCACCTTCAGCGCATTGAGCTGCATCTCGAACGTGCTCGACGTACGTGCTGACGGGAAATCGACCGGAAGGAAGACCTCGCTGAGCAGCTGCCGGGCGTGGTCGACGTCGCGGCTCGAGGCGACGCGATGGCTCCCGAACATCTCGCCGGCCTGTGATCGCATTCGGACATGCTAAGCGCCGCACCTGAGAGGGCGTGCGCGCTTCGCGCAAATCGGATCAACCGCCGCGTCGGCCGGATATCGGGGGACGGCATGGCGCTCTTACGTTTAGACGCTGCCGAAGCGCCTTGCCTGGCACGCACCGAGACGACGAGCCCGAAAGCCACCTCAAAGATGCCAATGTCCCCTCATCCTCCTTCGCCGAACGATGAACGTCGGCCAGCACATCTCAGACGGAAGATCTGCGGGGAGCCTGCATGGTTCGTCATCGGCTCGCTTGCCGTCGTCATCGCATTGGTGATTTTCGCGACCATTCAGGGCGCGTGAACGGACCGCGTCAATGGCGGCAGAACCGAAGGATGAATGCAAGAAAAGTCATCGCGATACCGATCGTGGCCGTAGGCATGGCGATCATCATGGGGCATCTCGCCATATACGCGTTGCTGGTATGTGGCTCGGCCCGGGGGGTGAGGTACCACTACGGCTGAGACGCTCTCGGCCGCAGCCCGAAACCCGAAAGCAATGAACTCCGGTAGGCGCGCCGGTCAGCTTCATGGCCGGCCGACCGCGTCCCGTCTGGATCTGCTGCAGCAGCAGCCCCACGTGGGCAAACGTTGGCACAACCGGTTTCGGCGTGAACGCGAAGGGCCGCGACCCCTCGTAAACACTGGGATCGCGGCCTACCGGAAGTGGACGCGACGGCGGGAGTCGAACCCGCACCGCTGCCAGGTATGAACTGGAGCCCGGGACCACCCGGAACGCCGCGATGACTCCACGCTAGGCGAGGCATCCGAAAGAGCGACCTCTGTGACCGAGGGTTTCGCTATGAGTCCTTGCGCAACAACCACATTCCGCTGTCGACATAGCCGAGGGTCGTTGTCAAGGCCCCTTCACTGGCGAAGCATCCGAACTAGCGTCGCTCACGGAGGTAAGAACAATGTCCCCTACGAAGTCCCCCACGAAGAAGACGTCGTCCACCACGAGCACGAGCAAGCCGTCGGCCTCGACCGGCGCCGGCACGACTCGCCGACAGAACGCCGAGCGCGGTTTCGTCGCCTCGAAGAAGCTGAGTGACCTCATGCAAGAGGTGCTCGTCGACCTGCTCGAGCTGTCGATGCAGGGCAAGCAGGCGCACTGGAACGTCGTCGGCCGCAACTTCCGCGACACCCACCGTCAGCTCGACGAGATCATCGAGGCGGCTCGCGAGTTCAGTGACACGGTTGCTGAGCGGATGCGGGCGCTGCACGCGATTCCGGACGGCCGCAGTGGCACGGTGTCGACCACGACGACGCTGCCCGAGTACCCGCAGGGCGAGGTCGACACGTCTGAGACCGTGGATCTCATCACGGCGCGCCTGGATGCCACGGTGGCCACGATGCGCCGCGTGCACGACGACGTCGACGAGGAGGACCCGACGAGCGCTGACATTCTGCACGCGATCATCGAAAAGCTCGAGCAGTACGCGTGGATGGTGAGCGCCGAGAACCGCACGCCCTCGTCGCGCTAACGACGAAGGCGCGCGGACAGTTTCAGGCCGGCGCGGAGTCGGGGTCGAGAGTCTTCAGAGTCTCTTCCTCAGCTTCGTTGTCGGCCTGCAGCTGTTCCTCGGTCAGCTCGTCGCCACCGGTTGGTGCGTCCGGTTGCTCGTTGGGGTGATCTTCGGTTCTGTGCACGTTCATGGAGTACTCCTTCGTGAGAGCGGACGATCAGTCTTGTGTGGGCTCGAGTAGTCGTGACGGGTCGTCGTCGTCCTCATCGACGACGGCGGCATAGTCGGGCCGAGCCTCTTGAGCGGGCTGGTCGGCGAGTTCGCCGCCCTCGCGCCCGCCGTACGCGCGACCGTGGTCGGCGAACTCGTCTCGGGCGAACACCAGCGTCCACGGCCCCGCGGTGAAGTGCGCACCCGTGCGGAGCGTCTCGGTGCGATCCCCCTTAGCCTGCGCCGCGTCACCGCTGCGCGCGTTCATCTCGCCCTCGCCGTGGAGGGTCAAGACGTACTCGTCACGGCCGTCATGAGCGATCGTCGCGTGGTGGGCTTCGGCGCCGACGAGGAGCAGATCGCTTTCGCTGGATGAACCGACGCGTGTCGAGTCGTGGGTCAACGCGTGCTCGAAGCGCTCATGCTCGCTCGTGACACGGAGCCGTGGGTTTCCCGAGCCCCACGCTGCGTGTGTCGTGGTCGGCTCGTCGCCCTTGATGAGATCAGTCATGATGCCCTCCTCAGAGCGTCCGGCCGCCGGTGACCGGCAGGACAGCGCCGGTGACATACGAGGCATCTTCGCTGGCCAGATACACGTACGCGCCAGCGAGTTCGGCCGGCTGTCCTGCGCGACCCAACGGTGTGTCTGAGCCGAACGTGCGCAGCTTCTCGTCGTCGAAGTCGGTCGCAGGAATCAGCGGTGTCCAGATCGGACCCGGAGCGACGGCGTTCACGCGGATTCCCTCTGGCCCCAGCTCGTCGGCCATGGCCTTGACGAAAGCGACCTGGGCTGCCTTCGTCATCGCGTAGTCGATCAACCCAGGCGAGGGTTCGAAAGCCTGAATGGATGCGGTGACGATGATCGATGCGCCGGGCTTCAGGTGTGGGCGTGCCGCCCGCGCCGTGTAGAGCAGACCGTAGAGGTTGGTCTGGAACACCCGATCCATCTCGTCGGTGGGCAGTGCCTCGAGCCCCTCGCGATTCTTTTGGTACGCCGCATTGAGGACGACGAGGTCGAGTCCACCCAATCCCGCGGCTGTGTCCTCGACGATGCGGGTCGCGAACTTTTCGTCGCGGACGTCGCCGGCAAAGGAGATCGCTTTCACGCCGGCATCCTCAATCAAACGAACAGTTTCGGCAGCATCGGCTTCTTCTTCGGGGAGATGCGCGATCGCCACGTCGGCGCCCTCGCGGGCAAAGGCGATGGCGACGGCTCGGCCGATGCCGGAGTCGCCCCCCGTGATGAGTGCCTTCCGGCCGATCAGGCGCCCCGCGCCGACGTAGGAGTCCTCCCCGTGGTCGGGCTTCGGCGCCGTGTCAGTCGTAAGCCCGGGCTGAGTCTGCGAATCGATAGGGAACTCGCCGCTGTAGTACTTCGTCCGAGGGTCGATCAGGTGCGCAACTGTTTCAGTCATGCCTCCAGCAGAACGGATCGATCGCGATCCCGGCAGGGGATTGACAGTGCCGAGACTGACCTATACGTCGCTAGCTGTTCTCGCCCGCGAGTCCGTCCAGCCACGCCCGGAGGTGTTCGACGACGAGCGCGTGGTCTTCTGCTTGAGGTAGGCCAGATACACCCACGGTGCCGACCATGCCCACACCGAGCACCGTGATCGGGAAGACGCCGCCGTGGGCCGCGTAGAGACTCGTGTCGAGGCGCGCGTCCGTGTCGAAGTCCCTGCCCTTCGCGCGGAACGACAGGCCGACCCCATACGACGAGCGTCCGAAGCGCTTCGCGACGCGGGTCTTGCGGTCGAGCCATCCGTCGTTGTCTGCGCTGGACCCGGGCAGTGCAGTGTGAAAGACACGCGCCTCTCCCAGGGTGATGCCGATGACGATGGGGAGCTCGCGCACGAGGGCGTCGTCGCGCAGGCGCGAGCCCAGAACCCAGGCATCCGAGATATCGAACGGAGGGAGCACAAGCTCGCGCTCCTCGGCTTCAACACGGGCAAGGATCGCGCGGGAATCGTCGGTCATGCCTCGACAGTAGCGCCGGGTCGAACCCTCGAGCGAGGGTGCGGAGCGTCGAGGGCGCGGAGCATCCGCCCAAGTACTTCACGGAGCTCTGAACGCGCGGGTTCCGCGAGATCGGTGGTGTACTCGACGCCCTCGGGGATCCACGACAGTCCGTACATCGTCTCGCGGAAGTCGGCACCGCCGACGGGCCACCGGGTGTGTTCGTCGTCTTCGGCGGTGGCGCCCTGGCCCCACTGGCCGAACAACTCGCGCATGGTGTCAAACGGTAGGTCCATCACGGCGTCCGCCTCGACCGCCTGTCGCACCCACGACCGCGCGACCAGGATGAACTCCTCGATCTCTTCCGGGGTGAGCGGCCGGGGCTCGAAGAGCACACGCGTGTGCTCAACTCCGGTCAGTCGGTCGACCCGGAAGGTGCGCCAGTCCTGTTTGTCGAGATCCCAGCAGAGCAGGTACCAGTGGCGCTCGGCGGGGGCGAGCGCGTGCGGATCGACCCTGCGGGTGGTCACTTCGCCGGATGCCGCGGTGTAGGTGAAGCGCACACGTTCATGGTCGCGGCAGGCTAGGGCGAGTTCGCCGAGCACCTCGCTCGAGACCGCGGCACCGGCGTTCATCCCCGCTGGCTGGACGGTTTCGGCGAGCGCGTTGACCCTGCGTCGAAGCGGCGCCGGAAGCACTTGTTCGAGTTTCGCGAGCGCAGTGATCGTCGTCTCGGGGCCAGCGACGAGTCTTTGGGATGCTGCGACTCGTAGCCCGATCGCCATTGCCACGGCCTCCTCATCGGTGAGGAGAAGCGGGGGCACAGCGCTTCCCGCCTCGAGCCTGTACCCACCGGTCGCTCCGGGGGATGACTCGATGCGGTACCCGAGGTCACGCAGGCGCTCGACGTCACGGCGGACGGTGCGTTCGGTGACACCCAGACGGTCGGCGAGTTCGGAACCGGGCCAGTGCCGGTGCGTTTGCAGCAGATTCAGCAGCGAAAGGGCTCGCGTCGTGGTGTCTGACATGGCAAAAGATTCTCACAGAACGCGGACGGAATCTGTCCGCGTTGCTTTCTAGTCTCGGTGCATGGCGAACGACACAATCATCGAAGCGCAGGGGCTCACCAAGCGCTTTTCAGTCAAGAAGAAGACCGTCGAGGCGGTCACCGATCTCTCCTTCCAGGTCGCGCGGGGCGAACTCGTGGCATTCCTCGGGCCGAACGGCGCGGGCAAATCCACGAGCCTGCGCATGCTGACGACTCTCATCCCGCCCACCGAGGGCACGGCTCGCGTCGTCGGCTTCGACATCCTGCGCAGTCCCGCCGAGGTGCGTGCGCGCATCGGGTACGTCGGGCAGCTCACGAGTGGCAGCTTCGCGCAGCGCGCACGGGACGAACTGCTCAGTCAGGGTGCGTTCTACGGAATGTCCAAGGCTGCCTCGAAGCAGCGCGCGAATGAACTCATCGAGTCGCTCGACCTCTCGGGTTTTGCGACACGGGCTGTGCAGCAGCTTTCGGGAGGGCAGAAGCGTCGGCTCGACATCGCACTCGGGCTCATGCATGCGCCGCCGCTCATCTTCCTCGATGAGCCGTCGACCGGTCTCGACCCGCAGAGCCGGGCGAACCTGTGGCAGCACATCCTCGACCTGCGCGCCCAGCACGGCACGACGGTGTTCCTCACCACGCACTACCTCGAAGAAGCCGACCGCTACGCGGAGCGTGTGATGGTCATGGACAAGGGCCGAGTTATCGCTGACGACACCGCCACGGCGCTCAAGGCCAATCTCGCCGGTGACGTGCTGACCCTCGGTTTCGGCTCGACCGACGAGGCCGAACGTGCGGTCGCAAGAGTGCAGACCCTGACCGACCGCGAGGTGCTCGTGGAGGGACCGTCGCTAACGGTGACGGCTCCCGACGGCGACGCATTGCTGCCGAGGGCAGTGCGGGCGCTGGATGCTGCGGGCCTCCGTGTCGATCGGGCGACGGGCGTTCCGCCCACCCTCGATGACGTGTTCCTCGCACTGACCGGCCGCACGTTGCGCGAAGCGGGGGAGGGCGAGCCCATCGAAGAAGAGGCGGACGAGGCATCCGCCGCCGCAACCGATACCACTGAGAAGACAGGAGCACGTCGATGACCGCCACAGCACCCGCCCCCGACACCGCGGTGACCGCGAACCCCGCCCGCGACACCTGGAACGTTCTCACCCGTGAGCTCAAACCCGTCGTGCGCGACCCGTTCACGCTGATCTTCAGCCTGCTGCAGCCGCTCGTCTTTCTCGGGCTGTTCGCGCCGTTGCTCGTCGGGTCGTCGGGTCAGCCCGTAGGCGAGACCTTGCAGTGGTTCGTCCCGGGCGTGCTCGTCATGATCGTGCTCTTCGGCACGGGTGCCGTGGGGTCGAACCTGCAGTACGAGATGATGACCGGGTCGCACGAGCGCACACTGGTTGCCCCGCTCTCGCGCTCGTCCCTGCTGGTCGGGAGAGCGCTCAAAGAGATCGCCCCGATCGTCGTGCAGGCGATCATCATCGTGTTGATCGCCTGGCCCTTCGGCTTCACGATCAACGTTCCCGGGCTCGTCATCGGGCTCGCGCTTCTTGCGGTGTTCGGTGTCGGGCTCGGCTCGCTGTCGTACTCGCTCGCGCTGGCGACGAAGGATCGAGAGTGGCTCTTCTGGGGCGTGCAGCAGACGCTGATCTTTCCGCTGCTGATTCTGTCGGGCATGCTTTTGCCTCTCGACGACGGTCCTGCGTGGATGCGCGCGGTCTCGACGGTCAACCCGATCAACTGGGTCGTACAGGCCGAACGTGCGCTGTTCGCGGGTGACCTGTCGAACGTCGTGGTGCTGTGGGGCTGGGTCGCCGCGGTGGTGCTTGCCGCTCTCGGCCTGTGGGTCGGGATCCGCTCGATGCGTCGATCGAGTTGATCCACTGAGTCTGTCGCCGAGTGCACGACTTGCCCGCGAGTCCACGGCTTGGCCGCGGTGGGTAGGCCGTGCGCTCGGCGCTACCGTGCACTCGGCGGGGACAACGAGAGGCTACCTCGGGACTTCTCGGCAGGATCGGTTAGCGTGAGCGGATGACGATAGCGATGCGACGGGGTGCGCTCGCCGTCGTCATCGCGCTCGTACTGGTCGCACTCGGCGCGGGTGTGGGCCTCGCCGTCGGTGATGCCCTCGGCATTCGCACGGAGTCGACCGAGCAGATGACTCCGTCCGCGCCGGTGGTTCCGATCGTTGAGGAGGCAGTCGCGCCGCCTCGGTTCAGCGCGGTCGACGCACCTGTCGGACCGCGCTTCGACCTCGCGATCAATGAACTGTTGGATGCTGTCGCCGACGCTCCTGAGCGTGCAGGGGAGGCAACCCTCACCGTCGATGTCGGTGGTCTACCGATCGATGACGTCCCGGTCGAGAGCACAACGGGCGAAGATTCAGAGATCTACCGGGTCACAGGCGCCATCACCGCGGTGACGATCGAATCGCTCACCGACGCGGGTGCAGTGCGGGGTATGTACGATCTCGCGGCGGCGATTCGAGCGGGGAACCCCATCGAGTCCCTGATCGGCACGACGACGTCCTCCCGCCTGCCGTTGCGGATGGTCGATCTCGGCGCGGTCGGTGTCGACCCCGATCCGAGCCAGTGGGAGTCGGGCACCGACTACTCGCACGTCTCCCGCGCCTTCGAGGAGGTGTACCTCGCCGAGCCGCCGTACATCGACGAGGCGGCCCTCGCCTCGGCATACGGCGATTGGGAAAGCTTCCTCGCGCACTCGATCGCGAACGGCTCCAACGCGGTCGCATGGCCCGGATTCGTCGAGTACACGACGTTCGACGAGGTCGATGGGGGTCCGGTGTACCCCGCGGGCGACTCGCACGTCGCCCGCGCCCTCGCGCTGCGTGAGGCGTTCGGACCCTTCTGGGACCGCGCCGCCGAACTCGGCGTCAAGGTCTTCCTGCGCACCGACATGCCGACGCTCACGCCCACGATGAACGAGTGGATCACAGATCGCTTCGGGTCGCTCGACACCGAGAACCCCGAGCTGTGGGAGGTCTACGCCCAGGGGCTTGACGAGCTCTACGCCGCCGAGCCCGGCCTCTCGGGCATCCTGATCCGCATCGGCGAGGGCGGCGACATCTACAAAGAGCCGGGCTGGGATTACTACTCCGCGATCGCGGTGCGCACACCAGCGGCCGTTCAGGCCATGCTCGAGACCTATACGGCGCAGGCCGAGGCATCCGGTCGCGAAGTGATCTTCCGCACGTGGAGCGTCGGAATCGGTGCGGTGGGCGACATGCACACCGACTCCGAGTCGTACCACGAGGTGCTCGACGGCATCGACTCGCCCGCCCTCATCGTCTCGACGAAGTACACGCTCGGCGACTACTACTCGTGGCTGCCGCTGAACAACACGCTCGAGACCGGCGATCAGCGGCGGATCGTGGAGTTCCAGAGCAAGCGTGAGTTCGAGGCGCTCGGAGCGTTCCCGAACGATCTCGGACCCGAGTTCCAGTGGGCGATGCAGACACTTCTCGCCGCGAACCCGAACATCGAGGGCGTCTGGACCTGGACTCAGGACGGCGGCCCGTGGCGTGCCGGGCCGATGATCCTCTACCTCAAGGCGGGCTTCTGGCAGCTGTCCGAACTCAACACCCAGATCGCCGCAGCGATCGCCCGCGACCCCGAGACCGACATCGGGCAGGCCACCGTCGACTGGGCGCGGGAGTACTTTTCGGATGACCCGGCCACCGTGACCGCGATCGCCGAGGCGATGGCCCTTTCGCGGGACGCGATCACGCAGGGTCTCTATCTGCAGCCGTTCGCCGAGGTGCGCGCGTTCGCGCTCGGACTCGAGCCGCCGCCGCAGATGTGGTTGTTCGAGTGGGACATCCTGACGGGCGACAGCGCGACGCTCGACGTGCTCTACTCCGTCATCGGGCGCGATCGCGTCGACGAGACGATCGCGCTCGGCCGCGAGGCGCTCGCGGACGCCGAGCGGATGACCGAGTTGGTAGAAGGGACGGATGCTTCGACCTGGCGCGATCTCGCGATGCGGGAGGCCTTCACCGGCGCACTCGAGTACGAGGCGAATACCCTCGGGCTGCTCTCGGCCTACCGTGAGATGTTCCTGCGTCAGGCGGAGTGGCACGACACTCGCTCGCCCGAGGTGCACATGCAGTGGCAGGAGTCGCGCGACGCATACGTGGCGCTCGCGGAAGACCACCTCCACCGCTACGAGGGCGACATCGACCATCCGGCCTGGAATCTGACCGCGGCACAGCTCGGCGTCGATCGCGCCGAGCGTGACCTTCCGATGGCGTGGATGGCGCGTGCCCTGCTCGTGCTCGCCCTCGCGTGGGTGGTGATCGGGATGCTGGCGGCCCGCACTCGTCTCGTGCGGAGACCGGGTGCCGCCGCCGCTCGGGTGTCGTGGATCGCCTCGACACGCCCGTGGCGAGCGAGGGAGTCGACGCTCGGGATGCTTCCCCTCGACCGCTGGCTGCTCCTCGTAGTGCCTGCTGCCCTGTTGATCGCGACCCGCGCCGTGCAGACCTCGTTCCTCTCGTGGACGCACCTTGCGGTGGTGCTCGGAGCATGGGTGATCTTCGCCCTCGTCGTCCGGTTCTTCGTCGGCCGCCATTCGCCGTGGCCGGTCATCGCGGCCGTCGGCGGGGTGGTCGTGCTGCGCTGCATCCTCACCCTCGCGGCACTGTCTTTCACCGGACCGGGCGGTTACTGGTTCGCGTTCTGGACGAACCCGGCGGTCCGCACGATCTACATCGCGGTCGCGTTCGCCTTCTTCCTATGGGTCTTCGTCGCTGCGGGCTGGGCGCTGGCGGCGCAAGTCGGAGTGCGGCGGGGATGGGGCTTCGTGCTCGCCGCCGTCGGAGCGGGACTCGCGCTGCCGGCCGCCGTGGTCGCAATCGTCGGACTGGAGCCGGCCCTCACGCTCTGGAATGACGAGGTGGGCGTGCTGCCGTGGGGTCTCGCGCGCATCCTCGGCATCACCACTTACCTCGAGATCCCCGCCGAGACCGCGTGGTTCGCGGCGGTGTTCGGCGTGGTGCTCACCGTCATCGGGGTGCTGCTGGCGCTGCCGCGTCGCGGCGCTGAGGCATCCGTCGCCCCCTGACTGAGGTCAGCCCTTGCCGAGCGTCTTGTCGAATTCGCCCTGGCGGGTCGAGACGATGTCTTTGCCGAGCGGCATGAGCGAGATCGGCACCATCTTGAAGTCGGCGAGCGCCAGCGGAATGCCGATGATCGTGATGAACAGCGCGATGCCCGAGGCGATGTGGGCGAGGGCCAGCCACCACCCGGCGAAGATCACCCAGATGACGTTGCCGAGGAACGAGCCGACGCCGGCTGTCGGCTTCGGCACGATCGTGCGGCCGAACGGCCAGAGTACGTAGTTCGCAGTGCGGAATGCGGCGATCGACCAGGGGATCGTGATGATGAAGATGAACAGGATCACGCCCGCGAGGATGTAGCCGAGAAAGAGCCAGAACCCCGCGAGGATCAGCCAGATGATGTTCAGCAGTGTGCGCACGGACTCATACTCTCAGTCAGTAGCTGTGTATCCGCTCGCTGTGAGACCTCACGACTCGAAGACGACCCGCGGGTCCTTGCGGCGCACGAGCGCGACGGCACCGACGATCAGCAGCACAAGGCCGACCACGATGATTGCGGCCGCGACGATTGCTCCGGGCGCGACCGTGTCGGGGTCGAACTCGAGGATCCACGTGCGGATCGCTTCGCGGACGGACGCTGTGGTCACCACCCACAGGCCCACACCGGCGAGCGCGGCGAAGACGAGCCCCCAAGCGACGCCTGCCCAGCGCACGCGCGGCTCAGGTATAGAGGAGGGATCAGGGGCGGATGCCTCGGCCGGCGGCTCGAGGAGGACGGTGTCGTCGTAGGTCATGGCGGTTCCGATCAGTTCTCGTAGATCTGGACGTAGATGAGGCCCGATGTCTGGGTGAGCTCGACTATCTGGCGAGTCGGGGAACGGCCTGAGTCGGACGGGCGATTGCTGATTCGCTCGCTGACACCCGATTCTCCAGCGGTGGTCGACGCACGCCACCAGCCTTGGTCGCTGATTTCGCCGGTCATGTTGTCAATGCGAACCCACTCGACATCGACACCGCCGAGCACCTCGAGGTCGACGATCACCCCGGGAGTGATCGATATGTAGGTGTAAGTCCCGCGCTGTTCGATAACGATGGGTTCGGGCGTCCCGCCCACGTCGCCCACGTCGATCGAGAGGTCGCCCCACAGGTGGGTGAAGCTTTGCGGCTCGTAGTTGTGAACGTAGGTGCTCCCGAACTCGATGCCGCGCATGATCGGGGCTGCTCCGGTCAGGGTGCCGGCGAAGAGCAGAGCTACAGCGGTGAAGGCGAGAAAGCCGGTCCGCCGGCGGAACGCCCCGGCAAGAACCATCGAGAGCCCGACGACGAGTGCGCCGGTGAAGAGCCCGACCGCCACGGCCAACCCCACCTCAAGCCCGCCGGCCGACGCCCACAGTGCGGCCCCAGCCCCGATCACGAGCGCCGCTCCGATCACCAACACGACGTAGCCGAAGCTCGTCCGCGGGTTCGATGCTCGCCGCACGCGGCGACGTTCCGCGGCCTCCGCTGCGAAGACCGCGCTCGTTGCGGCCCGCTCGGCCCTGGCCTGCTCGCGGGCTGCACGCTCAGCATCCTGTTGCTGACGACGCCACGCGTCATCCTGCACCTTCCAGGCGGCGTGCTGCTCACGCCAGGCGGCCATCTCGCTGTCGCTCGCCGATGATGCCGGCTGCGCCGGAGGAGGGATAAAGCTCGAAGTATCGGCGGACCCGACCACGCCGAACGACGCCGGAGCGCCCCCCGGGGTCGGGTCCACCGGCGCGCTGACGCCCGAATCGTTCAGCGCGGGGTCGCCGAGGGTCGCAGGATCCGCAGAAGCCATTCTTGGATCCGGCACAGAAGACACCCCGGACGATGCAGCGCGGCGCGAAGACGACCGCGCAATGAGAAAGATGATGCCGCCGATCACGACGACGGCCGCCAAAGTTGAGAGCACACTCCACGCGGAGCCGTCGATCCATCCGCCCGGCGCGAGGAAACCGAACGGTACGGCCGCGAAGGCCCATGGGCCCACGGGGAAGAGGCCCATGATGAGCAGGATGCCGATGCCGACCATCGCCGGATCGAAACGTCGCTCGATCAGTTCGCGCAGATGAATACGGCCCGACAGGTCGGGGAGCAGTGCCCAGCCGATCGCGTAGACGAGGAACATCGGCAGCCCGAACAGCGCCGCTACCACGAAGATGCCGCGCACGATGATCGGGTCGATGCCCAGACGCGTAGCGAGACCGGCGCACACTCCGCCGATCCACCCGTCGCCACGGGCGATGCCCAGGTCGGTGACCCACGAGAAGAAGCGGTCCCACCCACCCGGCCGAGGGGGCGGAGTGGGCGCGGGGCCAGGGTCTGCGGGGGGAGCAGAGGTGGAGGTATCGGTCATGCTTCGATCCTCGGCTCTTCCCGGGCACGCTCGCCATGGGGTGAACCCCTGAGCCGACCCTGATCTTCGCGTCCGAGGGGTGGCGGAAGAACCTCGGGGTGATTGGATTGCCGCATGGCTTCGATACCCGCGTTTGCCGCGCGCACAAGACCGGCCCTGCGCCGTCCGCGGGCGTGCGCCGTGTCGGGAACGGCCGAAGGCCTCGCGGCGCACCTCGGGTGGAGTGCGCTCGCGGTGCGCGCGATCTTCGTGCTCCTGAGCCTGCTCGGGGGCGCCGGGGTGCTGCTTTACGTCTGGATGTGGGTCTTCACCCCGTGGGCGGACGGGCCGGCCGCTCAGTCCCGCCGCGTTCCGGTGGCCTGGATCTTGACCGGCACGTCGGGCGTTGCCATGGCCGTCACGACCTATTGGTTCGTGAACGCGACATCGTTCGGCGCCGTGATGAGCCCGACGTCGGAGTGGTTCGGCTGGGTGGGACTGACCGGCGCGCTCGCCGTGGCCGCCGGAATGTGGGCGACCTTCGCTGACCGTGGCGACCCTTCGCGTGGCCCACGGCACGAATTGTCGGTGCGGTTGACGGTGACCGGCATCCTCACAGCTCTCGTGGTCATGCAGCTCGCAGTGATGCAGCAGACCGGCCTCGTCGCCTTCGTCTACGCGATCGCGATCATCGTCGGCATCGCCGCCGTTTACTCCTCGACCCTCATCGCGAAGTGGCGGGCGCTCTCGGGTGAGCGCGTGGCCCGCATTCGCGAAGAACAGCGATCCGAGATGGCCGCACACCTGCACGACTCGGTGCTGCAGACACTCGCGCTGATTCAGAACCGCTCCGAGTCTTCGAGCGAGGTCGCGCGCATTGCGCGGGCCCAAGAGCGCGAACTCCGTGCGTGGCTCTACGACGGCGACAGCCCGGCCGATAGCGACCTGCCCACCGACCTCCGCGATTACGCGGGCGCACTCGAACTCGACTACCCGGTGCGCATCGAGGTCGTCTCGGCAGGGCTGTCGACCGAGCGAGCGAGCGGCGATGTCGCGGCCGCCGCGCGCGAGGCGATGCTCAACGCCGCGCGCCACGCGGGCGGCGAGGTGTCGGTCTACATCGAGGGCACCGCAATAGGAGTCGACGTGTTCGTCCGTGACCGCGGCCCAGGATTCGCGCTCGACACCGTGCCCGGCGACCGACTGGGAGTGCGCGAGTCGGTCATCGGTCGACTGCGCCGTGCGGGCGGATCGGCGTCGGTCAAGGTGGGCGCGGGCGGGGTCGGCACCGAGATCCATCTCCACCTCGATCGGGAGGAGGCACGACGTGGGTGACTCACTGCGAGTGGTGATCGTCGACGACCACTCGATTTTTCGTTCCGGGTTGCGGGCCGACCTCGATGCGTCGGTGCAGGTGGTGGGCGAGGCATCCGACGTCGCCTCCGCCGTGGCGATCATCACCGACACGCAACCCGACGTCGTGCTGCTCGACGTGCATCTACCCGGCGCGGCAGATGCAGGCATCCCCGACGCGAGCGGAGGCGAAGCAGTCCTCCGTCGCGCGACACCGCTCGCGCCGCAGACCCGGTTCCTCGCTCTGAGCGTCTCGGATGCCGCCGAAGACGTCGTCCGCGTCATCCGCGCCGGCGCCCGCGGCTACATCACGAAGGGGTCCTCGGGGGCCGAGGTGAGCAGGGCTGTGCACGCAGTTGCCGGAGGGGATGCTGTCTTCTCGCCGCGTCTCGCCGGCTTTGTGCTCGACGCTTTCGGCGCGGTCGCCGGCGAAACCGCGACGACGACCGACGAGCTCGACCGACTCTCGAGCCGAGAGCAAGAGGTCATGCGTCTGATCGCCCGCGGCTACGCGTACAAAGAGGTCGCGTCCGAGCTGTTCATCTCGACCAAGACCGTCGAAACTCACGTCTCAGCGGTGCTGCGCAAGCTGCAATTGTCGTCGCGGTACGAGCTCACCGCGTGGGCGTCCGAGCGCCGACTGCTCTAGTCACCCCTGTCGGTGCACGCGCCTAGACTTGACGGGCCATGACCGATGCGAATCAGCCCTATATCGTCGTGCCCGCAGGCGGGCCGCAGCAGGCGGGCGTGCGCCCCGACGAAGACCTGCTCGAAGGGCTCAATCGCCCCCAGCGCGACGCCGTGACTTTCCGCGGGCAGGCGTTGCTCATCGTCGCCGGCGCAGGGTCGGGCAAGACCAGCGTGCTTACCCGCCGAGTCGCCAGCCTGCTACGGACGAAAGACGCGTGGCCGAGCCAGATCCTCGCGATCACGTTCACCAACAAGGCCGCCGGCGAGATGCGAGAGCGTGTGTCGCAGCTGATCGGCGACCGGGCGCAGGGCATGTGGATTTCGACCTTCCACTCCGCGTGCGTGCGGATCCTCCGCCGCGAGGCCGAGCAGTTCGGCTTCACGAAGTCGTTCACGATCTACGACTCGGGTGACTCGCGCGCGCTGATCAAGCGCCTTGTCAAAGAGCACGAGGCCGACACCTACGGCATGACCCCGTCGGGGGTGATGAGCCGCATTTCGAAGCTCAAGAACGAGCTGGCGGATGCCGAGTCCTACGCCCGTTCGGCGAACATGACCGATCCCGCCGAGCGCATCTTCGTCGAGCTCTTCGCCGACTATCAGCGCTCGCTGCAGAAGGCGAACGCCTTCGATTTCGATGACCTGATCGGTCAGGTCGTCTATCTCTTCCGCGCGTTCCCGCAGGTGGCGGACTCGTATCGCCGGCGGTTCCGCCACATCCTCGTCGATGAGTACCAAGACACCAACCACGCGCAGTACGCGTTGATCCGCGAGCTCACACGGCCGCCCGGATCGGACGCTCCGCCCATGGCGGGCGGCGGCGGAATGATGATCTTCGACGCCGAGCCTGACGCCGAAGACGGCGCGTCGCTCACGGTCGTCGGTGACTCCGACCAGTCGATTTATGCGTTCCGCGGCGCCGACATCCGCAACATCACCGAGTTCGAGCGCGACTACCCGGGCGCGAAGGTCGTGCTCCTCGAGCAGAACTACCGGTCGACCCAGAACATCTTGAACGCGGCCAACGCCGTGATCAGCCACAACTTCGACCGCAAAGACAAGAAGCTGTGGACTGACGTCGGCGAGGGTGAGAAGATCATCGGCTTCACCGGGTACTCGCAGCACGATGAGGCCCAGTTCGTCGCCGACGAGACCGAGGCGCTGCGCAAGGCCGGCATCGATTACTCGCAGATGGCGGTTTTCTACCGCACGAACTCGCAGTCCAGGGCGCTCGAAGAGATCTTCATCCGCTCGGCGGTGCCGTACAAGATCATGGGCGGCACGAAGTTCTACGAGCGCGCCGAGATCAAGGACGCGCTGGCGTACCTCGTCGCGGTGGCGAACCCGGCCGATGAGATGGCGGTCCGTCGCATCCTCAACAAGCCGCGGCGCGGCATCGGCGACGTGACCGAAACCGCGATCGCCCGGTACGCGGCCGACGAAGGCATCACGTTCCGCGACGCTCTCGCGAACGCCTCGGCGCTCGGGGTCGGGCCCAAGATCCAGGCAGGTATCGCGCATCTCGATGCGGTCCTGGCAGAGGCATCCGCCCTCATGGTCCCGTCCACCGGAGAACTGCCCCCGCCCACGGCCGTCGCCGACGGACTGCAGTTGCTGCTGTCAAAGACGGGGTACACCGATGCGCTGCGCGCGAGCCGCGACCCGCAAGACGAAGCGCGCGTCGAGAACCTCGACGAGCTCGTCGCCGTCGCGCGTGAGTTCGCCCGAAACAACCCCGAGGGCACGATCGTGGACTTCCTCACCGAGGTCGCGCTCGTCTCGGACGCCGATGATCTCGAAGACGCATCAGGCTCGGTGTCACTGATGACGATGCACACCGCCAAGGGACTCGAGTACGACGCCGTCTTCGTGACGGGCGTCGAAGAAGACCTCATTCCGCACCGGATCTCGGCGAATGAGCCGGGCGGTCCCCAGGAAGAGCGTCGATTGTTCTACGTCGGCGTCACGCGTGCCCGCAAGCGTCTCTATCTGTCGCTCGCGATGACCCGCGCCCAGTTCGGCGAGGTCACCGTCGCAATGCCGAGCCGCTTTCTGCAGGAGATTCCGACCGAGCTCATGCACTGGCGCCAGTCGCCCGGCGACGTCAACTCGCGCGGCGGCACGCAGTCGCGGGCGCTCAACGCGCGCCGCGGTGGGCCCGGCTCGAGCGGCGGTTTCGGCGGCGGTGGCAACACAGGGCGCTACGGCGCCGATCTCGTTCCGCTCCCGCGCCGTGAGTCCAGCGATATCTCGAAGTTCGCCAACCGGATCCCCGCCAAGGTGCGCGACAACGGCGATATGGAGCTCGGGCCAGGCGACCGCATCCGCCATGACGACTTCGGCGAGGGCAAGGTCGACCTCGTCACGGGTGAGGGCGCCAAGCGCGTCGCGCACGTGCGCTTCGACAGAGTCGGTGCGAAGAAGCTTCTGATCAAGATCGCTCCGATTGAGAAGCTGTAACCGGAAGCCTGACCGGAAAGAGCTGCCCGGAAGCTGTGAGTAATCCCGGGGCCGCCTCAGCGCCCCGGGTTAGGCTCGACGGATGGCACTCTTCTCGCGCCGGCCCAAAGACACGCCCGCTGAAACCCCCGCAGAGTCCGACGCTGTCGTCGAACCTCAGCCCGACATCGTCGTTCCCGACATCCGCGATGTGACCGCTCAAGCTTCTGTCGGCATCTCGGTCTCGTCCTACCAGGGGCTCGGATCCCAGGCGCCCGTCACGCTGGCGCGTGCCGAGGCATCCCGCCGCGAAGTCTCGGGCGACTCCGAGACGATCCCGGGCCTCCGCGACAACGTCCCGCTCCGCGAAACCCTCGCACGCCTGGGCGATTCCCCCACTTCGCAAGAGCTGATGGATGCTGCGCGCCAGGTGATGCAGGGTCACCTGTTTCTGCGGGTCAAGGGCGATGCCCGTGCCCTGCTCGCGGCCGGCGAAGGTCTACCGCTCGCCCATGTCGGCGTCGGCGATAAGAAGTTCGCCGTTGCGTACAGCAGCGGAGCCGCGATGGCCGCAAGTATCCGGGCTGACGGCGATGCCGATACCTCTGCCTTCGGTCAGCCCTCGCTCGTGATTCTGCGCAATGTGCTGGCCGGCTCGGCCGATGGCCTCGCCATTGACCCGGCATCCTCACCCGCGCGCATCATCCTCTCGCGCGCGCTGATCGAGCAGATGCTGGCCACCTTCGACGAAGAGCTCACCATCAAGACGCTCCTCGCCGGCGACCGTACGCCAGAAACCGCGACCGCCATTGCCGAAGCTCTCACTCGTGTTCCGTTCTGGGTTGCCGTCAACAAGTCCGAGGACGGCAAGGTCATCGGCGTTGCCGAAGGGCGCAGCGGCGACGGATCACGGTTCCTCGAGGTCTACACGCACCCGCTTGAGGTCGTCGCGATGGGCCGCAACGACCAGCCGGCGCCGATGACCGGTGACCGGTTGGCGAAGGCGCTGGCGAAGGACGAAGGCATCACCGGTGTTCTCGTCGACCCGCGCGGACCGTGGATCAAGCTGTCGCGCGAAGATCTCGCACCCCTCCTCGCGTTGGTCGAAGAGGCCTGAGCTGCGGCGTTCGTCAGCGCACGCGGCCGGCGTCGATGCGGCGCAGGATCCACTTGTGACCCTCGATGAAGCCGGTGACGAGCACCAGAAGTCCTAGGCAGGCGAGCCACTCCGAGCCTGTGAGTGACGTCGCACCGACGACGTTCTGCAGGAACGAGATCTCGGTCGAGAGCACGATGATGATCACCGGCCAGACGAGCATCTTCGCCACGGCGGCGATCGGCGCGGCGAGACCCGTCTCGGGCGAGCGCCGCATGAGAACCGCACTGATGACGGTGCCGAGGCCGACGACGACGTAGGTCATCGTCATGGCATGCGAGGGTTCGGAAGCGCTGGGTTCATCGGGACCCCAGACGAGTGGTATCCACGATGCGACGAAGATCGCGGCGCCGTACAACATCCATTCGGCCAGGGCGCCTGCGTGCGCGACGCCGAGCTTGGGGTCGCGCGGCGGACGATCCATGATTCCCGGCGGAGTGGCATCCGCAGCGATGGCCAGCACCGCGAAGAGGGTCACGAAGAAGTTGAGGAACAGCACCATCCCCGGGAAGAGCGCGACCCCGTCGGCGATCGCGAAGGCGGATGCGGCGAGAAACAAGAGCAACAGCGACACGAGCTGCGACATCTGGAATCGCAAGTAGGACGTGATCTTGTCGTAGACCGCCCGACCCAGCTCCACTGCGCGGACGAGGGTTGCGAAGTTGTCGTCGGTGAGCACGAGCTTCGCCGCCTGCTTGGTGACCTCAGAGCCCGAGCCCATCGCGACGCCGACATCCGCCTGTTTGATGGCCGCAGCGTCGTTGACCGCGTCTCCGGTCATCGCCACGATCTCGCCCTGGGACTGCAGCAACTGCACGAGCCGAAGCTTGTCTTGCGGTGTGACGCGGCCGAAGACGTGCAGATCAGGAACGCCGTTCAGCAGCTCGGTGTCGTCGAGCTTCTGCAGGTCAGCGCCGCTGATCGCCCCTGTGCCGAGCCCGAGCTCTTTACCGATCGCGCCGGCGGTCACCGCGTGGTCACCCGTGATCATGCGCACCTCGATTCCCGCGCGCTGTGCGATATCGACTGCGACCTTCGACGAAGGACGCAGTGGATCGACGATGCCGACGACCCCGATGAGGTCGAGGTCAGCCACGAAGGCCATCGGGTCGGCGAGGACGGCCGCTTCGTCGGCCAGGTCGATGAAGCGGGCGGCGATCGCGAGGGTGCGCAGACCGCTCGAGCTCATCGACTCGAGCACCTCGGTGACCTCCGCGGTATCGATCGGAGTCGTCGTGCCGTCGAAGCCGTAGCGGGTGGCGCACCGACCGATGATGATGTCGGGGGCGCCCTTGACGAACGCCATGAGGCGCGTCTCGCCATCGACGACGAGGTGGTGAAAGGTTGCCATGAACTTGTACTCGGAGTCGAACGGCACTTCCGCGATGCGCGGGTGATCGCGGCGTGTCGCATCGGCGTCGACTCCGAACTTGGCCGCGAGCACAATGAGCGCAGCTTCCGTCGGGTCGCCGACGACGGCGCCCTCCGCCGACACGGTCGCGTCGTTGGGGAGCGAGACGGCCAACCCGATTCGGGTCGCCTCGATCGGCTCACCCGCGGCGGCGAGGACCTTCCCATCAAAGGAATAGCCGCCACCGGTCACTTGGTACCTGCTACCGCCGAGCCACACGGTGCGCGCGGTCATCTCGTTGAGCGTGAGGGTGCCGGTCTTGTCGGAACAGATGGCACTCGTGGCGCCGAGAGTCTCGACGTCGGCGAGGCTTGCGACGATCGCTTTCTCCTTCGCGAGCTGTGTCGCACCCCACGACAGCAGGCTCTGCACGAAGGTGGGAAGGCCGGTCGGAATCGCCGAGATCGCCACAGCCGTGGCCAAGAACATCAGTTCGTCGAGCTCTTGCCCACGCACGGCACCGATGACGACGATGATCGCCACCGCGATCCACGCAACGATTCCGATCACCCGCGTGAGCCCATCGAGTTCGCGCTGCAGCGGTGAACGCGAGTTCTTCACCGACGACAGCAGGGTCGCGATTCGGCCGACCTCGGTGCGCATCCCGGTCTCGACGATGACCATGCGCGCCGTGCCGCGGGTGACCGACGTGTTCTGGAAGAGCATTGCGGTGCGGTCGGCGAGCGCGGTCGAGGGACCATTGGCCGCGCGTCCCTTCTCGATGGGAAGCGATTCACCGGTCAGCGCCGACTCCTGCGTCTCGAGTGTGGCAGAGCGGATGATTCGCCCATCCGCGGGCACCAGATCGCCCGCTTCGAGATCGACGATGTCACCCACCACGAGAGCGGTCGCATCGACGAGCTCGATCGCCCCGTTGCGGACGACGCGTGCGTGCGGAGTCTGCAGCTTCGAAAGCGCGTCGACGCTGCGACGCGCTTTGAGCTCTTGGCGTGTGCCCTGCAGAACGTTGAAGCCGACCAGAACTGCCACGATGATCGCCGTGGAGATCTGTCCGATCAGCAGTGAGACGACGGCGACAGCAATGAGCATCAGGGTCATGAGTTCGGCGAGTTGACCGAGGGCGATCTTGATCGCGCTCGGCGGCGGGGCACTCACGAGGGCATTGGGGCCGGATGCGGCGAGCCGCTGCACCGCGTCGGCCGACGTGAGGCCTCGTTCCGCGTCGGTGCCGAGCTCGACCATGACCGCCTCGGGTTCGAGTGACCACCACGCGGTGATGGTTGCCGTGCCGTCAGTTGTGGGTGTGCTCACGGGCTCAGGTTATTGCGTCGGCACCGCTTCCCGCTCGTGCGGGACGCCCCGCTAGGGTCGGTGCATGGCGAGCGAACGCATCACCTTGACTGTTCCCGGCCCCCACGGCGACCGTGAGGTGGGGCTGTCCAGCCCGAACCGCGTGCTGTGGCCCGAGCTCGGCATCACCAAGCACGAACTCGCCGAGTACTTGATCGCGGTCTCGACCCCGTTCCTCAGCGCCAATGGAGATCGTCCGGTGTCGCTCGAGCGATTCCCCGAGGGTGTCGACGGAGAGCGCTTCTACTCGAAGAACCCGCCGAAGGGCGCACCGGGGTTCATCGAAACCGTGACAGTGGCGTACAACAGCGGGCGGAAGCATCCGCAAATCGTCCTCACCGAACCTGCCGCGGTGGTGTGGGCCGCCCAGATGAACACCGTCGTGTTTCACCCGTGGGCGTCGCTGACGGACAACACCGACAACCCGGTCGAACTGCGCATCGACCTCGACCCGCAACCGGGGACGGATTTTGCGGATGCTGCGGCCGTCGCACCGGCGCTCCGCGAGGTGCTCGAAGAAGCCGGATTGACGGCATTCATCAAGACCAGCGGCAACCGGGGGCTTCACGTGTTCTGCCCGATCGAACCGACCCACGAGTTTCTCGACGTGCGGCATGCGGTCATCGCCGCGGGTCGAGAGCTCGAGCGGCGCATGCCCGACAAAGTCACCATGAACTGGTGGAAAGAAGAGCGCGGCGAGCGCATCTTCATCGACTTCAACCAGGCCAACCGCGACCGGACGATGGCGGGGGCCTACAGTCCACGCGCTTTGCCGGGAGCGACAGTGTCGATGCCGATCACGTGGGACGAGCTTGCCGGGGGCGTCGACCCGGCGGCCTTCACCGTCCGTGATGCACCACAGCGACTGGCCGATGTCGGAGACCCGTGGGCCTCGCTGCTCGAGAAGCCCAGCCGCATCGACACCCTGCTGGAATGGTGGCAGCGCGACCTCGACAACGGGCTCGGTGAGCTGTCGTTCCCGCCCGACTTCCCGAAAATGCCGGGCGAGCCCCCGCGCGTGCAACCGAGCCGCATCAACCCCGAGAACTGGGACTGAGCGTATCTGTCGCGCTCGTCTCGATGCTCGCTCGCTACTCCAGCACGGCCCCGACGTCGAAGGCCGACACCGATTCGAGTTGATCGAAGGTGCACGAGGCCGGGTCACGGTCGGGACGCCAGCGTGCGAACTGCACGGTGTGGCGGAACCGCCACCCCTCGAGTTGGTCGTATTTGACCTCGAGCACCAACTCGGGGCGAAGCTTGACGAACGATGAATCGCGACCGGCCGCGGAGAAGCGTGACTTCTCGCCCTCGCCGGTGAGTGCTTCACCCGACTCGTCGGTCTGAACGAGCGGGGCGAGCTCGTCGACGAGTTCGAGGCGACGCTTGTCGGTCCAGGCCGACACCGCACCGACGTTGTGCAACTCACCGTCGACGTAAAGCCCGACCAACAGCGAGCCGACGCCCTGGCCCGATTTGTGGACGCGGTAGCCGAGGGCCACGACGTCGGCCGTGCGCGCGTGCTTGATTTTGAACATCGACCGCTTGTTCGGTGCGTACGGCTGCGCGAGGGGCTTCGCGATCACACCGTCCAAACCCGCGCCTTCGAACTCGTCCAGCCAGCGACGCGCGAGGTCGGGGTCTTCGGTGGTGCGCGTAACATGCACCGGATGCGGCAGCCCACCGAGCAGGTCGACCAACTGCGCGCGGCGCGCGGCGAACGACTCACCCTGCAGGTCGCGGTCGCCGCGGGCCAGCAGGTCAAAGGCGATGAACATCGCGGGAGTTGTCTCGGAGAGCATCTTCACGCGGGATGCCGCGGGGTGGATGCGCTGGGTGAGCGAATCCCAGTCCAGCCGCTGCGCACCTCGGTCACCCTTCGGGACGACGACCTCGCCGTCGATGAGGCACGGCTCGGGGAGGAGGCGCGAGAACGCCTCGACGAGCTCGGGAAAGTAGCGCGTGAGCGGCTTCGCGCCGCGCGAACCGATCTCGACGGTCTCGCCGTCCCACGACACGAGGCCGCGGAAGCCGTCCCACTTCGGCTCAAAGCTGAGGCCTCCTGGTGTCTTGGCGGGATCAGGAATCTCGGGCACAGACTTCGCCAGCATCGGCGCGGGGATCTCGTACGGCATGGGTCCTATCCTGCCCGCGAAACCATCAGTTCGGGATAGGTGCGGTGACCTTCGGTCGCGCCCAGCGCGCGGGCAGATCCTCACCGTCCCACACCTGGATTGCTCCCCACACCGCGGCGGTGATCGGTACCGCGAGGATCGCCCCGACGATGCCGCCGAGCACAGTGCCGACGGTCAAGGCGACCAGGATCACGAACGGGTGCAGCTTCATCGATCGACCCATGAGCACCGGCTGGAGGAAGTTGCCCTCGAGCTGGTTGACCAACACGACGACGCCGACCACGATGAGGGCGACGACCGGCCCGTTGGCCACGAGCGCTACGAGTGCAGCGAGAATGCCGGCCACGGTGGCACCCACGATCGGGATGAACGCGAGCAAGAACACCAGCACTGCGAGAGGAACCGCCAGCGGCACCTGAAGGATGAGCAGACCGATCAGGATGCCGATCGCGTCTACCGCGGCGACCGTGGCGGTGCCCCGCACGTACGACCCGAGCACCGTGGTGGTCTTGTCGCCGATGCGACGGGCGCGTGCGTAGTGGTCGCCGCGGAAGGGGCGAAGCATGAACTCCCACATCTGGGGTCCGTCCTTCAGGAAGAAGAACAGAATCGTCACCATCAGCACGAAGCCGGTGACAAAGCTCGCTACCGCGCCCACGCCGGCCAGAGCCCCTGACCCGAACTGTGCGCTGGTGAGGAAGTCGGTCACACTCGCGACGAGTTCATCGATCTGATCGGGCTGTACGAACTCGAACGGCAAGGTCTGCACCCAGGCGAGCACATCCTGGAAGCCCTGCTCCGCTTGTGCGTAGAGCTCATCCCATTGATCGCGCACCGCCCAGACGATCAACCAGCTGAGCGCGCCGAGGATGACGACGATCGTGAGCAGGGTGATGACGGTTGCCAGTACCGAGGGGACACCGCGCCGCCGCATCCAACTCATCACCGGATGGAACGCGCACGCCAGAATCAGCGCGATCACCAAGGGGATGGTCACAAGGGTCAGCTGCTGGATGCCCCAGATGATGCCCGCGGCGACCGCGACCACGACGATGATCTGAATCGCACGAATGCCCAGACGCCCGAAGCCATCGGCCCAGAGGCTCCATGGTGCGTGTGTAGGCCGTAGATCCATCGGCGGTACATCAAGCTGCACGCGCCGCGGTTCGTTGCTGAACAATCCCATGGGATCACGCTACGGGCTGTCACCGAGATTGGTCGGAGGGCTTGCGCGAGCACGCCCTACGAGCTACACGAAGGCGCTCATGCCGGTGATGTCGCGGCCGATCAGCAGCGCCTGCACGGACTCGGTGCCCTCATACGTGTGGATCGCCTCGATGTCGACCATGTGCTGCATGACGCCGTTCTCGAGCAGGATGCCGTTGCCGCCGAGCATGTCACGGGCGGTGGAGGCGATCCGGCGTGCGGCGCGGGTGTTGTGGTACTTCGCGAGTGATGCCTGCGTGGGGCGAAGCTCGCCTGCGGTCTCGAGGTCGGCCATCCACCGGCAGTACAACTGCATGGCGGTGAGGTCCTCGAGCATGTTCGCCAAGCGCTCCTGCACCATCTGGAACTTCGCGAGCGGCCGGCCGAACTGCACTCGCTGCTGGGAGTACTGCAGGGCGGCTTCGTAGCAGGCGGTGGCGTGACCGAGTGCCGACCACGCAACACCTGAGCGGGTTGAGTACAGGACGGTCGAGGCATCCTTGAAGCTCTTCGTTCCCGGCAGTACCGCGTCGAGCGGCACGCGCACGTCATCGAGGGTGATGTGTGCTTGATGGATGCCTCGGAGCGAGGCTTTGCCCGCGATCACGGTGCCGACATACCCGACGCGCCCTTGTTCGACGAGGAAGCAACGGACAGAGCCATGCACGTCGGCACCTTCGTCATCCACGCGCGCCCAGACGAACGTGATTCCTCCGGAGGCTCCGTTGCCGATCCACTTCTTCGCGCCGTTCAGCACCCACTCGTCGCCGTCGCGCCGGGCCGAAGTCTCGAGCGAGACCGAATCTGATCCGTGGTCGGGCTCGGTGAGGGCGAACGAGGCGAGAACTTCCGAGCGGGCGACCTTCGCGAGCCAGGTGTCCTGCTGCTCGGGGCTGCCGAACAGGGCGAGTGTGCGAAGCGCCAAGCCGCCCTGGACGGCCACTACGGTGCCAAGCGAGCCGTCGCCGCGCGAAACCTCCATGTTCACCAGTCCCGCGGCCAGCGGAGAGAACCGGGTGAGCGCCGGGTGCTCGATGCCGTCATTGAGGAGATCGAGTTCGCCCAGGCGTGTCGCGATGTCGATCGGGTATGCACCGGTGTCCCACGCCTCTTGCATGCGGGTTCCGACCTCATCGATGAACCCCTGCGCGCGTTCCCAGACCGCGCGGTCTTCGCCAGGGATGTCGGCGAAGACGGCGTAATAGTCGGTGCCCAGGCGTCCCGTGACGTCGTAGCCTTCGACACCTTGACCGGGGCGTGCGTGGAAGTCGGTCATGGCGGTGCTCCTTGGGGCGGTGGGGGTGCAGGGTCGATTGTAGTGGAACTGGATGCCGTGTTCTATAGGACTCAGTCTCACAATGGCTAGGTCGATCGGACGCATGCTATCGTTCTGCAAAACCGACCGGCCGGTATGCCCGCGCGAGGAGGCGCCATGCAGGATTCAGCACGTCGATTTGAGGGCACGGTCTCTCTCGTCACCGGTGCCAGTCGTGGGATCGGACTCGCCATTGCCCAGTGCCTGGTGGACGAAGGTGGGTCCGTCGTGGTCACCGGTCGCAGGCAAGAGGGTCTCGACGCTGCGCTCGCGCAATTGGGCGGTGCGGCGACCGCTGTGGCCGGCCGCGCCGACGACGCGGAGCACCGCGCGGCGGTCTTCAGCCACATCGCCGAGCGCCACGGGCGCCTCGACCATCTGGTCAACAACACGGGCATCAACCCCGTCTATGGCCCCGTGATCGATGTCGACGCGGATGCCGCGCGCAAGATTCTCGAGGTCAACGTGTTGGCGGCCCTGGAGTGGACGCGGGCGGCGCTTCAGTCGGGGCTCTCTCGGTCGATCGTCAACATCGCATCGGTCGCAGGTCTCGGTGCAAGCCCGGGGATCGCCTTTTACGGCATTTCCAAGGCCGCGCTGATCAACCTCACTGTTCAGTTGGCCGACGAACTCGCCCCGGGCATCCGCGTGAATGCGGTCGCGCCGGCCGTCATCAAGACCGTCTTCGCGCGCGCTCTCTACGAGGGGCGCGAGGCCGAGGCATCCGCCGGGTACCCGTTGAAGCGTCTCGGCGAACCGCAGGACGTCGCGGGCCCCGTTTCGTTCCTGCTGTCGGACGACGCGGCGTGGATCACCGGCCAGACGATCACGATCGACGGCGGCGCCAGCATCCGGTCGTTCCTATGAAGGATTCGCAGGTCGCCGATCGGGTGACGCGCGCCGCGGTGGGGCTCTTTGCGACGCAGGGTTACGCGAACACGAGCGTGCAGCAGATCGTCGAGGCGGCCGGCGTCACCAAGGGCGCGATGTACCACTACTTCGAGTCGAAGGACGATCTGCTCTTCGGCATTTACGACCGCCTGCTGTCGCTGCAGAAGTCGCGGCTCGACGAGCGGATCGCGCGGGGCGGTGCCACCGACGAGATGTTGCACGAGATCTGTGTCGATGTGCTGCTGACTTCGATCGATGAGATCGAGGGCGGCACGGTGTTCTTCCGCAGTGCCCACATGCTCGCGCCCGCGCGCCAGCAGGAAGTGACGAGTCGTCGCCGCGAGTATCACGACGCGTTCGCGGGGGTGATCGCGCAGGGTCAGAGGGAGGGCATCTACCGCACCGACATTCCGCTCGCGATGCTCGCCGCACATTTCTTCAGTGATGTGCACTACCTCTCGCACTGGTATTCGCCTGCGGGGCCCGACAACGAGGCCCAGGTCGCCGGGCAGCTCACCGAACTCTTTCTCACCAGCATCCGGAGGACCGATGTCTGAATCCCCGACCATGCGCGCGTGGCGCGTCACGACCCTCGGCGAGCCAGCCGACGCGCTGGAGCTCGAAGAGGTGCATGCTCCCTCACCCGGGCCAGGCACGGTGCTCATCAGTGTCGCCGCGGTGTCGGTGAACTTCGCCGATGTGCTGCTGGTGCGGGGCAAGTACCAGGTCAGGCCCGAACTCCCGTTCATCCCCGGAGTCGAGGCCTCTGGTGTTGTCGCCGCCCTCGGCGAGGGTGTCGACGGCCTCGCGGTCGGGGATCGCGTCGTCGCCGCGGGAATCGGGATGCTGGCCGAGTATGCCGTCGTTGCCGCAGCGGCTGTCCAGCGGATTCCTGACGGGTTGGCGGATGCCGCGGCATCCGGAATCCTCGTCGCCTACCAAACCGCCTGGTTCGGTCTGCACCACCGCGCACGAATCAAGCGTGGCGACTGGGTTCTCGTGCACGCGGCCGCCGGGGGAGTCGGGGCCGCCGCCGTCCAGGTCGCGGTCGCCGCAGGCGCTCGGGTGATTGGAGTCACCGGCGACGAGCGCAAGGCGGATGCCGCCCGGGCTTCGGGAGCGGAGTTCATCCTTCGCCGAGGCGGAGACGACATCGCGGCGCGTGTCAAAGAGATCACCGGCGGGCACGGGGCCGACATCGTCTTCGACCCGGTAGGCGGCCCGGCCTTTGTCGCCTCGACGCGCTGTATTGCCTTCGAGGGCCGCATCATCGTCGTGGGCTTCGCGGGTGGCGAGATGCAGACGATGTCGTCGAGCCACCTCCTCGTGAAGAACTACGACCTGATCGGGCTCTACTGGGCGACCTACCAGGAGCAGAGACCCGAGCTGGTCTCGGTCGCACACACCGAACTCATGAATCTGTTCGAGCGGGGTGCGATCACGCCCGGGGTCGACTCGGTCGTGGAATTCGCCGACGCGCCGCGAGCCTTCGACCGTTTGGGCGCGGGCAGCGCCGCAGGCCGGGTCGTCATTCGAGTCGCCTCGTGAAGCTCGACCTCACCGGGCGCACGGCGCTCGTGACCGGCGGCGCGCGAGGCATCGGTGAGGCCTACGTGCGGGCGCTCCACGACGCGGGGGCGCACGTGGTGGTCGCCGACATCCTCGATGCCGAGGGCTCGGCGCTCGCTGCAGAGCTCGGTGAGGGAGCGTTGTTCGTGCACCTCGATGTGACGAGCGAAGAGGACTGGGCGGCGGCGGTCGCGGCATCGGTCAACGCATTCGGAAGCGTGGACGTGCTCGTCAACAACGCGGGAGTCGCCAACGCCGCACCCATCGAGCACTTCACCACGCCAAAGTGGGAGGCCGTCATCGCGGTGAACCTGACCGGCACGTTCTTCGGCTGTCGAGCCGTCGTGCCCGTGATGAAGCAGCAGTTCGCAGGCCACGGGCGGGGCGGCTCGATCATCAACATCTCGTCGGTCGAAGGAATGCGGGGAAGCAAGGGCCTGCACGGCTATACGGCGGCGAAATTCGGCGTGCGCGGGCTGTCTCAGTCGCTCGCAGTCGAGCTCGGGGCGTTCGGCATCCGTGTGAACTCGGTGCACCCGGGGTTCGTCCACACGAGCATGACAGACCGCATCGACCCGGCGCACCTCGACATTCCCCTTGGGCGTCCGGGGAAACCCGGCGATCTCACCGGCACCATCGTCTTTCTCGCCAGTGACGCCTCGGCCTTCACCAGCGGTGCGGAGTTCGTGGTCGACGGCGGCATGATCGCGGGAATTCCGCACAAGTAGGCGCGCCGGGTCAGCGCCCGCTCAGCGCCGAAGTTCCGCCCGACCCAGTCCCGCGAGGTGTACTTCGTCGGGGCCGTCCGCGATGCGCAGAGACCGGATGCCGGCGTAGAGCTCGGGCAGGGGAGTGTCGGAGGACACCCCGGCCGCGCCGTGCACCTGAATCGCGCGATCGATGATCGTCTGCACCGCGCGCGGGACGGCGATCTTGATCGACTGGATCTCGGTCATCGCAGCGCGATTGCCGACGGTGTCCATGAGCCAGGCGGTCTTGAGCACGAGGAGTCTCAGCGACTCGAGCGTGATGCGGGCCTCGGCGACCCATTCGCGGATGACCCCCTGGTCGGCGAGCGAGCGCCCGAAAGCCTGGCGGCTGTTGGCTCGCGCCACCATCAGCGCCAAGGCCCGCTCGCCCATTCCGAGGGCGCGCATGCAGTGATGGATGCGCCCGGGTCCGAGGCGCGCCTGGGCAATCGCGAACCCCGATCCTTCTTCGCCGATGAGATCGGCTACCGGAACCCGCACGTCGTGGAAGGCGACTTCGGCATGGCCGCCGTGGTCGCGATCGTCGTAGCCGAAGACGCTGAGCGGTCGCACGATCTCTACGCCGGGCGTATCGCGCGGCACGAGGATCATCGACTGCTGGCGGTGCCGGTCGGCGTCGGGATCGGTCTTGCCCATGACGATGAAGATCGCGGCATCCGGATTCATCGCGCCGGTTGACCACCATTTGCGGCCCGAGATGACGTAGGAGTCGCCATCGCGCCGGATGCGCGTGCCGATGTTGGTCGCATCCGAAGACGCGACGTCGGGCTCGGTCATGCAGAACGACGAGCGGATCTCAGCGCGCAGAAGGGGCTTCAGCCACTTCTCTTGTTGCTCGACTGTGCCGAAATCGTGGAGCACCTCCATGTTGCCGGTGTCGGGGGCTGCGCAGTTGAAGGCCGCGGGCGCCAGGCGCGGGCTCCATCCGGTCACCTCAGCGACCGGCGCGTATTGCAGATTGGTCAGCCCCGCCCCGCCCTCGCCCGGCAAGAAGAGGTTCCAGAGGCTGCGCTCCTGCGCGCGTCGTTGAAGGTCGCGGACGATCGCCCGCGTGCCCCATTCGTCCGGCGTCGCGGCGAGTTGCTCGTCGAGCACAGACTCGGCGGGCAGAACATGCTCATCGAGGAATATGCGTGCGCGGTCGGTGTAGTCACGGGCGATGTCGTCGGGCGCGAAGTCCATCAGCGCACCTCCAGTCCTTTGTGTGCAAGCGGCTCCACGAGCGCGCCGATGCGATCGAAGCCTTCGCCGACGGTGCCGCCGGCTTGGTAACGGAAATGGATCCCCTCGAGGATCACGGCGAGTTTGTAGGCTGCGAACGCGCGATACCAGCGCAGATCGGGGATGCCTCCACCCGCTCGCTCGGCGTACACCTCGACGAGTTCGTCGAAGGTCGGGTAGCCGGCAGAGGTGTCGACCGCGCTCGGCACGGCACCCGCCAGACCGCCGGGCAGGTCGGCGATATCCCAGTAGAGCGCGAAGATGCCGAGGTCGACGAGTGGATCGCCGAGGGCGGCCATCTCCCAGTCGAGGATGGCCGAAATGTGGGGGTCATCGTCCGTGCCGGCGACCAGCACGTTGTCGAGCCGGTAATCGCCGTGCACGATCCCCGAACGTCGAGACTCGGGCACCCCGTCGGCCAGGCTCGCCTGCAGGGCATCGAGGGTCGGGGTGTCGCGCGAGCGCGAAGCATCCAACTGCCTCTTCCACGTGGTGAGTTGCCGCTCGAGGTACCCGTCGGGGCGCCCGAAGTCAGAGAGCCCGACCGTCGCAGGGTCGACGGCGTGCAGGTCGGCGAGGTGTCGAGCGAGCTCGAGACTGACCGAGCGCAGTGCGGCGGGCGTGTAGGCCGCATTCTGCGACGCGTGGGCGAGGACCGTGCCGGGTGCGCGTTCCATGACGAAGAACACCGTGCCGGTGACGTCGCTCGTCTCGGTGTCGTCGACGATGTCGACCGCCACGGGGACGGGCACGCTTGTGCCTGCGAGCGCCGAGATCACCCTGTGCTCGCGCTTCATGTCGTGCGCGCTCGAGAGCACGTGACCCAGCGGCGGCCGCCGCACCACAAGCGCCGCTCGAGCCCCCTCGACCGCATAGGTGAGGTTGCTGCGACCCCCGGCGATGAGCTCGGCGGTCAGTGGCCGATCGACGAGTTCGGGGTGCGCGCGCGCGAGCCAGGCGCTCAGGCCCGCGACGTTGAGTCCGGGAAGCTCGGTCATGCGTAGCCCTTCACCATGCATTTGCCGCTCACGCGGGAATGAACAGGCCGATGGTCTCGGCGATCAGGGCCGGTCGCTCAGACCCTTCGAGCTCGACCGTCGTGCGCAGGTTCGCGCGATACCCCTGGCTCGCCGCCTCGACGGACGCGATCTCGGTGACGGCGCGCACGCGCGACCCCGCGGGCACGGGCTGAAGGAACCGCACCTTGTCGAGCCCGTAGTTCACGACCATCGACACTCCCGTCACTTCGAGAAGGCCCGAGGCGAGCCGCGGCAACAGCGACAGCGTGAGGTAGCCGTGCGCGATGGTCGAGCCGAAGGGCCCGGCTGCGGCGCGATCGGCATCCAGATGAATCCACTGCCAGTCGTCGGTGGCATCGGCAAAAGCCGAGATGCGCTCCTGGGTGATCTCGAACCAGTCGCTCGTCGCGCTCTGCCCGACCGCGTCGGCAAGTGCCGCAGGAGAGGCCACCACGATGCTCATGCGCGAGGCCCGCCGGCGACGTACAGCACCTGTCCCGACACGAAGCCAGCACCCTCCGAGCAGAAGAACGACGCGGCAGCGGCGATGTCGGAGGGGTAGCCGGCGCGGCCGACCGGGATCGTTTTCGCGGTCGCTTCGATGAACTCGTCGAATCCGACGCCGACGCGCTCTGCGGTCGATCGGGTCATGTCGGTGACGATGAAGCCCGGGGCGATCGCGTTAGCGGTGACTCCGTAGCGGCCGAGCTCGATCGCGAGGGTCTTTGTCAGTCCCTGCATCCCCGCCTTGGCCGCGGCGTAGTTCGCCTGGCCGCGGTTGCCGAGTGCCGACGTGCTCGAGAGGTTGACGATGCGGCCCCACCCCGCCTCGACCTGATGTTTCTGCACTTCGCGGCTCATCAGGAACGCCCCGCGCAGGTGCACGGTGAGCACAGCATCCCAATCTTCCTCGGTCATCTTGAACAGGAGATTGTCGCGGATGATCCCAGCGTTGTTGATCAGGATCGTCGGCGCTCCGAGTTCTTCGGCAACCTGCGCGACGGCCGCAGCGACCGCCGTCGCATCAGCCACGTTCGCGCCGACCGCGATGGCCCGGCCCCCGGCATCCGTGATCGTTGCCACAGTCTCCGCGCATGCGCCCGCATCGAGGTCGAGCACAGCGACGGCGTAGCCATCCTCAGCGAGCCGACGGGCGATGGCGGCGCCGATGCCGCGGGCGGCGCCGGTAACGATGGCGGTGCGAGCGGTCTGAGCAGTGTCAGTCATGGGGGTCCTCTCGAAGTGGTTCAGAAGGTGATGAGCTGCCGAAGTTCGGAGCCGGTGGCGAGGCGATCCATTGCGGCCTCGATGCCGTCGAGGCGGATGCGCGACGAGACGAGCCGCTCGAGCGGCAGACGACCTTCGCGCCACAGCTCCACGTACCGCGGAATGTCGCGGCCAGGCACGGCAGAACCGAGGTAACTACCGACGATCGTGCGGGCTTCGGCGGTCAACACGAGGGGCGAGATCGCCGCGCGCGCGTCCGGCGCGGGCAACCCCACCGTCACGGTCGTTCCGCCGGCCGTGGTCAGCGCAACGGCGGTCTCGAAGGCACGCACCGCGCCCGCAGCTTCGATCACGACAGGGGCGCGGATGCCGCGGGCCACCGCGTCGGCAGGTTCGAGCGCGAGTTCTGCACCGAGTTCGCGGGCCGTTTCGAGCTTGGCCGCCACGGCGTCGACCCCGATCACCCGGTGTCCGAGCGCGATCGCCACCAGCAGCGCGGCCATGCCAACGCCGCCGAGCCCGACCACGATCACCGTCGATGCGGGCGCCGGTCGGCCGGCATTGATCACGGCGCCGCCCCCGGTGAGGACAGCGCACCCCAGCAAGGCCGCGATCTCTGCGGGCACGTCGTCGTCCACGGCCACAACGGACGACGCACTGACGACCGCGTGCGTGGCGAATGCGCTCACCCCGAGGTGGTGGTGCACGGGGCCAGTACCGCGATGCAGGCGGATGCCTCCACCGACCAGCGTGCCCGCGCCATTGGCCGCGGAGCCCACCTCACAGGGCAGTCGGCCGTCCGTGAGGCATCCGTCGCAGGTCCCGCAACGGGGGAGGAAGGTCATCACCACGCGAGTGCCCGGCTCGAGCTCAACACCGTCGCCGGTCTGCTCGACGATGCCGGCGGCTTCGTGGCCGAGGAGCATCGGGAGAGGGCGTGGCCGAGTGCCCTCCACGACGCTCAGGTCGGAGTGGCAGACGCCCGCGACCTCGATCCGGACGAGGATTTCGCCCGGTCCTGGTGGGTCGAGCTCGAGGTCGGCCACGGTGAAGGGCCGCGACTGCGCGTACGGTATCTCGCCGCCCGCACGTTCGAGCACCGCGCCGGTGATGCGCATGCGACCTCCTCGTCGACCTGCACCGTCCGCTGCACTCTTTTGCGCAGACGATCACACGAGCATACCGACCGTGCGGTATGTTCGCGAGGCCCGCGCGTCAGCGCGCTCAGGCCAGCTGGTCACCGAGCCGGCGCGCAACCTCGGCCAGCGGCATCCGCTTCGGAAAAACCGCCACCACCACGTCGTCGTCACCCGCATCTGCGCCGTCGGGCGCCACGCCATAGCGACGCATCGCATCATCGAGGGCGCGCCTGAGGACGCTCACCGGAACCCGCTTGGGCCCACGAAGCAACTGCCTCAACACATGGTTGTGCACAGCAGTGACCAGGGCCGAGAAACCGACGGCATCGATCGGGTCAAGCCCCGGCAGAGCGCCCCGCAAGTACTCGTCGAACAGTCGCTCGTACCGGAAGACCGTCACGATCTCGCGCTCGCGCAGTGCGGGCACGCCACGCACGATCGTGTAGCGACGACGGGCGAGGTCCGGGTCGGCAGCGAAGTGCGAGAACACGCGAACGGATGCTTCACACACTGCCGCCCAGGGATTCTCGTGCGGCTGCGCGAGGTAGTCACGCAACTGGTCGAGCAGCAGTTCATGGTCGGCGAAAACGACATCGTCCTTGCCGCCGAACTGCCGAAAAAAGGTCGAGCGCGAGACCCCGGCGGCCTTCGCGATCTGCTCGACAGAGGTCTGATCGAAGCCCTGATCGGCGAACAGATCGATCGCGGCGGCAACGACTGCGGTGCGCGCGGCGGACGGGGACGCGGTGTCGCTCATGCGATGAGCCTACTCGCGGGGAAGTCTTTCGAGTCTGGCGCGGACGGCGACGCGTACTAGGCTTGATGATTGGTCGATATCTCGACGTCGAGACGCTTTTTCGCGTCGCACACCCCCATTCGCCACTGCGAAGGAATGCACTGTGGATCTGTACGAGTACCAGGCACGAGACCTTTTCGAAAAGTACGGGGTTCCGGTTCTCGCCGGGATCGTCGCGGACACGCCGGAGGAGGTGCGGGCAGCCGCCGAGAAGATCGGCGGAGTCGTCGTCGTCAAGGCGCAGGTCAAGGCCGGCGGCCGCGGCAAAGCCGGTGGCGTCAAGGTCGCCAAAACCCCCGATGAAGCGTTCGAGGCGTCGAAGGGAATCTTCGGCCTCGACATCAAGGGCCACGTCGTCAAGCGCGTGATGGTCGCCCAAGGCGCCCGCATCGACAAGGAGTACTACTTCTCGGTACTGCTTGACCGCGCAAACCGCGCCTACCTGTCGCTCTGCAGCGTCGAGGGCGGCATGGAGATCGAAGAGCTCGCCGTCGAGCGCCCCGAAGCCCTCGCCCGCGTCGCCGTCGACCCGCTGCACGGCATCGACAAGAAGAAGGCCATCGAGATCGCCGAGGCCGCAGGCTTCGCACCCGAACTGATCGACAAGGTGAGTGACGTGTTCGTCACGCTCTATGCGGTCTACAAGGGCGAGGACGCCACGCTCGTCGAGGTCAACCCCCTCGTCCTCACCGAAGAAGGCGACATCATCGCCCTCGACGGCAAGGTCTCGCTCGACGAGAACGCCGAGTTCCGTCACGCGGGCCACGCGCTCCTCGAAGACAAGGACGCCGCCGACCCGCTCGAGGCCAAGGCCAAAGCCAACGACCTCAATTACGTCAAGCTCGACGGCGAGGTCGGTGTCATCGGCAACGGTGCAGGCCTCGTGATGTCGACGCTCGACGTCGTCGCCTACGCCGGTGAGAACCACGGTGGCGTGAAGCCCGCCAACTTCCTCGACATCGGCGGCGGCGCCTCGGCTGAGGTCATGGCCGCCGGCCTCGACGTCATCCTCGGTGACCCGCAGGTCAAGTCGGTCTTCGTCAACGTCTTCGGTGGCATCACCGCCTGTGACGCGGTCGCCAAGGGCATCGTCGGCGCGCTCGCCGAGCTCGGTGCCAGTGCCTCCAAGCCCCTCGTCGTCCGCCTGGACGGCAACAAGGTCGAAGAGGGCCGAGCGATCCTCCGCGACGCGAACCACCCGCTGGTGACCCTCGCCTCGACCATGGACGAAGGCGCCGACAAGGCCGCCGAGCTCGCGAACGCCTGAGACCTAGAGAAGGACAAGGAATAGAGAAATGTCGATCTTCCTCAACAAGGACTCCAAGGTCATCGTCCAGGGCATCACCGGCGGTGAGGGCACCAAGCACACCGCCCTCATGCTCAAGGCCGGCACCCAGGTCGTCGGTGGCGTGAACGCCCGCAAGGCCGGCACCACGGTGCTGCACCACCTGGCCGACGGCGCCCCCGTCGAGCTGCCCGTGTTCGCGTCGGTCGCCGAGGCGATGGCCGAGACCGGCGCCGACGTGTCGATCGCGTTCGTGCCCCCGGCCTTCACCAAGAGCGCGATGGTCGAGGCCATCGACGCCGAGATTCCCCTGCTCGTCGTGATCACCGAGGGCGTTCCCGTCGGTGACACCGCCGAGGCGTGGGCCTACGCCCAGTCCAAGGGCAACACGACCCGCATCATCGGTCCGAACTGCCCCGGCATCATCACCCCGGGTGAGTCGCTCGTCGGCATCACGCCGGCGAACATCACAGGCAAGGGCCCCATCGGCCTCGTGTCGAAGTCGGGCACGCTGACCTACCAGATGATGTACGAACTGCGCGAGATCGGCTTCTCGACGGCCATCGGCATCGGCGGCGACCCTGTCATCGGAACGACGCACATCGACGCGCTCGCCGCGTTCGAGGCCGACCCCGAGACCAAGGCGATCGTCATGATCGGTGAGATCGGTGGCGATGCCGAAGAGCGCGCAGCCGACTTCATCAAGGCGAACGTCACCAAGCCGGTCGTCGGTTACGTTGCCGGCTTCACCGCGCCCGAGGGCAAGACCATGGGCCACGCCGGCGCCATCGTCTCGGGCTCGGCCGGCACCGCACAGGCCAAGAAAGAGGCGCTCGAGGCCGCCGGAGTCAAGGTCGGCAAGACGCCGTCCGAGACCGCCGATCTGATGCGCGAGATCGTCGCCGGGCTGTAGCACCGGTTTCACGAGGGCGGATGCCGCGGCCCAGGCCGCAGCATCCGCCCTCGTCGTTCGTCATAGGCTGAAGTCATGCCACTGACCGGAGAATACAAGCCGTCCACATCCGAGTGGGCTCGCACCCAAGCCGAAAAATTCGAGGCCTCGGGGGGCGCCGAAGCCCACCTGTTGCGCGGTGTGCCGATCATCGTGCTCACCACCGTCGGGGCGAAGTCGGGGGGCCTGCGCAAGACCGCCCTCATGCGTGTCGAACACGATGGACGCTACGCGGTCGTCGCCTCGAAGGGTGGGGCTCCGGATGAGCCGGCGTGGGGCAACAACATGCGCAAGCATCCCCAGGTCGAACTCCAGGACGGTGCCGACAAGCGCGATTACCTGGCCCGCGAGCTCTCCGGGGACGAACGCACCGAGTGGTGGGGTCACGCCACCGACGTCTGGCCCGACTACGACGCGTATCAGGCCAAGACCGACCGCCAGATCGCGATCTTCGTGCTCGAGCCCATCGAGGGCTGAAAGCCACCCACACGCATGAGCGACATCGAGATGGCGCGGATCGCCGCCGGATCGGTGACTCTGCACGACGCCCGCAACAAGGAGCGGTGGACCGTTGCTCTCGAACCCTTCGAGATCGGCGTCTACGCGCTGACGCAGGAGCAGGTCGCCGAGCTCATCGGTGAATCCGCCCGGTACCCGCGGCGCCCGGCGACCGACCTCAGCTGGCTTCGCGCGGTGCGGCTGTGCAACGCCGCGTCGGAGTGGGAGGGGCTGGATGCCGCCTACACATTCGACGGCGCGGAGGTCACCTGGCACACAGACGCGGACGGCTACCGCCTGCCCACCGAAGCGGAGTGGGAGTTGGCGTGCCGCGCAGGGTCCACCGGAGCCCACTACGGACCGCTCGCCGAGATCGCGTGGACCAGCGCCGACGGCGTCACCGATCCGCAGAACGTGGGCGGAAAGCTCCCGAACCTCAACGGCCTCTTCGACACGCTCGGCAATGTGTGGGAGTGGTGCTGGGACTTTCTCGACCCTGCGCGCTATGACGACTACCGCGTCTTTCGCGGCGGAGGCTTTGCCGACGACTCGTGGAGCGTGCGGGCATCAACCCGCCGAGGCGGCGCGCCGCGCATGCACCACGAAGACGTCGGAGTCCGCCTCGCGCGTGGAGGCTTCGACGGCGGCGCTGCCGCACAGGGCTGGTCGGCGGCGGCCGATCGCGAGCGTGGTTCGCTCGACGGCCCGCATCCTCCGGGCTGGACGCCTCGCGGCGGATGAATGCGCGGATGCGTCGGCCCGGCGCGTGCCGGGCGGCGACCTCTGCCGGGCTCTAGGTAGGGTCGAACAGGCATGCATCGCCTCACCGTCGCCCTCCTCGCCGCCGTCGACGCCGCTATCGCGGCGGGAGTCGGCCTTGCGGTGATCCTCGCGCCGTTCACCCTGGTCTGGGTTTTCGGCTTCGGCGGCGACGCCGACTGGTCAGCGCTCTGGCCGGCGAGCGCCAAAGTCTGGCAACTCGGCCACACCGTACCGCTGCACGTCACTCTGCCCGGCGAGTACCTCGCGACGGTGGGACTCGGTGTGGAGGGAACTTCCTTCCTCCTCTCGCTCGCTCCGCTTGCCTTCGCCGCGTTCACGATCATCTTCGCCGCGCGCTCGGGAATGCGCGCGTCGCAGGCGGATGCCTGGATGACCGGTGTCCTCGTCAGCTCGACGGTTTTCGGGGTGCTCGCCATCCTGATCGCCTTCTCATCGCGCAATGCTGTGGCTGCCGTCTTCACCTGGCAAGCGGTTCTCCTCCCCATGCTGCTCTTCGCCGTGCCCGCCGCCATCGGCGCCGTGGTGACGGAGTGGGGTGAAGCGGGGGCAGGGTTCGTGGCGCGCGCTCGGAACCGCGTCGAGCTGGCCTCGGCAGGCTGGGCGTACGCACCCGCCCTGATCGCCCGCGGAGGAGCGGTGGTGGTGGTCGGCTTGCTCGGTGTCGGCGCGGCCGCGACCTTCGTCGCGATCATCGCGAGCGGCGGCGAGATCATCGCCCTCTTCGAAGCGGGGCAGGTCGACGCGCTGGGCGCGACGGTCATCACTCTCGGCCAGCTCGCCTACCTTCCGACGTTCGTGGTGTGGGCGGTGTCGTTCGTTGCGGGTCCGGGTTTCGCGCTCGGTGTCGGAACGTCTGTCTCACCCGCCAGTACGACGGTCGGTGTCATTCCCGGCATTCCGGTTCTCGGCGCGATCCCCGAGACATCGAGCCCCTGGTGGCTCCTGCTCGCGCTCCTCCCCGTCGCCCTCGGTGCCTTCGCCGGGTGGATCGCCCGTTCACGGCTGGTGGCAGCCTCGGGCCCACTCCGTCACGGCGAGCACGAGCCCATGGGCGCCCGTGTCGTGATCACCGCGGGAATCGCGATCCTTTCGGCCGGCGCCGCCGCGCTCCTCGCGGCGCTCGCCTCCGGCGCACTGGGACCCGGTGCGCTCGCAGAAGTCGGGCCCGAGCCCGGTCCGCTGGCGCTCGCTGTAGGGCTCGAGGTGACGGTGGGTGCCGGCATCCTGTTGCTGTCACCGCGCCGCAGGACTGCCGCAGACGATGTCTCGCCGCCGGCGGAAACACCCGACAGCTCTGCCGCAGATACACAGGAGATCACGCCGATTGCGCTCGACAGGGGAGCGGATGCTGCGCCGGTAGACTAGGCGCGTGCTCTCGGTCGCGGTCCTCATCTCTGGCGCAGGGTCGAATCTTCGGGCTCTGCTGGAGGCAGCATCCGAGCCTGATTTCCCCGCGCGGATCGTCGTCGTCGGCGCCGATCGCGAAGCGGCCGGATTCAGCCATGCCGAAGACTTCGGCATCCCGAGCTTCATGGTCCCGTGGGAGCAGTTTGACTCTCGCGAGGCGTGGGGAGCGGAACTTGGCGCGCAGTTGGCCGTCTGGGAGCCCGACCTCGTCGTCCTTTCGGGACTGATGCGTCTGCTGCCCGCGACGCTCGTCGAGGAGTGGGCGCCGCGCATCGTGAACACCCACCCGGCGTACCTCCCCGAGTTCCCAGGCGCACACGGAGTGCGGGACGCGCTCGCGGCAGGTGTGCCGCAGACGGGGGCCAGCGTCATCATCGTCGACGCGGGTGTCGATTCCGGCCCGATTCTCGCGCAGGAACGCGTGCCCGTCTTCGAGGGTGACGACGAGCACAGCCTCCACGAGCGCATCAAGCCTGTCGAGCGGCGATTGCTGATCGATGTCGTAGAGCGGATCGCTGCGGGCGACCTCGACCTGGCGGCTGCGGCCGCGGGGCCGCAGGATCCCGTCGATTCGTCGTCCTGACACCCCACCCACCCCACGGAGGACCCCATGGCCGGCCCGAGCCACGACCCCGCCCTGTACCGCGACCGCGATGTCGTTCCTGTTCGACGCGCCCTGGTGTCGGTGAGTGAAAAGGCGGGGCTGCTCGAGCTCGCCACCGCGCTCGCCGCTCAGGGCATCGAGATCGTCTCGACCGGGGGATCAGCCGCCATGCTCCGCGACGCGGGGTATGACGTCACCGACGTCGCCTCGATCACGGGCTTCCCTGAGTCGCTCGGCGGTCGTGTGAAGACCCTGCACCCCAAGGTGCACGCTGGGTTGCTCGCCGACCTGCGACTCGAAGACCACGAGCGCCAGCTCGACGAGCTCGAGATCCAGCCGTTTGAACTCGTCGTGGTGAACCTGTACCCGTTCGTGCAGACCGTCGCCTCGGGCGCGACCGGCGATGACGTCGTCGAGCAGATCGACATCGGCGGGCCTGCGATGGTTCGGGCGTCGGCGAAGAACTTCGCCAACGTGGCGATCGTCGTCTCTCCTGAGTCGTACCCCGCCGTGATCGAGTCTGTGCGCACGGGCGGCACGAGCCTGGCACAGCGCCGCGAGCTCGCCGCACGAGCCTTTGCGCACACGTGCGAGTACGACCGCGCGGTCGCGACCTGGTTCGCCGAGGGCACCCTCGTGCAAGAAGACCTTCCTGCCCACCTCACGATCAAGGCTGAGCGTCAGACCACACTGCGGTACGGCGAGAACTCGCACCAGCGCGCGGCGATCTACACTCGCGTCGGTGGGCATGGCATCGCCCAGGCCACGCAGCTGCAGGGCAAAGAGATGTCGTACAACAACTACGTCGATGCGGATGCCGCCTTGCGCGCGGCGTTCGACATGATCAAGCCCGCCGTCGCGATCATCAAGCACGCGAACCCCTGCGGGATTGCCGTCACGGCCCCCAACGCGCTCGACCCGATCGCGAGTGCACACTTGCGCGCGCACGAGTGCGACCCGGTGTCGGCGTTCGGTGGTGTGATCGCCGCGAACCGCATGATCACACTGAAGATGGCCGAGAACCTGCGCGACATCTTCACCGAGGTCATCGTCGCCCCTGACTTCGAGCCGGCGGCGCTCGAAGTGTTCAAGCTGAAGAAGAATCTCCGCGTGTTGCAGCTGCCGGCCGACTGGACGCAGGAGCGCATGGATGTGCGACTCGTCTCGGGCGGATTGCTTCTGCAGGAGGCCGACCGGTTCCCGGATGACATCGATTCCGTCGCCAAGGATTGGCAACTGGTTTCGGGCGAGCGTCCCGACGAAGAAGAGATGTCGAACCTCATTTTCGCCTGGAAAGCTTGCCGCGCGGTGAAGTCGAACGCGATCGTGCTCGCGAAGGGCTCGGCCACGGTCGGCATCGGCATGGGCCAGGTCAACCGTGTCGACTCGTGCCGCCTCGCGGTCGAGCGAGCGGGGGATCGTGCCGCGGGGTCGGTGGCAGCATCCGACGCCTTCTTCCCCTTCGCCGACGGCCCGCAGGTGCTGCTTGACGCGGGTATCTCGGCAATCGTGCAGCCGGGTGGGTCGGTGCGCGACGCTGAAGTGATCGAAGCGGCACAAGCCGCCGGAGTCACGATGTTCTTCACCGGCGAGCGTCACTTCTTCCACTGAGGCAGGTTGCTTACACCTCCGCTGGCCATCGTGCAATGGGTTGGCTGATCGCGACCACTGTGGCGCTGACTGGCCTCACCGGTCTGGATCCCGACCCAAGGGCTCGGCCGCTGAGGAGTTCCGATGGGACGCGTCCACCGCCAATACACCGTTCCTACAGCAGTGCTGCTGGCCGTTGTCGTATCGATCGGCGGTTTCGCCGCGCCAGTGATCGCGGCCGCCGGCGATCGCCCACACGTGGCTGCTGTTTCGGCGGTCGACATACCTCCGCTGACGAACCTCTCGCATCTCGACTTCCTGCTCGATGAGGCGACCCCGACCGCGGAGGTTGCCGGGCACACGACATACCGGCTCGCCGAAGAACCGGCACTCGTCATGCCGTGGACGTACGCCGACGCTCGCCCCGGGGGAACCTTCGAGCGCGTCGGGGGCGGGCCCCTGAATCCTGAGACGGGGTATTGGGGGCAGGGGGCGTTCAACGCGGACGACATCACCCGAGCAGCGGTGGTGTACCTGCGGCATTGGACACTGACCGGCGCAGAGTCCAGTCGCGACACCGCCTACGAATTGCTTCGATCGGTCGCCTACTTCCAGACCACCGACGGACCGAACGCCGGCAACGTCGTGCTGTGGATGCAGCCGGATGGCACACTCAACCCCTCGGCGGAGCCGATCGAACTTCCCGACCCTTCCGATTCCGGGCCGAGCTATTGGCTTGCCCGCACGATCTGGGCTCTGGGTGAGGGCTATGCCGCGTTCCGCGACGAAGACCCGGATTTCGCGGCGTTCCTCGAGGACCGGTTGGCGCTGTCGCTTGCGGCTGTGGAGCGACAGGTGCTGGTGAATTATGGAGAGTGGACCGAGTCGGACGGCATGCGCGTGCCGGCGTGGTTGATCGTCGACGGAGCGGATGCTTCGGCCGAGGCTGTCCTCGGACTCGCCGCGCGCGTCACCGCTCAGCCCTCAGACACCGCCGCGACCGAAGCGCTGCGAAAGCTCGCTGAGGGGATCGCCGCGATGGCAGCCGGGTCGGTGCAGTCGTGGCCCTATGGGGCGATCCTGCCGTGGGCCCAATCCCGTAGCCTCTGGCATGCCTGGGGTTCGCAGATGCCCGCGGCGTTGGCAGAAGCTTCGCTCGCGCTCGGCGATCCGACGCTAGCGCAGCCGGCCATCACCGACAGCGCAGTCTTCACTCCCACGCTGCTCACCGCCGGTGGTGCCGACAACGGGTGGTTCCCGAGCCCCACTGATCGCGTCCAGATCGCCTACGGCGTGGATTCCCGCGTGCAGTCGCTCCTCGCCGTTGCCGACTCGACGGGATCGAGCGGATTCGAGGCATTGGCGGGGATGCAGGCCGCATGGTTCTTCGGAGCCAACCGTGCCGGTGAGCCGATGTACGACCCGGCGACCGGGGTCACTTTCGACGGGCTGCAGGCCGACGGCAGCATCAATCCCAACAGCGGCGCAGAAAGCGCGATCCACGGGCTTCTGACGATGATCGCACTGGACGCCCGACCCGAACTTGCCGCGCGCGCCTCATCGATCACGACGATCCGTGAACGACAGGGCCTCGAACTCGTCGAAGCTGAGTCGTCGATCGAGACCGACGGAAGTATCACGACGCCGGACTCGTGGACGGGGGAGTCGAGCTGGTCGGGGAGTGCCCTGACGCTCACGGAAGGTCAGAGCGCCGTCTTCGACATCGGTGACTCCGACCTACGTCGCTGGGTAGAACCTGTCGTCTGGTCAGGCCCGGAAGACGCCGGCAGCACGTCGGTATGGACGGCCGAGCGCAAACCGCTCGGTGCCATCGACGAAGCGGCGCCCCCGCAGGGAATCTCGCCGACTGACGGAGTGCTTCTACCGCTGGCGCTGCAATCTCCGGCGTTTCCCCACCGCCCGCTCGTCACCGTCGAGGTCCTAAGCGGCTCGCTGACACTCGATGCGCTGTTGGTGAGACCTGTGCAGTCACGGCTCGTGCTCGTGGGCGACGGAGGGACCACCGAGCTCGTCCACTCGAGCAGCATCGTTCCGCAGCCCATCCGCGTCGGTCGTGACGGCGAGCGAGCGACCGTGGTCGTGTACGACGCGACGGGTGCCGAGGTGCGTAGGTACAGCCTGCGCGGCGAACGGTCGATCCCCGTACCGAGCGGCGGGTTCGCCATTGTGACTCGATAGCCGTCGAGAGGCCCACTTCTCGCTCATCGCTCAGCTCCGCCGCGCACCGTAGGCTGACGGCAACCTAGTGAGCGGCGGGCCGATGGACGAGGACGATACGGGTATGCCGACGTGGCTTTCTGCGACGTCGTACTGGCAACCGCAGCACTATCCTGAGTCCGCCTGGATCACCCATGCCCCGTTCGCGTTTTGGCTGGTGGATGTGCTGCGCCCGACCACCGTCGTTGAGCTCGGCACCCACAACGGTTACTCATGCTTCGTGTTCGCCGAGGCGTTGCGCAGGTTAAGGCTCACAGGAACCGTCAACGCGCTGGACAGCTGGGAAGGCGACGAGCATATGGGCGCATACGGCGAGTCGGTCTACGAGCGATTCATGCCCGTGGTCAGGTCAGAATATCCCGACCTCGTGAAGCCCTTGCGGGGCTACTTTGCCACGTCGCGCCCCCAATTCAGGGAGGCAACAGCAGACCTGCTGCACATCGACGGCCGTCACGGCTACGACGATGTGCTTGAGGACTACACCCTGTGGAGACCGACAGTTCGCGAGGGTGGCATGATTCTTTTCCACGACACGGCCGAGCGCAAAGCGGGCTTCGGGGTCTGGCGGCTGTGGGAGCAGCTCGTGGCAGAGAACCCGACGCGGTCGTTCTCGTTCGAGCACGGTCATGGATTGGGCGTTCTCGCGATCGGTGAGGTGAGCGATCCCCGTTTGCGCGCGCTGTTTGAGGCCGACGATGAGACGATCTCGCGGGTGCGGGCGGACTACGAAAAGCTCGGCGACGAAGTGCAGCGACGGGCCGACAACGATCAAGCCCAGGCGGATCTCGCCGCCCTCGTAGAGACGTTGAGCTGGCGCATCACTCGTCCGCTGCGCAGAATGAAATCCCGGGTGCGCCCAGGCCCGTGACACCGAGGTGCGCGCCGTCGACGTGCACTTCACACCGAATCGTCGTGTCCGTTTTCCGCTAGAGGTGTCTGCGCACCCGTGACAGGCTGTTGTGCGTGAGCACTTTGGCGATGACTTTCGACGAGAGGTATCGCGCGATCGATTCGCGCGACACCCGGTTCGACGGTCAGTTCGTCACCGCCGTGCGCACGACGAGAATCTACTGCCGGCCGAGTTGCCCTGCGCGGACCCCCAAGCCCTCGAACGTCACGTTCTATGCCACCAGCGCGGCCGCGCACGAGGCAGGCTACCGCGCCTGCAAGCGGTGCCTTCCCGAAGCCGCGCCGGGTTCGCCAGAGTGGAATCTCCGCGGCGACACGACCGCCCGCGCGATGCGGCTGATCGCTGACGGTGTCGTCGAGCGCGAGGGCGTCCCCGCATTGGCCGCTCGCCTGGGCTACTCGCCACGACACTTGACCCGTCTTCTGACCGCCGAGCTCGGCGCCGGACCCCTCGCGCTCAGCAGGGCCCAGCGAGCGCATACGGCGCGCATGCTGCTGGTCGGCACCGACCTCGCTGCATCCGACGTCGCCTTCTCGGCAGGATTCGCGAGCGTTCGGCAGTTCAACGACACCATCCGCGAAGTATTCGGCATGACGCCGTCAGAGGTGCGGGCGCGACGGCGCGGCCACCACTCGCACACCCCCGGTGCGATCGACCTCGTGCTTCCGCATCGCGGCCCGTTCGACGCGACGGGGGTTTTCGCCTGGATGCGGGCGCGAGCCGTTCCTGGTGCCGAAGTCTCGACCGAGGACTCATACGCGCGGACGCTGATGCTTCCCGGGGGGCCGGGCTGGTTCGAGATCCGGCTCGACGAGCACGGCCGCGTCCGGCTGCGTGCGCGCCTGGCCGATCTCGCCGATCTCACGACGCTCGTCGCGCGAGCGCGCCGTCTCTTCGACCTGGATGCTGATCCACTCGCCATCGATGATGCGCTGTCGCGGCATCCTGAGATCGCACCGCGCGTGGCGATGATCCCCGGAATCCGGGCTCCGGGGAGCGCAGACCCGCACGAGATGTTGATTCGTGCCATCGTCGGCCAACAGATCACGGTGGTCGCCGCCCGGACCGCCCTGACGCGTCTCGTCGAGCACCTCGGTGAACCCCTCGACGAGTTCGAGGGAACGAACCGCCTGTGGCCCACGATGTCGGCGATCGCCGAGCGAGGTCACGAGGTGCTTCGGGGCCCAGCCGCCCGCATCCGCGCGATCACCGGTGCGGCCGCCGCTCTCGCGGACGGAACGCTCACCCTTACAACGGGCGACGACGGCGCCGCTCAACGCGCGGCCCTGCTCGCCATGCCGGGAATCGGCCCGTGGACCGCCGACTATGTGCGCATGCGGGTGATCGGCGACCCCGATGTCACCCTCCCGGGCGATGTCGTCGTGCGAGCCGGCGCGGCGGCCTGCGGCATCCCCTCCGATCCCCGGGATTTCACAGCGTGGGCCGCGCGCACCGCGCCGTGGCGCTCGTACCTCACCGCCCACCTCTGGCGCGCTGCGCCGCAAGCCATCGCCTCGGTCACTCGCTCGACCGATCCCACCGCCTCACCAGCCGCACCCGTGCACACCAGCCCCACCGGTCGTGCAGATGGCACACCCCACCCCCGTCAGGAGACCTCATGACCGCCACCATCCAGAGCCTCGACACACCCGACGGCGCCTTCACGATCCTCGCCGACGACAGTGGCCGCGTGCTGGCTTCGGGCTGGACCGCCGACCCCGAGCAGATCCTCGCTCGACTGTCGCCGAAGATGCGGCCCTCGTCGATTAGCGAAGGAGAGACGGATGCCTCGGCCGCGGTCGCCGCGTTCTACGGGGGTGACCTGCATGCGATCGACGGGGTCGAGGTCGCCCAGGCGGGAACCGAGATGCAACTCGTCGGGTGGGCGGCTCTGCGCCGCATCGAGCCGGGTCAGCCGCTGACGTACAGCGAATTCGCCGTCGCCTTGGGTCACCCGAGCGCTGTCCGCGCCGCGGCATCCATCTGCGCCCGCAATGCTCCTGCACTCTTCGTGCCGTGCCACCGGGTCCTCCGCACGGGCGGAGCGCTCGGCGGTTTCGCGTGGGGGACCGAGGTCAAGCGCCGGCTTCTCGAGCGCGAAGCGCGGATCTGAGAGTTGCTTCCCTCGAAGTCAGCGGTATAGCCTGGAAGGCTGTCGCCCGCGCCCGCGGCGCAGCCGAAGGAGGATGCCATGCACACGATCGCTGTAGCCGTCACGCCGGTCGCTGCCATCTTCCGCGACCCGAGCGGAACCGCCGGACTCTTCGGCTAGGTCGCGATGGAAGCCTGCCTGCAGGCGACCAATCAGGCATAGACCCGACTGTCCGAACGTTCCGTTCGACAGGCGTCACCCACACGCCGTCTTTTCGCGGGCCTTTCGCCTGCTCGTTCCCCTCCATCGCGCGACATCCCACAAGGATCATGACTTCCACCGCATCACACTCCGCCGGCAAACCTTCGACGTTCCGATCGCTCGCCCGTCTTCTTCCCTTCGCCAAACCCGTGCTCGGCAGGCTCAGCCTGGGTGCGCTCAGTGCGCTCATCGCCAGCCTCCTGGCCCTTGCCATCCCGCTCGTCCTCGAAGAGGTCGTGCGAGGCCCGATTGCCTCGGGTGACATCAGTGTGATCGGGTGGGGTGCCGCCGCCGTGCTCGGTCTCGGAATCGCCGAAGCCGTCATGGTGTGGCTGCGCCGCTGGTTTGTGCTCGGCCCCGCGACGATGGTCGAGTACGACCTCCGCCAGATGTTCTACTCGCAGTTGCAGCGGCTGCCCGTCTCGTTCCACGACAAGTGGCAGTCCGGTCAGCTCCTCAGCCGCATGATGCAAGACATCAGCATGCTGCGCCGCTGGCTTGCCTTCGGCCTCGTGCTGCTTGTCGTGAACGTGCTCACAATCGCGGTCGGCACAGTGTTGCTCTTCCGTTGGCACTGGCTTCTCGGGACGACATTCCTCGTCGTCTCGGCGCCGCTGTGGTACGCGGGCTACCGGTTCGAGAAGACCTACGGCACGCTCGCGCGCCAGAGCCAAGATCAGGCCGGTGACCTGGCAACCTCGGTCGAAGAGAGCGTCCACGGCATCCGGGTCCTCAAGGCATTCGGGCGCGGCAAGCACGCGCTGCAAAAGTTCACCCGCCAGGCCGAGACCCTGCGCGAGACCGAGTTGAGCAAGGCGCGTGCGATCGGCTGGATCTGGTTCTGGCTCGTGCTCCTGCCCGACATCGCCTTCGCGCTGTGCCTCGGAGTGGGGATCTACCTGACGGCGTTCGGGCAGCTCCAGGGCGCCGAGCTCTTCGCCTTCTTCGTCATGGCGACGGTGCTCCGGTGGCCGATGGAATCTATCGGCTTCCTCTTCTCGTTCATGCTCGATGCCAAGACGGCTACGGACCGCCTCTTCGAGGTGTTCGACGAGCAGAACGCGATCGTCGATCCCGAGAACCCGCGCGTCATCGCCCACCCCCGCGGCGAGCTCGTGTTCGAAAACGTGCACTTCCGCTACCCGGACTCCTCGATGAGCGAGCGCGACCTCATCGATGGTGTCGACCTCGTGCTGCGCCCCGGCGAGACGATGGCGCTCGTGGGGCTGACCGGTAGCGGCAAGACCACACTCACGACCCTCCCCACCCGGCTCTACGACGTCACGGAAGGGCGCGTGCTGCTCGACGGCGTCGACATCCGCGACCTGACGCTGAGCGATCTGCGCATGCACATCGGGATGGCCTTCGAAGACGCGACGCTGTTCTCGCAGACGGTGCGCGACAACGTCTTACTCGGCCGGGAAGAGCTCGAGCCGGGCTCGGCCGAGGCCGAGCGCGTGTTGCGCGAAGCGCTGGGTGTTGCCCAGGCGGCATTCGTCGACGAACTTCCGAACGGCGTCGACACGGTGATCGGCGAAGAGGGCCTCTCGCTTTCGGGCGGTCAGCGTCAGCGGCTCGCGCTCGCGCGCGCTGTCGCCGCCCGACCGGCTGTGCTCGTGTTGGATGACCCGCTGTCGGCGCTCGACGTCGACACCGAAGCGCTGGTCGAAGACGCGCTGCGCAGGGTCATGAGCGAGACCACGGCACTGATCGTGGCGCACCGGCCGTCGACCGTCATGCTCGCCGACCGCGTCGCCCTGCTCGAAGCCGGACGCATCACCGCAGTGGGAACGCACTCCGAGTTGCTTCGCACCAGCGAGCACTACAGACACGTGATCTCGAGCCTCGAGGTCGAAGAAGCCCGCCTGCGGGAGAGGGAGGTGAACCTGTGAGTACCACGACCGTCACCGGTACGAGCGGCGAAGACCGCTCCGACTACACGCGCGCCGAGAGCCGCTCCATCCGCTCGCGCTCGCTCCGCCTGCTCGGCTCGCTCGTAGCGCCGCTGCGTTGGCAGCTCGTCCTCGCGGGTGTCGTGCTGATCGTCTCGACCGCGCTGCGCGTTATCGGTCCACTGCTCATCGCGTACGGCCTCAACACCGCGCTTCCGGCCGTCGTCGACGAGGCGGACTGGCTGCCGACTATTGGAGTCGTGGTCGTATACCTCCTCTCGGCGCTCGGCGGCGCCGCCCTCATCGGGTGGTACGTGGTCGTGGCGGCACGGCTGACCCAGGCGGTAATGCTCGAACTGCGCAAGCGCATCTTCCTGCACACGCAGCGCCTGAGCCTCGAGTTCCACGAGTCCTACACGTCGGGGCGCATCATCTCGCGTCAGACGAGCGACCTCGACACAATCCGCGAGTTGCTCGACGGCGGCCTCAACGAGCTCGTCTCGGGCGTACTGTACGGGTCGTTCACGCTCGTCGCGCTGTACCTCCTCGACTGGCAGTCGGGAATCATCCTGACCATCGCCGGTATCCCGTTGTTCTTCCTCATGCGCTGGTTCTACTTGCGCTCGCAGGTCGTCTATCGGGAGTCGCGAGTGGTCAGCGCGAAGGTCATCGTGAAGTTCGTCGAGACCATGACGGGTATCCGAGCCGTCAAGGCATTCCGCAAGGAGCAGCGCAACGACGACGAGTTCGGCGAGCTTGCTCTGCAGTATCGCGACGTCAACATTCGCTCGATTCGACTCTTCGGAACCTTCGAGCCGGGTCTCATGGTGATCGCATCCTTCGCCCTTGCCCTCATCGTGTTCTGGGGTGGCGTGCGCGTCGCAGACGGCGCGATCCTCGTCGGAACGCTGCTCAGTGCGGTCATCTTCGTGCGCAACTTCTTCTCGCCGATGCAGGAGGTCGCGTTCTTCCTCAACTCGTACCAGTCGGCGACGGCTGCGCTCGAGAAGGTGTCGGGCGTGCTCGAGGAGGAGCCGACGGTTCCCGACCCGAAGCGTCCGGTGGACCTCTGGGAGGCGAAAGGTCATGTGGAGTTCGATGACGTGGTCTTCGGCTACTCCAACGATCGCGTCATCCTGCCCGACTTCTCGTTGGACATTCCTGCGGGTCAGACCATCGCGCTGGTGGGAACGACGGGTGCGGGCAAGTCGACGCTCGCGAAGCTCGTTTCGCGGTTCTATGACCCGACCAAGGGCACCGTCACTCTCGACGGGGTGGATCTGCGAAACCTTCACCCGAAGGACCTCCGCCGCGCGATCGTGATGGTCACTCAGGAGGCGTATCTGTTCAGCGGGACGGTCGCCGACAACATCGCGCTCGGCAAGCCGGACGCGACCTTCGACGAGATCAAAGCCGCAGCGCGCGCCGTCGGTGCGGACGTCTTCATCGAGAAACTGCCCGACGGCTACAACACCGATGTCAACAAGCGTGGCGGTCGCGTCTCGGCGGGGCAGCGTCAGCTGATTTCGTTCGCGCGCGCCTTCCTCGCCAACCCTTCGGTGCTGATTCTCGACGAGGCGACCGCGTCGCTCGACATCCCGTCGGAGCGGATGATTCAGGATGCTTTGCAGACCCTGCTCGCCGACCGCACAGCGATCATCATCGCGCACCGCCTCTCGACGGTCGCGATCGCCGACCGCGTGCTCGTTATGGAGCACGGCCGCATCATCGAGGACGACACTCCCGAGGCGCTGATCAGCGGCACGGGCAAGTTCTCGCAGTTGCACGCGGCCTGGCGGGAGTCGCTGGTCTGAGGGCTGTGTGCGCTGCCTTTTGACAGCGCACACAGCCGCCGGACTTGCAGGCGACGGGGCCTCGGTGGGGGAGGGGAATCCGAGGCCCCGCCGCGGTCTGAGGTCGCTAGAGACGGATCTCGGCGATGACCTCACCGTACTCGGTCTCGCCGACCGGGGTGAAGCCGACGCGGTCGAAGAAGGCCTGCGGGCCATCGGCGCCCGCCTCGTAGATGACGTCGACGTGGTCCATTCCGCGGGCGCGAGCCTCTTCGAGGAGCTGCTCGACGGCGAACCGTCCGACACCGCGGCCCTGGTCGTCGGCGTCGACGTTGATGCGCCACAGCACCGAGACGAAGTGGGCGGGGGTTGCTTCCGTGTCGAAGTTCGCGCTCACGAAGCCGACGACCTCATCGCCGTCGACGACGACCCGCTGCCAGGTGGTCTGCGGGTTCACGACGGTCGCCGCGACGCCGTAGCTCACGGGGGCGAGGAACTGCTCCTGCCCGGGCTTGAGCGACATGTTGTTGACCGCCACGATCGTCGTTGCGGACAGTTCGACCAACTGGAGCTCACTCATAGGCACAGGGTAGTCGGATCACGTCGGTTCTCGCACAGCCTTTGGTCGGACTTAACAAGGATTTCATGTTCGGAGATATCTTGATGTCGAGATACTTTTCGCCGTGCGATAGGCTGAAATCAGACTCGAACGAAGGCGATACTGGTGACCGATTCGACCATCATCTACACCCACACTGACGAAGCCCCGGCTCTTGCTACGGCATCATTCCTCCCGATCGTTCAGGCGATCGCCGGCCGGGCGGGAGTGGGTATCGAAACGCGCGATATCTCGCTCTCGGGTCGCATCCTTGCGGCATTCCCGCAGAAGCTCACGCCCGAAGAGCAGGTGAGCGATTCGCTTGCCGAGTTGGGCGGTCTCGCGACCCTCCCCGAGGCGAACATCATCAAGCTCCCGAACATCTCGGCGTCGATCCCCCAATTGAAGGGCGCGATCGTCGAACTGCAGTCGCAGGGCTACGACATCCCCGATTTTCCGGACGACCCGCAGACGCTCGAAGAGAAGGACGTCCGCGCGCGCTACGACCGCATCAAGGGATCGGCCGTGAACCCGGTGCTGCGTGAGGGAAACAGCGACCGCCGCGCGCCGCTGTCGGTCAAGCAGTACGCCCGCAAGCACCCGCACCGCAACAAGCCCTTCCCCGAGGGCTCGAAGACCCGCGTGGCCACGATGGGCCAGGACGACTTCAAGAGCAATGAGAAGTCGTGGGTTGCCGCCCACGACGACGTCCTGACGATCCGCCACACCGCTACGGACGGCACCGTCACGGTGCTAAAGGACAACCTCAAGGTCCTCCCGCGTGAGATCGTCGACGCCACTTTCATGTCGGCGGCGGCGCTCGATGAGTTCCTCGCAGAGACGCTGAAGACCGCGGCCGATGATGACCTCCTTTACTCGGTGCACCTCAAGGCCACGATGATGAAGGTCAGCGACCCGATCATCTTCGGCCACGTCGTCAAGGCGTTCTTCCCCGACGTGTTCGCCACCTACGGAGAGCGCCTCGAGGCCGCGGGCCTCAGCCCCAACAACGGCCTCGGCTCGATCCTCGCGGGGCTCGGCGCCGTCGAAGGCGGCGACGAGATCGCCGCGGCCATCACTGCCGATCTCGCGCGCGGTCCGCGTCTGTCGTACACGAACTCCGACAAGGGCATCACGAACCTGCATGTCCCGTCGGACGTCATCGTCGACGCATCCATGCCCGCCCTCGTCCGTAACGGCGGCAAGCTGTGGGGTTCCGACGGCGGCGAGGACGACACTCTCGCGGTCATTCCGGACTCGTCCTACGCGAGCGTGTACCAGGCGACGATCGACGATGTCATCGCGAACGGTCCGCTTGACCCCGCAACGATCGGCAGCGTCTCGAACGTCGGTCTGATGGCGCAGGCTGCCGAAGAGTACGGCAGCCACGACAAGACCTTCGAGATCGCCGCGGCCGGCATCGTGCAGATCGTCGACGGCGATGGCCAGGTCGTCATCGAGCACGACGTGCAGCAGGGCGATATCTGGCGCGCCACGCAGACGAAGTACATTCCCGTCGTCGACTGGGTGCGTCTCGCGGTCAGCCGCGCCCGCGCCACCGGTGTTCCGGCGGTGTTCTGGCTCGACGTCAACCGTGCGCACGATGCGCAGATCATCGCGAAGGTCTACCAGGCCCTTGCGACGATGGACACCCACGGCATCCAGATCTCGATCCTCGCGCCCGCCGAGGCCACGCGCTACAGCCTGGCTCGCATGCGTCACGGCCTCGACACGATCTCGGTCACCGGCAATGTGCTGCGCGACTACCTGACCGACCTGTTCCCGATCCTCGAGGTCGGCACATCCGCGAAGATGCTGAGCATTGTTCCGCTGCTCGCCGGCGGCGGCCTGTTCGAAACCGGTGCCGGTGGCTCTGCGCCCAAGCACGTGCAGCAGCTCGTCGAAGAGAACTACTTGCGCTGGGATTCGCTGGGCGAGTTCTTCGCGCTGGCGGCCTCGCTCGAGCACCTGGCGACCTACACGGGCAACGTACAGGCGCAGGTGCTGGCAGACACGTTGGATGCCGCGACCGGCACGTTCCTCGAGAACGACAAGTCGCCCGGCCGCGCACTCGGCACGATCGACAACCGCGGTAGCCACTTCTACCTCGCCCTCTACTGGGCGCAGGAACTGGCTGCGCAGAAGGCCGACCCGGCGCTTGCTGCCGAGTTCGCCCCGCTGGCTGAAGCTCTCGCGGCAGCGGAAGACACCATCGTCGCCGAGTTGCTTGCCGTGCAGGGCAGCCCGGTCGAGATCGGCGGGTACTACCGTCCGAACATGGAACTCGTGACCGCGGCGATGCGTCCGTCTGCGACCCTCAACGAGATCATCGACGAGCTGCGCTGATCGAACCTGCGTCCGTTTCGCGGATGACGGCGACCGCTCCGGCGTCGAGCGCGAGTTCGCCGCCGACGCGGTCGCCGGTGAGCAGCTCGACCCCGGACGCGGGTACGGTCGCGGGCGTATGGCCGTGGTTGATCACGAAGAGCCAGGACTGCTCGTCTGAGACCCGGCGTACCGCTTCGACGCCCGGTATCACGGGGTAGCGCGCGACGACTCCGGATGCCGCCACCACCGCGTCGACGAGATCGTCGAAGCCGCTCAGCAGATCGGCCGACACATACCAGGCCTGCCCCGTCCCGACGTGTCGTCGAGTGACGGCGGGCAGACCGGCGAGGGCGCCCTCGGCGTAGGCGTCCACGACTTCGGCGCCTTCGACCCGGAGCCGCTCGGTCCAGTCTTCGGCGATCGCCCCGGATGACAGTGCGGTGCGTTCGCCCTCGAGCAGGGGAGTGAACTCCTCGCCGAACACGCCGAGAAGGTCGCGGAAGGCGCCGGGGTAGCCGCCGATGCGGATTCGATTCTCTTCGTCGGCGATGCCCGACAGGTGTCCGATAACCACGGTCGCTCCGCGGTGGACGGCCGCGGTCAGAACATCGACGGTCGCATCGTCGACCGCGTAGAGACCCGGAACGATGAGCAGATCGTAGCCTGTGAGGTCGGCGTGCGGGGCAACGACGTCGGGGCCGTGCCCGCGCGCCGACAGCGCCTCGTGCCAGCGTCGGCCGGATCGCTCGATCGGGTAGTCGTGCAGCGGCTTCTGCCCCTCTTCCCACGCCCATTTCGCGGGGATGTCGGCGATGATCGCGACGCGGGATGCCTCCACCAGGCTTCCCGCTACCTCCGCGAGGTGCCGGACCTTTGCACCCAGGGCAACAACCTCTCGCCACTGCCGTGTATCGGAGCCCGCGTGCGGAACCATGCCCGAGTGGTACTGCTCAACGCCCGATGCCGATGCCCGCCACTGGAAGAACAATGTGCCGTCAGAGCCGTGGGCGATGTGCTGAAGGCTGTGCCGGGTCATTTCTCCCGGCGCCTTCGGAGCATTGCGCGGCTGCCAGTTCACGGCGCTCGTGGAGTGTTCCATCAGCAACCACGGACGCGTGCGGGCCAAGCCACGGGCGCGCGAGGCGACGAACGCGAGTTCTCGTTCGCGGTGCGGGTCCGCCGCCGCTGTGTAGTGGTCGATCGCGACGAAATCCACGTCATCCACCCAGTCCGCGTAGTCCGCGACGCTCCCGCCGACGGTGAGCATGAGGTTGGTGGTGATCGGGGTCGTGACTCCCTCGGCGCGGAGCGCGTCGCGCTCGCGCCGGTACTGCCCGAGGAGCGCGTCCGAACTGAATCGATCGAAAGCCAGGAGCAATGACGGACTCTGACCCGACTCGCTGGCCAGGGGTGCCGTCACATCGTCGAAGCTGCGGTACCGCAGTCCCCAGACCGCCGTGCCCCACGCGCGATTGACGGCATCGATGGTTCCGTAGCGCTCGTGTGCCCATTCCCGAAAAGCCTGTGATGACGCCTCGCAGTAGCAGAGGCGATTGCCGCCGCCGAGTTCGTTGCCGACGTGCCACATCCGCACCGCCGGGTGCTGGCCATACCTCGCGCCGAACTGCTGGGCGATGCGTGCGGAGTAGCGATGCCAGACCGGTTGGCTTGCACACCAGCCGAGGCGCCCACCGGGGTGAAAGCGCAGGCCCTGGCGGTTCACGGGGATGATCTCGGGGTGCGCTCGCTGCAGCCACAACGGCGGCGCGGCTGTGGGCGTGGCCAGATCGATGCCGATGCCCGCATCCGAGAGCAGGCCGATGATCTCGTCGAACCACGCCCAGTCCCACTGATCGTCGTCGGTTTCGACGAACGCCCACGAGAACACCCCGAGCGTGACGGTGTTCACGCCGGCCTCGCGCATGAGGTCGATGTCTTCGCGCCACACGCTCGCCGGCCACTGTTCGGGGTTGTAATCACCACCGAACAGCAGGTGGTTCGCGCCGGTCATGCCGCTCCCGCGCTGTGCACCGCCGCCGCGAGGGGATGGGGCGCGGCGAGGTCGGCGAGCGCGATCGCCCCGTCGATCCCTTGCCCCTGCGGTGCAACGACCGTGATGTCCGTCCTGCCCTGGTCGGCTCGGAGCGCGGCGTCGAATTCGGTCTTCAGCAGTCGCGAGCGAAAGACGCCACCGAGCGTGCAGACGGCCAGCCGGTCGTCTTCCACATGGGCCACTCGCCGGATCGCTGTGGTCACGCTGAGCGCCAACTGTGCCGCGGCGCGGTGCGTGATCGCGATGGCCACGTCGTCGCCTTCGCCGGCAAGCCGAGCGACGTGCGCCGCGTAGGACGCCACGACCCGAACGCGATCATCGGTGCCTTGGAGCGCGATGTAGGCCTGGTCGAGCTCCGGCCACGTTTCGCGCACCACGTCGCTGAGAGCGGTATGCGGCCCGCGACCGTCGTAGTCGCGCATGACGGCCTCGAGGGCCTGTTGGCCGATCCAGTAGCCGCTGCCCGCATCGCCCATGAGATGGCCCCAGCCGTCGACGCGAGCAATGGCATCCCTGCCGACAGCCAGAGTGACGACACCGGTGCCGGCAGCGACGACCGCGCCCCGGGTGTCGCCGAGGGCACCCAGGAAGGACGTCGTCGAGTCGTGCGCGAGGATCACTTTTCGTACGCCGGTTCCGCTCAGCATCGCCAGCAGCGCGTCCGCGTCCGCATCGCGGTCCGTCAGACCCGAGATCCCAGCCGTGACCACGGTCGGTGTTCCGCCCGTGCGGTCGATCGCTCCCCGAACAACCTCCGCGAGTTGCGGCAGCAGCGGAACGTGCGTGCGAATCCCGCCGAAAAGCACATCCTCGTGCGCGATCCCGTTCTTCAGGCGCACCTTCATGCCCGTCTGACCGGCATCGATCGCCAGCACCGACGCGCTCATGCGTTCACTTCCCGGTTGCTCATGCGTCCGTACACCTCGCGGAGATAGTCGCCGGCGGGCTTGCCGAAGGGACAGTAGTCGTCGTTAGTGGCGGCATCCTCTCGCGCATACAGCGAGGCGGGCCAGTCCCACAGCATGAAGCCACCCACCCAGGGGCGCTCGGCGCAGGCGTCGAACATCGCGCGGTAGTACCGCAGCTGCTCGGCGCCTGAAGGCTCGCCCGGCAGTGCCCAGTCGTTGGGGAGATCGGCGGATCCTGTGCGACTGGGGCAGCCGGCTTCCATGAAGAAGAACGGCTTGCCGGATGCCTCGACCACCGCCTCGATGCGGTCGAGGTGAGCCTGCCACGTGCCGATCGGGTAGTAGCCGCTCGACGAAATCACGTCGACGGCATCCCACCAGGTGACGCGGTCTTCCTGGTACTTGTCGCAGTTGTAGGTGATGAGTCCGGTGTACACCTCGCGCACCTCGGCGATCAATGCCCGCCAATGCACCTCTTGACCGTCTGCGCGGACCATCTCGCAGCCGATGCAGAGCATCTCGACGCTCTCAGCCTGCGCTGTCCGCGCCGCATGCACGATGAACGCGCGGTACGCAGCGAACCAATCCGTCCAGTTCGGCTCGTTCGGTACGTCCCAGTCGAAAAAGCCGATATGGGCACGCCAGGTTCCATCGGCAACGTTCACCACGGGCTTGAGCACGACCTTCATCCCGAGGGCCTGGGCTTCGCGGATCGCCCAGATGACTTCGTCGTCCGTGACCGTGGGCTCTTGATCGAACGGGATCTCGGTCGAGACGGCTGTCGCTTGGACTGCCGCGTAGGCGACGGCGGTCCACGTCACGCCGTTTTCTCTCATGGCGGCCATGGATGCGGACGCGGCGGGGGTCGCCCAGGTGCCACGGGTGCCCACCCAGCCCCAGGTCATCCCGCACACCGGCTCGCCGAGCTGGTCGATCAGCGTGGTCATGACGCGACCAACTGGTTCGCCGAGCGCAGGATGCCCGGTTGCGAGATGTCGGTCGCCTGAGCGGCTGTGATCCCGCGCACCAGAATGGTCGTGGATTCACCTGGCAAGAGGGTCACCAGACCCTCATCCGCCACGGCGTGCGGCTCGATCTTGTCAACGAGCAAGGTCGCCTCGCGCACGAGGTTGTGCGCGGTCAATGTGATCTCGACGCCGTCGGCGTGGTCGGTAGCCTCCACAGAAACGTGAGGTTGCTCGAGCGCTGAGTCTCGCGGCTCACCGAAGAACCACAGGCCCCGGATGCTGTCGAGCTCGGCCACGAGCAGCTCCGACGCGGCGTCACCCGGTCGGGCCGCAGCATCCGGCACCTGCACCGTCGCGTTCGCACGCGCGGCAACGTCGACCGACTCGAAGTGCTCAGAGATCACTGCGCCGTCATAGGCGCGGCGGGTGATGCGCAGCTGACCCGACCACGCGTCGGCGGTGTCGTTCAACACCACCGCCACGAAACCCCCTTCCCGGGGCTGGATCGTGAGCGCGCGGGGCGCGAAAGCGTTCCGCAGTGCGTAGAACAGCGGTTTGGGATGCTCGTCGCCGTCGATCGCCGCCCATGAGGTCACCGGCCAGCAGTCGTTGAGCTGCCACATGATCGCCCCCGCGGTGTGCGGGGCGTGCGAGCGGAAGTGCTCGAGCGCCGTCGAGATCGCGTTCGCCTGGTTCAGCTGCATCGCCCAGTGCCACGTCTCCATGTCTTCGGGCAGGCGGTAGTGCGGAATCAGACCGTTGGTGAGCTTGACATTGCCCTCCATTGCCTTCTGGTGCACGATCATGCCCGGTGATTCGGGCGTCAGTGGGTTGTCGCTGATCGCGCGGGTCAGGGTCGACCACGTCGGCGGACCCTGCCAGCCGAACTCGGCCACGAAGCGCGGCGTGTAGTCGCGGTAGTGCGGCCAGTCCTTCTGGTTCCAGAGATCCCAGATGTGCATCGTGCCGTGTCGTTCGGAGTTGGGGTGCGCGGCACTTCGCACACGGGGATCCTCCCCAAACCGCTGGATTGCGCCCGCAGGCTCCGGGCTGAACGGGCTCCCCGGCGCGTAGGGCACAGTCGGGGCGAGCGCTGAGACGATCGAGGGAAGCAGGTCGTAGTAGTAGTACGCGCCCCAGGTCTTGCCGTCGAGGCGCAGCTTCCATCCCCAGTCCTCGTATCCCCAGAGGTTCTCGTTGTTGCCGGTCAACAGCACCAGCGAGGCGTGGTGGCCGATTCGCGTGACGTTGTCTCGGGCTTCGGCCTCGACCTCGCTGCGCAGCGGCTCTTCTTCGGCGTATGCCGCGCACGCGAAGAGGAAGTCCTGCCAGGTGAGCAGCCCCAGTTCATCGGCCAGGTCATAGAAGTCGTCTTGCTCGTAGATTCCCCCGCCCCAGACCCGGATCAGATTGAGGTTCGCATCGCGCGCTTGCCGTAGTCGCCGCTCGTACCGGGCGCGGTCCACGCGAACGGGGAACGCGTCGTCCGGAATCCAGTTCGCACCCTTCACGAACACGGGAGTGCCGTTGACCTTCAGGGTGAAGGGCGTTCCGTCCGCATCGGGAGCCGAGTCCCACTCCACCGTGCGGAAGCCGATGCGCCGGTGTGCCTCATCGAGCGATACACCGGATGCCTCGAGGCGGACGGTGAGATCGTAGAGCGGCTGTTCGCCATAGCCGACCGGCCACCACAGGTGTGCGTTGGCCACAGTGACGGTGACCTTCGTTGAGGTTTCTTCCCCCGCAAGCTCCGCGCTCGCCGTCGCGCCACCGACTTCGACCGAAACAGTGACCGGTCCATCTCCCGCACGCTCGACCTCGATCGACACCTCGACGATGCCGGCGTCGGCATCGATCACCTGCGGCCGAACCGCGGCCAGTCTGGCCACTGACCACGATTCGAGGCGGACGGGCTTCCAGATTCCGCTTGTCGCGGTCTTGATTCCCCAGTCCCAGCCGAAGCTGCACGCTGACTTGCGGATCGCGTCGTAGGGGAGCGGGTACGGGCGTTGGCGCACGCCGAGGATCACGCTCTGCTCGTTGGCGTAACGCACCGGGCTGCGGAAATCGACCCGCAGTGTGTTCTCGCCCGCGACGAGTGCCGATGTCACATCGACCCGATACGTGCGGTGTTGATTGGCTGTCTCGGCCACCGTCTGACCGTTCAGCAGCACCGTCGCAACGGTGTCGAGACCATCGAAGACCAGATCGTGACGGGCGGATGCTGACACCTGGCCCTCATCGAGCGCCTCGTCTGCGTCGAAAGTGAAGGTCGTCTCGTATCTCCAGTCCACGAGGCCGATCCACGCCAGGGCCGACTCGTTGTCGTCGAGATACGGGTCGGGAATGAGCCCCGCGGCCAGAAGGTCGAGGTGCACGACGCCGGGGACGCTCGCCGGAACGGCCACCGAAGTGATGTGTTCGGGCGCGGGGCCCGAGCCGACCCGCACCGACCAACCGTCGTGCAGAGAACGTGATGAGGTCATTTGACGGCTCCCGAGGTGAGGCCCTTGTAGATCCACTTCTGCAAGAGCAGGAAGGCGATGATCGTGGGGACGATGACGACGATGGTGCCCGCGGCGATGACCTCCCACTGCGCGCCGAACGGCCCCTTGAACCGGAACAGCGAAGTGGAGATGAAGCCCTCGGAGGGCAGGTAGAGGAAGGGTGCATAGAACTCGTTGTAGATCGCAATGCCCTTGATGATGACGACCGTCGCGATCGCCGGCTTGAGCAGCGGCAGCACGATGCGCCAGTAGATCGTCCACCGGTTCGCACCGTCGATCATTGCCGCCTCGTCGAGCGAGACCGGGATGGACTGCATGAACTGGATGAACAGGTAGATCGCGATGATGTCCGTGCCCATGAAGAGCAGGATCAGGGCGGTCTTGGTGTCGTAGAGCCCCAGGCCGTTGATCAGCTGGAACGTCGCCACCTGGCTCGTGACGCTCGGGATGAGGGTTGCCAGAAGAAAGAGGCCGACCACGAGTTTCTTGCCGCGGAAGGTGAACCGGTCGATCGCATAGGCGGCCATCGTGCCGATGAAGATTGTGCCGACGAGCGACACCACCAGCACGATCGAGGTGTTGATGAAGCCCTCGAGCATCTGCCCGCTCGTGAACGCCGTGACGAAGTTGTCGAAGTTGAACCAGTTCGCGGGTGCGTCGAACGGACCCGTCGAGGCGTATTCCTGCGACGTCTTCAAGCTGGCGAACAGGACGACCGACAGTGGGAGGAGCGTGAACAGCGCGCCGAGGATGAGGCTTACGTACTTCGCTGTGGTGGCGCTCATCGAGCGCAGGCGCATGAGAGGAGTGAGCCCGCTGGGGCGTGGGCGGACGGTCGTCATGTCAGGTCCACCTTCTCGTCGGGGAAGATCTTGCGTTGGATCACGGTCACGATCACGACGATCGCGAGCAGCACGACGGCCATGGCCGAGGCGAGTCCGACCTGCCGGAAGCTGAAGGCGGTCTGGAGGGTCTGGATCACGAAGGTCGCCGATCCGTTGGCGCCGCCGGTCATGATGAAGGGGATCTCGAAGACGCTGAGCGCGCCGGCGACCGCGAGGATGAAGGACAGTCCGATGATGCGGCGGATGCCGGGAAAGATGAGCGCCCAGAACTGCTGGAAGCGCGACGCGCCGTCGAGTTCGGCCGCTTCGTACAGTTCGCGGGGGATCGACTGGATCGCGCCGAGGAACAGCACGAAGTTGAGCCCGGTGTAGCGCCACACCGATGTGCCTGCCAGCGACCAGTTCACGATGTCAGGGTCTCCGAGCCACTGAGGCGGCTCGACGATGCCGAACCACGACAGCACGGTGTCGGCCGTGCCGCCGGGCTGAAAGAGATAGAGGAAAACGAAACCGATCGCGACGCCGTTGATCAGATACGGGAAGAACAGGATGCCGCGGAACAGGTTCTGAAACCGCGTAGAGAAGCTCAGGATCGTCGCAAAGTACAGCGCGATCGCCATCTGGGCGAAGGTCGCGATGAAGTAGTAGAGGCTCACACCGAAGACGCTGAAGATGCGCGGGTCGGTGAACACACGGACGTAATTGTCGAGCCCGACGAAGTTCTTCGTCTGGTCGATTCCATCCCAGTCGGTGACGCTGTAGTAGAAGAGGTTCAACGCCGGCCAGTAGGTGAACAGCAGCAGCAACCCGACCGCGGTGGCGAGGAACAGCCACGGGGTGAGGCCCTGCAGGAATCTCTGGCCGGCGCTCCGTCCGCTCCGGCGCCCGGGCTCGTCGGACCGAGGGCGTCTGCCTCGGATCCGACGAGCTCGAGCGGGAGCGGAGAGGATGGCGGGTGCGTCTGCGGCATTGCCGGATGTCGCGAGTGCCATGAACTTCTCCGTTATCTGTGGAACGTGGGGATGACTGGTGAGGCTCAGCCTGCGAGGTTCTCGACCGACGCACCCCAGCGCTCGTTGAGCTCGGTGAAGTAGCTCGCCTTGTCGCCATCGGCGGCACCGCGGGCGATGTCGACGAGCTTCTGGCGGTAGAGCGGACCGTAGAGGTCGATCTGCGAATCGTTGGCGATGTCGTTGATCAGGCCTTCCTTTCCGGCCGGAGCGGGGTTGATCTCCATGAGTTCGACTCCTGCGTCGGTGAAGCCCTGCAGGTTGGTCGGCAGCTCCTTGTCGATGACCGGTGAGATCATGCCCTGCGATTCGGTGTATCCCGAGTTTTCTACGACCCACTGGATCCAGGCCCAGGCGGCCGCCTTCGACTCGGAGTGCTTGCTGACGGCGAGGTTGTAGTCGCCGCCGATGACGGCGTACTGGGTTCCGTCGACGTTTGCGGGGAAGGCCATGAATCCGATGTCGTCGGCCGAGGCGCCGTTGTCTTCGGCAGCGGCCTGCATCTGCGAGATCGCCCATGAGCCGAGGGTCATGGCTGCGATCTTTCCCGTGCCGAGGTCGACCTTGGACTGCTCCCAGTTGGTCGTCAGAGGGTCGGGCTCGGTGAGGCCAGCGGCCACCGATTCGTACAGGAGCGAGTCGATCGCGTACTGGTCGGTGCCTTCGGTCCACGGCGCCGGGTCTTCTGCCATCGTGATCGGAGCGTCGGGGTCGTTGGTCACGACGCCGAGGTTGCCGAAGCTCTGCGTGAGCGGCCAGCCGTCCTTGTAGTTCGTGTACAGCGGGATCGCCGCGGTGTTATCGGCGACCAGCTGCAGAGCGGCGATCCACTCTTCTTCTGTGGTGGGAAGGTCGGTGACGCCCGCCTCTTCGAAGACCAGCTTGTTGTAGACGACGCCGTTGGCGTTCCCGCCGAAGGCGATGCCATACTGCGTGCCGTCGTAGCTGGCTGCGGGCAGGAACCGGTAGGTGCCTTCGAAGTCCGCAGTTGCGCCGAGGGGCTCGAGGAATTGGTCGTACTGGTTGGGCGAGATCGTCGGGATGCCCAGCACATCGCCGTAGTTCGTCGTGCTCATGCGTGTCTGCATTTCGCCGGCGTAGTCGGTGATGCCCTCGAAAGTGACCGTCACGTCGGGGTGCTCCGCGGTGAACTCTTCGGCGTACTTGTCGAACGTGCCGTCGGCGATGAGGTCCGTGCGCCAGGTCATGACCGTGATCTCGCCCGCTACCTCGCCGTCGATGGTGTTGTCGGCGTTGTCTGTGCCGCCGCCCGTGCCCGCGCAGCCGCTGATCGCGACGGCGGCAACAGCGAGCGTCGTGATGCCCGCCAGTGTCTTCCTTGCCATGTGAATGTCTCCTTGATGTTCAGCTTTGAACTACGGATGCGGAGGCCACCGCATCTTCGCGTGGGTGTGTCGCGGGGCCAGATTACGCACATGCGCTCCCCCTTGGCAAGCCTCTGATGACAACGCTGTCTGGCTTTGTCCGGAAGAACCATCGTGTCCAGAAATAGCTACTGATCAGGACATTTAAGAACAGCAATGCAGATTGTGGACGATCAATGTCTGTAAAATGTCCTTCGTGGTCATTGGTTCGATGCGGTGCTAGGCTGGCCCCGTTCAGAGGAAAGGTGAACCGATGACGGTTCAACAGCGCGCGACGCTCGAAGACGTCGCCCGACTCGCCGGGGTGAGTTCCAAGACGGTCTCTCGCGTCTTCGCGAGCCGAGAGCTTGTCGCTCCTGAAACGGTCGAGCGCGTTCTCGCGGCGGCGAAGCGACTGCGCTTCCGCCCGAACACCCTCGCTCGCAGCCTTCGTCGCGGCGGGTCCACTCACACGATCGGCTTCATCATGGGCGAGCTCGGCAACCCGTTCTACTACAAGGTCGCGGCGGGGATCGAGAAAGAGCTGTCTGCGCACGGTTACGCGCTCGTGGTCGCGACGACCGATGACACCCCCGAGGGTGAAGAGCTCGTCGCCGACGCTCTGCTCGCCCAGCGGATCGGTGCGCTGTTGCTGATTCCGGTGGCCGAAGATCAGTCGTACCTCGAGGGAGAACGCCAACTGGGGACGCCGGTCATCGCGATCGACCGTCCTGCACGCAATCTCGTCGCCGATTCGATCGTGCTCGAGAATCACCGCGGGGTGTTCGACGCGACGACCCGCCTGCTCGCGCTAGGGCATCGTCGGATCGGCTACGTCTGCAATCCGGCATCGGTCTATACCCAAGCCGAGCGCCTGCGTGGGTACCGCGACGCGCTGGCGGCCTACGGAATTCATGACTCGTCACGCTGGGAGCGGCTTCTCGACGACCTCGAAGTCCGCCCCGACACTGTCGTGGAGGACTTGCTCTCGAGCGACGATGCCCCCACGGCGTTGATCACCGGCAACAACCGCATGACGATCGGGGCACTGCGGATCTTGCGTGATCGCGACCCTTCCGGCGAGATCGCCCTGGTCGGGTTCGACGACTTCGACACCGCAGACGTCATCGGCGTGACGGTCATCAGCTACGACCCGCTCGAGTTGGGCAGGCGCGCCGCGCGCGCGGCGATCGAGCGCATCGGCGACCCCTCCGGCTTCACCCGCCAGGTCGAGCTTCCGACCTGGATCATCGAGCGCGGCACGGGGGAGCGCGCCCCCCGAACAGGAGATGACAAATGACAGACGAGGTCCTTCACGTCCAGGCCCACGGTGTGAGCATGGTGATCGACGCCCGCGGTGGCGGCCTGCCTCGCGTCTTGCACTGGGGTGAAGCGCTCGGTGACCTTCCGGCCCATGAGCTCTCGCGCGTGTCCGAGGCGGTGAGCCGCCAGGCCGCGCCGGGCACCCTCGATGCCGCATGGCAACTCTCCGTCCTTCCCCAGGAGGGCGACGGCTGGACCGGTCGTCCGGGTCTTCAGGTCAGGCGTGACGGCGTTCTGCATCACTGTCGGTGGCACGGTGCGGCCGCGTCCGTCGACGCGACGGACGACGGTGCACGGTGCCGGGTCACTGCGGAGGACGCCGCATCCGCCCTGCGTCTGGAATGGAACGTCTCGATCGAAGCGGGCGGAGTCGTCTGGGTCGATGTCGGTCTCTCCGTCGGGGACGACGAGAGCGCGGATGCTGCCACCTACGAGATCGACTGGCTCGAGGCGACGCTGCCTGTGCCCACCAGCACAACCCACCTCACGACCTTCGATGGCCGGTGGACTCGCGAGAAGCGGCCCGTCACGACCGGAATGCCGGCGGGTTCGACCGTCCGTCAATCGCGTCGAGGTCGCCCCGGCCATGACACGCCGGTGTTCTTCATCGCCTCGGTGGACGAACCGCGATGGCGCTCGGGTTCCCTCTGGGCCACCCACCTCGCGTGGTCTTCGGACGCCACCTATCGCCTCGACCACATCACCGACGCGGTCACACTGATCGGCGCGGGCGAGCTCCTCCGCCCGGGCGAGATGGTCCTGCGTGCAGGGCAGGCCTACCGCGCGCCGCGCGCGGCCTTCGTCTGGGCACCTGCGGGGTTCGATGCCATGGCGGGGAGCCTCCACACCTGGATGCGGCAGCGGCCGCAGCATCCGCACACTCCTCGTCCCCTCACTCTCAACACCTGGGAGGCGGTGTACTTCGACCACGATCCGGCGACGATCGAAGCGCTCGCCGAACGCGCGGCGGCGATCGGAATCGAGCGGTTCGTGCTCGACGACGGATGGTTCCTCGGACGGCGTGACGATACGACGAGCCTGGGGGATTGGGTGGTCGACCCCGCGGTCTGGCCCGCTGGTCTCGGTCCGTTGGCCGCGAAGGTGCACGATCTCGGCATGGAGTTCGGGTTGTGGTTCGAACCCGAGATGATCAGTGCCGACTCCGAGACAGCCCGCGCCCACCCCGACTGGCTTCTGCACGATCCGGGGCACCTCGAGCACGACCCTGCCCTGTCGTGGCGCACGCAGTACGTGATCGATCTTGCGAACCCCGACGCCTACCGGCATGTGCGGGGGCAGATGGATGCGCTCATCGGCGAACTCGGCATCGACTTCATCAAGTGGGACCACAACCGCGATCTCACCGAGAGCGTGCACGCGGGTCGCCCTGGAACCCACGCGCAGATGCGTGCGGTCTACCGGCTCATCGCCGACCTGAAGTCCGCGCATCCCGGGCTCGAGATCGAGTCCTGCTCGAGCGGGGGCGCGCGCACCGACCTCGGCATCATGGAGGTCTGCGACCGCGTCTGGGCGAGCGACTCGAACGACCCGGTCGAGCGCCAAGACATCCAGCGCTGGACAGGGTTGCTTCTTCCGCCAGAACTGATGGGCGCGCACGTCGGTCCGACAGAGTCGCACAGTTCGGGCAGGGTGACCGATCTGAGCTACCGGATGGCCACGAGCCTGCTGGGGTCCGCGGGGTTCGAGTGGGACATCCTGCAGTGCACCGACGACGAGGTGGACGTCCTGCGGAGGTTCGCCGACCTCTACCGCGAACTTCGGCCCGTTGTCCACGGTGGCACCGTGGTGCACCCTGAGCTGCGGGATCCCGCGTGGCGGGTGACCGGATTCGTCGCGCCGGACGCGCGCCGAGCTGTGGTGATCGCCGCAACCGTCGCGAGCCTCGAGGACGCCCGCGCCGAGCGACTGCGCATCCCGGGGCTGCAACCCCTAAGGACCTATCGCGTGCGGGTGCGGCGCGAGATCGGCGCAGCGAAGTACGGCTGGATCGCTCCGGAGTGGTTCGTCAGCGGTGAGATCACGCTATCCGGGGCAGTCCTCGAGCGCGTGGGTCTGCAGCTGCCCACGCTCTGGCCGGTGCAGGCCTTCGTCCTCGACCTGGAGGTGCTCTGACATGGCCCGATTCGATCTTCCGCTGGACGAGCTGCGCCGATACCGCCCCGAGATCACGGTGCCCGACGACTTCGACGAGTTCTGGCGGTCGACGCTGAGCGCTGCGCGGGCCTACGCCTCAGCCGTAACCCTTTCTCGGGTCGAGAGTCCGTTGACCACCGTAGAGGTGTACGACGTGACCTTCGCCGGATTCGCCGGCGACCCGATCAAGGCGTGGCTCTTGCTTCCCGCCGGCACGGAGGGCCGCCTCCCGGCTGTCGTGGAGTACAACGGCTACGGCGGTGGCCGTGGGCTGCCCGAAGAGCGCCTCGGCTGGGTCTCCTCCGGTTACGCGTACCTCTTCATGGACACTCGCGGCCAGGGGTCGGCGTGGGGGACAGGCGGAGGAACTCCCGACCCGCACGGCACCGGCCCATCGTTCTCGGGATTCATGACCCGAGGCATCGAAGACCCCCAGGCGTATTACTACCGCCGGGTGTACACCGACGCGGTGCGGGCGGTCGATGCGATGCGCACACTCGACCGAGTCGATCCCGACCGTGTGACCGTGTGCGGCGGCAGTCAAGGCGGCGGAATCACACTTGCGGTTGCGGGGCTGACAGAGGGATTGGTGGCGGTGCTGCCCGACGTTCCATTCCTCTGCCACTTCGCGCGAGCGGTCGGAATGAACGACCGCGACCCGTACAACGAGATCGTCCGATATCTCTCGATTCACCGCGGTGCCGACGAGCACGTCTTCCGGACGCTGTCGTATTTCGACGGGGTCGCCTTCGCCATGCGCGCGAGCGCCCCGGCGCTGTTCTCGGTGGGACTGCTCGACCCGATCTGCCCGCCGTCGACCGTCTATGCAGCGTTCAACCACTACGCCGGCGAGAAGCAGATCGAGGTCTACCCTTTCAACGAGCACGAGGGTGGGCAGACCTACCAGTGGCAGGTTCAGGCGGCTTTCGTCGCCGAGCGCGTCTGATCCCACGCGCAGGGGACACTCGTTACGAGTGCACCCAGACTTCGGTGCCCTGGGGCGACCAGTCGTAGACGAACTTGGCGACGTTGATCGGCATGTTCACGCAGCCGTGGCTCATGCGGTTGCCGAAGTTATTGTGCCAGTACGCTCCGTGGAAGGCGATGTCGGGCGCGAACCACGTGAGCCACGGGACGTCCTCGGTGCAGTAGCTGTTGACCGCCTCCGGGTTGTAGCACAGCGCCCCCAGGTCCTGAATGCGGGTGTGCGCGAATACCCGGAAGTTGCCGGTCGGAGTGGGGGTGCCTGCGAGACCGGAAGAGATCGCGTAGCTCTGGACGACGTTGCCGTTCTCGAACAGATACGTGCGCTGGGCGCCGAGGTCGACCTCGATGCGCCGAGCGACGGAGACGATCACGGGAGCGACCTCGTTCACCGGCAGAGCAAACGAACCGTTGCCCGTGGTCGAGAGCTGAGTGGCGAAATCCGACGCAACGGTCGAGGTGTCGCCGAGTTCGCGGCCCGAGATGCCCGGCGCGTCTTCGCGCAACACGCGTCCGCCCGAATCGGTGATGACCTTGCCGTCGGCAGCGGCACGGTTGACGAGCGGAGCAAGGCCGTCGACGACAGGCTGGATTGCCGCGGGGTCGGCGGTGATCGCGAACGTGCCGTCACCGGCGGGTGCGACGGTGATCCAGGATGCTGCGACCGCCCGATCGATTGGGACGGTGCGCTCCTCGCCCACGTAGAAGCCCGCGGTGTCGAGCATCGTGTTGAGGCTGGCTACCTGCGCCTCGGCCGATGCCGTGGAGGTGACAGCGGGGATAGCGACGGCTGCGGCGGTGTCGATCTCGACACGCGTCTCACCGCTGACGAGTGCGGATTGGAGTGCGAGGCGGACGGCTTCGACGCTCACACCGCTACCCGGCACATCGGGGGTGGCCGCGAAGCCCGCCGTCGTTGCATCGAAGGCGATCGTTGCGTCGACGGGGTCGACGAAAAGTGTGGGGGCGGCATCGCGCAACGCAGCGGTGGCGGCCTCGGCGTCGATCCGCACGGCAGCGGTGGACGGGTCGCCGTTCCAGGTCGAGACGTTCCACATCGGGTGCTCGGCGTGTGCGCGCTCGGCCAGGGCGCGCGCGTCGAGCGTCGCGCCGAGGTCGGTGGCAGAGACTTCGGGGGAGCCGTCTGCGCTCGTCAGCACGACGGTTGTGGCGGCGAGTCGCTCGGCCAGGGCGTCTGCTGCAGCGCCGGGCGTGAGTCCACCGACGGGGACGCTTGCGACGGAGGTGCCGGGTGCGATGAGGATGAGGGAGGATGCGACAAGGCTCACTGCAACGATCGCCGCGGGGATACCGAGCCAGAGGCCCCAGTGTCGCTTGCGGCGCGGGGGATCAGCGGGAGCCCACTCGAGGTTCTGCGTGGTCGCGTCGGCATCGACTCGTTCGCCGTCTGCGTCGAGCGCACGCGTGGCATCATCGATCGGCGCCTCTTCGGCGCCGGGCCTGGTGGCCACATCGGTCATGCCATCACCCCCCGGCTCTATACACGTCCTTCTATGGTAAGGGACGCGCGACGCGGCGCGGACAACGGATGAATCACGACACTTCCTGCTGTGTGAGGGTCGAGCAGACCCCCGGGAGTCGAATGTAACGATTTTGTAAACACCCCGAGCAAACCTCCCTCAAACTCTTGCGAATTGTTTGTTCGTAAGGTCTACTAACAAACATGTCCACATCGGAAGTGCATCGCGGCTCCTCCACTCTCGAGCCCGCGCACCACGCAGCATCCGCCGGCGCGAAAGCGTTCGGCCCGGGCCGCGCGTTGCGTCAGGGAGCGAAAGTGCTGCCGGAGCACGCTCGCGGTCACAACCGTTCGCTCGTGTTGCAGAACCTCTTCCACCAGGGCGCAATGAGCCGGGCAGACCTCGCCCGGGAGACCGGCCTCACCCGGGTGACGATCTCTGATCTGGTCGCTGAACTCATCACCGACGGCTTCGTCGCAGAGATGGGCGTGCGTGAAGCAGCCGGTCCGGGAAAGCCCGCCATGCTCGTCGACCTCGATCGTGCGGGTCACCGCATCGTCGGCATCGACCTCTCGGGGACCGACCGCATCATCGGAGCGGTACTGACCCTCGACGGCGACATCGTCGTTCGCCGAGATGTCGCCATGCCGATCGCCGGAGATGTCGTGTCGACCGTGGTCGAACTCGCCCGGGAACTCGTCGCAGAATCGCACGCGCCCGTACTCGGAATCGGCGTCGGCACGCCCGGTGTGGTCGATGACCGCGGTGTGATCCTCACCGCGCCGAACTTCGGGTGGGCGGGCTTCGACCTCGAAGGAGCGTTGCGCAACGCCCTGGGGCTTCCGGTGCTCGTCGCCAACGACGCCAACGCCGCCGTCCTCGCCGAGTACACGTTCGGGGGAGCACCCGACGATGTCGTCCTCGTCAAGGTCGGCCGCGGTGTCGGTTCGGGCTTGCTCACCTCGGGCCAGCCCATGCGCGGCAGCCGCTACGCGGCCGGCGAGATCGGCCACGTCACGGTGGGCACCGACGGTGGCCCTGTGTGCGTATGCGGAAAGGTCGGATGCCTCGAGGCCTGGCTGTCGGTCCCGTCGCTCACAACACGGCTGGCCGCGGCATCCACCCCCGCCGAACGTGACGGAATCCTTCGCGATGCCGGCGAGCGCCTCGGAATCGCCCTCGCGCCCGTGGTCGGCGCACTCGACCTGTCGGAGATCGTGCTCTCCGGCCCCCCTGAACTTCTCGACGGAGCACTCGCGCAAGCGACCGTCGAGACGCTCCGTGCACGCACACTCGCTCAGTTCCACGATGGCGTGCGCGTACGGATGACGGAGCAAGGCGAAGACATCGTCCTTCGTGGAGCCGCCGTCATGGTCCTCTCGGGTCAACTCGGGGTGTCGTAGACACCGCCTGCGTTTCCACCCGAGAAGAAAAGAACCCCCTCGGATAGGTCACCCGGCCTCCCGGATTCACCAAGAAACACACACAAAAGGAAAAACCCATGAACAAGAAGCTCGGAGCACTCGCGCTCGTCGGCGCTTCCGCGATCGTGCTGGCCGGTTGCGCCGGAGGCAACGGTTCGACGCCCGCCGAGGCAGAGACCGGCGACCTGACGGTCTGGCTCGTTGGTGCCGACACACCCCAGACGGCGCGCGACTACCTGAAGGAGACCTTCGAGTCCGAGAACGACGGCTGGACCCTCACAGTCGAGGAGAAGACCTGGGCCGACGTCTCCGACACCTACACCGCGGCACTGTCGTCCAACGACGCGCCCGACGTCGTCGAGGTCGGCAACACCCAGGCGCTCGGCTTCGCCGACGCGGGTCTGTTCCTGGACATCACCGACATCAAGGAAGACCTCGGCGGCGACGACCTGTTGTCGGGTCTCGTGGATGCCGGCACCTACGATGGCGCGCTCTACGCCGCTCCGTACTACGCCGGTGGCCGCATCGTCTTCTACACGCCGCAGATCGTCGGCGACACTCTCCCCGAGACCCTCGAGGAGTACGTCGCGGCGGGCGAGGCGCTCAAGACCGACACGGTCTCGGGCATCTACGCGCCCGGCAAAGACTGGTACAACGCTCTTCCCTACATCTGGACGTTCGGCGGCGAGATCGCTGTCGAGGACGGCGATGAGTGGGACGCTCAGTTCTCGAGCGACGAGAGCCAGGAGGGTCTCGCGCTTCTCCAGCAGGTCTACCTGAACGCCTCGGTCGCTCCGGTCGACGGCAACGAGCGCCTCGGAAACATCGACTTCTGCGCAGGCGAGGTCGGCTTCCTTTCGAGCCCCGCGTGGGCTGCCGGCAACATCACGGGTGCATGGCCCTGGGGTGACGAGGCCGCGGGTGAAGAGGTCAGCAACGGCTGCCCAGAGACCTTCGGTAGCGACCTCGGCGCATTCGCTCTTCCCGGCCTGACCGCCGGTGAGACTGCTCCGATCTTCGCTGGTGGCTCCAACGTCGCCGTCGCGACCAAGAGTGACTCGCCCGAGATGGCCAAGGCTGCTCTGACGATCATGCTCTCGACCGGCTACCAGGAGCTGCTCGCCGAGCAGGGTCTGACCCCGGGCATCAAGTCGGCCGCGTCCGCGCTGCCCGACACCGCCATCGCGAAGGCGCAGGCCGAGGCCCTCGCCAACTCGAAGTTCACCCCCACCAGCCCCAACTGGGCTGAGGTCGAGGCAGCGCAGGTCATCCCCGACGCGCTCGTCAAGATCGCTCAGGGTGGCGACATCAAGGTCATCGCCGAAGAACTCGACGCCGCCATCGAGGACATCCTCAACGGCTAGTCATCCGTGGTGCGGGGTCTCGGTCTTTCCGAGCCGAGACCCCGCACCACACCCCGGGTCTTCCCCGGGACCGATCGCTCGGCCAGACTCAGGTCGCGGCCCACAGCCGCACCCTGCGCCTGGCCCGGAGACCGGTCCGATCACTCCGCATCCCCCGAAACGCAGCACGGTTCGCCGTGCCGTCCCGCATACCCGCTAATCCCCCCAATCCGCAGAGAGGAGACGACATGAGCGAAACAGCCACCGCGGTCCCGGCATCCGGAGCCCGTCGCGAAAACGCACCCCGCCCGCCCGTCTCACGCGAGAAGCTCCGTGCCCGACGCGATGCTCGAGGAGCCTGGGGTCTGTTGACCCCCGCACTGATCATCCTCGGCATCATGGTCGGCTACCCGTCGGTCCTGATGGTGATTCAGTCGTTCACCGACTACACCGTCAAGAACAAGGTGCAAGGCACCCTTCCCAACTTCATCGGCTTCGACAACTACATCGCACTCTTCTCCGAGTCTGATTTCCCGGCCGTCCTCATGCGCAGCCTCGGACTGATGGTCGTGCTCACGGCGCTCATCATCACCTTCGGCGTGCTGATCGCGATCCTCATGACGCGACTCAGCCGCGCATGGCGCATCGTCGTCTCCGTCGGGCTGCTCCTGGCCTGGGCAATGCCGCCTCTGACGGCGACGGTCGTGTGGGGCTGGATCTTCGACACCCAGTACGGCGTCGTCAACTGGGCGCTGAACACCATCACCGGCACCGAGAACTGGACCAACCACTCGTGGCTGCTCAACCCCTGGTCGTTCTACTTCGTGCTCACGATCATCGTCGTGTGGCAGGGCATCCCGTTCGTCGCCTTCACCACGTTTGCCGGTCTCGGGCAGGTGCCGGGAGAAGTGCTCGAGGCCGCCGCGCTCGACGGCTCCACCGGATGGAAGCGTTTTTGGCAGGTGGTGTTTCCGTACATCCGCAGCATCCTGACCGTTGTGCTCGTGCTCCAGATCATCTGGAACCTGCGCATCTTCACCCAGGTCTACGCGCTGCAGAGCAGGGGCGGACTGGTGTCTGAGACGAACGTGCTCGGCACCTACCTCTTTCGGCAGGGTGTCGGTGAGTTCGGCAGCACGGCTGCGATCGGTGTGTTCATGGTGATCCTGTTGCTCGCCCTCTCATGGGGATACGTGCGGACCACGCTCAAGGAGGAGGAACTGTGAGCACTCAGGTCAGCGTCGGAACGCAGCTCACGACGGTCGGCGTCGACGAGGTCATCGGCGAGGTCGGCAACGCCAAGCGCCCGAAGCGCGGCTCGATCGACGCACGTCGTCCGTCGGCACGGCGCGTCGCGACCCGCACGATGCTCAACATCACCGCCGCGATCGTCTTCGCGATGTCGATCTTCCCGGTGTACTGGATGGTGAACCTCTCGCTTACCCCCAACCCCGAGATCATCAGCCGCACGCCGAGCTTCTTCCCGACGAACCTCACCTTCAGCAACTACGTGACGGCATGGAACCGCGAGGCAGCTCAGGGGCAGACGGACTTCTCGCACGCACTCGGCACGACTGTCACGGTCACCGCCGGCGTGCTGGTTGCCACACTCCTGGTCGCCTTTCTCGCCTCGGTCGCGCTCGCGCGCATCAAGTTCAAGGGTCGTCGCACCTTCATCGTCTCGGTGCTCATCGTGCAGATGATTCCCGGCGAAGCGATGATGTTCACCATCTACGGCATGCTCGATGACTGGCGCCTGATCAACACCATGTTGGGCTTGGGCATCGTATATACCGCTGCGGTGATCCCCTTCACGATCTGGACGCTCCGCGGCTTCGTCGCAGGTGTCCCCGCCGATCTGGAAGAAGCCGCGATGATCGACGGGTGCACGAAGTCGCAGGCGTTCTGGAAGGTGACCTTCCCGCTGCTCGCACCGGGCCTCGTTGCGACCGGCATCTTCGCCTTCATCCAGGCGTGGAACGAGTTCACGATGGCATTGCTGCTCATGAGCGGGTACAACTTGACGCTCATGCCGTGGCTCAACGCTTTCCAGTCCTCTTCTGTCGGCGGGGCGGTGAACTGGGGCGCCGTCATGGCGGGTTCGACCCTCATTGCGCTCCCCGTCGTGATCTTCTTCCTCATCGTCCAGGGTCGTATGACGGGCGGACTGGTCTCTGGGGCGGTCAAGGGCTGATGTTCGAGCAGGATGCTGCCGCCTCCCGTGGGGAGGACGGCCGATGAGGGTCGGGCTCGATGTCGGCGGAACCAAGACAGATGCCGTCGCCGTCGACGAGTCGGGTTCGGTGACCGCGCGTGTGCGGTTGGCCACCGGCTGGGGACCCGAGGGGGTCGTACGCACGGTCATCGATGCGGTCGCAGCCCTCGGGAGCGACGGCCGTGCTGACATCTCGGCGATCGACTCGGTGGGCATCGGAATTCCGGGTCAGGTTGAGCCGGGCACGGCGCGCGTCGTTCACGCGGTGAACCTCGGTGTCGATGAACTCGACCTGAGCGCCGCCGTCGGGCCCTCGCTCGGCGTGCCCGTACGCGTGGAGAACGACGTCAAGGCGGCGGCCCTCGGCGCGTACGCGCTGCGGAGTGCCGCAGGGCGGGCGGGCTCGATGGCGTACCTCAACCTCGGCACCGGCATCGCCGCGGGCATCGTCGCTGACGGCGTGCTGTGGCGCGGTGCGCGAGGAACGGCGGGCGAGATCGGCCACGTGTCCGTCGACCCGAATGGTCCCGTCTGTCGCTGCGGGCAGCGCGGCTGCATCGAGGCGTTCTCGGGTGGGGGAGCCATCGCCGAGCGATGGGGTCACCCCGGTGCATTCCCTGTCCGCGACCTCTTCGATGCGGCCGATGCGGGTAACCCCGTCGCCCTCGAGATCCGCACGGGCCTAGCACGCGGAGTTGCGGCGGCGGTGCGCGTGCTCGTCCTCACGGTCGATGTGGATTCGGTCGTCTTGGGCGGGGGAATCACGGCGCTCAGCGATCGACTGATGGCCGATGTGAATGCCGAGCTCGCCGCGAGCGCGGCGACGTCGCCCTTCATGCGCTCGCTGCGACTGCAGGAGCGCGTCGAACTGCTTCCTCCGGGCTCGCCGGCCGCCGCACTCGGTGCCGCGCTCATCGGCTCAACCGCCCACTCTGAAGAACGCGGAGCCCTGACCCATGGCTGAGGTCGTGATCGTCTCGACGCCTGCCGACGCGGGCAGTGTCGTGGCCGACGAGATCGCCCGACTGATCTTCACCAACCCCGACACAGTGCTGGGATTGGCGACCGGCTCCACCCCAGTCCCCGTCTACGAGGCGCTGCGTTCGCGGCTTGCCGGAGTCGACGTTTCCCGCGTCCGCGGGTTCGCGCTCGACGAGTACGTCGGCATCGAGCCGGGGCATCCGGAGTCGTACCGTGCGGTGATTCATCGCGAGGTCGTGGAACCCCTCGGGTTCAATCCTGATCTCGTGCGGGTGCCGGACGGGTCGCTCGCGGGTATCGAGCACGCCGGTGCCGATTACGAAGCTGCCATCGCGGCGGCGGGGGGCGTCGATCTGCAGATCCTCGGCATCGGCACCGACGGGCACATCGGATTCAACGAGCCGGGGTCCTCGTTCGCGTCGCTCACGCGCGTGAAGACGCTCACCGAACAGACGCGCAGCGACAACGCCCGATTCTTCGACACGATCGACGACGTTCCCCGGCACTGCATCACTCAGGGCCTCGGAACCATTCTTCGCGCACGCCACCTGGTGCTGCTCGCTTTCGGTGCGGGCAAGGCCGAGGCGGTCGCAGCGGCGATCGAGGGTCCACTGACCGCATGGCTTCCGGCGTCGGCGATCCAGTTGCACCCCCACGTCACCGTTGTCGTCGACGAGGCCGCGGCATCCACTCTGAAGGGCGCCGACTATTACCGGTACGCGCTTGCGAACAAGCCCGAATGGCAGGGTCTGTAGCGTTTACCGTTCGATAGGGTCGGGATCATGATGGATGCCTCCCCCCGGCCGATCCGCTCCGAAGATGCGCGGCGCGCATGGATCATCGGTGGCTCGCTGCTCATCGTCGTTGCACTGATCCCGCTGATCGTCACGAACCTCGGCCCAGGAATCTTCTTCACCGGGGTCATGAGCGACGTTGCTTGGTGCGCGGCGATGGTGATCTTCGCCTTCGGAATCCGCGGTGCGGGGAGTGTGGTTGCACGCAACCGAGTCGGTGTTGTCGCCCTCGTTGTCGCGGGTGTCGCGCCCGTCGTCTTTCAGATGGTGTGGGCGGTGTTACCGACGGTGACGGGCCCGACGCTTGGAGTGCAGACCCTCGCCGTGGTTCAGCTTCTCGTTCCCGGCACGGCCTTGGTGATCGCGGGCGTTGTGATCGCGCGCGCTGGTGCCGTCACCGGGCGCTTGCGCTGGGCTCCCCTGATCGCTGTGTGTGCTGTGAGCGCGATGTACGTGGTGCTTCAGCTCGTAGGTATGGCGGCGCCCACGGCCGGGCAACAGGTTCTCGTGCCCTTGTTCGGGCTGATGACGCTGATCTCGACTGCAGCGCTCGTAGCGGTGGGGGTGCTGGCGATCGTGCTCGCTCCGCGGAAGGTCTCAGACGCGCCGTCGCGGCCGGTGCAGGTCTACCCGCCGTCCTCCACGAACTAACCCACGGCCTCGACTACGGAGTGAAGACCTTGCCGCGGTTGAGAATGCTCTTCGGGTCGAACACCCGGGCGATATCGCGCTGGAGCTGCCACTGATCGTCGCCGAGCTCGTCGGCGAGCCAGCGGCGCTTGAGCACGCCGATGCCGTGCTCGCCGGTGAGGGTTCCGCCGAGGCGCAGGGCCGCGCGAAACAATTCGTCGGCCGCAGCCCACACCTCGGGCGGCGCCTCGACGACGCCGTGCTCGTCGGGCTCGCCTTCGAAGATGAAGTTGGGGTGCAGGTTGCCGTCGCCGGCGTGCGCGACCGTCGGAATCACCATCCCGTGCTCTCGCTCGATCCGCGCGATCTCATCGAACATCGCGGCCATCATGCTGCGCGGCACTGAGACATCCTCGATCAGAGCCGTGCCCAGCGACTCCATTGCCGGATGCATCGACCGCCGCACGGCGAGCAACCGTTCGCCTTCGGCTCGGTCACTCGAGAGCACGACCGCTCCGCCGTTCGCTTCGAGAATCGCGGCGATCGCTTCTGCCTCGGCCTCGGCGGCGACCCCGTCGGTCTGGATCGTCAGCTGTGCCGCACCGGGAAGTGGACGGTTCATTCCCAGCAAGGCATGAACTGCTGTGAGTGACGCAGCATCCATCAATTCCATAATCGCGGGCTGCACGCCTGCGGCGGTGACGGCGGCGGATGCTGCGGCCGCACCCCGCACAGAAGCAAAGGTTGCGACGATCGTGCACATCTCGCCGGGCACGAACCTTCGGAGCTTCAGGGTTGCGCCCACGATGACCCCGAGCGTGCCCTCGGACCCGATCATGAGCGACGTCAGATCGAGCCCGGTCACGCCTTTGACGGTGCGGTGGCCGAACCGCATGAGCCGACCGTCGGCGAGGACGACATCGACGCCCAGTACGGCGTCGCGAACGACCCCGTACTTTGCGCACAACAGACCGCCGGCGCCGGTGGCGATGTTACCGCCGACGGTCGAGATCGCCCGACTCGCCGGGTCGGGCGCCCACCATAGACCATGCTCGGCGAGCGCGGCGTTGAGGTCGGCGTTGATGATCCCCGGTTCGACGACGGCGAGAAGATCGTCCGGGCGCAACTCGAGAATGCGGTCCATGCTGCGCACCGAAAGTGCAATCTCGCCCGACCCCGCGTTCGCGCCGCCAGCCAGGCCCGTGCCGGCGCCTCGGGTGACGACGTGGTGCCGGTCTCGTACGCGATGCGGAGAACTCTTTGGACGTCGTCGATGGAAGCCGCATGCACGACCGCGAGCGGGGTTCCGGATGCGGCGTGCCCCGACTTGTCGGCACGCGCAGTCTGCAGGGCTGCCGGTGTCGCGTCGACGCGCTCACCGAGTTGTGCGCACAGTCGCGCTACGACCTCGGCTTGGGAGGTCACGCGAAGCGGCGCCGACCCGCGATGACGCCCACGGTCACCGCAATGATGCCGAAGATGAGCCCGACCCACGTGAAGCCGAGGCTCCACCAGGCGATCGTGGCCGAGACGTAGACCAGCAGTTCGACGATCGCGCGCACGAAGGGGTGCACCGCCAGGACGGCGCGCGGTGAGACGAACAGCGCCCACAGCAGGATGGCGATCACGGGGGCGCCGATGCCGACGACGATGTTCCAGGGGAACGGCCAGGTGGCGAAGCCCCAGATCGCCAGCGTCGCGAACGCGAACATCTCGCAGAGGAAGGCGAGCAGGTCGATCGCGCTCAGCGGCGCGCGCATTCCGGGGGTGGGTTCAGCGGGCTTTTCGGGCCTCACCCAGGGGGTGTCCGACATGCGTCCATTCTACGGCCGCCCTCCGCAGCCCTCGCCGCGGGCGCCGCTCGTCAGAGCAGGTCGCGCAGGTTCAGCGTCACGGGAGTTCCGGTCTGACCGCCCGCGACGAACCGCACCTCGGCGGCTTGGTTGCTCGCCACGTCAGAGATTCGCGGGACGAAGGTCAGCGTTCCGTGGCCCGAGGCATCCAGCACCACACTCCCGATCACCGCGCCGCGCACGGCGACCTCCACCGTTGCGCCTGCGGGGCCGCTCAGACCGACCGAGAACGACTGCTGGAACTGGTGACCAGTCGAGGAGGCGACGATACTCAGGATGCCGGGGGTGCCCGCGGGGAGCACCGGGTCCGTCGGAGGGGCGGGATCAACCGGATCAACGGGCTCGACAGGTTCGACCGGATCAACGGGTTCGACCGGATCGGTGGGCGTGACTACCGGATCGACAGAGCTCGCCGGCGGCGCTGGCGAGAGAGGGGTCGGCACGGGCGCCGTCGGCGGCGTCACCGGATCGCTGACCGTCGGCGGCGCGAGTTCATCTGAGGGCTCGGTGACGGGATCGAGGATCGTCTCGGGCCTCTGCAGGGCGACCGCAGGAGCCTCCGTTACCAATTCGGGAGGTGGGAGCACCTCGGACGAACCGGCTGCGTCGGTTGCCGGTTCCGAAAGGCTGGGGAGAACCAGCGCGGCGGCGAAGATCCCGCCAACCACCAGGGCACCGGCAGCTACCAGCCCGATGGTCACTGCCGTTCCCCCGAGGCCACCCCCGGAGCTTCCGGCGCTCGCGCCGCTGGCCGCTCCCGAGGCGCCAGACGCACCGACGAGACCTGCCGCTCCGGCACCCGAACCGACAGCGACCGCACCTTCGACGACGCCGGACGGCATCGCTGCGAGTGCCATGCCGGCTGTCGCACCACCCTGCAGGCTCGCCAGGTAGGTGCCGGCTCCGGCCACGCCGATCGTCAAAGGCAGGAGCACCAGCGCCAGCCGATGCGAAACCTCTTTGGCCTCGCTCGCCACGATCGTGCAGCGCGCGCAGTCCTCGAGGTGACTTTCGAGCTTGGCGTGATCACGCCGCCCGAGGTTGCCGCGGGCGTAAGCGCCGAGGCGTTCGATCGTCCACTGGCAGTCCGAGCCGTCTTCGACCGAGCGCACGTGCGCCTGAATCCACGCTTCGCGAAGGCCTTCGCGGGCGCGGAAGGCGAGTTGGGCGACCGCCGTGGCCTTCATCCCGAGCAGGGGGGCGATCTCGGCGGGCTTCATCTGTTCGATCTCGGAGTACCACAGCACTTCTTGCCACCGTGTCGGGAGGCTCCGGAACGCCTGGTGTGTCAGTCCGCGGTCGAGCGCTTCGGCGGTCGCTCCCTCTGTCGTCGTCGGATCCTCCATCGCGTCGAGCTCATCAATGGCCGTCTCGCGGCGCGAGCGGCCCCACCCCGCGGCCGTATTGCGGATGCTGGTGAACAGGTACGCACGGAACGATCCGGTAGGCCCGCCGCCCTTCAGGATCGACTGGTAGATGCGGGTATACGACTCTTGCACCAGGTCGTCGGGGTCGAGAGTCGAGGTGACCGAACGGGCCACGGTGATGCCCGAGCGGTAGTGGCGGACCCAGAGTTCGCCGAACGCCGCGGTATCGCCCGAACGCGTGCGCAGCACGAGGTCGGCGTCGCCGAGCTCGGTCGTGCTGGCTGCTGCGTCGTTCGTCGTCATGAGTCTCCTTGTGGGCTGACGAGCAGAGAGTGCCTTCACCCAAGAGATGCGCGATCCGGGGTTTCATTACGCGCGAGACCCATTCTCTCGGCATCCGTTCAGTTTGACCAGCGGATGCCTCGGACCCGGCATGCGCGGGTGAAAAAACCGCGCCCGCGAAAACTCGTCAAAAAGATTCTGCAAACCCGCGTAATAGATCGAGCACCGGGTCGTCTCATCAGTGAGAAACGTTGTTCGGGCTCCCGTGGGGGCGGATTCGAACGCGAAGCGACTGGGGGGCGGAGACGTCCGGGTCGCGAGGAGTGGGGTTCGTCGGGAATCTCGGGGGAGGGTCCTGACGAATCCCACCACTTCCGGGGACGGGTGGTCGCTGCATCGGGGGATGCAGCGACCACCTCTCGTCAGGCCTGGACAGATTCGCCGTCGGTCCACACGGCGCAGACCTCGAGGTCGCGCGAGAGAAGCACGGCATCGGCACGGAAGTCGGGTTCGAGGCGCCCCAGGTCATTGCGGCCGATCGCTCGTGCGGGGGTAGAGGTCAGGGCCAGCACCGCGGCCTCGAGCGACACCCCGGTCGACACGACGAAGCGCAACGCAGTATCCTGCGTCACAGTCGACCCCGCAATCGCACCGCCTCCCGCGAGGCGTGCGACGCCGTCCTGCACCTGCACGGTGAGACTGCCCAGGTCGTAGTGGCCGTCATGTGCGCCCGCGGCCGCCATCGCGTCGGTGACCAGGGCCACGCGCCCGGGTGCTGCGTCGAAGACGATCCGCACGACATCGGGGTGCAGGTGAACACCGTCGGCGATGACTTCGAGCACGACTCGCTCGTCGCGAAGGGCCGCACCGACAGGCCCAGGCTCGCGATGGTGCAAACCCGGCATGGCGTTGAAGGCGTGGGTGAGCATCGTCGCTCCCGCGTCGAAGGCGGCGGTGGCAGCATCCGTCGTCGCACCGGTGTGGCCGACCGCGGCAACCGCGCCAGCGTCGACAATCGCTGAGATCGCCTCAAGTCCGCCGGGGAGTTCAGGGGCGAGTGTCACCTGGCGGATCGTTCCGCGTCCGGCTGCGAGCAATCGTGCCACGGCGGCAGGTTCCGGATGCCGCAGCAACGCCTCGTCGTGCGCGCCCTTGTGCGCCGGGTCGAGGAACGGCCCTTCCAGGTGTGAACCGAGAACGTCGGTGTCGGTCGCAGTCAGGTCTGCCACCATGGCTGCGCGGCGCTCGAGGGTCTCGAGCGGGGCGGTGACCAGAGAGATCACGGCACGTGTCGTCCCGTGTGAGAGGTGGAGGCGGCGAGCCGCCCGGATGGCCGCCGGGCCGTCGTCGTAGGCGAAGCCGCCGCCGCCGTGCCCGTGCAGGTCGATGAAACCGGGCGTGAGAAGTGCTCCGTCGCCCGCGATCTCGGTGCCGTCGATCACGGTGTCGCCGCGATTGCTCAGCGCTCTCCAGGCGTCTCCCGTGCCGGTCCCCGCGACGCGAGTGCCCTCGAAGCTGATCCACGCATCATCGGTCAGTATGCCGCTGTCGACAAGGCGCACCGAGTGAATGATGGTGGTCACAGGTGTGCTCCGTTCACTCGGCGCTCGGCTCAACGACCCACGGAACGTCGTCGGAGCGGAAGAATTCGATGCCGAGGCTCGTCCACAAGGGTGCGAGTGCTCCGACGCGTTCGCGAAAAGACTCCCACGTCCGAAGGTCGCTCGCGCCCGTCGCTGGCGACCAGCCAGCCTCGGCAGCGGCGGCGATGCGCGGGAAAGCCAGCGCGTCGATGTCGCCCTGCGTGCGCACGGTCTCGGTCCACAACGGCGCCTCGATACCCAAAATGTCGGAATCGTCGATGCCGTCGATCACAGTGGACGGCTCCCAGGCGTACGCGCGCTCGATGGAGGTCACCCCGTTCGCCCAGGTGAGCCCGAGGGCGAAGTCGGAGGTCGGCTTCATGTCGAGGTAGATCGCGTCGGCGGGCGAGAGAATCAGCTTCGATCCGCCCCGCACGAACGCACGAGCCTTATCGTCCATGCCGTCTGCGGGGGTAACGAACCCCCAGTACTGACCGATCGTGGCGGGGTGCAGACCCCCAGCCGCGCCCACTTCGTGCCACGCGACGGGAATCTTGTCGAGATCGGCGATGAGTTCGCTCACGCGCTCGACGAAGAGGGCGAAGTCTGCCGGATCCGTTCCGAGAGCTTCGTCTCCACCGAAGTGCAGGTAGGGGCCGGGCGTCATTCCGGCGAGTTCTCCGAAGACGTCCGCGATGAAGTCATAGGTCGCCTCGTCGTGCACGCGCACCGACGAGAACCCGACGGCCATGCCGTCGTACGGCACGCCCGCGGTGGGGACCTCGCCGCCGTAGTCGCGGACGATCTCGAGCATGTGGTCGGTGATGACCGGCACCTCGACCAGTTCGGGGTAGGCGAGGCCCACGGCGTGGGTGTGGCCGGGCAGGTCGATCTCGGGGACGACGATCATGTGGCGGGACGCCGCGTACTCGACGATCTCGCGGTAGTCGGCCTTCGAGTAGAAGCCGCCGGGGTCGCCGCCGACCGCGGTGCCCGAGGCGACCTCCGTGAGCTTCGGCCGTGAGTTCAGGTGGATGCGCCAGCCCTGGTCGTCGGTGAGGTGCAGGTGTAACGCGTTGAACTTGAGCCCCGCCGCGCGGTCGATGTACGCCTTCACCGTGTCGACCCCGAAGAAGTGGCGAGCGACATCGAGCATCACCCCGCGATACGCGAACCGAGGAGCGTCGGTGATCCGCACCGCGGGAATGATCCAGTCCGATCCCTCACGAGTGATCAGCTGCGCGAGAGTCTGCACGCCATAGAAGAGGCCCGCGGCATCCGCGCTGCTGATGACGACGGATGCGGCATCCACCGTCAATTCGTATGACTCCGCCGGCCCGCCCCGGGCGATGCGCAGGTGGATCCTGCTCTCGCCGTCGAGGCTCAGGCTGGTGCGGGCCTCGACCAGCGCCGCGAGGGTGGTGGCGGCATCCGGATCACCATCGATCCCCATCGCTGAAGAGAGAACAAAAGGGGCGCCATCGGATGCCTCGAAACCGGCGGGAACTGGCACCAGCGAGTGGGGCTGCATCATGTAAAGAGTCCTAACAAATTGGTCGAAGTCAGCATACCAAGGCGCTGGGGCGAGCGCATCCGTTATGCTCATCTTGTCGCGACTGGCGTTGAGGTGGACCACCACCGGGGAGCGATTGACACGGCAATCGACCGCGCGCCTGGGCCGATGCGGGATCCCCGTTCGCCGTCACACCGTCAAGGAGCCAGCCATGACCGATCAGTATTTCAACGCCCCTCTCGCTGAGGTAGACCCTGAGATCGCCGAGGTGCTCGAGCGCGAACTTCAGCGCCAGCGCGGGTATCTCGAGATGATCGCATCCGAGAACTTCGTTCCAATGTCGATCCTGCAGTCGCAGGGTTCGGTACTGACCAACAAGTACGCCGAGGGCTATCCCGGCCGTCGCTACTACGGCGGTTGCGAAGAAGTCGACGTCGCCGAAGAGCTCGCCATCGCCCGCGCGAAGTCGCTGTTCGGCGCCGAGTTCGCCAACGTGCAGCCCCACTCCGGTGCGACCGCCAACGCCGCCGTGCTGCACGCGATCGCCCGCCCCGGCGACACCCTCCTCGGACTGTCGCTCGACCAGGGTGGACACCTCACGCACGGTATGAAGATCAACTTCTCGGGCCGCCTGTTCAACATCGTCGCCTATGGCGTCGACCCCGAGACCTCGATCATCGACATGGATGAGGTCCGCCGCCTCGCCATCGAGCACCAGCCCAAGGTGATCATCGCCGGGTGGTCGGCGTACCCCCGCCAGCTCGACTTCGCGGCCTTCCGCGCGATCGCCGACGAGGTCGGCGCGCTGCTGTGGGTCGATATGGCGCACTTCGCCGGACTCGTCGCCGCGGGGTTGCACCCGAACCCGGTGCCCTACGCCCACGTCGTCTCGTCCACCGTGCACAAGACCATCGGTGGCCCGCGCTCGGGCTTCATCCTCACGAACGACCCCGACATCGCCAAGAAGATCAACACGGCCGTCTTCCCTGGTCAGCAGGGTGGCCCGCTCATGCACGTCATCGCCGCGAAGGCGACCGCGTTCAAGCTCGCCGCGACGCCCGAATTCAAAGAGCGCCAAGAGCGCGTGCTCAGCGGCGCGCACATCATCGCCGAGCGCCTCTCGCAGCCCGACGTGGCAGCCGCGGGTATCGCGGTGCGCTCGGGCGGTACCGACGTGCACCTTGTGCTGGTCGACCTTCGTGATGCGGCGATCGACGGCAAACAGGCCGAAGACCTGCTGCACGAGATCCACATCACCGTCAACCGCAACGCGGTGCCGAACGACCCGCGTCCGCCGATGGTCACCTCGGGCCTGCGCATCGGCACTCCCGCACTCGCGACACGTGGCTTCGGCGATGCGGAATTCACCGAGGTCGCCGACGTGATCGCGCTGGCCTTGCTTCCGGATGCTGATGTCGAGGCGCTTCGCGCCCGCGTGGCCGTCCTGACCGAGGCATTCCCGCTGTACCCCGGGCTCGCGCAGTAATCCTCGCCACACCCCACCCGGCCAATCTTTTGACGTCGAGAACCCATCTCCTCGACGAGAACCCCGCCTACGCCGGTGTTCTCGTCGGCGGAGTGGGTTCTCGCGGTGAATCCTCGAGAGGATCGACATGACCGCCATCACGCTCGACGGCAAGGCGGCTGCGGCCGCGATCAAGGACGAGCTGCGCGAGCGCGTCGCAGCGCTCGCAGCGCGCGGCATCGTGCCCGGCATCGCGACCGTGCTCGTGGGGTCAGACCCCGGCTCGCAGTTGTACGTCGGAATGAAGCACCGCCAGTCCGAAGCGATCGGGATGAACTCGATCCAGGTCGAGCTGCCCGCTGATGCAACACAGGCCGACGTCGAGGCCGCCATCGATGCGCTCAATGCTGACCCCGCGTGCCACGGGTACATCGTGCAGCTGCCGCTGCCGAAGCACATTGACACCGACGCGATCCTCGAGCGGATCGACCCAGCGAAGGACGCCGACGGGCTGCATCCGACCAACCTCGGACGCCTGGTGCTGAACGTCAACGCGCCGATCACTTCGCCCCTGCCGTGCACGCCGCGCGGAGTGATCGAGCTGCTGGTGCGCAATGGGTACGACCTGAACGGCAAGCACGTCGTTGTCGTCGGGCGCGGTGTCACGATCGGGCGCACGATCGGACTGTTGCTCACCCGGCGTGAGATCAACGCGACCGTGACTCTCACCCACACTGGCACCGTCGATGTGGGGCAGTACCTGCGCCAGGCCGACGTCATCGTTGCGGCAGCCGGAGTCAAGCATCTCGTCACCGCCGCAGACGTCAAGCCCGGTGCCGCCGTGCTCGATGTCGGAGTCACCCGCGAGATCGACCCCGAGACCGGCAAGGCGAAGATCTCCGGTGACGTGGCTCCCGATGTCGCCGAGGCGGCGGGGTGGGTCTCGCCCAACCCGGGCGGGGTCGGCCCGATGACTGTCGCGCTGCTCATGACGAACGTCGTCGAAGCCGCCGAACGCGCCGCGGGCTGAAGCATCCGCCCGCGCGTAACTGCGGGGACCGTGCCAGAAATGCCGATTCAGGATGCCGCGGCCCGGCGTGTTGGACATGATCCCCGCGGGTGTGCACACGCACAGCCGAGGATCAGGCCGTGAACCGGGCCAAGAACTCGCGCGTGCGCGGCTCGCGCGGCGCTCCGAACACCTCGGTCGGGGTGCCTTGTTCGAGCACGACGCCGTCGTCGAGAAACAGCACGCGATGGGCCACATCGCGCGCGAAGGCCATCTCGTGCGTGGCCATGAGGATCGTCGAGCCCTCGGCCGCGAGTTGGGCCACGAGTTCGAGCACCTCTCCGACGAGTTCGGGGTCCAGCGCCGAGGTGATCTCGTCGAGCAGCAGAATCTCGGGGTCTGTCGCGATCGCGCGGACGATCGCGGCACGTTGCTGCTGACCGCCTGAGAGTCGGTCGGGGTGCGAGCGGGCGAGGCCTGTGAGTCCCACTCGATCCAGCAGACCCATGGCCTTCGCCTCGGCCTCGGCCCGAGGCATCCGGTGCACCACCCGCGAAGCGAGTGTGACGTTGTCGAGCACCGACAGGTGCGGAAAGAGGTTGAAGCTCTGAAACACCGCGCCGAACCGCGCACGCACGCGGTTGGCGCCTACGCGCGGGTCAGAGATGTCTTCGCCACCGAGCAAGATCTGACCGTCGTCGATGGGCTCCAGAAGGTTCAGGCACCGCAGCAGAGTGGACTTTCCCGACCCGCTCGCACCGATGACCGCGACGACTTCACCGGCGGCGAGTTCGAGAGAGACTCCGCGCAGCACGGTGCGGTCACCGAACGACTTGTAGAGGCCGCGGGCTTCGAGCAGCGCGGTCACAGGATCGCCCCCGCCTGCTCGCGCGCGCGCAGTTTGGCGGTGTACCAGTCGGTCAGGCGCACGGTCGGAATCGCGAGAAGGATGAACAGGATGCCTGCCACGACGTACGGCGTGAAGTTATAGGTCTGCGACGACTCGATCTTGGCGGCGAGCACGGCATCGACGGCCCCGAGGATCGAGATCAGCCCGACGTCCTTCTGCATGGCGACGAAATCGTTCATGAGCGGCGGCGTCATCTTGCGCAGAGCCTGCGGAAGCACGACGCGCCGCATGGTCTGGGTGTACCCGAGACCGAGCGCGCGGGCAGCGAGGGTCTGCGACGGATGCACGGCCTCGATGCCCGCCCGGATCACTTCCGACACGTACGCGGAGTAGGTGAGGGTCACGGCGATCACGCCGAGAACGACCGGATCGATGCGCACGCCGATCAGCGTCGGGATGCCGAAACCGAACAGGTAGAGCACGATGATGAACGGCAGTCCGCGGAAGATGTCGGTGTAGGCCGCAGCGATCACCCGCACAGGGAAGAACACCGGACCCCGCAGGGTGCGCAGGAGCGCCAGGCCCAAGGCGCAGATGCCGACCGTGATCACCGAGAGCCCGAGCACGCGAAGGTTCAACAGGAACCCGTCCCAGATGCGGGGGAGCGAGGCGAGCGCGATCTCAGGGTTGAAGAACGACTGTTGCACGGCCGCCCAGCCGGGCGTGTTGATCACCGTCGCCCACACGATCACCGCGAAGGCGATGGTCGAAGCGATCGCGACCAGCACCGAGCGCCGCGACTGACCGGCGCGATAGGCGCGCCGTTCGAGTTCGAGCGTGCTCGGAGTGTGCGAAGTCACGAATCGACGGTACTCGACCGGACGGCTGTACCGGTCGTCACTGCAACAGCGTGACGCCCAGGCCGGCTCCGAGCCACTCGTCGGTGATCTCTTCGAGCGTTCCGTCCTCGCGGAGCGCATCGATCGCGGCGCTGACGCTGGCGGTCAGCGGCGAATCCTTCGCGAGCACGACGCCCCACTCGTCGGCTACGCCACCGGCGGGAAGTTCACCCACGATGTAGGAGTTCTCGATGTAGAGCGCGGTGGCGAGGAAGGCCGTGGGCAGGTCGATCACGAAGCCGTCGAACTGGTTCGCGTTGAAGGCCGCGACGGCGTCTTCGTTCGACGCGTACAGGCGCGGCTCGACGGACGGCGCGACGACGTCTTCGATCGTCTGCGCGCTGGTCGAGCCCGCCATCGCGCCGAGCGCGACGTCCTTGAGTCCGTCGATCGAGTCGACGCCGTCCAGGGGGCCTCCGTTGATCGCGACGACCGCCTGGCTGGCGGAGTAGTACGGCGAAGAGAAGTCGACCGCCTGCTTGCGCTCGTCGGTGATCGTGTACTGCTGGATGTTGAAGTCGAAGTTCTTCGGGCCTGGAGCGATGGCGGCCTCGAAGCTCGTGCGCACCCACTCGACATCCTCAGCCGCGAAGCCCAGCTCCTCAGCGATGGCGTACGCGATCGCCGCTTCGAAACCTTCTCCCGATGACGGGTCGTCGCCGATGACGTAGGGCTCGTAGGCGATGTCGCCGGTGGCGATCGTCAGCTTGCCGGGGGTGATGTAGTCGGCTTCTGTCGGGCCGGATGCTTCGCTTGAGGATTCGCCGGACGGTGTGCCCGCCGCGCAGCCGGTGAGTGCGAGAGCGGTCAGGGCGATGCCGACGACGGCAGTGCGGACAAGACGGGGACGAAGCGACATGGGGGCCTCCAGGACTCGGGTGCATCCAGCGCTCGTGCTGTCGGCGCAGTGGACTCAGTCCATCATTCCTCGTCGCACGCGCAGAGAAGGCCGCGGGCGTCGCTTTGTTACGCGTTCTTCATGGATGCTGCGGCCGCAGCATCCCGAAATTCCTACGAGATCAGCCGAGCTCGTCGAGCATCCGGCGCTGCTCGTCGGTGAGACCGTCCTTCAGTTCACGCGCACCAGCCTGGGCCGCCGGGGAAGGCGGGGTGGCAGCATCCGTCGTCGCCGCTTTTTGGCTGCCGATGCTCGCACCGGCTTTGTCGTAGATGGCGCCCGCGTGCGACTCGACCGTGTCGTCGATGCGGTCGTAGATGACCCAGCCGATCAGCAGGATGATCGGGGGAATCACGTATCCCCAGAAGAAGCCGCCCACGTTGACGCCCGACAGCCACACCGTCAGCACCCAGATGATGAGTTCAACGACGAAGACGGTGCCGTACTGCACCAGCTTTTCGGCGAACTTCGTGCGCTGACCAGCGGACTTCGAGCTCATGCCCGTGAACATCCTGGTCAGCAGGGGCTTGAGGAGCATCGTGGCGAGTGTCAGGACGACGGACGCCCACAGTGCGGCCCATCCGACACTGACCGGGGGGAGGAGCAACCCGATGAGCCACAGCACGACGAGGTTGAAGGCGTACAGCGAAACGAATCGAACGACCCAGGACTTCATACGAATTACTGTGCCACGACCTCGCGGATTCGTGGAAGAGGCTCAGGCGATTGAAACGAGTTGGTCCAGATCGTCGCCCGGGAGCGAATCCACGGTGGCCGAGACGGTGATCTCGAGAACGTCGGCGCGGCCCGAATTGACGGTGAGCCACGCGGTGTCTGCGGCATCCCGACCCGTCGCAATGCGCACGAGCGTCGAGCGCGGCGCGAGGGTGGTCGCATCGACGACTCGCCACACGCCGTCGATCCACGCTTCGGCGACCGCGTGAAAGTCCATGGGAACGAGACCCGGTGCGTAGACGGCGACAAGGCGGGCAGGGATGCCGGACGCCCGAAGTAACGCGACGCACAGGTGTGCGTAGTCGCGGCAGACTCCCTGGCGGGCCAGGAGTGTGCGGGTCGCGCCGTCGGTGGGGAGGCTGGACCCGGGGACGTAGGAGAGGTGGGTCCCGACCCAGGACGAGACCGCGGTCAGCAGCTGATGGTGATCGGTGATGCCGGCGAACTCGGCACCGGCCGTGGGGGCGAGCTCATCGGACTGCGCGTAGCGGCTCGGACGCTGGAAAATCAGGGTGTCGACCTCGGTGGCGGTGTCGATGTCACCCTGGCCTGTGATGATTGCCGAATAGTCGACGACGAGCTGGCCGACCGGACTCATGATGCGGTGCAGGCGGGTTCCGTGTGCGTCGTGAAGCTCCGAGAACTGCACGGGTGCACCGTCGATCGTGGCGGTGAACTGCTCGATGGCGGTGTACTGCCCAGAGACCGCAACCGAGAAAGTGAGGTCGGCGGGCTCGGACACGTTCAGGACAATGTGGCTCGCGACGTCTCTCTGCATAGATCAAGAGTGACACGTTCGCGTCGCGAACACCTCACCGCTCGCATGGCTTGACACCATGGCGACCGATATGTCAATGGCCTGAGCCGATCGGATGCCCAGACCTACCGTGAGCCAAAACGGCACGGAAGGAATGACGCAATGCGAAGAGGCATCAAAATCGCTGCGCTACTCGCCGCAGGGGGACTCACTCTCACTGCGTGCGGAGGCAGTGGGGGTTCCGGTGACGGCGCGGACGCCGGCGACGGTCGGGGCGACATCACGATCTGGTATTCGAACAACGAGGCCGAGATCGCCTGGGGCACCCAGATGGTGGATGCCTGGAACGCCGAGCATCCCGACGAGCAGGTGAAGGCGCAGGAGATTCCCGCAGGCGACAGCAGCGAAGCCGTCATCGGCGCGGCGATCACCGCGGGCAATGCGCCGTGCTTGATCTTCAACACCTCGCCCGCGGCGGTGCCCCAGTTCGAGAAGGCCGGCGGCCTCGTCTCTCTCTCTTCCTTCGAGGACGGCGATGCGTACATCACCGAACGCAGCGGCGACAATGCTGCCCAGTACGCGTCTGCCGACGGCGAGTTCTACCAGATGCCGTGGAAGTCGAACCCGGTCGTCATCTTCTACAACAAGGCGATGTTCACCGTAGCCGGACTTGACCCCGAGGCTCCGGCGCTGTCGACCTACGACGAGTTTCTCGACACCTCGCGCGCCTTGACCGAATCGGGAGCGGCGCCCTACGCCATCTACCCCGCTCCGTCCAGCGAATTCTTCCAATCCTGGTTCGACTTCTATCCGCTTTACGGCGCGGAGACCGGCGGAACGCTGCTCGTCGAGGACGGTGCCGCCACCTTCGATTCCGAAGCCGGCGCCGCCGTGTCGGAGTTCTGGGCAACCATGTATGAAGAGGGACTCGCGGGCCAGGAGCCCTTCACCGGCGACTCGTTCGTCGAGGGCAACTCGGCAATGACGATCGCGGGACCGTGGGCGATCGACTACTTCGGCGAAGACGTCGACTGGGGGACCGTGCCGGTGCCGACATCGGAGGGTACGCCCGCCGAAGAGACTTACACCTTCAGCGACGCGAAGAACGTGGGCATGTTCACTGCCTGTGAGGCCCAGGGCACGGCGTGGGACGTTCTGAAGTTCGCCACTGGTGAGGAGCAGGACGGACAGTTGCTCGAGCTCACCGGCCAGATGCCGTTGCGGCAAGACCTGACAGCGGCCTACCCGGACTATTTTGCAGACAACCCCGCCTACGAGGTCTTCGGCGACCAGGCGAGCCGTGTGGTCGAGGTGCCGAACGTGGCCAACTCGATTGAGCTGTGGCAGACCTTCCGCGATGCGTACTCGCGTGCGGTGATCTTCGGCGAGGGTGATGTTCAGTCCTTCCTCACCGACGCCGCCGCCGAGGTCGACGCGTTGGTCGGCCAGGACTGACGGGCCAGCGACATGGTCGCCGTGCTCACAGAGCCCGAGTCGGCTCGGGCCGACGCGCAGCACGCGCGTTCGGCCCGGCGCCGTCGACGGATCCTCGGCGAGAACCCGCTCGGGCTTCTGCTCAGTGCCCCGTACCTGATCTTCATCGGGGTCGTCTTCGCCTTCCCTGTCGTCTTCGCGGTCTGGATGTCGTTCCACGACTACTTCTTCGCCGCCCCGGGCGCCGATGTGGAGCGCAACTTCGTCGGCTTCGACAACTTCGTCGATGTGGCCGGCGACCCGGCGGTGTGGCGCTCGTTCCTCAACGTCGGCATCTTCTTGATCATCAACGTGCCGCTCACCGTTGTGCTGTCGCTGGTGTTGGCCAACGCGCTCAACCGGGTCGTCCGCGCGCGGCTCTTCCTCCGCGTGAGCTTCTACGTGCCCTACGTGACAGCATCCGTCGCCGTCGTCGGGGTGTGGCTGTTCATGTTCAGCGGAACGGGTCTGGTCAATCAAGTCCTGGGTGATCTCGCCCCCAGTCCGTCGTGGTTGATCAACCCCACACTCGCTATGCCGACCATCGCCCTTTTCGTCACCTGGAAGCAGCTCGGATTCTTCATCCTGCTGTACCTCGCAGCGTTGCAGGCCGTGCCGCAAGAGCTCTACGAATCGGCCGCCACCGATGGCGCGGGGGCCGTGCGCACGTTCTTCTCGGTGACGGTTCCGGGGGTGCGCTCGGCGACGCTGCTGGTGCTCCTGCTCGCCACCATCACGGGCGCGAATCTGTTCACCGAGCCGTACCTGCTCACCAACGGAGGCGGTCCGAACGGAGCATCCACCTCTCCCGTGTTGCTGATGTATCAAAAGGGTCTTGAGCAGGGCAATCCCGATGTCGCGGCAGCCATCGGCGTGATTCTGGTGATCATCGTGCTTGCCCTCGCGATGATCGAACGCAAGCTCGTCGGAGATGAGCAGTCATGAGCGTGATCACGCGCACTGATTCGCTGGAGAACGAGAGCGCGGATGCTGCGCCACGGCGCCGCGGTCACCCCGGCCGCTCGGCGGCGATCATCCGGTGGATCGTGCTGGCCGCCGGGGCGCTGTTGTTCTTGTTCCCCTTCTACTACATGATCATCGGATCGCTCCAGACGCGGCCGGACCCGACTCCGGCGGGTGCGTTCCCTAACCCGGCGAACATCACGCTGCAGAACTACGTCCAGATCAACGAACGCATCAACCTCGTGACCGGACTGGTGAACTCGGGTATCTTCACCGGCGGCGTGATTGTGTGCACCGTGGTCTTCGGGGTTCTCGCCGGTTACGCGCTGTCGGTGTTGCACTGGCGCGGCCGCGGCGTGACCTTCGCGATCGCCCTGCTCGTGCAGATCGTGCCGTTCCAACTGCTCATGATCCCGCTGTACGTGCTGATCGCGCGTGACTACGGTCTCGCCGACACGCACCTCGGGATGATCCTTCCCTTCGCGATCAACTCCGCGGCGGTCCTCATCTTCCGGCAGTACTTTCTGCAGGTTCCGCGAGCGATGTTCGACGCCGCGCGCATCGACGGCGCGAAAGAGCTGCGCGTGCTGTGGAGCGTGGCGCTGCCTCTCGTGCGACCGGCGCTCGTCACAGTCGTGCTGCTCACGTTCATCGGTCCGTGGAACGAATTCCTCTGGCCATTCCTCATCACGAAAGAGGCATCGATGCAACCTTTAGCCGTATCACTGGCGAACTACATCACAACGGTGGCCGCCTCGGCGTCCAACCCGTTCGGCGCGATCCTCGCAGGAGCGGTGGTGCTGGCCATCCCCGCGGTGACGCTGTTCATCATCTTCCAACGCCAGTTCCAGAGTTCCGACATCGGCTCGGGGGTGAAGGGATGATCGCCTCGGTGGGTGATCTGCCCACGGTGCCGTACTCCCTCACCCGGGTCGGGGTCGTCATGACCCCCGAGGAGGGCAACCCTCACGAAGTGGACGGAGTGCTGAACCCGGCATCCGGTCGCGGACCCGACGGTGAGATCTATCTCTTGCCTCGCGTCGTGGCCGTCGGCAACGTGTCGCGTGTCGCGCTCGCCCGCGTTGTGGTGCAGGACGGCGTGCCGGTGGGAGTCGAACGGCAGGGGATCGTTCTCGAACCCGATCGTTCGTGGGAACGCGGCGTCGGCAACTCCGGAGTCGAAGACCCTCGCATCACGTGGATGAGCGATCTCGATCTGCACGTCATGACCTACGTCGCCTACGGTCCGCTCGGCCCGCGCACCGCGCTCGCAGTCTCGAAGGACCTTCGGGAGTGGCGCCGGCTCGGGCCGGTGCTGTTCACCTACGAGGACCAACTCGACATCGATCTGAATCTTTTCCACAACAAGGACGCGGTGTTTTTTCCGGAAGCTGTCGTTGCCCCGAACGGGGTGCGGAGCTTCGCGGTATTGCACCGTCCAATGTGGGATCTTGGCGAGACCAAGCCCGATCAGGGTGTGGTTCTTCCGGCGGGGACGACCGATGCGCGGCAGTCGATCTGGATCAGTTATGTGCCGGTTGAGGCCGTTCAGAAGGATCTCGCGACACTGACGCTGTGGAGCCAGCACCGGTTCGTGGCGGGTCCGAAGTTCGACTTCGAGCTCACCAAGATCGGTGGGGGCCCGGCGCCGCTGAGGGTTCCGGAAGGCTGGCTGTTGTTGCATCACGGGGTGACCGGGCGCATCGAGAAGGCCTTCGATCACCAGCAGAACGTGCACTACGCCGCGGGGGCGATGTTGCTCGATGCCGACGATCCCTCGATCGTGATCGCCCGCACACCCGAGCCACTGCTCCAGGCCGAGACCGAGGATGAGCGGGTCGGGATCGTGCCGAACGTCGTCTTTCCGACCGCGATCGAAGAGATCGACGGCGTGAGGTACGTCTTCTACGGCATGGGTGACACGAAGATCGGCGTCGCGCGGTTGGACCGGGTCTGAGAGTCGGGCGCCTCCAGCGCCTCACGCGCTTCAGGCGGACTGCAGGACACGCTCGGGCGAGCGACGCTCGGGGGCCGCAGCATCCTTCGCTCCCAAGTGTTGCGCCCGACGCACCCACTTGGCGCGCGCTGCAGCATCGCGGTGGCGTACTTCGGCCAATCGCGTCACGCCGACGGTCTTGATACCGCAGTATCCGAGCACCGCGTGGGTGAGACTCGTCTCTGCGGCGTTGCGATACATCAAGCGATTCCAGGCGCGCGGTGAGTCCATCGTCATCACGAGGCGCGCGGTGCGGCCGGTCAGCAGCTTGTCCCAGAGCTTTCCCGTGGCGCGGTAGCGAAATGCCGACCCTGACAAGAACACGGCGTCAATGAAGGCCTTGAGTGCGGCCGGATACGTTCCCCACCACTGGGGGTAGAAGAAGGCGATGTGGTCGGCCCACTCCACATCGGCGATGTAGGTGGCGACCGCAGGTTCCAGGGGTCGATCTTCGGCAGACCGCGGCGTACGCAGAGAATCGCGATGAGTCGGATGCCCCGGCACGGTGTCGTGTGCTAAATCGATCACCCGCACCTCGGCACCGCCTTCGCGCGCCGTGGAGGCATAGGCGGTGGCGAGAGCGTGGGTGAGGGTCTGGTCAAGCGGGGTGCCGATGATGACGAGGATGCGGGTCATGATGGTGTTCCCTTCGCGACGATGAGGGTGGTCAGCAGTGCCAACTGCCGGTTGAGGCTGGGAACATCGACGCCCATCGCCGCCAGCCGGGGGTCGGCGAACACGTCGGCGAAGAGTGCTTCCAGTTCGCCCCCGGCCTCGCGAACGAGTGTGGCGCCCTTGTCGGTCAGTGACAGCACGACCCTGCGAGCGTTGGCGGCGTCGACGGATGTCTGCACCCAGCCGCCCTCAACCATGGCCGGCACGCGCTTACTGACGGCGGCTTTAGTCACCCCGAGGCATCGCGCGAGATGGGTGATGTCGATCGGCTGTTCTTCGGCCAACGCCACCAGAAAGGCGAAATGTGGGAAAGAGACGGCGTGCCGGGCCTGCAGCACATCCTCTGCGTAGCCGTCCAGAGCGGAGACGAGTTCGTGCAGGGTGACAGTGACGCGCTGAGCCATGGCTCTAGTCAACGGGTTGACACCCACTATGTCAACCCGTTGACATAGTGGGTGCGTCAGTACCCGGCGAGCGGATTGCTCTCACCGGCACCGAACCGTGCGGCGAGGTCCTGGGACCCGCGAGCGAGCAGAGTGACATCGGCTCCCACCGCGATGAAGTCCGCCCCGGCGGCGAGGTAGGCATCGGCGACCTGAGGGTCGAAGGCGTTCACCCCGACCGGGGTGCCGGCCGCACGCGCGGCCTCGAAGACACGGTGCACGGCGGCGGTGACATCCGGATGCGCCTGCTGACCGATCACACCCATCGAGGCCGCGAGGTCGGCCGGCCCGACGAAGACCCCGTCCACGCCGTCGACGGCGGCGATCTCGGCCGCGTGCTCGACCGCTTCGGCCGACTCGATCTGGACGATGAGAGTGACGTGGCGCTGCGCGTGGGCAAGGTAGCCCTCGACCCGGTTCCATCGGGCCGACCGAGCGAGTGCGGAACCCACGCCGCGGATGCCCTCGGGCGCATAGCGGGTGGCGCGCACCAGAGCCTCGGCCTCTGCCGCCGAGCCCACCATCGGAACGATGATCGTCTGAGCGCCGAGGTCGAGTACCTGCTTGATGACCACTGGGTCACCGCTCGGCACGCGGACGACCGGCGTGATCGGGTACGCGCCGACGGCCTGCAGTTGCGCGAGCACCGACTCGAGGCCGTTCGCGGCGTGCTCCATGTCGATCAGCAGCCAGTCGACGCCCGAGCCGGCGCAGATCTCGGCGACGACGGGGCTACCGCTGGTCACCCAGAGGCCGACGAGCGGCCGCTCGGCACCCGCGAGTTGCTCGCGAAAGGTGGGGCTCAACTGAAACGACATGTGATCTTTCCCATCGGTCCGTAGTCGCACACTACTTCGTCGCCTTTCGACACCCATACCGGGCGCGTGAACGAGCCGGCGAGAATGATCTGTCCCACCTCGAGCCGGGCGCCGTGTTGGTGGAGCTTGTTCGCGAGCCACGCGACCCCGTGCCCGGGATGGCCGAGCACGCCAGCCGCGACGCCGGTTTCTTCGATCTCACCGTTTCTGGCGAGCACGCCGGGCACCCAGCGCAGGTCGATCTCGTCAGGGCGCCTGCGCACGTCACCCAACACCATCGCCCCGTAGGCGGCGTTGTCGCTGATCGTGTCGACGATCGTGCGCCCTTCGAGTTCGATGTGTGAGTTGAGCACTTCGAGCGCTGGCACAACATAGTCGGTTGCCGCGAGAACCTGTTCGAGCGTGCAATCGGGGCCTGTGAGCGGATGCTTCAGCACGAACGCCAACTCCACCTCGACGCGGACGTTCGAGAAGTGATCGATGGGGATGTCTGCGCCGGACGGGTACACGGTGTCGTCGAACATCACGCCGTAGTCGGGCTCGGTGATGCCCGTGGCTTGTTGCATCGCCTTCGACGTGAGGCCGATCTTGCGCCCGACCAGCGTGCGGCCCTCGGCGATCATGCGATCGCGCCAGACGGCTTGAATGGCGTACGAGTCTTCGACCGTGGCATCCGGATACCGTCCGGTGATGCGCGGAATGACGCTGTGCGCGCGGTCGGCCTCGGCGAGCTCGGCTGCGATCGCCGCGATGACGTCGGGGGAAAGCGTCACAGCTGGTGACCCAGCTTGTACTCGCCCTGCTTGTCCTCCGGAATCGACTCAGTACCTTCGTCGGGCCGGGTGTAGCTGAAGCCGTCGGCGCCGATCGTGACCGCCATCTCGGAGCTATCGGTGCGGGCGACGACCGGCTGCGGGTTTCCGTCGAGGTCGAGCACGAGCGAGGCCTCGGTGTACCAGGAAGGAACGACGGGGTTGCCCCACCAGTCGCGCCGCTGGTTGTCGTGCACGTCCCACGTGATGACCGGGTTGTCGGGGTCGCCGGTGTAGTAGTCCTGGGTGTAGATCTCGACACGGTGTCCGTCGGGGTCGCGCAGGTAGAGGTAAAAAGCGTTGCTGACCCCGTGGCGGCCCGGACCGCGCTCGATCGCGTCGGACCGACGCAGCGCGCCGAGCTTGTCGCAGATCGCGAGGATGTTGTGTTTCTCGTGCGTGGCGAAGCAGACGTGATGCATGCGCGGCCCGTCGCCACCGGTCATCGCGGTGTCATGGACCGTGGGCTTGCGACGCATCCACGCCGCATACACGGTGCCCTCGTCGTCCTGGATGTCTTCGGTGACGCGGAAGCCCAGGGTCTGCATGAAGTTGACGGCGCGCGGAACGTCGGGCGTGACCTGGTTGAAGTGGTCCAAGCGCACCAGTTCGCCGGGAATGTGCAGGTCGTAGCGCCACGACATCCGCTCGACGTGCGCTGTCTCGTGGAAGAACTCGTAGGGGAACCCGAGCGGGTCCTCTACCCGCACCGAGTCGCCGATGCCTCCGGTGAATCCGTCGATACGGCGCTCGACGCGGCATCCGAGCTCTTCGTAGAACGCGACGGCTTTATCGAGATCTTCGGCAGACCGCACACGGTACGAGAACGCGGCGACGGCAGCGATCGGGCCCTTGCGCAGCACGAGATTGTGGTGGATGAACTCCTCGGTGGAGCGCAGGTAGATCGCGTCGTCGTCCTCTTCGGTGACATACAGGCCCAGCACGTCGACATAGAAGACGCGGGATGCTGCGAGGTCGGTGACGATGAGCTCCATGTACGCGCACCGGAGGATGTCGGGTGCAGGGCTGGTGGGCGTCGGCACCGGGTTGTCGGTGCGGATCGGGGCCTCTTGTGAGACGTAGAAGCCCGACGAGGTGAGGGTCATATCGTCACGGGTCATCTCAGGCTCCCTTGCCGAAGGTGGGGTTGTGGGGTTCGCCGAGCGTGATGTGCACGGCCTGCTGGTCGGTGTAGAAGTCGATCGAGCGGTAGCCGCCCTCGTGCCCGAGGCCGGAGGCTTTGACCCCGCCGAACGGGGTGCGCAGGTCGCGCACATTGTTGGAGTTGAGCCACACCATGCCCGCCTCGAGCGCCCCGGCGAAGTTATGCGCACGGCGGAGGTCGCTCGTCCAGATGTACGCCGCGAGACCGTACTTGGTGTCGTTCGCCAGAGCGAGCGCCTCTTCGTCGCTGTCGAACGGGGTGATCGCCACGACCGGTCCGAAGATCTCTTCCTGGAAGATCCGCGCATCCGGTGACACGTCGGCGAAGACGGTGGGTGAGACGAAGTTGCCGGTGTCGAAGCCACCCGGTCGTCCGCCGCCCGCGACCAGCCGCCCCTCGGTCTTGCCGATCTCGACGTACGACATGACTTTGTCGTAGTGCTCGGGATGCACGAGCGCGCCGACCTCGGTCTCGGGGTCGCTCGGGTAGCCGACAATGATGCGCGAGGCCTGAGCGGCATAGCGCTCGACGAAGTCGTCGTAGATCGATCGCTCCACGAGGATCCGCGAGCCCGCCGTGCAACGCTCGCCGTTGAGCGAAAAGACGCCGAAGATCGTGGCGTTGATCGCCTCATCGAGGTCGGCGTCCGCGAAGACGATCGCGGGCGACTTGCCGCCGAGCTCCATCGACAGCCCCTTCAAGAACGGCGCCGCGTTCGCGAAGATCAACTGGCCGGTCGAACTCTCGCCGGTGAACGAGATGAGCGGGACGTCAGGATGCTTCACCAGCGCGTCTCCGGCATCTTCACCGAGTCCGTTGACGAGGTTGAAGACGCCCTGCGGGAGCCCGGCCTCTTCGAAGATGCCCGCCCAGAGCGATGCCGAGAGCGGCGTGAACTCGGCGGGCTTGAGCACGACGGTGTTGCCGGTGGCGAGCGCCGGGCCGAGCTTCCACGACTCGAGCATGAAGGGGGTGTTCCACGGCGTGATGAGGCCCGCGACGCCGATCGGCTTGCGGTTGACGTAGTTGAGCTGCTTGCCCGGCACCTTGTAGGCGTCATCGGACTGCGCCACGATCAGGTCGGCGAAGAAGCGGAAGTTTTCCGCCGCACGCCGGGCCTGGCCGAGAGCCTGGGTGATCGGCAGGCCCGAGTCGAAGCTCTCGAGCTCGGCCAGTCGCACATCGCGGGACTCCACGATGTCGGCGATTCTGTGCAGGATGCGGGATCGCTCGCGCGGCAGCATCCGGGGCCATGGTCCGTCCGTGAAGGCGCGGCGCGCCGCGGCGACGGCCAGGTCGACGTCGTCCTTCTTGCCGGCCGCCGCCTGCACGTAGGTCTCGTTGGTCACCGGGTCGAGCACGTCGAACGTGTCGCCGTCGATCGAGTCGACGAGAGCGCCGTCGATGTAGTGCTGGATGCGCGAGGGGAGATCTGACGGGATGCGGTGCGTGGTCATGTGTGTGCTCCTTCGGGGAAGAGTTCAAAACGCGGGGAGGCCAAGGGCCTCGTCGGGATGCTCGTGGATCATGTAGGCGTCGAGGGTGGCTGACCGGTGCCTGCGGGCGGCCTTCTCGATCTCGCCGAGCGGGGCGGAGGTTTCGATAAGTTGCAGGATGTTCTCGTGCTCGCGCACCGACTCGGCGGCGCGGCCGGGCACGAAGCTGAACGTCGAGTCGCGCAGGTTGCCGAGCCGACCCCACTCACCGCGCACGATCTCGAGCAGTCGCGGGTTGGCGCAGGGCGCAAACAGGATCGCGTGAAACTCCTGGTTGAGCGACGTGAACGCGTGCGGGTCGAAGTTGTCGAGCGTCTCGATCATGAGCTCGTTGATCGACCGTGCTCGACGGATGTCATGCTCGTTCAGACGCCGCGCTGAGAGAGCGATCGCCGCCCCTTCGACGATGCTGAGTGCCTGCATGCTGTGGCGGTAGGCCGAGTCGTCCACCATCGACACGTGTGCGCCGACGTTGCGCTCGAACGTGACGAGCCCCTCGGCCTCGAGCTGCCTGATCGCTTCGCGCACCGGCACGACCGACATGTCGAGCTCCTTCGCTATGCTGCCGAGCACGAGCCGGTAGCCGGGGGTGAAGTCCTGGCGCGCGATGCGCTCTTTGATCCAGTGGTAGGCCTGCTGCGACTTGCTGAGGTCGTGGTTCACCTGGAGAGCTTCCATGACTGGTACCGGCCCTTCCACTCGTCGTTCATCGGGAAGAGTCCGTCGACCGGGTGCCCGGCGCGCACCTGATCGGCGACCCAGGCGTCTTCGTCTTCCTGGGCGAGCGCGGCATCGACGACTTCTTCGGCGAGTGCAGGAGGGATCACGATCACTCCATCACCGTCGCCGACGAGGATGTCGCCCGGCTGAACGGTCGTGCCGCCGCATCCGATCGTGACATCCGTGTCCCACGGCACATGCTTGCGCCCGAGGACAGCGGCATGGGCGCCTTTCGAATACACCGGGATGCCGATCGCGGCGACCGCGTCGTAGTCGCGGACTCCGCCGTCAGTGATGATCCCCGCGGCTCCGCGCGCCTGCGCACGCAGGGCCAGGATGTCGCCGAGCGTTCCCGAACCGGTCTCGCCGCGGGCTTCGATCACGATGATCTCGCCCTCGCCCACGGCGTCGAACGCGCGCTTCTGCGCGTTGTAACCGCCGCCGTGGCTCTGGAAGAGGTCTTCGCGCCCGGGGACGAAGCGGAGCGTCTTGGCGGTTCCGACGATCTTGGTGCCCGGATGCATCGGCCGGACCCCGTCGATCGTGACGTTGTTCAGCCCGCGCTTGCGGAGCTGCTGCGACAGGGCAGCGACCGGGACGCTCTCGAGCTTCGCCCGGAGCGCTTCGCTCAACCTTGGGCTCTCGGTCGGCAGCCCGGCGGCTTCGCGCGACCCCCACGCTTCGGCACGCTGGGTGTCGTCGACGGCCGGCAGCGACCCGATCGACGGGTCGAACGACGTCTCGCCCTGCGTCACGGTCGTGACCAGTCGGCTTGTGCTCAGCCCGAGTGCCGGCGCGTCGACCTCGACCTCGACGACGTCGCCGGGTGAGACCACCGAGGAGCCCGCCGGAGTGCCGGTCAGGATCACATCGCCGGATTCGAGCGTGAAGTGCTGCGAAAGGTCGGCGACGAGTTGGGGGAGCGAGAAGATCAGGCCAGCCGTGGTGTCATCCTGCGCGAGCGTGCCGTTCACCCAGGTGCGCACGCGCAGTGCGGCCGGGTCGAGTTGGCGTGCATCCAACAGTGACGGACCGACCGGTGTGAACCCATCGCCACCCTTTGACCGCACGTTAGAGCCCTTGTCGTTCGCCCGCAGGTCATACAGCCCGAAGTCGTTCGCCGCGGTGACGAAGGCCACGTGGGTCCAGGCATCCTGAATCGACACTCGCCGCGCGGGCTCGCCGATGATGAGGGCGATCTCACCCTCGAAGGCGAGCAGTTCGGTGCCGGCGGGCCGTTCGATGGTGCTTCCGGATGCTGCGACTGAGCTCGACGGCTTCAAGAAGTAAGACGGCGCAGCCGGCCTGCGGCCGCGCTGGTCGGCGCGCGAGGCGTAGCTCAGGTGGATCGCAATGATCTTGCCGGGACGTGCCGGGAGTGCCTCGAAACCGCCGGTTCCCGCATCCATCGAAAGTGTCATGAGCTCCCTCGCTCTTGCGTGATATCCGAAATCGTATATGATCGGTCGACATCGGGCAAGTGATTCTCGGATCCGGCTCGACCTGACAGTGACGTCAACCGACAGAGGAGTCACCCATGAGCACCGCGAACGACACCGGGTTCACGCCCACCGGCACAATCGCCACAACCAAAGACCGGCGTCGCGTGGTCTTCGCCACGGTTGTGGGTACCACCGTCGAGTGGTACGACTTCTTCATCTACGCACTGGCGGCGGGACTCGTCTTCGGGCAGTTGTTCTTCGCCCCGGCCGGTGAAGAGTTCGCCCAGATCCTGTCGTTCCTCACGGTGGGCATCAGCTTCCTCTTCCGGCCACTCGGCGCGTTCCTCGCTGGCCACCTCGGCGACCGGTACGGGCGCCGCCTTGTGCTGATGATCACGCTGATCCTCATGGGTGCCGCGACCACTTTGGTGGGCCTCCTGCCGACCTACGCCGCAATCGGCATCGCCGCCCCCATCCTGCTGATCCTCCTGCGTATCCTGCAGGGCATTTCGGCCGGTGGTGAGTGGGGTGGTGCCGTCCTCATGGCCGTCGAGCACGCACCGTCGAAAAGGCGCGGTGTCTTCGGCGCCTCACCACAGATCGGGGTTCCGCTCGGGCTGCTGCTGGCCTCGGGAGTGATGGCCCTCATGGCGGTCATCGCACCGGGGGACGCATTTCTTGAATGGGGGTGGCGTGTGCCGTTCCTGCTCTCGTTCGTGCTGATCCTGATCGGGTACTACATCCGTCGCCGCGTCGACGAAAGCCCGGTGTTCGTCGAACTCGCCGAGCGCAAAGAGCAGACCAAGATGCCGATCGTGCAGCTCTTCCGCAAGCATGCGCTGCTCGTGTTGATCGCCGCCTTCGTGTTCGCCGGCAACAACGCCGTCGGCTACATGACGACCGGCGGCTTCATCCAGCGCTACGCGACCGACCCCGCGGGACCCGTCGGGCTTGCCACCGCCGATGTGCTCTGGGCCGTCACCCTCTCCGCCGTGTCATGGCTTGTCTTCACCGCGCTCGGCGGCTGGCTGGCCGACAAGATCGGCCGGCGCACGACCTACATCATCGGCTGGATACTGCTTCTGGTCGGAGTCTTTGCGCTCTTCCCCCTGGTCAACACCCGGAGCATCGCCATGCTGACGCTCGGCTTGATCATCTTGACGGTCGGGCTCGGACTGACGTATGGCCCGCAGGCCGCGCTGTACACAGAGCTGTTTCCGGCATCCATCCGCTTCTCGGGCGTATCGATCTCGTATGCGATCGGTGCGATTCTCGGTGGCGCGTTCGCACCCACCATCGCTCAAGCACTCGTGCAGAACACGGGCGGCACGGCCGCGGTCACCTGGTACCTAGCCGGGATGGTCGTGCTTGGACTGATCGCAACGCTCCTGCTGCGTGACCGCAGTGGAATTCCGCTGGGTCCCGACCACGAGGCCGAGCAGGCGCAGAGCCCGATCTACGGGCTCTCGAAGGCCTGACCCGCGCGTACCCTGAAGCCGACGAAGGAGTCATCGATGCAGTTCCACCACCACGGGTACGTTTCGGGCGAGCCGCGGGTGCAGCCGGCGGCGGGCTCAGGCCTTGATCGGCCCGCTGACCTCCCCGACGAGTTGGACGTGCTGATCGTCGGCTCAGGACCCGCGGGAATGCTGCTCGCGGCGCAGATGTCGCAGTACCCCGACGTTGTGACCCGCATCATCGAACGCCGCGACGGCCGCCTCGTACTGGGCCAGGCGGACGGCATCCAGCCGCGCAGCGTCGAGACCTTTCAGGCGTTCGGGTTTGCCGAGCGGATCGTCGCCGAGGCGTACAATATCGCCTACATGAACTTTTGGGGGCCAGACCCCGAGAAGCCCGGCAACATCATCCGGACGGCCCGCACTGAGGACTATGCCCTCAAGATCAGCGAGTTCCCGCACCTGATCGTCAACCAGGCGCGCGTGCTCGACTACTTCGCCGAGGCCGCGGCGTTCGGTCCGGGACGCATTACGCCCGACTACGGCATCGAGTTCGCGGGACTCACTGTGCACGAAGAGGGGGAGTTCCCCGTCGAGGTGAGCATGCGGTACACCGCGGGTGATCGCGCCGGCGAAGAGCGCACAGTGAGGGCAAAGTACGTCGTCGGTTGCGACGGAGCGCGCAGTGGTGTGCGCGAGGCGATCGGACGAGTGCACGTGGGCGACATCTCGCAGCACGCCTGGGGTGTGATGGACGTGCTCGTGAACACCGACTTTCCGGACTGGCGCACCAAATGCGCGATCGCATCGGCGGCGGGCAACATCCTGCACATTCCGCGCGAGGGCGGCTACCTCAGCCGGATGTACATCGACCTGGGCGAAGTCGCCGCGGATGACGATCACCGGGTGCGCCAGACGCCGATCGACGAGATCATCCGTCGCGCGAACGCGATTCTGCACCCGTACACGCTCGATGTCAAAGAGGTCGCCTGGCACAGCGTGTATGAGGTCGGGCATCGCGTGACCGACGGCTTCGACGATGCCCCCGCCGGTACCGATCGTGACCCACGTGTGTTCCTCACCGGAGACGCATGCCACACGCACAGCGCGAAGGCCGGACAGGGCATGAACGTCTCGATGCAGGACGGTTTCAACCTCGGCTGGAAGCTCGGGTCCGTCCTCACCGGACGTAGCCCTGGAACACTGCTATCGACGTATTCCGCCGAGCGCATGCCCGTAGCGCAACAGCTGATCGACTTCGACAAGGAGTGGTCACAGCTCATGGCGCGCAAGCCTTCAGAGCTCACCGACCCTCAAGAAGTCGCGACCTACTACCTGGCGACGGCGGAGTTTCCGTCCGGGTTCATGACCGAGTACGGCGCGTCGATGATCGTGGCGGATGCCGCGCACCAGCACTTGGCGACCGGCTTCCCGATCGGCAAGAGGTTCAAGAGTTCAGAGGTCGTGCGGGTGAGCGATGGCAATGCCGTGCACCTCGGCCACCATGCCAAGGCCGACGGGCGCTGGCGGATCTACGCGTTCGCCGACGCGCCCGGTGCCGGCGTGGCATCCGCCCTCGCTGACTGGGCGGCCTGGCTCGCGTCACCCGAGTCGCCGCTGGCGCGTCATACGCCGACGGATGCTGATGCCGACGCCGTGTTCGACGTCAAGGTGATCTACCAGCAGGCGCACGATCAGGTCGACGTCTCAGTGGTCCCCGAGGTCTTCATGCCGAAGAGCGGGCCGCACGGCCTCACCGACTGGGAGAAGGTCTTCGCCGCGGCGCCGAGCGCCTGGACGAGCACCGACATCTTCGACGAGCGTGGTCTCTCGCGGGAAGGTGTGGTCGTGGTGGTGCGACCGGACCTGTACGTCGCGGCTGTCCTGCCGCTCGCGTCGACCACAGAACTCGCGGACTTCTTCGCGAAGAACATGGTCACCGCGCGCTGAGCGCACACGTCAGGAGATCCGGTGTCAGGAGATCCCGCCTCAGGAGATCCCGCCTCAGGAGTTCACGCGGATGATCTCTTCTTGGTACGGCGCGATGACCCCGCCCGAGATGCGCAGGTCGAGCAGGAGGAAGCAGCGGGATGCCGCATCCTCCATCGTCCACGACGCCAGGCGATCGAGGTCGGCGAGGGTGCGCACGACGACGCCCTCGGCGCCCACGGCTTCGGCAAGGCCGGCGAAGTCGACTTCGGGGATCATCATCGGGCCGGTCGCGACCCCTTTGAGGCCGTACAGGTTGACCTCGGCACCGTAAGCGCCGTCGTTCCAGACCACGGCGATTCCGCGGCCGGCGGCCACGCGCACGGCCGATTCGAGGTCGGACAAAGCCATGAGTCCACCGCCGTCGCCGGTCGTGAGCACGACCGTCGCATCGGGCTTGGCGAGGGCCGCACCGGGTACCGAGGGGAAGCCGAGGCCGATCGACTGGAACGCCGTGCCGATCATCATCATTCGGTCGGGGGATGCCACGGGCCAGTACATGTTCGCCCAGCCGATGAAGTGGCCCCCGTCCGAGACGACCACGCGGTCCTCGGGCAGGAGCTCGGCAATGCGCGCGGCTGCCGAGCGGGGGTCGAGACGCCCGTCCGGGGCGATGCCGTCGCCCTCGTCGCGCTCGCGCGCGGCGTCGAGGTCGACCGATTCGCGCCAGCCCGAGGGGGTCGCTCCGAGCGCTGTGAGCTCAGTGACGAGCTGCTCGGCCACGACGCGAGCATCCGCGCGGAGATACCCACCGACGTTGGGGTGCGTCGCCGTCGGAGCGACATCTACCTGCACGATTCGGGTGCCGGGGGCGAAGAGGTCACCGAACCGCATCGTGAACTGGTTGAGCGATGCCCCGAACACGACGGCCACGTCCGCCTCGCGGATGAGCTCCATCGCGCCCTCTGCCCCGAACCCGCCGGTCACACCGAGGTCGAACTCGGCGCGCGGAAAGACGCCGCGACCGAGAGCCGTACCCGCAGTGAGCGCTCCGGTTGCATCGGCCAGCGCACCGAGCGCGTCCGATGCATCCGCGACCCAGGCTCCGCGCCCCGCCAGCAAGAACGGGCGCTGCGCACCGGCGAGAGTGCGAGCGAGATCGGCAAGGGCCTCGGCGGCGAACGGGCTGACCGGTGTCAACGGCCCGGGCTGCCGGGGTTCGAGCGTCTCGGGCACCGGGCCGGCGTCGAGGGTCGTCACGTCGTACGGAATAGCGAGCACCGTGGGCACCCGATAAGTCAGGGCATGCTCGATCGCGATGATCGTGGTGGCCGCAGCATCCGCCCGCCCGACGGTATAGGTGCGCGCGCCGACTGCGGCAGCCAGCGCGATCTGGTCGACGTCCCACGGCCGCGGTCCCGAGGTCGGCTCGTCTCCGACGACAAGCACGAGCGGGGTGTGTGCCTGCACCGCTTCAGCGAGGGCTGTGAGGGTGTTCGTGAAGCCGGCGCCGTAGGTGGCGGTGGCCGCCGCCAGTCCGCCGCCGGCCCGGTAGAACGCGTCGGCCGCGACGACCGCGCCCGCTTCGTGACGGACCGCGGTGTAGGTCGACGGTGTCTGGCGTTCGAGCGCATCGAGAAACCAGGCGTTGCCGTTGCCCATCACTCCGAAGACATGGTCGATATGACGGGCGAGAGTTATCGCGACGTGCGCAGAGACGGTGGGCATGGGTAGGCCTTTCGAGACAGGACGGATGCTGAGCCGTATGTGTCTCGCGCGCTGGGGCCTCTGAGGTGATGCCGAGGCGGCTGCGTGCCCATTTTTCGGGCACCGGGCGGCACAGCCGCCGGACGGTTCGAGTATACGGCGCGGATCGCGGCAGGATGGGGGCATGAGAACCATTCAGCTGCGCCGGTACACACTCGTCGACGGAGAGTACGACGCGTTCGTCGCGTGGTTCGACCAGTGGATGCCGAGCGTGCGTCCCGCCGCGGGCTTCGCGATCGACTTCGCGTACGGGTTGCCCGAAACGAACGAGTTCGTGTGGGCCGTCAGTGCCGAGGGTGATCGAGATGCCTTCCTCGCGCTCGAGGAGGCATACATGGTCTCGGACGCGCGCGCGGAAGCCTTCGACGGCGTTCCGCAGCGCGTCGCGGTGTACAACGTGGCGTTCGTCGACGAGTTCCCCGTCACCGTGGCGTGAGTATCCCGCGCGCACAGTTCACGCCCTTGCATGTACGGCATGTACATCGACCCTGCCGATGAGCGGGGGCAGAATGGCAACGAACGTGCCGAGAGCGGATGCGGCTGCATCCGGAGCGACGAAGGAGCCCCGTGCCCGAGACGACTGTGACCGCTGACCGCGAAGCTGAGCTCCTCGCATCTGTGCCGGACGGCCTGTTCATCGGCGGCGAGTGGCGCCCCGCCGCGAGCGGCAACTCCCTGCGCGTGTTCGACCCCTCGACAGGGCGCGTCGTGAAGAAGATCGCCGACGCCGGCCCCGAAGACGGCAAGGCGGCGATGGATGCTGCCGCCGACGCCTTCCCGGCGTGGGCGGCGACGCCCGCCCGCCAGCGTGCCGAGATCCTCCGCCGTGCGTTCGACCTCCTCCAGGAGCGCAAGGAGGACTTCGCCCTGCTCATGACGATCGAGATGGGCAAGCCCCTGGCCGAGGCCCGCGGGGAGGTCGCCTACGGCGGGGAGTTCCTCCGCTGGTTCAGCGAAGAGACCGCACGCATTCAGGGCCGCTACGGCGCGAACCCCGAGGGCACCGGCCGCATGATCGTGTCGCAGCATCCCGTCGGCCCGTGCTTCCTGATCACGCCGTGGAACTTCCCGCTCGCGATGGCGACCCGCAAGATCGCGCCCGCGCTCGCCGCAGGCTGCACCGTCGTCATCAAGCCCGCCGAGCTCACTCCGCTCACCACCCTCTTCTTCGCGAAGCTTCTCGAAGACGCCGGCCTGCCGAAGGGCGTCGTGAATGTCTTCACGACGTCCACATCAGGTGCCGTGTCGGAGCCGATCATTCGCGACCCGCGCCTGCGCAAACTCTCGTTCACGGGTTCGACGCCGGTCGGCCAGAAGCTGCTCGAGCAGGCGTCGCACGGCGTGCTGCGCACCTCGATGGAACTCGGCGGCAACGCCCCGTTCGTCGTCTTCGACGACGCCGACCTCGACAAGGCCGTCGACGGTGCGATGCTCGCGAAGTTCCGCAACATCGGCCAGGCCTGCACGGCCGCGAACCGCTTCATCGTCCACCGTTCGGTGGCCGACGAGTTCGCGTCGCGTGTGACCGAACGCGTGAAGGCCTTCACGATGGGTCGGGGCACCGAAGAGGGTGTCGTGATCGGCCCGCTGATCGATGACCGTGCGGTCGTAAAGGCCGAAGAACTGGTGACGGATGCTGTCACCCGCGGTGCGACCCTGCTCGCGGGTGGTCAGCGCGGTGTCATCGACGGCCTCGGCGACGGAACGTTTTACGAGGCCACGGTACTCACCGATGTTCAGGCGGGGAGCAACATCCTCCGCGAAGAGATCTTCGGCCCGGTGCTGGCGATCGTCCCGTTCGACACCGAGGACGAAGCCGTCGCCATCGCCAACGACACCGAGTACGGCCTGGTGTCGTACGTCTTCACCGAGTCGCTCTCCCGCGGCCAGCGCATGATCGACAAGCTCGAGACCGGCATGATGGGCCTCAACGTCGGGGTCGTCTCCAACGCGGCCGCCCCCTTCGGAGGCTGGAAGATGTCGGGCCTGGGCCGCGAGGGCGGCGCCGAGGGCATCCACGAGTACCTGCAGACGAAGTACACGCTCACGGCCAGCCCGTACGCTTGACGCGCGCCGGATCGATGCGAGCGAAGCCCGCGTTGATGCATCGCGGGTCAAGATCGAGCAGCGAGCGCCAGCGAGCGTATCGAGATCCGGACCTCCGAGGTCGCTTTCGCCCGGGCATCATGGGCTGATGAACATCGGTGAGTTCCGCGCGCGGCGCTTGCGGTCGCATAGGTTGAGCGCGCCCGCAGCGAGCGTCATCGAGACCGCCCGCCACATGCTCGCCACGCAGGGTCAGGAGTTCTGGGGCGGGCGCCTCGCGCTCGCCGCGCGGACGACGCGCGAGCCCACGCTGAGCGAGGTCGACGGGGCCTTCGAGCGCAGCGGACTGGTGCGCTCGTGGACGATGCGGGGCACGATTCACGTCATTCCCGCGGATGAGCTCGGCTGGGTACTCGGGCTCACGGGCGAACGGCAGCATCGAGGCGCGGCATCCATTCATCGTCGTGAAGGATTGGATGCTGAGGCCTTCGCGGTCGCCGAGCAGGTGGCCGTATCGGCGCTGGCCGGTGGCAACCGCCTTTCCCGCCGTGAGCTCTTCGACGCCTTCGACCGAGGCGGACTCAGTACCGCAGGTCAGCGGGGCTACCACCTGCTCGTCGCGCTCTCGGTGCGCGGTCTCATCTGTCAGGGACCGGTCGTCCCGCGCGAGGAAGGGCCGACCCGAGAGCAGTTCTTCGTACTCACCGACGAGTGGGTTGACGCCCCGGTTCACCCGGCGGACCCGCTCGCAGAGTTCTTCGTGCGTTACATGCTCTCCCACGGTCCCGCGGGCACCGCGGACTTCGCGTGGTGGTCAGGGTTGCCGATCGGCACGGCCCGAAGGGCGGCCGCGGCCGCGGCATCCGACTCCCGCCTGACACGCCTGGACGACGATCTCTGGGTGGCGACAGACCTGCCGCGTAGGCATCCCTCCGCCAGCGTTGTGATCGCACTCCCTCCCTTCGAGGAGTATTTCCTCTCCTACGCCGACCGCTCGGTCTCGGTCCCGCCCCACCACTCGCCCGCGGTGATGACCGGGGGAGCGGGATATCCGATCCTGCTCGCGCGCGGCGAGGTCGTGGCGACCTGGAGCCACTCCCACGCCCTCGCCCGGCGTCATCTGCCCCCGACCGCGAAGTGGATCGTCGAGGGCGCAGTGAGTGAGGCCGAAGCAACCGCCGCTCTCGAGCGCTACCGGCGCTTCATCGAGGGTTGATGCGTCACGCGTGCCGGTCGAGGAAGGCGTAGACCTCGTTGTCGTCGACTCCGGGGAACGCGCCGCGGGGGAGCGGCGAGAACATCTGCATGTGCACGCGGGCGCTCGGCCAGGCTTTGCCAGCCCAGCGTGAGGCGACATCGACGGGGGTCCGCCTGCAGCAGGACTCGTCGGGGCACGTCGACGACACACGCTTCTGCGTCTCGCGACCGCGGAACCACTTCGCATCGTCGAAGGGCACGCCGACTGTAATCGAGAACTCACCGGCCGAAGTCGTTCCGGTCTGCGTCGAGCACCAGAACGTGCCCGCCGGAGTGTCGGTGTATTGGTAGTGCTCGGTGGTGCGGTTCGTCTCTTCGAACGCCGAGCGGGCCAAGAACTTTCGGCACACGATCTGACCTTCGACCGAACCGGTGACATCCATCGGCACCGGAAGGTCGTCGTTCTCGTACACGCGCGAGATCGCGCCCGAGCCGTCGACGCGCAGAAAGTGCAGGGGAATCTCGAGGTGATGGGTGAGCAGGTTGGTCATACGCATGCCGGCTGCCTCGTGCGTGACGCCGAACGCATCGCGAAAGTCTTCCACCGCGAGGTTCCGATCCTTCTTCGCCTGCTGGAGGAACGCCACTGATGCCGTTTCGGGCATCAAACAGCACGCCGCGTAGTAGTTGATCTCCAGCCGCTGACGCAGAAAGTCGGCGTAGTCGGTCGGGCGCTGGTGGCCGAGCAGACGGTGCGCCATTGCCTGGAGGGCCATCGAGCGCAGGCCGTGGCCTCCGGGAATGGATGCCGGGGGCAGATAGATTCGCCCATTTTCAATGTCGGTGACTGATCGGGCGGAGTGCGGCAGGTCGTTGACGTAGAGCAGTTCGAACCCAAGCTGCTGGGCCATGATGCTGACGCTGCGGTGCGTGAGAGCACCCGAGACGTGCCCGGCGAGCTTGAGCTGACGCTCGGCGAGCTTCTCGATCTCGGGGAGGTAGTTGTCGACTGTGCGCATTTCGAGGCGCAGCTCGGTGTTGGCGCGACGGGCCTCTTCGGGGGTGGCGATCGCCTCGCGTTCTCGACGCTGAAGTTCGCGGTGCAGCCCGAGGATCGACTCGATCGTCTCGTCACCCATTCCCTTGGTGACTTTGACGGGAGCAACTCCCAACTGACGAAAGACCGAGCTGGATTGCGCGCGCTCCAGCTCGATCTCGAGCGCCGCGCGACGGTTGGGTGGTTCGGTCGAGAGCAGTTCGGTGACTTCCACGCCGGTCGCTGCGGCGATGCCCTGCAACACCGAGAGTTTCGGCTCACGCTTGCCGTTTTCGATCAGGCTCAGCTGGCTCCCCGCGATACCGACCCGCTCGCCCAGCTCGTCCAGCGTGAATCCGTTGCTGACGCGGTGGTGGCGGATGCGGTGGCCCAGAGTGGACAGTTCGAGTGACGTGGGTGGCATTCCTTGACAATAGCGAAAGAATCGCGACTTTTGAGTCCAAGATTGCTGGGAAGCGGCATCCGAATGCCCGCAAAGTAGGGGAAGAGCAACATTCTGAACGCAGAATCTCGTCGTCGAGATCTCCGCACGTCGAATCGAACTGGAGTGACACACATGGCACTGGCAGACATCTTCACCCGTACCGAGGGAATCGCCTCTGGCTCGACGGCGCCAGTCTATGGAACTCGTCCGAGCATCGCGGGTGAGGGAATGACCGCGCTTATCGCGTGGGTCGACCAGATCGCCGCGCTGACCACCCCCGACCGCATCCACTGGGTCGACGGATCGCGCTCCGAGAACGACGCCCTGTTGCGCGCCATGGTCGATGACGGAACGCTCATCAAGCTCAACCCCGAGTGGCGACCGGGTTCGTACCTCGCCCGTTCGCACCCGAGCGATGTCGCTCGCACCGAGGGCCGCACCTTCATCGCCTCCGAGCGCGCCGAAGACGCCGGCCCCACCAACAACTGGGCGGCGCCGGACGAGATCCGCGCGACGATCACCCCACTGTTCGAGGGGTCCATGAAGGGCCGCACGATGTACGTCGTGCCGTTCTCGATGGGCGCCGTCGGCGGACCCCTCTCGCACATCGGCGTGCAGGTCACCGACTCTCCCTACGCCGTCGCCTCGATCGAGATCATGACGCGCGTCGGCACCGACGTCCTGCGCGAAATCGCCGGTGGTGCAGCGTGGGTCAAGACGGTCCACTCGGTCGGCGCACCGCTGCAGCCGGGTGAAAAGAGCGAGGCCTGGCCGTGCAACGAGGAGAAGTACATCGTGCACTTCCCCGACACGCTCGAGGTGTGGTCGTTCGGGTCCGGGTACGGCGGCAACGCGATCCTCGCGAAGAAGTGCTTCGCCCTCCGCATCGCATCGGTCATCGGACGCGATGAGGGATGGCTCGCCGAGCACATGCTCCTCATCCGGGTGATCTCGCCCGAGGGCAAGGCGTACCATGTGGCCGCCGCGTTCCCCTCTGCCTGTGGCAAGACGAACCTCGCGATGCTGCGTCCGACCATTCCCGGATGGCGCGTCGAGACCCTCGGCGACGACATCGCGTGGCTCCGCCCCGGAGAAGATGGACGCCTCTGGGCGATCAACCCCGAGGCCGGCTTCTTCGGTGTCGCACCCGGTACAGGTGAGTCCACCAACGTCACTGCGGTCGAGACCCTGTGGGGTAACACGATCTTCACCAACGTTGCGCTCCGTCCCGACGGCGACGTCTGGTGGGAGGGGCTCACCGACGAGGCTCCGGCGAACCTGACCGACTGGGAAGGCAATCCCTGGACCCCGGCATCCGGTCGCCCTGCCGCGCACCCGAACTCGCGCTTCACCGTGAGTGCTGGCCAGTGCCCGCAGATCGCTGCCGACTGGGAGGCGCCCGAGGGCGTGCCGCTCGACGCGATCCTGTTCGGCGGCCGTCGCGCGACCAATGTTCCGCTCGTGGTCGAGGCCACCGACTGGACCCACGGCGTCTTCATGGGGTCGAACATCTCGTCCGAGCGCACGGCCGCAGCCGAAGGCCTGGTCGGCGAACTGCGCCGTGACCCCTTCGCGATGCTCCCGTTCTGCGGCTACAACATGGCCGACTACTTCGGTCACTGGCTGAAGGTCGGACAGAAACTGCGCTTCGACCGCGCCCCGCGTATCTTCCAGGTCAACTGGTTCCGCAAGGGTTCGGACGGCCGGTTCCTCTGGCCGGGCTTCGGCGACAACTCGCGCGTCATCGACTGGATCATCCGTCGCGTCGAAGGCCAGGTTCCCGCGGTCGACAGCCCGATCGGTCGTCTGCCGCAGACGTCCGACCTGAACCTCAACGGCATCGACGTTCCGCAGGACGACCTCGACGAGCTCTTCGCCATCAACCCCGAATCGTGGTTGCGCGAGGCCGAGCTGACCGAAGAGTTCTACCGGACCTTCGAGGGTCGGGTTCCGGCGCCGCTCTGGGCAGAACTCGCCGCACTTCGGTACCGCCTGCAGCGGGCGTAGTCCGCGTTCGATTCAGGATGCCTCGGCCCCGCGCACTGCGCAGGGTCGAGGCATCCGTCGTTCAATCTCAGACCAGCAGCTGGTGCTTCGCGAGATCGCGGTACAGCGGTGTCGACGCCACGAGTTCGGAGTGCGTGCCCTGACCGACGACGCGGCCGCGGTCGAGCACCACGATCACGTCGCTGTCGACCACGGTCGACAGGCGGTGGGCGATCACGATGAGCGTGCGGCCCGCGGCGACCGCATCGATGGCTTCGCGCATGCGCTGCTCGTTGAGACCGTCGAGCGACGAGGTCGACTCGTCCAGGAGAAGGATCGGCGGAGCGGCGAGCAACGCTCGTGCGATCGCGAGGCGCTGGCGCTCGCCGCCCGAGAGCATGACTCCGGATTCTCCGACCGGGGCGTCGAGCCCGAGCGGGTTGCGGTCGAGCACATCGCCGAGATTGACGGCGCGCAGCACGGCTTCGCAGTCGTCGGCGGATGCGTCGGGCGCCCCGAGGCGCAGATTCTCGGCGATGGTCCCCGCCAGGGTGGGGGCATCCTGTTCGACGTAGCCCAGCTGCGCGCGCAGGTTGTCGCGCTCGAGGCCTCGCACATCCATCCCGTCCAGCAGGATCGCGCCCGACGTCGGGTCGTAGAACCGCTCGATCAGCGCGAGAGTGGTCGACTTGCCCGCACCCGAGGGGCCGACGAGCGCAACGCGCGCTCCGCGCGGGACCTCGAACGAGACGCCGTGCAGGACTCCACCTTCGACGACCTCCCGCAGGTCGCCCTCAGAGATCGACACAGCTGACGTGTTGACGTGGGCCTCTTCGAGCGCGGCCAGCGCGGCCGTCTCGGCCTTGCGCCGCGCGGCGACGACGTTCTCGGGGTAGGCGAAGTGCACATCGCGAAACTCGATCGCAGGAGCCGAAGCATCCGCCCGCAGTTCCGCTGTCGCAATCTGCGCATCCGCTGCACCATGTGCGACAGCGGAGGCACCCGCCCGCACCTGCGCGGCGATCGCAGAGTCGTTCTGCGACTCAGTCGGCAGGTCGATGACTTCTTGGATGCGCCCGAGCGCTCCGAGGGCCTGGTTCACTGAGGTGATCGCGCCGAAGAACGATCCGAGGGGAGCGATCAACAGGAACAGGAACATGACGAAGGTCACCAGGTCGGCGATCGAGATCGCACCAGATGCGACGCGGAACCCGCCGAGCCCCAGCACGACGAGGAGCGAGACCTGCAGTGCGATGCCGGCGATCGGCACGACGAGCGCCGAGACTTTGGCGATGCGGACTCCGACCCCGTACACCTCGGTCGCGAGCCCGGTGATCGCTGCCGCCTCGCGGGCGGTAGCGCCTGCGGCGCGCACAGTGCGGATCGAGCCGACCGCCCGCTCGACACCCGAGGCGAGTTCGCCCACCTTCTCCTGCTGCTGCGCGGTCGCGGTGCGGATGCGTCCGCTGAGCGCCGTCACTCCGACGATCGAGATGCCGATGACGACCACGATCGCGAGGAGCAGGAGCGGGTCGATGAAGGCCATCGCGATCAGCGCGCCGATGAAGATGAGCGCGTTGCCGATGGAGTCGGCGAGGCCCTGGGTCAGCACGGCGTAGAGCAGGGTCGTGTCGGTTCCGACGCGAGAGACCAGGTCGCCTGTGCGGCGCGCGTCGAACTCGCTGATCGGGAGGTGCAGGATGCGCGAGATCAGCTTGCGCCGGCTCGAGTAGACCACCGCGGTTCCGGTGCGCTGCAGCAGGTAGTGCTGGTAGCCGGAGATGATCGACGAGGCGACCACCAGAGCGACGATCGCCCAGACGAGAATCCCGAGTGGGTCACCGTCCTGCACGCGCTCGATGACCTGACCCACGATCAGCGGTTGGGCGAGCGTCGTCACCGCGCCGATGACGCTCAGAACCGCGACGATGATCAAAACGCCCTTGTGCTCGAGCAAGAAGGGAATGAGCTGTTTCAGGCTCGCGCGCGGGCCGTCTTCGGGGGTGCCGCGGCGGCGGCCGCGGCGGGCTCGGGTGGATGTCATCGACACGGGAATGCTCTATTCGCTTCGGGGTTCATCTTCGACCGTACTTCTTGTGCGCGGCCTGTTTGGTCACACCGAGTGCTGCCGCGATGGCCTGCCAGGAGTAGCCGAGGTTGCGCGCCTTGCGCACCTGTACTTCTTCGGAGCGCGCAAGCTCGCGCCGTACCTCGGCAAGGCGATGCAGTTCGGCGATCGGCTCGCGATCGGGCGCTGATCCGATCAGTGTGCGGATGTCGTCACCGCTCATGGCATGCCCTTCGCAAAGTGGTCGAGAAGTCAACTTACATTGACGGATGCCGCGCCGTCAACGTGCATTGACGTTTGGGTGTCCCGCCCTGTCGGTGGGCGGCGTTAGGGTAGTCCGGTGCCTGCTCCCGTGATCGCCGCTCAGAACCTCGTGAAGTCGTACAAGGTCAAGGGCAAGCCCGACTTCTTGGCCGTTGACGGTCTGTCGTTCGAGGTCGCCCCGGGGGAGTCCTTCGCGCTTCTCGGCCCCAACGGTGCCGGCAAGTCGACCACGATGAAAATGATCGGCGCGGTGTCGACCCGCACGAGTGGCGACCTGTCGATCATGGGGCTCGATCCCAACAACTACGGACCCGAGATCCGCTCGCGGCTCGGAGTGGTGCCCCAGCAAGACAACCTCGATGGCGAGCTCAACGCCCGCGAGAACCTCTTCATCTACGGCCGCTACTTCGGACTGCCGGCAAAGGTCTGCCATCAGAAGGCCGATGAGCTACTCGCGTTCGCCCAGCTCGAAGACAAGGCCAAGAGCAAGGTCGACCAGCTCTCGGGCGGAATGAAGCGGCGGCTCACGATTGCGCGTGGGCTCATCAACGACCCTCGCATCCTGCTGCTCGACGAACCGACCACCGGTCTCGACCCGCAGGCACGCCACGTGCTGTGGGACCGACTGTTTCGCCTCAAAGAGCGCGGCACGACTCTGGTGCTCACGACGCACTATATGGACGAGGCCGAGCAACTCTGCGACCGCATCGTCGTCGTCGACAAGGGCAAGATCATGGCCGAGGGCACACCGATGTCGCTCATTCGCCAGCACTCCAGCCGCGAGGTGCTCGAGGTGCGCTTCGGCTCCGACCGCAACCAGCAGATCGAGCCTCAACTGCAGGGCATCGGCGAGCGGGTTGAGGTGCTGCCTGACCGCGTGCTGATCTACACCGACAACGGCGAGCAGGCACTCGAGGAAGTCACTCACCGCGGGCTCGAACCGATCACGAGCCTCGTGCGGCGCTCGAGCCTCGAAGATGTCTTTCTGCGGCTGACCGGAAGGTCGTTGATCGAATGAGCGCTGATCGAATGAATACAGCGACCAGCGATCCCGCCCTTGACGAACTCCGCGCCGAGGCGATGGAGTGGGGTCGCAAGCCCCGCCTCTTCGGCACGTGGTACGTCGCCGAGCACATGGTCCGTGCCATGCGCGCGTACGGCTGGACGATCGTGGTCGGCGCCCTCGGGCAGCCGATCCTGTACCTTCTCGGCCTGGCGGTCGGTCTCGCAGCGTTGATCGACGCGCCCATCACCGACGGTGGCACCGAGGTCTCGTACCTCGTGTTCGTTGCCCCGGCTCTGCTGATGACCGCCTCGATCGCGGTCGCCTCCGAAGAGTTCTCGTACCCGGTGATCTCGGGCTTCAAGTGGCGGCGCTACTTCTTCGGGTTCGGCGCCTCGGCGCTCTCACCGGGCCAGATCGCCGGGGGAGTCGTCGTCGGCGCCTCGGTGCGCATGCTCTTCGTGGTGGCCGCGTACTACGTCTTCCTCTGGCTCTTCGGTGCCGTGCCCGACCCGCAGACCGGGTGGCTGACCATCCCGATCGGCCTCCTCGCCGGGCTCGCGTTCGGCATCCCATACATGGCGTACGCAGCATCCATCACCGAAGACAAAGGTCAGATCGCGCTGGTGCAGCGGTTCATCTTCATGCCGATGTTCCTCTTCTCGGGCACGTTCTACCCGCTCGCGACGCTTCCCCTGTGGCTGCAGTGGATCGGGTGGGTTTCGCCGCTCTGGCACGCCTCCGAGCTCGGGAGGATGGTCACCTACGGCAAGCCGATCGAGCCGTTCATGGTCGCGATCCACCTCGGCTATCTGCTGGTGCTCTCGGTGGTCGCGTTCGTCATCGGACGGCGCTTCTTCCGGCGGAGGCTGGCCCAGTGAGCGCGCCCACAGAAGTAGCAGAGGTTCGTTCGGGCAGCGTACGCGCACTCTGGGCGGGAAACCCGCAGTCGGTCGTCCAGCGCGGGCTCATTGCCGCGCGCTCGTCGAGCTGGGCTGTGGTGCTGTCGGGCTTCTTCGAGCCCGTGTTCTACCTCGCGTCGATGGGCATCGGACTCGGTACCCTCATCGGCAACGTGCAGACCTCCGCAGGTGTCGAGGTGTCGTATGCCGCGTTCATCGCTCCCGCGCTCCTGGCCGTGTCGGCGATGAACGGCGCGATCTACGACTCGACGTGGAACGTCTTCTTCAAGCTCAACTACGGCAAGCTCTACGAGGGCATGCTGGCGACCTCGCTCGGCCCGCTCGATGTCGCCCTGGGCGAGATCATGTACGCACTGTTGCGCGGTCTGCTCTACGCGAGCGGCTTCATGGTGATCATGCAGTTCCTCGGGTTGAACCTGTCATGCACCGCGATCCTCGCCCTCCCGGCGGTACTGCTGATCGCCTTCGGCTTCGCGAGCCTCGGCATGGCGGTCACGAGCTACATGAAGACCTTCCAGCAGATGGACTGGATCAACTTCGTCCTTCTGCCGATGTTCCTCTTCTCGGCGACCCTCTTCCCGATCACGATCTACCCCGAGTGGATCCAGAGCGTGATCATGGCCTTCCCCCTCTGGCACGGTGTCGAGCTCATCCGTGGCCTCACGACGGGTGTGCTGAGCCCCGACACAGGCTGGCACATCCTCTACTTCGTCGTCATGATCGCGGTCGGTCTCGTCTTCACGACGAAGCGTCTGCGGGCGCTGTTCCTCGATTGAGCGCCGAGGCGGTGGAAGCTCAGAGCGAGGCGGTCTCACCCAACCCGAGGTCGTCGTCGTAGTCGACGTCTTTCGTCTCGGGTGCCAACCACAGCGCGACGAGCGTCAGCACGCCCATCGCCGACAGGTACGCGCCGACCAGCCACGGGCTGCCGCCGGCGGCAGCCCACAGCGCGACCGCGACGAGCGGGGCCAGGGCTGCGCCGAGGATCGACGAGACGTTGTATGAGATCGCCGAGCCGGTGTAGCGCACGTTCGTCGGGAACAGTTCGGGCAGCACGGCGCCCATGGGCCCGAACGTCGACCCCATGAGCACGAACCCGAAGATGAGGAACGCCTGCACGAGGGCGCCCGTGAACTTCGGGTCTGCCTGAGGTGCCAGGAAGATACTGAACGACAGACCGAAGACGATGATGAAGGCCGTCACCCAGAGCAGCAGCTTGCGCCGGCCGATGGAGTCGGCGACCGGTCCCGAGAGCAGGGTGAAGATGCCGAAGAAGACCACCCCGATGATCTGCATGATGACGAAGTCGGTGTAGCCGAAGCCGAGGCCCGGCACGTACGTCGCCGCGTCGAAGGGGGTGCCCGCGGCATCCGCTGCCGCCTGCGCACCATCGAGCGTCGGCTTCGTGCCGTACGACAGCGTGAAGCTCGTCATCAGGTAGAAGAGGACGTACGTCGCAAGCATGATGAACGTGCCGAGGAGGAGGTGCCACCAGTTGCGGCGGAACACGGTGCCGAGCGGGAACTTGCGGAGCACGCCCTTCTTCTCGGCCTTTGTGAACGACTCCGACTCGACGAGGCGCAGACGCACCCAGAGCCCGACGATGACCATGACCGCCGAGAAGAGGAACGGCACGCGCCAGCCCCACGCGAGGAATTCTTCGGAGCGCTGCGCCGCGCCATCGGGGTGGGGAAGCGGGAAATTGATCATCAGGAAGACGGTGTTGGCGATGATGAAGCCGATCGGTGCACCGAGCTGAGGGAATGTGCCGTACCAGGCCCGTTTGCCGGCGGGGGCGTTCTCGGTCGCGACGAGGGCGGCACCCGACCACTCACCGCCGAGGGCGAAGCCCTGCGCGAGGCGAAGGACGAGCAGCAGGAGAGCTGCCCACCACCCGATGTCGTCGAAGGTCGGAAGACACCCGATCAGGAAGGTCGCGATGCCCATCGTGAGGAGGGATGCGACGAGTGTCGCCTTGCGGCCGAAGCGGTCACCGAAGTGGCCGAAGATGACGGCGCCGAGCGGGCGCGCGACCATCGCCGCGCCGAAGACACCGAACGAGGCGAGCAGAGACGTCGTGTCATTGCCCGTTGGGAAGAAGAGGATCGGGAAGACGAGCACGGCGGCCGTCGCATAGACGTAGAAGTCGTAGAACTCGATCGTCGTGCCTACGAGGGTCGCGGTGATGACGCGTGACCGTGGGTTGGCAGGAGTGGAGGTGGTCTTCTGGGGCGAGTGCGAGGCAGGTGACACGCCGATTTACCCTACCCCTCTGCGGGGTGGGCGGGGAGCCGCTCAGCGCCAGAGAACTGCAAGCGCCGCGTTGAGCAGGGTCAGGATGCCGATCGACCAGAAGATCGCGGACGGAACCGCGCCGTCTTTGCGCTGACGCCCGGCGCCGATGCCCAGCAGAGCGCCGATGATCAGCAGGATCACGAGCTTCACGCCGATCTTGACGTAGTTGAGCTCGTACGAGATGCCCCACGGGGCGGCGAGAGCGAGCCCCGCGACGGCGGCGATCGCCAAACCCCAGTTCATCAGGGGCGTGACCTGGCGGCGCTTGCTGACCGCTTCGACCACCCAGGCGCCGAACAGCACGGCGAAGCCGACGAGGTGAACAAGGACGACAACGTGACGCAGGATCTCCATGCTCGACACGCTAGAGGCATCCGCGAGGTCGCGCCAGCAAGGCGCGCCTCACCCGGAGTGCTGGCGCTCACCGTGCTGCATCAACTTCGCAAGAAGTGACGAGCTTCGCAGGATTTCGGCGCAACCCTGCGAAGTTCGCGCTATCCTGCGAAGTTCGTCGTGAGGTCAGTCGGACTCAGGGCTGCAACGAGCGAAGCACGAGCGCCGTGCGCACGGCGGCGTCCGCCGCTTCGTAGCCCTTGTCTTCCTTCGAGCCCTCGAGTCCTGCGCGATCCAGGCCCTGCTGCTCGTCATCCAGCGTCAGCACACCGAAGCCGACCGGCTTTCCGGTGTCGAGCGCGACCCGGGTGAGGCCGTCGGTCGCTGCCGCCGAGACATACTCGAAGTGCGGGGTTCCCCCACGGATGATCACTCCGAGCGCGACGACGGCGTCGGCTCCGGCATCCAGCGCCACCTTCGCCACCACCGGCAACTCGAACGATCCGGGCACACGCACGAGTGTCCAGGTCGCGCCGGCGGCGTCCAGCGCGCGCTTCGCGCCGGCGATGAGGCCGTCGGTGATCACGTCGTGCCAGGAGCCCGCGATGATGACAACGGTGATCCCGGTCGCGTCGACCGGTGCTCCGGGCTGGGGTGCTCCGACGCCGCTCATCGTGCGGTTCCTTCGTGAAGGCCTGCGAGGGCATCTCGGAGGTCGCCGTCGTCGAGGATGTGGCCCATGCGATCCCGCTTCGTCTCGAGGTATTGGTGATTGTTGGGTCCGACGCCGACGATCAGCGGCACTTGTTCTACCACGTCGAGCCCGAGTTCGCGCAGCTGGGCGACCTTGTCGGTGTTGTTGGTGAGCAGACGCACCCGCTCCACGCCGAGGTCGCCGAGGATTCCTGCGGCGGCGGCGTAGTCACGGGCGTCCGCGGGTAGGCCGAGCGCGAGGTTGGCGTCGACGGTGTCGAGCCCGCGCTCTTGCAGGCTGTAAGCGCGCAACTTGTTGATCAGGCCGATGCCTCGACCCTCGTGGCCGCGCATGTAGATGACGACGCCGCCGTCCTGCTCGATCGCGTCGAGGGCAGCTTCGAGCTGCGGGCCGCATTCGCACTTGAGCGAGCCGAACGCTTCACCCGTGAGGCACTCCGAGTGCACGCGCACGAGAGAGGAATCACCGAGCTCACCCGAGACGATCGCGAGGTGGTCGGTCCCGGTCGTCCGGTCCTTGTACGCCAAGAATCGGAACTCGCCGTGCGAAGTCGGCACGAGCGCTTCGGCGCGCAGGCTCACGCGGCGCTTCGAGACGGTGGGGGCGGATGCTTCGACCGGCTCGTGCTCGTTGAGGTGGGCGATCAGCTGTTCGATGGTGATGACATGCACCCCGTCACGGGCACCGAGCTCGAGCAGTCCGGGCATGCGCATCATCGATCCGTCGTCGGCGACGACCTCACCGATTGCGCCCACCGGCGGGAGCCCGGCAAGCCTCATGAGTTCGACGGCCGCCTCGGTGTGACCGGCGCGTTCGCGCACTCCGCCGTCGACCGCGCGCAGCGGCAGGATGTGACCCGGACGGATGACGCTGGCGGGAGTCGAGGTGGCGTCGGCCAGCACGTTGAGCGTGTGCGCGCGGTCCTCGGCGCTGATACCCGTAGAGATGCGGTCAGACGCGTCCACGCTCACGGTGTAGGCGGTGCTGCGCGAATCTTCGTTGTTCGCCACCATCGGCGGCAGATCGAGCCGGTCGGCCCAATCGGCCGGCATCGGCGCGCAGATGAAGCCGCTGGACCACCGGATGGTCCACGCCATCCACTCGGTCGTGGCGAGCGCAGCCGAGATGATGATGTCACCCTCGTTCTCGCGGTTCTCGTCGTCCGCGACGATGACGGGACGCCCCGCGGCGAGGGCGGCGAGAGCCTGGGGAATGGTCGAAAGACTCATCGGGAGCCCCCTTCGTTCGTATCGAGCTGGGGTGTGGAAGAGGATGGGGCCTCGCGGAGCGCGGGTGCGGCCGGAGCCGCGAAATGCGCCTCGCGGAGCGCGGGTGCGGCCGGAGCCGCAAAAGCAAGAAGCCGCTGAACGTGCCGCGCAAGGATGTCGGTCTCGAGGTTGACGCGGTCTCCGGCGACCCGGGCACCGAGGGTGGTCGCGGCGAGTGTTTCGGGGATCAGCGACACCTCGAACCACTGCTGCGGCTCCGAGGCGTCGCTCGCCGCGCTGACGGTGAGCGAGACACCGTCAACGGCAATCGAGCCCTTGTCGACGACGAGCGGAGCGAGCTGGGCGGGCAGCGCGACGCGCAGCACGCGCCACTGCGCGCCCGGTCGCACCTCGAGCACCTCGCCGGTGCCGTCGATGTGACCCTGCACGATGTGTCCGCCGAGGCGGCCGTGGGCCTGCGTCGCGCGTTCGAGGTTGACGACGCGGCCGGCCTCTACGCCGGACAGCGTCGACATGTCGAGCGTCTGACGCATCACATCGGCCGTGAACCAGTCGGGCCCCTGGTCGACGACAGTGAGGCAGACGCCCGAGACGGCGATCGAGTCGCCGTGCGAGGCATCCGCCACCGCCCTCGGCGCGCGCAGGGTCACGCGCACGCCGTCTCCCGACGGTTCGACCGCGAGGACTTCGCCGATCTCTTCGACAATTCCGGTGAACATCAGATTTCTCCTGTGGTGGTGAAGGGGTGCGAGACGATCAGCAGATCGTCGCCGAGTGTCTGGACGGAAGCGACGGACAGCCGCCGCTGGTCGCCGATGGTATCTACGCCGAGACTGCGCAGGGCAGGGCGGTCGGTGCCGTCGGCGCCGTAGCCGATGAGGGTGGGAGCGACGTAGGTGAGGATCTCGTCGGCGAGACCTTCGCGCACGAAGGCGCTCGCGATGGTCGGGCCACCTTCGACGAAGACGCGCTGAATTCCGAGATCGCGCAGTTCAGCGAGCACCGCGGGCAAGTTTTCTCCCGAGCGGTGAAGGAAGAGGAGAGGATGCTTCCGCACGGCCGCCTCATCGGGAACCCAGCGGTCACCCAACACGACGGGCTGTGGCTGGTGGTGGTAGAGCGTGCCGTCGGACTGTCGGGCGGTCAGCGCAGGGTCGTCGGCGAGGAGCGTGCCGGTGCCGACCACGATGGCGTCGGCTTCTGCGCGGCGGCGGTGCACGTCTGCGCGCGCAGCCGGGCCCGTGATCCACTGGCTTGTCCCGTCGGCCGCGGCCGCGCGGCCGTCGAGGCTCTGAGCCCACTTGACGGTGACATGCGGGCGCCCGAGCCGCTGGACGGTGAGCCACGAATCGAGGAGGGCGGATGCGTCATCAGCGAGCACACCGGATTCGACATCGATGCCGACCTCGCGCAGTCGCTCGGCGCCTCCGGCAGAGGCCTCTCCCGGGTCGGCGATCGCATAGATCACGCGCGCGACACCGGCGGCGACCAGCGCCTCCGAGCACGGGCCAGTGCGACCCGTGTGGTTGCAGGGCTCGAGGGTGACGACCGCCGTTGCGCCGTGCGCGGCGCCCGGCGCGAGCTTCGAGAGGGCATCGACCTCGGCGTGCGCCGTGCCCGCGCCGTGGTGCCAGCCTTCGGCGAGAACTTCGCCGGTCGGCGCGAGGATGACAGCGCCTACCTGCGGGTTGATCCCGCGGGGGCCGCGCGCGGCCAGCGACAGGGCATGCCGCATGGCTACCTGCTCCGCCTGTGTTGCCGTCATCGTTCCCGCCTGAGTGAAAGGATCTCTGACTCCGGGGCAACGGGAAGTCACGGCATCCGACTCTGTCGCCGAATACCGCTCGCGCTGCCTCCCATCCGGACTAGCGAGGGCTTCCCCTCGCATCACCGTCGGTTCCGGAATTACACCGGATCAGCCGTGGCGACACCCGAATCGGATGCCGGTGCCACAGCTCGCGGACTGTCACCGCCGGTTCGGATTCTCACCGACCCCGGAGCACGTTACTGCTCAGAGTCTACTCAACGCGCTGTGTGGCGGTTCATTCCCGCGGGATCCCGTGGGTGACTTGACTCAGGACGTTGACTCAGGATGTGACTCAGAAGGGGACGTTGCCGGCGCTGCAGTATGAACCCGGCGAGTGCACGCCGTGGGCGATGCGCAACTCTGCCGCGTCGTCGAAGCTCGCATCGGGGGCGAACTCGTCCGAGACGTTCCACGCGAAGCCGCTCTCGTCGGGGTTGCGGCGGGCGTGTTCACGCAATGCCACCGGCAGCAGGCGAAGGCGTCGATCGACCCACTCGGCATCCCACGGTCCTTCCGCGGCGATCTGCTCGGCGGCGCGAAACTCGTAGTAGATCGTGCGGCGCAGGCGGTTGCCCTGCACAGATTCGCTGCCGTGCACGATCATCACGTCGTGCACGAGCACATCGCCGGGCTCGAGTTCCACCTGGAGGACTCCCGGGGCATCCCAGCCATACTCCTCCTGCAGTTGGCAGACGTCCACCGGTGCCAGGTGCGACCCGGGTGCGACGCGGAGCGCCCCTCCACCGGCGCGCGAGGCATCGAGGTAGACATCGATGTTGAAGATCCGCCGAGTGCGCGGGTGCACGGCATCCTGATGCCAGTCGATGGCAGCGCCATCGCCTTCCTCCTTGAACACCAGCGACTCGTACGTGGGAACGAGGTTCGGGCCGGCAAGGCTTTCGGCAATGCCGAGCACGGCGGGGCTACCCAGCAACTCCAGCGATGCGGTGCGCCCCTTGCTGTGCAGATAGTCCACGCGGAACATGCGGCGCTGCCCACCGCGCGGGGCGTAGTGATAGTCGACGGATGCTGCATCCTCGGGCGACACCCCGCGTCCGTCGGCGATCCAGCCATCGGCTGCCGACTGCAGCCGCTGGAGCAGCGGCGCGGGGATCCGGTTCTTGAGCACGAGGTATCCCTCGCGATCGAAGCGGTCGATCTCGTCCGCGCTCAGATGGTACGGGCGGGTCGCGATGGCGCGTGCGGCGATGATCGACACGATCTCTCTCCTTCTGTGGTGGGTACAGATCCACGGTACGGAGGGATCATTCCGTGTTTCTTCCGTCTCGGTGTGCGAAGATTCCGGGATCATGAGTTATTCGGGCGACGAGAAGGCATCCTTCGGTCTCGCATGCTGGCAGGGGGCAACACGCGGGATGACGGCCGCACATCGTCACGATGACCTCGAGTTCAACCACGCCGACGTCGACCTCGAGTATGTGATCGACGGCCGCACGCAGGTGATCCCCGCAGGAACGATCGCCGTCTTCTGGGCGGCGCGCCCGCATCAACTGGTCGGGGGAGAGGAGCCCGGGATCGAGACCTGGCTCACCTTGCCGTTGCACCGTGCGTTGGCGTGGCGATTGCCCGCGTCTTTCATGCTACGGATGCTCGGCGGCGAGGTCGTGGCCCTCCCCGGCGGCCCCGGGCTCGGCCTGCACGAAGGCGCGCCGAGGTGGAGCGGGGAGCTTCAGGGCGCCGGGGTGCGCCGTCGCGTCGCTGAACTCGAGATCCAGGCGTTCGCCCTCCGCGTCGCCGATCGGGCCGACCAGGTGCGTCCCCTCGGCGCGCCGTCGACGGATGGCGGTCGCGGTGCGCCGCGCGAATCGGCAGCGGCCATGGCGGCATTTCTCTCAGACCGTTCGAGTGACGACATCACCGTGAGCGACGTCGCCGCGCACGTCCACCTGAACCCGCAGTACGCGATGACCGTCTTCCGTTCCGCGCTGGGAATCACGATCGGGGAGTACCTCGCGCAGTCGCGCGTGGCGGCCGCGCAGCAGCTCCTGCTGACGACAGACACCCCCGTTCCCGATGTCGGCTTCGCCGCGGGATTTCGTTCGCAGAGCCAGTTCTACGAGCGCTTCGGCCGCTGGTGCGGTGAGACGCCCGCCGCGTACCGCCGGCGTCTGCGCTCTGTGTGACGCAATCGGTGAGCCGGACTCAGGCCGACTCGCGCCAGACGATCTCGGACTCCAGCAGCACCTCGCGGGGGGTGATGTCGCCCCTCAACTGCTCGAGCACGAGCGTGGCGGCTTGGCGCCCGAGGCCTTCTGCGGGCTGGCGAACGGTTGACAGGGCGGGCAGTGTGCGCCGGGCCCAGGCGCTGTCGTCGAATCCCACGACCCCGACATCTTCCGGCACGCGCCGACCCGCGGCGCGGAGAGCCTCCATGGCCCCGGCAGCCACCGCGTCCGACGCGGCGAAGACTCCGTCGATATCGGGTGCGCGATCAAGGAGTGCGTTCATTCCGTCTCGGCCCGCCGAGTACGAGTACAGGGGCACGCGCTCGACGAGGTTGTCGTCATAGCGATCGCCGAGCGCGTCGGCGAAGCCCGCGAGCCGCTCGGATCCCGAGTCGCGGTCGAGCGCGGCCGCGATCATTCCGATTCTTCGCCGGCCGGTGCCGATCAGCCTTTCGGTGATCGCGTGCGCGGAGCCGCGATTGTCGATGACGACGAATGCGGCGGATGTCGCGCCCGGCGGGTGTCCGACGAACGCGGCCGGAAGCCGCAGTCTCTCGACCACCCGGGCGACGGGGTCGTAGGCGCGAGCAGAGACGATGATCGCGCCGTCGACCGAGCCGCCTGAGAGGTACTTCGCCACGCGTTCGGTATCGCGTTCGGTGTCGATGATGAGCACGGCCATCTGATGGTCTGCCTCGGAGAGGGCAGCGTTCGCGCCGAGCAGGATCCCGCCGATGTTGGGATCCTCGATGAAGAGAGAGTGCGGCTCGTGGACGATGAAGGCGACCGTTTCGGTGCGTTGCATGACCAGGTGGCGCGCCGCGGTGTTGGGCACATAGCCGACCTCCGCGATCGCCGCCTCTATGGCGTGGCGAGCAGATGCTGACACATACGGGTCACCGTTCACATAGCGGCTGATCGTGCCGCGCGAAACGCCGGCCACCACCGCCACATCGTGCACCGTCGCGCGGCGCGGTCGTCCCGAAGTCGTCGACACGGACTAACTGTATCGCCGAAAGTGCTTGACACCCGGTGAAGGTGATGTCATTCTGTGTACGTTCACAGAGATGCGGTGGATGTTTTTTTCACACATGTCTGTGCACGTGCACACATCGCCGATGACGTCGACCGGGAGTCCCGTGAACCGCCCATTAGCTACGGCCGAGCAGCGCTCTGCGCGTCCCCGCTACGCACACCGCGGCATCGACTTCGGTTGCGACTACAACCCCGAGCAGTGGGACCCGAGCGTATGGCGCGAAGACATCGCGCTGATGCGCGAAGTCGGAGTCAGCCTCGTCGCAGTCAATATCTTCGGATGGTCGCATCTGCAGAGCCCGGATGGGTCCTTCGACTTCTCGGGTCTCGATGAGGTCATCGGTCTTCTGCATGACGCCGGCATCCGGATCAACCTGGGCACGGGTACCTCCTCGCCTCCGCCCTGGCTGACGACGCGGCATCCCGAGATCCTTCCGGTCACAGCTGACGGCACGACGAGGTTCCCCGGCGGCAGGCAGGCCTGGTGCCCCAGCTCGCCGGTCTTCCGCGAGCACGCGCTCACCTTGGTCGAAGCGGTCGCCGAGCGCTACGGCGAGCACCCCGCGCTCGCCCTGTGGCACGTGTCGAACGAGCTCGGATGTCACAACGCCCACTGCCACTGCGATGTCAGCGCCGCCGCTTTCCGGCGCTGGCTGCATGCGCGCTACGGAACCATCGCCGCTCTCAACCGCGCCTGGGGAACCAGCTTCTGGAGCCAGCGGTACACCGACTGGAACGAGATCGGCACACCGCGCCTCACGCTCTCCACCCGCAATCCCAGCCAGGTGTTGGACTTCTCGCGTTTCAGTTCCGACGAGCTGCTCGGCTACTACCGGGCGGAGCACGCTGTCATCCGCCGCCACAGCGCCGTGCCGATCACCACGAACTTCATGGTCACCGCGCACATTCGCGAGATGGACTACTGGCAGTGGGCACCCGAGGTCGACGTGATCGCCAACGACCACTACCTCGATCATCGGCTGGACGATCCCGCGGCCGAGCTCGCGTTCGCCGCTGATCTGACGCGTGGCCTCGCCAAGGGCGCTCCGTGGATGCTGATGGAGCACTCGACCGGATCGGTGAACTGGCAGCCGCACAATCTCGCCAAGGCGCCGGGGCAGATGATCCGAGACTCGCTGCAGCACGTCGCTCGCGGAGCCGACTCGGTGTGCTTCTTCCAATGGCGTGCGTCGCTGCAGGGCTCCGAGAAGTTCCATTCCGCGTTGCTACCCCACGCCGGTACGGACTCGGCACTCTGGCGCGAAGCGCTCGAGCTAGGGGGAGTGCTGGACCGCATGGGCGAGGTCGCCGGCACCCGGGTCGTGGCCGACGTCGCACTGCTCTTCAGCTGGGAAGCGTGGTGGGCGACCGATGCCGAGAATCGCCCGAGCTCTTCGGTGTCGTACCTCGACCAGGTGTGGGCCTTGCATCGAGCATTGCGCGCGTCAGGTGCCGGTGTCGATGTCGTGCGACCCGGAGCCGATCTGTCCGGCTATCGGCTGGTGGTCGCCCCGGGACTGCACCTGGTGCGCGATGACGAAGCTGAGATCCTCAACGCTGCCGTCGCTCACGGATCGCACGCTCTCGTCACCTTCTACAGCGGCATCGTCGATGAGAACGACCGCGTCCGCGCGGGAGGGTACCCGGCCCCCTGGCGCGACCTTCTCGGCATTCGCGTCGAGGAGTTCGCGCCCGTGCTCCCCGATGAGGTGGTGGTGCTCGAATCCGGCACGGTCGCCTCACTTTGGACCGAGCGGCTCGTTGCTGACGATACGGATGTCATCGATCGCTTCGTGGGCGGCCCTTCCGGGGGCATGCCCGCGCTCACCCGCCGGCGTGGAACCGCAGGCTCGGGTGACGCCTGGTACCTCGCGACGCTGCCCGATAACGCCGGTCTCGCTCGCATCGTCGACAGTGCGCTGACCGCCGCGGGAGCGAACCGTGTGGCGGGCGCGAGCGCCGACGTCGACGTCGTGCGCAGGGCGGGCGACGACCGCACCTATCGCTTCATCATCAACAACGGCACGGATGACGTGCTCCACAGCGCCCAGGGTTTCGACCTCGTGACGGGCGAAGTAGCCTCCGGAACCATCCGTGTTCCTGCCGGGGGCGTTCGAGTGATCCGAGAGGACGTCACACCGTGACCGCGCAAACTGCCACCGAGGCTCTCGTGACCCCCAAGAGCGGCGGCCGACAACCTGCCCGAAGTCGAGGTCGCATCCAGCACAGGGGGGCCATCCTCATCTTCACGGCACCGTTCGTGATTCTCTTTCTGCTCTTCTATCTGCTCCCCATCGGGTACGCGATCTGGAAGTCCCTCCTGGTCATCGAGCGCGAAGGCACGTTCGGTCAGGCCAACGAGGTCTTCGGTGGGTTGTCGCAGTACGCGCTCGTCTTCCAGAACGAGGCGTTCTGGGAGTCCGTCGGGCGGGTTCTGCTGTTCGGCATCGTTCAGGTTCCGGTCATGCTCGCACTCGCGTTGCTCTTCGCGCTGCTGCTGGATTCCCCTCTGTTGCGGGGCAAGAAGTTCTTCCGGCTCGCCTTCTTCGTTCCCTACGCTGTTCCCGGCGTGATTGCGGCGATCATGTGGGGGTTCCTGTACTCACCCAATCTGTCGCCGTTCACCGTCCTCACCGGCAATGTGGACTTCCTCTCGGCAGATCTCGTACTCTGGGCGATCGCCAACGTCGTGACCTGGGTGTTCGTCGGCTACAACATGCTCATCATCTACTCGTCGCTGCTGGCGATCCCCACCGAGATGTTCGAGGCAGCTCGATTGGACGGCGCGGGTCAGATGCGCATCGCGTGGTCGATCAAGATTCCGATGGTGCGTCCGGCCCTTGTTCTGACGGCGATCCTGTCGATCATCGGAACTCTGCAGCTGCTCGCCGAACCGCAGGTGTTCCGCTCGTTCAGCTCGGCGGTCACCAGCACGTACACCCCGAACATGACGATCTACGCGACCTCGGCGATCCCGAACGTCAACCTTGCGGCGGCCTTCTCGGTGGTCCTTGCGCTGGCTACCTTCGTGCTCTCGTTCACGTTCTTGCGCATTACCCGACGGAAGGCAGACTCATGAGCGGCGTGACCGACACCAAGGCCACCGTCCTGCCCGGATCTGCTCGGCGGGTCCGCGCGACGAGTACCCATCGAGGGCCGCGGGAAAGCCTGATCTCGCGCACGGTCGCGATGGTGATCATGCTCGTCTTCACCCTCTACTTCCTGATTCCGATCTGGTGGCTTCTGGTCGCGTCGACCAAGAATCGTGCCGATCTGTTCACCACCAACCCGCTCTGGTTCGCCGAGCTGGCGCTATGGCAGAACATCGTCTCGCTCGTGAGCTACGACGGCGGCATCTACCTGCGCTGGATCGCGAACAGCGTCGCCTACGCCGGTGTCGGAGCGCTCGTGGCGACGATCGTGGCGGGAATGTGCGGGTACGCGCTCGCGAAGTACCGATTCCGCGGCCGCGAGCTCATGTTCAATGTGATTCTGGGCGGTGTCCTCGTCCCCGCCACGGCCCTCGCGCTGCCTCTGTTCCTGCTTTTCAGTCAAGTACAGCTGACCAACACGTTCTGGGCCGTGTTTCTGCCCAGCATCGTCAGTCCCTTCGGTGTCTATCTCGCGCGGGTCTTCGCCGAAGCGAGTGTTCCCGAAGAGCTCCTGGAGGCGAGCCGGCTCGATGGCGCCGGCGAAGTTCGCACCTTCTTCACGGTGTCGATCCGGCTCATGCTGCCGGCGATGATCACGATTTTCCTGTTCCAGTTCGTCGGCATCTGGAACAACTTCTTCCTTCCGCTGATCATGCTCCGCAGCGAAGAGCTGTTCCCCGTGACCTATGGGCTTTACGCGTGGAACTCCACGATCAACCAGTTCCCCGAGCTGCGCGGCTTCGTGCTGATCGGCGCGCTGTTGTCGATCATTCCCCTGATCATCACGTTCCTTCTGCTTCAGCGCTACTGGCGCACGGGCCTCGGCTCGGGCGCGCTGAAGTGACAGACCCCGGCCGGATCCGACCGGTCGGCTCCCTGCAAGACACCACCGAGAGAAGAGAGAAATGCGACACATGAAACGAGTAGGAGGCGTGGCGGTGCTCGCGACCGTCGCGCTGACGATGGCTGCGTGTTCCGCGGGCGGCGACGGCGGAGGCGGCAGCGACGCCGCAGCCTGTGCGCCGTCGGACGGCGAAGTCACGCTCACCTTCACGTCCTGGATCCCCGGCATCGAAGACGCCGTCGCGATCTGGAACGACGCCAACCCCGACATTCAGGTCGAGGTGCAGACGGGGCCGTCCGGCAACGCCGGGACGTACCAGAACTTCTTCAATCAGCTCGAGGCGGGTAATGCGCCCGACCTCGGCCAGATCGAATACGACGCGATCCCGAACTTCCGGGTGCAGGACGGACTCGAGGACCTCGCCGCGTGCGAGGAGATCGTCGCTGCCGAAGACCAGTTCGTGGAATGGACGTGGGGGCAGGTGACGCTCGGCACCGAATCGGAGGTGTACGGCGTCCCGCAGGACTCGGGCCCGATGGCCCTGTTCTATCGCTCCGATCTGTTCGAGCAGAACGGCATCGAAGTGCCGACCACTTGGGAGGAGTATCGCGCTGCGGCGGTGACGATCCGCGAACTCGGCGGGTACATCACCAACTTCTCGCAGTCCGACATCAACCAGTTCGCCGGGTTCGTCTGGCAGGGCGGTGGCGAGTGGTTCGGCAACGACGGCGACGAGTGGACGGTCGAACTGACCGGCGATGTCTCCACGACGGTCGCCGACTACTGGCAGGACCTCATCGAGAACGACCTGGTTGCGGTGTACCCGCCGTGGACCGACGAGTGGAACAACGCCTACAACTCCGGTGAGGTGTGGACGTGGAACTCTGCCGTCTGGGGCGCCAACTCGATCGCGAGCGGGGCGCCTGACACCGCGGGCAACTGGTCGGTGGCGAAGGCCCCGCAGTGGGAAGCCGGGCAGTCGGCCGCCGGCAACTGGGGCGGATCGTCGATCGCCGTCTTCAAGGGCACTGATCACCTCTACGAAGCCGCCAAGTTCGCGCTGTGGCTGAACTCCTCTGAAGAGGCGCTCACCTCGCTCAACGAAACCGCGGCGATCTACCCGGCGACCAAGGCCGGGCTGGAGTTGCCGGTGCTGCAGGAAGGCGTGGAGTTCTACGGCGGCCAGAAGATCTACGACGTCTTCGCCGAGGCTGCCGGGGAGGTCAACCCCGATTTCGTCTGGGGGCCGACCATGACCCAGACCTACGCCGATGTGTCGGACGGGTTCAAGGCGGCGATTTCGGGTGACGGAACCCTCGCCGATGCCCTTGCCGAGGGCCAGGAGAAGACGATCGCGGCTCTCGAGGCGCAGTCCATCCCGGTCGCGGAGTAGTCAGCGCGAGGCAAAACACCACCGCGCCGCGGGGTTGGAGCCATCCGATCCCGCGGCGCGGCGGTCTGTTCTCAATCGGCGCCGGGCATGCCTGCGCGTCGTAGCCTGGAAGAGGGGAAGGAGACGAAATGTCTGAGCAATCGAGAGGGTTCGAGCAACTGAATGCGCGCCCGTACGCCGACGTACTGATCATCGGCGGGGGAGTGAACGGAGTCGCCACATTCCGCGATCTCGCGCTGCAGGGTGTGGATGTCGCCCTCGTTGAGCGCGCGGACTTCGTCAGTGGTGCTTCAGCGGCATCGTCGCACATGATTCACGGTGGGGTTCGCTACCTCGAGAATGGTGAGTTCCGTCTCGTGCACGAAGCCGTCACTGAACGCAACGGACTGCTCAAGACCGCACCGCATTACGTGCGCCCGTTGCAGACGACGATTCCGATCTTCACGACGTTCTCGGGTGTGCTGAGCGCTCCGTTCCGCTTTCTGCGGCACGGCGCAGGCAAGCCTCGCGAACGCGGAGCCGCGCTGATCAAGATCGGCCTCGTGATCTACGACTCCTTCTCGCGCGGCGGCGGGCTGTTCGGCAAGGGCACGGTACCCCCGCATGCATTCGTCGGGCGTAAGCGTGCCCTTGCACAGTTGCCGCAGCTCAACCCCGGCGTGAAGTACACGGCGACGTACTGGGATGCTTCGCTCCACGACCCCGAGCGGCTCGCGCTCGACCTGCTGCGTGACGGACACGCCGCCGGCGGTGATCGCGCTCGTGCGGCGAACTACACCGCGGCGGTCGGGGCCGACGGCGGACGCGTCATGCTGCGCGACGCCGAGTCGGGGGACGAGTTCGGGTTTGCCGCATCCGTCATCATCAATGCCTCGGGTCCGTGGACCGACCTCACCAACTTCGGACTCGGCGACCCCACCTCATATATGGGCGGCACCAAGGGGTCGCACATCGTGCTCGACAACCCCGAGTTGCTCGCTGCAACGGGCGGACGCGAACTCTTCTTCGAGCACAAGGACGGACGGATCGTGCTCATCTACCCGCTCAAGGGCCGGGTGCTGGTCGGCACGACCGACCTCGAACACAACATGGCCGACCCCATCGTGTGCACCGAGGCCGAGGTGGATTACTTCCTCGATCTCGTCGCTCACGTTCTGCCCCGAGTGAAGGTCGACCGGTCGCAGATCGTCTACAGGTTCTCAGGTGTGCGTCCGCTCCCCGGGCACGGCGACCTCGCTCCCGGCTTCGTATCGCGCGACTACCGCATCGAGGCTGAACCCTTGACCGGCCCGTCGTCGCCGACCGTGCTCAGCCTCGTGGGCGGCAAGTGGACGACCTTCCGCGCGTCGGCCGAGAACCTCGCAGACCGAGCACTTGAGCTGCTCGCGCACCCCCGGCGCCGGTCGACCAAGGGCCTTCCGATCGGTGGAGGCAAGGGATACCCCTCGACCGAGCGCGCCCGACGCCAGTGGATCGACACCCACGAGCGCGGCATCGGCACCGCGCGCGCGTCAGTGCTGCTCGATCGCTACGGGACGGTGGCAGCCGAGGTCATCGATGCGATTCTGGCCGATGAGGCCGACGCGCCGCTGACCACGACCCCAACCTATAGCTCCGGCGAACTGCGTCATCTCGCGCGCACCGAGGCCGTCGTCCACCTCGACGACGTTCTTCAACGTCGCACGAGCCTCGCCTTCACGGGCGCGGTCACGGCCGAGTCCGTCGCCGAGATCGCTGCGATGATTGCGCCGGTGATGGGGTGGGATGCCGCGACCCAGGCAATCGAGTCCGACCGGGCGATGGCACGAGTTCACGCCGCAGATCCGTCCTGGCACGAAGCATCCACCACCCGGCGGTAGCCTGACCGCAGGCGCCTCGTTGGCGCCGAGACTCGATGAGGAGGGTGCCGTGGCGGATCGTTCCGATGGCGGACACGTGATGGCAGTCGATCAAGGAACGACCTCGACCAGAGCGATCGTCTTCGACGCTCACGGGCGGATCGTCTCGTCGGCTCAACGTGAGCACTCCCAGATCCTTCCGCGGGCCGGCTGGGTCGAGCACGATGCGATGGAAATCTGGACCAACACCGAGTGGGTGGTGTCGGCGGCGATGTCGCAGGCGAAACTCGGCGCCGGGGCGATCGCCGGGCTCGGGGTCACGAATCAACGCGAGACCGCGATCGTGTGGGATCGTCGCACCGGCCGGCCGATTCATCACGCGATCGTGTGGCAGGACACGCGCACCCAACCGCGGATCGACGAGCTAGCGGCGGACGGTGGCTCGGATCGCTTCGCCGAGGTCACAGGGCTCCCCCTCGCCACCTATTTTTCGGCGTCGAAGATCGCCTGGATCCTCGAGCACGTGGCCGGAGCGCGCCAAGCTGCCGAGGCTGGCGACCTGCTGTTCGGAACACCCGACAGTTGGGTGGTGTGGAACCTGACCGGCGGGTCTCGTGGCGGCATGCACATCACCGATGTGACGAACGCGTCGCGCACGCTGCTCATGGATCTGCGAAAGCTCGAGTGGTCTGACGACCTCTTGGCCGTGTGGGGCATCCCGAAGAAGATGATGCCCGAGATCAGGTCATCGTCCGAGGTGTACGGGCACGTCCAGGTGCCCGGAGTTGCGCGGGGGATTCCCGTCGCAGGTATCCTCGGTGACCAGCAAGCGGCGACGTTCGGGCAGGCGGCGTTCGAGGCGGGGGAGTCGAAGAACACGTACGGCACCGGCAACTTCCTCCTTGTCGGCACCGGCACCGAGGTCGTGCGTTCGCAGCACGGTCTCCTTACCACGCTCGCCTACCAGTGTGAGGGTGAGCCTGCGCGTTACGCGCTGGAGGGGTCGATCGCTGTCACCGGGTCGTTGGTGCAGTGGCTGCGTGACAACCTCGGCATCATCCAAGAGTCCCGCGACGTCGAGCGGCTCGCAGCATCGGTCGACGACAACGGGGGCGCGTATTTCGTACCCGCCTTCTCCGGTCTGTTCGCCCCCTACTGGCGGCCCGACGCGCGTGGCGCGCTCGTCGGCCTCACCCGGTACGTGAACAAGGCCCACATCGCCCGAGCAGCACTGGAATCCACGGCCTTCCAAACCCGCGATGTCGTCGAAGCTGTCGTCGCCGACACCGGGCGCTCACTCGCCGAGATTCGTGTCGACGGCGGAATGACCCGCAACGACACCCTGATGCAGTTTCAGGCCGATATCCTCGGGTTCCCGGTGGTGCGCCCGAAGGTCGTCGAGACCACCGCACTCGGCGCCGCCTACGCCGCCGGGCTCGCGACAGGTGTCTGGGGGTCGCGCGACGATCTCCGCGCGCACTGGCAGGAGGATCGTCGTTTCGAATCCGTCATGGGCGAAGACGAACGCGAACGCCGATACCGGCAGTGGAAGAAGGCGGTGTCCAAATCTATGGACTGGGTCGATGACGATGCCCGCGTGCTCATGGGAACGACCGCCGCGGCCGACTGAGGCTATTTGAGCAGGCGCGACAGTCGTCGGTCGGCGAGGATCTTGCCCCCGGTCTGGCAAGTCGGACAGTACTCGAGAGAGTTGTCGGCGAAGAACACGCTGCGCACCTCGTCGCCGCACACCGGACACGCCGCGCCGCGCCGTGCGTGCACCTGCATTCCGCGCCGTTTGGCGTCTTTCAGGTCTGCCGGTGGCTTGCCGGATGCCTCTGCCACTGCCTCGGCGAGCGTCTGCTGCAGTGCGGCGAAGAGGTGATCGACTTCTTCGTCGCTGAGGTTCGCCGCGAGCGCATACGGAGACATCTTGGCCGCGTGGAGGATCTCGTCGGAGTAAGCGTTGCCCACCCCGGCGATGATCGACTGATCGCGCAGGACTCCCTTGATCTGGGTGCGCCGCCCTTTCAACAGGTCGGCGAGTGTCGTTCGATCGAAGATCGGGTCGAGGGGATCGGGCCCGAGCCGGGCAACGCCCGGGACGTCGGACGGGTCGCGCACCACGTAGTACGCCAGTGACTTCTTGGTTCCCGCCTCGGTCAGGTCGAAGCCCGATCCGTCGTCGAACGCGATGCGCAGCGCGATCGGCGTCTTGCCGGGGCGGATGAGGGTGTTGCTGAGCTCGTCGTACCAACGCAGCCACCCCGCCTTGGCCAGGTGGAAGACCAGGTGTGGACCGCTGGTGGCGATGTCGATGAACTTGCCGTGGCGCTCGGCCCCGGTCGCGGTGACTCCGACGAGCGATTCGATCGGGGGATCGTATGTCTTCAGCGCGGCGATGTTCGCCACCGTCGCGCGAGTGATCGTGCGACCGTTCAGGCGACCTCGCAGAAAGTCCACGAGCCCCTGTACTTCGGGCATCTCTGGCATGCGGCCATCCTGCCACGCACCGTCGACCCTCGCCTCAGTCTTCGAGCACCGGCCAGGGTTGTGGCATCCGATCGTCACTGCGGAGAAGGCCGCCAACCCATCCATCGAAGCGTCCGGTCGCGTTGGTGAACTCCGCGCGGAGTGTGCCCTCGTAGTGAAACCCCAGAGCGCGGGCGACCCGCGCCGAACCGACGTTTCCCACAACGGCTCTCCACTCGACACGGGTGAGGTCTGCGCCAGTGGGAGCGAACGCCCACTCGATCACGGCTCGAGCGGCTTCGACGATGAGCCCTCTCCCGCGTGCGGCGGGAGCAACCCAATAGCCGAGCGAGGCGTTGCCGCGACCGATGTCGTGCAGTCCCACCACGCCTGCCAGGACCGAGTTCTCCCGCATAACCCATGTGGTCTCTGTACCGAGTTGCCAGTGGTTGGCGCATCGGCTGATGAAATCTTCCGCGTGCGAGGCGAGGTAGGGGGACGGCACGGTCGTGTACCGCTGGATGTCGGCGTCCTGGCACGCGGTGTAGATGGCGTCTGCGTCTTCGGGGCGCGGAGCCGACAGCTCGAGCCGGTCGGTCCGCAGGGTCACAGGCTCCATCGGCTCAGGCTACCGGCCCGGCGAACCGGTCGACGAGACGGACGAGTGTCGGGATCCCGCGAGACGTCGCTCGCGCGCCGGTCAGGCGTTCGACCACCGCAGTGCCGTTGCTCTCGTGGTCGCGCTCGTTGAGGAAAACCCCCCAGCCGGGTCCGGAATGGACGACCGTGCACCGTCGGTGGGCGGCTTCGCGCTCCACGTCCGGATCGGACAGGTCGATGATGGCGCCCGTATGCAGCGTCAACTCGCGGCGGCGAGCATCTGCCTCGCCCGCGTGCGCATCGACGATCCGCGCGAGCGCGGGCAGTGGCATCCCGAATCCTTCGCGCTCGAGTCCCGTGCGATCCGCGAGTGCGATGATCGCATGGGGGAGGACGGCCTCGGGGTCAGTGGCGGCGAACACCAGCGTGCCGTTGCTCTGGAACGGCACGGCGTCGGGGCACCCGGCAGCCGCGAACGCGCCGACCAGGTCGGCGGTCGACGGATGCCCACGCTGACCCTGATTGACGTTGCGGAAGAACGCGACGTGCTGCACGGGACGATCGTACGACCACCCCGCGACACTCCTGGGCCGGCCTGTGAACCCGGACGCAATCGTCTGGCTGACCGCCCCCGAACCGCAGAAATCCGGCGACGCCGGCGCCCACACCTGTTCGATTTGCGTCCAAGTCCCCGCGCCGGCTTCCCAACGGGTCTACCTACGGCGGAGCAGCCCGACCTTGTCGTACACGTCGGCGAGAGTCCGGTCAGCGACCGTGGTGGCCTTGTCGGCGTTGGCGGCAAGCACCCGGTCGAGCTCGGCGGTGTCGTTCATCAACTCGAGCGCGCGTGCGCGCACCGGGCCGAACTCGTTCACCACGACCTCGGCGAGAGCCTTCTTGAAGTCGCCATAGCCACGACCGGCGTACTCGTCCTCGATCGCAGGGATCTGACGGCCAGTGAGAGCGGCGAAGATCACGAGCAGGTTCGACACACCGGGCTTGTTCTCGCGGTCGTAGCGAACGACACCTTCGGAGTCGGTGACGGCGCGCATGATCTTCTTCGCTGAGAGCGCAGGGTCATCGAGCAACCACAGCACGCCCGCGTCGGACTCGGCAGACTTCGACATCTTCGCCGTCGGGTTCTGCAGGTCGTAGATCTTCGCGGTGTCTTGCTGAATCACGGGAATCGGCACCTGGAAGGTCTGCCCGTAGCGGGAGTTGAACCGCTCGGCAAGATCGCGTGTGAGCTCGACGTGCTGCTTCTGGTCGTCACCGACCGGCACAATGTCGGTCTGGTACAGCAAGATGTCTGCCGCCATGAGTACGGGGTAGGTGAAGAGCCCGACCGACGTCGTGTCGGCGCCATACCGCTGCGACTTGTCTTTGAACTGAGTCATGCGCCCGGCCTCGCCGAACCCCGTGATGGTCGAGAGAATCCAGGCGAGCTCCGCGTGTGCAGGCACGTGCGACTGCACGTACAGCGCCGACTTCGACGGCTCGATGCCCGCGGCGATGTACTGCGCGGCTGTTCGGCGGGTCTTCTCGCGAAGTTCAGCGGGGTCGTTCGGCTGCGTCAGCGCGTGCAGGTCGACGACCGAGAAGAACGCGTCGTAGGTCTCTTGCAGATCGCGCCACTGCATGAGCGCCCCGATGTAGTTGCCGATCTGAAGGGAATCGGCCGAGGGCTGCATGCCGGAATAGAGACGCGGTTTGGACATCGCACCAGTCTATTGAGCGGATGCTGCACCCCCGACCCGCGCGGGAACCTCAGCCGATGGAGTAATCCACGACGACCGGCGCGTGATCGCTCCACCGCGTGTCCCACGAAGGAGCCCGAACGACCCGATAGTTGCTCGCGCGGTCGGCGAGGGCCGGAGTGGCCAGGTGGTAGTCGATCCGCCACCCGGTGTCTTTGTCGAACGCCTTGCCCCGGCTCGACCACCAGGTGTACGGCCCATCGACCTCGCCGTGCGTGCGGCGACCGATGTCGACCCAACCGAGTCCGGTGCCGGTCGATCCATCGACGCCCGTTACCGCGGCATCGGCTTCGCCGAGGAACCGGTCGAAGTAGGCCCGCTCACGGGGGAGGAACCCGGACTTCTTGACGTTCCCCTTCCAATTGCGGATGTCGAACTCTCGGTGCCCGACGTTCAGGTCGCCCATGATCAGCGCGAGCGGAGATTCGGCCCGAAGCTGAGGCATCCGTGTCTCCATTGCATCCAGAAACGCCCACTTCGCGTCTTGGCGCGGTGAGTCGGCCTCTCCGGTGTGGACGTAGGCGCTGACGACCGTGATGCGCTCGCCGTCGACCTCGAAGTCGGCTTCGATCCAGCGACCGGCCGAGTCGAGGCCCTCGACACCGAGTACCGTGCGAGATGTGAGCGGCGCGTCGCGCGAGAGAATGGCGACGCCGGCGCGCCCCTTGGCAAGGGCTTCGTCATTGACCATCTGCCAGCCCGGAACGGCGGACTGAAGCTCGGCCGCGGTAGCGCGCACTTCTTGGAGAGCCATCACATCGACGTCGGCGGTTTCGAGCCACGCGAGCATGCCGTTGCGGGCTGCTGCACGGATTCCGTTGACGTTGATGGAGGCGATGCGAAGGCGGCGTGACACGAAGAGAGCCTAGCTGCGACCGCCGACACCGCAGATCACTCGAGCAGCGAACCTCTTTTCGCGGGCGCCGGAGGAGCGGCGGCTCTCACTTGATCGAGTTCGTTCTCGGCCTGACGCACGGCTCGATCGGCGAACGGGATGCGGAACCACGGTGCGACTGCGCGTTCACTCTCCGCCGTGCGTAGGCGCACCTCGGCGGCGAGTAGGAGCGCTCTGTGTTCCTCTGCGAGACGCTCGGCCTCGGTCTGGAGCACAAGGGGCATGTCTCTGTCGTTTGCGGCGACGGCGATCCACGCAGAGGCGACCAGAATGATCACCCCGATGATGCGGAACCACAACAAGAGCCCGATGAAGATCGCGAACGTCGCCAGCAGCGGGTTGGACGGCGTATAGATGAGAAGCCATCCGGCGCCGATCTGGAGCACCGTGATCGCCGCGCCGCCGAGGGCCGCACCCGGCCAGATCTGACGCCAGTGCAGGGTCACCCCGGTCAGGAACTTCACGAGCGCGGCGAGGGTCGCGGTGTAGAGAGCGAGCGTGACGGCGAGCGCTGAGACGCGCACTCCCAGCTCATACAGCCCCGTGGCCGTGTTCCATCCGAAGAGGGAGAAGATCAGGTTGAGAGCCCACGTTCCGAGTGACGTCAGCGAGAACCCGAGCACGAGAGCGACACCGAACGCGACGGCAGCGAGCAGGTCCCGAGCCTTCAACAGGAAGTAACTGCGGCGGTCCGGTGGAATGCCGAAGATGTCGCGAACCGCACGCCGGGCGAAGGTGACGAAGCCGATTGCCGTCCACATCGCGGTGATCAGAGCGATCGCACCCGTGATGGCAAGTGTGCTCGCGCTCCCGGTCGCGATCGCGGTCACCTGCTGCGTCGTGAACAGGCCGGAACCGTCGTCGGAGATGAGCCCGGGGAGGTAGCTGTTGATGAGTTCGATCATCGCGTTGATCGCCTCTGTACTGCCGCCCAGCCAGAGCCCCGCCATGGCGAACGCCACATAGACCGAAGCGAAGATCGCGAACAGTGCCTGGTAGCTCACGCCGGCGGCGAGGAGAAAGCCGTTGTGCTGCAGAAAGTGACGCCACACGCGCACCGGAAACCAGCCGAGCACCCTCTCGGTTGCCACCGTGGCGCGGCTGATCGGCTGCTCGAAGCGCACCCGCAACGAATCCTGCGTTTCTTCCCACCGCTGGCGAAGCGTCTCTTCTTCGTTCGCAGCTTTCAGCGCCGCAGAGTGCGCCTCCTCTGGCGAAGCCGGCTGGTGGTGTGTGCTCACACGGCCAGGTTATCGAAGCGGGTCACCGGCCGCGCAGAACCGCCTGTTTGACCTCGGCGATGGCCTTGGTGACCTCGATGCCTCGGGGACATGCCTCGGTGCAGTTGAAGGTGGTGCGGCACCGCCACACGCCCTCTTTGTCGTTGAGGATGTCGAGGCGCACGTCCGCGGCATCGTCGCGGGAATCGAAGATGAAGCGGTGCGCGTTGACGATCGCGGCGGGTCCGAAGTACTGCCCGTCGGTCCAGAAAACAGGGCACGACGACGTGCATGCCGCGCAGAGAATGCACTTGGTGGTGTCGTCGAAGATCTCGCGGTCGACGATCGACTGGATGCGCTCCTTTCCCTTCTCGGGAACGGAACCCGAGATCAGGAACGGCTGCACCTCGCGGAACGACGCGAAGAACGGCTCCATGTCGACGACGAGGTCCTTCTCGAGCGGAAGGCCCTTGATCGCTTCGACGTAGATCGGCTGCGAGATGTCGAGATCCTTGATGAGTGTCTTGCACGCGAGCCGGTTGCGACCGTTGATGCGCATCGCGTCGGAGCCGCAGATGCCGTGGGCGCACGAGCGGCGGAACGTCAGCGAGCCGTCGACCTCCCACTTGATCTTGTGCAGGGCATCCAGAACTCGGTCGGTCGAGTAGAGCTCGACGTCGTAGTCGACCCAGCGCGGCTCTTCGTCTACCTCAGGGTCGAAGCGACGAATGATGAAGGTGACGAGGAACGATTGGATGCCGGTGTCCTGCACGGGCTCCTGAGCAGCTTCGAGCGTGGATTCGTCCATTGCGACGACCGTCGACATCAGTACTTCCTCTCCAACGGCGGGTAGCGCAACTCGCCGGCTTCGTTCTTCGTGAACACGACGGGCTTCCAGTCCAGGCGGATGTGGTCGGCGGACTGCGAAGACCCGGCATCCCCAGACAGGTACGCCATCGTGTGCTGCATGTACTTCTCGTCGTTGCGCGTGGGGAAGTCGTCGCGCATGTGACCCCCACGGCTCTCTTCGCGGTTGCGGGCGGTCACGACGACGACCTCGGCGATGTCGAGGAGGAAGCCGAGCTCGACTGCCTCGAGCAGGTCGGTGTTGAACCGTTTCCCCTTGTCATCCACGTGGATGTTCTTGAACCGGCCGCGCAGTTCTTCGATGACATCGAGTACTTCGCCGAGCGACTCGTCGGTGCGGAACACCTGCGCCTTGCGGTCCATCTCGTCCTGCAGCTTCTTGCGGAGGACGGCGATACGTTCGGTGCCCTGGTTGTTGCGCAGGCCCTCGATGAGCTCGCGAACCTCCTTGGCCGGGTCTTCGGGGAGCGGAACGAACTCGGCGGTCTTGACGTACTCAACGGCGTTCTTGCCGGCGCGCTTGCCGAAGACGTTGATGTCGAGCAGCGAGTTCGTGCCGAGACGGTTCGAGCCGTGCACCGAGACGCAGGCGCACTCGCCCGCCGCGTACAGTCCGGGGACGACGGTGGTGTTGTTCGAGAGGACCTGTGCGTCGTTGTTCGTCGGGATGCCGCCCATTGCGTAGTGGGCGGTCGGCATGACCGGAACCGGCTCGACGACCGGGTCGACGCCCAGGTAGGTGCGCGCGAACTCGGTGATGTCGGGGAGCTTGGTCTCGAGTACTTCGGCACCGAGGTGGGTGCAGTCCAGTAGCACGTAGTCCTTGTGCGGGCCTGCGCCACGGCCCTCAGCGACCTCTTGGACCATGCAGCGGCTTACGATGTCACGCGGCGCGAGGTCTTTGATCGTCGGCGCGTAGCGCTCCATGAAGCGCTCGCCACTCGCGTTGCGAAGGATCGCACCTTCACCGCGGGCACCTTCGGTGAGCAGGATGCCGAGGCCCGCGAGGCCGGTCGGGTGGAACTGGAAGAACTCCATGTCTTCGAGCGGCAGCCCCTTGCGCCACACGATGCCGACGCCGTCGCCGGTCAGGGTGTGCGCGTTGGAGGTCGTCTTGAAGATCTTGCCGAAGCCACCCGTGGCGAAGATGACGGCCTTCGAGTGGAAGACGTGCAGGTCGCCGGTGGCCAACTCGTACGCCACGACGCCGGCGATCTCTTTCGAGCCGTCGACCTTGTCGACCGTGATCAGATCGAGGACGTAGAACTCGTTGAAGAAGTTGATGCCGAGGCGGACGCAGTTCTGGAAGAGCGTCTGAAGGATCATGTGCCCGGTGCGGTCGGCTGCGTAGCACGCACGACGCACGGGAGTCTTGCCATGATCGGCCGTGTGGCCGCCGAATCGGCGCTGGTCGATCTTGCCCTCGGGTGTGCGGTTGAACGGCAGACCCATGTTCTCGAGGTCGATGACGGCGTCGATCGCTTCCTTCGCGAGGATCTCAGCCGCATCCTGGTCGACGAGGTAATCGCCACCCTTGACAGTGTCGAAGGTGTGCCACTCCCACGAGTCCTCTTCGACGTTCGCCAGCGCCGCTGCCATACCGCCCTGGGCCGCACCGGTGTGCGAGCGGGTCGGGTAGAGCTTGGAGATGACGGCGGTCTTCGCGCCGGGACCGGCTTCGATCGCCGCGCGCATGCCGGCGCCGCCGGCGCCCACGATGACGATGTCGAACTCGTGGTAGTGGACGCCGTCCTTGACGTAGCTGGAGGTGCTGACGCCTGCGGGGGTCTGGGTGCTCACGTGTGGGATGCCTCTGTTTCTACTTCGTCAGGTACTGCGTCGTCATCTAGCGGGGACGGATGCTGTTGCCGCTCACTGCGCTGCGCACATTTCGATCAGCCACTCGGTCGTGCTGTTCTCGACGCCGAGGCACGGGTCGAAGGTGAACACGACCAGGGTGCCGAGGACGATGAGGAATCCGGCGGAGAGCCATAGTGCCCACACCAGAACCTTGCGCGTGCGCTCGTTCAGCACGTAGTCGTTGACGATCGTTCGCATGCCGTTGGCGCCGTGGATGAGGGCGAGCCACAGCATCGCGACATCCCACCACTGCCAGAACGGGGTGGCGAACTTGCCGGCGATGAACGCGAAGTCGAGGCCGTGGATACCCTCACCGACCATCAGGTTGATGAAGAGGTGCCCGAAGATCAGGACGACCAGCACTACGCCCGAGACGCGCATGTAGATCCAGCCCCACTTTTCGAGGTTGGGTCCGGAGCGGCGCACAGACGTGCGGGGGGAACGAGGGTCAGCGATCGTAGTCATCAGTGGCCTCCCTCGCCGCCGAAGCCCGCGAAGGCGAGCATGAGGTGACGGGGTGTGAAGCCGGCCATGGTCACGGCCCACAGTCCCAGCACTCCCCACCAGAGCTGTCGCTGGTGGCGGGTGGCCCAGGGCCAGAAGTCGACGGCGATGATGCGCAGTCCGTTGTACGCGTGGTAGGCGATCGCGGCCACGAGGACAACCTCACCGATCGCCATGATGGGGTTCTTGTACGTGCCGATCACGGCGTTGTACGCCTCCGGCGACACTCGGATGAGCGCGGTGTCGAGCACGTGCACGAGCAAGAAGAAGAAAATCGCGATGCCGGTGATGCGGTGCAAAACCCAGGACCACATTCCCTCGCGGCCGCGATAGAGCGTTCCCCGGGGAACGCGTGAGGTGGTCTCCGAAACTGCCGGTATGAGGCGAGCTGGTGCCGACACGGCCGTCCTCCCTGATAGAACTGCTGGGGGGCTATCCGTTGCCCCTCCGAATGGCCCGTGCACTACCGAGCCGGCGCGTCACCTGGACGCCCTTTCATCCTATTCCCGCTATTGGAGTAGCGGCGACGAAGGCCCACCTTTGCCACCATCCTTTTGGAGGGGGTCTTCTCACCGGTAAAGAAGCTGAAATCTTTACGACTCGCGCGGCCGCTACCGTGGAGACATGCCAGAGCCCATCGAGGACTTTTACGCCGTCATTCCCGCTGGCGGGATCGGCAGCCGCTTGTGGCCGCTGTCCCGCGCCGATGCTCCCAAGTTCCTGCACGACCTCACGGGGTCGGGTCAGACCCTGCTGCGGGACACGTGGGACAGGTTGGCGCCGCTGTCGGGTCCCGACCGCATCGCGGTCGTGACAGGCCGCGCCCACCGCGCAGCCGTGGAGCGCGAGTTGCCAGAGCTCGCCGACCTCAATGTGATCCTCGAGTCGGAGCCGCGCGATTCCGCCGCGGCGATCGGACTTGCCGCGGCGATCCTCTCCCGTCGCGAACCCGAGGTGATCATCGGCTCGTTCGCGGCCGATCACGTGATCCGCGGAACCCGCACGTTCGAGTTCGCCGTTCAGCAGGCGGTCGCGGTTGCCAGGGAGGGTTACATCTGCACGATCGGAATTCCTCCCACCGAGCCGTCCGTCGGATTCGGCTACATAAAGAAGGGTGGGGAGTTGCCCGTCGACGGCGCTCCGGAAGCAGCATCCGTCGAACGATTCGTTGAGAAGCCCGATCTCGAGACCGCTCGCGAGTACTACGGCGACCGGTCGTACATGTGGAACGCCGGCATGTTCATCTCGCGCGCCGATGTCCTGCTGGGCGAGATAGCCGAGAACCAGCCCGAGCTCTATGCCGGACTCATGGAGCTAGCGGAGGTATGGGACGACCGTGACGCGCGCGGCCCGGTCGTCGACCGTGTCTGGCCGACGCTGACGAAGATCGCCATCGATTACGCCGTCGCCGAGCCGGCTGCCGAGAAGGGACGCCTCGCCGTTATCCCTGGCCACTTCGACTGGGACGACGTGGGTGACTTCGCGAGTCTTGCGAAGCTCAACTCAGGCGGACGCAAAGAGAACCTGGCCATCCTGGGCGCGAATGCGCGGGTGCTCGCCGATGCATCGAGCGGCATCGTCGTGTCGCAAACGGCTCGCGTGATCAGCGTGATCGGGGTCAAGGACATCGTCATCGTCGACACCGCGGATGCCCTCCTCGTCACCACGAGCGAGCACGCGCAGCGGGTCAAGGGCGTCGTCGATGCCCTCAAGCTGACCGGCCGTGGAGACGTTCTCTGAACGGATGCTTCGGCATCTGATATGTCGTGACTATTGCGTCTTTGTAACCATTGCGTCCGAGGTGTCGGTCCGACACGCAAGCGGACCGTCACACTAGGTAACCTTTACCGTCCCCGTGAGAGCCGCGGGGCCATCGATCTGGAGGCTGAGTTGACCATCTCACGCACCAAGAAGCTCGCCGGCATCGCGGCGGCGGCGGGTATCGCGCTCGTCCTCGCTGGCTGTGGCGCTGCGCCCGAGTCCACCCCGTCCGGCGAAGCCAGCGAAAGCACCGGCCCGGCCGTCGAGGGCTTCCTGCCCTGCCTCGTGTCGGACGACGGGGGGTTCAACGACAAGTCGTTCAACCAGTCGGCACTCACCGGCATCGAGACCGCGGCCGACGAGCTCGGCGTCGACTTCATCGAGGTCGAGTCCAGCTCCGCCAACGACTACGCGCCCAACCTCGAGAACCTCGTGGCCGAGGGCTGCACGTTCATCGTCGCCGTCGGCTTCAAGCTGTCGGCCGACACGATTGCTTCGGCAACGGCGAACCCCGAGATCGACTACGCGATCATCGACGACTACGCCGACGCTGACTTCAACGGCGAGACCGACGCGCCGAACATCAAGCCCCTCGTGTTCGACACCGTTCAGGCTGCCTACCTCGGTGGCTACGCCGCCGCTTCGTGGTCGGACGCTGCCGGTGTCAACAAGGTCGGCACCTTCGGTGGCATCACGATCCCGCCGGTCACGATCTTCATGGACGGCTTCATCGATGGCGTCGCGAAGTTCAACGAAGACATGGGCAAGACGGTTGAGACCTTCGGGTGGGACGTCGCAGCTCAGGATGGCTCGTTCACCGGTGGCTTCGCCGCGAACGACGTCGCAAAGCAGACCGCACAGGGTGTGCTGGACCAGGGCGTCGACGTGATCCTTCCCGTCGGTGGCCCGATCTACCAGAGCGCCGCTGCAGCCATTGACGACGCTGGTTCCGACGTCCTCCTCCTTGGTGTCGACTCCGACCTCGCTGTCGTTGACCCCTCGGTTGCCGACAAGGTGCTGGTCTCGATCATGAAGCGCATCGATACTGCTGTGTACGACGCGACGATCTCGGCCGCCAGCGGCGACTTCGACGTTGCACCGTACGTCGGCACCCTCGAGAACGAGGGTGTGGGCCTCTCGAGCTTCGGTTCGTTCGAGTCGCAGCTTCCGGCTGGCCTGCTCGACGAGCTCGCCGCTCTCCAGGAGCAGATCATCTCGGGTGAGCTCGAGGTCACCTCGCCGAGCTCCCCGTAGTTCGCACGCAGTACCGTGACCGCGGCCGGGTGGATGCTTCCACCCGGCCGCGGTTCTTCCAGCCCGTACGACTGTCTCGATAGGGTTCACATATGAAGCTCGAGCTCCGCGGAATCACCAAGCGGTTCGGGTCCCTCGTCGCAAACGACCACATCGACCTTGTGGTCAAGCCGGGTGAGATCCACGCCCTCCTGGGCGAGAACGGCGCAGGTAAGTCCACTCTGATGAATGTCCTGTACGGCCTCTATCAGGCCGAAGAGGGCGAGATACTGCTGGACGACACCGTTCAGCACTTCCGCGGCCCGGGTGATGCCATGGCCGCCGGCATCGGCATGGTGCATCAGCACTTCATGCTGATCCCCGTCTTCACCGTCGCTGAGAACGTCATGCTCGGCCACGAAGACACCAAGGCTCTCGGGGCGCTCGACCTGCCCAAAGCCCGGCAGCACGTGCGCGACGTAGCGAAGCGCTTCGGCTTCGATGTCGACCCCGACGCGATCGTCGGCGACCTCCCCGTCGGCGTGCAGCAACGGGTCGAGATCATCAAGGCGCTCTCTCGAGACGCGAAGGTGCTCGTCTTCGACGAGCCGACCGCTGTGCTGACACCCCAAGAGACCGATGAGCTGATGGGCATCATGCGCCAGCTCCGCGACGAAGGCACCTCAATCGTCTTCATCACCCACAAGCTCCGTGAGGTGCGCGAAGTCGCCGATCGCATCACCGTGATCCGCCTCGGCAAAGTCGTGGGCGAAGCATCCCCCACCGCATCAAACGTCGAACTCGCATCGCTCATGGTCGGGCGTGCCGTAGAGCTGACCGTGCAGAAGAATCCGCCTAATGTACGTGAAGGCGGACTCTCCGTGCGCGACCTGCGCGTGCTCACTCCCGACGGCATCGCCGTCGTCGACAACGTCAGCTTCGATGCGCGCCCGGGTGAGGTCATCGCCGTCGCCGGAGTGCAAGGCAACGGACAGACCGAGCTCGTCGAGGCCATCGTCGGCCTCGCCGACCGCATCACCGGATCGATCAGCCTCGACGGGGTCGAACTCGTTGGCAAAGGCGTACGCGCGATCCTGAACGAAGGCGTCGGATTCGTTCCCGAAGATCGCAAAGAGGACGGGCTTGTCGGCGCGTTCACCGTGGCTGAGAACCTCATCTTGGATCGTTCCTCGGACGCGGAGTTCGTCACGGCGGGCACCATTCGCCGCGGCGCGCTCGACGCCTTCGCCAAGGAGCGCATCACCGAGTACGACATCCGCACACAAGGCCCTGACACCCTCGCCGGGACGCTCTCGGGCGGCAACCAGCAGAAGGTCGTCATTGCGCGAGAGATGAGCCGCGAACTCAAGCTGCTCGTGGCCGCACAGCCCACCCGCGGTGTGGACGTCGGATCCATCGAGTTCATCCACAAACGCATCATCGAGTCGCGGGACGCAGGGGTCCCAGTTGTGGTCGTTTCCACCGAGCTCGACGAGGTCGCGGCGCTCGCTGACCGGATCGTCGTGATGTACCGCGGCACCATCATCGGCATCGTGCCCGGAGACACCCCTCGTGATGTGCTCGGCCTGATGATGGCCGGCGAAAAAGTAGAGGAGGCGGCGGCATGAGCGGTCAGACCCCCGACGGAGAACGTCCCCTCGACGGGCTCCCTCCGGAGCAACTGCCCTCCGTGGGAGGTCCCCTCACCGGTAAGGGCAATGAACCTGAGCCATCTGCGGCGGACTTCGAGCCGGCACCCCGGCAGAACGTCTTTCTGAAGGAGCTGTTGCGCAGCAACTGGGTCACCACGGTGTTGGCCATTGTTGCGGCGATGATCGTCGGCGGCATCATGATGGCTGTCACCAACGAAGACGTGCAGACGGCGGCTGGCTACTTCTTCCAGCGACCGGGCGACACGTTCGCCGCGATCTGGAGTGCCGTCTACGGCGGATACGAAGCGCTTTTCCGCGGATCGATCTTCAATCCGCGTGGAGCTGACTTCACCGCCCAGATTCGCCCACTCACCAACACACTCGGGTTCGCCGCGCCGCTGATTGCGGCAGGCCTCGGTGTGGGTCTTGCGTTCCGCGTCGGACTGTTCAACATCGGTGGCCGTGGTCAGATCCTCATCGCGTGTGCCGTTGCTGGACTCCTGACGTTCAACCTCGACCTCCCGATGTTCTTGCAGCTGCCGATCACCCTGATCGCGGGCATTGCCGGTGGCGCGCTCTGGGGTGGCATCGTCGGTCTGTTGAAGGCACGCACCGGGGCCCACGAGGTGATCTTGACGATCATGCTCAACTACATCGCCTTCTACCTGGTGACATGGATGGTGCGCACGCCCGGCCTGTTGCAGCGCCCTGCGGGAGACCAGCCGATCTCGGCGCCCACGCCCGCGAACGCCCAGTTCCCCGAACTGTTCGGCCCGAGCTTCCCGCTGTTGGACTGGGGTTTCATCATCGTCATCGCTGCCACGGTGTTCGTGTGGTGGCTCGTCGAACGCTCAAGCCTCGGCTTCCGCCTGCGGGCTGTCGGTGAGAACCCGCACGCTGCGCGCGCAGCCGGCATCTCGGTGCAGCGCATGTACATCTACGCCATGCTGTTCGCCGGTGGTCTTGCCGGCCTTGCCGGCATGAACCAGATCCAGGGGTCGGTCACCTCCGGCTTCGACGGGTATATCGACGCGGGGATCGGCTTCGACGCGATCACGGTTGCACTTCTCGGCCGCAGCCGGGCGTGGGGAGTGTTCGCCGCCGGCATCCTGTTCGGTGCACTCAAGGCCGGTTCGTTCACGATGCAGGCGTCCCAGGGCATCCCCGTCGACATCGTCCTGGTCGTCCAGTCGCTGATCGTGCTGTTCATCGCGGCACCCCCGCTCATCCGCACGATCTTCTTCCTCCCGAAGACGGACGCAGAGAAGGCGGCGAAGGCCAGAGCCAAGGCCGCGAAGAAGGCGGTGATGTCATGACGACGCTTGCTCCGACCTCGGCAGGAGCCTCGCAGCTCACCACCGTCAAGGTGCGCCGCTGGAAGATGGCGATCAGCCTCAGCATCGCCACGGTGCTGTTGTTCCTGCTGTTCTTGTTCGTGCCGCGCGACGGTGTGAGCACGTTCCGGCTCGGCGACCCCGCATCCTCCATCGACCTGCCCAACGTCAGCGTGCCCACGGCCGCCACCAGCTGGGGTGTGTTCGTCGTCCTCGTGCTGCTGACGCTGTGGGCGCTGTGGGATGCCTGGTCCTACCGCCGCACGGGACTCTGGCTGCCGATCGCCTACGGCGTGCTGGCGATCTTCGCGTTCCTCACCTGGGCGGCCGCTGACGGACTCGTTCCGGTCACCGGTCTGCTCTTCGGTGCAGTCTCGCTGTCGGTGCCGCTGATCTTCGGTGCCCTCGGCGGTGTGATCGGCGAGCGCGTAGGCGTGGTCAACGTCGCTATCGAAGGGCAGTTCCTGCTCGGAGCGTTCAGCGCCGCCCTGCTCTCGAGCATCACGGGCAATCCGTTCGTCGGCCTCATCGGCGCGATGATCGGCGGCGTGCTCGTCGCCTTTGTGCTCGCGGCCTTCTCGATCAAGTACCTCGTAGATCAGGTCATCGTCGGAGTCGTGCTGAATGTGCTCGTCACCGGAGTCACCGGGTTCCTGTACGGGGCGTTGCTGGTGCCCAACGAGGCCGCGCTCAACCGCCCCGTGCGGTTCACGCGGATTGAGATCCCGCTGCTCGGTGACATCCCGATCATCGGACCGGTGCTGTTCAACCAGACCTTCATCGTGTACCTCATGTACTTCACGGTGGCGATCGTTGCCTGGGGCCTCTACCGCACACGCTGGGGCTTGCGCCTGCGCGCAGTCGGCGAGCACCCACAGGCCGCCGACACCGTCGGCATCAAGGTCAACATGTCGAGGTTCTGGAACGTGTCGCTCGCCGGCGCGATCGCCGGCATCGGCGGTGCGTACTTCACGCTCGTCTCGGTCGGCCAGTTCACCAAAGAGATGACGGCCGGCCTCGGGTTCATCGCCCTCGCCGCGGTGATCTTCGGCCGGTGGGACCCCATCCGTGCGACGCTCGCGGCCCTGCTCTTCGGGTTCGCGACGAATCTGCAGAACCTGCTGACGGTGCTCGAGACCCCGATTCCGAGTGAGTTCATGCTCATGCTCCCGTACCTCGTCACGATTCTCGCCGTAGCGGGCTTCGCGGGACAGATACGCGGGCCCGCGGCTGCGGGCAAACCATACATAAAGGGATGACGTTGACCGACATCGATTGGGACGAACTTCGCGCTGCTGCGACCGACGCGATGCAGCGGGCGTACGCACCGTACTCGCGCTACAAGGTGGGAGCAGCCGCCCTCGTCTCGGACGGCCGCATCGTCACCGGCTGCAACGTCGAGAACGCGTCGTACGGCGTGGGCCTGTGCGCCGAATGCGGGCTGGTCTCTGAGCTGCAGATGTCAGGCGGCGGAAACCTTGTGGCGTTCGTGTGCGTGAACGGGCACGGCGACACGATAATGCCGTGTGGTCGTTGCCGGCAGCTCCTGTACGAATTCGCGATCCCGGGCATGCTCCTCGAGACCGTGTCCGGCATCCGCACCATCGATGAAGTGCTTCCGGATGCCTTCGGCCCCCGCGACCTCGAAGAGGCCGGGCGATGAGCAACTCGGTCGAGCCGCACGACGTGGTCGATGTGATTCGCACGAAGCGCGACGGGGGAGCTGTCCCCGAAGACGCCCTGCGGTGGATGGTCGACGCGTACACGCGCGGCTACGTCGCCGACTCGCAGATGGCCGCGTTCGCGATGGCTGTGTTGCTGAACGGCATGGAGCGTGACGAGATCCGCGTGATGACCGACGCGATGATCGCCTCGGGCGAGCGCATGAGTTTTGCGGGGCTCGGCAAGCCGACGGTGGACAAGCACTCCACCGGCGGAGTCGGTGACAAGATCACGCTGCCCTTGGCGCCACTCGTCGCAGCGTTCGGTGTCGCGGTGCCGCAACTCTCTGGTCGAGGACTCGGCCACACGGGTGGCACCCTCGACAAGCTCGAGTCGATCAAGGGCTGGCGCGCGGCGCTGTCGAACGACGAGATGTTCCGCCAACTGCGTGAGATCGGTGCGGTGATCTGCGCGGCAGGGTCGGGCCTTGCCCCGGCCGACAAGAAACTCTATGCCCTGCGCGACGTGACCGGCACGGTCGAGGCCATCCCGCTGATCGCCTCGAGCATCATGTCGAAGAAGATCGCCGAGGGCACCGACTCGCTCGTGCTCGACGTGAAGTTCGGGTCGGGCGCCTTCATGCGCGACGTGGATCGCGCCCGAGAGCTGGCGCGCACGATGGTCGCGCTGGGCACCGACTCGGGAGTGTCGACGACGGCTCTGCTGACCGACATGAACACTCCGCTCGGGCTCGCGATCGGCAACGCCAACGAAGTCCGCGAGTCGGTCGAGGTGCTCGCCGGCGGCGGCCCCGCCGATGTGGTCGAGCTCACCCTCGCTCTTGCGCGCGAAATGTTGGCCCTCGCCGGTCAGCCTGACGCAGACGTCGAGGCGGCGTTGCGCGACGGACGCGCGATGGACGCTTGGCGCTCGATGATCCGCGCGCAGGATGGGGATCCGGATGCTTCGCTCCCCGCGCCGAACGACACCCACATCGTCACTGCCACGACATCGGGGTTCGTAACCCGGATGGACGCGCTCCCGTTCGGTATCGCCGCCTGGCGGCTTGGCGCCGGGCGCGCCCGCGCCGAAGATCCCGTGCTGCACGCCGCCGGCATCGACCTGCACGTCAAGCCGGGCGACAAAGTCACGGCTGGTCAGCCGCTGTTCACCCTGCTCGGGCACGATGACACCCGTTTCGACCGCGCTCTGGAAGCGCTCGACGGATCGTACGACATCGGCCCGGATGCTCCCGCGACGACCCCTTTGGTGCTCGAACGCATCACGGCCTGAGCCGCAGCATCCGCCGCCTTCTTCATCTTTTTCGCACAACCCGAGGAGTTCGAATGTCCATCGACCAGCACGGCGACGCCGACCTGCAGGGGCTCTCGATCCGCGGGCTTCCGAAGGTCTCGCTGCACGACCACCTCGACGGCGGGGTGCGCCCCGCGACGATCATCGAACTGGCAGACGTCATCGGACTCGACGTTCCCGAATCCGACGGCAACGCGCTCGCGGACTGGTTCGCCGACAAGAGCGACTCGGGCTCCCTGGTGGAGTACCTGAAGACCTTCGACCTCACCACGGGCGTCATGCAGACCCGAGAAGGCCTCACCCGGGTCGCGCGCGAGTTCGTCGAAGACCTCGCCGCCGACGGCGTGATCTACGGCGAAGTCCGCTGGGCGCCTGAGCAGCACCTCACCCGCGGGCTCTCGCTGGACGAGGTCGTCGCCGCCGTCCAAGAGGGGATCGAGGCGGGCGAAGATGCCGCGGAACGCGCAGGCCACGACATCCGTGTCGGTCAGCTCATCACCGCGATGCGCCACACGGACCGGTCGCTCGAAATCGCCGAGCTCGCCGTAGCGTGGCGTGGACGCGGCGCCGTCGGCTTCGACATCGCCGGACCCGAAGCCGGGTTCCCTGCGGGCAACCACCGCGTGGCATTCGACTACCTGGCGTCAGAGTTCTTCCCTGCCACCGTGCACGCCGGCGAGGCGGCCGGACTCGACTCGATCCGCGGCGCACTTATCGACGGGCGCGCTCTGCGGCTCGGCCACGGAGTGCGCATCGCCGAAGACCTCGAGGTCGTCTCGAGCGAGGCCGACGAGGTTTACGTGAAGTTCGGCGACCTTGCGCGATGGGTGCGCGACCGCGAGATTCCGCTCGAGCTCTCGCCGTCGTCGAACCTGCAGACCGGTGCGATCGCCGCGTGGGGTACGACCATGGAAGACCACCCCTTCGACCTGCTGTACCAGCTCGGCTTCTCGGTCACGGTGAACGTCGACAACCGGACCATGAGCCGCACATCACTGACTCGCGAGCTCGCCCTGCTGGCCGAGACCTTCGACTACACCCTCGACGACCTTGAGGCGTTCCAACTGAACGCTGCGGCCGGGGCCTTCCTGCCGGTCGAGGAGCGCGAAGAGCTCATCGAGCTGATCGCCGAGGGCTTCTCCCGCTAGTTCTTACCCGGCCGCGAGGCAAAAGGGTGCCCTATGGTCGCTGTGACGCAGCCGATGCGACCACTCGCGACACATTCTTGACGGCCGCGTCACATTCACTGGGACGGGCCGGTCGCGGATGCCGCGGCTCAGCGCCGGGCGACGCCCGGGTGGGACTCCAGATACGCCTCGAAGGCATCGGCTGAGCTCTTGGCGGGGGTGTAGCCGAAGACCTCCTTCAGCCGGGCGTTGGCGAGCACGGGCCGATAGCGGAGAAACCGCACCTGCTCGGGGCCGTGGACGGTGAGGCGCAGGGCGCGCGCGACCCCCAGTCCAAAGGCGAGCACGCCCGCCGGCACCGTCAGCAGCGGCTTGCCGAGGCGCGCGGCGATCTCGTGCACGGTGAGCTTGCCGTCGCCAGCGACGTTGTAGATGCCGGCAGGGCCGTCGGTGGCTGCTCGCGCCATGGCGGCGGCGACATCGTCGACCCAGATGAAGACGAAGGGAGAGTCCGAGCCGGCGATGGCGAGGATGCGCCCGCCGTCCCAGAGCGCAGTGATCTGGTTCTGCACGGTCGGGCCGAGGATCGTCCCGATGCGGAAGGTCACCTGTTCGAGTTCGGGATGCTCCACCCGCGCAACAGCGAGCATCTCTTCGACCAGTCGCTTGTGGCGGGAGTAGGGGAATTCGTCGTTGCCGCGCACCGGGTCAGCTTCGGTAAGCCAGGCAGGGTTGTCGGGGTGGTAGCCGTAGGCGGAACCGGAGGATGACACCACCAGGCGCTTCACCCTCGCTTGGACGCACGCGTCGATGACGTTGCGCGACCCGTCGACGTCTACGCGGTACTCGAGGTCGTGATCGCGGCCCGGGCTCACGATCGCGGCCAGGTGCACGACGGTGTCAATCTCGTGTCGCTCCAGCAGAGGGCCGAGTGATCCGGTGCGGGTCACGTCGCACTCGTCGTAGACGACGTCTTCGATCGGATGCTCCGGCCGCCGCACATCGCCGGCGACGACCAGTTCCACTCCGGGGTGAGCGACAAGCGCCGCAACGACGTGCGAGCCGAGAAAGCCCGCACCGCCTGTGACGAGGACTCGTGTCATGCGGATGCCCCGGCGGAAGCATCCGGACTCTCTGTCGCAGCGTGACGCGACGAGTCACCCTTCACCGATCCGGTGCGGCGCTTGGTGTGTCGGGCCCAGAGTGCAGCGACGATGAGGCCCGCGATGATGTCCCAGATTCCCCACCAGCCGGCGACGATCGCCATGCCGCCGAGACCTCCGAAGAAGGTGAAGATCAGGCCGAGGCCGAGTCCAGCGTTGCGGATGCCGACTTCGAAGGTCATCGCCTTGCGCTCGCGGGTGCCGAGGCCGCCGACGACGGCGGTGCCGTAGCCGATCGCCAGGGCAACCGCGTCGTGGATCGTGACCACAAGGATGATGATCCCGAGGAAGGCGACGAAGTACGTCCAGTTGCCAGCGAGCGCAGCGACGATGAAGCCGACGAGGGCGAGGAGCGAGAACCATTTCACCCACCGTTGCACGAGCTTCGCAAACCGCTCGAAGCGGTTGCGGATCAGCAGACCGGCGATGAAGGGCAGGCCGATGATCAAGAAGATGTCGACGAGCATCTGCCACGGGTTGAGTTCGACCGCGGTCAGCAGTTCGCGAGCGGCGGGATGCAGCGACCCCCAGAACGCGACTGACAAGGGCAGGACGAAGATGTAGATGAGGTTGCCGACGGCGGTCATCGAAACCGATAGGGCGACGTTTCCCCCCGCGCGGTGGGTCAGCACCTGCGAGATGTTGCCGGGCGGGCAGCAGGCCACAAGGATCATACCGAGCGCCATCGACGGGGTGACCGGCAGGATCAGGGTGAGCACAAACGTCACCGCGGGTAGCACAATCAGCTGCGCCAGGATCGCGATGATGAACGTCTTCGGCTTGCGTGCGACGACCTTGAAGTCGTCGACCGTGGTGTCGAGGGCGATGCCGAACATGATCAGACCCAGGACGACGTTGAGGATGACCAACGTGCCGGGGTTGAAGTTCAGGATGATGTCGTCGGGATTCATGCGGGTGTCCTCTTCTTCGAGGGGCGGGGCAGTCGTGAAAGCGCGGGACCGATGCCGCGCCGCGGCGCCTCTGTGATGTCACTGCGCAGGGACTCGGCCGCCACGCGCACCGCGCCCCGGTACGCGTCTTTGTTGACGTAGTACGACATGCGCTCAAGTCCCAGGTAGTTGTACCCGCCCGTGAGGTCTGGCCAGGCCTGGGTGATGACGCGCGCGCGGAACGCGGCGGCGCGCTCGGGGTGCTCTTCGACGGCACGCAGATACTCGGCGATCAGCGCGGCCTGTTCGTAGCGGCCTTGCCAACCGATGCCGGACGCCTCGATCATGCCCATGACGTACAGCCCGTTGAACGAAGGCGGAAAGACATTGAGGAAGAGCTTGGGCGACCAGCCTGTCCAGTTGAGGTCTTCGCGAGCCACGAACGGATAGTCGAGGGTGTAGCCGGTGGCGAGGAGGATCATGTCGTACTCGCCCGATGACCCATCGCGGAAGTGAACGGTCTGCCCGTCGAACCGCTCGATGTCGGCCTTGATGTGCAGGTCGCCCTGGCCGAGGTGGTTCAGGATCAGGGTGTTGACGATCGGGTGCGACTCGTACAGCTTGTAGTCCGGCTTCGGAAAGCCGAAGTGCACCGGGTCGCCCGTGAACGCCTTCAGTACGCGGGTGTCGACGAGTTGCTTGATCTTCGCCGGCAGCGGCTTGCCCTGGTTGAGGGTGTCAGAGGGCTTTCCGAACAGATAGCGGGGCACGAAATAGTAGCCGCGGCGCACGCTCATGTCGACGGATGCTGCGTGGTGCACCGCATCCACGGCGATGTCGCAGCCGGAGTTGCCCGCACCGATGACCAGCACCCGCTTGTCGGTGAGTTGCGATGCGCTCTTGTACTGCGAGGTGTGCAGCAGTTCGCCGGTGAACTCGCCGCGGAAGTCCGGGATGTTGGGCTCTGCCAGCGTGCCGTTCGCGAGAATCACTCCGGCGTAGCGGCGCTCGCTCTCACCGTCGAGGCCGGCGGTGCGCAGCATCCACCCGTCGTCCGTCTTTTCGACGGCGGTGACCTTCGTGTCGAAGACGAAGCGCTCGGTGAGACGGAAGTGATCGGCGAAGTCGCGGAAGTAGCGGATCAGCTCTTTGTGGCTCGGGTAGTCGGCGGTGGAGTCCATCGGGTACTCGGCGAACTCGGTCGTCGTGCGTGACGAGATGAGGTGCGCGGATTCATACATCGTCGAGCGCGGGTTATCGATGTCCCACAGTCCGCCGACGCCGCGGGATGCCTCGTACCCGTCGAAGTCGATACCCGCGCGCTGCAACGCGCGCGCCGCGGACAGGCCCGAAGGCCCCGCCCCGATGATCGCGTATTTGTGCTCGCTCATCACTCTCTCCCACACGTCTTCGTGTCGAACCCACGCTCGGACAACCTGACGATGTTAGCCGTTCTTAACTGAAATTCTGAATTGCACCGTAAGAGGCTGTGGAGAGTTCAGAACAACAGTGCCAGGATTCCGCGCACCAGCACCACGGTCGCTCCGGCCCACGCGATCGTGAGCATGGCTGTGCGCGCGACGCGCGGCGGCACGAACCGGGTCAGGAGTGTGCCCACGATGATGCCGGCGACAGTAGCCGCCACGAGGATCCACACGTCGGGGATGGGCGAGACCGGAAGCCCGCGGAGAGCGACCGACACCGCGCTGAACACGACGAAGATCACCTGGACGCTCGCCGCGAAGCGGCGCTGCTCCCACTTGTCGCCGACCGCGTAGGCCGCCAATGCCGGGCCTGACAGCCCGCTTGCGACGTGCATGAAACCCGCCGCAGAGCCTGCGACCACTGCTCCCGGGCGTCCGCGGAGCGAAGCCGAGAGAGCGGGGATCCAGCCAGCAATCAGTGCGAAGTACGCCATGGCGGCGATGAGGAGGAGGAGAGCGGCTTCGGGGAGCAGTCGGATCAACAGCGCCCCGAACGGTGCGGCGATGAGTCCCGGCCAGATGAGCCACCACGTGCGGCCCCACTCCACCTGGCGCCAGACCAGAGGAACGGCGCTCGAGGACGCAACCAGAGCCAGGAGAACCCCGATCGTGACACCCTCGACCGGGCCGAACAGCGCCACGATTGGACCGATCAGGACGAGCACGAAACCGAGTCCGGTGATGCGCTGGATGACCGCTGCCACGAACGCGGCGAGAGCGGCAAGAGCGAGGACGAAAGTCACGACGGGAGAGTCTACGTGGCTCGATCAAAGCGTCCGCGCACGACGGCCGTCGTGCCGACCCCGTCAGCCGAGGTCGGCTTGGCGTGCCTGAACGACCGCCTGAACGCGAGCGAAAAGCGGATGCTCGGGACCGATTCCGGTGACGGACGCGGTGAAGGATGCCGCATCCTGCTCGCGAATCATCCGTTGCAGGTCGACCGACTGCGGGTCTTCGGCGTCGTCGAACTCGAGTGCGGCACCCATGGCGGCCACCAGCGCATCGACCGAAAGACCGCGCTCCGCGGCCTCGGCGGCGGGACTGATGAACCGCTCATTCCGCGACAGTTTGCGCAGGGGCTGACGTCCGACGCGCCACACGGTGTCGGGCAGCGCGTCGTTGCGGAAGCGCTTCAGGATGGTCGCGCGGTAGTCCGCCTGCGCGACCGGGTCGAGGCCGTGCTTGGCAACCAAGAGGGCCGAGGTCTCTTCCAGAGTCGCTGCGACCTGTGCGGCGATCTCGGGGCCCGCCAAAGCATCCGAAATCTTCTCCACACCCGCGCGTGCACCGAAATAGGCCGTCGTGGCGTGGCCGGTGTTCACAGTGAAGAGCTTGCGCTCGATGTACGGCGCGAGGTCGTCGACGAAGTGGGCCCCGGGGATGTTCGGAGGGTTGTCGCCGAAGGGCGGACGCTCGATGGCCCACTCGTAGAAGGGCTCGACGGTGACGTCGACGCCGCCTCCGTCGGGCTGCCCGGGCACGATACGGTCGACGGCGGTGTTGGCGAAGACGGCGCGGGAGGCGAGGGCATCCCACGCGCCGCCGGCGAGGCCGATGATCTCGTCGCGCAACAGATCGGTGGCGTTGATCGCGTTCTCGCACGCCATGATCTGCAACGGGGGAGACGACGGGTCGCGCAGCGCGAGGGCGGCGACGATGTGCGGGGCGACGAACCTCAGGATGGTCGGGCCGACGGCGGTCGTCACGATGTTGGCGCCGGCGATCTCATCGATCACCTGGTCAGGGTGCTCGGCGCTGTTGATCGCGCGAAAACCGGTGACTACGGTGTCTTTGCCGCCCTCGCCGACTTCATGGACCGTGTAACTGTCGACAGCGTTGATCGCGTCGACCAGGGGTGCCGCGACGTCAGAGAAGATGAGTTCGTACCCGCCCTGGTGCAGCAGTAGGCCCACGAAACCTCGGCCGATATTGCCCGCGCCGAAGTGGACAGCCTTCATCAGACGCCCGCAGCCGAGACGATCTCGAAGAGTTCTTCGGGACTCTCAGCCGCTTTGAGTCGCTGCACCTCGGAATCATCCGAGAAGAGAATGGCGATCTTCGAGAGGATCTCGAGGTGCTCGTCGCCGCGACCGGCGATGCCCACGACGAAGGTCACGGGCTCTCCGCCCCAGTCGACCCCTCCGTCGTACCGCGTGATCGACAGTGCGGAAGCAAGAATCTCGGCTTTCGTTTCGTTCGTGCCGTGGGGGATCGCGAGCTCCATGCCCATGTACGTGGAGACGGTTTCTTCGCGCTGCAGCATCGCGTCGTAATAGCGGCTGGTGACGGCGCCTGCGGACTCGAGGATGTCAGCAGCTTCCTTCATCGCCTCCTCTCGCGTCGCGCTTCCGGAGTGGATGCGGACCTGACCGAGGCTCAGAACATCGAGTGCCATCTTCGTGCCTTTCTGTCTCCGCGAGTGCCGCGGACGTCATATCGAACGTATCGAGAAGTTCAAGGAATGGCCACGGGGCTCGCCTGGAGCGAACCCCGTGACCGTAAAGGCCGCGGGGCCGGAGGCCTCCCGCCGTCCGACCCCGCAGCTGTCTGTGTGCTACGCCTTGGTCTGCTGGTCGCGCACCAATTCAACGACCTCTTCGTACCTCGGCGAGTTCATGAAGTTGTCGACCGACACGTGGATCGCGTCGGGTGTCTGCTGACGCGCACGGTCAGTGAGCTGGTTCTGCGTGATGACCAGGTCGGCCGAGCTGTCCAGCGCCGCAATCGCCTTGTTGACGACCGTGACTCCCTCGATGCCGGCCTGCTTGATCTTGTTGCGCAGGACGCTGGCTCCCATCGCCGACGAACCCATACCGGCGTCGCACGCGAACACGATGTTCGACACGTGACGCTCGGTCATGGTCGCGGGCTCGATGCCGCCGCCCGCCGCCGTTGCGGCACCGCCGCGCAGGCCGCCGAGCGCGTCCGAAGACTTGCCCTTGGCCGCTTCGGTCTGCGTGATCGCAGCGCCGAAGGCGTCGTCGGTCGCTGCCATCGCCTCGAGGTCGCGCTTACGCGAGGCGCGAAGGATGATCCCAGCGATCAGGAAGGTGACCGCGGCCGAGAGGATGACGGACAGGATTACGGCCAGATACGAGCCGGAAGCCGTCTGCGCCAGGACCGCGAAGATGCTGCCTGGAGCGGCAGGCGCTCGAAGCGCACCTCCCATGAGCATGTTCGTCGTGACACCGGTCATGCCCCCGGCGATGAGCGCGAGGATGACGACCGGCTTCATGAGCGCGTACGGGAAGTACACCTCGTGGATGCCACCGAAGAACTGGATGATCGCCGCGCCCGGAGCCGAGGCACGTGCCGCGCCGAGACCGAAGATCGCGAAGGCCATCAGCAAACCGAGGCCGGGACCGGGGTTCGCCTCGAGCAGGAAGAGGATTGACGCGCTGTTGTCAGCGTCGGCTGCTTGCTGGATTCCCAGCGGGGTGAGAACGCCGTGGTTGATGGCGTTGTTGAGGAACAGCACCTTCGCCGGCTCGATCACGATGCTCGTGAGAGGGAGCAGGTTCATCTCTACGAGCCAGTTGACCGCGTTGCTGAGCGTTGACATGACGCCGTTGACCAGCCAGGCGATCGGGTAGAACCCGATGACGGCCAAGACGAAGCCCCAGATGCCGGCCGAGAACATGTTCACGAGCATCTCGAAGCCGGCTTTGATCTTGCCTTCCCACAGGCTGTCGAGCCAGCGCATCGTGTACGCCGCGATCGGTGCCATGATCATCGCACCGATGAACATGTGCACCTGCCCGAGCTGCGAGGCTCCTTCGGCAAGTCCGGCGTTGAAGTCGGCGATCAGCTTGTCGGAGCCCGCGATCGCGCCCATGACGGCGATGGAGGCAACGACACCGCCGCGGACGCCGTAAATGATGGCTCCACCGGTGTAGGCGATGATGATCGGCAGAAGGTAGTGGATGAACGGTCCGACGATTGTCGAAAGGTCGGCGTTCGGAGTCCACCCCACATCGATGAAGAACGCCGTAAAGATACCCCAGGCGATGAGCGCAGGGATGTTCGGCATGATCATGCCGGACAGGTACGTGCCGAAGCGCTGGACTCCGACTCGCGCCTTGTTGGTGCCCGCCTGGGGCACTGACGCCGTTGTCATGGCTGTGTCTCCTTCATCATTCGGATTGTGTGGCCGCGCGTGCGGCCGTTCGGGATTCTGCGGCCGCACGGGCCGCATCTCTGGCAGAGGCCGCGCCATTCGCGGCCAGGGCTGCCTCGGCGATCGTTCGGGCATCGTCGAGGGAGTATTCGAGGAGTGAGGCACGCACGTCCGCGAGGGCCGTGGGCGCCATCGACAGCGACGTCGCGCCGAGGCCGACCAGGACGACCGCCAGGAGCGGATCAGCCGCTGCCTCGCCGCAGATGCCGACGGGCTTGCGGTTCGCGCGACCGGCGTCGCCGACCTCGCGGATGAGCCGCAGCACCGCGGGGTGCCACGGGTCTTGGAACGATGCCACCGAGCCGAGCAGTCGGTCTGCCGCCAGCGTGTACTGGGTGAGGTCGTTCGTGCCGATCGAGGCGAAATCGCTGTTCACGAGGATCCGGTCGGCCAGCAGTGCCGAAGACGGCACCTCGACCATGACTCCGGCGGTCTTGACGCCGTAGTCCCGGGCAATGTCGACGAAGTAGTCGGCTTCTTCGACCGTGGCCACCATCGGCGCCATGACCCACAGGTCGGCGTCGGTGGCAGCATCCGCCTGCGCCAGCGCCGTCAACTGCTCACGCAGGATGTCTTCGCTCGCACGCAGGGCACGGATGCCTCGGAGCCCGAGTGCCGGGTTCTCTTCGTGCGCGTCGTTGAGGAACGCCAGCGGCTTGTCGGCTCCGGCGTCGAGGACGCGTACGACGACCTTCTTGCCGGGGAACGCCGCGAGCAGCTCGGTGTACGCCTCGCGCTGCTGTTCAATCGTGGGTGCCTGGCTCGAGCTCAGGAAGAGGAACTCCGTGCGGAAGAGCCCCACGCCCTCGGCGCCGAGTTCCACCGCTTCTGCGGCACCTCCCGGCTTGCCGAGGTTGGCCAACAGTGGCACCGGGGTGCCATCCGCGAGAGCACCGTCGGTGATCGGAGCCGATGAGGCCGACGCGCGCGCATCGGCACGGTGCTGGGCCTGGTCGAGGTCTGCCGCCGAGGGGTTCGTCGTCACGACGCCCTTCGCGGCATCCACGATCACCATCTCGCCTTCGGCGAGATCCTTCGCGCCGACCGTACCGACGACCGCGACGATCGACTTCTCGCGGGCGAGGATCGCGGTGTGCGAGGTCGGTCCGCCTTCGGTGGTGATGAGCGCGAGCACCTTGTCGAGATCCAGGAGCGCAGTGTCGGCCGGAGCCAGGTCTTTGGCGACCAGCACGAACGGGTGCCCGGGGTCGGGAACGCCAGGTGCCGCGACACCGCGAAGACGCGCGATGACCCGCTGCGCGACGTCGTCGAGGTCGGCGGCGCGCTCGCCGAGATAGCCGCCCATCGCGACCAACTGCGCGCGGAACGACGCGAACGCATCGTGCACCGCAAACTCCGCAGTCTTGCCCGCAGCGATACGGTCGTCGATCTCGGATTCGAGTGTCGGGTCTTCGGCCATCATGGCCTGCGCCTCGAGCACATCCTGTGCCGCGCCGCCCGCCTGGGCGCCACGGGCTTCGAGTTCACGCGCGACGGCCGCGACGGCCTCACGGGCGCGGGTCGTCTCTTCGTCCGCGCTGATCTCGCTCGCCGCATCGCTGGGTGCGGGCAGAGGTTCTGCCATCCGCGCGACGGGTCCCTGGGCTACTCCCAGGCCGATTCCTACTCCACGAAGCTCAGCCATGATCTACTCCGCATCGTGATCGGTCGCGAGCAGTTCGCTCAGGGTGTCCAGCACCGCTTCGGCGTTGTCGCCGTCCGCAGTAAGAGTGATGTAGTCGCCCTGCTCGATTCCGAGCGATATGACGCCGAGAATGCTTGCCGCGTTCACGGGTTTACCGGCATCCTTCGCGATGGTGATCGGGATGCCGGATTCCTTGGCAGCCTGTGCGAAAAGCTTTGCGGGGCGGGCGTGCAGGCCGTGGGAGGAGCCGATCCGGACTGTCCGGGTGAGGGGCATCAGCCTGTCCTTTCTCTCGTCGTGCGGTGGGTGGTCTGAAGTGGCGGGCGCGCCGGCGTTTGCGAGGGGAAGGGGCAGGCTGCCCGCGGTCTGGAGGGTCCCCCCGGAGCCTCCGACCGCGGCGCGGACCAATTCGAGTGTCCGCGTACCGTCGAGATCGTTGAAGATGTCGGACGGCAGCAGTACGACCGTCGTTCCGCGGAGGGCGGCGTCTCGCTCGATGCGCGTCAGCGCATGAGCGAGGTGCGGCCCCACGAGGACGACGTCCGCAGCATCGAGATCAATCGGAAGCGACTGCTCGGTGCCAGCGAAGGCGATGTACTCAAGTCCCCGGTCGTGCGCGGCGTGCCGCACGCGTTGCGCGACAAAAGTGCTGGACGCACCCGCACCGCAAACCACCAGGATCCTCATTGACCCGCCTTCCTGTGCCCATTCTTGTGAAAACGCTGGGAGCGGACAACCAGTCGTTCTTCCGCAGGGGCGGAAAGCGTTCGGGCTCTCGAGGCGCGCGACGTGGTTGACTGGCAAAGCCACCCGACGGCGCGTACAGGAGTCTTCCGTGACACGAGCGAAGCAGGACCGACTGCTGGCTCTTCTCGCGCGCGATGGCGAGTGGGCGACCGCCGCGACACTCGCTGACGCCCTCGGGGTCACGCCCCGCAGCATCCGTTCGTATGTGACCGGCGCGAACGCGCGCGTGAGCCCGGGAGTCGCGATCGAATCAGGGCCCTCGGGGTACCGCGCGGGGAGTGATGCGGCGACAGCACTACGCGCAGAAGCGGATGCCGGCACCCCCCGTGACCGTCTGCACACCCTGGTCAGGCAACTCCTCGACTCCTCTGACGGCATCGACGTGTTCGATACGGCGGAGCGCCTGCACGTGAGTTCAGCCACGTTCGATGCCGACCTCGCGCGGGTGCGAGGTCTGCTCGGAGGCACGCAGCTGACGCTGGAGCGGTCTGCCGCTCGTGCGCGGCTCCGCGGGACCGAGGCTGCTCAGCGGCGCCTGCTGAGCCGGCTCGCGCACGATGAAATGGATGCTGGATCCTTCGATCTCGCAGCGCTGCGCCGCACGCTCGGCGAAGGCTCGGTCGGTGCGAACGCGTTCGGCCCGTTCAAGACCGATCTGGTCGCGCGCCTGGGCGCGCTCGGGTGGTACGTCAACGAGTTCGGCATCTCGGACGTCGTGATGCACATCGCGATCGCCGCCGACCGGGTCTCGCGCGACCGGCCGCTCGAATCGGCGGCCGAGGACGGCCGTGCTTCGCATCCCGGGGTCGCCGAGATCCTCGATGAGCTCGCTGAGCGGCACTTCGGTGTGCGCCTCGGCGGGGGAGACCTGAAGCACCTCACGACCCTTGTCCTCACCCGGGTCGTCGCACCCGGCGGCGCTGCGCCGCAAGATCAGGCGCGCGCAAGCCTCGAGCCCGAAGTGGAGCACGTCGTGCGCGAGGTCGTCGGGGAGGCAGCATCCGAATTCCTTGTCGACATCGCCGACGAGGATTTCATCGTGCGTCTGGCGCTCCACGTGCAGAACCTCCTGCACCGGTCGCGGGAACAGGCATGGTCGCGCAATCCGCTCACGCGCTCGCTCAAGTCGACGTACCCGATGATCTTCGAAGTCGCCGTGTTCATCGCCAACGGCCTGCACGAGCGGCTCGGCATTCCGCTGCTCGACGACGAGATCGCCTACATCGCGATGCACGTCGGCGGTCGCCTCGAGCGCAGTAGACGGGCTGATCAGCTTCTGACCGCGACCATCGTGTGCCCCGGCTATTACGAGCTGCACGAACTGCTGCGGTCGAGCGTGGACCGCTCGCTCGGGCAAGCGATCGAGGTGGTCGGCGTCGAGACTCGCGTGGACCCCGACTGGTCGTCGATCGATACCGACCTCGTGCTCACCACGATCGACCCGGCCGCTGCGGCGGACCGCGGCGAGCGAATTGTGCGCATCCAGCCGTTCCTCACCGAGTCCGACGTCGAGCGGGTGCAGGCCGCGGCCGGTCGCATCCGTCGCGCTCGTCGCTTGACGCGCCTGCGCTCCGAACTCGAGGGGTACTTCGAGCCCTCGGCTTTCCTCCGCGGCCTGGACGGGCTCGACGAGGAGGCGGTGATCCGGCGGCTCGGCGCACTATTGACAGCGCAGGGCGTGATCGACGACGACTACGTCACGAGGACGATTCAGCGTGAGCGGCTCTCGTCCACCGGGTTCACCGACGCGCTCGCGGTGCCCCACGCCCTGGGAATGACAGCGACTCGCACGGCCATCGCGATCGGCATCGCCGATCCGTCGATCGCGTGGGGCGAGGGGCGCGTGCAGGTGGTCGCGATGGTCGCATTCTCCGAGAACGATCGCGAGGCGTTCCAGACCGTGTTCGAGCAGTTCGTCGAAGTGTTCAGCGAGCGCGACAGTGTGCAGCGCATCGTCCGGCGCGGCACTGACTTCGCGGCCTTCTTGGACGAGCTCGTCGCCGTCATCGACGGCTGAGTTGTCACCGGCGGACGCCGAGGCCGGACGCCGAGGCCCGGATGTCCGCCAGGCGTGCCAGTTGCAGGCCCACTTCGCTGTTGGGCGCCCTCACAGCGCCGGAGACACCGGTTCCCCCTGCAACTCGCACGTGTGAGCACACGAACCGGCGGGCGGATGCCGCGGCCAGGCGCTAGCCGCGGGCGAGGCGCTGCTGAAGGCCGAGGCGAACGGCGGGCCATTCAGCCGGAAGGATCGAGAACACCACGGTGTCGCGGAGCGTGCCATCGGGGCCGAGCTTGTGGTTGCGCAGGACGCCGTCCTGTTTCGCGCCGAGCCGGGCGATCGCCGCGCGGGACTGTTGGTTGTGCCAGTGAGTACGAAACTCGACCGCTATCGCCTCGCACCGCTCGAACGCGTGGCCCAGCGTGAGCAGCTTCATCGCCGAGTTCACTGCGGTGCGCTGGGCGTCCACTCCGATCCAGGTGTAGCCGATCTCGACGTGCCGGTTGGGCTGGTCGATGTTGCAGAACGTCGTCATGCCGACGACGCGTCCGCTGTCGAGCCGTCGCACGGCCCAGGGGTTCATCATGCCGTCGTCGCGCCAGGCCAGTCGCTGGGCGATGTCTGACTCGATCGTCTCGGGCGTCGGCACGGACGTGTACCAGGCGTGCTCAAGCCCTGCCGCCGCGGCGGCGAGGTCGTCGGCGTGCGAAACATCGAGCGGCTCGAGCCGAACCCACGGGTTCTCGAGCACGAGGGCGTCTGTCAGCAGCATCCTTCGAGCCTAGATCCCGACTCCGGCGACGACGTTACCGATCAGGGTCCTGCGGGTGCATGGCCTCTTCGACCGCGGCGGCCGCTTCGGCCGGATCATCGCCCGGCAGCTGTGAGGCTGACCGCGCCGCAGCGATGGCGCGCTTGCCAGCGGGGAGGAGGAGCGCCGCAGCCATCACCACGAAGGTCAGGATTCCGGCGGCGATCAGCAGGACCTCGATCGACACGACATCGGCGAGGGGTCCGAAGACGAGCATGCCCAACGGCATGGCAAGTGCCATCACGATGCCGACGAAGCCGAAGACGCGGCCCTGACGCTCGGGCTCGACGGTCTCTTGCAGAAGCGTGAAGGACGGTGTCGAGAAGAACGGCACCGCGAGACCCACCAGGAACATGAACCCGAAGAACAGCCAGATGTTGCCCGACAGACCCAAGCCGATCGACAGTCCGCCGAACACCACGGAGGAGGTGATGATCATGCCGATGCGACTGCGCTTCGCGAAGATCGACGCGACCAGGATGCCGCCGAGCACCATGCCGATGCTGAAGGCGACCTCGAGCACGGCGAGGTTGACGACGTTCTGCTGCTCGCCCGCGTCGAACGAGCGCACGAGCATCAGCGGGGTGAGGTTGGACGGTGCGACGGTGAGCACGAAGATGACGGCGAACAGGATGAGCAGCCACCGCACGAACGCGTGATGGGCGATGTATTTCACGCCGTCGACGAGGTCGGCGAAGTACCCGGTCTCGACGTCGCTCGCGCGCCGCACGGCGGCCACGGGAATGAGCAGCAAGAACCCGATTCCGATCACCGCGGTCACGAAGTCGATGAAGAAGATCGGTACGAGCGCGGCCGATGAACCGCCCGTTGACGCGGATGACCACGCGTAGATGGCGCCGGCGGCGGCGGGAGAGAGCAGCGCCATGGCCGACTGAATCGAGCCGTTGATGCCGTTCACCCGAATGAGATTGCGCATGGGCACGATTTGGGGAAGCAGCGCCGCGACCGCCGGCATCTGGATGCCGGCTCCGGCCGAGCGGATCGCCAGCGCGAGGAAGATGATCCACGGCGCGTCGATGCCGTTCATCATGATGATCGCCAACGCGAGCGTCGTCAGAGCGATCGCGGAGTCCGCGCCGATGATCAGGAACTTGCGGTTGTGCCGGTCTGCCCACACACCGCCGAAGATCGAGATGATCGCCTGCGGAAGAAACCCGAACAGCGCCGCGAGCATCATGATGACGCCCGACTGGTAGGTGATCGTCAGATACCAGAAGACCGCGTACTGCACGAGCATCGAGCCGAACAGGCTGACCGTCTGTCCGCTGAGGAACAGGACCGTCTTGCGGAGCCAGTGCGCCGGGTCGGATGCCGATGCCGAGGCATCCGTCACGTTCTCATCGTCCGCTTGCGCGCCGACCATCCGCCACTCCCGTCCTGCACCGCGCGCGAAAAGTCGCGCACAGACACCCTAGCCGCGAGGTCGGACGTTCGCTCAGGCGAGGTCGTCGAGGAGCGCCCGGGCTCCCGCCGCAAGAGCTGCAATGCGCTCGTCGGCCCCCTGTCGGGTGTCCGCCTGCACGTCGAGGTAGATCTTGAGTTTCGGCTCGGTGCCGCTCGGGCGAACGATCATGCGCGATCCGTCGACGAGCCAGAGGCGCAGCACGTCACCGGGAGGGAAGCCGTCCACGCCTTCGAGCAGGTCGTCGACTCGATCAACGGCCACATCGCCGATGGCGGACGGATGCTGCGCCCGCAGCGCCGCCATGATGCGCCCGATCGTCGAGACGTCGTCGACCCGGATCGATACCTGATCGCTGGCGAAGGCCCCGAAGGTCGCGTCGAACTCACTCAGCAGATCAGCGACCGACGCTCCGCGGCCGCGTGCCTCGGACGCGATACCGAGCATCGCGATTGCTGCCGAGATTCCGTCCTTGTCGCGGACGGTGTCGGGGTTGACCAGGTAGCCCAGTGCCTCTTCGAACCCGAAGATGATGCCGGGTGCGCGCGAGATCCATTTGAAACCGGTGAGGGTGGAGTGGAAGTCGAGGCCGTAGTGGGAGGCGATCGCGGCGAGCCCGGGCGACGACACGAGCGAGCACGCCAGTGAAGCGCCTTCGGTGTGACCGGCTTCGGCCGCGTGCGCAGCGGCGCGCCAGCCCAGCAGCAATCCGATCTGGTTGCCCGAGAGTTTGCGCCACCCGCCATCGACAGAGTCGTCCGGAATCGCCACGGCGAGCCGGTCGGCGTCCGGGTCGTTTGCGATGATCAGCTCGGCGCCCACCGCACGCGCGGTCTCGAACGCCAAGTCCATCGCTCCGGGCTCTTCGGGATTGGGGAACGCGACGGTGGGAAAAGCGCCATCGGGCTGGATCTGGGCGTCGACGAGGGCAGGCGACGGGTACCCGGCATCCTCCACGATGCGTGCCAGCGTCTGCCACCCCACGCCGTGCATGGCGGTGTAGACCCAGGCCAGACCCTCCGCGCCTTCGGGCGCGGGTGCGACGGCGGCCGTCGCGGCGATGTACTCCTCGACCACCGACTCAGGGGCCGTCTGGACCGCGAGCGAGCGCGGCAGCGCGGCAATGTCGCCGTCGGCTGCGACCGCATCGATGTGCGCGGCGATGTCGGCATCGGCGGGTGAGACGATCTGGGCGCCCTCATTGGCGCCGCCGAGGTACACCTTGTAGCCGTTGTCGTTGGGCGGGTTGTGGGATGCGGTGACCATGACACCGGCGGCGGCGGCGTAGTGGCGCACCGCGAATGCGAGCACGGGCGTGGGAAGGAGACGCGGGAGGAGGATGGCGCGTAGCCCCGCTCCCGCAAAGATCTCGGCCGAGTCGCGGGCGAAGACGTCGGAGTTGCGCCGTCCGTCGTAGCCGACGATGACCGTCGGGGTCTCGCCGTCAGGGTTGACGTTCGCCAAGAGGTAGCGAGCGAGTCCCGCCGCGGCCTGGCAGACCAACACGCGGTTCATCCTGTTGCTGCCCGCACCGAGCTCGCCTCTGAGCCCTGCCGTGCCGAACGCCAAGCGGCCGTCGAACCGATCGGCGAGATCGGCTGCCGCCGCAGCATCCCCGTCCTGTGCTGCCGTCAGCAGCGAACGCAACTCTTCACGCGTCTGAGGGTCCGGGTCTTGCGCGAGCCACGACTGCGCTTGATCGCGCAACGCCGGATCGACCGCGCTCACATCGCCCCGATCACGCGGGCGAGCAACGACGAGATGACCGGCTCGGCGTCGCGGCCGGCTTCGATGACTTCTTGGTGGCTGAGCGGCGTGGTCTGAATTCCTGCCGCCATGTTGGTGATCAGCGAGAAGCCGAGAACCTCCATGCCCGTCTGTCGGGCGGCGATCGCTTCGAGCGCGGTCGACATTCCGACGATATGTCCGCCGAATGTCTTGGCCATGCGCACCTCGGCGGGCGTCTCGTACTGCGGTCCGCGGAACTGGCAGTAGACGCCCTCGTCGAGGCTCGGGTCGATCGTGCGTGCGAGATCCCGCAGTCGCATCGAGTAGAGGTCGGTGAGATCGATGAAGGTCGCGCCCTCGAGCGGTGAAGCCGAGGTGAGGTTGATGTGATCGCTGATGAGCACGGGAGTGCCGGGCTTCCAGTTCGGCTTGATGCCGCCGGCGCCGTTCGTGAGCACCATGGTGCGCACTCCGGCGGCGGCCGCTGTGCGCACACTGTGCACGACTCTGCGCACCCCGTGGCCCTCATAGAAGTGCGTGCGTGCGCCGATGACCAGCACGTGCCGCCCCTTGGGCGTGCGTACACTGCGCAGCGTGCCGGCATGTCCTTCGAGAGCGGGGGCGCTGAACCCGGTCACCTCGGTGGCGGGAAAGGTTGCGACCGTCTCGCCGAGCAGTTCGGCAGCCTTACCCCATCCGCTGCCCAGCGTCAGGGCAATGTCATGCCGCTCCACACCAGTGAGTCGTCCGATGTCGGCGGCGGCAGCGGCGGCGACCTCGAACGGATCCGCATTCGGATCGTCGAGCGGGTTGATGGAGATCTCTGACATGCCCACCACTCTAGGAACCTGCGGCGCGCAGTGCCAGATACGCGCACGAGACGTGTCGTGGTACAGGCCGCCTGGGGGAGAGAATGGATGCCATGTCCTTGAGCTTCGAGCGCACTCAATCCGTCGCGATCATCGGTGGCGGTCCCGGAGGCTATGAAGCCGCACTCGCCGCCGCGCAACTCGGAGCTGAAGTCACGCTCGTCGAGCGCGCGGGCGTGGGTGGATCGGCTGTCATCACCGATGTCGTTCCGTCGAAGACCTTGATCGCCACCGCAGATGCGGCCATCGCGATCGCCGGTGCCGGAGACCTCGGCGTGCAGCTCTTCGCGAAGACGGCCGAGGGTAAGCCCCTCAAGCCCGAGATCGCGATCAACCTCACGGCGGTCAACAAGCGTCTGCTGGCCCTGGCTCGTCAGCAGTCCGACGACATGCGCGCCACGCTGGTCGAAGCGGGTGTTCGGATCATCTCGGGTCACGGTCGGCTCGAGGGCGACACCGCGGTCATCGTCTCGACAGGCCCCGGCGGGACCGACTTCGACCGCGTCGAAGCCGACACTTTCGTCGTCTCGGTCGGAGCATCGCCGCGCGAGTTGCCGACGGCCAAGCCCGACGGCGAACGCATCCTCACGTGGACACAGCTGTACGACATGAAGTCGCTGCCCTCGCACCTGATCGTGGTCGGGTCGGGCGTCACCGGTGCCGAGTTCGCCGGTGCCTACATGAATCTGGGCGCACAGGTCACGTTGATCTCCAGCCGCGAGCAAGTGTTGCCGGGTGAGGATGCGGATGCGGCGGCCGTCCTCGAGCGCGTGTTCAAGCGCGGCGGCATGAAGCTGTTGTCCAAGGCCCGCGCCGACAAGGTCGAGCGCACGGAGGACGGCGTCCTGGTCACGCTGTCCGACGGACGCACGATCGAGGGCAGCCACTGCCTCATGGCCGTGGGATCCATCCCGAATACCGCAGGAATCGGCCTCGAAGAAGCCGGCATCCAGTTGACCGAGTCCGGCCACATCCAGGTCAACCGCGTCGCGCGCACGTCGGTGCCGAACATCTACGCGGCCGGTGACTGCACGACCTTCATGCCGCTCGCCTCAGTGGCGGCGATGCAGGGACGCACGGCCGTGTTCCACGCGTTGGGTGATGTCGTCATTCCGCTCGAGCGCCGACGCATCACCTCGAACATCTTCACCGCACCCGAGATCGCCACGATCGGGTGGCAGGAGAAGGACGTCGAGGAAGGCTTGATCAACGCCGTCGTTCACAAGCTCCCGCTCACGTCGAACCCCCGGGCGAAGATGATGGGCTTCAAGGATGGTTTCGTGAAGCTTCTCGCCCGTCAGGGCAGCGGCACGGTCATTGGTGGCGTGATCGTCGGGCCCCGAGCATCCGAACTGATCTATCCGATCGCGATCGCCGTCGAACGTCGCCTCACCGTCGATCAGCTCTCGCGAGTATTCGCGGTCTACCCCTCGCTCACCGGCAGCATCACCGACGCTGCGAGGGCGATGCACATCGTCGATCGGGCCAACGAGGACGGCTGAGCCCGGACGAGTCGCTCTGCCGCGCTGACCGCGAGAACCCAGTCCGCCGACGAAAGCTCGGTCTACACCGGTGTTCTCGTCGCGGGATTGGGTTCTCGCGGTCAGGCGTCAGCTGATGGTCAGGAGTTGGTGACCGGCCGAGACGGTGGTGCCGGCTGACGCATTGATCCCGCCGACGGTGCCGTCCTTGTGCGCCTGGATCGGCTGCTCCATCTTCATCGCTTCGAGCACGACCACCAGTTCGCCCTTGACGACCTGCTGGCCCTCTTCGACGGCGACCTTCACGATCGTCGCCTGCATGGGGGCCTTGACGGCGTCTCCGGAGGCTCCGGCCATGACGGTCGTCGAATGGGTGCGGCGTGAGGGTGGCACGGCGGTGGGTCGACCGATCTTCGTCGGTGCGGCGACGATGCGGTCGGGGAGACTGACTTCGAGGCGCTTGCCCGAGACCTCGACGACCACGGTGTGCCGGGCTTCGGCGGCCGCCGGGGCCTCGAGCTCGCCATCCCACGGTGGGATGTCGTTCACGAACTCGGTCTCGATCCACCGAGTGTAGACGCCGAAGTTGCCGTCCTCCGCGGTGAACGCGGGGTCGCGGACGACCTTGCGGTGGAACGGCAGCACGGTCGGGAGGCCCGCGACCTCGAACTCGTCCAGCGCACGCCGCGCACGCTCGAGTGCTTCTGCGCGGTCGCGACCGGTGACGATGATCTTCGCCAGCAGGGAGTCGAACGCGCCCGAGACGCTGTCGCCCGCGGTCACGCCCGAGTCCAGGCGGATGCCCGGGCCGCCGAAGGTCTTGAAGACATGAATCGGGCCCGGCTGCGGGAGGAAACCACGGCCCGGGTCCTCACCGTTGACGCGGAACTCGATCGCGTGGCCGACAGTCTCGGGGTCGCCGTAGCCGAGCTCTTCGCCCTCGGCGAGACGGAACTGCTCGCGGACGAGATCGATGCCGGTCACTTCTTCAGAAACGGGGTGCTCGACCTGCAGGCGGGTGTTGACCTCGAGGAACGAGATCGTGCCGTCCGCGCCGATCAAGAATTCGCACGTTCCGGCTCCGACGTAGCCCACTTCCCGCAGGATCGCCTTGGACGAGTCGTACAGGATGCGGTTCTGCTCTTCGCTGAGGAACGGCGCCGGGGCTTCTTCGACGAGCTTCTGGTGGCGGCGCTGCAGGGAGCAGTCGCGCGTCGAGACGACGACGACGTTGCCCGCGGCATCCGCCAAGCACTGCGTCTCGACGTGTCGCGGCTTGTCGAGGTATTTCTCGACGAAGCACTCGCCTCGCCCGAAGGCTGAGATCGCTTCGCGGGTCGCCGACTCGAACATCTCGGTGATCTCGTCGAACTCGCGCGCGACCTTGAGTCCGCGCCCACCGCCGCCGTACGCGGCCTTGATCGCGATGGGCATGCCGAACTCTTCGGCGAAGGCTGTGACCTCGGACGCATCGGCGACGGGTCCAGGGGTACCGGGGGCCAGGGGTGCGCCGACCTTCTCGGCCACGTGCCGTGCGGTCACCTTGTCGCCGAGAGACTCGATCGCCTCGGGGGAGGGACCGATCCAGATCAGACCGGCGCCGATCACCGCACGGGCGAACTCTGCGTTCTCGGCCAGGAATCCGTAGCCCGGGTGGACGGCGTCCGCGCCGGAGCGGCGGGCCACCGAGAGAATCTTCTCGATCGACAGGTACGTCTCGGCGCTCGTCGTGCCTTCAAGCGCATATGACTCGTCGGCGAGGCGCGCGTGCATCGCGTCTCGATCTTGGTCGGCATAGACGGCAACGGAGGACTTGCCGGCATCGCGCGCGGCGCGGATGACACGGACGGCGATCTCGCCGCGGTTAGCGATGAGCACCTTGGCGATGGAGGGCATGGATGCCAGCCTACCGACGGCGTCGGCTGCGCTTTTGGCTGGCTCGCACAAGAACCAGCCAAAAACGTGGGTGTCCTACGACAACCCCGGACGTGCATCCTCCGGCGGGGTGAGCGAGGGGTCGACCGTGTTCCAGAGTGCGGTCCACTCGACATCGAGCGCGCGGACCAGGTGCCGAAGCGTCGAGAGCGACATTCCGACCACCGTGGAGGGATCCCCCTCCACCCGCTCGATGAACGCGCCACCGAGACTGTCGACCGTGAAGGCCCCGGCAACCTGGAGGGGCTCGCCGGAGTCGACGTAGGTGTCGATCTCTGCGTCGCTCACGTCGGCGGCGAAGGTGACGGATGCCTCGGCCACCGCGTGGACTTCGCGCGATGCCGCGCCAGGCTGAACGCGCACGACGGCGTGACCGGAGTGCAGCACACCCGTGCGCCCGCGCATCGCGCGCCACCGTGCGGTGGCGACCTCCGGTGTGTGCGGTTTGCCGAGCACCTCGCCGGCGAGTTCGAACATCGAGTCGCCGCCGATCACGATGCCGTCGAAGTCGGGGATGTCATCGACCAGGCGGGCGGCGACCTCGGCTGCTTTGCGGCGTGCGAGCAGCAGAACGTGCTCGTCGGGGGCGAGTGTGCGGCCCTCGGCAGCTTCGACCGCCTCGATGACAGCCTCTTCATCGACAGCGGGGGCGACGGTGAGCGGACGGATCCCGAACTGCTGCAGCAACATCGAACGGGCGGGTGAAGTCGAGGCCAGGCAGACGCGCATGAAGTAACGGTAGTCGTGCGGGACGTGTGCTGTGGGATGCTCGAACAATGGCTGACGGCGACCTCATTGACCTCGAGATCACAGGAGTCGCCCACGGCGGCGTGTTCGTGGGGCGCCACGAAGGACGCGTCGTGTTCGTGCCCGACTCGATTCCCGGCGAGCGCGTGCGCGTCCGACTGACCGACACCGGAAAGAACTCGTTCTGGCGTGGCGATGCGATTGAGGTGCTGGATGCCTCTCCCCATCGCCGCGCGCACGTGTGGCGTCAGGCCGACATCGATGTTCGCCCCGAGCGCCGCCCGGGCGGCGCCGACTTCGGGCACATCGACCTCGCCCACCAGCGCGAGTTGAAGTCGACCGTCATTCACGATGCGCTTCAGCGGATCGGCGGACTCGAGGCGCCGGTCACCATGTCGCCTGCCGCATCCGTCCTCTCTCGTGGCGGTGAGATCGCTCAGATCGAAACCTCCGACGGCACCAGGTGGCGTACACGGGTGAGCCTGCACGTCGACGCCGAAGGTCGCGTCGGCCCGTACGCCGGGCGTAGTCACCGGGTGATCGCCGTCGATGACCTTCCGCTGGCCACCGCCGCGCTCGAAAGCGCTGCCCTCGACATCCGTCACGGCGAGACCGGGCGCGTCGACCTGGTACAACCCGCTGATGGCGAGGTGCGCGTTCTGGCGCGGCCCGAATACGTCCGCCCGGTCACGGGAGCGCCGCGACGGACCCGCAGCGATCGCGGACCCGATCCGCGTCGTGAGGTCGTGATCGAACGCGTCGGCGACAAGGAGTTCCGGGTCGATGTCGGCGGATTCTGGCAGGTGCACCGCCTTGCGGCCCACTCGCTCACCTCGCTCGTCACCGAGACTCTTCACAGCGTGGGAATCGATTCGGATGCCTCGCACCTCGACCTCTACGGCGGTGTCGGACTGTTCGCCGCAACGCTGGCGGGGCTCGCTGGCGAGCACACTCACGTCACCAGTGTGGAATCCGATCAGCGCGCGACCCTCCATGCGTCCGAGAACCTCGCCGAATGGTCCGGCGCGCGCGCCGTGACCGGTCGCGTCGACCGGTGGATCGGTCGGCACCTGGCCGAAGCATCCGCTGTCGAACGCGAACGTCTCTCACGCGGAGTCGTGCTTCTCGACCCGCCGCGTGCCGGCGCCGGACGTGAGGTCGTTGAGGGTATCGCTGCGATGCGACCGGCGACAGTCGTCTACGTCGCCTGTGACCCTGTCGCACTGGCACGCGACCTCGGTACCTTCCGTGCGGCCGGATACGCGACCTCCCGCGTCGACGCCGTCGACCTTTTTCCGAACTCCCACCACGTCGAGGCCGTCGCACTCCTCACCCGAGAAGGCGCGGGCACGACGCCATGACCAGGATCGCGCTGATCGACGACCACGAGTCGGTTCGTCTCGGACTTGAGGCCGCATGCGTCCGCGCAACGACGCTCGTCGTGGTGTTCTCGGGGAGCACCGTGACCGACTACGTGAACTGGCGCGCCTTCAGTGGTTCGCCCCCCGCGGACGTCGTCGTGCTCGATCTCACCCTCGGCGACGGCACGACGGTGACCGAGAACGTGCGCAGGCTGGCCGCCGACGGCTCCAGCGTGCTCATCCATTCCGTCGCCGATCGCCCGGCCGCGGTCCGCGAGGCGTTGGCCGTCGGTGCCGCCGGAGTCGTCAGCAAGTCCTCCCCGATCGACGACGTGACGAGTGCGATCCGCACCGTGGCCCACGGTGAGCCCCTGAACAACGTCGAATGGGCCAGTGCCGTGGACGGCGACCGCGCGTTCGCCGACGCGCAACTGTCGGCACGCGAGCGTGACGTTCTGCGCCTGTACGCCGCAGGTCTTCCGCTGCGAGCAGTCGCCGATCAGCTGGGGGTCGCGTACTCCACAGCCAAAGAGAACATCACTCGAGTGCGCATCAAGTATGTCGAGGTCGGTCGGCCCGCCCCGACCAAGATCGATCTGCTCCGCCGGGCTATGGAGGACGGCATCCTCGCCGAGCCGGACGGACCGGCCGATCTCGCCGAGGACGCCCGCAGGTGACCACCGCGTCGGACGCCGCCACCCTCGAGGATGCCTGGGGGCACATCGCCCCGACACGGGGTGCCACGGGGGCGGCGGGATCCTTCACGCGCATTCGGATCGAACGCATTTTCATGCTCATCGCGGCTTTGAGTTCGCTGGTGCTGGGCATACAGGCCGTGTTCGCGATTCTCGGCAGCACGGAAGAGCAGGCCGCGTGGCGTGATCCGCTGGTCACCGTCGTGTTCGTGTCGCTCGGCGCGATGATCCTCGCGTGTGTGCTCGGGAGAGGCGTGCGCCTGGCCGCTGGCGCCTTCGCGGTCATCTTCGTGCTCGCGCTGGCGATCTGGCCGATCGCGACAGCGGGTTCCCAGCCGCAGGCGACGGATCTGCCTTGGATTTGGTATCTCGTCAACATCGCCACCCTCGCCGCTGTGCTCGCTTTCCCCCTTCCGCTGCAGATCGTGTGGACGGTGCTGGCGCCCGTGATGTTCGGCGTTGTGCGGCTGGTGCAGGGCGGATTCACCCCTGGCTTCTGGCTGGCGGTCGGGCTCGACGTATCGTTCACGCTGATCATCGGGGGTATCGTGCTCACGTTGGCGTGGGTCTTTCGCGCCGTGGCGGCGAACGTCGATGAAACACGCGCCCGAGCGGTCCATTCGTACGCCCGGGCCGCAGCCGCAGACGCGGCCGAACAAGAACGCGTCGCGGTGGCTGCACTCATGCACGACAGCGTGTTGGCCGCTCTGATCGCGGCCGAGCGTGCCGAAAGCCCGCGCGCGCAGATGCTCGCCACGGCGATGGCGCGTGAGGCGCTCACGCGCCTGGCCAACACCGAGCAGGGTGCCGAGGAGGGGAGCGACGCCCCTCGTGAACCGCGAACCATCGCCGACGACATCGAAGCGGCGGCCGCCGAACTCGGCGTCGTCATCGAGGTCGAGCGTGACGTACGCGGCGTCGCTCCGCTACCCGGCCGCGTCGCTCGCGCGCTGGCGCTCGCGGCGACCCAGGCCGTGGCCAATGCGCTACAGCACGCAGAGGGATCCGAGCTGTCGGTGCGGGTGACCGCGACCGGGGTCTGGGTGCGGATCGACGTCATCGACAACGGTTCGGGCTTCGCGGTCGACGACGTCGCCGAAGACCGACTCGGCATCCGCGCATCGATCGTCGCGCGGGTGGCGGCGGTGGGAGGAACGACGGCGATCACCTCGAGCGACGCAGGGACCTCTGTGCGACTGACCTGGCTGCGGGGTGCCGCATGATCAGCGTCCGCAACATCCTTGTCGGTCTCGCCGTCGCCTTCACCGCGTATCTCGCGGTGCGAGGACTGTGGTGGACCGAACCCGTTCCGCATCCGTACGTTGTCGTGGCCACCCTCGTCCTGTTCTTGGTCACAACCTGGCTCTGTGTGTTCTGGGAACCGGAGGGTGGCGAGCCAGCGGCACCGACCAACCCCGCTGATCCGACCGCCATGTCCGCGCGGGGCGCGACGACACGACTCCCGGTGTGGGGTGCGGTGCTGGGGCTGGCCTGCGCCGCGATCATTCCGAGCGCTGTGGCGTACGGCGTCGGACAGGACGCGCGCACGGCATCGTTCGCCACCTGGTATCTCGGCGGAATCGGTGCGCTGATGACGATCGTCATGGTGCGTGGGCGACCATGGGTCGCCTGGAGCGGAATCGCGTTGCTCGCTGTCGCGTCGATGGCGTGGATGCGACCTCTCCCGGCCCTCGCGCTGGGGTTGGTAGGGGCGTTCCTCTGGGTTGGAGTGACCCAATTGCTCCTCGGAGCACTGGATCGCGCGGCCCGCGACACCGCGCAACTCACCGAACTGCAACGGGCGGCCTCGGGCTGGCAATCGGCGCAGGTGGTGCGGCAGCGAGAACGTCGCGTTCAGATCCAGCGTGCGCTGAAGATCGCCGGCCCCACTCTCACCCGCACCGTTGCTGCGGCGGGAGCGCTCAGCGCCGAAGACCGCGTCGAAGCTCGGCTCGCCGAGGGGCGGTTGCGCGACGAGCTCCGGGCTCCCGGCCTTCTAGATGACGACGTGCGCGACGCCCTTGAGCGCGCGCGTCGCCGCGGCGCCAACGTGACCGTGCTCGATGAAGGCGGACTGGAGGGACTCGACGACACGGCGCTGACCGTCGTCCGCGCTGAACTGGCTGAGACGTTGCGTACTGCGCAGTCCGACCGACTGATCATCCGGACGTCGCCGCACGACACGGTGGCGGTCACCGTCGTCGGACGTTCACCGGCATTGCACCGTGGAGATCAACACCTTCCGTCGGACGAGGATGCCGTGGACCTCTGGCGCGAGATCGAGCGCCCGACCCGCTGAAGTCGGATTCGGTCCTCGTCCCGGCGGGGGAGGGGAGTCGGGGCGAGGACCGAACAACCGAAGAAGGCGAGGGGCGGCGAAGCCGCCCGCCCCTCGCCTCGCGAGCGGTTACCCGAAAACCGCTCGTTTGGCCGAACCTTGGCATCACCCGGAAGGCGATGAAGGCCGGCCGAACGCGAAAACGCGTTCCAGCCCCTCAAGTATCTGACGGATTCAGAGCGTTGTCTGTAGGTCGTTTGGGGGACAAATGCCCCCAATTTCGAGACCTAGCCGATAAACCGGCCCCAACCGACATCGCGAGGGAGCGGTGCGCGCAGACCGCGTTGCGAGATAGACCACGCCGTGCGCTCAGCCGTGTCTTCGACTACGGTCGCCGCGGCCTCGCTGGCATACGACTCGCTGACGACAGCCATGAGCGCAGCGAGCTCTTCCGGCGTCGGGTCACCGCGACGAACGTCGACGGCGACGGCCGTGGGATCAACCGGGGGGGAGTCGGCGCTCACAGCGGAATGTTCCCGTGCTTCTTGGGCGGAAGCGTCGAGCGCTTGCCGCGCAGCGCCCGCAACGCCTTGGCGATGGCCACGCGGGTCTGAGCGGGCTCGATGATTCCGTCCAGCTCGCCGCGCTCGGCGGCCAGGAAGGGCGAGGCGACGTTGTAGGTGTACTCGTTCGCAAGGCGCGTGCGGACAGCCGCGACATCTTCACCGGCTTCTTCAGCCTTCTTGATTTCGCCGCGGTAGAGGATGTTGACCGCGCCCTGCCCGCCCATGACGGCAATCTCAGCGGTAGGCCAGGCGAGGTTGATGTCTGCGCCCAACTGCTTCGAACCCATCACGATGTACGCGCCGCCGTAGGCCTTGCGGAGGATCACGGTGACCAGCGGCACGGTCGCTTCGGCATATGCGTAGAGCAGCTTGGCGCCGCGGCGGATCACTCCGGTCCACTCCTGATCGGTGCCGGGAAGATAGCCGGGGACGTCGACCAGCGTCACGATCGGGATCGAGAACGCGTCGCAGAACCGCACGAACCGGCTTGCCTTTTCGCCCGCTTCGATGTTCAGGGTCCCCGCCATCTGTGACGGCTGGTTGGCGATGATGCCCACCGACCGTCCTTCGATGCGCCCGAATCCGATCACGATGTTCGGGGCGAACAGCGGCTGCACCTCGAGGAAGTCCTCGCTGTCGACTATCCGGCGGATGACCTGGTGGATGTCGTACGGCTGGTTGGGCGAGTCGGGGATGATCGTGTTCAGCGAGCGATCAGCATCGGTCGTCTCGAACTCGAAAACCGGCTCGTACGCCGGAAGCTCCGACATGTTGTTGTCGGGGAGGAAGCCGAGGAGGGTCCGCGCGTAGTCGATCGCATCGTCTTCGTCCTCGGCGAGATAGTGCGCGACACCCGAACGGGTGTTGTGCGTATACGCGCCGCCGAGTTCTTCCATCCCGACGTCTTCACCCGTCACCGTCTTGATGACATCGGGGCCGGTGACGAACATCTGGCTCGTTTTGTCGACCATCAGGACGAAGTCGGTGAGGGCGGGGGAGTACACCGCGCCACCAGCAGCCGGTCCCATGATGATCGAGATCTGCGGGATGACTCCGGATGCTCGGGTGTTCAGGCGGAAGATCTCACCGTACTTGCCGAGTGCGACCACGCCTTCTTGAATGCGGGCGCCACCGGAGTCGAGCATGCCGACGATCGGGATTCCGCTGCGGAGGGCGAGCTCCATGACCTTGATGATCTTCTCGCCGGCCGCCTCGCCCAGCGATCCGCCGAAGGTAGAGAAGTCCTGGGCGTAGACCGCCACAGTGCGACCGTGGATGGTGCCCGTCCCTGTCACGACGGAATCGCCGTACGGGCGGGACTTGTCCATGCCGAAGGCCGTGGTGCGGTGCCGGACGTACTCATCGAGTTCGACGAACGAGCCGGTATCGACGAGAAGCTCGATGCGCTCGCGCGCCGTGCCCTTGCCCTTCGCGTGTTGCTTCTGTTTGGCGACCACTTCGGGGTCGAGCACCGCCTCTTGATAGCGGGCGCGCAGGTCGGCGATCTTGCCTGCAGTGGTGAAGAGGTCGGGCTGATCGGTCACGGATTCCACCCTATCGGCGCACTCTCCCCGGAGGTTGGAGGGTTCACACAAGCGCTTCACCGATCCGCTGTCCCACTCGGCGATGCCCACCCATCCTTCGTCATCGGGCAGTAGCGTGAAAGGATGCCGTTTCCCGCAGAAGGCTTTCCTCTCGTCGCCGCGATCAGTCCGCGCGTTCAGGCGATCGAGACCACCGATTCCACCAATGCCGATCTCGTGCGACATGTGGCCGACGCCCCCGATCAGTGGCCGCACCTCTCGCTGCTGCTGACGAACGACCAGCGCGCGGGCCGTGGGCGGTTGGACCGAAGTTGGACGGCTCCTGCGGGCACCGGACTGGCGGTGTCTGTGCTGGTGGATGCGTCGGCTATACCGCCCGCATCGCGCGGCTGGATTCCGCTCATCGCTGGAGCGGCGATGACCCGCGCGATCGAGGCGCAGACCCACGGCACCGGGCATTCGGCTCGACTGAAGTGGCCGAATGACGTCCTGATGGACGGTGGGAAGATCTGCGGGATCCTGGCCGAGGTCGTGCCGGGGCATCCTGATTCCATCGTCGTGGGTGCGGGCGTCAACACGCGCATGAGCGCAACCGATCTGCCGGTCGATACCGCATCGTCGTTTCTGACACTGGGGCTCGAGGCTGACGAAGACCGGTTGCTTGCGGACTATCTGACGGCGCTCGACGAGCAGGTGCAGGCGCTCGCCGCTTCTGGCGGTGATGCGGCGGCGTCGGGTGTCCTGGGTGAGATCGAGTCGCTGTGCGTGACCCTCGGGCGCGACGTTGTGGTGTCGCTCCCGGCGAGCGAAGCGCTCATCGGTCGCGCTCAGCGCATCGACGTGGACGGCCGCCTGGTCGTGGTCGACCCGCTCGGGGTAGAGCACGCCGTCTCGGCGGGAGACGTCGAGCACGTGCGCTGAGCGAGTTTTCCCCCGCTGCTCGACACGCGGGCGGCGGGGCAACACACCGGTGTCGGCGCTCGACAGCACAATGGGATCATGACGCAGCCGATGAGTTTCGGTGGGCGGCCGATCACCCCGGCGCCCGGCTCGCCGACGCCTGAGTTGCGTGTTGCCCGCTTTCGCGGCCATGCCCGTCGGCTGACCTGGTCGGCTCTCGTGCTCATCGCCGTCGCCGGCGTGACGGGCTATTTCTTCGGCAATCTTCCTGCACCGTTTCAGAATTGGATGCTGCTGACCGCGGCCGCCATCATCCTCTTCCTGCTCGTCCTCCTGCCGTTCCTCTCGTGGTGGTCGCACGTGTACACGATCACCACTCGACGCGTGATCGAGCGCCGCGGAGTCGTCATCGCGCGCCGACGAGAACTCGCGCACCTGCGGGGCTATAGCGTCCAGGTGCGACGTGGGCTGCTGCAGCGGATGTGGGGCGCGGGAACCCTGACACTCTCCAACGGCGTGGACGAGCCGATCCGTATGGCGAACGTGCCCAGTGCTGAGCTCGTGCACGAAGTGCTCGTAGATCAGGTCGAGGTCAACCAGATTCTTGCGCACCGCGATGCGCAGCCGCCGCTGCCGCCCGCGCCACCTCTTCCGTAGAGGGCGACCCCGCAGTTTTGGGATGATGGGCGCATGACATTGCGCATCGGAGTTGTCGGCGGCGGCCAATTGGCTCGCATGATGATCGCCCCCGCGGTCGAGATCGGCATCGACCTTCGAGTTCTGGCCGAAGAGGCCGGAATGTCGGCCGCGCTCGCGGCATCTGCCGTGGGCGACTACCGCGACTCTGCGACGGTGCTGGAGTTCGCCCGCGACGTCGACGTCATCACTTTCGACCACGAACATGTTCCCCAGGACGTACTGGCCGATCTCGTCGCAGCGGGTGTGTCGGTGCATCCGAGCCCGGAAGCACTCGCCGTCGCGCAGGACAAGCTCGTGATGCGCGCGCGCTTGGCGGAGCTCGGGATGCCGCAGCCCGAATGGGCGGCCGTCACGACCACGCAGGACTTGCAGGACTTTCTCGATGCGCACGGGGGGAGTGCGGTCGTCAAGACCCCGCGCGGAGGCTACGACGGCAAGGGCGTGCGCGTCGTTCACGCGGCGACCGAAGCCGACGACTGGTTCGCCGCTCTCGCCGAGGATGCACGTGGAGGTGCCCTGCTCGTGGAAGAACTGGTCGACTTCTCGCGCGAGCTCGCGCAGCAGGTCGCCCGTCGCCCGTCCGGGCAGATGCGGGCCTATCCGGTGGTCGAGACCGTGCAACGGGGCGGGGTCTGCGCCGAAGTCATCGCCCCCGCGCCGCACGCGGGCGCCCGGCTGATCGACGTTGCCCGTCAGATCGGCGAGACGATCGCTGAAGGGCTCGGCGTCACCGGGATGCTCGCGGTCGAGCTGTTCGAGACCACCGACGAGCGTCTGCTCGTGAACGAATTGGCGATGCGTCCGCACAACAGCGGGCACTGGAGTCAAGACGGCGCGGTCACCGGACAGTTCGAGCAGCACTTGCGTGCCGTACTCGATCTGCCTCTGGGTGACCCGTCGCCGCGCGCGGCCTGGTCGGTGATGGTGAATATCCTGGGCGGTCCTGCGGACGGCGGGCTCGAGGAGCGGTTCGCGGCCGCGATGGCCGACCATCCCGAGGCGAAGGTGCACACCTACGGCAAGGCGCCCCGGCCCGGCCGCAAGGTCGGTCACGTCACGGCGGCTGGCCCCGACCTCGATGACGCGGTCTATCAAGCCCGGGCCGCAGCATCCGTCTTCCTGGGCTGAAACCCGCGCCGTTGCGGTGTTCTTCCAGGCTCTCGCCCTAGCCTTTACTGGTGACCCCTGCCCTGCACTCCTCAGAGTCCCCTCTCGTCGGTGTCGTCATGGGTTCGGACTCGGACTGGCGCATCATGAGCGACGCTTCCCAGGTGCTCAGTGAGTTCGGCATCGAGCACGAAGTAGAAGTGGTCTCGGCGCATCGGACGCCTGACAAGCTGTTGCGCTACGGACGCTCGGCGCGGGACCGCGGGCTCCGCGTGATCATCGCCGGAGCAGGTGGCGCCGCCCACCTTCCGGGCATGCTCGCCTCCGTCACCGGGTTGCCGGTCATCGGGGTTCCCGTGCAGCTCGCGACCCTCGACGGCATGGATTCGCTGCTCAGCATCGTCCAGATGCCGGCGGGTATTCCGGTCGCGACCGTCTCGATCAATGGAGCGAAGAACGCGGGACTGCTTGCGGCGCGAATTCTGGGGACGACGGATGCTTCCACCGCCGCGGCGATCGACGCCTACGCCCGTGATCTCGAAGCGCAGGTCGAAGCGAAGAACCGGCGTCTGAAGGACTCCCTGTGAGCGTGGCCACCCCGCCGCGCCCGCGGGTCGCCGCCCCGACCGCTGCGCCGAGCATGCTCGACGAGCGTCCGATGCGGTACCCGAATGCCTCCTCGCGTCCCGTCATGACGCGGCGCGGGTGGTGGCTCGTGATTCTGAACTTCCTCATCCCCGGTTCGGCACAGACTCTTGCGGGCAACCGTCGCCTGGGTCGCATCGGCCTCGCGGCGACACTGGCGTTGTGGGTGGTCGTGGTTCTCGTGGCTCTTTGCGCGCTGCTGTGGCAGACGGTTTTCCTCACCCTGGCCACGAACTTCTTCGTCCTCCTGCTCGCGCAGGTGCTCGCGTTCGCCTACGCGCTGTTGTGGCTCGTGCTGACGATCGACACCCTCCGAATCGTGCGCCTCGTGCGCACCGGCAGTGTGGCGCGCTTCGGCATCATGGGGCTCGCCGCCGTCCTGCTGGTGGTATCCAGCGGTGGCGCCGCATATGCCGCGACCGCCGCGGGGACCCTGCGTGGGACCATCGGCGACATCTTCGGCGGCAGTGGCCCTGCGGTTCCCCCCTCGGACGGCTACTACAACATCCTCCTTCTCGGGGCCGACAGCGGCGAGGGTCGCGATTCCATGCGCTTCGACAGTATTTCGGTGGCCTCGATCAACGCCACCACGGGGGCGACGACGATCACCGGCATCCCACGCGACATGCCGAACTTCCCCTTCTCGGCGGGCCCGATGCAGGACCGCTACCCGAACGGCCACGAGGGCCATGCCGACCCGAACTGCGGGTGGGGCAGTGGTGTCAACCAGCTGCGCACCGAGGTCGAGGTGTGCCAGGACGGGAACCTCCTGTACCCCGATGCCGTCGACAACGGCTCTGCACCCGGCGTCGAAGCCACCAAGGATGCCGCGGAGGGAATCCTCGGAATCGAGATTCCGTACTACGTGTTCATCGACATGCACGGGTTCGCGTCGCTGATCGATGCGCTCGGTGGCGTCGAGATCAGCGTGGCCGAGCGACTTCCCGAGGGCGGCGGGCCTGCGTACCCCGGCCAGCCCGTCGAGGAGTGGGCGACCGGGTGGATCGAGGCAGGAAACCAGCGCATGGACGGCGAAACGGCGCAGTGGTACGCGCGTTCCCGCTACACGACGAGCGATTTCGACCGGATGGAGCGTCAGCGAATTCTGCAGCGGGCAATCCTCGCGCAGTTCACACCGCAGACCGTCCTGACCCGCTTCCAGGACGTCGCGCAGGCAGGCTCCGACATCGTCGACACCGATCTGCCCGAGTCGCTGAGTCCGGTGCTGGCCGAGCTCGCCCTGAAGGCCAAAGAGCAGCCCGTGACGGCGATCGAATTGACGCCTGAGGGCGGTATCGACGAGTACAACCCCGACTATGCGTATGTGCAGGAGCTGGTCCGACAGGCGTTGCACCCGCCGACCCCCACGCCGGGAACCGAGGGATAGCTCCATGACGGCGACTCTCAGAGTCATGCTCGACCAACTCGTTGCGCCGACGGATGCCGGCTTGGCCGAGGCATCCCGCGAACTCGCGACGGCGCTCGTCATCGCCGAGCCTGCCGGTTGCGAGGTCGAGGCGATCTTGCCTGCCGGCGGAGACCCGAGTGCGGCGGCGGTGCCGGGCATCGCCGGAGTACGTCGCACAGCGTTAGCGCGCCGCGAGCTGGCCACCGCGCTGCAGATGGGGGTCGGCACCGGTATCGGTGGGGGAATGATCCACTCGCCAACGCTGCTCGCGCCGCTCGTGCGGCACGATCGTGTGCACGACAATGACCAGACGGTCATCACGATGTGGGACCTTCGCGCCTGGGAGTCACCCGACGAGCTCGGCCGTTCCGCCGTCAGCTGGAATCGGGCGATGCTCAAGCGCGCGGTCAAGCATGCCGACGCCGTCGTCGTGCCGACGCACATCCATTTGGCGCGTCTGTCAGAGATCGCCCCCAAGCTCGGCGACCGGATCCGCGTCATTGCCGGGGCCGCGCCCTACGGCTTCGCCGTTCCGAGCGATGAGGTCGGACGCCGGCGTGAGCTGAATCTCCCGGAGGGATTCCTGCTGCTCTCGGGCGGTTCCGCCTCTTCCGATGCGCTCGCGGTGGCTTTCGCGGCCATCGCGCAAACCGGAGTCGATCTACCCGTCGTGGTCGTCGACGTACCCGAAGGGCAAGAGCCGGCCATGTCAGACCTGGCTGCAGCATCCGGAATTCCCGAGCGACGCATGCACCTGCGCGGGGCTCTTGCGGCTCCCGACCGAGCCGCAGTCTTCGGCGCCACCGTTGCGTTGGTCGCCCCGGCCCAGCGCACGGCTTTTCCGTGGCGGGTCGTCGACGCGCTCGCCCTCGGTGTGCCGGTGATCGCCGCCGACTCTCCCGTGCATCGTGAGGTCATCTTCGAGGGTGGGGTGCTGGCAGAGGGGGCGGATGCTTCGTCCCTCGCCGAATCTCTCGCTGCGGCGCTCGCCGAAGCGGTGTCATCGGCCTCTTCGGCCGAGCGACTCGCGGTGCTCTCGGGCGACCGCGGGCGCGCGTTCTCCTGGCGCGAAGCGGCCGATCGGGTCTGGCAGCTCCACGCCGAGCTCTGAGTACGATTCCGCGCGGGAGTGGTGCTCAGGAGTAACTTCCGTCACACTGATCACACACCTCCTACCAAAGGGGATCTCCGAAGTGTCATTCAGGACGATTCTTTCCAGTGTGACGGCCGTTGTAGCACTGGTGCTCGGCGTACTCACGGCGGCGCCCGCCTCAGGGAGCACGCCGGCTTCGGTGGAGGCAGCATCGCTCCCCGCATCACTCAGTGAGGCCGCTCTCGGCGGCCCGGTGAAGATGGCAGATCTGTCCAAGTTCAATCCGGGCAATATCATCAGTGACGCAGTGTTCTTCAACCGCGGCACGATGACCGAGGCGCAAATCCAAACGTTCCTCGACGGCAAAGTGCGCACGTGCTCGTCGAACTTCGTCTGCCTCAAAGACTGGTACGACAACACGCGTTCCATCCCCGCTGACGCCATGTGCGGCGCCTATCAAGGTGGAACGCGGGAACGTGCATCCCGCATCATCTACAAGGTCGCGCAGTCGTGCGGAATCAACCCGCAGGTCCTGCTCGTGATGCTTCAGAAGGAGCAGGGCCTCATCTTGTCCTCGGCACCGTCTGCCTGGAACTATCAAGCGGCGATGGGGCAAGGGTGTCCCGACACCGCCGCGTGCGACACTCGGTACTACGGATTCTTCAACCAAGTCCAGGGAGCGGCCTGGCAACTGAAGCGGTACGCCAACCCGCCTGGGACCACGAGGATCTTCACCTGGTATGCGCCGGGCAACACGTGGAATGTGCGCTACCACCCCAATGCCGCCTGCGGCACCTCTCCGGTGTACATCCAAAACCAAGCCACGGCGAACCTCTACTACTACACCCCTTATCAGCCGACAGGGAGTGCCCTGGCCGCGGGTTACAGCGCGTCGCCTGACCCGTGTGCAAGCTACGGCAATCGCAACTTCTTCCAGTTCTTCACCGACTGGTTCGGGTCGACCCAGCGCGACGCCGGTGCCGAAATCCTCGCTGAGTACAACGCCCAAGGTGGCGCCGCGAGCCTGGGCGCGGCCACGACCGGGTTGGTCGAGCTCACCAAGAATGGCGGAGGATTCGGGACAGCGTACGAGTTCGGGTCCATTTACTGGAGCTACGCGCACGGGGCGAAGACCGTGCGGATGGGGCCGCTGCGTGACTACTACTTCGTCCGAGGTGGCGCGGACGGCAACATGGGATGGCCTGCGCTCAATCAACAAACGCTCGCACTCTCGACCGGCAACGGGATAGGCCAACTTTTCTCGGCGGGTTCGCTCTACTCGGGCACGGCGGGGACGTTCATCGTGCGCGACCCGATGCGTGGTGGGTACTTCTCTCTCAACGGTGCGGCCGGGCCACTTGGTTGGCCAACGGCCGACGAGTCATGCGCGAACGGTACGTGTGCCCAGAGTTTCGAGGGTGGCACTGTGGTGGCATCCTCGGCGGGTGTGTTTCCTGTGGTGAGTCCGGTGCGGGCGTTGTTTGAGGCGGCGGGTGGCGCAGCGGGCACCTGGGGTGTTCCTCTGTCGGGTGTGTTGTCGGTGGCCTATAACGGTGGCGGGCTCGGGCAGGTGTTCGCGAATGGTTCGGCGTACTACCGGTCGGGTGGTCCGGCGTTCTTCGTGTCGGGCGCGGTGCGTGATGCGTACTTCGCGCGGGGAGGTGCGGCGGGTTCGCTGGGCTTCCCGACGGGTGCGGCCGTGTGCGAAGGGTCGACGGGGTGTCGTCAGCAGTTCGACGGCGGCTGGTTGCTGTGGACCGCCGCTGCGGGCGCGCGTGTCGGCGATCCGGCGATCGATGCCGCGCACAATGCGTCCAGCGGGGTCCTCGGGACTCGTACCGCGGGTAGCTTCGTTCGTTACGCGTACAACGGTGGCGGGTTCGCGGAGGGCTTCGCGAACGGTGCGGTGTTCTACAAGCCATCCGTCGGTGCTGCGTTTGCAGTGTCGGGTGCGGTGCGCGATGCGTACTTCGCTACCGGTGGCGCCGCGGGACGCTATGGATGGCCGACGTCTGCGATGACATGCGCGAACGGTACGTGTGCCCAGAGCTTCGAGGGTGGCACTGTGGTGGCATCCTCGGCGGGTGTGTTTCCTGTGGTGAGTCCGGTGCGGGCGTTGTTTGAGGCGGCGGGTGGCGCAGCGGGCACCTGGGGTGTTCCTCTGTCGGGTGTGTTGTCGGTGGCCTATAACGGTGGCGGGCTCGGGCAGGTGTTCGCGAATGGTTCGGCGTACTACCGGTCGGGTGGTCCGGCGTTCTTCGTGTCGGGCGCGGTGCGTGATGCGTACTTCGCGCGGGGAGGTGCGGCGGGTTCGCTGGGCTTCCCGACGGGTGCGGCCGTGTGCGAAGGGTCGACGGGGTGTCGTCAGCAGTTCGACGGCGGCTGGTTGCTGTGGACCGCCGCTGCGGGCGCGCGTGTCGGCGATCCGGCGATCGATGCCGCGCACAATGCGTCCAGCGGGGTCCTCGGGACTCGTACCGCGGGTAGCTTCGTTCGTTACGCGTACAACGGTGGCGGGTTCGCGGAGGGCTTCGCGAACGGTGCGGTGTTCTACAAGCCATCCGTCGGTGCTGCGTTTGCAGTGTCGGGTGCGGTGCGCGATGCGTACTTCGCTACCGGTGGCGCCGCGGGACGCTATGGATGGCCGACGTCTGCGATGACATGCGCGAACGGTACGTGTGCCCAGAGCTTCGAGGGTGGCACCATCAGCGCTACGGGATGAGCGGTCGGACGCCGATCAGCGCGCCGCGAGGTACTCACGCAACGCGTCGTGCGCGTCTGTGGGAACCAGGCCTGTGGTAGCCAGCTTCTCGATTTCGAGCACGCTGTTGCGTGGCCGAGGCGCGACGGGAGCCGTTGCCGAGGCGAAGTACGCCTTGGTCGAGACACCTGTGACGCGCTCCGGGTCATGGCCGGTGAGCGTGAAGACGGCGCGCGCGATGTCCGCCCACGAGGTCGGCTCGCCCGCTCCCGTCAGGTTGTACACGCCAAACGGCGCCCCGCTCTCGATGAGGTGACGGATGCCTCGCGCGATGTCCGATGTGAATGTCAGGCGGCCGATCTGATCGTCGACGACTTTCGGGTCTATGCCTCGCTCTGCGAGCGACACCATGGTCCGCACGAAGTTGCCGCCCTCACCGATCACCCACGACGTACGTACGACGTAGTGCCGCGCTGCAGTGGTGACAGCTATGTCTCCGGCAGCCTTCGTCTGACCGTAGACACCGAGGGGTGACAGCGGGTCGTCTTCGCGGTAGGGACGATCGCAGGACCCGTCGAAGACGTAGTCACTCGACACGTGCACGAGGATGACAGCGTTCTCCGCCGCGATGCGGGCGAGAGCGCCGACGCCCGTAGCGTTGGCGGCCCACGCATCCGCCCGGCCTTCCGCCGTTTCTGCACGGTCCACGGCTGTGTAGGCGGCCGCGTTGATGATGACGCCGTAGTCTCGCCAGCGTCGAGCAGAGGTCAGCTCCGCCGATGCGAGATCGAGGTCGTCGCGCGTTGCGTACTCGATGTGCGCGCTGTCCCCGAACTCCGCGCGCAACGCCATGCCCAATTGGCCGTTTGCACCGATGACGAGCATCTTGCGTGGTGCCATGGGCACAACGTCGGAGAGTCGCGGGTGCGCGCGGTCCTTGAATGAGATCTCGACGTCTGCAAGCGGGATCGGCCACGCGATCGCGGCGGACTCGTCGGCGAGGTTGAGGAACGTGTACTCGGCATCGGGCGACCAGTGGTCGTTGACGAGATAGGCGTAGGCGGTGTTGGGTTCGAGGGTCTGATACGCGTTGCCCACACCGCGGGGCACGAAGATCGCCCGCGACGGGTCGAGCTCGGTGGTGTACACAGCACCGAAGGTCGACCCCTCTCGCAGGTCGACCCAGGCGCCGAAGATGCGGCCGGTCGCCACCGAAACCCACTTGTCCCATGGTTCGGCGTGGATGCCGCGGGTCGTCCCGACGGCATCGTTGAAAGAGATGTTGTTCTGCACCGGCCCGAAGTCAGGAAGCCCTGCCGCAGTCATCTTCTCCCGCTGCCAGTTCTCTTTGAACCATCCGCGACTGTCGCCGTGGAGCGGAAGCTCCCAGACCACCAGGCCGGGGATCGTCGTCTGCGTCGGCTCCAGGGGCTTGCCGTACTCGGTCACTACTGGCCCTTCGCCGCGTAGAAGGCTTCGACGCCGTCTTTCGCCGGTGCCCACCAGGCCTCGTTGGCACGGTACCAGTCGATGGTGGCGGCGAGGCCGGCTTCGAAATCCTGGTAGGTCGGAGTCCAGCCCAGATCGGTGCGGAGTTTGGTGGAGTCGATCGCGTACCGCAGGTCGTGGCCGGCGCGGTCGGTCACGTGATCGTAGCCGTCGACGCGTTGTCCGCTGAGGTGGAGGATGAGTTCGACGACGGTCTTGTTGTCCTTCTCGCCGTCGGCGCCGATGAGGTATGTCTCGCCGATCTCGCCCTTGTCGAGGATGGTCAGGACAGCCGAGGAGTGGTCGTCAGCGTGGATCCAGTCGCGGACGTTTTCGCCCTTGCCATAGAGCTTGGGGCGGATGCCGCGTAGCACGTTGGTGATTTGGCGGGGGATGAACTTCTCGACGTGCTGGTAGGGGCCGTAGTTGTTGGAGCAGTTGCTGATCGTCGCGCGCACGCCGAACGAGCGCACCCACGCGCGCACGAGCAGGTCGCTGCCGGCCTTCGTCGAGGAATAAGGCGACGACGGGTTGTACGGAGTCTGCTCCGTGAAACGCGCGGGGTCGTCGAGTTCGAGGTCGCCGTAGACCTCGTCGGTGGAGATGTGGTGGAAGCGGGTGCTGTGCTTGCGGGCGGACTCGAGCAGCGTGAAGGTGCCGATGATGTTCGTGTCGAGGAAGGGCCGCGGGTCGTGCAGCGAGTTGTCGTTGTGTGACTCCGCGGCATAGTGCACGACCGCGTCCGCGTCCGCGGTCAGGCGGTCGACGAGTTTGGCATCGATGATGTCGCCTTGCACGAATGTCAGGCGATCGGCAGGAAGGCCGTCGAGGGACGCGCGGTTGCCCGCATAGGTGAGCTTGTCGAGCACCGTGACATGGTCGTCAGTGTGCTGAATGACGTGGTGGACGAAATTGGAGCCGATGAAGCCGGCACCCCCGGTGACGAGGAGTCTGCGCATCGTTCCAGGGTAGTGGGTGCTTCTTGTGGACTCGACAGATGCGAGGCTCTCGGTTGGCTCCCATGCGACGCAATGGGACACTAGACCAATGCGCGGAATCATCTTGGCTGGCGGCACGGGTTCCCGGCTGCACCCGATCACGCTCGGGATCTCGAAGCAACTCGTACCGGTGTATGACAAGCCGATGATCTACTACCCGCTCTCGACCCTGCTGCTGGCGGGGATCCGCGACATCCTCATCATCACGACGCCGCAGGACTCTGAGCAGTTCCAGCGGCTTCTGGGCGACGGGGATCGCTTCGGCGTCTCGATCACCTATAAGACCCAGCCCTCTCCCGACGGTCTCGCGCAAGCGTTCATCCTGGGTGAAGAGCACATCGGATCCGACTCGGCCGCACTCGTACTCGGTGACAACATCTTCTACGGGCAGGGGATGGGCACTCGTCTGCGTCAGTACACGGATCTCACCGGTGGCGTTGTCTTCGGATATTGGGTAGACGACCCAACTGCCTACGGCGTCGTCGAGTTCGACGACGCCGGTAGCGTCGTGTCGCTCGAGGAAAAGCCGTCTCGCCCGAAGAGCAACTACGCCGTACCCGGGCTCTACTTCTACGACAACGACGTCATTGAGATAGCGAAGGACCTGAAGCCGTCGCCGCGCGGGGAGCTTGAGATCACCGACGTCAATAAGGTCTACCTGGAGCGCGGCGACCTCCGAGTTGAATTGCTTCCACGCGGGACGGCATGGCTCGACACGGGGACGTTCGACTCCCTGAGTGAGGCTACGGACTTCATTCGTACGGTCGAGAAGCGCCAGGGCCTGTCGATCGGCTGCCCCGAAGAGGTCGCGTGGCGTATGGGCTTCCTCAGCGACGATGAGCTCCGTTCACGCGCCGAGCCCTTCGTCAAGAGCGGCTACGGCGCCTACCTGCTGAAGGCGCTCGCGCAGGGCAACCGCTGATGCCGCCGGTCGGTCCGTCGCCGACTGCGTCGGGGGTGTTTCCGGTGGGTGGTCGTCGTCTTGTGGTGTATGTGGTGTGGGATCGGCGTGGGGATGTGGAGGATTACATCCCGTTCGCGTTGGCGGGTTTGCGGGAGCATGCGGCGCGCGTGCTGGTGGTGGTGAATGGTTCGCTGTCGGAGTCGGGGCGGGCGAAGCTGGAGCCGGTGTCGGATGAGATCTTGGTGCGGGAGAATGTCGGGTTCGATATCTGGGCTCATCGGGATGCGTTGGATCATGTGGGTGCGGGGATCGCGGAGTTCGATGAGATCCTGCTGACCAATGACACGTGGTTTGGTCCGGTGCGTCCGTATGGGCCGGTGTTCGAGCGGATGGGGGCGGGGGAGGCTCATTTCTGGGGGATGACCGATCATGCCCGGGAGGAGCCGAATCCGTTCACGGGCAAGGGTGTGCTGCACTATCACCTGCAGTCGTTTTGGATTGCGGTGCGCAGGGAGATGTTCTTGTCGCCCGAGTGGGCGGCGTATTGGCGTGATCTGCCGGAGATGCCGGACTACTTCGATGCGGTGTTGAAGCATGAGGCGGTGTTCACGGAGTACTTCGCGTCACGGGGTTTCCGGCATGAGGTGGCGTTCGGGTCGGAGGGTTATCCGACGGATCATCCGGCGCTGTTCAATCCGGATCTGCTGCTTGCTGACGGGTGTCCGGTGTTGAAGCGGCGGCCGTTCTTTCACTATCCGCCGTTCCTCGACCGCCACGCCGTCATCGGACGCGAGATCCTGCGCGAGGTGGAGGGGTACGGGTACCCGATGGCCCACCTCTGGCAGGATCTCGCGCGCAATGTCGCCCCGAAGATCTTGAACACCGATGCGGCGATGCTCGAGGTGCTCCCCGAGATCGACGTGTCCTACGACCCCGATCGCCCTTTCCGCATCGCCGCGATCCTCAACATCGTCCACGTCGACATGGCGGAGGAGATGCTTGAGCGTGTGGCGGGGCTGCCGGGTCCCATCGATCTCTTCATCACGACCAACGAGGAGAAGCGTGCTGTCGCCATTGGGCAGGTGCTCGAACGCCGGAGGGACCTCAACTTCGGGCGCCGCGACCTCCGACTTGTGCCCTCAAAGGCCGGACGCCACATGAGTGCGTTCCTGGTCGGTTGTCGCGATGTCGTACGGGATGGCGGGTATGACCTCATTGTGAAGATTCACTCCAAGAAGTCATCGCGCAAGTCCTACAACTCGAGTCGGTACTTCACTCGACATCAGCTGGAAAACCTCCTCGGCACACCCGGCTACGCCGCCAACGTGCTCGCACTCTTCCAGCGAGAGCCTGGCCTAGGGGCAGTGTTTCCGCCGACGGTGCACATCGGCATCGGAACGATGGGTCGTGCGTGGTCGTACTACCGTCCCCGGGCCGAAGCGATCGCGAGTGAACTCGGCATCCGCGTGCCCATCGACGAGGTCTCTCCGCTCGCGCCGTTGGGCGGGATGTGGATCGGACGCCCTGACGCACTCGGCGTGCTGATCTCAAGGGAATGGACCTATGACGACTACGCGCCGTCGAAGGATTTCCCGCATGCCCCCCTCGGGCCGACGCAGGAACGCCTCCTCGCGTATGCGGCGGGCGAACGAGGTTTCCACGTCCGCACGATCATGAATGCGGAGCACGCCGAGATCAGCCACACGTCACTCGAGTACAAGCTCGACCAGATTTCATCCACGACTCCGGGGTACCCGATCGAACAGATCCAATTCCTTCACCGCGCAGGGTGGACTGGTCATGGTGGCGTGGCGGGCCTTGCCCGCATGTACCTGCGGCTGAACCACCCGAGGGTGTCGCGCGCGATCGATCCGTTCTATCGGCTCGCGCGCTTCGGTGTGGTCTCCCTTAAGTCAGCGCGCGCTCGAGTGAGTGGGAGAGCGTGACGGAATCGGGGGGTCGGTTGGTGGCGCCGGGGGTGTTTCCGGTGGGTGGTCGTCGTCTTGTGGTGTATGTGGTGTGGGATCGGCGTGGGGATGTGGAGGATTACATCCCGTTCGCGTTGGCGGGTTTGCGGGAGCATGCGGCGCGCGTGCTGGTGGTGGTGAATGGTTCGCTGTCGGAGTCGGGGCGGGCGAAGCTGGAGCCGGTGTCGGATGAGATCTTGGTGCGGGAGAATGTCGGGTTCGATATCTGGGCTCATCGGGATGCGTTGGATCATGTGGGTGCGGGGATCGCGGAGTTCGATGAGATCCTGCTGACCAATGACACGTGGTTTGGTCCGGTGCGTCCGTATGGGCCGGTGTTCGAGCGGATGGGGGCGGGGGAGGCTCATTTCTGGGGGATGACCGATCATGCCCGGGAGGAGCCGAATCCGTTCACGGGCAAGGGTGTGCTGCACTATCACCTGCAGTCGTTTTGGATTGCGGTGCGCAGGGAGATGTTCTTGTCGCCCGAGTGGGCGGCGTATTGGCGTGATCTGCCGGAGATGCCGGACTACTTCGATGCGGTGTTGAAGCATGAGGCGGTGTTCACGGAGTACTTCGCGTCACGGGGTTTCCGGCATGAGGTGGCGTTCGGGTCGGAGGGTTATCCGACGGATCATCCGGCGCTGTTCAATCCGGATCTGCTGCTTGCTGACGGGTGTCCGGTGTTGAAGCGGCGGCCGTTCTTTCACTATCCGCCGTTCCTCGACCGCCACGCCGTCATCGGACGCTGGATCTTGGCAGACGCCGATCGGTACGGGTATCCCGTCGAGCTCATCCTGCGGAACCTCGCCAAGAACGTCGAGCCGAAGATCTTGAACACCGATGCGGCGATGCTCGAGGTGCTCCCCGAGATCGACGTGTCCTACGACCCCGATCGCCCTTTCCGCATCGCCGCGATTCTGCACATCTTCTACGTCGAGATGACCAACGAGATGGTGGATCTGATTGACACGCTGCCGACGATCTCCGACATAGTCGTGACTACACCGGATGCCGACCGTGCCGACGCGATCCGAGTGATCCTCGCGGGTCGCGCCCGTGCGGGTCGCAAAGTCGAAGTGCGCGTGATGGCCTCGAACGACGGGCGTGATCAGAGTGCCTTCCTCGTGGGGTGCCGCGATGTGCTGCTCAGCGGGGAGTACGACCTGGTGGTGAAGCTGCACTCCAAGAAGACTCCGCAAGACGGATTCAACGTGGGTCGTCACTTCAAGTCGCAGCAGTTCAACAATCTGCTCAACAGTCCCGGTTACAGCGCGAACGTGCTGGCGCTCTTTCAGAAGGAGTCGGGGCTGGGCATGGTCTATCCGCCGACGATCCATATCGGCTACCCCACAATGGGGCGGGGTTGGTGGTCGAACAAGCCCGCATTCGAGAAGCTCTGCCGGCGGCTCGGCATCCATGTGCCGCTCGACGAGATCTCTCCGCTCGCGCCCTACGGCTCGATGTACATCGCTCGCCCGGAGGCGCTCCGGCTGCTTGTAGAGCACAAATGGAAGTTCGCCGATTTCGGGGGAGCCGAGGCCTACCGCGACGGCGGTCTCGCCCATGTTCTCGAGCGGTTGCCCTCGTACGCGGCTGCCGAACTGGGGTACCACACGCGGACGGTCTCGACAGCGGAGTACATGGCCATCAGCCATACCTCGATGGAATTCAACTTCGATCAGATGTCCGCCACAATCCCGGGCGACAGCGTCGACAGAATCCTCTTCCTCAAGCGCGCGGGATACGTCGGGCAGGGGCGCCTGCGCGACTTCGTGCGCATGTACTTCGGACTGCGACCACGTCTCGGCCGAAAACTCGGCTGGCTGATCGATCCGTCGAGCAGGTTCGGCCGCACGGTCGGGAGGTTGCGGCGCCGGTCGCCCTGATCAGGTTGTCCCCAGCCCGCGAGAAACGTACGCAATCCGTGCCAAGATGACAGGCGAGCATTACGTATGCCGATACCCGAATCATCGAATGCCGAGGAATCCCGCGTTGAAGATCGTCATGACGCTCATGGTTCGCGACGAAGCAGACATCCTGGCCGCGATGCTAGAGCATCATAAGGCCCAGGGCGTGGACCACGTCCTCGTCACCGACAATGGCTCGATTGACGAGACCCCTGCCATACTGCGCGGGTTCGTCGACGACGGATTCGCAACGGTCTGGGACGATCCCGTGCATCGCAAGCAGCAGTACACGACGGTCACGAAGATGGCTCGGTACGCGGCATCGCATTTGGGCGCCGATTGGGTGATCAACGCGGACGCGGACGAGTTCTGGGTGACGACCGATCCGAGTCAGACGGTCCGAGATGTCCTTGCAGAAGTCGTTGATGCGACGCCATACCTCACTGTGCCCGTCGTCAACCTCACCGGGGCTCCGGCGAAGGACGGGAGCGGACTGACGCGGCTGCGCTTCCGCGATACGCGCGCGGACGACGAACTCCACCGATCCGGAATCCCTTTTCACCCGACGGCGGATGCGGTGCACCGCGCGCATGCCGCGGTCGAGGTCAGCCAGGGCAATCACTTCGTGACCGCTCCCGGGTGGGGCGACGGCGCCACGAGCTCTGACCTTGAGGTGCTGCACCTTCCGTGGCGTTCGTGGCGGCAATACGAGCACAAGGTTCGCGCGGCGGGCGAGGCTTACGTCGCCAATCCCGACCTCACACCGAGCCCGCGACACCATGGAATGCAGGATTTCAGGCGCTGGCAGGGAGGCCGGCTCGAGGCTGCGTACGTCGCCAAGCATCCAACGCCGGAAGAGGTGGTCGAGCTCCTCGCATCGGGTTCCCTCACTGAGGATGGCCGCCTCACCGTGCTCGAATCACCGATGCTGACTGGGCACCGCCCTGACATCGTCTACACCGCGGCAGAGAGTCAGGAGCTCGCCGAGATCGGTCGCCTGATGGCACAACTCGAGGCGACAGCGGACGCCCGATATCTCGAGGTGCGCGACCAACTCACAGAAGCACATCGTGTGAGTGACCGCGCCATCGGCGAACGCAATTCGGCGGTGGCGGATCGAGATCGACTCGCGGCCGAGCGGGACCACCTTGCCGCACTGCTCCGTAGTGAGAAGGACCGCTTGGTTGTCCGGGTTGCCGACAAAATCGGAGCTGTCGCGCGCCGCGTCCTGCGCCGATCCCGGTCTTGACCGGAGCTGCCGCCCGATCGAGGCAGTCACTCAGCTTCGCGTCGGTAGGATCGTGAGGATGTCCTCTTCGCCCGACAACGCCGCCCTGGAGCGCTTCCAGAGGCTCCGCGAGCTGCCCATGCGCCCGGTGGGTGCATCGACGGGTATGCGCCCGAAGGACATCGCCGCCTCTGTGCGGGCGCTCGGCGCGCAGCGCGAAATGCTCGATCTGCTGATCCGTCGCGACCTGAAGGCCAAGTACAAGGACTCGACGCTCGGTTTCTTTTGGTCGTTGGCGCGCCCGCTCATCCAGTTGGCGATCTACTTCGTCGTCGTCGGCCAGTTCATCGGCGCGGCGAAGGGCATCGATGACTTCGCTGTATACATCTTCTCGGGCCTCGTCGCCGTCGGCCTTTTCACCGAGATCGTCGTGGGCGGAACGGGGTCGATCCTTGCAAACGCGGGGCTGGTCAAGAAGGTCTACCTCCCTCGTGAGGTGTTCCCGCTCGCTAGTGTCGGCTCCGCCCTGTTCAACTTCCTCGTGCAACTTGTTGTGCTCATCGGCGCCACGTTGCTCGTGGGCAAGCCGCCTCTGCATATCGAGATCCTCTACGTCTTTCCCGCAGTCGCAGTGCTGCTCGTGTACGGGACCGCGCTCGGACTGCTGTTCTCCGCAGTCAACGTCTATCTTCGCGATGTCCAGTACCTCGTCGAAGTGGGTACATTGCTGCTCTTCTGGGCAAGTCCCGTGGTCTACTCGTGGCAGATGGTGAGCGACATCCTGGGACCGTCGTTCCTGCTCGAGGTCTACACGAACAATCCCCTCACCCTCGCGGTCATCGGCTTCCAGGAGGCGTTCTGGGTAGCCGGCGCTGATGCGGTGCAGCCTGACGAGCTCCTTCTTCGGCTCGCAATCGCGCTGGTCATCGGATTGGTTCTTCTTTTCACGAGCCACCGCGTCTTTCTGCGACTGCAGGGAAACTTCGCGCAGGAGATCTGATGACCAGCTCAGCCACTTCCGGATCGACTTCCGCTCCCGACGTCGTCCGCATCCGCGACGTCTCGAAGCGATTCACGGTCCGAAAGGACTCGTCGATCAAAGAGCGAATCGTCACGCTCGGCCGCGCGGGGCGCGAGCATCGACAGGACTTCTGGGCGTTGCGAGACGTGAGCGTCGACATCCAAGCAGGAAGCACGATCGGTCTGATCGGGCACAACGGCTCGGGCAAGAGCACCCTCCTGAAGGTCATCGGCGGAATCATCGAACCCACGACAGGATCGGTCGCGCAGCGCGGTCGCCTGGCGGCGCTGCTCGAACTGGGCGCCGGTTTTCACCCCGACCTGACTGGGCGCGAGAACGTGTACCTCAACGCCGCCGTGCTCGGGCTCAGCAGGGAGGAGACCAGCCACCGATTCGATGACATCGTCACATTCTCGGGAATCGGCGACTTCATCGACACCCAAGTGAAGTTCTACTCGTCCGGCATGTACGTCCGGTTGGCGTTCGCGGTGGCGGTGCATACCGACCCCGACATCCTCCTGGTCGATGAGGTGCTCGCGGTCGGCGATGAGGCCTTCCAGCGCAAGTGCCTCGACAAGATCCGCTCCTTCCAGGCGGAGGGGCGCACGATCATCATCGTGAGTCACTCGCTGGGCCAGATCAGCGAGCTGTGTGATCGCGCGGTGCTCCTGAACAGGGGCGTCGTCGTGTACGACGGAGACCCCTCCACGGCTGTCGCGCGCTTCCGTGATCTGCTGGAAGAGCGGCGCCACGACGAGGATCAGCACGAGCACACCGAGCAGGATGCCGATTACTCCGGTGTGCTTCCGCACATCGTCAGCGTCGACCTCGCCGTGATAGACGGCAACGCAAGCGGAGAGGTGTTGCCCGGCAGCGACATCATCGTCTCGGTGGAACTCGAATCGACGGCTCCAGTAGAGAACTGGAGGTGCGCCATACAGATCGACAATGTGTTGGGGACCGCCGTCTACGGCACGACCAACGACCGCATGGGAGTTCAGCTCTCACGGTTGGTCGGGCGTCGTACCGTCCAGTTTCGATTGCGTGACGCGCGCTTCGGGGAGGGCAAGTACTTCGTGAATGTGTCTCTCATGGACTCAGCTGGGCGACATCTCGATGACGTCCGCCTTGCGGCCTCGTTCAACGCCGCACCGTTCGCTCCCGCTGCCGGAATCATCTATATGATTCCCGAGTTCATCGACCTCGGCGCGTCGGCGTAGCCCACCGACGTCGTGTCCTCGCCATCCGATCCGCGTTCCTTCATCCGGCGACTGCCCCGGGCGCCTCGAGCCCTGCTCCGGCGCGCTCGTCGCATCGCCGGGCGCGCGCGACGGTTTGCGGGGCGGTTGCTCCGCTGGTGTGCGACTGCTCCGCGCCTTGCGCGGGTCGGCGTCGGGTACATGGTCTGGCGGTTCAACGTCCTGGCGCACGTGGCTCTCGGAGTCAGACTGCAGCGCTTGGCCGGAGAGGATCGTACTGGCGCGGTGCCGCTCATCATGTGTCTGTGGAATCGCCCGCAACGTCTCGGGGAGGTCCTTCGTCAGCTCTCTGTGCAAGAGGACGCCCCGCCGATTCGCCTGATCTTATGGAACAACAAGCGCCAGAATGATGCCCTCTACCTGCGCGAGATCGAGGCGTTCGGCGCGCCGGGAGCGCTGGCAAGCATCGAGTTCTACAGCAGTAGGTGGAACGTCGGGGGCATTGCTCGCTTCATCGTGGCGCACGGGATCACGAGGCGTTCGACGCCGGAGCCATTCCTCATGCTCGACGATGACCAGAACGTCTCGAGCCATTTCGTGAGGGACCTTCTGGACGCGTTCGCACCGAACACCTATGCGGGCTTCTGGGCGTTCGTGATCGTCGGCAACTACTGGGAGCGCGCTGAGGCGGCTCCCGGTCAACAGGCCACTTACGTTGGCACCGGGGGATCCGTGTGCGACTCTTCAATCGTGCGTGAGCGGGGGTTCTTCACGCGGCTGCCTGGTCGGTTCGCGTTCATCGAGGACTTGTGGACGAGCGCCTTCGCAGCATCACGCGGCTGGCGGGTCGAGAAGGTCGACACTCCCATAGAGCTCACGCTGGAGGATTCGAACCAGTATCTTGCGATGATCGATCTCAAGCAGGAGTTCTGGGAGTACCTGAAAACAGAGCTCGCGAAGGGGAGGGCGCTGTGAAAGGGGATCAGATGACCGAATCGACGCAACCACGCGTCGTGGGGGTGGTCCTCTCGTACCATCCGGAGCCGGCCATCATCGAGAATGTGCGCGAACTGCTGCGGCAGGCTGACCACGTCTACATCGTCGACAACGCCGCTGACGACACGTCGCGAGGCTTGCTCGCAGACCTCGCCGCTGAGAAGGCCGTCACCGTGCTCGCGTATCCCGAGAATCTCGGGGTCGCAGCTGGGTTCAATGCCGGAATGCGTGCTGGTCTCGCCGACGGCGCTGATTTCGTCTGGATCTTCGATCAGGACAGCACGGTGACGGAGAGCATGCTTGATCGTCTGCTCGCGGCCCACGCCGCGGCCGGACCTTCTGCAGGCATCATCGCTCCGGCATTGCGCTCGCACGCGACGGGAGTCATCTACCGTCGCGAGTCCGGTCGCGGTGCACGAGCGGTCCCGGTGCTCATCAGCTCCGGATCCCTGTTTTCGCGAGCACTAGTCGACCGCATCGGCCTCCACGACGAGCCACTCTTCATCGACTACGTCGACCACGACATCTGTCTACGAGCCCGTCTCTACGGCATGCGCAATTACAAGGTCTTTGACGCCGTCCTCGAGCATCGCTTTGGAGATTCCGATCCCACCACACTGCTCGGGCAGCGGATATTCCTGTCGAACTACTCGCCGTTTCGTCACTATTACATGGCGCGCAATCGGATGATCCTCATCAAGCGGTTCGGGCTGGGCCACTGGTTCTGGGAAGATCTCATCTTCACAGCGAAGGCGTGGGCGAAGGTTCTCCTGCGCGAGAGCGGTCGACGCGAGAAGATCACGGCGTTCTTCCGCGGATGGCGTGACGGTATCACCTATCGAACGAGGTAGTCGCCGAAGAAGTCATGCGACGGCCCGACGACGATGCGGATCTACGAGGTCACCACGACCGTGACCACGCCCTACACCGCCTGTGCATCTTGCGCACAGGGCCGTCGGGATAAACTGACTCAACGTCGTGGTGAGTAGCCCCAGACGTCCCAATCACAGGAAGGCAGATCATGCCGCACACCGTCGCGCTCGGCGAGCCCACCGTCGGAGAGGCGGAACTCGAAGCCGTCAGTCGAGTGTTCCAGTCAGGCTGGCTCTCGGGCGCCGGACCCACGTGTCGCGAGTTCGAGGGTCGCTTCGCGACCACTGCGGGCACCTCGCATGCATTGGCGACCAGCAACTGCGGTTCTGCCCTGCACCTTGCCCTCGCCGTCCTCGGAGCTGGGCCGGGCGATGAGGTCATCGTAGGCGACTACACCTTCCCTGCGACCGGGCACAGTGTCGTCTGGACCGGAGCCACGCCTGTCTTCGCCGACATCCGTCCTGACATCTGGACCATCGACCCGGCTGCGGTAGAAGCGGCGATCACTCCACGCACTGTCGGAATCATCGCCGTTGACGTTTTCGGTCAGCCTGCCGACTTCGACCAGTTGCGAGTCATCGCCGACAAGCACGGGCTCTGGCTCGTGGAGGATGCGGCCTGTTCCGCGGGTGCCTCCTACAAGGGCCGCCGCGCGGGCAGCCTCGCCGATATCGCCACCTTCAGCTTCCATGGGCGTAAGGGCATCACCGCGGGCGAGGGCGGGGCGCTGACGACCGATAATCAGGAGTGGGCCGACCACGCTCGTAAGCTCCACACCTACGGCATCGCACCAGCTCTTACTCGCGAGGCCAGCACCGACCTGCCGATCCCCTCGTTCGACGAAGCGGGTTACAACTACCGCATGTCGGATGTCGCCGCGGGGATCATGCTCGCCCAACTGGATCGGCTCGACGGCCTCGTCGCCCGTCGAGGCGAGCTCGCCGCCATGTACGGTGAGCGTCTCCCTGATATCGCAGGTGTCACGCCGCCGATCGCTCTCGATGATCGGGTGCACCCCTGGCAGTCGTACGTCATTACGCTCGACAGCGAAATCGACCGTGGTCTCGTCGCCCAGCACCTGCGGTCCAACGGCGTCCAGTGCAACTTCGGCACCTACGCCTCACATGTTCAGCCCGTCTACGGTTTCGAGGGCCACCTTCCGGTATCCGCGAACCTGTGGATGCGCCATCTCGCCATTCCGATGCACGCCAACCTCGCCGAGGCCGACGTGGATCGGGTCGTCGAGGTGCTTGCCGAAGCTGTCGACCTGGCGCGGTGAGCGCCCCGAATGACCACCAGAGAAGGGTTTGCAATGACTGAAAAGAAGGTCTTCGTCGTCGGCGGAGCGGGTTTTATCGGCCTCCATGTTGTGGAGCGTCTGCTGGATGAGGGATGGAGCGTCCGCATCTTCGACAACATGGTCCGCGGTGACCGCGATCGGGCGAACGCGCTGGTTGCGAGCGGTCGGGTGGATGTCGTCGACCAAGACATTCGCAACGGCGCCGCCGTCCTCGCGGCCATGCGCGGATACGACTACGTCATCAACCTCGCCGCCGACTCCATCAACAAGAGCGTCGCCGACCCGTACTCGTCTTTCGACATCAACGTTGTCGGCACGCACAACGTCGTCGCGGCGGCGGCGGCGCTCGGTGTCAAGCGCATCGTGCAGGCATCGAGCGCATCGGTCTACGGCGACCCAGAGAAATTGCCCATGCACGAGGACGACAAGCTCAACCCGTTGACCCCGTACTGCATCGGCAAGCGCACGGGCGAGGACATCCTCGCTTACTATCACCGCCGCTCGGGATTGTCGTGGATCGCGTTGCGCTTCTTCAACGTCTACGGCGAGGGCCAAAAGACGACTGCGTACTATACGTCGGTCATCAACCACTTCGTCAACCGCCTCAAGCGCGGTGAGGCTCCCGTCATCGACGGTGAGGGCAAGCAGTCGATGGACTTCATCCACGTGACCGACATCGCCCGCGCGGTCGTCCTCGCCCTTACATCGGAGGAGGGCAACGTCCCGATCAACGTCGGCACCGGGATTGATACGACGGTCGAGCAGCTCGCACGTATCCTTATCGCCGCCGTCGGCGCCGATGTGGAGCCGGAGTTCAACCCGCGCGATGTCCTCGTGTCGCGCCGAGCTGCCGACATCACTCGTGCACAGGAAGTGCTCGGGTTTACGGCGATCGTCGACGTGAATGACGGGATGACCCGTCTCGTCCAGAACTCCTGACGTCGATACTCCCGTGCGCATCCTGCTCCGCGCACGGGAGCGTCAGAAAGGCCGACCATGACTGCGGGCCTCCCAGAGAATCGCTTCAATCCCCATGCGTGGGTGATCGGCGAACCCATCGTCGGCGCGGGAACCTGGATCGGAGCCTTCACGATCATTGACGGTTCGGGCGGCCTTGAGATCGGGGTGGGGTGCGACATCTCGTCCGGTGCGCACATCTACACGCATTCCAGTGCCAAGCGCTGCGTCTCCGGACGCGAGTACGCGATCGTCGACAGGGCGCCCGTAGTCATCGGTGATCGTGTCTTCATCGGCGCGAACGCCGTCGTCAACATGGGAGTCACGATCGGTGATGAGGCCGTCGTTGCCGCAGGCGCCGTCGTCACCGGCGATGTCCCGTCCCGGGCGATCGTCGCAGGCGTCCCCGCGCGGCAAATCGGTACCGTCGATCTCACCGAACCGACCGCGCCGACGTTCTTGACGACACCCCCGTGATCTCGGTCATTCGCCTGACAGCCGTGATGGACGTCTCACAGGACGCTGATGGACTTAGCGACCTTTGACATCCGGTTTGGTCGTCACAGCCGAGGGCGTCGGGCGCCGCACCCGACGTCCGGCTACGCGCGCGGTGAGAGGAGTTCCGCGATCACCGCGTGCGACGGGAGGATCGCGCGCCTTTCGGCCGCAGCATCAGCCGAACCGTTGATGAGATCCAGGAAGTGGTCGAACTGCGCGGCGAGCGGCTCTCGCGCGTTGGTGATCTCCGGGATCTCGATCGAGGTGTGCTGGCGATAGCCGCGACCGTCGTCGTCTGAAGGATCGATGACCCCATGTCGGTAGACGGTGACGTCCCGTCGGAGAAGGTCGATCTCAATCAGTCGATCGAGCTCATGCACCGTCATGGTGCGATCCTTCTTCTGTCCGATCCGACTAGCAGACAGCTGCGCGACCTGGCCGCCGTCGAAGCCGAGGGTGGCCGATGCCACATCCTCGGCGCCCGCGACGGAATCGGGGTGGAAGTAGCCGATGGCGCCGGTTGTGGTCACTGGCCGCGCGCCGAGGATGTTGATCGCGAGGTCAACATCATGGATCAGGAGGTCCCACGCGACGCCGGTCTTGATGCGCGGCGCGTACGGGGAGTGGCGCGTGGCCGTGACGTGGACGGGGTTCTCGATCAGATGGCGGGCTGTCATCACGGCGGGGTTGAACCTCTCGAGGAGCCCGCACAGAATCGGCACGTCAAGCTGCTCTGCCCGTTCCACGATCTCGCGTGAGCGGGTGAGGTCGTTCACGACCGGCTTCTCCACGAGGAGTGGGATGCCAGCATCGAGTACCTGCTTCGCAAGCGGATAGTGGGCCTCAGTGGAGGCGGCCACGATGACGGCATCGATCCCGTCGAGGTCTCCGAGCTCGGCGCTCCAACGCGCGCCATAGCGCTCCGCGATGTTTTCTCCGACGGGCTGGTAGGCATCGATCACACGTGCGAGCTCGGCCCGACTCGAAGACGCCACAACGCGCGCGTGATACGAACCCATCGTTCCTGCGCCGACTAGGGCAATGCGGGTCACGCGTCCGCTCCGAGGATGTGACGCGTCGTCGAGATGATCTCGTCGAGTTGCGCGCGGGTGAGATGCGTGTGCACGGGCAACGAAACAGCTTCGCGAGCGATCCGCTCGGCGACAGGAGTGGGTTCGATGACCACGTCTGGACGGTCACGGTAAGCGTCGTAGTCGAAGACGAGGTGCGGGTAGTAAACGCCTGCGCCGACACCGGCGGCAGTCACCTTCTCGACGAACTCGTCGCGGGACAGGCGAGCGTCAGGGGTGATCCGAATTGTGTATTGGTGCCAGACGTGCGAGCGCCCGGGCATCTCGCGCGGAGTGATGAGCCCGTCGACGCCGGCGAGTCCCTCGGACAGATACGCTGCGTTCTCGCCCCGCTTCGCGACTGTCTGCGCGTAACGGCCGATCTGGGGGATGCCCAGTGCCGCCTGAAGATCGGTCATGCGGTAGTTGTTCCCTTGCATGACGTACTCGTATCGCGCGCGCATGCCCTGGTTGCGAAGGATGCGCAACCGCGCGGCGAGTGCGTCGTCGTCAGTCGTGACGATGCCTCCTTCGCCCGTCGTGATGTTCTTGGTGGCGTAGAAAGAGAACGATCCGACGCCGAAGCTACCTGCTGACTTGCCTCCCTGCGCGCTGCCATGCGCCTGAGCGGCGTCTTCGAGGATGCGCAGGTCATGCGCCTCGGCGAGCGGCATGATCCTTTCCATGTCGGCAACCTGCCCGTACAGGTGCACGGGCATGAGCACGCGCGTCCGATCGGAAATGCGGGCGGCGATGGATGACGGATCGACGTTGAAGTCATCCTCGGAGATGTCGGCGAACCTGGCTGTCGCCCCAGCCTCCAAGATCGCGTTGAGGGAGGCGGCGAAGGTGAACGGACTCGTGATGACCTCATCTCCGGGCGCGAGATCGAAGCATTGCATCGCTGCGATGAGCGACGTGGTGCCGTTATTCACGGCAATGGCGTGCTTGACGCCCGTCATCTCTGCGAAGAGCTCCTCGAATCGTGCTACCAGGGGACCCTGGGCGACGCGGCCGGAGCGGAGCACCTCGAGAACGAGCTGCTCTTCCTCGCTGCCGAACTCCACGACGGTGATGGGTATCATGAGACCTACTCACTCGAGTTTCAGTGTGAACCTCACAAGCATACTTGCGAGGCAACGACGCCCAGTGTGGCCGCATGCCGTTGCGAAACCCAGAGAGGCAGATTTCTCATTCCCTCCAAGAGAAGCCCCCGGTCGTGGGCGCTATTGATACTGCGCTACGTGCTATTGGTGACCGTGGTCGGTTTCGCCGTCGCCTATCTGGTTGCGCAATGGGACGCGGTTTCGCAAGCGATCAAAGTCATCGCACCGACCTCCATCATCCTGTCCATGTTGCTGGTCGCGGTGGGTCTGGGATTTGGCACGCTCTCGTGGATTATCATCTTGAACGGTCTCGGCGCTCGTGTCCCGATCCTCCGCGGGGCGCAGGTGGTGCTCGTCGGCCAGCTCGGCAAGTACGTCCCCGGGTCCGTTTGGTCGTACGTGATGCAGATGGAGCTCGGTCGTCAGTACGGCATCGCGCGACCGAGGGTGCTCATCACGTCGCTGTACGCCGCGGGAGTGGGAGTTGTGGCCTCGCTCATTCTCGGAGCCTTCGCTCTCCCCATCATCGTGCGCGATCAGCCCGAACTGTTGTGGTTGTTCGCCTTGCTCCCCATCGGCCTCATCTGCCTGCATCCCAAGGTGATGACGTGGCTCGCCTCCCTCGTGCTGAAGGTCTTCCGGCGCCCTCCACTGGATCATCAGGTCTCGTTCCGGGTCATCGCCGGTGCATTGGGCGCCGCGATTGCTTCGTACATCTGCTACGGCGGCCACCTCTTCCTGCTCGTGAACTCCCTCGTCGACCCCGACTTCGGCACTTTTGTGCTGATCACGGGCGCGATGTCGATCGGTTTCACGGCCGGCCTGGTGGCATTCCTGTTGCCTTCGGGATTGGGTGCGCGTGAGGCGGTGCTGATCGGCGCGCTCACTCTCCTTCTCACCCTTCCGGAAGCGGTCGCAATGACGGTGATCTCGCGCATGATGTTCACCGTCGCCGACGTCGCCGCTGCGGGCGCAGCGGCCATCGCCGTCCTGCTCATGAGACGCCGGCTGGCTGCGGAGGGCTCGGTCAACGTCGAACGGGCACCCTACGACGAACAGGTCGAACGAGGCTTGGACGTGGGCGGTACTTACCCATGAACCACATCCATCCCACCGCCGTCATCGGCCCAGACGTTCGTCTCGGGCGTGACAACACAATCGGCCCGTTCGTCGTCCTCAGCGGGAATGTCGAGGTCGGTGACGAGAACTGGATCGGCGGGGGGGTCGTCATCGGCGCACCGCCCGAGGTTCGTTCGTTCGCGCACCCCCGATCTGATCGCGATTCTCGAGGCGCCGGGGTCATCATCGGCTCCGCGAACGTCATCCGGGAGTATGCGCAGATTCACTCTGGGCTGAAGGTGCGCACCACCGTCGGTGACGGTGGTTTCCTCATGAATCAGGTCTATGTGGCACACGACTGTCGTATCGGCGACAACGTCACGCTGGCCTCCAGCGTCCTGCTCGCTGGGCACGTGACGGTCGGCGACGGTGCCAACGTCGGGCTCGGGTCGCAGGTGCACCAGTTCCGTTTGATCGGCGCGGGTGCGATGGTAGGAATGGGTTCGACTGTGACTCGCGACATCCCGCCGTTCGCGATGGCATACGGCACACCGGCGCTCGTCCGCGGTGCGAATCGAGTGGGACTGGAGCGACTAGGAGTAAACGCGCACGCAATAGCCGCGTTCCAGCACGCGTACGAGAATTCCATCAGTCTTGACGCCGATGGTCTCGACCTTCCCGACAACATCCGGCGCGCGCTCGTCGCTGTACACGGCTGAGGTCGCGCGAATGGATCTCCTCGTCGTCGGCTCGGGCTTCTTCGGTCTCACAATCGCGGAACGGGCCGCAGCATCCGGTCGCAAAGTCACCGTCATCGACCGTCGTCACCACATCGGCGGAAACGCGTACAGCGAGGACGAGCCCGAGACGGGTATCGAGGTGCACCGATACGGTGCACACCTGTTTCACACGTCGAACCCCACGGTGTGGGAGTACGTGAACCGGTTCACAACTTTCACGAATTACGTGCACCGGGTGTACACCAACCATCGGGGTGTCGTCTTTCCGTTGCCGATCAACCTCGGCACGATCAATCAGTTCTTCCAGGCGGGGTACTCGCCCGATGAGGCACGCACGTTGATTCACGAGCTTGCGGGCGAGATCGATGTGAAGGATGCCTCGAACCTCGAAGAAAAGGGCATCGCTCTCATCGGACGACCGCTGTACGAGGCGTTCATCCGTGATTACACCGCCAAGCAGTGGCAGACCGACCCGAAAGACCTCCCCGCCGAGATCATCAGCCGCCTCCCGGTGCGCTACACCTACGACAACAGGTATTTCAACGACACGTGGGAAGGTCTCCCCACGGACGGATACACGGCCTGGATCGAGCGGATGGCCGACCACCCCAACATTGAGGTGAAACTGAACGTCGACTTCTTCGACGAGTCGCAGCCCCTGCACAAGAAGGCCACCGTCGCCCAGGTCCCCATCGTGTACACCGGGCCTGTTGACCGCTACTTCGACTACTCAGAGGGCGCGCTGAGTTGGCGAACGATCGACCTCGAGCAGGAAGTCCTCCCGACGGGTGACTTCCAGGGAACGAGCGTCATGAACTACGCCGACGCGGATGTCCCGTACACCCGCATCCACGAGTTCCGCCACTTCCACCCCGAACGTGAAGACCGGTACCCGAAAGACAAGACCGTCATCATGCGCGAGTTCTCGCGCTTCGCGACCGGTGAGGACGAGCCGTACTACCCCATCAACACCGCCGACGACCGCGCCGGAGTACTCGCCTACCGCGAACTCGGCAAGGGCGAGCAGGACGTGCACTTCGGCGGCCGACTCGGTACCTACCAGTACCTCGACATGCACATGGCGATCGGGTCCGCGCTCTCGATGTGGAACAACCACCTTGCGTAACGAGCAGGGGATAGAGATGGAGCATTGCAATGCCTGAACGTGTCGGGATCGTGGGCGGAGGAATCGTCGGCGTCGCGCTCGCGCGTGCCCTCGCCGCCCGCGGCGACGAGGTCACGGTCCTCGAGAAGGAGGGTCGGCTGGCCGAGCATCAGACCGGGCACAACTCGGGCGTGGTACACGCAGGCCTGTATTACGCGCCTGGGTCACTGAAGGCGACGCTCTGCGCCGCGGGGCGGGCATCTATTCGGGAGTTCTGCGAGCAGAAGGGGCTCCCGTACCGTCAGGTCGGGAAGCTCGTGGTCGCCGTCGACGAGAGCGAAGTGGCCGCGCTCGACGAGATCGAACGCCGTTCCATCGAGAACCGCGTTCCGGACCTTGCGCGCATCGACGACGTCCAACAGCTGCGCGACATCGAGCCGCACGTCGCCGGCATCGCCGCCGTGCACTCGCCACACACCGCGGTCGTGGACTACTCGACCATCACGGAGGCGATGGCGCAAGACGTCCGTGCCGACGGTGGAAGGATCCTCCTCGGTCACGAGGTCACCGCGATGACCGTCGAGGGCGGGAAGATCCGCGTCTCGACACCCGTGTCGGATCACGTCTTCGACCGTGTCGTGGTCTGTGCCGGTCTGCAATCCGATGTCGTCGCCCGATTCGTCGGCGCCGATCCCTCGCCCAAGATCCTGCCGTTCCGCGGCGAGTACTGGGAGCTCGCATCCGAGCGCACGGATCTGGTGAACGGGATGATCTACCCCGTTCCGGACCCACGGTTCCCGTTTCTGGGCGTCCACTTCACCCGAGGCGTCTACGACAACGTGCACGTCGGTCCCAATGCCGTGCCAGCGCTTGCGCGCGAGGGCTACCGGTGGCTCACGATATCTCCGCGCGACACCTGGGAGTCTCTGCGCTGGCCCGGTGCGCCGTCTCTCGCGAAGAAGCATTGGAGGATGGGCATCGACGAGATCAGTGGATCTCTCATAAAGCCGCTCTACTTCAGGAAGGCGCAACGATTCGTGCCGGAGTTGCGGATGTCCGACCTCACGCACAAGGCCGGCGCCGGCGTCCGCGCGCAGGCCTGGGGGAGAGGCGGCGAGCTCCTCGACGACTTTGCCGTCGACCAGGTCGGGCCCGTGACTCTTCTTCGAAACGCACCGTCGCCCGCCGCGACGAGCTCGATCGCGATCGCGGACTACGTCATCGAGCACTACCTGTCGTCGGCCGCTGCGTGACGCGGTCATAGACTCGACTCCGTGACCACAGCCACCGTCGGCGCCTCCGGATCCCCCCGGCGCTATCTCCACTCGCTGTGGCTCCTATCGGCGCGCGATCTGCGCGTGCGCTACGCGACGAGCGCTCTCGGGTACCTCTGGTCGGTGCTCGACCCGCTCGTCATGAGCCTCATCTACTGGTTCGTCTTCACCCAGGTGTTCCAGCGTTCCGTGGGTCATGAGCCGTACATCGTCTTCCTGATCACGGCACTGCTGCCGTGGGTGTGGTTCAACGCGTGCGTCTCCGATTTCACCCGGGCCTTCAACAAGGATGCGCGACTCGTGCGCTCGACGGCGATCCCACGATCGATCTGGGTGAATCGCATTGTCTTGAGCAAAGGAATCGAGTTCCTCTGTTCGCTTCCCGTGCTCGCTCTATTCGTGGTGGTCGCGACCTTCACGAGTTCGACACCCGTGCAGATCGGGTGGGGTCTGATGTGGTTCCCGGTGGCGGTCGTTCTCCAAGCGATGCTTCTCGTGGGCCTCGGCCTCCTGGTCGCGCCTCTGTGCGTCCTTTACTCCGACCTGGAGCGGACGACGAAGCTCATTCTGCGCGTGCTGTTCTACGCTTCGCCCGTCATCTACTCGGTCTCCGACCTGCCCGGCATCTTCTCCGAATTCGCGGCATTCAATCCGCTGTCCGGAATCTTCACGCTCTACCGGATGGGGTTCTTCCCGGAGTCCTGGGACACGCTGAGCGTCATCGTCGGCGCGCTCATGTCCGCAGGGTTCTTCGTCCTGGGTCTCCTCACATTCCGCCGCCTTGAGCGGCCCGTCTTGAAGGAGCTGTGATGTCGGCATCCGATCCCGCGATCGAGGTCCGCGGTCTCGGGGTGCGGTTCCGCCGCAATCGCCGGGGGCGTCGCAGCTTGAAGGATCTCTTTGCCGGCGCGAAGCGGCGCACGCGCCCGGGGGAGTTCTGGGCTTTGCGTGACGTGTCCTTCGACGTACGCCCCGGTGATTCGATCGGCGTCGTCGGCCGCAACGGGCAGGGCAAATCGACCCTCCTCAAGCTCGTTGCCGGAGTCCTGCTTCCGGATGAGGGTGCCGTAACCGTGAGCGGGGGAGTCGCTCCGCTCATCGAGATCACCGGCGGCTTCGTGGGAGACCTGACGGTGCGCGAGAACGTGCGCCTCGCGGCGGGCCTGCACGGGATGTCGCGCGCCGAGGTCGACGGCCGGTTTGACGGGATCATCGCGTTCGCCGAGATCGACGAGTTCGTTGACATGCCCTACAAACACCTGTCAAACGGCATGAAGGTTCGTCTCGCGTTCTCCGTCGTGTCTCAGCTTGATGAGCCCATCCTGCTCGTGGATGAGGTGCTTGCCGTCGGCGACCGGGCGTTTCGAGAGAAGTGCTACATGCGGATCGATGAGCTCCTGGCGGAAGGCCGCACGCTCTTCTTCGTGTCGCATAACGAGAAGGACTTGCGTCGCTTTTGCACGAGGGGCCTCTACCTCGACAAGGGACGCCTCGCGATGGATGCTCCGATCGCAGAGGTGCTCGACCGGTACAACGCCGACTACACCTGAGTCCCAGAGTGGGCTTGTTAGGATTTTCCGGTTGCGCCGAGGGCGCGCCCCGATACGCTGAATGGTCACGCAATGAGAATCGCCGTAGTCAACAACTTCTACCCGCCACGATCGGGCGGGTCCGCGCACCTGTCGCAGCACCTCGCGCATAAGTACGCACAGTCTGGCCACGAGGTCCTCGTGCTCACCGCCACTTACGGGGATGCGCCGGCGGAAGAAGTGCACGGCGGCGTCCGCATCGTGCGGATCCACGCCTGGACCCTGCCGAAGACGCGATTCGCCGCCAACTTCGACATCGGGTTCACCTCTTCGCCGAAGGCGAAGAGCCGGGTCTTCGACCTGCTCGACGAGTTCGCCCCCGATGTCGTGCATCAGCATGGCCAGTTCTTCGACCTCACGTGGCTTTCGGGGTGGTGGGCGCGCAGGCGTGGCGTGCCGACGCTCTTGAGCATCCACACGCGACTGGAGACGCCGCTTAGCAAGTTCAACGACTTCGTCTACACCGTGGCCGACCGCATCCTTGTGGCGCCTCTCATGCGGATGCATAGGCCGAAGGTCGTGGTGATGGACATCCTCATGGACCGGTACATCGACAAGCGCTACAGGCGCGCCATCAGCGGCAAGGTTTCGATTCCTGTGGGCATCGATCCGGAGGTCCTGCGTGGGGGCGAGGCTTCGGGGATCCGAAAGGAGCTCGGGCTGGAGGGACGACGCGTCGTCGTATCCATCGGTCACGTCATTCCGCAGCGCAGTCGAATCGCTCTCGTACGTGCGCTGCCTCTCGTTCTGGAGAAGTTCCCGGATCTGGTCGTCGTCGTCGTGGGCGGCGTCTATCACGACGAATTCCTCCACATCGCGAAAGACCTGGGCGTCGAGCACGCGTTGATAACGACGGGTGCCGTTCCGCAGGCGCGCGTGCCCGACTTCCTCGCAGCAGCCGACGTTGAGGTGCACGAGCTTGAGGGACTCGGTTTCGGTACCGCGAGTCTCGAGGCGCTCGCGGCCGGGACGCCCGTCATCGCCGCCATCGAGACCGACAACTTCCTCGACATCCTTGTGGAGGACGGACGGGAGCTTTACATCGCGCCGCCGGTGAGCAGCAGAGAGCCACGCGCGGATCCGAGTGCTCTCGCCGGAGTGCTCATGAGGGTTCTGGAGGATCCCGCAGCCGCGCGTCGGCAAGTGTCAACGAACGCTCACCGACTTATTGAGGAGCACTTTACGATCGAACGGGTCGCGGCTCGTCACCTCGAGGTGCTCGAAGAGCTCGTGTCTGCGCGCTGATTGCCCGTGAACACTGAGCGCTGGCTTGAGTGGCCCGAGGTATGCTGGGCGCATGGATGACACCGCTCTGCTCAACATGGTCGCTGAGATCCTCGAAGTCGAGGCGAGCGAGCTCGCGTTGACCGATGAGCTCGATGCCCTGGGGTGGGATTCGCTCGCGAACATCAGCTTCATCGCCGATGTCGACACTGCAACGGGAGTCACCATCGACGCAGACAAGCTCGCAGACGCAAGGACGATCGCCGACCTTCACGCGCTCGTCAACACGGGTGTCTGACGCTCCCGACTACTTAGCCCTGCGCGACCGAGTGATCGTCGTGACCGGGGCTACCTCCGGCATCGGTGAAGCCACCGCGATCGCTGCGGCCCGCCACGGCGCACGCGTCGTCTGTGTCGGACGCCGTGTCGACGCACTCGATCGTGTCGTCGGTTCGCTCGATGGCGAAGGCCATCTCGCTCTGCCTCTCGACGTCACCGAGTTCGCCGAAATCCCGCGAGCGTTCACCCGCGTGGTCGAGCAGGTTGGACGCCTGGACGGCCTCGTTCACGCTGCAGGCATCCACGATGCGACACCGCTTCGAGGCATGGCCGACGCGCGCATCGCCGAGCTCTTCGAAGTCAACGTCACCAGCGCACTCATGCTCTCCAAGGCGTTCCGTCACGCGAAAGTTCGCGGCGAGCATCCGAGCATCGTCCTCATGTCGTCCGCTGTTGGCCTTGTGGGTGAGGCGGGTGTGAGCCTTTACGCGGCGACCAAGGCCGCGATCGCGTCTCTGTCGAAATCTCTGGGACTCGAGCTCGCCCGCGAGGGTGTCCGTGTCAACTGCATTGCCGCTGGGATCGTCATGACGGCGCTGACCGCGGGCATCAAGGACACAGTGGGGACGACCGCCTGGTCGAGCATCGAAGGAGCTCATCCGCTCGGCGTGGGTACTCCTGAGGACGTCGCTGATGCGGCACTCTACCTGCTCTCGCCCGCATCGCGGTGGGTGACCGGGACTGCGCTCGTCGTGGACGGCGGTTACACCGCGCGCTGACGACCGGCGCGTAGAATCGAGACCATGAGCGCCCGCATCGCAGCCGTCGACTACTACCTGCCCGAATCTGTCTTGAGCAATGAAGATCTGGCGGCTCAGTTCCCCGAGTGGAGCGTCGAGAAGATCGCCAGCAAGACCGGCATCCATCGTCGCCACATCTCCGGTCCAGATGAGTTCTCGTCCGATCTCGCGACCGCTGCCGGTCGAAGGCTTTTCGAGGGGCGAGATATCGACCCGGCGTCGATCGAGTACCTCATCGTTTGCACGCAGAGCCCCGATTACTACCTCCCCTCCACCGCCTGCATCGTCCAGGAGCGTTTGGGGCTGCCCACCTCGACGGGAGCGACCGACATCACCCTCGGTTGCTCGGGCTACATTTATGCCCTGGGCCTGGCCAAGGGACTCATCGAGTCAGGCCAGGTTTCAAACGTCCTCGTGATCACAGCCGACACGTATACGAAGTTCATCAATCCGCTTGACAAGTCGGTGCGCACGATCTTTGGCGACGGCGCAGCGGCGACTCTTGTGGCGGACGACGGAAATGCCGAATCGATCTCGGGGATCACCTACGGAACGAACGGCGCGGGCGCGAAAAGCCTGATCGTGCCGCATGGCGGCCTTCGCGCGGGCGAGGGTCTACAGCCGAAGTCGGATGTGACGGCACGCGCCCTGGAATCGACGGGCTACGACCTCTACATGGACGGGCCTGACATCTTCAACTTCACGCTCGACGTCGTTCCCTCCTCGGTCGATGCCATCCTGGCGAAGGCTGGACTGACGGGCGAGGACATTGATCTGTATGTCTTCCATCAGGCAAACGCCTTCATGCTCGAGCACCTCCGCAAGAAGCTCGGCGTTCCGGCCGAGAAGTTCTTCGTTGCACTCGCAGACTTTGGCAACACGGTCTCGTCCACGATCCCGATCGCCCTCACCGAGGCTGAGCGTCAAGGTGTCCTCAAGCCCGGGATGCGAGTGATGTTGCTCGGCTTCGGCGTCGGACTTTCGTGGGGCGGCTTCGTCGCCACCTGGTGATCAGGTTCAGACGGCTGTTCGCCGAGGCGTGATCTTCGCAGGGCGTGCGGGGTTTCCCATTACGGTGGAACCGGGCGCGACCTTCGTAAAGACGACGCTACCGAGGGCTACTCGCGCGCCCGCACCGATCCTGGCGCGGTCGATGACCGTCGCCCCAGGGCCGATCCACACATCGTCGCCGACGTCGGCGCTCCCGGCGATCACGGCACCCGCCGCGACGAAAACACGTTCGCCCAGCTGAGCGCTGTGGGCGATCATCGCATTGCTGTCGATTCGGCAGTCAGCTCCGACAACGGTGTGGCGGCGCGCGAAACCGCGGGCCACGGTAGCGAGTGAACCGATCTCGGTTCCGGCGCCGATCCTCGTCTCGCCGTCATGCACGACGGAGAGCACGCCTCGAGACGTTCGCTTGTGCTCGAAGCCGGGGGTGCCGACGACCGAGCCCGCGCGCAACACCGCGCCTTCGCCGATTCGCGCCGACCTCAGTACAGTCGCGTGGGGTTCGACGACGACGCCGCCGGCGATGATGACGCCGACGTCGTCGATGAAAGCCTGCGGATGAATCCGTGCGTTCGGATCGATGATCGACGGCTCGTTCTCGAGGGGCCCCTCAAGGGCGAGCGTGTTGTGCAGAGTGTAGAAGTGCCACCGGGGATCATCAACGGCGATGAGCTTCGTGCGGGGAGGAATTCGCTCGCGTGCTTCGTCGAGAAGCTCCGGGTTGACCAGGAGTACTCTGAGTGCCGGGTTGCGGGATGCTCCGGCGAGGAACTTCGCGTCATCGAGAAAGCTCAAGATGTCGGATCCGGGATCGTTGCCAGCGAGATCCAGTCGGGCCACAGAGAAGGACGCCTCGGCGCTCCAACCGGTCGAGCGGGCGAGGTCTTGCTGCGTGATCACCGCAACAGTCTATGGGCGGGGGCGCGGCATCTTCGGATCTGTGGCGTCTCGTCCACGCGCTGCGCGCGGACGTAGACGCTGCCCCCAGCAAAGCCCCAGGGTCCGATCTGGGCGCGCCACTAGAATAGTGCGGTCCCCACGGTGCATCCATCTTTCCACCGGCTTCCGCACGACCCCTGCCACTCGATGGCCAGCTTGAGGAGTTCACGGCCAATGAGTACAGATCGATCGATCCGAGCGTGGGCCGGTCGCCACGACCAGGCGATCTTCATCTGGATCGCTTCACTGATCCTCGTCTTCCTCGGGGCTTCGCTCGTCGTCATCGCATCAGATGACCATCCGATGTCGTTTCTCGACGAGCACGCGCACTACGACACGGCGCTCAAAATGCATGACGGGGAGCTCTCTTATCGCGGGGCGCTTTACGAAGAAGAGGTCGTTGACGAGTGGGCGTGCGGCGTAGGGCATCAGGCAGGTGGTTTGATCCACGGGTGCGGTGACCCTCTCTTGAACGTGCGCGACGTGACCTCGGGGCAGTACACCTCGGGCTACATCCACTACCCGACGTACTTCCTCGGAGCCGAAGCGTTCCGCGCGGTTTCGACCGCGGTCTTCGGTCCGCAAAGCGGTCTCACCGAGTACAGGGTGTTCAGCGGGCTTCTGGTGTGGCTGGGGTTCGCGGTCGGTGGCGTCTTCGCCTACGTGCTCGGCATCCGTAGATGGGGCCTCATTGCCGCGGTCACGCTTCCGGCGGCCGCAACGAGCATTTTCGTGATGGGGACGATGGTGACCCCTAATTCGACCGGGCCCCTCGCCGGCGCGTTGGTCGCAGGAACGGGGCTGCTTTGGGTCCAACGGGGGCGAGGGTTTGTGTGGCTCGCCCTCGCATCGGTGTTTGCCGCGTCGACTGCGGTTATCAGTTCGCTTCCCGTTGGCGGCTTCATTTTGCTGATCTTCGCAGCGAGCATCGCGCGTGCGCGCGGATGGCAGTTCGAGGGGGCCTGGCGGCCGAAGTTCTGGCAGGCGCTCGTGCTCGGTCTCATCGTCGTAGCACCCGTCATCGCGTGGGGTCGATACATCTCGGCAACCGCCACTGTAAGCAATGCCGACGTGTACGGCCCTTACCAGCTCCAGGGGTGGGGCCGAGTGATCAGGGGAGCGATTCAGGAGCTCTTCGCCTTCCATAGTCCCTGGACCGAGTGGAACCTCGGGATGCCACCCAGCGGTGGACCGGTCTCGGTCGCGCTGAGAGCCGCGGCAGGCGGGATCCCACTGTGGGTGACGATTGCCGTCGTCGGAGCGGTGGTCCTCGCGGTCTTCGGAGTCGTGATGAAGTCCCGCGGGGATGCAGGCGAGGCGACGGGCGGCACAGGGTTCACGGCGGACAGTTCTCTGTCGACCGTGACGCGGGTGCGTACTTTCCGAACTCATCAGATGCTCGCGGCTGGGACGCTTCTCACGATCGTGCTGTACCCGGCGGCACTGCGAGTGTCGAATGCTCTCAACTTCGGAGTCGAATTTGGCATCGTCGCGCGGTATTCGATGGCCTTCGCCCCACTCCTCGTTCTGCTCGCACTGATCCTCATTCCACAGCAAAGGTTCGCGATCGTGCTCGCGGGCTTGGGAATCGTGGGCGTGATCACTACTGCGGGCGTCTGGATCTAGCCTCGCCGACGGAATCCGCGATCAGCGTCGGTCCGACGTTCGCCTCAAATGCGATTGGCCAGCTGGGACAGCGGCGTATTGAACTCGATGGCGAGCTCGCGCCGCGCGTCGCGCAACGAGGCGACGAAGCTTGCGGTTCCCGCGCCCTTGTTCGCGAACTCGCCAGCCTGCACCTCGTCGACCATCCTGGTGTCGCCAACGGCCGCTTTCAACGCCTGGTAGGGCTTCACATCAGCACTGTTGAGGACGTAGTGGATCGGGTGAAGGTCCATCACCGTCAGCTCGTCTCGATCGCTGCGCCCCGCCAGAAATGAGACGGCATCCCAGTGAGGGTCGCGCGCAAAGAACTCGAGGTCGTCTTCCCACACATAGGGGACGCGTGCGAGGGAGCGACCGCGGTCCAGAGGTAGCTCCGACACCCGGACGCTCGTGAGGTCGCGGATGTAGACGCTTGCATCCAGGACGAGCGGTGACTCGTCGACGACCGTCTGCAAGATCGGCGTCGACTGCACGAGGCAGTGTGTGCGCATGGTGCGTGCTTCCGGCACGATGCGCATGCACTCGGCGAGTACCGCGGAAGGTGTCGCACCGTGACTGGAGCCCGGCTGGAAGTTGGGGTGGACACCGAGCTCCACGAGGTCACGCCGCGCTCGGAGCTCGTCGAGGACCGGAGTCTCATGGGTGATGAACCACGTCGATCTCAACTCGGCCTCGAGAAGATCATTGAGCAGGCGGCGCATCGCCCAATCAGGCGCCCAGTCGACATCGATCGTGATGAATGCCTCGTGCATCGCTGTCCTCGCGTTTTCGTGTCGCTGCGATCTTGCAGGCGCCACATGAGTTACCCGTGTTTCAGGAGATATCCACGAGCGGGGGCATCGGCCGCCACGAGGCATCCTTCGTGATCTTCTTACCGTCGCGCAGCCCGCGGAACAGGTTCGATGTCCCGCGGACCGTGCGCTCGACCGCGATGAGGCGAATGACCTCTTTGCCGAAAGTCAGTGCCGTGCCGGCACCGAAGAGGATCGGGTTGTAGACCCCGAGCGAACGGTAGTAGTTCTTCATGTGGCCGCGGTTGCGCATGATGTAGTACCGGTACGCATTGCTGGAGGCGTTCATGTGGCGGATGCCCATGTCCCACTGCTTGATCTCGCGCGTGCGGCGAAGCACGAACTCGTTCACGATCACCGAGGTGGTCTTGCGGGATGCGAGCCACCCGTACATCTGGTCGTCCCAGTAGATGAAGAAACGCGGATCGGGCAGGCCGATCTGCTCGACGATGTCGCGGTGAATGAACATGCCCTCGAAGCATCCCGAGTTCATCGGCTTGAAACCGGACTCGTCGAAGCCCGCGGGAGCAAACGGAATCGGGATGCCGAGGGGTTCTGCGATCCGGTACTGCCAGTAGAACTCGCTGCCGTCGTAGTCGTAGCGGCGACCCTGGATGCTCTTGAACCGGGGAGCCCACGCACCCATGCGCGCGAGACCATTGGGAATGACCTCGACATCGTCGTCCATGAGCCACACCCAGGTCGAGCCCAGGTCGTAGGCGACCTTCATTCCCTCGCTGAAGCCGCCGGAGCCACCGGTGTTGGTGTCGAGTCGGCGGTAGACCAGCTCGGCGCCCAGTCCCTCGCGGAACGACTCGACCACCTCGGTGGTGTCGTCGGTCGAGGCGTTGTCGACGATCACGACATGGCCGGGCTTGGGGTCCATCTCGGTGATGCTCGTCAGCAGGCGCGAGAGCAACCCCGACCGGTTGTAGGTCACGATGGCGATGGTCGCGGAGGCAGGATCGAACGGCACGGCCGCCTCGGTCAGCGGCGCGGAAGAAGGGGAAGACATGGCGTCTGGATTCTACCCTGCGCGCCCCGACTCAACCTTGGAGCGGCGAGAGAGGCGGGAGTGCCGGGCCCGTGGCGTCGATCCGCTCACGCCATGAGCGCGAGTGCCCGGCACGTACGGCGCAGACGACCAGCAGCATCCATCCCATTCCCGCGAGGGTGAAGCTCTCGAACATCGAGTCCAGCAGGAGCGCCACCAGTACGAGCGGAGTCCACGCATAAACGATCGATTTTCGTTCACTGGCGTCGATCCACGACCGCACGAGTGCGACGCCGGCTAGGGCGACGAAGATCGTGAGCCCCACCCAGCCGACTTGGAGAAGGACGTCGAAGTAGGCGTTGAGGCCTGTCGCATGCGAGGCGTCGAGCTGAAAGTTGATGTAGTTGAACGGGAACTCCCGGCTGTTCCACGGCCCGTACCACCCCCACCCTTGGACCGGTCGCGCGCGGACGTACTCCACCATCAGGTTCCACAGGTCCACGCGCATCGACAGATCGTTGCCGGCACCGATCCACGCAATGAGCGGATGCCGCGCCACGTAACCGACGATGACTCCGAGTACGACCACCGCGCCGAGAGCCCACTGCAGGGCTGCGCGGCGTTCTGGGCGTGTGCGTCGCACCAGCGCCAGCGCTCCTACCGCGAGCCCGACGCCGACCGCCAACACCAGGACGGTGGGGGAGTCGCTCAGCGCCGCAAGCGAACCGGCGAGCACCACCGACACCACGGACACACCCGGACGCACGGACTGCGTGCGGTACTCGACGAGGAAAGTGATCAGCGCGATGACGGCAACGAAGCCCAGCAGATTTCGCGTTCCGAAGATGCCCTGAATAGGGCCGAGCTGAGCGATGTTGCCTTGCACACCCAGGAAGGTGAGAGGCATATCGAGCAGGACGCCCGCCAGGATTTCGATGCCCAGCGACACAGCAAGAAGGACGCGAAGAACATCGCCGACCGCTCGCGCAGTCTGCAGCGTGTCGCGGACGTGCCCGATGGTGACGGCGAGGAACGCGATTGCGGCGGTGGAGACCCAGCTCCAGAAAGACGCCCCGCGGTCCGAACTCCAGAAGACGCTCACCAGGGTCCACGCGAGAAAGACGACGAGTGTCGTGGGCACCAAGCGCACGAACGACAGTTCTCGCCGTCGGGCTGTCAGCATGATGGCGCCCACTGCGCAGAGTCCGACGACGATGGTGACGTACGTGACGCGACCCGCGATTCGCTCGATGGCGAATGACGCGAAGACCGCCCCGAAAACTGCCAGCGTGTAGGCGCGGGCGAAGAGTGCCGAGGCAACCAGGCCGCTCACCCAGGTCGTGGAGGGGCCTTCGGCGCCGCTCACGGGACCTGCGCGGTGAACTCGCCGCGTTCGATCGCGGCACCCTGTTCTGCGGGTCCTACGCCAATGTGTGGGGCCTGCTTGATTTTGAACCCGAGCATGACCAAGAACATCCACCCCCACACCAGCAGAGGGCTGGATTCGGCGAAGCTCTGGACGAGAAGGATGGTCCCGACCAGGGTTGGCAGGAGAGTGAGCGACGAATACGGCCGATCGGCTTTCAGATCCCATCGCGGGCGATCCACGGCGAAGAACCAGGCGCGCCAGACGAACGCGAGGAAAAGGATGCCGAAGAGGACCACCCCGACGAGGCCGAGCTGCAGGTACAGGTCGATCCACGTGTTGTGGGCTTGCATCACCGTGACACCGTGATCGACGATCCAGCCGTCGAAGGCCGGGTCCCACGGCACCCACGGTGTGGAGTACCCCCAGCCGATGAGGGGGCGCTCATTCGCGCGCTCGAGGACGGTCTGCCAGATGCCCTCGCGCCCGGTGAGGTCCGACGTGCGACCGAGGGCGGTAAAGATCACGTCACGCCCCCACCACAGGCCAGCGCCTCCCACCACGGCGATCGCGGCGTACCCGATGTACAGCGGCGTCCGCTGGCCGGGCTTCTGTGTGCGGCGCATGAGCAGGACCGTTGTCAGTACGACCACGACGGCGGCCGCGGCCGCATACGACGTTGCGGAGCTCGCCCGGTAGAGGAGGTACGCGGACAACACGATCCAGCCCCAGAGGAGCGCCCGTCGCGGGGCACCTGCGGTCAAGCGGATCGAGAAGACGATGATCGCCAAGAGAGCGACAGGGCCGAGCAGATTCGCGTTGCCCATGATGCCTTGGATGCGCCCACCGTCGAAAAGGTTGTTGCGCGACCAATACTCGATCGGGTCATCCGCCTTCGCGACGACGAATCCGGGGAGGATCGGTGCCTTCACGAAGATCGACACCCAGAGCTCGAACACGAGCGAGAGCCCGACGACCCACTTGAGTGCCGAGGCGATCGCGCGCACGAGCTCGCGCCAGGTCAGCACCGCGCCGACGAAGAGCGCCTGCGTCGTGGTGAGAAGAAGCAGGAGCAGGGTCAACGCCGTTGCCATCGGCCATGCCGACCAGGTGATGGACAGCACCGCCCAGCCCACATAAGCGACGACGAACCAGGGGAGACGGCGCCATTGGACGCTGGGCTTGGTTCCGAACCACAGTCCGACCGAGAGCAGTGTCGCGGCGATGGTGATGACGGCGGCAATGGTCTCGCCGAAGGCGTGCACCCAGGCCGTGCCCGACAGTGCAATGAAGAGCACGAAGATGCACCAGCCGCGCAACATCAGGTGCCGGGTCCGCTCGCGGACCGGCGCGGTCGGCGGGGCCGAGGCAGGGTGCTGGGAGTGGACGGCCATCGTTCCAAAAGGGTACCCCGCGCGCTGTCTAGGCTGGGGAGATGCTTGTTCCTCTTTCGAACACTCCCCGCGACTATGCCTGGGGCTCCACGACGCTGCTCGCCGACCTCGAAGGCCGTGAGCCCACCGAAGTGCGAGAGGCAGAAGTGTGGTTCGGCGATCACTTGGGCAGCCCAGCGCGCACGGCGGACGGGCGCACGCTGGACCAGTGGCTGAGCGATCCTCCCGCAGGCGCTCAGGCCCCGCAGCGGCTGCCGTACCTGCTGAAGCTCCTCGCCGCAGCATCCCCCCTCTCGATCCAAGCGCACCCGTCGCTCACACAGGCCGCGATCGGGTTCGCGCGTGAGGAGGCCGCGGGCATCCCCGTGGATGCTCCCGACCGCACCTACCGGGATGCGAATCACAAGCCCGAGCTGATCGTTGCGGTGAGCGATCGCTTCCTGGCGCTCGCGGGGCTCCGACCGCTCGACGCGTCGCTGCGACTGCTCGCGGCGATCGGACCCGCGGCGGACGGACTCGCAGTGCGGTTGCGTGGAGCGGATGACTCACCGGTGGCGGCGATCGCCTGGCTCTTGTCGTCGGATGCTGCCGCCGACGTCGCGGCGATCATCGACGCTGCCCGCACCGCCGAATCGGCCGAGTTCGCGGCGGAACTCGAGCTCGCGTGCTCGATCGACGCCGAGTATCCCGGCGATGCCGGCATTGTCGTGGCGCTGCTGATGAACTTCCTCACCCTGCGGAAGGGGGATGGCCTCTTTCTGCCGGCCGGGGTGCTTCATGCCTACCTCTCGGGCCTGGGCGTGGAGCTTATGGCGGCCAGCGACAACGTGTTGCGCGGGGGACTGACGCCCAAGCACATCGATGTCGATGAGCTGCTGGTCGTGCTCACTCCTGAAACAGGTGTGCCCCCGATCGTGGTTGGCTCGCCGGTCAGTGCCGGTGTCAGCCGGTACACGGTGCCGGTCGACGACTTCGCCCTGCTCGTCGCCCATTCGGCAGAAGGTGCGTCCGCGACCCTTCCGGTCGCCGGCATCGCGATCGCGGTGGCGACGGAGGGTTCGCCCACCATCGTGGGCGCCAGGAGCGGGGCGCGACACACGCTCGCGCCCGGAACGGCCGTTCTCGTCACGCAGGACGAACAAGAGTTGCTCGTCGAGGGTGAAGGCGTGGTCTTCCTCGCCACTCCGGGCCAGTGAGTGCCTCCTCCCCGAGGGCTCGTCTGGCCGTTATCAGAGCGCGACACGCCGTCGGCGCGTCGTAAAGGTTAAAGGGGCACCTGAGGCTTTAGTATCTGCGACTTGACCAGAGCGAACTACACGGGTGTAATTACTTCTACACGCGGACCGCGTGCCGGGGGACAACGGGGGGAGGAACACATGACGGGCTCTCAGTACCGATCAGGAGTTCCCGAAAATTGGTTCGTCGATCCTGTGAACCTCGGCGTACCGGGTGTGCGTCGCCAGGTCGAGGTCGACGAGGGCAATCCGCTGAGCTGGCAGAGCGACGCGCTGTGTGCCCAGACCGACCCAGAAGCGTTCTTCCCAGAAAAGGGCGGCTCGACCCGCGATGCCAAGCGCGTCTGCACGACATGCGACGTGCGGGACCGCTGCCTCGAGTACGCACTCCAGAACGACGAACGTTTCGGCATCTGGGGCGGTCTCAGCGAGCGCGAACGTCGCAAGCTGAAGCGTCGCGCCGGCTGACGCCGCGACGGCCGATCCTGCAGACCCGGCGCGTATGACGACGGGTGGGCGAGGAGCCCGCCTAGGCTGACCACGTCATGCCCGCCCGAGTCCACGCTGTCCTCGTCGTGCGTCCTGACGGGCGCACACCCGCCGCGCATCATCTGCGGCGGACCCTAGCCGCGCTCGCGGGGCAAACGCGACCCACGGATTCGACGACCATCGTGCTGTGCGGTGCCGACCTTCTCGTCGACGAGGTCATCGAGGCACAGCATGACGTGAGTGTCCTGCGATTGCCGTCGTCCACCAGCTATGCCTCCGCGGTTGCCGCGGCCACATCTGAAACCCAGGATGATGCGCTCTGGCTGCTGGCGCAGGACACCGCACCCGAGCGCGACGCGCTCGCTCGTTTGACGGGAAGTCTCGAACTCTCTCCTCTGGTGGCGTTCGTCGCACCCAAGCTCGTGCGAGCCTCTGACCGCTCCTCGATCGTGTCGCTGGGAATGTCGATGACCGGGCTCGGTCGCGCGGTGGATCGCGCGGCAGGCGACCTCGATCAGGGCCAGCACGACGGCATCGAGGATGTTCTGGGCGCGGACGTGCGCGCCATCCTGGTCAGAACGGAGACCTGGAGGTCGCTCGGCGGGCTGGACCCCGCGCTCGCCGGAGCCGACGAAGGACTCGATCTCGGCGTGCGAGCGCGCTTGGCAGGATTCCGCGTCGCCCTCGTGCCGACGGCGGTGGTCTCGGTGTCGGGCGACGGGGCGGCGGGGCTTCCTGCGCCGACAACCGCTCACCGGCGTCGCCGTGCGGCGTATGGCGAACGGGTTGCGCAGCTCCACCGACGACTGGCGTACGCGCAGCCGTGGGCGGTGCCGCTGCTGTGGCTGGCGATCCTGCCGCTCGCGGTTTGGCGTAGCGTGTTGGACCTTTTCCGGAAGGAACCGGCGCGGATCGGTCCGGAATGGGCGGCAGCGTTGGTCGCCGGCCTGCGTCCGGTCGCGATCGCTCGCTCACGCCAACGCATCAGGCGTAGCCGGAACGCGTCATGGAGTCGCCTCGCCCCGCTCCGAGTCAGCCGAGCCGAGCTGCGAGAGCGATTGGACGACGACCCCGTCGACCACGGAGCGGGACTTCGCACCGAGGGCGCATTCTTCTCCGGGGGAGGGGTGTGGCTCGTCCTGGTGGCACTCGTCGCGTCGGTCGCGGCGTTCCCCTCGCTCCTGGCGTGGACGATCCTCGGCGGCGGAGGTCTGCAGCCTTTGCGGACGAACGTGGGTCAACTCTGGGCAGACACGGCCTACGGCACGCGCGCCCTGGGACTCGACACCATCGGGCCGGCGGATCCGTTTGCGCTTCTCGTCGCGGGGCTCGGCTCGTTGTGGCCGCTCGAGCCATCGCGTCCGTTGGCAGTCCTGTGGATCCTCGCGCTCCCACTCGCGGCGCTCGGTGGGTGGTACGCCGCGACACGAGTGACGGAGCGCCCCATCTTGCGCCTCATGGGCGGCGCAGTCTGGGCGCTCGCGCCCTCCTTCCTCTCTGCGCTCACGGACGGGCGTCCAGCGGCGCTCATCGCGCACCTGCTCTTGCCTTGGCTTTTCTTCGCCGGGTCGGTCGCCCATCGATCATGGACCGGGGCGGGCGCAGCATCCCTTCTGCTCGCCGCGGTCGTGGCGTGCGCACCGTCGCTCGCACCCGCGCTGGTGGTGGTGTGGCTGGCGGCGACGATCCTTGCGGCCATCCTGGTACGGCGCGCCCTGATGCGAATGATCTGGCTCATTCTCCCCTCGCTGGCCCTCGCCGCACCCTTCGTCTGGCGCTCGGTTGAATCGGGCGACGCTTGGTGGATGCTGGCGGACCCCGGCGTCACATGGACTGGCGCTCAGGTCGCCGCCGACGAGCAGGGCCGGGCGCTCCTCGCCTTCGGGTTGCCGACGCCGGACATGGCCGGATGGGCGAGCATGCTCAGCGGTGTGCCGCTGTGGTGGGTGCCGCTGCTGGCCGCGCCTCTTGCCCTCGTCGCCCTCGCGGCGCCGTTGACTCGGCGGTGGGCTGCCGGAGTTCTGCTCCTCGGCGTCGCCGCACTCGGGCTCGGCACCGCATTCGCTGCGGTCGGCGTCTCGGTGGCCTTTGCGCAGTCCCTTCCTGTGCCGCTGTGGCCGGGGGGCGGTCTCAGCCTCGCGTGGCTCGGAATTCTCGGCGCGGCTCTCGCCACCCTGGACGTCGGCATAGCGCCACGCTTCGCCGTGATCCGGGGGAGCGTGACCACCATCATCATCCTCGCGCTCCTCGTGCTCTCCGTTCCCTCGCTCACCGCGATGTTCCGGGGAACAGCTCTTCTTCAGAACGGACCGGAGAGCACCCTCCCGGCCTATGTGGCGGCGCAGGGTGCCGACAACCCGGATGTCGGAACTCTGGTGCTGACGCCGCAGAACGCCGGTGGGGTATCGGCCCGAGTCGTGTGGGGCGGTAGCGAGACGCTCGGCGCCCAGTCCACCGTCGTGGCGACCCGCACCGAGCCGACCGATGCGGACGAACTCGTCGCGGGATTCGCCGCGGGCCTCATCACTGGCGCCGCAGACGATATCGTGCAGGAGATCGCACTCCGAGGAGTGGGCTTCGTGCTGCTTGCGCCGTCGATTGCGCCCGAGTCCGATGAGGCCCGAATGCTGCGCCTGAGTGCGGAGGCGGCCATTGATCAACGCGACGGAATGGATGCTGTCGGCTCGACCGCGAAGGGCGTGCTCTGGCGCGTGGCGACACCTGCCGCCGATCGGCCCTCTACGCCGATATCAGCCACCGCTGTTGCGGGCATCATCAGCGCAACATACATCGCGATCACCGCGATCGCCCTGCTTCTGGCGATTCCGACCGCCGCGACTCGTCGTGAGGCTCGGCGCACACCGCGCGTCGTCGGACCGCACTGGCAGGAGGACCGATGAGCGATCATCAGAAGTCCCGCTGGAGTTCGACGCGGACGCGTACGCTCGCGGGCGCGCTCGTCGCCCTGACGGCGGTCGCCGGAGTGGTGGCAGCCACGGCAACTCCGTGGCCAACACTCACGCGGCAACCTGCTCAGGTGACGACAACGCCAGCCCCGGCTGCGTCGGTGATCTCGTGCGTCGGTGGCCTCGTGACTCAGGGACGAGACCTCGCACGCCCCGGCCAACTCGCCACGGTCGCCTCGCAGACGGTGACCGCCGGAGTTCCGATCGGTGTGCCCGATCCGAACCCACAGGTGCTCGTTGCCGAGGAGCTCGGTGCGGGCGAGGGTGCGCTCGCGTTCACCGCGCCGCCTTTCAATGATGCACGCACGGACGTGGCGGCGTCGGGAGCGGCGACCGTGGCCGCGGAAGATATCGCCGGGTTCACCGCATCCGCGTGCCGCCCCCCGCTCTTGGAGTCCTGGCTCGTCGGTGGATCGGCTGCAACCGGAGCCGCCGACTACGTCATCCTCTCAAACCCCGGTACCGTGGCCTCGACTGTGCAGTTGACCGTGTACGGCGCGACGGGTGCGCAGAACCCCGCGGGCGGATCCGACCTCGTCGTCGCCGGGGGATCGCAGCGGATCGTGCCGCTGGCCGGCCTCGCACTGGGCGAGGCGAGTCCGGTCATCCATGTGAGCGCCGAGGGCGCGCCGATCCAGGCCGCACTGCAATCCAGCCTCACTCGCACGCTCCTGACGGGCGGCGTCGATCAGTTCGGTGCCGAGCGCGCCACCGAACTCATCCAAACCATCCCGGGTGTTCAGGTCACGGCGGCTCCGGGTGAAGAAGGCGCATCCAACGCGACGACGGTTCTGCGGATGCTGTCGCCCGAGGCGGACGCCAGCGCAACGGTCACCGTCCGTACCGTGGGAAGTCGCGAGCCTGCGCTCCCGCCCACCTCGGTTCCGCTCACCGCAGGTATTCCCACCGAGGTCGACCTCGGCGGGTTGCCGGTGGGTCTGTATGTCGTCGAAGTCGATGCGAGCGCGCCGGTCGCAGCATCCGTCTGGCAGACCACTGGTTTCGGGGAAGGCGACGACTTCGCCTGGTACACAGCCGCGCCGCTCATCGAGGTTCCGAGCCTGTTCGCTGTGCCTTCAGGCCCCACTCCGCAATTGACCCTCGTCAACCCGGGCGATATTGCGGCAACGGTGTCGATAACCCCGACCGGGGCGGCGGCAGCCATCACCGTAGAGGTGCCGTCCGGGGCGAGCGCGGCGGTCCAGGTGAGGGCGGGCGAGATCTACACGATCGATGCCGGCGGATCGCCGGTGCGTGCCGCACTGGCGTTCTCCGACGCGTTCGGCATCGCGGGGTTCCCGTTGTGGCCGGCGGATGCTGCGGCCTCTGACGTCACCATCTACCCGTAGCGGATCAGAAGTAGCGGAACCGTTCGGGACCGAGATCCCAGGGATCTCGGTCGAGGTACTCGGCCGCGGCACGGAACACGCAACCCTCGATCATCATGCGGCGATGCAACTCGTCGTCGCGGTGCAGATGGCTCAGGCGCTCGATCGGCAACCGGAAGAGCACGATCCGCTTCTGGTCGGAGAAGACCGCCCAGCGCGGGATTCCGTCGTCATCGCTCGCGGCGGGCATATCGGCGACTTCGAAGCTCACTTCTCGCAACTCCGGCCATGCCGAGCGGAGGAATTCCGCCGCGGTGCCGACCGAAAGGTCGAAGCGATCCATCCGGGTATCCAACGGACGCAGCGGGGGTCGCACTACGGGGCTGCGTTCTTCGCGGCCGTGACGTCCGTGACGAGACGGACGGCGCTTCGCGCTGCCCGCGCTCGAGGTGCTCCGCCGCCACGCCATGCGACCATCCTAGGAGTTCCGGGCCCGGAGGTTTGAGGCGGTGGTCGGCGCGGCATCCCACCGCTCGGGGCCGCCGAGACTAACGTCGGGGCAATGCGCGAGAGATTGTGTTCCAAGGTCGCCTGTGCCCGCGAGGCCGTGTCGACATTGACGTACGACTACCCCGACCAGATGGCCGTCGTGGGTCCGCTCGGCGCGACCGGTGATCCGCACGCCCACGACCTCTGCGCAATCCACACCGAACGACTCTCCGTCCCGAAGGGCTGGGTCGTCGTCCGTCACGAGACGTTGCGCGTCTGAGTCCGAACCCCGCCGGGCGTCCGCATGAAACAATGACGGCATGCCCTCCGCAGACTCTCTCACCGCAGACGCTCTCAACGACCAGGCCATAACGACCGAACCCTCGGCATCCGCCCCCGCGTTCGAATACGTCGTCGCCGACCTCTCGCTCGCCACAGCCGGCCGACACCAGCTGCGCCTTGCCGAGAACGAGATGCCCGGACTGATGGCTCTTCGTGAGGAATTCGGACCCACCCAGCCCCTGCGCGGAGCGCGGATCGCGGGCTCGTTGCACATGACCGTGCAAACCGCAGTGCTCATCGAAACGCTCACGGCGCTCGGTGCGCAGGTCCGGTGGGCCAGCTGCAACATCTTCTCGACGCAGGATGAGGCGGCGGCCGCCGTCGTCGTGGGGCCTCACGGCAGCGTCGATGAGCCCGCAGGTGTGCCGGTGTTTGCCTTCAAGGGGGAGACCCTCGAGGAGTATTGGGCCCTGGCGGACCGTATCTTCGACTGGTCGGCAGAGGGCTTCGACGGGCCGAACCTGATCCTCGACGACGGGGGAGATGCCACCCTCCTCGTACACAAGGGTGTGGAGTTCGAGGCAGCCGGCGCGGTGCCGGCCGCCACTGACGCCGACTCGGGTGAGTACCGCATTGTGCTCGAGACACTCCGGGCAAGCTTCGATCGCGACCCGCAGCGCTTCACCCGCATGGCGAAAGACATCATCGGGGTGACCGAAGAGACGACCACGGGCGTCCATCGCCTCTACGAACTCGGTGCCGCAGGGCGCCTGCTCTTCCCCGCGATCAACGTGAACGACTCGGTCACCAAGTCGAAGTTCGACAACACGTATGGCATCCGCCATTCACTTCCGGACGGACTGAACCGTGCCACTGACGTCCTGATCGGCGGCAAGGTGGTCTTCGTGGTCGGCTACGGCGACGTCGGCAAGGGTGCGGCTGAGGCACTTCGCGGCCAAGGTGCGCGGGTCATCGTCGGTGAGATCGACCCGATCTGCGCGCTGCAGGCGGCGATGGACGGATTCCAGGTCACGACTCTCGAGTCAGTGCTCGGCCAGATCGACATCCTCATCACCGGCACGGGGAACACTCGAGTTGTCACTCCGGAGCACCTGCTCGGGCTCAAGCACCTCGCGATCGTCGCCAACGTCGGTCACTTCGACGACGAGATCGACATCGCAGGCCTGGAAGCGGTCGCCGGGGCCGAGAAGATCGAGATCAAGCCGCAGGTGCACGAGTGGCGTCTGCCCACGGGTCGCAGTGTTCTCGTGCTCAGCGAGGGACGCCTGATGAACCTCGGAAACGCGACGGGGCATCCGTCCTTCGTCATGAGTGCGTCGTTCACCAACCAGGTGCTCGCTCAGATCGAGCTGTTCACCAAGACCGACGAGTACCCGATCGGGGTCTACACCCTTCCGAAGACTCTGGACGAGAAGGTGGCCCGCCTGCACCTGGCGGCGCTCGGCGTCGAGCTGACGACCCTCACCGCCGAACAGGCCGCGTACATCGGCGTGCCGATCGCTGGCCCCTACAAGCTCGACCACTACCGCTACTGACACGCGGCGAAGGTGTTGCTTCGCTAGCGCTGCGGGAATCCGCGCGGGGCGTCCGCTCCCGCCGTGGCAAGCGACGCGACACGCTGGTTCTCCAGAAGGATGCCTCGAAGCTCGCGCTCGCGCCGCACGGCGGCGATCGCGTACAGGGTCATCTCCGGGGTCGCCACGGGCATGGGTGAGACGAACGCCGCGGCTTCGTTCGTGAGAGATGCCGCGATCCGTGCGCGGGCGTCCGGCTGCATCGCTGCGGATTGATGGGTGAACTGCGCGATCCGTCGCGCAAGGCGATCGGGAAGCCGCGCCACATCGGCCGTCTGTGACCACGCCAGCAGGGGAGGCGGCACGCCGGGGGCGTACTCGGGTAGCTGCGGAGTGCGAGTTCGCTCGGAGTACGTGCCGGCCAACAGATCACCGAGCCGCTGCGAGCGGGGCGTGAACGCCCCCACGATCGCTGCGACAGCACCGAGGGTGAACCACAGCTCGAACACGCCGACGAGCGCCCGGATGAAGGCCTGGCGAAAGCCTGAGGCACCGCCGTCCGAGCGGACGATGCGTCCGCCGACGGCGAGCTTACCAAGGCTGCGCCCGCGGGTGATCGTTTCGACGGAGGTCGGGATCACGACGGTGATCAGCACCAGCAGCGAGATCGTGATGATCGGCAGAATCGATCCGTCGAACAGGCTGATGCCATAGAGCCACGAAATGGCCCAGATGAAGAGAACGAAGATCAGGATGCCGAGCACGATGTCAATCAGCGCTCCGAGTGCCCGCAGGAAGTAGCCGACCGGCTGTACGTCGAGCGCGACCGCTTCACCGGTGAGCACCTCATCCTGATGGACGACGATCGCGAGAGCGGCGGAGTCGGGCATGGGTACAGTAAACCAAATGGATCTCGATGCGCTTACTGCCGCTCGCCGCGAGGAGTGGGCGAGGCTGGATGCCCTCAGCCGGCTCCGCAGGCCGAGCGGAGCCGAGGTCGACGAGCTGGTCACTCGCTACCGGGCGGCTTCGGCGGATCTCGCCGACCTCAAGACCTCGGCGGGTCGTACCCCTCAGGGCGATCATGTGTCGACGATTCTGGCGCGAGCCCGTCTGGCGTTCACCGGCGCCCCCGAGAACGTCCTGCGACACATCCCGCGGTTCTTCGCTCTGCAACTCCCGGCCGCACTGTATCGGGTCCGCTGGACCACGCTGGTCATTGCGATCGCCTTCATCGCCATCGGGACGACCGTCGCGCTCTGGGTATCGGCTGATCCTGCACTCGTCGCCAGCCTCGGGTCTCGGGCGCAGCTGCAGTACTACGCCGAGAACGAGTTCACGAACTACTACAGCGAGAACCCCGCAGCGGTGTTCGCCGGGACTGTGTGGACGAACAACGCGTGGATCGCCGCACAGTGCGTGCTCTTCGGCATCACCGGGATTTGGCCGCTCATGGTGCTGATCCAGAATGCGGTCGGTGTCGGCACGGCGGCCGCAGTCATGATCGAGTTCGGTCGCGCGGATGTGTTCGTGCTGTTCATCCTGCCGCACGGCCTGCTCGAGCTCACCTGCATCTTTGTGGCGGGGGCAGCCGGACTCCACATCTTCTGGGCCTGGGTCGCGCCGGGGCGGCAGTCGCGTGGCGAATCGCTCGCGGCGGCCGGGCGGTCTCTCGCCACGATCGCGATCGGGTTGGTGCTTGCCCTCGGAGTCGCGGGTCTCATCGAGGGCTTCGTCACGGCACAGCCGTGGCCGTGGCCGGTGAAGATCGGCATCGGATCGTCGGCGCTGGTGCTGTTCGTGATGTACATGGTCGTCGTCGGCGGCCGCGCAGCGCGACGAGGCGAGACCGGCGACCTCACCGAGTACGAAGCGGGCACGCCCACGCTCGTTGCGGGGTGATCCTCTTTTGGTTCACTCAAAAGACCGCTAGACTGTAGGCATGCATTCCCCAGCCCTTGCCGCCGATTCGGCAGAGGCAATTCGCGCGTCGGGGCTCCGCGTCACCGATTCGCGCCGTGCCGTTCTCGCGGCGCTCGAGGCCTCGCCGCATGCCACTGCCGATGCGCTGTACCAGAGCGTGCTGCGCAGCGTTCCGCAGACGAGTCTTCAGTCGGTCTACAACGCGCTGGCCGATTTCGTCGAGGCGGGTCTCGTGCAGCGCATCGAGCCGGCCGGGCACCCCGGTCTGTTCGAGCGACGCGTGGGCGATAACCATCACCACCTGGTGTGCACCTCTTGCGGCGCGATCGAAGACGTCGACTGCGCACACGGTAGCGCGCCGTGTCTGACTCCGTCCGACGCGCGCGGGTTCACCCTGCAGACTGCCGAGGTCACGTACTGGGGCCTCTGCCCGGCGTGTGCCGAAGCATCCACTCACTGACAATCCCACTCCCATTCCACCGACCATTTCCTGGAAGGAAACACCCATGACTGATCACGATGAGACCGTCACCGGCATCGGCGGCGAGACCGAGGTCGAACAGGACGTCCTGGTCACCGACGAGCCGCAGGCTGCCGGTGGTTGCCCGGTCGTGCACAACGCACAGCCGCACCCCACGTCCGGCTCTGCCAACCGCGTGTGGTGGCCGAACCAGCTGAACCTCAAGATCCTCGCCAAGAACCCCGCCGTCTCGAACCCCCTCGGTGAGGACTTCGACTACAAGGCGGCTTTCGAGGCGCTGGACCTTGCCGCCGTCAAGGCCGACATCGAGCACGCCCTCACCACCTCGCAGGACTGGTGGCCCGCCGACTTCGGTCACTACGGACCCCTGGCCATTCGCATGGCATGGCACGCCGCCGGCACCTACCGCATCACCGACGGCCGCGGTGGCGGTGGAGCTGGTCAGCAGCGTTTCGCTCCGTTGAACAGCTGGCCCGACAACGTCAACCTCGACAAGGCTCGTCGCCTGCTGTGGCCGGTGAAGAAGAAGTACGGCCAGTCGCTGTCATGGGCTGACCTCATGATCCTCGCGGGCAACGTCGCGCTGGAGTCGATGGGCTTCGAGACCTTCGGCTTCGCCGGTGGTCGCCCCGACGTCTGGGAGCCGGACGACGACGTGTACTGGGGTGCCGAGACGGAGTGGATGGGCAGCGACCAGCGCTTCACCGGTCCTGACCGCAAGCTCCGCGGACCCCTGGGTGCCACCCACATGGGCCTTATCTACGTCAACCCCGAGGGTCCCGAGGGTAACCCCGACCCGCTGCTCGCGGCACACGACATCCGCGAGACGTTCGGTCGCATGGCCATGAACGACGAAGAGACGGTCGCGCTCATCGCCGGCGGACACACCTTCGGCAAGACCCACGGTGCTGCTCCCGACACCAACGTCGGCGACAACCCCGAGGCAGCCAGCCTCGAGGAGCAGGGCCTCGGCTGGAAGAACGCGTACGGCACCGGAAAGGGCGACGACACGATCACGTCGGGCCTCGAGGTCACATGGACCTACCACCCGACCCGCTGGGACAACGAGTTCTTCCACATCCTGTTCGCGTACGAGTGGGAGCTCTTCCAGAGCCCGGCAGGGGCTCACCAGTGGCGTCCGATCAACGGCGGCGGCGCCGACATGGTTCCCCTCGCCCACTCGGACGGTCGCCGTGAGCCCCGCATGCTCACCACTGACCTCGCGCTGCGCGTGGACCCGATCTACGGACCGATCTCGAAGAAGTTCAGCGAAGACCCCGCGGCCTTCGCCGACGCCTTCGCTCGTGCTTGGTTCAAGTTGACGCACCGTGACATGGGTCCGAAGGCGCGCTATCTCGGCGCCGAGATCCCCGCCGAAGAGCTCATCTGGCAGGACCCGGTGCCCGCTGTGGATCACGTGCTGATCGACGACGCGAATGCCGAGCACCTCAAGGCGCAGATCCTCGAGTCGGGCCTGAGCGTCAGCGAACTCGTCGCTACGACCTGGGCGGCAGCATCAACTTTCCGCGGCAGCGACAAGCGCGGTGGCGTGAACGGTGCGCGCATTCGCCTCGCACCCCAGAAGGATTGGGAAGTCAACAACCCGACCCAGCTCGCCAAGGTGCTCGACGTGCTCGAGGGTGTGCAGTCCTCGTTCAACGAGGGCCGCACGGACGGCAAGCGCGTCTCGCTCGCCGACCTCATCGTGCTCGCGGGCAACGCCGGTGTCGAGAAGGCGGCGGCAGATGCGGGAGTGCAGGCGAGCGTCACGTTCCACCCGGGTCGTACCGACGCGTCTGCCGAGCAGACCGACGCCGACTCGTTCCGGTACATGGAGCCCGCGGCTGACGGCTTCCGCAACTACTACGGCCCGCTCGCTGAGCTTCCGGCCGAATACCTGCTGCTGGACCGTGCGAACCTGCTCACGCTCAGCGCACCCGAGCTCACGGTCCTCGTTGGTGGCCTCCGCGTGCTCGGAACCAACTACGACGGTTCTGAGCTTGGGGTATTCACGGAACGCCCGGGCGCGCTCACGAACGACTTCTTCGTGAACCTTCTCGACCTCGGCACCACGTGGAAGCCGCTCGACCCGGGTTCGCACGCGTTCCTGGGGACGAAGGACGGTTCCGGCGAGAAGGTCGGGATCGGCACTCGCTCTGACCTGGTGTTCGGCTCGAACTCCGAACTGCGCGCGCTCGCCGAGGTTTACGCCTCGGATGACGCCCACGAGAAGTTCGTCCGCGACTTCGTCAAGGCATGGGGCAAGGTCACCGAGCTCGATCGCTTCGACCTGGTCTGATCCCGTATGCAGAAGCGGCCCGTCCCCGAATGGGGGACGGGCCGCTCTGCGTTGAGATGCGCGAGCCTACTTCACGCGGGCCGGAGCCTGGATGGGCTTCGGCGCGGCCGGCTCGAAGAGCGCGCGGTGGAGGAGTCCACCGAGGACACCGCCGACCAACGGGAACACGATGAAGACCCACAGCTGCAGCAGCGCGTCGGGGCCGCCGTAGATCGCGGTAGCGATCGAGCGCGCAGGGTTGACCGACGTGTTGTCGATCGGGATCGAGGCCAGGTGGATGAAGGTCAGCGTCAGGCCGATCGAGAGGCCGGCGAGGTTTCCCGCGCCGCGCTTCGGGTTCGTGACACCGAGGATCACCATGATGAAGATCGCCGTGAAGATGATCTCGGCGATGATCGCTGCGCCGAGACCGAAGCCGCCCGGTGAACCGAACGCACCGTCGCCGTACCCGTTGCTGGCGAAGCCGCCGTCCTGTGCGGCCGAGAGCCACCCATCCGGTCCGAAGGTGCCGATCAGCACGAGGAGGGTGGTGGCCACCACGCCGCCGACGATCTGCGCGACGATGTAGCCGGGCGCGTCCTTCCACGCGAAACGGCCGGCCACTGCGAGGCCGAACGTGACTGCCGGGTTGAAGTGGCCGCCCGAGATCGAGCCCCACGCGTAGATACCCGCCATGAGCGTCAGGCCGAAGGCGAGTGCGACGCCGAGAAACCCGACGCCGAGCGGCGTGTTGTTTTCGGCTACGCCGAAGCTGGAGGCGAAGAGGGCTGTTCCGATTGAGCCGAACACGAGCAGAAATGTGCCCAGCGCCTCGGCGATGAGTTTGGTGGAGGTCTTGGGCTCCGAGGTGTTATCCGACATGGCGGACTCCTTTCCTTCGCCGCCGAGCGTAGCGCTATGCTCAGCGGATTCTCAGGAAGCCATGCGGGTTTCACGAAGTGTACGACGACCGTTCTACAGCTGTCCGGCCGCTTTGAGGGCGAGATATCGGTCAGCGATGCGCGTCGGAAGGGACTCTGGGTCGGCCGCGATCGCTTCAGCGCCGGCCCGCTTCATCGCCTTCGAGACACGGGACGATTCGCGCTCCGCACGCGCCACGGCGGCCAAGCGATAGATGTCGGCCGCGTCGGGTCGTTCGGGGAGGGGAAGGGTTTCGGTGGTCACCGATCCGACGAGTACTCGCGTGCGGGCCGTCAGCGAGGGGAGCGATCCGAGGAACCCTCGAGCGGAATCGACGGCATCCTGTGCGGTCAGCACCACGACCAGCGAGGGGCGTGAAGTGAGCGCTCGCACTTGAGCGAACGCAGCATCCCAATCCGTATCGATCAGCTGCGGCTCGACCGGAGCCATCGCGTCGACGAGAGCAGGGAGAAGCGCCGGGCCGTCCACTCGGCTCACGCGCGCACGGATGACGCGGTCGAACATGAGCAGGTGCACGTGGTCGCCTGCTTGTCGGGCGAGGGCGGCCAGCAGCAGCGCGGACTCCATGGCCGCATCCAACCGCACGCCGTCGGCCACACGCGCGGCAGCCGTGCGGCCGGTGTCGATCACGATCACGACCTGCCGGTCGCGCTCGGGGCGCCAGGTGCGGATCATTGTGCTGGAAGAGCGGGCCGTCGCGCGCCAGTCGATCGAACGCACGTCGTCTCCGCGGACGTACTCGCGCAGACTGTCGAACTCGGTGCCCTGCCCGCGCACCTGCACACTCGTGGACCCATCCATTTCACGCAGCCGCGCCAGGCGCGAGGGGAGGTGACGCCGCGAGGTGAACGGGGGGAGGATGCGTATGGCACCGCGCTCATCGATGCGGCGTTGGCGTCCGGCGAATCGCAAGGGGCCATCGGAGCGAACGACGACGAATCGAGAAACGAGTTCGCCACGTCGACGCGGACGGAGCGGAACCTTCACCGTCTGCACCTCATCGGGAGCGACCGAGACAGCCACCCGCTCGAGTGGAGCACCGGCCGTCGGCTGCCACGCGTCGCGCAGGCGTCCGCGAAGGGTACGCGTCCCGGTGTTTCGGAGGCGGACCTCGGTGATGACGTTCTCGCCGAGCAGGGCGCGCTTCGGCGCCGCGCGTTCGACGATGATGGCCCGCGGACTCGGGGCGGCCGCAGCATCCGCCAGTGCCAGCACCGTGCACAACGCCAACCAGCCGCCCGTTGCGACCCACCCGCTGACCCCCGCGACAGACAGCAGAACGACGGGCACGACGCCGAGGGCGACGAGCAGGGGAAGGCGGCCGGTGATGTACATGGGTCTAGAGAGGTACGCGGGTCTGCTGCATGACCGAACTGAGCACCGAATCCACTGAAACACCCTCCAGTTCGGCATCGGGGCGCAGCCGCACGCGGTGCCGCCACGTCGGAACCAGCATCGTCTGCACGTGGTCAGGAGTGATGGCGGGGTAGCCGCCGAGCCATGCCCATGCCTTCGCCGCAGCCAGCAGCGCGGTCGCCGCACGCGGGCTCACCCCCACCTGCACCGACGGGCTCACGCGCGTCGCGCGAGCGAGGTCGACGACGTACGCGAGCAGATCGTCAGAAACGGCGACGGATGCTGCGGCCCGCTGCGCGGCGCGAAGCTCCTCGGCGGTGGCCGCGCGGCGCAGTCCCGCCGCGGCGAGATCGCGCGGGTCGAAGCCTTCCGCGTGACGCCGCAGGACTGCGACCTCGGCGTCGCGTGCGGGCACGTCGACGATCAGCTTCAGCAGGAACCGGTCCAGTTGAGCTTCGGGCAGGGTGTACGTGCCTTCGTGCTCGATGGGGTTCTGCGTTGCGGCGACCATGAAGGGGTCGGGGAGCGGGCGAGTCACACCGTCAGTCGACACCTGGCGCTCCTCCATCGCCTCCAGCAGTGCGGCTTGGGTCTTCGGCGGGGTGCGGTTGATCTCGTCTGCCAAGACGATGTTCGTGAAGATCGGGCCTTCGCGGAACTCGAATTCTCCGGTGCGGCTGTCGTAGACGAGCGATCCCGACACGTCGCCGGGCATGAGGTCGGGCGTGAACTGGATCCGCTTGGTGTCCAGACCCAACGCCGTGCTGAACGCGCGGACGAGAAGTGTTTTGGCAACGCCCGGCACGCCCTCCAGCAGCACATGGCCGCGCGCAAGGAGGGCAATGAGGAGGCCGGTCACGGTGCCGTCCTGGCCGATGACCGCCTTGCCCACCTCGAGGCGGACGCGGTTCATCGTCTCGCGCAGGGCGACGTCGGAAGTTTCAGTCATCGGGTGTTCCTTTCGGGATGCTGGGAGGCGTGCACAGACCCCTCGAGGTCCGAGAGTCGCGTGTAAAGGGAGATGAGATCGGCGTCGCTGCGCGGCATGTCATCGACCAGGACCGTGCGGATCGACGCGCGATCTCGTCCTGTCTGAGCAGAAATGGCATCCACGATCTCGTCGACGCCGGCCGCGGGACCGAGGCCCAGGTCGCGTCCGATCCGCTCCAGCGCCGCGATGCGCAGCTGATCGGCGGCATGGGTGGCATCCCGCGAGCCCGCGTAGAGCCGCGCGCGCCCTTCGGTCGTCTCAGAAGCCCGCACGGTCACCGGGAGGCGCTCGGCGACCAGAGGGCCGAACCGCCGACCGCGCCAGATGCCGGCCGCGAGCCCCGCCGCGAGGAGAAGGACGATCGCGGGGCTCACCCACGGTGGGGTGAGTTCGCCCAGGGTCGGCTCGGCGTTCGGCAGGTCGGTGTCGGCCAGAGTGGGCACGTACCAGACGACGGTGGAGTAGCGACCCATGAGGTTCAGGGCGAGTGCCGCGTTGCCATTGTCGGCCAGCGCCGAGTTGACAAAAAGTGCGCGCCCATCGACCGCCGAGATGCGATGCGTGCCGTCCTCCCCGACCAGCAGCCCGGCGCCCGATTCCGTTGCGTAGCACGCGCTGACGGGCCCACCCCCTGGCTCGAAGACGGTGCCTGGAGCAATGCCCCCGGCACGCTGCGCCTCGGCGAGCTCGCAGCTGGGCTCAATGAGAGTTCCAAAGCGGACCCCGTCGACCTCCGACCCAGGAAGGAAGAGCCGCAGAGTGCGCGATCGTGGGTCGATCAGGACGAGGTCCATCGCGGCCGTGCCCAATTCGCGCACCGCATCGTCTGAGAGTGCAGGGGAGTCGGGCAGGACGAGCGTTGAGTCCTGCTCGCTGAGCGCGGTGAGCGCGGTGAGCCGTTCGTCCGTGACAACGACCTCGATGCCGCGGTCGCGGAGGATCTCGGCGAGCGCGCGGGTGCCGTTTGGGCCCGGCGACTCCGGGTCCATCGCATCGCGCTCGGTGAAACTACCGAGGTTGGAGAGGGAGGCACCGACTGCCCCGACCACCAGAATTGCGATCGCGATGCCGACCCAGAGCAGGACTCGGCGAGGACGCGAGGGCGCCACGTCCACCTCCGGGGCCCGGCTCGGTGCGATCGTCATCGGCTGGCACCGACTGGTTCGGTCTCACGCGGTCGCGCCGCCGCGATCGTGCGGTCGAGACCCGCGACTTGTTCGTACAGTTCGCCGGATCCGGGACGGCGCAGGTAGCGGACGTCGTCGAAGATCGAGGCGGCCGTCTCGAGGTCGGTGGCCGAGGCAGGAAAGACCTTCGCCGCGGAGCGGGCGAAGCTGTGCACGGTTGCTCCCGGTGGCGTGCGAACGACCGCGCGCTCGGCGGTCGAGCGTGCAAGAGCACGCATACGCACGATGATCGCGGCGTCCCATTCCGACTTTGCCGCGTGGGATGCTGCCACCCGCCGCAGCTCATCGGCCGAACGCTCTTCGGCTTCGCCGAACAGTTCTCCGAGAGCACGGGGTGCGCGCCGGATGGAGCGGGGAACGCCCCAGATCACGAAGGCGATGACGATGAGGGCGATCACGATGCACGCGGCGATCAGCGCGAGCGTCGTGCCCCACTCCGCGGACGGCTCAGAGGAGAACAGCCCGCTGATGAAGTCACCCACCGCGCGCGCGATCCGGTCGAAGGTCGTGGGCTCGGCGATGTCGTAGACCGGGTCGGCGAGCTCTTCCTCAGCCCAGCGGCGCGCCTCGTCGCCGTCCGGGATGAGCGGAGCGACCTCGGCAGACCACGACCGGAACGGGCTCACGACCACGGCGAGTCGGGATCGGTCTGATCACGGGCTCCACCGGGCGCGGCCCACGTCGTGGGCGATGCCTGTTCGGTCGGCAGTGTCGGGCGTGGCGGCTGCTGCGGAGCCTGGGCAGGGGCGTACGGCGGTTGCTGCGGGTATCCGCCCGGCGTCGGGAACCCAGATTGCGGATAGCCGGGCTGCGGCGGGTATGCCTGTTGGGGGTAGCCCTTCTGTGGGTACGCAGGCTGGGGGTAGCCCTGCTGGGCGTACGCAGGCTGGGGGTAGCCCTGCTGGGCGTAGCCCGACCGTACGATCTCGCGACCGATGTGCTCTCGATAGGGGTTCGCGAGGCCGGTGGTCCCGGCATCCCGTCGCTCGACGTAGGCCAAGAGATCGAGATCGAGGCCCTCGCGGCGCATCCGGCAGTCGATGTAGATCAATGCGGTCGCGGTGGACTGCACGACGACGGCGATCGATTGAATCAGCAACAGCGCGGCATAGGTGACCCCGAGCGACACGATGATCGTGATGATCGCCGTGGTGTCGGGATCTCCCGTGGGCGAGATGATCGAGGTCAGTCCGCTGGTCAAGAAGGTGAACGGCAGCCCGATGACCTGACCGACAGCGCCGAAGATCATCGAGATCAGAAAGATCACGCCGAGCGATGACCAGAATCGTCCGCGGATGAGGGTCCAGGACCGCCGGATGGCACCGCCGATGGTTGCTCCTTCGACGATGATCGCAGCCGGGGCGAGCAACAGCTTGACCGTCAGCCACCAGACGAGCGGGATCGCGGCGAACACGAGCAACACGCTCGCCAATACGGCAACGGGCGCCGCAACGAGCGCGATGGCCACCAGTGCGCCACCGACAACCACGACGAGGGCGACCACGGCGAGAGTCAGAAGGATGGCATAGCCGATGAGGCGCCACACGATGGGCTTGACCTGACCCCACAGCGCACCCAAGGGGAGCTTCTCGGCCACGGCCGCGTGGGTGACCTCGGTGACCACGACCGCCTGGACGATCGTGCCCATTGCGCCGGCGAGGAGGCCGAGGATCAAGCCGGCGATCGAGGTGATGGCAACAGACCCCGCCATGACGGTGTTGAAGTCATCCGAGCCGGGTTGCAGAGTGTCCAGACGCGAGAAGCTCGCCCACGCCACGCCGCCGATGGCAACGAGGACGACGATGTACGTGACCGTCTGGACGATGAGGGCGAACCCGAGCAGGACCCGCGGGTTCTGGCGCAACGCGACGAACGAACGGCCGAGGATCGTGCCGAAGCCGAGCGGATGCAGGGGGATGATCCCCGGACGGGATGCCGGTGTCCATGCCGGATAGGCGGTCACGCGGGGCCTCCTTGCGGGTCGAGCCCGATCGGGCTGGATGACTATCGTGTCATATCGCCTCGGACGTGCTCTGCGCGGCATATTAGGTGTGCGTACAGCCACGTCCATTACTCTGTGTAAACGCATGGGGATGCCGCGACCAGTGGTGCCCGTTGCCTTACGCAAAGGACGATCGCGTTTCAATGACTTCACGAATCCTGGTAGTCGACGACGACACCGCCCTCGCCGAGATGATCGGCATCGTGCTGCGCACGGAGGGCTTCGACACCGTCTTCTGCGCCGACGGCGCCAAGGCGGTCGATGTATGGCGTGCCGAGCGACCTGACCTCGTCCTGCTCGACCTCATGCTCCCTGGGATGGACGGCATCGAGATCTGCCGTCGCATGCGTGCGGAGTCGGGCGTGCCGATCATCATGCTCACGGCCCGCACCGACACCGCCGATGTCGTCCGCGGACTCGAGGTGGGCGCCGACGACTACATCGTCAAGCCCTTCAACCCGAAAGAGCTCGTCGCGCGTATCCGCACGCGTCTGCGCCCGGTTGCAGCCTCGACCGGCGACGTGCAACGCGTGGGGGATCTCACGGTGGATGTCGCTGCCCACGAGGTGCGTCGGGGCGAGACTCCGATCGCGCTCACGCCGCTCGAGTTCGAACTGCTCGTCGCGCTCGCATCCAAGCCGCAGCAGGTGTTCTCGCGTGAAATGCTCCTCGAGCAGGTGTGGGGTTACCACTACAAGGCCGACACCCGACTGGTGAACGTGCATGTCCAGCGCCTGCGGGCCAAGGTCGAGCTCGACCCCGATAATCCCAAGATCGTGACCACTGTGCGTGGGGTCGGCTACCGCGCTGGTGCCGTCGTCTGAGAAGACTGTGTCAACGGGAGGCGCCAAAGGCGCGGCATCCCGGACCTCGCTCCTTCGTCTGCGCGATTGGAGGTCGTGGCCCGAGAACTTGGCGAGCCTGTGGCGTCGGTCGCTGAAATTTCGGACGATTCTCGTCACGCTCGCGTTGACCGCGCTTGCGGTGCTGATCGCGTGTCTGTGGATGGCGATCTCGGTGCAGGACGACCTCTTCACCTCGCGCAAGGATCAAGTCCTCGCCGACTCCCGCCGCGCAACAGCGATCGCTCAACAGACGCTCGATTCGGCGGAGGTGCAAGGAAACGCCCAGCAGCTCCAAGCGCTCATGTCGGACGTCAACACGAAGCTCGCCCAGCAGGCCTCCAGCTACTTCGCCGCGGGCTTCCGCATCGAGACCACTCCTTCTCCCATCGCTCCGCAGAACTTCATTCTTGGCGATCCGCAGATCGAGGGAGCGATCACTGATGAGCTCCAAGAACAGGTCGCGCAGTCACCCGATCAACAGCGCTGGCAGTCGGTCGCGCTCACAGGCTCGGACGGAAGCTCAATTCCGGGGATCATGGTCGGTCAACAGCTGCAGGTGCCCGAGGTCGGTGCTTACGCGCTGTACCTCGCGTTCGATCTCGGCGCAGCATCCCAAACCCTCGGCTTCATCTACGGCACGCTGTGGGTCGTGGGCATCGCGCTGATCCTGCTCATCGGCGGCATCGCGTGGTTCGTCCTTCGTTCGGTCACCACACCGATCGGCGAGGCGGCCGAGACCAGCGCGAAGCTCGCCGCCGGTCAATTGGATGTGCGCCTGCCCGTGCGCGGTGAAGACGAACTCGCCACGCTGGGTCGTTCGTTCAACGCCATGGCAGACAGCATCGAGTCGCAGATCAAGGAACTTGCTGACCTTTCTCTCGTTCAACAGCGCTTCGTCTCGGATGTCTCGCATGAGTTGCGCACTCCGCTGACGACCATCCGTCTGGCAGCGGACATGATCAATGACCAGCGCGACGACTTCGATCCGGCGACCGCCCGAGCCGCCGAGCTGCTCAACAACCAGGTTCAGCGGTTCGAGACGCTTCTCACCGACCTCCTCGAGATCAGCCGCTACGACGCCGGGTCTGTGCAACTCGAGCTCGAAGCAACGTCCCTGGCGCATCTGGCGGAGGACGTGATCGCGTCGATGGAGCAGCTCGCCGAGCAGCACGGCACCGATGTGCGCCTCGTCGCACCGGGTGGGTACTCGCCCGTCGACATGGACCCGCGGCGCGTGCGACGGATCGTCCGCAACCTGCTCGGTAACGCGATCGAGCACGGTGAGGGCAGGCCCATCGTCGTGACGGTCGACAGTGACCAGCAGGCGATCGCGCTCGGAGTGCGCGACTACGGCTTGGGCATGCGGGTCGAAGACGCCGAGCGCGTGTTCGATCGTTTCTGGCGCGCGGATCCCTCCCGCAAGCGCACGATCGGGGGGACCGGACTGGGGCTCTCGATCGCCCTCGGCGATGCGCGCCTCCACGGCGGCGAGCTGGCCGTGTGGTCAGCGCTCGGACGCGGCACGAACTTCGTACTGACCCTTCCGCGCAACGGACGGCACCTCACCGCGCCCTCACCCATTCCCCTCGATCCCGGTGACGACTCCGTCACGGGCGCGCCAGACCTGGGCCTCACGCAGCCGATCGATGTGCGGGGCCTGTCATGAGGCGGCGTCGCGGCATCCTGATCTCTGCGCTCGCCGCACTGTCCGCGATCGTCCTGTCGGCGTGTGCCGGGCTGCCCTCGAGCGGGCCGGTCAATGAGGGTCTCTCGGCGAATGAGGAGGGGGGCGCGCCCGACCTGTCGTTCATCCCCGACCGTCCCCAACCGGGCGCCACGCCCGAAGAGATCGTCGAGGGATTCATCCGTGCCGGTTCCGGACCAGCCGGTGGATGGTCTCGCGCGTTCGAGTTCTTGGCGCCGGGGACGGAGTGGAATCCGAATGCGGGCGTGATCATCGACGTCTCCAGCGAACGCGATCCGTCGGCGGTCGACAGCGACAGCGTGACGATGACGGTGGCGACGGTCGCCACCGTCGATGATCGCGGCGCCTACGAACCCAGCGAAGGCGGCACGACCCCGCTGCCTTTCGAACTTGCCCTCCAAAGCGACGGCGAGTGGCGCATCACCGATGCACCCGACGGCATCGTGCTCGATCGGGATGTCTTCACGAGCGTGTTCCGCAAATACTCCCTGATGTACTTCGATCCGACGTGGACGTACCTCGTGCCCGACGTTCGATGGTTCGCGACGACGAACATCGCGACGCGCATCACCGATGCTCTGGTGAACAAACCCCGCAGTGAGTGGCTCGCGGAGTCTGTCGGAACGGCCTTTCCCGACGAGGTGACGGCGAGTCCCGCCGTCCCGGTCGCGTCGGGTCGGGCAGAGGTCACCCTGAGCAACGAAGCGGGCGGGGTCGACCAGACGGCGCTCAATCGCATGCAAACCCAGCTCGAAGCGAGCCTCGCTGGTGCAGGGATCACGTCAGTCGACATGCTTGTCGGCAACGCATCGCTGAGCGCCGAGACCGTGATCACCCGTCGCACGACGGTGACGGGACCACCCCTCGTGCAAATCGAGCAGGGATTCGGATTCTTGGTCGGGGACGACCTTTCGAGCATCCCGGGTCTATCGGAGGCCATGGACGGTGTGCCGGCTGCTGCGGTGCAAGTGTCGCCGAATCGGGATGCTGCTGCCGTCCGTTTGACCGAAGGCACCTCGGTCCGCGTCGGCGCCGACGGTTCGCTCGCAGAGGTCGACTCGCGTGCGGACCTCGTTGACCCGTCCATCGACCCGCAGGGTGTCATCTGGAGTGTGCCGAGGTCGAATCCCCAATCCGTGATTGCGCGTCTTCCCGACGGTCGTGTCATCCAGATCGCCGAAGCGTGGCCAGACGCGACGCACATCGACGCCATGGTGGTCTCGAGAGACGGCGCCCGCATCGCAGCCCTTGTCACCTCGGGGGGCCGCACGGCGGTGTGGATCGCCGGTGTCGTCCGCGGACCTGACATGATGGCGCCGACCCGGCTGAGCGATCCGATCCTGCTGGGGGCGGTTGTCGGAACGGGGGTCGGGCTGGCCTGGCTCGATGACACCACGGTCGGTGTTCTTTCGAGCGACGCGGAGTCAACGCTGGTCCTGGAACAGCTGATCGGAGGTCCCGGAGCGCCCGCGGCAGGCCCCGACGGCGTCACCTCGATCGCCGGCGGAAGCAACATCTCGAGCGTTCGCCTTCGCGGGGCGGACGGCAAGATCTACGTCAAGCGCGGAGCAAACTGGCAAGAGACCGTTTCGGATGTGCTGGTGCTCGCCACCCAGCAGGGCATGCCGGAGTAGTGTCTTCTTCTCCCCAGCAAGCATGGGGGAGCAACTGTCCACCGATTCGCGCGGAGCGGGTTGCGTCTCTCGCTCGGACGACGACGCTGGTCGGATGGAAGCATCCGCCGATCTGTCGACCATCGTGCGTGGCGCGTTCGCCGACGCGCTCGCGCTCGTGCTGCCGGTGGTGTGCGCCGGGTGTGACGAGCCCGACATCGCGCTCTGTGCGGCCTGTAGTGAGTGCCTCCGGCCAGCGCCCGTGCGGCGCGACCTCGCGTCCGTCACGGTGTGGAGCGGGCTTCGGTTCGAGGGGGTACCTGCACGCGCGATTCGGGCGCTGAAAGAAGAATCCCGCACGGGTCTCGCGCGCGATCTCGCTCCCGCACTGCGATCCGCGGTCGAACGGGCGGGTGGCGGCACCCTGGTTCCCATCCCCACCTCGCGCGCATCGTTTCGTCGTCGGGGGTTTCGCGTTGCCGAACTGGTGGCCGGGCGCGCGGGTCTCCCCTCCGAACGGCTGCTGCGCGTGCGGCGGCAGACCGCTGATCAACGCGGTCTCGATCTCGCCGATCGGCGGGCGAACGTTGCAGGCAGTCTTCTCGCTCGGGATGCTGCATCCCGCCGCGTCATCGTGCTCGACGACGTCCTCACCACCGGAGCGACCATAGAGGAGGCGGTGCGGGCCCTCACAGCAGGTGGGGCGCTCGTGATCGGAGCAGTCACTATCGCTGCGACCCCCAGGCGAAATCAACGACAGAGTGAACATTCGGCCGACACATCTGAAACTCGCGCGTGACACAGGACCTGCGCGGGGCTAGCGTGGGCAAGACAAGGCGACTGATGGTCCGCCCTTGACCGGGTGGACCGGAACAAGGAGGTCAAGGATGGAAACCAACATTGTCGGCGTGGGCGTCAGCGTGTCTGATCGTTTTCGCGGCGTGGTTGACGAGAAGGTCGTACGCATCGAGCACCTGGCTCCGCGCGCACAACGTCTCGACATCAAGGTGACCCACCGCGCGTACCACAACGGACGCGTCGAGGACGAGACGGTCGAGCTGACGTTGACGGGCAAGGGCCCGATCGTGCGTGCCGAGGCCGTCGACGGCGACAAGTTCGTCGCGCTCGATCTCGCCGTCGACAAGCTCTGTGAGCAACTGCGGCGTGCGAAAGACAAGCGAGTGGATGCGCGCAAGCACCCGCGCGGTGCGCGACTCGACAAAGAGACCGGATCGATTTCGGGCGTTGACGTGCAGCCGGCCTCGGCCGAAGCGCTACGCGCAGTCCGCACGGGCGAGATTCCGATCATCACCGGCAACGAAGAAGAGGCGGACTACTCGCCGGTCGTCATCCGCACGAAGGAGTTCGGTCCCGAGTGGATGAGCGTCGAAGACGCCGTCGACCGTATGGAGCTGGTCGGGCACGACTTCTTCCTCTTCATCGACGCGCGCACTGACCACCCGAGCGTGGTTTATCGCCGCAAGGGCTGGGACTACGGTGTGATTTCGCTCACGACCCAGACGGCTCCTGAAGAGGGCGCTGCCTAGCGCGAAAGCTTTCGAACGAACGGATGCCGCGGCCCCGGGTTCTCACCCGCACAGGCCGCGGCATCCGTCGTTTGATACCGACGTTCGTCAGTCGAACATGCCGTCCAGCAGGCTGCCGATCACGAGACCGCCGAGGATGCCGCCCATGAGGTCGTTCCCGCCACCGCCGCGCCGACCGCCGCCCCAGCCCTGCTGCTGCGGTCCGCCCCAGTTCTGGTCTTGCGGGCGGGAAGAGTCGATGTCGCGCTGAGCGAGCTGGAGGGCCTCACTGGCGAGGAACCCGACGCGGCGGGCCATCGCCATGGCCTGGTCGCGGTGGTCTTCGTCGATCGTCGTCGCGGCGGCGGCCGAGGTGCCGAGGTAGCGGTCGAGATCGATGCGGATCCGCTCGGCCTCGGCGAGGCGTGTGCGCGCGTCTGAGCCGATCCAGCCCCGGTGTCCGGCGATTACGTCGCGGACGACGGCGAGTTGGCGGTCGGCGTCGTCGATCGAGTGGCGGACGTGTTCGAGCGGGGGGATGACGCGGGCTGCGCGCTCCCGCGCGGCCGCGATCGCGGCATCCAGTCCGGTGTTCGCTTCGCGGAGTCGCGTGAGGAGCGTGAACGGGTCGGTGTTGACCCCAGCGGCGGGCAGCGCCGCCAAGGCCTCGTGAAGCGCGACGATGGCCGCGGTCACACCGGGGTTCGCGGGCTCGCGCATAGCCACCACCAGGTCTTCGCGGGAATCCTCGATGATCGCCGACAGCGTCGACTCGGCGCGGAGCGCCTCGACTTCGAACGTCTCGACGGCCTCGAGCAGGGCACCCGCGCGGCGGGAAGCTTCGGTGGCGGCTTCGAGGGCGAGGTTCGCCTGCTCGCGTTGCCCGGCTTCGCGACGACGCTCCGAGATTCCGGCGCTGTGCTCGGCGAAGCCGATGAGCTGCTCGGCCTCTGCCGGGTTCGCTTCGACGCGCTGCATCGCTTCTGCGCTGTATCGCGCCCGCAGGCGGGCGAGGGTGTCGCGGGCGTGGGGGAGGCGCGCACGCTGGCGCGCAGCATCCGCCCGCACACCGGCGATGATCTCGGGACCGCGGCGTGCGCGCTCGATGGGCGCGGCGAGGGCTTCGGTGCGGTCATCGAGCAACTCTTGGGCCCATTCGCACAACTGGACGATGCGCGCGTGTCGCGTCCGCAACTCTTCGGCGGTGTCGGGGATCTCGTCGTGGTTCAGCTGGTTCAGGTGGAACGCCTCGGCGAGATGCGTCCGCACCGCGGTCAGTGCGTCACGAAGATCTTGCGTGGGCTCGTTGCCCAGTTCTGCTTCGGCGAAGGCGAGTTCGTCGGTGGTTACTCGGATGCGCTCGTCGGCGGCGACGAGAGCTGAGCGTGCCCGCCGTGCAAGGTCGTCATCCTGAGCCTCGAGTGCTTCGTCGCGCTTACGTTTGCCCCAGAATCCAGCCATGTATCGATCCTATGGTCGGCGTCCGTGCGCAAGCTGTGCACGCGGGGCCCGCCGGGCCCGCGTTCGCGCACGGCGATCACACGAGCGGCCGTCAGTGCTGGTCGCTGGATGTGTGCCGGGGCTTGCGCGGCGGTCGGTCGTCATCGCGCTTGCCTCGACCGGGGGCGCCGGTGTCGAGGCGCAGTTCGATGAGCTTGCCCGAAATGCGGGTCTCGGCCAGGCGGTCGAAGGTCTCGCGGGGCAGGTTCGACGGGAGTTCGACGAGCGAGAAGTCGGGGCGAATCTGGATCGCGCCGAAGTCGCCGCGGCTGAAGCCCCCCTCGTTGGCGAGCGCGCCGACGATCTGACGGGGCTCGACGCGGTGACGCTTGCCCACCGCGATGCGGTAAGTGGACATGTTCGCGCCGGGGGTGCGCGGGCGACGTTCGGGACGCTCGCCGCGGTCATCGCGGTCGAACCGACCCGGGCGGTCGCCGCGGTCGGACCGGTCATCGCGTTCGCGACGCTCGTAGACCGGGCGTGCAAGGTCGGGCTCGAGCAACAGGGGCGACTCGCCCTGGGCGACGACGGCGAGAGCGGCCGCCACATCCACCTCGGGCACGTCGTGGTTGCGGACGTAGTGGGCAATCACGTCGCGGAATCCGTCGATGCGCTCGCTCTGACCGAGCGCGGCGGTGATGCGGTCGTCGAAGCGCGCCAGGCGGGTCACATTCACGTCGTCGACGCTCGGCAGCTGCATCTGGGTGAGCGGCTGGCGGGTGGCGCGTTCGATGGCTGAGACCAGTCCGCGCTCGCGTGGAGTGACGAAACTGATGGCCGCGCCCGAGCGGCCGGCGCGTCCTGTGCGACCGACGCGATGCACGTACGACTCGGTGTCGGTCGGGATGTCGAAGTTCACGACGTGCGAGATGCGCTCGACGTCGAGCCCGCGGGCGGCGACGTCGGTGGCAACGAGGATGTCGAGCTTTCCCGACTTCAGCTGGTTGACCGTCTTCTCGCGTACCGGCTGAGCGACGTCACCGTTGATGGCGGCGGCGGAATACCCGCGCGCGCGGAGCTTCTCGGCGATCTCTTCGGTCACGCTCTTGGTGCGGCCGAAGATGATCATGCCTTCGAAGTTCTCGACCTCGAGGATGCGGGTGAGGGCATCCATCTTCTGCTGGAACGACACGATCAGGTAGCGCTGGGTGATCGTCGAAGACGTGGTGGTCTTGGTCTTGACCGTGATCTCTTCGGGGTCGTTGAGGTATTGCTGCGACATGCGGCGGATGGTCGAAGGCATGGTCGCCGAGAACAGTGCGACCTGCTTCGTGGACGGGGTGTCGGCGAGGATCGTCTCGACGTCCTCCGCAAAACCCATCTTCAGCATCTCGTCGGCCTCGTCGAGGACGAGGAACTTGAGCTCGGTCAAATCGAGCGTGCCCTTGGCGAGGTGGTCCATGATGCGACCCGGGGTGCCGACGATGATGTGCACACCGCGGCGCAGGGCCGACAGTTGTACGCCGTAGCCCTGTCCGCCGTAGATCGGCAGGACGTGCACGCCCTTCGTGTGTGAGGCGTACTTCTCAAACGCCTCGCACACCTGCAGGGCGAGCTCGCGCGTCGGCGCGAGGACAAGCGCCTGCGGCGTCTTCTGCGACACGTCGAGCTGGTCGAGGATCGGCAGCGCAAACGCTGCGGTCTTACCCGTTCCGGTCTGGGCAAGCCCCACGACGTCGCGCCCCGCGAGCAGGGTCGGAATCGTTGCCGCCTGGATCGCCGAGGGGGTCTCGTAGCCCACGTCGCGGAGCGCCTTGAGCACAGACTCTCCGAGTCCGAGGTCTGCGAACGTCATCGCGGCGGGCTCCTGCGGAGCCTCGACCTCGATCGGAGTGTCGGTTTCGGTCACGCTTCAGGGTACTGGGTGCCGCCTGTGCGACGACAGGACGCGCTAGGCGGCGCGGCCCGGCCTGCCGCGTTTGGGTCGCCCAGTTGCCAGTTCCAGAGCCATTGAGCGCGCAGGATGCTGAGCAAGGCGCTGTTCGATGTGATTGAGCCAGCGAAGCTCGGCGTCGACGGAGAAAGTCATGGAATCTGTCACGAGTGCGCGCACGAGCTGTTCTGCGCTCTCCGGCTCGGGATCGGCGGCGCTGGCGGCCTGCAGCGACGTGAGGCGTGCAGTCGAGGCAAGGCGCTGCGACTGTATGACCCCAGCGACGTCCACTCCCGGCAGGGTCGCTGCCACCGCGAGCTTGATCGCGAGTTCGTCGCGGCTCCCGGCACTGCGTTGCACCGGGGAACGCCACCAGTCGCGGACTTCGGCGGTGCCGGCATCAGTGATCTGCCAGTAGACGTGACCCTGCGCGTCAACGTCACCCCTCGTGACCAGTCCGTCGCGCTCGAGACGATCAAGGGTGTTGTAGATCTGCCCGACGTTCAGTGGCCAGGTCGACCCTGTGCGCCGGTCGAACTCGGTGCGTAGCTGATAGCCGTAGCAAGGTCCCTGATCGAGGATCGCCAACAAGCTCTGTCTGACCGACATCGTCGTCTCCTGTGCATGTCACGTATGTAGTTTCGGAGTATATACATACCCAAAATCCACACCCATCCACACTCAGCCCACTCCAAGATCACGGGCGGGTAACATAGGCGGGTATGCCTGGACTCTGTGCCAGGCGGCATCGGCGCCGTTTTCGCGCCGCACTCGAAAGATGGAGATCGTCCGTGGCCAACCCGCTCGAGAAACTGCTCCGCGCCGGAGAAGGACGTATCCTCCGGCGCTTGCAGCAGGTCGTGAAAGCTGTAGGCGCCCTCGAAGAGGACTACGCACACCTGACCGACGAAGAGCTCCGAAGTGAAACCGTCGAACTTCGTGCGCGCCACGAGGCGGGGGAGTCCCTCGATCAGCTGATGCCCGAGGCGTTCGCCGCTGTTCGCGAAGCCGCGAAGCGCACGATCGGTCAGCGCGCGTACGACGTGCAGATCATGGGTGGCGCGGCGCTTCACCTCGGCAACATCGCCGAGATGAAGACCGGTGAAGGCAAGACGCTCACCGGCGCGTTCCCGGTGTACCTCAACGCGATCGCCGGTAAGGGCGTGCACGTCGTGACGGTCAACGACTACCTCGCGTCGTACCAGTCCGAACTCATGGGTCGCATCTATCGCGCACTCGGCATGACCACCGGCACGATCACCGCGGGGCAGATCCCCGAGGTGCGCCGTCAGCAGTACGACGCCGACATCACGTACGGCACCAACAACGAGTTCGGCTTCGACTACCTCCGCGACAACATGGCGTGGCGCAAAGAAGATCTCGTCCAGCGCGGCCACTTCTTCGCCATCGTCGACGAGGTCGACTCGATCCTCATCGACGAGGCCCGCACGCCGCTCATCATTTCGGGCCCGTCTTCGGGCGAGGCCAACCGCTGGTTTGTCGAGTTCGCGAAGCTCGCACAGTCGCTCGAAGCGGGCGTGGACTACGAAGTCGACGAGAAGAAGCGCACGATCGGTGTGCTCGAGCCCGGCATCGAAAAGGTCGAGGACTACCTCGGCATCGACAACCTGTACGAATCGGCGAACACGCCGCTGATCTCGTTCCTGAACAACTCCATCAAGGCACTGGCCCTCTTCAAGCGCGACACCGACTACGTCGTCATCAACGACGAGGTCATGATCGTCGATGAGCACACCGGCCGTATCCTGGCCGGTCGTCGCTACAACGAGGGAATCCACCAGGCGATCGAGGCGAAAGAGAGTGTGCCGGTCAAGGCCGAGAACCAGACGCTCGCCACGGTCACCCTGCAGAACTACTTCCGCCTCTACGGCAAGCTCGCCGGCATGACCGGTACCGCCGAAACCGAGGCGGCAGAGTTCATGTCGACCTACGACCTGGGCGTGGTGCAGATTCCGACCAACCGGCCGATGATCCGCAAAGATCAGTCCGACCTCGTCTACAAGAACGAGCAGGCCAAGTTCGCGCAGGTCGTCGAAGACATCGCGCGTCGCCACGAGACCGGCCAGCCCGTGCTCGTCGGAACGGTCAGCGTCGAGAAGAGCGAATACCTCTCGCGCCTCCTCGCGAAGAAGGGCATCAAGCACGAGGTCCTCAATGCGAAGAACCACGCGCGTGAGGCTGAGATCGTCGCCCGTGCCGGTCGCCTGGGCGCGGTCACCGTCGCCACCAACATGGCTGGTCGCGGTACCGACATCATGCTCGGCGGCAACGCCGAGTTCCTCGCGGTGGCCGAAATGAAGACCAAGGGCCTGGATCCGGTCGAGACTCCCGACGACTACGAGGCGGAGTGGGATGCCGTCTACCAGTCGATGAAGGATGTCGTTGCCGGCGAATCTGAGAAGGTCGTCGAAGCTGGCGGTCTCTACGTGCTCGGCACCGAGCGTCACGAGTCGCGCCGCATCGACAACCAGCTGCGTGGACGCTCGGGTCGCCAGGGTGACCCCGGAGAGAGCCGCTTCTACCTCTCGCTCACCGATGACCTCATGCGCTTGTTCCAGTCGGGTGCGGCAGAGGCAATCCTCGCGCGCACCAATTTCCCCGACGACGTCGCGATCGAATCGTCGATGGTCAGCCGCGCGATCAAGTCGGCGCAAAGCCAGGTCGAGTCGCGCAACGCCGAGATCCGCAAGAACGTCCTCAAGTACGACGACGTCCTCAACCGTCAGCGCGAGGCGATCTACTCCGACCGCCGTCACATTCTCGAGGGCGATGACATCGCCGACCGCGTGGGCCACTTCATCGAAGACGCCATCAACGCCGTGATCGACGACCACACCGGCTCGGGTCACACCGAGAGCTGGGACTTCGACGCGCTCTGGACCGAGCTCAAGACCCTGTACCCGGTCAGCGTCACGATCGACGAGGTCGTCGCCGAGGGCGCCGGCCGTCGCGGTGGAATCACCTCGGAGGGCCTCAAGCGCGAGATCCTCTCAGACGCCACGATCGCTTACGCCGCTCGTGAAGAGACCCTCGGCTCGGCGGCTACTCGCGAGCTCGAGCGCCGTGTCGTGTTGCAGGTGCTCGACCGCCGCTGGCGCGACCACCTCTATGAGATGGACTACCTGAAGGACGGCATCGGCCTGCGCGCAATGGCGCAGCGCGACCCCCTGATCGAGTATCAGCGTGAGGGCTTCACGATGTTCCAGTCGATGATGGGCCAGATCAAAGAAGAGTCGGTCGGCTACCTCTACAACCTCGAGGTTGAAGTTCGTCGCCAGGACGGTGAGGCTGTCACGCAGGTCGAGGCGAAGGGTTTGGGTGCTGCTCCGGCGGATGCCCAGCGGCTGCAGTACACCGCGGCCAACGACGCTGGCGAGGTGGAGGTGCGCAACGAGCGCGGTCAGGTGCAGCAGGCGGCGACGTCGAAGCTCCGCCAGGCTGCTGCTGCAGCCGGGGCCGCGCAGGTGCCTGCCGCTCCTGCGACTGAACCCCAGCGCGGTGCTTTCGGTCAGCGGACGGATGCTTCGTCCCCCGCGGCGACTCAGGCTCCGCAGAACCGCGCTCAGCGCCGCGCGTCCGACAAGAAGAAGTAAGGGCCACTCGCGGGCGATTGGCCTCGCCGGGCCGGGGATATCCTGATCCGATGAGTCCGCTTCGCACCCTCGACCAGTCCAGCAAGCTCCGGGATGTTCTTTACGAGATCCGCGGGCAGGCCCTGGTCGAGGCCGATCGGCTTGAGAACGAGGGTCACACGATCCTGAAGCTGAACACGGGCAACCCCGCGGTGTTCGGTTTCGAGGCCCCGTTCCAGATCGTGCGCGACATGATCGAGGCGATCCCGCACGCGCACGGGTACAGCGACAGCCGCGGCATCATGTCGGCTCGCCGTGCGGTGGTGTACCGCTACGAGCAGGACGAAGCCTTCCCGCCGTTCGGACCCGAAGATGTCTTCCTCGGCAACGGCGTCTCCGAGTTGATCACGATGGTCATGCAGGCGCTCCTCGATGAGGGTGATGAGGTACTGATCCCCGCGCCGGACTATCCGCTGTGGACCGCGATGACCAGCCTCGGAGGCGGCAACCCCGTGCACTACCTGAGCGACGAGCAGAACGGCTGGCAGCCCGACCTCGAAGACATCCGCGCGAAGGTGACGCCGCGCACCAAAGCGATCGTCGTGATCAACCCGAACAACCCGACCGGGGCGGTGTACTCACGTGAGGTTCTCGAGGGCATTGCCGAGATCGCGCGCGAGCACTCACTGCTGGTGCTCGCCGACGAGATCTACGACCGGATCCTCTTCGATGACGCGGTGCACATCCCGATGGCCTCGGTCGCACCGGATCTGCTCGTGCTCACCTTCAACGGGCTCTCCAAGACGTATCGCGTTGCCGGCTACCGATCCGGCTGGCTCGTGATCACCGGACCCAAAGCGCACGCAGCAGGCTTCCTCGAGGGCATCACGCTGCTGGCCTCCACCCGGCTGTGCCCGAATGTGCCGGCTCAGCACGCAGTGCAGGCTGCGCTCTCCGGTGTGCAGTCGATCGACGCGCTCATCGGCCCCTCAGGTCGTCTGCATGAGCAGCGGGATGCTGCGTGGGAGGCTTTGGAGTCGATTCCCGGGGTGTCGTGCGTCAAGCCCCAGGGTGCGCTTTACGCGTTCCCGAGGTTCGATCCTGAGGTCCACGAAATCCGGGATGACGCGAAGTTCGTGTACGACTTCCTTGTCGCCGAGCACGTTCTGCTCGTGCAGGGGACCGGGTTCAACTGGGCGACCCACGACCACGTGCGCATCGTCACGCTGCCCGAGGCTCGGGTGCTCACCCAGGCGATTGAGCGACTGGGAAATTTCCTCGCCTCGTATCGCCAATAGAGCGTGACGCAGTCGAGTGGATCGGCCACATCGTTGGGGCCGACCCGCCCGGGTCGTGACGCTCTCTAGAGCAGTGCGAGGGACGTCGCGCGCCAGCGCCCGTCCATGCCTTCGAGCCGGATGGGCACGGAGCGAGTGCGGGCAGGGCCCTGCACCACCACTGTGGCCTCGATCACGCCGTCGGCAGGCGAGGACTGGTGTACCGACAGGATCGTGTGCACCGGGCGGCGGGCGGGCACACCGCGCGCTGAACGTGCTCGCGTCGCGAGATTCGCTCGGGTGACGAGCTTGCGGTATGCGTCTTCGGTGAGCCAGCGGGCGAGCTGGTCGACCTCTCGCACACCGGCGAAGACCTCGAGGATCCCGCGCGTGAGATTGCGGAGGAACGGCTCGGGGTCCGGGAGTGACGACGAAGAAGTCCGCTGAGGTGCGAAGAACTCGGAGAGTTCGTGCACACCGTAGGGATATGCGCGGGAATTGCCCGCTGGCTGCGCTGCCATGGCTACCTATCTCGACAGGGGGGTTGTCTTGACAGAAGTACAACACATGGCGAACTCTCAGGAAGAACCGGTCGGCGACCTGTGGATAACTCGTGATCCACTCGTAACGATTGGCCTAATCTGCGTGGGTGCGCTGGGAAAGATTCTTCGACGATCTCGAAGACCAACTCGCCTCCGAATGGGAGGCCGAACGCGCCGCGCTCGACACCGAAGCCGAGCGTTTGCGGCTCTCGCGCGTCGTGCTCCGAGAGCGTCTTGTCGCGTTGGTGAAGCGCGATCGGTCCACGCCTTCACCGACCTTCGAATTCACGGACGGCATGATCGTTGTGGCCGAAGTCTCGGGTGTCGGAGCCGATTGGGTCGGTCTTGAGCCTGCGGAGGGTCGTCGCGGCGCGATGCTCGCACCACTCGGTTCGCTCATCGGCGTCGGGATGCAGCATCCGGATCTCCTTCGCAGCGCACGACCGGATGACACTCGATCGCCGTTGGCTGATCGCATGACCTTCGGCTACGCGCTTCGAGATCTGGTGCGCCGCCGGACGGCGGTCGTGGTGCACCTCGCCGGCGGCAAGGCCTTGGCCGGAACCATCGATCGCGCCGGAGCGGATCACTTCGACATCGCGCTTCACGAGCCCGGTGCGCCGCGTCGTGCAGACGCGGTCACGGGCTTTCGCGTCGTCCCGTTCGCCGCGGTGGCGTGGATTCGCCTGGACGGTCACGCAGCCCTTTAGTGCAGATGCGGTCAGTCGCCGTGACGAATGTGGCCGGTGCCCCAGAGTTCGGGGAAACTCGCTTCCTGCGACTCGTTCCACAGCGCCATGCGCCGGGCGATCTCTGCCTGTGCATCGAGGTACTCGGCGAGGCTGGCTTCTTCGATGCGCCAGCGGGCCGGGGCACCGACGCGAACGCCGCGCACTTCACCCCGCTGGACGAGGGTCATGACCTCGTCGACCGATACGCCGAGGATCTCGGCTGCCTGAGCGGGCGCCAGCAAGCGCACCTCAGCGGTCGGGATCTCGGGCATGCCACCATTATGGCCGCACCCCAGGGGAGGCGGCCGGACCGCCTCGGCCCTGTGGATAACCTCCGGGCCATCTCCGGCTCCTGAGTGACGATGGTCTCATGACCGCTGTGGATGCCCCTCGCCCTGCACGCCGACGCGCTTGGGGAGACGCCCGTTTCGTCCTCGGACTACTCTTGATCGTCGCGTCGGTCGCCGGCGTGTGGTTCGTTGTTTCGGCCGCGCGACAGACGGCGCCCGCCTTCGCCGCGACGCGCACCATCGTGCCGGGTGAAGCGCTGACCAGCGATGATCTCCGCATCGTTGATGTGGGTCTCGGCCAGCTTGCCGGTGCCTACATGTCGCCCGAATCGCTGGACGAGGGCGTCATTGCGACGCGCACGATCGAGGCGGGAGAGCTGGTTCCAGCGAGCGCGACGGGCGCAGCCGCACTCGCACAGACTACGAGTGTGGTGCTGCGCAGCACGGTCGACGTGCCGGCATCGATCGACGCGGGGTCGGTGGTCGAAGTGTGGTCAGCGCCCCTCCTCGAGCGCGGCCTGTACGACGTTCCGCGGATTCTCGTCGCCGATGCCGCCGTGGTCGCCGTCACGCGCGACGACTCGATGATCGGTGGCGCCGCCGCCACGCTGGAACTTGTGATTGCTCGGGCTGACGTCGCGACTGTGCTCGGGTCGATCGCTGACCAGGCCGCTCTGTCGGTGGTGCCCACGATCGGGGCGTCGAGATGAAGATCGTCGTCGCCGTCGACTCTCCCCGCGGTGCCGAGATCGCCGCAGGCCTGCGGCGCGAGGGGATGGACGTGCTCGCGGTGGTGCAGGCCTCCGTACCCGCGCGTGCAGCCGTCGACGGAATGCTCGGTGACGATGCACAGCGGGTCGTGCGCGCACTGGCTGAGGCAGAGGTGCTCGTGCTGGAGGTGAATCGCGAGTCCGCCACGACGGCAGTCGTGAGCGCGTGCGACCGCGCAGGCGTGCGGATCGTTCCCCTGGCGGGCGAGCCGGCTGCGGATCGCATCGTCTCTGCGTTCGGTCTCGCAGAGCCGCTGTCGCTCGATGTCGAGGCCTGGGCAGTCGTCGACGCTCTTCTGCGGGGGCCGTCCCTCGCCCCACTGCCGGAGGCGCGGGTGACCCACGGCGGCCCCCCAATTATCGCGGTGTGGGGTGCCGCGGGAGCGCCCGGTCGTTCAACGATCGCGATCGAACTCGCGGTTGAACTCGCGCGGGGTGGACGCCATGTCGCGCTGGTGGATGCTGACACCCACTCGCCCTCGATCGCTCTCTCGCTGGGGCTCGCCGATGAGGGGCCGGGGTTTGCCGCGGCCTGCCGTCAGGCTGACCTCGGCGGGTTGGATCCGCGTGAGCTCACCCGCATCGCGACACCCCTCGGCAAGAACGGCGTCGACGTTCTCACCGGGCTCAATCGTCCGTCCCGTTGGCCAGAGCTCACCGGACCGCGCGTGACGGGAGCGCTCGCAGCATGCCGCGAATGGGCAGACTTCACTGTGGTCGATGTGGCGGCCTCGCTGGAGCGCGACGAAGAGATCGTTTCGGACCTGGACGGACCCCGCCGAAATGCCGCCACGCTGGCGGCGCTCTGCGCGGCCGATCTGGTGGTCGCTGTCGCGGGGGCTGATCCGATCGGAGTGTCACGCTTCCTGCGCGCGCACGCCGAGCTTCGCGCGACTATCGGCGCCACTCCCATCGCCGTCCTCGCCAATCGCCTGCGACCGGGCTCGCTCGGCATCGATGCCCGCGGCCAGGTGCGGCGCACCCTCGACCGGTTCGGCGGCATCGACGACGTCTGGTTCGTGCCGCAAGACCCGAGGTCGGCCGATGCTGCGCTGCTGGCGGCGCGTCCGATCGCCGAGGTGGCACCGAAGTCCCCGGTGACCCTCGCGCTGCGCCGCTTCGTCGGTGAAGCGATTGTTCCGGCACCCGCGACGGTGCCTGCTCGGGCGGGTCGCAGCATCCGTCGTTCGAAAGCGGCTGCCTGACCGCATCGAGCGGACGGCTGCTCCGTCTACGCTGGAACGGTGTCGACGCTCAGTGATTTAGTCAATGCCCAGGGCCGGTCGAGTGAGGCCGACATCGAGTGGTTGCATCGTCTCGCCGGTGACGGTCAGCTTCTGGCAGACCTCGCATTCGCCGACATCGTGATCTGGGTGCCGACGGCTGATGACGCCTTCATCGCCGTCGCGCACACCCGCCCGAGCGGCGCAGCAACACTCTTCTACCGCGACATCGTCGGTGATCGGGTCAGGCCCCAGTGGCGCACTCAGGTGCGCGATGCGTTCCAGGGCGGCAAGATCGTCGACTCGGCTTCGCCGGACTGGTTCGAAGAGACTCCCACCCGTGTGCGCGCGGTGCCGATCATGCGCGCGCGTCAGGGTGAGACCGCGGTGGCGATCGGCGTGCTCACGCGTCACACCAACCTCGGTGAAACGCGCACCCCCAGCCGCCAGCAGATCACGTTCAACGACTGTGCCGACGACCTGTTCGGCATGATCGCGTCGGGGGAGTTCCCTGACCTCTCCGCGCCCACCTCTCCCCGCCGTGGCGCCCCGCGCGCGTCCGACGGATTGATCCGCCTAGATGTCGATGGGGTCACGACCTTCGCGAGCCCGAACGCGCTCTCGGCCTTCAACCGTCTCGGGTTCGAAGACGAACTCGAGGGGGAGTCGCTCGTCGAAGTCGTCACCGAGTTGCTGCCGGACAACCGTCAGTTCGACGAATCGTTGCCAGTCGTGGTCGCAGGGCGCGCCCCGTGGCGTGCCGACCTAGAAGCGCGAGGGGTGACCGTGTCACTGCGGACGATCCCGCTCCGCGACTACGGCAACCGGATCGGCGCGATTGTGTTGTGCCGCGACGTCACCGAGATCCGGCACCAGGAGCAAGAACTCATCACGAAGGATGCGACCATCCGCGAGATTCACCACCGGGTGAAGAACAACCTCCAAACGGTCGCCTCGCTTCTGCGCATCCAGGCGCGCAGGTCGCACTCGGACGAGGCGCGCGAAGCCCTCACACAGGCCATGCGCCGGGTCTCAGCGATCGCGGTGGTGCACGACACCCTCTCGGAGGGCCTCGCGCAGAACGTCGACTTCGACAACGTGTTCGACCGGGCGCTCAAGTTGATCGCCGAAGTCGCCGCTGCGCCCACCACGCGCGCACAGACGCGCACCACAGGGCGCTTCGGCACACTGCCGAGCGAGTACGCGACACCGCTCGCTCTCGCGCTCACCGAGCTCGTCACGAACGCCGTCGAACACGGGCTCGCCGGCAAAGAGGGCGAGGTCGAGATCATCGCCGACCGCACGGCCGAGCGTCTCGAGGTCACCGTCCGTGACAACGGAGTGGGGCTGCCCGAGGGACAGGTCGGCCGAGGTCTGGGTACGCAGATCGTGCGCACCCTGATTCAGGGTGAGCTGGGCGGCACGATCGATTGGCACACCGCGACCGGTAGTGGCACAGAGGTGACGATCGAGATTCCCCTGCGCTACATCGACCGCGAGCGTGCCTAGCGAGACGCGTCAGGAAGCGCGGCGAGCGCGCGCAGCGCGACGCTTGAGTGCGCGGCGCTCGTCCTCGGACAGACCGCCCCACACTCCGGAGTCCTGACCGGATTCGAGAGCGTACTGCAGGCAGATCTCGGTCACCGTGCAGGTTGCGCAGACGGTCTTTGCCTTCTCGATCTGATCGACGGCCGGGCCGGTGTTTCCCACGGGGAAGAACAGCTCGGGGTCGACAGTGAGGCAGGCGGCTTTGTCGCGCCAATCCATGGTGGTGCTCCTTGTAGCGAAGTAGTCGGGCGTATGGGTCCCGCGAATCGGGGTCCGGTACCCTGTGGGTAGTGCGAGCGAACGCTCGCCCCACGTCGGTGTGGGAGCACACGGCTTCATCAATCGTCCCATAGCACATGGTCATGATCAAGGGATTGCAGACAGGTTTCTGCCGATCTTGCTGTGCGTTCCCTTCGCAGCATGAGGTTTCACACAAAGCCGATGGCAGAACTCGAGGAGATCGTAGGGAATGCGGACAAGGACAATCGCGACGTGGGCGGCCATCCTCGTGGGGCTGGAAGGAGCGGCGATTCTGGCTCTCGCCGGCTGGCAGCTCGTGGCAGTCGTCACGGGTGATACGGCGTCGATCTCGAGCGCTCTGGCGTTACTCGTCCTGACTGTGGTCGGCGGCATCGCTGTCTTGGCCTTCGCCGTCGCGATCTACAACGGTCGTTCATGGGGTCGGTCGGGCGCGATCGTCACGCAGGTCCTCATCCTGGCCGTCGCGCTGGGCGCGGCTACCGGGGACTTCGCGCATCCGCTTACCGCGGCGCTCATCGCGGCACCCGCCCTGGTCGCCTTCGTGCTCCTGATTCTGGTCGCGCGAGACGCCGGGCGTGAGGCATCCGCGCACGAAAGCCCCCACGAGAACCTTTAGGTCGCGTCAGACCTCAAGAAGGCCGCGCACACGTGCGACGTGCCCGGTGGCGCGAACGTTGTAGAGAGCGTGGGCGATGTTGCCGTCAGCGTCCACCACGAAGGTCGAGCGGATGACGCCCTCGACGACCTTGCCGTAGTTCATCTTCTCGCCCCAGGCGCCGTACGCCTCGTGAGTCGTGCGGTCGGGGTCGCTCAGCAGATCGTAGGTGAGCCCATCGCGCGCGCGGAAGCGCTGCAGCTTCTCGGGGAGATCGCGCGAGATGCCGAGCACGGTGTAGCCGGCGGCCTGCAGCGGCACGAGACTGTCGCGGAAGTCGCACGCTTCGGTGGTGCAGCCCGGGGTCATAGCCTCGGGATAGAAGAAGAGGATGACGGGCGTGCCGCGCAGCGCCGACAAGCTGACGGGCTGCTCGTCCTGGTTCAGAAGCGTGAAGTCGGGAGCGGGGGTGCCGATATCGAGTGTGGTCACGATTCCACTCTAGAACGGGCGGATGCCTCAGCCGCCGCTCGTCTGATTTCCGGCCTTCTCGCCGAAGGTTTGGAGTAGTCGCTGCATCGAGTCCAGACGTGCGGCGCCGGTCGGACCGAGTCGGCCCGCAGCGACTGCCTCGACGAGCGCGCAGTCGGGTGCGTCCGCAAGATGCGTGCATCCGCGCGGGCACTCCTGGGCGATCAGGTCGAGTTCGGTGAAGGCCTTCAGGATGTTCGACGTATTGACGTGGCCGAGCCCGAAGGAACGGACGCCGGGAGTATCGATGACCCAGCCGGAACCCTGCGAGCCTCGGTAGCGGTATGAGACCGTCGAGCTCGAGGTGTGACGACCTCGCCCGGTCACCTCGTTGACGTGTCCGGTGGCCCGCTTCGCCTCGGGGACGAGTCCGTTGACGAGGGTGGACTTGCCAACTCCCGAGTGGCCGACGAAGACCGTGGAGTGGCCGACGAGCGCTGCACCCACGCGTTCGAGCGGCATCTCCTCCTGCGCGCTGGTGAAGACCTCGAGATCGAGGCCGTCGAAGTGAGTGAGAAACTCGGCGGGGTCGGCGAGATCGGTCTTGGTCACGACGAGGAGGGGCCGCATCCCCGCATCGAGTGCGGCAACGAGGTAGCGGTCGACGAGTCGGGCGCGGGGCTCGGGGTCTGCGGCGGCAACGACGACGAGCATCTGGTCCGCATTGGCGACGATCACCCTCTCGACCTGATCGGTGTCGTCGGCGCTCCGTCGTAGGAGCGACGAACGCTCTTCGATGCCGATGATGCGGCTCAGCGTGCCGTCGTCGCCGGTGGTGTCGCCGACGACGCGTGCGCGGTCGCCGGTGACGATCGGCATTTTGCGCAGTTCCCGTGCTCGCACCGCCAGGATCGTGTGCTCGTCGGGGCCGTCCTCGTCCACCAGGACGTTGTACCGGCCACGGTCGACGCCCAGGACGCGTGCTATCTGTGCATCGGCATGGGCGGGCCTGCGCTTGGTTCGCGGCCGGTTCGCCTTGGGGTTCGGACGCATCCGCACCTGCGACTCGTCGAACTCGTCATCATCGTCGTCGTCCGGTTCGAGCCAACTCACGATGCCTGCATCGCCTCCGGCGCAAGGGACGCGGTGTCACCATCGCCCGCGAGCATTTTCTGCCACAACTGCGGAAACTCAGGCATGGTTTTGGCAGTGGTGCCGATGTCGTCGACCTCGACGCCGGGCACGGCCAGGCCGACCAGCGCACCGGTGGTCGCGAGTCGGTGATCGTGGTGGGCGCGCCAGCGGCCGCCGTGCAACTCACGCGGAACGATGCGAATGCCGTCTTCGAGCTCGTGCGCTTCGCCACCGAGCCCACGCAGTTCGCCGACCAGTGCCGCGATGCGATCGGTCTCGTGGCCGCGGATGTGTCCGATGCCGTAGAGCGTGGTCGGTGCGTCGGCGAATGCGGCCAGCGCGAAAATGGTGGGGGTCAGTTCGCCTGCGGCCGAAAGGTCGAGGTCGACGCCTTGGATGCGGCTGCCTGCGGTGACCGTCAGGGCACCGCCGCGGCGCACGGCGCGGGCGCCCATGAGCGTGAGGATGTCGGTGAGCATCGCGCCGGGTTGCGTGGAGTGGACGGGCCAGCCCGTGACCGTGACCGAGCCACCGGCGATCATCGCCGCTCCGAGGAACGGTGCGGCGTTGGAGAGGTCGGGCTCAATCGCCACGTCTTTGCCGCGGATGGGGCCTGCGGGAACCACCCACTCACCGGGCGCTGGGCGTTCGACGTGCACTCCGCGGTGTGCGAGTGCTTCGACGGTCATGTCTATGTGGGGGATGCTCGGCAGGCGCTCGCCCGAGTGGATGAGGCGCAGACCGACATCGAAGCGCGGAGCAGCCAGCAGCAGGCCCGAGACGAACTGGCTGGACGCGCCCGCATCCATCACTACTTCGCCGCCGCGCACATGGCCGTGCCCGCGCACGGTGAACGGCAGCGCCCAGTGACCGCCATCGTCGATGTCGACGCCGACATCGCGGAGCGCCTTGATCATCGCGCCCATCGGACGATGGAGGGCACTTTCATGTGCGGTGAGGGTGATGTCACCCTTAGCAAAGCCGCCGAGGGCAGCGACGAAGCGCATCACCGTACCGGCTTGCCCGCAATCGACGACGGCCTGACCACCGAGTGGCCATTTCGGTGTCACGACGATGTCGTCACCGTAGCGGCCGGTGCCCGCGACAAGCTCGATGCCCACTCCCAGGGCTCGGAGAGCATCGACCATACGGGCGGAGTCATCCGAGTGCAGGGGTGCTGAGAGGCGGCTCGGCGAGTCCGCGAGGGCAGCCAGGATCAACTCGCGGTTCGTGAGTGACTTCGACCCCGGCACGGTGACAGTTGCCCGCAGGGGGCCGGTCGCGGTGGGCGCGGCCCAGGCCCCGCGGGGAGTCTTCGCAGGGATGTGGGAATACCGCTCGGCTGTCATCGGGTTCTACTTTACTGACCGTGTGCGACTGACCGCGGATGACTTCCCCGTGATCGAGCGAGAGGCGACCCCGAGTGACGGCAACAGTGCATGACCCTACGGTCGAGGCGGCGTTCGCAGAGCTCACTGCGGGCCTTGAGGACAGCGCCGTACAATGGCGCGTGATGAGCGAGCAGACGGCGCAAGAGAACCGCGACCAGTTCGAAGAGCAGGCATTGCCCTTCATGGACCAGTTGTACGCGGCCGCAATGCGGATGACCCGCAATCCTGCGGACGCGGCAGACCTCGTGCAAGAAACGTTCGTGAAGGCCTTCGCCTCGTGGAAGACCTTCACCCAGGGCACGAACCTGAAGGCCTGGCTCTACCGCATCCTTACGAACACGTACATCAACACCTATCGCAAGAAGCAGCGCGAGCCGTATCAGGGCACGATCGACGACCTCGAAGACTGGCAGCTCGGCGGCGCCGAGTCGACGACCGCGACAACGAGTCGGTCGGCAGAGGCCGAAGCGATCGATCACATGCCGGCATCCGTCGTCAAAGACGCCCTGCAATCGATCCCCGAAGATTTCCGCTTGGCGGTGTACCTCGCCGACGTCGAGGGCTTCGCCTATCAAGAGATCGCCGACATCATGAAGACCCCCATCGGCACGGTCATGAGCCGTCTGCACCGTGGCAGACGAATGCTGCGTGACCTCTTGGCCGACTACGCGAAGGAACGCGGCATCGACGTTGCCGCAACAGGAGCCAAGAAATGACCGACTGCGGCTGCGACAAGGCCCGCAAGGACCTCGAAGAGTACCTGCGCAACGAGATCTGCAAGACCGAGCGCGGCGACATCGAAGAGCACCTCGCGCACTGCGAGGGATGCGCCGACGAAGCGCACGTGGCGCGAACACTCACTGAGGTCGTCGCCCGGGCCTGCAAAGAGAGTGCTCCCGAAGAGCTTCGCGACCTCGTGCTGGCGAAGCTCCGCGAGGCGCGGGCAAGCGTCTAACCCGACTTCGGAGTCAGCGGCGCGAACACGCGCAACGCGCTGGGCACGACATCGACCGTGAGCGGGAGCGTTCCGATCGGGTCACCGTCCGCATACGCGGTGACGCCCGACGATGAGAGACGCGCGGAGCGCACCCGGTAGGTCGACACCTCAGGCACAGTAGTGTGCGTGCCTCTGTAGACGCGGGGGAGCAGTCGCAGGAGGTGCAGGCGTCCTGCCGGGCGGACGATCGTGACATCGAGCAGGCCGTCGGCGGGATCGGCGTCGGGACAGATCGGGATGCCGCCACCATACGTGCGGCCATTGCCCACGGTGGCCATGACCAGGTCCCGGGCGATGCGCTCCCGCGTGCCGTCCGCGAGCTCGAGCTCCACTTCGTACGGGATGCCTTTCAGCGTCAAGAACTCGATCAGGATAGCGATGTTGTATCGCGACCCGCCGCGCGGCCAGCGCATTGCGTTCGCACGGTCGTTCACCTTCGAGTCGAACCCACTCGCGAGCGCGGTGCCGAAATACCGGGTCGTCCCGTCCGATCGAGTCACCCGTGCCAGGTCGATCGTGCGCGTCTCGCCCGCCGCGATCGCCTCGGCGGCCGAGGCGATGTCGAGTTCCTTCAGCCCCACCGTCGCGGCGAGATCGTTGCCGGTGCCCGCCGGAATGACGCCGAGAGGGATGCCGGTGCCCGCGACCTCTTGGATGGCAAGGTTCACCGTTCCGTCGCCGCCCGCGACGACCACCGCATCCGTTCCGAGGCGGACTGCGGTGCGTAGAAGCTCGCTGGATTCCTCGGCGCTGCCGCCGCTGATGATCGTCGTGCGGATTCCGTGGTCGCGCAGCCGCTCAGCCGCCTGCGTTGCCGCTCCCGTGCGCGCACCCGCGCGCGCAGCAGGATTGGCCAGCAGCATGACGTTCATGTGAGCGGATCCTCCACGGCGAGATCACAGGCGCGCGCAAGAACGAGCACGCGCGGATTCATGATCCCACGCGTGCCCCGTCCACACGGAGCAGGGCTAGAGCGTCAATGCCTTCTGCATGATCTTGGCCTGCTCGATCGCGTGAACCTTCGGCGAGCCCGTCGCGGTGGATGCTGCAGCCGGCCGTGAGACACGACGAATCGTGCGACCGTGGAGGTGCTTGACGACCTCGAGCGCGATGAACGGCCACGCGCCCTGGTTCTCGGGCTCGTCCTGAACCCACACCAACTGCGCGTTCGGGTAGCTGTCGATCACGGAGTTGAGCTCGTCGATTGGGGCCGGAGCAAACTGCTCGAGGCGCACCAAGGCGATCTCGGGGTTCGGGTTCTTCTCGAGTTCGGCCTTGAGGTCCCAGTGGATTTTGCCCGAGTGCAGCAGAACCCGCTTGACGCTGGCCTTGTCGAGCGAGCGATCGTCATCCAACACGGGCTCGAACTTGCCGGTGAGGAAGTCATCCACCGGGCTGGTCGCTCCGCGCAGACGCAGCATGGCCTTCGGGGTGAAGACGATCAGCGGGCGACGCGGGCGGGCGTACGCCTGGCGCCGCAGCAAGTGGAAATACGACGCGGGCGTAGACGGACGCGCGACGGTCATGTTGTCTTGCGCGGACATCTGCAGGTAGCGCTCGATGCGGGCCGATGAGTGGTCGGGCCCCTGACCCTCGTAGCCGTGGGGAAGGAGCAGCACGACGCTCGACTGCTGACCCCACTTTTGGTCAGCCGACGAAAGGTACTCGTCGACGACCGACTGGGCTCCATTGGCGAAGTCACCGAACTGGGCTTCCCACAAGACGAGGGAGTCGGGCCGTTCGACCGAGTAGCCGTACTCGAACGCCATCGCCGCGTACTCGCTGAGGAACGAGTCGTAGACCCAGAAGCGTCCCTGATCAGCGCTGAGGTTCGAGAGCGGGATCCACTCCTGGCCGTTGGCGCGATCGTGGAGGACCGAGTGACGCTGTACGAACGTGCCGCGTCGCGAGTCCTGCCCGGCGAGACGCACGTTCGTCTTCTCGAGCAGGAGCGAACCGAAGGCGAGCAACTCACCGAACGACCAGTCGATCGCGCCGTTGCGGCTCATGTCGTGACGCTTGTCGAGCAGTTGCTGCAGCTTCGTGTGAACCGTGAAGCCTTCGGGCTTGTTGACGAAGGTGTCACCGATCAGCTGAACGACTTCGCGCGAGACACCGGTCGTCTCAGGAGCGCCGACCACGATCACGTCGTCGACATCTTCGACGACATCGCTGGACCCGGTCTCGGCGGCATGCGTTTCAGTGAACGCGACCTCGAGCCGGTTCTGGAAGTCGCGCTTGGCCTGCTCGTATTCTTCTTCGGTGATATCACCGCGACCGACGAGCGCCTCGGTGTACAGACGACGCACCGAGCGCTTAGCTTCGATGAGGTTGGTCATGAGCGGCTGCGTCATCGAGGGGTCATCACCCTCGTTGTGCCCGCGACGGCGGTAACAGACGAGGTCGATCACGACGTCACGGTGGAAGCGCTCGCGGTACGCGAAGGCGACCTGGGCTACCCGGTTCACGGACTCGGGGTCATCGCCATTCACGTGCAGGATCGGCGCCTGAATGGTCTTGGCGACGTCGGTGGCGTACACGGAGGAACGGCCGTCTTGCGGGGTCGTGGTGAATCCGACCTGGTTGTTGACGACGACGTGGATAGTGCCGCCCGTGCGGTAGCCGCGCAGTTGCGACATCTGCAGAGTCTCGACGACGACGCCCTGGCCCGAGAAGGCCGCGTCACCGTGGACGAGGAGGGGCAGCCACGAGAACGTGCCGATGGGCTTGCGATCCTGACGTGCGCGGACGATGCCCTCGAGCACGCCGTCGACGGTCTCGAGGTGAGACGGGTTTGCGGCGAGGTAGACCGGCACCTCTGCGCCACGGTCGTCGACGAAGGTGCCCTCCGTGCCGAGGTGATACTTCACATCGCCCGAGCCGCTCTTCGAACCGATGGCGACAGAGCCCTCGAACTCGCGGAAGACCTGGCCGTACGTCTTGCCGGCGATGTTCGTGAGCACGTTGAGGCGTCCGCGGTGGGCCATACCGATGGCGACGCCATCCAGGCCAGCCTCGGCGGTTCCCTGCAGGATTTCATCCAGTAGAGGAATCAGCGACTCGCCGCCCTCGAGGCTGAAGCGCTTCTGACCGACGTACTTCGTCTGCAGGAACGTCTCGAACGCCTCGGCCTGGTTGAGCTTGTCGAGGATGCGGAGCTGCTCGTCGTGGCTCGGCTTCTGGTACTTGACCTCCATGTTCTCCTGGAACCACGCGCGCTGCACGGGGTCCTGGATGTGCATGTACTCGACACCGATAGTGCGGCAGTAGGAGTCACGAAGGACGCCGAGGATGTCGCGAAGCTTCGCCTGACGCTTGCCGCCGAATCCGCCCGTGACGAACTCGCGGTCGAGGTCCCAGAAGGTGAGCCCGTGGTTCTCGATCTCGAGGTCGGGGTGCGTGCGCTGAACGTACTCGAGCGGGTCGATGTCGGCCATGAGGTGGCCACGCACACGGAACGAGTTGATGAGCTCCTGCACGCGCGCGGTCTTGTCGACGCGCTCGGCGAGGTCGACGTTGATGTCGTTGCCCCAGTGAATCGGCGCGTACGGAATGCGCAGAGCCGCGAAGATGTCTTCGTAGAAGTTGCGCTGACCGATGAGCAACTCGTGCACTGTCTTGAGGAACTGGCCGGACCCCGCGCCCTGGATCACGCGGTGGTCGTATGTGCTGGTGAGGGTGATCGTCTTGCCGATCGCCAGCTCGCTCAGCGTCTTCTCGCTGGCGCCCTGGAACTCGGCGGGGTACTCGAGGGCACCAGCGCCAACGATGCAGCCCTGTCCCTTCATAAGGCGGGGAACCGAATGGACCGTACCGATGCCGCCCGGGTTCGTGAGCGAGATCGTCGTGCCCTGGAAGTCCGCGGCCGTCAGCTTGTTGGCGCGGGCGCGGGCGATGATGTCTTCGTAAGAGGCGAGGTACTCACCGAAGGTGAGCGTGTCGGCGCGCTTGATGCTCGGAACGAGAAGCGCACGCGTGCCATCGGGCTTGGGGATGTCGACGGCGATACCGAGGTTGATGTGCGCGGGGGCGACCACCGACGGCTTGCCGTCGACCTCGGCGTAGAAGACGTTCTGGCTCGGGAACTCTTTGAGAGCGCGGATGAGCGCCCATCCGATCAGGTGGGTGAAGCTCACCTTTCCACCGCGCGTGCGCGACATGTGGTTGTTGATCACGATGCGGTTGTCGATCATGAGCTTCGCGGGCACCGTGCGCACGCTCGTCGCGGTCGGTACCGTCAGCGATTCGTCCATGTTTGCCGCGAGGGCCTTGGGCATGCCCTTGAGGACAGTGACTTTGTCGTCTTCGGCGGAATCGTCTGAAGAAGAGGGCGCCACGTTCGGCGCCTGGGCGGGAATGGGCTGGGGGGACGCGGGCCGGGTCGTCGTCCGAGCGACCGGCTGTGCGCCGATGACAGGGATCGGCGCAGTCACCGGGCGATGCTCTTCCACCTTCGGCGGTGCGGCCTCTGTGACCGACTCGGCGGGCGCGGGTGGCGGAGCCGTTGTCTCGGTCGTGTCGACGGGGCGGTAGTCCTGGAGAATGGGCCACCACGCCTTGTCGACGGAGTTTGGGTCGATGGTGAACTGCTCGTACAGCTCCTCGACGAGCCACTCGTTAGCTCCGAACTCTCCTTCGTTCGAAACCCCGAGGCCCGTCACCTGGCTCGACACGCTGAATCGCCTGCTTTCATCGGTGAAGATCTGGGTGTCGTGCGGGACACGTGTGCCCACACGCACGACTCTTAAGCGTAGCCCAGTCTGACGCGGGCTACCCGGTTCGAACGTCCGTGAAGACAGAAAGATCTGGATCATTTACCGCACAGCTACAGTCACTACCCTTGTGTGACATGGAGTTCTACGGTGAGATGCCCAACGTCGACCTGACTTATTCGGATGTGTTCTTGGTTCCCCGGAGGTCGGCGATCACGAGTCGCTTGGACGTCGATCTCTCTCCCGGAGACGGCTCGAACGCCACGATTCCGTTGGTGTCTGCGAACATGAACTCCGTCACCGGGCCGCGCCTGGCGGCCACTCTGGCCCGTCGCGGTGGGCTCGGCGTTCTGCCGCAGGACATGGCGTTGCAAGACCTCGACGCGGCGATCCGCTGGGTCAAGTCCCAGCCGGTCGCCTGGGACACGCCGCTCGTCCTCGGCCCCGATGCAACGGTTGCCGACGCCGCGCGTCTGCTCCCTGCGACAGAGGGCCACGGGATCGTTGTCGCCGCCGCGGGCGACGACATACGCATCGACACCATCCTCGGCGTCGTGCCGGCCACACGGCTCGCCACAGCCTTGCCAGATGCTCGACTGGGTGACCTCGCACGGGGGCGCGCAGCATCCATCGACGCTGACGACGTCGAAAGTGCACGCCATGCCTTCGACCTCATCGTCGCAACCGGCGCCGAAACCGTCTGCGTTCTGCACCACGGTCACCTCGTCGGCACACTCTCTCGCCGCAGTGCCCTGCGCTCGACCCTGTACCGCCCCGCAGTGGATGCCTCCGGGCGTCTCATCGTTGCGGCCGCGGTCGGGATCAACGGTGATGTCGCCGCCAAGGCGAGGGCGCTTGCCTCTGCCGGAGTGGACGTCCTGGTGCTCGACACCGCGCACGGTCACCAGGAGGGGATGATGCGTGCCCTGCGCGCAGTCTCGGAATTGGACCTCGGCATCCCGATCGCTGCCGGAAACATCGTCACCGCCGAAGGCGTGCACGACCTCGTCACCGCGGGCGCCGACATCTTGAAGGTCGGCGTAGGCCCGGGTGCAATGTGCACGACGCGCATGATGACCGCTGTCGGTCGTCCCCAGTTCTCTGCCGTGCTCGAGACCGCGGAGGCCGCCCGCATCATGGGCGCTCACGTGTGGGCGGACGGCGGCGTGCGCTACCCGCGCGACGTCGCGCTCGCGCTCGCAGCCGGCGCAACCTCGGTGATGATCGGCTCGTGGTTCGCCGGAACCATCGAGGCTCCGGGGGAGTTGCAGACGGATGCCTCGGGCCGTGCGTTCAAAGAGTCGTGGGGGATGGCGTCGACCAAGGCCGTGCACGAGCGGTTCGGACGCCTGGATCCTTACGAACTTGCGCGCAAGGAGCTGTTCGCCGAGGGAATCTCCTCGTCGAAGATCTATCTCGACCCGCTGCGGCCCTCGCTGGAAGACCTCCTCGACATGATCACCTCGGGTGTGCGGTCGTCGTTCACCTACGCAGGCGCGGCGACGGTGGCCGAGTTCCACGACCGCGCGCGTGTCGGCCTGCAGTCCGCCGCGGGCTACGAAGAGGGCAAGGCGCTACCGGTCAGCTGGTGATCTCACGGCGGACCGAGGCATCCATTCGCGTAGAATAGCCAGACGATGGACGACCCTCCCAGTAAACGCCCGCCCCACGACCCCTCCCTGATCTTGATCGGGGGCGATGCGTGATGGACTACATCATGTTGGGCGTGGGGCTTCTGCTGACAATCGGCACCGGCCTATTCGTGGCGAGTGAGTTCGCCCTCGTCAACCTCGACCGAGCCGATCTCGAATCACGCCGCGATGCGGGTGAGTCGCGACTGTCGATGACGATCAACGCGTTGAAGATCACGTCGACGCACCTTTCGAGCGCGCAGCTGGGCATCACGCTCACGACGCTGCTGACCGGTTACGCGATGGAACCGGCGATCTCCAACCTGCTCCGACCCGTGTTCACCGCCTGGGGGATGCCGGAAGGTCTCATCAGCCCGCTGGCGGTCATCATTGCGATCTCGCTTGCGACGATCCTCTCGATGATCCTCGGCGAGCTCGTGCCGAAGAACTTCGCGCTTGCCGTGCCTCGTCAAACCGCGAAGCTCGTGATCCCGTTCCAGACGGCGTTCACCTTCGTGTTCCGCCCCGCGATCACCGTGCTCAACGGCAGCGCCAACGGTGTCCTGCGTGCGATCGGGATCGAGCCGAAAGAAGAGCTGTCCGGCGCCCGCACCGCCGAAGAGCTCTCCAGTCTCGTCCGTCGCTCAGCCAGCGCCGGCGTGCTCGAAGAAGACACCGCCACACTCCTGGATCGCAGCCTCACTTTTGCCCGACTCAGCGCGGCCGACGTCATGACGCCGCGTCCCAGCATCCATGCGCTCGCCGCCGATGACTCCGCCGAAGACGTGATCCAGCTCGCACGGCGCACCGGCCACAGTCGCTTTCCGGTGTACGACGAGTCGATGGACGACATCACCGGCATCGTGCACCTCAAGGCCGCCGTCGGCGTTCCCCGTGACCGCCGCCGAGATGTGCCCGCCGCAGCCCTCGCCACGGAACCGCTCCGCGTGCCGGAGGCTGTGCATCTTGATGTGCTCATCAGCGAACTGCGCGCCCGTGGTTACCAGATGGCGATCGTCGTCGATGAGTACGGCGGCACCGCCGGCGTGGTCACGCTCGAAGACCTCGTCGAGGAGATCGTCGGAGAAGTTCTCGATGAGCACGATCGACGGCGCGCGGGGATCGTGCGCGGCAATGACTCGATCGTCTTCCCCGGCGAGCTTCGACCCGACGAGCTTCTCGATCGCACCGGCATCCGCATTCCCGAGGGTGATGTCTACGACACCATCGGCGGCTACATCATGAGCACGCTGGAGCGCATCCCTGTGCAGGGTGACACCCTCGAGATCGAAGACGGCACCATCGAGGTCCAACGCATGGCCGGTCGCCGTGTGGATCGTGTGACGTTCACGCCGAAGCCTATGCCGGGCGCCGCCGAGCCGGCCTCGACGACCAGCGAAGGGGGGCAGAAGCGATGAGCGACTGGGCAGGAATTGCATGGCTGTTCGTCCTGCTGATCGTCAACGCCTTCTTCGTCGGGGCAGAGTTCGCGGTCATTTCCGCGAAGCGCTCGCAGATCGAACCGCTGGCCGAGAAGGGCATGCGTTCGGCGAAGACGGCCCTGTACGCAATGGAACACGCCACGCTGATGCTCGCGACGAGCCAGTTGGGCATCACGATCTGTTCGCTGCTGATCTTGAACGTCTCTGAGCCTGCGATCCACCACCTCTTGGCTGAACCCCTTGGTCTCACGGGCCTCGACGAGGGCACCGTCGACGTCATCGCGTTCATCATCGCCCTGCTGATCGTGTCGTACCTGCACGTGGTCTTCGGTGAGATGGTGCCGAAGAACCTCGCGTTTTCGGTTCCGGACCGCGCTGTCCTGATGCTCGCGACCCCGCTCGTGTGGGTCTCGAAGGTCTTCTACCCCGTCATCGCAGTACTGAACTGGATCGCCAACCACGTACTGCGGCTGTTCGGGGTCGAGCCGAAGGATGAGGCCGCGTCGACCTTCACACTCGATGAGGTGGCGACGATCGTGAATCAGTCACGCATCGAGGGAGTCCTCGATGATTTCGCCGGCACGCTTTCGGCGGCGCTCGAGTTCACCGACAAGAAGGCCAAAGACATCGCGGTGCCCCTTGCCGGGCTCGTCACGTTGCCCGATTCGACCACGCCCGATGAGATCGAACGGGCCGTCGCCAAGCACGGTTTTTCGCGCTATGTGATCGTGAATGCGGATGCTGCGCCCGTCGGCTACGTGCACCTCAAAGATGTGCTGCGTGCCGCAGAGGGGCCGGATGCGTCGACCGACGTCGTACGCACGATTCCGGCGAAGCGCATTCACCACATGGTGCCCGTGCTCGAATCGACCGACCTCGAGGACGCGCTGGCGCTCATGCGCCGGGCGGGGCGCCACCTCGCGCAGGTGCGCACGACCGAGGGCGAGACCACCGGTGTGCTGTTCCTCGAGGACGTGATCGAGGAGCTCGTCGGCGAGGTGCAGGACGCCACTCGCCGCCGCGGCTACTGACGGCTCGGTTCAGTGGCGGCGGCTTGCCCGCACGTACTGGATCGGCCAGTAGTCGATCGGCTCATCGAGCTCGCGCGCGGCGCGGAGACCAAAGTGCGGGTCGCGCAACCACTCGCGCCCCGACATGATGGCGTCGGCGTCTCCCGCGGCGAGGATCGACTCGGCCTGCGGTCCGTCGATGATGAGTCCGACCGCGTTGACGGCAACGCCGGCTTCGCGCCGCACGTGGGCAGCCAGCGCGACCTGATAGCCCGGGCCGGTGGTGATCTTCTGGTGGGCGACGAGTCCGCCGCTGGAGATGTCGAAGAAATCCGCTCCACGGTCGGCAGCCCAGCGGGCGACGGTAGTGGTCTCTTCGATCGTCCAGCCGCCATCTGCCCAGTCAGTGCCCGAGAACCGGACGAAAAGGGCGGCGTCGGCAGCGGCATCCCTCACCGCATCGATGATGCGCAGCAGGAGGCGGGCGCGGTTCTCGAGCGACCCGCCGTACTCGTCCTCGCGGTGGTTCGACAGAGGCGACAGGAACTGGTGCAGCAGGTAGCCGTGTGCGGCGTGTACCTCGAGTACCTGGAACCCGGCCTCGAGCGAGCGCAGCGCGGCGGCGGTGAAGTCGGCGACGACCTTGTCGATGCCGGCGAGATTGAGCGCGCCAGGAGTGTCGTAGCCCTCGAACGCGATGGCGGACGGGGCAACGGTTTGCCACCCGCCGTTCTTGATTGGCACAGAGCCGTGATCGTCGGTGAAGCCCGAATACGTTGAGGCCTTGCGGCCCGCGTGGGCCAACTGGATGCCTGCGAGCGCGCCGCGCGAACGGATGCCGGCGACGATCGGCGCCCATGCCTGAACCTGCTCGTCGTTCCAGATGCCGGTGTCTTCGGGCGAGATGCGACCCTCCGCCGATACAGCGGTCGCCTCGGCCATGACGATGCCCGCGCCGCCGGATGCGAACTGCGTGAGGTGGGTGTAGTGCCACTCCTGCGGCACCCCGTCGATCGCGCTGTATTGGCACATCGGTGCGACCCACAGGCGGTTGCGCGCCGTCAGGTTGCGGATCGAATAGGGGGTGTACAGCAGGCTCATTGAGGCTCCAGCGTCATAGGGTGGCGACATGGTCGAGGTGGTCACATGGTCGAGTGCGGATGTCGCGCGCGTGCTTCGGATGCCAACGGATGGAGACGACAAGTATTCCCGCGGGGTCGTCGGGCTGCGCACCGGATCGACTGAATACCCCGGAGCTGCGGTGCTCGGTGTCGAGGCCGCGTGGCGTACCGGCGTCGGTATGGTCCGCTACCTCGGTCCGTCGCGCGACCTCGTGCTGGCGCGACGCCCAGAGACCGTGACTGCGGACGGCCGGGTGCACGCGTGGGTGATCGGCTCGGGCACAGACCCCTCGACGCGGTCGCGCGCAGAGACAGGCGCACTGCGGGCAATCCTGGCGCGGACCGAACCCGTCATCGTCGACGCGGGGGCGCTGGACCTTGCGCTCGGCGCATCCGCGCCGGTGATCGTGACGCCGCACGATCGTGAGCACGCGCGTCTGCGCGAAGGGCTGCATCTGAGTGGGGCCCCTGAAGATCGCACCGCCGCTGCTGTCGAAACCGCCTCCGCCTTGGACGCCGTCGTGCTGCTCAAAGGATCTTCGACACTCGTCGCGACGCCCGACGGATTGGTCCTCCGCGTCGACGCCGGCGTCCCGTGGCTGGCCACCGCTGGCACGGGTGACGTTCTGGCCGGGGCCATCGGCGCGCTCGTCGCTGCGGCAGGGGCCGGTAATGCGCCGGCGGATGCCGCGTCGCTGGCCGCGCACGCCGCCTCCGGCGCGTGGCTGCACGCTCGGGCAGGGGCCATTGCCTCCGCCGCGTATGGCTCCGCCGGGGGGCCCATCACGGCCATGGACGTTGCCGAAGCCCTGCCACGAGCCGTCGGAGAAGTGCTCGCCGAACGGTGATGCGCGACCGGGGAGGCATCCGGAATCGCGCCCAGGTCGTGCCCGGCCGCCGCCTACGATGGAACCGTGTCGAGGCGAGCGGGACTCTGGGTCGGGTTCGTCGTCGTCCATGTCGCCGTCGCTGTTCTCGGGTTCGTGTTGCCGAACAATCCTATGGGCGACGTCTACCTCGTCTACGAACCGTGGACGCTGCAGGCCCTGAGCGGTGCGGGGATTCCCGGGATCGATTTCACCTGGATCTACCCGCAACTCGCGCTCGTTCCGCTGGTGCTCACCCAGGGGCTGGAGTGGATCGCCGGGTACACCATTGCCTGGGCGATTGTCGTGACTCTGTGCGATGCCGCCGCATTCGCCGTGCTGGTCGGCAATGGCAGATCTCGCGGCCGCTGGCTCGCTGGTTGGTTCTGGCTGGTCTTCATCCTGCTGCTGGGGCCGGTCGGAATGTATCGCCTGGACGGTATCACCGTGCCGCTCGCGATCGCGGGCTGCCTGTGGCTGGTCGGAAGGCCGTGGCTCGCCTCCGTTCTGCTGGCGATCGCGACGTGGATCAAAGTCTGGCCCGCCGCGCTCTTGGGCGCTGCCGTCATCGCGGTGCGGCAACGTCTCTTCCTCATCGGCGGCGCGCTCGCGGTGAGTGCGATCACCCTCGTCGCGGTGGCGCTTCTCGGTGGTGCCCGTCACGCGCTGGGCTTCGTCACCGAGCAGGCCGGACGTGGGCTGCAGGTGGAGGCGCCCGTCAGCGGCTTCTATCTGTGGGGCACGGCGCTGGGACTCGAAGGATTCTCGGTTTACTACGACACCGATCTGCTCACCTATCAGGTGACCGGCGCCCACCTCGACGCGGTGATCGCCGTCATGACTCCGCTCTTGATCGTAGGGATGCTGGCGCTCGCCGCTCTCGGTGCGTTCAAGGCGTGGCGTGGCGCGACCTACGTCAGACTCTTTCCGCCGCTGGCGCTGAGCCTCGTGCTGGGGTTCATCGTGTTGAACAAAGTGGGGTCTCCGCAGTACCTGACCTGGATCATCGCGCCGCTCGCCCTCGGACTCGTGCTTGACCGTCGGCGCTGGTGGGCGCCTGCCCTCGTCGGGCTCGTCGCGGCGTTGCTCACTCAGATCGTCTACCCGATCACCTACGGCGGAGTCATCGGTGCGGAGATCTTCGCGGTGACCGGCCTCACCGTGCGGAATCTGCTCCTGGTCGCGTTGTGGGTGTGGACGATCGCGTCACTCGTCCGCATACCGACGAAACGGGTCTTCGAATCGATTCGACAGGATGCCGCGACCTCGCTACCCTGAGGTCGCCGAGGCTGGTTGGCTGATCACGCTCTAGGCTGGGCGCATGCTCGTCGCCTTCTCTGTTGCACCCAGTGGTTCGCCTCGGTCGGGCGGAGAGCCTTCGCCCGGGGCATCCGTTCACGATGCCGTCGCCGCCGCGGTGCGCGTCGTCCGCGAGAGCGGCCTGCCGCACCGCACGACCTCGATGTTCACCGAGATCGAGGGGGAGTGGGATGACGTGTTCGACGTCGTCAAGCGCGCAACCGAGGCAGTGATTCCCTTCGGCTCACGAGTCTCGCTCGTGCTCAAGGCCGACATCCGCCCCGGGTGGACCGGCGAACTCGACGGCAAGGTTCAGCGTCTCGAGAACGCACTCGACGCGCACGAGGACTGAGTCCAGTGGACGATTCTTCGCCCGCTGCCCGCACCCTGCGGGCACTCGCTGATGCCGTCGGAGAGTCTCGGCCGCGGCATCCGGCTGACGGAACAGATCCGGCCGTCCCCGTAGCGGGAACGGTCGTGATCGTGCGCGACGGAGCTCACAGCGCAGAGGTGCTCATGATCGAGCGGCCTGATCGAGGCTCGTTCGCGGGGGCGTGGGTCTTTCCCGGCGGCAAGCTCGAAGACGATGACCGCGTGGAGGGCGACGAAGCGAAATCCGCGCGGCGCGCGGCGGCGCGCGAAACACACGAAGAGACCGGATTGGTAGTGGACGCCGCCACCTTGGTTCCGCTGTCGTGCTGGGATCCGCCGCCAGGCCTGCCGTTGCGCATTCGCACCTGGTTCTTCCTCGCTGAAGATCCCGGCGGAGCGCAGACGCTCGCCCCGGACGAGGTCGTCGCGGCCCAGTGGGTGCGCCCGCTCGACATGCTCGCTCGCCACGGTCGCGGTGAGGTCACCCTGTACCCGCCCACGTGGGTCACGCTGCACGAACTCGGTGTTCAGCCGAACGCCGCCGCGCTGCTGGGTGCCGCGAGCCTGCGGGGAGTTGAGCACTTCGAGACGGTGGGTCGGCGCGGAGCCGAGGGCCCGATGATGCTGTGGCAGGGAGATGCCGAGTATGCGGACGCTGGCCTGGGTGGGGCATCCCGCCATCGTCTGGAAATCGGCGCTCTCCCGTGGACCTACCGACGAGCTGACCTACCCGAAGGCCGATCCGGCTGAGTCAGCTCGCGAGCAAGCGCCGTAAGTGCGCGCCCACGGTGTGCGTCTCGATGAGGAACCCGTCGTGGCCGAAGTCGCTGACGAGCACGACTGCTTCGTTTCCGTCGAGAGTGTTCGGGATTCCGCGGGCGATTCGGTGCTGCCCGTCGATCGGGAACAACCGGTCGCTGTCGATTCCGAGGACGAGCGCCGTTGCGGTGACGGCGGCCAGCGCGTCGTCGACGCCACCGCGGTCTCGGCCGACGTCGTGCGAGTTCATCGCTTCGACCAGGCGGATGTAGGTGTTCGCATCGAAGCGGCGCGTGAACTTGTTGCCGTGGAAGTCGAGGTAGCTCTCCACCGCGAAGCGCCCACCGTGCCCGAACGGACTCACGTCGGACTGCCACGTCCGTTGAAACCGCTGGTTCAACTCGGTCGGGGAGCGGTAGTTGAGCAGCGCCATGCGACGTGCCAGAGCAAGGCCACGGCTCGGCCCCGCGCCGTCGCCGGCGTCGTAGTACTCGCCGCCCTGGAACCTCGGATCGATACCGATCGCCTCGAGCTGCACCGAGTTGAGTGCAATCTGGTCGGCCGTGTTGACGGGTGGAGCGGAGAGGATTCCGACCCGGCTCACCCGGTCGGGGAGGCCGGCGGCCCACTCAAGCGCGTGCATGCCACCCATCGATCCGCCCACGACAGCTGCCCAGACATCGATGCCGAGGCTGTCGGCGAGGCGCGCTTGGGCTGTGACCTGGTCGCGGATCGTGAGGTACGGAAAGCGGGAGGCCCATTCGTAGCCATCCGGCGCGATGCTGGCGGGTCCGGTTGACCCCTGGCATCCGCCGAGCATGTTCGGGGCCACCACGAACCATCGGTCTGTGTCGATTGGTCCGCCCGGGCCGACGATGTCTTCCCACCAGCCCGAAGTCGGGTGGCCAGGCCCCGCGGGTCCGCGCACGTGGCTGTCGCCGGTGAGAGCGTGCAGCACGAGGACCGCATTGTCGCGGGCAGGATTCAGCTCGCCCCAGGTCTCGTACGCGATGCGGAACGCGGGCAGACTCGCACGGCTTTCGGTGCGAAACGACCCGAAGGTCGCGAAGTGGCGAGCCCCGGCGGGGTCGCCGTCACGCCACGCACCGGTCGCCGGCGGGCGGCCCAGGAGCAGACGCGCGTCGGCCTCGGTCACCGGTGCTGACGGCACGGTGTCTTCGGAGGTCTGCCAGTCCATGCCTGCCATTCTCGCCGGTCGGTGGCGCAGGGCGGCCCCGTGTTACGTGGCGCGCGTGCACGGAGGCGCTGCGGCTGTCCGAGGCCCGCGTTACCGTGTGCGTATGGACGAAGTGGTCGAGTACCTGCGCAGCGGTGATCCGGCGATCAGGTGGCAGGTGCTGCGCGACCTGACGGATGCATCGGCAGACGACATCGCCCGCGAGCGCGCTCGCGTTGCGGACGAAGGTTGGGGTGCGCAGCTGCTGGCCGAACAGTCCGCGGATGGCCGCTGGGACGGCGGCACCTATCGGCCGGGGTGGGCCGATGAGAGCCGACCGTTCTTCGACGCGTGGACCGCCACCCACTTCTCGCTCCAGCAACTCATGGACTTCGGCATCGACCCGGGCGACCCGCGCGTGCGGGCGGCGATAGCGCGCGTTCGCGAGAACGTGCGCTGGGAACACGACAACGAACCGTATTTCGAGGGCGAGACCGAGCCGTGCATCAATGGCACCGCGCTCGCGGTGGCCGCCTATTTCGGTGAAGACGGCCACGCGATCGCCGAGACCCTCCTGGCCAGCCAGTTGCCCGACGGGGGCTGGAACTGCTGGGACGAAGACGGCACGAGTGCGTCGTCTTTCCACTCGACGATCTGCGCCCTCGAGGGCCTGTGGGCGTGGGAGCAATCGGGCACCGTGCAGGATCCGGATGCCGCGGCCACCACCCGCCGTCGCGGCGAGGAGTATCTGCTCGAGCGCTCGCTCCTGCGGCGCGTCTCCAATGGTGCCCTGATCGACCCCCGCTTCGGGATGGCGTCCTATCCCGTGCGCTGGTACTTCGACTACCTTCGTGCGCTGGAGTACTTCCGCCTCGCGCGGCCCGAGGGTGATCCGCGGTGTGGTGAGGCGGTCGCTTTGCTGCGGAGTGCTCAATTGCCGATGGGTCTGTGGAGCCTCGAACTCACCCATGAAGGGCCGAGACTCTTCAGCTTCGAGCAAGAGGGTGAGGGGCGCCCGAGCCGGTGGGTCACGCTGCGCGCGCTGCGCGTTCTGAGATGGGCGGACTCTTGGGCCTAGAGGTGTGGCGGGGATTTCGTCGATCCGGCCCGAGTGCCCTCGCCGTCGGCACAGAATGGCGGCGGAGGAACACCTATGGCTCGGTACCTGATCATCGCTGCATCCAGTGACATTGGCGCAGCGACCTGTGATCTCTTGCGCTCTGCCGGTCACGTGGTGATCACGACGGCCCGCGCTTCCGGCCCTGACGTCGATATCCTGCTCGATGCGAGCGACTTCGCCGCGGTCGAGCGGGCGTTCACCGAGGCCGGACCGATCGACGGGGTCGCCTGCTTCGCCGGGTCGATGGTGCTCAAGCCCGCGCACCTGACCAGCCGCGAGCAGTACGACGACGTCGTCGCCGCATCACTCACCACCGCGTTCGCGACCGTCCGGGCGGCGGGGCGTCACATGCGAGGTGGCGGCTCTGTGGTGCTCGTCTCGTCCGCCGCCGCGCTTGCGGGCCTGTCGAACCACGACGCGATCGCCGCGGCGAAGGCCGGAGTCGTTGGCCTCACGCTCTCGGCAGCGTCGAGTTACGCCGCGCAGGGATTGCGGATCAACGCGGTGGCGCCAGGCCTCACCCAGACGAAGTTGACCGCAGCGCTGACGGCGACGGAGGGATCGCGCAAGGTGTCGGAGGGGATGCATGCCATTGGCCGACTCGGTACCCCCGAGGATGTCGCTCGCGGTGTGGTGTTTCTGCTGGATTCGGCGAACGACTGGATCACCGGTCAGGTGCTCGGAATCGACGGCGGACTGTCAAGCCTGCGCCCAAAAGTGCGCGGCTGACCCGTCCGCAGAACCAGTCACTCGGCGAACGATCGCGTCTCGTAGACCGCTCCGTGGCTTCCCGCGAGCGCGATCGGTCGACCGTTCCAGGTCTGGATGAAACGCCCGCGGGGTGTGACGTTCGCGGGAAGATGCTCATCGATCGCCGGCAGGGTTCCGGAGCTCTCGTTGGAGAGCCACACGACGCGGCGCCCGATCGCGTCGCCGAGTCCGGCCATGATCTCCGCGAACTTCTGTCGCCCTGTGAAGTCGAGGTAAAGCAGTACGGCGCTGTGGAAGATCACTATTGTGGCGTCCGCGGGAGCTGCGGATGCCGCATCCGTCACCGTTTCAAGCAGGTCACCACGAACGATCTCGGGCGGATCCGCACTTACCAGCGCCGCCCCCGCACGCAACCGTGTCACACGTGCATCATGGTCGGGGCCAGGCCACACGAGCGTCGCGAGCCAGTCGATCGCTGCCGGGTCGCTGACATCGATCGGGTTCAGATCGATCCCGCATCGCCAGACGATTTCGGGCATGCGCGTGGGGACGGATGCGTCATCGTCGAGCAGGCACGCGAGTTCCACCCTGCTCGGTCCGGTCGCCGGGTCCCACCGTCGCGGGCCGGAGGGAGTGGCGTAGTCGACGCTGTACCGGTCGGGGTAGAGGCAGAGCCCTGCGGCGGTACCCACCTCGAGGAGGGCGATCGGGCCGTCGATCCGCGAGAGCGGCGGCAACCACGTCGCACAGCGGCCGACCTCGTTGGTTTGCGTCGATCGCGTGGAGCCCGTCGCCACGATGTCAGTCCAATGCGCGAGGAACCAGTCCCTGGTCTGGACGAAAGGCACGAGCGGAGCGCCGACCCACCGTGCCGAAGCAAAGAGCAGGTTGGGCTGCTGCAAGGCCCGCGGGAGCGTCGCGATACGCCCGACGAACTCAGGATCCGACGCAATGCTGATCGCCCACTCTTCATAGAGTGGCGACGTCCTTCGCGCCCATTGCCGTCCGAAGTCGTCGTAGAACGCGGCGATGCGGGAGGTCTCTGCGTCGTCCACGCCCCCAATGTACGCGCGCTCACACGGACGGATGCCCCGGCCCTTGTGGGGCCGGGGCATCTGGTCCCTTGCACGGGGAATTACGCGCGAGCTGCCTCCGACACGCGGCGGGCAGCAGCGAGCGCCTGCTCGAGGTCTGCCTTGAGGTCCTCGATGTTCTCGAGCCCGACCGACAGGCGCACGAGGCCCGGCGTCACACCTGTGGTGAGCTGCTGCTCAGGAGTGAGCTGGGAGTGCGTGGTCGATGCGGGGTGGATCACCAGCGAGCGCACATCACCGATGTTGGCGAGGTGGCTGAACAGGGTGAGCGAGTTGACGAACTCGCGGCCGGCCTGAACGCCGCCCTTGAGTTCGAACGACAGCACCGCGCCGACGCCCTTGGGTGCGTATTGGTTCGCTTTCGCGTACCAGGGCGAGGTGGGCAGGCCGGAGTAGTTGACGGACGCGACGTCCTCATGGTTTTCGAGCCACTCGGCGATCTCCTGCGCGTTCTGCACGTGACGCTCGATGCGCAGCGACAGCGTCTCGATGCCCTGGATGAGTAGCCAGGCGCTCTGCGGGGCGATCGCGGCACCGAGGTCGCGCAGCAACTGCACGCGCGCCTTGATGATGTACGCCAGCCCATCGCCGACGGCGGCGGTGTAGGACGCACCGTGGTAGCTCGGGTCGGGAAGCGTGAGACCGGGGAACTTGTCGACGTTCTTCGACCACTCGAACGTTCCGCCATCGACGATGACGCCGCCGATGACCGTGCCGTGACCGCCGAGGAACTTCGTGGCGGAGTGGACGATGATGTCGGCGCCGTGCTCGAACGGCTTGATCAGGTATGGCGTCGCGATCGTGTTGTCGACGATCAACGGGATGCCGTTCTCGTGCGCGACATCGGCGACGAGGCGGATGTCGAGGATGTTGATCTTCGGGTTGCCGATCGTCTCAGCGAAGAACAGCTTCGTGTTCGGGCGCACTGCCGCCGCCCACTCGGCCGGGTCGTCCTGGTTCTCGACGAAGGTCGTCTCGATGCCCAGCTTGGCGAGGGTGTACTTGAACAGGTTGTAGGTACCGCCATAGATCGACGACGACGAGACAATGTGGTCGCCAGCCTCGGCGATGTTGAGGACTGCGAAGGTCTCGGCGGCCTGTCCGCTGGCCACCAGCAGTGCGCCCGTGCCGCCTTCGAGGGCGGCCACGCGCTCTTCGACGACCGCCTGGGTGGGGTTCTGGATGCGGGTGTAGATGTTTCCGAACTCCGCCAGAGCGAAGAGGTTCGCCGCGTGGTCGGCGTTGTCGAAGACGTAGGAGGTCGTCTGATAAATCGGTGTGGCGCGCGCCTTGGTCACCGGATCGGGCTGTGCGCCGGAGTGGATCTGCCTGGTCTCGAAGCGCCAGTTCTCGGGTGCGGACATCGTGTGCTCCTGCGTGTTCGGTGGCCTGGACCCAGATGTCGTCGGCCGAATTCGACAGTACGCAGACCCCGTGTTGCCGGCAACGGCAGGGAAATGTGACGTAACCTCCCGCGCGGGTAGCGTGTAGCCATGATGAAGAGGCGTGCCGTGGTGACCGGCGCTAGTTCGGGTATCGGTGAGGCGACGGCGCGAGCGTTGCGTACGCGGGGGTGGGATGTCGTCGCGGTCGCGCGGCGGGCAGATCGACTCGCAGCGCTGGAGGTGGAGACGGGCGTGGCGGCGTTCGCCGCCGACCTCACGAATAGCGCAGATATCGACGCGCTCGCGGCGTGGCTGGCTGAGACCGGCCCCGTGCATGCGCTGGTGAACGTCGCAGGCGGCGCGAGAGGGGCTGACCGCGTGGAGGACGCCCAGGCCGCAGACTGGCAGTGGATGTTCGAGGTGAACGTGCTGTCCGTGCAGCGACTGGTCGCCGCCATCCTTCCCCAACTGCGGGATGCGGCCGCCGCCGACGGCCACGCCGACACCGTGTTCGTCACCTCGACGGCCGCTCAGATCGCCTACGCGAGTGGGGCGGGGTATAACGCCACGAAGGCGGGCGAAGCGATGATCGCCCATGCCCTCCGGCTCGAACTGAACGGTGAGCCGATCCGCGTCGTGGAGATCGCACCGGGGATGGTCTACACCCCCGAGTTCACCGTCAACCGGCTTCGCGGCGACCAGAACGCCGCCGAGCTCGTCTATGACGGCGTCGAGGCGCCGCTCACGGCCGCCGACGTCGCCGATGTCATCGGCTATGCCCTAGATGCTCCGGCGCACGTCAACCTCGACCTCATCACCATGCGTCCCGTCGCTCAGTCTGCCCAGCACCTCCTCGCGCGCGGCCCGCTGACGGTGCGCGGTCTTCAGCAATGACCATCGACCACGCGACGGTCGTTCTCTACCCGTCGGGGCAGACCTCGTCCGTGGGAACGGTCGTCCATCTGGCCGACGCGGGCGACGGACGCACAGCGGTCGTGCTCGATCAGACCGCGTTCCACCCCGTCGACACGGCCTGGCCAGATCAGCCCAGCGACCGAGGAACCCTGGTGCTTTCGGACGACTCGACCATCGACATCGTCGAAGCGGTTGTCGGCGCGAGCAATGGAGACGAGTTCTTGCTCGGCCGTGACGTCTCGGTGCGTACCGGCACGGAAGGGTGGACGTTCGTCGTCGCTCATCTCGTCGAGGGCGCAGCCATCAGCAAGGGCGACACCATCCGGGTCGAAGCCGATGTCGAGTATCGCGCCGCGCTTTCTGCGGGTCACACCGCCTGCCATCTCGCCTCGCTTGCTCTGGACGCGGCGCTCGCGGGCGCTTGGCGCAAGGACGCGCCGACCGACGCGCTGGGCGCGCCGGGATTCGACGCCCTCGCGACTCAGGAATCGCGGATCGTCCCGCTCGGGTCGCGCGATGTCTACCGGATCGGCAAATCGTTGCGGCGAAAGGGGTTCGATCCGGCGGTACTGGACGACCTCGACGCCGTCGCGAGCCGAGCGAACCTGCTACTCGCCGAGTGGATCGCCGCCGGGGGCGACGCGCACATCGAGTGCGACGGTCCGGGGCTCGCCGATCGGCGAGCCTGGGTGTGCGCCCTGCCCGGGGCCACTGTGCGCATCCCGTGCGGCGGAACGCACGTAGCATCCCTCGCCGACCTCTCCGCCGTCACGGTCTCGCTCACCTCCACAACGGTGGAGGGCGGGCTCGAGGTCGTCATGAGCACCGTCGCGATACCCGCCTAGCGCGGACCACCTCATGGCGATGACGCTCCGTGAACTTGCCGAGGCCGGCCTCGTCGACCCGGCGTGGGCCGAGGCGCTCCAACCCGTCGCGACAGACCTTGCGAGCCTGGGCGAGAAGTTGCGGGTCGATGTCTCCGCGGGCCATCCCTACCTTCCGAGCGGCGACCGTGTGCTGCGGGCATTTCAGCGGCCGCTCGACGGCGTGAAGGTGCTGATCGTCGGGCAGGACCCCTACCCGACGCCGGGGCATCCGATCGGTCTGTCGTTTGCCGTCGAGCGCGATGTGCGGCCGCTCCCGCGGAGTCTGACGAACATCTATCGCGAGCTCGAATCCGACCTGGGCGTTCCGCCGGCCGCGCACGGTGACCTGTCATCGTGGAGCGACCAGGGCGTGATGCTGCTCAATCGCGTACTGACGGTCGCGCCGGGCAAGCCCGCGTCCCACCGCGGTTGGGGGTGGGAGAAAGTGACCGAACACGCCATCCGCACGCTGGTCGCTCGCGACAAGCCCCTCGTCGCCATTCTCTGGGGGAAGGATGCGGCGAGCCTGAAGCCTCTGCTCGGCACGACAGCCATCATCGAGTCCGCGCATCCGTCCCCGCTGTCCGCCCATCGCGGATTCTTCGGCTCACGCCCTTTCTCACGCGCGAACGACCTGCTGGTCGAGCGCGGCGCGGCGCCCGTCGACTGGCGAATCGACCCCGCGTAGGCTGTCGGAATGCTCGAGGAGGAATACGACCGCGACAAGCGCAAGCTTCCTCGTCATCTGCGCCGCCAGCCCGCACCCGAGCCCGCCTTCGCGTTCGAGATCCGCCCAGTAGAAACCCGCGATATTCCCGACATCCGCGAAATCTACAACTACTACGTCACGAACTCGGTCGTGACCTTCGACGAGAAGAAGTGGACGCTGGCGCAGTGGCGCGAAAAGATCGAGAAGCTGCAGAAGCTGGGGCTGCCGTTCATCGTCGCGCAGTCACCGTCGGGTCAGATCCTCGGCTACGCCCTCGTCCAACCGATGTCGAGCAAGAGCGCGTACCGGTACAGCGTCGAAAACTCGATCTATCTCGGTCAGGCGGCCACCGGCAAGGGCCTCGGAAAAGCGCTCCTAGTCGCGCTGATCGAGGCGTGCGAGCAGGCGGGCATCCGCGAGATGGTCGCAGTGATCAGCGACAAGGGGGCCGAAGCATCCGTCGCCCTCCACGAAAAGCTCGGATTCGTCGAAGTCGGCCGCATGGGCCGGGTCGGCTTCAAGTTCGGCCGCTGGCTCGGCACGATCTACCTGCAGAAGTCACTCAAGCGTGCGGGGCGGCGACGGCTTTTCGGTCGATAGGCGCGCCCAGTTTCTGACCGCGTCGACGAGATCACGCCACGCGCCGACAACCTCGTCCTCCGCCAGCTCGGCCTCATGCTCGGGCTCGTCGGCGCACCGCGCGCGAATGCGCCAGAGGAATCGATCGGCGCCGGGAGCAGCATCCGCAGCCGTTCGATCGTCCCACGGGCAGCGTTCGATCATGCTGTGCCACGTGGATGCTTCGTCCTCCGGTGGCTCGGCCCGCCACTCGCGGCGCAGCCCCGCTATACCGCCCGTGCGGGTGACAGCAACCGTCACCGGCGGCGGGGGCGCCTCATAGCACGACGGATTCATCAGGGTCAATCCCGACGCCTGCCCACCCTGCGCGGACGGCTTCGGCCTCCTCAGAATCCTCACCGTACTCCGCCTCGGCCACCCGCACTGTCGTGGCGGCGAACTCGGCGAAGTCGGGCGTGGTGCCCAATTCGCCCGATGTCAGCGTGCGGTACCAAACCAAACCGGCGCGTTCCCACGCCGCGCCACTGAGGGCGACGGCGGTGAGGTAGAACGCGTGATTCGGGATGCCGGAGTTTATGTGAACCCCGCCGTTGTCGTCCGTCGTCACGACGAAGTCGCGCATGTGGGCCGGTTGGGGGTCGCGCCCGAGCACGTCGTCGTCGTACGCGGTGCCGGGCGCTGCCAGTGAGCGCAGGGCGTCTCCTTGCACGGCGTCCGTGAACAGCCCCTCGCCGACCAGCCAGGTCGCTTCTTCGCTCGTCTGGCCGAGGTGGTGCTGCTCGGTGAGGACGCCGAACACGTCGGCGACCGACTCGTTGAGCGCCCCGGACTGGTTACGGTACGCCAGCCCGCCCGCGGCATCGATCACGCCGTGTGAGAGTTCGTGCGCGATGACCGACAGCGACCCGGTGAACCCGGCGAACACCTCGCCGTCACCGTCGCCGAACACCATACGTTCGCCGTTCCAGAACGCATTGTCGTAGTCCTGGCCGTAGTGCACTGTGGCAAGAAGCTGCCCCCCGGCACCATCGATAGCGTTTCGAGCAAACGCATCCCAAAAGAAGTCGAAGGTCGCGCCGAGCCCATCGAAGGCTTCATCAGCGGCCGCGTCGCCCGTCGCGGGGTCTTCTTCGCTGCGCACGCGTACGCCCGGCAGTCGCTCGCGCTGCTGGGCGTCAGAGATCGTCCGGTCGGGGGCGGGCGCCGTTTCAGCGACCAGCGAACCGTCTTCGTCGATCGACAGACGCAGCCGCGTGCGCACCGGTCGGTACGTGCGGGGGGCCGCGAGCGTGGCTCGCGCCGCTCGGGCGGCGTGCGCCCAAGAAGGCTCTTGCACCGAGGCGATGCGAGCGAGCAGATACGGGGGAATGATCGCGTGAACCATGCTTTGAGGCTAACCCCGACCCGCGACAGTGTCTGCCTCAGACGCCGCCCGGATCGATCACCGGAATCGAGGCGAGCAACCGCCGGGTGTAGGCCACCTGAGGTTGCATCAGCACCTTCTCGGTGGGCCCGTCCTCGACGATGCGCCCGTCCTTCATCACGACGACTTCGTCGCAGAGGTTCTGCACGATACCGATGTCGTGCGAGACCATTACGAGGGTGAGCCCGTCGCGCTGCCGGAGTTCGGTGATGAGCGCCAGAATCTGCGCGCGCACGGTGACATCGAGCGCCGACAGCGGCTCGTCGCCCACGAGGACGCGGGGGCGATGCACGATCGCTCGCGCGAGCGCGATGCGCTGGCGTTGGCCGCCGGAGAATTCGTGCGGGAACCGGTCGGCCATGCTCGCCTCGAGCCCGACGTCTTCGAGCACCTCGCGCACGCGGGCACGACGGTCGCCGTCGATCCCGAGAGCCCAGAGGGGTTCGCCCACGATGCGGCCCACGCTCATACGCGGGTCGAGCGATGCGTACGGGTCTTGGAAGACCATGCCGGTCTCGCGGCGGAGCCAATGCAACGATCTCGCGGAGGCCGCGGCATCCACTTTCCGTCCGTCGAACTCGACCGTTCCGGCTGTGGGAGTGTCCAGTCCCAGCAGGAGCCGCACGAGCGTCGACTTGCCCGAGCCTGACTCGCCGATGATGCCCACCGATGTGCCCGCAAAAACGTCGAGGTCGGCATCTTCGAGCGCGGTGGTGAAGGCCTTCGGCCCGAAGAGTCTGGTCTTGGGTGCCGGGTAGCGGCGGGTCAACCCGCGTGCTCTGATCAGCGGCTGGGCACCGCTCGTGGACGAAGCCATCAGTCCACACCCCCAGGTCGCCACAGCGTCGCTGTGGCGTCGCGCAGCAAGCCCTGCGTGATGGGCGAGGTGGGCGCGGTGAGCAACTGAGAGACCGGGGCAGCCTCGACGACCCGCCCGTCTTCGAGCACGACGCCGAAGGTGGCGATTTGCGACAACACGGCGAGGTCGTGGGTGATGAAGACGAGCGACATCCCGTCGTCTTGCACGAGCGAGAGCAGCAGCGCGAGGATCTCGGCCTGGATCGTCACGTCCAACGCCGTCGTCGGTTCGTCGGCGATCAGCAGCCGTGGGCGGCACGCCAGAGCCATCGCGATCGCGACACGCTGGCGCTGTCCGCCCGAGAGCTGATGGGGGTAACGAGCGATGATCTTTTCGGGGTCAGGAAGAGCGACGCGGGATGCTTCGGCCACCGCGCGGGCCGCGGCATCCTTCTTCGACAATCCTTCGTGAATGCGAACCGACTCGGCGATCTGACGACCGACCGTACGAATGGGGTTGAGCGCGGTGCGGGGTTCTTGGAAGACGATGCCGATCTCGTCGCCGCGCAGCTCTGCCAGTTCGCGATCGTCGAGGCCGAGCAATTCTCGACCGTTCCACCGGATCGACCCGCCCGCCACCGCGCCGTCGGGGAGCAACCCCAAGATCGCCAGGGCAGTGAGGGACTTGCCCGAACCGGACTCTCCGATCAGGCCTACGCGTGCGCCGTCGGGCACCTCGAACGAGACGCCGTCGACGACGCGGCGACCGCCGATGTCGATCGTGAGGTTCTGAACTTCGAGGCTCATGCGACAACCTCCGGAACGTGCGCCATCCGGGGCGTCGACCTGGTCAACGTCGGGTCGGTGGCCTCGCGCAGGCCATCGCCGAGGAGGTTCAGTCCCAGGACTGTGATCGTGATCGCCAGCCCGGGCCACAGCACCGAGAGGGGATAGACCGAGATGTACTGCTGCAGTTGTGCGAGCAGAAGACCCCAGGAGGGCTCGGTGACCGGGGCGCCGAACCCGAGGTACGACAGGCCGGCCTCGGCCAGGACCGCGACGGCCATAGCCCACGAGAGCTGCACGATGAACACCGGCGCGACGTTGGGCAGAAGGTGGCGCACGAGGTTCTGAGCTGCGGTCAGGCCTGAAGCGCGCCCCGCGAGCACGAAGTCGCTGTGCAAGACGCGCCGAAGCTCGGGGCGCGTGACGCGGGCAACGTTCACGCCGAAGCCGATTCCGACAGACCAGATCACGACCCAGAGCGACCCGCCCCAGACGGTCGAGATCATCATGGCGATGATGAGCACCGGGAACGCGATCAGAATGTCGACGAACACCGCGACCGACTCGCGCACCCAGCGGGCCGTCAGTGCGCCGAGTGCCGCCAGGGTGACTCCGATCACCGTGGCGACGATTCCGGCGCCGACCGCGACGAACACGGTCGTGCGCGCGCCCGCCATGATCAGGCTCAGGATGTCTCGGCCCGACCCATCCGTACCCAAGATGTGCGGCCAGCCCGGTGGCGCCCAGCGGTTCGGGATGTTCACCTGCGCGGGGTCGAACGGTGTCCAGAAGTTCGCGAGGATCGCCGTGATCAGAATCGCCAGGACGACGATGATGCCGAATCGCCCCGTGGACAGCGCCCAGAGTCGGCCCAGCCACGCCCAGCGCGACGGCGCGCGGTGCACGGCTTCGGATTGAGGGGGGCCGGTCGTGCGGGAGCCGGTCATGTCGCCTCCCTCTGTCGCGGGTCGATGAGGCGGTGGAAGAGGTCGACGATGAACCCGACGATCAGCACGAAGCCGGTGAGCACCAGCAGTTCGCCCTGCACCTTCAACAGATCGCGTCCCGAGACATCGGCCACCAGCATCCGGCCGATTCCGGGCAGATTGAACAACTGCTCGATGACGACGGCGCCGACGATGATGCCGGCGACCTGAAGGCCGAGCACCGTGATGACCGAAAGGCCAACGACGGGCAGACCATGGCGGATGAGCGCGGTGTTGCGAGTGAGACCCTTCGCCGCCGCGGTACGCACGAAGTCCTGCCCGACGGCCTGCAGCGTCGCCGAACGGACGAACCGCATGAGCATGGCACCCTCGACGATGCCGATCGTGAGAGCGGGGAGAATCAGGGCCTTCAGCGCCAGCCACGGCGTCGACCACCCCGTGCGAGGGAACCCCTGCGCGGGTAGCCAGCCCAGCCACACGGCGAAAACGACAACCAGCATCATTCCGGCCCACACCACGGGCACGGCTGCGAGCGTCTGCGCGCCGACGCTCAGCGCGGTGCCGTCTGCGCGTCCGCGGCGCATGGCCGAGAGCACTCCCAGCGGAACGCTGAAGAGCACGGCGATCGTGAGGGCCAGGACGCCGAGGGGCACGGTGACCTGCGCCTTTTCGGCGAGTTCGGCCGCGACGCTCGATCCGGTGATCTGCGATGTTCCGAGATCACCGCGGAAAACTCCGCCGATCCATTCGAAATATTGCGTGGGGAGGGGTTGGTTCAAGCCCAGCCGCTCCCGGATCACCGCGATCTGTTCCGGAGTGCTGTTCACCCCGGCGATGAGCTGAGCGACATCGCCGGGCAGAACACGCAGTGTGACGAAGATCAGCACGCTGGCGACGAGCAGGCCCAGCGCAAGCAGGGCCAGTCGCGTCAGCGCGTACCTGATCACCTCTTGGTGAGCTCTGCCAGGTCGAGACGCTCGTTCACGTTGATCGAGGGCATACCCGTGATGCTACTGCCCACGGCTACGACCGATGCTCCGCTGAAGAGCCAGTCGCCGGCGGCGTCTTCCGAGACGATGCGGGCGGCTTCGGCGAGGAGTTCGGCCGCTTCGGCTTCGTCGGTGGCCGCGAGCGACTGGGCGTAGAGATCCTGCACCTCGGCGTTGTCGTAGGTGAAGTAGTAGTCGGGGTTCGCCCAGTTCTCGAAGTCGCGCGCTTCGGTGTGCAGGACGAAGCTCAGGTCGTAGTCCTGGTTGATGTAGACGTCGTTGAGCCACGTCGGGAAGTCGACCGCGTTGACCTGCAGAGTGATGCCCACCGCGTTGAGGTTCGACACGAGGATCTGCGGGATCGTCGTGGAGTAGAAGTTCGGGATCGTGAGCGTCAGTTCGAGGTCTTCAACGTCGGCCTCGGCCAGCAACGCCTGCGCAGCCTCGACATCGAAGGGGGCTACGTCTGCGAGGTCTTCGTGACCCGGGTCGAGCTCGGGGATGGGCCCGAAAAGAGTCGATCCAGAGGCATCCGCTTCGACGAACGCCTCGTGGTCGATCGCGTGACGGATCGCCTGGCGCACGCGCTGGTCAGCGAGCGGGCCGGAGGTCTGGTTGAACGCGAGCGTGCCCTTGTCGGTGGATTGCCCGAGCTCTACCGTGAAGCCGCCATCTGCTTCGATCTGCTCAGTGAGGTTCGCGTCGAAACCGGTGACGACATCGACTTCACCGGCGAGGGCGGCGTTGAGGGCGGCCTGATTGTCGGGGATGTAGTCGAAGACGACCTCGGCGACCTGCGCGGCGTCGCCCCAGTAGGCGTCGTTGCGGGTGTAGGTGATGCTGTCACCCTGACGCCACGTGTCGAGCACGAACGGCCCGGTGCCGTTGGCCGCGGTCTTGTAGTCGACGGTGTCACCCTCTTTGAGGATGATGCCCGCACGCCCGGTGAGGTTCCACAGCAGGCTCGAGTCGGGCTCGGTGAGCGTCAGGGTGATCTCTTGGCCATCCGCTGTGATCGACGCGACATTCGCCAGGCGGGCGGAGTCGCGCCACCCGGGGGTGTCCTTGCGGGTCTGCAGCGACCATACGACGTCCTGCGGGGTGAGTTCCTGACCGTCGTGGAAGACCACGCCCTCACGCAGGGTGAAGGTGTAGGTCAGCGCATCCGACGAGATCGTCCAGTCCGACGCGAGTCCGGGGACGATCTCCTGTTCGGGGGTGCGCGACACCAGGCCCTGGTAGATGTTGTCGACGAGGATCTGGTCGAGAGCCGCGCCCGCGGTCTCGCGGATGTCGAGGTTGCCGGGTTCGAGTACGAGCCGGATGATCGCGGACGCGTCAGGGTCGGGCTCACCGGTGTTCGACGGTGTCGGGGTCGTGCCGCCGGTGCAGGCGGAGAGCACGAGCGCTCCGGCCGCGAGCAGGGCTGCTGCCGCAAGAGAAGTGCGACCGAACATGGTGTGTCCTTTCGGGGTGCATCCGCGTGCTGTGCGGGATGCCAGTGCCTCGGGTGACCGGCAAAGAGAGCCGGTGCGGTTCATAAGCCTAGAGAACGGTGCGCGCCGGGCTTGCACCGCGTACTCACAACGCAACAGAAGCGTTAATCCTTCCCGGCGCGCTCGCGGAGCATTTCGCCCAGCGGTAGGGGAATCTCTTCTTGCACGTTGTGTCCGGTCGGGACGACGACGACGGATGCCTCGGGCAGACGTGCGGCGAAGGCTTCAGCATCCGCCTCCGTCACATACCCATGGTCTCCGCGAATCAGCGTGAGCGGGGCGGCGACGCCCGCGAGGTCTTGCCAGCCGGACTCACCGAGCACCGCAGAGACGGCGTCTTGCTTCGCATCCTGAGCCTGCGCAGCCTCGGGGTGTGCGCTCATCATGTTCGCAAGGTGGGCGAAGTGGTGCTTCCATTCGACACGGCCGTCGGGGCGGACGCGGGAGTTGAAGTACACGCCGCGGGCAGCCGCCTTCGGTGAGCCGCCCAGCCCGAACGACAGCGCGCGCTCGACGAGCTCTTCGCGCGAGGCCCAGTCGGTCGGCCCCGCGAAGAACTGGCGGATCTGACTGGCTCCGCCGTTCGGGTCGATGCCGGGGGTGATGTCGATCACGACGAGTTCGCGCACGAGATCAGGACGGGAGGCAGCAGCGGCAGCAGCAGTAAGCCCTCCGAGCGACTGCCCGACGAGGAGCTGCGGGCCTTCGGTCCAGGCATCCATCCCGACGATCACATCAGCCGCAAGCGGCCGGGCGACGTAAGCCATGTCTTCCCGCCAGGACGAGTCGCCGTGCCCGGGGAGGTCGATCGCGAGCGCGGGAAGGCCCAGCGCGAGGATCGTGGTGTCCCACGTGTGGGCATTCAGTCCGGCGCCGTGCAGGAAGGTCACCACGGGCGTGCCCTCGCCATACCGCAGGGCGCTGAGGGTGCGGCCATCCGGAAGGCCGACGGCAATGCGCTCGCCGCGGGGGAGAGGAGCAGTGATGCCGGCGTCGGCGGCCTGCTCGGCCAGGAACGAGAACTCATCGATGGGATCGCTCACGGCATCCATTGTCTCTCACGACGCGACCACCGACGCGCCGTCGGTACGCTGGAACAATGACCGAACAGGCACGCGTTCATCTCGCCAAGTCCGCCCGTGGTGCGTACGACACTCTGGATGCGTTTGCCAAGACGGTCGGAGAACTCAGCGCCGAAGCGGGGATCGACCCCCGGCTCAAGGAGCTCGTTCAGATCCACGCGTCGCAATTGAACGGCTGCGCCTACTGCGTCCGCGTACACGTCGACCGTGCGATTGCGGCGAGCCTGGACGCCGACCTCATCGCTCAGCTGCCGACCTGGCGCGAGTCCGGTGTGTTCACCGAGCGCGAGCGTGCCGCGCTCGAGCTCACGGAGGCGTTCGTGTTCATCCACGAGGGCGGAATCCCCGACGATGTGTACGACCGCGTCGGGGGCGTGCTGAGCGAGCAGGAGTACGTCGCGCTCAGTTGGCTGCTGGTATCGATCAACGCGTTCAACCGCGTCGCGATCGCCGGCCGCTACCCGGTGCCTCCGCGGCGAAACGCGCAGGCGTGACGACCCGGGACTCTGACGGGCCGCGAGTCAGCGGGGTTTCGAACTTCCGTGACATCGGCGGTCTTCCGGCGGGACCGACCGTCACACGGGCGGGCGTCCTGTTCCGTTCGGGAAACCTCGCTCGGCTCGACGACGACGGCCGAGGGGCACTCCGGGCTCTCGGCATCCGGCGCATCATCGACCTGCGCGCCGACGAAGAGATCGCCTATGCCCCGAGCCGCATCGATGGCCTCGACGTGCAGACGCAGCGGGTGCCGCTGTTCACCGGCTCGGTGTCGTCGATGTTCGAAGAAGACCTCACGCTCGCCGAGATGTACCGCCGCATCGTCGATGGCTCGGCGCCTCGGGTCGTGGAGGTCATCCGCGGGCTTCTGGTCGATCAGCCGGTCGTCGTCCACTGCACCGTGGGCAAGGATCGCACCGGAGTGACGATCGCGATCGCGCTCGCCGCAGCCGGGGTCGATCACGCGGCGATCATCGCCGACTACGCCCGCACAGAGGTGCTCCTGTCGGAGGCGCGCAACCGGCACATTCTGGAGTACCTGCGGCTGCAGCATCCGGATGCTGTCAACGTTCGCGACCTCGCGACTCGGTCGCCGGCCGAGGTGATGCGGGCGCTCTTGGACGGCTTGACGGAACGATACGGATCGGCCGGGGAGTACCTGCAGGCGCACGGGGTGAGCGAGGACGAACTCCGCGAGCTCCAGCGAGTTATGCTCACCTAAGTTAGGCAAGCCTTCGCTCAGGTATACTGGAGCTCTCATGGATCTCGCCGAGCACACCGCAGCCACATGTCGCGCATCGCGCCACACACGTGTGCAACACCTGATCACGGCCGACGAATCGTCGGTCGTCGATCTCGAGTTGCTCGCCGCGACTTTGCCGATCTGTTCGACCGGTCGAGTTTTCATCGAGATTCCGGATGCCTCGTTCCACGCCGACATCGCCATGCCCGCGCGCATGACCGTGACCTGGCTCGATCGGTCGCAGCGTACCGGAGACCCCGGAACCGGTCGTGGATGCGTTCCTGGTCAGGCCATCGCGCGCGCGGTGAACGCCTGGGCGGACGAGATGTTCTGCGACGGTGAGGACGAAACCCGCATCCACCTGCTGGGTGGCTACCTCGGCACGGCCGACATCGTCGACCACCTGGTCGAGATGGGCATCCGTCCGGACGTCATCGCGACTCCCGAGCGTTTCGGACTCACTCCCGCTCGGTGACTTTCCGCCCGCGCGGTCGTGGCCTCGGCACGTAGTTGCCGTCCTCGAGCCCTGCTTCGATTTCGAACCAATTGCGGAGTGGGTTCCTCCCTGCGATGGCGTACATCAGCGGCATGAGAAAGCCGTAGGTGCGCCATTGGCGAGCGTGGACGGCCTCGTGTCGCAGGACGAGATCGCTTGGGCGCACTTCGCCCGTCAGGAAACAACCGCCCACGCAGACTCCGCCGCGCCCGAACGCCCACTGGGGCATACCGCCGAAGACCCACAGCCCTTCGCGCTTCTCCACCCGACCGGTGCTCCAGATCGTCCCCCACACCCAGCCCACCGCAGTCCCGTACCAATAGCCCACGAGGCTGATGGGGGAGTTCAGGAGGAAGGGCGGGATGAATCGATCGATGCGGCTACCGCGTTCCCGCGCGCGTTCGGCGTCTTCATGCCACGTCACCGGCGGGGTGGGGATCGGACTCACGCGAGCGCTCCCACGATGCGCAGAATCGCGCCGAGGTCGTCGATGGCCGCGGCTGCGGATGAGGGGGCGAAACCGGCGAGGCTGGAGCCCACCAGGGGGACCTGCTCGCGAAGTCGCGCGATCACGGCAAGAAGGTCGGCGGGTTGCACGCCGAACGGCACTGCCGAGGTCACTCCGGTGAAGGCTGACGGGTCGAGGACGTCGAGGTCGACGTGCACGTAGACCGCGTCGGCTCCGGTCGCGGCGACGGCGATGGCCAGGGCGTCGGGGGACGCGAGCGCGTCTGCGGTCAGGACACGGATGCCGCGCCCTTCTGCCATCGGAACTTCTGCGTCGTCGAACTCGCGGGCGCCTGCCAGCACCACGCGACCTGGGGGAATGACACCGGTCGGCACGGACAACTCGCCAGGGCCTTCGCCGAGGACGGCGCGCAGCGCCATGCCGGAGAAAGCTCCGGTCACCGTCGACGTGGGGGCATGAAGGTCGGGATGAGCGTCCAGCCACACGACCGCGAGGTTCGGATGCTGACGGGCGGCGTGTGCGATGCCCCCCACCGCGACACCGCAGTCGCCACCGACGATGAGCGCAGGTTCTGCGACGGAAGCGAGTGCATCGTCGAGCAGGTGTCGCGTGCGAAGCAGGGCGCTGTAGCGGTGCACGCCGGTGCCGGCCGCGTCGCCCGCTTCGAGCGGAACCTCCACGGTGGTGCACGCGGAACGAGGAAGGTCGCCCGCGATCGCCTGAGCTCCGTCGACAAGTTGCATCGCACGAGACGAGGGGGATCCCTGCCACTGCGGGACGATCACGAAGCGGGTCATGGTCTCATCTTCGCTCAGCGGGGCGACACCCGCATCCCACGCAGGCCACGAGGGCGCCGCATCCGAACGATGCGACGCCCTCGAACAGCCGGTGTTACGGCGTGTACGGCGCGCTGGGCGCGTCGATCGCGCTCTGCGGTGCGCTGCCGCCGGTCTTGAGCGCGGCGAGGCGCGCCTCGACCTCGGTGAGCTCGCCGACGTCCTCGAGCTCGTTGAACTGCGCGTCGAGTGTCGAGGCGGCAAGCTCCTGCTTGCCCTGTGCGATCGCCTCCTGGCGGCGGACCTTGTCTTCGAAACGACCGAGGTCGCTCGTGGGGTCGAGCACGTCGATCGACTTGACCGCGTCGTGCACCTTGGTCTGCGCCTCGGCGGTCTTAGCGCGGGCGAGCAACTCGGAGCGCTTGGACTTCAACTGCTCGAGCTTCTGCTTCATGCCGTTGAGGCCGTCCTTGAGCTTGGCGACGACCTCCGTCTGTGCTGCGATCGAGGGGGCGAGGGCGGCGGCTTCGTTCTCTTCGCTCATCTGGCGCTGGATGGCGACCTTGGCGAGGTTGTCGAACTTATCGGCGTCGGCGGAGTTGCCGGTGCCGCGAAGCTCATCTGCCTTCTTCGACGCGGCGAGAGCCTTGTTGCCCCACTCCCGCGCGGACTGCACGTCCTCTTCGTGGTCCCGCTCGAGCAGACGCAGGTTGCCGATGGTTTCGGCGATCGCCGACTCCGCGTCGACGATGGAGTTGGTGTAATCGCGCACCAGCTGGTCGAGCATCTTCTGAGGATCCTCGGCGGAGTCGAGCATCGCGTTGATGTTCGCCTTCATGAGGGTAGAGATGCGACCGAAGATGGACTGCTTGGCCATCAGGTGTCCTTCCTTTTCGTGATCTGTGGTTCGTGTGGTTCGAGTGAATCAAGGAACAAGATTGTGAGGATGTGCGCTCCGGGCGCGGCCGAGACCCAGGTCAGAAGCGTCCACCTCCTCGACGGCCGCGGGTACCCCCGCCGCCAAAGCTGCCCGGGCTGAAACCGCCGCCGCCGCCGCCGAACATTCCGCCGAGGCCGCCCATGCTGCCGCCGGAGGACCGGCCCCCGCCGCCCCCGCCGAGAAGGGAATTGATCACGATACCGCCGAGGATCGCGCCCATCATGTTGCCGCTGCCGCCCGATGAACCGCCGCCCATCTGAGCTCCGCCCCCGAACGCGTTGACATCGTTCTGGGCGTGCTGGATGGCCTGGCCCGCAAGCTGGTTCGCTCGCTGTGCCCACTGCATCGCGGCCTCGGGGTCGCTGGCCTGCAGTTGTTGTGCCTGCACGAGAGAGGATCCTGCCTCCGCGAGCCGGGTGCGGGCTTCGGCGCCGATCGCACCGCGACGAGAGGTGATGTAGTCCTCGGCGGCCGAGACTTGTCCCTGGGCCTGCAGCATGACTTGGCCGAGCATCTGACTGGCGCGCTGGCGCTGGGCCTGTGCGTCCCGCATGCCCTGAACGATCGAGTCGATCTGGTCGTTCGCGGCGGTCAATCCCTGCAGGGCGAAGAGGGGCCGTCGCTGGTTACCCGAAAGGTACCCGCGTGCCGTCGCGATCTGCTGTGTGGTCGAGGCGATCACCGGCGTGAGAGCGCCGTCAGCGTCGGGCAGTGCCGAGGCGACGGCGACGTCGCTTTCGAGTTCCGCGATGAGCGCCGCGGCATCCTTCTCGCCCGCGGCCAGATCTGCGCCGAGCTTGTCGATCGCCTTCTCGAGAAGATCTGCCTGCCCGACGGCTTCTTCGGCCGCTCGGATGCTGACGGCGGCTTCGCCGCCCTTTCCGGCACCGATCAGGGTCTCGGCCAACGCCAATTGCTCGTCGGCGAAGCTCAGCCGCTGAGTGGCTTGCTCTGGATTGTCGGCGATCGTCGCGAGGGCCTCGGGTGCGTACGAGGTTCCGAGAGTCTGCAGGTGAGTGCCTGCGTCCGCGAGGGCGGCGCCCACCTTCTGACGTTCATCGTGAACACGGGCCAACGCCTCCGGTGCGTTCTGCTCAAGCTTGCGCAGCTCGTCGAAGGCGGCGGCCTTTTCGTCCAATCCCGCGTTGGCCTCGGCGCAGAGCTGAACGATCTTCTCGTTCCAGGCGCGCGTGTCGGCTTCACTGTCTTCGACGTGGTCGTCGAGTTGCTGCTTGAGGGTGAAGGCCTCGGTGAGGTTCGACTTCGCCTTCTCCAAGGCCTGCCCGAACTCGACCGTGGCGGCATCGCCGAACTGGGCCCTGGCGAAGCCGAGTTCTTGCTCGCTCGTCTTGACCGCGTCATCAGTCTGCACGAGTGCAGAGGAGGCCTGCGTCTGCAGTTCTTCGATACTGAGGGCAGGTTGCTGCTCTGCCGAGCCGCCCACCTGGCCAGCCTGTGCCTTCTTGCGGCGGCGCATGAACATCCAGATCAGGAATGCGACCCCCGCAGCAATCAGGACGAACACGAATATTCCGGGGAAGAAACCCCCGCCAGACATCCCACTCGAGCTCTGGGCGGACTGGAACCCGGATGCAGCGGTGTCGATCGCACCCGCATAGTCACCCGAACTCAACTGCGGTTTGATCGCTGCTTCGATTCCCGCGACCTCGGACTCGCTCAATGGTCCGGTGCTGTCGGCAGAGATGTAGAACTGGCGCGACTCGCTCGCGATCGCCAGCAGGTACTGGGTAGGCCCCAAACCGTTGCTTTCCGCAACCGCGTCAGCCCAATCCTGCGAGTTCGTGGGATTGGTGAACGCATCCACGATCACGACATAGAGGTCGACGCCTGTCGACTCGTAGAGCGACTCGAGGCGCGACTCCGCGGCCGTCGCCTGCGCGTCCGAGAGTGCACCGACTTCGTCCACGACGTACTGCGAACCCAGACTCACCGGGTCGGTTGCAGATGCGCCACCTGCCAGAGTGGCGAGCATCAAAGTGACGACTGCCGTGAGCGACACTGCCCATCCCGCGCGCATCGAACCCTCCCTGAGGGTCGCGAAGCTCGGGCCCCCGATCGTTGAGTCTATTCAGGCGAGAGCAGGGAACAAAAGGCCGCATGAGTGAACGCTGGGTATTGGGCCGAGTCGGCGGGTCGCGGCATCCGGGCTCGAATTTCGGCGCTAGCGTAACCGGTTCGGAGGTTTCGAATGGATGATCGCTACGGCGCTGACGTACTTGCGACCGGGTGGCGCGAGCGGGCGCAGAAGCCCCTGGCACGCGTCGAGGCAACTCGCGACCTCGTGGTCGAAGTCGCCGCCGATGGCTACTGCGGCGCGGTTGTCGGGGTGGCGGGGGGCAACGTCGAGCTCGAAGACCGAGTCGGTCGGCGTCGACTCTTCCCGCTCGGGCCGGGGTTCCTGATCGAGGGTGTTGCCGTTGTGCTGGTGCCGGCGGTCGTTGCCGCTACGGGCCCCAAGCGCACGGCGTCCGGCTCTTTCGCCGGCCCCGAGGTTCGCGCCCGCGTCGCTCGCGCGAGCAGGATTCTCGTCGAGGGCCGGCACGACGCCGAACTCGTCGAGAAGGTCTGGGGCGACGACCTGCGCGCCGAAGGCGTGGTCGTGGAGTATCTCCAGGGCGTCGACCTGCTCGCGCCCATGCTCGATGAAGACCCTCCGTCGCCCGAGCGGCGCTATGGCGTCCTCGTCGATCACCTCGTCCCGGGGTCGAAAGAGACCCGACTGACCGACGAGGTGCTCCGTGGGCGCCACGGCCGGTACCTGCGTATCGTCGGCCACCCGTACATCGACGTCTGGCAGTGCGTGCTCCCGGCGTCGGTGGGTATCGCCCGGTGGCCCGAGGTTCCGCGCGGCATCGAATACAAGGTGGGGGTGTGCCGTGCGCTGGGCTGGCCGGCGCGCGACCAGACGGACATCGCCCGCGCGTGGCAGAAGATCCTCGCGTCGGTGAAGAGCTACCGAGATCTCGACCCCGCGCTGCTCGGCCGCGTCGAAGAACTCATCGACTTCGTCACCGACGGGCCGGAATAACACGAACGATCTACCGGCGAGGGCTAGGTAGCCTGGGTGAGTGCCCGACTCTGCCGATGAGCAAGCCCGCTTTCGTGAGCGACCTGTGTCGTTCGTCCGCCGCAGCGGTCGCATGTCCGACGCTCAGGACCGCGCGTGGGAGGAGCTGGCGCCCGAGGTCGTGATCGACGTGCCGCGGGATGCCGGGGTCACGAGTGTTCTGCCCGGCTCAGAGGTCGACCCCGCGGTTGTCTGGGGGCGCGAGGCTGGGCTCATCGCTGAGATCGGATCCGGACAGGGGCACGCGATCGTGCATGCCGCAGCATCCGCCCCCGACGTCAATTTCCTCGCGATCGAGGTGTTTCGCGCGGGTCTGGCCCGCACGATGCTCGACGCCGAGCGCGCGGGCCTCACGAACCTCCGGCTCGTAGAGGCGAACGCACCCGAGGTGCTCGAGCATTTGCTTCCGACATCTTCGCTCGATGAACTGTGGATCTTCTTCCCCGATCCGTGGCATAAGAACAAGCACAACAAGCGCCGACTTATCACCGACGAGTTCGCGCCGAAAGCGGCGCAGGCTCTGCGGCCCGGAGGGGTGCTGCGCCTGGCCACCGATTGGGAGGACTACGCTCTGCAGATGCGCGACGTGATTGATGCGAGCCCCGCATTCGAGCGCGCGTTCGAGGGGGAATGGGCGCCCCGCTTCGAGGGACGGGTCGTGACCGCGTTCGAGCGCAAGGGCGTCAAGGTCGGCCGGGCCATCCGCGATCTTGCCTACCGCCGTGCGGTTCCTTCGACGACGGGACCCGAGGCCTGATGCCCGCGCATTCCTCGACCGTTCCGCTCACCGACCGCCCGGCGTGGTCGTGGGGTCTCATTCCCGCGCTCCTGGTCTGTCTCGCTGCACCCGCCTTTTTCGTGATGCGTATACCGTGGCTCGGCTGGGCGCTGCTGATCGCGTCGTTGGTGAGCGCGTGGATCGTGTCGCGCCGAGTCGAGGGTGCGGATGATGTGTCGACGGATGCCGAGGCATCCGTTCGCCCACCGAGTCTGTTGCGGGACCTGTCGCTGATCGCCGTGGGTCTTCTCATCGTGAGCGCGATCCCGCTCAAGGCCGAACTCGATAACCTCGCCTTCGTGCGCTTCGCGCTGGCTCTCGGGGGAGCGGTCGTCGTGCCGTATGCAATCTCTCGTTTCGTCTACCGCGATCATGCGATCCGGTTTCCGTGGCGCGGCGGCGGAAAGTGGACGACCTTCCAGTGGACCTGGCTTGTCGCGGTCTTGATCCTCGGCTGGCTGATTCTGCCGTTCTACTTCATCACTTCGGGGGTGTACCAGAATTGGCCGGTCGTCGACACCCCTGACCTGATCGCCCGGCTGTTCGTCGGCGTCGGCGCGGTGGGGATTTGGGACGAGCTCTTCTTCATCTGCACGGTGTTCGTGCTCCTGCGTCGGCACTTCCCGATGTGGCAGGCGAATGTGCTGCAGGCCGTGGTCTTCGTCTCGTTCCTCTGGGAACTCGGATATCAAGCCTGGGGGCCGCTGCTCACGATCCCGTTCGCGCTCCTTCAGGGCTTCATCTTCATGAAGACGCGCTCGCTCACCTACGTCGTGACGGTGCACCTCCTCTTCGATGCGGTCGTCTTCGCGGTGCTCGTGCACGCGCACAACCCCGGCATGCTCGACTGGCTGTTCCTGGTTTAGCCACCGCCGAGGTTCACCACCGCGGACTGCCCGGTTCTGCCCAGTGCCTGCACAGGCACCATCGCTATCGTGGAGTCACGGATCCTCACTGGATCCCCGGACGACGGATCAGTACCCGGAACGCGACAAGACTGGCCAGGAGCATTGTCATGTCGTGGATCATTCTCATTCTTTCCGGCGTCCTCGAGGCCGTCTGGGCTACCGCGCTCGGCAAGTCCGAGGGCTTCACCAAGCTGTGGCCGACCGTCGTGTTCGGCGTCACGCTTGTGGCCAGCATGGGCGGGCTCGCCTGGGCCATGCGCGAGATCTCGACCGGCACCGCGTACGCGGTCTGGGTCGGTATCGGCGCATCACTCACGGTCGCCTACGCGATGATCACCGGCGACGAGGAGTTCTCCATCGTCAAAACGCTGCTGATCCTCGGCCTGGTCGGCTGCGTCGTCGGGCTGAAAATGGTCGGTCACGAGTAGGGCAGCGAATGCTGCATCCCTCACCCTCAACATGATGTCGAAGTGACTTCGAGCCGAACTCTTGACGTGTGTGAGCAACGGAGTAAGTTCATCAGCACGAAGGACAACGGAAACGAAAGAACTCGCAAGAGAACCGAAACAGAAACCGAAAATCGTACTGATGATCGCCTCGAGGCTTCGGCCCCGGGGCGATCTTCGTTTGTGCCGTTCGAACTCCTCGCTGCGCAGTGACGTTCGCTCCGCCGCCTAGACTCAAGGGTCTGCCTGCCGGAGGAGCGCCATGACCGACGTCATTCCCGTCCAAGATCCGAAAGACCGCTACCGGATCGAGCCCACGGTCCTCCAGGCCCTGCGGAGCCCTCGCATCCTCACCCGCGAAGTGCTTGCCGGGCTCGTGGTCGCGATCGCGTTGATTCCCGAGGCGATCGCGTTCTCGATCATCGCGGGAGTCGATCCACGGCTGGGCCTGTTCTCGTCGTTCGTGATGGCGGTCGCCATCTCCTTCCTGGGCGGCCGGCCCGCGATGATCACGGCCGCAACCGGAGCCGTCGCGCTCGTCATCGCGCCCGTCGCTCGTGAGTACGGCATGGAGTACTTCATCGCTACAGTGCTCCTCGGTGGGATCATTCAGATCGTGTTCGCTGCGCTCGGAGTGGCGAAGCTCATGCGCTTCATCCCGCGGTCGGTGATGGTCGGCTTTGTCAACGCACTCGCCATCCTCATCTTCACGTCGCAGTTCCCGCAGCTCATCGACGTGCCGTGGCTCGTCTACCCGTTGGTTGTGATCGGGCTGCTGATCATGTACCTCATGCCGCGGATTACCAAGGTGGTTCCCGCGCCTCTGGTCGCGATCGTGCTCCTCACCGCAGCGGCGGTCGTCTTTTCGCTCAATGTGCCGACCGTCGGCGACCAGGGCGATCTGCCCGAGAGTCTTCCCGAGCTCTTCATCCCGAACGTCCCCCTCACCGTCGAGACGCTGACGATCATCGCTCCGTACGCGGCAGCGATGGCGATCGTCGGCCTCCTGGAATCGCTGATGACCGCGAAACTCGTCGACGAGATCACGGACACCCACTCCCGCAAGACGCGCGAAGCATTCGGACAAGGAGCGGCGAACGTTCTTTCCGGCCTGTTCGGCGGCATGGGTGGCTGCGCGATGATCGGTCAGACCATGATCAACGTCAAGGCGTCAGGTGCCCGCACCCGGATCTCAACTTTCCTCGCCGGTGTCTTCCTCCTCATCCTGGTGCTCGTTCTCGGCGATGTTGTCGCCGTCATCCCGATGGCGGCGCTCGTGGCCGTGATGATCGTGGTGTCAGTGGCGACCTTCGACTGGCACAGCGTCAAGATCTCGACCCTGAAGCGGATGCCGAAGAGCGAGACGGCGGTGATGCTCATCACCGTGGCGATCACCGTCTGGACGCACAACCTCGCCATCGGTGTCGGCGCCGGAGTGCTCGCTGCGATGGTGCTTTTCGCCCGCCGCGTGGCGCACTTCGTCACCGTCACGCGTCACACCGACAAGGAAGCGGTCACGCCGACGGTGCGCTACACCGTCAACGGTGAACTCTTCTTCGCCTCCAGCAACGACCTCACAACCCAGTTCGAGTACTCCCACGACCCCGACCACATCGTGATCGACATGTCGGGATCACACATCTGGGATGCCTCGACCGTCGCCGCCCTCGACGCCGTCGTGACCAAGTACGAGAGCCGCGGAAAGGCCGTGACCCTCGAGGGTATGAACGAGGCAACCACCAAGCTTCACGGCCGGCTCAGCGGCGGGCTCGGTAGTGGCCTCTGACTATCGGGCCGGGTAGCGTCGGCGCGGTGACCCTCCGTCGATGGATGCCGCGCCGCTGAGCGCTGCGCGAGGGTCGGAAGGCCGATCCCCTTGCGTCGGCCCCGTGGTGCGGCGAGAGTGGGGGAGTGGCCGTGATCCGCGTGCTCTCTGTTGCTTTGGCCCTTGCGGTCGGCGCCGTCATTGCCGCGGCGGCTGTGTTCGTCGTCGGCGTTCGCACCCGAGATCCGCGTGTCCTGCGTTTCGCGCGGGTGATGCAGCGCGACATGATGAATCCCGGTGCGTTGCGGGATGCTGGCACCGTCGCGTCGCCGTGGGCCATCGTGCGTGTACCAGGGCGGGTCAGCGGCAGGATCTACGACACCCCGGTGGGCGTGCAGCGCGTCGGTGACAAGCTTTACATCACCCTCCCGTACGGCGAAGGCACTCAATGGCTGAAGAACGTGCGCGCCGCCGGCGGTGCAACAGTGCTCCACAACGGCCTCGAGATTGACGCGACCGTGCCTGAACTCGTCCCTATCGGGCAGACCCCCGTGGCAGCCGCCGATCGCGTTGCGATTGCCGTCTTCGGCGTCACGCACGCGCTGCGGCTGCACGCGGCAGCCTCGGTGCCGTCGCAAACAAAAGATCGCGAGTCCTGAAGACCCGCGATCCCTTGTCTTTACTGGTGCCCCCGACTGGAATCGAACCAGCGACCTTTGGTACCGGAAACCAACGCTCTATCCCCTGAGCTACGGAGGCGCACCGGACGAGGTTATCACCCGTGAGCGGGCTCGACCTGCCTCAGGGAGCGAGGGAGTCCGCGTGCGGAGGGGCCTCGGCGATGACGGTCGTGTCGTCGCGAATCGCCTCCAGCGCCTCCCCGAGGCGGTCGGCGAGATATGCGTGACCCTCGCTCGACGGGTGGTTTCGGCCGATCTCGCCCGTGTCGATCACATCGAGGTAGTTGGCCTCGGTGATCCAGTCATCGGAGATCGGCGAGATGTACCACCAGCCGCGCTCGGCAGCGAGCTCAGAGAGCGTCTGGTCAATCAGGCCCGTCGCGCGCTCGAGCGGCAGAACCTGTGGCGCAGGGCCGAGGATCACGATCCGAGCCTCAGGGTAGAGGGCGGCAAGGTTGTTCCACGCGGAGGTGACAGCATCCCGGTATCCGTCCGGATACAGTCGGCGGTCATTGATGGAGCCCTCAAGAATCACGAGGTCGGGGTTAAGTGCTGGGTCGAGTGCCGCGATGCGCTCCCCGTACGATCCGCCATCGATGCCCGGCTTCACATACCCGCTGCCGCGAACCCCGTCGATCACGGCATCCCAGCCGAGTCGGTTGCTCAGAACATACGCGAAGCCTTCGGTCGGTACGGTGGCTGCCGAACCGTAGACCCACGAGTCGCCGAAGACAAGTACGCGCGGTGTCTCGGGGAGGGCGAGAAGCGCGGGTGCTGCGACGGACTGCGGGGCATCCCTACCCCCGGCATCGGGCGGACTGACCGCATTCCACGGTCGCCACATCCCCAGCAGACACACGCCGACGATCGCGACCGCGGCGAGGATCATCGTCAGCCACGAACGCCGCGCGCGGAGGCGTCCGGCCGAGTTCATTCCACGAGGGTAAGTCACCCGCCGCAGAACACCACAATGAGGTGTTTTCGACAGTGCAGAAGCCGCTGTTGCAACATCGCAATGTGGGCGTTCCACAGGCGGTTCGGAGCGGGGGATTCGGCGTGCGAGGATACTTCGGTGCAACGTGTCGTGACCGCCGAACTAGACCTCGAACTGGGGGCCTCCGTCGACCTCATTCTTCAGATCACCGCAGGCCAGCAGGTCCCGGTCGTGAGTGAGGAATTGACGTTCATCCAGGGCGACCGCGTATACACCCCGACCGAGATCGTCGACCAGTCCGGGAGCCGCCTGCACCGCCTCACCGGCGAGGCCGGCCTGCTCGAGATCCGGTACGAGGCGCACATCGAAGGACAGACCTCGTCCAACCGAACGAGCGACCTCGAAGCGATCACGTACTTGCGTCCGAGCCGCTACTGCCAGTCCGATGAGGTCTTCCAGCAGGCGCGCCGGCAGTTCAAGGGACTCCAGGGTCATGAACTCATCGCCGCGGTCACCGACTTCGTGAGCTCGAGCACCACATACACGCCGGGTCTGAGCCACGGCACCGACAGTGCCGTGACGACCCTGATGACCGGCCAGGGCGTGTGCCGCGACTACGCGCACGTCGTTATCGCGCTCCTGCGCGCGATGGACATGCCAGCCCGCTACGCCGCGTGCTACGCGCCGGGCCTGCGGCCGATGGACTTCCACGCCGTCGCCGAGGCGTACTACGACGGGTCCTGGTATGTCATCGACGCCACTCGCTTGGCGCACCGTGGGTCGTTGGTGCGGATCGCGACGGGGCGGGATGCCTCGGACTGCGCGTTCCTCAGCTACCACGGTGGCTATGTCGGACTGCAGCGGATGCGGGTCGACGCATGGGTCATGCCCGAAGAGGCTTCCGAGTTCGAGGTTGCGGCCAGGGACGCCGAGGCGTCCGACCTCGATCCTTTCGCCGCAACGAACGACGACTTCACCTCGCTGATCCAGATCGCGTGACCGGCGGGCGCACAGCGTGCGCCGCCTAGAATTGTCAGGTTATGAATCCTGACGCTCTCGCCGCCGCCCTGCTCGCCGTCATCGCCCCGCTGGCCGAGGCGCGACGCCCGGGTTCCGCGAGCACACTCACCGTCGCGGACTTTCCCCTCGAGCGGCCGAAGAACCGCGACCACGGCGACTGGGCATCCAACGCCGCGATGAAGCTTGCGAAGAACCTGGGGACGAACCCGCGCGAGTTCGCCGCCGAGATCGCGGACGGGCTGTCATCGCTGGACGGCATCGCGAGTGTCGAGGTCGCCGGCCCCGGCTTCATCAACATTCGACTGGATGCCGCGGCCGCCGGTGCTCTTGCCCAGACGATCGTCGATGCCGGAGCCGCCTTCGGCACCAATGACACTCGCGCTGACGAAGTCATCAACCTGGAGTTCGTGTCTGCCAACCCGACGGGGCCGATCCACCTGGGCGGAACCCGGTGGGCCGCTGTGGGTGACTCGCTCGCGCGCATTCTCGCTACGCAGGGCGCCCAGGTCACCAGGGAGTACTACTTCAACGACCACGGTGCCCAGATCGATCGATTCGCCCGCAGCCTGGTGGCAGCCCACGCGGGCGACCCGACGCCCGACGACGGCTACGGCGGAGACTACATTCACGACATCGCCCGCCGCGTGGCGCTTGCCTACGAGGGAGACATCGACGCACTCGACGCAGAAGCGAAGCAGGAGGCGTTCCGCTCCATCGGCGTCGACTTCATGTTCGCCGAGATCAAGCAGAGCCTGCACGAGTTCGGCGTCGACTTCGACGTCTACTTCCACGAGAACGACCTGCACGATTCCGGCGCGGTCGATCGCGCCATCGCGCGGCTGCAAGAGCTCGGGCACATGTATGAGTCCGAGGGTGCGCTGTGGCTGCGGACGACCGACTTCGGTGACGACAAAGACCGGGTCGTCATCAAGTCCGACGGCAACCCTGCGTACATCTCGGGCGACCTCGCCTACTACCTCAACAAGCGTGAGCGGGGCTTCAACCGCTGCATCATCATGCTCGGCGCTGATCACCACGGATACGTGCGGCGAATGATGGCGATGACGGCCGCGTTCGGTGACGAGCCGGGCGTCAACCTGCAGATTCTCATCGGGCAGATGGTGAACCTCGTCAAAGACGGCCAGCCGATGCGCATGTCCAAGCGTGCGGGCACGGTGGTCACGATGGAAGACCTGGTCGAGATCGTGGGGACGGATGCTGCGCGTTACGCACTCGTGCGCTCATCGGCCGACTCCAACCTCGACGTCGATCTTGACATTCTGCAGAAGAAGACGAACGACAACCCCGTCTTCTACGTGCAGTACGCCCACGCGCGCACACACAACGTCGCACGCAATGCCGCGGCATCCGGCGTCGACCGTTCGGAGTTCTCGCCCGAACTCCTCGACCACGAGACGGAGTCCGCGCTGTTGGGTGCGCTGCAGGAGTTCCCGCGGCTTGTGGCGTTCGCCGCTGAGTTGCGCGAGCCTCACCGCATCGCGCGATACCTCGAAGAACTGGCTGGTCTTTACCACCGCTGGTACGACAACTGCCGCGTGATTCCACTCGGCGATGAGCCCGTCGAGACTGTCCACCGCACCCGGCTCTGGCTCAACGACGCGACCGGCCAGGTGCTCCGCAACGGGCTGACATTGCTCGGCGTGAGCGCACCGGAGCGGATGTAGCGCCGATGAGTGCGGCCGACACCCAACCGACCCAGCCGCTTCCGGACTGGGCGCAGGCTCACCCCGTTCCGCGTCGCCGTCGCACCGGGTGGGGCTGGGTGGTGGCACTTGTCATCGTCGCCGCGCTCGCGGTCGGTGCGTGGTTTATCGGCGAGGCGATCGCGCGAGACCTCGTGACCAAGACCATTCGCGAACAGATCGTCTCAGAATTGGCGCTCCCCGCTGACCACCCCGTCGATGTGTCGGTGCCGGGTGCGATCCTTCCGCAATTGATCGGCGGCACCCTCGACGAGATCAGCATCGCCTCCGACGACGTGACCATCGGCCCGATGACCGCAGACATCACCCTCCAGGCGACAGAAGTTCCGGTCCGCGGCAACGGCGAGATCGACGGCGCGTCGGGAACTGTCCGCATCGATGAGGAACAGTTGCGGACCTTGATGGAGACCGTCGACCAGTTCCCTGCTGAGACGTTGGGGCTGGATGCTCCGAACCTCACGATGTCGATCGAACTCACGTTCTTCGGCATCAGCATCCCGATCGCCGTGGCACTCACGCCGTCGGCGGTGGATGGCGGAATCGTCCTGACGCCACAGTCGCTTCAGCTCGCGGGAGCTGAGATCTCGGCGGACGCGTTGCGCGACCGGTTCGGCGCCGTGGCAGACATCGTCATACGTGACTGGCCGGTCTGCGTCGCACAGTATCTTCCCGCGGGGCTCTCGCTGACGGGGATGCGCGTCGACGGCGAGGTGGTGGTGGCCGATTTCGACGTCGCTCAAGATGTACTCACCAACCCGGCGCAGCTCGAGAACGGTTCCTGCGCTTAGTCCAGGTGAGTGATGTCGCGCCAGAGATCGGTCCACGGTGCGCTGCGGCCCGAGCAGACCGTGATGAGTACGCCCTGCTCCTCGTTGTCGACATTGAGGCCGTTGTCGAGTTCACCCTCGACGGTGCAGGCATCGAACCCTGCCGCGGTGTCATCGGACACTCGTCCGACGAACACGACGGTCGTGACCGCGTCCGACGGAGGCCCGTAGGCCGCGAGGGCATTGTGGCCACTGAAAACGGGCGGCAGATCAGCGGATCCGAACCGATCGAGCGCACCGGCTTCGCCGTAGTTACGAGTGATGATGGCGATCGTGCCGACCGAGGCATCCGCCCCGTGTGCGACCTCTTCGATCGTCGCAGCATACGCGGGCCAGCCGATCTGATCGGCCACTGCCTGGTTCATCCCGGCGATCGGGGTGTTTCCGATAACGGACTCGGGGACCACCGGCAGAGAGATCACGATGCTGACGACGGCGTTGAGAGCGACGGCTGAAACCGTCAGGGCACGCCGTCCTCGCGTCGTCGCCCAATCCGCCACGACAACGCAGCCGATCGCGTACACGACGACGAGGATTCCGAGTGGGTAGTAGAACTGCGCCCCGAACGCGAACGTGAGAAGCACGACGACCGCAAGGGCCACGACGATAAACCGGAGGTTGCGCCACGACGGCCGCCGGAACACTCCGATGATCCCCGCGACCCAGAACGCGACGAGCGGCGGACCGATGAGCAAGAAGAGGAACGGCCACATCAGCACCCGCACCTCGTCCGCGTTCGACTCGGCAAGCGCGGCCCCCATGCTCAACTGCGGCCATCCGGCGGTCGCCTGGTAGATGAGATTTGGTACGCCGACGACGACGGCGATGACTCCGGCGACGTACGGATGCGGCGTCCCCAACGCGCGCCGCGGTCCGACGATCAACAGACCCAGCACGAGCGCCACGACCAGTTGGGCTACCAGCAGCTTGTTGTACATGCTGAGGCCCGTCACCAGTCCGGCGAGCAGCCACCAGCGCGGCTGCTCTCGCACGACCGCCCGGATGACGAAAAGCGCGATCAGTGGCCAGACGACCAGATCGAGGGACGCGGTCAGCATGACGTGACCGAACAGCAACGCGAACGCACCGAAGCCCGAACCCCACGCCGCGAGTCCTTGCGCGAACGGTGTGCCGCCTACCTCGGCCGCGATGAGGGCGATCACGAATACCGCCGCGACGGCGCACGCGATGGCGGGGATGCGCAAAGCCCACGGTTCGTCGATGACGCTGAGAGCGCGTGCCAGCGCAGGGATCAGCGGCGGCTGGTCGAGATAGCCCCACTGCGACGGCAACATTCGGAAATAAAGCTCGTCGCGGTGGTATCCGTATCCGTTCGCCGTCACAGCGAGCGAGATCATCAGCGTCACGGCCGCTGGGGCGACGGCCTTCCACGACAACCTCGCGCGCATGCGGCCGAGCCTAGCAATCGCCTTTCGATGCGCCATCGCGCGTTGCTCTAGACTTCAGGAGACCGCCCGGCACCTGATCCGTCCGTTCCGCGGCAACCGTTGTTTCGGGCCGCGCCCGGATCTTCCGCGCCGAAGCACCTCTTCCACGATTGGCTCCCCGTGTCCGCCCGCACCACGCTCGCACCCGATTGGCTCGAGCCGCCGGCCGATGCCAATGCGCTGCCCCCGGGGGTATGGCCGACAGGCGCCGCCCGCGATGACGAGGGCGTGGTGCGTGTCGGCGGAGTCTCGGTCGCTGAGCTCCGCGAAGAGTTCGGCACACCCCTCTATGTGATCGACGAAGACGACGTTCGCGCACATGCGCGCCGCACTCTCGAGGCCTTTCGCACCGCAGCCGGCCGACACGGCACGCAGGTGCGTGTGTATTACGCGGGCAAGGCGCTGCTGACCACAGAGGTCGTGCGGTGGGTCGCCGAGGAGGGGCTTGCTGTCGATGTCTGCACGGGGGGAGAACTCGCCGTGGCGCTCGCCGCCGGTGCAGACCCCGCGCGTCTCGGATTTCACGGCAACAACAAGAGCGTCGCCGAACTCGAGCGCGCCGTCGACATCGGCATCGGCTCGATCGTGCTCGACAGTGAGATCGAGCTCGAGCGCTTGGCCGCGATCGTTCAGCGCACGGGTGGCACACAGACTGTCCTGTTGCGCGTGAACAGTGGCGTGCACGCCGAAACGCATGACTTTCTTGCGACGGCGCACGAAGACCAGAAGTTCGGTTTCACGCTGCAGGATGCCCCGGCCATCGCCGCGCGTGTGCGCGAAATCGAAGGTCTGACGCTCGCGGGACTGCACTGTCACATCGGCTCTCAGATCTTCGGCACCGCCGGATTCCAAGAGTCCGCAGCGCGCATCGTCGAACTGCACGCCGAGTTGCTGGCCGGCGGTGACCTCTCGGTCCTCAATCTCGGCGGAGGGTTCGGCATCGCCTACACCTCGGCCGACGCGCCCACGCCGATCGAGGACCTCGCGTCGGGAATCGTCGAAGCCGTCGCGCGCGAGTGCGAGGTGCGCGGCATCGAGGTTCCGGCGCTCGCTTTCGAGCCCGGTCGCGCGATCGTCGGGCAAGCCGGAGTGACGCTGTACGAGGTCGGAACCACCAAGTCGGTCGACCTCGACGATGACGCGACGCGCCTCTATGTGAGCGTCGACGGCGGGATGAGCGACAACGCGCGCCCGGCACTGTACGGCGCCGAGTTCTCTGCGCGTCTGGTCTCGCGATCCAGCGACGCCGCGCCCACGCTCGTCAGAGTCGTCGGCAAGCACTGCGAGTCGGGCGATATTGTCGTCGACGCAGAGTACCTGCCCGGCGACATCGGTCCGGGTGATCTGCTGGCTGTCCCCGCCACGGGAGCGTATTGCTTCTCGCTCGCCAGCAACTACAACTACGTGCCTCGTCCGCCGATCGTGGCGTTGCGCGAGGGCACTGCCCGCGTCATCGTCCGCGGTGAGACGATCGATGATCTGCTTGCGCGCGACGCCGGTGTGGGCGCGACACTTTTCTCGAAGGAGACTGCATGACCGACTACCGCAAGCTGCGCGTGGCATTGCTCGGGGCCGGAGCCGTGGGCTCGCAGGTCGCCGCGCTGCTTCTGCGGCACGGCGACGAACTGGCCGATCGCGCGGGAGCTTCGCTCGAATTGGCGGGTATCGCGGTGCGCGACCTCGAGGCTCCGCGTGAGACCGATCTCCCGAAGGAGCTCTTCACGACCGACGCCGAGAGCCTGATCGTCGGTGCCGACATCGTCATCGAACTGATGGGTGGCATTGAGCCCGCTCGCACGAACATCCTTCAGGCGATCAATTCCGGTGCCGATGTCGTCACGGCGAACAAGGCTCTGCTGGCAACTCATGGCCCCGAGATCTTCGACGCGGCCGACCAGGTCGGTGCGCAGGTCTATTACGAGGCGGCTGCGGCTGGCGCCATCCCGATCATCCGCCCGTTGCGCGATTCGCTCGCCGGCGACCGCGTGCAGCGCATCATGGGCATCGTCAACGGAACGACGAACTACATCCTCGACCGGATGGACACCGAAGGCGCCGAGTTCCTCGATGTCTTGGCCGACGCTCAGGCCCTCGGTTACGCCGAGTCCGACCCGACGGCTGATGTCGACGGTTACGACGCCGCACAGAAGGCCGCGATCCTTGCGAGCCTCGCCTTCCACACGACGGTTCCGCTCGATTCCGTTCATCGCGAGGGAATCACCCGCATCGATAAGACGATGATGGATGCCGCGCGCCACGCGGGCTACGTCATCAAACTGCTCGCCGTCTGTGAGCGAATCGCTGGCGACCAGGAGTCGATCTCGGTGCGCGTGTATCCCGCGCTGGTTGATCGCTCGCACCCGCTGGCGAGCGTCCACGGTGCGAACAACGCCGTGTTCGTGCAGGCCGAAGCCGCCGGCAATCTCATGTTCTACGGCGCGGGCGCCGGTGGCGTGCAGACCGCTTCGGCGGTGCTGGGCGATGTCGTTTCGGCCGCCCGCCGTCACATCGCCGGTGGGGTCGGCGTGGGGGAGTCCACGCGGGCCAACATGCCGATCGTGCCGATCGGGCACGTCACCACCCGGTACCAGATCACGCTCGAGGTGGCCGATCAGCCCGGAGTGCTGGCGACCGTGGCCGGCATCCTCAGCGAAGGACGCGTGTCGATCGCGACCGTCGAGCAGACCGTGACCGGCGAAGACGCCGTCACCGCTCGACTGGTGATCGGCACCCACAAAGCTCTTGAGAACGACCTCAGCGAAACCGTCGACCGCCTCGCGGCGAGCGGTGTCGTGCAGCGCGTCGTCTCGGTACTGCGAGTAGAAGGAGACTGACATGGCACACCTTTGGCGCGGAGTTATGCGCGAGTATGCGGACCGACTGGGAGTGACGGATGCTTCGACCGTCGTCACGCTCGGTGAGGGCGGAACACCCCTGATTGCGGCGCCCGCGCTTTCGCAGCGCACAGGCACGGACGTGTGGGTGAAGTTCGAGGGCATGAACCCCACGGGCTCGTTCAAGGACCGCGGTATGACCGTGGCGCTCTCTCGCGCGGTGGAGCACGGTGCGAAGGCGGTCATTTGCGCATCGACCGGCAACACGTCGGCCTCTGCGGCTGCGTACGCCGCGCACGCCGGAATCACGGCGGCCGTGCTCGTGCCCGAGGGCAAGATCGCGATGGGCAAGCTCAGCCAGGCCGTCGCGCACAACGGACGTCTGATCCAGATCCGCGGAAACTTCGACGACTGCCTGGAGATCGCCCGAGAGCTGGCCGACCACTACCCGGTGCACCTGGTGAACTCGGTCAACCCCGACCGCATCGAGGGGCAGAAGACCGCCGCGTACGAGGTCGTGTCGCAACTGGGTGACGCTCCCGACTTCCACTTCATCCCGGTCGGCAACGCCGGCAACTACACCGCCTACTCGCGGGGCTACCGCGAAGAGTCCGAGCGCGGCGTTTCGACGCGCGTGCCCCGGATGTTCGGCTTCCAGGCCGCAGGCTCTGCCCCGCTCGTGCGCGGTGAGATCGTGAAGAACCCCGACACCGTGGCATCCGCCATTCGTATCGGAAACCCGGCCTCGTGGGATCTCGCGCTCGAAGCGCGCGACGCCACCGACGGGTGGTTCGGAGCCATCGATGATGACCGCATTCTCGCCGCGCAGAAGCTTCTTGCCTCTGAGGTCGGTGTCTTCGTCGAGCCCGCCTCGGCGATCAGCGTCGCTGGACTGCTCGACCGCGTCGAGGCCGGCATCGTCCCGCAGGGCGCACGTGTGGTGCTCACGGTCACCGGCCACGGACTGAAGGACCCGCAGTGGGCACTCCGCAACGCTGACGGCACGCAGGTCGAGCCGACCGTGGTCGACGCGACCACGTCGGAAGTGGCATCCGTCCTCGATCTTGTTCCTTCTCCTTCAGGGGCTCCGCCCCAGACCCCCGGCTCGCTGATGCACGCCAGGACGAACGCGTGACCGAAGGACGACGCGTCCTCGTCCGGGTACCGGCCACCAGCGCCAATCTCGGCCCCGGGTTCGACACCCTGGGTCTTGCGCTGAGCGTCTACGACGAACTCGTCGTGACAGAGCTGCCCGGGGGCAGGCTCGAAGTGATCGTTGCCGGAGAAGGTGTGGACGACGTACCGAGGGATGCCTCGAATCTCGTCGTGCGCGCAATCGCTTACGCCTTCGAGGCTGTCGGTCGTCCGGTGCCGGGCCTGCGTCTGGACGCACGCAACGTGATTCCGCACGGACGCGGACTCGGATCGTCGGGCGCTGCCGTCGTATCGGGGCTGCTGGCCGCGAAGGGCCTGCTCGAGGGTGAGGTCGACTTCAGCTCTGAAACGCTGCTGCGGCTCGCGACCGAACTCGAGGGACACCCCGACAATGTCGCGCCGGCGCTGTTCGGAGGCCTGACGATCGCGTGGGTCGACGAGGACGGACCCCAACACAAGAAGCTCATCGTCCACCGCGGTGTCTCGCCCATCGTGTTCGTCCCTGATTTCACGATGTCGACGAGCGTTGCGCGCAGTCTGCAGCCGGCGCATGTTCCCCGCGAGGACGCCGTCTTCAATGTTTCGCGGTCTGCTCTGCTGATCGCCGCGCTGACGCAGAGTCCGGAACTCATGCTGGCGGCGACGGCCGACCGTCTTCACCAGAGCTACCGCGCGCAGGCGATGCCCGACACCGATCGACTGGTACAGGCGTTGCGCGCGCAGGGGTTCGCGGCAGTTGTCTCTGGAGCAGGGCCCAGCGTCTTGGTCTTGGCCGACGGGCCCGGTCGCAGGCTTGAGGCGGCCGCGGTTGCCTCGAGTGCGGGCGACACCCCGTGGGAAACCCTCATGCTGGCCGTCGATGTCAAGGGTGGTACAGTGAGGGAGTACGCGGAGGGTTCCACCTAACCGGTGAATCTGGCCTCCGTCGCAAATCTGCGAAACCACCGCACACCCCCCGTGCCGATTCTCGATCTCGTCTGAGGCCGGTTCCGCGAGGAACAGTCCCAGCCTGTCGAAGGGCGGCCCGACCGGCATATGCCGTGTGGCGGCATAGAGCCGTGTGGGATCTGTGCGGAAGTGCATATCCATTTCCTAAATTCACAAGGGAGAACTCGTGGAGTCCAACTCCGAGATCCAGACAGCCGACCTTTCGGCTGACGAGCGCACGGAAGCGCCCGAATCAGCCGAGAACGTCGTCGAAACCGGTGAGACCGTCGCCGAGACCACCGAAGCCCCCGCTGCCGAAGAGCAGCCTGCTGACGAGCCTGTCGCTGACGAGCCCGTCGCTGACGAGACGGCGGCGCCCGAGGCTACCGCCGAGGGGGTCGCACCCGAGGCGCCCGCGGAGCAGCCCGTAGTCGAGGAGCCCGTCGCGGAGCAGCCCGTAGTTGAGCAGCCCGTCGCGGAGCAGCCCGTAGTTGAGCAGCCCGTCGTTGAGGCGCCCGTGACCAAGCCGGTGCGCAAGCGCGCCCCGCGCCGGGCCAAGAGCACCGACCCCGAGGTCATCGCCGCCACCGAAGCCGCCGCCGAGGCTGCTGCGCAGCCCGGCGCCGAGGTTGCCCCCGAGGGTGCATCCGACGCTGCCGCGCCGGCCGATGCTGCCGCGCCGGACGCGGAGACCCCCGCCACCCCCGACGTCGAAACCGGCACTGCCGAGGCATCCGACACTGACAACGCCGCCCCCGAGGCCGGCGATGCGCCCGCCGAGACACCTGTCGACGCCGAAGGCGCACAAGACGCGGACAGCGCCGAAGGCGCTGAGTCGTCGTCGCGAAACCGTAGCCGTAACCGCAGCCGCAGCCGTAGCCGCGGTGGCCAGGGCACGCAGAACGGTCAGAACGGTCAGGGCGGCAACGCACAGGGCGGAAACGCGCAGGGCGGCCAGAACAACAACGACGCCAAGCCGGCGGGCCAGAACCAGCCGCAGTCGCAGGCTGCCGCATCCGACTCCGATGACGACGGGCAGGGCGGCCGCGGTCGCCAGCGCAACAAGCGCCGCCCGGCGAACAGCCAGGGTGACGAGTTCGACACAGAGATCGGCGAGGACGACGTCCTGATCCCCATCGCGGGAATCCTCGACGTGCTCGACAACTACGCGTTCGTGCGCACGTCGGGCTACCTGCCCGGCAACAGCGACGTCTACGTCTCGCTCGGCCAGGTCAAGAAGTACAACCTCCGCAAGGGCGACGCTGTCGTCGGCTCGATCAAGCAGCCCCGTGAGGGCGAGCAGTCCAGCCGGCAGAAGTACAACGCGCTCGTCAAGGTCGATGCCGTCAACGGCCTCTCGGTCGAAGATGCGGCCAACCGCGTCGAGTTCGGCAAGCTCACTCCGCTCTACCCGCAGGAGCGCCTGCGTCTGGAGACAGCACCCGAGAAGCTCACCCAGCGCATCATCGACCTCGTCGCGCCGATCGGCAAGGGCCAGCGCGGACTCATCGTCGCGCCGCCCAAGGCGGGCAAGACGATCGTCCTGCAGCAGATCGCGAACGCCATCGCCACGAACAACCCTGAGGTCCACCTCATGGTCGTCCTCGTCGACGAGCGCCCCGAAGAAGTCACCGACATGCAGCGCACGGTCAAGGGCGAGGTCATCGCCTCGACCTTCGATCGCCCCGCCGAAGACCACACCACGGTTGCCGAACTCGCCATCGAGCGCGCCAAGCGCTTGGTCGAGCTCGGTCGCGATGTCGTCGTGCTGCTCGACTCGATCACCCGCCTGGGCCGTGCGTACAACATCGCCGCTCCCGCGTCGGGTCGTGTGCTCTCCGGTGGCGTTGACGCGTCGGCTCTGTACCCGCCCAAGCGGTTCTTCGGTGCCGCGCGCAACATCGAAAACGGTGGATCGCTCACGATCCTCGCCACGGCGCTCGTCGAGACCGGCTCCAAGATGGATGACGTGATCTTCGAAGAGTTCAAGGGCACCGGCAACAGCGAACTGCGCTTGTCGCGTCAGCTCGCCGACAAGCGCATCTTCCCCGCGGTCGACATCAACGCCTCGAGCACGCGTCGTGAAGAGATGCTGCTGTCGGCAGATGAGGTCAAGATCACCTGGAAGCTCCGCCGCGCTCTGGCAGGGCTCGACCCGCAGCAGGCCCTCGAGGTCGTGCTGGGAAAGCTCAAAGAGACGCAGTCCAACGTTGAGTTCCTGGTTCAGATGCAGAAGTCGATCCCGACGCCGACCGGCGGTGGCAACAGCCACGGGCACGAAAACAGCATCCGCTGACGCACGTCGTTCGGAGAGTTCATGTTCGAATCGGTGAAGACCCTCATCGACGAGCACAAGGCCGTCCAGGAGGAACTCTCCGACCCGGCCGTGCACGCTGATGCAGGCCGCGCCAAGCGGGTGAACCGCCGCTATGCCGAGCTCTCACGCATCGTCGCTGCGTACGATGCGTGGGTGCTCGCCACCGGCGACCTCGAAGCAGCGCAAGAGTTCGCGAAGGAAGACGAGGCGTTCGCCGCCGAAGTTCCCGCTCTCGAAGAGCGCGTCGAAGAGTCACAAGAAAAGCTTCGACGTCTGCTGATCCCGCGTGACCCGGACGACGCCCGTGACGTGATCATGGAGATCAAGGGCGGCGAGGGCGGCGCGGAGAGCGCGCTGTTCGCCGCTGACCTCCTGCGCATGTATCTGCAGTACGCCGCCTCTCGCGGGTGGAAGACCGAGATGCTCGAGCGCACCGAGTCTGATCTCGGCGGCTATAAGGACGTCCAGGTCGCGATCAAGGGTTCCTCGACCGACCCCGCTCAGGGGGTGTGGGCGTCCCTCAAATACGAGGGCGGTGTGCACCGCGTGCAGCGGGTGCCGGCCACGGAGTCCCAGGGCCGCATCCACACCTCCACGACGGGCGTGCTGGTCTTTCCTGAGGTCGATGAGCCCGATGAGGTCGCGATCAGCCCGAACGACCTCAAGATCGACGTCTTCCGTTCCTCAGGACCGGGCGGTCAGTCGGTGAACACCACCGATTCCGCCGTGCGTATCACCCACCTCCCGACCGGGATCGTCGTGTCGATGCAGAACGAGAAGTCGCAACTGCAGAATCGCGAGGCCGGGATGCGTGTCCTGCGTGCGCGGATTCTCGCACGACAGCAGGAGGAGCTGGATGCCGCAGCATCCGACGCTCGAAAGTCGCAGATCCGCGGCATGGACCGCTCCGAGCGCATTCGCACGTACAACTTTCCGGAGAACCGGATCGCCGATCACCGCACCGGGTACAAGGCGTACAACCTGGATCAGGTGATGGACGGAGCCCTCGGCCCGATCATCGAGTCGTGCATCGCGGCCGATGAAGAAGAGCGCCTTTCTGCGCTCGGCTCCGAGGACTGACCCGGGCTCACTGCCCCGTCAATCGAGCAAGCCGGACGAGCCGAGGATACGCTCGGGAACGAGCTGAATGACAACGCGCTTCGGGTTCACCCGGGGCTGGCGATAGCGCGTCGCGTAGAGCGACACCGCGTGGGCGACTGCATCCGTGTCCCGTTCGATGCTGGCGGTTCCGGCGATGCTCAGCCATTGCGGCCCCGCGACCTGAGCCACGGTCGCGCGTGAATCCCGCTCGACGTTGCGAACCTTCTGACTTCCGTCGCTGGTGATGATGCGAACAATGCCGCCTGACACGGTGAAGCCGACCGCGACGGCGTGAATCAGGCCAGACGGTGCGATGGTCGAGAGCGTGGCGAGGTGGTACTCGGTCACGAATCGCCAACCATCGCTGCTCACGCGCGCGGTCGGGCCGGTCTGCGGCGTTTCGGTCATCCTCGGAGCCTACTGTGACGCTGGATTGGTCTCGATCGCGTCAGCAAGGGTAGCCTTACCTACGTCAACTCCTCGATTCCCGCACTCGTTCTCACTCTGGAGCTTTCTCCCCATGCGCGTCACCGCTCGTCTTTCGCTCGCTGCCCTCCTAACATCCGGGCTCCTGCTCTCAGGGTGCGCCGGGACCACTCCCGCTCCCGAAGAGACCGGCGACGCTCGCCCCGCGCAGGGCGACAGCGCCTTCACGCTCTATTCCGGACGCGATGAGGCCCTTATCCAACCCCTCATCGACCAATTCGAGCAAGAGACCGGAATCGAGGTCGAGGTACGCTACGGCAACACCGCCGAACTGGGTGCGCTGCTTCTCGAAGAGGGCGATGCCACCCCCGCCGATGTGTTCTTGTCGCAGGATGCCGGCGCCCTGGGGGCGCTGAGCCAGGACGGGCTGTTCGCAGCCCTGCCTGCTGACATCGCCGAAGCAGTGCCGGCCGGATTCACCTCCACCGACGCCACCTGGGTCGGAGTCACCGGTCGCGCACGGGTCGTCGTTTACGACGGCGAGCGCTTCGATGCCGCCGACCTGCCCGACACCATTGACGAGTACGTCACCGAGGAGTGGGCGGGCAGGCTCGGAGTCGCGCCGAGCAACGCCAGCTTCCAGTCCTTCGTCACCGCGCTCCGTGTGCTGGAGGGTGAGGATGCCGCGACCACTTGGGTCGATGACCTCGCCGCCGGAAGCCCTCAGGTGTTCGAGAACAACCGCGCGATTCTCGCCGCGGCCGACCAGGGAGTGCTCGATGCCGGGCTCATCAATCACTACTACTGGTACGCGGCGGCAGCCGAGGCCGGCGCCGAGAACATGCGCGCGCAGTTGAAGTTCTTGACGGCCGGGGATGCGGGCTCGATCGTGAACGTGACCGGCGCCGGCATCCTCTCCGGCGCTGCAGACGATGCTGACGCGCTCGAATTCTTGCGATTCCTCGTATCGGAAGCCGCCCAGACGTACTTCGTCGAGCAGACGTTCGAGTACCCGCTCCTTCCAGGCATCGATGCTCCGGAGGGTCTGCCGAGCATCGAGAGCCTTGTGAACCCCGACCTCGATCTGAGTGATCTCGACGATCTCGCCGCTACGCAGCAGTTGCTCACCGATGCGGGGCTCATCTGAGTCGATGACGATCGCACCCGAGCGCGCTTCGAGGGCCACCGGGGCCCTCATTGCCGACGACGCCCGGGCACGGTCGGGTGGTGCACGATCACGTCGCGCCCCGCTCGCGCTGCTCGTCGCAGCATTGGTGTCGGCCGCGGCAGCGGCAATTCCGCTGGTGTATCTGTTTGTGCGGGCAGCCGAAGCGGGTCTCCCGACCATCATCGATACCCTCACGGGTACTCGGGTCTTGCAGTACGCCGCCAACTCGCTCACGCTCGCGGCAGCGACGACGGCATCCGCACTTGTCCTCGGCGTCGCGGTGGCGTTTGTGCTCACTCGAGTGCGGGTGCCTTTCGCGCGCAGCTGGCTACTGATCTCGGCCCTTCCACTCGCGGTTCCGTCCTACCTGGCCGGGTACGGGTGGCTCGTCGGTCTTCCCGGGCTCAACGGCTTCGTTCCGAGCTGGATCCTGCTGACAGCGGTGACCGTTCCGTACGTGTCGTTGCCGGTTGCGGCGGCCCTGAGAGGTGCATCCGGAGACCTCGAGGGCGTTGCCCGCACACTCGGTCGGGGCCCGTGGCGAGCATTTCTGGTGGCGACCTGGCCAAGCGTGCGTCCGGCCGCCATTGCGGGATCGCTGCTCGTGGCGCTCTACGCGTTGAGCGACTTCGGCCTTGTGGCGATGATGCGATATCCGACGCTCACGTGGGGCATCAACGCCGCCTACTCGGCGAGTTTTGACCGCGCACAGGCGGCGACCCTCGCCCTGCTCCTGGTGGTTCTCGCGCTGGTGGTCGTGATCGGTGAGCGCACCGCGCGCCGCAACGTTCCCCGCGCAGCCGCACGCGCGGTCGCGCCGCGCGCCGTCAGTCGACCGGTGCTGCTTTCTCTGCTGCCCGTCGTTGCGGTTGCGCCGCTCGTCGGCGTGATCGTGCCCCTGCTGGGATTGCTTTCGACGTTGCTCGATGCCGAGACCGTGCGAGCCATCGATGGACCGCGCCTGCTTCAGGCGGTGGTTTCGACGGTCGGGGTCGCGATAGCTGCGGCAATTCTGGCGATCCTGCTCGCGCTGCCGATCGCTGCGCTCACCGCACGCCACCGGGGCCGCCTCGTCGCAGCGATCGAGTCGGTCGGGTACCTCGGGCACGCGGTGCCGGGGATCGTGGTCGGTCTCTCTTTGGTCTTCTTTGCACTGGCGGTCGTGCCGGGTCTGTATCAGAGCATTGCGGTGCTCGTCTTCGCCTACGCAGTGCTGTTCATGCCCAAAGCGATCGGAACGATGCGGGCCGGGCTCGGCGATGTGCCGCCCCGCCTGGTCGCCGTCGCGCGCACTCTGGGCCACTCACCACTCCAGGCGTGGTGGCGAGTCACGGTTCCGCTGGCGCTGCCCAGCATCGGAATCGGCGCACTGCTGGTGGCCATCGCGACCATGAAAGAATTGCCCGCAACGCTGCTCTTGCGGCCCACCGGTTTTCAGACTCTCGCCACCGAATTGTGGAACCGTACGGTCGTCTTCGAGTTCGGCGCCGCAGCACCCTATGCGGCGCTGCTTGTACTGGTTGCGGCGGTGCCCGCAGTCGTGCTGTCGGGCGTTCGGAGCGCGGCCAAGGAGGAACTGTGAGCGAGCTCGTCATCGACCGAGCCAGCGTGGCGCACGGCTCTACGCTTGCGATCGACGACGTGTCGCTCACTGTGGCCAGTGGCGAACTGATCGCCGTGCTCGGTCCGTCCGGCTGCGGCAAGACCACACTTCTGCTGGCCATCGCGGGATTGCTGCCCCTGCGCTCGGGCACCATCGTGATCGGGGGTCGAGAGATCTCGCGCGCCGGGCGCACCGTCGTCCCCGAACGGCGGGGTGTCGGGTGGGTGCCTCAAGAAGCCTCGCTGTTTCCCCATCTATCGGTGGCGGAGAACATCGGTTTCGCTGTGCCTCGGCGGGGAGGCCGCGGTGCGGGTGGCCAAACGCGCGCCACGCGTATCGCGGAGCTTGCTCGATTGGTGGGGCTCGAAGAGCTGACCGGCCGAGCGCCCCACCAGCTTTCGGGTGGGCAGGCGCAGCGCGTCGCCCTCGCTCGCGCACTCGCGCCGCGACCTGATCTGCTCCTGCTGGATGAGCCCTTCGCAGCACTCGACACCCAACTGCGCACGGGTCTTCGCCGCGAGGTCGCAGAACTGCTGCGTGCGCAGGGCACCACGTCTCTCCTGGTCACCCATGACCAGGAGGAAGCGCTCTCGTTGGCAGATCGCGTCGCTGTGATCCATGACGGGCGCCTGGCGCAGTTCGCGACCCCGGAAGAGATCTATCAGAACCCTGCGAGCGACTGGGTGGCCTCCTTCGTGGGTGATGTCGTCGAACTCGAAGGGCGGTGGCGCCACGGTCGGGTGCTGTGTGCACTCGGCGCGGTCGAGGCGCATGCCGTCGGTTTCGCTCCGGCGGACGGTGATGATGTGCGGTTGATGCTTCGTCCCGAGTGGATCGTCCCGCGACCCGACCTGCTCGCCCACGCCGCTGCCGGCGCCGATGCGCGGATCGCCGCGATCTCTTACGCCGGCCACGATGCGATGATCACCGCGGACCTCTTCGACGGTCCGTCGGTGCTCATTCGAATGACGGCGGTCGAATTGCCGAGCATCGGCGATTCTGTGCGTTTGGCAGCGCAGCGTCCCGGGCTCGCTTTCGCACCGAAGTGATTCGAGGTCGCACCGAGTCGCGGGACTATGCTCGCCCCATGATCATGTTCCTCATCCGGGCGTTCATCTTTCTTCTTTCGGCCGCCGTCGGTCTCCTCGTAGCCGATTGGGTCCTTCCCGGCTTTTCGATCGATTGGACGCACTGGTGGGGTTTCCTGCTGGCCTGCGTCATTTTCGCGGTGCTGCAAAGCATACTGACCCCGTGGATCGCTTCGGTCGCGCGCCGTAACGCGCCGGCGCTGTTGGGCGGCGTCGGCATCATCTCGACGCTGATCGCACTGGTCGTCGTCGCCGTGCTGCCCGACATGGGCATCACGATCGGCGAGCCCGTGCTGCTGACGTGGCTTCTGGCGCCGGTGATCGTATGGCTCGTGACGGCGCTGGCGACCCTCTTCCTCCCGATGATCTTCATCAAGAAGAAGGTCGACGAACGGCGCGCCTAGCCCTTCACGTCGGGCGACCCACAGATCAGATGTGATATTCCAGCGTCGTCAGGAGCGCTCGGCTGTCTTCGCCGTCTTTGCGCGGCCGGGCCTTCGCAGGGACGCCCACCAACACGCTGTCGTCGGGAGCATCGCGGGTGACGACGGCGTTTGCGCCGACGAGAGAGCGAGCGCCGATCGTGATCGGCCCGAGGATCTTCGCGCCGGCACCGACGGCGACACCGTCACCGATGGTCGGATGCCTCTTGCCACCCTCGCGCTGACGGCCACCGAGGGTCACCCCGTGGTAGAGCATGACGTCATCGCCCACCTCGGCGGTTTCGCCGATGACGACGCCCATGCCGTGGTCGATGAAGAAGCGGCGCCCGATCGTCGCCCCGGGGTGGATCTCGATGCCGGTGAGCCACCGGGTGACCTGCGACCCGAGTCGCGCGATGAAGCGCAGGCGTCGGCGCCACAGCGCGTGCCACACTCGGTGCGCCCAGATGGCATGCAGGCCGGGGTACAGAAGAGCAATCTCGCCCGAGCTTCGCGCCGCAGGGTCGCGCAGCTTCGCCGCGGTGATGTCTTCGCGGACCGCTGCGAAGGCCGTGCGAATGAGGCTCATGCTTTTGCCTTTTCCGGTTCGCGCACGTGCTCGTACAACGCCGTGGAGAGATACCGTTCGCCCGCTGAGGGGATGATCACGACGATGGTCTTGCCCGCAGCCTCCGGTCGCGCGGCAACCTCGAGCGCAGCCCAGATCGCGGCTCCGCTGGACATGCCCACCAGGATCCCGTCCTTCGTCGCCGTCTCACGGGCGACACGGATGGCATCGTCGAACTGGACGTCGATCACCTCGTCGATCACGTCGCGGTCGAGCACAGCGGGGACGAAGTTGGGCCCGATGCCCTGAATCTTATGGGGACCGGGGTGTCCCTTGGTGAGGACGGGGGAGTCGGCCGGCTCGACGGCGATGATCTTGACGCCGGGTACGCGCTCCTTCAGCACCTGGCCGACGCCGGTGATCGTCCCTCCGGTTCCGACGCCGGCGATGAAGTAGTCGACGTGATCGTCGGTGTCGCGCAGGATCTCTTCTGCCGTGGTCTTGCGGTGAATCGCGGGGTTCGCCTCGTTCTCGAACTGCCGAGCCCACACCGCGCCGGGCGTGTCGGACACGATGCGCTTGGCCTCATCAACGGCGTGCGACATGCCCTTCGTGGGGTCGGTCAACACGAGTTCTGCGCCGAACGCGGCGAGCAGCGTGCGACGCTCTTTCGACATCGAGGCGGGCATCGTGAGGATGACGCGGTAGCCGCGCGCGGCTCCGACCATCGCCAGGGCGATGCCGGTGTTGCCGCTCGTCGACTCGACGATCGTCCCACCCGGCTGGAGTTCTCCGGATGCCTCTGCAGCGTCGACGATCGCGATGCCGAGGCGATCCTTGACGCTGGAAGCCGGGTTGTAGAACTCGAGCTTGGCCAGGATCGTCGCATCCACCCCCTCTGCCACGCGATTGAGTCGCACGAGCGGAGTGTTTCCGAAGGCGGTGGTGATGTCGGGGTGGTAGCCCGTCACGGCGTCCCTTTCGTTGAGGTGAACCTCAATCCTCGCGCAGATCCTCGAAGAGAGGGGTCGAAAGGTAGCGCTCACCGAAGGAGGGGATCACCACGACGATGTTCTTGCCGGCTGCTTCGGGGCGTGCGGCGATCTGAAGTGCCGCCCACACGGCGGCACCCGACGAGATGCCGACGAGGATGCCGTCCTTCGTTCCGACCGCGCGCGCGGTGGTGACCGCGTCCGCGAACTCGACATCGATGACCTCGTCGATCACCGATTGGTCGAGAATCTCGGGCACGAAGTTCGGTCCGATGCCCTGAATCTTGTGCGGGCCGGGGGTTCCCTTGGTCAGCAGCGGCGAGTCAGCAGGCTCGACGGCGATGACCTTCGCCCCTGGCACGCGCTCCTTGAGCACCTGACCGACACCGGTGATGGTGCCGCCGGTGCCGATGCCGGCGACGAAGTAGTCAACGGCCCCCTCGGTGTCGCGGATGATCTCTTCGGCGGTCGTCTTGCGGTGAATCGCGGGGTTCGCCTCGTTCTCGAACTGACGGGCCAGAACCGCGCCCGGAATGCCTTCGGCGATCTCGACGGCCTTGGCGACCGCGCCCTTCATCCCCAGCGCGGGATCGGTGAGCACCAACTCAGCGCCGTAGCCCTTGAGCAGCAGGCGCCGCTCGATCGACATCGATGAGGGCATCGCGAGCACGACGCGATAGCCCCGCGCGGCACCGACCATCGCCAGGGCGATGCCGGTGTTTCCGCTCGTCGCCTCGACGATCGTGCCGCCCGGCTGCAGGTCGCCCGAGGCCTCTGCGGCGTCGACGATCGCGATGCCGAGGCGATCCTTCACGCTGGATGCCGGGTTGTAGAACTCGAGCTTGGCAAGGACGTTGCCTGCCAGGCCCTCCGCGACGCGGTTCAGGCGCACGAGCGGGGTGTTCCCGAAGGCGGCGGTGATGTCGGGGAGGATGCCAGTCATTTCAAGGGCCTTTCGCGCGGCGGAATCTTGCGGAGACAACTCTACGGCGCGGTCTCGCTGTCCGTGCGGGGAGCGCGAGTGTGAGTCGTTCTATGACATCGCCGCGCCGCTGCCGGCGGCATAGGCTTGACGCCGTCATGCCCTCTGCACCCAGCTCCCTCCCGCTCTCCGACGTGCTTCGGCGCGCTGTCGACCTTCTCGCGCAGGCGGGGGTCGCCGACCCGACGGTGGATGCTGAATTGCTGGTCGCTCACGTGCTCGGGCAGTCTCGAGGCGAAGTACAAGCTGCGCTCATCCGCCGCGCCGCGATCGAACCCGGTGACGTCGAACGCCTCGACGTGCTCGTGCGTCGTCGCGCCAGCCGCGAACCTCTGCAGCACTTGACCGGTCACGCACCGTTCCGTCACCTCGATCTGCGTGTGGGCCGGGGAGTCTTCGTCCCGCGACCCGAGACCGAGATGGTGGCGCAACTGGCGATCGATGCTCTCCGAGCAGCGGCCTCCGAAGCTCCCGTCGCCGTCGATCTCGGAACTGGTAGCGGCGCGATCGCCCTGGCCATGGCGACCGAAGTGCCGCATGCCCGAGTCTTCGCTGCCGAAAACTCGGTCGATGCGTTCATCTGGACGAAGGAGAACTTCGCCCTGATCGGAGCCGAGAACGCCACGCTCGCCTTCATCGACCTCGCGCGTGCCTTCCCTGAACTCGACGGCACCGTCTCGGTAGTGGCGTCCAATCCGCCGTATGTTCCGGATGCTGCGATCCCGCGTGACCCTGAGGTGCGCTTCTTCGATCCGCCGGTGGCGCTCTACGGGGGAGCGGACGGCCTGGACGTCGTACGTGTACTGAGCGGCGTGGGCCTCCGCCTGGCGCACCCCGGCGGGATGATCGTCATCGAACACGGCGAGTGGCAGGGCGCAGAGATCCGCGCGATCCTCACCGCAGACGGGTGGCGCGCAGCATCCACTCATCCCGATCTGACGATGCGCGATCGCGCGACGACCGCGATCCGCCCGTGACGCTGAGGGAAGGCTCAGGCTCGTCACAACTAGACTGATCGGGCCATGTCAACCCTCTTCGATTGCCGCGACGACTCGCAGCTGCTTCCGGGAATGCGCGAGGCTCGCAAGGCCATCGCACGCGGCCAGCTCGTCGTTATGCCGACCGACACCGTTTATGGCATCGCCGCGGATGCCTTCAGCGCGTCAGCGGTCAAGGCACTCCTCGAGGCCAAGGGCCGGGGACGTCAGTCGCCGCCGCCCGTGCTCGTCTCCGGTATCCCCGCAATGCGCGCGCTCGTTGCCGAACTCCCCGAGCCCATCGAGCGACTCGTCGAGGCGTTCTGGCCGGGTGGACTGACGATCGTTCTGCCCGCGCAGCCGTCCTTGACCTGGGATCTCGGCGAGACGCATGGCACGGTCGCTGTGCGCATGCCCGACCACCACCTGGCCCGAGAACTGCTCGAAGAGACCGGCCCCCTTGCCGTGTCGAGCGCGAATCTGACCGGCATGTCGGCCGCCGTCGTCGCTCAGGACGCCAAAGACATGCTCGGTGACAGTGTCACGGTGTACCTCGACGCCGGCCCCGCGGCAACCGGCATCGCCTCGACGATCATCGATGCGACGAGCCTCGTCGGCGGCGACGACCCGCTCGTACGCGTGCTTCGCGACGGCGCGATTTCGCGGGAGCAGCTCCGCACGGTGCTCGGCGATCTGCTCGAACCAGACCCTGCCGAAGAGCCCGCCGCTGTCGACGAGACCGCCGTTGCCGCCGAACCGGCTGCGGGCGATCAGTGAATCAGGACGACCAGTGAATCGGGGTGACCGGTGAAGCAGTACGTCTTCACGATTCTCTTCACCGCGACCGTCACCTTCTTCCTGTCATGGGCTGTCTGGCGACTGAGCATGAAGTACAAGCTGTACCCCGGCATCCGCGAACGTGACGTTCACAAGACCCCGACGCCCCGGCTCGGCGGAATCGCGATGTTCCTGGGCGTCACAGCCGCCTTCTTGGTGTCGTCGCAGAACCCGTTCTTCGCGATCATCTGGGCCCAGCCCGAACGTGTATGGGCTGTGCTGGGCGCCACGTTCCTGATCGTCGTCGTCGGTGTCGCCGACGACCTCTGGGACCTGGACTGGATGATCAAGCTCGGCGCACAGTTTCTGGCCGCCGGTATCATCGCGTGGTTTGGTGAGCTGCAGATCTACACACTGCCCATCGGCGGGATGACGATCTTCTCCAGTTGGGCGAGCTTCGTCCTCACCGTGTTCTCGATCGTCGTGGTGATGAACGCCGTGAACTTCATCGATGGCCTCGACGGTCTGGTCGCCGGTGTGTGCCTGATTGCCAACAGCGTGTTCTTCGCCTACTCCTACCTTCTTGTGCGCGACCAGGGGGCGAGTACTTACTTCAACCTGGCCTCGTTGATCGCGGCCGTGCTGATCGGCGCGTGCATCGGGTTCCTCCCGTTGAACTGGAGTCCTGCGCGCCTGTTCATGGGGGATGCCGGCGCCCTCATGCTGGGCCTGCTCATGGCGTGCTCGGCCATCGCCGTCACGAGCAACCTCACGCCGCAGATGCTCGACCCCGATGAGTTCGGCCGCTCGCAGCTGCTCGGTGCGTTCATCCCGATCCTTCTCCCGGTGGTGATCGTGCTCTTGCCTCTGCTGGACTTCGGCCTGGCGGTGATCCGCCGCATGAGCGCGGGCAAGTCGCCGTTCTCGCCCGATCGCAAACATCTTCATCACCGGATGCTCGACATGGGCCACTCCGACCGTGATGCCGTGCTGATCTTCTACGCGTGGACGGCCGTGGTGAGCCTGTCGTTCCTTCTCATGTACATCGGTACGCAATCCGACTGGCCGGGGGAGTATCTCCTCGGCGTCGCCTTCGGCGTCGTCGGTGTCGCGGTGTGCCTCGTCCTTACTTTCCTCCCCTCGCGACGCCGTGACGTGTCGATCGAGCCCGCCCGAGAGAGATCCCTATGACTACCAATCCCGTATCGAGTACCCCGATTCTTCGGACGACGCTCGTCTGGTCGGCGATCGTTACCGGCGTTCTCGCTCTTGCCGGAGCCATCATCGGCTACCTCGTCGACGGCCAGACCGGACTGTGGAGCGCGTTGACCGGGGTGGTGCTCGCTGCGGTATTTCTCGCGATCACGGGTGCCAGCATCCTGATCGCCAACCGCTGGTATGCCGACCCGCTCTACGTCCAGATCTTTTTCGGCATCGTGATGGGCGGCTGGATTCTCAAGCTCGTCGTGTTCATCGTCGTGCTGGTCGTCCTACGTGGCCAGCCGTGGCTGAATGCTCAGATCTTCTTCGTCGCCGTCGTGGTGAGCATCATTGCGTCGCTCGTCATCGACGTCGTTGTTCTCACGCGGATGCGGATTCCGCACGTCAGCGACATAACTTTGCCGACCGAAGACCCCGATGATGCGGTCGGCGGTGCCCCGGTGGTCGAGAACGACCCCGAAGCGAACTCAGGGACCCGCTGAGTTTGATAGGCTGACTCTGCGCCCGCCCGCTCGATCCGAGTGCTTGCGGAGTGACTCTCACCGACCATCGTCGCAACGGTTTACGCCGGTGCCCCGAAGCTGGAGCCAGCGCTGTTAATTGAAGCTGCGAGCCTGATCGCCACTGCCGCCGAATCGGACGATGGCGAGTTCCACGCGCCATCTATCTGGGAGTTCTTCCCCGACGCCATCCTCTTTGAGGGCACCTGGTTCGAGATGACCCGGATCAACATGATCCAGGTCCTCGCCACCATCGCCCTCGTCCTCATCTTCTGGCTCGGCACCCGTCGCATGCAGATCGTGCCGGGACGATTCCAGAGCCTCGTCGAGATGGGACTGGACTTCGTCCGCGTCAACATTGCGCACGATCTGCTGGGCAAGAAGGACGGCGATCGGTTCCTGCCGATCCTGACCACGATCTTCTTCATGGTCTTGTTCATGAACATCACGGGAATCATCCCGTTCTTGAACATCGCAGGCACGAGCATCATCGCAGTCCCCCTGCTCTTGGCGCTCGTGTCGTACTTCACCTTCATCTACGCCGGCATCAAGAAGAGCCCCAAGAACTTCTTCAAGAACTCGCTCTTCCCGGCGGGTGTGCCCTGGCCGATCTACATCATCGTCACCCCGATCGAGTTGATTTCGACGTTCGTCATCCGCCCGGTGACGCTGACGCTCCGACTCCTCATGAACATGATGGTCGGCCACCTGTTGCTGGTGCTGTTCTTCGCCGCGACGCAGTTCTTCTTCTTCACCGCCGGCGGCTGGTGGACACTCCTCGGAGTCGGCTCGCTTGCCTTCGGCTTCGTCTTCACTCTGTTCGAACTCCTGGTGGCAGTTCTCCAGGCGTACGTCTTCGCCCTCCTCACCGCGGTCTACATCCAGCTCGCGGTGGCGGAAGAGCACTAATCCCGGGTCGGCTCAGCCACCCGTAACCGAAAGGAAAACCAACCCGTGGACGCAACTACCGTTCTCGCCCAGGTCACCGGATCAATCGCGACGGTCGGCTACGGCCTCGCCGCTATCGGCCCGGCCATCGGCGTGGGCATCGTCGTCGGCAAGACGATCGAGGGTGTCGCCCGCCAGCCCGAGCTCGCAGGTCGCCTGCAGGTTCTGATGTGGATCGGTATCGCCTTCACCGAGGCGCTCGCCTTCATCGGCATCGCCACCGCCTTCATCTTCGGCTTCTGATCCCCACCTCACGACGTAAGGAGACAGGATGCTGAACGCTCTTGTCACATTCGCCGCTGAAGAGGGCGAGACGGCGCCGAACCCGCTGCTCCCGGCGATCTATGACATCGTCTGGTCATTGGTGTGCTTCATCGTCATCCTCTTCATCTTCTGGAAGGTTGCCCTTCCCAAGATGAAGAAGATGCTCGACGAGCGCGGCGCAGCGATCGAAGGCAACATCGCCAAGGCAGACGAGGCACAGCGCAAGGCCGAGGCCGCGCTGGTCGAGTACACCGCGCAGTTGGCTGATGCACGCAAGGAGGCCGGTGAGATCCGCGACGCCGCCCGCGAGGATGGCAAGAAGATTCTTGCTGAGGCGAAGGATGCCGCTACCTCCGAAGCTGCACGCCTGACCGCTTCCGCCCACGCGCAGATCGAAGCAGAGCGCCAGAGCGCTTTCGTCTCGCTCCGTAGCGAGGTCGGCACCCTGGCGCTCGACCTGGCCGGTGGAGTGATCGGTGAGACGCTTTCCGACGACGCGAAGGCTCAGGCTGTCGTGGATCGCTTCCTTGCCGAGCTCGAGGCAGAGACGGCGACGAAGTAATGGGTAGCGCGACCACTCAGGCACTCGCAGCGACGACGAAGGCGCTCGACGCCACGTCGGGCATCGATCTGACCGTCGCCGGCGAACTCTTCGCCGCGGCGCGCGCGATCGGTGACTCGTCGCAGCTGAGCGGCGCGCTCGCCGACTCCGCGGCCGCCCCGGCGGCTCGTCGCAAGGTCGTCACGGATGTCTTCGGCCCCGTGTTCTCGCCGATCACCGTGGCCCTGCTTTCTGGCGCAGTCGACGAGCGCTGGTCGTCGGCCGATGACCTCGTCGACAGCATCGAAGAGCTCGCGATCCGTTCGGCAGCTCTTTCCGAGCCGAACGCCGACGTCGAGGCGGAGCTTTTTCGGTTCTCGCGCACGGTCGCTGAGAACCCGGAGCTCGAGCTTGCTCTGGGAAGCCGCTTGGGCAAGACATCCGAAAAGGGTGTTCTGATCGAGAAGCTCCTCGGTGGTCGCGCCAGCGCAGCCACCACGCTGATCGTCGCCTCCCTGGTGCAGCAGCCGCGCGAGCGTCGCGTTCGTCAGATGCTGACGCGGGCGACATCGCTTGTCGCCGATCAGCGCGGACGGATCGTTGCCACAGTGATGTCGGCGATGCCCTTGGCGGACGCTCAGCTCGAGCGTCTGGCCGGCACGCTGTCACAGCGCTACGGCCGCGAGGTGTCGTTGAACACTGTCGTCGACCCCACGGTCGTGGGCGGACTGCGCGTGCAGATCGCCGACGATGTGATCGACGCGAGTGTGTCGTCGCGCCTGGCGGATCTTCGCCAGCGCCTGGCTGGATAACTACAGACTTCCCGCATCGATCTGATCGATCGGACGCGGAGACTTCGGGGCACCGTCCCCACCGAACGAAGGAACACAATGGCAGAACTGTCAATCAGCCCCGACGTCATCCGTGACGCGCTGAAGGATTTCGTCGCCGCCTACGAGCCCACGGGCGCAGCGGCGACCGAGGTCGGCACCGTCATCGACGCGGCCGACGGCATCGCCCACGTCGAGGGGCTCCCCGGCGTCATGGCCAACGAGCTGGTCAACTTCGCCGACGGCACCCAGGGTCTCGCTCTGAACCTTGACGAGCACGAGATCGGTGTCGTGGTCCTCGGCGAGTTCTCCGGCGTCGAAGCCGGCCAGCAGGTCACCCGCACGGGCGAGGTTCTCTCCGTCGCCGTCGGTGATGGCTACCTCGGCCGCGTTGTCGACCCGCTCGGTAACCCGATCGATGGACTCGGCGCCGTTGCGTCCGAGGGTCGCCGTGCACTCGAGCTGCAGGCTCCTGGCGTCATGCAGCGCAAGTCGGTGCACGAGCCGATGCAGACCGGTATCAAGGCGATCGACGCCATGATCCCCGTTGGTCGCGGCCAGCGTCAGCTCATCATCGGTGACCGCCAGACCGGCAAGACGGCGATCGCGATCGACACGATCATCAACCAGAAGGCCAACTGGGAGTCCGGCGACGAGAACAAGCAGGTTCGCTGCATCTACGTCGCCATCGGTCAGAAGGGTTCCACGATCGCCGCCGTGAAGGGCGCGCTCGAGGACGCTGGTGCGATGGAGTACACGACGATCGTCGCGGCCCCCGCATCCGACCCCGCCGGCTTCAAGTACCTGGCTCCCTACACGGGTTCGGCCATCGGCCAGCACTGGATGTACGGCGGCAAGCACGTCCTGATCATCTTCGACGACCTGACCAAGCAGGCCGAGGCCTACCGCGCCGTGTCGCTGCTGCTGCGTCGTCCTCCGGGACGCGAGGCCTACCCGGGTGACGTGTTCTACCTGCACTCCCGTCTGCTCGAGCGCTGCGCGAAGCTGTCTGACGAGCTTGGTGCAGGGTCCATGACTGGTCTTCCAATCATCGAGACCAAGGCGAACGACGTCTCGGCGTACATTCCGACCAACGTGATCTCGATCACCGACGGCCAGATCTTCCTCCAGTCCGACCTCTTCAACGCCAACCAGCGTCCGGCGGTCGACGTCGGTATCTCGGTCTCGCGTGTCGGAGGTGACGCTCAGGTCAAGTCGATCAAGAAGGTCTCCGGAACGCTGAAGCTTGAACTGGCGCAGTACCGCTCGCTCGAGGCGTTCGCCATGTTCGCGAGCGACCTGGATGCAGCATCCCGCCGTCAGCTCTCCCGTGGTGCGCGACTCACTGAGCTGCTCAAGCAGCCCCAGTACTCGCCGTACCCCGTCGAAGAGCAGGTCGTCTCGATCTGGGCCGGCACCAACGGAAAGCTCGACTCGATTGAGGTCGAAGACGTGCTGCCGTTCGAACGCGAACTGCTGGACTACCTGCGTCGTAACACGACGATCCTCGACACCCTCCGCGACACGAACGTCCTTGATGACGACACGGCCGCAGAGCTGGCGAAGAAGACCGACGAGTTCATCCTCGAGTTCCAGGCCGGCAAGGGTCAGGCGATCGGCAAGCTCGGCCACGAAGAGGTCGCAGCGGCTGAGGCAGAAGACGTGAACCAGGAGAAGATCGTCAAGGGTCGCCGCTAAGGCGGTCTGAGGCAACAACCATGGGCGCACAACTCCGGGTCTACAAGCAGAAGATCAACACTGCTCAGACGACCAAGAAGATCACGAAGGCGATGGAACTCATCGCGGCTTCGCGCATCCAGAAGGCGATGGCGCGAGTGCGCGCGTCCTCACCCTTCGCGCGGGCCGTGACCAGGGCCGTTTCTGCCGTGGCTACACACTCCAACATCGAGCACCCGCTCACGAAAGAGCGCGAAGTGATCCGTCGGTCCGCCGTCGTGGTCTTCGCCTCTGACCGCGGCCTCGCCGGCGCCTTCAACTCGCAGGTTCTGCGCGAGGGCGTCGAGTTGGCCGAGCTTCTGCGTCAGCAGGGCAAAGAGCCGGTGTTCTACCTCGTCGGACGCAAGGCGGTCGGCTATTTCCAGTTCCGTCGCATCCAGAGCGCGGCAGAGTGGACGGGCGACACTGATACGCCGCACTTCCACACCGCCGAAGAGATCGCGGCAGTTCTGCTCGATGCCTACGACCGCTCGGGCGAAGACGGTGGCGTGGACGAGATTCACCTCGTGTACAACCGCTTCGTGAGCATGATGACGCAGACGCCCGAGACGGTGCGCATGCTCCCGCTCGAAGTCGTCGAGGCCGAAGAGACGGCGACCGCGCAGGTCTACCCGCTCTACGAGTTCGAGCCCGATGCTGGCGTCGTGCTGGACGCTCTCCTGCCGGTGTACATCCAGAGCCGCGTCTTCAACGCCCTCCTGCAGTCGTCGGCAGCCAAGCACGCCGCGACGCAAAAAGCGATGAAGTCCGCCAGCGATAACGCAGACAAGCTCATCACCACCTATACGCGCCTGCGCAACAACGCGCGCCAGGCCGAGATCACGCAGCAGATCGCCGAGATCGTCGGCGGCGCCGACGCCTTGTCGTCCGGCAAATAGACACTGTTCCTAAAGAACACGAAAGAGAAGAAGCCATGAGCCTCACCGCAGACAAGACGGAATCGACCACGGTCGCGCCGGTCGTCGGTCGCGTCGCACGCGTCACGGGTCCGGTCGTTGACATCGAGTTCCCGCATGACTCGATTCCCGACATCTACAACGCGCTGAAGACCACGATCACGGTCGACGGCGAGTCGAACGAGATCACCCTCGAGGTCGCGCAGCACCTCGGCGACGACCTCGTTCGCGCCATCTCGCTGAAGCCGACCGACGGCATGGTCCGCGGTCAGGAAGTCCGCGACACGGGCGACCAGATTACGGTTCCTGTGGGCGACGTCACCAAGGGCAAGGTGTTCAACGTCATCGGTGAGATCCTCAACGGAACTCCCGGCGAACAGGTCGAGATCACCGAGCGTTGGCCCATCCACCGCAAGGCGCCTAACTTCGACCAGCTCGAGTCCAAGACTCAGATGTTCGAGACCGGCATCAAGGTCATCGACCTGCTGACCCCGTATGTGCTCGGTGGAAAGATCGGTCTGTTCGGTGGTGCCGGTGTCGGCAAGACCGTCCTCATCCAGGAGATGATCCAGCGCGTTGCGCAGGACCACGGTGGCGTGTCGGTGTTCGCCGGTGTCGGCGAGCGCACCCGCGAGGGCAACGACCTCATCCACGAGATGGAAGAAGCGGGCGTCTTCGAGAAGACAGCACTCGTCTTCGGCCAGATGGATGAGCCGCCCGGAACGCGTCTGCGCGTAGCCCTGTCGGCTCTGACGATGGCGGAGTACTTCCGTGACGTGCAGAAGCAGGACGTGCTGTTGTTTATCGACAACATCTTCCGCTTCACCCAGGCCGGTTCCGAGGTTTCGACTCTGCTCGGTCGCATGCCCTCCGCCGTGGGTTACCAGCCGAACCTCGCCGACGAGATGGGTGTGCTCCAGGAGCGCATCACCTCGACGCGTGGTCACTCGATCACCTCTCTGCAGGCGATCTACGTTCCCGCTGACGACTACACCGACCCCGCTCCGGCAACAACGTTCGCGCACCTTGACGCGACGACCGAGCTGTCGCGTGAGATCGCATCGAAGGGTCTGTACCCGGCCGTCGACCCGCTGACCTCGACCAGCCGAATCCTTGACCCGCGCTACATCGGTGAGGACCACTACCGCGTAGCCACGGCCGTCAAGCAGATCCTCCAGAAGAACAAGGAACTGCAAGAGATCATCGCGATTCTCGGTGTCGACGAGCTGTCCGAAGAAGACAAGATCGTCGTCTCGCGCGCACGCCGCATCCAGCAGTTCCTCTCGCAGAACACCTACATGGCGAAGAAGTTCACCGGTGTCGAGGGTTCGACGGTTCCGATCAAGGAGACCATCGAGTCGTTCGATGCCATCGTCAAGGGTGACTTCGACCACGTGGCCGAGCAGGCCTTCTTCAACGTCGGTGGTATCAACGACGTCGAAGAGCAGTGGGCGAAGATCCAGAAGGAGAACGGCTGACATGCCGCTGAAGGTGAGTCTCGTCTCCGCTGACGCGGAGGTCTGGTCCGGAGAGGCGTCGCTCGTCGTCGCCAAAACCGTGCTGGGCGAGATCGGCTTCATGCCCGGTCACGAGCCGGTGCTGGCGATCCTCGCCGAGGGTCAGGTGCGCATCACCCAGACCTCCGGAGAGAAGATCATCGCCAACGCCCAGGACGGGTTCCTTTCGATGGAACGCGACGAGTTGACGATTGTCGCGGGTAACGCGGCACTCATCGCCTGAGTGCTCGTACTACTACCTCCATCCGAGACCAAGCGAGCGGGGGGATCGAGGCACGTCCTCGATCCTCCCGCTCTCGCTTTGCCACAGCTCGCCAGGGAGCGTGAGGCGACGATCGATGCGCTCGTCGCGTTGTCGCAGGATCCGGATGCCGCAGCCAAGGTACTGAAGCTCAGCGCGACCCAACTCGACGAGATCATGGTCAACGCCGAGATTCGCACGGCACCGACCATGCCCGCGGTGGACCGCTACACAGGTGTGCTCTACGACGCCCTCGATGCGGCGTCCCTGGGCTCGGCGGGCAGACGTTGGTTGGGCGCGCATGTGCTCATCCACTCCGCGCCCTTCGGCCCGGTGCGTGCGCTGGACCGGGTACCGGCCTATCGTCTCGCCGCGGCAGCGTCACTGCCGGGGCTGCCGCCTCTGCGGCGGCTGTGGGGTGCTGCGGTGACGGAGGCGTTGGCGGCGGCATCCGCCCCATTCATCCTCGACCTCAGGTCAGAGGCGTACGTTGCGCTCGGGCCTGTGCCCTCGTCGGTGCCGTCGGTCTATGTGCGCGTGGTGTCGGAGTCTGAGTCCGGCGCTGTGCGCGCGCTCAACCATTTCAATAAACGCGCGAAGGGTGCGCTGGTGCGTTCGCTCGCCGAGGCCCGCCCGCGGGTCAGTTCGCGGGCGGGGCTGGTGCGGTGGTTGGATGCTGCGGGCCACCGTGTCCGCGAGGGAGAGTCCGGCGAGCTCGAACTCTTCGCGTGAGGCTCAACGCGGGCTGGTTCCGGTGTTCTCGGCGGTACGTTCGGTGTTCTCGGCGATAGCGATCAGCGCGACGACGCCCTCGATCACGAACCTGAGTGCGATCACGGAGAACATCGCAATGACGGGTACGAGGATCAGCGTCGCCACGATCAGCGAGAGACCCGCCCCGACGTTTCCGTTCACAAGGTAGGACACACCCGAGATGATGCCGCTGACGAGGTAGACGATGAACCCGATGGCGATCGCGATCAAGCCGACGAGGTAGAAGACGCTGGCGAGGCGCCGCGTGATGAATGTTCGGAACGAGATGTCGAAGAGGGCGCTGACGAAGCCCCGCCCGATGTCATCGACCTCGCCGTGCAGAGACGTGGGAACGCCGGTGTTGTCGGGGTCTGCTGACGGATCATAGGCAGCCGCCGTCGGCGTCGTGGCGGGGGCGCCTCCCGTGCGGGCGGCTTCTTCAGCGGGCTGAGGGGGAAGCGGCGGGACGGGCGGGTTGTCGCTCATGAGGATCCTTCCGTGTTGCAACAGGCGTACTCGCCAGGCTAGTGATCGCGGCGGGCTCGCACGACCCGTGACGCGCCACATCCGCAGAGTGGGGCGCGAACGGTTGCATCGCTACCATGTGAGGCGTGGGGCAGCGGCTTCATGAATCCGTGCCATTCCCGCTGAGGAGCACACTCATGTTCAATGTTTTCGACTATCCGGGACTGCTGACGGGGATCACGGTCTTCGGTCTCATCGTCTGGGCGATCAGCTCGTTCTTCCTCATGAAGATCTTCGAGAAAGCCGGCGTGCAGGGCGCGTGGCGAGCCTGGGTGCCGGTCTACAACCTGATGGTCTTTTCGAAGCTCGGCGACCTCAGCCCGTGGCTCATCCTGATCGCCTTCGCGGCGACGGCGGTGCTCGGCAACGTGGCCATCATCGGCTCGCTCGTTTCGCTCGCGACCTTCGTCCTCCTGTTGATGGCTGCGTGGCGTGTGGGGCTCAAGCTACAGAAGGGGCCCGCTTGGATGGTGCTCTTCTTCTTCCTCTCCATCGTCTGGTACGGCATCAACGCATTCGACTCCTCGCGGTGGAACCCGAACGTTCCGCCCGCGCCGTGGGCCGGCAACGCCCTCCTCTCGGACCGCACGATATGGCAAGGCGTTCCGGTGCAGACGTCGGCGGGCGCCGTTCCGCCCACCGGCTATGCGCCGCCGCCGGTGGGATATCAGCCTCCGCAACCCCCGGCTGGCTACCAGCCGCCCGCTGGCTACGGGCAGCCTCCGGCGCCCTCAGGCCCTCCCGTCGGCTACTCACCACCCCCGGCGCCGTCAGCGCCTCCTGCTGCCCCGCCGGCGCCTTCCGGGCCTCCCGTCGGCTACTCGCCGCCGCCCGTACCACCGGCGGAAGATCCGAAGCCCTGACTCGGCGTCCGCCGAGCGGGCACCGTACTAGCGTGGAAGTATGACTTCATCCATGCCACAGCGTCGTGTCGGCGCATCCGGACTCGTCGTTTCAGCGGTCGGACTCGGTTGCAACAATTTCGGTCGGCCCGGCACCCGCACCGAGACTCTCGAAGGCACGATCGAGGTCCTGGATGCGGCCATCGATGCCGGCATCACGCTGCTCGACACCGCCGACATGTACGGCGGCGAGCCGGGGCTTTCAGAAACACTCATGGGCGAGGCGCTGCGCGGAAAGCGCGACAGTGTGATCCTCGCGACGAAGTTCGGCCACTCCGGCCGCGACATGGGTTACCCGCCTTCGGGAGCGAAGGCATCGAGGGCGTACATCCGGCGAGCGGTCGAGGCATCCCTCCGCCGTCTGCAGACGGAGTGGATCGACCTGTATCAACTGCACACCCCCGACACGGAGACACCGATCGAAGAGACGCTGGATACGCTCACCGACCTCGTGCGCGAGGGCAAGGTCCGCTATATCGGGCACTCGAATCTCACCGGCTGGCAGCTCGCGGAGGCGCACTACGTCGCCCGCGAGCGCAACCTGGTGTCGTTCGTGTCGGCGCAGAATCACTACAGTCTCCTCGCACGTGCGGCCGAACGCGAAGTGCTGCCGGCCGCAGAACGGTTCGGCCTCGGGCTGTTCCCCTACTTCCCGCTGCACAACGGATTGCTCACCGGAAAGTTCAGCCGCGAGCATGCACCGCAGGACTCTCGGATCATGCGGCAGCGCAAGCACGTCTGGGAGGACGCGCCCTGGGATGCCCTCGAGGCATTCCAGGCGTTCTGCGACGATCGCGAGATCACGATGCTTCAGGCGACATTCGGCTGGCTGCTTGCCCGTCCCGCCCTCGCGAGCGTGATCGCCGGTGCGACGAACGTCGATCAGGTGCGCGCAAACGCTGCCGCGGGCTCGGCGTGGACACCCGCAGCAGAAGACATTGCCGCGATCGATGAGTTCTTCCCGCTCGCCGAAGATCCGGCCGCAAAAGTCTGAGCGACACGTGCCCGCGCGGCTCCACACCGGGGGGCACGAGGCAAACCGACTAGTATGTGAGCACGTCGTCGCGACTATTGTCGGGGCGAATTTGTCGGCGAGGGGGAGGGGACGGCGTGGCTGAAGCATCCACTCATTCGCAGACGATCGATCTTCCCGGCGGCGCACTTGAGTTGCGCTGGGCATCGGTGACGCATACCGGCCGTCGGCGCGAAATCAACCAGGATGCCATGCTGACGAGCTTTCCGCTGTTCATCGTCGCGGACGGTATGGGTGGTCACATCGGTGGCGAGATCGCGAGCGCGAGCACGATCGACCGTCTATCGGCGGTCGCCACCTCAGGAGACGTGACCCCGAGATCGATCGAGAAGGCGCTCTCGCGCGCGGTCAAAGACATCGCCGGGCACCCCGAAACAACCGACGACGGCACGGGCACCACCGTGACCGGGGTCTATCTGGACGCGACTACCGAACCCGCCCACTGGGTGACGCTCAACATCGGCGATTCGCGCGTGTATCTCGCGCGCGATGGGTCAATCGTGCAGATCACCACAGACCACTCCGTGGTGCAAGAACTCATCGCCGCAGGCCGACTGAGCCCCGAAGAAGCCGAGAACCACCCCTACGGCAACGTGATCACACGCGCCGTCGGACCGAGCAACGGTGTCACACCCGACTACGTGCGGTTGGATGTGATCGACGGAGATCGGTTCGTGATCTGTTCGGATGGCCTCACCAAAGAGCTCACCGACTACGGCATCCTGCACTTCCTCACCGAGAACGCTGACCCCGCCGAGGCAGTGGACGCGATGCTTGAGGCGGCGCTCGAAAACGGTGGGCGAGATAACGTCACGATCGTCGTCCTCGACGCGGCACTGCCCAGCAGTGCCGTCCCTTCCTCCCCAGACGCCGACTGAGCGGAATCGCTCACAGTTTCGGCTGCGCGGCAGTTGGCGTGCTGTTCGCCGCGATGGACTGTGGAGGTGCTCACCACTTTCGCGCCCCAACCCGCCGCCGTAGCTTCGAACCGCGTCGATCGAACGGCGTCACCACGCTCCGATGAAGATCCGCGTGACGATCGCCGGTTCGACGACGATTCATTGCGGCTTCCCGACGCCTACACGCCGCCGCTGCGCCCGCCGCTGCCGATCGTCGCCTCCTTCGTTCCGATCGTCGGTGCTGTCGTGCTGTGGCTGGTGACCGGCTCGATTCTCTCGCTGTTGCTTGCAGCCCTCGGGCCGCTGATCGCCGTCGCAGCCGTCATTGATGGTCTACGTGCAGCGCGGCGTGGCCGCCGCCGCGCCCGCGCGGAGGCGGCCGTTGCTCGCGCGCGCGTTTCTACCGAGGTTGAAGCCCGCCATGGGCGGGAGCGTCGCAAGCGGTGGGCGTTGTATCCGGACGCAGTGTCGTTGCTGGGCCGCGACGCTGAGATTTGGCGCGCGACCGCCGCACGGTCGGAGGGAGTCGTTGTCGGCGCGGGGGAGATGCCGAGCGAGGTGCAGATCACAGGCGGAGCAGGGGATCCGGATGCTGCAGCCCTGCGCTCGCGCGCTGGTCGACTGCGTCACGCTCCCGTCGTGCTCCCCCTTGCCGCGGGGATCGCGGTCGTCGGTCCTCCGGTGGTGGCCTCAGCCGTGCACAGGGCGCTGGTCCTGCAACTCTGCCTGGCGCACGCACCCGGCACCTTGAAGGTCTCGGCCGTGCCGCGTACCGGGATGGAGTGGGCTCAGGCTCTTCCGCACGCACGGTGCGCCGCACCGCGGACACTCACCCTGGTGAGCGGTGACGACATCGTGCCGCCGGAGGCCGACATCGTGTTCGCCGTCGTTCCGACCGGGGCGCCGATTCCGCCGTCATGCTCGGCCGTGCTCCGGGTGAGCAGCCCCACGATCGCTCACCTCGACTACGCCGGCGAGGTGACTGCTCTCGAGGTCGAAGCCGTCGGTCTCGACCAGGCCATGCTGATCGCGGGTGAGCTCTCCGACCGCGCGACTCGCACGCTGGGCATCGTCGACACGGACGACGAGCCCGTTCTCCTCGGTGACCTGATCGCGGCGGCACGGCCCGCGCAGCGGGGCGCTCTGCCGGCTGCCTTCGCGCGGGCAGGCGGTGAGGCATCCGTCATCGATCTCGTCACCGATGGGCCGCACGCGGTCGTCGCCGGAGTCACCGGATCGGGCAAGAGCGAGCTGCTCATCTCGTGGATCCTTGCGCTCGCGGATGCGCACTCGACACGCGAGGTGAGCTTCCTACTGGCGGACTTCAAGGGCGGCACGGCATTTGACGGGCTGAAGGGTGTGCCACATGTCACCGGGGTCATTACCGATCTTGACGGCGCGGGCGCACGACGGGCGATCGAGAGTCTGCGTGCAGAAGTCCGGTGGCGCGAGGCAGAGCTGGCCCGTGTGGGCGCACGCGACGTGCTGGATCTTCGCGTCGAGGTGCCGCGTCTGGTGATCGTCGTGGATGAGTTCGCGGCCCTCCTCGGTGAGCACCCTGAGTTGCACGCCGTGTTCGGCGACGTCGCGGCGCGCGGTCGCGCTCTCGGTATGCACCTCATCCTCGGCACGCAGCGGGTTTCGGGTGTCATTCGCGACAGCCTGTTGGCCAATTGCTCGTTGCGTATCAGCCTGCGGGTGGCCGACGGCGCGGACAGTCGCGCGGTCGTCGGCGTCGAAGATGCCGCGACAATTCCCGGGACCGCTGAAGGCCGCGGCCTCGCCCTGGTGCGTCGGGCGTGTGATACCACTCCGCGGCGCATGCGCATCGCGCTCTCGAGCACGCAGGATGTCGATCGCATCACCCGGGCGGCGGAAGGCCCGGTGCCCCGTCGGCCGTGGTTGCCGGCGCTCCCGTCGCAGATCAGCCTCGAGGATGTGCCAGCGGAAGACGGGATGCTGGTGCTCGGCCTTGCGGACGAACCCGAGCAGCAGCGCCAACGTTCGGTCGGGCTGGCGCCCGGTGATCGTGGGCTGTTGGTGGTGGGTGGTCCGGGTGCAGGAAAGTCCACCGCGCTCGAAACCCTCGCCTCTCAGGCGCCTGGCGCTGTGATCCGGGTTCCGGCGGACGCCGAAGGCCTGTGGGATGCGGTCACGGCTCTTGTGGACTCTCCGCCTGCTCGGGGAACCCTGGTGATCATCGATGACTTGGATGCAGCATCCACTCGCCTGCCGCACGATCATGCCCACGAACTTCTCGACCGGCTCGAACGTTTCCTTCGTGGCGCGGCCGAGGCGGGTGTTCTCGTCGTCGCTGCGGCGCATCGTCTGGCCGGACCCGCGGCGCGACTTGCCGACCTCCTGCCGCGTCGACTGGTGCTCGCGACGTCGAGCCGGGCCGACCACATCGCCGCGGGAGGCGAGGCCGCGCACTACAGTCCCGACACCACGCCAGGCAGAGGCCGTCTTGGGACGCTCGCGGTGCAGGTGGCTCTCCCTTCCGCGGTTCATGCCGGGCTATCCCACGCAGTCAATGTGACCCCCGCGTGGCAACCGTCGGCGGCCATCACCGCACTCGTCACCCGTCGTCCGGCGATGCTGCGCACGGCGATGCAGGAATGGGCGGCGCGAGGCATCCCGTCGCTGTCACTCGACGACTACGTCGCCGACCCCTCGGTCACCGCGAACGGACCGGTGGTCATCAGTGGCGACCCCGACGAGTGGCAGCGCCACTGGCGCTTGCTCACCACCGCGCGTGCCGACCATGACCTCGTGATCGAAGCCTCGTGCGCGGCGGAGTTCCGGACGCTGACCGGATCGCGGACTCTCCCGCCCTACGCAGAGCCCGGCCGCTCGCGCGCGTGGTTGATGCACTCTGGTGCCGATCCGATCCGAATCGTCCTCTCGTAGGGCGACCTTAGGCCGGAACGTCGCGCGCGCATGCTTGACCGGCGTCGGGGTGGCACCTACCGTCGGGGTGTGGCTATATCACCTGCAACAATCGACCGCCCAGACGGCAAGGGACTTGCAGCGGGAACACTCGGACTCTGGGGCTCGACCGTCATCGGCCTGGCCTCTACGGCGCCGGTGTACTCGCTCGTCGCCACGCTCGGCTTCGTCGTCCTGGCCGTCGGTGCCCAGGCGCCCATCGCGTTCGTCATCGCGTTCATACCGATGCTCTTCATCGCTTTCGCGTACCGCGAACTCAACAACGCTGTACCCGACTGCGGTACTACCTTCACGTGGGGCACCAAAGCGTTCGGACCGTGGGTCGGCTGGATGGGCGGTTGGGGCGTGGCGGTCGCCGGAATGGTCGTGCTCGCCAACCTCGCGCAGATCGCCGGCATCTACTTCTGGGCGCTGATCGACGGGATCGTGCGCACGTCGGAGGACGCTCTGCTCTCGGACAACGTGCCGCTGGTTACCGCCACCGGTGTGGTCTTCATCGCCACGATGACCTGGGTGAGCTGGCGCGGGGTCGAAATCGGCGAGAAGATCCAGAACGTCCTCTTGGCGATCCAGTACCTGGCCCTGACGATCTTCGTCGTCGCGGCGCTCTGGCATTTCTTCGCGGGATCGGCACCCGATGCCACTCCGTTCGATTGGGAGTGGTTCAACCCGTTCCTGATCGGCGAATGGAGCGGCTTCATCGAGGCCATCCTGCTGGCGCTGTTCATCTACTGGGGATGGGACACCTGCCTCGCATTGAACGAAGAGACCAAGGACCCCAAGCGCATCCCGGGTCGCGCGGCACTTCTCACGACGGTCATCCTGCTCTTCACCTACGTCGGTGTGACGGTTGCGGCCATGATGTACGCGGGGCTCGGTGAGACCGGCACGGGGTTGGGCAACGAAGCCAACGCCGATGACTTCTTCCTCGCCATCAAGGACGGCCTGCTCGGCCCGGTCGGCTGGGTGCTGGTGGTCGCCGTCATGATCTCGGCGATCTCCTCGACGCAGACCACGATCCTGCCGACGGCCCGAGGGACGCTGGCGATGGCCGCGTACCGAGCGCTTCCGAAGAAGTTCGCCACCGTTCATCCGCAATACAAGACCCCGTCGTTCTCGACACTGGTCATGGGGATCGTGGCGTCGATCTACTACGTCGGCATGACGCTGATCAGCGACAACATCCTGCAGGACTCGATTCTCTCCCTGGGATTGGCGATCGCGTTCTACTACGGCATTACCGGGTACGCGTGCGTCTGGTACTTCCGCAAGGAGCTTTTCACCTCAGCGCGCAACTTCGTCTTCCGGTTCCTCTTCCCACTGCTCGGCTCGCTCATGCTCACGTACGCGTTCGTGCAGTCCGCGATCGACATGTACCAGCCCGACTACGGGTACGTGACGGACTGGGGAATCGGCAGCGTCTTCGTGCTCGGCATCGGCTCGCTTGCGTTCGGTGTCTTGCTGATGGTGCTGTGGTACTTCTTCCCGCGATCGAAGGCATTCTTCCGCGGCGAGAGCCTGAACCGTGACACCCCGGTGCTCGTCCCCGACGACCCCACCGAGTACGGCCGGTCGATCGACGGCGGGCTTGTCGGACGGTAGGCGAGCTTCACGGCACGCGAGCGCGGCACATTCATGCGAGCGCGGCGTCGAGCGACGTAGCGCTCGTAGGAATCTGTAGCGCTCGGCGGTCCAGGCCTGAGCCCGGACCGCAACGCGCACTCAGCTCAGGGCTGAGGTCAGGTCTGCGAGGCCGAGTCCGTGCGCGGTAGCGACACCGGCGTTGACGACAGTGCCGCCAACGGTGTTCAGGCCGGCGGCGAGGCCCGCGTCGACGCGGAGCGCATCCTTCCACCCGCGTCGGGCGACCTGACGGATGTAGGGGAGTGTCGCGTTGGTGAGCGCTGACGTCGAGGTGTTCGGCACGGCGCCCGGCATGTTCGCGACGCAGTAGAAGATGCTGCCGTGCACCTCGAAGGTGGGGTCGGCGTGGGTCGTCGGGTGCGTGTCTGCGAAGCATCCGCCCTGGTCCACCGCGATGTCGACCAGCACCGAGCCGGGGCGCATGCGCGAGACCATGTCGTTCGTCACGAGCTTGGGTGCCTTGGCTCCCGGAATGAGCACTGAACCGATGACCATATCGGAGTCGACGACCGCACGGTCCAAATCGAGGGGGTTGGATGCTGCGGTCTTCACGCGTCCCTGAAAGTGATCGTCCAGGTACCGGAGGCGGCCTACGTTCGTGTCGAACACGGTGACGTCAGCGCCCATGCCCACGGCGATCACCGCAGCGTTGGCGCCGGCGACGCCGCCGCCGATGACCGTGACCTTCGCCGGACGCGTGCCCGGAACGCCGGACATCAGCAGACCGAGGCCGCCCGCCGAGCGCATCAGGGTTGCGGCACCGACCATGGGGGCCAGACGCCCGGCTACTTCGCTCATCGGGGCGAGGAGGGGGAGTCCGCCGCCTGCACCCTGCACGGTCTCGTAGGCGATGGCGGTGACGCCGTCGGCGACCAGCTGATCGGTCAGCGGTCGGTCGGCGGCGAGGTGCAGGTACGTGAAGAGCACGAGATCGTCGCGGAAGTACCTGTACTCACTTGCGATGGGCTCTTTCACCTTCAGCAGCAGCTCAGCGCGCGCCCATACGTCTTCGGCGTCTTCGAGCATTGTGGCGCCGGCGGCCTCGTACTCGGCATCCGGCATCGACGAACCGAGCCCTGCTCCGCGCTGGACGAAGACCTCGTGACCTGCCGCGACGAGGTCGTGGACACCGGCGGGGGTCATGGCGACGCGATACTCGTTGTTCTTGACCTCGGTGGGGATGCTGATCCTCATCGTGTGATCCTTTCCGCTCCGCCTTTGGAGCGCGATTGTGCTCCTGGTGGGAGCGACTCTAGAACATGCTGTTCAAACGACCGGGCGGATCGCCCCGACTGGTGTACCGCCGCCGAGGATCGACAGCGAAAGCTTCGACATCGCGTCCGCGACATCGGCGGGAGCGAGAGCGCCCGCTCGTTCGAGCAGGCGAAGAGCGACGGCCGTTGCCGCGCGCCCCGAACCGTCGAGCAACTTGAGAGCGACGGTCGTGCCGTTGGGCGCGGTCATCACCATGACCCCCTCGGCGCCGCCCTTGGCGAAGACGCCGAGGCGTTCGATGACGACCGTGTCGGGGCGGTCGGGGCCGTCGATCGTCCACGGGTTCTCGCGCACGGCCTGCACGAGTGCACCCGCGCTGCGATGGAGGGCGAACGGCGAACTCGTCGAGGAGTTGCCGATGCGGTGGATCGCTCGCGCCAGGCCCAGGAGCGACATCGCGTACACGGGGGCTCCGCATCCATCGATCGCGGGTGCCGCCATCTTCTCGCCGACGAGTCTCTCGATCACGTCCCGGATGTGCACCTGCAACGGGTGCTCAGGGTCGAGGTAGGTGGCAGCATCCCACCCATTCGTCACGCACGTCCCGAGCATCGCCGCGTGCTTGCCCGAACAGTTCATGCGCACGCGCGCGGGTTCGGAACCCTCGCGGACGAGCTCGTCGCGTGTGCGCTGGTCGCCGGGCCAGGCAGGTGGGCAGCCGAGGGCCTGTTCGCCCAGTCCCGCAGAGTCCAGGATGTCGCGAACGACCGACACATGCCGATCGGTACCCGAGTGGCTCGCCGTGGCGAGGCCCAGGCGCTCGCCGTCGAGCTTCAGCCCGGCGGTCAGCATCGCGAGTGCCTGCAGAGGCTTCATGCTCGAGCGGGGGAGAACGAGCGCTGCGGCATCGCCGAGTTGTTCAACGGTGGTGCCATCCGCCGACAGCACGACGGCGACCCCGGCATGGCGGGACTCGATGAAGCCGCTGCGTTCGACGACGGCGAGTTCGACGGCATCGGTCGTAGCGAAGGTCTGCGGCACGTCGTCAGCCTACCGCCGGGTGACCCGCCGTCCGCATGACAGACTGTTGCGCATGTTCGGTGAGCATCGATATTCCGTCCGGGCGACGTGGACCGGAGACCGCGGCACAGGCACGAGCGGCTACCGCGACTACGACCGCGCCGTGACGATCGAGATCGATGGAAAGCCTGACCTTCTCGCCTCCAGCGACAAGCCGTTCCGAGGGGATCCCGCGCGGTGGAACCCCGAGGACCTACTGCTGGCGGCACTGAGCGAGTGCCACCTGCTGTCGTACCTGCACGTGTGCGTCGGTGTCGGGGTGGTGGTCACCGGTTATGCGGACGAGGCATCCGGAACCATGCTCGAAGACGGCAAGGGCGGGGGCGCCTTCACCGAGGTTGTGTTGCGCCCAAGAGTGACCGTCGCCGACGCGTCGATGGTGGATGCTGCCACCACCGCTCACGCAAAGGCGCACGAGTTGTGCTTCATTGCGAACTCGGTGAACTTTCCCGTGCGGCACGAGCCGGTCATCGTCGTCGACTGACGGCGCCGCGAGGAGCTAGAGCCGCTCGTGCGGCAGAACCTGCTTGATTCGTTCGATCGGGTTGTGCGCAGGCACTTCGTTGTACGCGTTCGCGAGCTCCTGGCCGGAGAGGGCATGGATAGCGGCCATGATCTCGTCCGTCGCCTGGCGGCGAGCCTTGCCGGATGACGCGGGGCCGTGGTGTGACACATCGATCGGTTCTCCGAAGCGCACGGTGATGCGGTGGCGGAGTGAGGGCCGTTTGGCGCCGATGGGCATGACCTTGTCGGTGCCGATCAGGCCGACCGGCACGACCTGTGCGCCGGCCTGCAGCGCGAGGAAGGCGACGCCGGTGCGACCCTTGTACAACCGGCCGTCGGTCGAGCGGGTGCCCTCGGGGTAGAGCGCGACCGCGCTTCCTTCGTCGAGAAGCTTGCGCTGCTGGTCGAGAGCGTCCAGCGCAGCCTGGCCCGCGCCGCGTTGCACCGGGATCGCGCCGATCGAGGTGAAGAAGGTCCGCGATGCCCACCCCGAGAGGCCCGTGCCGTCGAAGTAGGTGGACTTCGCCAAGAAGTGCACCGGACGCGGGGCCGCCACAGGGATCGCGATCGAGTCGATGAACGACAGATGATTGCTGGCGAAGACCACCGGACCCGACAGCGGCACGTTGTTCTTGCCTTCGATGTGAGGTCGGTAGATCACTCGCGCGAGCGGCGTGATGATTCCGCGACCGATCGCGTAAGTGGCGCCCATGCGGCTGGCAGGCTCGCGCGGCGCTTCTTCGCTGGGCTCGGGTGCCACTTCGGACGTCACCCGTCGAGGGTACCCCCGATTTCATTCCCGTATCGGAATGGCGGTTCTCAGCGGGGTCAAAGGAAAGGTGGGGGAGGATGGATGCCTACCCCTATCGATACCCGAGGTATTTTCGTGCGCACTCGCCCGCTCGTCGCTCTTTCCGCCGCTGCCACTCTGGCCCTCCTGCTGGCCGGGTGCGCCGGTGGAGCCACACCCGATGCCACGCCGTCCTCGACCGACTCGGCTGCCACCGACATCTGCAGCTCGGCTGTGCCGTCCGGTGCGAACTCCGACGCGGTCGAGGTGGAGGGCGAGCAGGGTGAACCCGCTACCGCGACCTTCACGTCTCCTATGGAGATCACCAGCTCTGAGCGCACCGTGATCATCGAGGGTGACGGCGACGCGATCGAGGACGGCGACCTCGTCGACTACGCGCTGACCGTCTTCGACGCAGCCACCGGCGAAGAGGCAGCGGTCGAGGGCTACGAGACCCCGATTCTCCCCGTTTCGGTCATCTTCGGCAGCGGCGCGGACCAGTTCTTCGGTTGCGCCACCGTGGGCTCGCGCATCGTGATGGCCCTTCCCCAGACCGAGCAGTCCTCGGCCGCCGTGTGGGTACTTGACGTGCTCGGCACCGAAACTGCCACCACCGCGTCGGGCGAGGCGCAGGACCCCGTGGACGGAATGCCCACCGTTGAGCTCGACGAGGACGGCGTCCCGACGGTGACTTTGCCTGAGGGCGATCTGCCGACCGAATTCGAGAAGTCCACGCTCATCAAGGGCGACGGCGCTGTCGTGGCAGACGGTGACGCTGTCATGGTGCAGTACCAGGGCGTCTCGTGGAACTCGGGCGAGGTCTTCGACCAGAGCTGGGGCGCCGCACCGTTCTCGTTCTCGACCAGCGGTGGTGTGGTTCCCGGCTTTGCAGACGCCGTCATCGGCGAGACCGTCGGGTCGCAGGTCATTGCCGTGCTCCCGCCGTCTGCCGGATACGGCGAGGGCGAGATCAACGAAGAAGACCTGACCGGTCAAACCCTTGTCTTCGTGATCGACATCCTTGCCGTCCAGGCTGTGCCTGCCCAGTAGGAGAACTTCCCGCCCAGTGGCGGCACCCGCGACGCATCCCGTCCGCTCGATAGGCTGACGGGATGCGTCGCGTTCTGATTCTCGGGTCCACCGGTTCTATCGGCACCCAGGCGTTGGATGTCATCCGCGCCAACCCTGAGCGCTTCGAGATCGTCGGTCTTTCTGCCGGTTCGAAACGCGCCGAGATGGAGGCGCAGGCCGTCGAGTTCGGCGTCGAGAACACGGCACTCGGTGCCGTCGAAGCCGAACAGCTTGTGCGAGATGTCAAGTGCGACGTTGTGCTCAACGGCATCACGGGCTCGGTGGGACTCGGCCCGACGCTCGCTGCGCTGGAAACGGGACGCACGCTCGCGCTCGCGAACAAAGAGTCGCTGATCGTCGGTGGTGACCTCGTCACAGCGCTCGCGGCTCCGGGCCAGATCGTCCCCGTCGACTCGGAACACTCCGCGATCGCACAGGCGCTGCGTTCGGGCACGCACGACGAGGTCCGCAGGCTGGTGCTGACGGCCTCAGGTGGGCCATTCCGCGGCAGATCGCGTGACCAGCTCGCGGGCGTGACCCCGGCGGAGGCGCTCGCCCACCCGACGTGGGACATGGGCCGGGTCGTCACCACCAACTCATCGACACTCGTGAACAAGGGCCTCGAGGTGATCGAGGCACACCTGCTCTTCGGCATCGACTACGACCGGATCGACGTCGTGGTGCATCCGCAGTCGATCGTTCACTCGATGGTGGAGTTCGTCGACGGCTCGACGATTGCGCAGGCCTCGCCGCCCGACATGCGTCTGCCGATCTCACTCGGACTCGACTGGCCGCACCGTGTGGCAGGAGTCGGTGCGCCGATCGACTGGACGGTCCCGGGATCCTGGACATTCGAGCCGCTCGACGAACGCGCGTTCCCCGCGGTCGCGCTCGCGAAGAGGGTCGGGCGCGCCGGCCGCACCTACCCCGCCGTTTTCAACGCCGCGAACGAGCAAGCCGTCGACGCGTTCCACGAGGGGCGCCTGACCTACCTCGGAATTCTCGACACGGTCGAGCGGATCGTCGATGAGCACGAGCCTCCTGCAGCGCTCTCGCGCGAATCGCTGGCCGAGGCAGAAGCGTGGGCGCGGGATGCTGCAGACCGTGCGATCGCGGCATCTTGACGCCTTCTCAAAAGGCCGGGCGCTGCGGATCTGACGCGGGCGTCTCGTCGGCGGGGTACGGCACGGGCCAGCGCGACTCGGGCACAGGCCATCCCGCAGCGCGCAAGGCCCGGCGAGAGAGTTCGCGCGCCGAGTACGGCGTGCGGACCCCGCGGACGTCGCGATAGTCCTGGTGGCCGGGGCCGGCCCAGAGAATCGCGTCACCGTCACCGACGAGCTTCACGGCCTCGATGATCGCCCGCTCGGGGGGCGAGAACTCGTAGATCTCGGCATCCGTCCTCGCGCGCCGCGCGCCCTCGATGAGGGTCGCCCGAATCGAGTCGGGATCTTCGTGGCGGGGGTGGTGGTCGGTGACGATAAGAATGTCGCTGCCGAGCACCGCGGTGCGGCCCATGTCGTGCCGCTTGGTGGCGTCGCGGTCGCCGTCGGCGCCGAACAGCATGACCACCCGGCCCGGGGTGACGCGGCGAACTGCCGCGAGAGTCTTCTCGAACGCGTCGGGGGAGTGCCCGAAGTCGACATACACAGCGGGGCCTCGGTCGCCCGAGACGAGTTGTGTTCGGCCGGGCAGGTAGGCATCGATGCGCTGGCCGTCGAGCGCGGCGACGAGCCTTTCCCACGCGTACCCCGCTTCGAGGATCATCACGATCGCGAGGCCCGCGTTGGCAGCCATGTGCGGGCCGATGACGGGGACCACGGTGGTGAGTTCGCGACCCTCGGGGCCGCTCAGCCGAAACTCGGTGCCGTCCTGGCGCTCGTCGAGGATCTCGACGACCCAGTCGGCGGATGCTGCCGCCTCACGCTCTTCGGCGATCGCCGGTGTGCCCACGGTCACGGCGGGCACCTCGCACCGGGCGAGCACTTCGGCACCGGTGGCGGCATCCACGCAGATCACCGCCCGGCGCGAACGATCTGCGCGGAACAGCGGAAGCTTCGCCTCGAAGTACTCGCGCATGTCGGCGTAGTCGTCGAGGTGGTCGTGGGTGAGGTTGGTGAAGCCGGCGACATCGAACACGATGCCGTCGACGCGCCGACGGCTGAGCGCCTGTGCGCTGACCTCGACCGCGACGGCCTCGACGCCGCGCTCGCGCATGAGGGCGAGGAGCGCGTGCATCTCGTACGCCTCGGGAGTCGTCAAACGAGACACGACGACCTGACCCGCGATGTGACGCTCGGCGGTAGAGGAGAGGCCGGCGACGAGGCCGAGTTGCTCGAGGACTCCCTCGAGCAGGTGCGAGACGCTCGTCTTGCCGTTGGTGCCGGTCGTGGCGAAGAGAATCGGCAGATCGTCGTTGCGCCCCGTGCCGTAGACCCACGCCGAGATGTCGCCGAGCAGCCCGCGCGGGTCTTCGACGACCAGGATGGGCAGTCCTGTGGTGGACGCGATCTTTGCGCCAGCCTGATCGGTGACGATTGCGACGGCACCCTTCTGGGCGGCGGATACGGCGAACTCGGCGCCGTGCCGGTTCACCCCCTGCAACGCAACAAATAGATCACCGCGCCGCAGATCGGCGGTAGCCAGCGTCAACCCGGTGAGCTCCACACCAGACGCATCACCGATCACGGTGGCGCCGAGGTGCTCGACGAGGTCGCCCAGGTCGTGCACCGGGGGAGCGTCGGGTCGAAGCACCGGCGGAAGGTTCGGAGGCGGGGTGTCACTGGCCATGGCGCATCCATCCTCTCATCCCGACCTACCGCACGGATGTCGATCGCGACCGGGGGTCGAACGGCGCTCGCGGCCAACTCAAAGCAAAGCGCGAGTACCGTGAGCGTGTGGAAGTGATTGCATTCATCGTCGGCGTCGTCGTGCTTGTCGTAGGCCTCGCCGTGTCAATCGCGCTCCACGAGTTCGGCCACCTCATCCCCGCGAAGAAGTTCGGCGTACGCGTCGGGCAGTACATGATCGGTTTCGGCCCGACCCTCTGGTCGCGGCGGATCGGCGAGACCGAGTACGGCGTGAAGGCGCTGCCGCTCGGTGGCTACATCTCGATGGCCGGTATGTATCCTCCGTCGCCGAAAGAGCTCGCCGCCGCAGCATCCGGGTCGTCGGCCGGTCGCGCTGGGGGAGGGTTCTTCGCGACGATGGTGCAAGATGCCCGCGCTGCGAACGACGAGACCCTGGTGAATAGCGAGAACGACGGCGTCTTCTACAAGCTTTCGGTCTGGAAGCGCGTGGTGATCATGCTCGGCGGGCCGGTGATGAACCTGCTCTTCGCGATCGTGTTGTTCGCGATTCTGCTGAGCGGCATCGGAGTCCAGACCGCGACGACGACCATCGCAACGGTCAGCGAGTGCGTGATTCCGGCGGACGAAGCGCGCACGACGTGCGAGCCGGGCGACCCCGCCGCGCCCGCGGCGGCCGCGGGCATTCTGCCGGGCGATGTCATCATGTCGGTCGACGGTGTCGAGGTGGCGACATTCGCCGATGCATCCGACATCATTCGCGCGTCAGCGGCTCAGCCCCTGGAGATCGTCGTCGATCGCGACGGTGAGATGCAGACCGTGCGGCTCACGCCCACGACGGCGATGCGCCCGGTGTTCGACGACGACGGTGTGCCGATCGTCGATGAAAACGGTGAGCCTGAGCTCGTCGAGGTGGGCTTCGCTGGCATCAGCCCCACGGTCGAGTACGTCCAGCAACCGATCTGGGCGGGCCCCCAGGCCGCGTTCGAGAGGGTCGAAGCCGTTGCCGGCATCATCTGGCAACTTCCGGTCAAGGTCTACGAAGCAGGCATGACGCTCGTCACGGGCGAAGAGCGCGACCCCAACGGTCCGCTCAGTGTCGTGGGCGCCGGTGTCGTCGCGGGCGAGATCGCGGCGCTCGACGCTCCCGTGCTGAACCGCGTTGCCGGGATGCTGTCGCTGCTGGCGTCGCTGAACATCGCGCTGTTCGTGTTCAATCTGATCCCGCTCCTGCCGCTGGATGGCGGGCACATCGTGGTGGCGCTGTGGGAGGGGATCAAGCGCACGTGGGCGAAGATCTTCCGCCTGCCGGAGCCGAAGCCGGTCGATGCGACCAAACTCGTGCCCGTGACGTTCGTCGTCGTGATCGGGCTCATGGTGATGGGCGGCGTGCTGATTCTCGCCGACCTGTTCAACCCGATCTCGCTGTTCTGACGATTCGATCAGGATGAGCGGCGGGCGTGGCTCAGTCGCTGAGGGCGCGCGTCACCAGACGCTCGAGGGTCGTCATGCCGTCGCGCGACAGTATCGACTCCAGGTGCCCCTGTACTGAGGCGAAGCCGGGGCCGCGCAACGCATAGACGGCTCCGTCCGCGTCGGCCGCGACATCCGCCACTCCGACTCGCGTCGTACCGGGGTCCACCCGCGCGGTGAAGGTGTTGTAGAAGCCGATGGATGCGTCATCCCCGAAGATCTCGACGGTCTTCTGCAGTCCCTGGTGAGGTGCCGCAAGCGGGGCGAGATCGATACCGAGCGAGTCGGCGAGGATCTGGTGGCTGAGACACACCGCCAGCAGCGGCGTTCCCGAGGCGCGTCGGCGCGCGACCACGGTCCGCATGCGCTGCATGCGAGGAGAGGACGGATCGCGCGGGTCGCCAGGGCCTGGACCAGACACCACGAGGTCCGCGGCATCCACATCTTCATCGCGCACGTCGCTCCACGGCGCAATGGTCACGTCGAGACCGAGGTGGCGCAGCTGGTGGGCGAGCATCGTGGTGAAGCGGTCTTCGGCGTCGACGACCAGCGCAGAACGCCCCGCGAACGGGCCGTCGCCCGCCGTCTCTTGAGGGTTGAGCCAGAACGCCGCCAGCCGGGCGTTGCGCGAGGCCAGCAGTTCGGCGATCGCCGGGTCGTCGGCGAGGCGTCGGGGCTCTGCGGTGGGGGCGTCTTCGTCGACGGCGGATGCTTCGACCACCCCGCGATCGCGCGGCACGGCACCGATTGCGCCGAGGACTCCGGCAGCCTTGCCATGGGTCTCGCCGACTTCGCCGTACGGGTCCGAGTGGCGCACGAGGGTGGCTCCGACCGGCACGCGGAGCCTGCCGTCCTGCAGGTAGGCCGTGCGGATGAGGATCGGCGCATCGAGGTCATGGCTCGGCTCGCCTGCGGCCAGCGCTTCGCGCGGGGTGAAGAGCGCCGCGACACCCGAGTAATACCCGCGAGGGGAGCGCTCGTGACGAGCGATCACCGTGCAGGCGTTCTGCATCGGCGACCCGGTCACCGTCGGCGCGAACATCGTCTCGCGGAGGATCTCGCGCGGGTCGAGGCGGCTGCGGCCGCGCAGGACGTACTCGGTGTGGGTGAGCCGCGACATCTCTTTGAGGTGCGGTCCGGTGATCCGTCCGCCGTCGGTGCAGACCGCCGACATCATCTTGAGCTCTTCGTCGACGACCATGAAGAGCTCTTCGGTCTCTTTGGTCGAGCGCAGAAACTCCGCCAACGTCTCGGGCGTTGCGCCGCCGTCGGGGTGGCGAAAGGTCCCCGAGATCGGGTTCATCGTGACGACCCCGTCGATCGCGCTGACGTGCGCCTCGGGGCTCGCTCCGACCGCGACGTGGCCGGAGGTCACGACCGCGAAGGTCCAATACGCCCCGCGCTCGTGTTCGAGGAGGGCGCGGAACCAGGTGAGAGCGGCAGTGGCGGCATCCGCCCCCACCTCCGCGGTGAAATCACGCCGGATGACGAAGTTCGCACCCTCGCCGCGACCGATCTCATCGGCGATCACTCGACGGACGATGTCGGCGTATTCCTCGTCGGGAATGTCGAAGCCCGCGTCTTCGAGAGCGATCGGAGCACTCGGCAAAGTCTTGAGCACCTCGTCGAGCGGCACCGCGTGATGGTCGGTCACGACCAGGCACCGCAGGGGTGCGCCGTCGTCGTGGCAGACGAAACCGCGCTCACGCACCTGGCGGTAGGGCACCAGCGCGAAGACCTCGCGGGGAGTGCCCGAGGCATCCGTCAGGGGGATCTCTGCCAGCAGGTCGACGTCCACGACATCACCGGTGAGCACCTCAACGGTCGCGCCGTCGCGGGCGATCAAAGCGAACGGGATTCCGCGATCAGCGAGATCGAGGATCGAGGGTACAGCGCCGGTCATCGTCGGTCTTTCGTCGTGGGGGCGGTCGCCCAACGAAGAAGACCGCCCGAGGGCGGTCTGTTTCGCTCGAAACACCGCCTAGAAGGCGGGCCACCAGGTGTGGTTTGCGAGCATGCGCCGAACTTATCACAGCGGCAATCAGCCCCGCGCTGCGTCCCGCTGGAGAACGTCCATCTCGTGACGATGTCCGACGAGTTCGTAGCCCACCACGATGACGATCGGTGAGCAGGCCAGTATCACCAGGGCCACCCCGATCGTGGCTCCGGAAAGCACGGCGATCACGCTGACGCCGAGTACGCCCACGGAGCCGAGGAAGAGCCAGAAGTGGAACGGATCGAACTCGCGAACGAGGAGCGTGTAGAGCGCTAGGAGTGAGAACTCGAACACGAGCACCGGCACGGCGACGCAGAGCAGAGCGAACGTCGCATCGACGTGCGCTTCGTCGGAGATCACATACGCCGCGACGTGCAGTCCCGCGCCGACACCGGCGATCGAGGCGAGCAACAGCATGTGGCCGTAGCCCCACCCGAACGCGCGCTCGCGGTGGCGGTGGAGGATCTGCCCGGAGGGCAGGACGAAGTAGACCCACCACATCGCGAAGGCCAGGACGGTTCCACCGAAGGCAACGAGGACGGCTTGGATGCTCCAGCCCTCGCTCTCGACGACCGCGGAGACCGCCAAGATCGTGCCGAGGAGAACTTCACCCAGCGTGATGATGACGATCAGGCCGTAGCGCTCAGCGATGTGGTGCGGGTGCCACGGAGTCTCTCCGCGCCGTTCGGCAAACACCGGGATGAGCATCTCGAGCACGCCGAGGACAACCATGAAGGTGAGGCCGACCACGATGCTCTGTCGGGCGAAGAACACCACGACCCACCCCATCTGGACGATCGCAAGGCCGATCGCATAGGTCATTGCGGTGCGGCGGCGCTGAGGGTCATGCGAGGCAACCCGCAACCACAACGCGATCGCCGAGACGCGCATGACGATGTAGCCGGCGATCATGATCGAGTTGTCGAGGTACACGCCCTCTTCGATCGAGTGGAAGAACGACGGGAAACCGAGCGCCATGATCAGGACCCCGACCATCTGCACGAGCGTGGCGACGCGGAAGAAGATGTCGTCGTTGTCGTAGGCGCTGGCTAGCCACGAGTAGTTGATCCACGCCCAGGTTGTTGCGAACATCGCCACGATGAAACCGATGACAGCGTTACCGAGGTGCCCGAGCTCGAGCAGGTGGGCCGCCTGCGTGCCTGCCTGGCTGAACGCGATGACGAAAGTCAGGTCGAACAGCAGCTCCAGGGGAGTTGCCGATCGGTGGTGCTGGTGCGGATCGCGACCGACCATGCGGGTCAGACTGTGATTCAAGCTCATGACCGATCAAAGTACACGGCCGCGCTCGTCCCTGTGCGTGTGGGGCGGCGTAGGCTTGAACACGTGCCAGCAGTGAATCTCGGGATGCCCAAGGTCCCCGAAACCCTCGCCCCCCGCCGCAAGTCCCGCCAGATCAAGGTCGGCAAGGTGCTCGTCGGCGGCAACGCGCCGGTCAGCGTTCAGTCGATGTGCACGACGCCGACCACGAACATCAACGCCACGCTCCAGCAGATCGCGGAGCTGACAGCATCCGGCTGCGAAATCGTGCGTGTCGCGGTGCCGTCCCAGGACGACGCGGATGTGCTGCACATCATCGCCAAGAAGAGCCAGATCCCGGTGATCGCCGACATCCACTTCCAGCCGAAGTATGTCTTCCAGGCGATCGACGCCGGGTGTGCGGCCGTCCGAGTGAACCCAGGCAACATCCGCAAGTTCGACGACCAGGTCGGCTCGATCGCCGCCGCGGCGAAGGCCGCGGGAGTTTCACTGCGCATCGGTGTCAACGCTGGCTCGCTCGACCCGCGTCTGCTCGAAAAGTACGGCAAGGCGACGCCCGAGGCGCTCGCCGAGAGTGCGCGGTGGGAAGCATCCCTCTTCGAAGAGCACGACTTCCACGACTTCAAGATCTCGGTCAAGCACAATGACCCCGTCATCATGGTGAAGGCGTACCGCCTTCTCGCCGAGATGGGTGACTGGCCGCTGCACCTCGGTGTCACCGAGGCGGGCCCGTCATTCCAGGGCACGATCAAGAGCGCGACCGCATTCGGCATCCTGCTCGGCGAGGGCATCGGTGACACGATCCGCGTCTCGCTGTCGGCGCCGCCCGCCGAAGAGGTCAAGGTCGGTCACCAGATACTTCAGTCCCTCAACCTGCGCGAGCGCAAGCTCGAGATCGTCTCGTGCCCGTCGTGCGGCAGAGCTCAGGTCGACGTCTACACCCTCGCCGACGATGTCACCGAGGGACTCAAAGACATGACCGTGCCGCTGCGCGTGGCGGTCATGGGCTGTGTCGTCAACGGACCCGGCGAAGCCCGTGAGGCCGACCTCGGTGTGGCCTCGGGTAACGGCAAGGGCCAGATCTTCGTCAAGGGCGAGGTCATCAAGACGGTGCCCGAGTCCGAGATCGTCGCGACCCTGATCGAAGAGGCCAACCGTCTGGCCGCCGAGATGGGCCCGGACGCCGCGCTCGGCACCGCACAGGTCATCACGGCCTGAAGCCGCTTCAGTCAGTCACGAGGCGCGCCGGGAGAGCGCGTCGAGGACGAAGTCGAGGCCGGTCAGGCCTGAGTCTGTGCGGGTTTGGGCGTGCGCGCGCTCGGCGCCGACTCTGCGGTTCGTGAGCGCGACACGCCTGCGCTAGCGTGCGAGTGGCTCGTTCACTCACCCGAGGAAGGCTCATGACCGACACACCGCGTACGTCCGGCCTGTCGCGACCGATCACCGCGGGAGTCGTCACGGCCCTGGTCGGGGTGACGAGTTCGTTCGCGGTTGTGCTCACCGGCCTACGCGCAGTCGGCGCGACCCCCGCCCAGGCAGCGAGCGGACTGCTCGCGCTGTGCGTGACGATGGGACTCGCCGCGATCGTGCTGGCCTGGCGATATCGGATGCCGATCACGGTCGCGTGGTCCACCCCCGGGGCCGCGCTGCTGGCAGCGACGGGAGCGATAGAAGGCGGGTGGCCAGCCGCAGTGGGTGCTTTCCTGGTGGTCGCGGGTCTCATACTTCTGACGGCAGTCTGGCCACACCTTGGTCGACTCATCGCACGGATTCCGCCCTCCATCGCTCAGGCGATGCTCGCGGGGGTGCTGTTGCCGCTGTGCCTCGCGCCGGTCGGGGGCCTTGTGGCGAACCCATGGGGCGTGGCGCCGGTGATCGTCACCTGGCTCGTGTTCGCCCGACTCTCGCCACGCTGGGCTGTCCCGCTCGCTTTTGTTGCGGCATCCGTTGTCGTCTCCGTCCATCTGATTTCCACCGGCGTTCCCCTCGACCCCGCGGTCCTCGTGCCCAGGGTGGAGTTCACTGCCCCCGTCTTCACCTTCGGCGCCCTTGTCGGGATCGCCCTCCCACTCTTCCTCGTGACGATGGCATCGCAGAACGTACCCGGGGTCGCGATCATGCGCAGCTACGGGTACGAAGTTCCGTGGCGTCCAGCGATGTTCGTCACCGGCATCGGGTCGGCGCTGTCTGCCCCCGCGGGTGGGCATGTGATCAACCTCGCTGCGATCAGCGCCGCGCTCGCTGCGGCGCCCGAAGCCGACCCTGACCCGCAGCGGCGATGGGTGGCGAGCATCTCGGCGGGAGTATCGGGGATCGTCCTCGGGGCGATGTCGGCCGCGTTCGTCGCGCTCGTGCTCCTCGCGCCGGAGGGCGTGATCCCCGCGGTAGCGGGCATTGCGCTCTTCGCCGCCTTCGGATCGTCGATCCAACAGGCCATTGATGACCCGGGCGAGCGGCTCCCGGCGGTCGTGACCTTTCTGGTCGCGGCATCCGGCGTAGCGATTCTCGGCGTCAGCGCGGCGTTCTGGGCCTTGGTCGCGGGTTTGATCGTCAGGGCCGTCCTGCACTTCCGGCGCTGAGGCGAAGGCTCAGGAGACCGCGCCGCCGATTGCCCCAATGTCGCTCTCCTCAGCGAGCGAGGTCCGAATGGCCACCTCGAGAGCGCGCACGATGTCGTCGAGTTCGAGGTACGGAGCCGTCATCGGGGCGTGGTCGACATCCCACGGCACGTGGATGAATCCGGCACGAACGCCGGGATGGGCGGATGCCTCATCCATCGCCGCGAAGAACACGTGGTTGCAGACGAACGTGCCGGCGCTGTACGAGATCTCGGCGGGGACGCCAGCTGCGAGCAGGTCACGGACGATCGCCTTGACAGGGAGCGTCGCGAACCGCGCTGTGGGCGCTCCTGCAACACTGGGCTGGTCGACCGGCTGCGCTCCGTCGTTGTCGGGGATGCGGGCATCGGCAAGGTTCACCGCGACCCGCTCGATGCTGATCGCAGATCGGTTGCCGGCGAGGCCTGCCGCGACGACGACATCGGGCGAGTGCTGGGCGATCAACTCCCGCAGCCGCTCAGCCGCCCCTGAAAAGGTCACCGGCAGCACGTCGGTGATCAGCACGTCCGGGCCCGTCCACCGCTCGGCAACCCGCCGCACCGCGACGCCTGAGGGGTTGGAGGCGTCCCCGCCGAACGGTTCGAATCCGGTAAGCAAGACGGTGGTCATCGCTCCAGCGTAGGCGGGTGAGACTGCGGTGAGCCTGGAGAGCTCAAGCCCGGCTGAAGATGATCGAGCCGTCGGCGACGGACGCCTGCTCCAGGCGAAGGCGCACGGTCGAGCCCGGCTCTTCGGTGAGCCCTGCGACCTTCACCGCGACGGGAGGTTGTCGCACCTGCACCCGGGCGCCGTCGCCGCGCTGGGCGAGGACGATGCCGGTGAACTCCTCGCCCTCTCGGCCGTGCAGGACGGCTGCCTCGACGCGGTCGAGTGCCCCGGCATCGAGCTGGCTCGCGCGCTGGCTGCTTCGCGCCATGAGAGTGGGCACGTCCGGGAGGCTGTCCCGCGCCCAGGCCGGAACCTCGCGACCCTGCGCGATCGCCTCGCAGATCACCAGCGACCATCGATCGACGAGTCGGCGCAGCGGCGCGGTCGTGTGCGCGTAGGGCGCACCGATCGCGGCCTGGATGGTCTCTTCCGGCGCTTCGCCGTCGAACGCAACGTAGCCCGCGCCGCGGAAGAGCGAGGCCGCGTACTCGCGGGCCGCCCGCTCGGGCGCGCTCTGGCCGAGGCTGCGCAAGTAGTCGCCGTACTCGACGTCGAAGCGCCACGGCACTCCGAGGGCGACGGTCTGTGCGCGAAAGGCGGCGACATCGTCGGGGTCGGCGGGTGGCATCGTGCGCAGGATACCGATGCCACCGCGCAGCATGAGGTCGGCCGCGGCCATCCCGGTCAGAAGAGACACGTGGGCATTCCACTCCTCGAGCGGCACGCCCTCGCTGCGTTCGAGCCGGTACCCGTCGGCCTCGGCGACGATGTGCGTCTCGGGGAGGTTCAGGCTCGCCCCGCCGCGCTCGCGTTCGCGCACCGCGCGCTCGGTACCGAACCAGGGGAGTGCTGCCAGTGTTTCGTCGTCGGTGCCGCCGTCGATAGCCCGCTGAGCGTCGTCGTACGTCCACTGAGTGCGCGACCGCACAATCGCGCGGGTCAGAGTGGTTTCGAGGGGCCGTGATCCCTCGTCCAGCAGAAACCGCCAGACGAACGCACGCCGATCCGTGCCCGGCAGCAAAGAGGCCGCGCCTTCACTGAGGACGGCCGGATGCAGCGGCACGCGCCCGTCCGGGGCGTAAAGAGTCTGGCCCCGGCGCCTGGCCTCGACATCGATCGCGCCGCCGGGCTCGACGTAGACGGGCACGTCAGCGATGGCATAGTGCAGTACGGCGCCATCCGGGGTGCGCTCGAGGTGGATCGCCTGGTCCAGGTCGGTCGAGCCGGGCGGGTCGATCGTCAGAAAGGGGATATCGCGAAGGTCCGGTAAACCCGCGACAGTAGGGTCCACTGATACCGATCGCGCGACCGCCTCGGCTTCGGACTGCACCGCGGGCGAGAACTCACCCGGCGCATTCAACGACGCCCGCAGCGCCTTCAGTGATTCCGCCAGCTCGTCGCGGGCTTCGGACGGGACGAGTCGAGATCGGCGCACCTGCACGTGGTCAGCCTATGTCGGGCCGTAGGTATTGTGGCCGGACGCGGCGGGCCCCGGCATCCGTCCGCCTAAACTTGACCCTCGTGGTCACACGTCTCTCGCATTTCTTCCTCCGCACGCTCCGTGAAGACCCGGCCGATGCCGAGGTCACGAGCCACCGGTTGCTCGTCCGTGCCGGGTACATCCGGCGCCAGGCGCCCGGAATCTTCGCCTGGCTCCCGCTGGGGTTGAAGGTCAAGGCGAAGATCGAGGGCATCATCCGCGACGAGATGACGAACGCCGGTGCCTACGAGGTGCACTTCCCGGCGCTGGTTCCCCGCGACCCGTATGAGCAGTCCGGGCGGTGGGAGGCGTACGGCAACGGCATCTTCCGCCTGAAGGACCGTAAGGACGCCGACTATCTCCTTGCCCCCACCCACGAAGAGCTCTTCACCCTGCTGGTGAAAGACCTGTACTCGTCGTACAAGGATCTGCCCCTGTCGATCTATCAGATCCAGGACAAGTATCGCGATGAGGCGCGTCCGCGCGCCGGACTCCTGCGGGGGCGCGAGTTCACGATGAAGGACGCGTACTCGTTCGATTACACCGACGCGGGATTGGATGCTTCGTACCAGGCGCAGCGCGATGCCTACGAGCGCATCTTCACGAGGCTCGGGCTCGAGTACGTCATCGTCAACGCCGACAACGGCCTGATGGGCGGGGCGCGCAGCGAGGAGTTCCTGCACCCGACCCCGATCGGCGAAGACACCTTCGTGCGTTCGAGCGGCGGTTATGCGGCCAACGTCGAGGCGTTCACGACGGTCGTTCCCGAGGCGAGCCCGTTCGACGGGTTGGGCGAGCCGGCCATCTTCGACTCGCCCGACACTCCGACGATCCAAACCCTCGTCGACCACGCGAACGCTCACCTCGAGGCCCCGGCCGAGGGGGAGTGGACCGCTGCGCACACCCTGAAGAACGTCGTGCTGGCGCTCACCCACCTTGATGGCACCCGCGAGCTCGTCATCGTGGGCGTCCCCGGCGACCGCGACATCGACGACAAGCGCGTCGAGGTGGCCTTCGCCCCGGCCGCTGTCGAACCCGCCACCGAAGCCGACTTCGCGCGCCACCCGCTACTGGTCAAGGGCTACATCGGCCCGTGGTCGGAGAGCGGCGCGATCCTCGGCGAGGAGTCCGCAACCGGCATCCGTTTTGTCCTGGACCCCCGCGTCGTCGACGGAACATCCTGGATCACCGGCGCGAACATCGACCAGAAGCACGTGCACACCCTGGTCGCCGGTCGCGACTTCGCCGGCGACGGTTTCGTCGAGGTCGCCACGGTGCGCCCGGGCGACCCCGCGCCGGACGGATCCGGCCCGGTCGAACTCGCACGCGGCATGGAGATCGGCCACGTCTTCCAGCTCGGACGCTTCTTCGCCGACATCCTGGGCCTCAAGGTGCTCGACGAGAACGGCAAACTCGTAACCGTCACGATGGGCTCGTACGGCATCGGCGTGACCCGCATCCTCGCGATCCTGGCCGAGCTCAACAACGACGAAAAGGGCCTGATCTGGCCGGCGTCAGTGGCGCCGTTCGACGTACACGTCGTGGCCGCAGGCCGAGACGCGGTGGCCTACCAGGTCGCCGAAGCGCTGTCGGCCGAGCTCGAGGCATCCGGAATGGACGTTCTCTACGACGACCGCCCCAAGGTCTCACCCGGCGTGAAGTTCGGCGACGCCGAACTCGTCGGTGTGCCCAAGATCGTGATCGTGGGCCGGGGCGCGGCCGACGGCCAGGTCGAGCTCTGGGACCGTAGCACCGGCGAGCGTACGACCGTCCCGGTCGCAGAGGTCGCGTCGCAGCTCACCCGTTAGTCGGGGGTCACCGCAGCCAGACAGGAGAAATCCCCAGAAAAGACGAGGCGCGAACGATCATCCTGTTCTGGGGATTCTGCCTGTGCTCGTGCGGTGCTCGCACGCGATCAGACAAGCCGGTCAGACTCGGCTGACCTTGCCGTGACGCATGGTGTCGTCCGGGGTCTCTTTGGTGACCAAGGCCTTCAGCATTCCCGCCGCGGTGACGAGCTTGCCGTGGTGTGGCTCCCAGAACTCGGTCTCGACGGGCGTGACGCGCAACAGCGCAATCCCGGGGGTGTCGAGCCCGTCCTCGAACCAGATCGTGAGCGACGAGGTGTAGAGCTCGTCCATTTTGGCTCGGTCGTGCACGACCTGAGCGCGCCCGGCGACGGTCACGAACCGGAAGCCCTTCGAGTCCGCGTAGGCGAGATTCACGTCGTGGTCGGCGCGCGCTTCATCGACCTTCTTGGAGTCATCGAGCGTGAAGAACCAGATGTCACCGTTCCGATCCATCTGCCGGGTACTCATGGGCCGGCTCACCAGGTTGCCCGCGGCATCCTGCGTAGTCAGCATCGTGAAGTCGATGTCTTCGACCAGTTCTTTGATGCGCGCCATGGCCTCGACGCCGGTGACCTCTTCGGGGGTGTTCTCTGACATCGTCCGAGCGTGCGTGATCAGCTCGGCAGAACAAAGGGCATTGACAGGGTGGATGCCGCGGGCTACAGATCCGCGTACTTCGCACGAAACCCGCAGAAGACTCCGTAGATGATGAGCCCTGCGCCGATCGCTCCGACGAACCAGGGTCCGGAGGGCACCGCGAGCAACGCGTCGATTGCGGCATCCAATCCGCCCGCAGCTGAGGCTTCGCCGCGCACGGCGGCGACGAGAAGGAGCACGCCCAGAATGAGCAGCGCGACGCCCTTGGCGACGAACCCGACGATTCCCAGTGTCTTCACGCCGTTGCCGAGTGCGTCGTCGGGGATCGTCATCTTGTTCTCGAAGCTACGGCGCACACCCATCACGATGAAGGCGATACCGCCGATCGCGATACCCAGACCGGTGGCACCGAGAACGAAGACTCCACCCGGAATTACGAGCACACCACGGCTGACCGCTTGCGCGGCCTCGTCGGCATCGGGCTTCGCACCGAGCGCGACAGCGGCGGCGATCAATCCGAGACACAGGAACACCAGCGTCTGGCCCCACTCCGAGACACGAACGCCCCACTTCTTCGCCGAGCTGTCGCGGCGGGCGAGCAGGCCTTCGATCGCATGCCAGAGCGCGAGAGCCCAGAGAGCGATGGCTATCGCCCAAAGCACGACGAAGCCGAACGGGATTGCGGCGATCGCTTTGAACGCCCCCGCTTGGTCGGTCTCGCTGTCGCCGCCGAAAGCCACGATGAGCGCCAGAATGCCGACCAGTACGTGCACCGCACCGTTGGCGGCATAGCCTGACCGCGCAAACGCCTGCATGAGGGCGGATGCCTCGGCTGCGCGCGCGGCCTCATGGGCATCGGTGATCACGAGTCCACCTTAAGCACGTCGATGCCGTCTGTTTACTCCGCTCACGCCCCCTCGCTGCAGAAAGTGGCACGCTGGAGGTATGCGTGACAGCTCCACCGTCCCCGTCGAAGCGACCGACGACATCCGCAGGCTCATCGCCGACGCCGGCATCACCGACAACGTCGACCTCATCGCCCGCATTCTCGTCACCGGTGTCGGGCTGGGGATAGACGGCACGAGCCGCCTCGATCTGAAGATCACCTCTGCGGCGCTCAGCGAGATGCGCACGGCGTTTCAGCTCTTTGCGCCGTATTCGCATGTCCCCAAGGTGACGATCTTCGGGTCCGCCCGCACGAAGACCGAGGATGCCCTGTACGGCCAGGCATCCGCCGTGGCCGCAGCGCTCGCCGAGCGCGGCTGGATGGTCGTCACTGGTGCGGGCCCGGGCATCATGCAAGCGGCGGCCGAGGGAGCGGGTGCTGAGCAATCGCTCGGTGTATCGATCAGGCTGCCGTTCGAAGAGAAGCCCAACGCCGTGGTGGCTGCAAACGCCCGCAACGTGGCGATGAAGTACTTCTTCACCCGAAAGCTCATGCTCGTGAAGGAGTCGCAGGGGTTCGTCTGTGTGCCCGGGGGCTTCGGCACACTGGACGAGATGTTCGAGCTGCTCACGCTCCAGCAGACGGGCAAGGCTGAGCCGACCCCGATCGTCTTGCTCGACGAGCCTGGCGGCACGTTCTGGGCGGGCCTGCGTCGATTCATCGACGAGCAGCTGATCCCCTCCGGAGTGATCTCTCCCGACGACTTCGATCGCGTGCTGGTGACGGACTCGGTGGAGGCCGCTGCATCCGAGATCACGAACTTCTGGAGCAACTACGACTCGCTCCGATGGATCGGCTCGCGTCTGGTATTGCGGTTGCGGCATGCGCCGACGGATGCTGAGATCCGGGCGCTCAACGACCAGTTCGAACACCTTTTGCTCAAGGGCAGGATCGAGCGTGCCGAACCGCACCGTCACGAGATCGAGGATGGTGACCGGCTCGATCTACCGCGGCTGGTGCTGACACTCGATCAGTGGAGGGTCGGATCGCTGTTCCGGCTGATCCGGGCGGTCAATAACCTCGAGAGCGCCCGAACCAACCGCTAGAGCTCAGCCCTCGTGCAGGTGATCGCGGTGCTTAGCGTCCGCGCGTTGCTTGGTCGGGAGGTCGATCGGCCCGGTGACTGAGAGCGAGTCCTCCCACACTTCGATTCCGGTCACATCGGGCATCCGGTCGCGTGTGAAGACAGGGTTGAGTCCTGCCCTGCGCTGTTCGGTGTAGTCCTTCAGCAGTCGGAACGCGATCCCCGAGAGCAGACCGATCGCGATGAGGTTGGTGAGCGCCATCAGCCCCATCACGCCATCGGCGAAGTTCCAGACGAGGTCAGCGCCAACCACCGAGCCCGCAAGCACTGCAAGCACGACCAGTGCGCGGTAGCCGGTGAGCAGCATCGGGTTCGGGTTGATGAACTCGATGTTGGATTGGCCGTAGTAGTAGTTGCCGATGATTGACGAGAACGCCAGCATGAAGATGATGATGCTGAGCGCGATGCTCGACCAATCACCGAGTGTCGAGACCAGCGCCCCTTGCGTCAGGCTTATACCTCGTTCGGCGTTCTCAAGGTCGGGTACCGAGACCAGGATGATGAAGGCCGTGATCGAGCAGACCAGGAACGTGTCGAAGTAGACGCCGAGCGTCTGGACGAGTCCCTGCTTGACCGGGTGAGTGACGGCGGCCGAGGCGCCGGCGTTCGGAGCGGAACCGAGCCCAGCCTCGTTCGAGAACATGCCGCGCTTCACGCCCGTCATGATGATCTGACCGAGGGCCGCACCGAAGACGCCCTGGAGACCCCAGGCCTCGGTGAAGATCTGGGCGAACACCGAGGGCAGCTGGTCGATGTGGATGGCGACCACCGCGAGACCCAGGAGCAGATAGGCGAGCGCCATGATCGGCACGAGCAGCTGGGTGACGGACGCGATGCGTCGGACACCCCCGAAGACCACGAGGCCGGTCAGCACAGCGACAGCGATGCCGATCGCCCACGGAAGCCATCCGGGAGCACTGTCGCCGATTGTTGCGACGACGGTCGCCGAGATCGTATTGGCCTGGAGGGAGCTGAACGCGAACGGGAAGCAGATGATCAGGATGATGGCGAACCAGATCCCGAGCCATCTCGCCTTGAGGCCGCGCTCCATGTAGTACGCAGGTCCACCGCGGAACCCATCCTTGTCGCGGATCTTGAACAACTGCGCAAGCGAGGACTCGATGAAGCTCGACGCGCCACCGACGAAGGCCATGAGCCACATCCAGAACACCGCGCCAGGCCCGCCGATCGCGATCGCCGTGCCGACGCCGGCGATGTTGCCGACCCCGACGCGTGAGGCCGCCGAGATCGTGAAAGCCTGGAATGCCGACACGGACTGCGGTTTGCCGTCCGTGGTCCGCGGAGTCTTATCGGTCAGTGTCCGGAACATTTCGGGAATGAGCCGGAACTGCACTACCCCCGATCGGACCGTGAAGTAGAGCCCGAGCACGATGACGACGGGGAGCACGGCCCACGTCCATAGGTTGTCGCCCCAGGTCAGAAGCCATGCGTTGAGTTCGTCCATCGGCCCAGTATGTCGGCGTAGATGTGTCGCCCGCCACTGTTGGTCGTGAGTTGGTGCGGTGATCGTCGACGTAGCATTGACGAGGTGATCAGCGGTCCACCTCGCCGCACGGGCTCCCCTTGGAGCATTCTTCCGCGGCTGACATCGAGCGCACCGCCCGCGGTGGTGGCCATCGTCGGGGCCGTGATCCTGACTATCGGCCTTCTCGTCGTCACTCGCCCGCTGACGTCGCTCTGGCTCCTCACGGTGTACATCGCGGTGAGCGCGATCCTCACCGGCGTGGCAGAACTCCTCACCCACCGCGCTACTCCCCACTGGCCACGCCGCATCATCGCGACGGTATGGTTCGCGCTGGGCGCGGTCATCCTCATCGGCTTCGGTCGCACGCTCGATCTGCTGCCGTCGGTGCTGGCGCTGCTGCTCTTCATGGGCGCGCTCGTCAGCCTGTCGGATGCGCTGACGCGCGGAACCCTCAGCGAGCGCGTGCTCAGTGCGGTATGGGGTGCGGCGCAGATCGTGTTCGGCATCCTCGCCCTCACCTGGCCCGACATCACCGCGATCGTCGTGGCGGTGGTCTTCGGTGTGCGGACGATCATCTTCGGGGTCATCCTCGTGTGGCGAGGTTTGAGCGGACTCGTCACACCCCGTGCTGGGGGATCAGGCTTAGGGGTTTCCGAGATCGTGAGCACCCCGTCACGATCTGCTCGTGCATGGATGGCTACCGGCCGCTATGCGCTCGCCGGCGTGTTGATCGTCGTCGCCTCGGGCGGCTGGTGGCTCAACGACTGGTTGGCCGACGGCACACCCGTCGTAGACGCGTTCTACAATCCACCCGACGTGGTTCCCTACGAGCACGGCAGGCTCATCCGCAGCGATGTGTTTCTCGGCCAGCACCCTCCCGGCGCGAATGTCACCCGCATCCTGTACACCACACGAGATGCGCTCGGACAACCTGCGGTTGCCAGCGCGCTGGTGATCGTTCCCGAAGACCCTCCTCCCGGCCACCGTCCGGTGATCGCCTGGAACCACGGCACCACCGGGGTGGCCCGTGACTGCGCGCCGAGTCTGCGCGATGCGTCGGCGACCCACTGGGCGATCCCCGCAGTGAACGACGCGATCGAGCGCGGGTGGGTCGTCGTGGCCACGGACTACTCCGGGCAGGGGGCGCCGGGGGTGTTCCCCTACCTCATCGGTCGCGGTGAGGCGCGCTCCTCATTGGACGCGGTCGTCGCGGCCCGTGAACTGGATGGTCTGCGACTCTCTGAGCGGACCGTCGCCTGGGGGCACTCGCAAGGAGGCCACGCAGCGCTCTGGATGTCGCAGATCGCCGAGGACTACACCCCTGAGCTCGACATTCGAGGGACCGCTCTGCTCGCACCGGTGTCGGATCCTCGCGCGCTCGCCGACGAGATGGCGTCGGGGGAGGGGGATGCGGTGCTCTCGATTCTCACGGCTTGGGTACTCGTCCCGTACGCCGATACCTACCCTGATGTGGATCTGTCTCGCTACGTCACGCCGGGTGCTGCCCCGATCGTCCGCGAGATGACTCAGCGCTGTGTGGACGAACCGGGCTTGGTCGTCTCGGTGGCAACCGCGATCGGGGTATCGGAGGATCGGCCGCTCTTTCTCGGCGACCTCTCCGAGGGGCCACTCGGAGACCACCTGGCCGATAACGCTCCTTCAGGTCCGTCTAAGGCGCCGATCCTGGTCGCATGGGGTGACGCCGACGAGGTGATTCCTCCGCGTCTGCAGCACGAGTTTGTCAGCGACCTGTGCGCGCAGGGCGATCGCGTCCGATGGGTGATCTACGCCGGCTACGACCACCGCGGAACCCTCGTGCCCGCATCCCGATTCCTCGGACTGCTCACCAACTGGAGCGACACGGTGCTCACGGGTTCCGGGGTCCCGCTCGATGACTGCCATCGCTGATCGCTGATCCTGAGTATCTCCCGGACTTTGCGAGCGAGGCATCCGGTAACGTTGTAGGGTTCCGGCGCGCGAAGCGTGCCGGTAAGAGCTGAATATGGAGGCCATCGTGGACATCGATCTTGGACTGTTGCGGACCGTCGAGCGTGAGAAGGAAATCCCCTTCGAGGAACTTGTCGGCATCATTGAGCAGGCGATCCTGACCGCGTACGCCAAGCACACCTCGCCGACGGGCGAGCTTCCCGCGGGCGCACGAGCGGTTCTTGACCGTAAGACCGGCCACGTCGCCGTCTTCGTGCCGCTGCTCGACGAAGACGACATCGTCATCGGTGAAGAAGAGTCCACCCCCGATGACTTCGGCCGTATCGCCGCGTTCGCCGCGAAGCAGGTCATCAGCCAGCGTCTGCGCGACATCGCCGACGACGCCGTACTGGGCGAGTTCAAGGGCAAAGAGGGCGATATCGTCGCCGGCGTCGTTCAGCAGGGCCCGAATCCCCGCATGGTGCACGTCGATCTCGGCACGGTCGAGGCCATCCTTCCGCCCGAAGAGCAGGTCGCCGGTGAGTCCTACGCTCACGGTTCACGCGTGCGCGTTTACGTGACCGCGGTCACCAAGGGCACGAAGGGTCCGCAGATCACTGTGTCGCGCACCCACCCCGGACTCGTTCGCAAACTGTTCGCCCTTGAGGTGCCCGAGATCGCTTCTGGCCTCGTCGAGATCGTCTCGCTCGCCCGCGAGGCCGGTCACCGCACCAAGATCGCGGTGAAGGCCAACGACCCGTCGATCAACGCCAAGGGTGCCTGCATCGGCGAACTCGGTCGCCGCGTGCGCGCGGTCACCGAAGAGCTCAGCGGCGAGAAGATCGACATCGTCGACTACGACCCCGAACTCGCGAAGTTCGTCGCGAATGCTCTGTCGCCGGCGAAGGTGACTTCCAGCTACATTCTGGATGCCTCATCCAAGGCCGTCCGCGCGCTCGTACCCGACTACCAGTTGTCGCTGGCGATCGGCAAAGAGGGCCAGAACGCTCGCCTCGCCGCCAAGCTCACCGGCGCGAAGATCGACATTCAGCCGGATTCGATCCTGGAAGACGCCTGACCCCGGGCGGGCGCCCAGGCCGGAGGTGTAGCATGGAACCCGTACGAACGTGCGTCGGTTGCCGTGCGCGTGCCTCCCGGTCCGCCCTTCTGAGGGTCGTGGCCATTCGCTCCCACCTCATTCCTGATGAGCGTGCGACGATGCCGGGGCGGGGCGCGTGGGTGCATCCGACGGATGAGTGTGTGGATGCCGCGATCCGGCGCCGCGCCTTCGTACGTGCATTGCGCGTGTCAGGCCCTCTTGACCCGCAGACCCTCATGAACACCCTCCAGCGAAACGGCTGAACGGCTATGGAATCAAAGTGAACGGCTCAAAATGAGTCCCGTCCGCGACTAATGGTCTGCCCTGCCTGGGTAGATCCCAGACAGGAGAATTGTGGCTAACGCCAAACCCCGCGTACACGAGATCGCCTCCGAACTCGGAGTCGACAGCAAGGTGGCTCTCGCCAAGCTGAAAGAGCTCGGCGAGTTCGTCAAGAGCCCCTCGTCCACCATCGAGCCCCCCGTGGCTCGCAAGCTTCGTGCTGCCCTTGAGGCGGATGGCGCTCACAGCGCCCCCACTGCTTCCGCTGACAGCAAGCCGGCCGCTTCGGCGCGCTCGTCCTCGGCTCGTCCGGGGCCTGCACGTCCGGCTGCTCCGGCTCCGGCACCCGCTCCGGCTCCGGCTCCGGCCGCTCCCGCAGCAGCGACTCCCGAGCCCGCTGCCGCAACACCCGCTCCGGCAGCACCCGCTCCGGCAGCACCCGCTTCCCCCGCCTCCGAGGCTCCGTCTCCGGCCGCGCCCGAGTCGGGCGCACCCACCCCGGGCGCACCCCGCCCCGGAGGCGCACGTCCCGGCAACAACCCCTTCGCGTCGTCGCAGGGCATGGGACAGCGTCCGACCGGACCCCGACCCGGCAACAACCCCTTCGCTTCGGCGCAGGGCATGGGCCAGCGTCCGTCGACGGGTCCGACTCCCGGCAACATCCCGCGCCCCCAGGCTCCTCGCCCCGGTGCTCCTCGCCCCGGTGCTCCCGGCGCTCGTCCGGGTGGCCCTGGCCGTCCCGGTGGTGCTGGTCGTCCCGGTGGTGCTCCGTTCCAGCAGCGCCCCGGCGGCCCCGGTCGCCCCGGCGGTGGCGGTGGTGGATTCCAGCGTCCCGGTGGCGGTGCCCCTGGTGCCGGTGCTCCGGCTGGCGGGTTCGCCGGTCGCCCCGGTGGCGGCGGCGGTCGTGGCCGTGGCCCCGGTGGTGGTACCGCAGGTGCCTTCGGCAAGGGTGGCGGCAAGTCCAAGCAGCGCAAGTCGCGTAGGGCTAAGCGTCAAGAGTTCGAAATGCGGGATGCCCCCGTCGTCGGTGGCGTCAACGTCTCGCGCGGTAACGGCGAGATCATCCGCATGCGCCGTGGCGCATCGATCTCCGACTTCGCCGACAAGATCGAGAACCTGACCGGCTACACCGTGCAGCCCGGAACCCTCGTCACCATCCTGTTCAACCTGGGTGAGATGGCGACGGCGACCGAGTCGCTCGACGAGGCCACCTTCGAGGTGCTCGGTGCCGAGCTCGGCTACAAGATCCAGATGGTCTCGCCCGAGGACGAAGACAAGGAGCTCCTCGAGGGCTTCGGTCTCGACCTCGACGCTGAGCTGGATGCCGAGAACGAGGAAGACCTCGAGATCCGTCCGCCCGTCGTGACCGTCATGGGTCACGTCGACCACGGTAAGACGCGACTGCTCGACGCCATCCGCCAGACCAACGTGGTCGCCGGCGAGGCCGGTGGTATCACGCAGCACATCGGTGCGTACCAGGTCTGGACCGAGCACGACGGCATCGAGCGCGCGATCACCTTCATCGACACCCCGGGTCACGAGGCGTTCACCGCCATGCGTGCGCGTGGTGCGCAGGTGACCGACATCGCGATCCTCGTGGTCGCCGCTGACGACGGCATCATGCCCCAGACGGTAGAGGCGCTCAACCACGCCCAGGCCGCTGGTGTGCCGATCGTGGTCGCCGTGAACAAGGTCGACAAGCCCGACGCCAACCCGGCCAAGGTGCGCCAGCAGCTCACCGAATACGGGCTGGTCGCCGAGGAGTACGGCGGCGACGTGCAGTTCGTGGATGTCTCTGCCCGCGATGGCAAGAACATCCAGGCGCTGCTGGACGCTGTGCTGCTGACCGCCGACGCAGGGCTTGATCTCACGGCCAACCCGAACAAGGCTGCCCGCGGTGTCGCGATCGAAGCGAAGCTCGACAAGGGTCGCGGTTCGGTTGCCACGGTGCTCATCCAGTCCGGAACCCTCCGCGTCGGTGACGCGATCGTTGCGGGCACGGCCTACGGCCGTGTGCGTGCCATGGCAGACGAGAACGGCGATGCCGTGCTCGAGGCGTGGCCGTCGCGTCCTGTTCAGGTGCAGGGCCTCAACTCGGTGCCCAAGGCCGGCGACACGTTCATCGTCACCGACGAAGACCGTCTCGCCCGTCAGATCGCTGAGAAGCGTGAGGCTGCTGAGCGCAACGCCCAGCTGGCCAAGGCGCGCAAGCGCATCTCGCTCGAGGACTTCACCCGCGCACTCGAAGAGGGCAAGGTCGAGTCGCTCAACCTCATCATCAAGGGTGACGTTTCGGGTGCTGTCGAGGCGCTCGAAGAGTCGCTCCTCAAGATTGAGGTCGATGGCTCCGTGCAGCTGCGCATCATCCACCGCGGTGTGGGTGCGATCACCGAGTCGGATGTGAACCTGGCGACGATCGACAACGCGATCATCATCGGCTTCAACGTCCGCCCTGACACGAAGGCACGCGAGCGCGCCCAGCGTGAAGGTGTCGACACCCGGTTCTACTCGGTCATCTACAACGCGATCGACGACGTCGAGCAGTCCCTCAAGGGCATGCTCAAGCCGGAGTTCGAAGAGAAGCAGTCGGGTGTGGCCGAGATCCGCGAGGTGTTCCGCTCCTCCAAGTTCGGCAACATCGCCGGTGTCATCGTCCGCTCCGGAACGATCACGCGCAACGCGAAGGCTCGCGTCATCCGCGACGGTGTCGTCATCGCCGATGGCCTGGCCATCGAGTCGTTGCGTCGCTTCAAGGACGACGTCACCGAGGTGCGTACGGACTTCGAGGCCGGTATCGGTCTCGGTAAGTTCAACGACATCCAGATCGGTGACGAAATCGAAACGACAGAAATGGTTGAGAAGCCGCGCGGATAGTCGCTGGCTGCGGAGACGGATGTCCCGCTCAGGCAACGGGAACCCCCAAGACCCCGACTGCCTGTGCGGGACATCCGTCACCTCCGCCGGTTCTCCCGCCCGGTGGTCAAGAGAGAAGAGAAGAAAATGGCTGGCGAACGTCAAGCACGAGTGGCCGACCGCATCCGTGTGGTTCTGGCTGAGCGCCTCGAGAAGGGGCTGCGCGACCCGCGCCTCGGCTTCGTCACGATCACCGATGTGAAGGTGACCGGCGACCTGCAGCACGCCTCGGTGTTCTACACCGTCATGGGCGACGACGCGTTGCGTGCCGACACGGCCGCAGCACTGAAGTCCGCGACCGGGATGCTGCGCACCGAAGTCGGCAAGCACCTCAACACCCGACTGACACCATCGCTGGAGTTCTTCCTCGACGCGATCCCCGAGAACGCCGATCACATCGCCGACCTGCTGCGCGAGGCGCGCGAGCGCGACGCGGCGGTTGCGGGGCTCGCGGCAGGGGCGACGTATGCCGGCGATGCCGACCCGTACGTGAAGCCCCGTGAGTTCGACGTCGACGCGGATGAATCCGACGCTGAGATCGACGAAGATCTTGAGGACGAGAACGACGAAAAGTCCGTCTAGCGCGCCGGCGCCGGAGAACGTGCTGTTGCGATTTTCTGTTGTCGTGCGGTGCGAGTTCAGGAGGGCAGTCGAAGGACGTCGTCGGATGCCTCGGCCAGCCCGTCGGCGATGAGCGAGTCGATCGCCCGGTCGCGCTGCGGCGCGTCGGGCCATTGCGCGATCACCTCGTCGAAGGGGATCGGCTGGGGAGCAGCATCCCGCAGCTGTTTCAAGACCGCACCACGCGCCTGACGATCGCTGCCTTCGTAGCGCGCCTGCTTGCGGCGATCGTCGCCGGTGTCGGGGTAGCCCGCCACGCGCCACCCGCACACCCGCGCGACCGGGCAAGCCTCGCAACGGGGGCTCCGCGCAGTGCACACAACGGCTCCGAGCTCCATGGTCGCGGCATTCACGATCGCGGCTTCGTTATCGTCGCGGGGGAGGATCGCGTCCATCGCGGCGAGGTCCCTCCGAGCAGGGGCTTCGGGCTGGGACTTGGCGTCGATGGCGCGGGCCAGCACGCGACGGGTATTCGTGTCGACGACGGGATGCCGGTCGCCGTAGGCGAAGACCGCCACCGCGCGCGCCGTATAGTCGCCTATGCCGGTGAGGGCGAGGAGCGCGTCCACGTCCCGGGGGACGACACCATCGTGCCGATCGCGGATCTCGACTGCCGCGCGATACAGCCAGAGTGCCCGACGCGGATAGCCGAGGTTCGCCCACTGCCGTACCGCCTCGGCCGGAGCATCCGCCGCCAAACTCGAAGGGGTGGGCCAGCGCTCCAGCCATGCTTCGAGATGGGGGATGACCCGCGCGACGGGGGTCTGCTGCAGCATGAACTCGCTCACGAGAATGCCCCACGCGCCGAACTCAGGATGCCGCCACGGTAAATCCCGAGCGTTCTCGCGGTACCACGCGATAAGCGGCGTCGCGAGGTCGGGCATGGGTTTCACTCACACGACCATAAAGTAGAAACATGCGCCTTCCCATCACGCCGGCGACCACGCTGTTGCGTGCGTTGCGCGATGAGGTGCGTCACAACAACCGCGGCGGACGCGTGATCATCGCCGTGGATGGGATCGACGGCGCAGGCAAGACGGTCTTCGCTGATGCTCTGGCCGAGATCTTCGCCGAGACCGGAGCAGCCGTCTTCCGGGCCTCTATCGACGGCTTTCACCGCCCGCGCGTCGAACGCTACGAACGGGGACCTCAGAGCCCTGAGGGGTTCTACCTCGACTCGTACGACTACCCGACGTTCCGGCGCGTGCTGATCGACCCGTTCCGCGAGGGGTGGCAGACGAACGCCACCACCGGGTTCCAGCTCGAGGTCTTCGACGTGCGCCGCGACGCGCCGGTCGAGTCGGTGTGGGTGACCGCGCCGAGGGACGCTGTGCTCATCATCGACGGCATCTTCCTGCATCGCCCCGAGCTGAGGGGCCTATGGAACTGGTCGGTCTGGCTCGAGGTCGCCCCCGAGGTGGCGACGGCTCGCATGGCCGAGCGCGACGGCGGCGATCCCGACCCCGCGGCACCCTCGAACGCGCGCTACCGCCAGGGACAAGAGCTCTACCTCCGCGACGCGAAACCGCGGGAGAAGGCATCCGTCACCGTCGACAACAACGACCCAGCGCACCCCGTGCGCGTGTACGGGGACTTCTGCTGATGGTGGATGCAGGTGTACTCCTGGTCGACAAGCCGGGTGGGATGACGAGCCACGACGTCGTTTCGCGCGCCCGCAAGGCGCTCGGCACACGCAAGATCGGCCACGCAGGAACCCTGGATCCGATGGCGACCGGACTCCTGATTCTCGGAGTCGAGGGCGCGACCCGGTTGCTCACGTACATCGTCGGACTCGACAAGACGTACGAAGCGACGATCCGGCTCGGTGTCGCGACCGACACCGATGACGCCGAAGGTCAGTCGACGCAGACGACGGATGCCTCGGCCATCGTTGATTCGGAGATCACCCAGGGCATCACCGCCCTGACGGGGGAGATCGAGCAAGTGCCCAGCAGCGTCTCGGCGATCAAGGTCGGCGGCAAGCGCGCGTACGACCTCGTCCGAGCCGGCGAAGAGGTCGCGTTGAAGTCGCGCCGGGTCACGGTCTCGCGGTTCGACCTGCTTTCGATGCGGCGGGTGGCAGGTGCCGCAGGTGAGGTGATCGACCTGGAGGTGATCGTGGAGTGCTCGAGCGGCACGTACATTCGCGCGCTCGCCCGAGACCTCGGTGCAGCGCTGGGGGTGGGCGGTCACCTGACCGCGTTGCGCCGCACCCGCATCGGGCCGTTCACGCTCGCGGGAGCGGCGGTTGCCGACGCCCTCGAGGGTGCCGTGCTCCGTTCGCCGACTGACGTTGCCGAGGCCGTCGTGGGGCGACTGGATGTCACCGCAGAAGAGGCGCGCGATCTGCGGCAAGGCAAGCGACTGGTAGGCGCCGCGTCGCGCATGCCGCAGAACCCGACCGCGGCCGTCGACCCCGACGGCGTCCTCGTCGGCATCGTCGAGCGGCGCGCCGCCGACGTGAAGAGCGCCATGAATATGCCGACGGAGGCATTCCGATGATCCTGTGGTTCACCCTCGTTCAAGTTTCGGTCGCAGCGATCGCCGGGGTGCTCTGCATCGTCTTGGGCCTCGCGGGTCGCCGCCCCAGCGACCTCTCGGTCGGCGCGCTCGCACTGGTTGAACTTCTCCTCATCGCGCAGATCGCCATGGCGCTCATCGCACCCGCGGTGGGTAATCCGCCAACGGGGAGCCTGCTGGAGTTTTGGGTGTACCTCGTCTCTGCGGCTCTCTTGCCGCCGGCGGCCGTGTTCTGGGCCCTGCTCGAGCGCAGCCGCTGGAGCACCGTGATCCTGGGCATCGCGGCGCTCGCGGTCGCGATCATGGTGTGGCGGATGCACGCCATCTGGACCGTCCAGGTCGCCTGACCGGTGCGGGTTCCGCTCGGCGCTCGGCGCCTTCCGCGGCTCCTAGACTTGACCTGTCATGTCGTCATCCGCTCGCCCCCGCATGACCGGCATCGGCCGAGTCCTCGTGATCGTCTATGCGATCATGGCCCTCGCCGCCACCGGTCGCTCTTTCGTCCAGATCGTCCGCGCCTTCGATGAGGCGCCGCTGGCGTACACGCTCTCCGCGCTCGCGGCGGGTGTGTACATCCTCGCCACGCTCGCTCTCGTGTTCGCCGGCTCGCCCCGGTGGTACCGGGTCGCATGGATTGCGATCGTGTTCGAACTCGTCGGCGTCCTCGTCGTCGGCACGCTCACCTTCGTCCTCCCCGAGTTGTTCGCCCACCAGACGGTGTGGTCGTGGTTCGGAGCCGGGTACTTGTTCATCCCCTTGGTGCTGCCGTTCTTCGGTTTGTGGTGGCTCATCACCCATCGCCCGGGCACACGGGTGCCCGAGGTTGAAGCGGTAGCGGTCGCCCCGTGATCGTCTTTCGCGACCCGGCCGAGATTGCCGCGGGCTTCGGCCCGTCGGTCGTCGCGATCGGCAAATTCGATGGTGTGCACTACGGCCACCGTGCGGTGATCGATCGCGCGCGGGTGGATGCTGCGACCGGCGACGCGCGCGTGGTCGCGGTGACCTTCGACCGAAACCCGCTCGCGTTGCTGCGCCCCGAGCTGTGCCCCGAGAGCCTCATCGGTGAGAACCAGAAGTTGCAACTGCTCGCCGAGACCGGGATCGACGCGACGCTGATGCTGACCTTCGACCGCGCACTGGCCGACCTCACCGCGCGAGAGTTCGTCACCCGCATCCTCGTCGATGCCCTCGATGCGCGGGTCGTGCTGGTGGGCGCCGACTTCCGGTTCGGCAGCGGGGGAGCGGGCACTCCCGACGTGTTGCGCGATCTCGGCCGCGAATTCGGCTTCGAAGTAGAGGTGTTGGGCGATGTCCGCGCGATCGACGGCGGACGGCGCGTCTCGTCGACGTGGATTCGCGAGCTTCTCGCCGAGGGCGAGGTGACCACCGCGGCGCGCTTGCTGGGGCGAGCGCCCTCGGTCTGGGGTGAGGTGGTGCATGGACTCAAGCGCGGTCGCGAGTTGGGCTACCCGACGGCCAACCTGTCGCCGGATCTCGAAGGCTTCATCCCGGCGGACGGCGTCTACGCGGGGTGGCTGATCGACGAAGGATCTGCGGACGGGCTGCGCGGAGGCATCCGTTATCCCGCCGCGATCAGCGTCGGAACCAACCCGACTTTTGACGACGTCCTCGTGCGCCAGGTCGAAGCGTACGTGCTCGATGAGACCGATCTCGATCTCTACGGTCACCGTGTCGAGGTGCAGTTCGTTGCGCGAGTTCGGGGGATGATCGCCTTCGAAGGCGTCGAGGCTCTCAAAGAGCAGATGGCGGATGATGTCCGCCATGTGCGACAGTCACTGGCATGACGACTGAATCCCCCGCACCGCCTTCTGTCTCTGTGCTGCGGCGATTGATCGTGTGGATCATCGTCATCTCGTTCGGCCTCGCAGCCATCGGGGGCATCACCGTCCTCTTGGGCGGTTCGCTCGGCGAGCCGGCAGGCAAGGTGCTCGCGACGACGGCCATCGTCGGTGCGTTCAGCGTCGCAGTGCTGTGCTGCGCCTCGCTCCTGGGCCGACGCCTGCGCGCGTTCGGGGTTGCGGGCGTCGTCATCTCGCTCGTCACTCTGGCGTGGTCGCTGGTGCTGCTGTGGGCATCGGAGGGACTTCCGCAGGGCGACGCGGTGTGGAGGCTTCTGGGTACGGGAATCGCCCTGACCGCAGCATCCGCTCTCGCTTCGCTCTTGCTTCTGCTCGCCGATCGACGTCGACCGGTTGTTCGTGTGGGGTTGTGGGTGACGTTGGGTCTCTTCGCCATCGTGGTTGCAATGGTGATCTACCTGATCTGGGCTGGCGACGTTGACTCCGATGTCTTCCCGAGAGTGCTCGGTATCGTCGCGATCCTCGCTGCTCTCGGCGCCGTCATCGTGCCGGTCATGTCGCTTCTTTTGCGCGACGACGCTGCGGAACGCGCGGCAGTCGGGTCGGTGACGGATGCCTCTGCCCGAGCGATCGCGGACCGGGTCCAGAAGGCGGCCGCCCGCCGCGGATTGACGATCGAGCAGTTTCTCGACGCGGTCGATCCCGCAGTCGATCCGGTCCACGGCAGCTTCCCACCTGCTCCGCGCCCGGGTCCATAGACCGACACGGCACGCGCGCAATACGATCAGGGCGTGGATTTCGCCTCACTGATCGCTTTTGCCGAGACCGCGGTGGCCGCAAAGCCGGTCAACCTGTGGGGTGCTCTCGGTTGCGCGGTGGCGTACTCGGCGTCACTGCTGGCGACACTGGATGCCTTCGCCGATCTCGTCGCGGCACGAGCGCAGTACCCGGACGGTCACCTCGCACCCGGGGTAGGCTTGAGGTTCACTTCGAAGTTGGCGGCCGCGGCGATCGCGGTCATCGCGGCCGGCATTGTGCTCGCCCTCGATAACAATTGGTTCGCTTTCACGAGCCTGACGATCGCATTCGTGGTCATCATCGGCATCGGGGTGATCGTGCTACGACGGCACGCGCGTGTGCTGCGCACCGCCTCAAGAAACTAGGAGAGCCATGAGTCGCACTGACGTGCAGACGCTTCCCGAGCGCGCGGTCGCGCTGCTGGGTGGCGAGCCCGATGACACTACCCTGCGGCGCTACCTGCACGGCCTTCCCGGCGTTGACGCCGTCGGCCTCGAGCAGCGCGCGGCAGGTCTCGGTACGCGGTCGATCAAGACTTCGTCCAAGGCGTGGGCGCTCGACAAGATCATCGACCTCATCGACCTGACAACGCTGGAGGGGGCTGACACCCCGGGCAAGGTTCGTTCGCTCGTCGCGAAGGCGTTGCATCCGGATGCCTCGGACCCGACGTGCCCGCGCGTTGCCGCGGTCTGTGTCTACGGCGATATGGTCCCGTACGCGGTGGCCGCGCTCGGCGCGGCCCACGGGGACCCCGATGACGGGCTGATCTCGGTCGCGGCCGTCGCGACGGCGTTTCCCAGCGGACGAGCGTCGCTCGAGATCAAACTCGCCGACACCGCCGAGGCAGTGGCCCACGGTGCGGACGAAATCGACATGGTGATCGACCGCGGTGCTTTCCTCGCCGGACGCTATGGACTCGTGTTCGACCAGATCGCCCAGGTCAAGCAGGCATGTCGCCGTGCGGACGGGTCGTTCGCGTCGCTGAAGGTCATTCTCGAGACCGGCGAGTTGAACACGTACGACAACATCAAGCGCGCTTCGTGGCTGGCGATCCTCGCCGGCGGCGACTTTATCAAGACCTCAACAGGCAAGGTGCAGCCTGCGGCGACGTTGCCGACCACGTTGCTGATGCTCGAGGTCGTGCGGGACTGGTATCGAGCTACGGGCGAGAGGGTTGGCGTCAAGCCGGCCGGTGGTATTCGCACCTCGAAGGACGCGATCAAGTACGTCGTGACCGTCGCTGAAACGGTGGGCGAGGAGTGGCTGCAGCCGCACCTCTTCCGGTTCGGAGCATCCAGCCTGCTCAATGACGTGCTGCTGCAGCGCCAGAAACTTCGCACCGGGCATTACACCGGCGCCGACTACGTGACGATCGACTAGAAGTCGACTGAGGACCCTGAATCATGAGCTTTCTCGAATACGCACCCGCGCCAGAGTCGCGGGCGATCCTGAACCTGCGCGACAGCTACGGGCTGTTCGTCGACGGTGAGTTCCGTGCCGGCAGCGGCAAGGGGTTCGCGACGATTTCACCCGCTGACGAGTCGCACATCGCGACGATCGCCGAGGCCACCGAAGCCGATGTCAACACCGCCGTCGCCTCAGCGCGCCGCGCCTACGACAAGACCTGGTCGAAGATGAGCGGCCGCGATCGCGGAAAGTACCTCTTCCGCATCGCGCGGCTCGTCCAGGAGCGCGCGCGCGAGCTCGCGGTCGCCGAGAGCCTCGACAACGGCAAGCCGATCAAAGAGTCGCGCGATGTCGACGTTCCCTTGGTGGCAGCCTGGTTCTTCTATTACGCCGGGTGGGCCGACAAACTCGACTACGCGGGCTACGGGGCGAACCCGCGGTCGCTGGGCGTAGCCGCCCAGGTGATCCCGTGGAACTTCCCGCTGCTGATGCTCGCGTGGAAGGTCGCTCCGGCGCTTGCCGCGGGCAACACCGTCGTGATCAAGCCTGCCGAGACCACGTCGCTCTCGGCGATGATCTTCGCCGAGATCCTCCAGCAGGCAGATCTTCCCCCGGGTGTGGTGAACATCGTGACCGGAGCGGGTGCCACCGGAGCTGCTTTGGTGCGGCATCCCGATGTCAACAAAGTCGCCTTCACCGGATCGACCCCGGTAGGACGGGAGATCGCGAAGGCCGTCGCCGGAACCGACAAGAAGCTCACGCTTGAACTCGGTGGCAAAGCGGCGAACATCGTCTTCGACGACGCCCCTCTGGACCAGGCGGTCGAGGGAATCGTCAACGGCATCTTCTTCAATCAGGGCCACGTGTGCTGCGCGGGAAGCCGTCTGCTCGTGCAGGAAAACATCCACGACGAGGTCGTCGATCGCTTGAAGCACCGCCTGTCGACATTGCGCATGGGGGACCCGCTCGACAAGAACACCGACATCGGCGCGATCAACTCTCGCGAGCAGCTCGACCGCATCCGCGAGCTGAGCCAGATCGGCGAGGACGAAGGTGCCGAGCGGTGGAGCGCGCCGTGCGAGATTCCCGACAACGGCTTCTGGTTCGCGCCCACGATCTTCACGAACGTGCAGGCGTCGCACCGCATTGCGCGCGATGAGATCTTCGGACCCGTGCTGTCGGTTCTCACTTTCCGCACCCCGGCCGAGGCGATCGAGAAAGCCAACAACACACCGTACGGATTGTCGGCCGGTATCTGGAGCGACAAGGGCTCGCGCATCCTCGCGGTCGCCGACCGCCTGCGCGCCGGAGTCATCTGGGCCAACACCTTCAACCGCTTCGACCCGGCGTCGCCCTTCGGTGGGTACAAAGAATCCGGCTATGGCCGCGAGGGTGGCCGCCACGGCCTTCTCGCCTACCTGAAGGGAGCGTCGGCGTGAGCAAGCGACTGACCGTGCCCAAGACCTACAAGCTCTACATCGGCGGCGCGTTCCCGCGCACCGAGTCGGGCCGCACCTATGAGGTTGTCTCTGCGAAGGGCGACTTCCTCGCCAACGCCGCGAAGGCATCACGCAAAGATGCTCGGGATGCCGTGACCGCCGCCCGCGCGGCCGTCAAGGGCTGGTCGGGCGCGACCGCGTACAACCGCGGCCAGGTGCTCTATCGGGTCGCCGAGCTGCTCGAGGGGCGCCGCGCACAGTTCGTGGATGAGATCTCGCAGCAGACCGGTGCCTCGACATCGGCAGCAAACGCTGAGGTTGACGATGCCATCGACCGTTGGGTCTGGTACGCCGGGTGGTGCGACAAGTTCGGTCAGGTCGCCGGCAACGGCAACCCGGTCGCGGGTCCCTATTTCAACATCTCGGTGCCTGAGCCGACCGGCGTGGTCGGTATCATCGCCCCGCAGGACTCTTCGCTGCTCGGCCTTGTCTCGGCTGTGGCTCCGGCGCTCGTGACCGGCAACACCGTCGTGGTCGTGGCATCCGAACAGTTCCCGCTGTCAGCGATCAGCCTCGCTGAGGTGCTTGCGACGAGCGACGTGCCCGGAGGAGTAGTGAACATCCTCACCGGGTCTGCCGCCGAGATCGCACCGTGGATTGCTTCGCACCCCGACGTTCACGGACTCGACCTCGTCGGTGCAGGCGACATCGAGTGGATCGATCTACAGATCAAAGCGGCAGAGACGCTTACGCGGGTGCTTGCGCCGGAGAGTGGTCCGGATGCTGCGGCCCCGAGCATCGACCGCATCACGGCGTTCACCGAAACCAAGACCATCTGGCACACCAAGTCGATGGTCTGAAGCTACCCGTCGCCCACGAGTGCTGCACGCACGCCGCGCTCGAGCCACAAGACATATTCCTCGTGCGTCAGGCCAGCATCTTCGACAAGTCGCCCGTAGGTCTCGGCGAGCGTGAGGATCCACAGTGTTGCCGCCTGCTCGGATCGGGCGATATCGGATCGCCACCAGCCGCGATCGTCGAACCGGGTGAGGAATGCTTCCCAGCCGCCCCGGATCTCCGACATGTTCTGTTGCCAGCGCGCCTGCAGGGCGGTGTCTGTCGAAATTGCCCACATTCGCCACAACCGATGGGAGCGCTCGTTCCATTCGGCGCTCCCGCGAGCGATGTGTGCGATCAGCTCGTCACGCGAGAGCAGATGCGCGACCTTGTCGAACTCTTTCCGCGCACGTTCCACGGTCTGCGTTTCCGGGCCGAGGGTCGAGTGCTCGATCACCATGGCGAACAGATCTGCCTTCGTGCCCAGGCGTTCCAAGTAGGGCACTGACACACCCGCCGCCGCTGCGAGATCCGCCATCGTTGTGGACTCGAGTCCTTTCTCCGAGAAGACGGTTAGCGCGCAACGGATGACTTCGATTCGACGTTCTTCGGCGCGCCGACGCCGACCGCTCGCGTCGTAGGGCCGTCGCGACGGAACCTCTTGTGCCCTTTTCATGATGGATATACCATATCGAAATTAGGGGAGTTGCGTCGGAAGGAGCCCGGCAATGTCATCAATCCTCGTCTGCACCAGTCCGGCAGAGTCTCACGTCAATCCGATCCTGGACGTCGTGCGTGCACTCGTCGGCCGCGGGCATCGCGTTCGCGTCTTGACTGGCGCTCGATTCGCTGATCGGATCCGCGCGCTCGGTGCCGAACCACTCGCTCTGCCCGCCGCAGCTGACGTGCTGGACGACATCGAGCTGAAGGGTCGCCCACGTGGCCGGCGTGCCATGAACGAGGGACTCACCGATACGTTCCTTCGACCCGGCCCGCCTCAACTTGGCGCAATCGAGGCGGCGCTCGACGCCGAGTCCGTCGAGGCGATCGTCTCGGACCTGGCCTTCGTCGGCACTCAGCTCTTCGCGTTCCGGGCAGGGCGGCCCGTTCTGGCAGCGGTCGGGATGTTTCCCCTCATGGTTTCGAGCGTCGATACCGGTCCGTTCGGGCTCGGTGTGCCGCCACCGCGCACGAGGGCACACCGCCTGCAGTACAGAATGATGCAGTCCATCGCGCGGCGAGTGATCCTGGCCCCGGTGCACCGCGACGTCGACCGCTTCTATCGTGCGAACGGCCTCCCGGGCCTCGGCGACCTCTTTTTCACCGACTACCTCTTCCAGGACGGACTGCTCGATCTGTACGGGCAGTTCACGGTCCCGTCTTTCGAGTATCCGCGCAGCGACCTGCCAGCACACGTGCGATTCTTCGGGGCCTTGACCCCGCCGGTCACGCAGAAGCGTGCGCTGCCGGATTGGTGGGAGCAACTCGACGACTCGCGCCCCATCGTTCATGTCTCACAGGGCACAGCCGCGAATTACGACTTGGGTGAACTCATCGGCCCGACCCTCGACGGGCTCGCCGGTGAGCCCGTCACCGTCGTGGTCTCGACGGGCGCCGCCGACGGACGCGCCGTGGGCAAGCTTCCCTCGCTGCCCGACAACGCGTTCTCCGCGGAGTTCTTGCCCTACGATCTGCTGATGCCGCGGATCAAGGCGTTCGTGACGAACGGAGGGTACGGGGGCCTCCACGCTGCCATGCGGCACGGCGTTCCGATCGTCGTCGCAGGCGATACCGAGGACAAGCTCGAGACCTCGGCGCGGGTAGCGTGGTCAGGGGTCGGCATCAACCTCAAGACGGGGCACCCGACACCCGAGAAGGTCCGCACGGCGGTGCGCACAGTGCTGTCCGACCCCCGCTATCGAGAGGCATCGGCTCGCATCGGTGCCGACCTCGCTGCGGCGCCTGGGGCAGACGGGTTCGTCGCGGCCGTGGAGGACATCGTGGCCGCGCGGCGCGGGTCGTCAGTGCCACCCGCGCCGACGATCTCCGAAGCGAGGGTGGATGCAGTCTCGCCGCCGCCATTCGGCGCGTCGGCCGAGTACGAGCGCGGCGGTCGGCCTTTTCGTCGCTGAGCGGTGGGCTCGGCGTCGAGCGTCAGCTGAGGTCGAGCCCGCCCCAGTGGCCCGGCTCGCGGAGTTCGCCGTAGCGCAGGTCGATATCGTCCGAGTTGACCGAGGCGACGCACGCCAGCAGTGAGAGGGTCGGGTACCCGAACGGGCGGTTGTCGCGAATGATCGCTCGGTCATCCGTGCTCTCGAGGTTCGTCGTCTCTTCGAGCAGCGTCACCCAGGGAGTCCACCAGCGTTCGTCGTCGCCCACTGCGGTGGCGCGGAAGGGTTCGAGCCACGCGGTGATGCGCGCGGTGGCAGGGTCATCCACGTCTTCGTGAGCGATCATGTGCGTGCCCGGGGCAAGATCGGTCGTCCGCAGATTCTGACCGTCCCAGCTCAGCACGCGGGCGCGCGCGCCGTCGACCTCCACCAGGTTGAAACCGTGCGTCCCGGGGTCGCCTGCCGGCGACCGGCCCGCCACCGAGTCGAGCACGATCGCTCCTCGCGAGCGAAGTTCCGACTCCGGTCGGTCCGAGATGTCCGCGCGGTTGAGGAGGACGGCGAGGCGCCCGGTGTCAGGGTCGGCGGCCAACCAGGCGCCGCCCGCCCGGACGTCACGCACGCCGACGGTGGCCTCGTGGGCCTCGGGCCACCAGCGGCCCAGCGGATTCCATGGGCGTGAGGGATCCTCATCGCGGATCGCGAGGACGCGCGTCGGCTCCTCTGCGGACTCGGGGACGCGGATGATCACGGTGCACATCGGGAGGTGTTCCTCTCAGGTTGGCCGAGGTCGTGCCAAGATCGGATGATGTTCGTCGTCGTCGGAGTCACTGGTGGAATCGCCGCCTACAAGACAGTGCACTTGGTGCGCATCCTCGTGAAGGACGGCCATGATGTCCACGTCATTCCCACGGCGGATGCCGTGCGGTTCGTCGGCATTCCGACCTGGGAGGCGATCAGCCGCAACCCGGTCACCACCTCCGTCCACGACGACGTCGCTCGCGTGCGACACGTCTCGCTCGGTCAGTCGGCCGACCTCGTCATCGTGGCGCCCGCAACGGCGAACAGCCTGGCGAAGATGGCCGCAGGGCTCGCGGACGATCTCCTGGGAACGACCCTACTTGCCACCACGGCACCGGTCGTCGTCGCGCCCGCAATGCACGCCGAAATGTGGCGGCATCCGGCGACTGTCCACAACGTCGCCACCCTGCGGGAGCGCGGCGTGATCATCGTCGGACCCGACGACGGTGCGCTCACCGGAGGTGACAGTGGCCCCGGGCGGATGAGCGAACCCGAGGCGATCTACGAGGCAGCGCTCGTCTCGGTCGTGGGCGAAAGGGCGGTTGACCTTGCGGGACTTCGTGTCGTGGTCAGCGCGGGTGGCACACGCGAACCACTGGATCCCGTCCGCTTCCTCGGCAATCGCTCCAGCGGTCGCCAGGGAGTGGCTGTCGCGCTCGCAGCGGCAGATCGCGGGGCAACCGTCGTCTTAGTGGCGGCGCACGTCGACGAGGGGGTGCTGGCAGAAGCATCCGCTCACTCGCGTATCACTCTCGAGCACGCGGGCACAGCGGCAGAGCTTCAGTCCGCGGTGACCCGCGCCGCGGCCGCGGCCGATGTCGTGGTCATGGCGGCAGCGGTCGCCGACTTCCGTGCCGACGCCGTCTCGCCGGGCAAGCTGACCAAGGAGTCCACCGGTGGAGAAGGGCTTGTTCTACACCTCGTCGAGACCGACGACATCGTCGCGGGTCTCGTGCGTGATCGCCGCCCTGATCAGACGATCGTCGGCTTCGCCGCCGAGACGCCCGCAGAGGGCGAGACGCTGCTGGACCGGGCGCGCAGCAAGGCGTCGCGCAAGGGAGTGGACCTGCTCGCGGCGAACGAAGTCGGCTGGGAACGGGGCTTCGAGAGCACTCAGAACACGTTGCTCATCGTCGACGGGACGGGAACCGTTGTGGGCGAAGGTTCGGGCACGAAACGCGTTGTGGCCGACGTCCTGTGGGACTGCGTCGCAAACACCCGTGACGAAGTGAACAGAGAGTAACGAAAAGGTAACGAGGGCATGTAGTGTGTACGTCACGTCGATGACGACGTGAAGTACCCCGGAGGACATGCCCGATGCCCGACGCTCCCGCTTCCGCGACCTCGCGCGACCGGACGCAGGCCCTGTTGATTGTGTGCGTGCTCGCTGTCGCGAGCATCTTCGTCGCCCTGCTCGGCACTGCGCCTGGGCGTGTCGGCGCGACCGAGTTGCTCGGTGATCCGCGTACGCCGGGGGATGCCGCGTTCATCGCGAGTCACCGCGGTGGCGGCGCGACGGCTCCCGAAAACACCCTGCCGGCGATCACCGCCGCGCTGGCTGCGGGATTCGACTACGTCGAGGTCGATGTGGCGCTCACCGCAGATCGACACCCCGTCCTCATGCACGATGCCACCGTTGACCGCACGACCGACGGTCACGGTGCGATCGCCTCGCTCACGCTCGACGAGGTGCGCGCGCTTGACGCGGGATCCTGGTTCGCCCCGTCCTACGCCGGTACGCCGGTGCCCACCTTCACCGAGTTCCTCGATGTGCTCGCGGCGTCCACACAGCGCTCACTCATCGAATTGAAGGGGGAGTGGGATGCTGCAGCCATCGCTGCAGTCGCCGCCGAGGTGAACGCGCGCGACCTCGAACGACGTGTCGCGTTGGCAAGCTTCGATGCGCGGACGTTGGCTCTCGCCGAAGCGGCCTCCGAGGTGATTCCGCGACTTCTGATCCTCAAGCACGTCCCGGACGATGTCGTGCGTGCCGCGCATGAGGCCGGCGTACGGGGGATTCTCGTGGACCGCAAAGCCGTGCTTGCACGACCCGCGATGGTCGATGACGTCCACGCTGCCGGGGTTCGGATCGTCGTCTATACGCTCAATAGCGACACGCAGTGGACGGCGATGACCGATCTCGGGGTTGACGGCATCGTCACCGACGAACCCGCAGACCTCCTCACCTGGCAGCGAGCGCTCGCGGGCGACGAGTGATCGTCGCGTCCTGACGCGCAATCGCGTCGATGGCGCTAGACTGACACTCGGGATCCCCCACCCGACGTCGCAGCTCGCAGAAGCAAGTGCCCGCGACCGGGAACAGGGTTTCCCGCCCCGTGTCAGTGACGGCCCTCCAGCCGCCCGCGGGAGCACGCAACCTCGCCGGTCCCGATCGGCGTATCGCCGGAGCATCCGGCACCTACTTTCAGGAGGAGCATGCCGACCACGGCATCGTCTGCACAGCGGTCGTCTCAACGTCGCCGTCGCCCCACCACGGCGCGACGCGATGAGGAAGCCCCGATCATCCCGATCCTTGCGCGCAAGGTGCGCGAGGTCGAGGCGAAGTCGCAGCGCGGAAAGCTCGGCCCGACCAACCGGGTGAAGTTCCAGGTCATCGCGTTCCTCATGCGTGAAGAGCGCGCACGCATCAAGGCCGATAGCGAGATGGCCGACGGTACCCGTGCGGAGCTGCTCAAGCGGCTTGACGGCGTAGCGACGATCCTCGCCAAGACCGCAGCCCGCGACACGTCGCTCATTCAGCTTCTCGAGGTCGACCAGGCCACGTCGCCCGTCGCCAAGCGGATGCGCCGTGACTGGCTGCTCGAATCCGGCGCCGAACTCGCGCCCGACGAACTGATCATCACCGACGTTGCGCGCACGTCTGAGCCGGTCGTCTCAGCTGCGCTCGCCGAGCGGCAGGTCATTCCGCCCCAGGTTGAGGCACGCCGCGAGGCCAATCCCTTCCTCGCGCCCGATCTCACGGGGAGGCCGTCCGCGACCACGCCCCGCCGACGCCTGGACGGCTGGGAGCTCATGGGCCCCCTCTACAAGGCCTTCGAGACCGGTGCCGGCGGCGGCGCTGCCTCGATGGAGCTTCCTCCCGTTCCCGAGTTCGACCGTCTCTCGCCCAAGGGGCTCGAGGTCATGGTCCACCAGTCGCGGTTCGTCGAGGCTGTGCGGCAGGGCCACCGCAGCTTTTTGCTCGCCGATGAGCCCGGCCTCGGAAAGACGGCGGAGTCGGTGCTTGCAGCATCCGTCGCAGGTGCCTACCCGCTTCTCGCGGTCGTTCCCAACGTCGTCAAGATGAACTGGGCACGCGAAGTCGAGCGGTGGACCCCGCAGCGCCGTGCGACCGTGATCCACGGTGACGGCGAAGACATCGACGCCTTCGCCGACGTGTTCATCGTCAACTACGAAGTACTCGACCGTCACTTGTCGTGGCTCAGCTCCATCGGGCTCAAGGGCATGGTCGTCGACGAGGCGCACTTCATCAAGAACCTCGGATCGCAGCGCTCGCAGAACGTGCTGGCGCTCGCCGCTCGCCTGCGCGAGCAGGTCGGCAACCCGCTCCTCCTGGCGTTGACCGGTACCCCGCTGATCAACGACGTCGAGGATTTCGACGCGATCTGGCGGTACCTCGGCTGGACCAACGGCGAGAAGCCGGGTCCCGCGTTGATGGAGAAACTCGATCAGACCGGGCTCACCCCCGCCGACAAGGCCTTCTATCCTGAAGCGCGCGACGCCGTGATTTCGATGGGCATCGTGCGTCGCAAGAAGAAGGATGTCGCGGCCGACCTGCCCGACAAGCTCATCGCCGACCTGCCCGTGCAGTTGGACGACGAGTTCGGCCGGTCGATTCGTCAGGCTGAGCGCGAGCTCGGAGAGCGTCTCGCCGCGAAGTACCGCCGCATTATCGACGCGCGCGGTGATCGCGGCCTCGAGCCCGGATCCATCGACGAAGACATCGTGCGCCTGGTTTCTCTGGGCGAGCTCGAAGAGTCCAAGGCGGCAGGAACCGGCGGCGACAACGTCTTCACCATGGTCCGCAAGATCGGTCAGGCAAAGGCTCTTCTCGCTGCGGACTACGCGGTGCAACTGCAGCGCTCGGTAGGCAAGGTCGTGTTCTTCGCCAAGCACATCGACGTGATGGATGCGGCGGAGAACCACTTCGCGGCGGCCGGGTTGAAGACCATCTCGATCCGCGGCGATCAGAGCACTCCCGCCCGCCAGATCGCGATCGATGCGTTCAACAACGACCCGAGCGTCGGGATCGCGGTGTGTTCGCTCACCGCAGCGGGCGTCGGGCTGAACATGCAGGCATCGTCGAACGTCGTGCTGGCCGAACTGTCGTGGACGGCCGCCGAGCAGACGCAGGCGATCGACCGCGTGCACCGCATCGGGCAGGACGAGCCGGTCACGGCGTGGCGCATCATCGCCGCGCACACGATCGACACCAAGATCGCCGAACTCATCGACTCCAAGCAGGGGCTCGCGGCCCGCGCGCTCGACGGTGAAGCCGTCGACCCGCAGTCCAGCGACTCGGTGCAGCTATCGGCGCTCATGCACCTGCTGCGTCAGGCCCTCGGCGGCGAGTAGGCGTTCGCGGCGGTTTCTCCGGTCGGTGCGCCGTGGTTGTGGCGTTGCTGTGTGGCCGGGGCGTGGCATCCGGCGATAGTGTCTGAGAGGCGACGTTGCCGACCCGACAAACGACAGCGAGGACCACACCATGAAGATCGGAATCTTGACGAGCGGTGGCGACTGCCCAGGCCTGAACGCCGTCATCCGCGGCGTTGTGCTCAAGGGGACCACGGCGTACGACCTTGAGTTCGTCGGAATCCGCGACGGCTGGCGTGGCGTCGTCGATGGAGACTTCTTTCCGCTGACCCGCCACGAGGTCAAGGGCCTGTCGAAGGTTGGCGGCACGATCCTCGGCACCTCGCGCACCAACCCCTACGAGGGCTCTCGCGGTGGGGCGGAGAACATCGCCAAGACGCTCTACGGCCACCGCCTCGACGGCATTATCGCCATCGGCGGCGAGGGCACGCTCGCCGCCGCGGACCGCCTCTCGAAGGACGGCATCAACGTCGTCGGCGTCCCCAAAACGATCGACAACGACCTGCGCGCGACCGACTACTCGTTCGGCTTCGACACCGCCGTGAACATCGCCTCTGAGGCCATGGACCGGTTACGTACCACCGGTGATTCACACCAGCGATGCATGGTGGCCGAGGTCATGGGCCGTCACGTGGGGTGGATCGCCCTGCACGCCGGCATTGCTGCGGGCGCACACGCGATTCTTATCCCCGAGGTTCCGCTCACCCTCGACGAGGTGTGCGACCTGGTCACCAAAGCGCACGACCGTGGCCGCGCCCCGCTCGTGGTCGTGTCAGAAGGCTTCAAGCTCAAGGACATGGACGAGGCGTTCAGCGACAAGGGCCTCGACGCTTTCAACCGTCCCCGACTCGGTGGCATCAGCGAAGTCCTCGCCCCCGAGATCGAGCGCATCACCGGCATCGAGACCCGGGCCACCGTCCTCGGGCACATCCAGCGCGGCGGTTCGCCCTCGGGTTTTGACCGGGTGCTGGCGACGCGTCTCGGCCTCGCTGCCGCTGACGCCGTCGTCGCCGAGGCCTGGGGCCAGATGGTCTCACTCAAGGGCACCGACATCGTGCGGGTTCCCTTCGCCGACGCCCTGGGCGAGCTCAACACCGTGCCGCTCTACCGCTACGAAGAGGCCGCCGCCCTGTTCGGCTGAGCCTGGTGGTGACGGATGCCTCGGGCAGACCGCATCCGTCATCACATGCTCAGGCGTCCGCGACGCCGAGCGTGTCGAGCAGCCAGGCGAGCTCGAACGCTCGCTCTTTCCAGGCGTTGTAGCGGCCGCTCACGCCGCCGTGCCCGGCGACCATCTCGCACTTGAGCAGCGCGTCGGCGCCGACCTCGCGCAGTCGCGCGACCCACTTGGCAGGTTCGACGTAGAGGACCCGGGTGTCATTGAGCGAAGTCACGGCGAGAATCTTCGGGTATTCCACTTCACGTACGTTCTCGTACGGCGAGTACGACTTCATGTACGCGTAGACGTCCGCGTTGTGCAGCGGGTCGCCCCACTCGTCCCATTCGATCACCGTGAGCGGAAGCGACGGGTCGAGGATCGTTGTCAAAGCATCGACGAACGGCACATCGGCGAGGACTCCGGCGAACAACTCCGGTGCAAGGTTGGCGACGGCGCCCATCAGCAGACCACCGGCCGATCCTCCCTCCGCCACCAACGTCGAAGGGGTCGTGTACCCCGAATCGACAAGGTGCCGCGCGCAGTCGACGAAGTCGGTGAAGGTGTTGCGCTTGGCCAGCAGCTTTCCGTCTTCGTACCACTGGCGTCCCATTTCGCCTCCGCCGCGCACGTGCGCCACGGCGAAGATCACGCCACGGTCGAGCTCTGACAGACGCGGGATCGAGAATCCGGGCTCGATCGAGTGCTCGTAGGACCCATAGCCATACAGGTGCACCGGCCGAGGTGCCGAGCCGGGCTCGCCGAACGAACGCTTCCACACGAGCGAGAGTGGAACCTGCGCGCCGTCTTGGGCAGTCACCCACACGCGAGCCTGCCCATAGTCGGTCGGCTCGTACCCTCCGAGCACTGGCTGCCGCTTGCGCAAATGCAGCTCTCCGGTGGCGATCTCGTAGTCGTACACCGTGCCCGGCGTCACGAATGATCCGTAGCCCAGCCGCAGGAGCGGCGGGGCCCACTCGGGGTTGCCACCCGATCCCACCGCATAAAGGGGCTCGTCGAAGTCGATCTCATCGACCCTCCCTGAGCGGTAGTCGAGCAGGCCGAGCCGCGGAAGACCGGCACGACGGTAGCCCAGCACGCCCCAATCGCGGAAGGTCGACATGCCCAGCAGACGCTCGCCCGGACGGTGAGGCACGACGACAGTGCGTTCTCCGGCGGGTTCGGATGCTGCCACCCGCACCAACTCGAAGTCCAGGGCTTCATCGTTATGGAGGATGAAGAGGACATCCTCACCGTCGACCACGGCGTGGTCGGAGTCGTACTCGACGCCCTCGGCGCGCGGCCACACGACGCGCGGCTCGGCTCGGAGGTCCGAGGCATCCACCAGCCATTCCTCAGAGGTGATCGAGGAACCCACGCCGATCATGAGGTACTTGTCGCTCCGGGTGAAGCCGGCGCCCACCCAGTACCGCTCGTCAGGCTCGTGGAAGAGCTTCTCGTCGGACTCGACCGGGGTGCCGATCTCGTGCAGCCACACGGTGTCGGGCCGCCAGGCATCGTCGACGGTGGTGTAGATGATGAACCGACCGTCGGGCGAGAAGGTCGCGCCGGCGAAGGTGCCGGGGATCTCATCGGGCAACTGCTCACCGGTGACCAGGTCGCGCACGCGGACGACGTAACGCTCGTCACCGGCGACATCGACGCCGAACAGCATGCGTGTGCCGTCGGCGGTCACCTCGAAGCTGCCGAGTGAGAAGAACTCGTGACCCTCGGCCTCGATGTTGCCGTCGAGGAGTACCTGCTCGCCAGCGACCTCGGTGTCGGGAGCAAGCACCGGCGGATTCCAGTCGTCGGGGGAGGACAGGGGAGCGCGGCACTGGATGCCGTACTGCTGGCCCTCGAGCGTGCGGCCGTAGTACCACCAGGTGCCCCGGCGCGACGGTACGGAGAGGTCGGTCTCGAGGGTGCGACCTTTGATCTCGTCGAACACACGCCCGCGCAGTTCTTCGAGGTGGGCCGTCCGAGCCCGCGTGTACGCGTTCTCGGCTTCGAGGTGCGCGATGACGACCGCATCATCTTTGGCGCGGAACCACTCGTACGCATCTTCAACGTCGTCGCCGTGATGGCTGCGCATGATCGGCGTGCGGGTGGCGACGGGAGGGATGGCAGGGGCGGCGTCAGTGGTCACCATTCCACGGTAGTCGACCCGCCGCGGGACGACGGGGCGTCACACCAGAACGCCCTCGCGCGACGAAGATGAGAGGAACCTCATCTCGGAGTTCGCATAGACCCTTCACTGGATGCGCACACGTGCATATGGTAAAGGAATCGCGCCCGCCACGCGCGACGAGTTTCGCGTGATCCGCGAAACTCATCCCCCATCAACTGAGGAGTGCTCATGAGGCAATGGCGTCGCAAGTTCATCACGGGTGTGGTCGCGGTAGCGTCCATACCCGTTCTCGTATTCGGGGCAGCCCCGGCATGGTCCGCTCCAGCGGCCGGCCCCGAGCCCTTCCCCGAAGACCAGCTCGCGCAGGACTACGAAGTGCCGACGGCTCGGGGAGTCGCCAAGAGCCTGGAGCGATCGACCGGCACGGTCGAGGTGACAGTCCGACTAGCCGAGCCTGCGATCGCCGAGGTGGTCGCTGAAGGCGCGCTCGCCAACGGTGAGGTGCCCTCGAAGGGCGCGCAGCGCGACAAGAAGAACACCGTCGCCGCTCAGCAGAAGGGTTTCGAGAACTCCGCCCGCGCCGTCGGAGCGACGGTTCTCGGAAGCACCCAACTTGCCGCCAACCTCGTTGTCGTGTCGGTGGATGCTGGTCAGCTCGAGGCCCTCGCCACCCTTCCGAACGTGATCTCGATCAGCCCGATGAACCGGTATGAGACCCACAACAGCACGGAAGAGGTCGTATCCGGCAGCCTCGCCCAGGCCATCGACTACGTCGAAGCCCGCGCGTTGCACGAGGCCGGCATCGACGGAACAGGCGTTCGCGTCGCGGTGCTCGACTCGGGTATCGACTTCACCCACTTCAACCTGGGCGGACCCGGCACCGCCGACGTCGTAGGCGAGTGCTTCGCGGGTGCGAACGCTCCCGTCGCCGGTGTATGCGCGACGCTGTTCGGTCCCGATGCCCCCAAGGTCAAGGGTGGCTACGACTTCGTCGGCGACAGTTGGCCGAATGTGCCAACGGTGACTCCGGACGCGAACCCGATCGACAGCGGGATCGCGGGCGGCCACGGCACGCACGTCGCCGACATCATCGCGGGACGCTCGGCAGACAGGACGCACAAGGGCATCGCGCCCGGGGCGGACTTGTATGCCGTCAAGGTGTGCTCGGCGGTGTCGACCTCGTGCAACGGTGTTGCCATCCTGCAGGGCATGGACTGGTCGCTCGACCCGAACGGCGACGGCGACATCTCGGACGCGGTGCACATCGTGAACCTGTCCCTCGGATCGGCCTACGGGCAGGATCAGGATGACTCGTCCTTCGCGGCGAACAACCTCGTCCACGCGGGCATCGTGGTCGTGGTCTCGGCAGGCAACTCCGCCGATCGTCCGTTCATCGTGGGGTCGCCGTCGTCGGCGCCCAACGTGATCAGCGTTGCTCAGACGGCACTGCCGGATGACCTCCAGTGGGTTATCGAGGCCAGCACAGGCAAGACCATCTCCAACGCCGTGCACATGGCGTGGTCACCGGTCGTCACCTCGCCGGGACTGATTGATGTACCGATCGTGCAGCCGGTAGACCCGCTCGGTTGCAGCGCAGAAGGCTTTGCGGGGTTCCCGAAGGGATCGATCGCGCTCATCAATCGCGGCGTATGCAACATCTCTGACAAGTCGGTGTTCGCACAGAACGCCGGAGCCGTCGCGGTAGTCATCTACAACAACGCACCGGGCGACCCGCCGAGCTTCAGCTTCGCCAGCGAGGTTCCCGTCACGGTTCCGACTTTCTCGATCAGCCAGGCCGACGGTATGGCGCTGGTCGCATCGCTCGCGACAGGCCAGGTCACGGTAACCATCGACCCCGCCGCGGCGATTCCGCTCACCAACACCATGGTGGGTACGTCCAGCCGAGGTGTCACAGTCACCGGTAACCGGGCAAAGCCCGACATCGGCGCACCGGGTGCGTGGCTGTCGGCTGAGACGGCCACCGGCACCGAGGTCACCAACTTCGGTGGAACGTCCGGGGCTGCTCCGGTCGTCTCGGGTGTCGCGGCACTGCTCCTCGACAAGTTCGAGGACGCAACGCCCGCGATCATCAAGGCGCGCCTGCTCAACGGTGCGGACTACACCAACACCACACCCACCGCGACCGGCTTCATCCCGACGCCGATCTCGCGTATCGGTGCCGGTGAGGTGCGGGCCGCGGCATCCGCTGACGCAGCCGGTGTGATGGCCGTACCGAACAACGGAGGCAACATCGGCCTCGGCATCCCGTCGGTGACGAACACGCATCGCGAGCAGGTCGATCTGACGATCACCAACTCGTCCGGCCAGAACAAGCGGTACAACCTGGCTGCGGAGTTCCGCGACGCTGCAGACGCGGCCAAGGGTGCGGTGGCGATGAAGATCACACCCGGGACCGTGAACGTGCCCGCGGGCAAGACGCAGACGTTCAAGGTGCATGTCACGATCGACGGCGCCAAGCTCGACGCGTGGCCGTTCGACTACGCCGGATCGATCGGTGCCGGTGCGGCGCTGAACGGCCCGGAGTTCGACGGGTGGATCACCGCGACTTCGGGCGACGAACAGCTGCACCTCGGCTGGACCGTACTGCCCCGCAAGGCGGCCGATGTCAGCGCGCCGGCGAAGGTCAAGCTGAACCGCAGCGGATCGGCGTCGGTTGCACTCCGAAATGGGTCATCTGTCACGGCGGGCGGCTCGGAGGTGTTCGCCCTGACAGGAACGAGCGCCCAGCAGCAGGACACGGACGCCGGAACACCCGGTGCCAATGCGGTCGTGATCGACCTCGCCGCCACGGGGTTGCGCACGGCCGACGGCTACGTCGAGTTTGGCATCGCGACGTACGACCGTCGCACCGTGCTGACCTACCCAGCGGAGTTCGATGTCTACGTCGACTCGAACAACGATGGAACGGATGACTTCGTGCTCTACAACGCAGAGCTCGGAGGATTCGGGGCCACCGGTCAGTCGGTGATCAACGTCCTCAACCTGGCCACGAACGTCGCTGTGCCGTACTTCTACAACGGTGGCGGGTTCGACTCGTCTACGCAGATCTTCACGGCGCCGATGGCGGCGTTGGGGATCGCCGACGGTCAGACCTTCGGGTTCAGCGTCTACGCGTACGACAACTACTTCACGGGCAACCTCACGGACGCGATTGAAGGACAGTCGTTCACGGCTGGTGAGCAGGCGTACGCCTCGGACTCTTACGTCGAGGTGCCGGCACGCGGGAGCGCGCAGCTCGCGGTGAGCTCCACCGGCGCCACGGGCGGCACGAGCCAGACCGGCCTGCTCTTGCTCCACCAGAGTGCGGCTGAGCGCGACTACTCGGTCGTGATGATCCAGCGCTAGAAGTCACGGGCGCACGAAGCGGGCCGGGATGCTGCATCCCGGCCCGCTTCGTCGTTCCTGCATAGCCGCCTAGCGAGCGGTCGTCGCGCGCGGTGCGGGAGTTCGGGGGAGGGGGACTTCGTTCGGGATGCCGCGCGAGAGCATCAGCGAAAGCAGAGCGAGCACGATCAAGCCGAAGAACGCGGTACGCAACGAAGAGAGTTGCGACTCGATGTAGATCTCCTGAAGCGTCTCTGCCTCATCGGCGGTCAGTCCGGCGTCCTGCCCGATCTGCTCGACGGTGGAGGCCGGGACGATCGCCACGCCACCCTCGGTCTCCGCGTTGATGATCGCCTGTGTCTCGGCGGGAAGCGCGCTCTGCGCGACCCCGCTCGCGAATGAGCTCGCGAGGGCTCCAATCAGGATCGATCCGATCAGCGCCGTGCCCAGCGATGAGCCGAGGTTCTGGAAGACCCCCTGCAGGCCGCCGACTTCACTGGTGTCCTTCGCGGTGACCGAAGACATGTTGACGTTGCCGAGCTGCGACGCCAACAGTCCGAGTCCGGCACCGGCACAGAACATGCCGATTCCGAACGCCGGGCTCGACAACCGGGGATCAATCGCGGTCAGCAGCAGGATCGCGCTCGCGACGAGAACCCACTGCCCGACCCGCACAACGCGGCGTGGAGACCACCGCGTTGACAGCCGGGTTCCGAAGATCGAGAAGAGGATGAGTGAGACCGACAGCGGGAAGATCCGCCAGCCCGTCTCGATCGCATTGAATCCCAGAGTCATCTGCAGGTAGACGGGGACCATGAAGAAGAGGCCGGCGATGATCGCGTACTGACCGCCCAGGACGCTCAGTCCGCTACGCAGCTGCCGGATCGACAGCAGGTCGGCGTGGAGCAGAGGATCGCGTCCTCGGGCGACCAGACTGCGCTGCCGCGCGAAGAACAGCACCAGAAGGACGACGCCGACCACGATGAACCATGCGGTGAGCGAGATCCCCAGCGGTGCGATCTCCACGCCGTTGATCTCGGGGGAGTGCAGCGGCACGATCCAGCCCCACACCTTGCTCTGGAGCATCCCGAACACCACACCCACCAGGCCCAACGCCGACAGCAGGACACTCAGCAGGTCGATGCGGATGCTCTGACGCTGTGACTTCTCGGCGATTCTGCGCGCGAAGATCACGACGAAGAGAAGGATCACCACTTCACCGACGAATACGTACCGCCAGCTGAAGTAGGTGGTCATGAACCCCCCGATCAGCGGTCCGGCGGCCACGCCCGCGCCGGAGACGGCGCCGATCGCTGCGAAGGCGGTGACGCGATCGCGGCCCTCGTAGTTGTCGGCCAGGAGCGCGGCGATCGCCGGGATCACGAGTACCGCGCCCAATCCTTCGATGATCGACCAGCCGAGGAAGAGTACCGCCATGTTCGGGCTGAACGCCGTCATCAGTGATCCGACGGCGTAGACGATCGACCCGATCACCAGTGCCCGGCGGCGCCCCCAGATGTCGCCGAGCTTCGCGCCCAGCAGCATCGTGGCGGCCATGGTGAGCGTGTAGAAGGTGATCGCTGTCTGCATCGCAGTCACGCTGCTGTCGAGGTCCGACACCACGGTCGAGATCGACACGTTCATCACCGTGCTGTCGAGCACCATGACGAACTGAGCGGCGCCCAGGATCAGCACGACGAACCACTTCTTCATGACCACCCCGATCTTGTCCCCAGCGAGTGCGGGGAGTGTGCGCTCATTCAACACCCTCCGATACGTAAATCCAGGAAGAAGCGGGTGACAGAGCTGTGCGCGCGAATCCGAGTTGACCGGAGAAGGGTGGGGTGTAAGGATTCTCCTGGCCGGTTAACGGCAGCTGAACACGCGGTGAACTGTTCGTTCGTCACGCCGATCCCGTCGGCAACACATTCTTCCTCCCTTTACGGAAAGCGAACGGTGGACTCAGTAGCCCTGATCATCGTGCTGGTTATCGCTCTCGCGTTGTTCTTCGACTTCACGAACGGCTTCCACGACACGGCCAATGCGATGGCCACGCCCATCGCCACTGGCGCCCTCAAACCGAAGACGGCAGTACTGCTGGCCGCCATCCTCAACCTCGTCGGTGCGTTCCTTTCCACAGAGGTGGCCAAGACCATTTCGGGTGGGATCATCCGCGAAGACCAGATCTCGGGGTTGGAAATCTTCCCCGCGATCATCTTCGCGGGCCTGATCGGGGCCATCACCTGGAACATGCTGACGTGGTTGCTCGGGCTTCCGTCATCCTCGTCGCATGCTCTCTTCGGGGGTCTCATCGGTGCAACCCTTGTCGGCGCGGGTGCGGCTGCCATCGAGTTCAGCGTGGTGGTGTCGAAGGTCATCCTCCCCGCAGTGATTGCTCCGCTGACCGCCGGGCTCATCGCCTTCACCGTGACGAAGGTCGCCTACGCCATGACCCGCCGCTACGACGGCAGGCCGGACGGGCGCGATGGCTTCCGCTGGGGTCAGATCTTCACGTCGTCTCTCGTCGCTCTCGCGCACGGTACGAACGACGCGCAGAAGACGATGGGCATCATCACGCTGACGCTCATAGCGGTCGGATGGCAGACGACTCCAGACCCGCAGTTCTGGGTCATCGTTGCATGCGCAGTCGCCATTGCACTCGGCACCTACATGGGTGGCTGGCGCATCATCCGCACACTCGGCAAGGGCCTCACCGATGTGAAGCCCGCGCAGGGCTTCGCCGCTGAAGCGTCGACCGCCTCGACCATCCTCGCCTCGAGCGCCCTGGGCTTCGCTCTCTCGACCACTCAGGTGGCCTCGGGCTCGGTCATCGGCTCCGGTCTCGGGCGACGCGGATCGCAGGTGCGCTGGCGCACGGTGGGCCGCATCATGATCGGCTGGCTCCTCACGCTGCCTGCCTCGGGGGCAGTCGGAGCGCTCGCTGCTCTCATGGTGGTGTGGCTCGGCGGATGGGGAATCTTCATCGACGCGATCCTCGCGGTCGTGATCGTCGCGGGTCTCTTCCTGCGATCGCGTGTCAATGCCGTGAACTCGAGCAACGCTATGAGTGAGGTTGCCGATTCGGGCGCGGCGGTCAAGATGCCGCACAAGCCGCCGCTCACGCGCCGTCAGCGCAAGGACGCCGCCCGAGCGGCCGACGAAGACACGACCGCGGATACCGCAGGCAGTGACGCGAAGGGAGTCCAGCGGTGATCGTCATCGACTGGTGGGCCTTCGTTCAGGTGTTCCTCGCAGCGTTGTTCGCGGCATCCACCGTCGTATTGTTCTACTCGTTCGGACTTCGACTTCTCGTGCGCTCCGGGCGCGCTCCCGTCGTTTCGCCTGCGGAGTTCACCGATGCGATCACGGTCATCTCTGAGAAAGAGGCACGTCGCGCGGCAAAGGCCGCAGTGAAAGCCGCCAAGAAGAGTCCGTTGACAGACGGTGCGAAGCAGCTCGCGCTGGTGGGAGCGTACGCTTGCTTCGCCGTCGCCGCGCTCGTCGTCCTTGGCGGACTCCTCCTCATCCTCTTCAATCACTGAGGAAGGTGCAAAGGCGCGTCTGTATCAGCGGGATAACGCCCGGATCAAGGCTGATATCACCGCGATATCAGGCCTATTGACGGATGCCAGGTTCGGGCACACCATGTGCTCATGGACCTCCGTGTTCTGGGGACACTGACGCTGGACGGCGGTCGGATCGACCCGGCTCCCCGCGATCGTCTGATTCTGGGCGCCTTGGCCGCGCGCCTGGACAAATCGGTCGCCGTCGAGTCTCTCGCAACGGCTTTGTGGGGTGAGACGCCGCCTGCGTCGTGGACGAAGATCATCCCCGGCTGCATCATGCGCCTGCGCAGGTCCATTGCACCCGCTCGGATCGAGACGACGACCGTGGGTTATCGGCTCGCCGCCGACGGTATCGACCTGGACGCCGCGAAGTTCGAGCGGCTCGTTGGTCGCGGCGCGCAACTTCTCGAGCTCGGCGAGCCGGATCGCGCTGCACACGCACTTTCGCTCGCGCTGGATATGTGGCGTGGGCAGCCGTTCTCGGAGCTCGCTGATTGGGAGCCGGCACAGGTTGTGTCCTGTCGTCTGGAGGAACTGCGACTCTCTGCGGAAGAGTCACTTCTGGAGGCTCGCCTGCAGTCGGGTGACCTGCTCGACGCCGCCGCCGAAGCGCGCGCACGTGTCGCGGAATCGCCGCTGCGCGAGCGGCGGTGGGTGATCCTCGGCCTGGCGCAGTATCGTCAGGGTCGGCAGGCCGAAGCGCTCGCCACCGCGCGGCGGGGAAGAGAACTGCTTGCCGCCGAGTTCGGCCTCGACCCGTGTGTCGAGCTTGCCGCGCTGGAACGGGCAATCCTCCGTCAGGATCCCGAATTGCAGTCCGCAGTGGCATTCCGCGCGGCCAGCGCGGAATGCCCGTACTTCGGGCTTCGATCAGCCGGTTTGGAGGACGACGAGCTCTTCTATGGGCGAGAAGAGGAACTCGCCCAGGGCCTCCGCGCGCTCGAACGCTACGGCGTGCTCGTCGTCTCTGGATCATCCGGAGTCGGAAAGTCATCTTTCGTACGCGCGGGGATCGGCGCGCACTACGGCGGTCGAGGCCGTCGAGTGACGGTACTCACTCCCGGCGAAAGGCCGGTGCAGACTCTGCGTGACGCCGACCACGACGGAGAATCACTCCTCGTCGTCGACCAGTGCGAGCAGGCGTTCCTCGCCGATGACCCGGATGAGATCAGGGACTTCTTCGCCGAGCTCCGACTTCTGGCGTTTCGCGGCGCCCTTGTTCTTTCGATTCGCGCCGATCGGCTGGGCGACCTCGCAGACCATCATGGGTTCGCCGACCTCATCCAGTCGAACCTGCTCATGTTGGGGCCGCTGGCGGAAGACGGGCTGCGCGCTGTCATCGAAAAGCCGGCGCGGCAGGCGGGGTTGATCCTCGAGCCGGGGCTCGTTGAGGTACTCATCCGTGATGCGGACGGGCGCAACCTTCCGCTTCTCTCCCATGCGCTACGGCAGGTCTGGCAGCGCCGTGAGGGTCGGGTCATGAGCGTGGACGCGTACCGCGCTTCGGGCGAGATCGACGGTGCCGTGGCTCAGACGGCGGAAGAGATGTTCGCCACTCTTCCCAACGAGGATCGGGGACGGGTGCGTGACATCCTTCTCCGACTCGTCGAACCGTCGCGCGGTGGGGGCGTGATCTGTCAGCGGGTCGATCGCGGTTCGGTCGCGATCGACGACGGCCACGCGCGGGCGCTGGAACGCCTTGTCGATGCGCGTATCGTCACGAGCGATGAGGAGTCGTACCAACTCGCGCACGAAGCCGTTGCCCGGGAGTGGCCTCGACTGCGGGAATGGCTGGCTGACGATGTCGAGGGCCAGCGCATCGTCCGTCATCTGAGCTCTGCGGCGCACGCGTGGGACGTGATGGGGAGGCCGGAGGGCGAGCTCTACCGTGGTCCCCGACTGAGTGCGGCAACGCATTGGCGAGAGTCCTCGGCGCCTGTACTTGCGCCGCTGGAGTCGGCGTTCCTCGATGCATCGGTTGATCGTGAGGCCGCATCAGCGGACGAGATCCAACGGCAACTGAAGGAGGAACAGCGCTCGGTGCGGCGCTTGAGGTGGCTGGTGGGGATGGCCGCGTCGCTCGCCGTGGTCGCGCTCGTCGCCGGAACTCTCGCGGGCTTTCAGGCTATCGAGGCGAACGCGCGGGCCGTCATGGAAGATGCGCGTCGCGTCGCTGCGCTCGCCGGTGCGGAGCCGGAGTATGAGCGCGCCCTACTGTTGTCGGTCGAAGCGATCCGGTTGTGGGACGCGTCGGAGACCAGGACAGCCCTTCTGGATACCATGCGTCGTAGTCCTCGGATCGTGAGCGTGACCCGCATCGCCGGTGATGAGGGCGTGCAGCAGATGTCACTCCATCCCGACAGCGCTAACGCGGTCGTCGTCGACACCGGCAGTGCCGCGCAGGTTCTTGATATCGATCGCCGTGCGCTGGTGGGTGCCCTTCAGGGGGATGGAACGTTGGTGCTGGACGCCACCGAAGGCCCCGACGGTCGAACCACGGTCAGCGCGCTGAGCGGGTGCGATCTCGATGTCGTCTGCGAATCGGCCTTCGTCCGCATCATGAGCCTCGGCGACGGCGACGGCGTCGAAGAAGTGACGGATGTGCCCGAGTTCTCAGAGCACCACGAAGTGATCGACATCGAGTTCTCGCCGGACGGGTCTCGCGTCGCCGTCATCGCACCGCTGCCCTGGGTCGACGATCCTGGAAATGTCGGGATCTGGAGTATGGATGCATCGAAGCCGATGATGCTCGACCTTCCGAGCCCCGGGACGCACGCCGGTGCGTCGAACGCTGCCAATGCGTTCGGCAGAGTTCGGTTCTCCCCCGACGGCTCACGTCTCTATGCCAGCGGATATGGACGGACCGCAATCTTCGACACGACAACGGGGGCGATCGTCGGCGAGATCGACGGCGAAGGTGTTCTTGCAGTGAGTCCGGATGGCGGATCCGTGCTGGTGCGTGAAGGGCGCACGGCGGCGCGGATCGTCGACCTGGCCGATCCGACGGCGTCTCATGTGCTGGAAGTTCCCGCCGTCGTCATGGACGCCGCGTTCAGCCCTGACGGGCGCTCCATCGCCATCGCCGGCGGAGATCGAGTGTGGATGTGGAGTAGCGCCGGCCAACTGTACGAGGCTTTGGCGGGTCACACCGGCAACGTCACGTCTGTCGCGTTCCGTGCGAACGGCGAGCTCGTGTCGGCTGGGGAGGACGGCGCCCTGATTACCTGGGCGATGGGGGACTGGAGTGCTGACTTCAGAGTCCGTGCGCGGGAAGGCAGCGAGATTGCCATGCCCCGCGACGAATACACACTCCTCGTCGACCTGCCGGACGGCGCGGTCTTCGCCGTCGCCGCGGACCCCGATATCTGGCTGGACCGTGCGTGTTCCGTCGCCGGTCGCGGCCTGACTGGGGAGGAGTGGCAAGAGGTTTTCGCGGATCGTCCCTACGACCCCGCGTGCGTGAGTGATTCGTCGTAGCCCGCGGCTAGACTCGCGCGTATGGCCCCGTCATCCCTTCAATTCGGCCAGTACCCCCCCGCACGGCGGACACTTCTGCACCTCAGCGATACCCACTTTCTCGCGGGCAACGCACTCCTCAGCGGTCGCATAGACACCGCGGCGAATCTCGGCGCGACGATCGAGGCGATCGAGCGCATGAGCGTGAAGCCCGACGCGATCATCGTGACCGGCGATATGACCGACCTCGGCGAACCCGAGGCCTATCGCGCGTTGCGTGCCGCGATCGATCCACTGGCTGCACGGCTCGATGCGCCGGTGATCTGGGTGGCAGGAAACCACGACGAGCGACCGGCGATGCGCGAGGTCCTTCTCGACGAGCAACCCTCGCAAGAGCCGATCGTCGGAGTGTGGGACCTCGACGGACTCCGGGTGATCGCCCTCGACTCGACCGTTCCCGGCTGGCACCACGGCGACATCGACGACGCGCAACTCGCGTGGCTTCGCAGCATCCTGAGCACTCCCGCCCCGCTCGGGACGATCCTCGCCCTGCACCACCCACCACTTCCCTCGCATGTGCCGCTGTTCGACATCCTCGAGCTTCGCGACCAGCACAGGCTCGCTGAGATCGTTGCAGGGAGCGACGTGCGCGCCATCCTGGCAGGTCACCTGCACTACTCGACCAGCGGGACGTTCGCGGGTGTCCCTGTGAGCGTCGCCTCGGCGACCTGCTACACGATGAACCTCACCAGGCCTGCGGCCGACGTGAATGGGATGGATGCCGGGCAGTCGTTCCACCTCGTCCACGTGTACGACGAGACGATCACGCACGCCGTCGTTCCGGTGGGCGAAGCAGCCACCGGCGACTACTTCTCGGCGGAGTGGCTCGAGCGGATGGCGGTCCTCAGCCCGCAGGAGCGCCTCGAGGCATTCTCACGCAAGCGAACCTGAAGCACGCGCCCACTCGTACACCCGAGTGTGCGAATCGTCCCGGATGTACACCAGCGGGGGAATGGCCGCACGCGTACGCTGGGGACATCCCCTTCACATCGTCGTGACCCACAAGGACTCCACATGACTGTCGACATCACTCCCGCCACTCGTACTGAGACTGATTCGTTGGGATCCCTTGAGATTCCCGCGGACGCGTATTGGGGCATCCATACCGCGCGTGCGCTGGAGAACTTTCCGATCTCGAAGCGTCCGATCTCGGTTTACAAGGATCTCGTGGTGGCGCTGGCGATGGTGAAGCAGGCGTCGGCTCGCGCGAATCGTGAGATCGGTGTGCTCGATCCTGAGAAGGCTGATCTGATCGATCGGGCCGCGCAGCTGATCATCGATGGTGAGTATCACGACCAGTTCGTGGTGGGTGTGATCCAGGGTGGTGCCGGGACGTCGACGAACATGAACGCGAACGAGGTCATCACCAACGTCGCGCTCGAACTCGCCGGTCGTGAGAAGGGTGACTACACGTTCCTGTCGCCGATCGATCACACCAACCGCAGCCAGTCCACGAACGACGTCTACCCGACGGCGATCAAGGTGGGGTTGGGGCTTGACCTGCGGAGTCTGCTGGAGGAGCTGGATCTGTTGCGCCGGTCGTTCCTGGCGAAGGCGGTCGAGTTCCACGACATTCTCAAGGTCGGGCGGACGCAGTTGCAGGATGCTGTGCCGATGACGCTGGGGCAGGAGTTCCACGGGTTCGCAACGACTCTCGGCGAAGACCACAGCCGACTCAAAGAGAACGCGTACCTGCTGTGCGAGATCAACATGGGCGCCACGGCGATCGGCACCGGAATCACGACGCACGCCGAGTACGGCAGGCGTGTGCTGCACCACCTGCGCGAGATCAGCGGGCTCGACCTGGATACCGCGACCGACCTGGTGGAGTCGACCAGCGACACCGGTGCGTTCATGTCGTTCTCGTCGACGCTCAAGCGCAATGCGATCAAGATGTCGAAGATCTGCAACGACCTGCGCTTGCTCTCCAGTGGTCCCCAGGCTGGTTTCGGTGAGATCAACCTGCCGGCACGCCAGGCAGGCTCGAGCATCATGCCCGGGAAGGTGAACCCGGTCATCCCCGAGGTCGTCAACCAGGTCGCGTTCGCCGTCGTCGGCGCCGACATGACCGTGACGATGGCGGTGGAGGCCGGTCAGCTGCAGCTGAACGCGTTCGAGCCGGTGATCGCCCACTCGATCTTCCAGTCCATCACCTGGATGCGCCGGGCGATGTGGACGCTCCGCGTGAACTGCGTGGACGGCATCACGGCCAACACCGAGCGCCTCGGCGCGATGGTCGGAGCATCCGTCGGCGTGATCACCGCCCTCACCCCGTTCATCGGCTACGCCGCCGCCGCAGCCCTCGCCAAGACCGCGCTCCTCACCGGCCGCAACGTCGCCGACCTCGTCGTCGAAGCAGGCCTCATGTCAGAAGAAGAAGTCGCCAAACAGCTTTCTCCGGCACGACTTTCGGGCCTCGAAGCTGTGACAGAGGCGATCATGGTGGTTCCGCCCGCGCGCGAGGATCTGGTCACAGATCGCGGGTGATGTTGCCGGTTTGCGCCGCGGCGCGCTACGTTTCGAGCGACTGTTTTCTCGAGAGGAACACCGATGAGCGATCCGCAGAACCCGTCCGACCCGACCTGGCGACCCGCTGACGGCCCGGCCGTCGAACCGCCTGCCGCGCCTGCTGCTCCGGCTGCGCCGCCCGTCTACACGCAGCCGCCGGCATACAACGAGCCGCCGGCCGCGGCCGCGCCTCCTGCCTACACGCAGCCGGCACCGACCTACGGGGCGACCCAGCAGGGGTACCCCGCGGCACCGCCGTCAGCGTACGGTTCCCCCGCGACCGCCGCGATTCCCGGCAAGACATTGGGCATCGTCGCGTTCGTTCTGTCGTTCTTCACCGGACTCATCGCGCTGATTCTCGGAATCGTGGCGCTGGTGCAGTCGAAGAAGGCTGGACACAAGAACGGGTGGGCAGTCGCGGCGATCATCATCAGCTCTGTGCTGATGGTGATCGGCATCATCGTCACGATTGTCTGGATCACCTATGCCGTCGGCCTTGCGAATCAGGTCATGGTGAACTGCGGTACCGGAGGATCGGGTTTCGTCGAGGTGTGGGGCCAGCAGGTTCCGTGCTCTGAGATTGATACCAACACCCGCTAGCTGTCACCTCATCGGGGCGGATCCGCTTCGGCGGGTCCGCCTCTGTCGTGTCGCGGATGCTCGTCGGTGATGCGGCAGTGAGTGGTCAGCTCGCCGATGCCGTCGATACCGACCGTGACTGTCGAGCGATCGCGGAGGAAGATCTGCGGATCGCGTGAGTATCCTGCCCCACCCGGGCTTCCTGTGGAGATCAGCGTGCCCGGTAGCAGCGTCGCCGACTTCGAGAGGTGCGCGATGAGGGTAGAGACCGGACGCACCATCTGTGAGGTCGAGGCATCCTGCAGAGTTTGTCCGTCCAGCACCGTCCAGATGTGGAGGTTCTGCGGGTCGGCGATCTCGTCGGCCGTCACGACGAACGGGCCGGTCGGAGTGAAGCCGTCGAAAGACTTGCAGCGCGACCACTGGGCCTCGGAGTACTGGATATCGCGGGCGGTGATGTCGTTGACAACGGTGTAGCCCCACACGTGATTAAGAGCCTCTTCGTCCGAGACGTCCTTCGCAGGCGTGCCGATGATGACGCCGAGCTCGGACTCGTAGTCGACAGACTCGCTGAGTGTTCGCGGCCACACCGTCGTGGCTTCGTGGTGGGTGAGCGAGTTCGGCCAGAGCACGAACACCGTCGGCGTCGAGTCGGTCTTGAGTCCGAGTTCGCTGGAGTGCGCGGCGTAATTGAGGCCGATCGCGAGGATCACAGGGGGAGTGAGGACGGCGGAGGCGAAGCCGAAAGACGAGAGCGGATGCCGCGTCCCGCCGGCCGCGGAAGTCTCGCGGACCTTCGCCAGCAAGTCATCACCGCCCGGAATGAGCTCTTCAAGCACGCGCGGAGCGCCGTCGAAGAGTTCCTCGACGATGATCGCCTCGTCACCCTCGATGAGGGCGAGCCGCGGGTCGTCGTTGCCCGCACGGGTCACATGGGCGAAGCGCATCCTTCAAAACTACCGTCCGGCGAGCACGACCGCGCCGATGTGTCGGCAGACATAGGCTGTCGGCATGACGATCGATCCCGGCACGGGGAACCCTCGCCCGTCCCTCACGCCGCCGGCATTCCCTTCGGCGTTCGCGCAGCCGGCTGCGGCGGTGCCTGCCTCCATTCCGCCCACGACAGCGGTCACCGGCACCGTCCCTGTCCCGCCCCGGCGCGGCCGTACGGCGCCGATCTGGGCGGCCGGAGTCCTCATCCTGCTGCTGATCGGACTGATCGGCTACTTCCTGAACGCGATTGGCCCTGGCGCATCGATCATCGGCATGGTGCTCTCACTCATCCCGCTGGCCGGGGTGCTGGTGGCTGTGCGCATCGTTGACAAGTGGGAGCCCGAACCCCGAAACCTCGTCATCTTCGCCGTGGCGTGGGGCGCGATCGGCGCGGTCGGGATCACGCTGCTGGTCGACCTTGCCCTCACGCTCGTGCTCGGTCGACAGGACAGCGACGCGGCGCTCGTCTTCCAGGTCGTCGTTCAAGCGCCGATCGTCGAAGAGATCGCGAAGGGGATCGGGGTGCTCCTCATCTTCTTGACCGCGAGACGCGCGTTCGACGGCCCGGTCGATGGGGTCGTCTACGGAGCCCTTGTCGGAGCGGGGTTCGCGTTCACCGAGAACATTCAATACTTCGCGATCAGTTTCATCGAGGGCGGTGCCTCCGACGTCACGACGACGTTCTTCGTGCGCGGCATCCTCTCTCCCTTCGCGCACGTGATGTTCACCGCTGTCACGGGCTTCGCGCTCGGCCTGGCCGCGCGTCGGGGGGCGAAGGCTGGCAACGGATTCGGACCTTTCCTGATCGGGCTCGCCGGAGCGATCGCGCTGCACGCGTTGTGGAACGGGTCGGCGGTGCTCGGCGACTTCTTCGGGATGTACCTCATGTTGCAGATCCCGCTGTTCCTCCTGTTCATCGTCGGTGTCATTGCGTTGCGACGCGAAGAAGCGCGGCTCACCCGAGCGCGTCTCGGCGACTACGCGGCGGCGGGGTGGTTCACTCCGCAGGAGGCCGACATGCTCGCCACGAGCGCGGGACGCAAAGCCGCAATGCAGTGGGCGGCCACGCTGCGCGGCGATCGGCGCGGTTTGATGAAGGAGTTCATCACGGATGCCACGGCCCTCGCGGCGGCTCGTCAGCGGGCGCTCTCGGGTCGTGACCCCTCCGCCGCGGAAGACGAGCACGTGCTCCTCACCCGCACAGCGACGGCACGCGCCGCACTCTTTGCTCCGTAACCGAGGCCGGGGGTTGACAGGATGCCGCGGCACTCGGCATCCTGAACACAGACCAACTCAGCGCTCGGTTGACACGCAGGCATCGCCGCGGCACCGGGCGCTGAGTCTTGATACGGACGGGTCATCGCGAGCGAAGCCCGCATTGACGCGGCCCGTGGATCGAGGAGGCCGCGAAGCGCCCGGGTCGAGATCTCGGTCTTCAGCGTTGTGTTTGCGCTGGGCGAACGTACCCGCACGACCGTGCCCCGGCGTGCTTGGATAGATGTATGACTGATCGCACAAAGCCCGAGTTCGACGCCCCCGTGGGCCCGGCCCCCGCAGACCTCGTCATCCGCGACATCGTCGAGGGTGACGGCGCCGAGGCCAAGCCCGGTGACACCGTCACCGTGCACTACGCCGGTGTCGAGTACGAATCCGGTGAAGAGTTCGACTCGTCCTGGGGTCGTGGAGAGAGCATCCAGTTCCCGCTGCGCGGCCTGATCCAGGGCTGGCAGGACGGTATCCCGGGAATGAAGGAAGGCGGCCGTCGCGAGCTCGTCATCCCGCCGCACCTGGCCTACGGACCCGCCGGCGGACACTTCCTCGGTGGCAAGACGCTCATCTTCATCATCGACCTGATCAAGGTCGGCTGAGTCTTTCCCTTTTCGTGGAGGGCCCTGATGCTTCAGCATCCGGGCCCTCTTTCATGAGAAGCTTTTCATTCACGGGAATAGAATTGACCGGAGCGTGTGTTCTCCTTCGTGAGCTTGCCGCGCCAGCGGCGTACCGATCACTCACGAAGGAATGAACATGACGACCACTGCACTCGACATCCCCGGCTACAAGACCGGAACTTGGGAACTCGACGGTTCGCACAGCGAGGTGGGCTTCACCGTCCGCCACATGATGATCTCGAAGGTGCGCGGTCACTTCAACCTCAAGAGCGCGACGCTGATCGCACCCGAGAACCCGCTCGAGGCCACGGTCACCGCTCATGTCGACGCCACGTCGCTCGATACCAAGGACGCAGGACGCGACGAGCACCTGCGCTCGGCCGACTTCTTCGACGTCGAGACCTACCCGACGATCGACTTCGTCTCGACCGGCGTGCGCGTCGAGAACGGCGACTTCCTGGTCGACGGTGACCTGACGATCCGTGGCACGACTAAGCCGGTCACGTTCGAGTTCGACTTCGGCGGCTTCGGTGCCGACCCGTGGGGCAACTACAAGGCGGGCGCGACCGCCAAGACGGTCATCAACCGTGAAGACTTCGGCCTGACCTGGAACGCGGCGCTCGAGACCGGCGGCGTGCTCGTCGGCAAGGACGTCACGATCACGCTCGACCTGCAGGGCGCGCACCAGGCCTGATCTTGGTTGACCGAGGGCGCATGATCGCGGAGAGCGATCATGCGCCCCTCGTCGTTCAGCCCGATACCGCGACGGTCTCACGAATAGCGGTTGATTTCTCGACAAGATCGGCGTGCACCTGCGCGACCGCGCGCCGTGAGACCTTGCGCCCGCGCGTGCTGCCGTCGATTGAGGTGAAGTGATCCGCCGAGTCATCGTCACTCAGATACACCGGCTGGACGATCGTCCAGTCAAGTTCTGACCCGCGCAGCACCCCCTCCTGGATCTCGCTGTCGATCATCTGCGGGCGAATCATGAGCGCGAACAGCATCCGGTCGACGCGCGTCAGCATCGAGCGCGAGTCGCCGACGCCGTAGGAGGACTGCACGACGATGCGTCGGATGCCGGCACGCCGGGCCGCGCTGACGATCGCGGCCGTCCCGCGCGAGCGGATGTCGTCCGGTGTGCCCTTCGCTCCCCGCACGCGGACGCGCAGCATCGGTTCAGAAATGCCCAGCGTCACCACGATCACGTCATGACCGGGCAGGAGGCGATCGAGAAGCACCGCGTCGGTCGCGTCGCCGTCGACCCGGACGAGAGAGGGTCGCGACTTCAGCCGCGAGGCGCTGCGTGAGAGTGCGGTGATGTCGTGCCCGCGGTTGAGAAGAACGTCGGTGACCGCACGGCCGGAGCCGCCGGTGGCGCCGATGACGAGGATTCGCATGGGAGTTCCTTTCGTAGGTGTTGCCTCGACTCTGGCGTCTTGGGTGTGGATGATCTATCGTCGAAATAGCCATTGTCTTGATCGTTCGTCCAGGAGTCGCCATGGATCTGCCGTGGGAACAACGCGATCCGCTCACCGAGGCGCTCTTTCAGGTGCGCATGAGCGGGGCCTTCTACTCGTGGACCGAGGCTTCTGGCGAGGGCAGCGTCGCCATGCCCCGCGTGCCCTCTACGCTGAGCTTTCACGTCGTCTCGCGCGGCACCGCCTTTCTCGAGGTTGACGGTGAGGAGCCGATCGCTGTCCGCGCGGGAGAAATGGCGCTCGTGCCCCGCGGGATCGGTCATCGGGTCTCCACAGCGCCCGGCGCGCGCCTCTTGGGCAACGCAGAGGAACTGCCTCAGACGATGCTCGGAGATCACTTCTCTGTCTTGCGCATCGGTCCGGATGACGTCGCCCCTCACCTCTCGCTCCTGTGCGGTGTGATCGCGTTCGATTCGCCCGGTGCCCAGCAGGTTCTCGACGTGCTGCCCCGTGTCATTCGCATCGACAGTGCCGAGCGGCCCGTCATGGCGGCGCTCGTTCCGCTGCTCTCGAGCGAAGTGCTCGATCCCCGCCCGGGCGGGGAGGCTGTGGCGACTCGCCTCGCCGATGTGCTCGTCGTCGAGACCGTGCGCGCATGGCTTGCCAGCGACCCCGAAGCCCGGACCGGGTGGATCGCTGCTCTGCGGGACCCACAGATCGGTGTTGTTCTTGCCGCGATCCATCGTGAGCCGGGCTTCGCGTGGACGCTCGGCGACCTCGCTTCGGCCGCGATGATGTCGCGTTCGGCGTTCGCAGCGAGATTCAGCGCGGTGGTCGGAATCCCCGCGATGAAGTACGTCGCGGGGTGGCGCATGCGGGCGGCGCGGCACCGGCTCGCTGCCGGAGACACCGTGGCATCGGTCGCGCTCGCTCTGGGTTACGGCTCGGAAGCAGCGTTCAGTCGGGCCTACGCGCGGACGACGGGGGAGACCCCGGGTCAGGTGCGACGGCGCGCCGCGTGAGGTTCAACCGGTTCTGAGCGAGCAGAATGCCGACGAACACCACGAGCGCGCCGACGGGCTCATTCCAGTGCAGCTCTTCCCCGAGGATCAGGATCCCGAGCGCAACACCGACGACCGGAGTGATGTAGGTCACGGTCGAGGCGCGCGTCGGTCCCCACGCTCGCAGGGTGTTCTGGTTCCAGATATAGGCGACGCCCGTGCCGAGGCATCCGAGCAGAATCACACTGCCGACGATCCAGATATCCAACCGCACGGGCGTGAGGGCGATGAACGGCGTCAGCGCGGCCATGATCACCGCGCCGATGCCAATGTTCAGGAACGAGAAAACCAGGGCGCTCATGCCCGTATTGGCGACGAAGCGGCGCATGTACGCGAGGCTGAAGCCGTAGCACGCGGTCGCGCCGAGGATCGCGAGCTGAGCCACGAGGCTCTGCGAGAAGTCGAGGCCCTGCCAGGGGGCGATGATCACCATGACCCCGAGAACGCCCACGATGATGCCGGTGATCTGCATGGGCTTGAGCTTCTCGACGCGGAACACCGCCCACGCCATGATCGCCGTCATGATCGGGGTCGTGGCGTTGTAGATGCTCGCCAGGCCGCTCGTGACGTGCTGCTGCGCCCACGAGAACAACAGGAACGGCACGACGCAGAACGAGATCGCCAGCACGGTCATGTGCAGCCAGATCTTGACGCTGCGGGGGAGCGGGTCGCGCCGGAGCGCCACGAAGAGACCGAGGGTGAGTCCGCCGAGAATCAGCCGTGACCAGGCCACCTGTCCGGGCGAGATTCCGGTGAGAGCCACCTTCATGAAGAGAAAGCTCGATCCCCAGACGATCCCGCAGAGCACGAACTGCACCGCGATCGAAAAGTTCGACCCGGTCGCGCGATCTGCCTGCAGGGTCGTGGTCACGCGCTGACTCTAGCCCCGGGCACCGACGGCGAGCGCGTCACGCGGATGCTCCGTCCGAAATCCGCCGATCCCTGGCCGTACCGCTGTGGTGCGCGACGGCCGTTCGCCTCGGCATCCTGCTCCTGGTAGACTCCTAAGGTTGCCGTTTGATCGGCCGCGGATAAACAGAGCTCACGCATCAGGCGTTGGGCGCCGCGCAACGAACAGGAAGGGGATCCCTCTATGCCACTCGAATTCGAAGCCAAGAAGGCGATCATCGAAGAGTACGCGACGCACCCCGGTGACACCGGATCCCCCGAGGTGCAGGTCGCGATGCTGACGCAGCGCATCAAGGACCTCACCGAGCACCTGAAGGAGCACAAGCACGACCACCACTCACGTCGTGGTCTGTTCCTCATGGTCGGTCAGCGTCGTCGCCTGTTGGGTTACCTCCAGGACGTCGACATCAACCGCTACCGCTCGCTCATCGAGCGTCTTGGTCTTCGCCGCTAAGCACCGACCTAGCGTTCAATCGCGCAGAAAACTTCTTGAGAAGGCCTCCCCAGGTGTGGGGAGGCCTTCTTGATTTCTGCAGAATCAGCGGGTGCTACGCGCGGCGACGAGATCCGCGTGCCAGATGGCCGCGACGTCGGGGTGGGCGCGCAAGCGCGACTTCAGGGCGTTTTCGCCGTAAAGGGCGTGGATCGGGTTTGTCGGGTCTTGCGTGACCCCGGATGCCTCGGCCGCAAGCTCGGCCGGAAGATCGATGAGCGGCAACCGGGCATCGAGGGCGGGATTGAAGAAGAACGGCACCGAGATGCGGTAGTCGGGTGCCTTCGGCGAGATCACGCGGTGGTTCGTCGCGGTGAGGTAGCCGCCGGTCGCGTACTCGAGCAACTCCCCGATGTTGACCACGAACGCCCCCGACACAGCGGGCGCGTCGACCCACTCGCCGTCGCGCTGAACCTGCAGGCCGCCCTTGCCCGGTTCAACCCAGAGCAGCGTAAGAACGCCCGAGTCCTTGTGCGCACCGACGCCCTGCTGCGGTGCCGGATCGCTCTTGCCTGGGTACTTCACGATCTTGATCAGCGTCGAGGGTTCGCCGAAGTGGCGGTCGAAGTAGTTCTCGTCCGCGCCGAGCGCGAGTGCCCACGCGCGCAGGAGTTTGCGGGCGACATCCGAGAGGTGGTCGTGCCACTCGGCGACGACCTCTTTGAGTTCGTGTTGTGCCGACGGCCAGAGATTCGGTCCGATGAGGCGGGCATAGTCGGGCACGTCATCGCCCGTGATGACCTCGCGTTCGGGTCCGATGTCGATCTGCTCGCGCCAGTCGACCTTGCCCTGTGTGCGCTCGCCGCCAACGCGCGTGTAGCCGCGGAAGTGCGGGCTCTTGACGTTTTCGATTGCCAGCTTGTCCGCCTCAGGGAGTGCGAAGAAGTCGATCGCCGCCTGGTGGAGTCGCGCCTCGAGCTCGCGTGACACACCCGTTCCAGTCAGGTAGAAGAATCCGACGTCGTGCGTCGCAGCGCGCAGGTCAGCGCGGAAGCGCTCGGCCGCCTCGGTCCCCTGATCGAGCTGCGACAGGTCGAGAATCGGAAGGTTCAGATCGCTCATCCCCCGAGGGTAGGAGCGGGCCGCAGCATCCGCCCTTTTTGTTGCGATGGGTTACCGAGTGAAGGTCAGCCGTTCTGGCGCGGATCGGCCGGACGCGTGTGCGTCCGCGGTTGCTCGCGCGGACGCCGCGAACCAGTCGGGTCGCTGCGTCGGCCCTCGCGAGATGCCAGCGTCCGGTCAGTGAACAACCACGCCGGGCGTGGCTCGACAAACGGACGGAACACGCGGCGGACGGGCTTGGTCGCAAGTCCTAGAGCGATGAGGACGGAGGCGACGATCACGATCGGCAACCACAACCAGGTCGGGTCGAGGTCGCGCAGCACACCGGACTCGCGGAACGGATACAGCACGAACGAGTGCAACAGGTAGACATACATCGTGTACTGACCGAAGTGGGTCCAGAAGTGGGTTCCGCGGGGGACGAGCACGAAGAACGCCGCACTGAGAATGAGTGCCACCGCCATCAGTGCAAGTCGGACGCTGCCCGCCCACCATTCCGTTCCACCGATTGCCGAGTAGTTCTCGTCGTAGAAGAGCCACTCGCGAAGGTTCATCTCGCGCCAGGTGTCGATGAAGAACCACGCGGCCCAGCCGGAGACCACGAAGGTGCCGGCGGCTGCGACGACGATCCACCACTGCCGCGCGGCGAGTAGGCGCCACTTTGCGACGATGTCGTGCTCGTTCAGCCACCAACCCAGCGTGAAGAACGGCAGGAGTCCGAGGGTTCGTGACAGCGACAGCGTCGAGTCGATGTTGGGCAGGTAGCCGGCCCCGATCGAGATCAGCAGAGTCCACAGCAGCGGCCAGCGCAGGAGGGCCAGATAGGGGAGCACCAGGCGAAAGATTCCCAGAGCGAGCAAGAACCACAGCGTCCACGACGGTTGGGTGAGATTTGGGTTTGCCTGGCCCTCGACGAGGAACTTCGTCAGCGTCCACACGGCCTCGAAGATCAGGTACGGCACGATGATGTCGGTGATCACCCGCGCCATCTGCCGGCGATTGGGCGAGGCCGACTTCGAGAAGTAGCCCGAGATGATCGCGAACGCGGGCATGTGGAACGCATAGACCAGCAGGTAGAGCCCGAGTGCGATGTCGGAGTCGTAGGTCAGGCGTTGGATGAAGTGACCCAGCACGACCAGCACGATGCAAGCGAACCGCGCGTTGTCCCAGAAGGGTGTTCGCTTCTTGCGCGGCACGCCTACGGCCCCCGTGGCGAGTGGCGGGGAAGCTGCGGATGCTGCGGCGCTGGCAGCGTTCGATGAGTCGGACATGAGGCGTTGTCACCTTATCCTGGGGTCACCCCCGGCGTTCGCCCCTTGCGCGCGCACGCGAGTCGAAGGAGAATCGCATGCCCGATGCCCCTGTCATCGAGGTGTCGACCGGCCGCGTGGTCGGCGCCACCGCAGACGGAATCGACCGGTTCTTGGCGATTCCCTACGCAGCGCCACCGTTCGGTTTCCACCGGTTCCTGCCGCCGCAGCCACCGTCGTCGTGGGAGGGGGAGCGGGATGCCTCGGCCTTCGGCGCGACCGCACCGCAAGCGCCGTACGGCGGCGGACTGGAGAAGTATCTGCCCACCGTGCAGATCGCGGGCGACGACATCCTTACGGTCAATGTGTGGACTCCGGCCGATCGAACGCCCGACGCGCTGCTGCCGGTGCTCGTGTTCGTACACGGCGGTGGCCTCACGCGCGGCTCGGCGGCCCTCGGCGGCTACGACGGCGCCCGCTTCGCTCGGCACGGCATCGTGGTCGTCTCGGTGCAGTACCGCCTTGGCCAAGAGGGGTTTGCGGTGTTGGAGGGCGTCGAGCAGAACCTCGGTGTGCTCGACCAGCGGGCGGCCCTGCGCTGGGTGCGCCAAGAGATCGGCGCGTTCGGTGGCGACTCTGCCCGAGTCACGGTCATGGGCCATTCGGCGGGCGCGAATACGCTCACCGCGCTGCTTGCGTTGCCCGAAGCATCCGCTCTCTTCGATCGTGCGATCCTGCAGAGCGGACCACTTACTGCGCAACCACCGAAGAAGGCCGGACGGATGTCGCGCGCCATCGCGAAGCGGCGTGCCGTGCCTGCCAATCGTGCGGGCTTCTCGGCCGTCGATCCTGCTGATCTCGTCGCCGCTCAGTCGGCGATCGCGGCCGGCGGATCGCCCCTCGGTGGTGGACCTTCAGTCGCGCTCGCGATCGGTGGCTCAGCGGTTCCGCAGAACCCCCTCGACGCATTGCTCGCCGGCGCTGGGCGCGACATTCCCGTGCTCATCGGAACCACGAGCGAGGAGTATCGCTTGTGGTTCATCCCGACCGGAGCGATCGACAAGATTCGCCGCTCAACGCTGACGCTCGCACGGCTTGCGGCGAGGGTTCCCGCCAAAGTGGTACGCGCGCATCAGAAGAGGCATCCCCGCGCGCGCCCCGGTGAAGTGCTCGGTGAGGTCGTCGGCGACATCCTTCTGCGCGGCCCGGTGACCCGTTTCGCCGATAGCCGCGCTGAGGGTCCAGCGGCTACCTACGTCTACGAATTCCGATGGCGGAGCCCGGTCGACGGCTTAGGCGCGGCGCACGCGATGGAGCTGGGCTTCGTCTTCGACAACCTGAGCTCTGAAGATTCGGTGGCGCTCGCCGGTGATCACACCCCGCAACCTTTGGCTGACGCGATGCACGCGGCCTGGGTGTCGTTCATCGTGGATGGCGACCCGGGATGGGCTAAGTGGTCTGGACGTCGGCCCGTGCAGGCATTCGATGCCGACGGTGGTCATCTCGACTACGCGCCGCGCGCGGATGAGCTTGACGGATTGCCGACCTCGTAGCGACGCGGGAATAGTTCTGCACGCCACGCGTTGCACCGATTACATTCACTTGCATACAATTGAGCAGCGGAGAACCCGCGGGCGCAGAGGAGAGATCGTGAACGACACCACAACGTGGCCGGGCATGCAGTTCGGAATCTTCACGGTGAGCGACATCACCGAAGACCCCACGACCGGCGAGACGCTCAGCGAAGCCGAGAAGATCCGCAACACGATCACCATCGCCAAGCACGCCGAAGAGGTCGGGCTCGATGTCTTCGCCCTCGGCGAGCACCACAACCCGCCGTTCTGGTCGTCGTCTCCGACGACCACCCTCGCCTACATCGCGGCGCAGACCGAACGACTGATCATGTCGACCGCGACGACCCTCATCACGACGAACGACCCGGTCAAGATCGCTGAAGACTTCGCGATGCTGCAGCACGTCTCGGGCGGTCGTGCCGATCTGATGCTCGGTCGCGGCAACACCGGGCCTGTCTACCCGTGGTTCGGTCAAGACATTCGTCAGGGACTCCCCCTCGCAATTGAGAACTACAACCTGCTGCACCGCCTGTGGCGTGAAGACGTCGTGGACTGGGAGGGCACCTTCCGCAGCCCCCTGCAGGGATTCACCTCGACCCCGCGCCCGCTCGACGGCGTCGCGCCGTTCGTATGGCACGGCTCGATCCGCACGCCCGAGATCGCCGAGCAGGCCGCGTACTACGGCGACGGATTCTTCGCCAACAACATCTTCTGGCCCAAAGAGCACTACCAGCGGCTGGTCACGCTCTACCGTCAGCGCTTCGCGCACTACGGCCACGGCACGCCTGAGCAGGCGATCGTCGGTCTCGGTGGCCAGGTGTTCATGTCGGGCAAGTCCCAGGACGCCGTGAATCAGTTCCGGCCGTACTTCGACAACGCCCCGGTTTACGGCCACGGACCGAGCCTCGAGGACTTCAGCGAGATGACTCCGCTGACGGTGGGCTCGCCGCAGCAGGTCATCGACCGGTATGCCGCGATGCGTGAGACGTTCGGCGACTACCAGCGCCAGCTCTTCCTCATCGACCACGCGGGGCTTCCGCTCAAGACCGTTCTCGAGCAGCTCGACATCCTCGGCGGCGAGGTCGTTCCTGTGCTCCGCACAGAGCTCGCAAAGGATCGCGCGGCGGATGCTCCGGACGCCCCCACCCACGCGAACCTCGTCGCCAAGGCCGGGGGCGCGCGCCAGGCGCGGCCGAACCCGAACCGTGGCGACAACCTCACCGGCAGCTCGCCCTACCAGGACACCCCCGCGAAGGCGGGATCCGCGTTCGGTACCGCAGCGACGAAGACGGTGGCCTGATGGCCACGCGCCGGATCGCCGTCGTCTCGGCGGGCCTGTCTAACCCGTCGTCCACACGTCTGCTCGCCGATCGACTCGTCACGGCGACGATCGCCCAGCTCGCCGAGCGGGGGATCGAGGCCGAGGCAGATGTCTTCGAGCTTCGTGACTATGCCCACGACATCACGAACAACCTGCTCACAGGCTTCGCGCCCCCTGCGCTCGAGTCGATGGTCAACACGGTGGTGTCGGCGGATGCTGTGATCGCGGTCACCCCGATCTTCTCGACGAGCTACTCGGGCCTTTTCAAGACATTCATCGACGTGCTCGACCCGGATGCGCTGACGGGAAAGCCGGTGCTGATCGGTGCGAATGCGGGCACGGCTCGACACTCGCTCGCGATCGACTACGCGATTCGCCCGCTGTTCACGTACCTGCACGCGGAGCCGGTTTCTACCGGCGTTTTCGCGGCCTCGAGCGACTGGGGCGCCTCCGGCGACCAGGTCGCACCGCTGGGCGAACGCGTCGATCGCGGGGCTCGTGAGCTGGCCGAAGCGATCTCGCGTCGTTCGCCTCTCGTCGAGGTCGATCCGTTCGACCCTGCGAACTACCTCGGGGAGGGTCGCTCGTTCGGGCACCTGCTCGGAGGGCTGGCCGGGGAGTAGGGCCCGGCAGCGCCTGATACCGTCGAGCACACGGAGTCGCTTCGGCCCGCGCTGAGGAAGAAGACGACATGCTCACCTCCACCCCTCTCGTTCTCGGAGTCGTCGGCGCTTCACGAAAGCCGAACGAACGGCGCGTGCCGCTGCATCCGGGCCATCTCGATCGCATCCCTGACGACTTGCGTTCGCGCGTGCTGCTCGAGACCGGCTACGGCGAGCGTTTCGGTGTCACCGACGAGGAACTGCTACCCCAGGTGGGCGGCATCCTGAATCGAACCGAGCTGATCGAGGCCTCTGACATCCTCCTGCTTCCGAAACCGCAGCACGAGGACCTTCGCGACATGCGTGACGGGCAGGTGCTCTGGGGGTGGCCGCACCTCGTGCAGGACGAAGTGATGACCCAGTTGGCGCTGGACAAGAGGCTCACCACCATCGCCTTCGAAGCAATGAATCACTGGGGGAGCGACGGGACGTTCGGCCTGCACGTATTCCATATGAACAACGAGATCGCCGGCTACTGCTCCGTCCTGCACGCTCTGCAGTTGTGCGGGTCGACCGGAGACTACGGCCGCAGGCTCACCGCAGTCGTCATCGGCTTCGGCGCGACCGCCCGAGGCGCGGTCACCGCGTTGCGCGCCCACGGTGTGCACGACGTGCGAGTACTCACCAACCGCCGCACTGCTTCGGTCGCCGCGCCGATCCACGCGGCGCGGATGATCCAGTTCGATCACGACGACGGGCCGTACCTCAGCGAGGTCATCACCGACGACGGCCGGGTGCCGCTCGCTCCGTTCCTTGCCGAGAGCGACATCGTCGTCAACTGCACCCTGCAGGATCCGAATCGTCCGTTGCTCTATGTGAAGACTGCAGACCTCGGGGCTTTTCGGCCGGGGAGTCTCATCGTGGATGTCTCATGCGACGAGGGCATGGCCTTCGAGTGGGCGCGCCCGACGAGTTTCGCTGACCCGATGTTCACCGTCGGCGGCAACATCAACTACTACGCCGTCGATCACAGCCCGTCCTATCTGTGGAACTCCGCAAGCTGGGAGATCAGCGAGGCACTCCTCGGATTTCTGCCGACCGTGATGGCCGGCCCCGCCGCCTGGAATGACAACGAGACGATCTCTCGTGCGATCGAGGTCAGCGATGGCGAGGTGCGAAACCCGGCGATTCTCGAGTTTCAGCACCGGAGCGACCAACCGCCGTACGCGGTGCTTCCCGGTTAGAGCCGAATCTGCGTCGCGGAGTCCAGCTCGCGCCACCGATGCTCGCGCGCGCTGGATTCGACGGCCAGTACATCAGCTTCAACGAGCGGGCCGAGCTCAACTCCGGCGACCTCTGCGATATCGGCGACCGGCACCTGGAAGGTGCGGAACCCGCTCAGCGGGGCGACCGTTGCCCCACTGATCAACTCGGACTGATCGAGCACGAAACCTGCCGCAACGAGGGCCGCTTCGCCGCCTGGCTTCGTCGTCGCCCAGGCAGCAATCTTCCAGAAGCGGCGAGGAATCAGGATGCCCCGATACGGCGGGTCACCGGGCTCGAGCACGGGCGCGGTGAACACCGATACACGCTGGTCGGTGGCATCCGCGTACGCGAGAACGTGGTCTTCGAGGCCGACCCACAAGTCTTTCGACTGGTTGAACCCTGCCGCCTGCGGCGCCGCGTTCGTGTAGAAGAAGGTGGCCGCGGTCGCCTCGCGGGCTTGTGCTTCGGTTCCCCAGCCCGGGTCGCGGCGGCGGACGAGGTGTCCGCGATCGAGGTCGTTGGCCGAGTAGACCGCTGACCCGGCTTGCTCGTCGTCGGACACGCGATCATCGAGCGCCCAATCACCCCGGCGCGGCAGGTCGAGCAGGCTCGCTCCGTCGATGTCGACCGCTGTCGCCACCGCGAACCGTCGCTCCGGGTCGAGGAGCACGGTGAACCGCGGATACAGCAGTTCCCGCGTTGGACGCCCATCGGTCGGTAGCGGCAACGGCACCCGGACGCCGAGGAAGTCGGGGTCGTGTCCGTTCCAGGTCATGCGCGGCTCCACCATGGATCCATCATGGTGCGCACGACCGTCATCCGCTGATCGCACAGAGAGAGGAGGCCCACCCCGACGGGGTAGGCCTCCTCTATCTCTGTTCTGCGGAATCAGCCGCTCTTGCGGCGGAACTCGCGCTTGGTCACCGCGCCGTGCGTTCCATGGATGGCGGAGTCACCATCCAGGTGCGATTCGCCCTCACGGTGCTGCGAGTTCTTCTTGTCGAGCGCCTCCTTGAACTTGCGCTTCATCTCGTCGGCGGCGGCGGTCGGGTCATCGGTACTCATGGCTCCACCCTACGCATCCACGCGGGATCTGCGCCACAAATGGGCGTGTGCGCCGCCCGCTGGTAGGCTTGCGCGGGTTGCCTATGTTCACCAACGGCGGCATCCGCTCAATTCAATATGAGCTCAGGGAGCAGGCCGGCAGGATGCTGGTCCCCTGTGGTGGTCTCCCCGTCATCGATCTCGCCATCAATGCCGGGTAGACCTCCACTGGTGGCCAGTGCAAGCGCCTCGACATCGGCGCGCTGAAATCTGCCTGTTCCTGCTCCTTCGCACGCTCGCGCGTCAATACGGATACGCGAGCATAAACAAAGAAGGAGAGACCTCTTGGAAGGTCCTGAAATCACCGCCGCTGAAGCCGTCCTCGACAATGGACGCTTCGGCACCCGCACTATCCGGTTCGAAACCGGCCGCCTCGCACAGCAGGCACAGGGCGCAGTAGCCGCCTACCTCGACGAAGAAACCATGCTCCTTTCGGCCACCAGCGCCGGAAAGCACCCGCGCGAAGGCTTCGACTTCTTCCCGCTTACGGTCGATGTCGAAGAGCGTTCATACGCCGCCGGTAAGATCCCCGGCTCGTTCTTCCGTCGGGAAGGTCGCCCCTCCACCGAAGCGATCCTCGTCTGCCGTCTGATCGACCGTCCGCTGCGCCCCTCGTTCGTCGAGGGTCTCCGCAACGAGGTCCAGATCGTCGTCACCGTTCTCTCGATCGCGCCGGGCGAGTTCTACGACGCGCTCGCGATCAACGCGGCATCCCTGTCGACCCAGATCTCGGGTCTGCCGTTCTCGGGCCCGATCGCCGGCGTCCGCCTCGCGCTCATCCCCGGTCACGGCGAGCACGCTGACCAGTGGATCGCGTTCCCGACTGTGACCCAGCTCGAAGAGGCCGTGTTCGACCTCATCGTCGCGGGTCGTGTCATCACCGATGCCGATGGCAACGACGATGTCGCGATCATGATGGTCGAGGCTGAGGCCACCGAGGGTTCGTGGAACCTCATCAAGGGTGGGGCTGTCAAGCCCAACGAGCAGGTCGTGGCCGAGGGCCTCGAGGCCTCAAAGCCCTTCCTCAAGCAGCTCGTCGCCGCGCAGAAAGAGGTCGCCAGCAGCGCCGCGAAAGAGATCAAGCAGTTTCCGGTCTTCCTGCCGTACAGCCAGCAGACGTACGACTTCGTTGCGGGCCGTGCCTACGACAAGCTTGTTCCGATCTACCAGATCGCCGACAAGCAGGACCGTCAGAACGCCGACGACGAGCTGAAGGATGCCGTCAAGGCAGAGCTTCTCGCCGCCGTCGAGTCGGGCGAGCTTCCCGCTGTTGCGACGCTGGAGTTCTCGGCTGCGTACAAGTCGGTCACCAAGACCATCGTTCGCGGTCGCATCCTGGCTGAGGGCGTCCGCATGGACGGCCGTGGCCTTGCTGACATCCGCCCGCTGGATGCCGAGGTACAGGTCATCCCGCGTGTTCACGGCTCGGCGATCTTCCAGAGAGGTGAGACCCAGATCCTGGGTGTCACGACGCTGAACATGCTCAAGATGGAGCAGCAGATCGACTCGCTGTCGCCTGTGACGCACAAGCGCTACATGCACCACTACAACTTCCCGCCCTATTCCACCGGTGAAACCGGTCGTGTGGGTAGCCCCAAGCGTCGCGAGATCGGGCACGGTTTCCTCGCCGAGCGCGCGCTCGTACCGGTGCTCCCCAGCCGGGAGGAGTTCCCCTACGCGATCCGTCAGGTGTCCGAGGCTCTCGGCTCCAACGGCTCGACGTCGATGGGTTCGGTGTGCGCCTCGACCCTGTCGCTCCTGAACGCCGGTGTGCCGTTGCGCGCAGCCGTCGCCGGAATCGCGATGGGTCTTGTCACCGACGAGGTCGACGGTCAGACGCGCTACGCCGCGTTGACTGACATCCTCGGTGCCGAAGATGCTCTGGGTGACATGGACTTCAAGGTCGCCGGTACGAGCGAGTTCGTTACGGCGATCCAGCTCGACACGAAGCTCGACGGGATCCCGTCGTCGGTGCTGACCGCCGCGCTGCAGCAGGCTCACGAGGCTCGACTCACGATCCTCGGTGTGCTCAACGCAGCGATCGACAGCCCCGACGAGATGGCACCGACCGCGCCCCGCGTGATCAGCGTCCAGATCCCGGTCGACAAGATCGGCGAGCTGATCGGCCCCAAGGGAAAGACGATCAACGCGATCCAGGACGAGACCGGCGCTCAGATCTCGATCGAGGAAGACGGCACCGTCTACATCGGCGCGATCGACGGTCCTTCGGCCGAGGCTGCCCGTGCGCAGGTCAACGCGATCGCGAACCCGACCAACCCCGAGGTCGGTGAGCAGTTCCTCGGTACCGTGGTGAAGCTCGCGACCTTCGGTGCGTTCGTTTCGCTGCTCCCCGGCAAGGACGGACTGCTGCACGTCAGCGAGGTCCGCAAGCTCGCCGGTGGCAAGCGTGTCGAGAATGTCGAAGACGTCCTCTCGGTCGGTCAGAAGATCCTCGTGAAGATCACGAAGATCGATGACCGTGGCAAGCTGTCGCTCGAGCCCGTGCTCGAAGAGGCTGCGGACCAGCAGGGTTCCGCCGCTGCGAGCGAGGGTCCCGGCGACGCTCCGGCCGAAGGCTGAGCCAGACTCCATCTGAACAGTGATGCCCGTCCCCGTCGTGGGGGCGGGCATCACTCGTTGAGCGTGTAAATCACCGTAATCACACGTGTTGTCCCCCGAACGGGGGACAACACGGCACCATTTCCCGCCTTTGTGACGTAAGCGTTATGGAATGTTTACCGTCTGGATGCCGCGCTACACCGAAACGTCGATGACCGGGCTTACTCTCTAAGTACACGCCGGGGGGCGTGTAAGAGATCACGATCAGCCCGACAGGGGTAATCGTGGGGGGTGTGTTGTGAGCTTATTTGGCGTTGGTTCGGCGGTCTCATCCGCCCGACACGCGAGCCCGGCAAGCCCGTCCGCCACTACCGCTCCCGCGCTCGGTGTTCACCCGTCCGCTCCGATCCCGGTCGTCGGCCCTCCGCTGGGTCAGGGAGTGCGCGTCGCGCTGGGCGAGGGGGGCCCGGCAGTCTTCCCGCTCATCCTCGGCGGCGCCGAGTTCGGCTGGAACGTCGACCTCGAGTCGAGCCATGACATTCTCGACGCGTACGTCGAGCTGGGCGGCAACATCGTCCACACCGCCGACCGTTTCGCTGGCGGTCGCAGCGAGCACATCATCGGCCAGTGGATTCACTCGCGCGGCCTCCGCGACGACGTCGTTCTCGCTGTGCGCGTCGGCGGTCACGCAGACAACCCCGGGCTTGGTCCTGTCAACCTCGTGCGGGCGGTCGAGGCATCCCTCACCCGATTGCGTACCGACTGCATCGACGTACTGTATTTGGACGCTGCGGCAGACAGCAAGACGGCGCTCGAAGACACTCTGGCCACTGCTGAGTGGCTCATCGATTCGGGCAAGGCCCGCACGCTCGGAGCGGCTGGCTACACCGCTGCGCAGCTCGTCGAGGCGCGGATCTTCTCGTCGGCAGGCTTCCCGCGCATCACTGTGCTCGATGTGCCCTTCAACGTGGTGCGCCGCCACGAATTCGATCCTGACCTGCGTTTGGTTGCAGGAGCACAGGGTATGGCCGTTACCCCCTCGCATGCTCTCGAGCACGGGTTCTTGGCGGGCCGCCAGCGCACCCGCTCACGGGGAAGCCTGTCGGTGCGCGGAGCGCAGATCGCCGCGAACCTCAACCGCCGGGGAAGCCGTACGCTGCGCGCGCTCGACTCCATCGGCTCCGAGCTCGGTGTTCCTGACGCGGCGGTCGCCGTTGCGTGGCTGCTTTCGCAGAAGCTCGTCACGGCGCCGATCGTCAACGCGTACGCACCCCACCATGTCGAAGAACTGGTGCAAGGAGTCGGCGTGCGTCTCAGCCGCGCGCAACTCGCCGACATCGCGCGCGCCTCGGAGTGACCCGAGCGACCGCCTGACGTAGGGTGGAAGAGCGCCCTACGGCGCACACCGGACCCCCGACGGAGCGAGCCTTGTGACGCACTACATCTATCTCGTGCGACACGGCGAGCATCAGGACGCCGAGCACGGACTCACCGATGGGCCACTCTCTCCGCGCGGCAAGCGTCAGGCGTCTCTCCTCGCCGACAGGCTTTCGGGGGTGCCCTTCGACGCTGTGTGGCACTCACCGCTGATGCGCGCGTCAGAGACCGCGCATGCGGTGGCCGAGCGCATGCCCTCGGTCGCGCCCGAACCGTCCGCGCTTCTCTTTGACTGCGTGCCCACCGGTGTCACTCCCGAAACCCCCGCGGCGTACGAGCCCTTCTTCGGGGCGATCACTGAGGCTGAGATCGAGGCCGGTAGAGCTCAGATGTCGGACGCGGTGAGTGAGTTTCTCGTCCGCAAGAGCGGTGAAGTGCACGAGCTGGTCATCACGCACAACTTCGTGATCTCGTGGTTCGTGCGTGAGGTGCTGCAGACTCCCGAGTGGCGGTGGATGACACTCAATCAGGCGCACTGCGGGCTCACGGTACTCTCGCAGAAGCAGGGCCGCCCGTGGACTCTGCTCTCACATAACGACCTCGCGCACCTCCCTGTGGAGCTCCGCACGGGCCTTCCGGAGCACTATCCCGCCTGATCAGCCGACGGTGCTCAGCGCTTTCGCGTACCACCGCGTCGCGTTCGGGTTGTCGTTATAGGGCTCGATGGTGCTGAACCCGGCGGCTGCGTACAGCGCGGCCGCCGCCGTCAGGGAGTGATGGGTGTCGAGCACCAGCTCGGCCGCGCCGAGGGCGCGTGCGCGTTGCTCGAGGTCGTGCAGCAGCATCCGCCCCCATCCGCGCCCGCGCGTTTCGGGACGCAAGTAGAGGTGTTTGACTTCGTAACGGCGCCCGAGGGGGCCGTCGGGGATGAGACGGATGCCGCCACAACCGACGCCCGTGCCCTCGTCGTCTTCGACCATGAGAAACACCCCGGCCGGCGGAACGTAGAGGGCAGGATCGGGGAAGGTGATCGTGTAGATCACGTTCTGATGGGCGAAGCCGAGTTCGCGGGAGTGGAAATACTCCGCCAGCAGAGCGTGGGCTTCGGGGGAGTCGACAGAGGATTCGCGCAACATGACCACGCACCGAGCGTAGGGCAGGCGGTGCCGCGCACACGCGCGCCTAGGATTGAGGCATGACGACGCGGGTAGCAATCGTGGGTGGCACAGGCAAACTGGGCGGCATCATCCGCGATGTCATCGAGGCTTCGGACGACTTCGAGATCGTCGCCGTGCTCTCTTCCCGCTCCGAGCTGTCAGAGCTCGCCGGAGCGGAACTGGTGGTGGATGCATCGACCCCCGGCGTGTCGATCGACGTCGTGCGGGCGGCCACAGAGCGCGGAATCAACGTGCTTGTCGGTACGTCGGGATGGTCTGCCGAACGCATCGCCCTCGTTCGGCCCCTGGTGGAAGCCGCCGGCACCGGGGTTGTCTTCATCCCCAACTTCTCGCTCGGTTCGGTGTTGGGCTCGGCGCTCGCATCGGTCGCGGCACCGTTCTTCCCGTCGATCGAGATCGTCGAGGCGCATCGCGAGACAAAGGTTGATTCACCGAGCGGCACCGCGGTACGCACCGCAGAACTCATCGCCGCAGCACGTTCCGCCACAGGCCCGGTCGAATCGCCGCACGTCGACCAGCGTGCGCGCGGCCAGCAGGTCGCGAGCGTGCCGATCCACTCGCTGCGCCGCCCCGGCGTCATCGCCCGGCAAGAGACGATCCTCGCTGGCGCGGGGGAGTCGCTCACGATCACCCACGACACGATCGAGCCCGCGTTGGCATACGGTCCGGGTATCCGGATCGCGCTGGCCGCCGCTCGGGACGCACGCGGCGTCAGCGTCGGGTTGGATTCGTTCATCGACATCGGTCTGCGGCAGCCAGGAGGCCGCGCCGTCGCCCCCGTCGAAGAGGGCGGCGTCACCGGGCAGGTCGCGCGGGCGACGGGGGTATGAGCGCACGCATCGGTGCTCTCGTCATGGCAGTGCTGCTCGCGCTGTACATCGTGTTGGCGGGGCAACGGGCGATCATCCTGCTCGGCAGCGGCGACCCGGTCGGAATTGCGATGGGAGTGGCGCTCATCGTGTTACCGCTCATAGCGGTCTGGGCAGTTGGGCGGGAGCTGTGGTTCGGGGTGCGCGCTGAACAGCTAGCGCGCCGGCTCGAGACAGAGGATGCCCTCCCCGAAGAGATCGTCCTCGTCCGCCCCAGCGGCCGCGTTGAGCGCGAAGACGCCGATGCCGTGTTCCCCGCGTACCGCGCCGACGTCGAGGCACACCCCGAAGACTGGCGCGCGTGGTACCGGCTGGCACTGGCCTACGACGCGGCGGGTGATCGCCGACGCGCCCGCGGAGCGGCGCGCTCGGCGATCCGGTTCGAGTCGGCTGACCGACGCCGAGCCTAAGCGGGCGGCTCAGCCCGCGGGAATAGCCGCCGCGACGGCCTGGCTGATCGTCGTATGGGTGAATGTGAAGCCGGACGCTTCGAGTGCCTCCGGTACGACGTGCGCGTCGGTGGTCAGCAGCGCTTCGGTCGCGTCGGCGCCGAGCGCGACCTTAATGCCCCACACCGGCGCCCGCAACACGAAAGGCCGATTCATGCGAACAGCGAGTGCGAACCCCAGGTCGTTGGCGGTGGCTCGTGTCGGTCCGGAGAGGTTCACCGGGCCTGAGATGTCGGTGTCGATGACGTGGCGGATCGCCCGCACCTCATCCTCGAGAGAAATCCATGGCCAGGCTTGTGTGCCCCTGCCGATCGGCCCGCTCACGCCGAGCTTCGTCAACAGCAAGAGGGGCTTGAGTGCCCCGTCCTTGTGGACGATCGGTGCAGTCCTCAGTGTCACGATCCGTGCGTCGTCACCGGCCGCGAAGGCCGCCGATTCCCACTCGCCGCAGAGGTCTGACAGGAAGCTCCCGCCACGAGGTGAATCTTCTGTCAGGCGCACACCCGGCGCGGAGCCGTAATAGCCCACGGCCGATGATGATATGAAGGCCGGGGCATCCGTTCCGAGCGCGCGCACTGCACGCGCGAGGGCGCGTGTCGGCGTGATCCTCGACCACAGCAGGGTGTTCTTGTACTTCGCCGTCCACGGAAAGCGTCCGATGCTGGCGCCGTTGAGGCCGACGACGGCATCGGCGCCTGCCAATACAGCAGGGTCGAGCGGCCTGGTGTCGGCAAGCCATTCGACCTCGTCAGCGGTCTCGGCGGGTTGCCGCACGAGCGTGGTCACCTCGACGCCGTCCGCGCGTAGCGAGTCGACGAGCGCGCTCCCGATCAGGCCCGAGGCGCCCGCGACGACAACGCGCCGCGCGCGACCGGGCTCAGCGGGGTCAGGCAAGCGTTGCCTCAAGGGTGATCTCAGTGCCCGCGAGAGCTGCTGAGACGGGGCATCCGGCCTTCGCCTCCTGCGCGAGTCGCTCGAAGTCTTCGGGAGAAATCCCTGGGATCACCGCGTTGACGTTGAGGTGGCTGCCGGTGATGCCGGTGCCCGGCTTGAACGTGACCGACGCGGTCGTGTCAATCGACTCCGGGGGAGTGCCGTTCTGCGCCAAAGCGTGCGAGAGCGCCATGCTGAAGCAGGACGAGTGCGCCGCGGCGATCAGCTCTTCCGGAGTGGTGACCGAGGTCGAGCCCTCGCTGCGCGCCTTCCAATTGACATCGAAGGTACCCAGGCCCGAAGAGACGAACGTCACTTCACCCGACCCTTCAGCGAGGCTGCCCTTCCAGGCGGTGCTGGCTTCGCTCGTCACAGTCATCGGGGGCCTCCTGTCGCGGCGCCGCGCTCGTCGAGACGCCTGCGGCCAGCCTAACCGCCGGGCGACGGGAGCGGTCGAGAAATTCGCCGACTCAGCCGGCGGCCGGGCGTTCGCGGCCGACAAGACCCGTGCGCTGCAGCAGCAGATACATCTGGCACCCGAGGCAGAACGCGAAGGCTGCATTGAGGAACGCGGCGATGAACGCGAAGGCGGCCGCGATCGGCAGCGCCCACGGGACGCCGAGCAGGTGGAGGATCAGCCCGAGTGAGGTCACGAACAGGCCGACGCCCTGGGCGAAGCGCGGCGGACGCGGGTCTTCGCGCTCGGTTGGCGGGCTCAGTCGCGGCGCGATCAAGGAGCGGAAGAGCACACCCCACGGCGCGGTGCGGGGGGCTGCGACCGACCACAAGAAGAGCAACGCGATCACCAGCAGGGCGATGAAACCAGGGTCAGCCGCGCGCTCGCCGAGGGTGGCTGAAGAGATCGCCCAGCCCGAGCCATCTGTGGCCGTCGAGAGGCCAGTGAGCCCTAGGAACACCGCGATCATCAAAAGGACGGCCGTGATGGATGCGGCGAACCGCGGTCCACGAGGGTCGATCCCCTTCGGCCGGGCCGAAGCATCGGTTCCGTCAGACATGTGCGGTCTCTCCACCCAGCCGTGCGAGTTCCAGTTCGAGCACCTCTCGGTTCGGTGCTCCGCCGAAGCGCGTTTGGACGACCCCGTTGCTGTCGAGCACGAGCGTGGTGGGGGTTTGCAGAACGTGGAAGTGCTTGGCGATGTCGGGGCGGTGCGTCACATCGATGTCGAGGTGGCGGACGCCTTTGCGCGCATCGGCGACCGCGGCCAGCGTGCGATGCACGCCGGGGCAGCGAGCGCAGAGTTCGGTGCTGAACTGGAGGAGCGTTGCGGTCTCGCCGAGTGTGTCGGCGCCCAGTCGAGTGGGCTCGATCACCTCGTGTGGAATGTGGCGTCGAGGGCGCCCCTGGCGCCATTGGACGAAGATTCCGAGGGCGACCGTCGCTACCAGAAGCACGGCAAGGCCGATGAGAGCGTTGATGAGGGTCACAAACACTCAGAATATCGCTATGCGGCTGAATGGATCCTTAGCGCGGTGATTGTGACGAACCGTCGTAACAGGGCCGATGTCGCCGGTGCCCCGGTATCGTGGCAGCCGTGAGCACCGGCATCCCCACCCCCTACGAGGACCTGTTGCGTGATGTGCTGGAGAACGGCACCCACAAAGACGACCGCACCGGCACCGGAACGACGAGTTCGTTCGGACGGCAGATCCGCTTCAACCTGGCCGACGGCTTTCCGCTGATCACGACCAAGCGGGTGCACTTCAAGTCCATCGCGTATGAACTGCTCTGGTTCCTGCGCGGCGAGTCCAACGTCGGCTGGCTGCGCGATCACGGGGTGACGATCTGGGACGAGTGGGCGGATGCCGAGGGCGAATTAGGCCCGGTTTACGGTGTCCAATGGCGGTCGTGGCCCGCGCCGGGTGGCGAGAGCATCGACCAGATCTCGCAGATCATCGACCAGATCCGATCGAACCCCGACTCGCGGCGGCTGATCGTGTCGGCCTGGAACCCCGCCGACATCCCCGACATGGCGCTCGCACCGTGCCACGCGCTGTTCCAGTTCTACGTCGCCGATGGCAAGCTGTCGTGCCAGCTGTACCAGCGCAGCGCCGACCTTTTTCTCGGCGTGCCGTTCAACATCGCGTCCTACGCGCTGCTGACCCTGATGGTTGCTCAGCAGACAGGTCTCGAGCCGGGCGACTTCATCTGGACCGGCGGCGACTGCCACATCTACGACAACCACCTCGATCAGGTGCGCGAGCAGCTCACACGTGAGCCGTACGCGCTGCCGACCTTGCGCTTTCCTCGCACGCCCGACTCGATCTTCGCCTACACGTTCGAGGACTTCGTCATCGAGGACTACCAGCACCATCCCGCGATTCGCGGTGCTGTCGCGGTATGACGGATGCTGCGACCGCCCGGGTGGGTCTGATCTGGGCTGAGGCCGAGGGTGGGGTGATCGGTGCCGCAGGCGGAATGCCCTGGCACGTCCCCGAAGACCTCGCGCACTTTCGCGCCGTCACCGGAGACGCCCCGGTCGTTATGGGGCGCCGCACGTGGGAATCACTGCCCGATCGGTTCCGCCCGCTCCCGGGTCGGCGCAACATCGTGGTGACGCGGTCCGACACCTGGCAAGCCCAGGGCGCCGAGCGTGCCGGCTCGCTCGGTGCTGCGCTAAAGCTCACCGCTGACTCACCGTGGACGTGGGTGATCGGCGGCGGACAGCTCTACCGGGAGGCCATCGGGCGTGCCGATCGACTTGAAGTCACGGAGTTGGATGTCTCGGTCGAGGGTGACACCTTCGCCCCGTCGCATGCAGGGTGGAAGGCAGTGGATGTCGACCCCGCAGACGGATGGCACACCTCGTGCGGAGGCATCCGGTATCGATTCCTGGGTCTCGAGCGACCCGACATCGATTGCGGTGAGCGGCTTGCGCTTACTGCGGGTGGGGGAGGCGGCGTTGGCCCGATAGCCTGAGAACATGACGCACACGGGCAACCCCTTCGGACAGGTTCTCGTCGCGCTCGTCACACCGATGACGGCCGACGGTGAGGTTGACTGGCCCGGGGTCGAGAAGCACATCGACGACGTCATCGCCGCCGGCGCCGACGGCATTGTCGTGACCGGCACCACCGGAGAGACGAGCACGCTCACCGATGCCGAGAAGCTTCGCCTCGTCGAGGTGGGCAAGGACGTCGCATCCGGCCGCGCATCGATCATCACCGGCGGTGGCTCGAACGAAACCGCCCACGCGATCGAGTTGTACAAGGCGAGCGAGCGTGCCGGTGCCGACGGCATCATGATCGTCACGCCGTATTACAACAAGCCGACGCAGGCAGGAATTCTTACGCACTTCCGACTGGTCGCCGACGCTACCGATCTGCCGGTCATCCTCTATGACATCCCCGGTCGGACGGGCGTGCCGATCCAATACGAGACGATCCTGCGGATTGCCAAGCACCCCAATGTGCTGGCGATCAAAGACGCCAAGGGCGACTTCAGCGAGGTCAGCCGTGTGCTGAACCAGACCGACCTGATGTACTTCTCGGGGGATGACTCGAACGTTCTGCCGCACCTGGCGATCGGCGCGACCGGTCTGATCGGCGTCACGGCAAACATCGCGCCGGCGCCGTACCGCGCCATCGTCGATGCGGTCAACGCCGGCGACCTCAAGACAGCGACGGCGGAGCACCAGCGGCTCGAGCCGCTGGTGCGAGCCGCGATGACGCACGTCCCCGGCACGGTGGCGGCGAAGTACATCCTGCACGGGCTCGGCCGCATCGGCAGTCCCCGAGTCAGGCTTCCCCTGGTCGGCCCCGAAGAGTGGGAAGCCGCCAAGATCGAAGACGAGTTGGCGCTCGTGAACGGTGTTCCCGGAGCCGACTTCTCCAACTTCCGCCCTGACCGCAATGCCGCCGCCGGTGGCGCGTTGCCCAAGGTGTCGGGCACGACGCGATAGACCGTCGTCCGTTCGACGACGAGAGAACGATGAGCGGATGCTGCGGCATCCGGAGGAGGCAATTCAATGCCCAACAGCCTGATCGACCCGCCCGCCCTCGAGAAGGGAACCTTGCGAGTCATTCCGCTCGGTGGCCTCGGCGAAATCGGTCGCAACATGACCGTTTTCGAGTACGAGGGCAAGCTGCTGATCGTGGACTGCGGGGTGCTCTTCCCCGAAGAGCACCAGCCCGGAGTCGACCTGATCCTCGCGGACTTCGAGCCGATCAAGCATCGCCTCGACGACATCGTCGCGGTGGTGCTCACCCACGGTCATGAAGACCACATCGGAGCGGTGCCCTACCTGCTCAAGCTCAAGCGGGACATCCCGATCATCGGGTCGGGACTGACGCTGGCGCTGATCGAGGCGAAGCTCAAAGAGCATCGCATCAAGCCCTACACCCTCACCGTGAAAGAAGATCAGATCGAGCAGCTCGGTCCGTTTGAGCTCGAGTTCATCGCGGTGAACCACTCGATCCCCGACGCTCTGGCCGTGGCGATCCGCACGCCTGCGGGACTCGTGCTGCACACGGGTGACTTCAAGATGGACCAGTTGCCACTGGATAACCGCCTCACCGACCTCCGCGCCTTCGCGCGGCTGGGTGAAGAGGGTGTCGACCTGTTCTTGGTCGACTCGACCAACGCCGACGTGCCCGGGTTCACTCCGCTCGAGCGCGACATCGGACCGGTGCTCGACCAGGTCATCGCCAAAGCTCCCCGCCGCGTCATCGTCGCGAGCTTCTCGAGCCACGTTCACCGTGTGCAGCAGGTTCTGGATGCCGCGGCCGCCCACGGACGTAGAGTTGCGCTCCTCGGCCGCAGCATGGTGCGCAATATGACCATCGCCGCTGATCTCGGCTACCTCGACGTGCCGGACGGAGTCCTGATCGACTACCGAAAGGCGCGCGACCTGCCCGACGACAAGATCGTCTACATGTCGACGGGTTCTCAGGGCGAGCCGATGGCCGTTCTCAGCCGGATGGCGAACCACGACCACGCGATCGAGGTCGGGGAGGGCGACACGGTCATCCTCGCGTCGAGCCTGATCCCGGGCAACGAGAACGCCGTCTACCGCGTGATCGACGGGCTCACGAAGCTCGGGGCGCACGTCGTGCACAAGGGCAACGCCAAGGTGCACGTCTCGGGCCACGCTGCAGCAGGTGAGTTGCTGTACTGCTACAACATCCTCAAGCCCCGCAACGTCCTTCCGGTGCACGGCGAGTACCGCCACCTCATGGCCAACGCCAAGCTGGCGCAAGACACCGGCATTCACCCTGACCGTACGATCCTGGCCGAGAACGGCACGGTCATCGACCTGAAAGACGGCGATGCGAAGGTCGTCGGGCAGCTCGACCTCGGCTTCGTGTACGTCGACGGTTCGACGGTGGGCGAGATCACCGAAGCCGACCTCAAAGACCGCCGGATCCTCGGCGAAGAGGGATTCATCTCGGTGATCGTTGTGGTGGATGCCTCGACCGGCAAAGTCATCTCCGGCCCCGAAATCCACGCCCGTGGCTTCGCCGAAGACGACTCCGTGTTCGACGACGTCAAGCCCAAGATCGCTGCCGCGCTCGCCGAGGCCGCGAAGTCCGGGGTCCGCGACTCACACGCGCTCTCGCAGGTGGTGCGTCGCACGATAGGCCGCTGGGTCAACCAGCAGCTCCGGCGCCGTCCGATGATCATCCCGCTCGTCATCGAGGCGTAGCATCCGACCGATTCTTCGTCCGACACAGGACTGAAACACCGCGCGGATAGGATCACCGGGTGCCCTCGTCGTTTCGCATCCGCCCTGCCACGCAGGCCGATGGCGCGTTCCTCAGCGACATGGTCGTCGAGGCGGCGAACTGGAGCTCGGGCGGTGCGCGGCCGAAGCATCAGATCATGACGAGCTCCGAGCACAGTCGGTACGTCTCGGGGTGGATGCGCCCGAGCGATGCCGGCTTCGTCGCCGTCGACGATCAGGGTGAACCGATCGGTGCGGCGTGGTACCGGATGCTTCCCCGCAGCGATCCCGGGTTCGGCTATGTCGGCACCGGCGTGCCCGAACTCATCATCGGTGTGCGGCCGATCTGGCGTGCGCACGGAGTGGGACGCACACTTCTGCAACGGCTGAGCGAGCACGCCGCTAGCGCAGGCTTCGCGCGCATCAGCTTGAGTGTCGAGCGCGGCAACTTCGCCGTGTCGCTCTACCGCAGCGAGGGTTTCGCAGTCACCCAAAGCGGAATCGGCCGCGACACGATGGTCAAGCGCCTGCGCTGAGAGTCCGAGTCGCTCCCGCGAAAAGTCGGGGCCCGGGCCTACCGTGGGGGAATGGCCAGGAGCTCTAGCCCGACCAAGAGTGGTCGCGCGCCCGCAGGGGCATCATCTTCGCGCGCGCGCAAACCCGAGCCCGCACCCAAGCGCTACGTCGGCGAGAGCGACAAACCGCCGGTGATCGTCCGGGGGTGGCTGGGCCTCGCTCACGCGACGGGCGGGCTCTTTCGCGCGTTCGGCCCCGAGACGCTGGAGAAAGACCAGCGGCGCGACGGCTTCCCGTTCCTGCTCGTCCTCCTCGCGATCGCCGGCGCTGTCGTCGAGTGGTTCCTCATCGGCAACGAGGTCGCCAAGACGATCAGCGCCTACACCGCCGGAGCCCTGATCGGTCGTGAGGCTTTCATTCTGCCGGTGCTCCTCCTGTTGCTGGCGGGATGGATGTTCCGGCATCCGTCCTCTGTGCACGACAACGGGCGCATCGGCATCGGCTTCGCGCTTTTCATCCTGACCATTGCGGGCTTCTGCCACATCGCCGGCGGTCGTCCGCAGCCGAACGAGGGTCTCCCCGCCCTCAGTGAAGCTGGCGGACTTTTCGGATGGATGCTGGGTGAACCGCTGGCCCTGCTGATCACCGATATCGGCGCGTACATCGTCCTCGGGCTGTTCGCTGCCCTCAGCGTCTTGATCATCACCAAGACGCCACCGAACCGCATCGGGCGCCGCCTCGGCGATCTGTACGCATGGATGTTCGACGCGGAACGTCCTGACCCTGCCGAAAAGACATCCGGGCCGTCTTTCGACGGCGGCGAAGGCGACGCTTCACTGCCCTTCTGGCGGCGCAACAAGACCGGCCGCGAGACGGACCCCGCCGAGGGAATCGGTTCGCAGGACCTCACGGAACTCTTGCCCCCCGGTGCAGTGCAGGGCGGGTTCGACCAGGTCCTGGCGACTCCGCCGCCTCTGCCCGCACCCGACGCACTGACCGAGGTCATCGCGACCCCCGGCCGCAAGAAGTCCGCTCGACGCGAAGACACCTCGCTCCGCGACGACTCCGATCAAGATCCTCTCGAGGACGGCATGCTGCCCGGCCTTACGGGGATGGGGACGGATGCTGAGCGCACATCGTCCGTGGCGCCGTATCGGCTCCCGTCGGTGGCGGCACTCGCCGAGGGCACTCCGCACAAGACTCGGTCGCAGGCCAACGACGACACCGTCCGGGCGATCACCAGCGTTCTCGACCAGTTCGCGATCGATGCGCGTGTGACCGGGTTCTCGCGCGGCCCGACAGTGACCCAGTACGAGATCTCGGTGGGCCCCGGCGTGAAGGTAGAGCGGATCACCGCCTTGACCAACAACATCGCGTATGCCGTGGCATCCAACGAGGTCCGTATTCTGGCTCCCATCCCGGGCAAGAGCGCCATCGGTGTCGAAATCCCCAACGTCGACCGCGAGATGGTGACGCTCGGCGATGTGCTGCGCTCGCAGGCGGCCGCCGCGAGCACTCACCCGATGACGATTGGTGTCGGCAAAGACGTCGGCGGTGGCTACGTCGTCGCGAACCTCGCGAAGATGCCTCACCTTCTCGTGGCTGGTTCCACCGGCTCGGGCAAGTCGAGCTTCGTGAACTCCATGATCACAAGCCTCCTGATGCGCGCCAAGCCCTCCGAGGTGCGCATGGTGCTGATCGACCCGAAGCGGGTCGAGTTGACGTCCTACGCGGGCGTCCCGCACCTGATCACGCCCATCATCACCAACCCGAAGAAGGCCGCCGAAGCGCTGCAGTGGGTCGTCAAAGAGATGGACATGCGGTACGACGACCTCGCGTCGTTCGGTTATCGACACATCGACGATTTCAACCGCGCGGTCGTCGCGGGTGAAGTGAATCTTCCCGTCGGCAGTGAGCGCGTGCTCAAGCCGTATCCGTATTTGCTAGTGGTCGTGGACGAGCTCGCCGACCTCATGATGGTCGCGCCGCGCGACGTCGAAGACTCGATTGTTCGCATTACGCAGCTTGCTCGTGCGAGCGGCATCCACCTCGTCCTCGCCACACAGCGTCCGTCGGTCGACGTCGTGACCGGGTTGATCAAGGCCAACGTGCCATCGCGGCTCGCGTTCGCGGTCACAAGCGTCACCGACAGCCGCGTGATCCTCGACCAGCCCGGAGCCGACCGCTTGATCGGTCAGGGCGACGCGCTGTTCCTCCCGATGGGCACCTCGAAATCGATCCGCGTACAGGGTGCGTGGGTCAGCGAGGCCGAGATCGAGAAGGTCGTCAAGCACGTCACCGCCCAGGCGCGACCTGAGTACCGCGAGGTTGCGGTCGTGGCGCCGAAGAAAGAGGTCGATGCCGACATCGGCGACGACCTCGAGCTTCTGCTCGCGGCGACCGAACTCATCGTCTCGACGCAATTCGGGTCGACCTCGATGCTGCAGCGCAAGCTCCGCGTCGGCTTCGCGAAGGCCGGGCGCCTCATGGACCTGCTCGAGTCCCGCGAGATCGTCGGCCCCTCGGAGGGTTCGAAGGCCCGCGACGTGCTGGTGACCAACGAACAACTTCCCGCCGTGCTCGCGCGTCTGCGCGGAGACGATGCGGGCGATGATGCCCCGGCTGGCGACGGTTACGGCGCCAACGCTGTCGAGGCCCAGTTCGACGGACTGCCGGTTGTCGAGTCGGAGGGCGACGAAGACGCCTGGGGCCTGACGGGACGTGACTGATGGCCGTTCCGCGGCAGCTGCCCAACGCGATCACGATCGTGCGCATCCTGTGCGCGCCGGTCTTTCTGTGGATGCTGCTCGCCGACGGGGGAGCGGACGGGCCAGTCCGGTGGTGGGCTGCCGTGCTCTTCATCGTCGCGATCGCGACCGACGGTATCGACGGGTGGATTGCTCGCAAGTACGAGATCGTCACCGACCTCGGCAAGCTCCTCGATCCGATCGCCGACAAGGTGCTCACCGGCTTCGCGTTCATCGGGCTTTCGATCCTGGGCGAGCTGCCCTGGTGGGTCACGATCATCGTGCTCATCCGCGAAATCGGCATCACGGTCTACCGCTTCATGGTCGTGAGCGACCATGTTCTGGCCGCCGCGTGGATGGGTAAGCTCAAGACCCTCGCTCAAGGCGTGGCGCTCTCGCTCGCTCTCCTGCCGCTCTGGACGATCGTCGGCGAATGGATCCACTGGGTCAACGGGGTCACGATGGCGATCGCGGTGATCCTCACGATCGCAAGTGGCATCGACTACATCGTCACCGAGGTGCGCGCAGCTCGGAAGAAGCGGGCGTGACCGATGCAGCCGCGCTGATCGCACGGCTGATCAAGCGCGGCTGGACTGTCGGGGTCGCTGAGTCGTTGACCGGCGGAATGGTGATCGCCGAACTCGTCTCCGTTCCCGGCGCATCGGCGGTCGTGCGCGGGGGGGTCGTCGCCTACGCCACCGAGGTCAAGCACACGCTCCTCGGCGTCGACGCAGCACTCTTGGCCGCCTCTGGTGCGGTACATCCCGAGGTCGCGCGTCAGATGGCAGAGGGCGTGCGTGGCGCTCTTGGAGGGGCGGATGCTGCCGCCGAAGTCGGGATCGCCACGACCGGCGTGGCCGGGCCAGATCCTCAGGACGGTCAGCCCGTCGGGACGGTCTATGTCGCTGTGTCCACTGGCGAAGGCACGCGTGTCAAGCGGTTGCTGCTTACCGGGTCGCGGGCTGAGATTCGTACGCAGGCGATGGATGCCGCGCTCGGTCTTGCGCTCGCGGTGGTGTGAGGCATCCGGAATCTCTGGCAGAACTTCTTTGCGTAATCGGGAACAGAGCGTGTTTCGGGTCGGTTACATTCGGCGATTCCCACCCATTCCCCAGCCCGCGGGATTAGATTGAAGCATGTCGGTGTTGTACTGTTGTCCACCCAGACAACGGCGGAATCACAGGGGAGGGGGCCCACAATGATCCTGGTTCGACAAGAGATCGGCGAAGTGCTTCGCGACTTTCGCCAGCAGAAGGGCCGTACCCTCCGCCAGGTAGCCAGCCGCGCCAGCGTGGCTCTCGGCTACCTCAGCGAGGTAGAGCGCGGTCAGAAAGAAGCATCCAGCGAGATCCTCGCTTCGGTTGCCGAGGCGCTCGATGTGCCCATCTCGATCATCATGCGCGAGGTCGGCGATCGTATCTCGGTTCTCGAGGGTGTTCAGGTCTTCCCGGACGTCGTGCCGGACGACCTCGTCGCCGAAGTCGGCTCCGAACTGTCGCTGCGCTGACGCGTCGTGCGTCGTAGCGAGTTCGAGCGCGCCGTTCAGGACGAGTTCGGCGGACGGGCGTCGTCGCTGACGGTCGATCTGGTTCTCCCCTCTCTGGGAGACCTCACGGCCGATCAGGCGATCGCCGCGGGCGTTTCGCCGCGCGAGGTCTGGCTGGCGCTCTGCGCCGCGACCGACGTGCCACTCGAACGCCGTTACGGCGCGGGCCGGCTGGAGCCCAAGCGCGGCTGATTCCTGCCGCATGACGCGGCGTGTCGCATAGAACGTCTGTTCGAAAGCCGCATAGGCTCCTGCACAGTAGGTATCGAGGAGATGTTGTCCACCGATGCGGGTCGATCTGGCGAAGGATGTCGGAGCCCCTCCGTAGCGTGAACAACGTCGAACGACACCTCACGCCTTGTCGTAGCATCCGTCCCATCCGGGGTGGAACGCGACAGCCTACAGGCGACGGAACGCGAGTCTAAGGAGCACGTCATGCCCTCACCCGAAAACCGCGAGAAGGCCCTCGAGTCAGCCCTCGCACAGATCGACCGGCAGTTCGGAAAGGGCTCGGTCATGCGCCTGGGTTCCGATGAGCGTGCTCCGGTCGAGGTCATCCCCACCGGCTCGATCGCGCTGGATGTCGCGCTCGGTATCGGCGGACTCCCGCGCGGCCGCATCATCGAGATCTACGGCCCGGAGTCGTCGGGTAAGACCACATTGACGTTGCATGCGATTGCGAACGCACAGCGTGCTGGCGGAATTGCGGCCTTCATCGACGCTGAGCACGCGCTCGACCCCGACTACGCGCAGAAGCTCGGTGTCGACATCGATGCCCTGCTCGTCTCTCAACCCGACACGGGCGAGCAGGCGCTCGAAATCGCAGACATGCTGATCCGCTCCGGTGCGATCGACCTCATCGTCATCGACTCGGTCGCGGCCCTGGTGCCCAAGGCCGAGATCGAGGGCGAGATGGGCGACACGCACGTCGGCCTGCAGGCCCGACTCATGTCGCAGGCGCTCCGCAAGTTGACCGGTGGGCTCAACCAGACCAACACCACGATGATCTTCATCAACCAGCTGCGCGAGAAGATCGGCGTGTTCTTCGGCTCGCCCGAGACCACCGCCGGCGGTAAGGCACTCAAGTTCTACGCGTCCGTGCGCCTCGACATCCGCCGCATCGAGACGATGAAGGACGGCACTGAGGCGGTGGGTAACCGTACCCGCGTCAAGGTCGTCAAGAACAAGATGGCACCGCCCTTCAAGCAAGCTGAGTTCGACATTCTCTACGGCACCGGCATCTCCCGCGAGGGCAGCCTTATCGACTTCGGCGTCGAGCACGAGATCGTCAAGAAGTCGGGCTCGTGGTATACCTACGACGGCGAACAGCTCGGTCAGGGTAAAGAGAACGCTCGTTCGTTCCTGATCAAGAACGAAGACGTAGCGGCCGAGATCGAATCGAAGATCAAAGCGAAGCTCGGCATCGGCAAGCCCACCTTCGTCGAGACCCCCGCGTCCGACGAGCTCGCGGCGCGCCGCCCCGCGTGATGTCGCTGTTCGAGACGACTGAGCGATCGGCGACCGAACAATGACACGCGAGCGAGACCGATCGGCCGACGAGTCGGTCGGTCTCGCCCCCGTCATCCCGCTGTTCGGCGGGGCGCATGAAGCGCCCGCGACGGTCGCTCCCGCGCCCTGGCGTTCCACTTGGCATGACGTGGACGACGATGACGATGCCTTCGACTCGGAGGACGCATTCGATGAGTGTGGCTCGATCGAACTCGAGATCGCAGAGACGGCGCTGTTGAAGCGTCTGCGCATGCGGTCGCTCTCAGTGAGAGAGGCGAGAGCGATCGTGGCCGAGCGCGATCTCTCGCCACAAGCCATCAATGACCTTCTTGCTCGGTTCGAGGCGCGCGGTTATCTCGGTGACGCGGCCTTGGCCGATCAACTGATTCACGCCGGTGTGGACCGCAAGGGCCAGGGACGCAACGTGATCGCGCAGACACTCGCAAAGCGTGGCATCCCTCGCGATGTGGCGGATGCCGCGATCTCCGCCCTTCCCGACGACGACGCCGAACGCGCGCTCGAGTTCGCGCGGTCGAAGGCGTACTCGCTGCGCGGTGTCGATCGGCAGGCTGCGTTGCGTCGGCTGATCGGTCAGCTCGCTCGTCGAGGTTACGGCGGATCCGTGGCGATGACCGCGGCGCGCCAGGTGCTGGATGAGGCCTGAAGCTCGCAACGCCAATCCTTCTCGCAGATAGGTTGGTCCCATGCGCACGAGGAGACGGCCAATGGCCATCGAGGTCGAGGGACTGACGAAGAAGTACCGTCAGTTGACTGCGGTCGATGACTTGAGCTTCGCCGTCGAGCGTGGTGATGTTTTCGCGTTCCTGGGAACGAACGGGGCGGGAAAGTCGACAACGATCGGATGCCTCACCACGATCCTTCCCTTCGACGCAGGCGTTGTTCGGGTCGCGGGGCACGACGTCCGCTCCGACGGTGAGAAGGTGCGCTCCGCGATCGGCGTGGTCTTTCAGGACGCGCTCCTGGACCCGGAACTCACTGTGCGCGAGAACCTGGCACTCCGCGCGACATTTGCCGGCCTCGAACGTCGGGCCACCGCATCCCGCATCAACGAACTCGCCGAACTCGTCGAGCTCGGCGAGTTCTTGGGGCGACGATACGGGCGCCTTTCCGGCGGGCAGCGCCGTCGGGTCGACATTGCCCGTGCACTCCTTCACGAGCCTGAGATCCTCTTCCTTGACGAACCAACAGCAGGCCTCGATCCGGGTAGCAGAGCGGTCGTCTGGCGCACGGTGCAAGAGCTCCGAAGTCAGACCGGTCTCACGGTGTTCCTCACCACGCACTACATGGAAGAGACAGAAGAGGCCGATCGCGTGTGCATCATCGATGCGGGTCGCATCATCGCCGACGGGACACCCGCGCAGCTTCGCGCAACGCATAGTCGGAGCGTGTTGACCGTCACCACATCAGAACCTGCGGGGCTCATCCGCCTCGCCGCAGAGCACGGCGTCACTGCAGAACCTGCCGACGACGTCATCCTTGTTCCGGTGCCTGATTCCGACACGGCGCGCGCAATCCTTGCCGCGCATGGTGAGGCCGTCCGAGACTTCGAGTTTCGTCACGGGCGGATGGATGATGTCTTCCTGTCGCTGACCGGCCGCAGCGGTGCAGTCGACGAAGCAGCAGATGGCACGGCGGCCGCGTGAACGTCGTCCGCGGTATCGTCCTGCGCAACCTGAGACTGTTCTTCCGCGATCGCTTCAACGTCTTCTTCTCGCTCCTGGGCGCGATCGTGCTCTTCGTTCTGTACACGCTCTTCCTCAGCAACCTGCAGACGCAGGCCCTCGAGCAGGCGTTCCCCGATGCCCCCGAAGGTTCGGTCAAGGCCTTCGTCGACAGCTGGATGTTCGCGGGAATCATCCTCCTCACGACGATCACTACAGGACTCGGCGCGCTCTCGGTTCTCGTAGACGACACACAATCGGGACGGTTCCGCGACTTCCTGGTCTCACCCATCAAGCGCGGGCAGATCGTCCTCGGCTACATGATCGCCGCGGTCGTGGTCTCGCTCATCATGACGTTCATCGTCCTCGTGCTCAGCGTGATCTACCTCGGCCTCGTCGACGGCGTCTGGCTGACCGCCGACGTGCTCCTGCGCATCGCGGCTATCTCCGTGCTGTGTTGCGCGGCCTTCACGGCGCTCTCGGCGTTCGCCGTTTCGTTTCTGAACACCGCTGGTGCGTTCTCGGCGTTGGCCACGATCGTCGGTACAGTGCTCGGATTCATCGCAGGCGCCTTCATCCCGGTGGGTTCACTCCCCTCCGGCGTCGCCAATTTCATCAATGCCCTCCCATTCGGGCAAGCAGGCATGCTGTTGCGACGAGAGTTCACCGCAGAAACGCTTCCCACGATGACGGGAGGTGTCTCGCTGGCCGACGAACAGATTCGCGCAACGTACGGCATCGATGCCTTCGTCGGGGAGTGGATGGTCCCGGCGTCTTTTGCCGTCGGCGCGCTGGTCGTCCTTGCGATCGTGTCCACAGTGCTCGCAGCTGTCAGAATTCGATCGCGCATCCGCTGACGATCTGCCTGCGGCGCCGCCCAGCGAGCACGCGGCGGACGGCCGGTAGAATCGGATGATCATGACTCTTCTCGCCGGTACCCCCACGATCATCGCGCCCTCCACCGCGGCGCGCGACGCATCGGGACGCGCACGCACCTACGAGGTGCGCACCTTCGGGTGTCAGATGAACGTCCACGACTCCGAGCGGCTCTCCGGCTCGCTCGAGAGCGCAGGCTACGTTGCCGCTGAGGCAGGTGCCGAAGCCGATGTCGTGGTCATCAACACGTGCGCCGTGCGTGACAACGCCGCCGGCAAGCTGTACGGCACTTTGGGGCACCTCAAGTCCCGTAAAGACAAGCACGAAGGCATGCAGATCGCCGTCGGCGGCTGCATGGCCCAGATGGACAAGCAGGCCGTGCTCGACAAGGCGCCGTGGGTGGATGTCGTCTTCGGCACCCACAACATGGGCTCTCTTCCGAGCCTCCTCGAGCGCGCCCGCCACAATGATGAGGCTGAACTCGAGATCCTCGAGTCGCTCGAAGTCTTCCCCTCGACTCTTCCCACCAAGCGCGACAGCGTATACAGCGGCTGGGTGTCGATCTCGGTGGGGTGCAACAACACCTGCACGTTCTGCATCGTGCCGAGCCTTCGCGGCAAAGAGAAGGATCGTCGTCCCGGCGACATCCTGAACGAAGTTCGCCTGCTGGCTGACGACGGCGCCATCGAAGTGACCCTGCTCGGTCAGAACGTGAACTCCTACGGAGTCGAGTTCGGCGACCGCGAGGCCTTCGGCAAGCTGCTTCGTGCCGCGGGTCAGATCGAGGGTATTGAGCGCATCCGCTTCACAAGCCCGCACCCGGCCGCGTTCACCGATGACGTCATTGACGCGATGGCCGAAACTCCTGCGGTCATGCCGCAGCTGCACATGCCGTTGCAGTCGGGCAGTGACCGCATCCTCAAGGCGATGCGTCGCTCGTACCGTAGCGACAAGTTCCTCGGCATCCTCGACCGTGTGCGCGACCGTATCCCGAACGCCGCGATCACGACCGACATCATCATCGGCTTCCCCGGCGAGACCGACGAAGACTTCGAAGAGACGTTGCGCGTGGTCGAGCAGGCCCGGTTCGCCAGCGCCTTCACGTTCCAGTACTCGATCCGCGAGGGAACGCCTGCGGCGACCATGCCCGACCAGGTGCCCAAGCACATCGTCCAGGAGCGCTACGAACGCCTCGCGGCGTTGCAGGACCGTATCAGCCTCGAAGAGAACGAGGCCCAGGTCGGTCGCGAAGTGAACGTGCTCGTCTCGATGGGTGAGGGCAAGAAGGATGCCGCGACCCATCGCCTGACCGGTCGCGCCGAAGACAACCGACTGGTGCACTTCGAAGTCCCCGAAGGGTCGGCCGTGCCGCGACCCGGCGATGTTGTCTCGGTCGTGGTCACCCACGCCGCACCGTTCCATCTGCTCGCCGATTCGGTCGACGGTAGCCCGCTCCGCATTCGCAAAACGCGCGCCGGCGACGCGTGGGATCGCACACAGTCCGAGTCGTGCGCGGTGCCGACTCCCGCGTCGGGTGAGAAAGGCGCCGTGTCGCTCGGCCTGCCCACGCTGCGCATCGGCGTCTGACACATGTCGGTGCCCACGCTTTGGGCGATCGTCGGTGCCACGGGAACGGGAAAGACCGCGCTCTCGCTCGACCTCGCCGAAGAGCTGAAGTCGAACGGCCGCGAGGCAGAGATCGTCAACGCCGACGCGATGCAGCTGTACCGCGGCATGGATGTCGGGACCGCGAAGCTTCCTGAGAGCGAACGCCGCGGCATCCGTCATCATCTATTCGACGCGCTGGCCGTCACCGACGAAGCGGCTGTCGCCTGGTATCAGGATGCCGCGCGCACAGCGATTGCCGAGATTCACGCTCGCGGGGCCGACGCGATCCTCGTAGGCGGCTCGGGCCTGTACGTGTCGGCTGTGCTCTACGACTTCCGATTTCCGCCGCGAGATGCGGCGCTACGCGCCGAGCTCGAGGCCGAGCTCGAGACGCACGGGCCGGGCGTGTTGTTCGAGCGACTCGGCCGGCTCGACCCGGACACGGCCGCTCGAGTCGATCCTCGCAACGGTCGCCGCATCGTGCGAGCGCTTGAGATCCTGGCGATGGGGGAGCAGACGTACGGCGCCGAACTTCCGGAGGCGCCGGTGCTCTGGTACCCGCAGACCGCGATCATCGGGGTGTCGGTGCCCCGCGAGGTGCTCGTCGAACGGTTGGACCAGCGCGTCACACACATGTGGGACGACGGCCTGCTCGCAGAGGTGAAGGCTCTGCTGCCGCAAGGACTTGACAGCGGCGTCACCGCACGCCGAGCGATTGGATACGCCCAGGCGCTGGGCCAGTTGACCGGTGCGCTGACCGAGGCCGACGCCATTGCAGAAACGCAAGCGCTCACTCGTCGGTATGCCCGGCGGCAGGTGTCATGGTTTCGGCGATATGACGGTGTGATGTGGGTGGAGCCTGGGCATCCGGCGAGCGAACTGCTCGCGCAACGTGACGCCGAAACCCGGTCATAGACTGTTCGCATGCCGCAGACCGTCGCATTCACCAAGGGCCACGGCACCGGAAACGACTTCGTCGTCATCCCTGACCCGGATGGTGAGCTCGTGCTCTCTGACGATCAGGTCGCGGTGCTGTGCGACCGTCGATTCGGCATCGGCGGCGACGGCATTCTCCGCGTGGTTCGGTCGACCGCGATCGCAGAAGGCGCGCGCACACCCGGAGCAGAGTGGTTCATGGACTACCGCAATGCGGATGGCTCCGCGGCAGAGATGTGCGGCAACGGCATCCGTGTGTTCGCGCGCTATCTCGTCGACGCAGGCTGGGCGAGTCTCGACGACGGACCACTGCCGATCGGCACGCGTGCGGGGGTGAAGACCATCACCCGCAGTGACCTGGGGTTCGAGGTCGACCTCGGCACGTGGACCGTCGACACCTCCGATGTGCTCGTGCGTGCTCGGGGTATCGGCGCTCCGCGCCCTGGGCTCGGCATCGATGTCGGCAACCCGCACATCGTTGTCGCTCTTCCCGACCTCGCAGAGCTCGACGATCTCGACCTGAACGTCCGGCCGCAGGTGCATCCTGAGCCGCCGAACGGAGCGAACATCGAGTTCGTCGTGCCTGCGGATCCGTTGGTGCACGAAGGCGTCGGGACGATCCGGATGCGCGTGTTCGAACGCGGTGTCGGTGAGACGTTGAGCTGTGGCACGGGTGTCGCGGCTGCCGCGCTCGCGGTTCGCGAATGGGCGGGGTCTGCCGCACCCGATCAGTGGACCGTTGCCGTGCCGGGCGGCACGCTGGGCGTGCGGATGACTGACGGGCATGTGCTCCTGTCGGGGCCCGCGACCCTCGTCTTCTCGGGCGAGATCACCCTCGCCTGACCGCCCCCTGCGCGTCACTCACCCACAATGTCGAGGGGCGAAGTCGGCGGAAAGCCGTGCCTGCGCACTTTGAGCACGCGGAATCCGCGACCGGTCGCCGCGCGGTGCACCGAGTAACCGGGAGTGAAGCTCGCGGTGAGCCACCGCTGGAGGGAATCAGAACCGAGGTTGCGCTGCACGACGAGCCAGGCATCCGATCGCTCATCCAAGCGCGGGATCCATCGCTCGAGTAGCCCGTGCAGCTCGTTCTTGCCCACGCGGATAGGGGGATTCGAACGGATGCTGCGGAACGTCAGGTCTTCGGGAACATCGTCGGGGAGCGCGGCGTTGATGTTTGTGAGGCCCAACGACGACGCGTTCCGACGCACCAGGTCAAGGGCCCGCTCGTTCACATCCACCGCCCACACGGTCGCGTGCGGGGATTCCATCGCCAGAGACAAGGCGATCGGGCCCCACCCGCTTCCGAGGTCGAGCAGGTTTCCTCCTGCGGGAGCAGGCGGCGTATTGGCCAGCAGTACCGCTGTGCCCGAATCGACATGGTCCGGACTGAACACTCCACCCGCAGTCGTGATCTCGACGTCGCGACCGGCAAGGTTCACACGGATACGGCGGAGATTCTCGGCACTTGCGGGTGACGCGCTGAAGTAATGGTCACTCCCCATGGGTGTCGAGCGTAGCGGAGGAGCGTCCCGGCGCGGGAGGCTAGAGTTTACGGATGCTTCGACCAGCCCATTCGGGCAGGTCGTTCTGAAAGGAAAACATGACCGATACCACCCTCAGTACCGAAGACTCGACGACGGATCCCGTCGATCGGGTGCTCTCGCGCGCCGATGCGCGGTCCGGTGTGACGGTGTTCGGCCAGGCACAGGCGTTGCAGGACAGCGCGACCGTCGCGCACGGCGATAGCGATGGCGATCAGTGGGACCGCGAAGAGCGTGCCGCCCTGCGTCGCGTTCCCGGGCTCTCGACCGAGCTCGAGGACGTCACCGAGGTCGAGTACCGACAGCTGCGACTCGAGAACGTCATCCTGGTGGGTGTGCACCCTCAAGGGTCGACCGAAGACGCCGAGAATTCTCTGCGTGAGCTTGCCGCTCTCGCCGAGACGGCCGGCGCTGTCGTGATGGATGGCGTACTGCAGCGGCGGCCGCATCCGGATCCCGCGACCTATGTCGGACGCGGCAAGGCGCAAGAACTTCGCGACATCGTGGTGGCGCTCGGCGCCGACACGGTCATCGCCGACACCGAGCTTGCACCCAGCCAGCGGCGCGCCCTGGAGGACGTCGTCAAGGTCAAGGTCATCGACCGCACCACCGTGATCCTCGATATCTTCAGCCAGCACGCCAAGAGCCGCGAAGGCAAGGCCCAGGTCGAACTCGCCCAGCTCGAGTATCTGCTCCCGCGCCTGCGCGGTTGGGGTGACTCCATGAGCCGCCAGGCTGGTGGCCAGGTCGGTGCCGGTGGAGCCGGTATGGGCTCCCGCGGCCCCGGTGAGACGAAGATCGAGCTCGATCGCCGCCGTATCCGCACGAAGATGGCGCTGCTGCGTCGTCAGATCCGCGACTTCGCCCCGGCACGGGACGCCAAACGTGCTGAGCGCAAGCGCAATACGATCCCCGCCGTCGCGATAACGGGGTACACCAATGCCGGCAAGTCGAGTCTGCTCAACCGCCTGACGCGCGCGGGTGTCTTGGTCGAGAACGCGCTGTTCGCAACGCTCGACACGTCCGTTCGTCGCACGCAGACCGCCGACAGTCGCGTCTACACCCTGACCGATACGGTCGGCTTCGTCCGCAACCTGCCGCACCAGCTCGTCGAGGCGTTCCGCTCGACACTCGAGGAGGTGGGTGATGCCGATGTGATCTTGCATGTCGTCGACGGCTCACACCCTGACCCGGCCGCGCAGTTGGCGACCGTGCGGGATGTCATCGGTGATGTCGGTGCGCGGGGGACGCACGAGATCGTGGTGTTCAACAAGTCGGACCTTCTCGACGACGACGCGCGACTCCTGCTGCGAGGGCTCGAGCCCAAGGCGCTGTTCGCGTCGTCACGCACGGGCGAGGGAATCGAAGAGCTGCGCACGGCAATCGAAGAGGCGTTGCCGCTTCCGGCCGTCGAGGTGCGGGCGCTGGTGCCTTACGACCGTGGAGACTTGATCTCTGCCGCCCACGAGACCGGTCATATCCTCGAGCAGTCACACGAAGAGGGCGGCACCGCGTTGCACGCCTACGTCGGCGAGCGTCTCGCGGCCGATCTCGCGCCCTTCACGATCTAGCGCGCTTCAGGTTGCCGCTCACTCGAGGGTGATCGGGTCGACCCCCGGTGGGTCGAACCCGAATACCGCGCCGAGAAACGCCAGTTCGGTCTCTATGGCGTGGATCATGGTCTGACCGCCCCGGAATCCGTGCCCTTCACCTTCGTAGAGCACGTACGCATGTGGCACCCCATGGGCCGTCAGCGCGTCTCTGATGGCCTCGGACTGAGAGGGCGGTACCACCGCGTCTTCTGCTCCCTGCAGGAGGAGCAGGGGTACGCGGAAGCGCTCGGGGTAAGTCAGGGGAGAACGTTCGACGTAGATCTTCTCGGCCTCCGGGAGCGGACCAATCAGCCCGTCGAGGTACCGCGCCTCGAAGTCGTGCGAATCGGCGGCCAACGCCCGCGCGTCACCCACGCCGTAGCGCGAGATACCCGCGGCGAAAGCGTCGGTGCGCGTGACGGCGGCGAGCACCGTCCATCCGCCCGCCGAGCCGCCCGCGATCGCGATACGCGCGGGGTCGGCCGTGCCGGACTCAGCGAGGCCCCTCGCGGCTGCGGCGACGTCGTCGACATCGACTACGCCCCACTCTCCGCGCAAGCGCTCGCGGTACGCGCGACCGTAGCCCGATGATCCGCCGTAGTTCACATCGAGGACGCCGATTCCGCGACTGGTGAGGTATGCGATCTTGCCGGATGCCGCAGGCCCGACGTGCGCCGTGGGCCCGCCGTGTACGAGCACGACGTAGGGCGGCTTCTCGTTCTCAGGTGCCGATGCCCCGGGGTTGCTCGGCGCGTACTCGAAGGCGTGGACCGGGCCGTGCGGCCCGGGGTAGGTGACGGCACGGGGTTGCGGCATCCATTCGGCATCCCACGGAAATGTGCCGCCTCGCACGGGCTGTGCCGACGACGGGTCGTCGATGTCGACAAGCCAGAGAGCCGGGGGAGAAGTCGGTCCGGAACCGCTGATCAGCACCCGCGTTCCGCGCACGTCCTCGAGGTTGCAACCCGACGAGACCGGCAGCTCGAGCGTCTGCACCTCGCCGGAGGTCGGGTCGACGACGACGATTTCGTCGACGCCGTTCGTGCGGATCGCCACGATGCGGCCGTCCTCGAGCCGGTGATACCAGCGCGCTCCCAGCACCCAGAGCGGGCCACCCGTGTCGGCGTCGAACGGTGCGATGGGACTGCGAGGGAGCTCGGCTGAAAGGTGCACCCGCGTGAGGTTCCACCGGCCCGAGTCATCGTCGACGAAAACGAGATCATCCTCGGTCAACCACATCGGCTGAAGCGGCGCGGAGTCACCGCCGGCGACCGTGCACCACTCCGCGACGACCCCGTCGTGGATCCGGCCCACACGCACCTCGGTGCGGTCCCACGGCATATCGGGGTGATCCCAAGCGACCCAGGCCACTCGATCGCCGTCGGGCGACAGCGCCGGTTGCGCGAGGAAGTTGCTGTCAGCGACGAGCTGGCTGATGGCCGTGGCATCGTCGGCCGCACTCCCATCGAGGGGAATCTCGACGAGGTCTCGCGGCGGCACCGAAGTGCCTCCGTGAACTTCGCGAACGGCAAGTAGGCGTCCCGACTGCCAGCTCAGTCCACCGAATCGCATTCCGCCGCCCTCAGGAGTCAGCGGTGTGGGTGCCATGCCAGGGCGCTGCACCCACACGCGCTGGTCGCCCTTCTCGACGAAAGCCAGACCCTCACTGTCCACCGCGGTCCAGGCGCCACCGCCGTACTCGTGCACACGCGAGCGAGCGTTCCACGGCGCGGGCAGCACATCGACGATGGCGCCCGAGCTCGAGCGTCGACGCACCGCGGTGCGTCCCCCTTCGTCGGGCAGGCTCTCGGCCCACCACACCGTGTCGCCGACGAATGCGGCGCCTTCGATCCGAGGAGAAGCCGCAGCGACCGCGGACGCGGCGAGCGGAGAAGGCCAGGTGCCGTACGGAGTGCTCACGCCTTCGACGCTACGACTATCGGAGGGCGAACGGAACAGGGTTGCGGCCGCGCTCTGCAGGCTCTAGCGCGGAACGCCGCAACAGACCGTCACAGAGATTCACGCAAGGGACTGCTCCGCTACGGTGGAGCAATCGTCGCCAGATGAGATCGCTCGAGATCTGATCTGGCACGGAGCGACAGCCGAGCCCGGCACCCGCCCGCGATGACTGCCGGTTGCTGTGCATCCGCCCGTCGCCCGCGGCCGACCGGCCACCTCGCATCGTCCCCGAGAGCACGATATGTCTATCGACCTGACCGCACCACCGGTGCCGTTCTCGTTCGAGCTGTACCCGCCGCGCACGCGCGACCGGGAACCCGCTCTGCACGAGACCATTGCACGAATGGCCGAGGCGGGCCCCCGGTTCATCTCAGTGACCTACGGCGCGGGCGGTTCCGTGGGTGGTCGCTCGCTTGAGGTGCTGCGGCACATCCTCACCACAACGGATGTCGCGCCGCTCGCGCACCTCACCTGCATCGGCAACACGTACGAGGGTGCTACTCGGCTCATTCGCGAGTTTCTGGATGCCGGGATCACGAGCTTCCTCGCACTCCGCGGCGATCCACCCGCCGGCGTGGCGGAAGAAGACATCTTCCTCGGCGACGTCGAGAGTGCGGCCCAACTCGTTCAGCTCATCGATCGCGTGCAGGCCGAGTCCGCGCCGTACTCGGAGCAACTGATCCCGGGGTATCCCGGAGCAGCGCGGGTTGAGGCGCCCCCGAAGGTGGATATCGCCGTCGCAGCGTTCCCCAACGGGCATCCTCGGTCGCGGCATCCGCGTCAGCACATCGATGCGTTGCTCGCCAAGCAAGCCGCCGGGGCGACGCTGGCCATCACGCAGCTCTTCTTCCACGCCGATGTCTACCTCGGCTTTGTTCAGCGCGCCCGCGAGGCCGGTGTCACGATCCCGATCCTGCCGGGCATGATGCCGATCACCTCGCCCAACCGACTGACTCGCGTGCTCGAACTCAGTGGCGAAGAGCTGCCCGCCGACCTCGCGATCGCGCTCCAAGTCGAGCCCACCGCCGAGGGACAGCGCGCCGTCGGGATCACCCACGCTGCACGACTCGCCCGCGAGGTCGTCGATGCCGGCGCTCCGGGCGTCCACCTCTACGCCTTCAACGACCACCGCACCGTTCTCGCCGTGCTGCGTGAAGCCGACATTCTGCACGACTCCACCACGACCACAACCCACGAAACTCCTGAGGTATGACGATGACTGACAACACCGCGTTCCCCACCGGCACGATCCTCGGCTACCCGCGCATCGGCCGCCGTCGCGAGCTCAAGCGAGCCGTCGAAGCCCACTGGGCCGGTCGCGCAGACGAGGCGACGCTCGAGCGCACCGCCGCCGACCTCCGCGAGGCAACACGCGTGCGCCTCGCGGAGTTGGGCCTCGGCCGGGACGACTCGTCGATCCCCGAGTCTTTCTCGTTCTACGACCAGGTGCTCGACGCAGCCCTCACCGTCGGCGCTCTGCCCGCACGGTTCGAGTACCTCCGCGCGTCCGATGGCAGCATTCCTCTCTCGGCATACTTCACCGTCGCCCGCGGTGAGGGCGATCACCTCCCGCTCGAGATGACCAAGTGGTTCGACACGAACTACCACTACCTCGTGCCTGAGATCGGGCCCGAGACGGTGTTCTCGCTCTCCAGCAACCGGTTCGCACAGCAGGTGTCCGAAGCGCGCGCAGCGGGCTTCACGACCCGCCCGGTCGTGGTCGGCCCGGTGACGCTCCTGGCCCTCGCGAAGGCCAGCGGCGCTGCGCCCGATGGGTTCGACCCGCTCAGTCGGCTCGATGACCTCCTGCCGGTGTACGTCGAGATCCTCGCCGCGCTCCGCCGCGCAGGAGCCGACTGGGTGCAACTCGACGAACCTGCTCTGGTCAGCGAAAGCCTTCCGTACGAGCCTGCGGCGCTCGCGGATGCTGCGGCCCGCGCCTACGCGGTCCTCGGGGCTTCTTCCGCCCGCCCGCAGATTCTCTTGGCCGCCGGATACGCCCAGCTCTCAGACGAAGCCTGGACCGCGCTCGCGGCCGCTCCGGTCGAGGCGCTCGCCATCGACCTGGCCCGCGGCGATGTCCCCGCCCCCCAGCCGGGGCTGGCGTCGAAGACACTCGTCGGCGGTGTCATCGACGGCCGCAACATCTGGCGAGGAGACCTCGCTGGTGCCTGGCAGAAGGTCGAGGCCCTTAGCGCGCTCGGGGCAGCGTCCGTCTCCGTTGGCACGTCGACGTCTCTCCAGCACGTGCCGCACGATCTGGCAGACGAGTGCGAGCTGGATCCGCGCTTGGTGTCGTGGCTGGCGTTCGCCGACCAGAAGGTCGGTCAGGTCGTCACACTCGCTCAAGGCCTCACCGAAGGCCGCGAGACGATCGCTGCGGCAGTGCGTGAGGCATCCGCCGCACTCTCTGACCGCATGGAGGCGGAGGGCGTGCGCATCGACGCCGTGCGGTCGCGCACCGCACTGCTCGCTCCGGCGGACTTCGACCGCGGTGAGTACGGCGTGCGCGTCGCGGCACAAGACCGGGCGCTGAACCTCCCCGTGTTGCCCACGACGACCATTGGATCGTTCCCGCAGACGGATGACATTCGCGCCGCACGGGCGCGTCACGGCAACGGTGACATCACGACTGACGAGTACGAAGGTTTCTTGAGGGACGAGATTCGCCGGGTCGTCGACCTGCAAGAAGATCTCGGGCTCGACGTGTTCGTTCACGGCGAAGCCGAGCGCAACGACATGGTGCAGTATTTCGCTGAGAACCTCGACGGTTTCGCGGTCACCCAGTACGGCTGGGTGCAGTCTTACGGGTCTCGGGCCACACGCCCGTCGATTCTGTGGGGCGACGTGTCACGTCCCACCCCGATCACCGTGGAGTGGTCGCGCTTCGCGCAGTCGCTGACCGACAAGCCGATGAAGGGGATGCTGACCGGCCCGGTGACGATCCTTGCCTGGTCCTTCGTCCGCGATGACCAGCCGCTGAGCGAAACCGCGAACCAGGTGGCGTTGGCGCTTCGCGACGAGATCGCCGACCTCGAAGCGGCCGGCATCGCCGTCATCCAGGTCGACGAGCCGGCGCTGCGTGAGTTGCTCCCGTTGAAGCGCGCGGCGCAGGCGGACTACCTCGCCTGGTCGGTGGACTCGTTCCGTCTCGCGACTGCCGGCGCTCAGGACGCGACGCAGGTGCACACGCACCTCTGCTACTCCGAGTTCGATGTCGTCATCGATGCGATCGCCGCGCTGGATGCCGACGTGACCTCCATCGAGGCCGCCCGCAGCCGCGGGGAAGTTATCGGTGATATCGCCGAGTCGGGCTTCGCACACGGAGTCGGCCCCGGCGTCTACGACATCCACTCGCCGCGCGTGCCGTCGGTCGCCGAGGTCGCCGAGCTTCTCACGCGCGCAGCGGCCGAGCTACCGCTCCGTCAGGTGTGGGTGAACCCCGACTGCGGGCTCAAGACCCGTGGCTACGACGAAACCGTTGCATCGCTCCGCAACATCGTGGAGGCAACGCGCGCCGCGCGCGAGGCGGTGCTTGCCTAGGGCTTGGCCTTCGGTCTCGGCTTCGCCTTCGACGTCGGTGCCGCGCCCTCGATAACGAGGGTGTCGGCGTCGGCGAGGACGAGCGTGTCGGCTTCGTCGATCACCAGGGTGTCGGCCCGCTCATCGACCGCAACGTCGACCTCGCTCAGTGCCGTCGCGTCGATTTCTTCACGCCGCTGGAGAAGCTCCAAGATCCATCCCACAAGGAGGGCGACGATCAACACGAGGACGATGTCGCCGATCGAGATGGGGCGCATCGCGAACAGCCACAGAACGGCCAAGACGGCGACAAGCGTACGAACCAGAACGCGGTAGCGACCCAGCCAGGCGCCGAAGCCGCCGGTGTTGACGCCGCGCGCGGCGAGTTGCGAGCGGGCGGAGTCGTTGAGACTGTCGGTGGCGGTACGCACGCCGCGCGCGGGGGACGAGCCGCCCATGAGCCAGCCGATGACCGCGACCAGCACGCCGAGCAGCATCACAACGAGTGCAGTCTGTTGCATCGCGCCGACGAGCTGCGCGTAAATGACATCGAGTGCAGAAGCTGAGATGCCGAGATCTCCCGCGACGATGCCCGCTGCGGCGGCTCCGATCGACAGCGTCGCCGCGAGTGCGCCAGCCCCGACCGCGAGGCCCAGTCCCGTCCCCAGTACGGCGGTGCTGCGTCGGCGAGCGATCAGGATGCCGAGGCCGAAGAGCGCGAGCGTGATTACGGGAAGCCACCATCCCACGGCCGAGGCCAGGGCGTACCCGGTCCGGATGAGGGCAAGATTGTTGCCCTCACCGATGATGATCACTCTGTCCACTGCGGGGATGAGTTGCGCGACGCCGAGTCCGCGATCGGTCAGGTTCGACTTCACTCGCTCCACGACGGCGCCCAGCTGAATGCCGACGCCGTCCTCCGTCCTGACGACGAGCCCGCCGCCGTCGGAGGTTGCTGCTGTCGTGAGCGCGCGGTGGGCGGCACGAGTCGTCGTCGCCCACACATCCGAGAACGCATCCGACTCCACCACACGGGTCACGGTCTGATCGACGAGTCCTCGCAGGCCATCCGCGGCGGGCGCCTGAAGAAGTCCGAGCGCGGCCTCTGCGCGCGGCGGGAGGCCCAACTCGGAGATGCCGTCGAAGACGTTCGCTGTGAGCTGGTCGAAGTCGACCTGCGCGTTGATCGCTCCCGTTGCCTCATCGATGATGAGCGCCTGGACGGCAGGATCATCGACGAGCGGAGCGAGCGTGGCGACGAACGCATCTTCTTCGACGAGCTGGACCCGGGCCCACGCGCTGACGATCGACACAGGAACGAGAATTGCCGCGATGACGATCACCAGCGCCGACACGATGGCGCGCCAACGCCCGCGGCCCGAGCGGTCGGGCGACTTCGTTGTCGGTTCCGTCAGCCGGGCATTCTCGGCTTCGAGTTCGCGCACACGCGCGGCGAGGTCCTGAAGGTCAGTCGAGGCGGGGGAGGAATCGCTCATGCCGCCATTGTGGCGGTAAAGCGAGGTGTCCCACACCTCCGTGATCGAGTCTCACCCGAAAAGTCACTCTCAGACGGCCCGCAACACGGCTACGACCTTGCCGAGGACGGTCGCGTCGTCGCCGAGGATCGGCTCGAACGCCGAGTTGCGCGGAAGAAGCCAGGTGTGTCCGTCGCGCTGTCGGAACGTCTTGACCGTCGCCTCGTCATCCAGCATCGCGGCCACGATGTCGCCGTTGTTGGCGGTGTTCTGTGTGCGAACGACAACCCAGTCGCCGTCACAGATTGCGGCATCGATCATCGATTCGCCCGAGACCTTCAGCATGAAGAGATCTCCCTTGCCCACGAGCTGCCGGGGGAGCGGGAAGATCTCTTCGACGTGCTGTTCGGCAGTGATCGGCACGCCGGCAGCGATCCGACCCACGAGCGGCACCATTGCGGCATCGCCGACGGAGGGCGCCGAGTCGGCTGGGTTCTCGGTTGCGGTGCCGGGGAGGTCGATGAGTACTTCCATTGCACGCGTCTTGCCCGCGTCGCGGCGAAGGTAACCACTGAGCTCGAGTTGGTTGAGCTGGTGCGTCACGCTCGAGAGTGACTTGAGCCCGACCGCGTCGCCGATCTCGCGCATGCTGGGCGGGTAGCCGTGGCGAGCGATCGATCGTTGGATCACCTCGAGGATCGCGAGCTGCTTGTCGCTCAAGCTCTTGCGGCGCCGCGTTTGAGGCTTTTCACGTCCTGTCGCATCGCTCATCGTCAGCTCCTGTCTTCGAATGTCGGAGGCCCGTGGTGGGGTGTCCGTATCGAAACCGTATCCGGTTCGGCCTGATCCTCGCGTTAGGCAAACCGCGTGTCGCGTTCGATACCCAGGCCCGAAAGAGCTCACTTGACAGCCCAAAACATCGAAGATAGGTTCGGAACAGAGATTCGCAGTCGGTTCTCCCGGCCGAGTGCCGATTGCGAACCTCTTCCCACTCCAGGAGGACACCATGACCGCACTCAGCGTCTCTGAACCGCTCGGTACGACACGGCTTCGGCTCACCACTCGCGGTCGCCGCGTCCTTCTCGCCGCGGCAGCTCTGCCCGCGGCGATCGCTCTCGGAACCGCGATGATCAGCGGTGGAGCAGCGTTGGCCTCGCGCGACGACAACGCGGGGGCAACCGCCTTCGCCACCGTGACAGTCGTGTACGGCGAGTCCCTCTGGTCGATCGCCGAGCAGATCGCGCCTCAGGCCGATCCCCGTGATGTCGTCGACGACATCATCCGGCTCAACGCGCTCGAGAGCCCGGTCCTCGAGCCGGGCCAGTCGCTCGCAATTCCCGCCGAGTATACCGCGGCGCCCTGAGCCTGTCATCGCCGAAGGTTCGTCGGGCTCACGGCCATCTACGATGGCGAGGGTGAGTGTGCGCTTTGACGATCTGCCCATCCGCGACGATTTGCGCGGCCTCAAACCCTACGGTGCTCCGCAGGCGCCGCTTCCGGTGGCGCTGAACGTCAACGAGAACACGCATCCCGTCCCCGCAGAGGTCACCGAACACATCCTCGACTCGATCGCTCGTGCGATGAGCGAGATCAACCGTTATCCCGACCGCGAGTTCACGTCGCTCCGCGAGGGCTTCGCCGATTACCTCGGTCATGGCCTGACGCACGATCAGATCTGGTCCGCCAACGGATCGAATGAGGTACTCCAACACGTTCTGCAGGCGTTCGCCGGCCCGGGCCGCACGGCGTTCGGCTTCGCGCCGACGTACTCGATGTATCCGTTGCTGTCGCGCGGGACCGGAGCCGAATGGATCTCGGGCGAGAGGTCGCCGGACTTCACGGTCGATGCCGGGTGGGCGGCGGAACAGATTGCGGATGCTGCGGCCGACGTCGTCTTTCTCTGTGCGCCGAACAACCCCACCGGAACACCGCTCACCATCGACGTGATCGAGGCAGCCTATGACGCGACCGACGGAATCGTGGTCGTGGACGAGGCGTACTTTGAGTTCGCGCCACACGGCACGCCGTCCGCTCTGACACTGCTGCCCGGCCGTGAGCGCTTGATTGTCTCGCGCACGATGAGCAAGGCGTTCGCTTTCGCAGGCGCGCGCGTCGGCTATCTCGCCGCAGATCCCGCCGTCATCGACGCACTGAGGCTCGTGCGTCTGCCCTATCACCTGAGTGCTCTGACGCAGGCGGCTGCGACCGCAGCCTTGCGACACGCCCCGATCATGCTGAGCATGGTCGATGAGATCATCGCGCAGCGCGACCGGATCACCGCGAACATCCAGGCGCTCGGGTACGAGCCGTATGACTCGTGGACCAACTTCGTGCTGTTCGGGGGAGTCGCCGACCCGGCGGCCACCTGGCAGGCGCTGTACGACCGGGGCGTCCTGATCCGTGACATCGGAATCCCGGGCCACCTCAGGGTCACCGCGGGCACCGAAGACGAGACCACCGCGTTCCTGGACGCCCTCGCGTCGATAGACTCGGCGGCATGAGCGCCCCCGTGCAACCGCACCGCACCGCATCCGTCCGGCGCGCGACCAGTGAGTCGACCGTCGAACTCGAACTCGACCTCGACGGCACAGGTCGGAGCCACATCGACACGACGGTGCCGTTCTTCGACCACCTCCTGACTGCCTTCGCGAAGCACTCGCTCACCGACCTCACGGTTCGTGCATCCGGTGACACCGATATCGATGCTCACCACACGGTTGAAGACATCTCGATCGTGCTGGGGCAGGCCATTCGCGAAGCCCTCGGCGACAAGAGCGGGATCGCGCGATACGGCGATGCTCTCGTTCCCTTGGACGAGGCGCTTGCCCAGGCGGTCGTCGACATCAGTGGTCGGCCGTACCTCGTGCATTCCGGCGAGCCCGACGGATTCGAACTCCACTTGATCGGTGGGCACTTCACCGGATCGCTCGTGCGCCACACTTTCGAGGCCATCTCTTTCCACGCGGGCCTGACCGTCCACCTCACGCTGCTCGCGGGGCGTGATCCACACCACATCGCCGAGGCGGAGTACAAGGCCTTCGCCCGCGCATTCCGCCAGGCGAAGGCGCTCGACCCCCTCGTGGAAGGCATCCCCAGCACGAAGGGCGCGCTGTGAGTTCACGGCCGCTCGTCGCGGTACTGGACTACGGCTCGGGCAATGTGCACTCGGCCGTGAAGGCGCTCGATGCTGCGGGTGCTGACGCGCGTCTGACCTCAGACCGTGCGCTCGTCATGGAAGCAGACGGTCTTGTCGTTCCCGGGGTCGGCGCATTTCACGCAGTCATGGACGCGCTGCGCGCGAGTCGGGGCGACGAACTCATCGAGCGTCGGCTCGCGGGTGGACAGGCAGTGCTCGGAATCTGTGTCGGCATGCAGGTGATGTTCGAGCACGGTGTCGAACGCGGGGTCGACACAAAAGGGCTCGGTGAATGGCCGGGCGCGGTGACCGAGTTGGATTCACCGGTTCTGCCGCACATGGGCTGGAACACCGTCGAGCCCGACGCGGGTTCGCGACTCTTCCGCGGCCTCGAGGGTGAGCGTTTCTACTTCGTGCACTCGTACGCTGCTCAGAGGTGGTCACTCGAGGTCATGCCACCATTCCCCGAACCCACGCTGACGTGGTGCACATACGGCGCACCATTTCTCGCCGCAGTCGAAAACGGACCGCTCTCGGCGACACAATTTCACCCCGAAAAGTCGGGGGATGCCGGCATCCGGCTACTGTCCAATTGGCTCGACGGCCTCAGCAGGGCTACCCTCTGAATTCGTGCCTACCGCGCACGCACCCGGTGCGCGCGACTTGCCTGCACGAGGAGCCATGAAAGATTTCGCGTCAACGCCCGAACTGATCCTGTTGCCCGCTGTGGATGTCGCGGGCGGTAAAGCCGTCCGCCTCACGCAGGGTGAGGCCGGCACCGAAACCAACTACGGTGACCCCGTCGACGCGGCCGGCGAGTGGGCCCGGCAGGGCGCAGAGTGGATTCACCTCGTTGATCTCGACGCAGCCTTCGGGCGCGGCACGAATACCTCGATCATCCGCAAGGTGATCAAGCAGTACAAGCACGTGCAGATCGAGGTGTCGGGCGGAATCCGCGACGACCGCTCGCTGGAGGCCGCTCTCGAGAGCGGTGCCGCGCGCGTCAACCTCGGCACCGCGGCGCTCGAGAATCCCGAGTGGGCCGCCGATGTCATCGGTCGCTACGGCGAACTGATTGCCGTTGGTCTCGACGTGCGTGGCACGACACTCGCCGCGCGCGGCTGGACCCGCGAGGGCGGCGACCTGTGGACGGTCCTCCACCGTCTCGAAGAGGCCGGATGCAGCCGCTACGTGCTGACCGATGTTACGAAGGACGGCACCCTGCAGGGGCCGAACCTCGAACTGTTGCGCGAGCTCGCGTCGCGCACCACGAAGCCCGTCGTCGCGTCTGGTGGTATCTCCAGCCTCGACGACATCATGGCTCTGCGTGATCTCGTGCCGATCGGTGTCGAAGGCGCGATCGTCGGCAAGGCTCTGTACGCAGGCGCTTTCACGCTCGCCGAGGCGTTGGATGTCGCCGGACACTGACGGGCGCGCCGGTGACGACACTGGTCACCACGCCGATTCGGCGGGCGTACCGTGGGCGGGTCGCAGCTTCGAGGTGAACCGCCGCAGCGCCGACGACGGAACCGCCGATCCCGACCTTCTGGCCGCGCTGAGCGCTTTCCGAGCCGGCGAGGGCACGCAGGTTGACGTGATCGACGCCTACCGCGCCGCGCGCCTGTTGATCCCGCTGATCGCGGACAAGGGTGACCACGGTATCGGTCCGCACGGTCTCGAGATCGACAAGACTCAAGAGCTTTCCATCGTCACCGTCGCTTCCCCGGACGGACGTCGCGTGCTCCCGGTGTTCACCTCGGTCGCCGCTATGGCGAAGTGGGATGCTTCGGCCCGCCCGGTTCCCGCGGACGGCGTGCGCACGGCGCTGGCGGCCGCGGACGATGACACCGATCTCATCGTGGTGGATCCGACCTCCGAGACGGAGTTCGTCATCCGTCGCCCTGCCGTGTGGTCGATCGGTCAGGGCCTCGCGTGGGAGCCCAGCTTCGGCTCGCCCGAAGTGTTCGAGGCGCTCCAGCGCAGTGTTGGTGGCGAACTCGCGGTCCTTGATCTCTCGGTCGCGCCCGGCGATCCGGATGCGCGCCTTCGCGGACCCGAGCTCATCGTATGCCTCGAGTTGATCGACGGGCTCGAAGCATCCGAACTCGACGCCGTACTCTCGCGCCTCGCACGCAAGTGGACCACCGACGACCGCATCGCGGTGCTCGTGGACTCGTTGACGGTGAAACTGGTCCGCTCGTCCTGACCTGCCGCCCGGGTATCACTCGGGCGTACTGTCGCTCCTAACCGCTGACAGCGAGTGTCGGTCGGCAGGAGGCCACGATGGTGCAGCACGACGTCCGACCGACTGACGACGGTGACCTTCTGCGGGTGCTCGACTCCGCACACCTGACGGCGCTGAGGTGGATGCACGGCATCTCTGAGCGAGACATTCCGGCCTCCGCGACGGTTGATGAGGTCGAAGCCGCGCTCGGCGCGGCACTCCCGGTCATGGGCGAAGAGCCGGTCGAGGTCCTGCGGCATCTCGCCGACGCGGTCGAGCCGGGGCTGATGGTCTCGCAGTCGCCGCGCTTCTACGGATGGGTCATGGGCGGCACGTATCCCGTCGCGCTGGGCGCCGATTGGCTCACGTCCGCGTGGGATCAGAACGCAGGGCTGCGCGAGGTCACGACCGGGGTCGTCGCCGCTGAAGACATCGCGGGCCGGTGGATCCTCGAGCTGCTGGGGCTTCCACCCGAGTCGGACGTGGGGTTCACGACCGGCGCGACGATGGCGAACTTCACCTGTCTGGCGGCAGCACGCACGCGCGTGCTGGCGAACGAGGGGTGGGATGTCGCGGCCCAGGGCCTGACCGGCGCCCCGCGGGTGCGCGTGTTTGTTGGCGCCGAACGCCACGGCTCGGTGGATCTCGCACTCAGCCTGTTGGGGCTCGGCGTTCCGACGATCATCGCCGTCGATGACGAGGGTCGCATCCGGGCCGACGCGCTTGCGGACGAACTGCAGCGGGCTGCGGGCCCGACGATCGTGATCCTGCAGGCGGGCAACATCCACTCGGGGGCATTCGACCCCTTCGGCGACGCCATCGAGGCAGCGCGGCATGCCGGCGCGTGGGTGCACATCGACGGGGCGTTCGGACTCTGGGCTGCCGCCGGTCCGACAACGCGACACCTGCTGGATGCTGCCGCCACCGCCGACTCGTGGGCGAGTGACGCGCACAAGACGCTCAACGTGCCGTACGACTGCGGTGTGGCCATCGTCCGCGACACCAGTGCCCTGCGATCGACGATGGGCATGCATGCGAGCTATCTGTTCGCAACGACCTCGGATGCGGCGGACCCGCACGAGCGCGTGCCAGAACTGTCGCGCCGCGCGCGCGGAGTGCCCGTCTGGGCGACGCTGCGCTCGCTGGGAGTGGACGGAGTCCACGCGCTCGTCGACGGTCTCGCCCGTGCGGCGTCGGACCTCTCGCGCGAGCTTTCTGCGCTTCCTGGGCTCACCGTTCTCAACGACGTCGTGTTCACGCAAGTCTGCGTCGCGTGCGCGTCCGACGAAGCGACTCGTGCACTGGGGGAGCGACTGCGCGCCGACGGAGACGCGTTCGCCTCATCGTCGCGCTGGCACGATCGAGACGTGCTGCGGTTCTCGGTCAGCAACGCGCTGACCGACGCTCAGGCCGTGGCCGATACCGTGTCCGCCGTCAGCCGCGCGCTCGCGCGCTCGGATTCCACCCTCAGGTGACCGGACCGGTCCACTTCTCACCGGGGCCTTTTCCGATGGGATCGGGAATGACGGATGCTTCGCGAAACGCGAGCTGAACCGACCGAAGTCCGTCCCGAAGCGAGCGGGCGTGCATGTCACTGATCTCGGGCGCTGCGGCGGTGACGAGTCCCGCGAGGGCGTTGATCAGCTTGCGCGCTTCGTCGAGATCCTTCTGCGTTTCGGGGTCATCGGCGAGGCCGACCTTGACGGCGGCGGCACTCAGGAGGTGCACAGCGGTGGTGGTGATGACCTCGACCGCCGGAACGTCGGCGATGTCGCGCGTTGCCTCGGAGGCGGCGCGGTCTTGCTCTTCCCAGCGTGCCTGACGCGCAGCATCCCGCGTCTGATCGTCGTCCTGGACACCGTCGTTCCCCTGAATTACAGTCACGCCACTCATTCTGTTAGACTTGGCCGGGCTTCGGAGCGTTCTGCTTCGAACCGAAAGAGGATCACATCCCACCCGCGCTTGCCGTTCCAGGCTACCGGGTCACGTACTCCGCCCCGACCGCTTGCGGTCGGGGTAGCTAGGGTGCAGAGCCGACGCCTGGCGTCGTGCGGGTGGAATTTGCTTCTCGATCGCCCGCGTCGCATCCGTGTCGCGGTGGCCATCACCCGCACAAGAGGAGTTCCGCATCAGCGATCCCCGCACCAATGACCGCATCCGCGTTCCCGAGGTCCGCCTCGTTGGACCCGCGGGTGAGCAGGTCGGCGTCGTCCGTATCGAGGTCGCCCTGCGTCTGGCTCAGGAAGCCGATCTCGACCTGGTCGAGGTGGCTCCGGACTCGAAGCCGCCCGTCGTCAAGATCATGGACTACGGGAAGTTCAAGTACGAAGCTGCTCAGAAGGCCAAGGAAGCGCGGCG